>NZ_CP137689.1:0-2806995 GCF_003383015.2 Haloferax sp. Atlit-48N | reverse complement strand
CGTGAATACCCCTTTGTTTCAAGTGGAATAGTCGCCCGCGGCGGCGTATAGGGTGCGTGAAGCCGGTGATAGTCGGCATTTACGCATCACGCCGAAGAAGGCGATTCCAGATGATGCAAAGGAACCAAACGAACAGTCGGTACAAAAATCTTACTTCTCCGACCCGTCCGCCGCCGTTCGACCGGAACTCGGCCGGGCGGGACCGTTTCAACACGAGAACCCGCGCGTATCAGTTTCGCTCCCCCGGCGATGTCGTCAGTACCGGCGGTCGCTGGGAGACGAACCAGATGGCGAACGGGCGAATCGAGCCGCGTCGGAAAGTCGGCTCGGCTCGAGTCGAGTCGAGTCGAAACAGGTCGAGTCGAAACAGGTCGAGTCGGCCGAGTGGTGGGTAACGAGTTGCGCCGGCAACTGCGCGGCAGCGTGACTGAACGATGGTGGGTAGCCGGATGGGGTGTCGGAGACCGAGTACCGACAGTAACTGAGCGGTGGCGGTGACTGACCAACGGGCGTCGTTGGAGTGGAACTCGACGTGCGATGTGTCCCCGACAGAAAACTCGATGGGAGTAACCCCTTCGTTTCGCGTGGAGATGTCCGAATAACGATTTGGACGAATTCGGGTAGTAGAGCGAGTATCGACCTTGTGTAACGTCTCGATTTCTCCTGTAATTAACTGTCGTTCTCCAGTTCGACGGGAAACCCCTGCGTCTCGGTTTCCCCACACCCCTTCGTTTCAGGTGGAGCAGCGAACAGGAGGGGAGGGGGGTTCGGTAGTCTTTGTATAGCGGTGGTTTTATCACAGATATCCGCATACCAAACCCGTAGTAGAGAGAAAACGGATAATATTACTCATCCTCTCTATTCAATTAACATTCGACCGCCGTCTAGCGGTCTCCCCCCACCCACCCCTTCGGCCCGTTCCACCTGAAACGAAGGGGTGGGGGTGTTGCCTTGCGAGTAGTTCACGTCACCGCGGCACGTGTCACCATATCAGAATCACGGCTACTGCGGCGAGGACAGACTGCGGGGAGTCGGCGCGGCGGCTTCAGAACGCTCGTCGTGTTCGAGAGACACTGCGGTACTCCGGACGTCACTGCTCGGTATCCTTACGCACGTGTACGCCCAAAGTAACAAGCTAAATGAACGCGTATCGCCGCCGAGCGGCCGCCTTTCTGTCGCTCGGTACGTCCCGCTCGAACGCCGGCCTGTCGATTTCGTCGTTCGAGTTCGCCCAATCGGACTGGCCGCCGTCACCGACGTTCTTTTCTGTCGTTTTGTCGACCACGTGACTGGTGTCTGACGTAGTGCTTAAGTGAGTCCGGTTGGGTGATACCTCCATACGCCCTCCACGACGCGTTCGGGAGGTGCGGGAGGCCCAGGATGGGACTGCTCACAGATTTAAGAGACAGCATCTCACGAGTCGTCGACCGGCTCTTTTCGGAGAGCGAGCCGAAGCGGATCGGTATATATGGCCCGCCCAACGCCGGGAAGACGACTCTCGCAAATCGTATCGCCCGTGATTGGACCGGTGACGCCGTCGGTCCCGAGAGCCACATCCCTCACGAGACTCGCCGCGCCAGGCGGAAAGAGAACGTCGAAATCGAGCGGAACGGCAAGAAAGTCACTATCGACATCGTCGACACCCCGGGGGTTACGACGAAGGTCGATTACAAGGAGTTCCTCGAACACGACATGGAGAAAGACGACGCCGTTCGCCGGTCCCGCGAGGCGACCGAGGGCGTCGCCGAAGCCATGCACTGGCTCCGCGAGGACGTCGACGGCGTCATCTACGTGCTCGACAGCACGAAGGACCCGATATCGCAGGTCAACACGATGCTCATCGGTATCATCGAGAGCCAGGACCTGCCCGTGCTCATCTTCGCGAACAAAATCGACCTCGAAGACTCGAACGTCGAGCGCATCGCGAACGCGTACCCACAGCACGAAACAGTCGAGTTGTCAGCGCTCGAAGGGGAGAACATGGACGAAGTGTACGCCAAAATCGCGAAGTACTTCGCGTGATTCACCATGCCTGAAGCAACCGCCTCCGACAACGGCTCCGACGGGGTCCAGATAGACCTCTTCAGCGGGAATCGGATGGCAAACCTCACCAGCATGGAGAAGATTCGACTCATCCTCGACGGCGTCCGTGACGGGAACATCGTCATCCTGGAGGAAGGCCTCTCGCCCGACGAGGAGTCGAAGCTTATCGAAGTCACGATGGCCGAGATAAGCCCCGACGAGTTCAACGGTATCGAAATCGAGACGTATCCGCGTTCGCAGACCGCAGACCAGAGCTTCCTCGACCGGCTCATGGGCCGACAGTCGACCCAGAAGCTCACGGTCATCGGTCCCGCGAACCAGATTCAGACGCTTCACAAGGACGAGAATCTCATCAGCGCGCTCGTCTCGCGAAAGTAGGGGGCCCCACGAACGCCCTCACGCGCCATCCGGCGCCAACATCCACCAATGCCACATCAATGCACCACGTGCGGTAAGGTGTTCCCCGACGGCTCGAAGGAGATGCTCTCGGGGTGCCCGAGCTGCGGCGGCAACAAGTTTCAGTTCAAGCCCGCGTCGAGCGGGAGCGCTCCCGCGAGCGCAAGCGACGACACGCCGTCGACGGGCGGCGCCGGAACGCGGGACCTGAGCTCTTCGGCGGCCGACGCCGTCCGAGACCGCGCACAGCAGCAGTCCCATCCCGACTCGACCGACGAGGAGTCGATGACCGTCAGCGACTGGGCGGACGCGAATGCGGACGCGAACGCCCCACAGCGATCCGAGACCGGTGACACCGCCGGTTCGACCCGAAGCGAACCGTCGTCGACCGGTGCGGCCGGGTCGAGCGACGCGTCCGACGCGGCCGACGCGGGTGGCGAACCCGAAGACAAACCTCGCGGTTGGGGCGAGTGGCCGTCCGCGCCCGGCGAGTCTCCGGGAGCAGACCCGCAGGAACCCCCAGCGTCGCGGAACAAATCCCGAGGTGACGCGACGGAGCGACCCAGTAGCTCGGCGGACTCGGCTTCGCCTCCGGACCGCGACCCCGGTAAAATCAACGCGCGCGAGACGGACGAAGACAACTCCCAGAAGAGCGCTCGGAGCGATGTCGTCACGCCGGAGGAGCTCGCCGCCGCCGACGCGAACCGACGCGGTTCGGCGGCTGAGACGCCGTCCGAAGCGCCGCCCGCCTCCGAGGGGCCGGCCGGTCAGCCCGCCGACGCGCCCACGGACGCGGACGGCACGGTCATCGAGCCTTCGTCCGACGAGCGGCCCGACCTGGACCAGCTTCGCGAGGAGCTCAACGAACAGTTCGAGAGCATCAAAATCGTCAACCCCGGGCAGTACGAACTCAACCTCATGGAGCTGTACGACCGAAGCGAGTACATCATCTCGCTCCGCGAGGACGGCCGGTACGTCATCGAAGTTCCGGACACGTGGGGCCCCGGCAACCGCGAGGACTGAGCGCGCTTTCCGCGCCCGCCCGACTTTTCACCCCGTCGTTTCCGGTGGAACGCCGACCGTCCGGCCACGTACGCGCGAGTCCATCCGTCGAATCGGCATAACCGTTATATACGATAGTTGAGAGTATATCTCCTTGGGGAAGCGCTATGTCCAATCCGCACAACGAAAAGGTCGCCGAGTGGGCGTCGCTCCTCGGAGCGTCGCTCCCGACCGCGCGACCAGACGACCCCGACCTCGATACCGCTGACAGCACGGGGTAACGACCGCCGCGGCGAGGCCCGGCGGACGCTTTACTTTCACCCCGCTCTGCGAACCCTTATCGGCAAGGGCGAGCAATCGTCACCGATGTCGGCCTCCGAGGACGTTGCGTACGTGGACCACCCGCTACTCGCGCCGTCGTTCATCGAGCGGCGGCTCTATCAGATTCGCCTCGCCGGGACCGCGCGCGACGGCCACACGCTGGTCTGTCTCCCCACCGGCCTCGGGAAGACGACCGTCAGCCTGCTCGTCACCGCCCAGCGCCTCCACGACGTGGGCGGAAAGTCGCTGTTTCTCGCGCCGACGAAGCCGCTGGTCCAGCAGCACGCCGATTTCTACCGCGAGGCGCTGACCGTCCCGGACGACGAAATCGTCGTCTTCACCGGCGACGTTCGGCCCGACGACCGGGCCGAACTCTGGCAGGAGGCCCAAATCGTCATCGCCACGCCGCAGGTCATCGAAAACGACCTCATCGGCAACCGCATCTCGCTTCGGGACGTGACGCACCTCACCTTCGACGAGTGCCACCGCGCGAGCGGCGACTACGCCTACGTCTACATCGCAGAGCGCTACCACGCCGACGCCGAGAACCCGCTCGTCACGGGGATGAGCGCCTCGCCCGGCGGCGACGAGGAGGCCATCCTCGAAGTCTGTGAGAACCTCGGCATCGTCGACGTGGAGGTGATGACCGAGGAGGACGCCGACGTGTCGGAGTACACCCACGACACGGACGTGGAGTGGAACCGCATCCAACTCCCCGACGAGATTCTGGAGATACGCGACGCGCTCAACGAGGTCATCACCGACCGACTGGAGAAGCTCAAGCAGTTGGGCGTCACCAAATCGACGAAGCCCGATATCTCCCAGAAGAAGCTCAACCGGATGCGCGCGGAGCTCCAGCGGCTGATGAACGCCGACAAGTCGGAGGGCTACAAGGGGATGTCGACGCACGCGGAGGTGATGAAGCTCCGCCGGGCGGTCGAACTCGTCGAGACCCAGTCGGTGGAGTCGGTCCGGCGGTACTTCGAGCGCCAGCGCAACGCCGCCCGATCGTCGGGCGCGTCGAAGGCGAGCCAGCGACTCGTCGCCGAGCCGAAAGTCCGCGAGGCGATGCGGAAAGCCGAGTCGTTCGACGGCCTCCACCCGAAGTTCAGGAAGACGCGCATCCTCCTCGCGGAGACGCTCGGCATCCAGAACGGCGAGCGCGTCATCGTCTTCACCGAGTCGCGCGACACGGCCGAGGCGCTGACGGAGTTCCTCTCGGAGAGCTTCTCGGTCCGGCGGTTCGTCGGGCAAGGCGACCGCGAAGGCTCCGACGGGATGACCCAGAACGAACAGCAGGAGACCCTCGACAAGTTCCGAAACGGCGAGTTCGAGGTACTCGTCTCGACATCCGTCGCGGAGGAGGGTCTCGACGTGCCCGAGGTCGACCTCGTGCTCTTTTTCGAACCCGTGCCGACCGCCATCCGGTCCATCCAGCGGAAGGGGCGGACCGGCCGGCAAGCCGACGGTCGCGTGGTCGTCCTCCTCGCGGAGGACACCCGCGACGAGGCGTACTTCTGGATATCGCGCCGCCGCGAGAAGACGATGCAAAACGAGCTTCGGGACCTCAAGGGCGCGGCCGACGACCTCGAAGCCGAACTCGACCCCTCCCAACGCGACCTCTCGGCGTTCGCGGGAGACGACGCCAGTTCCGCCGGTAGCGCGGGGAGTTCCACCGGAAACGAGGGGGTTGACGCCGCGAGCGAGGGCGATGCGAACGGGGCGTCGGCTACCGCGTCATCCGCCTCGAACGGCCGGACCGCGACCGCGGCGGCGACCGACTCGGACGGGCAGTCCGGCCTCGCCGACTTCGGTCCCTCGGACGAGGCGTTGGCGCGGGCGGACGACGGCGACGACAGCCACGGCGAGGACGCCGACCCGGCCGACTCGGGCGACGACCCGGCGTCGGACGCAGAAGGAGACGAGGTGGACGACTCGGCCACCGTCGCCGCGGCGGGCACCGACGACGAGGACACCGTCGAAATCGTCGTCGACCAGCGCGAACTCGACTCCAACATCGCCCGCACCCTCTCGAAGCGCGAGGACCTGACGACCCGACTGGAGACGCTCGCGGTCGGTGACTACGTCCTCTCGGACCGCGTCGCGGTCGAACGAAAGAGCGTCTCGGACTTCCTCGACACGCTCACGGGCGGCGACCGCTCGATATTCGAGCAGATAGCGGACCTCACGCGCCACTACGCCCGGCCGCTGCTCGTCATCGAGGGGCGCGGGCTCTACGAGGAGCGCAACATCCACCCCGGCGCGATTCGCGGGGCGCTGTCGTCGGTCGCGGTCGACTTCGACGTGAGCGTGCTGTTCACCGAAGACGAAGACGACACCGCGGAGCTGCTGGCGACCATCGCCACCCGCGAGCAGACGGACCGCGAGCGCACCGTGAGCGTCCACGGCGGCAAGAGCGCGAAGACGCTCGACGAACAACAGGAGTACGTCGTCTCCGCCATTGCCGACATCGGCCCGGTCACGGCGCGGACGCTGCTCGAAGCGTTCGGGAGCGTCGAGGCGGTCATGACCGCCACCGAGGAGGACCTCAAGGAGGTCCGCGGCGTCGGCCAAGTCACCGCCGAGCGAATCCGCGAGGTCGTCGGCTCGGAGTACCGCTGAGCCGCGTTCACCGCCCGGAGCGCGTCAGGGGACGATAGTCACCGGAACGGCCTCGGCCCGGAGCACCGTTTCTGCGGCGCTCCCGAAGACGGTTCGCTCGACGATGCCGTCTTCGTGGTGGCCCATCACGACGTGGTCGAAGCCGCCGCGCTCGACGGTGTCGAGAATCTCCTCGCCGACGCGGTCGGCGGTCCACACGTCGACCGTGATGGTCGAAAGCTCCGGTTCGCCGCCGAAGTCGCCCGCTTTGAGTCTGCCGCGCGCGTCGTCGAGAATGGCCTCCGTCGCGTCGGTCTGGTTGTTCGTGTAGTGGACGACGTGGAGGCTCCCGCCCATCCCGTCGACCATCTCGATGGCGAAGTCGAGCGCGCGTTTGCTGGCGTCGGTGCCGTCGATGGGGATGAGAACGTCCATACGAAACAGAGGACCCGCGGGGCGGTAGTTCTACCGCCCGGAGCGACAGCCGACGCGAGGTGGCGAGGACAGGCAGTCGGTTATCGGTCGAGCGCCGAGATGGCCTCGGCGGCCTCGCGCGCGGCGGTCAGATAGTCCGTCGCCCGCCGCGGGTCGTCGGTCGACTCGGCTTGTTCGGCGGCCCACGTCAGCGTCCGCACGAGCGACTCGCGCGCGGCGGTCACGTCGCCGGCGACCTCGCGAGGCGCGCGTCGCTCGGTCGCCTCCCGCTCGCCCGCGGTTCGCGTCCGAGTCGGTGCCGCGTCGCGCCCGTTCGCGCCGGTGGGGTCGCGGCGCGTCTCGTCGGCGGCCTCGGTGCTCCCCGCGGAGGCGGCCGTCTCGTTCGCGTTCGCCTCGGCTTCGGCTTCGCTTTCGTCGGCTTCGACGGCCGCTTCGGCGGCCTGCTCGGCGTCTTGGTCGGCGTTCGCCGCGGCCTGCCCCTCGGCCTGACAGGTCGGACAGAACACCTGCCCCTCGTAGCGGAACAAGGGGTCGCCGCAGTTGTCGCAGTGCTTGTTCGTCATCGTCGCGCCCTTGAGGAGCAGCTCGCTCATCCGCTGGGTCGACCGTCGCTTCGTTTCGTCTCGCTCGTACTTCTCCCGAAGTCGCTGGCGCTCTGCTTCCTTGTCGAAGTCGCTCATGTGCGTGTGGACGCGACGTGCGTCGAAAAACCCCACGGCGTCGTTCGACCGGTTTCGTCACCGGCGGTTTCACCGGCTCTCGCGCCCGAGTCCACCCCGTCGCTGTCGCCCGAAGTTCGACGACTGACGAACACGAAATCGACAGACTGCGGTTCGGTGCCCGTTCCGAAACGTTTACTCGGAATCCACAGCGTCGTTAATGTGGCATGACGAAAGTTAGCGTGATTGGTGCGGCCGGCACGGTCGGTGCCGCGGCTGGGTACAACCTCGCGCTTCGCGATGTCTGTGACGAACTCGTGTTCGTCGACATCCCGAAGATGGAAGACAAGACGGTCGGACAGGCGGCGGACACGAACCACGGCATCGCGTACGACTCCAACACGGTCGTGACGCAGGGCGGCTACGAGGACACCGCCGGCTCCGACGTGGTCGTCATCACGGCGGGCATCCCGCGGCAGCCGGGACAGACCCGTATCGACCTCGCGGGCGACAACGCCCCCATCATGGACGACATCGGCTCCTCGCTCGCGGAGCACAACGACGACTTCGTCTCCATCACCACGTCGAACCCCGTGGACCTGCTCAACCGTCACCTCTACGAGACGGGCGACCGCGACCGCCACAAAGTCATCGGCTTCGGCGGCCGCCTCGACTCCGCCCGCTTCCGCTACGTGCTGAGCCAGCGCTTCGACGTGCCGGTCAAGAACGTCGACGCGACCATCCTCGGTGAGCACGGCGACGCGCAGGTGCCGGTCTTCTCGAAGGTCCGCGTCGACGGCAACGACCCCGCCTTCTCCGCCGACGAGAAAGAGGAGATTCTCGGTGACCTCCAGGAGTCCGCCATGGACGTCATCGAGCGCAAGGGCGCGACCCAGTGGGGTCCGGCGACCGGCGTCGCCCACATGGTCGAGGCCGTCCTGCACGACACCGGCGAAGTGCTCCCCGGCTCGCTCGTCCTCGACGGCGAGTTCGGCTACGAGGACACGGCCTTCGGCGTCCCCGTCAAACTCGGCTCGAACGGCATCGAGGAGGTCGTCGAGTGGGACCTCGACGACTACGAGGCCGACCTCATGGACGACGCGGCCGAGAAGCTCCGCGACCAGTACGACGAAATCGCGTAAGCCGCTCCGGCTCGCTCGCGCGACGAATCCAATCCGTCTTTTTCACCCGAGTATCTGACGCCGCTCAGAGCCGCCGCTTCAGTTCGTCGGCCGTCTTCTCGCCGACGCCGGGCACGTCGGTCAGGTCCTCGACAGACGCCTCGCGCACGCCCTCGACGCTGCCGAACCGCGTCAGCAGCGCCCGGCGGGTCTTCTCACCGACGCCGGGCACGTCGTCGAGGACGGTCTTCACCTCGTCTCGGAGCGTCTGGTGGTACTGGACGGCGAAGCGGTGGGCCTCGTCGCGGACCCGCTGGAGGACGTGCAGGTGCGGCGCGTCGTCCGGCCAGTCGAAGGTTCGGTCGGGCGTGACGACCAGTTCGCGGTCCTTGGCGATGCCGACGGCGGGCACGTCCCAGCCCGTCTCGTCGAGGGCGTCGAGCGCGGCGTTCAACTGTCCTTTGCCGCCGTCGATGAGGAGCAGGTCGGGGTCCGGGCGGTCGTCGCGGCCCTCCAGCGCGCGGGTCGCCCGCCAGCGGACGAGGTCGCGCATGTTCGCGTAGTCGTCGTTGCGCTCGGGGAGTCGCCGCCGGCGGTAGTCCGCGGTCTCGGCGCTTCCGTCGACGAAGCACACGTCGCTCCCGACGACGGCCTTGCCCTGCGCGTGGCTCACGTCGAAGCCCTCGATGCGGGCGACGCGGCGCACGTCGAGGTCGAGTTCGCGGGCGAGCGTCGCGAGGCCGTCGTCGCGGCCGGCGCGCCGGCGGGCGTTCTTCAGCGCGAGTTCGACCAGTTTCGCCTCGCGGCCCGCGCCGGGGACGCGGACGCCCACGCCCTCGGCTTCGAGCCACGCGACCACGTCCTCGTCGTCGGGGTGCTCCGAGAGGACGACCGCGTCGGGGAGGTCGCGTTCGGCGTAGAACTGCGCGAGGAACGCCGAGAGGACGGCGGCCGTGCGGTCTTCGCCCTCGGGCGCGTCGAGGTGGTGGCGGGTCCGGTCCACCAGTTGACCGCGCTCGGCGTGGAGTCTGGCGACCGTCGCCGAGTCGCCGCGGAGCGAGACGCCGAGCACGTCGATGGCGCGCTCGTCGGACTGCGACGAGACGGCGTCTTCGCCCGCGCCGTGGAACGACTCGACGGCCTCCAGTCGGTCGCGGAGGTTGGCGGCGCGCTCGAACTCCGCGTCCTGCGCGGCCGCCTCCATCTCCCGGCGGAGCGGGTCCGCGAGGACACCCGTCTCGCCCTCGAAGAATCGAACCGCCGACTCCACGTCCTCGCGGTAGTCGCGCTCCGCGATTTCGCCGGTACAGGGGGCCGTACACAGGCCCATCTCGTAGTCGAGACACGGCCGCGAGCGGTTCGAATACTTGTGGTCAGAACAGCCGCGGAGGCCGTAGGTCTCTCGAATCGCCTTCACGACCGTCTCGACGCGGCCCTTGTCGGTGTACGGCCCGAAGACGGTCGCGGAGTCCTCGGGGTCGCGGGTGACCTCGATGCGCGGGACCGCGTGGGCCGTCAGTTGGACCAGCGGGTAGGATTTGTCGTCTTTCAGCCGGACGTTGTAGCGCGGCTGGTGGCGCTTGATGAGGTTGGCTTCGAGGAGCAGCGCCTGCGTCTCAGTGTCGGTAACGGCGAAGTCGATGTGCTCCGCGCAGTCGACCATCCGGGAGATGCGCTCCGAGCGCGGGTCCGCGTACGACCGAACTCGCGCGCGGATGTCGACCGCCTTCCCGACGTACAGCACCGCGTCGCCGGCGACGAACTGGTAGACGCCGGGGTCCGACGGCAGCGCGCTGGCTCGTTCGCTGACCGCGGCAAGGTCCATCTGGGGTGGCTTACCGCGCGAGGGGCTTGAGGCTGACGCGTCGAGCGGAGCGGCCGACTCGACCATCCCGCCACTGCGTGATTATCTTATTTGATACTGCCCTCGAAAGATACTCCTGTGATGCCCTGAAACGAAGTCGATAATGTCACTTGGTATACTCTCACGCGTCCGCTCGTGGTTCGGTGAGGAGACGCCGTTACCGGACGGCGGAATCGTCGCCGGTTCCGCCACCGACGCGCCGGACCTGAACGTCGACGACGACGTACTGCTCGACGGCGTCGGGCTTCCGGCGTTCGTCCTCGACGAACAGGGCCGCATCGCGGCGTGGAACGCCGGCGTGGAGTCGTTGACCGGCACGTCCGCGGCCGACGCGCTCGGCCGGCGCGACCTCGGTGAGACGTTCTACGGCAACGCCGCGGCCCGGGTGCTCGCGGGGCAGGTCCTCGACAACCCCCGCGACGCCGCGTCGCTCGACGGCGTGGAACTCGACGACCCCGACCGGCTGCTGTACGCCGCGGAGGAGACGTTCGCGGACGCGAACGGCGACGACTGTCACGCCCGGCACACCGCGATGCCGCTGTACGAGGGCGACGAGCTCGTCGGCGTCCTCCAGACCGTCCGCAACCGCACGACCGAGGTCGAGCGCCACCGCGAGGTCGCCGCGCTCGTCTCCGAGGTCGAATCGACGCTGACCCAGTTGAGCCAAGGGAACCTCGACGCGCGGGCGACGATAGACGACAGTGGGGCCGTCGACGACCAGCTGTATCTCGTCGTCGACGCGGTCAACGAGACGGCGCGGAATCTCTCGACGCTGGCGTCGAACGTCGAAGACGAGACCGAGACGGCGACCGCGGCGGTCACGCGGGCGGCGTCGGCGGCCGACGCCATCGTCGAGAACGTCGACGAACAGCGCGACCTCCTCGACGAGGGCGCGACACAGATGCAGCAGTTCAGCGCGACGATGGAGGAGGTCGCCGCCACCGCCGACGAGGTCGACACCGCAGCCACCGAGGCGCGGCAGGCGACCGCCGAGGGTCGCGAGGCCAACAGCGAGGCGCGAGAAGCGACCGAGAGCGTCGTCACGATGGGCGACGAACTCGTCGACCGCGTGACCGAACTCGGCGGCCGCATGGACGACATCGAGGCGGTCGTCGAGGTCATCTCCGAGGTGGCCGAACAGACGAACCTGCTCGCGCTCAACGCGAACATCGAGGCCGCCCGCGCCGGCGAGGACGGCGACGGATTCGCCGTCGTCGCGGAGGAGGTCAAGTCGCTCGCCGACGAGACGCGCCAGCACACCGAAGACATCACCGCGCAGATAGAGAACATCCAGTCGCAGACCGACGAAGCGGTCCACGCGGCGACGGAGTCCAACGACCGCATCGAACACGCCGACGAGCGCATCTCCGAGATGCTGGCGGCGTTCGAGGAAATCGCCGCCTCCATCGACACCGCCGCGGACGGCGTCGCGGAGGTCTCCCGCGCGACCGACGAGCAGGCCGAGGCGGTCGAGGAGCTGACCGCGACCATCGAGGACGTGCGCGACCGGACCGTCGAGACCGAGGGCGCGGTCGACAGCATCGTCGCGGCGACCGACGAAAGCACGCAGGCGCTGTCGTCACTCGCCACCGAAGTCGAGGAGCTGACCGGGAGCCGGTCCGCCTGACGTGAGTCGGACACGCGCCCGCGTCAGGCGACGCCGGCAAGGAGGTTCCCGACCGCGTAGGCGACCGTGGCGGCCGCCATTCCGACGACGAACATCTCGACGCTGTTAGCGAGCCACGAGCGATTCGTCACGAGGCACCGGCTCGCGCCGACGGCGAACGTCGTGACGATGCCGTCGTTCGCGCCGTAGATGAGTTCGGGAAGGTATCGGCCCGACGACTCCACGTCGTCCCCGAGCAGCGTCTCCAACATGCCGGAATCGTACGCTTGCGGAGCGAATAAACGATAGGGGGGACTCCCGGCGCGGCACGCTCCGCGATGCGATGCCGGCACGCGTAAGGGAACCCCGGCCGAACCACGGCCCATGAGCGACGACGACACGACGCGGCTCTGGTTGGTCGAGCGGTCCTACGACGACCGCGACCTCATCATCCTCATCTACGCGACGCCCGACGGCGAGTACGAACTCCGGAAGGAGCTCGCCGCGGCCGTGATGCACCAGCGCCGGATGACCGTGACCGCCGCCATCGACGCGCCGACGGAGAATCTCGAACCCGTGGATGACGACGACCTGCGTGAGCGGTACGCCGCGGAGGCGACGAAGATGGCCGACTCCCACGAACCCGACGACGAGGTCTGACACGCCAGCGGCGGCGAACTGCGACTTCGACAGCCCCCGAGTTCCGCCCGCAACGTTATCGGCCGTGATTTCCGCACCTAAAACACTTTAAGGCAGTGCGACGCAGGCCCGCCCATGGCCGCCATCGAACTAAACGGGGTGACGAAACGGTTCGAAGACGACGAGGGACTGTTCGATACCCTCCTCCCGTCGTCCGAACCCGACACCGTCACCGCCGTCGACGACCTCTCGTTTTCCGTCGCGGAAGGGGAGGTCTTCGGGTTCCTCGGTCCCAACGGTGCTGGAAAATCGACGACGATCAACATGCTTCTCGACTTCGTGCGTCCGACGAGCGGGTCCGTCCACGTGCTCGGACACGACGCGCAGGCCGAGAGCGTGGCCGTCCGTCGTCGGACCGGCGTACTCCCCGAGGGCTACGAGGTGTACGACCGGCTCACCGGGCGCGAACACGTCGAGTTCGCCATCGAGTCCAAGGAAGCCGACGACGACCCCGACGAACTGCTCTCCCGCGTCGGCTTAACCCCCGACGAGGCCGACCGCCGCGCCGGCGGCTACTCCAAGGGGATGTCCCAGCGCCTCGCGCTCGCGATGGCGCTCGCCGGCAGTCCCGACCTCCTCGTCCTCGACGAGCCCTCCTCCGGTCTCGACCCCGCCGGCGCGCGCGAGATGCGCGATATCGTCCGCACCGAGGCCGACCGCGGCGCGACGGTGTTCTTCTCCAGTCACGTCCTCGCGCAGGTCGAAGCGGTCTGCGACCGCGTCGGCATCATGCGCGACGGCGAACTCATCGCCGAGGACACCATCGAGGGCCTCCGCGACCGCGTCGACGCCGAGGCGGTGCTCCGCATCGACGTCGACGGCGACGCCGACCTCGACGCGGTCCGCGCGCTCGACGGCGTCTCGTCGGTCGAATCTGACGGCGACCGCCTCGTCGTCGGCTGTACCGACGACGCCAAGACCCGCGTCATCGAGGCCGTCGAGGCCGACGGCGCGACCGTCGCCGACTTCGAGACCGACTCCGCGTCGCTGGAGGACATCTTCCTCGCGTACACCGAGGGCGACGACCCGGCCGACGAACCGGAGGTGGCGGCGTGACGCTCGAATCCGTCGCGCGCAAGGACTTCCGCGACGCCCTCCGGTCGCGGTGGCTCCTCGGGCTGACGCTGTTTTTCGCCCTGCTCATCGGCGGGTCGACGGCGCTGTTCTACGGCGTTCTGCTCTCGGGCGCGGGCGCGAACTCCGAGACGCTGTTCGGCCTCACGACCGCCCCGGGCGGGCTGTTCAACTTCTCGTACGCGGGCATGCTCGGGTTCGTCCTCGCGCTCATCGCGCTCGTGACGGCCCACGGCTCGCTCATCGACGAGCGCGAGTCGGGCACCATCAAGCTCCTGCTGTCGCTGCCGAACTCCCGGCGCGACGTGGTGTTCGGAAAGCTGGTCGGCCGCACGCTCGTCGTCCTCGTCTCGATGCTCGTCGGCTTCGTCGTCGCCCTCTTCGCGATGCTGTTCACCGGCGGGCAGGTCATGTTCGTCTCCTACGCCGGGCAGGTGGCCCTCTCGGGACTGCTCGCCACGGCGTTCGTCTCCATCGGCGTCTGGCTCTCTGCGACCTCGGCCTCCCAGCGGCAGGCATTGTTCGGCACCGTCGGGCTGTACTTCATCTTCGCCGTCCTCTGGTCGACGGTCGCCACGGGCGTCCCGCGGCTCGTCAACTGGGTCGTCGAACAGCTCGGTCTCACCGCGCTGACCGCGCCGCAAATCGTTCAGATGCGGCTTTTCATCAAGTACCTGAACCCGCTTCGGGCCTACGAGACGCTGGTCGCGGAGCTGTACGGGCCCGCGGTCGCCGCCCGCCTGTTCAAGGCCGGCCTCGCCGAGCGACTCACCATCGAATCGACGTTCTCGCAGTCGCTGCCGTTCTACTTCACCGGGCCGTTCATCCTCGCCATCCTCGTCGCGTGGATTGTCGTCCCGCCGCTGCTCGGCTACCGGGCGTTCGAGAAGGCCGACCTCTGAGGCCGACGCACCGGGCCTGAGGCGGTCGCCTCAGCGCCCGTCTCAGCGAACCGATTGACCGTTCTATTCCGGCGGATACGCCACGCCGCGCTCCGCGAGCAGCGCCTCGAACTCGGTTTCCGTGAGCGTCGGCACGTCGTTCGCTTCGGCGTCGTCGCGCTTCGACCGGCCGGGGTTCTCCCCGACGACGAGGTAGTCCGTGTTGCCCGAGACGGAGCCGGTGACGTTGCCGCCGTGGGATTCGACGAGTTCCGTCACGTCGCTTCGGCTCGCCACGAGCGTCCCGGTCACGACGAACGTCAGGCCGTCGAGTTCGTCGCCGCCCGATTCGACGGGCTCGGGGTCGACGCCGCGGTCGAGCAGCGCGCGAATCACGGCGCGGTTGTCCGCGTTCTCGAAGAAGTCGCGGACGCGACGCGCCACCGTCTCGCCCACGTCGGGCACGGTCGTCAGGCGTTCCTCGAACGCGTCGAACTCGTCTTCTTCGGCGTCGGCTTCGATGGGGAACGCCTCGATTGACCCGAACTCGCGGGCGAGGCCGCGGGCGGTCGCCTCGCCCACCTCGGGGATGCTCAGGCCGACGAGAAACGAGTCGAGAGAGGGGTTCGTCGAGTTTTCGACGGCGGCCACGAGGTTCTCGGCGCTCGTCTCGCCCCACCCCTCCAACTCGGTGAGGTCGTCGGCCGTCAGGTCGTAGAGGTCGGCGACCGTCTCGACGAGGCCGGCGTCGACGAGTTGGGCGACGCGCTCCTCGCCGAGGCCGTCGATGTCCATCGCGCCCTTGACCGCGAAGTGGCCGATGGAGGCCTCCCGTTGGGCCGGACACGACAGCCCGCCCGAGCAGAACGCAAGCGGGCCGTCGCGGTCCACGGCGCTCCCGCAGACGGGGCACTCGTCGGGGAACTCGTAGCTCCCGCCGCCGTCTTCGGTGACCTCGACCACCTGCGGAATCACGTCGCCGGCGCGTTTGACGCGGACGCGGTCACCGACCGCGACGCCGAGGGCGGCTCTCGCGTCGGGGTTGTGGAGCGTCGCCCGGGAGACGGTGACGCCGCCCACGTCCACGGGGTCGAGGATGGCGACCGGCGTGAGCCGGCCCGTCCGCCCGACCTGCACGACGATGTCGCGAACGGTCGTCACCTCGTGGCGCGCGGGGAACTTGTAGGCGAACGCCCAGCGGACCGAGCGGCTCTTCTCGCCCAACCGCTCGCGGGCGTCCCGCGAGTCCACCTTGATGACCGTGCCGTCGATTTCGTAGTCGAGATCGTCGCGGGCCGCCTGCATCCGGTCGCGGTAGTCGATGGCCTCCGCCACGTCCTCGGCGCGCTCGATGCGGTCGGTGACGCGGAGACCCCACTCGCGCAGGCGGTCGAGCGCCGCCCACTGGCTGTCGGGTCGCGCGCTCGCGTCGAGGATGTCGTAGAAGAACACCGCGAGCGGGCGGTCGGCGACGACCGAGGGGTCGAGGTTGCGGAGCGTCCCGGCGGCCGCGTTCCGGGGGTTGGCGAAGGTGTCCTCGCCGGCTTCGACGCGCCGGGCGTTGAGGTCGCTGAAGTCGGACTTCGGCATGTAAATCTCGCCGCGGACGGCGAGTCGGTCGGGGTGGTCGCCGCGGAGGGAGAGGGGAACGGTCGGAATCGTCTTCACCTGGGCGCTCACGTCGTCGCCGCGCCGGCCGTCGCCGCGGGTGGCCGCGCGGACGAACTCGCCGTCCTCGTAGACGACTTCGACCGAGAGGCCGTCGAACTTGGGTTCGCAGACGTAATCGACCGCGCCGACCTCGCGGCGGACGCGCTCGTCGAACTCGCGGAGGTCGTCGGCGTCGGTGCTCTGGTCGATAGAGAGCATGGGCGCGACGTGTTCGACCGTCTCCAGCGCGTCGATGGGCTCGCCGCCGACGCGGTTCGTCGGGCTGTTGGTCGTGTCGAGGTCGAACGCGCCTTCGAGCGCGACGAGTCGGGAGAACAGCGCGTCGTAGGCCGCGTCGGAGACGAGCGGGTCGGCCGCGACGTAGTAGCGGTGGTCGTGCTCGCGGACGGCCTCGCGGAGGAGTGCGGCCTGCTCTTCGGCCGCCTCGCGCGAGAGCGACTCGGCGGGTTCGAACTCGGTCGGCGGGTCGCGGAGGTACGGGTTCGACTCGGCGTCGACGTCGGCGTCGCTCATTGGTTCGGGTGTCGGCCGGACGGCGGGTAAACGCTCCGGGGTGGCGGTGGATGGATGGCGTGACGGGCCGCGACGATGCCAGCCGCCCGAACCGTCGTTGCGTCGCCACCTCAAACCACGGGCAACGCTTGCCGTAACTGACGGTTATTCCTCTATCGAAGATTATGCACCTGATACATGAATCGAGGCTTTCGCACGCTCGGCCTCCACGCCGGACAGGACCCGGACCCGGCCACAGGGGCCCGCGCCCCGCCACTCTATCAGACCACGTCGTACGTCTTCGACGACGCGGACCACGCCGCGGACCTGTACGCCCTCGAAGCCGACGGCGACGTCTACTCCCGCATCTCCAACCCGACGACCCGCATCCTCGAACGCCGCCTCGCCGCCCTCGAAGCGGGCGTCGACGCGGTCGCCACCGCCTCGGGCATGGGCGCGCTCGACGCGCTCACGACCGTCCTCGCGTCGGTCGGTGACAACGCCGTCCTCTCGGAGGACATGTACGGCGGCACGGCCTCGTACTTCTCGAAGACCGCCGTCAGGCGCGGCATCGAATCCCGGACCGTCGAGACGCTCGACGTGGCCGCCTACGAGGCGGCCATCGACGACGACACCGCCTTCGTCCACGTCGAGACGGTGGCGAACCCCTCGCTGAAGACGCCCGACTTCGAGGCCATCGCGGCGGTCGCCCACGAGCACCGCGTTCCGCTCGTCGTGGACAACACGTTCGCCACGCCCGCGCTCTGTCGGCCCATCGAACACGGCGCGGACATCGTCTGGGAGTCCACGACGAAGTGGCTCCACGGCTCCGGTACGACCGTCGGCGGCGTCGTCGTCGACGGCGGCACCTTCCCGTGGGACGCGGCCGACTACGACGAACTCTCCGGCGAGAACCCCGCGTTCGGCGTCGACTTCGTCGAGCGATTCGGTGAGCGCGCCTTCGCCGAGGCGGTCCGCCAGCGCGCCGTCAGGAGCACCGGCAGTTGCCAGTCGCCGTTCGACGCGTGGCAGACCCTCCAGGGCGTCGAGACGCTCGCGCTCCGGATGCGCGCCCACTGCGACAACGCCCGCCGCGTCGCCGAGTTCCTCCGCGACCGCGACGGCGTCGCGTGGGTCACCTACCCCGGCTTCGAGGACCACGAAACCCACGACCTCGCCTCGAAGTACTTGCAGGGCGGCTACGCCGGCATGGTCACGTTCGGCCTCGACGGCGAGGACGACGAGGCGGCCTACGGGGCCGCCAAGACCGTCTGCGAGTCGGTCGACCTCGTGAGCTTCCTCGCCAACATCGGCGACGCGAAGACGCTGCTCATCCATCCCGCCTCGACCACGCACGCACAGCTCTCGATGGACGAACAGCGCGCCGCGGGCGTCGCCCCCGATATGCTCCGGCTGTCGGTCGGCATCGAGGACGCCGACGACATCATCGACGACCTCGACCGGGCAATCGAACACGCCTTGCGTCAGCAGGCCGACGGGGACGCGGAGGAGCGATGAGCCGTACCCGAACCACGCCCGGACGGCGGGTCGAATCCGATGTCGTCGACATCGGGGAACACGAGTTCGAGTCGGGCGAGATACTGCCCGACCTGAAAGTCGCCTACGAGGCCTACGGCGAGTTCGACGGACAGAACGCGGTCCTCGTCTGTCACGGTCTCACCGGGAGCCAGCACGTCGCCGGCCACGGCACCGAGTCGGGCGTCTCCGGGCAGGCCCGCGCGTGGTGGGGGGACATCGTCGGGCCGGGCAAGGCCATCGACACGAACGACTACTACGTCATCTGCGTGAACGTCCCGGGGTCGTGTTACGGCACGAGCGGCCCGGCCAGCGAGGGTCCCGACGGCGAGCCGTGGGGCACGGACTTCCCTCCGGTCACCGTCCACGACTGGACCCGCGCCCAGCGCCGCCTGCTCGACCACCTCGGCGTCGGCCGCCTACACGCCGTCGTCGGCGGCTCCGTCGGCGGCATGAACGCCCTCGACTGGGCCGTGCAGTTCCCCGACGACGTGGAGCGCCTCGCGGTCATCGCCTCGGCGGCCCGCCTCGACTCGCAGTGTCTCGGTATCGACGCCGTCGCCCGCCGCGCCATCACCTCGGACCCGAACTGGAACGGCGGCGACTACTACGGCGAAGAGCGCCCCTCGCCCGACGCGGGTCTCGGCCTCGCCCGCCAACTCGGCCACCTGATGTACCTCTCGAAGGACTCGATGGAGCGCAAGTTCGGCCGGCGCTCCGCGGGTCGCGGCGAGCGCGGCGACGCCTTCCCGTCGGACCCCGCGGCGTCCTTCTTCCCGTACCGCGAGGTCGAGTCCTACCTCGACTATCAGGCCGAGAAGTTCGCAGAGCGCTTCGACGCCAACGCGTACCTGTATCTCACGCGCGCCATGGACGACTTCGACCTCTCGGAGGGCTACGAATCCGACGCGGCCGCGCTCGCCGCCTTCGAGGGCGAGGCGCTCCTCGTCTCCTTTACCGGCGACTGGCACTTCACGACCGAGCAGTCGGAGTCGCTGGCGGGCGCGTTCCGCCGCGGCGACGTGCCGGTCGCCCACCACGTCGTCGAGTCCGACCACGGCCACGACGCCTTCCTCGTCGAACCCGAGAAGGTCGGCCCGCCGCTCGCTGACTTCGTCGACG
This sequence comes from Haloferax sp. Atlit-48N, assembly GCF_003383015.2. Lineage (NCBI taxonomy): Archaea > Methanobacteriati > Methanobacteriota > Halobacteria > Halobacteriales > Haloferacaceae > Haloferax > Haloferax sp. Atlit-48N. Next base: position 2,787,472 of record NZ_CP137689.1, on the reverse strand, counting down.
AGGGCGTCGCGGGCCGCGCCGTGACCGACACCGCGCCCGACGGCGGCGAACCCGACGAGGACGAGGACTTCGCCCCGGTCCACTCCTCGTTGTTCTCGCGCTGAGCCGCGGGGGGCGACGCGGGGACGACCCTCGGTTCTCAGGGGTTTCTTGTGAGTCGCTACCGTGTCGCAGAACCCGGCGGGAATTGCGACCGACGCCGTGCTTTAGCCCCGTCCGGGTCGACGTTCGGGTCATGAGCGACGACAGCCCGGGCTTCCACACGCGGAGCCTCCACGCCGGTCAGAGCCCCGACGACGCGACGGGCGCGCGCGCCCCGCCGCTGTACCAGACCACCTCGTACGTCTTCGACGACGCCGCCGACGCGGCCGCGCAGTTCGCCCTCGAAAAGCCGGGTCACATCTACTCGCGGCTGATGAACCCGACCGTCGGGATGTTACAGGAGCGCCTCGCCTCGCTCGAAGGCGGCGTGGGTGCGGTCGCCACGTCGTCCGGGATGGCCGCGTTCGACCTCGCGACCTTCCTGCTCGCCTCGGCCGGCGACAACATCGTCTCCGCGTCGTCGCTGTACGGCGGGACCTACACCTACCTCACCCACACCGTCGAGCGCCGCGGCGTCACGACCCGGTTCGTGGACACCCTCGACGTGGACGCCTACGAGGCGGCCATCGACGACGACACCGCGTTCGTCCACCTCGAAACCATCGGCAACCCGGCGCTCGTGACGCCCGACATCGAGGCCATCGCGGAGGTCGCCCACGACCACGGGACGCCGCTGTTCGTCGACAACACGTTCGCGACGCCCTACCTCTGCAACCCCATCGAACACGGCGCTGACCTCGTCTGGGAGTCGACGACGAAGTGGATTCACGGGGCCGGCACGACCATCGGCGGCATCCTCGTCGACGGCGGCAGCTTCCCGTGGGACGAGTACGCCGACGACTACCCCGAAATCGCCAAGCCGAACCCGGCGTACCACGGCGTCAACTTCGACGAGACGTTCGGCCCCGCCGGCTTCACCTACGCCGCCATCGCCCGCGGCCTGCGCGACCTCGGCAACGCCCAGTCGCCGTTCGACGCGTGGCAGACGCTCGAAAAGCTCGAATCGCTCCCGCTTCGGATGCGCGCCCACTGCGAGAACGCGCAGGCCGTCGCGGAGTTCTTAGACGACCACGAGAAGGTGTCGTGGGTGAACTACCCCGGCCTCGACTCCCACGAGACCCACGAGGAGGCGTCGAAGTACCTCGACGGCGGCTACGGCGGCATGATTACCTTCGGCCTCACCGACGGCTACGAGGCCGCCAAGGGCACCGTCAACAACGTCGAACTCGCGTCGCTCCTCGCCAACGTCGGTGACGCGAAGACGCTCGTCATCCACCCGGCGTCCACGACGCACCAACAACTCACCGACGACGAGCAGGCCGCCGCGGGCGTCACGCCCGACATGGTCCGCCTGTCTGTCGGCATCGAGGACGTAGACGACATCGTCGACGACCTCGACCAGGCGATTCGCGCCGCGTCGAACTGAGCGGGCTTCGGCGTCGCCCGAGCGACCGACCGCCGTCACTTTTGTGCCTGCGCCAGTAGGTAACTCCGTGGTAGAAGCACTCCTCTTCGTCGGTCTCCTGGTGGCAGTGTTCGTCGGGTTCAACATCGGCGGCTCGTCCACGGGGGTCGCGTTCGGCCCCGCGGTCGGGAGCGACGTGCTCGGGAAACTCGCCGCCGCGGCCCTGATGACCGGGTTCGCGCTCCTCGGTGGGTGGACCCTCGGCCGAGAAGTCGTCGCCAAGATGGGCGGCGAAATCGTCCCGCAAAGCGAGTTCACCCTCGCGGCGAGCGTCGCCGTCCTCTTTTTCGTCGGCCTCGCGCTGTTGGTCTCGAACACCTTCGGCGTCCCCGCCTCCACGTCGATGACGGCGGTCGGGGCCATCGCGGGTCTCGGCCTCGCCCACGGGTCGCTCGACGCCGGCGTGATGCTCGAAATCATCTCGTGGTGGATCGTCGCGCCCGTCATCGCCTTCTGGATATGCGCGGTCATCGGGAGGTACGTCTACCCCTACCTCGACGCGTGGCTCAAACTCGACCGAAGCCCCGGCGCGCTCGTCGCGCTCGACCGCGACGGCGGCTTCCCGCGGCCGCGACTCGGCCCGAACACGACCTACCGCGAGTTCGGCAGCACCGTCCTCGTCGTCGTCGTCGCCTGTTACATGGCGTTCTCCGCGGGCGCGTCGAACGTCGCCAACGCGGTCGCCCCGCTCGTCGGCAACGGCGCGCTCGAGATGAACACGGGCATCCTCGTCGCCGGCGGCGCTATCGGCCTCGGCGCGTTCACCATCGCTCGCCGGACGCTCGACACCGTCGGCAACGACCTCACGCAACTGCCCATCCTCGCGGCGCTCATCGTCGAGACGGTGAGCGCGTCGCTCATCTCCTTCCTGTCGGCTATCGGTATCCCCGCCAGCCTCGCCGTGAGCGCGACGATGTGCATCGTCGGCCTCGGCTGGGGTCGGGCGACTCGAACCGTCACGCTCGGTGAGGCCCTGAGCGGCGGCGAGTCCCCGCAGGTGTCGGTCAACGCGCTCACCGTCGAGCGAGAGGACGAGGTGCCGAAGATGGGCGAGGAAGCGCCGGACGAACTCTCCGCGCAGGACCTGTTCGACCCCGGCACGACCGGGCGCGTCATCTTCTTCTGGATGCTCACGCCCTCGCTTTCGGCCATCGCGTCGTACGCGCTGTTCTCCGCCGGCATTGTCTGACCCGTGCACCCGTCGCACCCGTCATTCTGCAACCATCACGGTCAAAAATGTAATAAACGGGCGGTCGCCGCCGGAACGCGGGCCGAATTCGGCGCACGGAACAGCAAAGTCTAATGGGGTGGCCTTCGAATCCTCTGTCGATGCCCACGGTAACCTACCTCAACTACGAAGTTCTCGACGACAACGGCTGGGACCTCGACGACGACGACCTCTTCGAAGAGGCGGCTGACGCCGGTCTCGACGCCGAAGACTACGGTGAGATGGAAGTGAACCAGGGCGAGTACATCCTGGAAGCCGCCGAGGCGCAGGGCTACGACTGGCCCTTCAGCTGCCGCGCAGGTGCCTGTGCGAACTGTGCAGCCATCGTGAAGGAGGGCGAAATCGACATGGACATGCAGCAGATTCTCTCCGACGAGGAAGTCAACGAGAAGAACGTCCGCCTCACCTGCATCGGTTCGCCTATCGAGGACGAGGTCAAGATCGTCTACAACGCGAAGCACCTCGACTACCTGCAGAACCGCGTCATCTAAGGCGCTCACCCGCACATTTCTTTCGACGCGCCGACCCGTGACCGGTGGGTCCGCCATTTATCCGCGCAGTGAGCCGCGAGCCGACAGCGATTTGTCCCGCGGCGCGGTCGCTCCACCCGTGTCGAGGTTCGCGACCGCCGTCCGCGCGTTTCGACCCGACCGCTCGCTCCCCAGCGAAGCATCCGAACTCGGTCGAATCGGGCTGTTTCTCGCCTGTCTCGCAGTCGCGAGCGCGGCCAGCTACTGGGTGTCGCTCAGACTTCTCGGCGTCCCGGTAGTCGGCGCGCTCGCGTCGCCGAACGTCGCCGGCCTCGCGGTTCCGACGCTCGTCTACGCGCGCTATCGCGGTGTCCCGCCGTCGTTCGGTCTCCCCGAGCGCTCCCGCATCACCGACGCGCCGGCGGCGGCTCTCGCGCCGGGACTCGCCGTCGTCGCCGCGAGCGCACTCCTCGCGGTCGGCTTCGACGCCTCGCTCGCCGCGCTCGTCGGGTGGACGTACCACCCCGAGGCGTCAGTTGGAGCGGCGGCAGCACGGGCCGCCGAAGACGTGGTTCTCTCCGGTCTCGGCTTCGGGTTCCTCGTCGCGGCCGTGTTCGACCTCGCCTCGTCGCGGGTCGGACTCGCGCCCGCTCGGGCGGCCGTCGCTGCGGCCGCGCTCGCGACGTTCTTTCAGTCGGTGCTCCGCGACGCCGCCTTCACGCTGGTCGTCTTCCCGAAACCGTGGCGCGTCACCGTCCTCGGCCTGCTCCTCGTCGCGACCGTCTGCGGCTGTGTCGCCGCCGGCGTGACGTACCGAAGCGCGGTCGAGCGGTCGCTTCGGCCCGTCTCGCGGCCGGCGCTCGCTCCCGTGTTCGCCTTCGGACTGCTCGGCGTCGCCGCCTTCGGGACCGTCTTCGTCGACGTTCCCGGCGGCGTCGAACACGTCCTGTGGGCGCTCGCGTTCGGACTCGCCGCCGTCGGCTACCAGCGCTCGCGGTCGGTGTGGGTCCCCGCGGCCGCGCTGGCGCTGTTTTCGATTTCGGTTCGGCTCGTCGGCTTCGTCGAACTCGCGGCGTTCTGACCCGCCGCCGGGGTCGGTTTCAGGATTGATACCCGTCCCGAACACCTAACTCCCCTGCCCCCAGTCTCCGGGTATGTTCGGTATCGGCACGCTCCCCGACCTCCTGCGGTTGGCGGTACTCCCCGTCCTCGCGTGGACCGCGGTACGCGACGTTCGCACGCGGCGCGTCCCCAACGTCGTCTGGTATCCGCTGGCCGCGCTGGGTATCGCTCTGCTCGCGTGGGAACTGCTCGGCCACTTTCCGCCCGAGACCGTCTTCGACCGGCTCTACCTGATTCGCGTCGGCGTGAGCGTCTGTCTCGTCGTCCCGCTTTCGTATCTGTTCTGGCGGCTCGGCGGCTTCGGCGGCGCGGACGCGAAGGCGCTCATGGTGTTCGCCATCCTGCTCCCGACGTTCCCCAGCTACACCCTCGCCGGGACGGAGTTCCCGCTGGCCACCACCCGCCTCGGCGTCTTCTCGATGACGGTTCTCACGAACACGGTCATCGTCGGCCTCGCCTACCCGCTTTACCTCGCCGCCCGGAACCTCGCGGACGGCGAGTTCGAGTTCCCCATCTCGTTCGTCGGCCGCCGCGTCTCCGTGTCGTCGCTCCCGACGGCCCACGGCCGCCTGTTCGAGTCGCCCGAGGGCGTCACGCGGAACGGCCTCGACCTCGACGCGCTCCGGATGTACCTCCGCTGGCGCGGCCTGACGCTCGCGGACCTGCGTTCGAACCCGGAGGACCTCCGCGACCCCGACGGCATCGGCGAGACGTTCGACCCGACCGACGGCGCGGTCCACCGCGCGGCCACCGACGGCGGCGCGTCGGCCGATTTCGACGGCGACGGCGAGACCGCGGACGCCGCCGGCGGAGACGCCCCCGGAGACGACGGCCGCGAAGCCGACTCTGGCGGGTCGTTCGACGACCCGTGGGGCGCGGCCCAGTTCCTCGACAGCATCGAGGGCAGCGCCTACGGCACGTCGCCGGAGAAACTCCGCGGCGGACTGGACCTCGTGACGACCCGCGAGTCGGTGTGGATTTCGCCGGGCATCCCGTTTCTCGTCCCCATGTTCGTCGGCCTCGTCGTCGCGTTCGTCTACGGCGACGTGCTCTTCGGCGTCCTCGGCGCGCTCGGTATCGTCTGAGTCGCTGCGGAGTCTGCGTCGGGCGCGCCTTCCGCGCGGCGACGCACAAGAGATAACCCCCGCGACCGCGTGGCCCGAATCATGACCGTCGATGTCGACTTCGGCGAGGACGGCCTCGTCCCCGCCGTGGCGCAGGACGCCGACTCCGGAGAGGTGCTCATGCTGGCGTACGTCTCGCCGGAGGCGCTCGACCGAACCGTCGAGACGGGCCGGGCGCACTACTACTCGCGGAGCCGCGACGAACTCTGGGAGAAGGGGGCTTCGAGCGGCCACACACAGGAGGTTCGGGAGATCCGCGTCGACTGCGACGCCGACACCCTGCTGTATCTCGTCGACCAGAACGTCGGCGCGTGCCACACCGGCCACCGGTCGTGTTTCTACCGCACCGTCGAGGGCGACCACGTCGGCGAGCGCGTCTTCGACCCCGACGCGGTCTACGACGACGAGTGACCGATGCGAGCCGACCGATGACGACACCGACCGGCGCGGCGACCACGGCGACCCGTGGCGACCGACCCATGACCGCGGTCGCGGGCCGATGGTGAACGTCAGTCCGATTTCGCTGGTCGCCATCGTCGTGGGGCTGAGCTGTTTCGCCCTCGGCGGCCGACTGCTCAAGAGCGCCGCGGCCGCCCGCCGGGTCGCCCGCTCGGACGACCCGGAGTTCGTCCTCGACCCGACCCGCGAGGACCCGCCGGACGACGACCTCGACGGCGACGACCTCGAACGCGGCTTCATGCTTCTGGTGTTCGGGGCGCTGGCGCTTTTGTTCGCGGCGATTAGCCTGTGAGCGGCGCGCGAAAAGAGATTCTTTTTCGTCGGTTCTGTCGCCGAGTTACAGCGTCGCGACCGCGCTTCGGAGCGCGTCGGCGGCGTCTTCGGCGAGTTCGGTCGCGCGCTCCTCGGAGCGGCCTTCGGCGTAGACGCGGACTTTCGGCTCGGTCCCGGAGGGGCGGACGAGCACCCACGCGTCGCCGTAGTCGAGGCGGTAGCCGTCGGTCGTGTTCGGGGTCGCGTCGGCCGATTCGGCGTAGTCGGCGGCGGCGTTGAGCATCGCCGTCAACTCGGCTTCCTCGTCGTATTCGAGGTTGATGCGGACGTTGTAGTAGTCCTCGTAGGGCGCGACGAGTTCGCTCGCGGGGCGCTCGGCGACGAGTTCGAGGAACTTCGCCGCGATGTACGCGCCGTCGCGGACGAGGCGGTAGTTGGGGTAGAACACTCCTCCGTTCCCCTCGCCCGCGACGGGGACGTTCCGACCCTCGCGCCAGAGCTCGCGGATGCGGGTGATGAGGTTCGTCGCGCCGATGGGCGTGAGTTCGAGGTCGGCACCGACCTCCTCGCAGACGTCGACGAGGCGCTGGGAGACGTTCACGGCGGAGACGGTCGCGTCGCCCGGTTCGAGGGCGGCGGCCGCGAGGGCGGCCAGCGACGCCTCGCCGGAGATGCACTCGCCGTGCTCGTTCACGAAGACGGCCCGGTCGGCGTCGCCGTCGTGGGCGATTCCCACGTCGGCGTCGGTCGCGCGGACGAGGCGTTCGAGGTCGCGGAGGTTCTCGGGGACCGGCTCGGACTGGCGACCGGGGAAGTGGCCGTCGGGCTGGGCGTTGACCGTGCGGACCTCGCAGCCGAGTTCGCGGAGGAAGTCGGGCGTGACGAGCGACCCGGCGCCGTGGCCGGGGTCGAGCGCGACCGTGAGGTTCGCGGCGGCGATTTTCTCGCGGTCGACGTTGGCGAGGAGGTCCTCGCGGTAGTCGTCGTTCGCGGTCTCGACCGACCGGACGCTCCCGACGGCGTCCCACTCGGTCACGTCGAACTCCTCGGCGAGGATGTGGTCTTCGATGCGCTCTAGCTCCTCGACGGCGAGTTCGACGCCGTCGTCGCCGACGAGTTTGACGCCGTTGAACTCCGGGGGGTTGTGCGAGGCCGTGATGACGACGCCCGGAACGGCCTGATTCTCGCAGTAGCGGACCGCCGCGGGGGTGGGGACGACGCCGAGGTCGTCCACGTCGACGCCGACGCTCGCCAGCCCGGACTCGGCGGCGTTGACGAACATCTCGCCCGTGGTTCGGGTGTCCCGTGCGATGGCGACCCGGCCGGTGTTCCAGACCGTGCCGGCGGCCTTGGCGACGCGGAGGACGAACTCCGGGGTGAGGCTCTCACCCACCACGCCGCGGGTGCCGCTGGAACCGAAGAGTTTCATTGAGTGTGTGTGAACCCCGGCGCGACAAAGCCGTTCCGAACTGTTGGTTCGCTCGTTACGTTCCTCGGTGAACCCGGGTCGCCGTATCCGGTGCGTTTACGCACGCCGCTCGCCCACGGTGACGTATGTTCCCGGAGTTCGAAGTCGTCCCCGCGGTCGACATGCAAGACGGCGAAGTCGTCCAGCTCGTGCAGGGCGAACGCGGCACCGAAAAGAGCTACGGCGACCCAGTCGAGGCCGCCCGTCGCTGGGTCGACGCCGGCGCGGAGACGCTCCACCTCGTCGACCTCGACGGCGCGTTCGAGGGCGAGCGGAAGAACGCCCCGGCGGTGGACGCCGTCCTCGACGCGGTCGACGTGCCGCTCCAACTCGGCGGCGGCATCCGCACCGCCGACGACGCCCGCGACCTCTTGGACCGCGGCGTCGACCGCGTCATCCTCGGCACCGCGGCCGTCGAGAACCCCGATATCGTCGCCGAACTCGCCGCCGACTACCCCGACGGCGTGATGGTCAGCCTCGACGCGAAAGACGGCGAAGTCGTCGTCTCCGGCTGGACCGAGGGCACCGGCCTCGACCCCGCCGAGGCGGCCGCCCGCTACGAGGAACTCGGCGCGGCGGCCATCCTCTTCACCGACGTGGACGTGGAGGGGCAGCTCGAAGGCGTCCACCTCGAGACGACCTCGGCCGTCGTCGACGCGGTCGACATCCCGGTCGTCGCCTCCGGCGGCGTCGCCTCGCTCGACGACGTGCGCGCGCTCCGCGAGGCGGGCGCGGCGGCGACCGTCGTCGGCACCGCGCTCTACGAGGGTCGATTCACGCTCGAAGAAGCGATGGAGGCGTAGTCGCGTCGCCGGCACGCCGAGACGCACCCGAGACGCCGCGCACCGCTACGCGTCGAGATACGCGGCGACGGCCGCGGCGAGGCTCTCGACAGTTCCGTAGACGCCGACGGCGACGAACAGCGCGCCGATAATCGCGGTCTCGGGGCGCGAGGTCGCCAAGAACGGCCCGGCGAGGACGAGCATACTGACCGTCACCACGTCGCGTTTCGGACTGGCGGTCGCTCCGCGGCCCATCAGTCGCCCGCCCCCTGACGGGTCGACACTTTTCGCGTCGGTTCGCTCTCTATCACTTCAGACGCCCCCGCCGAGCACGACCGCGCTGACCGCGAGCGTCACCAGCGCGACGCCGAACGCGACAGCGACCCCGGACCGCGCGGTGAGCAGGAGTCCCCCGACGCAGATGGTGTACCCCACCACCAGCGCTCCCTTTCGCTGCATACCCCACCGTACGCGTCCGAACGCATGAACGCCCGTCAGACGCTCGTCTGACGCGTCGGCATCGAGAATCGCCCTCGCGGCGACGAGAATCCCTATATGCGCGGCCCGCCTCGAACGCGACATGAGCGACGCCGACCGACGCGCGGCCGTCTCCCGCGAGACGGCCGAGACGACCATCGACGTGACGCTGGCCATCGACGGCGACGGCGACGCGGTCGTCGACACCGGTATCGGATTTTTCGACCACATGCTGGAGGCCTTCGCCAAACACGGCCTGTTCGACCTGACGGTCCAGTGCGACGGCGACCTCCACATCGACGACCACCACACCGTCGAGGACGTGGCCATCGTCCTCGGCGAGGCGTTCACCGAAGCGCTCGGAGACAAGCGCGGCATCGTCCGCTACGCCGACCGCAAGGTCCCGCTCGACGAGGCCGTCGCCTCCGTCGTCGTCGACGTGTCGGGCCGCCCCTTCTTCGAGTTCTCGGGCGACTTTTCCCAACCGTACGTCGGCGAGTTCACCAGCCACATGGCCGAACACTTCGCCATGTCGCTGGCGATGAACGCCGGCCTCACGCTCCACGCGGGCGTCGAGGGCGACAACGCCCACCACGAGGTCGAGGCGCTGTTCAAGGCGCTCGCGCGCTCGCTCGACGACGCGACCCGCGTGGACCCGCGGCGCTCCGACACGCCGAGCACGAAAGGAAAACTGTAATCGCCGCCTGCTCCCTGATTCAGCGCGTTCGACCGCTCAGGGCCGCCGGAGCGTCCCCGAGTCGTCGACGAGCAGCCCGCGTTCGATTGCGTAGTCGAAGATGTCGGCCACCTCGTCGTCGTCGAGGTCGTACGCGCCGGACGCCAACGCCTCGACCTCCGCCCGCTCGACGGGGAACTCGCGGTTCTGGAGGATGCGGATGACCTTCCGGAACTTCGGCGGCTCCTCACCCCGGCCGGACTCGCCGTCGGGTCGGGGCTGCTCGTCGGCCGCCGACGCGGAGGGCTCGTTCTCGGTTTCGGTCTTGGCCTCGGCTTCGGTTTCGACCTCGGCTTCGTCGTCCACGCCGTCGTTGTCGTTCGCGTCGTCCCCCGGAGAACCAGCGTCGTCGCCCTCGTCGGGCGAGTCGTGGTCCGCCGGCTCCGGCGGCGTCGGCGCGGGGTCGACCGCGTTCACGTCGACGGAGGCGGCCTCGCCGCCCGACCCGCTCGTGGTTCGCTCCGGTGCCGCGGACGCGCCGGTCTCGGCCCGCGCGTCGTCGGCCACGTCCACGTCGGCGTCGACGCCGAGTCGGGAGAGAAGCGGCGCGATGACCTCGCTGAGGGTCTCCTCGCAGTGCTCGCAGAGGACGACGCGCCGCTGGTCGTCGGCCGGCGTCAACGCCGGCGGGAGTACCTCGAACACGCCGACGGCGTCGGTCCCACAGAAATCGCAGGTGCGTAGTTCGCGCATGGACGACCGGTCTCCGCGCCGACGGTTAAACCCATTCCCCGGACGCGGCGTCGGCGGCCCGCCGGCGGGGTCGACGCCGAATGCCTCGGCCGCGGCGTCGCCGGTGACGGACCACTTAATGCATCCGCCCGCAAATCCCCCGACCAACGAATGTTCGACGAGATTATGGAGAAGTTCGAGGGCAGCCCGAGCCAGCAGGCTGTCATTCGGCTCCTCTTGGAACGGGGCTTTTCCGTCAACGACCAGGGACGGGTCGTCTCGGGCGGCATCGAGATACCGAACACCGGAATCGCCCGCGAGGCCGAGGTCGACCGGCGGGTCGTCGACTCGACGACCGACGCCATCCTCGACGACGAGGAGCTTCGACGAATCTTCCAGAACATCTCGTCGATTCCGAGCCTGATGGACCTCGCGCCGGTGCTCGACCTCTCCGTGCTCACCGTCGAGGTGGCCGACGCCGACGAGCCCGGCATCGTCGCCACCGTCACCTCGAAACTCGCTGACGCGGACATCTCGATTCGCCAGACGATAAGCGAGGACCCCGAGTTCACCGACGACCCGAAGCTCTACATCATCACCGACGAGCCGATTCCCGGCGACCTGCTCAACGACCTGTCGAACCTCGGCTTCGTCCGCCGAATCACCATCGCCTGAGCCCGCCCGTCGGCACCGCGGATATTCTGTCAACACGGCAATAAGATTCTTGTAACCTCCCGCGGTAGTTTTTCGCATGGTGTCCATGCGCAGTTGCATGTGCTGTGGTGAGCCGATTTCCGAGACGCGCCACCTCTGCGGCGTCTGCATCCAAAACGGGTGTACGTCGTACGCGGACGCCTGCGGCCAGTAGCGCGTCGATTCCGGTTCGAATCCCCGTCGCCGTCGCCGTCGCTCCCCGTTGGTCGCGTCGCTTGCCCTCCTCGCCGCCCGCGTCGGTGCGCCGACGACACGGTGCGAACGCTTTTCCACGCCGCGACGCCAACTCGGTGGCATGACCGACGCCTATCGAACCGTCGCCGGCCGGGGCGACGCCCGCTTCGAGGTCAACGGCTCGGAGTTCATCGGCTACGTCTCCCCCGCGGAGACGGTCGAGGAGGCGGAGGCGTTCGTCACCGAAATCGAGGAGCGCCACCCCGACGCGACCCACAACGTCCCCGCTTACCGGGTACCCGCGGGGTCGGCCTCGTCGTCGGTCCCCGGCGAGGGGAGCGTCATGCTCCGCGAGTACCAGAGCGACGACGGCGAGCCGAGCGGCTCGTCGGGGAAACCGGCGCTCAACGTCCTCGTCCAGCAGGACGTGCGCAACGTCGCCGCCGTCGTGACGCGCTACTACGGCGGCACCAACCTCGGCGTCGGCGGCCTCGCCCGCGCGTACTCCCGGGCCGTGAAAGAAGCGCTCGACGCGGCGGGCGTCGTCGAGGAGATTCCCCACGAGCGGTTCACCGTAACCGTCGAGTACGACGACTCGGGGAGCGTTCGCGGGCTGTTAGAAAGCGCGGGCGTCGAGTTCGAGGCCGCCTACGAGGCCGACGTGTCCTTCGAGGTTCGCGTCCCCGTCGAGGACGGCCCGGAGCTCCGCGACCGCATCCGGAGCGCGACCAGCGGCCGCGCGAACATCGAGTAGCACGGCCGTCGGTCCGATTCGACGACCCTCGGCGCGTCGGCGCTCTCTCCGTTTCCTTTTCGCCCCCGACCCGCGAGCCCGCGGGGCTTCGACCCGAAACGAAGGGGTTCGCGGACTCGGGTGTCGACCCCGCCGCACCCCTTGTAACAGTCTCTCACAGTAGTCTACGGGGGTTCGGTTCGGGACGTTCGACTCGAACGAAAACCCGCCGAGGGGAATCGTTTCTCGACCCGAAAAGAGGGGGTCTGCGAGGTCGTGGGAGACACGGCCCCGACCCGACGCCGTCAGTCGACGATTATCTCGGAATCCGTCGAGTCGTCCGACGACCGCTTGGGCGACATCTGTTCTTCGTACTGGGTGATCCAGTCCGCGAAACAGGTCGGACAGAGCCGCTGGTCGTCCACGGTCGAGCCGTCGACCTGTAACTGGACCGCACGAGCGAGGGCGTCTTCGACCGCTCGTCCACAGCCGTCGCACGGGTCGCTCATCGTCGGCACCCTCCGGCGGCGCGAGGTTCGTCCATGCGTCGGAGGTGCGCGGGCGGTAACTTAGTCGTTACCCGAATCCGGGCCGGCGGTCGTCGCGACCGCCCGCGAGCCGTGACGCGACGAGGCGGGGCGAGGCGGGACGAGACGAGACGAGACCGAGTTACGTCGTGCGGAACGCGCGGTCGCCGGCGTCGCCCAGACCGGGGACGATGTAGCCGTCGTCGTCGAGGTAGTCGTCGATGGCGACCGTCAGCAGGTCGACCTCCGGGAACTCGTTGTCGACGCGGAGCAAGCCGTCGGGCGCGGAGACGGCCGAGAGGACGAACAGCTTTTCGGGGTCGACGCCGGCGTTTTCGAGGATGTGGTCGAGGACCGAGCACATCGTCGAGCCGGTGGCGAGCATCGGGTCCGCCACGATGACGGTGTCTTTCTCCGTGATTTCGGGGAGCTTCACGTAGTCGATGGTGATGGGGAAGCCGCCGTCGTCGTCCATCCCCGCCTCCTCGTCGCGGCCGGCGGAGATGACGCCCTGCTTCGCCCGCGGGAACGCCTTGAGCAGCCCTTCCACGAACGGCGTCGCGGCGCGGAGCACGTTGATGATGACGACGTTGTCGAGCCCTTTCACGCGCTCGCCGGTCGTCTCTGCGAGCGGGGTCTGGATGGTGACGTATTCGGTCTCCATCGCGCCGTCGATTATCTCGTAGCCACAGATGCGGCCGAGTTTGACGAGGCCTTTCCGGAAGGCGACCTGCGTCGTCTCCACGTCCCGGAGGCGCGAGAGCGTGTCCTTCGCCAGCGCGTGCGTGATGAGGTACGCGTCGTCTCGGTCTTCGATGGGCATCTTACTGAGAAGGCGGTTTCCCGAAGGACATAAATGCGGCTATCGGCCGCCAGCGGTCGCCTGCGGGTAGTTCACGCGGAGAATGGGTCGGTGACCCATCCCGCGGTTTCAGTTCGTCACGAGGTACGTGACCGCCGTGAGCACGAGCGCCGCCGACGCGACGTTGACGACCGAGAAGGCCGCGAGGTCGAGGTACGACAGGCCGTAGACGACCACCGCCGCGAACACGGTCGAGAGGACGAGGTTCATCACGAACAGCACCCGCGGGTCGCCCTCGCCCCACTCTATCTCCGCTTCGCGCTCCTCGGTATCGCCGCCGCGCTTCTCGTCGTCGCCGCCGGCCCGCTCCGACTCGCCGCTCATCGTCGGCCCTCCGGGACCGCGCCCGCGGTCGGAACCGACTCGCGTTCCCGGGTCGGCTCCGCGAGCGCGACTTCCTCGCCGGGGTCGGTCGGGAAGTCGCCGGCGTCCGCGGACGCGCCGGGGTCGAGCAGGTGGGCGTCGAGCGCGGCCGCGAGTGCGTCTTCGTCCATCTCGCGGCCGATAAACACCAGTTCGGTCCGCCTGTCGCCGTGGTCGTCGTGCCAGTCGAAGTCGGGGTGGTTGCGGCGGTAGGCGTCCTGTTCGAACTCGGGTCGGGAGGCGACCCACGGGCCGGCGGCGGCGACGTACGCTGACGGCCCGGCCTGACTGTAAGTGTAGTGAACGTCCTCGGCTCCGGCGACCCACAGCGACCCCTTCGCGCGAACGACCGAGTCGGGGAGGTCGCCCAGCACCGCGGCCGCGCCGTCGGGGTCCAGCGGCGCGCGGCGGCGGTAGACGAACGACGTGACGCCGTAGGTCGCCTCGGCGTGGGGCGTTTCGTCGTGGTCGTGGTCGTGGTCTCCGTCCGTGTGGTCGTCGTGGTCGTGGTCGCCCTCGTCGCCGTCATCGTGGCCCGCTTCGCCCTCCAGCGTCGCCCGCCAGCCGACGGGCGCGTCGGGGTCGTGGCAGTCCGACAGGAGCAGGTCCACGTCCACGTCGCCGTGGTCCGTCTCCACCACGGTCGCGCCGGGGCGGAGCGCCTTGACCGCGTCGCGGACCGCCCCGAGCTCCGCGTCGGAGACGAGGTCGCGCTTGTTGAGGACGACGAGGTCGGCGCTCTCGACCTGTTCGACGAGGAGGTCCGACAGCGGGCGCACCGAGCCGTCTCCCTCCTCGGCGACGGTTCGGTCCGGGTCGCCGCCGCCGAAGGTGTCCGCGAACAGCCGCGAGTCGACGACCGTGGCGAGGCCGGCCACGTCGTAGCGGGCGGCCGCCCGCGAGGTGACGAACAGTCTGGCGACCGGACCGGGCTCCGAGACGCCCGAGGCCTCGACGACGAGGTGGTCGAACGACCGCTCGCGCGCGAGGCGGACGACCGCGGTTTCGAGGTCGTCTTGTAGCTCACAGCAGATGCAGCCGTTCGACAGTTCGGTCACGCCGCCGCCGACCGCGAGGTCGGACTCCTCGGCGACGAGTTCGGCGTCGACGTTCACGGAGCCCATGTCGTTGACGAGCACGGCGATGTCGCGGTCGCCGGCGTTCGTCAACAGGTGGTTGAGTAGCGTCGTCTTGCCCGCCCCGAGACTCCCGCCCAGCACCGTCACCGGAATCGTCTCCCCCGCGTTCATGAGCGGGGCTACCGGGGCCGCACATATGAAATCGCAGGTAACCAGCGCGGACGTTCGTGAACGATACCCTTTTGTCCGACAGCGGGCGAGTGTGTAAACTGATGACGCTCGCCGCGCGCATCGAATCCTTCCGCGAACTCGTCGAAGAGTGGCTCCGCGGCCTCTACCACGGGATGGTTTCGCACCCCGCCTACGAGAAGATAGAACAGCAGGCCGAGGACGACGAGGACGCGTTCATGCTCGCGTGCTTCCCCGACGCGTTCGGCATCCCCTCGCCCATCTCGTACTACACCGCCGAACTGCTCCCCTATCTCGAAGACGAGTTCGAGGCGTGGGAGCGGCGGATGTGGGACCGCGGGTCGCTCCTCGAACGCAAGGGTCACCAGTACCACTTCTAACATGCGCAAATTCGTCTTCTTCGGCGGCAAGGGCGGCGTGGGCAAGACGACGATGTCGAGCGCCTACGCGGTCAAGTGCGCCCGCGACGGCGTCCGGACGCTCCTCGTGTCGACCGACCCGGCCCACAGCACGAGCGACGTGTTCGACCAGTCCTTTACCGACGAGCCCGCGGCGGTCGCGGGCGAGTCGAACCTCGACGCGATGGAAATCGACCCCGAGACCGAGGTCCGCGAACATCTCATGGAGACGAAGCGGGCGATGGGCGACCAGGTCAGCCCGGCGATGGTCAACGAAATCGACCGGCAGATAGAGATGGCCCACCAGACGCCCGGCGCGTACGAATCGGCGCTGTTCGACCGCTTTATCGACGTGATGCGCTCGGCGGACGACTACGACCGGGTCGTCTTCGACACCTCACCGACCGGCGGGACGCTCCGACTGCTCTCCCTGCCGGAGTACCTCGACGGCTGGATTCAGCGACTCCTCCACAAGCGCAAGGAGTCGGTCAAACTGTTCGAACGCGCCGCCATCGGCAACAACGAGCCCCGGCGCATGATGGACGGCGACCCCATCATCGCCCGCCTCGAACAGCGCCGCGACGACTTCTCGTTCGCCAAGACGACGCTCCAGGACGACGCCGCCTTCTTCCTCGTCGTGAACCCCGACGAGCTATCGCTCCGCGAGACCGAGCGCGCCATCGACCAACTCGACTCTTACGGCCTCGACGTGCGCGGTCTCGCGGTCAACCGCCTCACGCCCGAACCCGACCCCGACGAGTCGGGCCGGGGGGCGACGTTCTTGCGCGAGCGAGTCAAGACAGAGCGCGAGCGACTCGACGACCTCCGCGAGAATTTTTCACCGCCGCTCGTCGCCGCCGTCGAGACGCGGGTCGCGGAGGTCAAAGGCGACTTCCTCGGGGAGGTCGCGGCCGAACTCGACGTAGGCACCGCACCGGACACTCAGTAAGCTGTCACAACGAGCCGCGCGGCGGAAGTTTTCGACGCGCATCTCCGAACGAACCTGTCGTTCGAACACGATACATTCCTATCTATCGTTACCATTAAGGGAGGCATTTTCGTTTCTCCCAATGGGGCAGCGTACCATGGTACAAGTCATCTGGTTGGTCGTCACGGTGCTTGCGTTGTTTACCGTCGGGTATCTCGGTTACTCCCGATATCTCGCGCAGTTCGTCGAACTCGACGACAGTCGTGAGACGCCAGCGCACAAGTACGAAGACGGTCAAGAATACGTTCCGGCGAAAAAGCCGGTGTTACTGGGGCATCACTATTCGAGCATCGCGGGCGGCGCGCCGATTGTCGGGCCGATTACGGCGGGCGTGGTGTGGGGCTGGGTCCCCGCGCTCGCGTGGATTGCGCTCGGGAATCCGCTTCTCGGGAGCGTCCACGACTTCGTGTCGCTGTCGAGCAGCCTGCGACACGACGGGAAGTCTATCGGCTACATCATCGGCGAGTACGTCGGCGAGCGCGGCAAGAACATGCTGTTGTGGTTCGCGTTTCTCACCATCGTCCTCGTCGTCGCGGTGTTCGCCCTCGTGGTGGCCATCGTGTTCAACGCCTATCCCGAGGCGGCCACGGCGAGTCTGGTGTACATCGTCCTCGCGGTGCTGTTCGGCGTCTACCTCTATCAGCTGAATCTCCCGTTCCTGCTCGGGACGGGTGTGTTCGTCGCGGCGATGTTCGTCGGCGTCTACGCGGGGATTCAGTACCCGATTGCGCTGTTCGAGCCCGCGGCCCGCGCGCCCGCCGAGACGTTCGTCCTGTTCTCCGGCTCCGGCTCGTGGCTCCCGGGCGCGAGTTCGTTCAACGGGAACACCGCGGCGTGGGTCCCGATTATCCTCGTCTACGGGGCGGTCGCCAGCGCCCTCCCGGTGTGGGTGCTCCTGCAACCGCGCGACTACCTCTCGTCGTTCCTGCTGTACGCGGGCGTCGGCGGCGCGCTCGTCGCCATCGTCGCGGGCACGTTCTTCACGACCCCGACGCAGCCGCTCGTGACGAACCTCGAACCGTACTACGGCTTCATCGGTCGCTCCGGCGCGCCGCTGTTCCCGCTTCTGTTCATCACCATCGCCTGCGGGACCATCAGCGGGTTCCACTCGCTCGTCTCGTCGGGCACGACCTCGAAGCAGTTGAACAAGGAGTCCGACGCGCGCGTCATCGGCTACGGCGGCATGCTCGGTGAGGGCCTCCTCGCCACCGTCGCGCTGGCGACGGTCGCCATCATCGCGCCCGACGTGGGCGGCGGTATCGGCCTCGCGCTGCCGACGTTCGCCGCGGGCGGCGGCGTCATCCTGTCGAGCTTCGGCATCCCGACTGACTTCGGCGGGCCGTTCATGGCCCTCGTGCTGGTCAGCTTCCTCCTCACCTCGACCGACACCGCGGTTCGCCTCGGTCGCTACATGATGGAGGAAATCGTCGGGACGCCCGAGACGCCGGTCGAGGAGTTCGCGACCAACCGCTACGGCAACGCGTTCGTGCAGTCGCTGCCGGCGTACATCCTCATCACGAGCGGCTCGTGGCTGACGCTCTGGCAGCTGTTCGGGGGCGCGAACCAGCTGCTCGCCGCGCTGGCGCTCCTGACCGCGACCGTCTGGCTCGCCAACTGGGACGACTCCAAGCAGCTTCTCAGCACGGGCCTGCCGATGGCTCTCATGACGACCATCACGTCGCTGGGCCTGCTGTGGCTCGCGTTCCACGACAACGTCTACGCGAAGTTCATGAACCCCGAGTGGATGGCCTCGGCGGGCACCTTTGCGATGGTGGCCGCAGTCGTCCAAATCGTCCTCGCGCTGGTGCTCGTCTACCTGGCGCTTGCGCTGGCGAAAATCGGCTACGACAACATCAAAGACGCGCGGAGTTCGGGCGGCGGTGGCGGTCGCGGCGGTCGGCCGCAGCCGAGCGACGACTGACGCGCGACCGTTCGCCGTTCCGACGCCGCTTTTTTTTCACCGACGCAGCTTCCCGAGGAGTCGGTCCAACAGCCCGTCGGATGCGGCCGGCGACCCGTCGCTCCAGAGGGTGAACGCGGCGACCGAGTCGGCGTTGCGGCTCGCCGCGGCGTCCTCGTCGCTCGGCGCGACGACGGCGAGGTTCACCTCGTAGTGGCCGTAGTAGCCGAACTTCAGGAGCGTCCGGTCCGCGAAGTCGGACACGAACGCCCGAACTTCCTCCGGCACCGCGTCGGCGACGAGCACGAACGTGAACTCCGTCCCGTAGTGCTCCTCGTCGGGTTCTATCCACTCGTCGGCGAGCGCGTGGCCCAGTTCGACGAGCCGTTCGAGTTCGGCGACGGTGGCCGCGTCGACCCGCCGCGCGAGCATGTACTCCATCGCGTGGTGGTTGGCGTAGTTGATAGACCGGTGGAGGAACTGCTTTTGGCTCTCCATCCGCATCGAGCCGAACAGGTCGAACCGCTCGCCGCGGACGGCGTACTCCCGCTGCAAGTCGTAGTTGTACATGAGCCGCTCGGCCGCCCGGTCGAGGTACTCGTCGTCCCACTCGGGGCGGTCGAGGGCGGACTCCGTGGCCGACGCATCCGACTCCTCCGGCCCATCCGGGTCTCCCGCCCCTTCGGCGTCCTCGGGTTCGACGCTCCTCATTCCTCGTCGGAGTCGTAGGGCACGGCATCGCCCGACACGGCCGGCGAGCCGAGCGCGAGCAGTTCGACCGGCTCCGCGGCGTCCTCGGGGTTGTACGCCCGGTGGGGGCTCTCGGGGTCGGCGACGAACAGGCCGTGGGCGTCGACTTCGAACGTCTCGTCCGGCGTCTCGACGAACAGCGTGCCCGAGAGGACGTAGAACGCCTCCTCCTGTTCTGTGTGGTAGTGGTACGAAAGCGGCACCTGCTCGCCGGGGGCGGCCCGGAAGCGGTTGAGCGCGACGGTCTCCAAGCCGGCCTCGCCGCCGATGCGGCGGAGTTCGCACGGGCGGTCGTCGGCGGGCTCGACGGCGGTTGCGTCCACGACGCGATATCCCATGAGACGGAGCAACACGTTCGACCGTATAAGCCCGTCGCGACCCGCCCGGAAACCAAGGTTTATTCGTGAAGGTTCCGAAGCGCGGCGCATGGCAGACTCGACCCGCGAGGGGTGCGGTCGGTGTTCGATGACGACCGTCGTGGACGCCACCGCCGACGAGTCTCGCGACCCGCTCGGCGACGACCGAATCGAACTCGACGAGGCGGCGCTTCGGGCCGCGTCGCCGGGGGCGTGGCTCGGTCGGCTGTCGGCTCGCCTCGACGCGGCCGCCGAGCGCTTCGTCTACGGCGACCGCTAGACGTTCTCACCCGTGTGCGAACCCGTCCCCTCGCAGAGTTTATACCGTCTGGCACGTACTCCCGTCAACGACAATGGAAGAGAGCATCTCCGGGTTCAAACGCCGTGGCACCTGGGACGAGGTCGTCGAACACGGGGAGCGAATCACCCGCGCGCTCCGCGACGCCGACGTCGACAGCACCGCCTTCGACGACTGGGACGAGTGGCGACCCAAGTCCCACGAGCGACTCGGTGAGGACGTAAACGAGAAGACGGCCCAGCAGGCCAGCGTCGGCGAGGGCGAAGGCGAGAAGGCGGGCAAGACGCCCAACGACGACCTCAAGACGGCGGGCGAGAAGCTGTCTCGGTCCTACGAGCGGGTCGAGGAGGGCGACAACGAGGGAGCCGTCGAGTCGTGGCAGGACTCCATCAACTACGTCGCCCGCGCGGCCGACTCCGCCGGGCGGAAGGCGCTGCGGAAGGTCGAGGACACGGTCTACCGCAACGTGATGACCCAGTTGGCTCCGTACTACTTCGACAACGAACTCGTGAGCGCGAACATCCAGCGGGTCGGCCGCGGCTCCGGCGACGAGCGGTTCGTCTTCGAGGTGAACGTCAACGACGACGAGCTGAAGTCGATGGTGTCGGAGACGCTGCGCGACTTCGAGGACGAAATCGACCGCTGGCACATCGACACGCCGAAAGAGACCGAGGTCGCGGAGGCCGTCGAGGGCGTGGAGGTGCCGACGACCGACGAGGAACACCGGTCTAACTGGACGACGAACTGAGCCGGATCCGGGTTCGGCTCGACTCGCCGCCCGCCGCCCGCCGCCCGCCGTCGGCACGCGCTTCCGTCGGCACTCGCCGCCATCGACAATACTGATACCGCTCGCCTGCGACCCTCCGGTATGCCCGAGCCGCTCCGAGTCGAGTCCGGCGAACTGACCGCAGACGAAATCCTCGACGCGCTCCGCGAGGGTCGCCGCGTCGTCGTCCGAGCGGAACTGCTCGGCGGCGTCCACGAGGTGACGCTCCGCCACGACGGGACGGTCTTTTACTGCGACACGCCGACGACGCTCCACAAACACGAGGACGAAGACGGGATGCGCGCCTGCGTGCTGAAGATGGGCTACGCGAAAGAGTAGCGTCGGTGCGGTTCCCGGCCGCGGCGGCCGCTCGCTCGCCTGTAAGTGAGGGTTTAATCCGACGCACGGCGAACAGGTGTGCATGGCCGACGCACCGGACATGGGCGAACTGATGGAGACCGAGGACCCGAACTTCGGACAGGTCCTCGCGTGCGTCTTCGGCATCCAGAGCCACGAGAGTCGGACGTATCTCGCACTACTCGACAACCCCGGAAGCACCGTCGCGGAGTTGGCGGAGGTGCTCGACCGCGACCGCAGCAACGTCAACCGCTCTTTGACGACGCTCCTCGACAAGGGCCTCACCGAGCGCAAGCGCCGCCTGCTCGACCCCGGCGGCTACGTCTACCAGTACACGGCCACCCCGCTCCCCGAGGCCAAGGAGATGATGCACGCCGCGCTCGACGAGTGGGCGGAGGACGTTCACGCCCGCATCGACGCCTTCGGCGAGTCGTAGGTTCTTCGTCGTCTTCGAAGCCTCTCGGCCGACCGCGTTCTCGGTGCGCCTGTCGCCCGGCAGGTGCCGCCCAAACCCGCCCGCTTTTGTCCCTCTGGTGCCACCGCCCGAGCAATGAGCCTCGAACTCACGGCACCCGCCCCCGAGGAGCCATCCGTCGCCGCCGACGGCACCTGGCTCGAATGTATCGCGTGCGGCGCGCAGTTCGCGCCGTTCGAGGACGTTCGGTACACCTGCGACGACTGCGACGGCCTCCTCGAAGTCCGCTACGCGTCCCCGCCGACCTGGGACGACTTCGAGGGCCGCGGCGTCTGGCGCTACAACGCCGCGCTCCCCTTCGAGGAGGGCGTCTCGCTCCCCGAGGGCGCGACGCCGCTCCACGAGGTACCCCGCCTCGAAGCCGACGTGGGCGTCGAGACGCTCCGCGTCAAACACGAGGGGATGAACCCCACCGGCTCGTTCAAGGACCGCGGCATGACCGTCGGCGTCCGCGTGGCAAAGGAACTCGGCGTCGGCCGCCTCGCCTGCGCCTCGACCGGCAACACCTCCGCGGCGCTCGCCGCCTACGGCGCGCGCGGCGGGATGGAGACGCTCGTGTTGCTCCCCGCCGGGAAGGTCGCCGCCGGGAAAATCGCGCAGGCGTCGCTCCACGACGCGCGCATCCTCGAAGTCGACGGCAACTTCGACTCCTGTCTCGACATCGTCCAGGACCTCGCCGCCCGCGGCGAGGCGTACCTCCTCAACTCGCTGAACCCCTTCCGACTGGAGGGCCAGAAGACCATCGGCCTCGAAATCTTAGAGGAGTTCCACGAGGACTACGGCAGCTACCCGGACCGCATCGTCCTCCCCGTCGGCAACGCGGGCAACACCTCCGCGCTCTACAAGGCGTTCCGCGAACTCGTCCAGTCGGGCGCGCTCGACGCCGACGACGTGCCGAAACTGACCGGCGTGCAGGCCGAGGGTGCGGCCCCGATGGTCGAGGCCGTCGAGAACGGCTGGGACGACACCCAGCGCTGGGAGGACGTCGAGACGCGCGCGACCGCCATCCGCATCGGCAACCCGGTCAACGCGCCGAAGGCGCTCCCCGGCATCCGCGAGACCGACGGCACGGCCGTCGCCGTCTCCGACGAGGAAATCACCGCGGCGCAGCGCGACCTCGCGGCCGAGGGCGTCGGCGTCGAACCCGCCTCCGCCGCCTCCGTCGCCGGCCTCCGAAAGCTCCGCGCCGAGGGCGTCGTCTCCGAGGACGAACAGGTCGTCTGTCTCACGACGGGCCACCTGCTGAAGGACCCCGACGCGGCGTTCGAAGCGGGCGACGACCCCGAACCGGTCCCGAACGACACCGAAGCGGTCCTCGAACACCTCGCCGAGTAGGCGCGCCGCCGGGCCCCGTGCCGACCGTGGCTGACCGTCGCTGACGGCCGCACACGACGGCGCTCGCCGCGGTCCGACCGCCGGCGATGACGCGCGTCGGGTGCGCGTCTGACACATTCTTTTCATTCTGTGGTACGTCGTGGCACACGATGTCGCTCAGCAGTATGCCGACCGGGACCGTCAGCCGGGACGGGGCCGGTTCGAGAACGTACCCGCCGGACGGAATCGACAACGGGCCGTCCGAAACCGCGTCTTCGGCCTCCGCAGCCCCCGCGTCTTCGGCCACGTCCACCAACGAATCCACGGCCTCGTCAGCGCCCTCGTCCTCGCCCGCATCCTCACCCGCGTCCGCGACTCCGTCAGCACAGGCGTCCACGGCCTCGCAGTCGCGCGGCCGTCAGCAGTCGCGCGGTCGCCGCCCGTCGCCCCCCGCCGACGCGCGGGGCCGAGACGCCCTCCAGCGCGAGAACGAGGCGCTTCGGCGCGCGAACGCTCGGCTCAACGCCCGACTCGACAGCGCCGAAACGAACCAACAGGAGATAATCGACCGCTACGAACGGTTGCTGGCCGAGCGTCGGGACGGGAGCCGAAAACAGACTCGCGGTCGCTCGGCCCCGCGAAACGACCGGTCGCGCCGCTCGGGAGTCGAATCGAACGCGGCCGACGCGGTGCGGTCCGCCGTCGGGCGCGTGGTCGAGGGCGTCGCGTCGGCGCTCGGCCGACGGTAGCTCGTCTCGTTTTTCAGAAGATTCGGGTCGGCCGCTTCAGAGCGTGATGAGGTCGACGTCGATGATGCGGTCGTCGGCGAGGAGCTTCTCGCGGACGCTTTCGGGCACGTCGTCGTCGAGGTTGTAGACGGTCAGCGCCTCGCCGCCGGCCTTCGCGCGGCGGGCGTTGAACATCCCGGCGATGTTCACGTCGTTCTCGCCGAGGACGGTCCCGATGAAGCCGATGACTCCCGGCTTGTCGTAGTTGCGGGCGACGAGCATCTGGCCGTACGGGATGGCGTCCAGCCGGTAGCCGTTGATGCGGACGATGCGCGGGTCCTCGCCGGTGAACAGCGTCCCCGAGACGGTCATCTCCTCGTCGCCGTTGCGGACGGTGACGGTCACGAGGCTCTGGAAGTCGTCGGACTGGCGGGACTTCGACTCGACGACCTCGATGCCGCGCTCCTCTGCGACCTGCGGGGCGTTGACGGCGTTGACCTGCCATTCGAGCGGCGCGAAGACGCCCTTCAGCGCGGAGGCCGTGACGAGTTCGATATCCTCGGCAGCGATGTCGCCGGTGTAGGTGACCTCGACTTCGTTGAGGCGCCCGCCCAGCAGTTGGGCGGCGATTTTGCCGGCGGTCTCGGCGAGGCCGATGTACGGCTGGATGCGCGGGAAGGCGCTCTCGTCGACCGAGGGCGCGTTGAGCGCGTTGATGACGGGTTCGTCGCGGAACGCGGCGACCACTTGGTCGGCCGTCGAGACGGCGACGTTCTCCTGTGCGGCCGAGGTGGACGCGCCGAGGTGCGGCGTGACGACCACGTCGTCGACGGACAGAAGCGGGTTGTCGGGCGAGACGGGCTCGTCTGCGAACACGTCGACCGCGGCTCCGTCGATGACGCCGGCGTCGACGGCCTCGGCGAGGGCGGCCTCGTCGACCACGCCGCCGCGGGCGCAGTTGATGAGGTAGCCGCTGCCCATCGTTTCGAGTTCGTCGGTGGAGATGAGCCCCTCCGTCTCGGGGGTCAGCGGCGTGTGGACGGTGAGGAAGTCGGCGCGAGAGAGACAGGCGTCGAACTCGACGAGTTCGGCACCGAGCTGGTCGGCGCGCTCCTCCCCGATGTAGGGGTCGAAGGCCACGATGTCCATCCCGAGCGACGAGAACTTCTTTGCGACCTCCTGGCCGACGCGGCCGAGGCCGACGACGCCGAGGGTCTTGCCGTTGACCTCGTTGCCGAGGTAGTCGGACTTGGCCCACTCGCCGTCCTTCAGGCGGGCGTGAGCCTGCGGAATCGAGCGCGCGGCGGCGAAGCCCATCGCGACCGTGTGCTCGGCGGCGGCGCGGACGTTCCCCTCGGGCGCGTTGGCGACGATGACGCCGTGTTGGGTCGCGGCGTCGATGTCGATGTTGTCGACGCCGATGCCGGCGCGTCCGACGATGACGAGGTCGGGTGCCGCCTCGAACACCTCGGCGGTCACCTGCGTTCCGGAGCGGACGATGAGCCCGTTCGCGTCGGAGACGGCTTCGAGCAGCGCGTCACCTTCGACGTCGTACGCGGTCTCTACCTCGTAACCGGCCTCGCGTAACCGGTCCAGACCCGCGTCGGCGATCGGGTCCGTGACGAGTACCTTCATGCGCGTAGGGTCTGACCCGTGCGGGTTAAGGGTTGTCACAACGGCCGATATCGTGACATTGAGACTGTCTCGCATGGGTTGGCGTCTCAACACGTTCGCCCACTAGTATTATCTGCGCGAGTCCGATAGATTCAGTAGATGGTCTTCCGTCCCGAGAACGCTTCGCCGGCGACGCAACCGCCCGAGGTGTCGCTTCCGGACTCCGGGTCCGTGCTCATCGCCGGCCCGACGATGACGCGGAAGCGGCGGCTCATGCTCTCGATGCTCGCGCCCGGCGAGCGTACCGACGCGGGGACGGTCGTCGTGACGACGAAAAAGCCCGCCCCGAGCATCGCACGGGAGCTGTCGTACATCAGCGGGTCGCCCCCGGAGCAGTTCGAGGTCATCGACACGACGAGCGTCGCAGACCTCCTCGATGACCGCGCCGACGCGGGAAACCTCCGGTACGTCTCCAGCCCCGGCGACCTGACCGGCATCGGCATCCACCTGACCGAGTCGCTCCGGGAGCACTACGAGGCGAGTCGGTCGGCCCGCGTCGGCCTGCACGTCCTCTCGACGCTCGTGATGTACACCGACCTCAAGCGGCTGTTCCAGTTCCTCCACGTCATCACGGGCCGCATCTCCGCGGCCGGGTTCACGGGCGTCTTCACGCTCGACACCGGCTTCGTCGACGAGCGCGAACTCGCGCTCCTCAAACAGCCGTTCGACGGCTTCGTCGAGACGCGCGACACCGACGGCGACCCCGAGTTCCGGGTCCGCGGCCTCGACGACGGCCCGCGGTCGTGGACGCCGCTTCGAATCTGAGCGGGTTCCGGAGGCGGCCGGCGAGCCTTCTCACGACAGGTGCGTCACCGCGAGGTCGACCAGCGGCGAGTTCGCCCGGTCGAACGTCGCGATGGCCCCCGACCACTCGTCGTGCGGATAGATGGCGACGACGACCTCGTCGAACCACCGGATGACGGCGTTCAACTCCCCGTAGTCATCGAGTTCGGGTTCGTTGACTGGCTCGCCGAGCGCCTTCATCACGAGCGTCTTCACGCGCTCGGTGCGCGCGTCCGGTTCGAGCGCCTCGTCGATATCGCCGCGGAGGTAGAGCAGTTCGAACGCCTCGCCGTCGTACTGGCCGACCGCGCGCACCTCGGCCTCGTCGAGGTCGTGCAGGCTTCGGACGAACTGTCGGAGCGGACTGTCTCCTTCCTCGCCGAAGTCCTCGGCAAGGTCGGCTTCGACGTCGCTGAGCGTCTCGTGTTCGGCGTCGTGGAGGTCGTCCATACGTGTTGTCAGGGAGACGATGGATAAATAGCTGTGCGCGGCGTCGCCGCGGTTTCCCGGCGGTCGGCTCGCCAGCGTCCCTCCCGCGCCGCATAACTGCCGACGCGGAAGCTTTGAAACCCCGCGGCGACGACGGGCAGATATGCGCATCATCGCCTTCGACTTCGACGGCACGCTCTCGGACTCCGAGATGACGGTCCTCCTCGGCAAGAAGAACGGCACGGCCGACGAGATGGCCGACATCACCGAGCGAGCCATGAACGACGAGCTGAGCTACGCGGAGAGCCTCCGGTCGCGCGCCCGCCTCCTCGAAGGTCTCGAAGAGGAACTCGCAGAGGAGGCCTACGGCGAGGTGGCACTCCGCCCCGGCGCGGCCGACCTCATCCAGCGCCTCCGCGACTACGGCCACCACGTCGCCATCTTCACCGGCGGCTTCGAACGCGGCGTCGAGCGCGCGCTCGAAAAGGAAGGCGTCGAAGTCGACGACATCGTCTCGAACCGCCTGCCCGTGAAGGGCGGCCGACTCACCGGCGACGTGGAAGGGTCGCTTATCGAGGGCACGAAGGACACGGCGCTGGAGACTCACGCCGCCGAACTCGACGTACCCATGGACCGAACGGTCGCGGTCGGCGACGGCGCGAACGACCTCCCGATGCTCGAAGTCGCCGGCCTCTCGGTCGGCTTCGTCCCCAAGGACGCGGTCCGCCCGGCCTGCGACGCCGTCGTCGCCTCCATGGACCGACTCGGAAAGCTCTTCGAGAGCCACGGGATTCTCGACGCCGACGAGTAGACTGCTTGTGGTCTGCTAACACTTATCATATCTCGGCCCGTAGCGCCGCGCATGGCAATCAGCGACGTCAACACGCCCGAACTCTGGGTGGCGGGCTTCGCCTTCGTGGTTCTCGCGGTCGCCGCCCTGTTCGAGGGCGTCGTCCTCCTCGATGTCCGCACACTCGGCGTCGACGAGTCGCTTCCCGCGGCCGTGGCAGTCGTGGGGACGATGCTGGCGCTGTGGTGGTTCGACGACGGGTGAGCGCGACCGCGACCCAGACAGGACAGAACAGAACTGAACCGACGCTGAACTGCTCTTTTTGCGACTGTGCGAACCCCGGAGCGACGCGACCGAACGGGGACAACGATTAAGTCGATGTGTAAAGTATACTTTACTGTAAAGCGAACTTTCCACCCGGCTTCCCGCGACCGGCGCTTTACACAGCACTATGTCACAAGTCCAACGCTCACCGACGCCTCGGCTCTCCAGACAACGGCGGTACCGGCGCCTGCTGTTCGGTTCCATCGGAGCGGGCGTCCTCGCCTCCCTCGTCCTCCGATTCCTCGACTACCCTGTCCTCGGGGAAGCCGTCTACTGGCTCGGCATCGTCGCCGCGCTCGCCGTCTGGCGCGGCACCGACGTCGCGCTGTTCGACGAGCGCGACCGCTCGCTCGAACGGCGGGCGAGTCAGCTCACCATGACCGTCGCCGCGGTGGTTCTCGTCCTCGGCGCGTCCGCCGCCCGACTCGGTGCGACGCTCGGGCTGTTCGAGGTCTCGCCGTTCCTCTCGGGCGCGCTGTACGGCTACGTCGGACTGTTCGGGCTCTTCGCCCTGTGCTACCTCTGGGTCCGCGCTCGGACATGAAAAACGGGCTCCGAACGCGCCGCGAGGCCGCCGACCTCAGCCAAGGCGAACTCGCCGAAGCGGTCGGCGTCACCCGCCAGACCATCAACGCCATCGAGCGCGAGCGGTACGACCCCTCGCTCGAACTGGCGTTCAAGCTGGCGGCGTACTTCGACTGCCGCGTCGAGGACCTCTTCGACCCGGAACTCGATGCCGACCTGACCGCCTAAAAAATCAGCTCGCCGTTTTTCGGACGCTTCCTCACCGATTCAGGGTGTGAATCGCCTGTCCGAGCGCGTTCTCGGCGGCCTCCATGACCGCTTCCGCGAGCGTCGGGTGGGTGTGGATGGTCGAGGCCACGTCTTCGAGCGTCGCGCCCATCTCGATGGCCAACGCGAGTTCGGCGATGAGTTCGGAGGCCTCGGGGCCGACGATTTGCGCCCCGAGGACGAAGCCGGACTCCTCGCCGGCGACGACGCGGACGAAGCCGTCGGCGTGGTTCGTCGTCAGCGCGCGGCCGGATGCCCGGAAGGGCATCTGCCCGACGACGGGCGTGAAGCCGGCTTCCTCGGCGTCGGCTTCGGTCATGCCGACCGTGCCGATTTCGGGGTCGGTGAACACCGCGGCGGGGACGGCCTGACTGTCGAAGGCGACCGGTTCGCCGGCGACGTGCTCGGCGGCGACGATGCCCTCCTTCGAGGCGACGTGCGCGAGCATCGGCGTGTCCTCGACCACGTCGCCGACGGCGTAGATGTGCTCCACGTCGGTGCGGCGGCGGTCGTCGACCGAGAGGAATCCGCGGTCGTCGGCTTCGAGACCGGCGTTCTCGATGTCCATCGTGTCGGTGACGGGCGAGCGCCCGACGGCGACGAGCACCTTGTCGGCGCGGTACTCGTTTTCCTCGCCGTCTTCGGTCTCGGTCGTCACCATGATGCCGTCGTCCTCCTCGCGCCAGCCGCTGGCTCCCTCACCGAAGTGCATGTCGATGCCGAGCTCTTCGGCGCGCTTGCGGACGACGCGGGCCACGTCGGACTCGTAGCCCGGCAGGATGTCGTCGAGCATCTCGACGACGGTCACGTCCGCGCCGAGTTTCGCGAACGTCGTGGACAGCTCCATCCCGATGTAGCCGCCGCCGACGACGACCAGTCGCTCCGGGACGGTGTCGGCTTCGAGGGCGTCGCGCGACGACCACACCGGCTCGTCCCCGAAGTCGAAGCCGGGAATCTGGATGACGCGCGAGCCGGTGGCGATGATGCAGTGTTCGAACTCGATGGTCTCCGAGCCCTGCCCCTCGCCGCCGTGGGCGATGCGGACGGCGTGTTCGTCTTTGAAGCGGGCGGTTCCCTCGACGAGGTTGACGCCGTTCGCCTTACAGAGCTTCTCGACGCCGCCGGTGAGTTGGTCGACGACGCCGCTCTTCCAGTCGCGCAGTTGCGACATGTCCACGACGGGGTCGGCGTGGATGCCCATCTCCTCGGCGTTGCCCGCCTCGTGGGCGAGGTTCGCCCCCGTGATGAGCGCCTTCGAGGGGATACAGCCGTAGTTGAGGCAGGTGCCCCCGTAGGCGTCCTTCTCGACCAGCGTCGTGTCGATGCCGTTCTGTGCGGCGCGGATGGCGGCGACGTAGCCGCCGGGTCCCGCGCCGATGACGAGCAGTTCGGTTCCGGTTGCGATGTCTCCGACGACCATTATTCTAACACCAGCAGTTTGGGGTCTTCGAGCAGTTCCTTCACGCGGTTCGTGAACCGAGCGCCCTGCGCGCCGTCGACGACGCGGTGGTCGAACGACAGCGAGAGGGTGAGGACGTTTCGCGGCACGACCTCACCGTCGACGACCCGGGGCTTTTCTTTGATGGCTCCGAGCGCGAGAATCGCCACCTCGGGGTAGTTGATAATCGGCGTGGCGTACTCGCCGCCGATGCCGCCGACGTTGGTGATGGTGAAGGTGCCGCCGCGCATCTCCTCGGGCGCGATTTTGCGGTTGCGGGCCTTCTCGACCTTCTCGTTCATCTCGTCGGCGAGTTCGAGCATCCCCTTGCGGTCCGCGTCGTGGACGACGGGGACGAGCAGACCGGCGTCGGTCGCGGCCGCGACGCCGATGTTGTACTCGTCGCGCAGGACGATTTCCTCGTTTTCCTCGTCGAGCTGCGAGTTGAGGTACGGGAAGTCCTTCAGCGCCGCGACGACGGCCTTCATCACGAACGGCATGTAGGTCAGCCGCGAGCCGCGCTCCTCGGCGACGGGCTTGAGCTGTTCGCGCAGTTCGACGAGTTCCGTCACGTCCACCTCGTCGTGGTGGGTGACGTGCGGCGCGGTGTACTTCGACCGCTGCATCTGGTCGCCGATGGCCTTGCGGACGCCCTTGTAGGGGACGCGCTCGCCGGCACCGGGGCCGGCCTCGGGCGGTGCGGGTTCACTCGCCGCGTCGCCCGTCGCCTCGGCGGTCGCGGTTCCGGCGTCGGCCTCGGCGGACACCGCCTCGGCGTCCGCGGCCTGCGCCTCGCGCTGGGCCTGCGCGTACTCCTGGACGGCCTCGGGCGAGACGAACGCCTCGCCGTCGCGCATCTCCGTCGCGGGGACCGCGTCGATGTCGACGCCCTCCTCTTTGGCCAGCGCGCGGGTCGCGGGCGCGGCGAGCGTCTGCTCGCGGTCGGCGCTCTCGGCCGGCGCGGACGAGGAGGCGGACGCGCTCGACGTTCCCTCGTCGCGCTTCGCGGTCGCGGACTTCCCGTTTTTCTGGACGGTCCGCGGGCCGCTGGGCTCGTCGTCCTCGTCGCCGTCGTCGTCCGCGGCGGCGCGAACGTCGCCTTCGGTCACGCGGCCGCTCGGGCCGCTGCCGTCGACGGCGTCGAGGTCGACGCCGAGCTCGCGGGCGAGGCGACGGACGCTCGGCGGGGCGAACACGCGCCCGCCGGAACCCGACTCGTCGTCGCTAGCGCCGTCGGCGTCGTCGCTCTCGGCCGACTCAGACTCGGCCGTTTCAGCGTCCGAATCGGAAGTCTCGGCGTCTGCGGCGGCCTCCTCGTCGTCGCCATCCTCCTGAATGGTGATGATGACGTCGCCGACGGGGACGACCTCGCCCTCCTCGGCGAGGAGTTCCTTCACCGTCCCGTCGAACGGCGAGGGCACGTCGACGAGCGCCTTGTCGGTCTCGACCTCCGCGAGCACCTGGTCTTCGGTTACCTCGTCGCCCGGCGCGACGTGCCACGTTACGAGTTCGCCTTCCGCGACGCCTTCACCGACGTCGGGGAGTTTGAATTCCTTGAGCGCCATCGTTCAGAAGTTCACCGCCTCACGAATACCTTCTTCGACGCGGGCGACCGACGGGAGGTAGTAGTCCTCCAGCGCGTACAGCGGGTACGGCACGTCGTAGCCCGCGACGCGCTTGACCGGCGCTTCCTGATAGAGCAGCGCCTCCTCCTGAACCGTCGCCGTGATTTCGGCGCCGAGGCCGCCGTTCTTCGGGGCCTCGTGGACGACCACCGCGCGGCCGGTCTTCTTGAACGACTCCACGATGGTCTCGCGGTCGAGCGGCGAGATGGTTCGGATGTCCACGACCTCGGCGTCGATACCCTCTTCTTCGAGGTTCTCGACGGCCTCCAGCGTCGGGCGCGTCATCGCGCCGAAGGTGAACACGGACACGTCCGTGCCCTCGCGGCGAACCGCGGCCTCGCCGATGGGGACCGTGTAGTCGTCTTCCGGGACCTCGCCGCGGAACGCCCGGTAGATGAGCTTCGGCTCCATGAAGATGACCGGGTCGGGGTCGCGGATGGCGGAGATGAGCAGTCCCTTCGTGTCGTACGGCGTCGAGGGGATGACGACCTTCAGGCCGGCCTCGTGCGCGTAGAACATCTCCTTGGACTCCGAGTGCGACTCGGGGGCGCGGATGCCGCCGCCGTAGGGCGCGCGGAGCACCATGGGGAGCGTGTAGCGGCCGCGGGTGCGGTTGCGGAACCGCCCCATGTGGCTCACGATTTGGTCGAATCCGGGGTACATGAAGCCGGAGAACTGAATCTCGGGGACCGGCTTCAGCCCCATCGCGGCCATGCCGATGGCCGTGCCGACGATGCCCGATTCGGCCAGCGGCGTGTCGATGACGCGGTCGTCTCCGAACTCGTCCCAGAGGCCCTCCGTGGCCCGGAAGACGCCGCCGTTCTTGCCGACGTCCTCGCCCATGACGAGCACCTCGTCGTCGAGGTTCATCTCGGTGTAGAGACCGTCCCGTACCGCCTGCACGATGGTGAGGTTCTGACTGCTCATTCTCTGAGGAATCCTTCGTCGCCGAACTTCTCGCGGAGCGCTTCGAACTCCTCGTACTGTGCCTGAATCTCCGGGGTCCGCTCGGCGTAGGCGTAGTTGAACATCTCGCTCGGGTCCGGCCGCGGGTCGGACTCGGCCGCCTCGATGGCGTCCGCGACCCGCCCTTTCACGTCTTCTTCGATGGCCTCGACGGCCTCGTCGTCGATGCGGCCCGTCTCGCGGAGGAACGCCTCCAGCCGCGGGATGGGGTCTTTCGCCTTCCACTTCTCGACTTCCTCGTCGTCGCGGTAGACGGTCGGGTCGTCGGCGGTCGTGTGCGCGCCGAAGCGGTACTGGACCGCCTCGATGAGCGTCGGGCGGCCCTCGCCCTCGCCGGGGTTCTTCGCCTTGTCGAGCGCCGCCTTCGTCACGGAGTAGACCGCGAGCGGGTCCATCCCGTCGACCTGCACGCCGTCGATGCCGTAGGCGGTCGCCTTCTGCGCCAGCGTCTCGGAGGCGGTCTGTCGCTCCCGCGGCACCGAGATGGCCCACTGGTTGTTGTTACAGAAGAAGACGTTCGGGGTGTCGAAGACGCCCGCGAAGTTCAGCCCCTCGTGGAAGTCGCCCTCGGAGGTCGCGCCGTCACCGAAGTAACAGATGACGGCCGTGTCGTCCTCGCCGCGGAGCTTCTTCGCCCACGCCGCGCCGGTCGCGTGGGGAATCTGCGAAGCGATGGGGACCGCGGGCGGGAAGAGGTTCACGCCCTCGGGCATCTCGTTGCCCTTCTCGTGGCCCATCCAGTACAGAAGCGTCTGCTTCAGCGGAAGCCCCCGGAGCAGCGACGCGCCGTGTTCGCGATAGCTCGGGACCATCCAGTCCTGTTCGTCGAGCGCGATTGCGCTCCCGATTTGTGCGCCCTCCTGTCCCGACAGCGGCGGATACGTCCCCATCCGCCCCTGTCGCTGGAGACTCACCGCCCGCGTGTCGAAGTGCCGGGCGAGACGCATGTATCGGTACATCTCGACGAGCGTCTCGTCGTCGATGTCGGGAACCTCGCCGACGACGGTCCCGTCCTCGTCGAGCACTCGTACCTGGTCCTGCGGGTCGCGTTGAAGCACGCTCACGGGAGAACCCTCCTGTTCATGGCAAAATCGACACCCGCCGGCGTTATATTGTTTTCGTATATAATTTACTTTGACTCGGAATATTGCGTCTCGCGTCGTGCTATGTCAACTCACACGAGGTAAAATTGGACATTTTCGCTTCTAAACGATTCTTCCTGACGTTCATTCGTGTGAACCCACACATCACCGAGAAATAATCGGAAATATCGGCAGCGTTGCAGGTCCGCTTCGGGGCGGGGGCGGGGTCGGACCGGATGTCGGACCCGGATGGCTGAGTCGGGCGGACGCGAGGGGTGGCGACCGCGGCCTACTGTCCGGCGGCCGCGCGGGCGGCCTGCCGCGCCTCCTCGACGCTCGACCCCTCGCGGAGGAGCGCGTCCACGAACAGTTCGCCGGCCTTGTACGACGACCGGACCATCGGGCCGGACGCGCAGTAGAGGAAGCCCAGTTCGTCTTCTGCGACGCGCCGCCACGTCTCGAAGGCGTCGGGGTGGACGTACTCGAACACGTCGAGGTGGCTCCGGGAGGGTTGGAGGTACTGGCCGAAGGTGACGATGTCAACGTCGGCCTCGCGGAGGTCCGAGAGGGTCTGGTAGACCTCGTGGGCGTGCTCGCCGAGGCCGAGCATGACCGAGGTCTTCGTGTGGATGTCGGACTCGTCTGTCACCTGCTGGAGCACCGAAAGCGACTGCTCGTAGCCGGCGCGGCGGTCCCGAATCGGCCACTGGAGGCGCTCGACGGTCTCGATGTTGTGGGCGATGACGTCGGGTCCGGCGTCGATTATCTTCCGGACGTGCTCGGGTTCGCCCTGGAAGTCGGGAATCAGCACCTCGACGAGCACCTCGGGGTCGCGGCGCTTGATTTCGCGGATGGTCTCCGCGAAGTGGGCCGCGCCCTGGTCCGGCAGGTCGTCGCGGTCCACGGAGGTCAACACGACGTAGTCGAGGCCGATTTCGGTCACCGCGTCGGCGACGTTCGCCGGTTCGTCGGGGTCCAGCGGCTCCATCCCGCCTGTCGTCACGTCGCAGAAGTTACACCCGCGCGAACACCGGTCGCCCATGAGCATGAACGTGGCCGTCCCGGGGCCGTCGCGGCCGCTCCAGCACTCCCCGAGGTTCGGGCAGTTCGCCTCCTCGCAGACGGTGTTGAGGTTCCGGTCCCGGAGCGTCGATTTGATATCGGTGAAGCGCCGGCCCGATGGCGGTCGCATCTTCAACCAGTCTGGCTTCCGCCGCGTGCGCATAGGCAGTTCTTGCGAGGCGACGGGCAAAAACGTGAGGATTGGTCCGCCGTCTGTCGGGTTGGCGGCGGGATCGCTCGCCGGAGGCGACCGAACCCGCGTCGCCACGACACCGTTCGGTCGAACAATGGTCTACGGTAGCACACGTTGTTCAGAATAGTTCAAACGAACAGTTCTATCACGGAAAACGAAACGTCAACCTCGGATACATCACGACTTTCAATCAAACAGCACGTACGACCGTGCTAGATGTATCAAATAACTGAAAAACTTATATTCGAGTAAATACTTCTCTCGAGTATGAACTGGAAACACCGCCGCGACATGACGAAGGCCGAATCGAAGAAGCACGAGGCCACCGCGGGGACGAACTGGTCGTTCATCGCCGCGCTCGCCGGCGCCGCGTAAGCGGGCCTGCGCCTCGGGCCCCGAACCAATCCTCACCACCCTACCACTCACCAACCTCAGCCCCTCCGTATTCCGCTCGTTCGACGCTCCCGAGTCGCCGCGCCGGATGGAGAAACGCCTTTCCCCACGGACGACTCGGCTTCGTGTATGACGCTCGTCTTCGTCTCGTCCCCGACGCCAGCGCGCACCCGGAGGTGCGCCCAGTGAAAGTCGCCGAGGCGGTCCCCGAGTTCGCAGACGCCTTCGGGTTCGAGGAGTTCAACCGGATGCAGCGCGAGGCGCTGCCCGCCATCCTCGACACCGACCACAACGTCGTCGCCTCCGCGCCCACCGCCAGCGGGAAGACGGCGCTCGCCGAACTCGCCATCTGCCGGACCCTCCGCGACGAGGGGACGGCGCTTTTCATCGCGCCGCTCCGCGCGCTCACCACCGAGAAGGAGACCGAGTGGGAGCGCTTCGAGGACCTCGGCTACTCTGTCTACGTCGTCACCGGCGAGCGCGACCTGAATCCCCGCCGGGCCGCCCGCGCCGACATCCTCGTGATGACGCCCGAGAAGACCGACTCCGCGACCCGGAAACACGACTCCGCGCGCTACTCGTTCATAGAGGACGTCGACTGCGTCGTCATCGACGAGGTCCACCTGCTGGATTCGGAGACCCGCGGCGGCGTCCTCGAAGTCACCGTCTCGCGGATGCGCCGCATCTGCGACCCCCGAATCGTCGCGCTGTCTGCGACCATGCCCAACATCGACGACGTGGCGGCGTGGCTCGACGCGCCGGACGAGACCACCTTCGAGTTCGGTGACGACTATCGCCCCGTCGACCTCCACGCGGGCGTCAAGACCTACACCCACGGCGAGAACTCCTTCGCCGACAAGTACCGCCGACTGTACCGGGCGTTCGACCTCGCGGAGCCGCACATCCGCGACGGCGGCCAGTCGCTCGTCTTCGTCTCCTCGCGGCAGGACGCCGTCCGCGCGGCCGCCAAGGCCCGCGACGAACTCGCAAAGCGCGACGTACCCATCGGCGCGCGCGGCGACTACGACTTCCACAACGAGGCGAAGGAACTGAGCAACGACTCGCTCGCCAAGGGCGTCTTGGACGGCGTCGGCTTCCACCACGCCGGCCTCTCGCGGGACGACCGCGAGGCCGTCGAGGAGTGGTTCAAGGAGGGCAAGATTCAGCTCCTGTTTTCGACCTCCACGCTCGCGTGGGGCGTGAACCTCCCCGCGCGCTGCGTCGTCATCCGCGACACGAAACACCACGACCCGCTCGAAGGCGAGGTGGACATCTCCCCGCTCGACATCCTCCAGATGCTCGGCCGCGCGGGCCGCCCCGGCTACGACGACGTCGGCTACGGCTGGGTCGTCTGCGACCGCTCGGACCAGAACAAGTACCGCCGCCTGCTTCGCGAGGGCAAGGAAATCGAGTCGCGCCTCGCAGAAGACCTCGACTCGCACCTCAACGCCGAAATCGCCATGGGGACCATCCGCGACCTCGACGACGTCATGTCGTGGCTGGAGACGACGTTCTACTACCGGCGGGCGCAGTCGAACCCGGCGGCCTACGATTTCGAAGACCTCCGCGAGCGCGTCCGCGACGTGCTCGACCGCCTCGTCTCCCGCGGCTTCGTCGAGATGGACGACGACCTCTCCATCGACGCGACCCCGCTCGGGCGACTCACCTCGAAGTACTATCTCCGACTCGGGACCGCCTCGCGCTTCGCGGACCTCGCGGAACGGGACCGCATCACCGCCGACGACGTCCTCGAAACCGTCGCGGGCGCGGCCGACTTCCGACAGGTGTCGGCGCGCCAGTCCGAGGTGGACGCCGTCGACTCGGTGCTGACGGGCGTCTCGACCACGCTCGAAGACGGCCCGAAGAAGGTGCTCGCCATCCTCCACGCCAGCATGGCGAACTCGACGCCGAGCGAACTCCGGAGCGACGCGTGGGTCATCAAGCAGAACGCGCTCCGACTCCTCTCGGCGCTCCGGGAGTTCCTCGACACCTTCGCGGACGCCCGCGCGGCAAACCTCGCAAGGCGCGTCGAGGCCCGCGTCGACAACGGCGTCAGCAGCGACGCCGCGGCGCTCACGGCCGTCGACGGCATCGGTCCCGGTCGCGCGCGAAAGCTCGCCACCGGCGGCCTCTCGACCCCGGCAGACGTGGTCGACGCCGGCGTGAAAGAACTCACTCGGGCGGGCCTCTCGCAGGGCGTCGCCGAGCGCGTCATCGAGAGCGCGAAGGACCTCCCCGCGCCCGACATCGACTGGGGCGAGTTCCCCGAGTCGGTCGCCCGCGGCGAGAGCGACATGCACGACATCCGCGTTCGAAACGACGGCGGCGGCGGTTCCGTCGGCATCCGCGTCACCGTCAACGACGTTGAGATGTCGACGAAGACGTGCTACCTCTCCGACGAGGTGACCGTCCCCGTCGGCGTCTTCGGCGCGACGGACGACGAACTGGAGTTCGTCGTGGAGGTCGCGTTCCCCGACCTGCCGCTGCTCCCGATTCGGGAGTCGCGGACGGTTCGGGTCGAATAGAAAAGCGCGGCGGCAGCCGCGTTCGGTCGGGGTTCGGTCGTTTGTAATCTCGTCTCGGTCGCCTCTCGCTTACTCCTCGCCCAACAGCGCCGCCCGCAACTCCGCCGGCCCGTCGACGATTCTATCCGCCCGCGAGAGGTCGAGGTCGGCGTTCTGCCCGCCGCGGTAGGCGATGGTGTACGCGCCGGACCGCACGGCCGCCTCGATGCCGTTTATCGAGTCCTCGATGACGACGCACTCCTCGGGGGCGACGCCGAACTCGGCGGCGGCGTGCTCGTAGATGTGGGGTTCGGGCTTCCCCGGTTTGTCGATGTCGTCGGCCGAGAGCACGAGGTCAAGCGGGTCGAGGTCGAATCGCTCGCGGACGGTCGAAATCCAGTCCTGCGGGGCCGACGAGACGATTGCGAGTTTCTTGCCCGCCGCGCGGAGGTCCGAAAACAGCTCCTCCGCGCCGTCCATCAGGACGACGTGTTCGCCGTAGACGCTCTCTGAGTTCTCGTGGTACGCCGCGACGAACTCGTCTTTCGTGACGGTCGTCCCGTACTCCGCGTCGAGGTAGTCGTATATCTCGCGGAAGTTCATCCCCGTTATCTCCTCGTGGTCGGGGTCGCCGGACTCGATGGCGTCGGCGAACACCCACTCGTCCTCGAAGGCGTGCCAGTACTGCTCGGAATCGACTAACACTCCGTCCATGTCGAACAGCACGACGTTCGCGTCCATGATTCGCCCTCGGCCGCGACCGACCAAAGAGCTTCGTGCCGCGGCATGCCCGGTGAACCCTCGCACGTAGGTTCAAATCGGAACCGGCGACCACCCCGCCGCATGGATTCGATACGCGTCTTCGCCGGCGACTGCACCGTCAGCTTCGAAGGCTCCCGCGACCGCACCCAGCGCGGCCGGGTCGTCGTCGTGGCCAAGCCCGACAGAACCGTCCTCGTCCACGACGCCGGGGGCTACCAGCCCGTCGCGTGGCTGACCCGCGCCGACTCGCTGACCGTCGAGTCGGGACCGGGGTCGTTCGGCCTCGTGGCCCGCGCGGGCGACCAGACCCTCACCGTCGACTCGAACGACGTGACCGGCCGCGCCGAGTACCCCGCGAGCGACGCGGGTGTCCCGGTCGGCTCGCATCCCGACACCGGCGACCCGCTCGTCAGGACCAACGGCTCCGTCGTCGCCCTCGACTCGGGGACCGAGTATCGCCTCCCTGCGGGCGCGACCGTCCTCGACGAGACGTGCGACGACTGCGGCCTGCCGCTGATGCGCGTCGAGCGCGGCGCGCCGTTCGAGGTGTGCATCGACCGCCGGTGCGACCCGCTGGACGACCACGTGAAAGACCGGTTCGACGGCGAGTGGTCGTGTCCGGACTGCGGGTCGCCGCTCCGAATCCTCCGGCGGAGCGGTCGCCTGCTCGCCGGCTGCGACGCCTATCCCGACTGCGAGACGGCCTTCTCGCTCCCCGCGGGCGTCGTCGGAGACGACTGCGACTGCGGCCTGCCGATATTCGAGACGGGTCGCGGCCGGCGGTGTCTCGACTCGACCTGCGAGGGCCGATGAGTCGAGACGAGGGGCGGCGAGCGTGGCCCCGTCGCTGGCGACACGGCCGGCCGCGAGGGGTGCGTCCGGGGTCGGGGCCGCGACCGCGACGAACCGGCGGCGGCGACGGCCGCCGCTCCGACGCCCCCGCGGGCCGCGCCGCCGGCATCGCAGGCCCTTTGTCGTCGCCGCGCCCCGATTCTGGTATGCAAGGACGCCTCGAAGACGGCGTCGTCCATCTCCCGGGCGACGCTCGACAGCGGTTCCACGACTCCCGCGGCTACGGGAGACCCACCGGCGGCGACGACCTCGAGGTCGCGCCCGTCGAGGCCGCCCACCTGCTCTCGCGGGACGACATCGACGGCGTGGACGGGATGGGCCTGCGCGAACTCCTCGCGCGCACCGGGACCACCCTCGATTTCGTCGTCTACAAAGACCTCCGCGACCGCGGGTTCTACCTCTCGCCCGCCCGCGAGGGGTGGCCGGGCGTCGCGGACGCCGCGGGCGCTGACTTCCTCGTCTACCCCCGCGGGAAGGGGCCGTGGGACGGCGAGGTCGAACACCGCGTCCGCGTCGTCGGCGAGCGCGAGAGCATCCCCGTCTCGTCGCTCGGAGAGGTGGTGCTCGCCATCGTCGACGAGGACGGCGACCTGACCTACTTCGACACCGAGGGCGACTCCCCCGAGGGGACGGCCGCGGAGGACCTCCCGGCCGACCTCGACGCGGAACTCCTCTCGGACCGCGCGCTCGTCTGGGACGGCGTCGACCGCCTCTACCAGCGCGGCTTCTTCGGTCAGCGGCTGTACGGCAGAAACGCCGACAGCGGCCCGCTCCAACTGTCGCTGCTGGAAGCCGCCTACCTCGCCCGCGCCGACGCGCTCGCCATCGACGAGGCCGACGTGGTCTCCCGCGGCCGCGACGTGGAGGGCGACCGGTTCGACCGTCGACTCGCGGTGTACGCCGCGCTCAGGGAGGCCAAGACGGTCCCGAAGAGCGGCTTCAAGTTCGGCTCGGACTTCCGCGTCTACACCGAGTTCGAGTCGGTCGACGACCTCTCGCACTCCGAGTTCCTCGTGCGCGTGGTCGCGCCCGACCACACGTTCGTCCCGCGGGACCTCTCGCTCGACGTGCGCCTCGCCGGCGGTGTCCGCAAGCGAATGGTTTTTGCGCTGACCGACGACAACGGAGAGATAGACTGGCTTTCGGTCAGTCGGCTCACGCCATGACAGACGACGAACCCGCGGAGCGCATCCGCACCGATGGAGGCACAGCAGAGGGGAAAGACGAAGTTGCCCTCGACCCGTGGGGCTCGTCGACCGTCTCCGACTACCGGAAGCTGTTCGAGGAGTTCGGCATCGAGGAGTTCGACGAGGTGCTCGACGAGGTGCCGAACCCGCACTACCTGATGCGCCGCGGGGTCATCTTCGGCCACCGCGACTACCGGCCCGTCCTCGACGCCATGCGCAACGGCGACGACTTCGCCGTCCTCTCGGGGTTCATGCCGACGGGCGACCCCCACATCGGCCACAAGCTCGTCTTCGACGAGATAATCTGGCATCAACAGCAGGGCGGCGACGCCTACGGCCTCATCGCGGACATGGAGGCGCACTCCGCCCGCGGCATCCCGTGGGACGAAATCAACGAGCACAGCCGCGACTACCTGCTGTCGCTCATCGCGCTCGGGTTCGACCCCGAGGCGGGCGAACTCTACCGGCAGTCGGACAACGACCGCCTCCAGCGGCTCGCGTTCGAACTCGGCGGGAAGGCCAACTTCTCGGAGTTCCAGTCCATCTACGGCTTCGACGGCGAGACCAACGTCTCGCACATGCAGTCGGTCGTCACGCAGATGGCCGACATCCTCTACCCGCAGTTGGACGACCCCAAGCCGACGGTCATCCCGGTCGGCCCCGACCAGGACCCCCACGTCCGGTTCGCCCGCGACCTCGCCACCCGGATGCGATTCTTCAAGGTGACGGAGGCGTTCGCGAGCTTCGAACTCGACGACGCCGAGCGCCCGCTCGTCGCGGCAGCCCACGACGCCCGCGAGGCGTACGCCGAGGACGCCGACATGCCGCGGTGCGGCGAGGCGGCCGACTGGCTCGACGACGCCGACCTCGACGCGGCGGGCGTGCTCGTCTCCGAGTCGGTCCGCGACTCTGCGGTCGAGAAGCTCGAAAACGCCGGGATGGAACCGCTCCGCCCGCGGATTCGCTTCTTCGCCCGACAGGCGACCGACGAGGCGTTCGAGGCGCTCATCGAGGAGATTGACGGCGAAAAGCGGCGGTACGACCAGCACATCGACGCGTTCGACATGGGCGTCGACGAGGCCGAGGAACTCGCCCGCGAGGTCGAAGCCAACCACGGCGGCTACGGCTTCATCCCGCCGTCGTCCATCTACCACCGCTTCATGACCGGCCTCACCGGCGGCAAGATGTCGTCGTCGATTCCGGCGAGCCACATTTCGCTGCTCGACGCGCCCGAGGAGGGTTACGACAAGGTCAAGTCCGCCACGACCGGCGGCCGCGACACGGCCGAACAGCAGCGCGAACTCGGCGGCGAGGCCGACAAATGTCCGGTGTACGAGCTGTACGCCTACCTGCTGACGGGCGACGACGACGAACTCGCAAAGGAGGTCTACGACGAGTGCCTCGGCGGCGAGCGCCTCTGCGGCGGCTGTAAGGAGCAGGCGGCGACGATGATGCGCGAGTTCCTCGAAGACCACCACGAAAAGCGCGAGGAGGCCGAGGAACTCCTCGACTCGCTGGATATCGACCTCGAGACGGAGCGACGGGGCGTGGCCGCCGAACATTAGTGAGGCGGCAACACTACCGACCGCTCACAACCCCACTTCTTCTCCCACGCCGCGGGCGTTCGACTTCTCGTAGAGGTACTCGGCGGTCGCGGCGTCGAGCACCGCCGACCCGACGCTCTCGACCACCAGAATCTCGTCGTCGCTCTCGCGGCCGGCGTCGCCCTCGAAGACGGCCGAGAGCGGAAGCAGGTCGGATTCGTCGATGCCGGCCCCGCGAACGTCACCGATGTCGGCCACTTCCTCGGGCACGTCGGCGAACACCCGCGCGGCTCGCTCGAACGTCTCGGCGTCGAGTTCGCGCGTCTCGGGCGTGTAGGCTCCGACGGCGACGACGAGCGTTCCGGGGTCGAGCCACGAGCCGTCGAAGACGGGCGTCTCGCTGGTCGTCGCGGTGACGACGACGTTCGCGCCGGAGACGGCCGCTTCGGGGGTATCGACGGCCTCGGCGGGGATGCCGTCCTCGCGGAGGTCGGCGGCGCACGCCTCGCGGGAGTCGCTCGGGGAGTAGACGTTCACCGACTCGACTGCGGAGCCGACGGCGATAGCGCGGCTCTGCCAGCGGGCCTGCGCGCCCGCGCCGAGGACGCCCAGGCGGACCGGGTCGGTCCCGAGGGACTCCGCGGCGAGCCCGCCGATACAGCCCGTCCGGGCGCTGGTAATCGTCGTCCCGTCGAGGAGCGCGAGCGGGAGACCGGTCGTCGCGTCGGTGAGGACGACCTGCGCGTTCACCGTCGGAAGGCCGTGAGCGCAGTTTTCCGGGTGGACGGCCGCGAGCTTCGTCGCGTACACCTCGCGGCCGTGGATGTACGCCGGCATGGTGAGGCCGGTGCCGAGCGGGCCGTCCTGCTCCGTCGGTTCCGAACCCGAGCGCGTTTCCGTTCCCGCGCCCGCGACGCCGTTTCCGTTCGTCCCGTCCCGGACTCTGTCGATATCGATACCCACCGGAAAGTGCGGCCGTGGCGGGCGTTCGACCTCGCCGCGGCCCTGCTTGACGAACGCCTCCTCGACGACCGGGAACAGCTCCGCGAGCGAGAGTAACTCGCCGACGGCGTCGGCGGAGAGAATACGGACCATACCCGAACTACTCTCCGCGGCCGCGTGAAAACAGTGTCCCTCGACAGTATGTGACAGACACACTCATGTCGGTGGCGAATCAGACACGACCATGCACGTCCTCATCGTCGGCGGCGGGGTCGTCGGACTCGCCTGCGCCCACGCGCTGGCCGGTCGCGGGGCCGAGGTCACCGTCTGCGAGGCGGGGACGCTCGGCGGCGGTAGCACGGGTCGCGCGGCGGGCGGCATCCGAACGCAGTTTTCGACGCGCGTGAACGTCGACCTCTCGCTCGCAAGCGTCCCAGTCTGGGAGTCCTTCGCGGACGAGTTCGGCGTCGACATCGACTACCGGCGTTCGGGCTACCTCTTTCTCGCCCGGACCGAGGCGACCGCCGCGGCGTTCCGCGAAAACGTCGCCATGCAGACCGACGCGGGCGCGCCGAGTCGCGTCCTCTCGCCCGCGGAGGCCGCCGAGTACCTCCCGGAGCTCCGAACCGAGTCGTTCGTCGCGGCGACGTTCTCGGCGGCCGACGGCGTCGCAGACCCGCACTCCGCGGTGCAGGGCTACTCGGACGCGGTCCGCGCCGCCGGCGTCGACGTTCGGACGAAGACGCCCGTGACCGACCTCGCTCGCGTCGGTGACGGCGGTGGCTCGGTCGATGCGGGAGCCACTCCCGACGCCGGCGGCTGGCGCGCCGAGACGCCGGACGGTTCCATCGACGCCGACGCCGTGGTCGTCGCGGCGGGCGCGTGGTCCGCCCGGGTCGCGGCGCTCGTGGGGGTTGACCTCCCACTCGCGCCGCGCCGCCGCCAGATAGCCGTCGTGGAACCCGAGGGCGACCTCCCCGCGGACGCCCCGCTCACCATCGACCTCGACACGGGGGCGTACTTCCGGCCGGAACGGGAGGGGACCGCCATCGTCGGCGGGCACTTCTCGGCGTCGGACCCCGACGTGGACCCCGACCGATTCGACGAGTCGATGGACGTGGAGTGGGCGGTCGAGGCGACCGAGCGGGCCGACGACGCCGCGGCTTACTTCGGCCCGGAGACGCGGATTCGGAACGGTTGGGCCGGGCTGTACGCCGTGACGCCCGACCACCACGCGATTCTGGACGAGGCGGCCCCCGGTCTCGTCGTCGCCGCGGGCTTTTCGGGCCACGGCTTCCAGCACGCGCCCGCGACCGGCGAGGCCGTCGCCGACCTGTGTCTCGGCGAGGACGCCTGCGAGGTGGACGTGTCGGCGCTGTCGCTCGACCGGTTCAAGTCGGGCGAGACGCTCCGCGAGCGGAACGTCGCGTAGGAGCGCTCGTCGGGCGGCGCGGCGCCGACGCGGAACGTTTTTACTCGGCACTCACAATCGGTCGCATATGGTATCCGAACCCAAGCGCGGGGCGCGAGCGAGCGAACCGACCACCGACGGGTTCGGAGTTTTCTTTCTGACCGCCTGAGGTCGGCGGACTCCGGCCGGGCGTCACCGCGCCCGCCGGACGAAACCGACCCCGCCGGTCAGCCCCGCCAGCGCGGCGAGGCTTCGAAACTGCTAACCGACCACCAGACGGCTAACGCCACAACGAACCAGATGCGACTTCCGGAATCACAGGTCGCGGTGTTGAACGCCGCGAGCGCCACGGACGAACGAACGATTGCACAGCTCGCGGAGGCGACAGACCAGAAGCCCGAGACGGTGACGGGCGCGGTCTTCGACCTCCGCGACGAGGGACTCGTCTCGGTCGCAGAGACCACGGCGGAGTCCGTCGAACTGACAGACGAGGGCGTCGAGT
Organism: Haloferax sp. Atlit-48N; assembly: GCF_003383015.2. NCBI lineage: Archaea > Methanobacteriati > Methanobacteriota > Halobacteria > Halobacteriales > Haloferacaceae > Haloferax > Haloferax sp. Atlit-48N. Next base: position 2,742,868 of record NZ_CP137689.1, on the reverse strand, counting down.
ACGCCGACGAGGGCCTCCCCGAGGTCCGGCTCTACCGCGCCGCGCTCGACGCGGGCGACGGCGACGCGGTCCCGATGGGACAGGTCATCGGCGCGTCCTCCCTCGGCGGCCCGCAGGTCGATATCGCGCTGTCGAACTTCGCGCGCAAGGGCTACGGGCACATCGACTCGGGCGAACTCGCGCCCGACGCGGACGCCGACCCCGACGCCGACGAGGAGGCCGCCGCGCTCGCGGCCCTCTCCGCGGGCGAGTCCGTCGACGGCGACGTGCTCGACCAGCTCGAATCGCGGAACCTCGTGGTCCGCCACGAGCGCACCATCCGCGCCGTCACCCTCACAGACGAGGGCGTCACGGCGCTGATGGAGGGCGTCGAGGCGGCGGAGACGGTCGACCGCCTCACCCCCGAGATGCTCACCTCCGGCGAGTGGGAGGACGTGGAGTTCACCGAGTACAACGTCGAGGCCGACGCGCCCGAGGCCCGCGGCGGCAAAAAGCACATCCTCCGGCAGACCGCCGACCGCGTGAAGGACGTGCTCACCGGCATGGGCTTCGCGGAGATGGAAGGCCCGCACGCCGACGCGGACTTCTGGATCAACGACTGCCTGTTCATGCCCCAGGACCACCCGGCGCGCACCCACTGGGACCGCTTCGCCCTCGACGTGCCGCCGATGGAGGACATCCCCGAGGACCTCATCGACCGCGTCCGCGACGCCCACTTGGAGGGCGTCGGCGACGACGGCGACGGCTACCACTCGCCGTGGTCCGAGGACTTCGCGCGGGCTATCGCGCTCCGCGGCCACACCACGTCGCTGTCGATGCGCTACCTCTCGGGTCACGAGGTCGGGGAGTTAGAGCCGCCGCAGCGGTACTTCTCGGTCGAGAAGGTGTACCGCAACGACACGCTCGACCCGACGCATCTCTTGGAGTTCTACCAAATCGAGGGCTGGGTGATGGCCGAGGACCTCTCGGTGCGCGACCTGATGGGTACGTTCGAGGAGTTCTACTCCCACTTCGGCATCACGGACATCCAGTTCAAGCCGCACTACAACCCCTACACGGAGCCGTCGTTCGAGCTGTTCGGCCGACACCCCGAGACGGGCGAACTCATCGAGATAGGGAATTCGGGGATGTTCCGCGAGGAGGTGCTCCGCCCCCTCGGCGTCGAGTGCGACGTGATGGCGTGGGGCCTCGCCTTAGAGCGCCTGCTGATGCTCATGTACGGCTTCGACGACATCCGCGACGTGCACGGAACGCTCTGCGACCTCGACCTGCTCCGCGAGACGGAGGTGCTCAAGTAATGCCCGTAGTCGACGTTCAACCCGACGAACTGCGCCGCCTGACCGGCCACGAAGACAAGTCCGACGAGGAGTTCAAAGACGACCTGTTCGCGCTCGGACTGGAGTTCGAGGGCGTCACCGACGACGGGGCGTTCCAACTGGAGTTCGGTCCCGACCGCCTCGACCGCCTGTCGGTCGAAGGCGTCGCCCGCTCGCTTCGCTACCAGTACGGCGACGCCCGCGGCGTCTCCGTGCCGAACACGAACGACCCCGACTGGACGTTCGTCGTCGACGACGACGTGCCCGACGAGCGCCCCTACGTCACGGGCGCGGTCGTCCGCGGGGTCGACTTGGACGACGCGGCGCTCGACTCGCTCATCCAGTTGCAGGAGAAACTCCACGCGACGATGGGCCGCAAGCGCGCCAAGGGAGCCATCGGCATCCACGACCTCACGATGCTGAAAGGCGACGTGCTCTCGGAGAACGCCTCCGGCAACTCCATCACGTACACCGGTATCGAACCCGACGGCGACACGTTCGTCGCGCTCGACTCCAACGACGAACTCACGCCCGCCGAGGTGCTCGAACAGCACGCGACGGGTCGGAAGTACGCCGACCTCGTGAGCGAATACGACCGCTACCCGGCCATCTACGACGAAATCGGCCTGTTTTCGTTCCCGCCGGTCATCAACGGCCGCCGGACCGAGGTTTCGACGGACTCCCGCGACCTGCTCGTCGAACTCACCGGCACCGACCAGTGGACCATCGACCGGATGTGCAACATCATCTGCTACGCGCTGGCCGCCCGCGGGGCGACCATCGAGGACGTCGAGGTCCAGTACGAGACGGGCACCGTCACGAAGCCCGACTTCGAAGTCGAGACGAAACACGTCTCCCACGACCGCATCGAGACGGTCCTCGGCGTCGAGTTGGAGCTGGACGAGGTTATCGACCTGTTCGAGCGCTCCGGCCTCGACGCGAACGCCGAACTGGGCGAAGAAACCGTCTACGAGGTCTCCATTCCGCCGTACCGCGTCGACGTGCTCCACCCGCTCGACCTCGTCGACGACGTGGGCCGCGCCTACGGCTTCAACGAGCTCGAACCGCGCTACCCTGACGTGGGGACGGTCGGCCAGCGCCACGAGCGCTCCCGACTCGAAGACGCCGTCCGCACCTCGCTCGTCGGCCTCGGCTTCGAGGACCTGCTCAACTTCCACATGATTTCGGAGGAGGAGAACTACGAGCGCATGGACGTCGAGGTCGGTTCCGAGTATCTCGGCGGCGGCGAACCCGCCTCCATCACCGAACCGTACAGCGAGGACTACACCATGCTCCGGACGTGGGTGTTGCCCTCGCTGACGATGGTGCTGGAGAACAACACCCACCGGGCGTACCCGCAGGACCTCGCGGAAATCGGCCACGTGGCCCACCGCGACGACGACGAGAACACCCGCGTCGCCGAGGCCCGCCACGTCGCGGCCGTTCTCGCCCGTCACGACGCGACCTACGAGGACGCGAAGGCCCGCCTCGCGGCGCTCTGCCGCGACTTCGGCGCGGACCTGGAGACGCCCGCGACCGACCACCCGTCGTTCATCGACGGCCGCACCGCCGCGGTCGTCATCGACGGCGAGGAAGTCGGCGTCGTCGGGGAACTCCACCCGAAGGTCATCGTCGAGCACGACCTCGAACTGCCGGTCGCGGCGTTCGAGTTCGACCTGTCGTCGCTGGCGTAGAGCTTCCGGCGGTTGTTTTTGGTCCAGATTTTTGCGCGACGAGCGATGCGAGTCGCGGAAAAAGGTGGGAGCTTCGACCTGTCGGCGCTGGCGTAGTCGTTTGGCGATTATTTTTGGTCCAGATTTTTGCGCGACGAGCGATGCGAGTCGCGGAAAAAGGTGGGAGCTTCGACCTGTCGGCGCTGGCGTAGTCGTTTAGCGATTATTTTTGGTCCGGATTTTTGAGAGTCCACGAACCGAGATTTGATAACTTCGGGTAATTCCAGGCCTCCAGTAATTCTTTTCATGCATTTGGTCAGAACGCGATAGAAACCTTTAGGACGCGAGTCGTCGCTTTTTCTGTATGAACGATAATGATGTTCGTCGCGAGACGCTGGCGGTGACCCACGGCGAGCGCGGGCAGGCCCCGGCCCCGGGCGTCGAGGACGTCGTCGTTCCGGTCCACCTCTCGTCGACCTACGCGGTGCCGAGCATCGACCCCGACGCGGACTTGGAGACGCTCGACCCCGACGCGGGCGAGTACCTCTACTCGCGGCTGTCGAATCCGACGCGGAACGCGCTGGAACACCGGCTCGCGGCGCTCGAAGGTGCGGACCACGCGCTGGCGTTCGTCTCCGGCACGGCGGCCATCGCGGCGACGATGACCGCGGTGGTCCGGCCGGGCGACCACATCGTCGCGTTCGAGGACCTCTACGGCGGGACGAAGACGATGCTCACCCGGCTGTTCGCCGACCGGCTGAACGTGGACGTGTCGTTCGTGGACGCCACCGACCCCGAGAACGTCGCGGCCGCGATGCGCGAGGAGACGGCGCTCGTCTGGATGGAGACGCCGACGAACCCGCTCATGCACCTCTGCGACATCGAGGCCATCGCGGCCATCGCCGACGAGGGCGACGCGGTCTTCGGCGTGGACAACACGTTCCTCAGCCCGCAGTTCCAGAACCCGCTGTCGCTCGGGGCCGACGTGGTCGTCCACAGCACCACGAAGTACCTCAACGGCCATTCGGACTCCATCGGCGGCGCGGTCGTCACCGACCGCGAGGACGTACTGGAGGAGCTCACGTTCCTCCAGCGCGTCGGGATGGGGTCGATGCTCTCACCGTTCGACTCCTACCTGACGCTCCGGGGCATCAAGACGCTCCCCCTGCGGATGCGCCAGCACGAGACCAACGCGATGGAAATCGCCGAATTCCTCGACTCCCACGAGGCGGTGACGCGGGTGCTGTATCCGGGGCTGGAGTCCCATCCGCAGCACGACCTCGCGGCCCGCCAGCAGTCCGGCTTCGGCGGCGTGTTGTCGTTCGAACTCGACACCGACCTCGACGGGACCGCCGAGTTCCTCGGCGCACTCCGGGAGTTCCCGCTGGCGGTCAGCCTCGGCGGCGTCGAGAGCCTCATCGAGCATCCGGCGACGATGACGCACTCGCCGCTCTCGCAGACCGAACGCGACGCGCTCGGCATCTCCGATTCGCTGTTGCGGCTGTCGGTGGGCGTCGAGCACGTCGACGACCTGCGCTCGGACCTCGCGTCGGCGCTGTCGGTCCTCTGAGGAGTCCGGGGCTCGCACGGCCGAATTCCGTCCCCTCGGGCACTTAACCGAGGCGTTTAACAGTCCGCCCGGTTGTAGGTACGCCAACGCAATGCCGAGCGGAGAATACGACCCGGAAACCGTCGAGGCGAAGTGGCAAGAGAGGTGGGTCGACGAAGACCTGTACGCGTACCCGGAGCGTGCGGTAGACCCCGACACCGTCTTCTCCATCGACTCACCGCCGCCGACGGTGTCCGGAAGCTTGCATTGGGGCCACGTCTACGGCTTCACCCTCCAGGACTTCGTCGCCCGGTTCAACCGGATGCGCGGCGACGAGGTGTACTTCCCGTTCGGTTACGACGACAACGGCATCGCGTCGGAGCTCCTGACCGAGGACCAACTCGGCATCAAACACCAGGACTACGAGCGACGCGAGTTCCAGAAGCTCTGCCGCGAGGTCACGGCGGAGTACGAAAGCGAGTTCACGGAGAAGATGCAGAACCTCGGTATCTCCATCGACTGGGACCAGACGTACCAGACGATTTCGCCCGAGGTCCAGCGCGTCTCGCAGCTCTCTTTCGTCGACCTCTACGAGAAGGGCCGGCAGTACCGCCAGCGCGCGCCCGCCATCTGGTGTCCCGAGTGCGAGACCGCTATCTCGCAGGTCGAGACCGAAGACGACGAACAGGGCTCGCACTTCCACGACATCGAGTTCGGCGTGGCCGATTCCGAGGAGTCGTTCGTCATCTCCACGACGCGGCCCGAACTGCTCCCCGCCTGCGTCGCCGTCTTCGTCCACCCCGACGACGACGACAACGCGCACCTCGTCGGCCAGGAAGCCGAGATTCCGCTGTTCGGCCAGCGAGTCCCCATCCTCGAAGACGAGCGCGTCGACCTCGAAACGGGCACGGGCCTCGTCATGTGCTGTACCTTCGGTGACCAGACCGACATCGAGTGGTATCAGGCCCACGACCTGCCGCTCCGCGTCGCCATCGACGAGTCCGGCACGATGACCGAGGAGGCCGACGACTACGCCGGGCTCTCCGCCGACGAGGCGCGGGAGGCCATCGTCTCCGACCTCGACGACGCCGGGGCGCTCCTCGACAAGCGCGCCATCACGCACACGGTCAACGTCCACGAGCGCTGCGGCACGAGCGTCGAGTTCCTCGTCAAGGACCAGTGGTACATCAAACTGCTCGACAAGCGCGAGGAGTACCTCGAAGCCGGCGAGCAGATGGACTGGTACCCCGAGAAGATGTTCACGCGGTACAAGAACTGGATAGAGGGGCTCCAGTGGGACTGGGCCATCTCGCGGCAGCGCTCCTCGGGGATTCCGTTCCCCGTCTGGTACTGCGAGGACTGCGAGCACGTCGTCGTGGCCGACCGCGAAGACCTGCCGGTCGACCCGCTTTCCGACGACCCGCCGGTCGACGCCTGTCCCGAGTGCGGCCACGACGAGTTCGCCGCCGAGGACGACGTGTTCGACACCTGGGCCACTTCGTCGCTCACGCCCCTCATCAACGCCGGGTGGGACTGGAACCCCGAGACGGAGGCGATGGAACTCGACCGGCCCGAACTCTACCCGTTCGATATGCGCCCGCAGGGCCACGACATCATCTCCTTTTGGCTGTTCCACACGGTCGTCAAGTGCTACGAGCACACCGGCGAGGTCCCGTTCGACAGCGTCATGATAAACGGGATGGTCCTCGACGAGAACCGCGAGAAGATGTCGAAGTCCGTCGGCAACGTCGTCTCTCCCGACGAGGTTCTAGAGAAGTTCCCGGTCGACGCCGCCCGCTACTGGGCCGCCGGGAGCGCCGTCGGGGACGACCTCCCGTATCAGGAGAAGGGTCTCGTCGCGGGCGAGAAGCTCATGCGGAAGCTCTGGAACGCCTCGAAGCTCGTCGAGAGCCTCACCGAGGACGCGCCCGCCGAGTTCGACCACGACGACCTGAAGGCCATCGACCGCTGGCTGCTCGCGTCGCTCGACCGCGAACTCGAGTTCGTCACGGAGAAACTGGAGAACCGCGAGTTCTCGAAGGCGCGCGACCGCCTGCGCAGTTTCTTCTGGCACACGTTCTGCGACGACTACCTCGAAATCGCCAAACAGCGCGTCCGCGAGGGCGACGACCCCTCGGCGGCGTACACGCTCCAGACCGCCCACAAGCGGTTCCTGGCCTGCTTCGCGCCCATCCTCGCGCACGTCACGGAGGAACTCTGGCGCGACATGTACGACGAGGCGAGTGTCCACGACCAGTCGTGGCCCGAACCGCTCGGCCTCGACGCCGACGTGGCGGCCGGCGAGACGGCGATGGCCGTCGTCGGCGCGCTCCGTAAGTACAAAAGCGACAACCAGCTCTCGATGAACGCCCCGGTCGACCTCGTGGAAGTGTACGGCGACATCCACGGCTTCGAGGAGGACGTGAGCGGCGTGATGCACATCGAGAAACTCGAGCTCCTCGACGAGGAGCCCGAAATCGAGTCGGTCGTGACCGGCGTCGACCTCGATTACTCGCTCGTCGGCCCCGAGTACGGCGCGCAGGTCCCGGACATCGAGGCCGCGCTCGAAGGCGACGACTACGAGGTCGAAGACGGCGTGATGCACGTCGCGGGCGTCGAACTCGACCCCGAGATGTTCACCATCGAGGAGTCCCGCGAGTACGTCGGCGACGGCGACATGCTCGAAGCCGGCGACGCCATCGTCATCGTCCAGCACGCCGACTGAGGGGTCGTTCGGTCGGCTTCGTTCGCTCTTTTCTCGGTACCCGGTCGCCCAGCCCGCGGCTCGTCAGCCGTCGCGGCTCGGCACTGGTGTCTCGCTCTCGGCCTCGGTTTCGGCTTCTGTCTCGGTCTCAGCTTCCGTCTCCGCCTCCGACTCAGCTTCAGCCTCAGTTTCGCCGCCGCCGTCGAAGGCGGCCAGCACCGCGGCCGCGTCTTGGATGTGGGGAACCGTCATCGGGTGGTTCGCGTTCGCGTCGTCGGTGCGGACCTCCTCGGGGTCGGGGACCGTGAGTTGCACGTCCGGTGTCGTGTCCACGTCGGTCTCGAACCGCACCGTCTCCGTGCCGAACAGGCGGTCGACGGCGTGGGTGGACACGCCGACCTCGGTGACCGCGTCGCGTTCGAGGCGGGCTTGCGGCTCGTCTAACAGCGCGTCGTGGGCGACGAGTACGTCGCCGTAGCACCGGAACTCGACGGGGCCGGTTTCGAGATAGCGGGAGACTCCCCGGAGGGTCCCGAACGCGGCGGCGAGGGCGAGCGGCGCGAGCGCGAACGTCCACGCGCCGAAGAAGACGAGCGCGGCGGCGACGCCGTAGCACCACAGCACGCCGCTGGTGACCGTGTACCGGAGGCTCTGGTAGACCGCATCGGTGAGGGCGACCGCGCGGGCGGGCGCGGTTCGATAGGTCGGCGCTCCCGTCGGCTCCTCGACCGGAATCGGTTCTATCTCGGTCTCTTCGCTGCCGTAGAGGCGGTAGAAGACGCCTCGCGTTTCGCTCCGTTCGAGCTGGAGCGCGCGGAGGTCGTAGAGGAGTTTCAGGCCGACGAGAACCACGAGGAACACGTCGTTTTCGAGTTCGACCGCGAACGGCCCGAAGACGAACATCAGCAGTCCGGCGGCGAACAGGAACTTGAACGGGGGAAGCAACACCGACCGCGCGGAGTGGTCGCGGTAGCCGCCCGCGGCGAAGTATTTGGTAACCGTTTCGACACCCCGCCCGACGAACACGCCCGCGCCGCCCAGCAGGATTTGTCCGGCGACCTCGTCGGTGACGACCGGGTCGGTCAGGCCGAAGGCGACGAAGGCGACGGCGAGTTCGAGCGGGACGAGCAGGAACGCCGCGATGAGGAGCGTCGGGACGTTCCGAAGATAGCCCGGCGGGAGCGGTCCGGGCAGCGAAACCGACCCTCGTTTGGCCTGCAACGGGCCGAACAGCCGGTCCCCGTCGCCGATGGCGTTGTTGGGGCGCTTGGCCGCGAAGGGTATCTTCACGAGCGTCCACCACAGCACGGCGGCGATTTCGGCGACGAACACGCCGAAGAGCGCGGCCGGTGCCCAACCGAGAAACAGGACGCCGAGCGGCGCGACGGCGTTCGAGACGAGAACCGCGAGCACGCCGGAGACACGAGTGGAGGGCGGGCGCACGATTTGTCAAGCGACCGGGCGGAAAATCAGTCTTCGGTTCGGAACCGAGACGCGGGCGGTCGGTTCTCGCGGTGAGCGGTCGTCGCGGGCGAACGTTACAGTCCCGACCCGACGGCGTCGGCCACGTCGTCGAAGCCGTCGCGGTCGAGCAGGTCGAGGAGGCCGCGGTTGATGTCGCGAGCGATAGACGGCCCCTCGTACACCATACCCGTGTAGAGTTGGACCATCTCGGCCCCGGCGCGAATCTTCCGATAGGCGCTTTCGGCGTCCGAAACGCCGCCGACGCCCACCACGGGCACGTCGGTCCGCTCGGCGATGAAGCGAATCATGTTCGTGGCCTCGGCCTCGATGGGTTTCCCGGAGAGGCCGCCGCGTTCTGCTCGGTTCGGGTTCCGAAGAGTGTCGGGCCGCGAGGTGGTCGTGTTGCTGGCGATAACGCCGTCGAGCCCGAGGTCGTCGACGACTTCGAGCGCGTCCTCCACGGCGGGGTCCGGGAGGTCCGGCGAGAGTTTCACGAGCAGCGGGTCGGCACCGGCGTCGACGAGCGTCCCGAGAATCGCTTCGAGGGAGTCGCGGTTCTGCAAGTCGCGGAACCCCTCGCTGTTGGGACACGAGACGTTGACGACGAAGTAGTCCGCGCCGTCGGCAACGCGCTCGTAGGTGTACCGGTAGTCCTCGGGGGCCTCCTCGGTGGGCGTCACCTCCGAGAGCGCGAGGTTGACACCGACCGGGATATCGGGGTGCGGTCCGGCGGCGAGGCGCTCTCCGACCGCGTCCGCGCCCTCGTTGTTGAGGCCCATACGGTTGATGAGCGCCTCGTCTTCGGGGAGGCGGAACATCCGCGGGCGCGGGTTTCCGGGCTGCGGCTCCGCGGTGACGCCGCCGACCTCGACGTGGCCGAACCCGAGCGCCGAGAGGACGGTGGGTATCTCGGCGTTCTTGTCGAAGCCGGCCGCGACGCCGACCGGGTTCGGGAAGTCGAGGCCGAACGCGCGCGTGGCGAGCCGCGCGTCGTCGACGCGGTAGCGCCGCTCCAAGAGCGGTTCGGCGGGCGTGCCGCGCGCGGCCGCGAGCAGGCCGTGAATGGTCCGGTGGGCGGTCTCGGGCGGGAGCGAAAACAGGAGCGGTTTGGCGAGTCGGTAGGGGTTCATTGCTGTCTGTCGGGCCGTCCGCTGGGGGCGAGTCGGTTCGAGACGATACGGGTCACGCGCTTAGAAGTCGTGTTCGACCTGGTCTGGGTCCGCTTTCTGGATGATGATTTTGCCGTCCCGAACGCGGACGAACACCTCGTCTCCGATCTCCATCCCGGCGACCGCGAGTTCGTCTTCGTGGAGGTTGACGTGGACGTTGTGGTACTCGCCGTTCTCGTCTTTGGCGCCACTCGGACTGAGCTTCTTTTTCCGGACCATCTGGGGGTCTATCCGTTGGTTCGCCGCAGGGGATACATAAGTGTTGTCTCCGTCTCTCCGTGGAGTGGTGATTTTCGCCGCAACCGGATCGTCTCGCATCGAAACTCGTCGCCACCTCGGTGGGGTCGGCGGCCCGGCAAATCGGTCGAGTTTATAAGTATCACGGCGTCGTCGGTCGAAATCCGGCGATATATTTATCATGTGCCATGTGGTTCATTGCCATAGAGGTGGAAAATCATGGTACGCGAGGACGGTAAGCGAAACTTCGTGCTCCGAGAGGAGGACGGTACAGAGACGAGTGTGTTTTCGGGCAGCATGCCGAGACAGGCGGCGCTCAAGGCGGCCCGACGACTCGACCCCGCCGGCTCCGAGGACGACGCGAAGTCGGACGCGGTCGAGATTCGACTCCGGGAGAAAGGGACTGATAAAGTCCACATCTTCGACGCGTGGGCGTGGAACAGCAGCGCCCCCGAGGACAAGCCCGGCTGGATGGAGGGGAAGATTACCAAAGGAAACGTTTCCAAGAAGGGAATCGAGCACCTCGACGAGTAATCCGACCGACGTTCACATTCTTATCGTGCGCACGCACGTGTAGCATCCGAGTCGTAGTGCAGTCGATACGCCTTTCAGATAGCGCCGCCAGCGTCTGCTTGCGCGACCGACACCCGGTCAGACCGCACGTGCGACGCGGGGGATGACCGACCGGCCTCCAGTCGCGCGATATCTATCCCTTCGAGACTCATCGCTCTCCCCGACAGTCTGTCATCATTTTATGAGTAACCCCGCCATGAAACCGCATGACGAAGCGCCATCGGTTCGACGGCCTTTTATGTATCCCGGGCATTCGGATTAATGCGAAGAAGCGCACGGGGGTACTCCCCCCGAAAGCTTCCACCGAACGCCCCCGACCCCAAGGTCGTCAGGCGCTCACCGGGATGACACACCTTCCCGGGGGTCGCCACGATACGACGGCCTTAAGTGGTCCAAGGCATTTCGGATGAATGCGAACGACACACCGCGATTGCAGGGCGATTCAACGCGTCCTGCCTCACCGGACCCGAACCGAACGGGGTTCGAAGGGTTTATACCCTCGAATCGCTTCGATTCAGGTCCGAAGGAAATGAGGATTCCGCCCCTGCGGTACGCCGCAAGACGGTATCTGATGTTAGCCCTAGTAGTTCGGTGACATCCGAACGGATGTCACGCGAACTCGGACCTTTGAACGGTGATTTGACAGCATTACGCTGCCATTCACCCGCCAACACCCCGCGACCAGGTTTAAATGGTCGCGACCCATTCCGGTTGATCCTGCCGGAGGTCATTGCTATTGGGGTCCGATTTAGCCATGCTAGTTGCACGAGTTCATACTCGTGGCGAAAAGCTCAGTAACACGTGGCCAAACTACCCTACAGAGAACGATAACCTCGGGAAACTGAGGCTAATAGTTCATACGGGAGTCATGCTGGAATGCCGACTCCCCGAAACGCTCAGGCGCTGTAGGATGTGGCTGCGGCCGATTAGGTAGACGGTGGGGTAACGGCCCACCGTGCCGATAATCGGTACGGGTTGTGAGAGCAAGAGCCCGGAGACGGAATCTGAGACAAGATTCCGGGCCCTACGGGGCGCAGCAGGCGCGAAACCTTTACACTGCACGCAAGTGCGATAAGGGGACCCCAAGTGCGAGGGCATATAGTCCTCGCTTTTCACGACTGTAAGGCGGTCGTGGAATAAGAGCTGGGCAAGACCGGTGCCAGCCGCCGCGGTAATACCGGCAGCTCAAGTGATGACCGATATTATTGGGCCTAAAGCGTCCGTAGCCGGCCACGAAGGTTCATCGGGAAATCCGCCAGCTCAACTGGCGGGCGTCCGGTGAAAACCACGTGGCTTGGGACCGGAAGGCTCGAGGGGTACGTCCGGGGTAGGAGTGAAATCCCGTAATCCTGGACGGACCACCGATGGCGAAAGCACCTCGAGAAGACGGATCCGACGGTGAGGGACGAAAGCTAGGGTCTCGAACCGGATTAGATACCCGGGTAGTCCTAGCTGTAAACGATGCTCGCTAGGTGTGACACAGGCTACGAGCCTGTGTTGTGCCGTAGGGAAGCCGAGAAGCGAGCCGCCTGGGAAGTACGTCCGCAAGGATGAAACTTAAAGGAATTGGCGGGGGAGCACTACAACCGGAGGAGCCTGCGGTTTAATTGGACTCAACGCCGGACATCTCACCAGCTCCGACTACAGTGATGACGATCAGGTTGATGACCTTATCACGACGCTGTAGAGAGGAGGTGCATGGCCGCCGTCAGCTCGTACCGTGAGGCGTCCTGTTAAGTCAGGCAACGAGCGAGACCCGCACTTCTAATTGCCAGCAGCAGTTTCGACTGGCTGGGTACATTAGAAGGACTGCCGCTGCTAAAGCGGAGGAAGGAACGGGCAACGGTAGGTCAGTATGCCCCGAATGAGCTGGGCTACACGCGGGCTACAATGGTCGAGACAATGGGTTGCTATCTCGAAAGAGAACGCTAATCTCCTAAACTCGATCGTAGTTCGGATTGAGGGCTGAAACTCGCCCTCATGAAGCTGGATTCGGTAGTAATCGCATTTCAATAGAGTGCGGTGAATACGTCCCTGCTCCTTGCACACACCGCCCGTCAAAGCACCCGAGTGAGGTCCGGATGAGGCCACCACACGGTGGTCGAATCTGGGCTTCGCAAGGGGGCTTAAGTCGTAACAAGGTAGCCGTAGGGGAATCTGCGGCTGGATCACCTCCTAACGACCGAGACCACCCCGACGGGGTGGCTCACACGCGATCTTCCGAGTTCACCAATGACACCCGTTCGGACACCTTAGAACTACTAGGGCTAACACGGGCCCATAGCTCAGTGGTAGAGTGCCTCCTTTGCAAGGAGGATGCCCAGGGTTCGAATCCCTGTGGGTCCATGGTAAGCAGTACTCCACTCCGAAACGATCGTGCCCCTTAAGTGTGGCAAGACGTTTCGACTGAATGGATACTGACGACAGATGCACCATCCCGCGCAAGCGAGGTTGGGAAGGGTCGAAAATTCGCCTCGGGTCGTCACCGAGGGGATTTGATGAAACCGTGTGTACGTGCAATCCAGGCGTCCACTGGACCCGTTCTCCGGGTCACAGTGACTATATCAACTGGCTACTGTGCCAGCTGGTGGATAGCTCGGCTCGAGAGCCGATGACGGACGTGCCAAGCTGCGATAAGCCTCAGGGACCCGCATGGAGGGAAAGAACTGAGGATCTCCGAATGGGAATCCCCACGCAATTGCCTCGCGCAATGGGGAACGTTCCGAATTGAAACATCTTAGTAGGAACAGGAAAAGAAAGCAATCCGCGATGTCGTTAGTAACGGCGAGTGAACGCGATACAGTCCAAACCGAAGCCTTCGGGCAATGTGGTGTACGGACTACCCATAACGGACCTGGATCTTATGTGAAGTCTCCTGGAACGGAGCGTGATACAGGGTGAAAACCCCGTAACATAAGAACCAGATCCCGGGGTTGTTCCAGAATAGCGGGGGTTGGATATCCCTCGTGAATTTCGCAGGCATCAACTGCGAAGACTAAACACTCCTCGAGACCGATAGCGAACAAGTAGCGTGAGCGAACGCTGAAAAGCACCCCGAACAGGGCGGTGCAATAGGGCTTGAAATCAGTTGGCGATAGAGCGACGTGGCATACAAGGTCACTCGACGAAAGAACTGGGAGCGATCCCGTAGTATGACTCGAGTGAAGCCGATGTTACGTCGTGCGTTTTGAAAAACGAACCATGGAGTGCATCTGACTGGCGAGTCTAAGGGGTGAACCCCCGGAGGCATAGGGAAACCGATACGGCCGCAGTCTTTGACCAGGGCCACCGTCTTCAAGGGCGGGGAGCCAACCGGATGCGACCCGAAACCAAGTGATCTACGCCGGAGCAGGGCGAAGCGTGGCGAAAGCTGCGTGGAGGCCCGTTAGAGTTGGTGTCCTACAATACCCTCTCGTGACTCTGGTGTAGGGGTGAAAGGCCCATCGAACTTGGCAACAGCTGGTTCCAACCGAAACATGTCGAAGCATGACCTCTGATGAGATAGTTCGTGAGGTAGAGCGACCGATTGGGAATCCGGACTCCGAGAGGAGTTCGCTTCCCTGTCAAACTCCGAACTTACGAACGTCGTAGACTCAGGGAGTCCGGTGTGCGGGGTAAGCTTGTGCACCGTGAGGGAGACAACCCAGAGCCAGGTTAAGGACCCAAAGTGTGGATTAAGTGTGATTGAAGATTGTCTCGAGCCCTAAACAGCCGGGAGGTGAGCTTAGAAGCAGCTACCCTCTAAGAATAGCGTAACAGCTTACCGGCCGAGGTTCGAGGCGTCGAAAATGATCGGGACTCAAATCCACCTCCGAGACCTGGCGGCGTGTCACACGACACGATTCCGTAGGTTGGCATACTGCATGGGTGGAAGCACGGGTGAGAACTCGTGTGGACCGTGCAGCAACGAAAATCATGGTCTCAGTAGCAGCGAGAGTCGGGTGTGAACCCCGACGGCCTTACGCGCAAGGGTTCCTCGGCACTGTCAATCAGCCGAGGGTTAGTCGATCCTAAGTCTATCCGTAATTCGAAATAGATGAAAGGGAAACTGGTTAATATTCCAGTACCTTCTTGCACTAAACGTCGACGCTTTAGGAAACACCGAGCGGGGCCTTCGCCCCGTCGAATCACCGAAATTCGTGGAAGCCGTAACGGCACGAAGCGAACGAATGGTGAGATAGGGAAACTCGGCGGTACCTAGAGCCCGTGAAAAGACAAGCAAGAAGCTCGTACCGAGATCCGACACAGGTGCGCTGGCAGAGCAAGCCAAGGCCTGTCGGGATCAACCGACGTTAGGGAATTCGGCAAGTTAGTCCCGTAAGTTCGCGATAAGGGATGCCTGCTCTTGACCGAGCAGGTCGCAGTGACTCGGACGCTCCGACTGTCTAGTAACAACATAGGTGACCGCAAATCCGCAAGGACTCGTACGGTCACTGAATCCTGCCCAGTGCGGGTATCTGAACACCTAGTACAATAGGACGAAGGACCCGTCAACGGCGGGGGTAACTATGACCCTCTTAAGGTAGCGTAGTACCTTGCCGCTTCAGTAGCGGCTTGCATGAATGGATCAACGAGAGCGTCACTGTCCCAACGTTGGGCCCGGTGAACAGTACGTTCCAGTGCGGAGTCTGGAGACCCCCAAGGGGAAGCGAAGACCCTATAGAGCTTTACTGCAGGCTGTCGCTGAGACGTGGTCGCTAATGTGCAGCATAGGTAGGAGCCGTTACACAGGTACCCGCGCCAGCGGGCCACCGAGGCAGCATTGAAATACTACCCGTTAGTGACTGCGACTCTCACTCCTGGCGGAGGACACCGGTAGCCGGGCAGTTTGACTGGGGCGGTACGCGCTCGAAAAGATATCGAGCGCGCCCAAAGATTTCCTCACGCGAGTCGGGAACTCGTGGAAGAGCGCAAGAGCAAACGGAAGTCTGACAGTGACATTCCCAACGAGTGTCGCTGACGCGAAAGCGTGGTCTAGCGAACCTACGAGGTTCATTCATGGGACCCGTAGATGACAGAAAAGCTACCTTAGGGATAACAGAGTCGTCACCGGCAAGAGCACATATCGACCCGGTGGCTTGCTACCTCGATGTCGGTTCCCTCCATCCTGCCTGTGCAGAAGCAGGCAAGGGTGAGGTTGTTCGCCTATTAAAGGAGGTCGTGAGCTGGGTTTAGACCGTCGTGAGACAGGTCGGCTGCTATCTATTGGGGGTGTTAAGGAACTTGACGTGAACGTTCGTATAGTACGAGAGGAACTACGAATGGGTGCCACTGGTGTACCGGTTGTCCGAGAGGGCAGATGCCGGGCAGCTACGCACCACGGGGTAAGAGCTGAACGCATCTAAGCTCGAAACCCACACGGAAAAGAAGTTCCACTGAGGACACTCGTAGAAGACGAGTTCGATAGACTCGGGGTGTGCGCAACGAGGCAACGAGTTGTTAAGCCCGCGAGCACTAACAGTCCAAGCCACATTCATACGCACTGAGACCCGAGAACGGGTCCAGGCGCAAACTGGATTGCACGGACACATTGGTAAGACGGCCCGACCGATATTGGTATGGCAACGGTTCGATTCCGTTGGTCGGCATTAAGGCGGCCAGAGCGGTGAGGTTCCACCCGTACCCATCCCGAACACGGAAGTTAAGCTCACCTGCGTTCTGGTCAGTACTGGAGTGAGCGATCCTCTGGGAAATCCAGTTCGCCGCCCCCATTCATACTTCACAAAGCCTACTGGACGCGGTGTCCAGTGGGCTTTGTTCATTTTATGCAGAGCGGCACGCACGGCCGCTCGCACACGCATACACAGAGCGACTGCGTCGGGCAGAGTCTCGAAAACGCCCGACTCAGGTCGCACACCGTCAGGCTTAAGCACAAGACCGGGATACCAGTAACTGCGCCAAGGTGGCAGAGTTCGGCCCAACGCATCCGCCTGCAGAGCGGAACCCCCGCCGGTTCAAATCCGGCCCTTGGCTTTTCCTTTCGGACGTTACGCCCCGGAGCGACGCGTCCCGGCATCGAATCAGTGAGTGGCGATGCTATCGCACGAGTCGTGTTTCGAGGGCGTCGACCGCGTCATCGTCGCCCAGTTCGCGTACGACCTCAAGGGCGTCGAGTGGCGTTTTCCCCGCTCGAACCCTTGGTTCGACGGACGAAACACACGTAGTAGCGCGCCGGAGTTAGGCGAGCGCCTCGGTTGCGTTCTCGACTCCGCGGAGTGACCCGGCGCGCTGTCGGTGACATCGACCTTCGAGCACCGCCGTCGGTACGGACTCGGCTGCCGTCGTGAGATACGAGCGTCCGCCGTCGGTTTTTCCGACTGCACACGTCTCTGAGAGTCATCTTCGTGAGTCCCTTCTGCTCATCACCGTGTCGCCGCTCGTTCGCGGGTCGTCGAACATCTCTTGAGCACGTCCAGCGTCGCGGGCGGCGCGAAACGGGGAGAACCGTCGGCCCGTCAGCGGCGTGGTGTAGGCAGCCATCGAAGACGAGGGGCGCGGCGGTCAGGTCACGGTGTCGGAACACGCGCCGTCGAGCGCGTCAAGGAAGTCGAACCGGAGGCGAGCTCCCACCGCTCTATCGCGTAGTCTCCTCGCGCGTCACGGCCTCCGCCCGGTTCGGCGTCGCCGGACGGCTGGTCCGTAACTCGTGACACGCCCGTTCGGCCGACAGATTCAAAAAGTCGCGTCAATCCGCGACCGCGAGTGCCCGCCGGCCCACTGTATTGAGGGTGAGAGTCGCCGCCGACGGTCGCGCGACGCGGTGACACGCTCCGAGGAAAAGTAATCGTTATACGCCGCGTGGCCCATGCCGAAACCATGCAACGACGCGCCGCGGTCATCTCCGTCGTGTTCTTCCTGGTCATCGGTGCCGGTGCATACTCGCTCATCGCGACTGCATCGACGCCGTCGGTCAGTTTCGAGAACCCAGAGTACTCGCTGGCACAGGGAGACGAGTTCTCCGTCCCCGGTAGCGACCAGACGTACACAGTGTCGTCGATAACCGAAGAGGAGGAGTCGGGCGGCCACGGTGGTGGGACCACGCTGGTCCGCTCCGGTGAACTCACGTACGTGAACGATTCGGCCCGGTACACGGAGACGTGGGACAACGAGAGCACCGTCACGCTCGACGGCACGGACTACCGTGTCGAAATCGCCAACGTCTCGGACCCCAGCGAGGCGACGCTGGTCGAACTGTACAACGAGACTGCAATCCTCCAGGCGGACTCGAACGCCGACAACGAGACCGTCACCCGTAACGGCGAGCGCTACGTCGTCGTCAACGACTCGACGCTCGTCTCGGTCGACGAGTACTTCCCGGCCAACGAGACGCGCACCGTCGCCGAGGGTGACTCCTTCGACTACAACAACCAGTCTGTCACCGTCGCCGCCGTCGAGACCTCCGGCGTGACCATCGAGTGGTTCGCCCCCGAGGAGAACACGGTCGCCGTCGACAACGAGGCGAACGTGACGATTTCGGACCAGCAGTACCTCGCGTACTTCCCGGACGGCGAGACGCTCGTCCTGACGCAGAACTACGACAGCTACCAGACGCAGCTGTCAGAAATCGACCGCTTCCACGAGACCGAAAACGGCCTCTGGGGCGTCACTATCGTCTCGTTCACCACGGTGGTTCTCCTCACCGGGATGGCGTTCCTCCCGTCGCGGTACTGAACGCCACGTCCGTCACCGTTTTTCGCGCGCCCCGCTCGCTTCGAGCCACGCGACTCCGAGTCCGACGGCGATAGCCGACAGCGACCCGAGTATCTGGAACGCCGCGACGACGACAACCGACTCGCTGGCGGCGTAGCGCCACGGGGCTCCCACGAGCGTTCCGACACCGACGAGGGCGAGGAACGCGCCGACGGCCAGCGGGAGCCACGACGCCGTCCACGCGAGGGGTCGACGACTCATCATCCGAGAGACTCGGTGCGCGAGGGGAAAAGCCAGACGGCGAACCGGCGGCACGGAATGAGGCGGCGGAACGGTTCGGAACTGTGGGGCGAGGCGGACGGTGTTGGGACTCGCACGCGTCGAACGAGCCCTGTCCTACCGCCGCAGGAAGTCGAGGAAGCGGTAGTCGTGGTCCGGCGTGTAGCTCCGGAACAGGAGGCTGTTCGTGAGGACGGACACCGACGACAGCGCCATCGCGCCCGCGGCGAACACCGGCTGGAGGAGGCCGAGCGACGCGAGCGGAATCATCGCGGTGTTGTAGCCGAGCGCCCAGAACAGGTTCTGCTTGATTTTGGCGAGCGTCCCCGCGGAGATGCGGATGGCTTTCACCACGTCGAGCGGGTCGTCGCGCATGAGCGTCACGTCGGCGGCCTCGATAGCCACGTCGGTGCCGGAGCCGAGCGCCGTGCCGACGTACGCGGCGGCGAGCGCGGGCGCGTCGTTGACGCCGTCACCGACCATCATGACTCTCGTGCCGTCGGCTTGCAGGGACTCGACGGCGTCGGCCTTGTCCTCGGGGAGGACGCCGGCGCTGACGTTGTCGGGGTCGATACCGACCTGCTCGGCGACGGCGCGGGCGGTGCGCTCGTTGTCGCCGGTAATCATGTGGACGGTCGCGCCGCGGTCGCGGAGCGCGGCGACGGCCTCGGCGGCCGACTCCTTGATTTCGTCCGCGTCGGCGACGACGCCCGCGAGGTCGCCGTCGACCGCGACGAGCATCGCGGTTTTGCCCTCTCCTTCGAGGTCGCGGAGCGCGTCCTCGGCCGGCGCGGGGTCGACGCCCGCGTCCGAGAGGAGTTTGCGGTTGCCGACGAGGACGGGTTTCCCGTCGACGGTCGCGCGAATCCCGTGGCCGGGGACGTTCTCGAAGTCGTCCGGCTCCGCGAGGTCGAGGCCGCGGTCTGCCGCGCCGGCGACGATGGCGCGGGCAAGCGGGTGTTCGCTGTTGCGCTCGGCCGAGGCGGCGTACCGGAGCACGGCGTCTTCGTCGAGCGTCTCGTCGTCGGCGGTGACGACGCCGGAGCCGTCGGCGGCGGGGCCGACGGCGACCACGTCGGTCAGCGTCATCTCGCCTTTGGTGAGCGTGCCGGTCTTGTCGAAGACGACGGTCTCCACGTCTTTGACGCGTTCGAGCACGTCGCCGCCCTTGAACAGGACGCCGTTTTGCGCGCCGATTGCCGTCCCGACCATCGTCGCGGCGGGGGTGGCGAGGCCGAGCGCGCAGGGGCAGGCGATGAGCACGGCCGACGCGAAAACGACGACGGCGAACTCGAACGTCGAGACCGCGCCGCCGGCGGCGACGGGGCCGCCAGCGACGAGCCCCCACAGCGGGAGCGACCGGATGAAGCCCGCGAGCGCCTCGGGGAAGAGGAACCAGACGACGCCCCACAGGAGGGCGTTGGCGATGACCGCGGGAACGAAGTACGCCGAGATGCGGTCCGCGAGGTTCTGAATCTCGGGCTGGCGGCCTTGGGCCTCCTTGACGAGCGAGACTATCTGCTGGATTGCGGTCTCGGAGCCGACCTTGGTCGCTTCGACCACGAGGACGCCGTTTTGGTTCACCGTCGAACCGACGACCTCGTCGCCGTCGGCCTTCGAGACGGGGACGGACTCGCCCGTGACCATGGATTCGTCGACCGCGGAGTCGCCGTCGACGACGACGCCGTCGGTCGGAATCTTCTCGCCGGGGCGGACCTTCATGCGGTCGCCGACTTCGACCTCGTCGAGGGGGACTTCGCGTTCGGTCCCGTCGTCGTCGACGAGCGTCGCGGTGTCGGCTTCGAGTTCGAGGAGCGTCCGGAGCGCCTCGGAGGCCTGTCCCTTCGAGCGCGCTTCGAGGTAGTTCCCGAGCGTGATGAACACCAAGATGAGCGCGGCGGTGTCGAAGTAGAGACTGCCGGCGAGCAGTCCCACGAGGACGGCGACGGAGTAGACGTACGCGGTGGACGACCCCATGGCGATGAGCACGTCCATGTTGGCGGTGCGGTTCCGCACGAGCGCCGTGTAGGAGTTCTCGTAGAACTCGCGGCCGAGGAAGACCTGCACCGGCGTGGCGAACGCGAAGCCGACCCAGCCGACGGGGACGCCCGTGCCGGGAATCGTCTCGGGAAGGCCGCCGCCGAACAGTTCGACCGCGAGCATCGCGAGGAGCGGGAGCGACAGCGCCGCGCCGAACAGCGTCAGGCGCTTCTGCCGGCGAATCTCCTCGTTTCGGGCGGTGTCGCGGGCGTCCTCGGCGGATTCCTCGTCGTCGTCGTCCTCGCGGATGGGCGTGTAGCCGGCGTCTTCGACCGCCCGGTACATGTCGTCGAGGCTCGCGTCGGCGGGGTTGTAGGTGACGTGCGCCTCGTCGGTGGCGAAGTTGACCTCGGCGGCGACGACGCCCGGGACCGACTCCAGCGACTTTTGGTTGGCGTCGGCGCAGTTCGCACAGCTCATCCCGGTGATGCCGATGGTTCGGGTCTCCGAGAGCGCCTCGTAGCCGGCGTCCTCGATGGCGTCGTATAGCTCGCGGAGCGATACTTCCTCGGGGTCGTACTCCACCGACCCCTCGTCGGTGGCGAAGTTGACGCTGGCGCTCGTCACGCCGTCGAGCGCCTCCAACGCCTCGCCGACGGTGCGCGAGCAGTTCGCGCAACTCATTCCGCGGATGTCTAAGTGGGCCGTTCGGCTACTCATCTCACCTAGACGTACGTGCCCCTCGCTTACCTCGATTTCCCCTTCAGAACCGAACGTCAGAGCGGGGCGGAACTTTGGATTCGAAAGCGCCGATTCCGACACTCAGTCGCCGCCAGCGTCACCCGACCGCCGCCCGCCCGGTCAGTCGTCGTTCGCGCCGGCTTCGAGGCGGTCGTATCGGTCTTCGAACCGGCCGAGACAGGACGAACAGCAGAAGTGGTAGAGCGACCCGCCGATGCGGGCGCTCTCGCCCTCGCTGGTCACCGTGTTGCCGCACTCGGCGCATTCGAGGGCGAAACCGGTTCCGTTGACCGTCGGCGTCCACTCGGCGGACTCCACGAGGCTCACCTCGTAGTCGCGGACCCGCGAGAGGTCGACCAGTTCGTCTAACTGGGCGCGGACGGACCCCCCGTCGAGTCGGGCGTGGGTGGTCACCTCCCCGTCCGCTGCGACGAACAGGTGTTGGACCGGGTCGGCCGCGCGGAGGGCGTCGCGGACCTCGTCGACGAACTCCGGGCGGACGGAGAGTCTGACGAGGACGGGCGTCCCGCCCGACAGCGTCGACTGGTCGAGGTCGACGGTGAAGCGGCGGATGATGCCCTCCTCGCGGAGGCGGTCGATGCGGTCGGAGACCGCCGGCGCGGAGAGACCGACTTCGGCGGAGATGTCGCTGAACGGGCGACGGGCGTCTTCGGCGAGGAGTTCGAGGATGTGGAGGTCGGTTTCGTCGAGCGCGCGCATGCATCCCGATAGGGACCACGATGTCATAGGTGTTCCTCGCGCTCGGCTTTCGATTCGAAAGTCGGATCGGAGCGGTAATCGAACTCCCGAAAGGACAATCCACTAAATCGAGAAGCCCCTACGTCGAACCGTATGTCGACTACGCTCACCGTCACCGGAATGACTTGCGAACACTGCGAACAGCGCGTCGCCGACGCCCTCGCCGGCGTCGATGGCGTCGAAGACGCGACCGCCGACCGCGAGGCGGAGCGCGCGACCGTCGAGGGCGACGCCGACACCGACGCCCTCGTCGCGGCCGTCGAAGACGCGGGCTACGACGCGAGCGCCTGAACTCGGACGAGTTGGGCCGGTCCGCGCGAGCGGAAGACCCGAACGACCGGACGGCGCGACCGACGCGTCGGTTCGACGCGCCGACCTGAACCGTTTTAGCCGGCGACCCGCTACTGCTCGACCATGCACGCGCGGTCGTGGGCGACTGTCCTGTTCGCGCTCGTCATCGGACTCCTCCTCGCGCTCGGCGTCGTTCGACTCGCCGCCGGCGACACCGGCGACTTCGCGCGGAACGCCGGTATCGCCGCCCTGCTAACCGTCTTCGCCGTCGCGCTGGTCAGAGACTGGGAGACGAACGCGGACTGAGCGCCTCGGACGGCGACCCCCGTCCGCGTCGGTTCCGAAACATATCAGTCCGTTGTCTCTCGCTTCGGGTGCAGACGGTTACAAGAGGCCGCGGTTCTAACCCCGCCTGTGTCTCCACCGAGCGACGACGACTTTCGCACGCACTCCCCGACGGACCCGATAGACGACACGCCCACCGTCTCGTGTTCGCGGTGCGGCGAGGAGTGGGACCTCTCCTACGAACTCGACGAGCTACAACTGGGAAACCAGTCGGTCGAGCAGTTCGCGCTCGACCACCGCCGCCACACCGGACACTTCCCGGACGACGTTTCGCCGTGGGTCGTCAGCTGTCGACAGTGTCCCGACGGCGAACAGTTCCTCTCCGAGGCCAGCGCCCGCCGGTGGGCCCGCACGCACACCCGACACACGCGACACGAGGTGTCGATGGACCACGCCGACGAGGACGGCGTCGTCATCGCGCCCGAGTGAGGTTCGCCGGGAGTCCGGTCACCCTCGGCTTTCGGTGCCGGTCGTCGGCCGTGCGGCCGGCGGGACCGGCGGCGTCAGGTCGAGACGCATCTTCGTGTCCGCGCCGTCCGAGCTGACCGTCTCGAACCCGAGTTCGCGGTAGACGTGGACGGCCCGCTGATTATCGGGAGCGACGTGGAGGACGAGCGCCTCGCGCCCGGCGTCGGCGGCGTCCGCGACGACGTGGCGACATAGTTCGGTCCCGATGCCGCGGTCGTGGCTGTCCTGATGGACGAACACCGCGAGCTCCGGCTCCGGGTCGTCGCTCGCCACGTACGCGGCGTGGCCGACGATACCTCGGTCGGCGACGGCGACGAAGTTGCGGCCGCGGTCGACGAGGTTCGAGAGCCACTCGGTGATGTGCGCCTCGTCCGTCGGCGGCAGCCCCATCGACCGGGCGTCGGGGTCGTAGTCGCGGTACATCTCAGCGAGGGCGTCTCGGTCGGCGTCGTCGTACGGGCGGACGACGAGGCCACGACCGTCTTTGCTGACGAACCGCGGGCACCGAGGGGGACACTGCGGCGTCCCGACGCACCGACTCGCGTCCCAGAAGCCGTCGGACCCACTCGCGCCGTTCGGCCGGTCAACGTCCGTCTCTCCCATACGGGAACGGCGCGAGCGCGACCCTTGAGGGCGGCCGCCGATTCCCAGTTTCCGAGGATTCGAAAACCGGTCCGGATTTATAACGTCCCGGCGGTCCACGCTTCACATGTGAGGTGACGGACAATGGCCGCAACCGGCGAAATCGAGATGCTGGGGAACCGGATGGAGTTCGACTACGCCGAGGGCGTCACCGGCTACGTGCTCGTGTTCGCCCGCCTCGTCACGGGGTACTGGTTCCTCCACGCGGGGGTGACGAAGTACCTCGGCGCCGAGCCGTTTAACGCGGCCGGCTGGCTCGTCAACGGCACCGCGGGCGCGCCCGGCCCTGTCCACGCGTTCCTCGCGTGGGTCGGCCAGACGCCGGTGCTGCTCGAATTCACGAACCTCATGGTCCCGTTGGGCGAGACGCTCATCGGCCTCGGGCTCGTCGTCGGAGCCGCGGTCCGCCTCGCCGCCGCCGGGGGCGCGTTCCTCATGACGTTCTTCTACCTCGGCAACGCCGAGTGGGGCCACGGCCTCGTCAACGGCGACCTGCTGGGGCTCGTGATGTTCCTCGTGGTCGGCGCGCTCGCGACGGGCCGCATCCTCGGCCTCGACGCGTACCTCGAAGAGACGGAGTTCGTCCGCCAGCGACCGAAGCTCCGGTACCTCCTCGGCTGAGGGGGCGTTCCGGCCGCGCTCGGCTACCGTTTCTCTCGGACAGTGTTTCCGAAGATTCCCGCGTCTCAGGCCTCTTCGAACCGGTTTTAGCGTGCCGGTGGATTTAGGAGTCCCTAAAATCCGAAAGTGGTTTATTGTATTAGGGACGCCTAAAACGTATGAACGAAGACGGAGCCGACTTCGACCACGTCGCTCGCGGGTTGTTCTCACGGGGGCGGTCTGCGCCGTGACCGACCAAGGCACTGAACTCGACTCGGCGGACGTGGTCGTCGTCGGCGGCGGTCCCTCGGGATGCGCCGCGGCCGTCTTCACCGCGCGGTACGGCCTCGACACCGTCGTGTTCGACCGGGGGAACGCCGCCTTGCGTCGGTGTGCGTACCTCGAAAACTACCTCGGCTTCCCCGCCGGCATCGGCGTGGACACGTTCACCGCGCTCATGCACGAACACCTCGCCGAGGTCGGCGCGGACTACGTCGCCGACATGGTCGTCTCGGTCGAGCGACCGGGCGACGAGAGTGAAGTCGCGGCCGCGAGCGAGGGCGAGTCGGGCGCGTTCGACGCCGACGCTCGGCGCTTCGTCGTCCGCACGCAGGAGGGTCGCCGGGTCGAGGCCGACCACGTCGTCGCCGCCGCGTGGTACGACGGCGACTACCTCCGCGGCCTCGACGACGACGACGCGATGTTCGAGGAGCACGACCACCACGGCGAGGTCCACGAGCAGTTCGATTCCGACTACGCCGACGACGACGGGCGGACTCCCGTCGACGGACTGTACGTCGCCGCGCCCTCGGGCGACCGGAACGCGCAGGTCGGCATCGCCGCCGGACAGGGCGGTCACGTCGCCCGGTGTCTCATCGAGGACCGCCGGCGCGAGCGCGGCTTCCCCGGCGACCTCGCGGCCCACTACGACTGGCTCCGCGCCGACACCGAGTTCCACGGCGAGTGGGGCGACCGCGACCGCTGGCGCGAGTGGTTCGACGGCGAGGTCCCGGACGACGCCGACCTCGACGACGAGCGCCTCGCGGAACTCCGCGAGTCCTACATCGACCGGGCGTTCGACACCCGCCGGACCGACCACGAGGTCGAGGCCGCGGAGCCCCGCGGCATCCGGCGACTCGTCGAGACCATCGGCACCGAGCGCGTCCTCGACGCGCTTCCCGACGAGGCGCTCGCTGACTACCTCGACGGGAGCGAACTCGGAGGTGTCGAGCAGTGAGCGGGACGACGCCGACCGAACAGTCTTCCGGGTCGGTGCTGACCCGGCTGTTCGGGTGGATTGACGGCTCGCTCGTGTCGCTTTGTCTCGCCAGCCTCGTCGTCGTCGTGGCCGGCGGCCTCGTGCAGGTCAGCTTCGGCGCGTTCTCGATGACCATCGGCGAGGCGTGGCGCGCCGTCTTCGACCCGGCGGTCATCTTCGACCCGCAGGTCTGGCAGGTGTTCCTCCTCGGCGGCGAACTTCCCGAACTCGGTCGCCGGACGCTCATCGTCTGGAACATCCGGCTCCCGCGGGTGTTCGTCGCCATCCTCGTCGGCGCGAACCTCGCGATTTCCGGCGCGATTTTCCAGGCGGTCACCCGGAACGAACTGGCGAGTCCGTTCATCCTCGGCGTCTCGTCGGGGGCCGGGCTGCTCATTCTCCTCACGCTCGTCGTCTTCTCGGGGCTCGCGGCGTACCTCCCGCTTCTGGCGGCGCTCGGCGGGATGTTCGCGTTCGTCCTCGTCTACCTCATCGCGTGGAAGAACGGCACCTCGCCGGTCAGGCTCGTCCTCGCGGGCGTCATCGTCGGCACCGTCTTCCAGAGCCTCCAGACGGGGCTGTTCTTCTTCGTCGACGATATCGGCGTCGTCCAGTCCGCTATCGCGTGGACGACCGGGTCGCTCACCGGCACCGACTGGGAGCAGGTCCGCATGGCCCTCCCGTGGTCCATCATCGCCGTCGGCCTCGCGCTCGGAAGCTCCCGCCAGCTCAACGTCCTGCTTCTGGGCGAGCAGACCGCCCGCTCGCTCGGGATGTCCATCGAGAAGGTCAGATTCGCCCTCTCGGGCGTCGCGGTCCTCGCGGCCGCGGCGAGCATCGCCGTCGCCGGCATCGTCGGCTTCGTCGGCCTCGTCGTCCCGCACCTCGTGCGGAACGTGGTCGGCAGCGACTACAAGCGCCTCGTCGTCGGCTGTCTGTTCGCCGGCCCGGCGCTGATGGTCGCCGCCGACGTGGGCGCGCGCCTCGCGCTCAACCCGATTCAGCTCCCGGTCGGCGTCGTCACGGGCCTCGTCGGCGGGCCGTACTTCCTCTACCTCATGCGCAAACAGCAGAACATCGGTGAAGTGTGATGTCGAACCAGCAACCAGAGAACCCCCAACAGATGGCACAACACGGTGAAACAGACGCGAATACGAGCGGAAACGAGCGCGTCGAAAGCGACTCCGACCGCGAGAGCGCGCTCGCCGGCGACGCCCTCGAACTCTCGTATCCGACGAGCGAGGAACCGGTCGTCGAGTGCGACCGCATCGACATCCCGCGCGGCGAAATCACGGCGCTCGTCGGGCCGAACGGCTCCGGCAAGAGCACGCTTCTGAAGTCGCTCGCCAAACAGCTCTCGCCCGACAGCGGCAGCGTCTACCTCGACGGGAAATCCATCAGCGAGTACGACGACAAGGCGTTCGCCCGCGAGTTGGGGATGCTCTCCCAACAGCACGACTCGCCCACGTCGCTCACCGTCGAGGACCTCGTCTACCACGGCCGGTACCCCCACCGGAGCTTCTTCGAGCAGGTCAGCGACGACGACCACGAGGCGGTCGAGCGCGCAATCGACCTCGCGGGCGTCGAGCACATCCGCGACAAGCAGATTGGCAACCTCTCGGGCGGCCAGAGCCAACTCGCGTGGATTGCGATGGTGCTCGCACAGGACACCGACGTGCTCCTCCTCGACGAGCCGACGACGTACCTCGACTTACACCACCAGCTCCGCGTGCTGGAGACGGTCCGCCAACTCAACGAGGAACGCGACGTGACGGTCGCGGTCGTCCTCCACGACATCGCGCAGGCCGCGCGGTTCGCGGACTACCTCGTCGCCATGCAGGACGGTGAACTGTACGACTGGGGGCCGCCGCGCGAGGTCGTCACCGAGGAACTCCTCGCCGACGTGTTCCGCGTCGAGGCCGCGGTCAACTACTCGCCCGACCCGGAAATCGTCCCGAAGCGCTCGCTGTAACGGTTCGACGCTCTTTCTCGCCGCTCAGTTCAGTTCAGTTCTATCGCCTCGTCACGACTACCCCGACCGCCCGGTGCGCCTACTGGACGGCGACGATTTCGATGTCGAAGACGAGCGTCTTCCCCGCGAGTTCGTGGTTGAAGTCGACTTCGACCTCGTCGTCGCGGACGGCGGTCACGTCGCCGTGAAGCCCGTTTTCGGCGTGGACGTGCAGGCCGACCTCGGGCGTCTCACCGACCATCCCCTCGAACGTCTCGGCGTCGTAGGTTCGGATTCGGTCGGGGTCGAACTCGCCGTAGGCGTCTTCCGGCGGGACGGTCACGGTCGCTTCCTCGCCGGCCGACATCCCGACGACGGCCTCGTCCAGCCCCGGAATAATCTGGCCCGCGCCGACGACGAACGTCTGGGGGGCGTAGTCGTCGCGGTCCTTCTCTTGGGCCTCGAACAGGCCGTGTTCGACCGCCACCTCGTACCGCGAGGTGTTGAAGACGGTCCCGTCTTCGAAGCGTCCGACGTACGCGAGCGCGACGCGGTCTCCCGACTCGATTGCCATAGCGGGGGTCGGCGGAGGACGCGCATAAAAGTCGTCATCGAGGCATCCCACCGGGGGTTCGCGTCACCGCCCCGTACTCATCTTCCGGGCGTGCTGCGGGGGGAGCCGAAGCTCGTCGAGGCCGGGGAGGTGTTCGATGTTGTAGACGACTTGCAGGTCGTCGGTCACCGGGAGGCTGATACACGACAGCCGGACGCCTTGGTCCAGCATCTCCTCGGAGAGGATGTGGTTCGAGGGCATCTTCACCTCGCCTGCGACGACCGCCACCGCGCAGTTCGCACACGCCCCGCCGCGGCAGGCGAACGGCCAACTGTGGCCGGCGTCCTCGGCGGCCTTCAGGAGGTTGGTCCGCGGCTCGACGAACACCTCGCCGTAGGCGTCGCCGTCGAGGCCGCTTTCGGCGGCTTTCTCGAAGAGGTCGTCGTCGGTGAGCGACCAGCCGCGCTCGGTGACCACGTCGTAATCGAGGAACTCGACTCGCGCCCCACGCCGTTCGGGTTCTGGCTCCGAGCCGGCGTCGCCGCCAGCGCCCTCGCCGCCGGTTTCGGCCCCGCTTCCGGCGTGGCCGTTCCGAGCGGCATCGGCGTCGTGCTGTCCATTTCGGGTCGCCTCCTCGTCGGTCGGTCGGCGGCCGTCCGTGTCGACGGGTTCGAGTTCGTCGCCGGGTTCGTAGCCGCCCCGAATCGCCTCGTATGCCGTCCGAACCGCCTGAAATTCCTCCGCCGACCCGCCGTGGTCCGGGTGGGCCGACTTCACCCGCCGACGGTACGCGTCGACGAGTTCGTCCTCGTCTGCGTCCGGGTCGATGCCGAGCGTCTCGAACGGGGAGTCCACATCGGGGCTAGTAGGAACTCGCGAGCATAAATCCACGGCCACCGGCCGTCTCGTCGTGGTTTAGTCCTCGAATCGGCGTGTGACGGGGACGACCGAGCGCGGCCGCGAGCCGCGGCGGTTTTGTAGCGGGCCTCGCTTGCTTCGGGTGTGAGACGCGGGGTTCGGTTCGTCGTCGGCGCGGGACTCGGCATCGGAGCGCTCGCGGCGTACCTCTGGTACGTCGGCCCGGAGGAAGTCGGCTCGCGCGTCGCGGCCGTCGCCCCGTGGGCCGTCGCTGCCGTCTGCGTTCTGATGCTCGCCGAGGCGACCGTCGACGGCCTCGGCGTCTGGGCGTCGGTGCGGCCCCTCCGAGGCGGGCTCTCGGCGCGGGCGAGCGTCCAGTTCGCGTTCGCCGGCGACTTCTTCGACGTGCTCAGCCCCGCCGGGCCGGTGAGTTCGGAGCCTATCATGGCGCAGTTCTTCGGCGTCGCGACCGAGACGAGTTACAGCGAGGCCCTCGGCGTCCGCGGCGTCGCCAAGTACGTCAAATCCGCGGCGCAGCTTTTCCTGTCGGTCGCGCTCGTCGGCGTCCTCTTTCTCGACGCGCCGGCGTCCCGGTTCGTCCTCGTGACGCTCGCTGGCGCGGTCGCCGCGCTGGTGGTCGTCGGCGCGGCGCTCGTCTGGGCGCGGGGCGCGCTGTCGATGGTCGTCGTCGCGGCTCTGACGCCGGTCGTTCGCGTCGTCACGGGCGTCACCCGCCGAACCCCGCTCGGCCGCGACGCCGTCGTCGACGCGGTCGAACGCTTCTGGGAGCGCGTCGTCCAGTTTCGAGACGCGCCGGAACTCCTCGGCGTCATCGCGCTCAGCGGCGTCTTCGAGCAACTGCTCACGTCGCTCGCGCTCTGGGTCGCGCTCGCCGGCACCGGCACGACGGTGGCGCTCATCCCCATCGTCGCCGTCATCCCGCTCCCGCAGGCGGCGAGCGTCGTCCCCGTTCCCGGGAGTCTCGGCGCCTACGACGTGCTCCTCGCGGGCGCGCTCAGCCTCACGACGGGCGCGCCGGCCGCGGGGGCGACCGCGGCGGTGCTCGTCGTGCGGACGTTCGAACTCCTCGTCTCGCTCGGCTGCGGCGGCGTCGCAACCGGGTTCCTCCGCGGCGTCCGGGCCTGAGGCGCACTGACCACCCCCGGCCCCCCGTCGCGGCGGCGTGAGACGAGTGGAGAGGTGAGGAGAGAAAAACGAGTCAGTCGGCGGCGTGTTCGTGGATGGGGACGCTCGCCAGCCCGACCGCGCTCGACGCGGAGGACACCGACAGCGTCGCGTGCCAGCCGCCCTCGGTTGACGTGACGTGCAGGGAGACGGGCCTCCACGACGACGTCCGCCGGTAGAGTTCGAGGACGACCGGGAGCACCGGAAGCCGCCCCTCGCGCGCCGAGAGCGCGTAGCCTTCGAGGGTCAGTTCCGCGGCCCTCGTCGTCGCGTCCGGGCCGGACCGCCACGCAGAACAGGTGTACGATTCGACGAGGTCGAGCCGTTCCATCTCCGCCAGCGTCGCCGCCAGCGTCTTCGTCGCGTCGGGCCGCGACGCGAGGTTCGAGGCGGCGCGCTCCAGCACGTCCGCCTGTTCGGCCGACGCGAGGTGGACGTGGAGCGCGGTCGCCATGCTCTCCAACAGGCGCAGACAGAGGTCGTCCGCGCTGGACATCGTCTCCGCGAGGTCGAAGTACGCGTCCATCACCGCGGTCTCGACCGCCCGGTGGTCGGCGTCCACGAGCGCCTCGAACACCGCCGCCGCGACCCGGTGACAGAACTCGACCCGTTCGGAGCGGTCTCCGTCGGCCGCGCACTCCGTTCGGCCGCCCGCGTCGGTTCCGAGGTCGCAGGGTGGCTCGGGGAGCCCGGGCGTCGCCCCGGCGGTCGCCCAGCCCTCCGCGGTCGCGGTCGCGCCGCCGAAGCCGGAGTGGCTGTTGTGCTCCGAGACGATGAGATCGTAGTACGGGACGTTCGGGTCGTACCGCCGGAGTGCGGAGCGATACTTCCTCGCCGCGCGTGCGGCGGCCTCGGCGGTCTCGCGGTCCTCGAACCGGAGGCCGTCGACCGGAACGGGTCGCTCTCCGGTCCGTCCGCAGACGAGCTCGTACGTCCCGTCGTCGCTCGCGAGCGATTCGATGTGGGTCCGAATCTGGGTGAGTGTCGTGCCGACCATGATGTCTCAGTGCGTTGGTTCGCGGGCCGTCGCCGTCCCGCGGTCCGTTCGTCGCTTGCTCGACACATTGTTTAGGTAGGCCTAAAACGTATTGGTTCGGGCGGTCCGCGGAGCGGCGAGTCGCGTCGCCCGCCGCCGCGTCCGGCTCCGTTCTGCGAACCGTCTCGCCTCCCGCCGGTCCGTTCCCGTGGCGCGGTCTCTGTCGGTGTCTCCCGTTCGACGGCGGTCGTGACGCTCGCTGTCACCCCCGAATTTGGGTCTAATTTGTGCCTCTCTCGGGGGCAACTCTGCGTCGAGTTCGGGGAACCATTATCCGCCGCTCCGAGAGTAGCTTCGATAGATGACGCACTCGACGAACTGCGGGACGAACACGCCCTCGATGGTCGGCCGCGGGACGACCGCGCCGGTCGCACGGACATGACGAACCACGCCACGAGAACGCAGGCGCTCCAGCAGACGACGACAGATGCACGTCACGAACACCGGCGGAGCAAGGCGGGAACGCAGATGAGGCAGCTGCTGTGGTGGCTCGTCGGCGGGACTCGCGGCGGGAGAAACCGCCTCAGAATCATCCGCGCGCTGCACGAGCGTCCGATGAACACGAACCAGCTCTCGAACGAACTCGACCTGAACTACAAGACCGTCCAGCACCACCTGGAGATGCTCACGGAAAACGAGGTTCTCACCACCAGCGGCGAGGAGTACGGTAAGCTGTTCTTTCTGACGCCGGCGATGGACGACAATCTCGACCTCTTGGACGACATCGCAGAGCAGACCGAACTCGGAGACGAAGACGCCTGAACCCGTCTCCCGTCGCAGGCGCCCTCGCAGCGCAAAGTCGGTGAGAGTTGTGCCTCATCTGGTCCCGAATTGGCCGTAAGTTCGGAAACCGAATTTCACCTCACGGCCCGCACCCCGAACTATGAGTTCCGATAGTGCCCCCTCCAAGCGGGACCGACTCGAACAGTACCTCTCGGCGCGCGCCTCGGAGGGCGCGTTCTACTTCAAGAGCAGACACATCACCGACGAGGTCGGACTGTCTTCGAAGGAAATCGGGTCGCTCGTCGAGTTGCTCCAGCGTGAGGCGGAGGGTCTCCACATCTCGCGGTGGGGGTACGCCCGCAGCACCTCGTGGTACGTCGAGCCCGCCGACTGAGTTGCGAGGCGCTTGACTGGCGGCGGCGCAAAAGAATATTGGTGGGATTCCGGCCCGGTGTGGCAGGGCAACCGGGTCCGAGGCGGTGCGGAGGTCCGGGCCGGTAGGGGAGACGGGGAACGCGGCGGCCGACGACCGGCCGAGCGACCGAGGGGGCAGTGCTCGGCGGACGCGGCGCGCCGGCGACGGGGTCCGTCACAGGGCGGGGAGTTCTGTTCCCCGTCTATTGCATGAGCTAACGGTGACATAGCGCTTGTCCGAATTTCGGGACAACACCGACCGAACTCCGGCCGAACTCCGTTCGGATTACACCCAATTCTCGAACGCGGTGTCCCGCGACTCGGTCACGACGCGTCGGGTGCCTCTTCGCCCGGCCGGTAGAACGTCCGGTGGAACATCTTGTACGAGTCGGTGATGGGGACGACGGTGTAGCTGTCGGCAACGTCGCTGTCTTGGAGGAGTTCGCGGACGTAGCTGTTGATGCTGCTCAAAGAAGACTGCCAGACGCGAATCAGCAGGTCGTACTCACCGATACATTCGGCGACCTCGTACACCAGCCCCTCGTCGAGGAGTCGTTCGATGAACGCCGTGATTTCGTCGTTCGTGGCGTGGTTATCGTAGGAGATGTGGACTTCCGCGTAGGGGTAGTTGGCCGCCCGAAAGACCAACAGCGCGAAGATTTCGAGAATGCCGTCTTCTTGGAGCATCTTGCGCCGCCGCCGCGCGGCCGTCCGCGAGAGCCCGACGCGGTCGGCTAGCTCCGTGTCCGAGATTCGCCCGTCTTTGTTTAGCTCGCGGAAGATGAGAACGTCCTTTTTGTCCATCCGGTCTTCGAGAAGCTCGACAACGCGCGGGTCCTCCATCCACTCCTGCGAATCGGGCATTGCTAGTCTCACGGTTATACCGCTTAGCTTCATATATATGAATGTTTCTTCGAAATCTCCGAATTGGATGCAATAGGTGAACGAATCGTTTATTCGATTCGGACCGGCGGACGACTGAAATCGCAGGCCGTCGAGAGAACGCGCGTTTCGGCCCCCAAACACTTTTACTCCGCGTTCACGGAGGGTGACGACATGGTTCGCGGAAAAATCAATCGAACGAACAAGGCTCTCGCGGATTGGGCCGACGTCCTCACTGAAATCGACGAGGTCTCGGCGGGGCTCGAAGAGTCCGGCTGGGAGACGCTCGTCCTTCACCCGGGGGATGTTTCCACGACGGACGCGGCGGCGGCCGCCGATTCCGGATTCCGGCTCCTCGTTCCGGATTCCGAACTCGAAGCGCTCGAATCGACCGTTTCGGGGGCTGATACGGAGTTCGACCAGTTCGAGGTCTACCGCGCCCGCGACACGAACGTTCGCATCTTCGTCGTCGTCGTGAAATCCGAGAAAACGATGGAAGCGGTCCTCTATCCCGTGTTTTACGACGCTGATACTGACTCTTCGTTCGTCGAAACGCTCCGGACCGAATCCGAGATTCGAACGACGGTGAGCGACCTCGGAAACAGTCGCCACTGTTCGTTCCGACACCCCGAACCCGACCTGTTTCTCCCGCAGTAACTGCCCGCGGGGTCGCTGATTCCGCCCCGGTCTCGACCGCGCTCGCCGCGACGTTCTCGCGATTGGCACGCCGAGTCCTGTCCACAAATCTCACAGTTAGCTGTGTATCTCTGTGCTCTATTGAGCGAGAATAGACTGAATCAGTATCTATCGCTTTCTGATATGCCCATTCGTCTATGTACCCGTGTTCTCGGCCCTCTCTACAATTATTACGAATATATAATTAGATGAATCAACTTAATCTATCGACGATATGTTTATTCACTAGGAAAGGTTTATACGAATGGGCTATCCACAACCCTCCATGCCAACCGGCAACATAGAACGCAGAAAACTGCTGAAGCTCATCGGCGCGGGAGCGACGAGCGTCGCCCTCGCTGGCTGTCAGGGGGCACAGCAGACCGAGACGACCGACGGGAGTTCCGGGAGCGACTCGACCGCGACCGAACAGACGAGCGACGGCGGAAGCGGTGGGAGCGGCGGCAACGACTTCCACTTCATCGCCGGGCAGGTGTTCGGGACGCTCGACCCCGCAGAGCAGGTCGACTACACGCAGGGGCTCGCGGCGCAGAACCTCTACGACGAACTCATCACGGTCGACGCCGAGACGCTCCAGCCGACCGCCCACATCGCGGAGAGTTGGGACACCGAAGACGAGGGGCAGACCTGGGTGTTCACGATTCGCGACGACGTGACGTTCTCCGACGGCACGCCGCTGACCGCCGACGACGTGGCGTACTCGCTCACCCGGATGCTGGAACTCCAGCGCGGCTACTCGTCGTTCTGGCTCGACTACCTCGACCCCTCGAACATCACCGTCCGCGACGAACAGACCGTCGCCTTCGAGTTCAATCAGGCGTACGGGCCGGCGCTGGCGACGTTCGTCCAGTTCTACATCGTCAACAGCGCCGTCGTTCAGGAGAACGAGCAGGACGGCGACTACGGGAACGCCTACCTCCAGAGCAACTCCGCCGGGTCGGGCGCGTACGTCCTCGACAACTGGGAGCAGGGCAACTCCATCGAGGCGTCGGCCTACGAGGACTACTGGAAGGGCTGGAGCGAGGACAGCTTCGACACGTTCCGCTCGACGGTCATCACCGAGGAGTCCACCATCAAGACGACGATGCAGCAGGGCGAAGGCGACATGACCGACCAGTACATGGGCACGCAGGCGTACGCCGAGATGGACTCGTACGACAACGTCCGCGTCCCCGAGGTGCCGCAGTTGCAGCTGTTCCACTTCCCGCTGAACTGCCAGAAGGCACCCACCGACGACATCAACGTCCGGAAGGCCATCGCCTACGCCTTCGACTACGACAGCGCCGTCAACGACATCATCGGCGGCGGCGGCGTCGCGGCCGGGCCGGTCCCCCGCGAGATGGCGGGCCACAACGACGACCTCGCCCCGATGGAACAGGACCTCGACAGAGCCAAGGAGTTCCTCGACCGGGCGGACTACTCCGTCGAGGAAATCAACGAAATCGGTCTCGAGCACGTCGTCGTCGCCGGCACCGAACTCCAGCGCCAGATGGGGCTTCTCAACCAGGCCGGGCTGAACGAACTCGGCATCGACCTCGAAATCAACCCGCTTCAGTGGGCCCGCCTCACCGACCGCGCGACGAGCGCCGAGTCGACCGCCCACATGACGAACATCTTCCACACGGCGAAGATGCCGTCGCCGGACAGCCACACCTACCTGATGTACCACCCCTCCTCGTTCGGGTCGTACATCTCCCAGTCGTGGTACTCCACCGACGAAATCGCGGCCACGCTCGAAGAAGCGCGCCAGACCTCCGACCTCCAGACTCGTCTGGAGCGCTACCAGGAGGCGCAGGCGCTCATCGTCGAGGGGATGCCCAGCGTCTACATCGCCAACCCGCCGTACCGCATCGGCATCAACGAGAACGTCGAGGGCTGGCAGTACCGCGGCGTGATGTCGTTCGACTGGGACGTCCACTCGATGACTCGCAGCGGCGAGGGTCGCGCGGAGTAACCGTCTCCAGGCGGTTTCCGACGCCCCGAATCGGGGCGTCGACCTAACTCACCAATGTCATACGTAGATTACCTCGTTCGGCGCGCCATCCACTCGGTCCCCGTCATCTTCGGGTTATCAGTGCTCATCTTCCTGATATCCCGCGTGATTCCGGGCGACCCCGTTCGGCTGGCGCTCGGACCGGAAGCAACGCAACAGCAAGTCGCGGCGCTGCGGGCCGAGATGGGGCTCGACCAGCCCCTGCCGATGCAGTACGTCGACTGGCTCGTCGGCGTCGTGCAGGGCGACTGGGGGATGTCGCTGCGGACGAACAACAACGTCTTTTCCGATATCGTCGCTCGCCTGCCCGCGACGCTCGAACTCACCGTCGTCACGCTGTTTTGCGCCGTCCTGCTGGCGATTCCGTTCGGCGTCGTCGCCGGCACCAACAAGGACCGCTGGCAGGACCACCTCTCGCGCATCACCGCCCTGTTCGGCGTGTCGATGCCGCGGTTCTGGGTCGCTATCGTCCTCCAAATCGTCTTCGTCGTCAGCCTCGGGCTGTTGCCCCTCTCGGGGCGGCTCAGCGACGGCGTGGCTCCCCCGCCGGCGGTCACGGGGCTGTATCTGGTCGACAGCCTCATCGCCGGCCAGTTCGGGACGTTCCTCGACGCGGCCACGCACCTCCTGTTGCCGACGGTCGCGCTCGGCCTCGCCACGCTGGCGCAGGTGATGCGGCTCATCCGCTCGGACATGATCGACGAGCAGCGCAAGGACTACGTCCTCGCCGCGCGGGCCTACGGCCTTCCGAACACCCTCATCGAATACAAGTACATGCTGCAAAACGCCTTTACGAGTTCACTCACGGTGGTCGGCCTCGCGTTCGGGTTCCTCCTCGGGAACGCGTTTCTCGTGGAAATCGTCTTCGCGTGGCCGGGGATGGCGCGCTACGGCGTGCAGGCCATCCTCTATCAGGACTTCAACGCCATCGTCGGCGTCACCATCGTGGTCGGTATCGGCTTCGTGACCGCCAACTTCGTGGTCGACCTGCTGTACGGCTACCTCGACCCGCGGGTGCGGCTGGAGGAGGGATAGCCGTGTCCACGAAGACCTCCATCCCGTTTCTCGACACCGAGAGCGCCGCCCGAAAAGAGCGGCTTCGACAGCTCAAACGCGGCTTTCGGACCTTCGCGGGCAACAAGCTCTCGCTCGTCGGCCTGGCGATGATTCTGACGCTCGTCGCCGCGGCGCTCCTCGCGCCGTACATCGCGCCGTTCCCCGAACACGCCGGCGCGGGCGTCTACTTCGACCAGGCGAGCGAGCCGCCGAGCGCGACGCATCTGATGGGCACCGACACGACCGGTCGCGACATCTTCAGCCGCGTCCTGTTCGGCGCGCGTCTGTCGCTCCTGATGAGCGGCATCGTCCTCTCTATCGCCATCTCCATCGGCGTGACGCTCGGCCTCATCGCGGGCTACCTCGGCGGGACGACGAACACCGTCATCATGCGGGTGACGGACATCTTCCTCGCCATCCCGCCCACGCTCCTCGCCATGGCGGTGGTCGCCGCGACCGGCGCGTCGCTGTTCAACGTCATGGTCGCCATCGCCTTCTCGTGGTGGTCGTGGTACGCCCGCCTCGTGCAGGGCGAGGTGCTCTCGATAAAGGAAGACGAGTTCATCGAGTCGAGCCGGGCGCTCGGGTCGGGGTGGATGCGGACGACGTTCAGGGAGATTCTCCCGAACGTCGTCAGCCCCATCACGGTCAAGGCGACCCTCGACATGGGCTTCGTCATCCTCGTCGGCGCGGGCCTGTCGTTCCTCGGCCTCGGCGCGCAGCCGCCGACGCCGACGTGGGGCGCGATGATTGCACAGGGTCGCAACTACGTCACGAGCTTCTGGTGGATTGCCGTGTTCCCCGGGCTGGCGATTTCCTTCGCCGTCCTCGGGTTCAACTTCATCGGCGACGGCCTGCGCGACGTGCTCGACGTGGAGGTGGACTGAGATGGCGGACCCCATCTTGGAGGTGAAGAACCTCCACGTCCACTTCGAGACCCACGACGGGACGGCCGAAGTGATAAACGGCATCGATTTCACCATCGACCGCGGCGAGACCGCGGCGCTCGTCGGCGAGACGGGCTGCGGCAAGAGCGTCACCGTGAAATCTATCATGGGCCTGCTCCCCGCGGCGACCATCCCCGAGGGCGAGATTCGCTACAAGGGCGAGGACGTGCTCTCGCTCTCCGACGCCGAGCGCCACTCGCGGCGCGGCAAGGAGATGAGCATGATCATGCAGGACCCGATGACGAGTCTCAACCCCGTCCTGACGGTCGGCGAGCAGATGATGGACGTGCTGAAGTGGCAGGGGCGACCGCGCCTGTCGCTGTCGAAGCTCGTCCGCGACGCGCTGTCGACCGGCTCGAAGGCCGAACACAGAAAGCGGGCCATCGAGATGCTCGGCGAGGTCGAAATCTCGGCCCCCGAGCGCGTCTTCGAGAGCTACCCGGTCGAACTCTCCGGCGGGATGCGCCAGCGCGTCCTCATCGCCATCGCGCTCCTGTCGGAGCCGGACCTGCTCATCGCCGACGAACCGGGCACCGCCCTCGACGTGACGACCGAGGCGAAGGTGCTCGACCTCCTCGACGAACTCGTCGAGGAGCGCGACACGAGCGTCCTCTACATCACCCACGACCTCGGCGTCGCCCGCGAGGTCAGCGACCGCATCAACGTGATGTACGCGGGCGAAATCGTCGAGCAAGCGCCGACCGCCGACCTGTTCGCGAACCCGCAGCACCCCTACACCCGCGGGCTGTTGGAGAGCATCCCGACGCTCTCGACCGGCATCGGAGACGGCATCGAAGGGCACCTGCCCGACTACACGGACCCGCCGGCCGGCTGTCGGTTCGCTGACCGCTGTCCCCACGCGGAACCGGCCTGCCACGAGGCGTACCCGTACCCGCGACAGACCGGCTCCGACCACGCGACCGCGTGTCACCTGTTCGACGGGCTCCCGGCCCGCGAGCGTCACGAGTCGCTCGCCGCAGAACGGGTCGATATCGGCACCGCGCCGTGGTTGTCCGCTGGTGGCGACGCCCCGAGCGGCGACGCGCCCGGCGATATCTCCGCCGACGGAGGGACGGACCAATGAACGACTCAGCGTACACGACCGACCCGACCGCAGGGGTACAGCGCGACCGCGACCTCGACGACCCGATGGTCACGGTCGAGAACCTCAAGAAACACTTCCCGCTGTTCGAGGGCATCCTCCAGAAGAAGGCGGGCGAGGTCCGCGCCGTCGACGGCGTGAGCTTCTCCATCGCGGAGGGCGAGACGTTCGGCCTCGTCGGCGAGTCGGGGTCCGGCAAGACGACCACCGGCCGGTCGATGCTCCGCCTGACGGAGCCGACGAGCGGGCGGGTCGAAATCGACGGCCAGAACGTCGTCGACCTCTCCGACGGCGAGCTCAAGCGGTTCCGTCGGAACATGCAAATCGTCCACCAAGACCCGTCGTCGAGCCTCAACCCTCGCCACCGCGTCAAGTCGATTATCGAGGCACCCCTGAAGATTCACGACTACGGCGACTCCGAGGCGCGGCTCGAACGGGTCGAGGAACTCCTGGACATGGTGGACCTCCCCCGGGAGTTCATGTACCGCTACCCCGGCCAGCTCTCGGGCGGGCAGAAACAGCGCGTCGGCATCGCCCGCGCCGTGGCGCTCAACCCGAAGTTCGTCGTCCTCGACGAACCGACGAGCGCGCTCGACGTGAGCGTGCAGGCCCGCATCATCAACATCCTCGAAGAGATACAGGAGGAGTTCGGCATCACCTACCTGTTCATCACCCACGACCTCTCGCTCCTGAAGAACGTCGCCGACCGAATCGGCGTCATGTATCTCGGACGGCTCGTGGAGGTCGGCGACGTGGATTCGGTGTTCGGGTCGCCGCAACACCCGTACAGCCGGGCGCTCCTCTCCGCCATCTCGACCATCAGCGAGGAGGACGAACTGGCGAAACCCGACCGAATCACGCTCGACGGCGAGGTGCCGGACCCGCGGGAGAAGCCAAGCGGCTGTGCGTTCCGGTCGCGCTGCGCCCACGAGTTCGACGCCTGCGCGGTCGAGGAGCCCGAACTGTACGAGCGCGGGGCGGACCAGGTCGCGCGGTGTTTCCTCCACGACGACCGGTTCGAGGAGGGCGCGGAGTGGGAATGACCGCAGAGCGCACGGACCGCCTCGCCGCCCTCCGGCGGGCGCGGCAGAACCGCCCGTGGACCGACGACCTGCTCCGGTCGTGCGCGTCCGACCCGGCGGCGTTCAAAGCCGCCCAGCCGGCGTGTTCGGCCTGCGACCGCCCGTGCCGCGACGACGAGGTCTGCGCCACGGCGGTGGCCAAATCCGACGGGCTGTTCGAATCGATGGGCCGCGACCAGACGTATCACCTGCTCGCGGCGGGCATGAAGCGACTCCGGGCGCGGGGGACCGCGGCGCTTCGCGACGCCGACAGACAGCGGCCGAACGCCTTTCTCAGCGTGACGGCCGCCGACGGAGACTCCCCCGAGGCACCCCAATGACGACAGACGACACGCAGACGGACGGCGCGCAGCCCGCGCCGACAGACGACGCACAGAGCCCGCAGTCGGACGACACACGTCCCGCGCAGACAGACGGCGAGCGGGCGATAACGACCGACTGGGTCGAAGATATCGCGGTCGGCGGCGCGGTCCTCGGCGGCGGGGGCGGCGGCTCGCTTTCGAAAGGTATCGAGTTCGGTGAACTCGCCGTCGAGTACGGCCGGCCGACTATCGTCTCGGTCGCGGACCTCGACCCGACGGACGTGGTGTTGACCGTCAGCGGCGTGGGCGCGCCCGCCGCGACCGAGAGCCACGTCGACCCCGCGGACTACGTGCGCGCGGTCGAACTGTTGGTGGACAGACTCGCGGCCGACGGGACGACCGTCGGCGCGCTGATGACGAACGAGATGGGCGGGTTCGCCACCGTCAACGGCCTGCTCCAGTCGGCCGTCACGGGCCTCCCGCTCGTCGACGCCGCCTGCAACGGGCGGGCGCACCCGACCGGGCCGATGGGCTCTATCGGGCTGTCGCAGGACGCCGAGTCGGTGCAGGCGGCGGTCGGCGGCGTGCCGGGCACCGCCAGCCGACTGGAGACGGTCGTCGAAGCGGAACTCGGCACGGCGGCGTCGCTCGTGCGACACGCGGCCGAAGACGCCGGCGGCCTCGTCGCCGTCGCCCGCAACCCGGTCTCGGCAAGCTACGCCGAGGCCAACGCGGCGCTCGACACCTACGACCAGGCCGAGGCGGTCGGTCGCGCGGTCAGGTTCGCGGACGACGGCCGCGACGCCGCGGAACGCGTCGCCGACGTGCTCGGCGGCGAAGTTTCGCTCGTCGGTCCCGTCGAGTCGTTCGCGCTCGAAACGACCGGCGGCTTCGACGTGGGCGAGGTCGAAATCGAGGGGAGCGAACTCACCTTCTGGAACGAGTACATGACGCTCGACCTCGACGGCGAGCGCCTCGCGACGTTCCCGGACCTCATCACGACGCTCGACGCCGAGACGGGGATGCCCGTCTCGACGGCGGAACTCGCGGAGGGGCGGTCCGTGGCGGTCGTCGTCGCGCCCGCGGTGAACCTCTCTCTGGGCGCGGGGATGGCCGACCCGGCGCTCTTCGACCCGGTGGAACAGGCGGTCGGAAAAGCGGTCAAATCACACGTATTCAACTAACGAC
This sequence comes from Haloferax sp. Atlit-48N, assembly GCF_003383015.2. NCBI lineage: Archaea > Methanobacteriati > Methanobacteriota > Halobacteria > Halobacteriales > Haloferacaceae > Haloferax > Haloferax sp. Atlit-48N. The sequence continues at coordinate 2,701,202 of NZ_CP137689.1, read as the reverse complement.
ACTCATGTTCGACAAGATTCAGCAAGCCTACGACATCCTCAGCCGTCCCGACGCGGACGGCGAACTGGTACGCGACGCGCTCGAAACGTACGGCCTCGACACCGAGGTGACGACCATCTCGACCGACGAGGGGTCGACCGACTTCGTCAAGACGGTCGTCCCCGGCCGCGACCCGGACGCGCCGACCCTCGGCGTCGTCGGTCGCCTCGGCGGGGTCGCCGCGCGGCCGGCCGAACTCGGCCCGGTCTCCGACGCCGACGGGGCAATCGTCGCCCTCGCGGTCGCGCTCCACCTCGGCGAGATGCGCGAGCGCGGCGACATGCTCGCCGGCGACGTTCGCATCGCCACGCACGTCTGTCCCGACGCGCCGACCTCCCCGCACGACCCGGTGCCCTTCATGGGCAGTCCGGTCGATACGCGTACTATGAACGAACACGAGGTGGACGAGGAGATGGACGCGGTCGTCTCCGTCGACGCCACGAAAGGCAACCGCGTCCACTGCGAGCGCGGCTTCGCCATCACGCCCACGGTCAAGGAGGGCTGGGTGCTGAAGGTGAGCGACAGCCTCCTCGACATCCAAGAGCGGGCGACCGGCCGCCCGCCGAGCACGCTCACGCTCACGATGCAGGACATCACCCCCTACGGCAACGACGTCCACCACATCAACAGCATCCTCCAGCCGGCGACGGCGACCGACGCGCCCGTCGTGGGCGTGGCGACGACGAGCGTCTCGCCCGTCCCCGGCTGCGGGACCGGCGCGAACTACCTCACCGACCTGCTCGACGCGACCGGGTTCGTCGTCGAGACGGCCAAGGACTTCACCCGCGGCCGCGCGTCGTTCTACGACGAGGCCGAGTACGACCGCCTCACGTCGCTGTACGGTTCGATGGGTCGCCTCCAGACGTTGGGCGAGGGCGTCTGAGATGTCGACGCTCGGACTCGTGACCATCGGGCAGGCCCCCCGGACCGACGTGACGCCCGACATCGCGGCGGCGCTCCCGCCCGAGGTGGACATCGTCGAGGTCGGCGCGCTCGACCGGTTCGACTCGGCCGCCGAGGTCGAGGCCGCGGTCGGCCCGCGCGAGGGACAGCCGGTGTACGTCTCGCGGCTGGCCGACGGCACGGCCGTCACCGTCGACCGCGAGTCGGTCGTCGAACTCCTCGGAGCGCGCATCCGCGACCTCGAATCCGAGGTGACGGCCATCGGCGTCCTCTGTACGGGTCACTTCCCGTCGTTCGACGTCAGCGTCCCCGTCTTCGAGCCGAGCGACCTGCTTTCGGCGTGGGTCTCGGCCATCCTCGACGGGGGGACCCTCGGCGTCATCATGCCCAAGGAGGAACAGGAGGCCATGACGTTCGAGAAGTGGGCCGACTACGACCTCGTCACCGCCGCGGGCTCGCCGTACGCCGACGACGACGAGGTGTCGGCCGCGGCGGCCGACATCGGCACCGACGCCGACCTCATCGTGATGGACTGCATGGGCTACACGCCCGAGATGAAAGCGACCGTCCGCGAGCTAACGGGTACGGGCGTCCTGCTCGGGCGGTCGGTGCTGGCGAAGACCGCCGAGGAGGTGCTCTGAATGGCCGACTATCGCGAGGTGGCGACGCGGCTCCTCACCGAGAACATGAACGCCGCCCCCGGTGAGACGCTCCTCGTCGTGACCGATACCGATACGAACCACATCGGCCGGGCGCTGTTCGAGGCGGGGGTCGACCTCGGCTTGGACTCCGGACTGTTCGAGATTCCGCCGATGGAGCGAAACGGGATGGAACCGCCGGAATCGGTCGCCCGCGCCATGGAATCGGCCGATGTCGTGGTCTGTCCGACCAGCGCGTCGCTGACCCACACGCGAGCGCGAGAGGCCGCGACCGAGGCCGGCGCTCGCGTCGCCACGATGCCCGGCATCACGGACCAGATGTTCAGCGCGGGCGCGATTACGGCCGACTACGAGGAGGTCGAACGCCTGACGGCGGCGCTCACGGAGAAGCTCACCGCGGCCGACGAGGCCCGCATCGAGGCCGGCGGCGCGTCGGCGACGATGTCGCTTTCGGGCCGCGACGGCATCCCGAGCGACGGCATCATCGCCGACCCCGGCGACTCCGGCAACCTCCCGTCCGGCGAGAGCTACGTCGCGCCGGTCGAGGGGACGGCCACCGGCACGCTCGTCTTCGACGGCGGCCTCGCGGGCGTCGGCGTCCTCGACGACCCGCTGACGGTCGAACTCGACGCGGGGCACATCACGTCCGTCGAGGGCGCGGCCGCCGACGAGTTCCTCGACGCGACGAGCGGCGACGACTGCGCCCGACGGGTGTGCGAACTCGGCCTCGGGACGAACCCCGCGGCGAGCATCATCGGGACCGTCCTCGAAGACGAGAAGGTGTACGGCACCTGCCACGTCGCCTTCGGGGACAACCTCGGCTTCGGCGGGACCATCGACTGCGACTCGCACCTCGACGGCGTCATCCTCGAACCGACGGTCTCGCTCGACGGCGACGTCGTCGTCGCCGACGGCGAGGTGCGCGTGTGAGCGACCGCACGCCTTCGCCCTCGGTCGGTGACCGCGCGGGCACGGACCGCTCGGAGCAAGCAGACCACCCGGGCCACCCGGACCACCCGGACCGCACGGACCGCCCCGCACTCGCCGCGGCGGCCGCCGAGGTTCCGGACCTCGCCCCGTGGTTGGCGCGCCGCGCCACGGTCCGCCAGTTCGACGCCGACGCCGAGATTCCCGACGACGAGGTTCGCGCGATGGTCGACGCCGGACGGAAGGCCCCGACCAGCGGGACGACCCAGATGTACAGCTTCGTCTGGATACGCGACCCCGACCGCCGCGAGCGGATTCACGAGCTGTGTAGCCGCGGCACCGTGCAGGTCGAGGAGGCGAGCCACTTCCTCCTCGTCTGTATCGACGTCCGCCGGATTCGACTGCTGTTGAAGCACCGCGACCGCGAGTTCCGCATGACGCCCGCGATGGGGCTGTTGGAGGGGTCGATAGACGCTTCGCTGGCCGCGATGGGCGTCATGCTGGCCGCCGAGAGCCGCGGCTACGGCGTCTGCCCTATCGGTAACATCCTGAACAATCTCACCGAGGTCGCCGCGACGGCCGACCTTCCGTCGGGCGTCCTGCCGATTTTCGGGCTCTGTCTCGGCGTCCCGCGTCACGGCGAGGCGACCGAGAACGCCCCGCGGGTCCCGCTCGACACGGTGCTCCACGAAGGCGGCTACCGCGACCCCACCGAGGCGCAACTCGACGCCTGCTACGACGCGATGAACGAGATGTACGGCGACAGCGTCTACGGCGACGACCGCCGCGAGTGGCAGGAGACGCTCGAACGCTACTGGGGGCCGAACGGCTTCATGAATCGCCGCGAGGGCGAACTGCTCGCCGCGCTCCGCCAGCAGGGCTTCTTCGCGGCCCGCGGCATCGACGAGCCGGCGGACGCGGACTCGGACTCGGACTCGCCAGACCCGGACCCGGACGCCGAGCGGAACGGCGGGGGTACCAACTGATGGTCGAACTCGGCGTCCTCCGCGTGCTCACGCTGGACGACCCGGAGGAGGTCGCCCGCCACGGGCGACTCGTCGAGCGGCACTACCCGCACGTCTCGACGCTGTCGCGGTGCATCCCCGACCACCCCGACGGGATTCCGAACGCGGCCGCCGAGGTCGACGCGCTCCCGTACATCGAGGCGCTCGGTCGCGAGATGGCGACCGAAGTCGATGCGCTCTGTATCAGTTGCGCGCTCGACCCCGGCGTGGAGGCGCTCGGCGAAGCGCTCGACATCCCGGTCGTCGGCGCGGGCGCGAGCGTGGCGGCCGTCGCGTCCGCCCGCGGCGAGCGCGTCGGGACGCTCGGTCTCGAAAACGGGGCCGGGTCGGCAATCCGTGACCTGCTCGGCGACCGACTCGCGGCCGAGACGGTCGTGGAGGGCGCGGCGACGACGAACTTCCTCACGACCGACGACGGGCGAGCGGCGATTCGCGCGGCGGTCGACCGCCTCGTCGACGCCGGCTGTGACGTCGTCGCGCCGAGTTGTACCGGCATCTCCTCGTCGGGCGCGATTCCCGACGCGCGGGCCGACGCTCCGATACCTATCGTCGACCCTGTCGTGGCGATGGGCGCGGTGGCGACGACCGCCGTCGCGCCGCCGCGTCCACCACGGCAGTAGGTTGCCGGACCACCCCGATGGCATTCCGCGCCGCTCGCGCCGCGCTCGGGGTCACACGCGCGAGCTACCCATTTCGTCGTGCTCGGTTGCGGGCCGACATCCTCGACCAGTCAACAGACAAACAACACTCGACGGGTCGCTCATCGACGGTCCACAACCAGTCACTATTTCGATACAATCGCGAATACGTCCCCGTCAAGAGCTCCCCGACTGAGAATTATTCATAAAGTAAAAAGATTGCTTTGGCTATAACCAAGAGTTAATTCAAAATCAGTCAATTTTATCACTCAAAAGCGGTAACCGTTGGTGTATGAGTGGCTCTGACCATAACTGGTGGCCAAACCAGTTAGACCTCGAAATCCTCGACCAGAACGCACAACAGACCGACCCGATGGGCGAGGAGTTCGACTACGCCGAGGAGTTCCAGCAGCTCGACTACGAGCAGGTGAAAGCCGACCTCGAAGAGCTGATGACCGACTCGCAGGACTGGTGGCCGGCGGACTACGGCCACTACGGTCCCCTCTTTATCCGGATGGCGTGGCACAGCGCCGGGACGTACCGCGCCCACGACGGCCGCGGCGGCGCGTCCGGCGGACACCAGCGTCTCCCGCCGATTAGCAGTTGGCCGGACAACGTGAACCTCGACAAGGCGCGCCGACTCCTCTGGCCCGTCAAGAAGAAGTACGGGAATCAGCTCTCGTGGGGCGACCTCATCGTCCTCGCCGGCAACGTGGCCCTCGAATCGATGGGCTTCGAGACGTTCGGCTTCGCGGGCGGCCGCGCCGACGACTACGTCGGCGACAAGGCCCCCAGCTGGGGTCCCGAAGACGAGTGGGAGACGACCTCCCCCGACCGCTTCGACGAGGACGGTAATCTCAAAGAGCCGCTCGGCAACACCGTCATGGGCCTCATCTACGTCAACCCCGAAGGTCCCAACGGCGAACCCGACCTCGAAGGCTCCGCGAAGAACATCCGCGAGACGTTCAGCGGCATGGCGATGAACGACAAGGAGACCGTCGCGCTCATCGCCGGCGGCCACACCTTCGGGAAGGTTCACGGCGCGGACTCCGGCGACAACCTCGAAGCAGAGCCCGAGGCGGCTCCCATCGAGGAACAGGGTCTCGGCTGGAAGAACAACCACGGCTCCGGAAAGGGCCCCGACACCATCACCAGCGGCATCGAGGGCCCGTGGACCAGCGCGCCGACCCAGTGGGACATGGGCTACGTCGCCAACCTCCTCGACTACGAGTGGGAGGCGCACAAGGGCCCCGGCGGTGCGTGGCAGTGGCGGCCGGCCGACGAGTCGCCGGCGGACAAGATTCCGGACGCGGCTCCGGACGCGCACCTCCCCGACCAGTTCGTCGACCCGATGATGCTCACCACCGACATCGCGCTGAAGAAGGACCCCGACTTCCGCGCGGTGCTCGAGGAGTTCCGAGAGGACCCCGAGGAGTTCCAAGAGTCGTTCGCCAAGGCGTGGTACAAACTCCTCCACCGCGACATGGGCCCGCCGTCCCGGCTCTACGGTCCCGAGGTCCCGGACGAAGCGATGCTGTGGCAGGACCCCATCCCGGACGCCGACTACGACCTCATCGACGACGAGGACGTCGCGGAGCTCAAAGCCGAGCTTCTCGACTCGGATCTTTCTGTCTCCCAGCTCGTCAAGACGGCGTGGGCCTCGGCGTCCACCTACCGGGACAGCGACAAGCGCGGCGGCGCGAACGGCGCGCGCATCCGCCTCGAACCCCAGCGTAGCTGGGAAGTCAACGAGCCCGACCAGCTCGACGACGTGCTCGGCACCCTCGAAGAGATTCAGGAGTCGTTCAACGGCGCGCGGTCCGACGACACCCGCGTCTCGCTCGCGGACCTCATCGTGCTGGGCGGCGCTGCGGCCATCGAGGAGGCGGCGGCCGACGCCGGCTACGACGTCGAAGTGCCGTTCGAGCCCGGACGGACCGACGCGTCGCAGGAACAGACCGACGTCGAGTCCTTCGAGATGCTCAAGCCCGACGCCGACGGCTTCCGCAACTACATCGCGGACGACGTCGACGAGCGCCCCGAGGACCTGCTCGTCGACAAGGCGGACCTGCTCGACCTCTCGGCGCACGAGATGACCGTCCTCGTCGGCGGCATGCGAGCGCTGGGCGCGAACTACCAGGACTCCGACCTCGGCGTCCTCACCGACGAGCCCGAGACGCTCACGAACGACTTCTTCGAGAACCTGCTCGACATGGACTACGAGTGGGAGCCGGTCTCAGACGACCAGTACCTGTACGAAGTGCGCGACCGCGAGACGGGCGATGTCGAGTGGGAGGCCACCCGCTTCGACCTCGTCTTCGGCTCGAACTCCCGGCTTCGCGCCATCGCGGAAGTGTACGGCGGCGACGACGGCGAAGAAGAGTTCGTCGAGGACTTCGTCGCGACGTGGCACAAGATTATGAGCCACGACCGCTTCGACCTCGAATAACCGCGCTCCCCGCCGCGTTCGGTCGCGGTTGCGGCGCGCAAAGTCGGTCACCGCCGCGGCGTCTGCGGTCGCGGTCACCGACGCCGGCTGACGGCTGACTTTTCCGCTCGCTTTTTTCGCTCTCACTCGTTCCCCGAGCGACTGCCGGCAAGTCAGTCGTCGGCCGGAACCTCGCAGTCGAACGTTTCGAGCCGTGCTTGCAGGCTGCCGGTCTGGCCTCTGAGGTCGTCGAGTTGTTCCCGAACCCCCGAAATCGTCGCCGCTCTGGACTCGGCTTGGCTCGCCAGCGCGTCGCTCTGTTCCGCGATATCCCGCGAGCGGTCGGCGACGCCGATAATCGCGTCGACCACCTCCTCGGTCGTGCGCGCGCCGTCGTCGGTCGCCGTGGCGACCTCGTCGACCGACATATCGACGCTTTCGACGATGTCCGAGACCGCCGCGAACGCTTCTGCGGCGTCGGTCGTCGTCGACCGTCCCGTTTCGAGCTGCGCCTTCGTCCGTTTCATCTCCGCCTGCACGCGCGCCACGTCTTCGATTGTCTCGGTTATCGTCCGCTCGATGGCCGCCGAGTGGTCTTGGGTCTCGTCGGCGAGGGACTTCACTTCCTCTGCGACGACCGCGAACCCCTCGCTTCCGTCCGAGGCGCGGGCGGCCTCGATGTTGGCGTTGAGCGCGAGCGTGTTCGTCTGTTCGGCGATCGACTCGATGAGGTCGGTGCTCTTCGAGACGTCGTCCATCCGGTCGTCGAGCGACTCGACCAGCGACGCGAGTTCGTCGACGCTCTGTTCGACGTTCTCGATGGCCTCGATGGCCGTCGTCGCAGTCCCCGTCCCCGCCTCGGCGGCCTCCGCCGCGTCGCTCGCCTCGCCGGAGACTTGGTCGGCGTTCGCGGCGATTTCCTCGATTGTCGCCGACAGACTGCTCAGTTCGTCCGTCGTGGATTCGAGGTCGTGAGCCTGCTCGCGCACGTCCGTGGCGAACGCCCCCACGTCGGCCGCGAGCTGTCGTTGCGTCCGTTCGAGCGTTTCGGCGTCGTCGTGGACCGACTGCGTCGTTCGCTCGACGGTCGCCGCGAACGCTCGGAGATCGACGATAGTCGACGAGAGGTCGCGCTTCATCGCCGTGAACGCGTCGCTGATGGCTTCGATGGCCTCGATACCCGACCCTTCGGGCGGGTTCGCGGTGAAATCCCCCTCCGAGACGGCGTCCATGGCCGCGGCGAGTTCGTCGGCCTGCACCATCAACTGCTCGTTCAGGCGCTCGACTTCGGCTTTCGCCTCCTCGCTGTCTTCGAGGCTCTGCATCTTCTGTCTGGTCTCCTCGCGGGAGCGCTCGACAGAGAACCAGTTCGTGACTAACGCCGACGCGAGCATGAGGATGAACACCGCGTGGACGAGCCCCCAGCCCATCGGGTTCGCGATTGCGTCGGGGTGGTTGTACACCGCTTCCGGGTGGTCCATGCCGAAGACGCCGTGCTGGATGGCGACGTACAGGATGCCGACGACGAACGGGAGCCAGTCCTCATAGACCGCGAGGACGGCCACGATGACGAAAAAGTGGAAGTGCGCCTCGATGTAGCCGCCCGAGAAGTAGACGAGCAGAGCCGAACACGTCAGCAACCCGATTGATGCGAAGCCGCTCCGCATCCGGCGCGGGAGCCACGGGAGCCACGCGAACAGTGCCAACCCCGCGACCGCTCCGACGCCGAGCAAGACGTGTTCGGCGGGCGCGGCGGTGAGCGTCGCACCCGTGACGTACGGCTCCGACCCGGTGAAGTTCCCGAGAAAGTACAAAAGCGGCGCGTGCGCCACGAGGAAGACGAGGATGTTTCGGTGACGCGCCCGCCACGACTCGCTCGGAATCGAGTCCCCCTGCGGGACGTATCTCACTGCGTCTCGGAGCCGCTGTCGCCACCGCCCCACACCGCGTCGACGGTTCTGCGTGTCCGCTGTCGGCGTTCCCATACCCCTCCCCTTCGACTTCGGGGTGAAATGAATTGCCGCTCGTTTATCAACGTTGATTCTGCTCCCGGGAGATTTCCCCTCCAAAACCGATATATCGTGGTGTTTTGTAGAATTTCGACAGCCAGTTATTTAATTTTCAACACGTTCTCGTGTGGTCGACGGAACCTGTCGTTTGATGGCTATCGGCGGGGGTAGCGTGCAGTGAGCATCCGACCGAAGTTGGGTGGTTCGGTACACGGTGAACCCTCTCGTTCACACGAAACGGCACAAAACGGACCCGACGGAATGTTATTGGTATATACCGACAGCATACCACATTCTGGAGACATTCTACTGCCGAACCTCCCGAAGAACACGACGACGAACCTCCATCCGCTCACGGTGCGTGCGCTTGTCGTAGTGCTTGTCGAGCACGTCCACAGACACGTTCATCCGCTCGCTCACGATCTCGACCGGGACGCCGTCGTTCAGCGACTCGGTGATCGCACCGCGCCGAATGTCGTGCGGCGAGACCGTCGAAGGACAGCGAGACGCCTTATCGCGCCTAGCAGCAGGTCTGCAGTCGTCCGGGTCCACTTCCGCGTGCGGACACGTCCCCCACTCGCACGGGCGCGTCACGGCATAGATAGTCGTTCTGTACGCACCCTTCGAGAGCCGACCCTGTGACGACGAGATAAGCGGCTCGCGTCCGTACTCGTCGGTCACGTCGTAGTGGTTCTTCAGGAGGTAATCGTCGATGACCGCGGCCACGGGTGGGCTGAGAGATACGTCGCGCTCCCCGTTCTCCTCGTTCTTCAGCGGCGTTCCCTCCTCGGGACGGTGTCGGAGTTTCAGACACGGTTCTTCGGGGTCATAGTCCTCCACGTCGAGCGAGTAGATCGAGCCGGTGCGTATCCCGGTGTGCCACAGGATGAGCATGATAACGTGGTCCCGAGAGGCGTAGTTGAACGTGTCCAGCCCGTTCAGGATATCCTTCGCGCGGTCGCCGCGGAGCACGCGGTCGCGCACGTCGTCCTGCGGTTTCAGGTTCGGAAGCGGCACCTTCTCGCGAAGTCCCTCTTCGACGGCGTCGATATCGGCCCACGGATCGAGGGCCACCCGGAGTGTTGTGAGGTAGTTGTCCAGCGTGACCGGCTTGATTGCGCCCTTCTTGTAGCTGTAGTACTTGTACAGCGTCCGGCCGGTCACGTCGTTCAGATTGTCGATATCGTGCTCCTCGCAGAAATCGAGGAACGGGTTCAGCCGGTAGCCGTGGTTCATGAGCGTCGTTTCGGACACGTCGCCCTCGCGGAGATCGAGGTACATCTCCACGCCTTCCTCGGGAGAGAGTGGTTGCAGATCGTCGCTCATGCGTCGGCCTCCAGCTCGAGGTCGTCGTCGCAGTTACTCTGGAGTACGACTTCCTCGCGAGAAAGTCGCTCGCCGCTCACCTTATCCCGGAGTTGATGGAACCGGCCGTCAACGTCCTTGGTGGACGCGCACCGCTGGCACCAGAAGTGGTTCTGCGCCGCTTCCCACGTACGGTGTCCTCGAGGACACGTGAACTGCCAGCGGTCCGTCCGGTTCTCATCGCAAATGACCTGCGTAGTCGTCATCACACTTTGGCGGCCACCCGCTTTGTAATAATACGCTTGCTCGTACGCAGGCTGAAAGTGAAAGTGAACGAATTGGCCGGACGTACCCCCGAAATCGGGCGTTTCTGCGAGTGAAACTAAACGGTTCTTCGGCGGCTGTGCGTGCGCTCGTGCACGGGGTTCAAGGCCCCACAGAGTTGAGTCGAACATGGCTTTCGTGGTATGTGCACGGAAGCCCGCGCGGACCTGCTGTCTCTAGCAGCGAGGTCCGCTTCTGCGAAACCTATCGGAGAGCGATAGGTCTGCGAAGGTGCTTCCGTTATATTGGATCACGGAGTCGTGTGGTATAGTTCTTTCTCACTACATAGTGAGGTTAAAGTCACTATGTTGTGATTGAAATATGATAAGTAGAGCTACTGTATAGAGGTAGTGACTGTGACTAATTCGAGGCGTAGACCCGGTGACTGGATGCAGTTACCGATTGACGATCGGATTTTGGAAGTTCTTGGTTCATCTGAATTGATTCTCTCACCGACGATTATTGCAGAGAACATCGATAAAAGTAGAGAAGAAGTAAACCGTAGACTAAGTAAACTCTCACAGCACGGTTTCATAGTTCGTGTTCGAAGGGGCCGTTATCAGATCTCAGCAAAGGGGCGAGATTACCTAAGTGGCGATCTTGATGCGGGAAAGACAAGTGAAAATAGAGAAGATGAGTGAAGATACAGAAAGCCGAATCTTCTTTGTTGAAGAAAATAAAAGAGAAATTCTCAATAAGCAAATTGAACGCTACCAGCACAATGAGGTTCTCGCAGAGAAATTCATACGAGGTTTCGGAATAACAGCTGGCTTATCTGCATTGTCCGCAGTATTGTCGGTTGCAAAGGAACCCAGCCTAATTGACACGTTTCTTACTCTTGCAAGGGATGTTCCAGAGAATGCTCAACTATCAGATGACATTATTATATTAACAAAATCGGTGAATATCGCAGTTGGAACGGTCGCTCTATTTGTTTCTCTTGGGTTATTTTTCGTATGCATCTCGTATTTTTGGAAGGTTCTTCGCCTTGATGTTCCAGACCTTCTAATTGGTAAAGAGCCTCTTGATGCAAATGAGTTCCGCGTTCAAAAAAGTGACACAGAGGCAGGATACAAGAAACAGATCTCTGCTCTCTCTCACCTTCTATCTGAACAGACTGAACACTTCGATAACGCGTTTTCCGCAACAGAATCTGCTATTTCATTCTTGGTGTTTGGAATCTTATTAATCGCGTTTTCTCTTGCTAGTGACCCGCGATTAGTGGGTATGTTTGACTTTTTTGGGCTGATTATACTGATCACGACTTCCACCGCCTATGTAACAGGTAGGTTGGTGAGGGCAATGAAAGTCATTCTCTCAGCACGAGATACAGACTCAGACCTCACAGAAAAGGCGATTGAGTACATCAAAGAACTTCTGAGCCGACTGTTCTCCGGCATCTTTCCTCTTAAGGTAATCCTCGGTGTATTAGGTGTGTATTCCGTCCTTTTTGTCTCTCTCGTAGGCCATACTTGGTGGGTTGAGTCATTCAAAACGGTGGCAGCAACTATCCTCGATAGTATTAGTCCAACAATCTCAGCAATATTACTTCAGAACGTGTATCTTTCCACCATTGGTATCTCAATAGCGTTTGCTGTGGTCATCCTACTTACAGAAGAATTCCAACAACGTAGAGATACACCTGAGGGCAATATTGAATAGAGTGTTCTTTCCCTTTCACAAAAGATTCCAACCCGGGCAAACAAAGAGAAAATCTTTCCAAACCATACTGTTTGTATAACCAATATGAATTTATGCTGGGATGATCATTAGGACAATATGTCCTCAGATGTTCGCCAGTTTATTTATCTTGATTCTCAAGCGGTCAACAGCCTTCTTGCATCAATGTCGATGGCAGTACCTGAACGGATCCGGGAGGTTGTAGAAGAAACTGAAAAAGAAGGTGATGAAGTGAGTGGTGAAGCGAAACTCAATCTCCCCTCGTTCATCACGTTTGGTGGTGGCGGAAAGACAACACAAAGTGAACGTTCCCGTGATCTTTCCGAGATTGAGAGGTATATTACCAGTCAATATCGTTATGATATTCTTGAGAGAGCCTTACAGGAGAGCGACACGACGGAGGTCTATGATTTAGACAATACTGAGGACTTCTCTGAGCTAAAACCAGGCGATGTGGTCAAAATATCTGGGTTCTGTACGACAGACCCTCTTTATCCATTACTTGGTGCGTTGGAGCATATCACCGAAGCAACGAGTGAAGCACCGAGTGGAAGTGGATTAGTAGCGCAGTTGATTCAGAGCCAATCTGACTTTGGCCAAGTACAGCAATTCTACCAACTTTTGTACGGCGGATGGGTCGGATTAGAACTGACACCGAACAATAATGGTCATAACTTTGGACTTGCGATCAATGAGGATCTCACAACGGTGGACTGCTATCGTGAGTTTCGGGGGTTAAATGAATACACCGTGCTCGCCAGAGTACAGGATCAAATTCAAGAAGGCGAAAAGTGGGACTTAGTTGAAGCCCTACGAGTCATTGCTGGAATTAGTCCAGATGTAGAGGCAGACCAATTCAGAGCAGAGATCATTGGTAGACTTCTGAGAGCGATTGACGAACAAGACAACGATGGTTTCGAACTACCCGAATTAGACCCGAGTGAAATGTTCGTAGAAGGTCCAGCAACGATTCTGAATCCAATCGCACTTTACTGGTAGAACTCTTTCACTCTCCAGTTAGTCCTCAGATTGGTTGGTGGTGACTGCACTTCTATTTGACAAGCCCCTGCAGCAACTCGGTCTCGTGAAGCGGTTGGATCGGGCCGTCCTCCGGCACCGGCCGAACGACGTAGACGCCTTTTCCGAGCCGTTGGACGTGCATGCTCTGTTCTTCACGTTCGTCTTCATCGGCAACGATGACGCCGTCGAGGACGAGATCGTCACGGTCGAGTGCAACAAGCGGGGTGCCGTCGTGGTTTCGGAGCTTTCGGAATACCATTGCTGACACCTCATCGGCCACCCAATCCTACTTAGTTCTATCTCCTAAGTCACCAATCACGAATACAGGCCGTGGTCGGTGTCAAACGTGAAATTGCTAGACCGCGTACACTTCGAGAAACGGCCACCACCACACACCCCCTTGGCGACGTATAATTACTTACAGTATGGTTCGATTTGGCGGGGTTCCGGTGGTGTCCGGTCTCCGGTGAGGACGCGATTTTGGTTCTTCAGGCGTTCTATGGGACCTGAAAGTGACGTGGGTCAAACAAAACATAGCAGTTAATTGAATCGGAAGGACAGTAGATATCCAAATGGATGTTCTAGGGTGTCTGACGAGATGACCTTGTCTCAATACCTCACCAATTTGATTGTAGATAATCCCATCTCAGCACTAAACCTCGTTCTACTCTGTATTACTATCGTGCTGAGCGTCTCGTCTTATTCTTCACAAGCCAGAATGTCTGTGCGCGAGTCGATTGAGCAATTGGACGATCTCGAGATCAACCACAGTACGAAAATCAAACCGGCCCTACATGACTTCGATTTTGGCATTCTAAATCCACGATCGACGGTACAATTTCGGATATTAGGTGCAGCCCAGAATCCATCTACTGCCAGTCAGTACGTCACATCCAATTCTCTGTTTCACGATTCAAGGAATTCCGAAATGGAGTCCTTCTTAGAACAAAGAGATCTGGTCTCCAAAGCAGAGTTTAACGAACCCGAAGTCATTGTGAAGATTCCTTCTCGGAACGCAGTCGAAGTGAAACAAGCTACTGAAGAAATTATGCTGCAAATCCGCGACCTCCAATCTGCGGTAACTGCGGGAGAGATTGACGAACTCCTCGGCTCCAACACCACTTCCAACTAATCAGGGTGGAGATGCTTTTCGCGTGCATCAACTGGAGCTGCGGAGGCGGAGGGTTATTTTTTCGAAGTTGTGACGTTAGTCACACTCCCTAAGGGGGCTTTCCCATCCAGCGGGAGAGCACCCGCTCGATCTCCTCGAGCGCGGCCGCTCACGGGGAATCGAGACTCCACCCGAAAACAAGGTTCGGCCTAAAATCGGAGAGTAGTATATAAAAGAAGGAACTGACCGAGAGTGTTGCCACTCAGGAGGCCACCGGCTACAGGTGCTTCCGAGCGACCGTGTTCTGCACGGGACCGTACGCCCGGTCGTAGGTGATGATCGCGTTGAGGAACCGCCGCGAGTCGAGACCTGCGTCACACCACGCGCTGTATCCCTCCTCGAGCACGTCGGGAAGGTACTCGCCGGTCGCCGTGGAGTTCTTCGACTGAGTGAGCACCGTCCGGATGCGAATCCGAACGCGGTCGTCACGGTCATCCATCCCGGCGACAACCTCAGCGCCGTAGCGGTTCAGCCAGTTCTGCAGCGCTCGGCCAGACCGCTCCAGGTCGCGCGGGTCGACGTTCAGCACGTTCTCGATTCGACCGGCGACTGAGTCTACCACGTCGTCCGCGATGCTCACCAGCTCGCGCACTTCCTGCGCGATCTTCGAGGAGACCCACTTCACGACACCGCCGTCGTTTTCGAGTAGACCTGAGAGACGCTGGAGAACACGGTAGATCGTCGTGGAAGACCAACCGGTTCCGTCTTCGAGTTCACCGACTCTCGTGCCGCCGTCGGTGAGCGCCAAGTGCTCAAGCACGTCGTGGTCCGCGTCGGTGAGCCGCGAGAGCGTGCGCATGATGACCGACTCTTGGGACGCTTCGATCTGTGGGGTCGGGTCATCCCACAGCGCAATCGTCCGGTCGGACGCGACCGCGCTGAAGTGGTCGTCAGCGACGAACCACATACCAGGCTGAGTTGGGATGTCCGCCCACGAAAGGACGTTCAGCAATTTCTCTTCCAGGTCGCCAACCAGATCGTGCCGGTCGTCCCACGCGACCGCCTGATCGCGGTTCAGGTTCTTCTTGTACAGCGCCCCGAGTTTCGGGTGGTACAGCGGGTCACCGTCCGAACTTTCACGGACGTACTGCGGGTGGTAGTGCTTCAGCTGAAGCCCTCGAGGACGGTGCTGGCTGTTCGGGAAGAGATCAGCAATAGCCGACCGATCGAGCCGGAGCTGGTGGTTGTAGCCAACCACGTCCTCGTTGTTCGAATCGTAGACGACGTGCGAGCCCTCGATATCGGCCGAGAGCATGAACAAGCGCATGAAGACGCCATCGCGCCGAACCAGTTTCTTCGCCTGATCGCGGTCGATCCGCAGGTACCGCTCGTGCTGGGTTATCGTCGAGAACTTGTGCGGCTCTTCAGCGAAGTACTTGCGCGACCAGTCGAAACCGACTTTCTCGCACACTCGCCGCATCACCCACTTGAACACGTGCGGAATCTCGTCCAACTCGAGGTTGACGACGTTCTGCAGTTTCACGTTCGTGGCAGGCCCGAGCGTCGCAGGGACGCTGTCAGGTCGGTTCTCGTCGGACCACGCGAGACGCGGCTGTACACAGACCGGAAGCTTCCGCTCTCCCTCGCCGTACGCATTGATGTCGTACTCGAGAAGCGAGTTTACCGTGTCTGCCTCGCGCGGGGAGAGTCCCGACTGGTGGAACCCCATCGAGACTTCCCACGTCTCGGTTCCGTCCTCCTCGAGGCGGGGAACCTCCACTTCGACTTTCGAGATACCGCCGTCGATGTGGTTGTACAGCTGGCGAACCGCCCAGTACGGCGACGAACCGTATTCGCCGTAGAGGAGATCACCGCGCGTCTCGTGGGGCGCGCTCGCGACGGAACTCACCGCCGGTCCTCCTCCGCGAGATCGCGGCCGCAGTACTCACAGCGGAAGATGCAGTCGCTGTCGCGGCTGCAGGACGGACAGCGGACCGTCATTGCCACCGCTCCGGGTTACCGCCGTGCCGACCGGGGGCACCGTCCCACGGGTCCGGAATCGGAACGTCGAGACCGCCCGCGGAACCGCGCTGTAGTCGAACCAGCGTGTCGCACTCGTGACAGCGGTGTGCGCGGTCCTCGCGGTCACCGTAGACGCGGCGGAAGTCGCGGGTGACGTGTGACCCGCAGTTGAGACAGCTGCTCTTTCGGCTCTCCGAGTCGAGCAGCATCATGCTGACCACCCCGTTGGCCCGGCCAGACCGCAAGACAGCGGCGACCCGCGTTCCGTTTCGTGGTGGACTCTTTTTCGGCCCCCGCTCGCGAGTATATATACCCGCGATGAGACCCGCCGGTAGAAGACGTGAGTCGGACGTTTTCTACATATAGAAAACGCCAAAAATTTGGACGGACCCGACGGGATTTGAACCCGCGACATCTTGGTCCGGAACCAAGCACTCTGTCCACTGAGCTACGGGCCCTCAGCGGAGAGAGCTACACGGCACCGACGTAAAACCGTTGTGGAACCCGCGCCGGCGGCCGATTACGTTCCGGCCGCGTCGGCGTCGACGACGCTGTGTTTCCACGTCCCGCGGGTGAACCACGCCGTGGCCGCAATCGCGCCGAGAATCTGTCCGACGGCCATTCCGAGCCAGATGCCGGTCTCGGCGAAGCCGAACTGGAACGAAAGCAGGTAGACGATGGGCACTCGGCCCAACCAGAGCGCGAAAAGCGAGAAGCCGAGGGCGGTTTTCGTGTTCCCCGCGCCGCGGTACGCGCCGAGGACGACCTGGAGGACGCCAATAAAGCCGAACTCGACAGCGCGGATGCGGATGTACTCGACGCCGAGGTCGATGGTTTGGGCGGCCGAGGCGGTCCCGGTCTGGAGGAAGAACGCGACGACGGGTTCGGCGAAGACGTACGCGAGGACGCCGGTGACGAGCATGACGCTCGCGCCGACCTTGGCGGCGAGCCAGACGGCGCTCTCGGCGCGGTCGGGTTTCCCCGCGCCGAGATTCTGGCCGACGATGGTGTTGGTCGCTCGCCCGAGGCCGAGCGCCGGGAGGAACACGAGCGACGTGAGGCGGTTGCCGAGGCCGAACGCGGCGACGACTTCGGGGGCGAAGGTGACGACCATCGCGGTGAGGGTGATGAAGCCGAGGGCGGTGGCGGACTGCTCGATAGCGCTCGGGACGCCGATATCGACGATTTGCTTGATGTACTCGAACTGCGGGCGGAAGTCGGCGAGTTGCACGTCGGGGCCGGCGCTCGTCCCGAAGATGACGTAGATGCCGATGACGGTGGCGACGGCGCGCGAGAGGACCGTCGCGTACGCCGCGCCGGCGACTTTGAAGCCGTCGAAACCCGTGGCGGCGAAGAGGCTCGCCTGGAAGCCCTCTACTCCGAGCATCGAAAACAGCGGGTTGGCGTCGAAGCCGAAGATGAACACCGGGTCGATGACGATGTTGATGATGACGCTGATGAACATCACGACCATCGGAGCGCGGGTGTTGCCGTAGCCGCGCATGAGCGCGGAGAAGACGAAGAAGCCGAACAGGAACGGCAGGCCGAGGAAGAACACCCGCATGTAGTCGCCGGCGAGGGGGATGACCTGCCCGGCGGTCGCCTCCGAACTCGGGAGGACGCCGAGCATCGCGTCGGTGGCGAAAAACCCGATGACGCCGACGACGACGGCGATGACGGTGATGAACGTGAGCGTCTGTCCGGCGACGGTCCCGGCGGAGCCTTCGCTTTTCGCGCCGGTGTACTGCGCGACGAGCGTGCTGCCGGCGACGGTGAAGCCGCCGCCGACGGAGATGAGAAGGAAGATGAGCGGAAACGCGAGGCTGATGGCGGCGACGGCGTCGGTCGAGAGCCGGCCGAGCCAGACGGTGTCCGCGAGGTTGTACGCCACCTGGAGGAGTTCGGTGACGATAATCGGCCACGCCAGTTCGAACATCGGCCGTTTGAGGTCGCCTTCGGTGAGGGAACCTCCTTCGGGGAGGGACACTGAACAGGTGAGACACGCGGAGACCGTTTGAAAGCGTCGATAGGCGTCTTCGAACGCTGGAACGTCCCGGCACCGAACGAGTGCGACTGGGCGAGTCGTGGCGGGGCGGTCGGCCGCACGAGCGGCGACCGCGGCTCACCGGGATGGGTGGCGTCGCGAGAAAAGGTGGGTGGCTGCGGTCGTCGCGTTACGGCGCTTCGCCGGTCTCGATGGCGAAGTCGGCTTTCGGGTAGGCGACGCAGGTGAGCGTGTAGCCGTTGTCCATCTCCTCGTCGGAGAGCGTCTCCTGGGTGTGGTGCGTGATGTACTCTTCGGCCGGGCCGTCGGTAATCTTCGCGGCACAGGAGACACAGGAACCCTGTCGGCACGCGTAGGGGAGGTCCATCCCGGCGTCTTCGCCCTGGTCGAGCACCGTCTCGTTGCTCGCCAGCTCGATGGTCTCGCCCTGCTTGACGAACTCGACTTCGAAGTACTCGACTTCGTCTTCGGGCATGTCGGCGGGGCTCGGCTCTTCTTCCGCTTCCTCGCCTTCGAGTTCGGCGCCCTCTTCGCCGCCACCGACCGCGGCGACGCCGCCGCCGCCCCCGATAGAGCGGTTCATCGGCTCGGGGAAGTCGGTCTCTGCGACGGTCGCCGCGCGGCGTTCGAGGACCTCCTGTGTGATGTCGGCGGTCGGCTCCCAGCCGGTGCCCTTCGAGTAGTGCAGGGCGACGGCGAGGAGTACCAGGACCAATCCGGCCCCGACACCCACCAGACTGATGACTGCCATACCGGCGGATATGGAGGGAGGGGTTAAGGAAATTGTGATTGTGGCGGCACCCGCGGGCGGTCGATTTCGCCGCCGAGACGAGGGTTTCACCGGGGTTCCCACAATATCGGGGGCGAGAACGGCGTCCGTCTCGGGCGCGCCGAGAGCGTCGCCGGGCACGGCCGGTAGTTCGCGGCCGCGTCAGTCGTCTTTCCGCGCGACCTCGTGGCGGCCGAAGCCGTACCGGAGCCGGTTGGCGAGGCGGCGGGAGAAGCGGTCGTCGGCGCGGGAGCCGAACCGCTCGGCGAGCGACTGGTAGATGAGCGGGACCGGGACCTCCTGTTCGAGCGCCTCTTGGACCGTCCACGTGCCGGTCGAGCCGCCCGCGACGTGGTCGTCCACGTCACCGAGGTCGCTGCCCTCCTCGCGGAACGCCTCCTCGCAGAGTTCGAGGAGCCACGAGCGGATGACCGCGCCGTTGTTCCACGTCTTGGCGACCGATTCGAGGTCGAGGTCGTAGCGACCCTCGGCGAGCAGTTCGAAGCCCTCGCCGTACGCCTGCATCAGCGCGTACTCGACGCCGTTGTGGACCATCTTCACGTAGTGGCCGGAGCCGGAGTCGCCCATGTGGCCGTGGCCGTCGGGGCCGGTCGCCACGGCGTCGAAGACGGGGGTCAGCTCGTCGTAGGCCCACTGCGGGCCGCCGACCATGAGCGAAAAGCCGAGTTCGGCACCGGCGGGGCCGCCGGAGGTCCCGCAGTCGAGGTAGGCCGCCGAGCACGCCTCGGCGCGCCGCACGGACTCCTCGAAGTGGGAGTTGCCGCCGTCGACGACCACGTCGTCCCCGTCGAGGTGCGGGTCGAGGTCGTCGAGGGTCGCGTCCACCGCGTCGCCCGCGGGGACCATGAGCCAGATTCGCTTGTCGTCGCCGAGTCGGTCGACGAGGTCGGCGACGCTGTCCGCGGGTTCGGCACCCGCGTCGGCGGCCGCCGCGACGGCTTCCGCCGAGAGGTCGAAGGCCACGACCTCGTGCCCGGCATCGAGCACTCGGTCGACTACGATGCGTCCCATCCGGCCGAGGCCGATGACGCCTAGTTGCATGCGTCGGCATCGTCCGCGGGGGGTGGTAGTGGTTGTGGTTTGGCGCGTTCGCGGACGCCGACGTTTTTACCGCCGCGCGCGAGGGTCGCGTATGGACGAACGCATCCACGAGCACGCCGCGGTGCTCGTCGACTGGAGCGCGCGAATCGAGGCCGGCGACGACGTGGTCGTCTCCGTCGGCGAGGGGGCTCACGACCTCGCGGTCGCCGTCGCCGACGCACTCGGCGAGCGCGGCGCGAACGTCGTCACGACGTACGCCTCCGAGGAGGTCCAGCGGGCGTACCTCCGCGCGCACGACGGCGACTTCGAACTTCCCGAACACGAACTCGCCCTCTACGAGGCCGCCGACTCGGTGCTCTTTCTCGGCGGCACCCGCAACACGGCGGCGACCGCCGACGTACCGACCGAGACGCGGCAGGCCTACGGCCGCGCCACGAGCGAGGTCAAAGAGGCGCGCATGGACACCGATTGGGTCTCGACGGTCCACCCCACCCGCGCGGCGGCCCAGCAGGCGGGCATGTCCTTCGAGGCGTACGCCGACTTCGTTTACGACGCGATTCTCCGCGACTGGTCGGCGCTCGCCGAGGAGATGGCGAACATGAAAGACGTGCTCGACGCCGGGTCGGAGGTCCGCATCGTCAAGGCCGACACCGACCTCACGATGTCCATCGAGGGGCGGACCGCCGTCAACTCCGCGGCGTCGGTCGCCTACGACTCCCACAACCTCCCGTCGGGCGAGGTGTTCACCGCGCCCGTCGAGGACGCCGTCGAGGGCGAGGTGTTCTTCGACGTGCCGATGACGCTTGAGGGTCAGCGCGTCGAGAACGTCCACCTGACGTTCGAGGGCGGCGAGGTCGTGGACTTCTCCGCGGGCGCGGGCGAGGACGCGCTGGCCGGCATCCTCGACACCGACGAGGGCGCGCGCCGACTCGGTGAACTCGGCATCGGCATGAACCGCGGCATCGACCGCTTCACCGACAGCATCCTCTTCGACGAGAAGATGGGCGACACCGTCCACCTCGCGGTCGGTCGAGCCTACGGCGCGTGTCTCCCGGAGGGCGAAGACGGCAACCAGTCCGCGGTCCACACGGACATGATAACCGACATGAGCGAGGACTCGCGCATCGAGGTCGACGGCGAGGTCGTCCAGCGGAACGGCACGTTCCGGTGGGAAGACGGGTTTTAACCCGCCGCAGCGCCGTCTCTGTCTTCTCGGTGCGGCGAGCACGAACCACCGCGAACGTCGTGTCTGTGCCTCCTCCTGGACTCCGCCGCTTGCGACTCAGTCCCGACCCGTGCCGGCGTTGCGAAGCGTCCCGCCGCACTCCGGGCAGACTCGTTCGTGAACGGCCTCTTCGGACTTGTAGCCGCAGGTGGGACATTCGTGGCGTCGCTGTTTTACGAGCGTTGTCGGCCGGGGTTCGACGAGCGTCGTCGGCTCCGCCTCGACCAACGCCTCCGTCCGGCGCTCGACCAACTCCGCCGGGCGTCGTTCGACGAGGTCCGTCGGCTCGGGGCCGACCAGCGCCCTCGATTTGGCTTTGACGAGGGCTACGACCCCACGCGTGTCGATATCCTTGCTCATGTTACGGTGTACGATATGTTGAATGTTAACTCTTACCTAGGTTCTCCGTTCTCCCTGACGACGCCGAATTCGGCCGTTTCACCCCGATTCGGTGGGTGCGGTCCCGAGACGCGCTTTCGACGTACTTTTTATCCGCGACCGTTTTCATCCGCGCATGGCAGAATTCATGGTCGTCGTCGCCGACCCCGACTCCGGTGCGACCTACCAAGTCGACGTCGAAGGACAGGACGCAAACCGATTCCTCGGCCGCGACCTCGGTGACGAGGTCGACGGCGCGGCCGTCGGTCTCGACGGCTTCACGCTCGAACTGACGGGCGGTTCGGACAAGGCCGGCCGACCGATGCACCCCGACGTGCCCGGCGGCGCGCTCAAGGAAATCCTCGCCGAAGACGGCATCGGCTACAAGCCGTCCCGCGACGGCGAGCGCAAGCGCGTCACCGTCCGCGGCCGCGAGGTCTCCGACGAGACCGTCCAGATCAACGCGAAGGTCGTCGCCGGCGAGGGCGACGTCGCCGCCGCCTTCGGTGAGGGCGACGACGAAGAAGCCGACGAATAACGCCGTCTCACTCCTCTCTTCCCCGTGCCAGAGCAACTGCCCTCCGACCATCCGTCGGTCCAGACGTTCCGCGCGAACATCGCCCGAAGCGGCGGCACCCGTCGCCCCTGCCTGCGCGTCCCCGACGACGTGCTCGCCGCCGACGGCGATTTCGTCCGCCTCCACCTCGGAGGCACCGCCTACCACGCCCGTCTCTCGGCCGACGCCTCGGGACTCGTGATTCGCGGCGCGTACGACAACAAGCGCCTCGCGCGCACCCCGAACGACGGCGAGAATCGACTCGTCGAGTGGTGCCGCGAACACGACCGGGCCGACGGCGACGCCGTCGAACTCGACGAACTGGACGACGGCTACCAGTACGGCCTCCGGGTTCCGGGTGTCCGGCAGGTGTACCGCATCACCGAACGGCCGAACGACTCGCTTTCGAGCATCGCGGAGCAGTTCGGCCCGTCCGACGAGTGACCGGTCGGACTCCGAGACACGCCGCTTTTACGCGCCGACCGCCCTAGGCGGGGTATGAGCAAGGTAACGGAGTATCTCGCAGGCGAGCGCCTTGACGACGTGGCGCTCTATCTCACCCACGAGTACCTCGACAGTCAGGGCAAACTCCCGAACATGGGCGTCGAAGTCGACAACGGCTACGTCCTCGTCGTCCCCGGTGACGACGGCCGCCGCGCCTTCGCGGCCGGCACGGGCATGGACGCCATGGAGTTCGCCCAGACCGCCATGGGCAACGACGGCGACATCGACGACGACCTGAGCGGCGGCACCTGCCCCGAGGCGGCCGCCGAGGAGAACCACGAGGTGAAGTTCATCTTCTCGTTCGCCGAGGCGCAAAACGAGGAGGTCGGCGGCATCTACGAGGAGGGCGACGTGGTCCACGCCTACGCCAAGTGTACCTGCGGCACGACGTACTCCGACCGCTGGGTCGTCGACGACGCGTAATCGACCCCCGTTTTTCGACGCCGCGTTTCGAGTTTAGTTTCGCCGTTAGCGCTCGGTTTCGACGCCTTCGTCGTCTTCGGCGTCATCGTCGGCTTCCGCGTCGGCCGCGGCTTCCGCTTCCGCTTCCGCTTCCGCCTCCGCGACCGCGTCTGCGACCTGCTCGAACGCCCGGAGGATGACGCGCTTCGTCGTCGCGCCCTGCGTCGTCCAGTGGTGAGCGTAGTCGAGCATGTCGTCGTAGATGTCGGGCTTACAGCCGGCGGCCTTCGGGTGGCCGCCGCCGTTGACGAGGTCCGCGACCTCGTGACAGCGCTCGAAGTCGTCGGAGCCGCGAATGGAGGCGCTTCCGGCGGGCTTGACGACGACCGCCGCGTCCGCGCCCGCCTCGCGGAGGGCGTCGGCGACCTCGTTCTGCGAGCAGCGGCCGTAGGTGACGCCGACCGTCCAGTCGCCGACGGTCTTCAGTTCGGCGCGGTCGACGGCGGCCTGAATGAGGTTCTCCTTTTCGACGCGGCGGTGGGCGATGTACTCCTCGACGACCGGCGGGAGGTCCGCGCCGTACGCGCCGACGACGGCGACGTACTCCTCTTTCGAAGTCCAGTAGGCGTAGTCCGCGAGGTCCTGACTCCGCTCGTCTTCGTTCAGCCAGAGGTCGTGGTCGCGGGTGACGGCCGCGAGTTCGGAAAACCGCTCGTCGAACTCGTAGTCGAGTTCGCGGAGCGTCACGTCGGTCGAACACTCCTCGTCGGACTCGCCGACGACGAGGTCGACGCCGGCCTCGCGGACCGCCTCGGCCACCTCGGGCTTCCACTGGTGGTGGTCGTACCAGTGAATCTCGCCCGCCGTCTCGACGAGCGCGGCGAGTTCCTCCTCGACGTACTCGAACTTGTCCGGACAGAGGTCGCAGACGTACACCTCGACGCCCTCGGGGGCGTAGTCGGCCACGCGCTGGAGGTCGTCTTCCAACGAGTACGGACTCGACCCCATCAGCGCGACCGGCGACTTCGGGCGCTCTTCTTCCGCTTCCTCGTTGAGGGGCGATTCGTCCTCGTCGTCCTCGTCGCCTTCGTCGTCTGCGAGTTTCTCCTCGATGCGTTCCTCGAAGTCGGCCACGTCGAGTGCGGCGTCGTACGCCTCCCGGAGGAGGGCGACGCAGCCGAGGCCGTCGGCGTCGGTGTCGGTGACGACCGCGACCGACGCGTCTTCGAGTTTCGCCTTGGCGCGCTCTTCGGCGCGTTCCTCGTCGAACGACTCGGGGTAGAAGAAGCCGGCTCCGGGGAGCACGGACTTGCGGGGGAGCGAGAGCTGAGAACTGTCGATGAGCTCGTCTTCCATACGCCGAACTCGGGCGCGACGGGGAAAACTCCTCCCGATTCCGTCGGCGGAGACCGCGCCGAACGTCCCGCGGGCCGCGACCGAACCGAGCCACGCGGCCCGCTCAGGCCGCCTCGTCGCTCAGCAGGGAGTCCGTCGTCCCCTCCTCCAGCTGGCGGACCGTCAGCACCGGCACCGGACAGGTCCGGACGACGCGCTCGGCGACGCTGCCGATGAGAAAGCGGTTCTCGCCGTGGCGGCCCCGTGTTCCCATGGCGACGGCGTCGGCGTCGACCTCGCGGGCGTAGTTCGAAATCTCGGCGGCGGGGCGGCCCTCTCGCACCGCGACGGTCACCTCGCGGTCGGTCGCGGCCTCGACCTCGGCGAGCGCCTCCTCGCCGCGTTCGGTGAGCGCGTCGCGCATCTCGTCGCGGAGTCGGTCCGGCGCGGTCTCCACGTCGCCGGCGTCGATGACGTACAGCGCGTGGACCGACGCGTCGAACCGCTCTGCGAGGTCGACGGCGACGCTGACCGCCCGGCGGACGCTCGCCGAGCCGTCGGTGGCGATGACGATGGTGTCGAACATGGCTTCGGGTTCACGGCGCGGCGGCATAAAACCAGTCTGGGGCGGTCGGCCGGCGGGACCGTGGGGTGAGTTTTTTGTCGTCCCCCGACGCAGGTGGGGACATGTCACCGCGCCCGCTCTCTATCGACCTCGTTCTCGTGCCGGTCGACCAAAGCGAGGAGGCGACGCGCGCGGCGGAGTACGCCGCCGCCGTCGCGGCCGAGTACGACGCCGCGGTCCACGCCGTCCACGTCCTCGGCGAGGACGTCGTCCGCGCCATAGAGCAGGGCGTCGTCGACGAGGACGCCGTCGCCGAGGACAGCAAGGCCGTCACCGACACGGTGTCGGCGCTCGCAGAGACCGCCGACGTGCCCGTCACCACGTCGGTCGCCTACGGCTTCTCGCGGACGAGCAAGCTCCGCCACCCCGGCAGCGTCGTCCTCGACACCGCAGAAGAACTCGACGCGGACTTCATCGTCGTGCCCCGAGAGCCCGTCTCGGGCGACCCCGGCGAGGTGCTCGCCAAGGCCGCCGAGTACGTCCTCCTGTACGCCAGCCAGCCCGTGCTTTCGGTCTGAATCCTGTCTGAATCCTGAATTGTTGGTCGTTGTCGCGGCTCGCCGCCGCCCTCAGCCGCCCTCGTCGTCCGGCGGTTCGGCGAGTCGGATGGTCATCTCCAACTCGAAGCTCTCGGCGTCGCTCGTCTCGAAGCCGACGGTCTGGTAGAGGCCGACCGCCGCGCGGTTCCACCGCTCGACCGTGAGCCACACCTTCTCCACGCCGGCCTCCCGGCCGTGGCCGAGCAGCGCCTTGATGAGCCGCGTCCCGATGCCGGCGCGCTGGTACGTCTGGTGGACGAAGATGGCGAGTTCGTAGGCGTCGCCGTCGGGGACGAGCGTCGCGTGGCCGGCCACCTCGTCGCCGTCCCACGCGATGACGTTCAGGCAGTCCTCGTCGAGGATGTTCTCCAGCCAGTCGCGGATGCGGTCCTCGCGGCCCGGCGGGATGCCCTGCGCGCGGTCCGAGGGGTCGAACGCGTCGTACATCTCGACGAGCGCCTCCAACTCCTCGTCGGAGCCGTCGTGCGCGCGCACCTCGATGGTGCGGTCTTCCCCGTCGGTGAACGACAGCGGCGGCGCGTCGTACGGGTCGGCGACGGCGTCGGAGAACGTTCGGTCGCTCATCGTACTAGGGTGACGGTCACGTGGGAGTTCAACAGGACGAACTCCGCGATGTTGCCGATCTGTATCTTCCCCATCGGGCTCGTCTCGCCGCCGCCGAGCACCAGTTGGTCGAACCCCTCGTTCTCGGCGAGGTCCACGAGGGCGCTCCCCGGGTCGCCGTCGAGCGCGCGGACGGTCGCGTCGACGCCGCGCTCGTCGAGCAGTTCCGTCACCCGCGTTTCCATCTCCTCGCGCGAGCGCTCGCCGGACGGGTTGTCGACGATGGCGACCGTGAGGTCGTCGCCGACCTCGGCCGTCCGTTCGACCGTCGTTTCGAGCGCCCGCATGGAATCGTCGCTGCCACCGATTCCGAGCAGTACCTTCATGATTCCCAATCTCGCGGGCGCGATAGAAAACCCTTACCCGGAAACGGGGGGCGACATCCCCGCCGGCGGGGGACCGCGCGTCGCGGAACCCTTTTCGGCCGTGCCGCGGTAGCCCGCGGTATGACAGACGAGTCCGACGAGTTCGAGACGGGCGCGAGCGACGCCGAGGAGACGGCTCGCCCCGACGCGGACCCGCGAGCGGCGGCGGACGAAGCGGCGGGAGACACGGAGCCAGCAGACCCGGCCACCGGCTCGGAGACTGCGGGCGCGGAACCGAGAGACGACGCCGGAGCCGATGCCGACGCCGAAACCGCGACTGAATCCGAGGCCGGCGACGCCGGTCCAGACGCCGGAGCCGACGCCGACGACGCGGTTCCCGAGGACGTACAGAAGTACGCCCGGTTCAAGAAGGTCGACGGCGCGCAGTACGACCGCGTCAACGACTTCCTCCGCGAGCGGACCTACGTGACGGCCCGCGAGTGGGCAATCGCGCGACTCTGCGCCGACTTCCGGACCGAGACGGGCGTCGAGATGACGAAAATCGGGAACAACCTCCCCGAACTCGTCCCCTTCATGACCGATACCTACACGCCGCAGGCGGTCAATCAGGCCCGGTCTGCGTTCCGCGACAAGGTCCGGAAGTCGGGCGCGACGTTCCTCTACGGCGCGATGTCGGGGTTCTTCACGGCCGAGGAACTCGACGAGATGATGTACGAGGTGACGGAAATCGCCAAGTTCCTGCTCGAAGTCGAGGGCGTCGACCTCTCGGTCGAAGAGGAACTCGAAGCCGAAGAGCGCATTTCGAGCGTCATGCGCGAGGTCCGCGAGGCGAGCACGGAACTGCGGCAAGAGGAACTGTCTGACGAGGGGTGAGGCCCCGCGGTCCGTGCGACTCCGCACCGGTTTTGCCCCCGGACCGACGCCGCGCCGACTCGCAGTCAGGGGAAAAGCGGGTCCGGTTCCGACTGGACTAACTCGACGCGTCGGTCCGCCTCGACCGGCCGAACGTAGAGCCGGAGTTCGTCCTGTTTTCGCGCCTTCGTCGCCATCGCGTCCACCTCGCCCAGCTCGTAGTACAGCGGGACGACGACGGCCTTCGACGCCGCGGCGTCCTGCACGACCGAGACGACGAACACGGTGTCGTCCTCGCGGGCGCGGTACACGTCGTAGCGGTCGAACTCGGCCGACTCGACCCACGACGACAGCGCGTCGAACTCG
This sequence comes from Haloferax sp. Atlit-48N, assembly GCF_003383015.2. Lineage (NCBI taxonomy): Archaea > Methanobacteriati > Methanobacteriota > Halobacteria > Halobacteriales > Haloferacaceae > Haloferax > Haloferax sp. Atlit-48N. The sequence goes on along the minus strand of NZ_CP137689.1, from coordinate 2,673,544 downwards.
CTTCCGGGGACGAGCACGTCGAAGCCGACGCGCTCCGTCGCCTCCGGCAGGTTCGCCGGCGGCAACACCGACACGTCGCCGGGATGGAGCACGAGCGTCTCCCAGCCCTCGTCTTCGTACTCGGCCGCGGTCGCCTCGGCGTCCTCCACGACCGTCTCCCAGAACGACAGCAGTCCCGTGAGTGCGTGCGGTTCGTCGGCGTCCGCGTTCGGGTCGCGGCCTCGCGGCGGCGTCCGCTCGTCGGTCATGCGTGTCACTCCCTCGGGGAGTCGGACGGGAAAAAGATTCGCTTGCGTCGGGTTCGTCCGGTCCGGCGGGGGTCCCGACACCCGACGGCGGAACTGCTATCTGTCTCCCCGCCGACAGTCGGCCCGATGCGATGGTCACTCCGCGCGGTCCTCGGGTCGCTCCAACTCCCCGTCGCCGGGGCCGGGGTCGCGCTTCTCGCGTTCGTCTGGCGGACCGCCGTCACGATGCCCCCGCCGCCGCCCGGAAGCGACGGCTTCGCCCACGGGCTCGCGGGCTTTTTCCTCCTCGTGTTCGGGGTCGCCGGCTTCGTCCTCCTCGCTGGTGGCCTGCTCATCCCGCCGGGACCGGGATACGGCGTCCGGTTCACTCGCAGACAGCGCTGGCTGTTCGCGTACGCGCTGGTCGCCCCGGCGCTCGCCGTGGGCGGTTTCCTCGGGACGGTCGTCCTGTCGGCCGGCCTCGGTGGTCTCGGCGGCCTCGCCGGGTCGGCAGTCTCGCTGGTCGCACTGACCGCGCCGCTGGCGGTGCTCGTCGGCGTCGGCTGGAAGGGCGCACAGGTCGCGGCCGCGCGGTTCTGAGATTTTCGCGCCGCAGTCGCGCTCAGTTGCGCTCAGTCGCGGACGTTCTCGCCGGCGACCGCGCCGAACTCGTCGCCGTCCCAGACGAACTCGCCGCGGAGCATCGTCCACTCGGGGAAGACGCCGGTGTGGCCCTCGAACGGCGTCCACTCGCAGTTCGAGTGGAGGTCCGCGCCGCGAATCTCGCGGGCGGCGTCGAGGTCGTACAGCGCGAGGTCGGCGTCCGCGCCCGCCTCGATGCGGCCCTTGCGCGGCAGGTCGAACACGTCGGCGGGGTTCGCGGCGACCACGTCGCGGACGCGCTCGGCGGTGAGGTCGCCGGCGACGACCGCGCCGAGAAGCAGGGGCACCATCGTCTCGACGCCGGGGACGCCGCTCGGGGCGTCGAGGAGCGACCGTTCTTTCTCCTCGCGCGTGTGCGGCGCGTGGTCCGTGGCGACCATGTCGATGCGGCCGTCGGCGAGGCGCTCGAACATGGCCTCGCGGCGCGCCTCGGAGCGGAGCGGCGGGTTCATCCGGCCGTAGGTGCCCAACTCGTCGAGGTCGTCGCGGGACAGAAACAGGTGGTGCGGCGTCGCCTCGCAGGTCGCGCCGCCGTCGCGGGCGGCGTCGACGCCCTCCGGCGTGCTCGTGTGGGCGATGTGAATCTGCGCGCCGGTCTCGCCGCCGACGCGGACGGCGCGCTCGACGGCGACCGCTTCGGCCTCGGCGGTCCGGTAGGCGCTCCACGCGTCGGCGTCGGCGTCGCGGCCGACCCCGCCGAGGTCGCCCTCGATGGCCGATTCGTCGAACAGGTCGGCGTCCTCGGCGTGGACCGTGACGGGCACGCCCGCCTCGCCGGCGCGCTCCGCGGCCTCGGCAAACAGGTCGGCCTCGATGCCCATGTCGCCGGTCGAATCGGCCAGAAACACCTCGCCGAGGGCGAAAAGCGGTCGGTCGAACAGGCTGTCCGGGTCCCAGTCGGCGGTGACGCCGCCGTTGATACCGTAGTCGATGCAGGCGTTCGCGGCGCACTCCGCTTTCACGTCGAAGCCCGCGCCGTCGGTCGTCGTCGGGTCGGTGTTCGGCTGGTCGGCGACGGTCGTCACGCCCCCCGCGGCGGCGCTCCGCGCGCCGGTCTCCCACGTCTCCTTGTGCTCGAATCCCGGTTCGCGGAAGTGGACGTGCACGTCGATAGCGCCCGGCAGAAGCAGGTTCTCCTCGGCGTCGACGGTCTCCTCGTCGGCGACGGGGTCGAGGTCACCGACCGCCTCGACGGTTCCGTCCTCGACGCGGACGTCGACGGCGCGGCCGTCGGCCAGCGTCGCGTTCTCGATTCGCATACGAGGGGGTGCGACGCGCCGGGTGCTAAGTCCGGCGGTTCGGGGAGTGACGGGGCCGGCGGTTCGGGGAGTGATGGGGCCGGCGGTTCGGGGAGTGACGGGGCCGGCGGTTCGGGGAGCGGTCGCAGTCAGTCGCTCACGCGAGGTCCGCCGCGCCTTCGACGCGCGTCTCCGCGTCGCCAACGAAGGCGGCTTCGAGGGCGTCGCAGACCGCGTCGGAACTGGCCGGGCCGCCGGCGTCGGCGACGCTCCCCACCGAATCCGGGTCGAAGGGAACGTCGATGGCCTCGTAGACGGGCGCGAGCACGTCGGCTATCTCGTCGCGGTCGGTGACGATGACCACGCCGGAGACGAGCGCGCTCTCTTTTCGAACGCGCTGGGCGAGGCCGCAGAGCTTCCCGCCCGCTTGGACCGAGTGGTCGCCGGGGCAGTACGACGCCGGGGGCTCGCCCCGCCGCGCGGGGACGCCGAGGGTTCGCAGGGCGCGGACGACGGCGGTCGTTCCGGCCTCGTACCGCGCGTCGAGGCCGCTCCGGGCGTCGTCGAGGGGAACCGCGTGGGCGAACGCGACGGTGGTTCCCGTGTAGGCCACCGCGCGGCCGCCGACGGAGCGCTCGACAGCGGGAAAACCGCGTTCCTCGGCGGCGGCGACGGCCTCGCCGTACCGCGGGGCGCGGGTGTCGCGCCTGCCGAACGCGAGCTGTCGGTGCGGCGTCCACGCGCGGAACGCCGGTTCGTCCGTGTCGCCCGCCTCGCGGAGCATGGCCGCGGTGACCGCCCGGTCCGCCTCCCGGTCGGGCCCGCGGCCGCGGATGACGCGCATGCCCGAGAGAACCACCCCGACGTACCTAAGCGCACCCGTCCCGTCCCGACGACCATGCTGCGACTGCCGCGGCCGATGCTCTCGCGCTTCGAGCGCTTCTCGCTCTACAACTCGCCGTACCCCGCCCACGACAGCGGGTGTGCTATCGACCTCTACGTCGCCGCCGACGACCCGGTGGCCCGCTCGCCCGTCGCGGGCGTCGTCCGCGAGACGCGGACCGTCCGCGCGCCCGACAAGCCCTACGCCCACGACGACGAGTACCTCATCCTCGTCGATGTCGACGCCGACGCCACCGGACTGGACTGGCTCGGCGATCCCGACGACGACCCCCGGGACGGACTGGTCGCGCGCATCCTCCACGTCGACCCCGGCGTCGACGCGGGCGACGAGGTCGCGGTCGGTGACTCGCTGGGACGGCTCGTCCGCTCCGGCTTTTTCGCGCCGTGGGTCTCGAACCACGTCCACGTCGGCTTTCGGGCCGCGGACGCGAACCACCACCGGGCTCGGGGGTCGCTCCCGGTGTCGCCCGACGTGACCGTCTCGCCGCTCGACTGGGACGGGACGGGAACCGTCGTCGAGACGGCCGAGACGTTCGTCGTTCTCGACGCCCCGACCCGCGCCGACGCGGCGGTCGGCCCGGACGGGTTCGTCGGTCTCGCCAGCGACGAGGGCGTCGTCCTCGACGGCGGGCTCGCCCACTACGGCTTCGGGGGCGCGCTCTCGCCCGTCGAAGACGGACAATCGCTGTCGCTCCTCGGCGAGCGGGTCGGCCGGGCGGCCGGCCGCGATGTTCCGTGGGCCGACTTCGACGTGCTCGTCGACGGCGTTCGAGTCACTGGATTGTCACTGTTCGCGTCTCGCGTCGACTTCGGGAGCAAACTCGTCTGTCCCGGTCACGGCTTCGCCACCGGCGACGAGGTGTCGGTCGAGATTCGCCCCAGCGCCGACCCGATTCGACTCGACTGACGGCGGCAGAAGTGTCATGAAACTGCTTTTTAAATCCTCTCCGGCGCGACTGCCCGACACCTCCACTTTGTGGCACCATTTTTAAACACCTTTACTATGAAAGGATTAGTCTCCGCAAAAAATATCCTTCGGTCGCCCGTATTTTTCTCCGTTCGTGAGATCCGACATACGAGCGTGTGCCGTCGCTTCGGTGTTCGATGCAGCCGCTGCCTCCGCGCTGCGATGACCGGCGACCACGCCAGTGGGTACGAGGTCGAACTCGGCCACCCGCTGGCCGGGGCCTCGCCCGACGGAACGTTCGAGGACCCCGAGTTCGAACTCACGTTCGTCGGCGGTATCCCGGTGACGGACGAGCCGGTTCCCTACTTCGTCGCCCGCGGGAGCGACCGCGAGGCGCTCGACAACCTGCTCGACGACCACGCGAGCATCGAGCGCTTCGAACCGATATCGGACGGACCCGAGGGACGGCTTTACCGCTGCGAGTGGGCGACCCGCGACGGCGACATCCTCTCGGCCATCCGCGAGTGCGACGGCATCGTCCGGCGAATGGTCGGCACGAGGTACGGCTGGTCGCTGTCGGTGTACTTCCCGTCGAACGAGCTGACCACCCGATTCCACGACGCCTGTCTCTCCCGCGATATCGACATCGACGTGCGCCGCGTCGAACCGGCCCGCCTCGACGAGCGTCACCCCCCGGACACCGGCCTCTCGGAGAAACAGCTGACGGCGCTTCGGCTCGCCTTCGAACGGGGCTACTTCGAGACGCCGAAAGAGGCGGGTCTCGACGACATCGCGAGCCGGTTGGGTATCACCGAACAGGCGCTCTCACAGCGGCTTCGTCGGGCCCTCCGAAACCTCGTCGGGTCGACGATAGACGACCTCGACCGCGGTTCGCGGTCCGAGTGAGGAGCCGATGATGCGTCAAAACGGGACCGTGGTGGGGCGCGGCAACCGGGCGCGAGATGCCACGGCGGGTGTCGATTTCGCCGCCGGAACGGCGCGACTCGCGGCTCTCCGGCGGTGCGCCCGTGTGGGGGGTGCCACCGACGCATATCGGTACGCCGATTCTAGTAATATATCTGACCCTTGTGTGGACAATCGGTATTTAAGCGGCGTCGAAGTAATCGAGATACCCCGAGGCGAACGCCCGTAGTTCGTCGTACGTCGGCGGCGACCCGGTTCTGACGAAGTGTCCCGCGACGGCGTTGCCGACGACGAGCGACTCCGCGCGACCGAGGTCGAGGACGTGCGCGAGCGCGAGGCCCGCGTTGAAGTGGTCGCCCGAACTCGTCGTCAACACCGGGTCGTCCGTCCGGGGGACCCCGACGGTCGCGGTTCCCGCCTCGTCGACGAGGTGCGCCTCCTCGATGCCGTGGCCCGCGAACCGACTGACGCCGAGGTGGTCGAACGCCGCCTGTGACTCGCGGCCGAAGTCGTCGCTCTCGACGCCCGCCAGCCGCGCGAGATAGCGCGTCTCGTAGCGGTTCGCAGAGACGACGACGCGCACCGCGTCGTCCAGCGCCGACACCTGCTCGACGCCCGCGGCGACCACGTCGGGCTCTCGCTTTCTGAGGTCGCCGGGGTCCAAAAGCAGCGTCTCCGGCGGGTCCGACAGCGTCGGCCACAGCTCCTCGCGGAGGCCGCGGGCCACGTCCGGTAGCTCGGGCATCTCCGACCAGTAGCCCATCCCGACGAGTTCGGCCCCGTCGACCAGTTCGGCCAGTCGGTCGAAGCCGACGCGCGACTCGATTCCGGCCCAGTCGAGCGTCATCAGCGCGCCGATTTCGGTGAGCATCAGCTTCCCGTCGCCGAACTCGACGGCGTCGGTGTAGCCCGGCGACCCGAGGGTCTCCAGCGGGAGGTGGCCGAACTCCTCGACGAACGGCTCTTCGACCGGGTCGCCGAGACAGCCGACGACTCCGGGCTCGAACCCCATCCGGTCGAAGGCGCGCGCGAGGTGGCTCACGTGTCCGCCGGTGCGGACGCCGTCTTGAATCCACTCGAAGGTGAGCGAACTCTCGGCTTCGACCGAGTCGTTCACGCGCTCAGCGAACGCGTCGAGCGTCGGCACCCGCTCGTAGGTATCTGCCGACTGTCGCTCGGAGACGCACTCCCGAACGCGGTCGATGTAGCCGTCGAATCCGAACAGCACCCGCCCGCCGTCGACGCGCTCGGGCAGCGACTCCCGACACGAGTCGGCCGCGCGGACCGTCGTCTCGTCCGGTGTTTCCATGGCGCTCCGTTCGGACGACCCGCAATTAGTGTTGCCGCCGGCGGCGACACTCTCGGCCCGTCAGTGGTCGCTTTCGGTCGTGATTTCGAACCGCGCGCCGCCGTCGTCGCTCTCGACGAACCAGACGCTCCAGCCGTGGGCGTTCACGACGCTCATGACGACGCTGAGGCCGAAACCGGTCCCCTCGGAACTCGTGGTGTAGCCCGCCTCGAACATGCGGGGGCGGTCGTCCGGCGGAATCCCCGGGCCGTCGTCTTCGACGTAGAAGCCGGCGCGGTCGTCGAGGGGGCCGACCCGGACGGTCACGTCGTCGCCGCCGTGGCGAATCGCGTTCGAAAAGAGGTTTTCGAGGAGCTGTCTGAGCCGCCCGCGGTGGGCGTCGACCGGGATTTCGCCGTCGGTGACGAGCGTCGCTTCCGGCGCGTCGCTCGCGGCGGTCGTCCACGCCGCCTCGGCGACGCCCCCGAGCGACAGTCGCTCGGCCTCCTCGACCGTCTGACCGTTGCGCGCGAGCGCCAACATGTCCTCGACGATGCCGGCCATCCGCTCGTGGGCGTCGGCGACGCGGTCCAGTTCGTCGCCGTCGTACTGCTCGCGGGCGAGGTCGAGATAGCCCATCGCCGCGTTCAGCGGGTTCTTGAGGTCGTGCGAGACGACCGACGCGAACGATTCGAGCTGTTCGTTCTGGCTGGCGAGTTCGCGCTCGCGCCGCCGCAAGAGCTGTTCGCGTTCGACCCGGTCCAAGACCGCGCGGGTGTTGGCGGCCAACACCTTCGCCAACGCGATGCGCTGGTCGGCCAGCGAGTCGTCGCCGACGGACGCGACGAAGAACACGCCGTGGTCGGGAATCGGCACGATGAGTTCCTCTTTGACCCCGGCGTCGAGGACGAACCGTCGCGGGTTCGAGTCCACGTCCCGGTAGAGGTTGTGCTCGCCGCGTTCGAACACCTCCCACGTCAGCCCGGCCCCTCGCGGAATCGGCGGCACGTCGCCGAACACGTCCCACGCCTCGTCGGTGAACGCCGTCGGGACGAGCGCGTCCTGCGACTCGTCGTACAGGAGGACGCCGCTAATCGCGTAGTCGAGGACTTCGGTGGCGGCCTCGCGGACGATTTCCGCGACTTCCTCGCGGCTCGTCGCCCCCGTCAGCCGTCGGGTCGACGCGTGCAGCGCGTTGAGCCGCTGTTCGTACCGCTTTCGCTCCGTCACGTCCGTCGAGATGCCGACCGCGCCCGCGACCTCCCCGCCGTCGTCGACGATGGGCGAGACGGTGAACTCGGCCACGTAGTTTTTCTCGGGAAACGACAGTTCGATTTCGAACCGCTCGCGCTCGCTCTCGCCGCCGAGGACGGCGTCGAGCGCGGACTGGGCGCGTTCGTACTGGTCGGCGGCGAGATAGCCGGCGTCGCGGAGCGCCGAGACGTGTCGGCCGACGAACGTCGACATGGGGATGGTCGTCCGCGAGAGCGCGGCCTCGTTGATGAACTGGACGACACCCGCCTCGTCGAGCACGTACGCGCCTTGGCCGATGCTCTCGACGATGGTCTCGTAGCGCTTGAGCCGCTGCTCGTAGCTCCGCTGTTCGGTCACGTTCCGCGAGGTGACGACGAAGCCGTCGACCGAGGTGTCGGCCTGATTGCTCCCCACGGATTCGAGCCACGTCCACGACCCCTCGGCGTTCCGCTGGCGGTACCGGACGGGGTCGGTCCCGTCGGCCCCGGTCTGGAGCGCGCGCTCGAAGACGGCCTTGACGCGGTCCCAGTCGTCGGGGTGAATCAGGTCGGCGACGTGCTCTCCGACGAGTTCGTCCTCGTCGAATCCGAGCACCTCGGTGACGGAGGGGCTCTGGTACTTGATTCGCCCGTCGGTTCCCACGAGGGTCACGAGGTCCCGTGCCAGCTCCACGAGCCCGCGGAACTGCGCTTCCGTGGCCCGCTGCTCGGTCACGTCGCGCATCGAGACGAGGACGGCGTCGGAGCCGTGGTAGTCGATTTCTCTGACGTTCGTCGAGCACTCGCGGGCCGCGCCGTCGGCGTCGACGAGACGAATCTCGTAGCTCGCGGGTGCGTCGACGCCCTGTCGTCGCGTCGTGGCGATGGCGGCGGCCCGCTCGCGGTCGTCGGGGTGGACGATACTCGACACCGACCGCTCGTCGAGTTCGCCGTCGCGCAGGCCGGTGAGCTCGGTCAGCCGGCGGTTCCAAAAGCGAAACTCGCCGTCCTGCGCGACGAAGATGGCGTCGTGGCTCTGTTCGACGACGGTCCGATACAGCGAGTCCGAGTTCCGCCCGGCCGACGCCCACTGCGTGAACTCGATGGCCCGCTCGACCCGCGCGGCGACCGAGGCGACCGCTTCCGGCGTCTCCGGGTCGCTGATGGCGATTGCGCCGCCGTCGTGGGCCGATTCCGGGGTGCTTTCGGTCAGAAAGAACACCGGGACCACGCCGACTCGGTCGCGGACGCCGGAGACGAACTCGGCGTCGAGAGCGCCGCGGACGACGACGCCGCCGACTCCGGCGTCGAGGGCACTGAACACGTCGCCGCGGTCGGCGCACGTCTCGGTCGTGAACCCGCGTCGTCCGAGGGCGTCGACGAGGCCGTCGGGGCACTCGTCGACCAGTACGACGCGGGTGTCGCTCATACCCGTATCACTCCGTGAACGTGTATATATTTCACTCACCACCGGACTGACAAGTGCTCTACGGCTCCCGTCCGCTCGGCTCACTCGCCGGTCGGTTTCCCGCTCGCAGTCGCCTCGGTGCGGCCCACTCGTTGCTCGCGGGACCGGCGAGGCGACCGCCTGCTCGCGCTGCTCGCGGGTCCGCCGGGGTTGCCACCGACCGTCGGTTACATACTATTTGACACACTCGTTCGTGATATGGCCGACGACTTTCCCGCCGAGGCCGCGGCAATCGTCCAGCGACACATCGAGGACGAACACGGCTACCTGTCGTGGCTCAACACCCGCGTCGACGCCATCGAGCGCGGCCGCATCGTGATGACCATCCCGTACGACGAGAAGCTCACCAACACCGTGTCGCCGCCGACGATTCACGGCGGTATCGCGGCGACGCTCATCGACACCGCGGGCGGCATCGCCCTCCGAACGATGCTCGACGACCCGCTCGCCGGCGGCGTCGCCACCATCAATCTCAACGTGAACTACCTGCGGCGGGCGTCGGGCGACCTGACCGCGGTCGCTGAGGTCGTCCGCGCCGGCGGCTCGGTCGGCGTGAGCACCATCACCGTCGTCAGCACCGACCCGGAAGAGGACTCGGACGTGGCCGCCCGGCAGTCGCCGTCGAGCGACTGGAACGACGCCGTCGCCACCGGACAGGGCGCGTATCGGCTCTTTCGGGAGTGAGACGCGGCCGGAGTCGCGGTCAGCGTCGGAGTCGGGGTTAGAGTCAGGGTTCCGCTCGCGCTCGGCGGGGCCGCCGGTCTACTCGAACGTCACGTCCGCGAGCGTCGCCGTCTCGCCGAACAGCCAGTCGGCGTGGTCCACGGCGTACGCCTTGTGTTCTTCCTCGATGTAGCCGAGCGCGTCGGTGACGAGAATCGGTCGGTAGTCCCGCAGGCCGGCGCTCCCGGCGGTGTGGAGGACGCAGACGTTCGCCAGCGTGCCGCAGATGAGCAGGTCGTCCACGCCGTGGCTGTCGAGCCAGCCCGCCAACTGCGTCCGGTAGAACGCGTCGTAGGTGTGCTTCTCGACGACGAGGTCCTCGTCGCGCACGTCGAGGTCGCCGTGGAGGGCGGCGTCCCACGTCCCCTCGACGACGTGTTCGCCCCAGCGCTCGAACTCGTCGTAGTAGTGGTTGCCGTCGAACTGCTCCGGCGGGTGCACGTCGCGGGTGTAGACGACGCGCGCGCCGGCGTCGCGGGCGGCGGCGACGAGTCCCGTAACCGGCTCGATTGCGGATTCGCTCCCCGGCGCGAACAGGCTCCCGTCGGGGTGACAAAAGCCGTTCTGCATATCCACGACGACCACCGCGGTTCGGGTCGGGTCGAGTTCCATGCGCGTGGGTTGCGCCGGGACGACCAAAACAGTACGCGCCGGTTCGATTCGACGCCCGAACCCGACAAGGTACTTCACTCCGGAGTCTAAGGGTACGATATGCGAACCACCGGTCTCCGCGCCGTTTTCGCCGCCGTACTCTTGGTTCTCGCCGGCTGTGCCGCCCCCACGGCCGCGCCCGGCGGCGACGCGTCGCCCGCGACCCCCGACCCGGACAGAGACGGCTTCGACGACCCCGACCAGGACGTGCTCGGCTGGGAGAACGGCTACTGGTACGACGAGCCAATCGCCGTCGACCAGTCCGACGGCCTCAACGACTCCGAGATGGAGGCGTACGTCGCCCGCGGGATGGCCCGCGTCGAACAGCTCCGGCAGTTGGAGTTCGACGAGCGCGTCCCCGTCAGCGTCGTCTCCCGAGACGACTACCGGAGCGCCAACGCCGGCGGCTCTGCCGCTTCGGACTCCGAGTACAACCGCTGGAACGACCAGGTGTGGGAGGCGCTTTTCATCGCCGGTGAGTCGACCGCGAGCGCGAGCGCCATCTCCGAGACGACCGGGAGTTCGGTCCTCGGCTTCTACTCGCCGTCCGACGGCGAAATCAAAATCGTCACCGACTCCCCGGGCGAGCCGACCATCGACAACGCCACGCTCGTCCACGAACTGGTCCACGCCGCACAGGACCAGCGGTTCGACCTGACCGACGCCCGATTCCGAAGCGAGACGCAGGACGGCGACCTCGCCACCGACGGCATCGTCGAGGGCGACGCCAGCTACGTCGAACGACAGTACAGCGAGCGGTGCGCGGCCGGGACGTGGGACTGCGTCGCCACGCCCGACACGGAAAACAGCGGCGGCAGCCCGAACCTCGGCGTCCTGATTACCATCTTCCAGCCGTACTCCGACGGCCCGGTGTACGTCCACGACCTCTACGAGCGGGGCGGCTGGGAGGCCGTCAACGACGCCCTTCGCGACCCGCCGGCGTCCACCGAACAGACCATCCACGTCACCGACGAATCGCCCCGTCCCATCTCCTTCGTCGACGAGGGGACGAACGGCTGGACCACCTTCCCCGACCAGGGCGTCGAGGGCTCGGACACGGTCGGAGAGGCGTCGATGTTCGCGATGTTCTGGTATCAGGCCCGCACGTCCGGCGCGGAAACCGTCCGCGTCCAGTCCATCCTCGACACGAACTCGCAGTACGACACGTACAACTACGACGCCGAGCCGTCGAACGGCTGGGCGAACGACCGCCTGTTCCCCTACCGCAACGCGGCCGGCGCGGAGACCGACTACGGCTACGTCTGGATGACTGAGTGGGACACCGACGACGACGCGCGGGAGTTCCACGACGCGTACCTGAACATCCTCAGCGCCCACGACGCCACCCAGCGGGACGACGGCGTCTACGTCATCGCGGACGGCTCGTTCAACGACGCCTTCCGGGTCGTCCGCACCGGCGACCGCGTCGTCGTCGTCAACGGGCCGACGCCCGCCGACGTGGACGAGATTCGGCCGGGACTCGCCGGCTGAGTCGACTCCGCGTTTCACGCTGATTTTCCCGTTCCGTTTCGCGTTCCCGCCCGCCCGGTGACAAAGCACTTGCCGCGGGGCGACGCCAACCGGGATATGGCCCGCTTTCGAGCCCTCCCGCTGGCGGCGCTCGCCGCGCTCGCCGTCCTCTCCGGCTGTGTCGGCGTCCCGACTGCCGACGCGCCGGGTGAGTCGCCGTCGGTGACGGCGGAAACGCCGACTGCGACGACGGAACCCACACCGACCGACCCGGCGACGCCCACGGAAACCGACGAGTGGTACTTCGACTGCAACGCCTCGCTTTCGGTCGACCCCGCGGATGAGGTTCCGAGCGACGCGACCGTCTTCGACTACGCGAACCTCTCGACAGAGCGGCGCGCGGAGTTCGACGCGGCGGTTGGCGGGTCAAACTCCGCAGAGAGCGCCGACGCCGCGTCGTTCTCCGAGCGGACCGACGCCTACGAGTTCTGGGTGGAGCGCCCGTACGTCAGGTACGAAAACGAGACGTACAGCTCCGTCGTCGCAATCTGCTGACCCCGCGCCGGGACGCTTTTTCGACTCCCGCCCGTGAATTGGCTATGAACCGCCGCCTCGCCGCCGTTTTCTCCGCATTTCTGCTCGTCGTCGCCGGCTGTGCCGCCCCCGTCGCAGACCCGAGCGCCGCGAACGACAACTCGGACGCCGCGGTCGGGGGCGCGGACCCGGACCCGGACGCCGACCGGTCGTGGCCCGACGACCCGTCGACCGACCGACTCGGCTGGGAGGCCGGCTACTGGTACAACGAGTCCATCGCAGTCGACCAGTCCGACGGCCTGAACGACTCCGAGATGGAGGCGTTCGTCGCCCGCACGATGGCTCGCGTCGAGGTCGTCCGCGAACTGGAGTTCGAGGAGTCCGTGCCGGTCGAGGTCGTCTCGCGCGCCGAGTACCGAAACGAGTCCGACGCGTCGACCGACCCGGTCCACAGCGACTGGAACGACCAGGTGTGGGAGGCGCTGTTGCTGGTCGGTGAGGACCGGACCATCGACGAGGTGTTCGACGAGCTGTACGGCGGCGTGGTGCTCGGCTACTACTCCCCCTCAGAGGGCCGCATCGTCGTCGTGAGCGACGACAGCCAACCGACCATCGACCGTCGGACGCTCGCCCACGAACTGGTCCACGCCGCACAGGACCAGCAGTTCGGTCTGGACCGCTCGCCGTCGACGCAGGACGCCCAACTCGCCCACAGCGGGCTGGTCGAAGGCGACGCCCGCTACGTCGACGGCCTGTACGAAGCCCGCTGTGAGGCCGACTGGGACTGCGTCCCCCGGCCCTCGGGCGGCGGCTCGGGCGGCGGGTCGGTCGACTACCCGGTGTTCATCACCATCTACACGCCGTACAGCGAGGGGCCGACGTTCGTCTCGGACCTGCGCGACCGCGGCGGCTGGGCGGCCGTCGACGCGGCCTACGCCGACCGCCCCACCTCGACCGAGCAGGTGCTCCACCCGACCCGTTACCCCGACGAGCGACCGGTCGAGGTGACGGTCGAAGACCGCTCGTCGGCGGCGTGGACGCGCTACGACACCGACCCCGCCGCCGACACGGTCGGCGAGGCGTCCATCTTCGCGACGTTCTGGAAGCACCGCGCCGTCGACCGGGCGAGCCTCCAGCAGGCCCCCGGCGCGTACTCGCCGTACAACTACACCGCCGAACCCTCCGAGGGCTGGGCCGGCGACGCGGTGGTTCCCTACCGCCCGGCGTCCGACGAGACGTACGAGGCGAACCCCCACGAGCGCGGCTACGTCTGGCGGACGGTCTGGGATACCGAGGCGGACGCCGAGCAGTTCGAGCGGGCGTACGTGACCGACACGCTGGAGCGCAGCCTCAACGCGTCGGAGGCGGGCGAGGACACCTACCGCGTCGACGACGGCCCCTTCGCGGACGCCTATCGGGTAACGAGGGAGGGGAACACCGTCACCGTCGTCAACGCGCCGACCGTGGCGCAGGTGGACGAGATTCACGAGCGAAGCTAGGAGAAAACACTTGTTTCTCGGCTGACAGTCGCTCCGTATGTCCAGCCGGCTCGGTCGCTTCGCGCTCGTCGCCTCTTTGCTCGTCCTGTTCGTCGCGGCCTTCCTCTTCGTCACCGGGTCGCTCGTTCCGTGGTCGAACAGTTGCCCGCCGCAACTCGGCGTGGACCCGGCCGACGACGTTCCCGCCGACGCGGAGATAGTCGCTTACGAGTCGCTCACGCCCGCCGAACAGGCCGCCTTCGACGACGCGCTGGCCTCGGACTCGATGGTTTCGCTCGACGACCGGCCGTGGTCGCCGGGACCCAGTTACGCCCGCAAGAACGGGACGGTCTACGACGCGACAATCGCCGTCTGCTGACCCGTTGAAGACAATTCGTCTTCGACGCACGTGACCGATTATACAGCTTTTTCATCGGCCGGGTGGAATCCGCGCCAATGAGTGACTTCGATATCGTCGGTCCCGAGGCCATCCGCGACGGCGTCGCGACCGACGCCTACTTCGAGCGGACCGAGGCGACCCTCCGACACGCGGGCAAGAACCCCCGCGTCGTCGCCGAGGTGACGGCCGACCAGTTCCCCGACGGCGACTTCGAGCTGTTCGCCGGCGTGAAAGACACCGCGGAACTCCTCGCCGGCCGCGATATCGACGTCGACGCCATGCCCGAGGGCACGCTGTTCGACGGCGGCCCCGTGATGCGAATCGAGGGCGACTATCTGGAGTTCGCCCGGCTCGAAACCTCGCTTCTCGGCTTCCTCTCGCACGCCTCGGGCTGTGCGACGGCCGCCCTCGAAGCCCGCGCGGCGGCCCCCGACTCGACCGTTCTCTCGTTCGGCGCGCGACACGTCCACCCCGCCATCGCCGCGATGGTCGAGCGGAGCGCCCTCGTCGCCGGTCTCGACGGCTTCTCGCACGTCGCCGCCGGCGAGATTCTCGGGAAGGAGGCGTCGGGGACGATGCCGCACGCGCTCCTCATCGCCTTCGGGCGCGGCAATCAGGCCGAGGCGTTCCGCGCGTTCGACGAGGCCGTCGACGAAGACGTGCCGCGGGTCGCCCTCTGTGACACCTACGGCGACGAGACCGAGGAGGTGCTCCAGGCGGTCGAAGCGCTCGGTGACGACCTCGACAGCGTCCGCCTCGACACCACCTCCTCGCGCCGCGGCGACTTCCGTCACATCGTCCGCGAGGTTCGCTGGGAACTCGACGCCCGCGGCCACGAGGACGTGGGCATCTTCGTGAGCGGCGGTCTCGGCCCGGCCGAACTTCGGCACCTCCGCGACGTGGTCGAGGGCTTCGGCGTCGGCGGCCACATCTCGAACGCCGACCCGGTGGACTTCGCGCTCGACATCGTCGAGGTAAACGGCGAACCCGCGGCCAAGCGGGGCAAGCTCTCGGGCGTCAAAGAGGTCTACCGCACGGCCGACGGCGGCCACCACGTCGGCCTCCGCGGGCGGCCCGGCCCGACCGACGGTGAGTCGCTCCTCGAACCGCTCATCCGCGACGGCGAAGTCGTCTCCGAGTTCGACTTCGACATCGACGCGGCCGCGACGCGGGCCAGCGAAGACGCCGAGTCGGTCGGATTCGGCGCGGAGTAAGGTCGCGCTCTCGTTCTGCGGCGACGCTCAGAGCCGCCGCTCGCCGGTCAGTTCTCTTCCCCCAAGGAGTCGAGTCGTCGCCGCGACGACTTACAGCGCTTCGACGCTCCCGCCGTCGTCGCGCTCGCGGAAGACCTGCCCTTCGAACAGGGTAATCATGGTGTCGTCGTCCTGCCACGCAAGCGGCGACAGACCGGCTTTGCGGCAGGCGTTCGTGAGGAACTCCTCTTTCGACCACCCGAGTTCGACGGGCAGCGTCGGATACATCCAGCCGTGGGTGCCGCCGGCGTCGATGGCGATGCCGTGAGTGCCGAGTTCGATGTCTGCGACTGGGTCGTTAGTCAGCGTGTAGTTGTTGACGATACAGACAGAGATGTTCAGGTTCGGCAGTTCGGGTGCTTCGATTTCGGTCTGACAGGAGTCGCCCGACGCGGCCTTGATGGCGGCGTCGACGATGGCGTGACCGAGTTGGTCTTTCCCCCGATACGCGCCCGCACAGCCCCGCAGTCGACCGCGCCCCCGTGTCGACTTGATGCGGACGAACGCCCCGGTTCGAGCGTAAAACGCGTCGCGCATGCTGCCCGGTTGTTCTCTCTGCCCGTGAAGAACGTACGATTCGACCGATTCCCGCGCTAGTTCGACCGCCCGCGCCCCATCATCGTAGGTGAGGTGTACGGTCTGCGCCTCGGACATATTACCATTCAAGTTCTGTGGTGACTTCAACGCTTCCCTCGGATGTTATCCCGTTGTTATGTAGTTTCGTTGCAACATAACGTGCGGCTAAACCCCGGTAGGACCCCGTTAATCGAACCGCTTATCCGACCGACCTGACTAGGGTAGGTCGGCAGAGAGAGCCCAGTTCCCGTGCCCGAGACGGGCATGAGGAAAGTCCCCCCACCGTCCGAACGGGTGACCGGGCGCAAGCCCGGAGTCGGAGACGGCTGGCGCTGGAACAGAAACGAGACCGCTCGACCCGACCGATGATGCGCGCGCGACGGCTCCGCCGTCGCCGGCGCGGCCGTCACGGCCGCGTGCGAACCGACCCGTAAGGGAAGGGAGCTAACCCGCAGAGGGATGAGGTGGCGTCGCCATCTCCGACGGTCGAGAACGGATGGAACGGCGAATCCTCACCGGTGCAAGTCCGCGCCGCGAAGGTAGTTCGGACGGCGCGTCGGGTTCGCCCGTCGCGCCCTCGGGGGCTCGCCCCGAGAAGGACGCGGACGCTGAGCCGAATGCTGGGACGAACAGAAGGGGGCTTACTCCTCTCAGCCGCTTTCGAACCGCCGAGCGACCGCTTTGTCGGTCGAGCCGTTTTCGCGCCGTCGGGAAACGCTCTTGACCGTTCGCCGCCGCAGTCTCGGTATGCGCGGCTCGACTCTCCTCGTGGCGGTGCTCGTCGTCCTCGCCGGCTGTGCCGCGCCGGTGTCGCCGGGAACCGACGGGACGACAGCGACGACTGCCACGTCTGCGGCTTCGCCGCCGACCACCGACTCGGCAACCGAGTCGCCCGCGGCGACCGCGACCCCGACGACTTCGCCTCCGTCGACGACCGCGACCGTGACCCCGACTGCCGCGCCCACCGAGTCACCGACGCCCGAACCCACAACGGCGTTCACGCCCGCGCCCGGCTACGGGCCGTGGGGGTCCGAGCCGGTCGTCGTCGCCGTCGAAGCGCCCGACGACGGCCGCGACTACGCCGCCCTCGTGAGCGAGGCGACGGCGTTCTGGGAGGGGAACGACTCGCGCTACCTGGAGTACGAAATCGACTACGAGGTCGACGCCGACGCCCGCGACCCGGACCTCGTGGTCCGCTTTACCGACGACATCCCGGAGTGCAGCGGGCTGGACGACGCGGCTGGCTGCGCGCCCTACCTCACCGACGCGTGGCAGATAGACCGCCCCGAGACCGTCTACGTCCGAACCGGATACGGCGACGACTCGACGGTCGATATCGTCGCACACGAACTCGGTCACACGCTCGGACTCGCCCACGGCAACGAACCCGCAGAGTTGATGAACGCCACGGGCATCCTCTACACGCTCCCGCGGACGAACGCGACCGAGAAGGCGTTCCCGTGGGACGACCCGAACTTCACGGTCCACATCGACGACACGAACGCCTCGGACCCCGACGCGGCCCGCGAGCAGGTTCGCCACGCGCTCGACTACTTCGAAGGCGGCGCGCCGGGGATGCCCGACAACCTCTCCTACACCTACGTCGACGACCCCGCGGACGCCGAGGTGCGCATCTCCTTTGCGGACAGTTCGCCGTGCGCCGCGGGCGCGGCCTCCTGCGCCATCGCCGGCGGCTACGACCCGGACGGCGACGGCTCGTTAGAGACCTACGGCAGCTACCGGGTCGTCCTCGTCGACCTCGACACCGAGGCCGTCGGCTGGCACGTCGGCTACTGGACCGCCCACTACCTCGGCGCGGAGGCCGACGACGACAAGCCCGAACCGTTCCAGAACGCGACGTACGGCGAGCGCCGGAGCGAGTGGTGGGCGTAGCGCCGGCGTCGCGTCGCCAGCCGAGCGCTCTGCGCCGCAGACGGGGTTTTCACCCGGACGAATCGGCCGAGTCCTTCTTTGGCATGGCCCCCGTAGAGAGAGTCGTGACCCCCACCGACAGGCACGGCGACACCCATCCCGCGTTCGACGAGGAGTCGTTCCGCGACGCCCTCGCCGAGTTCGGCGGTACCGACGCCGAGCGCCGGGTCGTCGCGCGGCAGGCCCGCGACCTCGCGGACTCGGGGCAGGCCGAGTCCGACCGCGGCGCGCCGCTCACGGGCGACGAAATCGTGCGGAACATGCGCGACGCGCCCGAGGGCGGCCCCGCGACGCGCTGGAACTGGTGGCTCGGCGCGCTCGAAGCCGCCTACGGCGGCTACCGCGAGTTCCAAGTCCGCCGCATCCCGAAAGCCTGACCGTCGCCGCTCGCTCGCGTTGCGGCCCTGTCGGTCGTCGTTTTCGCTGCTGTCCAGCGGTGCGCCGCGGCCACCCCCCGCTCGGCCGCCGCCTCCCGCAGTCATCTGTCGCCCCTCCGAGGACGGATTCCGTCGAACGGTCCCCGTTCCCGACCGTTCAAAACCAAAGCAGATTACACGCTTGTTACAGAAAAGGTGTGTAACGCGTACGACCAACCCTACCGGTGATGCCTACTCTACAATGACTGACAACTACGACGTGATTATCGCGGGCGCGGGCCCCGCAGGTGGACAGGCGGCACGAGACCTCGCCGCCCGAGGCTACGACGTGTGCGTCCTCGAAACCGAGTCCGAAGACGAGTTCCCCTCCAGAAGCAACAAATCGACCGCCGGGACGTTCCCGTCGACGATGGCCTCGTTCAACATCCCCGACGAGGTCGTGATGAACTTCACCGACGACGTCGTCCTGGAGTCCCCGAACGACCATTACCACCGCCACCAGCCCGGTGCAGTCCTCGAGTTTGCCGACTTCAAAAACTGGCTCGTCGACGAGGCGGAGGCCGACGGCGCGGAGTACCGCTTCGACGCGCGCGTCTCCAAGCCCATCATGGAGGGCGGCGAAATCGTCGGCGTCCGATACAACGGCGACGAGGAGGTGTACGCCGACATCGTCATCGACGCCACGGGACCGAGCGCGCCGCTCGCCAAGGCCCTCGACGTCTGCGACCTCCGCCGCGAGAAGCAGGCCATCGGCATCGAGTACGAGTTCGAGGGCATGGACCTCGCGCCCGACGGCTACGGCGACCTCACCGACGCGATGATGCTCCGTCTCGACCACGACATCGCGCCCGGCGGCTACTCGTGGATATTCCACACCGGCGGCGACACCGCGAAAGTCGGCGTCTGCTACATCCAAAACGAGGGCCACCGCCACAACGCCAAGTCGGGCTACACCATCGACGACTACCTCCAGTACTGGACCGAGTCCGACCCGCGCTTTGCGAACGCGGAGCGCATCGCGGGCAAACAGCACCGCGGCTCCGCGCACATCCAACTGCCGGGTCGAATGAGCACGGACAACTTCATGGCCATCGGCGACACGGTCCCGACGGTCGACCCGCTGTGGGGCGAGGGCATCGACAAATGCATGCGCTCGGGCCGGGTCGCGGCCGCGACCGCCGACCGCGCGCTCACCAACTCCGAGCGCGACACCTCGGCGTCCGAACTCGCCATCTACGACCAGCTGTGGCACGACCGCGTCGCGCCGAAGGTGAAAAACCGCCTGTTCATGACGGAGATGCTCTACCGCGCCTCCAACGAGCGCTACGACAAACTGCTCGAAGACCTCCACCGCCTCCCCGACGAGCAGTTAGACGCCGCGAACGGCGGTAGCCCGCTCGCCATGTTCCGGATGCTCAAATTCGAAGACCTCTCCATCCTCGCGTCCACCGCGAAAGACTGGTTCTCGAACTGAGCCGCCGGGCGACACGCGCGTCTCTCCGTCCCCGGTGTCCCCGCTCGTCTCTCGCCTCCGTTCTCGTTTCTCTCGTCGAGCCGCTCACCCGGCTCTGTCGCCGTCGCTCCCGCCGTCGCCGTCACCGAGCATCGCCAGTGCGTCGGCCAGCGCCGCCCGCGCCGACGCGACGTGTTCGTCGGCCGCCTCGTCTTCGGTTCCGTCGACGTTCGACAGCAGGTGTTCGACGTGGCCGAGGCGCGTCCGGACCACCTCGTCGTCCGGGAGCGGGCCGACTGCGAGGTCGCCGGCGACTGCCTCCGCTTCACCGAGCCATCGGCTCGCGTCCTCGCGGACGGGGCGGGTCGCCGTCGCGGCGAGGCGGTCGTGGAGCGTCGTCACCAGTCGGTCGAGGTCGTCGCGGTCGGATTCGGCGTCGGTATCGGCGTCGGCGTCGGCACTGGCGTCGGGGTCAGGGTCAGGGTCGGAGCCGGTCACGCCTCGGGAGACGGCGGCCGGCGTGAAA
Organism: Haloferax sp. Atlit-48N; assembly: GCF_003383015.2. Taxonomy (NCBI): domain Archaea; kingdom Methanobacteriati; phylum Methanobacteriota; class Halobacteria; order Halobacteriales; family Haloferacaceae; genus Haloferax; species Haloferax sp. Atlit-48N. The sequence continues at coordinate 2,653,321 of NZ_CP137689.1, read as the reverse complement.
AGCGTCGAGCCCGCGAGCCCGCCGAGTCCCGCTGGCCTCGCGGGACCGACGAGCAAAAGCCCCTCCGGTCGGTACTGCCGCCAATGAAACTCCAGTTCCTCGGCGGGGCCGAGGAAGTCGGGCGCAGCGCGATTCTCGTCAACGACTCGCTGTTGCTCGACTACGGGATGCTGACCGGGAACCCCCCGCAGTTCCCCGTCGGCTCCGTCGAGCCCGACGCCGTCGTCGTCTCGCACGGTCACCTCGACCACGTCGGGACGGTCCCCTCGCTCCTCTCGGGCGACGACTGGCCGGCGGTCCATTGGACGCCGCCGACCGACGAACTCGCTCGGACCCTCGCGCGCGACACGCTCAAACTCCACGGCGGCAGCTACAACTGTCCGTTCACCGAGACGCACGTCCGGCGGATGACCCAGCAGTCGGCACACCACGACTACGGCGAGCCGTTCGAGGCCGCCGGCCACGAGGTCACGTTCTACAACGCGGGCCACATCCCCGGCAGCGCCCACGTCCTCGTCGACGACGGCGAGACCCGCCTGCTGTACACCGCCGACTTCCACACCGACGACCAGCGGTTGGTCTCGGGGACGACCGCCCGCCCGGACGCCGACGTGGTCATCTGCGAGTCCACCTACTCCGACGTGGAGCACGAGGACCGCGCGACCGTCGAAGAGCGGTTCGTGGAGTCGGTGCGGACGACCGTCTGGGAGGGCGGCACCGTCGTCGTCCCCGCGTTCGCCATCGGCCGGACGCAGGAGCTTCTCATGGTGCTCGACGCCCACGACATCGACTGCTACGTCGACGGCATGGGGGTCCGCGTGCTGGAGATGCTCGGAAATCACCCCGACTACGTCCGCGACGCGGCGGCGCTCAAGCGGGCGAAGTCGAACGCCAGAGTCGTCTCGGGCCGGGACGGCCAGCGAAAGCGCATCGCCCGGGAGAACTCGGTCATCGTGACGACGAGCGGGATGCTCTCTGGCGGGCCGGCGATGACGTACATCCCCGAGATTCGGGGCGACCCGACGAACAAAATCTGTCTCACCGGCTATCAGGTCGAGGGGACGCCGGGCAGGGAACTGGTCGAACGCGGCCGGTGCGAACTCAACGGCGGCGTCGTCCCGGTGGCCGCCCGCGCCGAGATGTACGACTTCTCGGCCCACGCCGACCGCCACGGGCTTCTGTCGTTCCTCGACGACTACCGCGACGCGCCGGTGTTCGTCAACCACGGCGACCGCTGTGCGGCGTTCGCCGGGGAGCTCAGCGCCGACGGCTACGAGGCCGCGGCTCCCGACATCGGGGCGACGGTCGAAGTCTGAGACGCGCCGGCGGCGACCCGTAGCGGGTCGAACCGACCGCTCCCCCGACCTATTCGGCGTGCTCGTCGTCGTCCGGAACCGCTATCGACCGGCTCGCGGCGACGCACGCGGACACGCGGAGTCGGGTCCGCTGCGACCGGAACCGACCGATAAACGAACGGAACTTCCCGTCGGATGCATCCGAAGCCATGGTTTTAGGTTGGCCTAAATGACCATAGTCGTTGCGGTGAGTGCGCACTGCCTTCAGCGGGTCGGCCGCGCGCCGACTCCCCGCGACCGCCTCCCGGGGAACCCCTTCGTTTCGCCTGCAACGTCCGGAGTATCTCGATTTCCGACGCGTCAGTCGCGGTCGAGTCGTTCGCGGCGGCGGTCGAACTCCTCGTCGTCGATGTCGCCGCGGGCGTAGGCCCGGCGGAGTTCGTCGAGCGCGCCGTCGCTCCCGTCGTCCCCGTCGCGCAGGGCGCGGAACAGGAGGACGCCGCCGCCGACGACCACTGCGAGGACGAGCAGTTGCCCGAAGATTCCCATCCCCCACATCCACCACGGGACGGTCCCGCCGGTTCCGCCGTGCATCCACGTGTCGTGCATCCAGCCGCCGCCCCACCCCATCGGCATGCCGCCGCCGAAGCCGGCCATCCCGACGAGGGCGGGGAACGCGAACAGCGCGGCCAGCGCGAGCAGGACGATGCCAGCGAGTCGCGTCGAGTCGTTTGTCGTCGTCATAGTGTTCACCGAGGCGGCGGGTGCCGCCTCACAGGTGACAGTACGCGCTCCACGTTTAGGTCGATTGTCGCTTCGGGGCTTCGGCTCCGACGCCGGCAAAGATTGGATTTCTCCGGTTTTCGCCGCCCGAAGTTTGGAATCTTCGACGTGGGCGGGGCGCGGCGTTCGCGCTCCCCGCCGGTCATGATTTCCCGCCGACAGCTGTCGGTTCATACTTGAACCTCGCTGTCCTCTCGCCGGTATGCCTGGTCGGTTACACGTCCTCGTCGTCAGCGAGGACGCCGCCGTTCGCGAGCGTCTCGCCGACGAGCTTCCCGACTCGGTCGGTGACGCGACGACCGATGTCAGCGTCTCGACCGCCGACAGCCTCGACGCGGTCCACGCGGAACTCGAACGCGCTCGTATCGACTGTGCCGTCGTCTCGGCCGAGGTCACCGACGCGGAGGGTCTCTCGCTCGCCTCGAAACTCCGCGCCGACGGCGTCCCGCGCGTCTCGGTAGCGGGGTCGACCGCTGCCGACCGCGACCTCGACACGCTCGGCCGCGAGGTCTACGACGCCGCCCACAGCGCCGTCGGCTCGCTCGACTACCGCGCGCTCTTCGAGGCCGTCAACGTCGGCCTCGCGGTTCGCAACCTCGAAACGCTCGAACTCGTCGACATCAATCAGCACTATCTGGACATCCTCGGTATCGACCGCCAGTCGGTCATCGATACGAGTCCCCTCTACGTGACCGCGGATATCGCCGGCTACGACGCCGAGCGCGCTCTCCGCGAGGTCGAGGCCGCCCGCGAGGAGGGCGGAGCCGCCTTCACGTGGCCCATCGAGGGCGCGTCGGGCGGCACCGTCTGGATTCGCGTCAGCCTCACCGTCGCCGAGATTTCGGGACGGGACCGACTCATCTCGACGGTCGAGGACGTGACCGAAGAGCGCCGACGCGAGCGCGACCTTGCGGCGTTCAAGGAGGCGGTCGACGCCGTCGACGCCGGGGTCACCATCACGGAGCACGACCGACACGTGTACGTCAACCAGACCGCGGCCGACATCTGCGGCTACTCGGACCCCGAGTCGATGCTCGGGACGGGCTGGGGCCACCTCCACGACGAGCCGGAACTCGAACGCCTCAGAGAGACGATTCCCCCCGCGCTCGAAGCCGACGGCGAGTGGCAAGGCGAGGTGGCGATTCGCCGGCGCGACGGCGAACGCGTTCCGGTTCGGTTCTCCATCACGTCCCTCGAAGGCGACCGCAACGTCGTCGTCTTCCAGAGCCTCTCCGAGCAGAAAGCGCGCGAGGACGAACTCGAACGGAGCCGCGACTTCCTCGAACGGACCCAGCGCATCTCGAAAGTCGGCGGCTGGGAACTCGACCTCGTGACCGACACGCTGGCGTGGACCGACCAGACGAAGCGCATCCACGAGGTGCCGCTCGACTACGAGCCGACGGTCGACGACGCCATCGAGTTCTACGTCACCGACGACCGGGACCGAATCCGCGAGCTGTTGGACCGCTGTCGGTCCGAGGGCGTTCCCTGGGAAGAAGAGTTCCGACTGGTGACCGCCGAGGGGTCGGAGCTGTGGGTCCGCACCCACGGCGAGCCGGTCATCCGAAACGGACGCGTGGCGGCGCTCAGGGGGACGATACAGGACGTGACCGCCCGTCGCACCCGCGAGCGCGAACTCGAACGGACGAACGCCGAGCTGGAGGCGCTCAACCGCATCGTCCGCCACGACATCCGCAACGACATGGCCGTCGTCGTCGGCTGGGCGGAGCTACTCAGAGAACACGTCGACGAGGAGGGCGCGGACATCCTCTCGCGCATCCTCTCGACGGGCCGCCACACCACCGAGATAACCGAGGTCGCCCGCGACCTCATGGAGACGATGAGCGGCGGCGGCGTCGAGACCCGCCCGATGTCGCTCGCCAGCGCCGTCGACCGCGAGCTCGCGGTCCGCCGCGAGGCGTTTCCCAACGCCACGTTCGCGGTCGACGGCGAGATACCGGACGTGGCGGTGCGCGCGAACCCGCTCATCGCGTCGGTGCTCGGGAACCTCCTCAACAACGCCGTCCAGCACAACGCCGACGACACCGTCGTCACCGTCTCGGCGGCCGTGGACGACGACGCCGGCATGGCGGTCATCCGCATCGCCGACGACGGCTCGGGCATCCCCGACGCGCGGAAGTCGGTGGTCTTCGGCAAGGGGGAAAAGGGACTCGAAAGCACCGGGACCGGCCTCGGACTCTACCTCGTTCACCAGCTTGTCGACTCGTTCGGCGGCGAGGTCCACTTCGAGGACAACGAACCCACGGGTACGGTCGTCGTCGTCTCGCTCCCGCTCGCGTCGGTGGACTGAGCCGACCGCCCGGTCTCAGACCGTGTCGGTCGGCTCGTGGGACTCGGCCATCTCGGTCGCGGCGGCCGCGTACGACTCCCTCGTCTCCTCGTCGGCAACGCGACCCAGTTCGTCTTCGGGCACGTCGACGGCGGCGTAGGTGTCGCGCACGTCGGACTCGAAACTCGTCAGCGAGCGCTCCTTCCGGTGGTAGCGCGTCCCGTCGGGGGTCGCGTACACGAGGATGATGATGTTCTGTTCGCCGTCCGAGTAGGTCCGTTCGACCAGCCACGTCCGCACGTCGTTCGACATGGTCGGTAGTACGTGGCCACCCGTGATACTCCCTCGGCCGACTCTCAGTCCTCGATACCCAACTCGTCGAGGAGCGTCTCCAGCGTGTAGCTCTGGAGCGCCCGGTGGCTGTCGCGCATCGAGGAGATGACGAACGTCGAGTTCGTTCGCTCGACTTCCGGCGTCGCCTCGAAGTCGCTGATGAGGCGCTCCACGCGGTCGGAGTCCGCGAGATGGGCGACGACGATGAAGTCCGTCTCCCCCATCGTGAAGTAGAGTTGCGTGACGCCCTCTATCTCCAGCAGTTTGTTCCCGACTTCCTCGTACGACCCGCTGTAATCCGCCAGCACTTCCACGACCACGGTGACGCCGAGTCCGAACGCCTCTAAGTCGATGTCGTAGAGGTCGTTTTCGATGACGCCGTCGTCTTTCAGGTTGTTCAGACGGTAGTGGATGGTCGACACGGGGATGTCCGTCGCTTCGTGTAGCTTCTCGGGACTGCCCGTCCCGAGGTCCGCGATGGCCTTCAACAGGCGCACGTCGCGTTCGTCCATACCCTCCCGTTGCGGTCGGTGACGTAAGTCCTTGTTCTGTCCGCCGTTTTCGCCACCTCTCGCGGCCTCTCGAATCTTCACGAATTATAGAGCGATTGGTACAGCAAAATATAGAATATCTATTCTAATCTCCAACTCAAAACAAATCTCTTGTAGAAAGATTTAACAGCGTGCGTCTCTGAGAGCTGAAACAGATTCGACTATGACGCGAACCACTTGGAGAAACGTTCCGACGACGCCCCTGCTTTTCGTCGCGCTCGCGGCGATGTGGGGCACCTCGTTCGTCGCCATCGAGGTCGGCTTGGAGTTCTTCCCGACGCTCTCTTTCGCCGCGCTCCGCTACGAACTCGCGGGGCTCGTGATGCTGGCGTACGCCTGCTACTCGACCGACCGCTGGCGGCCGAAGACGAGGGACGAACTGCTCGCGACCGCCATCGGCGCGGTGTTCATCATCGCCGCCTACCACGGCCTGCTCTACCTCGGACAGGAACACGTCCCCGGCGCGGTGGCCTCTATCATCATTAGCCTCTCGCCTATCCTGACTGCGGTCTTCGCCTCCGTTATCCTCGCCAGGGGGTCGCTGGGGAAGACCGGGACGGTCGGGCTGCTCGCCGGCTTCGCCGGTGCCGTGCTCGTGGCCGACCCAGTCTCGGCGTTCTCGGGGTCGTCCGGGTCGGCGCAGGGACTCGGCATCGTCCTCATCTTCCTCGCCGCGGTGTCGTTCGCGCTCGGCGCGGTCCTCACCCGCCCGCTCCGGAGTGACCTCCCGGTCCAGTCGATGCAGGCGTGGTCGATGCTCGGCGGCGGCGTCCTGCTTCACGGCTGGGCACTCGTCCGCGGCGAGTCGCTTTCCACTATCGAGCTCGCCCCCGTCGGCATCGCGTCGTTCCTCTACCTGACGCTCGTCTCCGGCGCGGTGGCGTTCCTCCTCTACTTCGAGCTTCTGGACCGCCTCGGCCCGACCGAACTCAACCTCATCGGCTACGTCGAGCCCGTGGTCGCGGCGCTCATGAGTTGGGTGCTCCTCGGCCACGTCATCGACACGACGGCGCTCGTCGGCTTCGGAGCCATCTTCTTCGGCTTCGCGGCGATGAAAAAGGAGACGCTGGTGTCCGTCGCCGTCGCGGTCCGGCGGCGGGTCGCGGCCTGAAGTCGGTCCGCCTTTCGAGTTCTGTGCTGTTCTCTTCTTCTCCTATTCGGCTTCCGCGGGGACGCTCCCCCGGAGGCCGACGAACCGAGCCACGCTCTCGCGCTGCACGAGGAGGAACCCCGAGAGGATGACCCCGAAGCCGAGGACGGTCGCCGGCGAGACGGCCTCGCCGAGGAACGCCCACCCGGTGACGGTGGCGACGACCGGCATCGCGTAGGCGACGAGGTTGCCGCGGACCGGGCCGGCCTCCGAGAGGAGCGCGAAGTAGACCGGGTAGGCCGCGGCGGTCGCGGGCATACCGACGTAGAGAATCGCGGCGACGAGCTCCGGCGACCACGCGACCTGCGCGACCGACTCGCCGAGACCGAGGCTGGCGGCGTGGATGCCGACGGCGGCGGCCGCCATCGCCCACGCGGTCTGCGGGAGCGTCCCGATGGACGGCCCGACGCGCTTGAGGAGCACGGTCCCGAAGGCGACCGACAGCGCCGAACAGACGATGAGCGCCTGTCCGACGCTCCCGCCGCCGAGGACGCTCTCGGGGCCGACGATGACGACGACGCCGACGAGTCCGAGCAGGATGCCGGCGGCGTCGACAGCCGAGATGCGCGCGTCGTCGAGGAGTAACACGGCGAACACCGGGGAGGCGACGGGCATGATGCTGTACATGACGGCGGCCGCGCCGGTCGTCGCGTGCTGCTGGCCGAGGAAGAGGAACACGTTGTTCGCCCCGAGGACGAACGCGGCGCTGGCGAGGATGCCGAGGGCGTCGGCGCGGGTCCGCGGGAGCCAGTAGCCGCCGCGGACGGCGACGAGCGTCAGGAGAACGACGGCGGCGACGTCGACGCGGAAGGCGGCGAACAGCACCGGCGGGACCGACCCGATGGCGGCTTTGATGCCGACGAAGGAGGTTCCGAACAGCACCGCGGCCGCGACGAAGAGGACGAGGGTCCGATGACGGCTCACGCCATCACCCCCCGCGCTGTGGCCGGCGTTCGATTCGCCGGGCGGGCGCGGGAGGTGGAGTGCGGTCGACGCTCGGTGCGTGGACAGCGTAGAGGCGTCGTCTGTATCACAACACGTTCTGCGACTCCCGAAGGCATATGTCTAACGATTGGGCTCGTAGCAATACGATTCGACCATTCGAGTCACGGTTTCACACGATTCGTTGACCAAACCGGGGGAGAATATCTCATGGGTGGTGTTGCCACGAACCGTCGGGGTCGTACGGACAGTCGCGTCGCTCGGGGCGTCGAACTGTCGTCGAAAATCGGGGGACGGCGGTCAGTCCTGCTGTTCGGCTTCGACGCGGTCGGCGTGTTTTTCGAGGTCGGCCGCGATTTTTCGGGCCTCCTCGGGCGACAGCGTCAGTTTGTCCGCGTGCGGCGCGAGCGCGTCGAGCTGCGTCCAGTCGAGTTCGAGTTCGAGGGTAATCTCGTCGGGGTGCTTCCGCGGCGAGGTGACGTTGCACACGGCGAACGCCGACTCCTCGAAGTCGTGGCCCGTCGCCGACGCGTCGACGAGGTCCAGCGTCGTGTAGGCGTTGACCTTCAGGATTCGGTCTGGCATCTGTGAGTACTGTTGGGTGTCGTCGTAAATAGGTAGCGCGGCGGCGTCGTCACCGAGGCGACCCGCTCAGTCGTCGCTCGCGATGGGCGTGCCGTCGGCGCGGGTCGGCGCGGGACTCGCGTCGAGGCCGTCGTCGTCGGCGTAGGGGTACCACGTGCGCTTCGTGTTGTGCATCATCGGGTCCTCGTAGCTGGTCTCTTCGGGTTCGACTAGTTCGGCCAGCTCCTCTTCGTCCGTCCGGGCGACGAACTCGCGGAACGTCTCGTCGCCCTCGCGGCGCTCCTCGAAGTTCGCGAGCAGGTTCTTGATGGCACCCGGCACCTCGTCGACGGGGACGCGCTGGGTGACCCACTCGGCGAAGTTCGGGTTCTCGCCGAGGCCGCCGCCGAGGCCGATGTCGAGCGCCTCGACCGGTTCGCCGTCCTTGCGGGTCTTCATGCCGCGGAGGCTGATGTCCGCAATCTGCGGCTGGGCGCAGGAGGCCGTACAGCCCGAGAGGTGGATGTGGAAGTCCTCGACGCCCGCGGGGAGTTCGACGTTCTCCTTGAGCCAGCGGGCGTAGCGGACCTGCCGGTTTTTCGTCTCCACGATGGAGAGCGAACAGAACTCGGTGCCCGTACAGGCGATGGAGCCGCGCATGAACGGGTGCGGGTCAGGCGAGTAGTGGTCGAGAAGGTCCTCGTTTTGCAGCGCGTCGAGCTTTTCTTCGGGCACGTCGGTGATGATGACGTTCTGGCGCTGCGTGATGCGAATCTCGCCGGAGCCGTACTCGTCGGCGACGCGGGCGAGTTCCTTCGTGTCGTCGACGCCCATGCGGCCGACGAGCACGTCGAGTCCGACGTAGTAGTTGCCGTCGGCCTGCTCGTGGATGCCGACGTGGTCGGAGTGGCCGCCGTCGGCGTAGCCGGAGTTGTAGGAGTACTCCGAGCGCAGGTCCTCGCCGGCGGTCTCCAGCTCGAAGTCGACGTACTCCTCCTGGAGGACGTTGCGGAACTTCTCCGCGCCCCACTCGTCCATCAGGAACTTGATGCGGGCGTTGTAGCGGTTGTCGCGGTCGCCGTTGTCGCGGAACAGCGCGGAGATGGCTCCCGACACCTCGGGGGCCTGCTCGGGCGTCACGAACACGTCGATGTCGCGGGCGAGCCGCGGTTCGTTCCGCGAGAGGCCGCCGCCGATGCGGATGTTGAAGCCCTTCGTCTCCTCGCCGTCGATTTCCTTGGTCGCGGGCTCGAGCGCGAGGTCGTTGATATCGCCCTGACCGCAGCCCTCGCGGCAGCCGGTGACGGAGACCTTCCACTTGCGCGGGAGGTTCGAGTGGTCGTCGTTGCCCTTGAACGTCTCGTTGAGCTCCATCGCGACGGGGAGCGCGTCGACGTGCTCGTGTTTGTCCTTGCCGGCGACGGGACAGCCGACGATGTTCCGCCACGAGTCACCGCAGGCCTGCTGGGTCGACAGCCCGACCGATTCGAGCTTATCGAAGATTTCCGGGATGTCCTCCAGCTTAATCCAGTGGAGCTGAATCGACTGGCGGGTCGTCCAGTCGACGTAGCCGTTGCCGAAGATGGGGTTCTCGGCGGGGCCGCGGGCGTACTCGTCGGCGACCTCCGCGACGACTTCGGTCTGGCCGGGCGTCAGCACGCCGTTCGGCGTCCCGATGCGCATCATGAAGTACGACTCTTGGCCGTTGCGCTGGTGGTACAGTCCCCACCATTTGAAGCGCTCGAACCAGGCGTCTCGCTCGTCTTCCGGGATGGAGTCCCAGCCCTGCTCAGCGAACTCCAGCAGGTGCTCTCGTATCTCGTTACCGTAGACCTCCGACTTCCAGCGTTCGACGTCCGTGGGCATTCGTATGAATGTCCATATACGTGCCCACGTAAGGCCCCGAGCGTACCGTCAACCCTTCCCGGTGCTGCCCAAAAGCGGAGAATATTGCTTATTCGTCGTCGTCGCCGCGTCGAACCGGGAGGACGACCCGCTCGCGGTCGATATCGACGAATTCGCCCTCGCGGAGCCTGCCGACCGGGACCCAGCCGGGAACGCCCGTCTGGCCGCAGGCGATGCACTGGCCGTACACTTTCGCGGAGACGGTTCTACCGTCCGCGCCGACGTCGAGGACGTTCTCGACGACGAAGTCGGGAAGCTCGCACCCACAGAATGACGGGTCGTCGAGCCGCCAGAGCTCGCTCACGCTCACTTCTCTGGCGTCGTTCACGGAGACCCACGCCCCGTCGTCGAGGACGCGCAGGGAGACGCTCATACCTCACCCTCGTCGCTCCGGCTACCTATGCGGGACGACGCCCGCAATCCCCGCGGGGGAGCGCGACGGCCGTTTCGGCGGTCGTTCGGTCGGAGTCCTGCGATTGTCCCCGAAACCGGCCGTCAGAGGTAGGGGCAACCCGTTCCGGTAGCCGGGAGTGGGGGTACACATTACAGGTGCGGATTCCCTTATGCGGGTTCGACCGGTACGTGGTGGTGATGAGTGACCACCGCACCGCCGTCCGACAACACGCCTCCGCCGACGTCGCCCCAGAGCTGTTCGAACAGTCCCAGGAGGGAAACGCATGACCGGCGAGGCAGAACTCGAATCCGAACTCGACCGCGACCCCGATGCCGAGGCGGACCCGTCCGCCGAGGCGGAAGACGAAGACCCCGCGGCCCACCTCAAGGACCTCGAAGACGGCGCGGGCTGCACCGAAATCTGGTCACATCTCTCTGAGTCCCGCGAGGAGTAACGCTCCGCCGTCTGTCTTCGCTCGCGGGCCGCCCGCGGCGCGAATCTCGCCTCTCGGGGAGACGTTTTTAAGCCCGAACGCGTTACCGATTCGTAGATGACGAACGACGAACGCCGACGAACGACCGAGGTTCCGGCCGACCGGCGCGAACCGGTCGGTGAACCCGTCGTCCGCGGCGACCCCGCCGTCACGGGCGACCGCGCCCGCGAGGCCGTCGGCTTCGACCCCACCGACCCCGACAGCCTCGCCGAGGCCGCCAGAACGGTTCGCTCGTTCTCCGAGTCCACCGCCGGCGACGACGACCACGTGTTCATGCTCCGCGGGGCGGCCGCCTGCGCCGCGCTCGTCCGCGGCGTCGGCTCGTACAAGCGCGCCGCCGAGCGCGCCGGCGGCGACGTGTCCGTCTCCTTCATCCGCAAGTGGGCCCGCGTCCACGACCTCCCGCAGTCGGTCCGCCGGCACGTCGCCCGCGGCCGCATCGCGCCCACGGCCGCAAAGCACATCGCCCGCGTCTCCGGCGACGCCCGACTCCACCTCGCGTGGGCGACGCTCGACGCCGGCCTGACCGTCCGCGAGGTCCGCCGGCTCGCCAGCGAGGTCAACGACGGCACGCCGGCCGTGGACGCCCTCGCCGACCACGGCGTCGACATCGGCCGGCTCGACGTGACGCTGCCGGCCGACGTGTACCTCGAACTCCGCCGCCGCGCCTCGCTCGAAGACACGCCGCCCGGCGACGTCGTCGCCGACGCGCTCGACGACTACCTCGACTGAAGGAACCGCGTCGCCGTCTCCCGAATCACCTCGCGCGCCACCTCGACTTCGTCCCACTCGACGGTCTCGTCCGGAAAGTGCGCCTGGTCGATATCGCCCGGCCCGAACAGCACCGTCGGGATACCCGCCTCGACGTAGTGCCGGGAGTCCGCGCCGTAGGTCGCGCCGACCGGGTCGTCGTCGCGGCCGTCGGCCCGGAGCGCCGCCCGCAGCGACTCCACGACCGGCTCGTCGGCGTCGATTTCCGCCGGCTCGAACTGCACCGAAAACCGCTCGAACGCCGGCGGGTGCGCCGAGAGCCAATCGTCGGCGGCGACGACGCGCGCCAGTCGCTCCTCGAACGCGGCTTCGACCTCTTCGACCGTCTCGCCCGGCGCGACGCCGAGTCGCCACTCCGCGGTGAGCGTCCCCGCGACGCTCGACGCCCACGACCCCGCCTCGACGCGGCCGACGCAGACGGGCCACGGAATCGGGTAGTCGAAACGCGGGTGGTCGACCGCGTCGGTCCGCTCCGCTTCGAGGTCGAAAAACGCCGCCCGAATCGCCTCGAACTTCTCGATGACGTCCACCCCGCGCCACCGCGAGGCCGCGTGCGCCGTCCGCCCGGTCAGTCGGAGTCGCTTCATCACCGACCCCTCGGTGGCGACGACCGGCTTGAGCCGCGTCGGCTCGGCGACGAGCGCGGCGTCTCGCTCGAACGGGTAGGGGTTGTCGAGCGCGGCCGCCGCGGCCCCGATACCGCCGTCTTCCTCGCCGGCGACGCTCTCGACCACGACCCGCCCGTCGAGGGCAACATCGCCCGCCGCCGCGGCGTCGCGGAGGTCGAGCGCGGCGAAGACGCACGCCGCGAGCCCCGCTTTCATGTCGGCCGCGCCCCGGGCGCTGACGGTGCCGGCGTCGTCGTCCCAGTCGGGCAAATACGGGTCGTGGGACCACAACTCCCTGTCGGCTGGCACCACGTCGACGTGGCCGTCGAGGACGAGCGTCGGTCCCGCGTCGGGGTCGCCGAACTCGACCACGCCGGCGACGCTCGGCCGGTTCGCGGTGTCGATGTCGTCGGGGTCGTCCGGGAACGAGGGATGTTCGGCCAGTCGCTCCGGGTCGGCGGTCCACTCGTACGTCTCGAACCCGAAGTCGTGCAGGCGGTTTTTGACCCACTGTTGAGCCGGTGCTTCGGCGCGGGCGACGCTCTCGAACCGGAGCAGCGCGTCCACGAAGTCGCGAAGGTCCATATTGTGGGGGACGGGAACGGGGTACAAAGCAGGCGGGGGCGGCGAAAATAAACGCTTATCAGTATCCCCATTTAAAGAAACGTCGAGGGCTGGTAGCTCAGTTAGGCAGAGCGTCTGGCTTTTAACCAGACGGTCGGGGGTTCAAGTCCCTCCCAGCCCGTTTCTACTCCGAACAACCGTGAGGAGTGAAACGGCTTCGAGAGATTGAACCCGACCAGTCGCGCACAGCGAAGCGAGCACGTCTGGGCCCGGTTCAAGTCCCTCCCAGCCCGTTTCTGCGACGAAGTACGTGCGGAGTGACACGGCTTTCTGATTCCTACGTCTCCGAGTGATAGCTTCGCCAAGCCGTGTTGCACATTGCGTTGGCTACTTCCACTCCGTGGCTGTCGCTCTCGTCAAACTGGCACTTTGTGAGAGTATCTTTCTATAAGGAGAGAACCCCGCCGCTTAGGGCGGGAGTGAATCCGACACTTCCCACGCAATCACCGTCGATTGCAGGCCGGATATGCAACGACAGGTCGGCTGAGCCCGGCCTGCGATTTTTCGCCTATTCGAGGTCGAGGAGCGTCGCGGCCTCGTCGAGGAACTCGGCGTACACCGACATCGCGTCCTCGATGGGTTCGGGTTCGGTCATGTCGACGCCGGCGGTTCGGAGCACGTCGAGGGGGTACTCGCTGCCGCCGAGCGCGAGCGCCTCGCGGTAGTCCGCCGCGGCCGACTCGCCCTCCTCGCGGATGCGCTCGACGATGGCCGCCGCCGCGGAGATGCCCGTCGCGTACTGGTAGACGTAGTAGTTGTAGTAGAAGTGCGGAATCCGCTCCCACTCGCGGGCGATGCGGTCGTCGGTCGCCGCGGGCTCGTAGTACGTCGCCTTCAGGTCGCCGTACAGCTCGTCGAAGCGGTCGGGCGTGAGCGCGCCGTCGTTCTCGATTATCTCGTGAATCTGGAGTTCGAAATCCGCGAACATCGTCTGGCGGAACAGCGTCGAGCGGAAGCGTTCGAGGTACTCGTCGAGGACGTGCGTCCGGAGTTCGTCGTCGTCGACGTTCTCCAGTAGGTACTCGGTCAGGAGCGTCTCGTTGACCGTGGAGGCGACCTCGGCGGTGAAGATGTCGTAGCTCGCATCGTGCCACGGCTGGGCGTCGTTGGCGAGTTCGGAGTGCATCGAGTGGCCCAGTTCGTGGGCGAGGGTGAACATCGATGCGGGGTCGTCCTGGTAGTTCATCATGATGAACGGCTGGGTGTCGTAGGTGCCCGCGGAGTACGCCCCGGAGCGCTTGCCGCGGTTTTCGTACACGTCGACCCAGCGGTCGTCGAGGCCCTCGGCCATCCGCTCCTGATAGGCCTCGCCGAGCGGTTCGACGGCTTCGACGATGTACTCCTTCGCCTGTTCGTACGGAATCTCGGGGCCGTGGTCGCCGGTGAGCGACACGTACAGGTCCCACATCTTGAGTTCGTCCGCGCCGATAGCCTCCCGTTTCAACTCGGCGTGGCGGTGGAGGTGGCCGAGGTTGTCGCGGACGGTGTCGAGTAAGTTGTCGTACACCTCGACGGGGACGTTGGGGCCGTCGAGGGCGGATTCGCGAGCGGTCTCGTAGTCGCGGATGCGCGCGGTCTTCACGTCCTTCTTGACGCTGTTTTTCAGCGAGGTGCCGACCGCGTTGCGCACGTCGGCCCAGCGGTCGTAGAACTCCTCGTGGACGGTCCGGCGGAACTCGCGGTCGGGGTGTTTCTGGAGTTTCGTGAAGTTACCCTGCGTGATTTCGACCGACGTGCCGTCGGGCTGTTCGACCGTCGGGAACTCCAAGTCGGCGTTGGCGAGCATCGAGTAGATGTCGCTGGACGCGCCGGTCACGTCCGAGAGGTCGGCGAGGACCTCCTCGACCTCGGCGGAGCGGGTGTGTTCTTTCGTCCGGAGCACGTCGTCGAAGTAGTGCTCGTAGGCCGCCAGCTCGGGCTCCTCCTCGACGAACTCGTCGACGCCGTCGCGGCCGAGTTCCTGCAGTTCGGGGTCCAGATAGCTGACCGCGCTGCGGGCCTTCGACGCCAGCGCCTCGGCGCGGCCGGCCTGCGCCTGGTACTCCTGATTCCGGGTGTCCTGGCTACTGCGGAGGTTCGCGTAGGAGACGACCATCGACACCTCGCGGAGCACCTCCTCCATCGTTTCGAGGAGTTCGAGGAGCGTCTCGGGGTCCTCGGTGGCGCGGCCCTCGTAGCTCGCCAGTTCGGGGACGCGCTCTGCGACGTCCTCGTACGCCGCCTCCCACTCGTCGTCGGACGCGTAGATGCTGTCGAGGTCCCACTTGTACTCCTCGTCGATGTCGCTCCGCTCGGGAACCGAACTCATGTCGGGTACTGTGACGCGCGCGCGGCTGGTAAGCCTTATCAATCGACCGGCGAAGCGGGGACGAGGAGGGCGGCCGCGTCGCGGTTAGTGTCGGGTCGCTCTCGCTTCTCGGACCTGCGAACCGTCCCGGACTAAGTCCTCACAGTGCGGACAGACGCGGGGGGCGTCCATGCCCTCCGGGGCGAACACCCTGACGTAACCTTCCGTGACGAAAGAATTGCAGTTCTGACATGTAGGCATGGCGGTCGTGCGTACCACGTCAACTGAGTTAGATGTTGTGGGCGATTTTCGGCATCCGACACCGACCCCGACCGCGGCGGGCCGCCCGAGTCGACGCGGCCCCCGGCGGCGCAAACCACTTTGACCGGCGGGCGTGTGGAACTGCCATGGACGACCTCTCTCCCGCGGTCCGCGAGGCGTTCGCCCGGACGTGGGTCGACGACCGCCCGTGGGCGTTCCTCACCGACTTGACCGCCATCGGCGACCGGATGGCCGGCGGGCCGGGCGACCGACGCGCGAGCACGCTCGTCGCCGACGCCTTCACCGACGCGGGCGTCCGGCGCGTCGAGTTCGATCCCTTCGAGATGGCCCGCTGGACCCGCGGCGACACGACGCTCGACCTCACCGCACCCGACGAACGGCGCTTCGAGGCCGTCGCGCTTCCGTACGCGCCCCCGGCGACCGTCTCCGGTCCGCTGGTCGATGTCGGCTACGGCACGCCGAGCGAAATCGACGCCGCCGACGTGGACGGCGCGCTCGTCGTCGCCAGCACGACCACCCCCGCCGGCGGCCGGTTCGTCCACCGGATGGAGAAGTTCAACTACGCAATCGACGCCGGCGCGGTCGGCTTCGTCTTCGTCAACCACGTCCCCGGCCAACTCCCGCCGACCGGGGCGCTCCGCTACGACGAGGAGGCCGCCGCCCCCGCGGTCGGCGTGAGCGCCGAAACCGGGTCGTGGCTGACCGACTACGCGGCCCGCGGCGGCGAAGCGACCCTCGCGGTCGACGCCGAGACGACGCCCGGCGAGAGCCGGAACGTCGAGGGGCGCGTCGGCCCCGACACCGACCGTGAACTCCTCCTGTGCGCCCACTTCGACGCCCACGATATCGCTGAAGGCGCGCTCGATAACGGCTGTGGCATCGCGGTCGTCGTCACCGCGGCGCGACTCCTCGCCGAGATGGACCTCGCTCTCGGCGTGCGCGTCGTCGGCGTCGGCGCGGAGGAACTGGGGCTAACCGGCTCCGAACACCTCGCGGACCGCCTCGACCTCGACCGCGTCGCCGCCGTCGTCAACGTCGACGGCGCGGGTCGGTTCCGCGACCTCGTCGCCCACAGCCACACCTCGGAGGCGACCGCCGCGGTGGCGACCCGCGTCGGCAACGAGACGCGCCACCCGGTCGACATCGAACCCGAACCGCACCCGTTCAGCGACCAGTGGCCGTTCGTCCGCGCCGGCGTCCCGGCGCTCCAACTCAGGAGCGAAAGCGGCGAGCGCGGCCGCGGCTGGGGCCACACCCACGCCGACACCCGCGACAAGGTCGACGACAGAAACGTCCGCGAACACGGGATGCTGACCGCACTTATCGTCCGCGAACTCGCGGCGACCGCCGCCGACGGGGAGATTCCGCGGCTCGACGACGACGACCTCGCCGCGGCGTTCCGCGACGCCGACTTCGAGACGGGAATGAAGGCGGCGGGCATCTGGCCCGACGGCTGGGAGTGAGTCCGGCGGTCAGTCGCGCGCGGACGACTCGGTGTCGTCTCCTCTGTCGCCGCCCGAGTCGC
This sequence comes from Haloferax sp. Atlit-48N, assembly GCF_003383015.2. Classification (NCBI taxonomy): domain Archaea; kingdom Methanobacteriati; phylum Methanobacteriota; class Halobacteria; order Halobacteriales; family Haloferacaceae; genus Haloferax; species Haloferax sp. Atlit-48N. The sequence continues at coordinate 2,636,524 of NZ_CP137689.1, read as the reverse complement.
GTCCCTCGCCGCCGTCGTCGCCGTCGCTGACTTCGACCGTTAGCTCCGCCGCTTCGAGCGCGCGTTCGGTCGCGGCCTCGACAACCATTCCGGCCCCGATGACGACGTAGAACATCCCGTAGACGAACGTCGGCACGGCCACGAGGAGGTAGAGCGCGAGGCCGGCGATACCCGTCGTGCCGGCGAGAAAGCCGCCGACGGCGTTGCCGACGCCGATGATAAACAGGCCGAAGACGATGCGGAGGGTGGCGTCCCACGCGGCGGACCGGTCCATGCGTGAGCCGACGGCGAGCCGCGTGATGTGTCTACTGGTCGATACGCGGCGCGGACCCGCGGTGAAGGTCGCGGGGTGAGGGTTGCAGGGGCCGCGAGGTTCTCCCGCGCGTCAGCACACCGCGAGCAGTTCGTCGAGCGAGTCGAGTTCGTAGGTCGGCTCGGCGGCCAACCGGTAGCCGTCGCGGTGCGGTCGGCGGATGAACGCCGAGTCGATGCCGGCGCGGTCGGCCGCGACCACGTCGACGTTGCTGTCACCGACGTAGAGCGCCGAATCGACGCCGAGTTCGCCCATGGCGCGCTCGATGTAGTGCGGGTCCGGCTTCTTCACCCGCGCGCCCTCGACGGTCGGGTCGCGGCCGTAGGCCACCTCGAATCGGTCACCGATGTCGAACACGTCCAGAATGTGCTCGATGGTCGCGTGCTGGTTGTTGCTCACGACCGCCAGCGGGTGGTCGATGTCGTCGAGGGCGGCCACGTCGTCGTACAGCGGTTTCGTCCCGTCTTCGAGACACGCCCGCTGGGTCGCCGCGGCGTGGGTCTCGTGGTGCGACCAAAAGTCATCGACCGGCACGTCGTGGACCGCGCAGATGCGGCGCAGGCGCGTGAGGCCGCCGTTGATGACGCCGTCGACCGTCTCGGTCGTCGGCTCCACGTCGAACTCGTCGAACGCCCGCCTGACCGCCTCCCGCTGGACTTCGAGCAGCGTCGGCTTCGTCAGCACGCCGTCGTTGTCGAAGATGACAGCGTCGTAGCACATGGTCGAATCGTTCGGCCTCGACCGACGATAACGTTGCTATGTGCGACCCCAACCGCTCCGGAGGGCTATTGACCCCTCACGCGTCGGTCAACCGCGGTCTTCGCCGTCGCCGACGCGTCTGGCATCGCCCGCCCGCTCGACTCCCTCGCGGATGCGCGAGCCGACGCGCCAGCCGATACGGTCCGCCAGCGCCCGCTCTTCGAACGCCGCCGCGGCGCTCTCGGCGGCCATCGCGTCCACGTCGAACTCGACTTCCGGGTAGTCGACCGCCGTGAGAAGCAGGGGCGTCGGCGGCGCGGGTGCGATGCCCTCGGGGCCGTCGAGGTGGTCGGGACCGAGCGCATCGTCCACCTTCGAAAGGGGGGCCGCGCCCGACCCGACGGCGCGGACGAGCGAGACGAGTCGGCGGACGAGTTCGCGGGCGAAGCCGCCGGCCTCGACGCGCACGAGGAGGAAGTCGCCGTCGCGGGTCAGGCCGCCGTCGATGGACCGGACCGTTCCGTGGTCGTCGGGCGTGAGGTTGTGGAAGTCGTGGTCGCCGCGGCAGGCGTCGAAGGCGGCTTTCGCCCGGTCGTCGTCGAACCCCTCCGTCGGCGCGTGGAGGTCGTAAACGTACTCGCGGCGAGTCGGCCGGTGCCGGGCGTGGAAGTCGTCGGGGGCGTCGGCGGCGGCCCACGCCCGGACCGTGCCCGGTAGCTCCGAGTTCAGCGCCCGCGGCGTACACCAGTCGGGACAGTCGAAGGCGACCGTCTGGGCGAGCGCGGAGACGCCGGCGTCGGTCCGCCCGGCGGCGGCGTAGTCGGTCGGTTCCTCGTCGTCGTCGCAGACGCCGAGCGCGCGGCAGGCGTCGAAAATGGCGTCCTCGACGGTCGGCACGTCCGGCTGTCGCTGGAACCCGTGGTACGGGCGTCCGTCGTAGGCGACGCGGAAGGCGCGCATGGCGGGTGCTTGCCCGGCGGACTACTTAACCGACGCCACCCGCGCCGTCGCGCCCGCCCGACCGCATCGCTCACTCGCGTTCGACCGGCGAGTCCTCGCTTCGGACGGAGAGCACCGGCACGTCGGCCAGTCGAAGCACGCGCTCGGTGACGCTCCCGAGCAGGTAGCGCTCGATGCCGCGGCGGCCGTGGGTGCCCATCACGATGAGATCGGCGTCGACCTCCTCGGCGTACCGGAGAATCGCCCGGTGCGGCGAGCCGTGTTCGACGGCCGTGACGACCTCGATGCCGTCGGCCTCGGCCGCCTCGACGGCCTCGGAGACGATGCGCTCGCCTTCCGCCTCGTAGGCGCGGACGAGGCCGCCGGCGTCGAGTTGGGTCGCGTGGAGGGCGCGCTCGTCGACGACGTAGAGGGCGTACAGCGTCGCGTCCGTCGCCGCCGCGAGGTCGAGCGCGCGGTCGAGCGCCTCGTCGGCGGGGGCGCTCCCGTACACCGGGACGAGAATCCTGTCGTACATGTCGCTCGCCCGTACGACGGGCGGAAACAACAGGGCGCGCGCCGGTATCGCGGCGCGAGAATCGCGGCGGCGATGGGGGGCGGCGGGACAGTCGGCGTTGCCGGCGCGACCCGCGAGGCGGCCTACTCGTAGTCCTCGTAGGTCGGCGCGTCGCGGTCACCGGGGACGTCGTCGACGGGGACGGTCGTCTGGTCGCCGCTGGCCATGTCCTTGACCGTCACCTCGCCGTTTTCGAGGTCGCGCTCGCCGACGATGACGACCGTGTCGGCGTTGACGGAGTCGGCGTAGGACATCTGCGCGCCGAAGCTCCGGTCGGACACGTCGACCTCGACGACGTTGCCCGCCGCGCGGAGGTCGCGGGCGATGTCGGAGGCGACGCCGCGGGTGTCACCGACGGTGAGGAGGTAGTAGTCGGTCGCCAGCTCTTCGTCGGGCCAGACGCCGGCGCGCTGACAGAGCAGTTGGAGCGTCGCGCCGCCGATGCCGACGCCGACGGCGGGGGTGGGTTGGCCGCCGAACGACTCGATGAGGTCGTCGTAGCGGCCGCCGCCGAACGTCGCCCGCGACACGTCGCCCGTGGAGTCGAAGCACTCGAAGACGACGCCGGTGTAGTAGTCCAGCCCGCGGGCGGTCGAAAGCGACACCTCGCAGAACTCGCCCGCGCCGAAGTCGTCGGCGGCGGCGAGGACGTTCCGGAGGTTCTCGACCGCGGATTCGACGTCGTCGCCGCCGAACGCCGCGATTTCGTCGAGGTCGCCGCGCTCGATGAGGTCGGCGAACTCGTCGGCCTGGTCGTACGAGAGGCCGGCGTCGGAGAGGAGGCCGAGGTACTCCGCGCGCTCGACTTTCTCGGATTTGTCGACGGCGCGGACCGCGTCGGCGACGTCCACGTCGGCGTCGAACGACCGGAGCAGGCCCCCGAGGATGTCGCGGTGGGAGACGCGGAACTCGAAGTCGTCGGCCGTGAGGCCGAGGTCGGTCAGCGCGTCGGCGCAGAAGGCCAGAATCTCGGCGTCGGCCTCCGGCTCCGAGGAGCCGAAGATGTCGGCGTTGGTCTGGTAGAACTCGCGGAAGCGACCCTGCTGGACCTGCTCGTAGCGCCAGAAGGGCCGGGTCGAGACCCACTTGATGGGCTTCGACAGCGCCTGCTGTTTGGCGACGACCATCCGGGCGACCGTCGGCGTCAGCTCCGGCGTGAGCGCCACCTCGCGGCCGCCTTTGTCCTCGAAGGCGTACAGCTCCTCGACGATTTCCTCGCCGGACTTGTCGACGTACATCTGGGTCCGTTCGAGGTGGGGCGTCCCGATTTCGCGGAAGCCGTAGCGGGCGGCGGCGGTCTCGACGGTGTCGACGACCTCGCGCCGGGCCGACATCTCGCCGGGGTAGAAGTCACGAAATCCCTTGAGTCGGTCGTACATGGGCGTTGGTTGGCGCAGGTCGCGCTTGAAACCTGTTGTTCGGGGCGACGTCGACTACCCGACGAGGGCGCGGAGCGCCGCCGCGTCGCCGAGGGCGATGAGCGAGACGCCGGCGACCGCGAGGACGGCGGCGACGAGGCGCGTGCCGAACCGCGCCTCTCGGAGGACGACCCCGCCGAGGACGACGGCGACGATGGCCTGCGTGTTGACGATTGGCGAGGCGACGCTCGCCGGCACCAGCCCGAAGGCCGTCGAGGTGACGTGTTCTCCGACGGCGACGAGCGCGCCCGCCGCGGCGAACTTCGGGAGGTCGCCGCGGACGCCCGGCCACTCCCGCACTGCGACGGGGAGGACGGCGAGCGCCGCGCCGACGAACAGCACCGGGACGAACACGCTCGTCGGGATGCCGAGTTCTTGTAGGGCGACGCGTTTGCCCACGTCGCTGACGGCGTAACAGGCCGCGCTGGCGAGCGCGAGTTGGGCGGGCCGCGACCGGACGGCGCGTCTGAGCGGGTCGAGGAACGCCCCGCCCTCGTAGTTCGCGACGTAGACGGCGACGGTGGCGACCGCGACGCCGAGGACCTGAACACCCGTCAGGAACTGGTTCAGAAACAGAATCTCGATGGGGAGGACGAACACCGGGACGAGCTTGTTGATGGGCGCGACGTAGGACACGTCGCCGGCTTCGAGGGCGTCGACGAACAGGATGAGCGCGACGCCGACGAGAGCGGCCGTACCGGCGACGATTCCGACGCCCGTCGCGCCGAGTTCGGCCAGCGAGGGGACTGCCGCGGGGTCGTACGTCACCGCCGTGACCGGGAGGTACAGGAGGACGGCGAAGGCGTTGACGACGACCGTGAGAACCGCCCCGGAGTAGCCCGGGAAGTACCGCTTCAGGGCGAAGATGTAGACGCCCCAGACGAACGCGGCGAGAACGGAGTAGGCGATGCCGGGGTCCATGCCTCACCCGGCGCGCGGCGGCGTGAAAAACGACGCGGTACGAATCGGGGGCGCGCCGGGGGAGCGGGTGTCCGGGCCGGGACGGCGTCAGAACGCGGGGCCGCCCTCAGCGCCGGCCGTGGACGTAGCTCTGGACGTGGTCCGGGAACACCTCGTCGACCGCCGCCTGCCCGTGTTCGGCGGCGATGAGGTGGCGGAGTTCGCCCTCGTAGTCGGCCTTCGGAATCTCCTCGGACGGGCCGGTCTCCACGTCGAGATGCGACTCGACGAGGCGGTCGACCGCGCCGCGGCCGAACCCCGAAAGCGGCGAGAGGTAGTCGACGCCGTGGCGGTCTTCGAGGCTCTGGGCCTGCGCCCGCGAAATCGAGGGGACGCGGTCGTCGCGGCGGGTGCCGTCGGCGACGGCGTCGAAGTCGAGGCCGCAGACCGCTTCGAGCGCGTGTTCGTGGACGTGTTGGATGCCGCCTCGGGGGTAGCCGTCTTCGACCATCCGGGCGGTCGCCGCCGCCGCGACCTCGCGGTCGAGCTCCAGCGTCTCGAAGGCGTAGCCGAGTTCGGCCGCCGCGTCGCGGGCGTGAGTCCAGTCTTCCGTGACCCCGAAGTGGGCGGTCACGAGCGTCACGTCGTAGAAGGTGTCGAGAAGCAGCGCGGCGAGCGAGGAGTCCTTGCCGCCGCTGTAGAGGAGCGCGAGTTCCACGTCTTACCGGCGGCGGATGTTGAAGCTCTTCGACTCGGGCTGCAGCTCCTTCAGGAGCGCCTTCATCTTGTCGTCGTCGATGCGGCCCTGAATGCGCCCGCTCTGGGCGAGGGCGACGATTTGGCGTTCGACCTGCTCCGCGAAGTCCGGCTTGGACATCTGCACGGCGTTGAGGCGCTGGCGGGCCTCGTCGGTCAGATGCTGTTTGAGAAGCGCCTGTTTCTGCTGTTCGGCGCGCTGTTGGGCCTCCTCGGCCTGCTGTTGCTCCGCGGAGCCCTGTCCGCCGCCGCCCCGCTGTTCTTGGAGTTCCTGCATCTTCTTCTTTCGAAGCTCCTCCAGTCGCTCATCGTCGGGACTGCCACTCATACCCTAGCGCACGGTCCGATGTCTGAAAACCATTACGGACCCGCATACAGACGGCTCTCGGGGAATCCGCCGTCGAAGAAGAACTCTCGGTGTGTGTCGGCGGCTCTACGCGTAGCGTTCGAGTTCCGGACGGTCGAGGTCGGAGAGCACGTCGGACGCGGCGTTGTCGAGGAAGCTCGTCCCCTCGGCGGTGATGCGGCGACCCTCGCCCTTGGCGGTCTCGACGAGGCCCTCCTCTTCGAGCTGCTGGAGGAGCGTGCGGATGATGTTCTTGCTGCCGGCGTCGCTGTGCGCACCGGAGACGCTGTATCGGTTGGAGCCGCGCTTGAGGCCGCCGTACTCGGTCGAGAGACGGTCGACGCCGACGGGGCCGTTCATGGCGACCTTGCGGAGCAGGCTCGCGCCGCGGACGTACCAGAAGTCGTCCTGCTGGGGCGGCAGCTCGCGGGTCTGGCCGCTCTTCGCGAAGGCCATCCAGTCGGGTTGCTCGATACGGTCCTCGAGTCGTCCGGCGACCTCCTCGATGAGGGCGTCCGCCGGGACGTCATAGATGGTTACCATGGCTATTGGTTCATAATCGCGGCGTTTAAAGGCATCGTATTCGCCCGATACGGGCGGTTGGAGGCTCCTGCGCCCCGCCCGGCGTGCGCCGGGGTGACAGCCCGTATCGCGCCGTCAGGACCGCCACCCGCGCGCGCTCTCCGTGCTCATCACGAGGCCGCCGAGGACGACGGGCACCCAGTAGATGAACCCGCGGAAGACGACGACGCCCGCGGTCGCCACGTCGAACGAGACGGCGGAGCTCGCGGCCGCGACGAGGATGGCGAGCGTCCACTCGATGCCGCCCGCGCCGCCGGGCAGCGGCGTCACGCCGGCTATCGCACCGATGGGGACGACGAACAGCGCGATGGAGAAGGCGATGGGCGCGCCGATAGCGTGGAACGCAACCCAGAGCGCGACCATCTGGCAGAACCATCCGATTCCCGACAGACCGAGTGCGACCGCCAGCCCCCGCGGGTTCCGGCCGACGCGCTCGATGGAGCGGAAAAAGCCGTTGATGCGGCGCTCGATGCCGTCGTTCGACGGCACTGACACCCGCGGGACGTACCGCGAGACGGTTCGGATGACCGGCGTCAGGACGCCGATGAGCCGGCGTTCGAGGTCGTAGCGGCGTTTCCACGCGGTGTAGACGGCCGCCGGGACGCCGACCGCGAGGCCGACCACGGCGACGAGCGCGATTTCGAGGTTGCGGCCGAGCGTCACCTCCGTGGCGTAGTAGCCCGCGCCGATGAGCGCGATGGTAATCGAGGGGACGAAGTTGATGGTGTCGACGCTGGCGATGGCCGCCAGCCCGGTCTCGTACTCGGTGTCGGCGCTCCGGGAGATGAGCAGCGCGGTCACGGGCTCGCCGCCCGCCTGCCCGAACGGGGTGATGTTGTTCGAGAACGTCGCGCCCGTGAAGATGAGAAACGAGCGGACGAGCGAGACGTCCACGCCGAGCACGCCGAGGACGGTCTTCAGCGACGCCCCCCACGAGACGAGCCACACGAGCGTGATGGCGAGGATGGCGGCCAGGTAGGTCGGCTCGGCCATCGTCACCCGGGCGACGAGTTCGTCCACGCCCGCGAAGTAGAACAGGACGGCGAAGACGGCGATTGCCGCTGCGAAACCGAGCACCGTCGCGCGGAGGTTCTCGCGGGCCATTTGCTGGGGATGCGTCTACGACGGGCATTAAGTCACCGGATTCGACGGCCGAGAAACAGGTCTCGCGTCGCCGCCGTCGGGGACTCGCGGCCCGCGCCGCCGCTCGCTGGCGGATAGATGGACATTTCCGCTCCGCCCGACACGTCCGGATATGGACGAGCGCGCCGCCCTCAGACTGCTCGCCGCGGACCTGCCGGACGCCGGCGACGACGCCGCCGTCGTCGACGACCTCGTCGTCACGACCGATATGCTCCACGAGACGACGGACTTCCCCGCGGGGACGACCCGCTACACCGCCGGCTGGCGGGCCGTCGGCGCGTCGCTGTCGGACGTGGCCGCGATGGGCGCGAGCGCCACCTGCGCCGTCGCCGCCTACGCCGCCGTCGAACTCGACGAGACTGAACTCGGGGATTTCGTCCGGGGCGCGCGGGACGTCTGCGAGGCGGTCGACGCGTCGTACGTCGGCGGCGACCTCGACACCCATCGGGAGTTCACGACGGCGACGACGGCCATCGGCCGCACCGACGACCCGGTTCGCCGCTCGGGCGCGGAGCCGGGCGACCTGCTCTGCGTCACGGGCGAACTCGGCCGGTCGGCCGCCGCCGTCCGCCTGTTCGAGGCGGGCGAGACCGTCCGCGCGAACGACCTGTTCCGGTTCACGCCCCGCGTCGCCGCCGGCGTCGGCCTCCGCGGGTCGGCCACGTCGATGATGGACTCCAGCGACGGCCTCGCCCGCTCGGCCCACCAGCTCGCGGAGGCCGGCGACTGCGGCTTCGAACTCGACTTCGACGCGCTCCCCGTCCACGACGCGGTCGAGGAGGTCGCGGCCGACGCCGACGACAGACGCGACCTCGCGGCGTTCTTCGGCGAGGACTTCGAACTCGTCTTTACGCTCCCCCAAGCCGCGCTCGACGCCGCCCGCGACGCGACCGACGTGCCGCTCACGGTGGTCGGAAAAGCCGTCGAAGAATCCGCAGACGCAGTCGTCGTCGCCGACGGTGAAGCAGTGCCGGACCGCGGTTACACCCACGGCGGCGGTGAGTAGAATCCTGTTTTCGCGGCGGTGTCGAGTCCGCGCGCCGCCTTATCCCGGAATGACCTGAATCGGCACGAGGAGGAAACACGCCGCGCCGAGGGCGAACGTAACGAGGCCCACGGCCATCCGCGCAGGGCCGAGCGGCGTCTCGTCTATCGGCTTCGCCGGGCCGTTGTAGGCGATGAACGTCGACATCAGCCCCCAGAAGAACCACAGGCCGACGGACTGGTTGAGACCGAGCCCCCGGATGTAGTGGAGATACCCCGCGATACTGAACAGGACGAGCGGGACGGCCGCCGCGAGCGATTCTTGGCGCTCACCGAGCATCGCCCGGACCATGTGGCCGCCGTCGAGTTGGCCGACCGGGAGCAGATTGAGGACGGTGAAGAACATCCCGACCCAGCCGCCGATGACGACGGGGTGGACGACGGTCCGGGGGTCGGCGTACTCTGTCGGGCGACCGAGCACGGTCGCGATGGCGTCGAGGAGCGGCGGATTGTTGAAGACGATGGTGTCGGCCGACCCGGCGAGGACCCGACTCGGGACGGTCATCGGTTCGAGCGAGAGGCCGATGACGGTGACGACGACAGTCGCACAGAGCCCGGCGAGCGGGCCGGCGACGCCGATGTCGAACAGCGTCTTCCGGTCGGGCATCTGCCCGCGCATGCGGATGATAGCGCCGAGCGTTCCGAACGGGAAGATAAACGGGATGAGGTAGGGCAGCGAGACGTTGACGCCGTGGTATCGCCCGACCGCGTAGTGGCCGAGTTCGTGGACCGACAGGACGCCGAGGACGGCGGCGGTGAAGGGCCACGCCCGAAGCATCACGAGCGGGTTCGCGACGATGTCCGACAGGGGGATGTAGTACCACGCGTGCGCGCCGACGAACAGCGTCGAGAGAATCGTCAGCGCGAACAGCGTGATGTTCTTCCACGGGATTTCCTCGACGCCTTGCGAGGCCGGTTCGACGATGACCACGTCGGTCTCTCCGAGCCCGGACACCTGCGCTTCCACGTCGTAGCCGGCTCCCCGGAACGCCGACCAGATTTCGCGGACGAGCATCTGCTCGGGGACGAGCGACTCGCCGTAGTAGATACGTCGGCGACCGTCTGACCGCACCTCGTGAACGTCGAAGACGGCGCGAAGTGCCTCCACCGGCGGTCCGTCCGCCGATTCGGACTGTTCCATCGGCGTGCAGTAGGCGGGCGACGTGCATAAATCCCGTGACGGAGACCTGACCCGACCGGGCGACGACGGCGCGAGAGGGCTGTCGCTCCGGCCGTGTGGTGTGCGTCGAAGCGGAACGCGAAAGTGAAAATGCGGGGTTGGTTCGCGGGTCGGGTTGGTTCGCGGGTCGGGTTGGTTCGCGGGTCGGGCGGTCGTCGACGGGTGCGTGCGGGGGGAGGGCGTTCCGGGGTCGCGTCGTGAGTTCGGGTCGCTGCGCCCTGGGGGGGGGGCGTCAATTCGCCGGGGTCACGAATCGCGAGGGCTGTTGAGTCGCGTCTCGGTTCGGTTTCCGAGCGCGCTTGGCGGGGCTGTCACGGGGCCATTAGGGGCTATCAGTGGCTGTCGCGGGGTCGGGTTCTTTCGTCCGGGGACCGGGCGGTGCGCGCCGTCCTGGCGCTGGCGTCGGTCGGGGCGGGCAGTGCGTGCTCTCAGGCGGTCTCGACGCGCCACGTGGTCGCGCTCGTGTACGACCACTTCTCGATGGTCAGGTCCGTCGCGGAGTCGCGGAGCTTGACCATCAGGGCGCCGATTTCCTTGGGAGACAGGCCGACGTCGTCGGCGATGAATTTGCTCTTGAAGTACATCTCGCCGTCTTTCGCACGGTCGAGCAGGTACTGCTTGAGGCGGTCTTCCTTGGAGCTATCGTCGGTGGAGGGGGGTACTGTTGCGCTCATCTGGTACACCTCACTTCCACCTATCGCCCCATTACCTGTTATAAAGGAAGGTCCGTTAGAATTAGTTCGGCCGCTTTCAGCCTGAATCGTTGCAAACGGTACATTTTAGGAATCTTTGAAATCGGCTTAGATTTTTTAGAACCGGTTCTAAGAGATTCTTTCAGAGAATATCGTCAGACTTCATATGGGTAAATACTCCCGTTTTTCGCCCGTCTGACGCCGCATTTTGCGGCAACAACACCCGCAATATCGCTCGATTTTCGCCCCGTCGGGACTATCCGCATCTCCTGAGTTATCCGCGCCGTCTCAGCGGTCGTGGACCCAGAACTCCTCGTCGGTGGTCGTCTCCTTCTTGAAAATCGGCACCTCGTCTTTCAGGCGGTCGATGCCGTCTTCGACCGTCCGGAACGCCTCTCGGCGGTGCCCCGCGAGGACGACGACGAACACGATGTCCGCGCCGTCTTCGACGACGCCCACCCGGTGGTGCATGAGGACGCGGAGGACGCCGTCGCGCGCCTCCAGTTCCTCGGAAATCGCGTCCATCTTCGACTCCGCGACGCCGTCGTACTTCTCGAATCCGAGGCTCAGCGTCGGGTCGTCGTCTTCGGACTCCTTCGCGCGCACCCGCCCGGTGAACGTCGCAATCGCGCCGGCGTACACTTCCAGCGGGTCGGCCTTCGCGCGCTCGACCAGCGTTTCGAGCGTGACGTGCGGCTCGTGAGAGTCGATTTCGGCGGCGAGAGACGCCACGTCCGCGGCGTCGGCCGTTTCGGCCTCCGCGACGACGTTCGCCGCGTCGGCACCCGCGAGCGCGACCGTCGGGACGCGCGCGTCGGGGAACCCCGAGAGGAGCGCGTAGTCGTACTCGGCCGAGAGGTCGTCGAGGAGTCCATCGAGGTCGCGGTCGTCGCCGGACCCGACCCAGTTACCGTCCGGCGAGAGCCCGTAAGCTGCGGCGACGCCGTCTGTCGACTCCGGTTCGGTCGCGCTCTCGGGGAGCGATTCCACGGTGGCGACGCGGCCGTCCAACTGCGCGGCGAGTCGGTCGCAGAGCGTTGTCGCGCCCGCGCCGACGATTCCGAGGACGTGCATACCCGAAGGACGGCCCGCGCCGGTTTAAGATTGCTCCGTGCCGGCCTCGTCGGCCTCGGGCGTCGGCTCCGATTCCCGCGCCTCGGCGCGCGGGCGGGTCCGGTAGAGGTGGACGGCGACGGCCGCGCCGACGAGTCCGAGGAGCGTCGCCAGCCACGGGGCCGCCGCGCCGACGGGCGTGTCGGCCGTCGCGGGCAGCGTGTCGAACTGCCAGAGCGCCCAGCCGACCGAAAAACAGGCCGCCAGCGCCCAGTTGAAGACGGTTCGGCGGTCGACCTCGTCGCGGCGGTGGCGGACGAGCATCGCGCCGAGCGCGAGCACCCAGCCGACGACGACGAGCGTAACCGTCTCCACGGTGACGAGTCGCATACCGGTAGTCGCCGCGAGAGTGGTTTAAAGCCCCCGACACGGGCGTCTCGCAGTTGATAACCCTTAAGATGCGGTCACGGATACCCGTGTGCAATGAGAGTCGTCATCTCCATCGGCGGAAGCGTGCTCGCGCCGGACCTCGACGCTCGACGCGTGGAGGGTCACGCCTCCGTCGTCGAAACGCTCGCGCGGGACGGGTGCGAAATCGGTGCGGTCGTCGGCGGCGGCGGCGTCGCCCGCGACTACATCGGCGCTGCCCGTGACCTCGGCGCGAACGAGGTCCAACTCGACCAAATCGGCATCGACGTGACCAGAATCAACGCCCGCCTGCTCATCGCGGCGCTCGGCTCGCAGGTCGACCCCAAGGTCGCCCACGACTACGAGGACGCCGGCGACGCCATCCGGCGCGGCGACATCTCGGTGATGGGCGGCGTCATGCCCGGCCAGACCACCGACGCCGTCGCGGCCGCGCTCGCAGAATACGTCGACGCCGACCTGCTCGTCTACGCGACCAGCGTCGACGGCGTCTTCAGCGCCGACCCGAACAGCGACCCCGACGCGACGAAGTTCGAGGAGATGACCGCCGCGGAACTCGTCGACGTCATCGGCGACATCGAGATGAACGCCGGGTCGTCCGCCCCGGTCGACCTCCTCGCCGCGAAGCTCATCGAGCGCGCGAAGATGCGCACCATCGTCCTCGACGGCACGGACCCCGACCGCATCACGCCCGCCGTCCTCCGCGGCGAGCACACGGGCACCGACATCATCCCCGAGGGCGGCGACGAACCCACCTACTGGGCTCCCTGAGATGACGACCGACGACCCCTCCCGCGGCGACGCCCCCGCCGCGGACGCGACCGACGGCGGTGCCGACGCCACCCACCACGGCTTCTGGGCCGACGAGGTCGCCGACGAAATCGAGGCCCGCGACCCCGACGAACCGGTCGTCGTCAAGGGCGGCGTCTCCCCCTCGGGCGTGGCTCACCTCGGCAACTTCAACGAGATTATGCGCGGCTACTTCGTCGCCGAGGTGCTCCGCGAGCGCGGCCACGAGGTCCGGCAGGTGTTCACCAGCGACGACAAAGACCCCCTCCGGAAGCTCCCGCGAAAGCTCGCGGACGCCGACGGCAACATCGTCGGGCTCGGCGAGGTCGACGCCGGCGCGCTCGGCCGCAACCTCGGCAAGCCGTACACGTCGATTCTGGACCCGTTCGGTGAGGCCGAGTCGTACGCGGCGCACTTCGCGGCGCTCCTGAAGGCCGACGCCGACCGCCTCGGCGTCCCGGTGGAGATGATTTCCAACACCGAACTGTACGAGAGCGGCGACTTCGACCCCGTGGTCGAACACGTCCTCGACCACGCCGACACCGCCCGCGAGGTGCTGGGCGAGTACCAGTCGAAGGTCGACGAGGACTACGTTCCCTTCAACCCCGTCTGCGCCGAGTGCGGTAAAATCACGGAGACGGTCACGGACATCGACCTCGACGCGGGAACCGTCGACTACGTCTGTACCGACATGACCGTCGGCGACAACACCATCGACGGCTGCGGCCACGAGGGGACCGCGACGTTCCGCGAGGGCAAACTGCCGTGGCGCTTCGAGTGGCCCGGCCAGTGGCAGGTCCTCGGCGTCGACTTCGAGCCGTTCGGCAAGGACCACGCCGAGGGCTCGTGGCCCTCCGGCAAGGACATCGCCGAGAACGTACTCGGAATCGAGCCGCCGGTGCCGATGGTGTACGAGTGGTTCACGCTCAACGGCGAGGCGCTGTCGTCGTCCGCCGGCAACATCGTCACCGTCGCGGAGATGCTCGACCTGCTCGAACCCGAGGTGCTCCGGTACTTCTTCGCGCTCAACCCGCGGAAGGCCCGCGACCTCGACCTCACGCGACTCGACCAGCTCGTGGACGACTTCGACCGCTTCGAGCGCGCCTACTTCGGCGAGGTCGACGACGAGAGCCTGACCCGCTTCGCCGAGCGCGCTTACCCGTTCGTCGTCGACGAGGTCCGCGAGGACCGGGTTCGACTCCCGTACACGTTCGCGGCCGTCCTCGGCATGACCGACGACGAGGACCTCCGCGTCAAGATGGCCCGCAACGAGGGCTTCTTCGACGAGGACACTCCCGACGAGGTGGTCGAGGAGGCGCTCGACCGGGTCGAACGCGCCCGCCGCTGGGCCGAGAAGATGGACAACCAGTACAACTACCGCTTGCAGGTCGACCTCCCCGAATTCGACTTCGAGCCCGCGGTCGAGGCCGCGCTTGACGACCTCGCGGAGTTTGTCGCCGAGGGCCACGACGGCGAGGCGATTCAGGGCGAAATCTACGAGACTGCGCGCCGCCACGACATCGAGATGGGCGACTTCTTCGCCGCCGGCTACCGGCTGTTCTTCGACGCCGAACAGGGGCCGCGACTCGGCGAGTTCCTCGGCGAGCTAGAGCGCGACTTCGTCGTCACGCGACTCCGCCGCGAGGACTGACTCCTCGCTCTCGCCCTCAATTTCGCTTCCCTCGCGTTCGCACGGAGTCCGTCAGTTCTCCTCGATGGCGTCTATCACGACCGCGCCGACGACGGCGAGTCGCGGGTCGATACGCTCGCGGTCCACGTCGACGGTGTACTTGTCCCGGAGCGAGAACTGCCCGTCTACCGCGCCGACTTCCTCGCCGGCCGCGTCCTCGATGCGGTACGAGAAGGGAATGAGCGTCGTGACGAGCCGTCTGGCGACCGCCATCGGAACGCTGTCCTCGACGATTCGCCCCGCGACCGAGCCGTCGGGGCCGAGCAGTTGGTAGGTGTGTTTGGCGAACGAGAACGCGCCGCGTTTGACCGCGCCGACGCGCTCGTCGGTCCGGCTGTCGACGATGTCGTAGGCCGCCGACACGTCGAGGACGCTGTCGGCCTTGACGCGGAAGCGCTCCTCGCCGGTGTCGTGGTCGTTCAGCCGGAAGTCCTCTTTCAGTTTGAACTTCTTTTGCTTCGCCGAGAGGACGGGGTCGTCGCCCTCGTAGACGACGTACTTGTTGCTGATGGACACCTTCTGTCGGACCTCGTAGCGGGAACTGTCGAACACGGTTTCCGTTCGTCGCCGGGGTGGCTAAAACCCTTCTGGGGGACGACTTATGTCCCCGACGCGCGTACGGTGAGACGGGCTCGTTCCCCGCGAACGACGCCTACCGCGGCCTCGCCGTATCACAGTTCACATGTCTCTCATCGACTTCATCCGGTCCGTGGAGGAATCGCAAGACGAATTCGACGTCGAACTGGAGGAGTTCGACGCCGACTCGGAACAGGAAGCCGTCGACGACGACACCTCGGGCGGCCGCTCGTGGGGTCGGCTGCTCCTCGTCGCGTTGCTCCTCGTGGGCGTCGCCTACGCCGTCTCGCGGCTTCGCTCGTCGTCCGGCGACTCCTTTACCGACATCGCGCTCGCCGACGACCCCGCCGAGGGCGACTCGGCGGCCGACGAGGAGACCGGCGCAGGCGACGACGCGACCGACGACGAGGACGCCACGGTCACCGTCGAACACGACCCCGAGGCGGAAACGGACGACGCCGCGGCCGACGACGAGGCGGCCGAGGCGGCCGAGACGGGCGACGCGGACGACGAGGAGACCGACGCGGACGACGACGGCGCGGTCGAAGTCGAAATCGAGTCGCCCGGCGACGACGGCGACGACGAGGAGTAACGCGACGCGCTCGTTGCGGGTTGGGTTCGGTTGCGATCGTCATTCGCGGCCGCCAACGCCCGCCCTCGGTCTCGAAGGCGGGACCGTGACCCGAACGGTGGGACCGTAACCCGAACGCCTTTTGGCGCGCGCCGCTTCCCTTCGGGCGATGAACACGCTGCTTTGGGTTCTCGCCGGCTTCATCGCCTACTCTCTCCTCGCGGCGCTGTTGCGTGCTCGCGGTATCCTCCCCGAGTACGTCCGCGTCCAGGGTCCCCTCACGACGGTCCACACCCGTCGCGGCCGCGAACTCCTCGACAGAATCGCCGCCCCCAAGCGGTTCTGGCGGGCGTGGAGCAACGTCGGCCTCGGTATCGCCCTCGTCATCATGGTCGGGACGTTCGTCCTCCTCGTCTTTCAGGCGGTCGTCATCCTCCAGAATCCGCCCGCCCCGACGCAGGTGAACCAGCCGCAGAACTTCCTCGTCATCCCCGGCGTCAACGACTTCCTCCCGCTTTCGGTCGCGCCCGAAATCCTCTTCGGCCTCCTCGTCGGTCTCGTCGTCCACGAGGGCGGCCACGGCGTCCTCAGCCGCGTCGAGGGCATCGACGTGGAGTCGATGGGCGTCGTCCTCCTGACGATACTCCCCGTGGGGGCGTTCGTCGAACCCTCCGAGGAGAGCCAGCGCCGCGCCGACCGCGGCGGCAAGTCGCGGATGTTCGCCGCCGGCGTGACGAACAACTTCGCCGTCACGCTCGTCGCGTTCGCCCTGCTTTTCGGCCCGGTCATCGGCTCTATCTCGGTCGCGCCGGGCGTCGCCGTCTCCGGCGCGTACGCCGGTTCGCCGGCCGACGCCGCGGGTATCTCGGGCGGCGACCGCGTGACCGCCGTCGAGGGCACGCCGGTCAACACGACGCGGGAACTCGACGCCGCGCTCCTCGCGACCGACGCGGGGACGGTGTCGGTCGAACTCGACGGCGAGCGGACCGTCTCGGTCACGCGCGAACTCGTCGTCGCCGGCTCCGTCGCCGGCAACCCCGCGAACCTGACCGTCGAGTCCGGCTCCGACCCGATTCGCGTGACCGCGGTCAACGGGACCGCCGTCTCGACGCGCGCCGACTTCGAGTCGGCCGTCGGCGACTCGCGGTTCGCCCGCCTCGACACCTCCGCCGGCGAGCGCACCATCCCGGTCGGCGCATACATCACGAACGTCGCCGAGAACGGCCCGCTGTACAACGCCACGGGGACGACCCAACCCCTCATCGTCTCGTCGTTCAACGGCGAGCGCATCACCTCGTCGACGGAGTTGCAGGCGGCGCTCGACCGGACGGACCCCGACCAGACCGTCGCCGTCGAACTGTACCGAAACGGCGGCTTCGAGACGGTTCAGGTCACGCTCGGCGTGAACGAGCAGGACGGCAACGGCTTCCTCGGCGTCAACATCTTCCAAGGGACGAGCGGCCTGCTCCTGACGGACTTCGGCACGCAGGAGTACCCCGCGGGGACGTACCTCTCGCTTCTCGGCGGTGACGGCGGCGACGGCGGCCTCGCGACCGCTTTCGAAGGCTCGCCCCTCCAACTCGTCTACGTGTCGCTGCTCTTGCCCCTCGCGTCGGTCGTCCTCGGGATTCCGAACTTCCCCGGCTTCACCGGGCAGGTCGTCAACTTCTATCAGGTCGGCGGCCCGCTCGGCTTCCTCGGCGGCGGCGTCTTCATCGTCGCCAACGTCCTGTTCTGGACGGCGTGGATTAACCTCCAACTGGGGCTTTTCAACTGCATCCCCGGCTACCCGCTCGACGGCGGTCGCATCCTGCGGACCTCGGCCGAGGCCGTCGTCTCGCGGCTCCCGGTCGACGACCCCCACACCGTCGTCCGCACCATCACGACCTCCATCGGCCTCACGATGCTCGCGTCGCTCGTGCTCATGATATTCGGGCCGACGCTCCTCGGCTGACCGGCCTGTCGGTCGCCCCGGTCGTCTCGGTCGACGCCGTCCCGCTTTCCTTCGACGGTTCTCGAACCGCGAAAACGACTCGCAACTTCAATACCGGATGACTCCCTAGGCCACGGTATGGTAGAGGCCCCACAGACCGACGAGGGCTGGTTCGCGCTGCACGACTTCCGAACCGTCGACTGGGACGCGTGGCGTGACGCGCCCGAACACGAGCGTCGCCGCGCAATCGAGGAGGGCGTCGCGTACCTCGACGCCCACGAGGCGGTCGAGGACGCCGAGGCGGGCGCGTCCGCCGTCTTCTCCGTCCTCGGCCACAAGGCGGACTTCGTGGTCGTCCACTTCCGACCGACGCTGGACGACGTCTCCCGCGCCGAACGGCAGTTCGAGCGGACCGCGCTCGCGGCCTTCACCGAACAGCCGACCTCCTACGTCTCCGTCACCGAGGTGTCCGGCTACGTCTCGGACGACTACTTCGAGGGTAACGAGGAGGACATCGACGCCGGCCTGCTGCGCTACATCGAGGGCAAACTCAAGCCCGACATCCCCGAGGACACCTACATGTCCTTCTACCCGATGTCGAAGCGCCGCGGCGAGGAGCACAACTGGTACGACCTCTCGTTCGACGAGCGCCGCGACCTGATGTCCACCCACGGCGACACCGGTCGGAAGTACGCCGGGAAAATCAAGCAGGTCATCGCCTCCTCGGTCGGCTTCGACGACTACGAATGGGGCGTCACCCTGTTCGGTGACGACCCGACCGACATCAAGGACATCGTCTACGAGATGCGCTTCGACGAGGTGTCCTCGAAGTACGGCGAGTTCGGCCAGTTCTACGTCGGCCGGCGCTTCCCGCCGTCGGACCTCGGCGCGTTCCTCGCGGGCGACGGCGTCCCGACGAGCGAGTTCGGCGACGAGTCCCACCACGGCGCGCACGCGCACGGTGAGGGCGGCCACCACGGCGAGGGCGGTCATCACCACGGCGGAGGTGGCGACGGTCACCATCACGACGACGGCGACGGCGACCACCCCCACGGCGACGACGGCGACGAGGCCGCAGACGAGGACATCCGCGGTCAGCTCGAAGATCTGAACATCTACGCCGGCAAGCCCCACGGCGAGGACGTGTACGCGACGGTCCTCTACTCCGAGGCCGACGCCGACGAGCTGTTCGAGGAGGTCGAAGGCCTCCGCGGCAACTTCGACCACTACCCGACGCACGTCAAGACGGCCGTCTACGAGGCCAACGAGCGCGGCCGGGTCGCCGTCGTCTCCATCTGGGAGACGGCGTCGGCCGCCGAGACCGCCGCGGGCTTCCTCTCGGAGCTTCCCGGCATCGTCGAGCGCGCCGGCGAGGAGTCCGGCTTCGGCACGATGGGGATGTTCTACACCGTCAAGTCCGAACACCGCGGCGACTTCGTCGAGAAGTTCGGCACCGTCGGCGGCCTCCTCGAAGAGATGGACGGCCACTTCGATACGGACCTGATGGTCAACGTCGAGGACGAAGACGACATGTTCATCGCCAGCCAGTGGCGCTCGCAGGACGACGCCATGGAGTTCTTCCGCTCCGACGCGTTCCGCGACACGGTCCAGTGGGGCCGCGACGTGCTGGCGGACCGGCCGCGACACGTGTTCTTAGCGTAACTTCGCGACCATCGAGAGCGGGGTGAGGAACCCCCATGCGGGGGTGACGAACCGTTTTGGTCCAGCTTTTGCCAGCGAGCGGAGCGAGCGCAGGAAACGGTGGCGTGTGCGTGCTCGCGGACCGGCCGCGACCGTGTTCCTCGCCTGACGCGGGAACGCCGAAAATCAGACTGCGGCTTCTCTACGCGAGCGCGGCGCGAACGTCTCGAAGCTTCGGGCGCACTTTGTCGGTGCCGACGCTGTACGCGAAGTACAGCGCCACCGCGCCCATTACGACCGCCCACGCGGCGATTTCGACGTTGCCCTGTTCGAAGGTGACGAAGGCGAACCGCTCGATGTACGCGCCGGCGAGGGAAAGCCCCGCGCTGCCGAGGCCGAAGACGAGGAGTTCGAGGAGGTCCGGGAGCACGTCGACGAGTGAACTACGCATGGTCGTCCCGAACTCGGTCGAGCGTTGTGTCTTTTTTGGTCTCGCAGCGGCTTCAGGTCCGTCCGAAAGTCGGTCCACTCGTCTATCCCACACCACGGTGATAACTCCAAGAGGGGCGAATTTCGGGTGACGGCGCGGACATCGCGGGAACGAACCGAACCGACTCGTTCGAGGACTATCGGTCGAGCGTGTTGCTTGAAACACAAAAACCGCGTCGGAACGAGACGGCTTCGTTGCCGCTGCCGTCGTCGTTTCGGGTCCGTTTTTCCGGCGGTCGCGCCTCAGCGTCCGTCGCGGACGTATTTCGCGGCCCCGACGACGCCGGTGAGGAGGGTCAGCGCAATCCACTTGCCGGCGTCGTCGCCGCGCTTCTTGGCGTCGAGGCTGACCAGCCACGCGAGCGCGACGTGGGCGACCGCGGTGACGCCGAGGAGGGTTTTCAGGCGGCCCATCAGGCTTCGTTGCGCGCGCCTTTCGCGACGCGCTTGTCGAGACCGGCCGCGCGGATGTCCTCGCCGTCGACCGACGAGCGGAGCGCGTCCATGCCGTCGAAGCGGTCGATGCCGAAGTTGTCCGCGTACAGTTCCTCGACGCGGCTCATCTCCTCGTCGGTGAGTTTCGGCACGTCGGAGGCCTTCGCCCACTCGTCGATGTCGGCTTTCGTGCGGAACGTCGGCGTGACGGCCGCGGTCTCGTCGTAGCCGAGGAGGTAGGCGATAGACGCCTGCGCCATCGTCCGCTCGCCGTCGCGTTCGAGGAAGCGGAGTTGTTCGAGCTTCTCCCAGCCCGTCTCGTACCACTCGTCGGGGCGGAAGCCGCGGTGGTCGCCGGAGCCGAGTTCGGTCTCGGGGCGGACCTGCTCGTTCAGGAGGCCCGAGGAGTGCGGCACGCGGGCGATGAGACTCGTCGAGGAGCCGGTCTCGCGGATGGTGTCGAGGAAGTGGTTACCCACGTCCTGCTCGAAGGCGTTCCAGACGATTTGGAGCGCGTCGAACTCCTCTTCGATGGCCATGTCGCCTTCGGCCAGCCAGCCGATGGAGGGGCCGAGCGCCCAGCCGGTGGCCTCGATGAGACCTTCCTCTTTCAGTTCGTCGAGGGCTTCGAGCACGTCGGGCGTGACCTCGTCGACGTTCGCGTTGTGGAGTTGCAGGAGGTCGACGTACTCCATGTCGAGGCGTTCGAGGCTCTTTTCGGTCGCCTCGCGGACCCACTCGCCGGTGATTTCCTTGGGGAGTTCGCCGTGGCCGGCCTGCGGGTTGTTGTAGAAGTCGTAGCCGATTTTGGTGGCGACGGTGACCTCGTCGCGGTAGTCGGAAAGCGCCTCGCCGACGACCTCCTCGGAGTGGCCGTGGCCGTACACGTCACCCGTGTCGAAGAAGTCGATGCCCTGCTCGATGGCGTGGTGGAGCATCTCGATGGAGTCTTCGTCCGAGCGGTCGCCCCACCAGTCGGTCCCGACGACCCACGCACCGAAGCCGACCTCGCTGACTTCGATTCCGGAGGTGCCGAGTTC
The DNA here is from genome assembly GCF_003383015.2 of Haloferax sp. Atlit-48N. Classification (NCBI taxonomy): domain Archaea; kingdom Methanobacteriati; phylum Methanobacteriota; class Halobacteria; order Halobacteriales; family Haloferacaceae; genus Haloferax; species Haloferax sp. Atlit-48N. The sequence continues at coordinate 2,615,292 of NZ_CP137689.1, read as the reverse complement.
GCGGTAGTGCATGGCCGGCCCTACGAATTGGGGCGACTTATTCCGTGTGTTTTGTTCCCGTACGCTGGGAATCCCGCCGCGGGCGGGCGCTCGGATTTCCGTTCACCAACGGTCGAAACCAGCCAGTATTGCCCGGAGGAAGCCTGACGCGCGGTTCGCACAACCGAATCCATTTGAATCTCGACGGCTTACGACGGTGCAATGACGAAGGTCCACGTTTCGCTTCCGGAGGACGCCGAAGAAGGCTTACAGGCGTTCATCGACGAGGTCGACGGTCGGCTCGCCTCGGACGAAGACACCTGTACGGTCGTTCGGGACACCCTCATCGACCTGTTCGGCGACCGCGAGGCGTGGGAGCGCTGGCAGAACGGCAAGCCCGTCTCGCCCGCGACGCGGGTTCGACTGCAAGGGTACGACCCCTGTAACGCGACGCTCGAAGCCGAGTACTACGCCGAGAAAGACGAGGCGAAGTTCAAGCGCTCGAAGCACCTCCAGTGGCTCTGGCGGCAGTTCGACGCGACGCCGATGGCCGACAACGTCGCCTTCGCCCTCCGGTTCCGACAGATGCTCGCGGACCACCTGTTCGCGGAGGCCGGCGACAACCTCCGCATCTTCAAGGGCGTCACGTTCTCCTACGGTCACAACATCTCCGTCGGTGACAACACGGTCATCCACGACGACGTCCACCTCGACGACCGCGGGAAACTCACTATCGGCGACCGCGTCTCCATCTCCGACAGCGCCCACATATACAGCCACTCGCACGACACCGTCGACCAGACCGAGGTCAGAAACTACCACACGACCATCGGCGACGACGCGCGCGTCACCTACGACGCGATGGTGAACGCCGGCGTCTCGGTCGGTGAGAACGCCATCGTCGGCGCGCGGTCGGTCGTCCAGGGCGACGTGCCCGCCCACCACATCGCGGTCGGCTCGCCCGCCAAGAGCGTGAAAGTAAAGCCCGGCTTCGAAGAGGTCGCTGAACCGCTCGACGCCGGGGGCGAGCGCCGCGCCGACGAGCGCGAGATTCCCTACGAACTCCCAGACGACATCGAGGTATTCGACGAGTTCGACCGCGACCTCGACGGCCCGGTGGACTCCCACCGGCGCGAGTAACTCGTTTCGACGCGAACCCGCCGCGTCGGCATCACCCGCGACCACCGCCGAGAGCGTCAGCAGACCCGTTCGACCGAAGAACCGATATAGCATGCTAACGTAAGTCAATGTGTGATGGACTCCTGGGGTTGGATCGTCGTCTACGCCCTCGGGTTGACCCTGCTCCAGCTTCTGGTCTATCGATACCTCGTCAACGGTGGTGAGCCGACGGTAGGCGAGGGGTCCGGCCGGGACTCCGCCCGAACGGACCGCTACACCCACCCCGAAATCGCGGCGTCGCTCGACGACGGCTCGCAGGCCGGCGTACAGACGACGCCGACGGGCGAGCGCATCTGCCCGAACTGCGGGGCCGAAAACGAGGCCGACACCACCTTCGACCTCTGCTGGAACTGCACCCGACGGCTCCGCTGACGACTCGTAGCCGAGTCCGTTTTATCAGCCCTCGCCTAACTACGCGTATCATGGCCGACGACGACGAACTCCACGGCGAAATCGACGCGCTCGCCCGCGACATCGAGCGGGCGATTCTCGAATTCGACTCGGCCCTCGAACGCCACGCGATGATTCGACAGACCGCCCGCGAGCCGGTGTTCCGCTCGGAGTCACCGGAGTTCGACGACGTGCAGAACCTGTTTTTCTGAGTCGGCGGCGCGGGTTACGATTCGAAGACGAGAGTTTGTACGCCGACCGGGAGTCCCGCGAGTGGAGCGACCGGGAATTGAACCTCACTCGCAACGCTCCGCGTTGCTCGCTGCTTCAATTCCCTCGGGCCGCATCTCTTCACTCCACGGGACTCGGAGCCTCGCGGCTCCTCGTCCGGTTCCGTTCAGAAGATGCGCCGACCGGGAATTGAACCCGGGCTCCGAGCTTGGGAAGCTCGTGTCCTACCACTGGACCATCGGCGCGCTACGCTTCGCTTGCGCCCCTGACTCGACCTCGCTCTGCTCGGTCGACCATCGGCGCTCACATTCGTTCGCCCCGCGCGTTGTCTCACTTCGCTCGACAACACATCGGCGCGCTACGCTTCGCTTCGAACCGCCTTCCGAAGCAAAAATTCGTAGACTTCGGGGGCACTTGAACGTAGCGCTTCACCCCATCGCGCCCCCGAGAAAACTGGACACCCGTCCATTGTTTTCGCGTGACACGTGGCTATTTGGGCTCCCGGTTCCAAGCGAGGCCCATGACATCCGTCGACGTTCTCTCGGAGGACGCCCCGTTCGACCTCCTGTTGTCCGACGAGGAACTCGAAGCGCACCGCGAGCACATCACGACCTTCATCGAAGACACCGTCGAGGCCGCCGGTGTCGACGGGGCCGTTATCGGACTGTCCGGTGGTATCGACTCGACGCTCACCGCCTTCCTCGCCGTCGAGGCGCTCGGAAAGGAGAGCCTCCACGGGCTCGTCATGCCGAGCGTGGCGAACGACGAGGACATGATGAGCGACGCCGAGGGCGTCGCCGAGATGCTGGGCATCGAGTACGACGTGGTCGAAATCCAGCCCATCGCCGAGACGTTCTTCGACACGTTCCCCGAGGCGGCCGACGACCGCATGGCCGCCGGAAACGTCTACGTCCGCACGCGAGCGGTGCTCAACTACTTCGTCGCCAATCACGAGAACCGCATCGTGCTCGGCACGGGTAACCGCGCGGAGGCGATGACCGGCTACTTCACGAAGTACGGCGACCAGGCGGTCGACTGCAACCCCATCGGGAACCTCTACAAACAGCAGGTCCGCCAGCTGGCCGCCCACGTCGGCGTGCCGGAAGACCTCGTGTTGCAGACCCCGTCGGCCGAGATGTGGTCCGGCCAGACCGACGAGGGCGAACTCGGCCTCACGTACGACGCGCTCGACGCGATTCTCGCGCTCCACGTGGACGGCCCGCTTTCGAAGTCCGCGACGACTCGTCACCTCGACGTAACCGAAGAACAGGTCGACCGCGTGGTCGGCCTCGTCGAGGGGAGCGCCCACAAGCGGTCGATGCCGCCCGCGCCGTCGGCGCTGGACGTGTAGGTCACCGCGGCTCTGCCGACCCGCCGGCCCGCCGACCCGCCCGCGGAATTCACTTTTCGCGCGACGCCGCGATGTCGTCGACGTTCGCCCGATGCAACTCCGCGAAGCCGGCGGCTTCCCGTTCCAAGCGTCCGTCCCGGTTGCCGCGGTCGCGCAGTCGCTCCTTGACGATTCGGAGCGACCGGTGGTCGTTGTCGGCCATCGAGTCCGCGACCTCGCACGGGTCGTCGACGATTCGAGAGACGAGACCCATCCGGAGGGCTTCGTCGGCGTCGACGACGCGGCCCGAAAGCGAGAATTCGAGGGCGTGGCCCTCGCCGACGACGCGCGGGAGCCGAACCGTCCCGCCCCACGCGCCGAACAGGCCGAGTCGGACGCCCGGTTCACCGAGGGTCGCACGCGGAGTGGCCACCCGCACGTCGCAGGCGAGCGCGAGTTCGACGCCGCCGCCGCGGGCCGCCCCGTCGATGCCGGCGACGACGACCGATTCGGCCGATTCGACGGCGTCGGCGACGCGTTGGCCGTGCTTTGCGAACGCCTCGGGGTCGTCGAGGTCGGTGACGCTGTCGAGGTCCGCGCCGGCGCAGAACGCCGGGCCGCTCCCCCGGAGGAGCACGACCGGTGCGTCGGCACCCGTGACCGCGGCTTCGAGGGCGTCGAGGTCGGTCGGTCTGAGCGCGTTCCGTCGCGCCGGGCGGTCGATGGTCACGACCCGGAGGTCGCCGTCGTCCGTCGTCCGTATCATACGCCCGTTGTGCCGTGGTTTTCCAAAGGTCTTTGCCCTCCCAACCGTAAGCCTCGGCCGATGGACGACGCCGTGCGAGCCCGCGAGGCCGCGCGAGAGGCCCTCTCCGATATCGAGCCCGAGGCCCTCCGCGCGGCGCTGGACGAACGCCTCGACGCCGCCTCCTTGACGCCGGCAGTGCTCACGTTCGTGAGCGCGCGGGCCGTCGAACCGAAGGTCGACCTGAACGGGCTGGCCTCCCGCGCGGCCGGAGTGCAACTCATCTACGAGGGTCTCCGACTCACCCGGTCGCTCGCCCACGACGAGCCGTGGTCGCAGCTCGATTCCCCCGAGGCTGACACCGACGCCGACCTCGATATCCTCGCGGCGGACGTGCTCGTCTCGCGCGGCTTCTACCTCCTCGCCCGGACCGAGGCCGCCGACCACGCCGTCGAGACGGTCCGCGCCTTCGGCCGCGACCAGACTCGCCGCCGCTCGGCCGCCGAGTCGGAGCGCCCGGACCTCGACGGCGAACTCGAAGTGAACATCTGCACGCTCGCCGTCGTCGCCGGCACCACGGCCGTCGGCTCGGCCCCCCCGACCGCGCTCGTGGAGTACGCCGCGGGACTGGCCGACACCCACGACGGCGACTTCCCCCCGGCCGACGAGACCGTCTCCGAGGGGACCGTCGAGCGCATCGCGGCGCTCTACCGAGGCGGCGGTGGCGACGACGCGGTCACCTCCGCCGCGGACCGCTAATCGGCATACGCTACCACGGTTCCGGGGCGATTCGAATCGAAACCCCTAAAGAGGAACCCGGACAACCAAGGAATGCCTGCCTGGGTAGCTTAGCGGTAAAGCGCGTCCTTGGTAAGGACGAGGACCGTTATTGGAACGCGAGGTTCCAAACCGACGGCTACAGGCTCTAACGCCCCTTTCTGCACCGTCTCAACAAGAGAAAAAAGGTGCGTTCAAGTGTACGATTACGCTACAACACAGACAGGCCGCTGTATAGCGATTAGCATTCTGACTACGACACACACCTCTCGTGAGGTATGGGTATGAATCGAGACGACCCACTCGATGATTTCCCTGCATTGAGCGGAGACAGCACCCCGGACCTTCCTCCGGCTCGCACGCCGGTTGAGTTCTCGTTCCCGCTCGTGAGCAAGCGCTCAAAGGAAGACTTAGAGGAATTTGGAGTCAACATGAGTGGCGACTACTACGACTTCAAAGAGGAAGTCCTGACGTGGCTCGCCAACTACGGAAAACACCCCGAGAAAGGTGAGGGGCTGGCAGAAAGCACGCTTCAGTCCACCCACTACAAACTTGAGACAGTCTTCCGCTGGCTGTGGGACTACGAGCAAAAGTATACGACTGATCTCACCCCGGAGAAGGCTGACCGCTTCATCCATCTCCTCAATATGTCCGACGGGATGATTGATTCTAGTGTTCTTCACCATCTCAAGGTCATCAAGCGGTTCTTCAAGTTTCACAACCATGTCCACGGAACGGACTACGACTGGGATCCTGACGTTGAGTTGAGCCAATCCAACGGAGACGAGCGTGATTACCTTCATCGACGTGCTTTCAAAGCGCTTTACAAAGCCGCGCTCGACTTCGGCACAGTCAAGAGTTACCACAGTTCCTCGATGACACCCGAGGAGCGTGACCGAATCAAAACGTACCTCGCCCGACGCAACGGGGTTCCCAAGGACGAGATTGGCCCTGAAGAGTTCAAGGCCGCGAACTCGTGGAAGGTTCCCTCACTTCTCGCCGTAACGCTCGATACGGGGCTTCGACCCATTGAGGTGGGTCGGGCCACGGTGGATTGGGTGAACATAGAGGCCCACGAGTTGAACATCCCGAAGGATGAGTCGACGAAGAACGAGGCTCACTGGAACTGCACGCTGAAGAATCGAACCGTCAAGGTGCTTCGTCGCTGGCTCGATGAGCGTGCATCCTACGACAAGTACCAAGACCGCGACGAGTTGTGGTTGACGAAGAAAGCGACTCCGTACAGTTCGAAGTCGTGTAACTACCTACTGACCCGACTCATCGAGGAGGGGGATGTTCCAATTCCAGAACACAAGGAGATTACGTGGTACTCGATTCGCCACGGTGTGGCGACACATTGGGCGAACCATGTTGGGCCGCACCACGCGAAAGAACAACTCCGTCATAAGAGTGTGACGACGACGATGAAATACCTTCACTCGGATACTGAGATGCGGTCAACGGCGGTGGAACAAATCTGGTAATCTTCCGATTGTAACCACCGCTATATGTTATCGACGTAATCCTTGAAATACGTATAGTCCAAATCAAAAGATGGATTTTCAACCCTCATGTTGAGTTGAGCTTTCACCGATTTGGATTGTTGGCCGCAAACCACAGTAATCTTGATATTATCTTGTAAATTTGACTCTAATAAATTGAGTAACTGTTCGTCATTTGCCGTCAACGATGTTCCAATAATAACCAATTCGTTTGTTTGAGATAGAATATCACCGGCAAAATCCCAAATACTCCTGTATATACTCGTTTTGTTGTAGTTTTTGTGCTTTGCAAGGGGAGGGATGATGACTGGTTCGTATTGTGTTTCCATCCCGAAAACAAGGTTTCTGAAATCGTATCTCTCCAACTCTTCAAAACTAAGCTGGCGTATCTCCGAATTATGAGTGGTGTTCAAGTGAATATTCCTCGCTTTTTCAGTAAACTTCTCCGAATCTATTTTTATACCCGATCCAAAATCATTTAACAAATTAATCGAACCATGGACTTTTGCAATCGGTACCCCATCCTCATTTTGGGAATCTGGCAAATAGTAGAAATTTTGGCCGGTGTGCCGTATTGACTTCTCCATTAGAACGTCATAATTGAGACTGACTACACTCGCAGATTCTTTTTCGATCTGCTTAGCTAAGTCCGTATAATAACTATGCTCGGGAGAGAATGAGTTAGAGTATCTTCTAAACAATTCGTATAATAAGTAGTAACACGTCCCAAGTGCCGCTTGTGTATCTTTCAATGAATCCGTGGGACTTCCAGCACCGGTGAGCACTTGCTGGTAGGAATCTTCTACCTCCTCATGTAATTCCTTCAATAGAATCTCAGAATTGTATTCTAGTTCATCTGGTTCGAGCTCATTGAGCTCGCCTTGGTCATCGAGATAACTTACTAACTTATCAAAGAATGGTTCAAACTCGTCAAGCTTTAAAATACCTTTCTTCCAAGCATCCGCAAATATCCACTCACCAGTTGGTGGTGTGTCAATCGAATCTAAATCACAATGGCCAAATGAAGCACCTGCACCAATAAGATAGCACTTTGATAATTTTCCCATAGGATCATCTCTAACCCACCAATAATAGGACTTAGGGTGACTCTTGGTGGCTGTTTGCCATTCTAAGTTAGAGATGAACATAAGAACGACTGCTTTTCATTGACCTCGCAGCTCACCATGGAAATTGATTCACCATTTAGCACGTTACGTTGAGACACACCCGAAGCGTTTCATCACATTCTTATACAGCCCTGTAGTAAAATCGGATGCAGAAAGCGCATCAGTGGGGATATCAACCCATAGAGTGCCTGGGTAGCTTAGCGGTAAAGCGCGTCCTTGGTAAGGACGAGACCCCGGGTTCAAATCCCGGCCTAGGCTCTTCTCACAAACTCACACACAGAGCGATAGCGAACCGCATCGAGTGAGTTCAACGTCCGTCTGACACCGCCCCGCTCGCACGCTCATTCCTCCCAGTCCCACCACTCCCCACGACTCGCAGAACCCAGCACGTTCGCCTTCGAATACCGCTCAGCCTCGTCCTCGGTCAGCGCCGCCGCCCACGACACCCGCTCGCCCTCCGCCCCCGGGCCTCGGCTGTCGAACTCCGCGTATTCGACCGTCGCCTCGGCGTCCGGTCGCGACCAGTTGTGCCACCCGTCGGAGCGGACGTGCGAGTCCATCCACGTGCGGATAAACGCAGTTCGGGCGTGATTCCGCCACGGGCGGCCGAGATACGCTTCGGACACGTCGGCGTCGGCGGTCAGTTCGCAGTCGAGAAAGACGAAGCCGAAGGGCTCGCTCGCCGGCGTGGAGGCCGCGGTGATGTACGAGTCGGCTTTCGAGTGGACGCGGCAGTCCTCGAAGACGGCGGTCGCGCCGCCGAAGACGAAGTCGGTCGTCCCCTCGAGATAGCAGTCCGAGAAGAACTGGCGCGCCCCCTCGCCGGCGGCGTAGACGGTGTCTTGGTGGCCGAGGACGCGACAGTTCTCGAAGACGGCGCGGTCGGCGTCGACGTGGAGGGCGACGGCCTGTCCGACCGGGCCGGCGCTGTTCTCGACGGTCAGGTCGCGGGCGCGGAAGTCGTTGCCGCGGACCTTCAGCGTGTAGGTGAAGAAGGTGCTGTTGCGCCCGCGGTCGATTCGCTCGAAGTGGTCGCCGTGGGTGATGACCGTCTCCGTGGCGCTCTCGCCGACGAGGGTGATGTCGGGGTTCCACGCGTGGACTTCGACTTTCTCGTCGTACACGCCGTCTCGGACGAGGATGCGGACTCGCCCCGGCGGAAACGACTTCGCGCCGTCGATGGCGGCCTGAATCGTCTCGTAGTCGCCGCTGCCGTCCTGCGCGACGACGTAGTCGTACGCGCCGGCGTCGTCGGGGTCGTCAGCGCCTCCGAGAGTCCCGACCGTCCCGGCGGCGACGGCGAGACAGCCGACCGCGACGGCGAGCGACGTGAGTAGTGCGAACATGCATCGTACCACTCTCGCCGACGCCATACGCTTGGGGGGTACCGGTGGAGCCCACGGCGGGGACGCGAGCGGTTCATCCCCCGTACCGCGCCGACGCGAACGGGTTCGACTCCCCGGTTCGTCGTCGGGAACTGGGGGGCGTCGTCGCTCCGCTGGTCGGTATCAGGGGCAGCGCTGACGGCGGCGAGGCCGTCGTACGCGTTCGAAAAAGCGGGTGGAACTCGGGCAGAAGTGGGTGCGATTCAGCGGAAGTCGCGGACGAACCGCTCGGGCATGAGGTCGACGACGTGGTCGGGCATCGCCGCGACGGCGGTCTCGGCAATCGCAACCATCGGCTTGCGGAGCAGGACGTAGACGCCGGAGACGGCGACCGCGGCGATGACGAGCGTCTCCGCGAGGCCGTCGAAGGCGAGGACCGGCGGGACGGCAAACGCGAGCGTCAGCGCGAGGTCCTCGGGCGCGCCGTCGTAGCGAATCAGTCGCTTCGGGGCGAGCCACCGGCCGTTCCAGTGGTCGTAGACGGCGCGCTCGGAGGTGCCGAGCCACGGCTTGAGTTCGAGGCCGCCGCCGAGCACGTCCGACGCGGAGTGGAGCGCGGCCGCCGCGAGGAACAGTGCGACGGCGAGCGTCGTGGTCGTCGGGTTCAGCGCGGCGACCGCGACCGCGGGCACGGCGAGCGCGCTGAAGTACACGGGGAAGTGGAGAGTCTTCCGGTGGCCCGCGTACAGGTCGAAGTCGGGGAACAGGCCGCCGAGTGCGGCCGCGAGCACCGGGAGCATCCCGGCCTCGGGGACCAGCGCCCACACGGCGGTGCCGAGGACGACACCCGCGAGGGCGTGAGTGGTGGCCATCATCGGTGGGGCGTATGCAATCTGGAGGAAAAACGGTGTCGGTGGTCGTGCTAGCTAGTACCACGGTCGAATTTAGGGCGCTCAGGCCGTAGCACACCGCAATGGTCTCCCGTCGATTCGAACGGCTCGCGGGGCGGGTGATTCAGGCCGCCATCCTGTGTATCTTGCTCGTCGGCATCTACACGCGGAATCTGAGCGTCGTCGTCAACGCGGTGCTCGCGCTGGGCGCGACGTTCCTCCCCGCGGTGCTCCGCCGCGACTGGCAGATTCGGCTCCACCCGCTTCTCGGTCTCTGGTTGGCGCTGGCGGTGTTGCTCCACGCCGTCGGCATGCTCGGCCCGTACAACTACATCGACTGGTGGGACCACGTCACCCACACGCTCTCGGCGACCGTGGTCGCGGCCGTCGGCTACGTCACCGCGCGGGCCGTCGACGAGTACACCGAGGCCGTCCACCTCCCCGACCGCTTCATGTTCGTCTACGTCCTGCTTTTCACGCTCGCGGCCGGCGTGTTCTGGGAGGTGTTGGAGTTCGGCGCGCGCCTCGCCGCAGAAGCCATCGGCTCTGAGGCCGTCCTCGTCCAGTACGGACTCAGCGACACCATCGTCGACCTCGTCTTCGACACCGTCGGGGCGGTGCTCGTCGCCCTCTTCGGGACGCCGCCGCTCGCGGACACCATCGATTCAGTCAGGGAACGCCTCGAACGGACTCGGTCCTGACGGGGCCATCTTTTAGCCACCCGGTGTGCATACTACTACCATGAATTTCGTTATCGTTGGGTACGGTCGCGTGGGCTCGCGGACCGCCCGAGTGCTCCGCGAGGAGGGCCACGACGTGACGGTCGTCGACAACAACGACAAGAAGGTCGACCGCGCCCGCGACGAGGGGTTCGAGGCCGTCCTCGGCGACGGCGGCACCGAAACCGTGCTGCGGGAGGCCGGCATCGAGGGCGCGGACGCCATCGGCGGGCTGACCGGCGACCCGAACATCAACTTCGCGGCCTGCATGCTCGGCAAAGAGTACGACTGCCGGACGGTCATGCGAATTAGCGAGGACTACCGCCAGGAGATTTACGAGCGCTACGCCGACGACGTGGACGAGATTATCTACCCCGAACGCCTCGGCGCGGCCGGGGCGAAGACGGCGCTTCTCGGCGGCGACTTCAACGCCATCGGCGACCTGACGGACCAACTTCGGCTGACGACGGTCAGCGTCCCCGACGGCGCGCCCGTCGTCGGCGAACACGTCGCCAACATCGACCTCGGTGCGGACGGCCGCGTCTACGCCCACGGCCGGGAACGCGAGCCGATGACGATTCCGCTTCCGGGAACCGTCGTCGAGCCCGGCGACCAGCTCGCGCTGTTAACGGAGCGCAACGCGTTGGACCGGGTTCGGTCGAAACTGCTCGGCTGACGCCGAAACGACGAGTTTCCTGTCGAGACCCGTCGCAACCGAGACGCTTCGCTGCGGTACGGTCTGCCTCGGAAAACAGCGCCGTGGTGGCGGCGCCGCGCGTCGTACCGGGGGAACCAGAACGACGATGGTGGTGGTGGTTTTCGTGCCGGGCGCGCCGGTGGGAGGATGGGAACGAAGGCCGAATACGCGCCCCATACTCGGGTACGTATGGGGAACCTTAAATCCGCGTCAGACGGGAGTCACACGCCATCTACCCGCAATATGTGCTGTTATACCACCGACGAGACCGCGGCGGTCAGCCCGCGTTCAGTAGACGAGTTTCCCCTCGACGAACTGGCGGACTCGGTCGTCGTCCGGCGACTCGAACACCGCGTCGGTCGGCCCCGACTCGATGCACGTCCCGCCGAGGATGACGGCCGTCCGGTCCGACACCCGCCGAGCCTGTTGCATGTCGTGGGTCGCGAGTGCGACGGCGATGCCGCGGTCCCGCGCCGCCCGCATCGCTGACTCGATGGCGGCGGTGTTCCGCGGGTCGAGATTCGACGTCGGCTCGTCCAGCAGCAACACGTCGGGGTCGGGCGCGAGCGCCCGCGCGATGGCGACGCGCTGGGCCTCGCCCGCCGACAGCGAGCCGGCGTCGCGGCCGACTTTGTCGAACATTCCGACGGTCCGAAGCGCGTCTCTGACCGTCTCGGACGGCTCGTCGCGGCCGAACAGTCCCTCGACCGCGTCGCGGACGCGAGCCGACCACGACCGACGGACTCGAAGCCCGTAGGAGACGTTCTCCTCGACCGTCGTCGAAAAGAGGCTCCGCGTCTGAAACGCCATCCCGACCCGGCGTCTGACCGCCAGCCGGCGGGCCTCGGGGAGGTCCCACACGTCGTCGCCGCCGACCTCGACCGTCCCCTCGCCGGGACGCTCGAACATGGCGAGCAGTCGGAAGAGCGTCGTCTTCCCCGTGCCCGAGGGGCCGACGACGGCGAGAATCTCGCCCGGTTCGACGGCGAGCGAGATATCCTCCAGCACCGCGCCGTCGCCGAAGCCGTGGCCGAGGCTGCGGGCCGCGAGTCGGGTCTTGCTCCGCCGCGCGCCGTTCGCCGCCGGGTCGGGCGCGGCGGTCTCGTCGGGCTTCTCGGAACCCGAATCGCCGGCACCCGGTCGCTCGGTCGTCATCGTCCCCTCCCGTTCCGTCCCGGGGTCCGGTCGCGAAAGCGCGCGCCGAGGGCGTTCACGCCGAGGACGAGCGCGAGTAGGATGGCTCCGAGGGCGATGCCCGTCTCGATGTTCCCCTTCCGCGCCTCGACGGTGATGGCCGTCGTGAGCGTCCGGGTGAACGACGTGCTGTCCGAGAAGACGATGTTTCCGCCGACGATGAGGACCGAGCCGACCTCGCTGATGGCGCGGCCGTAGGCGGCCAGAAGCGCCGTGACGATGCCGTAGCGCGCCTCGCGGACGACCAACAGGGCGACGTCGGTCGAGGTGCCGCCGGCGGCGAACGCGGCGTCTCTGAGGTCCTGCGGAACCGACTGGACCGCCGACAGCGAGACGCTCACGAGGACGGGGAGCGCGAGGATGGTCTGCGAGAGAATCATCGCCTCGGGCGTGAACAGCAGTTCGAACGTCCCGAGCGGCCCGGACCGGGACAGCACCAAGAGGACGACGAGCCCCACGACGACGCTCGGAAAGCCCATCCCCGTCGAGATGACGGAGGTGACGACCGACTTCCCGTAGAAGTCGCGGAACCCGACCGCCAGCGAGATTGGTAGGCCGAGCGCGGCGCTCAGCGCGACCGCCGCGGTACTCACGTACAGCGAGACGGCCGTGATGCTGACGAGGTAGGTGAGGTTCAGGTCGCCGAGGGCGAACACGGGCGGTGGTGGGGTCCGGTCGGACTAAAAGTCCTCGGGGACGTGCTGTGCCACCCACGACTCGAACTGCGCGTCGGAGACCGACGCCGACGACGAGGCGTTCTCCCCGCCGTCGTAGTTCTCGGGGACGTACTGGCCGAACTGCGGGTCCTCCGAGAGCGCGTTGGGGAAGAACAACTGCGACCCGTTGGCCGTGTAGTTGCTGATTATCTCCTGTCCCTCGGGGCTCGTGAGGAAGCCGGCGTAGGCCATCGCCAGCGAGTAGTTCACGTCGGGGTACTTCGCGGGGTTCACCGGGATGACGCCGTAGGGGTTCTTCAGGATGGTCGGACCGCCCTTGAGCGGGCCCTGCACCTGAATTTCGAGGTCGATGTTGTCCTGCGTCGCGAGGAACGTCCCGCGGTCGGAGAGCGTGTACGCGCCCGACTGGTCGGCCTGCACGAGCGTGTCGCCCATGCCCTTGCCGATTTCTCGGTACCACGTCCCCGACGGCTCGACGCCGGCGGCCTCCCAGATGAGCAGTTCCTTCTTGTTCGTCCCGGAGTCGTCGCCGCGGGAGACGAACGTCGCCCCGGCGTCCGCGACGGTCGCAAAGGCGTCGGCCGCGCTCTCCATTCCCGAGATGCCCGCGGGGTCGTCCGCCGGCCCGACGACGACGAAGTCGTTGAACATCACGTCGCGGCGGTTGACGCCGTAGCCATCTTGCAGGAACTCGTCTTCCGCGCCGCGGGCGTGGACGAGAATCACGTCCGCGTCGCCGTTTCGCGCCGTCTCGATTGCCGCGCCGGTCCCCTGTGAGATGGTTTTCACCCGAGCGTTGAACTTCTCCTCGAACACCGGGTTCAGGGCGTCGAGCAGCCCCGTGTCGTACGTGCTCGTCGTCGTCGCCAGCGTCAGCTCTTGGGTCGAACCGTCACCGCTTTCGCTCCCGCCAGAGCCCTCGGCGGTCTCGTTGTTCGCCTGCGGGGGACTCGTGTTCCCCGTGCATCCGCTCAGTCCGAGAACCGCACCGACACCAGCAGCCTGTAAGAAACGCCGTCGCTCTATCGCCATGCATTGTGGTTCGCCGAACGCGAATTAACTGTTTCCCACGCAACGTAATCACAAATAATTTCAATACCGGTGCATCGTAACGATTCGACCCCGAATCCGGTTGCGTCGGATTCTTTTCGACTCGCCCCGTGGAGACGGCCATGAGCTGGGAGTCGCTTTTCGCCCGCGCCGCCGCCTACGACACCACCGAAGCCGACATCAGCGAGGCGCTTCGCGCCCGCCGAGGCGACGATGCCTGAGACGGAGCCCTCGCCCGCGCGGGTCGTCGCCGACGCCGACGTGCTCGCGGCCGACCTGCTCGTCGATGGCCCCGCGAGAGCGGCGCTCGACCACCTGCGGCGACACTCGTGGACGACGCTCGTCGCCAGCGACCCGCTCCTCGACGACGCCGAGGCGGTCGTCTCGTCGCTCGCGGACGCCGACCTCGCGGCCGACTGGCGCGAGAAAACCGACTCGTGGGCCGAACTCGTCGCCCATCCGGACGGCGACAACCCCGCGCTGGCGTCGGCCTACCGCGGCGGCGCGATGCATCTCCTCACGTTCGACGACCGGCTTAGCTCGGCGCAGGCGGGCGCGGCGCTCGGCGGTCGCTTCCCGGTCAGCGTCCGCCATCCGAAGGCGTTCGCGTCGCTGTTCGCGCCGGAGAGTCTCTACGCCGAGGTCGAAGGCGGGCCGTACCCCGGGCCGGACCGCGACCCGCGGGCGTAGTCGCTCGCGCCGCCCCAATCGACCACCCGTGTCGGCTCTGTCGCTGACCGCCTGTCGGGTCAGTCGTTGAGGACGCGGGTCACCGCGAAGATGGCGAGGACGGTCACGAGACCGAAGCCGACGGCAACACCGAGGCCCTGCGAGGCGTCGCCGAAGAACACCGCGATGGCGGCGAAGACGGCGATGCCGTAGCCGCTGGCCGCGCCGGCGGCGACGACGTTCGCTCGGTTCATGCGTCTCCGTACGCGCCCGCGATGCCTGAGCGTGACCCCCCGCGATTGTGGGTCGTGACGGGGTCGAAGTCGGGGCCGGGGCGAGGGTCGGCTCTCACTCGGGCGGTGCGCGCGCGGTCGGTCTGGCCGGGGTCGGTGACGAGTGGGAGGGAGTCGTCGGAGTCGGGAACCATCACGGCTAATGTGGCACCGCCGAACGTATCAAACTGTTCGCTCGCGAGCCGGGACCGGCGTTAGTTCCCGCCGCCGGAGTCCTCGGCGCGCTCGACGGCACACCCGAGCGATTCGAGCTTCGTCGCGGCCGCCGCCACGTCGCCCTCCCGGACGAGCACGTGGTCGGTCGAGTACGCCGACAGCGCGAACACCGAGATATCTTCCGCGGCGAGCGCGCCCGCGACCCGCGCCAGAAAGCCGACGAGTTCGAACGGCAGGACCATCTCGAAGGTGAGTCGCTTCCAGCCCCGCTCGATTTCGACGGCCGCCGCCTCGTCGACGCGTCCCTCCTCGACGACGACCGTCGTCTCGGTTCCGTCTCGAATCGTCGCGAAGGCGTCCGGGTCACTCCGTTCGGTCTTGACGACCGCGTAGGTCGCCGCCGAGACGGTCACGGTCCCGCCCTCGAAGAAGTCGCTGGGGTCCATGCGTTTCGGGGTCGCTCCGGCGAGGTAAGCGTAGCGACTGGCGACGCGGTCGACGACTCCGGTTCAGCGTCTGGCCGACAATCAGCGACTTTCGACGGACGCCTCACTACCGTTCGGCGTACTTCCGTCGGACGCTCCGCGCCCGACGACGTTCGCCTCGCTATCTCTCGGCGTACCACGTCGCGAACTTCGCTAACGCCCGCCCGCGGTGGGAGATGCCGTTTTTCTCCTCGGCGCTCATCTCCGCGAACGTCGCGCCATCGTGCTCGAAGATGGGGTCGTAGCCGAAGCCGCCCTCGCCGCGCGGCGGGACGATGCGGCCGTTGACGCTTCCGGTAAAGAGCTTCACCGGGAGCGCCTCCGTCTCTTCTGCGTCCTGTTCCGCGCCGCGTGCGGCCGCCACGGTCCGGTCGTCGCGGTCTATCGGGTCCGGACTCGCCTCGAACGGCTCGCCGTCGCAGTACGCGAGGACGCAGCGGAACGAGGCCCGGCGGGGCTCGTCGAGCTCGGCCGCGGCCAGTCGGTGAACCGCCTCGACGCCGAGGGTGTCTTCGACGTACGAGGAGTACGGGCCGGGAAAGCCCTCGAAGCCGTCGATGAAGAGGCCGGCGTCGTCCACGAGCACCGGCTCGTCGGCGTAGCGGTAGGCCTCGCGCGCGCCGTGGGCCGCGATGGGGCCGAGGTCGGACGCCTGCACCTCGGTGTAGTCGAAGTCGAGTTGGGTCACGTCGTCGTCGAGGTACGAAAGCACCTCGCGGACCTTCCCCGCGTTCGTGGTGACGTATCGGAGCACGTCCGGCCCTCCGCGGGCGGACGTGGAAAAGTCGTCGGTGTCGGTCGCGTCGCCTCAGTCGACGATGACTTCGACGGGGCCGTCGTCGGCCTCGGCCTCGTCTTCCGTCCCTTCCGCCTTCTGGCGCTCGTTCCAGAGGAGGCCGCCGGCGACGAGGAGGACGACCCACGACCGCCAGCTCGCGAGGTTCAGCGTGTAGCCGATGCCGAACGGCTTTTCGACCAGCATGCCCTTGCCGGGCTGCCAGTACGACGAGAGCAGTCGGCCGGCGCTCGGGCGCTCGAAGTTGTACGGGATGCCGAAAAGCGTTCCGCGCTGCGGTTTGTCTGCCATGTGTGACGGATACGCCGGCTCGGGATAAATCGTTTTGGCCTTCCGACGAGTTCGACGGCGGCCTACCGGTACCGGCCGCGCGACTCGACCTCGCGCAACCGGGCGATGACCTCGGCCGAACCGACGGCCTCGTAGCCCGCTTCGAGCGCGTCGATGAGCGGGTCGGCGTCGGCGGCGGTCCCCTGGACGCTCTGGGCGAACACGTGGAGGTCCATCGCGTGGTCCTCGACGTGGCCCGTGTGGAAGCCGAGGCCGAAGTCGATGAGATACACGCGCGGGTCGCCGTCCGGCCCCGTTCCGACACGGACGTTCCGCGTCGTCGGATCGCCGTGGACGATACCGGCCTCGTGGAGTCGCGCGAGGTACTCGCCGACGACGCGGACGGCCTCGGGGTCGAGGCGCTCCGCGAGGTCGGCATCGCCGACCCGCTGGAACGCGATGACGCCGTCGACGGGGTCCACATCGCGGACGACGGGCGTCCGAACGCCGGCGCGCCGGGCGTCGCTCGTCAGCCGCGCCTCCGCCTTCGTACGCTCGCGTCGGAGCCTGTCGTCCAGTTCCGGGTGGCGGTACGTCTTCGGGACGCGCCGCTTGACGACCTCCTCGGTACCGATGTCGACGGTCGCCTCGGCCCCGCGAATCGCGCCGTCGTCGGTGTAGGCGCGCGCGACCGACTCGTCCGCGCCGCGCCACGTCACGTCGACCTGGTCGGGCCGGAAGTTCGGGTCGACGGTCGAGTCTTCGACCGCGAGCGTGTCGCCCGCGGCGAGCATCCGCGCGCCGAGGGCGGCTATCATGCCGGCGTTGTCGCGGAGGAACCGCGGTTCGGGCGCGTGGAACTCCGCGCCGCGCTGGTCGCACATCTCCGCGAGCATCTCGCGCAGGCGGGCGTTCTGGCCCACGCCGCCGCCGAGGACGAGTTCGTCCGTCCCCGTCAGCGACAGGGCGCGCTCGGCCACCTCGGTGAGCATGGCGAAGACGGTCTCTTGGAGACCGGCGCAGATGTCGGGGACGGGCGTGTCCGCGTCCGCCTCGTCCTTCGCGGCGCTCATGATGCCGGAAAACGAGAAGTCCATCCCTTTGACGACGTACGGCAGTTCGACGTAGTCGCCGTCCTCCGCGGCCGCCTCGACCTTCGGGCCGCCGGGGTGGGTCCAGCCGACGTGGCGGGTGAACTTGTCGAGGGCGTTGCCGACGCCGGTGTCCATCGTCTCGCCGAGGACGCGGTAGCGGCCGTTGTGGTAGCCGAGCAGGTGGGCGTTCGCGCCCGAGGCGTTCAGACACACCGGCGAGTCGAAGCCGGACTGGTAGCGGCCGATTTCGAGGTGCGCGACCATGTGGTTGACGCCCAGCAACGGCACGTCGAGCGTCTGGGCGACCGAGCGGGCCGCGGTGCCGACGATGCGGAGACACGGCCCCAGACCGGGGCCGCGAGAGAAGGCGACGCCGTCGACGACGGGGCCGTCGCCGTCGTGTCGCGCCGCGGCGTGTTCGAGCGCGGTCTCGACGACCTCGGGGATGGCGGTCCCCATGTGCTCTGCGGCCTCGCGCGGGTGGATGCCGCCGCTGTCGGGCTGGTACGGGTCAGATTCGATGAAGACGTGGTCGACCGCGGGGTCGGGCGTCCGTCCGGTACCGGAGCGGAGCGCGTCGGGGTCGTCGGTCTCGAAAACCGCGGCGCTCGCGGCCCACGCTGTACCTTCGATTCCGAGAATGCGCATCGAGTGTGAAGAAACGGCGGTCGGAAGCCGAGACTACGCCTCTTCGGCTTCGACTTCGGCGTCGGTAATCTTGTTGCGCTCGAGCATGTGGTCCTGCTCGACGTCGCGCGCGAACTCGGGGCTCTCGTAGACCTTCGCGTAGCCCGCGGTCTTGCGCATGCCGAACTTCGTGTCGAGTTCGTGGACGACGACCTCGTCGGAGTCCTTGTTCAGCTTGGCCGCGAGCGAGTCGCGGACCGACAGACGAGAGGGCGTCGCTTCCTCGTGGACGATCTCGAATCGAACGTCCGTCCGGTGCAACATGGGGTTCTCCTCCTCGGAGATGATTTCGATATCCATGGTTCAGTTACCCGTAATTCCCTCCGAAGCAAGTAAAAGGATTTCGAAGGGACGAGCGCGCCCGCGTCTCAGGCGTCGATGGGCGCGACGACGGCGTCGAAGTCGCCGTCGAACCGCGCGAGGAGGTCCCGCATCTCGCTTTTGGCCGCGTCGGTGACGGCGACGCGGACCATTCCCTCGTCAGGCTGGCCGTAGACGACGGTCGAACCGACGGGCGCGGCGAGCACCGCCGGGAGCGTGGCGAGGTCCTCTTCGCCCTCGACGAGGAGCGTCGTCGGCTCGGGGTCGTCGAGCGCGGCCACGAGCGCCTCGACGAGGGCGACGGAGACGGTGCCCGGTTCGTTTTCGACCTCGACGAGGCGGCCGGTCTCGACCGCCCGCCGAATCTCCTCGCCGACGGCCTCGCGTTTCGTCTTGCCGTCGACGACGGCCACGTCCGGCGGGCGACCGGCGCGGCGGAGGTGGAAGGTGACGACGTCGCCGACGGCGACGAGCGGCGCGTCCGCGTCCTCGCTGGATGCGTCTGCCAGCAGGTCGTCGGCCTCGGCGTACACCGGGCCGAACGGCTCTTTGAACGCCGCCCGAAGCGCCGTCGGCAGGGTGAGCATGCTCAGCGGACCCTCAGCGGACCTTCAGCGCGTAGCCGCCGGGTTCGGTGACGTTCATCTCGGTGGCGATTTCGCTGTCTTCGGGATGGGTGATGACGACGTAGCCCGCCCAGTCCTCGGTGAGACTGCTCGACCCGCAGTTCTCGCAGGTCTGTTTGTCCGGGTCGTTGACGAAGTGGCACTCGCGGCAGGCGAGACGGGGCTTCGCCATCAGTTACCCTCCGCCGAGGCCTCGCTCTGCTGGCGCTTCGATTCGAGCCAGCCGTGCTTGCCGAGCCCCGGCTGTTTGGCCGTGAGGCCGATCTTCGAGTCGCGCGGGTTGCGCTCGTCGATGCTCTTGGTGACGATGCGGGCGCGCACCTCGTCGTCGACGGCGAGCGTCTGGTTGGA
This sequence comes from Haloferax sp. Atlit-48N, assembly GCF_003383015.2. Classification (NCBI taxonomy): domain Archaea; kingdom Methanobacteriati; phylum Methanobacteriota; class Halobacteria; order Halobacteriales; family Haloferacaceae; genus Haloferax; species Haloferax sp. Atlit-48N. The sequence continues at coordinate 2,595,732 of NZ_CP137689.1, read as the reverse complement.
CTCGGTCGACGCGAGCTGCTGGTTCTCGCCGTCGTAGGCGAGGTATTCGTCGGATATCTGCGAGACGTGCAGCAGCCCGTCGACCGGGCCGATGCCGACGAAGGCACCGAACTCGACGACTTCGACCACGATGCCGTCGACGACCTCCTGCATGTCGGGGTCGTAGGTGATGGCGTCGAAGTCGGCCTCGTAGTAGACGCCGGGGCGGTTGGGCAGCACGGTGCCCTCGCCGATGTCGTTGACGTTCACGACGCTCACGACGCTCCCCACGTCCTCGTCCATCCGTCCTTCCAACTTGTCCTGCAACAGTCGCTTGACCCGCTCGGGCGTCACGTCGCCCAGGTGTCGGGGTGGGACTTCGACTGTATCTTTGAGTCGTACCCGTTTGTACATAGTTTCGTTAAGGTTCCGTGATTGCCAGCGTGGCGTGCCCCCGGATGCCGACGACGGGAATCCCGCAGTCGAGCACCCGGTCACGGAGGGGCTTGTCGTTCGTGACGACGTAGTCGACCTCGCCCGATTCGGCGAGTTCGACGACCGCGTCGTCGGCGTACGATTCCTCGGTTTCGACCGCCCGGCACCGGGTCGCCAGGTCCGCGCCCACGCTCGCCGCGACGCCTTCGGTCCCGCCGCCCGACGAGAGCTTCTCCAGCTCGTCGAGGACGGCCGTGGGGACCACGAGGTCCGCGTCGGCCGCGAGCAGCCGGTCGAGTTCGTCGAACACGCGGACGTCGAGTTCGACCGGCATCATGAGCGCGTTCGTGTCCATGACGACTACGGTGGCGGTCACGTCACTTGAGCGTCCCGATACCGATGAGCCGCCAGCGAGCGCCCACGCGGCGGTTGATGGCTATCTTCGCGCCCTCCTCGGCGCAGACGGGGCGCTTGAGCGAGACTTCCGCCTCGCCGCTTCGCGCGCTCGTCACCGCGCCGACCGTGGTCGCGGTGCCGACGGTGAGCATCAGGGGCTCGCCGGTGGATATCTCGTCGATACCCTCGCCTTCCTCGCCGCCGACGACGCGGTCGAGCAGTTCCACGTCCATGGTGAACTGCTCGCGCGTCGGCGGGAGCGTGCCGGGCTCGCCGGCGACCTGTCCCGCGAGCGCGTCGCCCTTCGTGAAGCTCGGGTCGAGACCGGTCCCGACGCCGCAGAGCCCGCCGGGGCGGACCTCGTCGACCATGTTGCCGCCCGCCTGGAGCGAGCGGATTTCGGTCGTGATGGAGCGCCACTCGGTCTGGCCCTCCTCGTCGACCTCGCGGCCGGGGCGGAGTTCGAGTTCGTCGCCCGCTTCGAGCTTGCCGGCGACGACGCTGCCGCCGATGACGCCGCCCGCGAGGCCGTCCCAGGTCGTCCCCGGGCGGTTGATGTCGAAGCTGCGCGCGACGTACATCTGGCTGTCTTCGGTCTCGTCGCGGTCGGGCGTCGGAATCTCCTCCTCGATGGCCTCGATGAGGAGGTCGAGATTGACCTCCTGCTGGGCGCTGATAGGGACGATGGGCGCGTCTTCGGCCACCGTATCCTCCACGAACTCCTGTATCTGTTCGTAGTTGTCGACGGCTCGCTCGCGGTCGACGAGGTCGACCTTGTTCTGCGCGATGACGATGTTCTCGATGCCGATGATGTCGAGCGCCATCAGATGCTCGGCCGTCTGGGCCTGCGGCACGTCCTCTGTCGCGCTCACGAGCAGGATGGCACCGTCCATGATGGCGGCACCAGAGAGCATGGTCGCCATGAGCGTCTCGTGGCCGGGCGCGTCGACGAACGAGACGGTGCGGAGTACGTCCGTCTCCTCGCCGTCTTCCGTCTCCTCTTCGACCGTGTAACACTCCGGCGCGTCAACGCCGGGAATCTGACGGAACGTCGCGTCGGCGTACCCGAGTCGGATGGAGATACCGCGCTTCATCTCCTCCGAGTGCTGGTCCGTCCACGAGCCGGACAACGCTTGAACGAGCGTCGTCTTTCCGTGGTCGACGTGACCGACGAGTCCGATGTTCACCTCCGGTTGTTGTGGGTTTTTCGTCACCATTGACCTCCTGAGAGTAATCTTGCGTGAACTTGGCTCCGAACGACTGATAAAGGTGCTGTTCTCGGAGCGGCGACGCTGTGGCCGCGTCGGGCGGTCACACACCGCGCGCGGCGATTCAGCGGCGTCTCCCGGTCCCGGCGACGGCTCGAAAAATGGGTGGTCGTGCCCCCCGGCACGACGGTTCGTGGACCGATTCGAGTAACCCCTCGAATCGCTGTCGGCTCCGGGCGTTGCCGGTTATTCGACGCCCGCGACGAGCGACTGAAGCTCCTCGCGGTAGGCGTCGGGCGTGAGGCCGAGGTCGATGTCGACCGAGACCTCGATGGCCTCGGTCGGCTCCTTGGTCACGCTGAGTTCGATGTTCTCGCCGGGGTGTGCGCCGCCGGCGACGAGAATCGTCCCGTCGTGCTCCCAGACGGCCAGCATCCCGCTGACGTCGAACTCCTGTCCCTCGATGGTGAACTCCTTTTCCTCGGTGAACGGGAACGTAATCTCGTCGAAGGCGATGGTGGCTTCGTACTCGGTCACGCGCGCCGACTCGCCGGTGTCGACCGTCGTCGACCGCGTGCCCGTCTGTTCGATGTCCGTGACATCCACGTCCTCTAACTGCCCCTCGTAGTTCGCCCGCGCGTGTTCTTCGACCACGTCGACGACCGTCCCGCGGGCCGCTTTCGGGAGGTTCGACAGGCTCGGGTCGAGCGTCACGCGCGTCGCGAAGAACAGCGAGAACTGCCCCTCGGCCTGTCCGAGCGTCTTCTCCTTCAGCGTCTCCGAGAGGTCCATGTCCTCGTAGACGAGCGTCTCGAACGCCGCGGAGACGCTCGCCGGGCCGACCGACTGCTCGAAGGCCGGGTCTAAGGAGTGTCCCCCGATGTACTCCCAGCCGCCGGCTTCGAGCGCCGCCTCGGGAACCTGCGGCGGTGCCCGCGCGGCGCTCGCGGTCATTCCGGAACTACAACCGGCGAGACCTGCGAGTCCCGCGCTGGCCGCGATTCCGAGGTACGCTCTCCGCCTGATACTGTGGGTTTCGTTGTTTTCCCCCTTCATCGGTCAGTACTGCCGCGCTCTGTCTCAAATAGGTACCCCCCCGAAAATCAGATACGAGAACACCGACACGACCCGACGGCCGTGGGAGCGACCTTTTTGCCGCTCCGCCACCGAGCGTGTCACGTGCCCGTTCCGGCGTCGTCGCCCTCGGAGTTCGCCTTCGAACTGGCGCTTTGCGCCCGCCTCGAACAGACGACCGACTGGCTCCCCGCGCGCCAACTCGGCGCGTCCGTCGCCTCGCCGGGGAGCCGCATCATCGACGTGTGCGCCGTCGTCCCGGGGCCGGGGTTCGACGACCGCGCCCGCATCACCGACCGCGCGATTCCCGCGGCGGCCATCGAGAGCGACGTGGGAGCCGGCAGCGCCGTCTTCTGGCGCGACGGCTTCGACTGCCACCCCGGTCGCGCCCGGCGCGCCACCGACCGCGCCGTCGAGGTCGGCTTCTTCGAGTCCGAGCGCCGCCGGAGCAGGGAGTACGTCCGCCGCGCCGCCCGCTACCCGGACGACTGGTTCGCCCGGCTCGTCGGCATCGAGAACAAACCCGACCTCGGAAGCCCCGGCGACCTGCTCAGACAGCTTCGCCTCGACGTGAGCCTCGCGGTCTTCGACGAAGTGATTCTCACGACTGAGAGCTATGTTACCGGCGCGCACCTCAACCGCATTCCGGAGGAAGTCGGCGTCTGGCGCTTCGACCCCGACACCGGCGACCGCGAGGTGGTCCGCGAGCCTCGCCCGCTTTCGCCCGACTCGACCGGCGTCGAACCCGTCGAGTACCACTCGCTGCACACCGACGTGGCGCTCGTCTCGCCCGCAGAAAAGCGAACCGCGCGCCTCCGACTCGCCGAGCGCGCCTACGGCAAGGGATGGCGCGCCTACGACCTGCCGGGCTGTGCCCGCGCCCGCGTCGACGCCGACGGCCGCCCGGTCTGCGACCACTTCGACCACGTCGTCGACCCCGGTTCGGAGTGCGGCACGGACTGCCCGGCGTTCGAGGCGGCCGACCCGCCCGAACTGGACCGCGACGGCCTCCGCGAGTCGCGGACGGACTGGGTCGCTGACCCGCCCGGCGCGGTCCGCAGACAGTCGGGACTCGACCGGTATCGCTGACGCCTCACTCCGCGTCCGCCCGCCGCTCCATGTAGTTCCAGTAGGCGACGAGCGCGACGCCGATGACGGCGACGAAGACGACTTGGACGACGACGCCGACGAGGTCTAGCCGACCCGTGTCGACGTACGTCAGGACGAAGTTTCCCGCGGCCGCGACGACGCCGGCGACCATGAGATATCTGAACGCCGTGTCCTCGGCGACGGCTCGCAGCTTCACAGGTCGTACACCTCGCCGTCGACCGCCAGCGGCTCTTCGAACGCCTCGTCGGCGGGATAGTAGTGGGCGACGTGGACGAGGCGGGTCTCGTCGGCGTCGAGTTCTTCGCCGAGCGCGATGGCCCCCTCGCGGGTCATGTGCTTCGTGCCGAAGGTCCGCGCGACCCCGTTTTCGTCGTAGTCGTCGCCGCCGATGGGGTGGTACTCGCAGACCGACGCGGGGACGATGGCCTCGGCGAGAAGCAGGTCGGGATTCCGGAGCACGTCGCGGGACGCCTCGGGAATCGCGTAGGTCGTATCTCCCGAAAGCGAGAGCTTCGCACCCGTCTCGGGGTCCTCGATGGCGACGCCGTAACAGACCAGCGGCGGGTGGACGACCGGCACGAACGTCACGTCGAGGCCGCAGGCGCGGAACGACTCGAACGGCGTCCGGTCTTCGACCGAGATGCGGTCGAGGTAGTCGAACTTCGAGCGAATCGCGTCGGCGACGCTCTCGCCCGTGACCGGGTCGACCTCGTCGGCCGCGTGGACCGCGAGGTCGTCGAGGAGGCGGTAAACGTTGCCGAGGCCGTCGAGATGGTCGAAGTGAATGTGAGTTACTAAGGCCTCGTCGGGAAGCGGCACGTCCTGCGTGAGAAACTGGTGGCGGAAGTCGGGGCTGAAGTCCACGAGGAGCGACTCGCCGGTCCGCTCGTTTTCGACGTGGACCGAAAAGCGCGTCCGCTCGATGCCTCGCTCGCGGGCCGCGAGGCAGGTCTCGCAGTCGCACCCGACGGTGGGCGTTCCGGTCGTGTCGCCGGTCCCGAGGAGGGTCACGCGCATTGATTCAACCACGGGGGCGGCGAGGTATAAACGTGGCCGACGGCGGCGGGCGCTCCCGTCGCCCGCCTACTGCGCCGCGCCGGCGTCCTTCTGCGTCTCGCCTTCGTGTTCGTCCGCGTGGTCGTGGTCGTGACTGTGGTCGTGACCGTCTCCGGACTCCGACCCCGCGACGAGTTCCGACGAGTCGGACATCATGTCGAGGTTCTTCAGGTTGTCGCGCTCTTCGAAGTCCGCGACGGCCTCGAGCAGGTCGTCCTGCGTGAGTTCCATCCGCTCTTCGGTGAGCGCTTCGAGGACGGCCTCGCGGAGGACGAGTCGGAGGTCGGAGCCGGTCAGGCCCTCCGTCACGTCCGCGATGGCCGAGGGGTCGAACTCGTCGATGTCCATCCGGTTCGTGATGACGCGGAGGATGTCGGCGCGCATCCCGCGGTCCGGCTTGGGGAAGTTGACGATTTCGTCGAAGCGCCGCCACGCCGCCGAGTCGAGCTGGTCGGGGTGGTTGGTCGCGCCGATGAGGATGACCTCGTCGCGAATCAGCGAGATGTCGTCGATGCTCTTGAGCAGCGTGTTGACCGCGCGCTTGAGCGCCGCGTGCTCGTCCGACCGGCGGGTCTTGGCGACCGAATCGAACTCGTCGATAAAGAGGATACACGGCGACAGGCGCTTCGCCACCTCGAACGTCTTCTCGACGTTCTTGGCCGTCTCGCCGAGGTACTGGCTCGTAATCATCGAGAGCTTCACCTCGACGAACGGCAGGCCGAGTTCGTGGGCGAGCGCCCGCGAGACGGTGGTCTTGCCGGTCCCCGGCGGTCCGACGAACAGGATTTTCCCGATTTCGCGGAGGCCGATGTCCGCGAGGTACTCGCGGTGTTCGATGGCCTTCATCAGCTTGTGAATCTCGCCCTCTTGGTCCGTCGTGAGCACGAGGTCGTCGAGCGTCATCTCGATTTCCTCGGGCGCGCGGACCTGCACGAGGTCGAGCATCTCGGCGTCGTCCTCGTCGTCGAAGTACTCGTCGAGCAGGCTGTCTATCCACACGCGGTCGGCGTGAATCGGCCGGGTCTGTTCTCTCGCGTCCGCGTGGGTCACGTCCACGTCGTCGCGGTCCTCGACCGACTTCGCCACCGTCGGGTTCGTCACGAGCCGGTCGTAGTCGGCTCGCTTGACGAACCACTCCAGCGCCATCTTGGGCTGCGTCAGCGAGAGGCGGCCGGAGAACTCCTCACGTTGGGTGAACATGAGGTCGGAAATCGCGTCCCAGGGGTGTTCGACGCCGGTCGCCTTCCGCGCGACGGACTCGGTCACGACGAGCGGTCGCTCGATGCCGGCGGCCGACGAGTCGTCCTCGTCGCCGTCGTCCTCGGCGTCCGCCCAGAAGACGCGTCGATACCGCGGGGGAAGGTCGTTTTCGTCAAGCGTTCGGTCGTCAGTGTAGAGGTGGGCCGTCAGCAGAAACTCGACAACCTCGAGCGCCCGTTCACTCATCCCCCAGAAATTGCCCGGGGAGACGCATAAGAGCGTCGGAGCGCCGCCGGGTGCCGCGCGCGACCGACCGGCCTCGATGGCACGGAACGCGGTCCGGAACCGCCGTCAGACATTAATTTCAGAAAAACAATCAAAAAACATATTTTAAATTGGGGGATTTACGCGATTATATTCCTTTCATTCGATTGTATATTGTGTCTTTATTCGGAACACGTGGGGAAAATATCCGTTATTAAACGATTAGGTCTTTATGGTTATCTTCCGCCACTGTGAGCCAAGAAAGTGAAATGATATTCACGAACGGCACGGGATATATGCCCGAATGCGGTACATTCGACGCGAGCGGTGGGTGGTGAGTCGCGTGGCGAAACAAGTCCCCACGACCTGCATGCGCTGTGCGGTCGGCTGTGGCCACGTCCACCTCGGCTCCGATACGGCGTACGGTCTCGACGCGGTCCGGGGCGACCCCTCGCATCCCGTGAACAACGGGCTGGCCTGCGGTCGCGGCATCCGCGAGTCGGCCGACCCCGACGGCTCGTGGCTCACGCGACCGCTCGTCAGGGAGAACGGCGAACTCCGGCAGACCTCGTGGTCGGACGCGCTTTCGCGCGCGGGAGACGCTATCAGCGACGCGATGGCCGACGACCCCGACGAGGTCGCCGTCCTCGGCAGCGGCCAACAGACGAACGAGGCCGCCTACGCCCTCGGAAAACTCGCTCGCGGCGGTATCGGCACCAGACACTACGACGCGAACACGACGCTCTGCATGGCGAGCGCGGTCACGGCCTACTACCGCGCCTTCGGGAGCGACGCGCCGCCGCCGACCTACGACGACATCCCCGAGGCGGAGACGCACCTCGTCTGGGGGGCGAACCCGGCGGTCGCCCATCCGGTGATGTTCCGGTGGATTCGCCAGTCGGCCGACGACGGCGACCTCGTCGTCGTCGACCCCGTCGAGACGAAGACCGCGAGCGTCGCCGACGACCACGTCGCCATCGACCCCGGCGGCGACCTCGCGCTGGCGCAGGCGATTCTCGGACACCTCGTCGAGACCGACCGCGTTGACGAGGCGTTCGTCGAGGAACATACCGAGGGGTTCGACCGCGTCGTCGACGAACTCCCCCCGGTCGAGGAGGCGGCGTCGGAGGCCGGCGTCACCCTCGACGAGGTCGAGAAACTGGCGTCGCTCCTCGACGCGCCCACGCTCGTCTACTGGGGCATGGGCGTCAACCAGAGCGTCCGGGGCACCGCGACCGCCGGCGCGCTCGTGAACCTCTGTCTCGCCTCCGGCAACCTCGGCCCCGGGTCCGGCCCCTTCTCGCTCACCGGGCAGGCGAACTCGATGGGCACCCGCGTGGTCTCCTCGAAGGGGACGTGGCCCGGCCACCGACCGTTCGAACACCCGGACCACCGCCGGACCGTCGCCGAGGCGTGGGACGTGCCCGTCTCTCGGCTCCCCGACGACAACGGCCCGGGACCGGTCGGCATGTTCGAGTCGTCGCCGTCGGTCATCTGGACCGTCGCCACCAACCCGCTCGTCGGGTTCCCGGACGCGACGACCGCCCGCGAGGTCCTCGACGACTCGTTCCTCGTCGTGCAGGACGCCTTCCGGTCGGAGACGGTCGAACTCGCGGACGTGGTGCTCCCCGCGGCGACGTGGGGAGAGTCCGAGGGGACCACGATGAACATGGAGCGGACGGTCTCGCGGGTCCGCCCGGCCACGGAGACGCCGCCGGGCGTCAGGCAGGACCTCGACATCATCGCCGACGTGGCCGCCCGCGTCGCGCCCGGGTTGCTCCCGAGACCGTCGGTCTCACCGAGCGAACTGTTCGACGAGTTCGCCGCGCTCACCGAGGGGACCGACGCCGACTGCTCGGGGCTGTCGTACACGCGACTCGACGGCGAGCGCGCTGTCCGCTGGCCCGCGCCGGACCCGACGAGCGAGGGCGGATACCGCTACTACGACGACGCCGACGGGGAGTCGGACGACCCGACGTGGTCGTTCCCGACGGCGTCCGGGAAGGCCCAGTTCAGCGCGCTCTCGGGGTCGTCGCTCCCCGAACCCGCCGACGAGTCGTACCCGCTGACGCTCACGACCGGCCGCGAGGCCGACGGGTACAACACCGGGGTCCGCACGCGGAGCGACACGCCGGACCAGCCGGTCGCCCGCGCGCATCCCGACACTATCGACGCGCACTGCGACGCGGTCGTCGACCCCGAGGGCGACCGCCGAACCACCGTCGTCTCCCGTCGGGCGTCGGTCCCGGCGACGCTCGACCCCGACGACGCCGTCCCGCCGGGCCTCGTCTGGCTCTCTATTCACCATCCCATGACAAACCGACTTACAAGCCCTGCGGTCGACCCGCAGTCGAACGAACCGAACTTCAAGCAGTGCGCCGTCCGCCTCGAACACCCCGAGACGACAGCCGCCTCCGACCGCCTCGCCGCCGAGGTGAGCGACTGATGGCGTTCGTCGCCGCCGGCGGACGGTCCCGCGAACTCGAACCCACCGCCGCCTGAGAATGGCAGACGCGTCGCACCCACACCTCGACACCGGCCGCGCGGGCATCATCCTCGCCGGCGGCCGCTCGACCAGATTCGGCGGCATCGACAAGGCGACGGCTACGGTCGGCGGCCAGCCCATGATTCACCGAGTCGCCGCCTCGCTCGACCCCGTCGTCGACGAACTCGTCGTCAACTGCCGCGCCGAACAGCGCGACTCCCTCGCCGGCGCACTCTTGGACTTCGATATCCGGTTCGCGGAGGACTCGCATCCCGACCGAGGACCCGTCTTCGGCCTGCGAACCGCCCTGCGGGCGACGAGCGCCGAGTACGCGGCGGTCCTCCCGTGCGATATGCCGCTCGTCCCGAGCGGGTTCATCTCGCACCTCTTCGGCCGCTTGCAGGGCAGCGCCGGCGTCGTCCCGCGGGTCTCCGAGACGACCCAACCGCTCCCCGCGGTCGTTCACTGCCGCGCCGCCGAAGTCGCCTGCACCGACACTATCCGCGACGGCGACGAGCGCCTCCAGACCGTGATGTCCGCGCTCGACGTGACCGTCCTCGACGACCGCGAAGTGGAGGCTCACGCCGGGACGCACGCGTTTCACAACGTGAACTCCTTCGACGACTTGCGCGCGCTCACCCCTCGCCGGTGAGCCGCGTTCGAGGCACATACTACACTATCGTTCATTATAGTGGGTTTAGATTGTCGAATAAACAGCCGGCTTTCTGCCCAGAATACGCCCTTATATTCGGAATATTTGGTTATAAAATGGACGAATAGTGAACATAAGGCCTATTTCTACACATTATCAACGAATACGCTTATCAACTTCTATCGAGTCGTGTTATCACGAAACATGACCAAGTTCGCAACCAAACGCACACGGATAGTGGACGATTGCCCACTGGTGGTCGGTAATGGCGAGTAAGAAGGAAGCCTGGAAGTCGGAGCTCTACGGCGACGCGGTCCGCGACAAAATCGAGGAGTTCGCGGAAAAGGGGGTTGACGCCATCCCCGAAGAGGAGCGAGACAAGTGGTTCACTCGCTTCAAGTTCTGGGGCGTCTTCCAGCAGCGGACGGGTCAGGACTCGTACTTCATGATGCGGCTGACGAACGCCAACGGCGTCCTCGAACCGGGGCAGCTTCGCGCCATCGGTGAGGTCGCGCGCGACTACGCCTCCGGCCCCGTCGAGAACCCCGAGTTCGGAGACGCGTGGATCGACCTGACGACCCGCCAGTCGATTCAGCTCCACTGGCTCGAACTCGAAGACATCCCCGAGGTCTGGGAGAGGCTCGAAGCGGCGGGCGTCTCCTCGCGCTCTGCGGGCGGCGACACGATGCGGAACATCACCGGCTGTCCGGTCGCCGGCCGCGACAAGCACGAACTCGTCGAATCCCAGCCGCTTCTCGACCGCTTCCAAGAGGACCTCCGCGGGAACGACGCGCTGTCGAACATGCCGCGGAAGTTCAACATCAGCGTCACCGGCTGCCGGGAGGGCTGCGCGCAGGACTCGATAAACGACGTGGGGCTCGAACCCGCGACCAAAGAAATCGACGGCGAGACCGTCACCGGCTTCAACGTCCGCGTCGGCGGCGGCCTCGGCTCCCGGAAGCCGCGCGTCGCCCGCGACCTCGACATCTTCGTCGCCGACGAAGAGCGCGCCTACGAGGTCGTCCGCGGCTTCGTCGAACTCTACCACGAACACGGCAACCGCGACGTTCGGGCCCGCAGTCGCTTCTTCGTCGACGAGTGGGGCACGGAGAAGATTCGCGACCTGCTTCAGGAGGAGTACGTCGACTTCGAACTCCGGTCTGCGGGCGAGAACATCCGCGACGAGTACACCTACAACGCGGGTCGCCCGGAGTCCGACGGGAAACACGACCACATCGGCGTCCACGAGCAGGCCAACGGCGACTACTACGTCGGCCTCAGCGTCGCGGTCGGTCGGCTCACGGCGTCGGACGCCATCGAACTGGCCGACATCGCCGACGAGTACGGTTCCGGCGAAATACGGCTCACTCGCCGCCAGAACCCGCTTCTGATGGACGTGCCGGAGGAGAAGCTCGACGACCTGCTCGCAGAGCCGCTCCTCGGAAAACACACGCCCGTCCCGAACCCGTTCCAGCGCGGCACGGTCGCCTGTACCGGCACGGAGTTCTGCTCGCTCGCGCTCACGGAGACGAAAGCCCGGACCGCCCGGATGCTCCGGTGGCTCCGCGACAACGTGGACGTGCCCGACGACGTGAGCCAACTGAAGATTCACTACTCCGGTTGCACCGCCGACTGCGGGCAGGCGAACACGGCCGACATCGGCCTGTTCGGCATGCGCGCCCAGAAGGACGGCGAGATGGTCGAGGCGATGGACATCGGCGTCGGCGGCGGCATCGGTGAGGAGCCGTCGTTCGTCGACTGGATTCAACAGCGCGTCCCGGCCGACGAAGTGCCGGGCGCAATCGCGTCGCTCGTGGAGGCGTTCGCGGAGCGCCGCGAGCCCGGACAGACGTTCCGCGAGTGGGTCGACGCCGAGGGGACCGAGGCGGTCACGGAGTACTGCGTGCCCGAGGAGACGGAGTTCGAAGCGCCGTACATGCACGACGCGAAGCAGTCGTGGTACCCGTTCGCCGAGGACGAAGCGCAGTCCGAACAGGCGGTCACGAGCGACTGAGCATGACCGAACGCAGCGCCCACGACGACCCGGCTGACGACGCCGAGGCCGTCGCCGACGCCGACACCCGCGTCGACGACGCGCCGTTCGAGCACGCCTCGGCGGATGTCGCGCCGGAGCTCTTCCCGGCGGAACCAACGGCTGCCGACGCGGGTACCGGCGGAACCCCCGGTCGGCCGGACAGCGACTCCGCCACCAGTTCCTGAGTTCCGAGAGTCGGGCCGTCGTTTCCACGTTTCCGCTCTCTCGGCGTTTTTCGACCCGATGAACAACTCGTCACGACGAATAGCGAGTTCTAAACTATTTATGGTGTTCGAACCCCGATGCTGTGCCATGCCAGAGCCAGTCATCGCGGCCGCGTACCGCACGCCGTTCGGTAAGGCGGGCGGCGTGTTCGAAGACGTTCGAAGCGAGGACCTCTCGGTCACGCTCATCGACCACATCCTCGACGAACACGACGTCGACCCCGACGACGTGGAGGACCTGATGTGGGGCGTCGCCCAGCAGCGCGCCGAACAGGACAACAACGTCGCCCGCGTCATCGCGCTCCTGTCGGCCCTCGGGGAGGGGACGCCCGCGACGAGCATCAACCGCTGGTGCGCCTCCTCGATGCAGGCCATCATCTCCGCGTCCGACGCCATCGCCGCCGGTAACCGCGAGTGCATCGTCGCCGGCGGGGTCGAGAGCATGTCCCGCGTGCCGATGGACGGCGATTCCTACGAGCACCTCCACCCCGAACTGAGCGAACAGTACAACATCTTCCAGTTACAGATGGGGATGACCGCAGAGAAGGTCGCCGAGGAGTACGAGGTCTCCCGCGAGGCCCAAGACGAGTTCGCGTTCCGGAGCCACCAGCGCGCCGCCGAGGCGACCGACTCGGGTCGCTTCGACGACGAAATCGTCCCGGTCGAGACGGCCGACGGCGTCGTCACCGAGGACGAGGGCATCCGCCGCGACACCTCGATGGAGATTCTCGGCGGCCTCGACCCCGCCTTCTCGGGCGACGGCTCGGTCACCGCCGGCAACTCCTCGCAGATAACCGACGGCGCGGCCGCCGTCCTCGTCACCAGCCGCGAGTTCGCGGAGGACCGCGGCCTCGACGTGCTGGCCTCGGTCGGCACGAACAACGTCGCCGGCGTCGACCCGACGGTCATGGGCATCGGCCCGGTCCCGGCCACCCGCGGCCTCCTCGACCGCGCCGGCACCGACATCGACGACTACGGCCTCGTCGAAATCAACGAGGCGTTCGCCAGCCAGTGTGAGTACTCCCGGCGCGAACTCGGCATCGACGCGGACAGCCTCAACGTCAACGGCGGCGCAATCGCGCTCGGCCACCCGCTCGGGGCGTCCGGCGCGCGCCTGCCGGTGACGCTCATCCACGAGATGCAGAAGCGCGACGTGGACCGCGGCCTCGCGTCGCTCTGCGTCGGCTTCGGTCAGGGCGCGGCGATAGAGTTCAGCAGATAGCTGCGGGCTCGGCTGCTTTTTGTTTTTCCAGCCCCCCGAGACGCATCGTTGCTCCCCGCCCGAGATATGTCACAAACGTCCGTGCCAATTCCGTCACGTTCATACTCCCGTCGTCGAGAGTATCTCGGTGATGAACCTCACGACGACCGCCCTGTCGGGGGCGTTGGCGGCGCTGGTGGCGCTGGTGGCGGCGGCCGCCTCCGCGGGATTCGGATTCGTTTCGAGCCCCGCTCCCGGCGCGTCCGTCTGGGTCGTCCTCGTCGCGCTCACCGCCGGCTACTGGGCGGTGTTCGTTCGGTGGGCCCGGCGCTGAGCGGTCGGGGGCGACGCGAAAAACCGAACGAGCGCCGGGCGGCGAGAGCCGCTATTCGGGGTTGACTAGCTCTTCTGCGTCCCGGACGGCCTCGCGCTCGCCGATGATGGTGATGCGGTCGCCTTCCTGGAGTGTGTACTCCGCGTTGGGGACCGTCGTGTCACCGTTCCGCGAGACGAGCGTGACGAGACAGCCGTCCGGCAGTTCGGGTCCGACCTCGCGGATGGTCCGACCGATGAGTCGCTCGGCGGTGACCTCGACCTCTTGGACGTCGCCGGAGCGACCGATTTCGCCCATCCAGTTCGACATCGACGGGCGCTCGATGTAGTTGTCGAGCGCCTGCGCCGTGGCGATGGTCGACGAGATGGTCCGAACGCCGAGTTCTTCGAACGCCTCGACGTTGTCGGGGTTGTTCGCCCGCGCGAGGACGCTCTCGGGGTCGAACTTCGAGTTCGCCAACTGCGCGACGAGCAGGTTCACGTCGTCGTCGCCGGTCGCGGCGACCACGAACTTGGCGTTCGCGGCCCCCGCGGAGCGTAAGACGCTCGTGTCGGCTCCGTCGCCGTGATGGACGGTAAAGCCCATGTTCCGGGCCGTCTGGACTACTTCTTGGTCCTGCTCGATGAGGACCACGTTCTCTCCGCGGTCTGCGAGGCGTTCGGCGAGCGCACGGCCCACTTTCCCGCCTCCGATGATGAGTACACGCATTGGGATGACGTCGAGATATTCTGCAATCCGGCGAGCGAGACCGGCCTCGAAGACGACGGTCGTCAGGATGACGAGGAACACCGTGCCGACGAGAATCGAGGCGCTCTGGTTCAGCGCGGCGGCCTGCTGGGTCATTCCCTCGGCCGCCAGTCGCGTCGCCTCCTCCTGCAGGGCGATAGCGAACAGCGAGGCCACGGACGCGGGGATGATACCGCGCGGGCCGACGAAGCTCATGAAGAGCTTCTCTTCTCTCGTGAAGCGGTCGCCGCGCGCCGAGACGAAGACCAAAAACGGCCGAATCACGAGCGCGACGGCGGCGACGACGGCGAGGCCGCCGACGCCGAGATTCAGGAGGTTCTGGAAGTCCAACAGCGCCGCGAGGGCGATGAAGACGAACGACAGCACGAGCAGCGTGATGTCGCCTTTGAACGCCGAAATCTCCTCTTCGTACGGCACGTCCGCGTTGCCGAGGAGGATGCCGGCGGTCGCCACCGCGGCGATGCCGGCCTCCGTGGCGACGTAGTCGGCGGCCGCGTAGGACACGAGCGCGCCGGCGAGGACGAGCAGGCGCGCGTTCTGCGGCGCGTTGCCCGGCGAGAGGTCGACGTACCGGAGCGCGTAGTACAGCGACCCGGCGACGATTGCACCCACGATGACGCCGACGCCGAGGCGCTCGGCGAACAGCGTCACGAGGGCGTCGGGACTACTGACGCCTTCGAGGATGGCCTCGAAGATGACGACGGCGACGATGGCCGCCGTCACGTCGTTGACGATACCCTCCGTGTCGAGCGCCGCGCCGACCCGGTCGCGGACCGGGACGACTTCGAGAATCGGCGCGATGACCGTCGGTCCCGTCGCGACGAGGAGCGCGCCCACGAGGAACGACACCGGCCACGGCGCGCCGAGCGCGTAGTGGACGACGACGCCCGTCGCGACGAACGAGATTATCGCGCCGACGGTGACGAGTCGGAACGTCGCGGCCGGCGCTTCCCGTAGCTTGTCGATTCGAAGGTGGAACGCGCCCTCGAAAACGATGATAGCGACCGAGAGACCGACGATGGCCTGTAGTGCGTTCCCGAACGAGTCGGGAGAGATGACGCCGAGGACCTCCGGGCCGAGCAGGATGCCCGACGCGATGAGGAACACGACGCTGGGGACCTGAAAGCGGTCCGAGAGCACCTGCGAGACCACGCCGATGCCGATTATCGCGGCGACGAGCGGGATGAGGTTCGCCCCTCCTGCTGCGGCCACTTATATCGCCTCCATGGATTCGGTTCATGTGACGACGGAAGATAAAACCATACATCTCGGGCGGTATTTCCGCGGCCTTGTGGATACGTATGCCCGCAAAACGCTCGAAAAAGTTTAGGCTGTCAGATTTCACTGGGTCGCATCCCGCTCGCGACTCCGTCGCTCCTCGGTCCCGCGGTCCTCGTCGTAGATGAGAGACACCTCGTCGGCGTAGCGGTCGAGGATGTTCCGGCGCTTTTTCTTCATCGTCGGCGTCATCAGGTCGTTGCCCTCCGAGAACTCCTCGGGCACGACGCGGAACTGCTTGATTCGCTCGTAGGACTCGAAGTTCTCGTTGGCCGCGTCCACCTCGGCCTCGATGCGCTCGTACACCCGGTCGTCGCGGCAGACGGCCTTCGGGTCGTCCGGGAGGTCGATGCCCTCCTCGGCGGCCCACTCCCGCAGGCCGTCGAAACTCGGGACGATGAGCGCCGAGACGAACTTGCGGCCGTCGCCGAGGACCATGCACTGCTCGACCACCGGCGAGGAGGCGAACGCGTCCTCGATGGGGCCGGGCGCGACGTTCTTCCCCGTCGAGAGGACGAGAATCTGCTTGGCGCGCTCGCGGAAGGCGATGTAGCCGTCGGGCCGGCGTTCGACCACGTCGCCGGTGCGGAACCAGCGTCTCCCCTCGTCGTCCTCGACGAACGCCGCCTCGGTCTCCTCGGGGTCGTTCCAGTACCCCTCGGTGACGCTCGGCCCGCGGACGAGCAGTTCGCCCACCTCGCCGCCCGCCTCGCCGAGTTGGTCGCCGACGACGGTCGTGTCGAGTTTCGTCTCGACGTTCCGAAGCGGATAGCCGATGGTGCCGATTTTCGGCGCTTCGGGTGGGTTGACCGAGACGACCGGCGAGGTCTCAGTGAGGCCGTAGCCCTCGTAAATCGGCAGGCCCATCGCGTGGTAGAGCGCGCACAGCTCGGCCGAGAGGCTCCCGCCGCCGCTGATGAAGAAGTCGAGATTGCCGCCGAGTGCGTCGCGCACCTGCCCGAACACGAGGCGGTCGGCGAGGCGGTGTTTCGCGGTGAGCAGGTAGCCCGGAGCGTCGGTCGTGTGGTACGCCTGCCCGACGCCGACGGCCCACTCGAAGACGCGCTTTTTCGCCGGCGACTCGCTGGCCTGCGCCCGAATCGCGTCGTACAGCTTCTCGTACACGCGAGGGACGCTCGTCCCGACCGTCGGCCGGACGAGTTGGAAGTCCTCGCGGAGCGTGTCGGGACTTTCGGCGTAGGCGACGGTCGCGCCCGCCGCGAACATCATGAAGTGGCCGGCCATGCGCTCGAAGACGTGCGCGAGCGGCAGGAACGACAGCGCCACCGCGTCGGGACCGATGACCGGGGTATCGCCTTTGTCCGGGCGCGGGCCGAAGCGTCGGTAGCTCTCGTTGACGTTCGACCGGAAGTTCCAGTGGGTGAGCCGGACGCCTTTCGGCTGGCCCGTCGTCCCCGAGGTGTAGATGAGGCTGGCGAGGTCCTCGGGGTCGCGCTCGTCCAGCCACGATTCGTAGGCCGCCTCGTCGTACGCTTCCTCGCCGCGGCGATACAGTTCCCCGAGCGTCAGCACGTCCTCGCGGTCGTCGTGGCCGTCGTACTCGTCGACGACGACGATAAACCGCAGGTCCAACTCGTCTTCGACGGCGAGCACGCGCTCCAGTAGCGCCTCGTTTTCGACCACGACGGCGTCCGCGCCCGGGTCGGAGAGCAAGTACTGCGTCTGTCGCTCCGACGACGAGGTGTACACCGTGGTGACGACGCCGCCCGCGCCGAGGACCGCGAAGTCGGTCTGCGCCCACTCCATGCGCGTGTGCGAGAGGACGCCGACGCGGTCGCCGCTCTCGATGCCGAGGTCGCGGAACCCTGCCGCGAGGCGGCGGACGATGCCCCGCATCTCGTCGTAGGTCAGGCCGGCGTAGTCGCCGTCGGGGGCCGCCGGAACGACGCCCTCAGCGACCAGCGACCGCCGATAGACGCCGCCTTTGTATCGCTGCGCGACCCGCGAGGCGTTCCGCGAGGCGCTCGCTTCGAACATCCGTGGGAGGGTCGTCCGCTCGATGACAGGGTCGTCGAACGCCGCCTCCGCGTCCCGCCAGTCCATGTCCTGTTAGTTGTCATTCACCATTTAAAACTATGTACGTTCGGTCTGTTGAAAGCCCGCGATACCGCGGGGAAACGCTGATTGCGACCCGCTCGCGTCACTCGTCGTCGCCGATGTAGTCGAGGTAGCCGAGCACGCCGCGGGTGTTCAGGCGCTCTTCGTCGCGGGCCTTCCGCTCGCCCCACACCTCGTCCATCTGGGTGTGTTCGACGAAGTGGTCGATGACGGCCTCGTCGACGCCGAGCTCCGCGCGCTTCTGTCGGATGGCCTCGACCCACTCCACGAGGACGCGCTTGTACTCCTCGGCGAGGTCGGCGTCGTAGGGCTTCGGGCCGAAGTGGCCGAAACAGACCGTCTCGGGGTCGATGTCCTCGATGGTCCGCACGTCGTCGAGCGCCTTCTGGAGGTGGAACTGCGAGGGCGGCGAGGTCTGGCGGAGCGTCCGCGACCGCGGCTCCCAGATGCCGAGCGCGTCGCCGACGAACAGCACGTCGTCGCCGTCGTCGTGGAACATCACCTGATGCGGCGCGTGGCCGGGCGCGTGGTGGACCGTGAGCGTCCGGTCGCCGAGGTCGATTTCGTCGCCGTCGGTGAGGCCTTCGACGCGGTCTTCCTCGATGGGGAGCGGTTCGTCGTAGAACCGCCACTGGTCTTCGACGGCCGCCTTCGTGCCCTCGATGAGCCGCGAGGGGTCAACGAGGTGCGGCGCACCGAGTTCGTGGGTCATGACGGTCGCGTCGGGGTAGCGCTCGGCGAGGTAGCCCGCGCCGCCCGCGTGGTCGAGGTGGACGTGCGTCGGCAGGATGTACGCGAGGTCGTCGACGCCGACCTCGTCGAGCATTCCGAAGACCGCCTCCCGGTCGGCGGCGATGCCGGTGTCGACGAGCGCCGGCCTCTCGGCGTCGACGAGGTAGACCGAGCCGTACTTCTCCACCTCGTACATCCCGCTGTCGACGTAGTAGAGGTCCGTGCTGTCCGGGACGGGTTCGACGTCGCCAATAGCCATAGTTGACGGCCGTCTCCGGGGAAGAAAAGCGTTCGGTCGCCCCGACCCCCCACGTTGATTACGGGCGACCGCAAAGCCGTCTCCATGTCCGAACAGGGCAGCGACCCGCTCCCGGACGTCGACATCACGGACATCTCCCCGATGGCGTGGCGACTGCTCAGAGTCGCCGCCGGCTACAACCAGCGGGCCGTCGAGCGCGCCGTCGACGACCTCATGCAGGCGCACGTCTCCATGCTCGAATCCGGGAGCCGCGGCCTCTCGCGGTCGCGCCGCCGCGCCCTGCTCTCGCTGTACGCCGCGGAACTCGACGACGGACAGGTCCGCACGCTCGTCGAACACTTTTAAATCGCGTCGGGGCGCGACGCGAAATCCCCGCTTCCGTCTGCCGATTCCGTCGAGAACGCGGCTGTCGACGCCGATATACCGCCGTTCGCTACCGTATTGAAAATAATTAAGTAAGACTATCGTTAGAGATACCGTGTATCAATGATACGCGGTGTTACAAAGACTGCTCGCGGACGATTCGCCGTCTTCACGCTCGCCCTCGTCGCGTCCCTCGCGCTGGCCTTCGGGCCGTCGCTTGAGGGACTCTCGACGCGGGGACAGTACGCATTAGCGACGATGGTGTTCGCCGGCATCCTCTGGGTGTCCGGCGCGCTCCCTCTCGCGGTGACTGCGCTGTCGATACCGGTGTTGCTCACGGCCTACGGCGTCTACGGCGATATCGACCCGGCGCTGGCGGGCTTCGCTGACCACCTCATCTTCCTCTTCATCGCCGGCTTCATGCTGGCGAACGCGCTCCAGAAGTACAACATCGACCGCCGCATCGCGCTGTGGCTCATGGCCGTCATGGGGTCGTCGCCGCGGCGGCTCATCCTCGCTATCATGCTCGCCACGGCGTTCCTGTCGATGTGGGTTTCGAACACCGCGACGACGGCGATGATGACGCCCATCGCGCTCGGCGTCCTCGCGCAGGTGCTCGGCCGCGAGGAGGTCTACGAGGCCGACGCCGCCGAGGGCTCCTTCTCGAACATGCAGATAGCGACGCTCCTCGGCACCGCCTACGCCGCGAGCGTCGGCGGGGTCGGCACCCTCATCGGCACGCCGCCGAACGCGGTCGTCGCCACCCAGCTCAACGCGCTCCTCGGCTACGACATCGGCTTCGCGGAGTGGCTCCTCGTCGGCCTCCCAATCGTCGCCATCACCCTCCCCATCGTCTGGTACCTCCTCACGTTCCGGTTCTATCCGCCCGAGGTCGACGACGTGGAGGGAGCCCGCGAACAGGCCCGCGAGTACCTCGCCGACGAGGGCGCGCTCTCGACCCGCGGCCGCCGCGTCGCGTACATCTTCGCCGCCACCGCCGGGCTGTGGGTCCTCGGCGGCCTCGACCTCGCGTTCGAGGGCGTCCTCTCGGACCCGGTGTTCAACACCCTGTTCGGCACCGGCGAGGGCATGACGCTCCTCGGCGTCGAGGGCCATCAGGGCCTCCTGTACTACGTGATGGTCGGGATGGTCTCCATCCCGGCGCTCGTCCTCGCGGACACGATGGAGTGGGACGAACTGGTCGACATCGACTGGGGGACGATTCTCCTCTTCGGCGGCGGCATCTCGCTGGCCGACGCGTTCGCCTCCACGGGCGCGACGCGGTGGCTCGCCGAGGCCGTCTTCGGCTCCTTGACCGGCGCGCCCATCGTCCTCGTCGTCGGCGCTATCGTGCTTCTCGTCATCTTCCTCACGGAGATGACCTCGAACACCGCCACGGCGACCATCATCGTCCCCGTGCTCATCGGCATCGGGAGCGTCTTCGCGGCGACGCTCGGGCTCACCGAGGTCTCCGCGGCGGTGTTCCTCGCGGTCAGCGGGGCCATCGCGGCCTCGTTCGCGTTCGCGCTGCCGGTGGCGACGCCCCCGAACGCCATCGTCTTCGGGAGCGGCCACATCAAGCAGTCCCACATGATGCGGGCCGGGGCCGTCCTCAACGTCGTGATGACCGGCGTGCTGACCATCCTCATCTGGTTCCTCTTCCAGTTCGTCTGGCCGGCGTTCCTCTGGTAGTCGCTCCGTCGGCTTCCGACCGCGGCGGCCGCTCTCACCGCGGTGTCGGGGCGTTCCGCCGACGCCGTTTCGTCGCGCGCATTCGGCGCGGATTCCTCGCGTTCGCCCGCCGCGTGCTCGCCCCCGTTCCTCAGCGATGCGATACGATTTTCCCGCCCGCCCGGAAATCACAGCCCAATGATTGACAGGCAACTACTCCGCGACGAACCGGAGCGAGTTCGCGACGCGCTCGCCGCCCGAAACATGGAGGACGTGGACATCGACCGCGTCCTCGACGTGTACGACGAGTGGCGCTCGCTGAAGGCCGAGGGCGACGACCTCCGCCACGAGCGCAACGAGGTCAGCCAGCAGATCGGCCAGCTGAAACAGGAGGGCAAAGACGAGGAGGCGCAGGAAGCCATCGACCGCTCGGGCGAACTCAAAGAGGAGCTCCAGGAGCTCGAAGCCCGCGCCGACGAGCTCGAAGCGGAACTCGACGAGGCGCTCATGGAGCTGCCGAACCTCCCCCACGAGTCGGTCCCCGTCGGCGCCGACGAGGACGACAACGAGGAGGTCCGCCGCGTCGGCTTCGACGACCTGCGCGAGCTCCCCGACGAGGTGACGCCGCACTACGACCTCGGCGAGGAACTCGACATCATCGACGAGGGTCGCGCGGCCAAGACCACCGGCGCGGGCTTCTACTTCCTGAAAGGCGAGGGCGCGATGCTCGAACACGCGCTCGTGCAGTTCATGCTCGACGTGCACCGCGAACAGGAGTACGTCGACCTGTTCCCGCCGATTCCGGTCAAGACCACCTCGATGGAGGGCACCGGCCAGCTCCCGAAGTTCGCGGAGGACGCCTACCGCATCGGCGGCGCGGAGACCGAGAACTACGACGACGACGACCTGTGGCTCTGTCCCACCGCGGAGGTGCCGGTGACGAACATGTACCGCGACGAGATTCTCCTGAAGGACGACCTCCCGCTGAAACATCAGGCGTACACGCCGAACTTCCGGCGCGAGGCGGGCGAACACGGCACCGAGACCCGCGGCATCGTCCGCGTCCACCAGTTCAACAAGGTCGAACTCGTCAACTTCGTCGAACCCGACGAGTCGTACGACCGGCTCGAAGCGCTCGTCGACGAGGCCGCCGAAGTGCTCGACCGACTCGGCCTTCCGTACCGCGTCCTCTCGCTTTGCACCGGCGACCTCACCTTCGCGTCGGCGAAGACCTACGACCTCGAAGTGTGGGCCCCCGGCACGGAGTCCGAGGACGCCCCCGAACAGGGCGGCCGCTGGCTGGAAGTGTCGTCGGCCTCGAACTTCGAGGACTTCCAGGCGCGCCGCGCGGGCCTCCGCTACCGCCCCGAGCGCCACGAGTCGGCGGAGTACCTCCACACGCTCAACGCCTCGGGCACGGCCGTCGGCCGCGTGATGGTCGCGCTGCTCGAATACTACCAAAACGAGGACGGCACGGTCGACGTGCCCGAACCCCTCCAGCCCTACATGGGCGGCCGCGAGGTCATCGAGGGTCACGAGCCCGTCGGCGAGGCCGCGGTCGGCGCTGGCAAGAAAGACTGAGCGTCTGACGCGCCGCGACCCCAGTACTCCGATTTCCAGCGACGCCCCGTCAGTTCGCCGTCGAGGATTTGACGAACGTCTTCAGCTCCGAGAGCTTCCCGTCGCGCGCTCGAAACCGGTCGAGAAAGACGAACAGCTCGTCGCCATCGCCGTCTTCGAGGTGGCCGCGGACGACGATTTCGTCGTCGGACTTCGACTGGATGTAGCGTTCGATGACGTGTCGCGTGTCCTTCTGCGGCCGGTCGTCCCGCATGAACGTGACGAACTCCTCGCGCCCCGAGAGCGTCATGTCGCCGCGGTGCTGGACGAACTCCGGTTCGAGGAGGTTCCGAAGCATGTCGTATCCGTGGTGGTCGAGCGCCGTGTAGTACTGCCGGGCCAGATACGTCGCGTCGGGGTGCACGCGCTTTCTTCGTCGGCGGGCGGGAAGAATCCGACGCCGGCGCTGCCGGCCCTGTCGGTGTTGCCGTCGAACGCCCCGGCCGACACCGCGTTCGGGACGCTTTTCTCCGCCAGCCGCGTACCGCGGCTGTGGACCTGCACGTTCGATACGAGGGCGACGACGACCCGAAGAAGTGCACGGCGAAGAAGCTCGAACGCTTCGACATGGCCGTCCTCCACGGCTCCGACCGCGAGACCCCCTACGGCGTCGTGCTCAACCCGCACGCTGACAGGGCGCTGTCCCCCGCCGACGCCGACACCGGCGCGCTCGTCGCGCTCGACTGCTCGTGGGAGTCGGCCGGCGAGGCCATGTTCTCGCTCCCCGGCGAGCACCGCGCGCTCCCGTATCTCGTCGCCGCCAACCCCGTGAACTTCGGCCGCCCGATGCAGCTGACGACCGTCGAGGCGATAGCCGCCGCGCTCGTCATCTTCGGGGAGAAAAAGCGGGCCGAAGACGTGCTCTCGAAGTTCAACTGGGGCCACACGTTCCTCGAACTCAACGAGGAGCCGCTCCGCCGGTACGCGGCGTGTGCGGACTCGACCGAGGTCGTCGAGATTCAGCGGGAGTACCTCGAACGCGGCGAGTAGCCCGTTGCGACGCCCTCCAACCGCCGCCTCAGATTCAGCTCAGCCTCAGCCCTTCACCCACGCGCCGACGGCCCCGGCGACGGCGCTGTCGATGGCGAAGATGAGCGTCAGTACGACGCCCGCGACGAGGACGCCGACGCCGCCGAGGAGGCCGCCCAGCGGCCCGCCGGCGAGTCCGAGCAAACTCCCGAGGAGCGCCGCGAAGAGCGTGACGACGATGCCCGAGATGGAGCCCGCGACGAGGCCGTTCCACGCGCCGTTACCGGGCGTGCCGCCCGCGAGATAGCCCGCCGCGAAGCCGCCGAGCAGCCCCGCGCCGATTTGGCCGACGACGGGGAGCGCCAGCCCGCCCGTGCCGACGACGACGATGACGACGAAGCCGACGGCGACAGCTTTCCAGTCAGTCATGCGTCGAGGTAGGCCGCGGGCGGGCAAGAACTTCGTGGCGGCCCGGGTGGGGTGGGGTGGGGCGTCCGGCCGCGCCCGTTCGCGTCCCCGCGTCCCCGCGCCGACCCCCTGCGACCCCTTCGCTTCCGGTCGAACCGTGCGGGAGACCTGCACGGCGAATCCCCCGCTCGAAGCGCCGAGCCCCAAACGGACGCGCTTTTACGGCTCGGCCATGTAGCGGACTGCAATGATTTTCGAGTCTCTCCCGACCACGCCCCGGTCGGACGAACTCATCGACAAGGCCTTCTCGCGGGCCGCGCGCACGGGGCGAGCGAAGCAGAACAAGTTGGAGGCTCAGCAGTCGATGCTCCAGACGGCGTCGAACATCCTCTCGGACAACCTCGAGAACGTCGTCGTCGAGTGGCCCGACTTCGAGACGGTCGACCCCTTCTACTACGAACTCGCCGACGCCATCGTCGACGTCGACGAGGTCCGAAAGAGCCTCTCGGAAGTGATGTGGGCCTCCCGGCAGGTCGACAACATCGCCCGCGAGTACCAGCCGAAGCTCCGCAAGACCGACGCGGACCTCGCGCGCAAGCACCGAAAGCAGGCGTTCGCCCGCATGGCGAGCGTCGTCGAGGAGGTCGAAGACGACCTGCTCCGCATCGGCGAGGCGCGCGACGCCCTGAAGGACCTCCCCGACATCCGCCCGGACGAGCCGGCAATCGTCGTCGCCGGCTACCCGAACGTCGGGAAGTCCTCGTTCGTCAACGACGTGACCCGCGCGTCGAACGAAATCGCCCGCTACCCCTTCACGACGAAGGGCGTCCAAATCGGGCACTTCGACCGCGACCGCATCCGCTACCAGATTATCGACACGCCGGGGCTGCTCGACCGTCCCGAAGACGAGCGCAACGACATCGAGCGACAGGCCGTGAGCGCCCTCGAACACCTCGCGGACGCCGTCCTCTTCGTCGCCGACGCCAGCGGGGCGTGCGGCTACCCCATCGAGTCGCAGCTCGAACTCCGCGACGCCGTGAAAGCGCGCTTCGAGGAGCGAGACATCCCCGTCCTCACCGTCTGTAACAAGAGCGACCGCTCGACCGACATGGACGCCGACATCTACATGAGCGTCGAGACGGGCGAGAACGTCGAGGCCGTCCTCGACGCCGCGGTCGAGGCCATCGGGTTCGAACCCGACATCCCGCCGTCGCGCAACGAGTAAGTGAATCGACGCGGAGTTTCGGGCACCGTCACTTTCGTCTCGTCGCAGCACTTCGACGAGAGAGCCGCGGCTACGGGGTGAGTCTCTGAGAAGAGGGACGTGGGGCAGTTCAACCCGAGAACCGCGGGTTCGGTCAGCGGGGGCGGGTTCCTATTCCGATTCGGCTTCGTAGACCATCTGGACGGTCGCAGAGACGGTCACGGGGCCGGGCGAGAGTTCGGTCGACCCGGAGGAGCCGCGGGCGGCGTCCTCGGCGTAGGCGACCGGGTACGGGCCGGGCGAGGCGCCCCCGCCGACGGTGGCGGTGTGGACGCCCGCGACGGTCAGGCCCGAGGCGCTGGCGACCGCGTCGGCGTCGGCCTTCGCGGAGTCGACGGCGCGGTTCAGGGCCTCTTCGCGGAGTTCGGCGCGCTTCTCGTCGGTGAGCGTGAAGGCGACGCCGCGGATTTCGCTGGCACCGGCACCGACCGCGAGGTCGATGACTTCGCCGGCGCGGTCGGGGGCGACCTCGACGCGGAGGGTGTGGGCGGCGCGGTAGCCGAGGAGTTCGCGTTCCTGACCGCTGTAATCGTACTCGGGGTAGATGTTGAAGCCGGTCGTCTGGACGGCGTCCTCGGCGATGCCGGCGTCGGTGAGGGCGGCGCGGACGGCGGCCACGTCGTCGGCGACGGTGCCGCGGGCCTCGTCGGCCGAGTCCGCGGTGGTCGTCACGGCGATGGAAACCACGGCGAGGTCAGCGTCGGCGGTCACTTCGCCGGTGCCGGTCGTGGAGATGGTCGTCGCGTTCGTCGCGTTTATCCCGTCTGCGCCCCCGTCGGCCGTCGTCTGCAAGGGTGCCGAGAGGCAGCCCGCGAGGAGGACGAGGCCGACGAGGAATATCGGAGCAATCGTGCGTCGTTGCATACCTCTCGTACGTCGGTTCAGCTATTCAAGCCGCGCTAGAGACAAAGAGCGATTGTAGCCTTCGAAACGGGTGCTAACCCCCCGCAGCGAACTACTCCACGACGGCGACGTAGCGCACTTCGACGTCGATTTCGCTCGCCCCCCACGGCGACAGCGGTTCGGGGGCGACGGCGTTCACCCGCCTCGTGAGTTCGCGTTCGACCATCGGCGGGTCGGAGGCCGGGTCGTAGCCGACGGTCACGACGATACCCTCCGGCTCTTGCAGCGGCCCGCTGTCGTACCGCAGCTCCATCGACAGCAGGCGGGCGTCGGTGTCCGAAAGCGCGTCTTCGATGGCGTCGTGCGCCTCCGACTGGAAGTCGGCGTTCCGGTAGGTCGTGTAGGTGACCGCGCCGAGGAACGACGAGAGGACGAGCAGGCCGACCCCGATGACGGCGATGCGGAACAGGGCGGCCCGGCGGGCCTCGTCGCGACGAATCCAGCGCTCGGGGCGGTAGCCCTGTCGCCAGAGGACGCCGATGGCGACGAAGTTGACGGAGAGGATGTTGACGAGGACGAGGATGGCCGAGCCGACGACGGCCTCGGGCGCGCCCCACGCGACGCCGATGCCGACGACGGCGGTCGGCGGGACCAACGCGGCGGCTATCATGACGCCGACGAGCGCGGTCGAGACGCCGGAGGAGAGCGAAATCGCGCCCGCCGCCCCCGCGCCGAGCGCGATGACGAGCGACAGCACGTCGGGCGCGAGGCGCTCGTCCACCTCGGGAATCGACAGCACCTCAGCCGGAGACAGCGGCACCGCCCCGGTCTGCCTGAGCAGGAAGGCGAAGACGGCCGCCGCACCGACCGCGAGGAGGCCGCCGAGCGCCTGCAGGCGAACCCCGCGGGCGAACATCTCGTCGTCGTCGACGACGGTGCCGACGCTCGCGGACATCGCGGGGCCGACGAGCGGGGCGATGACCATCGAGCCGACGACCACGGCCGGCGAGTCCAGAAGCAGGCCCGCGGTGGCGACGAGCGCCGAGATGACCGTCATGAGCACGTACGTCGACACCGACGGCGCGAGGTCGGCGGCCTTCGAGGCCAGCTCCTCGCGGGCGATGCGGTCGCCGTTCTCGTCGTCTTCCTCGTACTGCTCGCGCAGTTGGTCGAACCGCTTCGAGGCGACCGTCTCGGCCGCGACGACGACGGTGTAGGCGTCGCGCTCGACGCCCGCTTCGCGGAGCCGAGCCAACACCGGTTCGACGGCCTCCTTTGGGACCGGGAAGGTGACGACGGCGACGAAGCCGCGCCCGGAGGTCTCCTCGGAGACGGCGTAGTCGACGCCCTCCTCGTCGAGCGTCCGCAGGACGGCCTCGCGCTTGCCGGTCGGCACCAACACCTGTACGAGTCGCACGGCCTCACGTCGGCCCGGGCGGTGAAATAAGCAGGGGCTCGGCTACTCGCCCACCGCGCCCGACTCGTCGCGCAACCGCCGGAGGACGGGCATCTCGTCGAGGCGCTCGTCGGGGAGCGCGTCCCAGTCGATTCCCTCGGGCCGCGGATACGGGGTCTCGGTTCGGACCAGCCGCTCGGGGGTGACGACGAGGTCCATCGGCACGTCGTGGGCGTCCGGCTCGGGCAGGTCGTCGCGGACCTGTCGCTCGTGGACCGTCGTCGCCACGGTCGTCTCCGCGGTGACGGCTCCCAGCCCCCGCAACACCGCGTATTCGAGGTCGCTGAACCCCTCGCCCTTCCCGACGCGAGCGCCCGCCTCGGAGACGGCGACCGACCCCGAGACGACGAGGTCGATGAGCGGCAGCGCGTCGGGGCCGACCGTGTCGGCGTAGGTCTCGACGTGCGAGACGGTCGGCGCGCTGTCGAGGTGTTCGTCGTCGATGCGCGCGGGGTCGAGTTCGTAGAAGCACTCCTCGTCGCGGAGTCGCGGGACGGCCATGTAGACGGTCTTGCCCTCGCGGAGCGCCCGCCGCCTGACGGGGAGTTGCGGGGCGTCCGGGTTGGCCTTCACCGCGTCGGCGGCGGCCCACTCGGGCGTCGCCGCGAGTCGCTCGGCGGCCGCCGTCGCGTCGGCAAAGTTCGGAATGCGGCCGTGCGGCGGGAAGGGGAACCGGGCCGCGCCCGACGATTCGAGGTCGTCCCACACCGTCGTTCGGAGCGTCGCTTTGTCCATCGCGTCGCCGTCGCGTACTCGCGCCGGGCCAATAGCTCCCCCGCTCGGGCCGCGAGCGGTTCCGGCCGCCGCGCAGTCTCCCAGTCGGTCGTTACGAGAGGTCGGCCGCCGACTGCGACAAGAGCACCTTCCGGAGGACGGTGTCGGCCCCGCGGCGGACGCGCTCGGAGGCGGCCTGCGGGCTGATTCCGAGTCGGTCGGCCACCTCGTTGAGCGTGGTTCGCCGCGGAACCTCGAAGTACCCCTCGGAGACGGCGGTGACGAGCGCCTCCTGTTGTTCGTCGGTGATGTCGAAGTTGTAGACGCCCGGTTCTCCCTCCGCGAGGGTGTAGATGCGCTCGACGTGGAACTCGATGGCCTCGTCCTGACAGCGGTTGTGGAACTCGGTGAGCGCCGCGTGGTCGTTGAATCTGAGGCGGAACAGCCACGGGTCGTTGCCGCGGGCTTCGAGAATCGTCGCCTCGCTGTCGGTGAGAACCCGGGTCAGACTCGACGTGGACTCTCCCCAGTTGACCTTGTACAACACCCGGTCTTCGATGCGGGCGACGGCCGCCAAATCGTCGACGAGCCGGTCGTCTCGGACGACGCGCTCGAACGCCTCGAAGTCCGTGCCGTGGGCCCAGAAGAATGGCATGACCTCACCGCCGGTCGGGACGACGCGCTCTAACTCGAGGTGGACGCCGTTCGACACGGCGGTGACCCTCCCGAGGTCGAAGCTCTCTGAGTCAATCGTCAACTCGACGATTACGGCCATTGCTGGCTCTCATTTAGCAGCCGCTGTATTGAACACCTATGTCAACCGAAAGCCACGACCGCGCCCGGAGGTCGGCCTCGTCGCCGCCGGGGCGCGCTCGTGTTCGGCAGGATTTCGGCCGACAACGTTCGTGTGTGACCGCAGCCCACTCGGACGCGCGCCCCATCGGCTTCCCGGATGCACTACTTCAATGACCGGACTGTGAAAGCAGAAAGAGAATGCTGGCTTGCTAGCTATGACCCCTCGGGGACGTAGTTGTGAACGCACACAGACATCGACAGCCGTACGCCGCCCGACAGCGCCGTGGTGGTGCAGCCGCGTACGGACGTGTGACTGACGAGCCGCGCTCTCGACGGTACCGGTATCGGGTGGTGTTCGCCGGGTGCCCGGAGCGGGGCCTGTCAGCGACTCGCGGAAGCCGCGTTATCCCGGCGTCTCGCGCCCGTCGCGCGACGCCCGTTCGGATTCGACGGGGGTTGCGCCGATGGTAGCCACAGCGTCCCCTCGCCTCGACGAGGCGTTCGACGCCCTCGGAAACGTCCATCGGCGACGGTTGCTGTTGGGCCTGCGCCGACGGCGACGCACGCGCCTCGACGCGGCAACGCGGGACGCGGCCGTTGGTGGCGGCCGCGACCGCGACCGACTGAAGCTGGAACTGTTCCACGTTCACCTGCCGAAACTCGCTGACGCCGGCTTCGTCGACTGGAACCGTCGTCGCGGTTCCGTCGCGTGCGGCCCTCGATTCGACGAAATCGAGCCGCTGCTGCGATTCCTCGACGAGCACGCCGGCGAGCTATCGGTCGGCGGCTGTGACTGACGCGGCCGCCGAATTCACGCGTCGTCGTCGAGTCGCTGTGGGGGCGACTCGCCCGGAGACGTGATTTTTCGACGCCGACGCCGCGCACCGGCGGGTCCGTTCCGCCCACCTTATCCGTCGCGGTGGCGAACCACCGGTATGTTCCAAGACCGACCGGACCGCGACGAAATCGTCCTCGTCGGGCGGTCGAACGTGGGGAAGTCCACCCTGATGCGAGAGCTGACGGGTCACAGCAAGTTCACGACGGGCAAGAAGCCCGGCGTCACCCGAAAGCCCAACCACTTCGACTGGAACGCGGAGCACTTCATGTTCACCGACCTGCCCGGGTTCGGCTTCATGTCCGGCGTCGACCGCGACACCCGCGAGGCCATCAAGACGGACGTGGTTCAGTACATCGAGGAGCACGCCGACGACATCCTCGCGGCGGTCCTCGTCGTCGACGGGAAAAGCGTCATCGACATCATCGACCGCCACACCACCGAGGACTCCATCCCCCACGACGTGGAGATGTTCTTTTTCCTCGACGAACTCGACATCCCGACCGTGGTCGCGGTCAACAAGATGGACAAGGTCGACGATCGCGACGAGCGCCTGAACGACCTCTGTGACCGCCTCGGCCTCTTCCCGCCGTGGAAGCAGTGGCGGAACGTCATCGCGCCCATCACGGCCAAGCGCGGCGACATCTCCCACCTCGAAGACGCCCTGCGGTCGCACCTCCACGAACAGGGCCGCGACGACCTGTTCAAGTTCCTCTGAGCGACGCGCCGTCCCGCCGACACCCCCGCGACCTGCCCCCCAAGCGAACTCACGCCACGCGGTTCGTGAGCGATTCGCCGGCCGCTATCTTCTCGACGTTCTCCCGCACGAGCGCCGCGATGTCCTCGTGGTACTTCCCCGTCGCGGCGCTCACGTGCGGCGTGACGAGCACTTCGTCGAAGCCCCACAGCGGCGACTCCGCGGGGAGCGGTTCCTCGGCGAACACGTCGAGCGCCGCGCCCGCGATGTCGCCGGCGTCGAGCGCCGCCACGAGGTCGGCCTCGTCGACGACGGGGCCGCGCGCGACGTTCACGAGGTAGGCGTCCCCGCGCATCGCTTCGAACGTCGGCGCGGCGACCATGCCCTCGGTCTCCGCGGTCAGCGGCATCGCCAGCACGACGAATCGGGCGTCGGCGACGGCCTCGTGCAGTCGGTCGGGGGTGAACACCGCCGAGACGTTTTCCACGGGGTCGCCGGAGCGCCGGACGCCGACGACGTCCATGCCGAGGGCGGCCGCGCGGTCGACGACGCCCCGGCCGAGCGTGCCGAGGCCGACGACGCAGACGCGCTCGCCGTCGAGGGTAAAGGGCTCCGTGTAGCGCGGCAGGTCCCACTCGCGGTCGCGCTGGGCGTCGCGGTAGGCGTGGAGGCGGCGGGCGAGCGTCAGCATGTAGCCGACGACCGTCTCGCCGACCGTGGTCCCGTGGACGCCGGTGCTGTTCGTGAGGGCCGTGCCGGCCGCCTCGTAGTCGGAGACGGGGAACTCGTCGTAGCCGGCGCGGACGCAGTGGACCCAGTCGGCGTCGACGAAGGCGTCTCTGTGGCCGAACGTGGCGACCGCGTCGCCCGGCCCGAACTCCTCGTCGTCGCCGACGCGCTCGACGGGCACGCCGCGGCCCGAAAGCGCCTCGACGAACAGCCCCGGGGGCATCGTCCGACCGACTCGTCGACCGCGATGCGTTCGATGTGCATGGCCGAGGGGTCGCGGCGGCTCACGAAGGACGTTGCGGCTTCGGCGTCGGTGTCCGGTTTCGGGGCTCGTCGAGGGTCGGCGCGCCACTCGCCCCACGTCGTCACCGACGACGGGAGAATCGCCAGTCGCTCGCCGGACTGCGGGCCACAGATGCCGGTCGCCAGCAGTTGACTCCAGTAGCTTCCGGTCGCCTCGTCGTAGAGTACGAGGTTGGCGGCGTTTCGGAGTTCGGCGTCGCCGGTCAGGACCGACGCGCCGAACACCCGCCCCTCGGCGGCCGCACATTACCTTCGGTACAGCCCGCGAGTCCGGCGGCCGCCGCGCTCACGACTCCGAGAAACGTGCGGCGGTACACCCCTCTTTGGTCGTTCGGCGGCAAATAGCTAGCTCGAAACGGCTGATTCGGCGCGCCACGGTCGCGGACGCGGCGCTCCGGGGCAACGAGATTCGGAGCGATAGGACGACGGGTCGTCAGTAGTTGGTGGCTCGGATGAAATCTATCATCACAAGGGGCTGAGTGGGGGTAACCTTCGTCATCGCCACCGAGTCGGAGTCCGGGTCGGACGTTCAAGAATCCACCCTTTTGCCCCCGCCGGCAGTGGTCCCGGCGGTTCCCAGAACCCCGCACTCCCGACTCAGTCGTCCCACGCCGCCAGCGCGGCGTGTTCGGCCGCGACCGCGCCGATGTCGCCCGCGTTCAACACGCCCGATTCGGTGACGACCCCCGAGAGCGAGTCGGCGGGAACGACCTCGAAAAGCGGGTTCTCGGTTCCTATCGCGGCCTCGCCGTCGTACAGCGCGCCCGCGTCTTCACCGGCGAAGCGGTCGTCGCCGCGCACCTTGTCGCGGGCGCAGACGGCGAACACGGGCACGTCGGCGCGGGCGGCCGCGAGCGCGGCGGGGAGGCTTCCGACCTTGTTGACGACGCCGCCGGACGCGAGCACCGAGTCGGCTCCGAGTAAGACGGCGTCGGCCCCGCCGGCCGCGACGAGTCCGGGGAGCGCCGCGTCGGTGGTTAGCGTCACGTCCCGCCCGTCGCGGGCGAGCCGTTCCGCGACGCCGACGCCCTCGCCGCCGGGTCGGGATTCGGAGACGAGGACGGCGACTGCGGTGGCCTCGGCGGCTTCGAGCGCCGCGAGGACGGTCCCCGACCGCGAGAGCGTGGCGAGTCGGTCGACCCCGCGCTCTCTGATGAGTTCGGCCGCGCGGGCGGCCGCCGCGTCGTCGGCTTCGGCGGCGGCGTCGATGGCCGCCTCGGCGCGGCGGCGAACCGATTCGGGGTCGGAATCCGATTCCGCCATGGCGCGGTTGACGCGATTCTCGACGGCGGCCATGTTCGGGCGGGCGTCGCGGAGTCGCCGGGCGACCGATGCGACCGCCTCCAACGAGTCCGCCTCGGCGGCGGCGTCGCGCAGGACCTCCAGCGCCCGGAGCGAAATCCACGCCGACCCGTGGGTCTCGTCGTCGGCGACGGTCTCGACCGCGGGCGCGACCCGGCGGTAGGTCGCCCACAGTCCGGGGACCGCCTCGCGCTCCCGAATCGCGGTCGGGTGGACCCACTCGACCGCGGCGAGTTCCTCGTTGGTGTCGATATCGCGGCTCTCGGCGTCGAACAGAAACGGGTGGACGGTCCACTCGCGGCCCTCGTCGGTGACCGTGAGGGGTTCCCCAGCACGGACGAGTTCGGCGTCGGTCTCGCGGACGCCGACCTCCTCGGCGAGTTCGCGCCGGGCGTCGCGCTCGGCGTCGGCGGGGTCGCCCTCGACGTAGCCGGAGACGCCGGCCCAGCGGCCCTGATACGTTCCGACGGCGTCGCTCCGGCGGGTGAGGAGGACGCGGCCGTCGTGTCGAAGGAAGACGGTGACGACGTGTGGCATATCGTGACTTACGGCCGCGACTGACAAAACGACTATTCAGGCCGGTCGCGTGGTGTCGGTATGCGACTCGCCATCCTGAGCGACACGCACGTTCCGGGGCGGGCCGACGGGATTCCCTCGTGGGTCGAAGCCAGGGTCCGCGAGGCCGACCTCGTGATTCACGCGGGCGACTTCGACTCGCCGGCCACGCTCGACCGCCTCCGCGACCTCTCGGCGCGGTTCGTCGGCGTCAGCGGGAACGTCGACCCGCCGGGCATCGACCTCCCGTTCGTCGAAATCGTCGAGGTCGACGGGCTCACGTTCGTCGTCACTCACGGCACGGGCACGCGAACGGGCTACGAGTCCCGCGTCGCGAAGACGGTCAGAGACGCCGCGGGCACCGACGCGGTCGGCGTCGCGGGCCACATCCACGAGGTGGTCGACGAGGTGGTCGACGGCGTCCGCGTCCTCAACCCGGGCACCGCGACGGCGGCGAACCCGGGCGACGACGCGACGATGATGGTCGGCACGGTCACCGACGGCTCGGTGTCGGTCGAGGTCGTCCGCGACGACTGAGGTCGGCGCGTCGTCGCGCTGTCTCGCAGCTGAGCCGCTTCCGGTCGCCCGCCTGCGATACCGGCCCGGTTCGCCAGCATCCCGTCGTTTTTCACCGCCCTCGCCCTCCGAAGCGGTATGGAGCTGTTTCCCGTCCCCGACGTGCCCGAGATTCGCGAGGGCGACGACCTCGCCGCCCTCGTCTCCGAGCGCGTCGACCTCCGGCCCGACGACGTGGTCTGCGTCGCCTCCACCGTCGTCTCGAAGGCCGAAGGGCGGTTCGCGGACCTCGACGACTTCCCGGCCGGCCCGCGGGCGCGCGAACTCGCCGCTCGCCTCGCCGAACTGACCGGCGACGAGAAGGACCCGCGGTTCGCGCAGGCGGTCCTCGAAGAGAGCGTCGAGCTCGTCATGTCGGAGCCGTTCCTCCTGACGGAGACGCGGTTCGGCCACGTCGGCGTCAACGCCGGCATCGACCGCTCGAACGTCCCCGACCACGACCTGCTGTTGCTCCCGAAGCGCCCCAGCGAGTCGGCAGAGCGCATCCGCGCCGGCGTCGACGCCGACCGAGTCGTCGTCACCGACACCTGCGGCCGGCCGTTCCGCCACGGCCAGCGCGGCGTCGCCATCGGCTGGGCGGGCCTGAGCGCCTCGCGCGACTGGCGCGGCGAGGCCGACCGCGACGGCCGCGAACTCGGCGTCACCGTCGAGAGCGTCGTGGACGAACTCGCCGCGGCCGCCAACCTCGTGCAGGGAGAGGGCGACGGCGGCACGCCCGTCGTCGTCGTCCGCGACTTCGAGTGGGGCGACCACGGCGAAAGCGACGCCCACTTCCGAGACATCGACGGCGACTTCGTGCGACAGGCGCTCCGCGAGTGGCGCTACGACCCCTGACGACCCGCTTCACCATTCCACGCTCACACCACGCTCACACTACGTTCACACCATGCTCGGACTCGAACTCACCCCGGAACATCCCGTCGACGACCTCGTCGAACTGGGCGCGCAGGCGGAACGCGAGGGCTACGACTCGTGTTTCGTCTCGTGTCACTACAACAACCGCGACCCCTTCGCGGTCCTCGCGCGACTCGCGGCCGAGACCGACGACATCCGCCTCGGCCCCGGCGTCGCCAACCCCTACGAGCTACACCCCGTGACGCTCGCCGGCAAGGTGGCGACCGTCGCCGAGGCCTCGGGCGGTCGCGGCCTCCTCGGCATCGGCCCGGGCGACCCCTCGACGCTCCGCAACCTCGGCCTCGAAGACGAGCGCGGCCTCCGCTCCGTGCTGGAGGCGTTCAAGGTCGCACAGAAGCTCTGGGACGGCGAGCGCGTCAGCCACGACGGCACGTTCGAGGCGACCGACGCCGGCCTCAACTTCGACGTGCCCGGCGAGGTGCCGGTGTACGTCGGCGGCGAGGGCCCGCACATGTGTCGCATGGCCGGCAAGCACGCCGACGGCCTGCTGTTCAACGGCTCGCACCCCGACGACCTCGCGTGGGCGAGAGAACAGGTCGATATCGGCGTCGAGGACCGCCCCGACTCCCGCGGCGAGTTCACGCTCGCCGCCTACGCCAGCGTCTCCGTCTCGGAAGACGCGGACGCGGCCCGCGAGGCCGCCCGCCCGCCTGTCGCCTTCATCGCCGCGGGGGCGGCCCCGCCGGTCCTCGACAGACACGGCATCGACGCCGACCTCGCGGGCGACATCGGCGAGAAGATTTCGGCGGGCGACTTCTCCGAGGCGTTCGGCCTCGTCACGCCGGCGATGATAGACGCCTTCTCGATGGCCGGCACGCCCGACGACGTTGCCGACCGGATGGACGCGGTGCTCGAACACGCCGACGGCGTCGTGGTCGGGTCGCCGGTCGGCCCCGACCTCGAAGAAGCGATTACTCTCGCTGCGGCGGCCTACCGTTCGACGAGCCGACACCGATGATGCCGAGTTCCGCGCCGAGTGCGCCGAGGGCGACGTAGGCGAACGCGCCGACGGCGAGCAGGATGAAGACGTTGCCGAAGAGGAAACTCACCGTCGAGAGCGGGTCGCTCAGCGCCACGTCGGCGAAGGTCACCACCAGTTCGAGGACGCTCGTGAGGAGCGCGATGACGAAGTCCGTGAGTGTTGCCATGCGCGACTCTCGGGTTCGGGGGTATTGATTGTGTGGGTTTCGCACGGCGCTCACCCGTCCGGTGGAACTCGCCTCGCCCCCCGGTTCGCGGCGGTCGTCCACCGCGCCGCTCGGTCGGCACCGATAAGGACCGCGCCCACGGACGCTGAGTCATGCCGAACCGCTCGCTCGACGACTTCGCCGGCGGCGACGACGGCGCTGCCGACGAACCGACGGCTGTCGACGGCGCTGACGACTCACCCGATGCCGGCGACACCAATGCCAGCGACGCCGACGACCGCGACGTGAGCACGCTCGCCACCTACCGATGGACGCCCGAACCCGCGGCGTGCCCACAGTGCGGCGAGTCGGTGCAAAAGCGGTGGCTCGACGGCGACGAGTACGTCTGTCTGGACTGCAAGGACTGGTAGCGGCCGGGCGCACAAATATAGTAATCATTCGGTAACTATTCCCGCACGAGCCACCGCGCCACTTCGCACGACTCCGTCGGGGTGGCTCGACAACGTTGCTCCCAAGGAATGCTACCCGAGCCGACCGCTTCGTCGGCCGAATCCGCGGACGAACGTCTCCTCGTCGATGGCGAGCACCGTGGGTCGGCCGTGCGGGCAGGTGTAGGGCGTCCCGCACGAGCCGAGGCGCTCGACTAACCGCGCGGCCTCGTCGTCGGTGAGGTCGTCGCCGGCTTTGATGGACGGGTGGCACGCGAGGTCTTTCAGCAGTTCGTCCCGTGGGTCGGCGTCGTCGCCGGCGGCGACGTCGGCCACCACGTCCGCGAGCGCGTCCGGGGCGAACGGGCGACCGAGCGGTGCCGGGACCGCTTCGACGCGGTACGTTCCGGTTCCGCCCCCCTCGCCGAACTCGACGACGCGGAACCCCAGTTTTTCGACGAGGTCGCGGTTCGCGTCGAGGAGCGCCGCGTCGGCCGGCGACAGCGAGACGGTCGCCGGCGGGTCGACGGCGGCCGAGTCGATGCCCGCCGATTCGACCGCCTCGCGGAGTCGCTCGTAGTTGATGCGCTCGTGGGCCGCGTGCTGGTCGACGACGAGGAGTTCGTCGTCGGCCTCACAGAGCAGGTACAGGCCGCGGAAGCGCCCGATGACGCGGAGGTCGTCGAACACCGAGGCGGCCTCGACGGGCGCGAGCGAGCTATCGAGGTCCATCGCCACCTCGCCGCTCCGCCGGAGGTCGGCCGTCGAGAGCGCGTCGCGGACGCTCGCCTCGACCGCCTCGGCGACCGCGTCGGCGTCTCTGAAGCCCACCTCGTCCTTCGCGGGGTGGACGTTGTGGTCGACCCACGCGGGCGGCAGGCGGACTCTGACCACGCCGACCGGTTCGCGCCCGTCGGGAAGCAGCGTCCCGTAGCCGTCCGCGACCGCCCGGCGGAGTCGCGGTTCGGCGAGGGCGCGGCCGTTGACCGAGACGTGGACGTGGTCGCGTCGGGACCGCGTCACCTCGGGATGACAGAGCGCGCCGTCGACTTCGACCGTGGCCGTCTCGCCCGCGGCCTCGACCTCCCGCGCCGCGTCGAACGTCGAGGCGTGGCTCGCGGCGTCGCGGCCGTACACCGCCAAGAGCGCGTCGGCGAAGCGGTCGGTGCCGGGCGTCGTGAGCGTCTCGCGGCCGTCGTGTCGCAGGACGAACCGCACGTCCGGCCGCGTGAGCGCGTAGCGCGTGACGACCGCCGAGACGCGGGCGAACTCGGCTTTCGACGACGCGAGCGACTTCCTCCGCGCCGGGCGGTCGGCAAACAGGCCGGTCACGTCGACGGTCGTCCCGCGCGCCCGACCCGCGGGCGAGACGGTCTTGTCGCGCTCGCCACCGGGCGCGTTCTCGCCGCCGTCGACGACGACTCGCGTTCCCCGCGGGCCGCCGTCGTTCGTCGTCAGTTCGAGGCGGGCGGCGGCCGCGGCGATACTCGGGAGCGCCTCGCCCCGGAAGCCGAGCGTCTCGACGGTTTCGAGGTCGTCGGCCGCCGCAAGCTTGCTCGTCGTGTGTCGCTCGACCGCGAGCGCGGCGTCGGCCTCGGCCATCCCACGACCGTCGTCTGCGACGCGGATTCGGTCGGTGCCGTCGCCGTCGACGTCGATTTCGACGGTCTCCGCGCCGGCGTCGAGCGCGTTTTCAATCAGTTCGACCACGACGCTCGCGGGCTGGGCGACGACCTCGCCGGCGGCGATTTTCGACCGCGTCTCCGGGTCGAGTCGGTGAATCATTCGAGTCTTCCTTTGAGGTCCGACAGGAGGTTCAGCGCCTCCAGCGGCGTGGTGTCCACGAGGTCGGCCTCGCGGAGCGCCTCGGCGACGGCTTCGAGTTCGGGGTTCGGTTCGGTCGTTTCGGCCGTCGCGGTCGCTCGGCTCGGATTCTCGCTCTCTCGGTGGCCGTTCTCCAGCCCATCGACGTAGGCCGCGAGCGTGCCGTCTTCGGCGGCCTCGTCGACCTCGCCGTTCGCGGCGGCGGCGACGCCGTCCCTTCCTGTGTCGGTCGCGCGCTCGGCGTCGGCGTCGGTCTCGGGTTCGTCCACGAGGGTTCGCGCCCGCTCGACCACGCTCGCGGGCACGCCGGCCAACTGCGCCACTTCGACCCCGTAGGACGACGACGAGGGGCCGTCGGCGACGCTGTGGAGGAACGTGACCTCGCCGTCGCGCCGCGCGGCGGTGAAGTGGAGGTTGAACACGCCCGCGCGGTCGTCGGCCGCGTCGGTCAGGTCGTGGTAGTGGGTCGCAAACAGCGTCGTCGCGCCGACCTCGTCGTGGAGGAACTCGGTGGCGGCGCGGGCGATGGCGAGGCCGTCGGCGGTGGAGGTGCCGCGGCCGACCTCGTCGAGGAGGACGAGCGAGTCGCCGGTGGCGTTGTGGAGGATTTCGGTCAGCTCGCTCATCTCGCGCATGAACGTGGACTGGCCGCCCGCGATGTCGTCGGACGCGCCGATGCGGGTGAACACGCGGTCGAGGACCGGCAGTCGGGCCGACTTCGCCGGGACGAAGCTCCCGACCTGCGCGAGGAGTGTGACGAGCGCCACCTGCCGCATGTACGTCGACTTCCCGGACATGTTGGGGCCGGTGACGAGCGCGACGCTCCCCCGCGGGAGGTCCGCGGGGTTCGGCACGAACTCGTCCTGCGCGCGCTCGACGACGGGGTGTCTGCCGGCGTCGATGCGGATGCCGGCGCTCTCGTCCGTGTCGCCCGCGTGGAACTCGGGTCGGGCGTAGTCGTTCGCCACCGCCACGTCCGCGAGGGTTCGGAGCACGTCGAGGTCCGCGAGGGCGTCCGCGACGGCCTGAACCCGGGCCGATTCGGTCGCCACGTCGGCGCGCACCTCGCAGAACAGGTCGTATTCGAGGGCGTCGGCGCGGTCCGAGGCGCGGAGAATCTCGTCCTCGCGCTCCTTCAGTTCGGGCGTGTAGAACCGCTCCGAGTTCTTCAGCGTCTGTCGGCGCTGGTAGTCGTCGGGGACGCGGTCGAGGTTCGGGTTCGTCACCTCGATGTAGTAGCCGTGGACCTGATTGTAACCGACCTCCAGCGAGTCGATGCCGGTGCGCTCCTGCTCGCGGGCTTCGAGGTTCGACACCCACTCGCGGCCCGCCTCGGCGGTGCCGCGGACGTCGTCCAGTTCGGCGTCGAAGCCGTCGGCGATGACGCCGCCCTCGGTAATCTCCTGCGGCGGGTCGGAGACGACCGCGTCGCCGACGAGGTCGCGCACGTCTTCGAGCTCGTCCAGCGAGTCGCGCAGGTCCGAAAGCAGGTCGGAATCGGTTCCGGCGAGCGCCTCGCGGATTTCCGGCACTCGGTCGAGCGTCGTCTTCAGCGAGCGCAGGTCGCGGGCGTCGGCGCGCTCCCGGGAGACGCGGGCGACGAGCCGTTCGAGGTCGTACACCGACGAGAGGTGGTCTCGGAGGTCGGCGCGGGCGAGCGCGTCGTCGCAGAGGGCCTCGACGGCGTCCAGTCGGGCCTCGATTCGGTCGCGGTCGACGAGCGGGCGGCGGAGCCACGCCTCCAGTCGGCGGCGGCCGAGCGCGCAGGCCGTCTCGTCGAGGACCGAAAACAGCGTGCTTCCCGCCCGGGCGCTCCGCGACTCGAACAGTTCGAGGCTCCGGATGGCCGTCGCGTCGAGTTGGAGGAACTCGCGGGGGTCGAACCGCGTGACGCGGGTGACGTACGCCAGTTTCGAGTCGCCCTGGGCGTACTCGGCGTAGGCGAGCGCCGCGCCGACCGCCCGGAGTTCGGCGTCCGACTCGACCACGGCGTCCGGCCGGGGCGCGTAGGCCGACAGCGTCTCGCGGGCCGCGTCGGCGTCGAACGCCCCCGGTTCGAACGGCGTCTCCATCGGGTCGAACGACAGGTCCGGGAGGTCGCAGTCGGGACCGACGACGAGTTCGGCGGGCGCGAGGCGTTCGAGTTCTTCGAGCGCCAGCGCGCGGTCCGCCCCGGTGACGAGGCATTCGCCGGTCGACACGTCCACGACGGCGAGGCCGTAGGTGTCGCCCTCGGCGTCGTCGTCGCTTCCGTTCTCGCCGTCGCCGCCGCCCCGAGCGACCGCCCCGAGGTAGGTCGCCCGCCCGGCGTCGAGCAGTTCCTCGTCGACGACGGTGCCGGGCGTGATGAGTTGGGTGACCGCGCGGTCGACGAGGCCGGACGCCTCCTCGGCGTCTTCGACCTGTTCCGCGAGCGCGACCCGGTAGCCGGCGTCGAGCAGGCGTTCGAGGTAGCCCGCGGCGTTGTCGATGGGGATGCCCGCCATCGGCCACGTCCCGGTGGAGTCCTCGCGTTGGGTCAGCGTCACCTCGCAGGTGCGGGCGACGGCCTCCGCCGCGCCGCAGAACGCCTCGTAGAAGTCGCCGACCTGAAACAGCACGACGGCGTCGTCGTGTTCCTCGCAGAGGTCGGCGTACTGCGAGAGCATCGGCGTCAGGTCGTCTCGCACTGCCAGCATCTCCGGCGGCGCGCCGTACACCGCCTCCCGCTGGGCGTCCGCGTTCATACCCACAAGGCGGGCGGCCGAGCAATAAAAACGGCCGGGAACGACGCGGTGGGCGGTCGCCCGTCCGCGCCGCCGCCCGCGACTGCGGCGTGTGGGCGACCAGCAAGGCCAATGTACACACCCAGCAAGGTTAGGTAGGCTGAGGCAATACTAACACGCAGAGACCCGTCGGCGGTGCGGACGGTCGGCGGGGCATCCGGGATATCAATGACTGATGCACATGCAGACGCCGACTTCGACCCCGCGCCCTCGGTCGAGGCGGTGTCGGACCTCGCGACACGAATCTCCGAGAACGTCGAACGGGTCATCGTCGGCCACCACGACGCCATCGAAGACATCATCGTGGCGCTGTTCGCCCGCGGCCACCTCCTGTTGGAGGACGTGCCGGGCGTCGGCAAGACGATGCTCGCCCGCGCTATCGCCACCTCGATAGAGGGGGAGTTCGAGCGCATCCAGTTCACGCCCGACCTCCTCCCGTCCGACGTGACGGGCGTGAACGTGTTCAACCAACAGACCAGCGAGTTCGAGTTCCGCGAGGGACCGGTCTTCGGGAACGTCGTCCTCGGCGACGAGATAAACCGCGCGCCGCCGAAGACGCAGGCCGCGCTCCTCGAAGTCATGGAGGAGCTTCAGGTGACCGTCGACGGCGTCACCCGCCGCGTCCCCGACCCGTTCACCGTCATCGCCACGCAGAACGACGTGGAACCCGACCGGACGTACGACCTCCCGCTGGCCGAACTCGACCGGTTCATGAAGAAGATTCACCTCGGCTACCCCAACGAGGCCGAGGAGACGGAACTGCTCGGCCGCGTCTCGGGCCACCATCCCATCGAGTCGCTCGAACCCGTCGCATCGGCGGGCGACGTGCGCGACGCCCGCGAGCGCATCCTCGACGTGACGGTGAGCGAGCCGGTCCGCAGCTACGTCTCTCGGCTCGCCGCCGACACCAGAGCGCGCGCCGACCTCGGCGTGAGCCCCCGCGGCTCCATCGCCCTCGTCCGCGCCGCGCAGGCCCGCGCCGCACTCGACGCCCGCGACTACGTCGTCCCCGACGACGTGCAACGCGAGGTGCGGAGCGTCTGGGCCCACCGCATTCGGACGACCGACGAGCGCGCCGGCCGCGACGTGGTCCAGCGGGCGCTCGACACCGTCCCGGTCGAGTGAGACCGATGCGGCTCACCCTCCGCGGCTGGGTCGCCGTCGCGGTCGTGGTCGTCGGCGTCGCCAACGCCGTCGCCTACGGCCCGCGGGCGCTCAACGCCGTCGTCGTCCCGGTCGCCGTCGGCCTCGTCGTCGGCGCGGTGCAGGTCTGGCGCGTCTCGCCGCCCCGCGTCGAACGCGTCGCGCCCGACGACGGCTTCCCCGGCGAGACCCACACCGTCTCGCTCGATATCGACGCCGACCGGCCGTTTCCGGCCACCGTCACCGACGCGCTCTCGCCCGGTCTCGACGGCGACACCGCGGTCGATTCGGTCGTCGGTGACGGCCGCATCGACTACGAAGTGACCTACCGCGGTCGCGGCCCGGCGACGCTCGGTCCGGCGACCGTCGTCGCCCGCGACATCCTCGGCCTGTTCTCGACGTCGTTCACCGCCGGCGGGACGACCGAAGTGCTCGTCTTCCCGCGGGTCCGGTCGCTCGGCGCGACCGCCCGCCGCGACCTCTCGGCACTCGCGGACGCGGGGCGAACCGACGAGCGCGCCGAGTTCGACCGCCTGCGGGAGTACGTCCCCGGCGACCCGCTCCGCGACATCCACTGGAAGTCGAGCGCCAAGTCCGGCGACCTCGTGGTGAAAGCCTACGCCGACCGGGTCACGGCCGACGCGGTGCGCGTCTCGGCCGGCGCGACCGACGGCCACGAGGACGACGCGGCGGAGGCGGCCGCGGCGCTCTGCTGTGCGCTCCTCGACGCCGGGGTTCCGGTCCACCTCACCTCGCCCGCGGGGGTCGTCGAGGCGGCGCCCGGCGACCGACGGCGCGTCCTCGGCCACCTCTCGCGGCTCCGCTCGGGGTCGGTCCCCGACGAGACCGCCGCGGTCGTCGTCAGCGGCGACGCCGGGAAGACCCGGGTCGCGCTCGGCGGCCGCGAGACCACGTTCGACCGCCTGCGCGCCGACGGCGACGCAGTGGGTGGGTCGAACCGGAATCCGGCGAGTCGCGTCGGAACCCGCCGACCCGACTCGGGGGTGTCGGCGTGACGGTCGCCGGCGAGTCGTCGTCTGCTTCTGCCGGCTCGACGAACACCGTCTTCGGCGTCCCCGCGGGCCTCCTCGCCACGGCGGCGTCGTTGGTCCTCATCGGCGCGTTCCTCGCGGTCGTCTACGACATCACGGACGTCGTGGGTCGCCGCGACCAGTTCGTCCTCCTCGCTGCGGGGACGCTCGGCCTCGCCACCGTGGTGGGGTGGACACTCCGCCCCCGCTACGCGCTCGGCCTCGCGGTTCTCATCGCCGGCGGCGGCTTCGCGGCGTACTTCCTCGCGCTCCCCGAGAGCCAGGTCGCGCTGCTCTCGCCGGAGCGCCTCCTGGCCGACACGTTCGCGCTCCTCAGCGGCCTCTCGGCGCTCCGGCTCCTGTCGGCCGACGTGTGGGCGCTCGCGGTGACGCCCGGCCCGGTGTTCCTCGCGTGGTATCTCGCGGTCCGCGGGCGAATCGCGCCGGCCGTCGCGGTCGCCGGGAGCGGCCTCGGCCTGTTCGTCCTCACCACCGATGCGACGGGGACGCTCACGCTCCTCGGCGTCGGCGCGGGCATGGCCGCGGTCGGCTTCGACGGCATCGACCGCTTCGGGAGCGCCGGCGGCCAACTCGACGTGCTGACAATCGTCCTCGCCGCGATGGTCGTGCTCTCTGCTACCGTCACGGTCCTCCCCGGCGCGGGCGGGTCGCCGGTCATCCCCGACGGGGGCGTGGCCGAGGAGCCGACCGTCGAAGCCAGCCTCGTGAGCGCGGACGACCGCATCTCAATCGTCGGGAGCATCAGTCTCTCGCCGCAGGTCCGCTTCGAGGTCCAGAGCACCTCGCCGGACTACTGGCAGACCGCGACGTTCGACCGCTACACCGGCGACGGCTGGGTCAGGACCGGCGACACCCGCGACTACGAGGGCGGCCGGTTGACCGGTCCCGAAGGCCCCTCGCGGCTGGTCCGCCAAACCGTCACGCCGGCGACGCCGCTCGATTCGATGCCCGCGGCGTGGCGGCCCGTCGCCGTCTCCGGCGAGGTCGAAAACGAGACGCTCGTCACTCAACAGGGGAACCTCCGGCCCGACCGCACCGTCGAAATCGGGGAGACCTACAACGTCACGAGCGAGGTCCCGCAGCACACCGCGGCGTCGCTCCGGCGGACGGGAACCGACTACCCCGACGAGATACGCGAGCGGTATCTCGCGCTGCCCGACAGCACGTCCGACCGCGTTCGCGACCGCGCCGCCGAAATCGCGGGCGACGCGGAGACGCCCTACGACAAGGCCGTCGCGGTCGAGGAGTGGCTCGAAGCCAACAAGGAGTACTCGCTTCGGGTGTCTCGACCCGACGGCG
Organism: Haloferax sp. Atlit-48N; assembly: GCF_003383015.2. Lineage (NCBI taxonomy): Archaea > Methanobacteriati > Methanobacteriota > Halobacteria > Halobacteriales > Haloferacaceae > Haloferax > Haloferax sp. Atlit-48N. Next base: position 2,551,310 of record NZ_CP137689.1, on the reverse strand, counting down.
ACATCGCCGAGTCGTTCCTCTTCGAGATGGACGCCGGCTACTGCACCTACTACGCCTCGACGATGGTCGTGCTCCTCCGCTCTGAGGGCGTCCCCGCGCGGTTCGTCACCGGCTACACGACCGGCGAGCAGGTCGGTGACGACCGCTACGTCGTCCGCGGCCTCGACTCCCACGCGTGGGTCGAAGTCTACTTCGAGGACACCGGCTGGGTGCGCTTCGACCCGACGCCCGCCGGCCCCCGAGAGGACGCGGAATCGACGACGCTCAGCGACGCCCGCGACGAGGGCCAGACGGGCATCGACACCGACGAGACGGACGCCGAGTCCAACGAGACCGACGAGCCCACGCCGACCGCGACCGACACCGAGACGCCGACCGAAAACGGGACCGAGACGAACGCGACGCCCGCCGGCGGCAGCCCGCCGGGCCCCGGTATCGACGAGCGCCTCGGCGTCACCCCCGCGGGCGACGGCGCGGCCGAAGACGACGAGGGCGGCGGCCTCCTCCCCGAACTGCCGTCTCGGGAGACGCTGTTCGTCGGTCTCGTCGGCCTCCTCGGCGTCGCCGCCGGCGTCAGGCGAACGCGGCTCCCGGCGCACCTCCGGTTTGCGACCGCGGCGTACCAGCGGCGCACCGACTCGCCGGCCGCCGACGTGTTCCGGGCGTACGACCGCCTCGAACTCGCCCTCGAACGCGAGTACCGGCCGCGTCGCCCCGGCGAGACGGTCAGGGCGTATCTCGACTCGCTGTCCCGCGTCGGCGTCGACGAGCGGACCCGACAGGTCGGCCGCCTCTACGAGCGCGCGAAGTACGGCGACGGCGTCACCCGCGCCGACGCCGACGAGGCCGTGGCCGCGGCGAACGCCGTCGTCCGCGGTCGTCTGCCGCTCGTCAGACGCTGGACGGACTGAGCGGCACGAAGAACCGCGTCACTTTTTCTGCGTGCGCTCGCACGAACGCCCAATGGCGACACGAGACGCTGTCTTCGCACTCCTGTGTGCCGCCCTCTGCGTGCTCGCCGTGGTCGCGCCGACCGCGGCCGCACAGGAGAGCACCGCGAGCGGTCCGGGCGTCGAACCGCTCGTCCAGCAGGGCGTCGAACCCGACAGCACGCGAATCGTCGTCGAGGTCTCCGAGCGCGGCGACGCCCGCTGGGAGATTCAGTACTGGACCCGGCTCGACGACGAGAACACGACCGAGGCCTTCCGGTCGCTCCAAGACGACGTGCGGGCCAATCCCGACGACTACACCGCGGCGTTCGCGGAGCGCATCGCCTCGACCGTCGGGGCCGCCGAGAACGCCACCGGCCGGGAGATGGCCGCGACGAACGTCTCGGTCGCCGCCGAGACGCGGTCGCTCCCCGATAGCTTCGGCGTCGTCAGCTACTCCTTCGAGTGGTCCAACTTCGCGGCGGTCGACGGCGACCGACTCGTCGTCGGCGACGCCATCGAGGGCTTCTTCCTCGACAGTAGCTCCCGGCTCATCCTCTCGTGGCCCGACGACTACGGCGCGACGACCGTCGAGCCCGCGGGCGACGAGACCCGCGAGAACGCGGTCATCTGGCGCGGCACCCAGACCGAGTTCGTCTCGGGCGAGCCAAACGTCGTCCTCGAACGCGGCGCTGGCGGCTCGGAACCCTCGGCGACGCCCACGCCCACACCGACGCCGGGCGACTCCGAGACGCCCGCCGCGGGCGACGACCCGTTCCCGACGACGACCGCGCTCATCGCGCTCGTCGTTCTCGTCGGTGCCGGCGCGGTCTATCTCCGCTCGCGGGGCGCGCTCGGCGGCGACGGCGACGCCGGCGCAGACGCGGCTGGCGAGACAGACGCCGGAGTGTCCGCCGAGGCGACTTCCGCGAGCGCGGGCGACGCCGACGCGGCTGCCGACGACCCCGACGCGGTCGCCGACGAGTCCGGCGACGACGGCGAGCCGAGTCCGCCGCCGGAACTCCTCAGCAACGAAGAGCGCGTCCTCCGGCTCATCGAGTCCCGCGGGGGGCGCATCAAGCAACAGGAGGTCGCCGGCGCGCTCGACTGGACCGACGCGAAGACGAGCAAGGTCGTCCGCGGGATGCGCGACGAGGGGACCATCGAGGGCTTCCGCCTCGGCCGCGAGAACGTCCTGCGACTGCCCGAAGACGACGACGGAGGCGCGGACGCCCCCGACGGCGACGGCGACTCGAACGGGGTATAAATTTCTTACGACCGTTTCGGTCGGTGGTCAGTTCCTAATCGGGAGACGGCGTCGCCCCGAACGCGACTCTCAAACTGCCGTTGACTGGGGTTGATTCGGGGGCACGACCGCACGCTTATATCGGAACGGAGTTCCAAAACGAGGGTGATGAGTCGACGAACCGCTGTGCTCGCCGTCGCTGCCGCCGTGTTGCTGGCGACGGTGGGCGCACCGCTCGCTCTCGCCGCCTCGGCCGGACCGACGGGAATGGCGGCCGCGGCCACCGATGGTTCGGTCGCCGCGCCCGTCGCACAGACGACCGCGAACGACAGCGCGACCACCGACACGGCGGGCAACGACAGCGCCGCGTCGTCGGAGACGCTTCCCGGGCAGCGCCTGTCCGCCGTCATCGGCGTACAGGGCTCGGAGACCAACGGCGAACTCGAACGCCGCAGCTTCGACGCGCGCTTCGCGAACGCGAACTCGAACGCCTCGAAGGCCGCGGTCGTGGCCACGCAGGTCGAGACGGTCCGCGAGCGCCTCACCGAACTCGAACAGCGCAGGGACCGCCTCGAAGCCCAGCGCGAAAACGGGACGCTCTCCGAGGGCCAGTACCGCGCGCGACTGACCCGGACGGTCGCCGACATCGAGCGCACTCGGAGTATGCTGAACCAGACGACTGACGCCGCCTCGACGGTCCCCGCCCAAGAGCTCTCGGCCCGCGGCGTCGAGACGGCCGAACTCGACCGGCTCCGCACGAACGCGAGCGAACTCACCGGCCCCGAAGTGGCCGAAATCGCCCGCGGAATCGCGGGGAACCCCGGCAAGGGCATCGGCCGCGAGCGCGCCGCAAACGAGACGGAAACCGACGCCGGCGGACGACCCGACGACGCGGGGCGGAGTGACGCCCCGGGAAACTCGCGTTCTGAGGCGAGCGACCGCGCCGCGGACGCCCGCGCCGACGCCGGGAACGCGACCAACGGAACCGAGACCGACGGAAACGCAACTAACGGAACCGTGACCGATGTGGCCGGTGGCGAATCCGACGGGGCCGCCGACGGCCCGGACCGCGGCAACGCCCCGGAGACGCCGCCCGGGAACGACAAGCGGGCGAAGGACGCCGACGGGAGCGATGTCGCGGTACCCCCCGCCGACGAGCGGTCCGACGACGATACGACCGCGACCGACGACGATACGACGGACGACGAATCGGAAACGTCGTCCACGGACGACTCGGGCGCTTGAGGGCGCGGACGGCGACCCCGCCTCCCGATACTGTTTAATATCCCCATCTTGTAGGTCCACACTGTAATGTCGGAAGTCTGCTCGACGTGCGGGCTCCCTGAAGAGCTCTGCGTCTGCGAGGACGTGGCGAAAGAGTCTCAGGAGATAGTCATCCGCATCGACGAGCGCCGCTACGGAAAAGAGGTTACAGTCATCGAGGGATTCGACCCGAGGGACGTCGACATGGACAGCCTGTCGTCGGACCTCAAGTCGAAGTTCGCTTGCGGTGGAACCGTCGAAGACGATTCCATCGAACTCCAAGGCAACCACCGCGGCCGCGTGGAGGACTTCCTCCGCGAAAAGGGGTTCAACGTCGCGTGACCGACCTCTGAGTTAGCCCGCCGTCGAGATTTTTTCGAAGCAAGCCAGCGCGCGCGAGCCGTTAGTCCGCCAATTCCCCGACCGTTCGCGTCTCCAGTCGCGTCACCGCCCAGCGACGCCGTTCAGTTCCTCTCGTCGCCGTCTTCTTCGTCGCCGTCCGCACCCTCGTCGAGGCCCTCTTCGAGCGGGCCGTCCCACGCCGCGAGCCCGCCGGCCATGCTCTGGATGCGGGCGTCTTCGGTCCCCTCGTAGGCCGACAGCAGGCGGACGGCCTGCACGCTCGCCTCGCCCCGCGGGCAGACGGTGACGATGCGTTCTGCGCCCGCGACGCGGTCGAGATGCGAAACGAGGTTCGAAAGCGGGACGTTGATGCTCCCCGGCACGTGCCCGAGCGCGAACTCCGCCTCCGTGCTCACGTCCACGACGAGCGGCGGGTCCTCGCCGGCGAGGAGTTCTTCGACTGCTGCGGGGGTGACCTCGTCGACCATTTACAGCAGGCCCTCGTCGCGGGCGAAGAGCACGCCCTCGACGGTCGCGTCGTTCGTCGGCGGTTCGGTCGCCCGCTCGATGGCTTCCTCGACCGGCACGGCGCGGACCGAGAGGAACTCGTTGTCGTCGAGGTCGCGCTCGACCGGCGTGAGGCCCTCGGCGAAGACGAAGCCGCGGCGGTGCCGGAGGACGCCCGTCGAACACCACACGTCGCCGATGACCGACGCCGAGTCGGCGGCGAAGCCCGTCTCCTCGCGGAGTTCGCGCACCCCGGCGTCGGTGAACGACTCGCCCTTCTCGACGACGCCCGCGGGCAGTTCGAGCTGCGTCTGGCGGATGTTCGGCCGGTACTGCTCGACGAAGACGACGTGGTCGTCCGCGACCGCGACGACGACGACCGCGGTCGCCAGTTCGGCCCAGTAGTAGCGCTTCGTGGTTCCGTTGGGCTGTTCGACGAGGTCGTAGCCGCCGGTGAACCAGCCGGTGTCGTACTCGGTTTCGGACTCCAGTACGCGCCACTCGGGGTCGGGCAGGCGCTCGTGTCGGCGGCCGTCGTCGGTCATCGGTCCGCTCCGGTCGCGTCGCCGTCGGTCCCTGCGGCGTCGGTCGCGGTGTCGTCGTCGGCTCCGGCCGACGCGTCGTCGTCGCCCTCGGCTTCCTCTCCGAGCAGCACGTCGCGGTAGACGCGGCCGAAGGCGTTGCGCCGGAGGGTGCTGACGGCGGCGTCCTCCTCGTTTTGGAACGTCGTCGCCAGCACCGTCTCCGCGAAGGGGACCGCGTGCCACGCCACGCGCTCTACGTCGGGGTTGCCGAGTTCGACGAGTTCGTACTCCTCGTGGGTCGAACGCCAGTCGTCGAACTCGGCGCGCGTGCCGACCGTGACCGAAAGCGACTCCGCGAACAGCGCGTTCCGGACGGTCTCGATTACGTCGCCGGTGACGCGTTCGCTGTACTCCTCGCGGTCGAACTCCATCGCCTTGGCCGTCTCGCGGACGACCACCTGTGCGGTCGGTCCGACGCGGTCGAAGGCGGCCTCGGCCTCGTCGAGCGACGCCGGCGCAATCGTCCCGTGGGTTTCCATCGCCAGTCGGTTCGGGGTCCGGACTTACGACTCTTTCCTGTCCGCGCCGTCGGTCTCCTCGCCGCGGTCGTCGGCATCGGTGGCGTCGCGGGCGTCGTCGCCGTCCCGCGGCGCGTCCTCACGTTCGCCGTTCTCGCCGTCCTCGCCGTCGTCCGCGACCATCTCGCGGGTGAGCGACTGCGCCTCCTCGAAGATGCGCGCGGCGTCACCCGACAGCGACTCCGACCCGCCGGCCCCGCCGAACGGTTGCGGCTGTCGGTCGGGGATGTCGTGGCCGTGTTCCTGTCCGTGCGGGTGAGCATGGCCGGGGCCGCCCGTGCGGTCGACCGTGTCTTCGAACACCTCGTCGAACTCGCGTTCCTCCGCGAGGTCGGCCACGAGCGGGCCGAGCGAGTCGGCGTTCAGGTCGGCCCACTCGGGGGCGTGTTCGTCCAGCCACGTCTCGTGGTCGTCGCCGTGGACGATGGCCTGTAACGCGAGGTGGTTCGCGAGGTGCGTCTCGTCGCGTTGCGGCGCGTCGCAGACCGGACAGGCGTATCCCATGCCCGCCGGTAGCGGCTCTGTGTACCAAAACCCGTCGCACTCTCGCGTCGTTCCGTGCCGCGTCGCGTTGCGGCGCACCGTGTCGCGGCGCGTCGCAGCGCGTCAGCGTCGTCGGCGTCGGTCTCGAAAGAAATGGAGCCGCCTCGCCCGCGTGGTGATGGTGGTGGTGGGTGCGGGCGGCGGTCGGCAGTCGCGGCACCCCCGTGGAGTGCCGCGTCGTGTGGTGGTTGTGGTGGTGGGATTACCGATTCGTTCGTGTGTCGATGCGTCAGGCGGGCGTGACGATGACCGTGCCGTCGGCCCATACGGTCACGTCGCAGGCAGCGTACCGGAACCCGATTCGACCGCGAGCGGGCGCTATCGACCCGCGAGTGCCGCCGTCGGTCGCCGCCACCCGCGCCAGCGGGGCGAACAGTTGACAGAGCGCGTCGGGGTCGATAGCCTCGGACAGCGGTGGGAGGTCGATGGCGTCCACGCCGTGCAGTTGAGCGGTCGCGGTGACGACCGTCACCGCCGAGTGTCTCGTCCGCTCCAGTCGTGTCGGGCGACGACCTCGTCGGTCGACCCCGTATTCCATCCCACATCGTTGCCCGGTAACACGCGAGTTTCGTCCATGGTTCGGTTCGCGCCGGCGCCTCGCCGACATCCGCACCGATGACGCTCGCGGGTATATCGGTCGCTGCTATCCAACTAGTGGTGACGCGCGCGCCACCTCTAGGTACCTAGAACCGTAACTGAAAATCAGTTGGTATCGCTGGTCTACACGTGGTACGTCGTCACTCGAAGACGCGTTCGACCAGTTTTCGCTCGGCCGCGCGCAGGTGGTACTGGTAGGTCGGCGCGCTGATGTCGAACGTCTCGGCGAGCATCTCGGCGGTGCTGCGGCGCGGCCACTCGTAGAAGCCGGCGAGGTGGGCCGCCCGAATCGACTCGTGCTGGCGGCTCGTCCACGCCGCGCGCATCTCGGCGGCGAACGTCTGGGGCGACTCGGCCCCGGCGGCGGTCCGCCGCGACAGCAGACTCGTCCCGGGGTAGTTCGAGTCGAGCGCGTCGACGAACGACCGGACTCGGACGCGCGTCGGAACCTCGGCGGTGAGCGTGGTCTGGGTGGGCGTCGCGTCGAGCGCGCGGAGCGTCGCCTCCGAGGCGTACAGCGTCTCGAACAGCGACTCCCGCGGGAGTCGGAGTTCGAACAGTGACCCCGAGTCGTCGGTCGAGACGTGGCGCACGCGCGTCGCGATATCTCCCCCGGCGGCGACGACGTCCTCGGGCTCCGCGTCGCTGGCGACGAACGCGATGACCGAGCCGTCGGACTGCGGGATGACGCCGCTGAGACTCACCGCGCGGCCGACCCGCCGGGCGAGCCGCGATATCGACAGCCGGTCGCCGCCGAGCCGTACCTGTACGCTCGTCCGGCGCTCGGTCAACATGGCGTCGGCGCGCCCCGTGGCCGCGAGCGCGTAGCCGACCGACTCCCCCAGTTCGGTGAGCAGGCCGTCGTCGTCGAAGGCGCTCGCCCCGGTCGCGTGGACGACGAACAGCGCCTCCACTTGGCCGTCAGCGACCGCGGGGATGACCGCGATGGCTCGGAACCCGTAGCTGAGGGCGTCGCCGCGGTGGTCGGCCCACGCGGGGTCGTCGAGCACGTCCGCGACCACCTGTTTCTCTCGGCTCTCCACGGCGGCTTCGAGCAGCGAACACAGCGGGTCCGCGGTCGCCACCTCACCGAGCCGGTCGGCGTAGGCGGTGTCCGCGCCGTGGACCGCGTCGCTCGGCGGGCGGTACGCCTCGTCGATGTCGCTGACCTCGGCGTGCCAGACGACCGTGATACCGTCGGTGTCGACGAGGTGTTCGGCAACTTCCGACAGCGCCGCGCCCCGGGTCGGCGCGCGGATGAGCGACTGGTTGATGTTCCGGATGGTCTCGTTGATTCGGTCGAGCCGGGTGAGCGCCTCGTTTTGGGCTTCGAGCCGGCGGTCGCGCTCGCGGAGCTCCGCCTCGGCGTCGATGCGTTCGAGCAGCTCCTCGACGGTCGCGGAAAGCAGGTTCACGAGCTCCACGTCGACCTCGTTCGGCGCGACGGTGCCGGGATGGCCGGTGACGAGCACGCCGTGGCGACCGAGCGGCGCGGCGATGACGCGCTCGACGCCGTCGACGACGCCCCCGTCGGGCGCGAGTTCGACCACGCGGACCTCGCCGGAGACGAACGCGTCCCAGACGCCGCCGCGGTCGAGGCCGCCGTCGAGCGGTTTGTCGCCGAGGCCGGTCCCCGCCGCGCCCACGCGGACGAGGCTCGTGTCCGCCTCGTCGAAGACGAACAGTTCGGTTCGGGCGTCACCGAGCACCTCGTCGCAGGCGTCGGCGGCCGCCCGGAGGACGGTCTGTCTGTCGGTCGCGCCCATCATCTCGCGGGTCCGGTCGTGGAGCGTCGCCAGCAGGCGCTCGTAGCGGTGTCGCTTCGTCACGTCGCGGAGGACCCCGACCGAGCCGACCTCCTCGCCGCCGACGACGAGCGGCGTTCGGTGGTTCTCGACCCGGACGACCTCGCCGTCGGGCGTCCGGAGTTCGAGTTCGACGATGCCTCGCGACGTGGCCGCGAACGCCTCGTCGCTCCCGTCGGTCGCGGTGGCGTGCTGGGCGAGCAGGGCCGTCGACGAGCCGATGACGCGGTCGCGGTCGAGTCCGGTGAGCCGCTCGAACGCCGGGTTGACGGCCGCGAACCGCCCCTCGTCGTCCAGCGCGTACACCGCGTCGGCGACGGCCGCCAGCATCCGCCCGTACTGCTCGGCTTCGACCTCGTGTTCCAACCGCTCCGTGATGTCGGTGAAGTAGACGGACAGCCCCGTCTCGGAGGGGTACGCCCGAACCGCGTACCACGTTTCGAGGCGCTCGTAGTAGGTCTCGAAGGTCGCGGGCTCCTGTCGCTCCATCGCGCGCTCGAACTCCTCGCGGAAGACGCTCGCCTCGGGGACCGAGTCCCAGATGCGCGTCCCCAGCACCGCCGCGGCGGACATCCCGAGTCCGTGTTCGGCCGTCGAGTTGACGTACGTGACCCGCCAGTCCGCGTCGAACCCCATCACCGCCTCGTCCATCCGCGCTAACACCTCCGAGAGCGCCCCTTTGAGCTCGTGACGCTCGCTCGCCGCGCCGACGACGGCCGCGATGTTCTCCAAGAACAGCACGTCGTCGTCGCAGAACTGCCCGCAGGCGACGCCGTGGACGTTGATGACCCCCCAGCAGGTCCCGTCGCCGCCGATGGCCGCACTCATCCCGCTTTTCGGTCCCGACGGGGGGCCGTCGGCCGCGCGCTCGAAGCGCTCGTCGGCGTCGAAGTCGTCGACGAGCGTCGAACGGCCGGTCCGGTAGGTCTCGGCCGCCTGCGTCCATCCGACCGCGGCGGGTCCGTGACTCCGGTCCGCCGACCAGCCCGCGGCGGCGGCGACGCGAAACGCGCCGTCGTCGAGCCCCTCGAAGATGGTGACGGAGTCCGCGTCGAGCACGTCGCGGACGCGACGCGCGGCGTGGTCGAGCGTCGAGTCGAGGTCGGCGGCGGTCAGCGCCCGCGTGCCGACTTCCGAGACGACGCGCTGTTGTTCGATGCGGTCTCGGTGGTCCCGTGCGAGGCTGCACTCGCCGAGCGCCCGCTCGACGCGAAAGGCCAGCCACGGCATCGTCTCGGGGTCGTCGTCGCGGACGACGTAGTCCGTCGCGCCGGCTTCGACCGCGCGCGCCGCGACCTCGCGGTCGGCGGCCGCGACGACGACCGGGATGTCGATACCCTGCGCGTAGATGTCGCGGACGAACGCCCCCTCGTCACCGGTCGTCGTGGGTGCGGTGAAGACGACACACGAGACGGCCGCGGCGGCGACGAGCTCCGCGCGCGCCGCGGCGGGGGTGCGAACGTGGCGGACGACCGTCGTCTCGTCGAGCGACGACAGCGACGAGTCGAGCGACGCCGCGAACGCGTCGTCGTCACTCACACAGAGGACGGTGGGGGGCGGTAACACAACTCGTGTACGCGGCTCGTCGTGATAAGCCCTCGTTCGACCGTCTGCGGTCCTGTCAAGCGCTTTGCCACTCGGCTACGTCGAGGACCATGACGTACGCGTCCTCGCCGTCGCCGTAGTAGCTCGGCACCCGGCGGGCGGGTTCGAAGCCGAGGCTCCGGTAAAGGCCGATTGCCGGCTCGTTCGAGGCGCGGACTTCGAGTTTCACGACGGTCGCGCCCGCGATGGCCATCGCCGTCAGCGACCGGACGAGCAACCGCCGGCCGAGGCCGTTGCCGCGGGCCGCCGGGCGGACCGCGAGGTCCTTCACGTGGCCGATGTCGTTGCCGTGGTTGGGCATCACGTCGGCGACGACGTAGCCGAGCACCTCGTCCCCGCGGGCGGCGACGAGGAACGCCGGCTCGTCGACGAACATCTCGAACGCGGAGTACGGCCACGGCTCGGAGAAACAGGTCCGCTCGATGCGGAGCACGTCGAGGAGGTCCGCCCGGTCGACTCGCCTGACGACCGCGTCGTCGGCGAGCGCGTCGTCGAACGCCGTCACGCCCGGCGCTACGTGGTTGGCACGCAAAAGCCCGACGGCACGGGCCTGCGGGAATCGGGAGGAACGCTCACGGTCGCGGGCGGGTCCCCCCGCCGGCCGCGCGATGGCCGCCGCTCGCCGCGCGAAAAAGTGAGAAGGTGGTGTCGGTCGCGTTCAGTCGTCCGCGGGGGCAGCGCCGCCCTCGGCCTGCTGCTTCGTGAGGGGGAGCTTGCCGCCGGCGGTGAGGATACGACGCTCGCGTTCGGAGGCGTGCAGGTTCGCCGTCGCTTCCCAGTCGTCGTTCACGCGGATGGTGAACTCTTCCTGGCCGGATTCGACGGCGTCGGCAACGTCGTCGACGATTTCGACGTCGTCGCCCTGCTCGATCTTCTCGTACGTCTCCTCGTCGATTGCGAGGGGGACGATACCGAAGTTGAACAGGTTCGCCTTGTGGATGCGAGCGAACGACTGCGCGAGGACGGCCTCGATGCCGAGGTACATCGGACACATCGCGGCGTGTTCGCGCGAGGAGCCCTGACCGTAGTTCTCGCCCGCGACGAGGACGCCGGAGCCGGCTTCCTTGGCGCGCTGGGCGAACGTCTCGTCGACGCGCGAGAGCGTGAAGTCCGAGAGGCGCTCGATGTTCGAGCGGAACTTGAGGATGTCGGACGTCGCCGGGATGATGTGGTCGGTCGTGATGTTGTCCTCCATCTTCAGGAGGGTCTCACCCGAGATGTCGGAGCCGAGGGGGTCCTGCAGGGGAACTTCGCCGATGTTCGGGCCCTTGATGAGCTCGTCGTCGATGGCGTCGTCGGCGTAGATGAGGTCCGTCTTCGAGCCGTCGTACTTGTCGGGGAGTTCGACGCCGGGGGCGTCGAGGCCGAGCTCGTCGGCGAGGTCGCGCGGGTCGACGATTTCGCCCTTGAGCGCCGCGGCGGCGGCGACCTGCGGCGAACAGAGGTAGACGTTGTCGTCTTCGATGCCCGAGCGGCCCTCGAAGTTGCGGTTGAAGGTGCGCAGCGAGACGGAGTCGGAGGCGGGGACGTGGCCGATACCGATACACGGGCCACACGTCGCCTCGGAGACGTTGACGCCGGCCGCCATCATCTCGGCCGTCCAGCCCTCGCGGGCGAGCATCTCGCCGGCCTGCTTCGAACCGGGCGCGACGATCATCTCGAGGTGCTTTGCGACCTCCTGGTCCTTGACCATCTTCGCGGCCGGGAGGACGTCCTCGTAGCCGCCGTTGGTACAGGACCCGACGAGGACCTGCTCGACCGTCTCGCCGGCGACTTCGCGGACCGGCACCACGTTGTCGGGCATCGACGGGCAGGCGATGAGCGGTTCGAGCTCGCTGAGGTCGATGACGATTTCGTCGGCGTATTCGGCGTCGTCGTCGGCCGTCAGCTCGACGTACTCGTCGCCGCGGCCCTGACGTTCGAGGTAGTCTTTGGTCTTCTCGTCGGTCTCGAACAGCGACGAGGTGGCACCGAGTTCGGTCCCCATGTTGGTGATGGTGGTTCGCTCGGGCACGGTGAGCGATTCAGCACCGGGGCCGGTGTACTCGAAGACCTTGCCGACGCCGCCCTTGACGGTCTCGCGGCGGAGCATCTCGAGGATGACGTCCTTCGCGGAGGACCACTCGGGGAGCTCGCCTTCGAGGCGGACGTTCACGACTTCGGGCATCTCGACGTAGTACGCGCCGCCGCCCATGGCGACGGCGATGTCGAGGCCGCCGGCACCGATGGCGAGCTGGCCGAGGCCGCCGGGGGTCGGCGTGTGGGAGTCCGAGCCGAGGAGCGTCTTGCCGGGCGCGGCGAAGTTCTCCTTGTGGACGTTGTGGCAGATACCGTTACCGGGGCGGGAGAAGTGGGCACCATATGTCCCGGCCGCGGAACGGAGGAAGCGGTGGTCGTCCGTGTTCTTGAAGTCGAACTGGTAGGTCTGGTGGTCGCAGTACTGGGCCGCGAGTTCGGTCTGGGCCTCGTCGAGGTCGAGCGCCTCGAACTGGAGCCAGACCATCGTCCCGGTCGTGTCCTGCATCAGAACTTGGTCGATTTCGATTCCGATCTCCTCTCCGGGGGTGAGGTCACCCTCGACGAGGTGGTCCGAGAGAATCTTTTCCGTGAGCGTCTGTCCCATAACACCCGAACGTCGATGGTCCTCGGATATAAATCCCGCGTACTTCCCTATCTTCGAACGTGAACGATAGCGCCGTCTCTGGATTTCTAGCGTCTAAGGGCCATTAAACTCCTTGTTGGTTCTCCAATGTGACTGGTCACCGCGGGGGTCGTCACCGCCCCCACCGCGGGCGTGTTTCGGCCCCGTCGCGGCGCGGGAATCGGGGTGGCGTTCAGGCGGTGATGACGGCCGAGGTTCGGCACAGTTTTGCGCCCGCTGGCCGGGGTTCGGATATGCACCGCGCTGGCTCGTTCGTCGCACAGCACATCTCGCCGGTCACGGCCGAACAGGTCCAACCCAACGGCGTCGACCTGACGCTCGAAGCGGTCCTCGAACAGGTCGAACCGGGTCGCCTCGGTCGCGAGGGAAAGACCGTGGGGGAGCGCCGCGCCCTCGACTGCGCCGACCCGGACACCGAGACGTACCGACTCGACCCCGGCGGCTACGTCCTCCAGTACGCCGAGACGGTCCACATCCCAGAGGACCACGTCGGCTTCATCTACCCGCGGTCGTCGCTCATGCGGAACTCCTGTATGCTGAACACGGCCGTCTGGGACGCCGGCTACGAGGGGAAAGGCGAGGGCCTCTTGGAGGTCCACCACCCGGTCGAACTCGAACGCGGCGCGCGCGTCGCCCAAATCGTCCTCGCGGACGCGACTCACGACGAGACCTACGACGGCAGCTATCAGGGCGAACGGACCCGCTGACGACCGCCGACCGCGACTCTCGGAAGCGGTCGCTCGCCGGATACTACCGGATGAATACCGACATCCCGATTTACGGGACGTTCTCGGCGATGACGAATTCCTTTCAAGTCGATGGGCGTCGTATCCCTTCTCGCGGAGGGCATGTCGGGCCGAAACGAGGGGCGACCTGTACACACCGAACCTCCGCAACTTCCTCCTTCCACATCTTCGTCTTCGTTGCTTCGCGCGTTCCTGCGACAGCGCGTTCCTGCGACCCGCTCGTGCCCGTGAGCCGCGGCGTCGCGCTGCCGGCCTGCGATTCGCCGCCGCGAGCGAGCGCCACGGGACCGCCGCCACCTAAAGCCGCTTCGAGCGCGGCAGTCGGGTTCTCTGACCCAAAGGCACATTTACGCGCATACCTAAGTGAGGCCAATCACTGATGTCACGGAGTCCATCTCTCCCGGAACGTCCTCATCTCGATCTGGACCCCGAGATGTCGGATGCAGAGCGGCTGTCTGCACTCCGCCAGCACTTCGAACGCATGGTCGACGTCAACCGCGAACTCGACCAGCGGCTCCAGAATGCCGATGACCGCCACGCCGAGTTAGTCGACGAGGTCGACCAGATGAAAGCGCGCAACGAGGCGCTGAAGACGGCCTCGTACTACATCGCCACGGTCGAGGAGCTGACCGACGACGGCGTCATCATCAAGCAGCACGGCAACAACCAGGAGGTCCTGACCGAGTTCGCACCGAGCCTGAACATCGACGACATCGAGCCCGGCGACCGCGTCGCCATCAACGACTCGTTCGCCGTCCAGACCGTCCTCGACGACGAGACGGACGCGCGGGCGCAGGCGATGGAGGTCGTCGAGTCACCGACGGTCACCTACGACGACATCGGCGGCATCGACGAGCAGGTCCGCGAGGTCCGCGAGGCGGTCGAACAACCCCTCGAAAACCCCGAGATGTTCGCTGAGGTCGGCATCGACCCGCCGTCGGGCGTGCTCCTCTACGGCCCGCCGGGCACCGGGAAGACGATGCTCGCGAAGGCCGTCGCCAACGAGACCAACGCCTCGTTCATCAAGATGGCCGGCTCCGAACTCGTCCAGAAGTTCATCGGCGAGGGCGCGCGGCTGGTCCGCGACCTGTTCAAGCTCGCCGCCGAGCGCGAACCGGTGGTCATCTTTATCGACGAAATCGACGCCGTCGCCTCGAAGCGGACGGACTCGAAGACCTCCGGCGACGCCGAGGTCCAGCGCACGATGATGCAGCTGCTCTCGGAGATGGACGGCTTCGACGACCGCGGCGACATCCGCATCATCGCGGCGACCAACCGCTTCGACATGCTCGACGAGGCCATCCTCCGGCCCGGCCGGTTCGACCGCCTCATCGAGGTGCCCAAGCCCGCCGTCGAGGGACGCCGCCACATCCTCGACATCCACACCCGCGACATGAACGTCGCCGACGACGTAGACCTCGACGCGCTCGCCGAGGAACTCGACGACTACTCCGGCGCGGACATCGCGTCGCTCACGACCGAGGCCGGGATGTTCGCCATCCGCGACGGCCGGACCGAGGTGACGGGCGCGGACTTCGACGCCGCCCACGAGAAGCTCTCGAACGTCGACGAGTCCGGTACCGGCCCCATCTCGGGCTTCACGGACTACCAGTACTGAGGTCGGCGGCCGGGGACCACCGCCGCCGGGGGCGGTCACGGACGCCACCCATTCCCCAGCTTTCGAGCGCCGCTATTCGTAACCCCCTTTTCCGCCGCCGCGAGAGTTCGGACATGAACACGATTCGCGTCGTCCGCGGGGTCGGCACCGCCCCCACGGAGATGGCGTCGTACGACGCCGCGCTCGCCGCCGCCAACATCCACAACTACAACCTCGTCGCCGTCTCGTCGGTCGTCCCCGCCGACGCGACCGTCGAGGCGGTCGACGTGGCTCCCGACCTCGGCCCGGCGGGCAACCGACTGACCGTGGTGCAGGCCCGCGAGACCACCGCGACGCCCGGCGAGACGGTCGTCGCCGGCCTCGGCTGGGCGACCGGCTCCGGTCCCGGGCTGTTCTACGAGGCGTCCGGAACCGACGAAGACAGCGTCCGCGCGGCCGTCATCGACGGCCTCGAAGCGGGCCGGAACCTCCGAGAGTGGTCGTTCGATGACGAGGAAGTCGCGCTCACCACCGGCACGCACGAGGGCGAGGGCTACACCACCGCGGTCACGGTCGCGGCCTACGGGCAAAGCGAGTCCGTCTTCTGACACGCCGCGCTGACCGACGGACTCATCAGCGTTTGTGAGTATTGCTCGGGCATGAGTGGTGATGCGCCGTTCGACCTGTCCCCGAGGCGAGTGGCGCTCATCTACGCCGCCTTCGGGTTCCTCTGGGTCGCGACGAGCGACAGTCTCGTGGCGGGGCTCCCCAACCACGACCTCATCCAGACGGTGAAGGGATGGCTGTTCGTCGTCCTGTCGGCGCTGTTGGTGTACGTTCTCGTCGACCGGAGCCAGTCCGAACTGGACCGGACCTCCGAGCAACTGGAGTCGACGCTCGCCCACACGAGCGTCCTCCATCGAATCCTCAGACACGACATCAGGAACGCCTGCACCGCCATTCTCGGCTACGCCGAACTGGTCGAGCCGCGGGACGACGCGGACGCGAACACCGACCCCGTCGAGGCGATTCGAGAGCGAGCGAGCCGACTGGTCGAGGTAAGCGACGAGGTCGCGCTCCTCAGGACCGTCGAGCTCGCGGAGGGGAACGAGGTCGACGTCGACCTCACGTCTGCGGTCACAGACGCCGTCGAGGACCTCGAAATGGAGTACCCGGCGGTACAGGTCTCGGTCGCCTCGCCGGAGACGCTCGTCGCGCGGGCGCACCCGGCGCTCCCGCGGAGCATCGCAGAACTACTCGATAACGCCGTCGTCCACTCCGACTGCGACGACCCGGAGGTACACGTCGGCGTCTGGCAGCTCGGCGAGGTCGTCGGGGTGACCGTCACCGACAACGGTCCCGGCATCCCGGACGCCGAGCGCGAGGCCCTGCTTTCGGGCTCGGAGACGCCGCTTTCGCACACCAGCGGCGTCGGCCTCTGGCTGGTCCGCGCCATCGTCGACGCCTCCGGCGGGTCGCTCGACATCTCCACGCCGAAGTCCCACGGGACCGTCGTCACCGTCTCGCTTCCGCGACCGGCCTGACGGCGTCGTCACCACGTCGTCATCCGCTTTCGATTCGCCCGCCGCGTCGGTGACCGACGACGGCTTTTTACACGTCCTTCCCGTATCGCAGACGACTGATGAACGGGAACAACCCATATGCGGGCGCTCCCGGCGTGACTGGGGCCGGCCAGGCGTCGGCCGACCGAGAACTGACCGTCGACCAGATGGACGCGCTCCGGCGGGCCGTCGCCGGTATCGTCTCGCGGACGGAGTCGTACCTCCCCGAAGGCTTCGCCGTCGGGTCGGAGCTCTCGACCGGGTCGACCGGGCCGCTCGCCACCGTGGCCGTCCACCCGCCGGTCGGCCACCCCGTCAGCGCCGGCTTCTCGCCGGACGCCGACGAACTCGACGCCGGACTCACCGACGAAGACCGAAATGAGGTCGCCCGCGGGCTAGCCGCAACCGCGGCGTTTCAGGTGATGAGCGCCGTCGGAGACGACCTCACCCCCGCCGCTCGGTAACCCCGAACCACCCCCGTTGCCGTCGGGGTCCGAGTGGCCACTGACGCGCCGTTGTGACCTGCCGACCGATTTCTCGTCGTTGCTTCGTCGTCTCGTCCTTCGTTTCAGCTCGTACTCTCGTCAGTTCAGAACGAGAACAATACACTTCACGGAGGCGGTCGAAAGAGAGGTATGGTTTCGCTTTTCGGCTACGCGGACGAGATTGGCCCGACGACGCTCATCATCGTCGGCTTCCTGCTGTTTGTCTTCCCCGAACCGGCGACTTCGGCTCTCGGCGCGGGGCTGATGCTGTTCGGCGCGGCGTACTGGTTCTGGGAGTGGAACCGCCCCTGAGCGCAAGGCGAGCGAGCGACTCCGCTCAGACGCTCCCGCGACGGCGGTTCCGACCGGCGTCGTCGCGGACGCGAGTGGTGACGCCGTCGAGCGGGGCGTCGGTCTCGGCGGACGCGCCCGGGCCGCTGGTCGGACCCGCCGCCGATTTCGGTGTCGCAACGAACAACCCGTAGGCGAGCACGGCCGCCGAGACGAGGCCGCTCGTTCCCACGACGGGCGAAATCGGGAGCGGCGAGAGCGCGCCGACCGCCGCACCGACGACGAGCGGGAGCGGTAGTGTCGCGAGAATGGCGTCGTACCGCGTCGCTTCCGAGACGATGCTGTCGCTATGGGATGTTCGTGTGCGCATGATACCACTCGGCGGCGAATACGAACGTGTGAATATTAGCTATTTCGCCCGACGGGAGGGCCGTGCGGCTCACGGGTGCGGTGAACCAACGGAACAATCGGGGCGCGGTTAGTCGCCTACTTCCCCCAGAAGGGGTCGCGCCGGCGGTGTTTTTCGAGGTAGCCCGACAGCGCCTCCAGTTCGTCGGTGGGGATGTCGTCGCGGAGCTCCTGTTCGAGAATCTTCGCGTGCTTCTCGGGGAGTTCGATCCAGAGCTCGTCGCCCTCCGCTATCTGGCGGCCGACCGTCGGGCCGTCGATGGCGACGCTGACGCGCGAGCCGGCGCGGGCGCTCGACACGTCCTCGCCGTTCTCCTGGATGCCCGAGAGCTGGCCGACGCGGTTGGGCTCGCCGTCTTCCCACTTCACGACGTTCATGTTGTTCTTGATGGTCCCGGACATGACTTCGACGCCGACGACGGCGGGGTTGTTCTGTCGGAAGACGTGGTCTTCGAGGATGCGGAACCGACACGGGCGGACGATTTTGTCGAGAATCGTCTCCTGTTGGGCGCGCTTCATCTCCTCGACGTGCTCTTCGTACTCCTCGACGAGCTGATAGATAACGTCGTCTTCGAACAGTTTCACGTCGTTCTTGTCGAGTTCGGCCTCGGCGTTCGAGAGCACGTCCACGTTGAACCCGAGGATGACCTTGTGTTCGGGTTCGCGGGCGGTCGAGGCGACGGCCACGTCGCGCGGGGCCACGTCGCCGACCTCGGCGCGGAGGATGGGCACTTCGGCCTCCTGTAAGGCGTTCGCCATGGCTTCGAGGCTGCCGAGGGTGTCGGCCTTGACGACGACGCCCTCTTCTTCCGTGGTGACCTCGATGTCCGCGAGTTCGGCTTCGACCTCGCGGACGACCTCGTCGAGGTCGCGGTCGCCGACGACGCGGACCGGCGCGCCGGCCATCGCGTCTTCGAGGTCGGGCGCGGCGATTTTCACGCCGGCCGCGGCGCGGACCTCCTCGACCTTGTCGAACCGTTTTTCGGTGCGAATCTCGGCGTTCGGCCGGGGTTGGAGGAGCGCGCGGACCTCGGTGACGATGGGGTCGTTCGCGCCGCCGACGACGACGGTGTCGCCCGCGCGAATCGTCCCGTCGTAGAGGACCACGTCGAGGGTCGCGCCGAAGCCGCGTTCCTCCTTGACTTCGAGGACCGTCCCGGAGCCGGGACCGGCCACGTCGATGGCCATCTCGTCTTTCATGTAGCGCTGCGAGAGGCCCATCAGGACGCCCAGCAGGTCCGGAATCCCCTCGCCGGTGAGCGCGGAGACGGGAACGACGCCGATGTTGGACTGGAAGTTCTGGACGCGCCAGTAGAAGTCGGAGGAAAAGCCCCGGTCGGAGAGTTCACCGATAATCTCGTACAGCTTCTCGTCGAGTTTCGAGCGCGCGCGCTGTGACTGCTCCTCGTAGGTCTTCTGGATGGGTGCCCCCTCTTGGGGGTTCCAGCCCGGCGTGGTGTCTATCTTGTTCGCGGCCACGATGAACGGCGTCCCCGTCCGCTTGAGGATGTCGATTGCCTCCTCGGTCTGCGGCTGGAAGCTGTCGTTCACGTCGACCACGAGGATGGCGATGTCGGCCAGCGCCCCGCCGCGCGAGCGGAGGGTGCTGAAGGAGTGGTGCCCCGGCGTGTCGATGAACAACAGCCCCGGGAGGTCGAAGTCCTCGGGTTTGACCAGGCTGCCGGCCATCTGCGAGACGGTGTCTAAGGGGACCGCGGTCGCGCCGATGTGCTGGGTGATAGCACCGGCCTCACCCTCGCTGACGGCGGAGCCGCGAATCTTGTCGAGAAGACTCGTCTTCCCGTGGTCCACGTGGCCGAGGACGGCCACGATGGGTGTGCGAAGCGTATCGGATTGTGACGTCGAATCAGTGTCGGACATGAAGAATCGCCCCGGAGAAAGCTCTTACCGGAATCGAGTCGGTGACTCAAGTTAAGTCCATCGTCACGGCCGCGCGCACGAATCCCACAGATTTGCCGTGTCGACTGTTCTCGCGGCCCGCAGGCGGGATGGGGGGTTCGTCGGCCGCTCGTCAGACGTGCCCGTACCGTTTATGTGAACCGACGAGGAAGGGGTGTGTATGGCCGACATACTCGCCGAGAACCTCTCCGGAAAGGCCGTTATGGGCTCGGACGGGACGGAGCTCGGGATGCTGTACAACATCACGATGGATATGAAATCGGGCGAGCTGCACGACCTGCTCGTCCAGCCGAACGAGCAAATCTCCCCCGGACGCGTCTCGTTCGACCAGGACGACCACGGACGGTTCCGAGTCCCGGTGAATCGCGTGCAGGCGGTCAAGGATTACATCGTCGTCCAACGGTAGATTCAGGATAGATTCTCAATGCGGATTCTCGACGCGTCTGCGTTCATCCACGAGTACCACACCGACGACGAGACGGCCTCGATTCCCCTCGTCAAAGAAGAACTCACCGGCGAGCACGCCTTCCGCTTCGACGCCCTCGAAGGCGCGGGCATGTACGTCCACATCCCCGGACAGGGAACCGTGGACAAGGTGCTCCGCGCCGCGGGCGAGACCGGCGACCGCGACGTGCTCTCGGAGACCGACACGCGCCTCATCGCCGCCGCGTTCGAACTCGACGCGACGCTCGTCACCGACGACTACGCGATGCAGAACGTCGCCGAACGGCTCAACGTCGGCGTCGAAGTCATCGCCCAAGACGGCATCGCGGAACAGCGAACTTGGAAGTTCCAGTGTCAGGGCTGCGGCCGCGAGTTCGACGAGGACAAAGAGCGCTGTCCCATCTGCGGGATGGAGCTGTCGCGGAAGAACCCGGCGTAAGCCGGTCGCCGCCCGCGGTTCGATGCCGCTTTTTCAGACCAGCCCGGTCGCCTGCGCGTAGCTCACGAGGAACTGGACCGCGTTGTACAGCCCGTGGACCAGCGCGACGACGAGCAGGTTCCCGCTTCGCTCGTAGACGACCGCGAGGACGCTCCCGAGGACGAGCACCATCCCCAACGAGACGTACAGCCCCTCGCCGGAGAACGACCAGAGGTGAATCGACGCGAACACCAGACTCGACAGGACGACCGCCGGGGCGGGCCCCCACAGCCGCCGGAGTTCGCCGAAGGCGATGCCGCGGAAGATAAGCTCCTCCGCCGGGCCGACGAGGACGATGGTGACGACCGTGAGATACAGGAAGTACACCGGGTTCTCGCGGCCCTGCTGGGCGATGACGCTGTCGCCGCTCTGGATGCCGAGCGCGGACATCAGCGCCGACGCGCCGAGGTAGACGCCCATCACGGCGACGAATCCCCCCGCAATCCACAGGGCGTCGCGCGCGGTCGGTCGCTCGAACCGAATCAGTTCCCAGTCGTCGCGGGCGGCGAGGTAGCCCGCGCCGACGACGCCGAAGCCGACGAACTGTCCGGCGCTCTCTATCGCGCCGATGAGCGCAGTATCGCCCGGAACTACGCCGCGAGCGAGGCCGCCGGCGAGCGAGCCGAACGTCGCGCCGACGAGGAGCGAAAGGGCGACGACGATGATGATGCCACCGTACGCCTGGAGGTGGTCTGCGAGGCTCGCAGACGTGCGGGCGGTGTCGTGTGCCATTGTCCCCCCTTCGGAATGGGGTCGGATAATCGATTCGGGTCGATTCTCGTGACTCCGTGGAGTCACGTGCGTCTGTGTCGGTTGCGTCGTTTCGAGCGGAGGACCGGTCTGTTGGACCCCCTCGAAAGCCCCCGCGGCCCCTTTCAGTCCCACCCCGTGGACTGTTCGGTCGTCGTCGCTGGTTGGCCGTTCGGTCGTCGTCGCTGGTTGGCCGTTCGGTCGTCGTCGCAAAAGCCGAGTCTCGGCCGTGGTCGCCGTGCGCCGCTCGCTCCGACTACTCGACGACCAGCCGCGACTTCTCTTCGACCGCGTCGGCCTCCTCGAAGTCGCCGCCGCCGAGCAGGCCGCGGGCGGCGCGTTTGCCCCACTCGACCGCCGGCTGGACGAACGTGTCCACGCTGGCGAGTTCGCCGTAGAGGACGCAGGCGGCCTCCATCGCGTAGAGCAGTTCGCCCAGTCCGTACTCGTCGACGCGGTCGAGTTCGATACGGACGCTCGGCCGGCCGGCCGCGGCGAGGCTCGCCTCGGTCGCTTCGAACTCGGCGTCGAGCAGGTCACCGAGCGACGAGCCGCCGAGGTACGCGAGGCCGTCGAGGTCGGTCTCGGGGATGGCGACGTCGTCGCGCTCCGCGGCGCGGACGAGCGTCACGAACTTGTCGCGCGGGCCGGCGCGGTACAGTTGAAGCTGGGAGTGCTGGTCGGTCGCGCCGAGCGCCCGCAGGGGCGTCTGGCCGAGGCCGTCCTTCCCGAGCGACTCGGCCCACAGCTGGGCGAACCACTCGGAGAACGTTTCGAGCGATTCCGCGTAGGGCATCATCGCGTTCTGCTGCATGCCGCGCTCGGCGAGCGCGTAGGACACCGCGCCGTAGGCGTACGCCGGCGAGTCGAAAAGCGAGTCAGACAGGCGCGCTTCCTGTGCGGCCGCGCCCTCCAAGACCGCCTCGATGTCGTGACCGCAGAGGGCGGCGGCGGCGAGGCCGACCGTCGAGAGCACCGAAAACCGGCCGGGCACGCCGTCCGGGACGGGGAGCGACGGGAGGTCGTGTTTGTCCGCGAGGTCGCGGAGGTTCCCCTCCTCGCCGGTCGTGACGAACGTCCGGTCGGTCCAGTCGACGCCCGCGTCGGCCATGGCCTCCCGGACGACGAGGAAGTTCGCCAGCGTCTCGGCGGTCGTGCCGGACCGCGAGACGACGTTGACGACGGTCGATGCGAGGTCGAGCGAGTCGAGGAGGCGCTCGACGGCCTCGGGGTCGACGTTATCGAGGTAGTAGGCGTCCACGTCGCTTTCGAGCGCGTCGGTGAGGGTGGCCGCGCCGAGGGCGCTCCCGCCGATGCCGACCGTGACGACCGCCGAGGGGTCGTCGAACCGGCTCACTGCGTCGCGAATCGCCGCGGGGTCGGTGGTGTTCGGGAGGTTCAGCGATTCGTAGCCGTGTTCGCCGGCCGCTCGGCCGCGTTCGATGCGGTCGTGAGCGGCCGCGACGCGGTCGTCGAGTCGGTCGAGCGCCTCGCGCGAGACGCCGTGGGCCGGCGCCGTGTCGAGGACGTTTCCGAGGTCTACCTGCATACCGGATGCCGCGTCGCCCGGCGTCAAAACGACACCGGTCGCTTTAATCGCGGCCGCTCCCAAGGGCGACCGATGGCAGACGACTACGGCGGCGTCATCGGCGCGTTCCCGTACGCCTTCCGGCACAGCGAGTCGTGGCTGTTCAAGTGCTACGTGCTCGTCGGTGCGCTGGCGACGGGCATCGTCTCGTTGTTCGTCGCCTTCGGACTCGTGGTCCTCATCGGTGCGACCGCCGGCGTCCCCGGCGGGTCGCTCACCCTCTCGCGGTCGTTCTACGTCCTCGTGGGGCTGTTCGTCGTCGCGCCGCTCGTCGCCCCGATACTGTTCGTCGCCCGCCGACACCGCCGCACCGGGTCGAAGCCGCGGTACGACCTGAGCCTCGCGCTCGCGGGCTTCGTGTTCATGCTGTCGGTGTACG
Source organism: Haloferax sp. Atlit-48N (assembly GCF_003383015.2). Taxonomy (NCBI): domain Archaea; kingdom Methanobacteriati; phylum Methanobacteriota; class Halobacteria; order Halobacteriales; family Haloferacaceae; genus Haloferax; species Haloferax sp. Atlit-48N. The sequence goes on along the minus strand of NZ_CP137689.1, from coordinate 2,528,061 downwards.
TGGGGCTTCTCGCGTCGGTTCCCGCGGAGCTTCAGACGCCGGCCGAGCCGTTTACCGTGGGCCCCGTGACCGTCTCGGCGCTCGTTCCGGTCGTCCGACTCCTCTACGACCTGCCCGCGCTCTACGGCCTCGTCCCGCCGGTCGCGTGCGCGGCGGGCATCTACGGGATTCACCGACTGCTTCGCTAACCGCGACCCGCGCGTTTTCTCAGCCGACCCTCGCCGCCAACTCGTCGCGGTAGCGGTAGACGACCGCCGAGGCGACGACGCCGATTCCGACGAGGAGCGCCACCGCCTCGTAGTTCGCCGCGCCCGCGTTCTGCCCGGCGGCCGCGGCGAGCGCGAACGTGGGCAGGCGACCGACGGCGACGAGGACGACGAGCGTCCGCAGTCGAAGCGGCGAGAGCCCAGCGAGTGCACAGAGCGCGTCGTCCGGGAACGCGGGCAGGAGAAACAGGACGAACAGGCCGGCGACGCCCCGGCGGTCGGCGAAGCCGTCGAACCGCGCGAGGGCGTCGTCGGCGACGAGACGCTCGACCGCGGGCCGGCCGAAGCGCCGGGCGAGCAGGAAGACGATGGCGCTTCCGGCGACGACGCCGACCATGCTGTACGCCGTGCCGGCGACCGTCCCGAACAGATAGCCGCCGACGGCGGCGAGCGCTTGGCCGGGAATCGGCGCGAGAATCACCTGAAGCGTCTGGATACCGACGAACACCAGCGGGGCGAACGGGCCGGTCGACTCGACGGCCGAGCGGACCCACGCCGGGTCGGCGAGGCGCGGGGCGAACACGGCGACGCCGACCGCGACGGCCGCGAAAGCGACCGCGACGGCCCCGATTCTGACGAGCGCCGCGTTCCGCGCCGCGGGCGAGTCGAACAGGCGACCGGTCACAGGAACGAGGCGGTCTTGAGCCGGGCGTTCAGCGCGTACTTCCGCAGGTACTGGCGGGCGGTCGTCCGCGTCCCGCGAGCGACGGTTCGCCCGGCGCGAATCCCCTCCAAGATGGCGTCCGTCGTGACGCCGCCGTCCGCCTCGACCGAGACGGCCGTGTACGCCTGTCCGACCAGCGTGGGCCGGTGGGCATCGCTCCCGCCCGTGCCCGGGAGTCCCTGCCGGCGGGCGTAGCGCCGCGCCTGTCCGTTTCTGAATCCGGTGAGCGTGTGGGCGTTGTACGCCTCGATGGCCTCGATGGCGTCAACGTCCCGAATCGTCCGCCGGGACGCGCCGTGTCGGAACGTCTGAAACGGGTGCGGCACGACCGCGAGTCCGCCCGCCTCGCGGACCTCTCGTGCCGTCTCCGAGAGCGGTCGCCTCGTCGCCGGCGGGTCGTCGACCCCGAGCGCGAGGAGGTGGCCGTCGGCCGTCGAGACCTCGACGCCGGGGACGACCCGGACGCCGTACTCGTGGGCGATGTCGAACGCCCGCGGGAGCGACCCGACCGAGTCGTGGTCGGTGATGGCGACCGCGTCGAGGCCGACCGCCGCCGCGCGGGCCAACACCGCCTCGACCGACATCTCGCAGTCGTAGGAGGCGTCGGTGTGGACGTGGAGGTCCACCGCGAGCGTCTGTGGCCCCCGCGAGCCCTGCGCCCGCCCGCTCATACCACGCCGAATTCGAGCGCGAGGCAGCCGACGACCGTCAGGACGCCGGCGACGCCGACGAGGACGTGGCCCGCGTCGGTCTTGTACGCCTTGTAGTCGGAGGTCATGAGCGGACAGACCGCCACGATTGTCGCGCCCGCGACCCAGCCGTTCCACAGCGGGACGAACTGGAGGAGGAAGTAGTTCGCCAGTACGACGAGGTGCGTGTGGACGACCGTCGTCCCGTGGTAGTACGAGGTACCGCCCTCGTCGCCGAAGCCCTCGCTGTTGTGGCGGATGAGTCGCAGGCCGCCGAAGGTGAGGACGACGAAGCCGACGACGGCGCTCACGACCGGGTTGGGCGCGAGCGCGACGTGGTACAGGAGCGCCGCCGACACGAGGTACGCGAAGATGTCGATAAACGAGTCTATCTGTCGGCCGAACGCCGAGGCGGTCCCGGTTTTGCGGGCGTAGTAGCCGTCGGCCTTGTCGAAGGCGAAGCCGGCGAGGACGGCCACGATGGCCCAGTTCGGCTCGCCCGACACGAACAGTATCGCGCCGACCCACGCCCAGAAGAGCGCGCCCAGACTCAACCAGTCCGCGGTCCCGAGCCGCGAAATCATGTTCTCCCCCGTCGATGAGCGCACGACCTCGCTCGCCCGCGCGTCGACCGCGTCCAGCCTCCCGCGAACTGCTGACCTGAGTTCGTCCGTCATGCCTGTCTATCAGACACACTCGGTCGACCGAGTATAAATTTAACCGATATAGTATATATAAATCAAATATCTATATACTAACGTTCCCGAACGGAGCGCTCGGGACGTCACTGACTGTTCTGTACCGCTATGAACGCGGTTTGACGCGCCGGCGTCGCCACGGGCCGACCCGGTAGTACGCCCGGGTGCGGGCGACTCGGAAGCCGACGCTCTCGAAGGTCCACTGCGAGGGTCGGTTGTCGCGGGCGACGAGCGCGTGGACCGTCTCGGCTCCCCGTTCGCCGGCGACGGCGACGGCCCGCGAGACGAGCGCGGTGGCGACGCCGCGGTTCCGCGCCTCGGGCGCGACGAACACCCGGCGGACGTAGCCGCCGGGGAACGTCACGTCGGCCTCCAGCGGGTGGACGTGGTACGTCAGGCCGGGGTCACCGAGAAAGAGGTATCCGACGAGGTCGGAGTCCGCGGCTTCACCGTTCTCACCGCCCTCGCCGTCTCTCTCTCCGCTCTCGGCGTCGAACGCGCACACCGCCGTCTCGTCGTCTCGGAGTTCGGAAAACGCGTCGTAACGCCCCTCGAATCGACGCGTCTCCGCGGGGTCGAGCGCGCGAATCTCGACTCCCGACGGGGGGTCGCGGTCGGCGTCCGCCGCGGCGGCGTCCGCGACGTACTCGTCCATCTGCGTCGCCGTGAGGCCGCGGGCCTTGAGCGCGTCGTAGACGCGGCGGGCCGTCTCGGTCCGGGTCAACCGCCAGAGCGCGGGCATCGTCAGTCGCCTCGAAGCGCCGCGAGAAAAGCCCACCGTCGCCGTGGGTATCGATGCCACACGCCGCCGTCAGCGCCCGAAACGGGGAAAAGGCCCGGTGGCGTACAGCTGGTGATGACCGAGTCCGAGTCCGAGACCGACACCGAGGCCGAGTCCGAGCGAACGGGAACGTTTCTCGTCACCGCCGCCGACGAGGAGTCGGCCGTCCTGAAGGACGTTCACTCCGGGCAGGTCCACGCGCTCTCGTCGAACCCCGGCGTCTCCGAGGACGAAGCCGTCCGCGGGACCGTCGCGCCCGACCCGCCGATGAACGTCTCGTGGCAGCTCGTGGAGGTCGAGTCGCGCTGGACCGTCTCCGTCGAGCGCTCGACCGAGTCGCCGACGACGAACTCCCGGGACATCGCCGCCGACAACCCCGACGGCGAACTCGTCCGCGAGGAACGCGCCGGAACCGGCGAGATTCACGTCCTGTCGGTCCCCGACGACATGACCGAACAGGCCGTCGACGACATCCTCGACGACAGAGAAGGCCTGCTCTCGCGGGCCGCCAGACTCGACGTGAACCGCGTCGAAATCCGCTCGCAGCCGGGCGTCGTCGCGGTCCGCTACATGCCCTGACAGGTCGGTTTTCACCCCGGAGTTCGTCTCGCGTTCTACCGCTGTTCCGCCGTCGAGGAGACCGGCCCGTCCGCGCTCTGGACGCACCAGCCGCCGTGGACGCTCCCCTCGCGCTCGACGAACTCGACTGTCGTCTCGTCGTCGATGCGGGTCGCCCCTTCGGGGTCGAGTTCCTCCACGCGGAGCGTCAGCGTCAGCGAGTCGCCGCAACAGCCAACGTCGAGGAACTCTTCCCACTCGTCGCCCGGCGCGGCGTCCTCGTGGACCCGTCGCAGGTAGGTCACGAAGCGGTCGGCGGTCAGCTGGTCGTGGCCCCACGCGCTGAGTTCGTCGGGGAAGGAGACGACCACGCGGGTCGCCGTCGGTTCGGTCGTCATAGTTCACGATTGTCGGCCAACGACTATGGGCCTGTCGCGGGTTCGCCGCGCGCTCGCCAGACCGCGCCGCGGCCGAAATCGTCCGCGGATAAGAAACCTTATTCCGCACCGCTCAGGACCGCAACCCATGGTTGAGTTTACGGTACCGGAGGTAGACTACACCCGGTACACGAATCGCCAACTCGCGGCCGTCCCCCTCGCGGTCCTCGCGGTGGCCCTACTGGTCATCGGAGGGTGGTACGTCGCGACTGGTGCGCCGGTGAATCCGGGCGTCGACTTCACCGGCGGTACCGAACTCCGCATCGCAACGGATGCCCCGCAAAGCGAGGTCGCCGCGGCCTTCGATAGCCAGCCCGAATCGATTCGCTCCGTCGCGGCCGACGGAACCTACGTCGTGACGTTCCAGTCGGGGAGCGCGACATCGACCGAACTCCAGACGCAGGCCGAGGACGCCGGCTTCGAAGTCAGGTCTATCGACGCCGTGTCGGCTAACTTCGGCGGCGAGACGCAACTGCTCGCCCTCGGCGGCCTCGCGGTCGCCTTCGCGGGCATGAGCGTCCTCGTGTTCGCCATGTTCCGCTCCTTTGTCCCCTCCATCGCGGTCGTCCTCTCGGCGTTCTCCGACATCGTCATCCCGGTGGCGCTGATGAACCTCTTCGGCATCGAACTGTCGCTGGGGACCGTCGCGGCGCTCCTGATGCTCATCGGGTACTCGGTGGACTCGGACATCCTCCTGAACAATCACGTCCTCCGGCGCTCCGGTGACTTCTACGAGTCGACCGCGCGCGCCATGCGCACCGGCGTGACCATGACGCTCACGTCCATCGCGGCGATGATCGTCATGACCATCACGGCGACGCTGTTCGGGATTCAACTGCTCGCCGCCATCGGGACGGTCCTCGTGTTCGGCCTCACCGCCGACCTGATGAACACCTACATGCTGAACGTGACCCTCCTTCGCTGGTACAAGTTCGAGGGGGTGGCTCGATGAGCACGCTCCGCGACAACTGGCGGGTCATCTTCCTCGTCGTGGCCATCCTGCTATCGACGTTCGCCCTCTTCTCGCCGACGATGGGCAATCAGTCCCCAATCGGCGAGGACGACAGCGCGACGAACCTCCAGTTCGGTCTCCAACTCGACGGCGGGACGCGCATCCGCGCGCCGCTCGTCGGCGTCACCGCCGAAGACGTCGAGTTCGAAGGCGACTCCGAGCGCGTCGTCGAACGGCAGGTCGCCGCCCAGATAGCCGGTGCCGACGCCGCGGACATCATCGCCCGCACGGGCGCTGAGTCCAGCACGGTCGAAGCGACCATCGAGAACGTCACGGCCGACGACCTGAGCGCCGCGCTCGACGCCGCGGGCTACGCCCACGGCGAGGTCAGAGACGGCGTCACCGGGACGACCCGCGCCGAGACGGTTCGCGTCCTCCAGTCGAAGATTAACGAGGCCGGCCTCTCCGGCGGGACGGTCCAGCAGGTGACCACGGCGACGGGCGAGCACTTCATCCTCGTCGAGGTCCCCAACCGCGACCAGTCCGACGTCGTCGACCTCGTCGGCGAGCGCGGGACGGTCCAAATCGACATCTACTACCCGACCGGAACGGACAACGGCTCGCGGACCTACGAGACGCGCGAGGCCGTCCTGACGCAGGCCGACTTCACCTCCATCGGGACCGCACAGGAGTCCCAGACCGGAAGCGGGGCGTTCGTCCCCGTCTCCGTCCGCGACGACCCCGCGGCGGAGTTCCAGACGGCAGTTCAGGACACCGGCCTCGCCCAACCCGGCGGGACGCGGTGTACCTACATGGAAGACGGCGGTCGGAACACGACCGAGGGCTGTCTCCTGCTCGTCGTCAACGGCGAGGTCGTCAACGCCTTCGGTATGAGCGGCGGGCTCGCCGACACCATGCGGGCCGGCGAGTGGGCCGGAGCGCCGAGCTTCCAGCTCCAGACGCGCAACACGTCCGAGGCGCAGGAAATCGCCATCAACCTTCGCGCCGGCGCGCTGCCGGCCCGCCTCGACCTCTCGGGCGAGGATAGCGGCACCTCGTCGTACATCTCCCCGAGCCAGGGTGAGAGCTTCAAGTTCGACTCGCTCATCACGGGCATCGTCGCGGTGCTCGCGGTCGCGGGCGTCGTCTTCATCCGCTACGGCAAACCGCAGGTCGCCCTGCCGATGATCGTCACCGGCCTCTCCGAGGTGTATATCCTCCTCGGATTCGCCGCGGCCATCGGCTACCCGCTCGACCTTTCCGTCATCGCCGGCTTCATCGCCGTCATCGGGACCGGGGTGGACGACCTCATCATCATCGCCGACGAGGTGATGGGCGAAGGCTCCGTGAAGTCCCGCAAGGTCTTCCAGTCGCGGTTCCGCCGCGCCTTCTGGGTCATCGGTGCCGCCGCCGCGACGACCATCATCGCCATGAGCCCGCTCGCCGTGCTCTCGCTCGGTGACCTCCAGGGCTTCGCCATCTTCACCATCCTCGGCGTCATCGTCGGCGTGCTCGTCACCCGCCCGGCGTACGGTGACATCCTCCGACTCCTCCTGACCGAGGACCGCTGAGGCCGACCTCGATTCGGCCGACGCGTTTTTGCCGACCGCCCCCCGGACACCGCGAAGTCGCGATTCCGTCCGCTCGGGCGGCCTCGACGATTCTCGAAGCTGATATCTCCGTGCCCGGACGAGCGTTCTCTATTTCAGAATCGGCAGACTGCGGCGGTTTCGGTCGTCCTCACCGGGGCGGATTCGCCGACAGAATCATATAGACAGTCTATAAAATATTGAGTGAAGCGGCAACCAAGCAACCGCCGCCCGTCGGTAATCACGGTGCACGCACTCCACTCATGGACGATACGACCCTTCGACACGACGACCCGGACGCGACGACGACCCGCCCGGACGCCTTGCGGCGCTCCGACGCCGCGGACGACGAACTCGTCGCTATCGTCGCCCCGTACGACGACGCGCCCGACGAGTGCACCATCTTCCCCGCAGGACTCACAGAAGACGAGCTGCTGACGACGTGGCTCTCCGCCCAGGAAGGCGCGTACGTCGCGCTCGCCGAGATGCGGTAATCGTCTCCGCGATTCGCCTCCGAACTACCGGCCCTCCACGTTTTCCACCGCCGGTTCCCCGACGCCTCAGAAATCCCCTAGTGACGACTGTTCGTGCGCGGCCACGAGGTCGGCGCACGTCGACCACGACTTCCGCGCGCAGTCCGGCAGAATGCCGTGGTCGCGGACGTACTCCCGCAGGAACTCGCGGGTCGTCCCGTCGCTCGGATAGCCGCTTCCGACCTCGCCGTACTCGTCAGCGATGGCCTCGACCCGCCGGTCGCGTTCGACTTTCGCCACGATGCTCGCCGCGCCGACGATGGCGTGTTCGTCGTCCGCGCGGTGCTGGGCGCGGACCGCGACCGAGACGCCCGCCTCGGCCAGTCCCTCGCGGACGCGACGGCCGAATCTGGACTCGCTCACGTCGCCCGCGTCGCAGACGAGTTCGTCGGCGTCGGCGGCGACGTCGGCGGCCGCTTCGACCTGCGCCCGGACGGTCAGCAGGTTCATGTCCGTCTCGGGGTCGTCGATGGTCTCGGGCTCGACGAACGCGACGCCGACCGAGATGTCGTCGCACTCTCGCAGTTCTGCGGCGAGTTCCTCGCGCCGCTCGGGGGCGAGGCGCTTCGAGTCGGCGATACCGTCCGGGAGGGCGTCGGGGTCCGCCCGGACCGCCGCGGCGACCATCGGACCCAACACGGGTCCCTTTCCGGCCTCGTCGACGCCGATGTGCATACCTGGTCGGGTCTTGGGGTGGAAAATTAGAGGTTGCGGTCCGCGACGCCGACCAGACCGGTTCCCGCCGACTCCCGCCGGCGTCTCGATTCAGTCCTTGAAGAACGCGTCGTCCTCGAACGGCTCGTCCTCGCCTTCGACCGCGATGACGTCGAGCGCGGTGACGACCGCGCCCGTGTCGAGGATGCCGGCGAGGCTCGGGTTGGTTCGGCCCTCGTCGCCGGAGACGAGTTCCTTGATGTAGAGGCCGCCCTCGCCGTGGATTTCGACGGTCGCGTGGCGCGGGTCTTCGAGGTCGCCGGTGGCGTCGTAGACGTGGCGGGTGCGGGTGATGCTCGCGCGGCGGTGGTCCACGCGGTTGGGGGTGTACTGCTCGATGGTCGCGCCGGTGAGTTCGTCCAGCGCGGCCGCCAGTTCCGCGTCGGTCACGCCGTCGTCGAACTCGACGGCGGCGCGGTACTCCTTGCTCGCGTCGAGTTTCTTCACGCGCTCGACCATGTCGTAGGTGGCGAGTCGGAGCCCCTCGACCTCGATTTCGCCCTCGGCCATCGCGTTGATGTCGCCTTCGAGCTGTTCGACGTCGACGGTGCGGCGACGCGGCTCCATGATTTCGACCACGAACGGTCGGCCCGTGCCGAGCATGAGCGCGTCCACGTCCTCGCGGCCCGCGCCGTGGAACTTCGCGTCGACGCCGTCCATCACGTCCGTCACGACGGGGGCGACGAAGCCCTCGACGCTGTTCTCGTAGAGGTAGCCGGAGCCGCCGCAGTAGTCGCACGGCTCTTTACCCTTGTAGCCCGAGCCGTCGCACTCGCGGCAGGGCCACTCGGTCTGCGGGATGTCGCGGGCGAGCTTCCGGTAGCGCCCGTAGACGAACGCGGAGTTGAGTTGCGCCTCGACGGTGTCGGCTTCGATGTCGAGGAGGAACTGCACGTCGGGGCGGGTGAAGTCCACCTCGGCGCCGGTGAGCCGGCCCACGCGCTTTCCGACCTCGCGGTTGAACTCGGATTTGAACAGTTCGCCGGCGTCCTCGGGGAGCCCCGCGCCCTCGCGGAGGAGCAGTTCGTTCTCCTCGACGAGCGGCGGCGCGCGGGTGCCGACCTGGTACGTCTCGACTTCCACGTCCTCGATGGCCTCTGCACAGCGCTCGGCCCAGTCGTCGAACTCGGCGCAGGCTCCCTCGCAGACCCAGCAGTCCTCGGTCTCGACGGCCTCGTACGGTTCGTCGTCGTCGAGGGCGGCGGCGACCCGGAGCGACTTGCCCCGCTCGGCGTTCGTCAGCCCGAAACTGCGCTCGGCGAAGGCCCGGCCCAGACAGGCGTCGCAGACCGGCCCGCTCTCCGCGAGCGCTCGCGCGTCCTCAAGGATGCTCATGGTCGGTCTCTCTCGGGGCGCGCGTAACTAGCTTACTTTGTTCGTCGGGTCGCCGACGGCTTCGCTGACGTTCCGCCACGCTGAGACGGTTGTCAACACGACCCGAGAGGAGTGCTATCTCGGCTCCGAGAAATTTGATGTACGGCGGCGTGGTAGCCGTTTCAACACCTGGGTCTACGGTCGATATCTCGTGTCTATCAATACGCAAACGAATCGGACGCTCGCACTGTTCGCGACCATCGCGGTCCTCTGGGGGACCTCCTTTATGGCTATCGAGGTCGGACTCGACGCCCTCCCGCCCGTGCTGTTCGCCGCCCTCCGGTACGACGTGGCCGGCGTCGTGCTGTTCGGCTACGGCCTGCTCGCGGCGGAGGACTGGCGGCCCCGCGGCCGCGACGAGTGGCTCGTCGTCTTCGTCGGCGGCGCGCTCCTCATCGGCGCGCACTTCTCGCTTCTGTTCTCCGGCCAGCGGTACGTGACGAGCGGCGTCTCGGCCATCGTCATCAGCCTCGCGCCCGTCCTCACGCCGCTTTTCGCGTGGCCGATGCTCCCCGAAGAGCGCCTCGACGCGTTCGGCTTCCTCGGCGTCTTGCTGGGGCTGGCCGGAACGGTGGTCATCGCCCTCGCGTCCGGGTCGGTCGGCGGCCAACTCCTCGGCGTCCTCTTGCTGTTTCTCGCCGCCGCGGCGTGGGCGTTCGGCTCGGTACTCGTCAAGCGACTGCCCGGCAACCCGCCGGTCGTTCCGATGCAGTCGTGGATGATGCTCATCGGCGCGGCCATGCTCCACGTCACGAGCCCCGTCCTCGGCGAACCCGGCCTCGCGAGCGTGGCGTGGACGCCCGTCGTCGTCGCCGCGCTGCTGTTTTTGGCCGTGCTGTGCAGCGCCGTCGGCTTCATCGCCTACTTCGTCCTGCTCGACCGCATCGGCGCGGTCGAAATCAGCCTCGTCAACTACGTCACGCCGGTCGTCGCCGCCGTCACCGGCTGGGCGTTCCTCGGCGAGCGCCTCGGCCCCGTCACCGTCGCCGGCTTTGCGCTCATCCTCGCCGGCTTCGCGTTCATGAAGCGCGACGCGCTCGGCCCGCTGGGGCGGCGCTTCGGCGTCCGCGTCGGCCTCGTCGCGCCCGCACCGGCGGCCGACCCAGACGGACTGCCGGCCGACGACTGAGTCGCTCCCGTCGCTGCTCTCGCGTCGCGTTACGCTCCCGTCGCTCCGCGTGCAACAGCGCGAGTCGTCACCCGCTTCGGTCGAAAAAAGCTCCGTCGCGTCCGACGCCGGCGTCGGTCGTCGTCCTCAGTTGCTGGTCTCGTTGCCGGACGACGTGGTCGTCTCGGTCGCCGTCGTCGTGACCGTCTCGTTGGCGGTCGTCGTCTCGGTGACCGTCTCGTTCGTCGCGGTTTCGTTCGTGGTCGTCTCGTTCGTGGCCGTCGTCGTCGCGGTCTCCTCGGCACCGACCTCGTGAGTCGCGAGGACCTCTTCGGCACCCTCGCTGCCGACCCAGACGACCTCGACCGTCGAGCCGCTTTCTGCGGACTCGATTTCGAGGAAGTTACCGACCGAGACGGGGAACTCCCCGCCCTTGTCGCCGTCAGCGACCCACGTCGCGGTGCGCTCGTCGTCGACGGTGACGTAGACCTCGTCCGTTCCCTCGTCGGTGATTTTCTCGCCGCCCATGTGGACGACGCGGAGGACGCCGCTGTTCGTGCGGAAGGTGAGTTCCGGCGACGGGACCTCGGCCGGTTCGGCCTCGGTCGTCGTCTCGCCAGTCGTACTGTTGCCGGTCTCGTTGCCCGTCTCGGTATCCGCGGTCGGCTGCGACTCGGAGCCACCGCCCATACAACCGGCGGTGGTGAGGAGGGCTCCCGTCGTGGCGACGCTCTTCAGGAAGGTTCGTCGTTCCATACGCCACGGTTTGCAAGCTCGTATATATGTCTTGTAGTTTATATTTTGGGGGGAGATAACCAGCCACACACCCGGTTTAGTTAGTTTGTTTTTCAGATAGTTACAATAGGCCAACCTGTCCGAGCAGCCACAGGGCGACGAGCGCAGTCGCCGCGCCGAGCGCGACGAGCAGGAGGGTGACGGCGGCCACCGCGGCCACGAGGAAGCGCCGGTCGGCCGCTGCGGCCGCGGGGGAGGTGTCGTCGCATCGGGCTTCCAACAGCCGGACGTTCCGGGCGTTGGCCTTCCACGCCGCGTCGAACACGTCGCCGACGAGCGGTATCGACCCGACGGTCGCGTCGAGGACGACGTTGCCGAGCATCCGCGCGAGCGTCGCTCGCGGCACGCCGAGCATGGCGGCCTCGACGAGGATGTACGCCGAGAGCGCCGAGGCCGTCGCGTCACCGACTCCCGGCACGAGCCCCAGTATCGGGTCGAGGCCGACGCGGTAGTTCGTCCCCGGAATCTCGACCGCCTCGTCGAGGTAGAAGCTCACCGTGCGGAGTCGCGCGAGGGTCTCCTCGTCGGTGACGCCAGTCGCCTCGAACTCGACGACTGCATCGGGTTCCAGCGGTTCGTCGCCGTCGCCGCTGCCGTCGTTGGCGTCGTCGCTCTCCGACGCGGTCGTCGCCGGGGTGTTCGAGGAATCGTTCACACGCGTCGAGTCGCGCGCGCGGACCTTGAGGCTAGCGTCGATAGGAGGCCTGTCGAGTCGAAGCGGACCGCGCGAGACTGCCGAAGAAAGCGAGGCGCGCCGCCCCCACGGTTCGGGCGCGCGCGCCGCAGAGCTACGAAACCGGACGCCGTCGTCTGACCAAGCCGGAAACCGGGGCCGACGGCGGACCCCCTGTGGCGGACCGTCTTCCGCGCTTACAGACCCACCTCCATCGCGCGCTCGACGACGCCCGCGCCGTAGCGTTCTTCCAGTTCATCGTGTTGGTCCGGGCGGTTCTCGTACACGTCTTGGAACAGGCTGATGGGCGTCATCGCGGCCTGATAGGTCGCTTCGTCCCACATCCGGTCTTTTTCGATGTCGATTTCGGTGCCGCCGATACGGAGCGTCGCGGACTGCGTCATGGCGATAGCGCCGCGGCCGGCCTCCTTGGCCGCCTCGAACTCCTTCATGGAGTCGACGATGTCGTCCATGCTCGGGACGTACGAGGTCAGACCCAGCAGTTCCTCGCGGAGTTCGTCGGCGGTGAGCTCCCGCGCGTCGCCGCCGACCCGGAGTTCGTAGCCGCCGTCGGTGGCTTCGAGCGAGAGGCGGTCGCCGTCGTACGCCTCGACGCCGTCCTCGGACGCGAGTTCGACCTCCTCGCCGTCCGCGTCGAGGAGCCAACTGCCGGTCTTCGGCGGGAGCGGCGAGGTGTTTGCCTCGACGACCTGTCCGGGCGTGAGCGACCAGATGCCGAGCATCCCCTTCGCCTGATTGTCGGTCATGCGCTCGCGGTAGCCCTCCACGTCGCGGATGTCGTCGTAGGGGCCGTCCACGGCGATACAGCCGGCGGCGCTGGCCCCGCGCGAGGTGTTGTGTCGAAGCTCCGGCCACGCCGGGAGTTCGCCCGTCGGCGTCATGGCGCGCATGTCCTTCGTGTAGTCGACCTCGCCGTCGACGAGGAGGAACAGCCGTTCGAGGTTGTTGGAGGGCTTGCCCATCTCGTCGCGGAGGTCGCACATGGCGAGTTCGGCCTCGCCGCTCTCGATGATGACCGACATGGCGAGGCTCCCCTCGTCGAGGCCGTGCTCGTGCTCGACGATGGTGAAGCACTCGTCGGCCTTCTTCCAGTCGTCGATGCCGCCGACCTCGGGGATGACGAAGCCGTCGATGTGCTCGACCGCCCCGCGCTCGGGGTCGGTGATGTCGAGCATGTGCTGGAAGCCCTGATATCGGGTCTCGGGGCTGTCGCGGTGCCAGACCATCCGGGGGTGAATCTCGCCCGGGAACTCCGCGCCCTGTTCGGAGATGACTTCGACGATGTTCTCGGCTCCCTCGTCGCGCATCGACGGCGCGGTGGCGTCCTCGTTGTCGGGGACCCACACGTCGGGCGCTTGCATCCCGCGGAGACCGGCCGCCCGTCGGAGCATCTTCGCGGAGTCGTCTTCGCCCTCGACGGCCGTCGGCGAGGTGAAGAACGTCCGCACGAACTCCCTGTCGTGTCTGCGCTCAGTCATCGTCGTTGCTCGTGATGGGGTCGGCCTGCTCCTCGCTGAACCCTTCGGACTCCTCGATGCGGCGGCGCGCCTCGGGGTCGAACTGCGTCTCGATGTCCTGATACCGCGAGACGAACGACAGTTCGTGGTGGCTCTCGGTCGGGTGGCCGAGGTAGCGCTGCTCGAGGTCGAACTGGCCTTCCTCGTCCTGCTCGGCGAGCTTCTTGAAGTCCTCGTAGACGGCGTGCGCGCCCGAGTGGAGGCCGAACAGCGTGATGAAGATGTACTTGTAGCCGAGGTCGCCCAACTCCTGGAACGTCAGCGGGTCCTCCTCTTCGGACCACGCGAACGACGACGAGTAGTTGAACGCGAGCTTCAGGTCCGGATGCGTCTCGTGAATCTCCTCGGCGTAGGCGACGGCGTCCTCGCGCGAGGGGTTCGGCATCTCGGGCCAGACGATGTCGACGCCGGCGTCGGCGTAGATGCGGCCGCGCTCGACGTGCTCGTCCCAGTCGCCGTTCGAAGAGCCGTAGGCGTCGGTGCGGGCGATGACGACTGTATCTTCCGACTGCTTGGCGTCGACGGCGGCCTCGAAGCGAGCCTTGGCCTTCTCGCGGGAGACGATTTGCTTGCCCGCGATGTGGCCGCAGCGCTTGGGCGTCGTCTGGTCTTCGATGTGGACGGCGGCGACGCCGGCCTTCTCGTACTCGCGGACGGCGCGGCGGACGTTGTGGATGCCGCCGTAGCCCGTGTCGCAGTCGGCGATAACCGGCAGGTTCGTCGCCTCGACCATGCGCTTTGCGTTCTCGACCATCTCGGTCATCGTGACCATCTCCAAGTCCGGGAAGCCGAACTGCCCGAGGACCGTCGAGTAGCCGGACATGTAGGCGGCGTCGTGGCCCGTCATCTCGGCGAGGCGGGCGTCGAGCGCGTGGTACATGCCGGGGGCGAACACGAAGTCCTGCGTGTTCAGCATCTCCCGCAGTTCGCGGGCCTTCTGGTTGTCAACATCCTGTGCGAAGACGTCGCTGTCGAGTTCGGTCGGGTTCATTGGGTGTCGGTGGGCTGCATCGTTCGCTCGATGCGGTTCAGTTGGGCGCGGAGCGCGGCGAGTTCGCGCCGAATCGTCGTCATCTCGTCGTCCTCGCCCGGCCGCTGGATGAAGGGGACGAGCGGCGCGTCCATGTTCTCCTCGTTGTTGGGGTAGCGCCGCGCGGCGGGGGGACGAGTCGGCGTCGAGCGAGCGGTGGTCGGCGTGCGGGTCGTCGTGTCGGTTCGGGTCGTGTTGTCGCGGTTTGTCATCGGTTACGTCGGTGGGGTCGGCGGTCGGTAGCGGTCGGTTCGTATCGCGGTCGTCGAGCGGTCGGACGCGTGGTGTGCTGCGGATACTACCATCGGATGTCTCCTCACCCGGTTCGACTGCCGAGGAGTACTAATAGTTAATGATTGATAATGATAATATTAGTTAATGACTTAGTTCTGTACGGATGGATATTAGGCCCTAATTTGATACATGGTAACACACCGTCCCCTCGCAGAGGATTCGAGCGTCGTCGGCTCCACCCGGCGACCGGGCGTGCCACGCCGTGACGGGGCGTTCCGCGGACACTACGCTTAATCGCGTCCACGCCCGACGACGCACCAACGAATGGCATCTGCGATTGAGATACGCGACTTGACGAAGTCCTACGGCGACGTCCGCGCCCTCGACGGCGTCGACCTCGACGTTCCGGAGGGCTCGTTCTTCGGGCTGTTGGGCCCGAACGGGGCGGGGAAGACGACGTTCATCAACATCCTCGTCGGACTCGTCCGCAAGACCGGCGGCGAGGCGAGCGTCTTCGGCTACGACGTGGAAGACGACTACCGCGAGGCACGCGACCGCATCGGCCTCGCGCCCCAGGAGTTCAACGTGGACCGCTTTTTCCCCATCCGCGAAGTGCTCGAACACAAGGCGGGCTACCACGGAATTCCGCACGACGAGGCCGCAGAGCGCGCCGACGAGGTGCTCAAGCGCGTCGGCATCTACGACAAGCGCGACACCCGCTTCGACTGGCTCTCCGGCGGGATGAAACGCCGCTTCATGCTCGCGCGGGCGCTCATCACCGACCCCGACCTGCTCATCCTCGACGAGCCGACCGCCGGGGTCGACGTGCAACTGCGCCACGAACTCTGGGAGACCATCGTCGACCTCAACGACAGCGGGACGACCATCCTGCTCACGACCCACTACATCGAGGAGGCCGAACGCCTCTGCGACGAGGTCGCCATCCTCGACTCCGGGTCCGTCATCGAGGTCGCCAGCCCCGAGGAACTGATGGACCGCGGGACCGACGACATCGTCGTCCAACTCCGCGACCCGCCGACCGCAGTCCCCGACTTCGCGGCCGACGACGACCGCGTCGAGGCCGTCGAACTCGACGGCACCCGCCTCGTCGTGACGGCCCAGCAGGGCGGTCTCGTCGCCCCCGACGTGGTGCAGGCGCTCGACCGGCAGGGCCACGAAATCGTCGACCTCGAAATCTCGCGCACGTCGCTCGAAGAGGTGTTCGTCGAGATGACGAGACAGGGCGAGGGCCGCGCCACCGCGGAGGTCGAGCAATGAGCCTCACGAGCCTCGACGTGACCGGCTTTTACGCCCTGCTTCGCCGCGAGGTTCTCCGGTTCGTCCGCCGCCCGCGCAACACGTTCGTCCCGCCGTTTATCACGAACGTGCTGTACTTCTCCGTGTTCGGCGTCATCCTCGGCGAGCGCATCAACGAAATCGCGGGCGTCCCGTACATCCTGTTTATCCTCCCCGGGCTCATCGTCCTCGGGGCCGTCTCCAACGCCTTCGAGAACGCCTCTTTCTCTATCTTCCACGGCCGCTGGAACCGCTACATCGAGGAGGCGCTCACCTCGCCGCTGTCGTACACCTCGATGGTCGGCGCGTACGTCCTCTCCAGTGCGACCCGCGGGGTGCTCGTCGGCGCGCTCGTCGCCCTCATCGGGATGGTCTTTACCACCGTCGGCGTCGCCCAACCGTTCTACCTCGTCGCGTTCATGCTCATCATCACTCTGCTGTTCGCGGGCCTCGGCGTGGTCGGCGGCCTCTGGGCCGACGACTTCGACGACCTGACGATGATGAACCAGTTCATCCTGCGCCCGCTGGTGTTCTTCGGCGGCGTCTTCTACTCGCTCAACGAGATTCCGGCGACCTTCCAGCAGGCGTCGCTGCTCAATCCGATGATATACATGGTCAACGGCGTCCGCTACGGCTTCCTCGGCGTCACCGAGGTGGACCCGAACCTCTCTCTCGGCGTGCTGACGGCGCTCACGCTCGCCGTCGTCGGCCTCAACGTCGTGCTGTTCCGGCGCGGCTACGGGCTGACCGACTGAGACTAACCGGCCGACGCTCGGGCGACGGCGAACCCTCGGGCGATGCAGTTCCCCGCCGCCGTTATTGTCTGGCGGACTGTATTTTCTAATGACAAGTATTTTGAAACCGGCTCGAAAACTCACGGTCGACGTATGGTATCAAAACCCTCCTCCGCGGCGTCGACGCGGACCGTCTCGGTCCTCGCCATCGTCGCGGCCGTCCTGGTTGGAGCATTCCTCGCCCCCGTCGTCTACGACGCGGCCGCGCCCACCCCCGACAGGGTCGCGGTCATCTCGGTCGACGGGACCATCACCTCCCACACAGCTGACCAGCTGGAAGAGGACCTACAAGAAGCGCGAGAGAACGAATCGATAAAGGCGGTCGTCCTGCAGGTCGACAGCCCCGGCGGCTCCGCGGCCGCGTCCGAGCAGATGTATCTGGCGGTCAACCGGACCGCCCAAGAGATGCCCGTCGTTTCGAGCGTCGAAGGAACGGGCGCGTCGGGCGCGTACTACACGATGCTTCCCTCCGAGAGCATCTACGTGACGCCCTCCTCGGTCATCGGGAGCGTCGGCGTCCGCGGGTCGGCCCCCATCGGCGGCACGTCCAACGAAATCCGCACCGGACCGGACAAGGCGTCGATGACCGTCGACCAGCGCGAAGCCCAGATTGAGACGCTGAAACACGCCTTCGTCGGTAGCGTCATGGAGCACCGCGGCGACGAGCTCTCGCTGTCGCGCGAAGAGGTCGCCTACGCGAAGGTCTACACCGGCGCTCGCGCCACGCAGAACGGCTACGCCGACGACATCGGCACGCTCCAGACGGCCATCGACCGCGCCGCCTCCGAGGCCGGCCTCGAAAACTACGAGGTCGTCGAGAAGGAGCCGCCGACCCAGTCCGGCATCATCCTTCTCAGCTCGCAGGACGGCAACTCGACGGTCGTCGTCGAAGAGAGTCCCATGGGCTACGACGGCGTTCGCGCGCCGCAGTTCCTGATGGTGTACGGACAGGTGCAGTACGAAGACGAGGTGATCGGCAATGTCTCAGCGTAACTTACTCGGCGGGACGGTCGTCTTCGCGGTCGTACTCGGCCTCATTCTGGTCGGGGCCGCGGTGGCACCCTACGCCGTCCAACTCGGCGGCAGCGACTCGGCAGACACCCAGAACGCCGCGAAACAGGCGTTCGACGCGGACGAACTCGTCGCCACGCCCGGCCCCGAATCGGGCGAGGTGACGATGGACTCCAACGCCGCGTCGAAGACCGTCCTCATCGACGTCGGCCACGGCAACGACGTGAGCGAGTCCGACGTGCAACCGCTCGTCGATGCCCTCGTCGCCAACGGCCACGAGGTTGAGTACCTCACCCGCGAGGACGCCCAGCGGAACTTCAACGCCTCGCTCCGCCGGGCCGACGCCTTCGTCGTCGTCAACCCCGAACAGCCGTACACCGGCGGCCAACTCGACGGCCTCCGGTCGTTCGAAGACGCCGGCGGCCGCGTCGCTCTCGTCGGGGACCCGCAGTCCGCGGGCACGACGAGCATCCTCGGCCTCGTCAGCGTCTCGGTGTCGTCCGGCCCCACCGGCGGCGACGCCGGACTGACCTCCGACTACGGGGTCTCGTTCGGCTCCACGTCGCTGTACAACATGCACGACTACTACCTCAACTACGAGAACGTCTACGCCACGCCGGAGGGCGACACCGCCCTGACCGAGGGCGTCGACGAGGTCGTGTTCCGCGACGCCGCGCCGCTTTCGATTTCGGCCGACAGCGTCTCGCCGGCGCTCGTCTCCGGCGGCGAGACCCGCGTCGAGTCGATTCGTAAGTCCGGTCCGTACACGGTCGCCGCCCAGAGCGAGACGGTCGTCGCCATCGGCGACGCCGACTTCCTCACGCCCGAGTCGGCCTACGAGGCCGACAACGAGGTGCTCGTCGGCAACCTCGCGGACTTCCTCGTCTCCGGCGACAAGGAGTCCGGTGCGCCCGCTCCGGCCACGCCCGAATCCGGCGCCCCGGGTCCGGGCGGTTCAGCGTCCGGCCCGGCACCGGGTTCAGCACCCACCCAGGGAACCACGCCGACCTCGGCGTAACCGAGTCGCACCGACGCGACTGACACCACCCATCGACGACGCGACCGAAGCCGGACCCCCGGTTTCGACGCGTCCCGTTCGTTTCTTTCGAGGCTCAGTCCCCGCGCCTCCGAGCGACGGCTCCCGGCCTCGCCGGGCGTCTTCGCCGCCGTCGCCCCTTGTCGCTCGCCCGCGAGTGGACACCGATAAGGTCCCCACGCGCCGAGTCGGACGCATGCGCCAATTCATCGTCACCGGCCACGACGCGCCGACGACGCCCGACTTCTCGCTCGACGACATCGCGGGCGGGGCCGGCCGACTCGACGTGCTCTGCCGCTGTGTCAACTCCGCGTTCTTCCTCTCGCACGACATCCGCGAGGACGTTCGGGTCCACCTCGTCCTCGGAAACGAGTACACCGTCCGCTTCGAGGGGTCGGAACTCCGCCGACTCAACCCCGACGAGCGCTCCACCGCCGCCCTGATTCGCAAGGCGCTCGAAAAGCGCGAGGAGGCCATCGGCCACATGCCCGCCGAGTCGTCGCCGGGGGTCTCCATCCGCCGGATGGACTTCGAGACGACGCTGGAAAAGGCCGCCCGCGACGCGACCGTCGTCGAACTCCACGAGGACGGTGACCCCGTTGTTCAGGTCGAACCGCCCGAAAACCCGCTTTTCGTCCTCTCGGACCACCACGACTTCACCGACGAGGAAGCCGAGTTGCTGGCGGCCGCCGCCGACGAGCGGGTCCGCCTCGGCCCCGAGATTCTCCACGCCGACCACTCGATTACGGTCGCGCACAACCACCTCGACACGGCGGGCTATTCGCGGTACTGAGTCGGGGTCGGCGGTGTGCCACGGCGTCTGACGGTGGCCCGCAATCACAACTGTTAAACGCGACGGTGGCTTGCCTCAAAATGCGGGCCGGTGGGGTAGCTTGGTATCCTTCGGCCTTCGGGTGGCCGTAACCTCAGTTCGAATCTGAGCCGGCCCATATTCTCCCCACCTTTCACGACCCGCGAGCGACAGCGAGTGGTCTGAAAGGTGTGGGGTGATTTCACCCGGTGAAGATTCGAATCAGGGAACGAACGAAGTGAGTGACCGTGGTTCACGCGAGCACAGCGAGCGTGAAGAGGCGAGACGACGTCTCGCTGGATTCGAATCTGAGCCGTACTCGCGAACGAAGTGAGCGGGTGCCTGTGACGAGCGAAGCGAGTCACAGTGTCCCATTTCTACCCCTTTCAACGCCAACGAGCACCGCGTAGCGTGTGCGAGTCCCCTCGAAACGGTTGTCTGGGTGACTGAAGATTCGAACGTCCGAGCGACAGCGAGGGAAGTTCGAATCTGAGACGGCATCTTCACGGACAACCTACCTGAGTTTTGGACAGTAGTTGCAAACGGGCGGAACCACCGACACGGCCGCCGTTTCGACACCGACGAATCCACGGTGTCTCCGACGACTAAACGACCACTGGCAGTCGTGACCCCGCTGTCGCCCGAGAACCGAAGCAATTATCTATTTTAGGCAGGCCTAAAAAACTATGGAGCACGACGAGACGCCACGGACGGGACTGACGCGGCGCGACTACGTGAAGTACGGCGGCGCGGCGGTCGGCGGCGGCCTGCTCGCCGGCTGTACCGGGGGAAATGATTCGGAATCGACGGCGGACGGCGAGACCGACGCCCCGACCCAGACCGCGACCGAAGCGGCCACCGAAACGGGGACTGAATCGCCCGCGGACGGGTCGTACTCGGTGACGATGTCGCCGGTCGGCACCGTGGAGTTCGACGAACCGCCGCAGAGCATCTTCACGCGGCTGACCCACCACGCGGGGATGGCGTTCGCGCTCGGCCGCGGCGACGACGTCAACGCGGTCAACGGGCCGGCGTACTACGACGCGACGTGGAAGCAGTTCACGGCGCGGCTCCCCGGCGTCGAGGTGGACTGGGCGGACCTGTACCCCTCGTGGGAGACGAGCAAGGAGAAGCTCTACGAACTCGACAGCGACGTGCATCTGGCCGACCCCGCGTGGGTCGTCCAACTCGAACAGTGGGACATGGCCGACATCGAGGAGGTCGCCGAGAACATCTCGCCGTGGTTCGGGAACTCGTTGAGCGCCCGTCACGCGTCGCCGACGGACGAGTGGACCGGCGACTACGAGTACTACACGCTGTGGGAGCAGTTCGAGAAGGTCGCGCAGATGCTCAGAGAGGAGGAGCGCTACGAGGCGCTTGCGGCCGTCCACGACGACGTGCTCGCCACCATCGAGGCGGGGCTGCCGCCGGAAGACGAGCGCCCGAGCGTCGTGTTGCTCACCGCGTCCGACATCGAGAACCAGGTCTGGGCGTACACGGTCGGCAACCCCGGCTTTATGACCTCGCACATCCGGCCGCTCGCACCGCACGACGCGTTCGAGGGCTCTATCGAGTCGGGGTCGACCGTCGACTTCGAGGCGCTGTTGGAGGCCGACCCCGACGTTCTGCTCTTCCTGAGCGGGATGCAGCCGAGCGTCAGCATGAACGACCTCCGGGCGACGCTCGAATCCGACCCCGTCGCCGCGGAGATTTCGGCGGTCCAGAACGGTCGGGTCTACCCGCAGGGCGCGCGCTATCAGGGGCCGATTCTCAACCTCTTCCAGCTTGAGATGAGCGCCAAGCAGTTCTATCCCGAGGCGTTCGGGGAGTGGCCGACCTCGGACGGCGGCCCGTACCCCGAAATCCCGGAAGACGAACAGCTGTTCGACCGCCAGCACGTCGCCGACATCATCAACGGCGAGTTCTGAGCGGTCTCGCCGCCGCTTTTTCGGCCAGCGACCGGCCGCGAACGCGTCGCTCGCCGGTCGAATATACGCAAAATGTAAGTTATCGTTCTGCCGCGAAACGCGGCGTACTAAATTAGTTTAAAGGCGCGTGAGGTTCGTCGCGCGGGGGCCCTTGGGGGCCTGCTCGATGTCGAACTCCACATCCGTGCCTTCTTCGAGGTCCGGGCCGCCGATGTCTTCCATGTGGAAGAACACGTCGTCGTCAGCATCGTCCGTCGAAATGAAACCGTAGCCGCCAGTGTCGTTGAAGAAATCAACGTTTCCTTTCGCCATTGCTTTTGAACACACACGCCCTTTACGGATAAGACTTGTGAGGGTCGTGTTGTCACGGGGTTATTTTATTGAATACTTTTCTGAATCATCGACGTTTGTAGACGAATGTTCTGATACGTCGGTTCTGGACGCGCTCGCCTAGTGATTCGACGGCGATTCCGCGGTAAGATGTGGTATCGGCAGTTCCGCTCGTCGAATCCGGCGGGTCGCGGCCGACGAGGCTTTACGCGTGGCCGGACGGTCTCCGACACCGTGGATGCTAACGACGTTCGTCGGAAGTGGGCAGACCGGTCGGGAGAGTTCTCGCCGGAGTACTACGCGTACTACGGGCCGAACGAGACGAGCGAGGCGATTCGGCGGGTGTTCGACGAGCGACTCGACGCCTCGGCGTCGATTCTCGAACTCGGTTGCGGACCCGGCCGACACCTCTCGCACCTCCGCGAACACGGCTTCGAGAACCTCCACGGCGTCGACATCAACCCCGACTGCTTCGAGGTGATGGCCGACGCCTACCCCGACCTCGCCCGCTGCGGGACGTTCCACGCCGCCGCCATCGAGGAGACCGTCGAGGAGTTCTCTCCGGGGCAGTTCGACGCCGTCTACTCCGTCGAGACGCTCCAGCACGTCCACCCCGACGACGCGTGGGTGTTCGAGGCGGTCGCTCGGAGCGCGAGCGACTACGTCGTCACCGTCGAAAACGAGGGCGACCGGTCGGTGCCGCCCGAGGACCGCGGCGTCAACGACGAGGAGTACGACTTCCCGCTGTACTACCGCGATTGGGCGGCCGTGTTCGAGCCGTTCGGCTTCGAACAGGTCGCCTGCGAACACGGCGACCGCGACACCCGCCGCGTGTTCCGCCGGGTCGACTGACCCCGCGAGCGCGGCCGCCCCGCGTTCACCTCAGAAGCCGCCGTAGCGGAGGTACACCATGTCGGCGATGAGGACGAGTTGGAACACTCCCTGCACGCCGCCGAGCATGGCGTTCTGTTTTCCGATGGCCGAGATGACGCCGGGGTCCGGGTCCTCGGAGGTCATCTCGAAGTACATCCGTATCTCGCCGGGCATCAGGAAGCCGAAGCCCTGCACCGAGAGGATGGTGACGACGACGAGCGCGACGACGATGGCCGGGGTCGTCATCCGGAAGTCACCGATGGTGGTCGCGACCCACGCGAGCGAGCCGACGGTGGCGACGGCGAAGACGGCCTGCCACCGCGGGTCGCGCCACGCGTTCAGGCGGCGACCGAGCAGGAGGCAAATCGGAATCAGGTTCGCGGCGGTGAACAGCGCGAGCCACGGTTCGGCGTGGGGAAACACGCCGAGTCGCTGGGCGAGCGTGATGCCGCCCGCGATGGTGACGAGCGCCATCGACGGGAGGAAAAACGAGGTCTTCGGCGTGAGGCGCTCGAACACCGCGGCGCTCTGTTCGTCGGTCAGCCCGCCGATGACCGGCCCGAGAATCGCCCCCATGAACAGGTCGGTCCCCGTCCAGAGCAGCCCCGCCATGACGTGGACGAACGTGTGTTGCTGGAGCGACCCGACCGTCACCGCGTAGGCGAGCGCGACCACCGAGACGGCGACGATGCCGCCCGCAAAGGCCGGGTTCGCCCGTCGTGCCATCCCACCGATTGTCCCACCAATCGATGCCCTGTGTTGGCTCATCACATCCGAGACGCGTATCACCGATGATAAATCCGGCGACGGACGCACTTATCCCCTCCAATCGCCACCTTCCGACCATGACTGACGCCCTCTCGTTCGATATCGCGAGCGTCGACGACGTCGCGGCCAACCGAGACGAGGTCGTCGCCGCGGTCGAGGCCCACGCGGGCACCATCGCGCGCGAACTCGCCATCCTCCAGGGCGGCGACTACGGCCAGGAGACGTTCAAGACGCGCCGCGGGACGTGGACGCTCAAGTACGAGGCGGGCGCGCTCCAGTATCTCCGGTTCAAGGGGAAGTCGGGCGGCGAGACGTACGTCGTCTCGACCAAACAGCCGCCGGAGCCGAAGGCGCTGGCGACGGCGATGCAGGACTACCCGGCGTTCGTGGAGGCGTACAACGACCACGTCGAGTCGCTCGACGGCGTCCTCGACGACGTGCCGACGGCGTTCCCCGCGGTGACGACGACCGAGGAAATCGTCGCCCAGCGGGACCACCTCGTCTCGACCATCCGCGAGGTGGCCGACACCATGGCGGGCGAACTCAACCGCTTCGACGGCGAGTACGGCACCTTCACCCAGCGGGTCGGCGGCACGCGCTGGGAGCTGAAGTGGGACGGCCCGCGGGCGTCGTACCTCCGCGTCGGCGGCGAGGGCGGCATCTACCTGCTGTCGCAGTACGAACCGCCCGCCGCGCCCGACGTGCGCGAACTCGCCGGCGACTTCGCCGCGTTCGTGGAGGCGTACAACGACTACGTCGACGACCTCGAAGCCGACCTCGCGACCGTCTCGTTCGACGACGCGGGGTAGCGGGGTATCGCGACGCTTTTGGAAATACCGCCGTCACGTGCTGTCATGAGCGACGACGACCTCGCGTGGGAGACCACCGACACGCGCATCGACTACTCGTGTCCCGGCTTCGACATCCGCATGGACGACGTTCGGCTCCCCGACGGGACCGAGACGGACTTCCACTACGTCGACGAGCCGGCGGCGGTCGTCGTCCTCCCCTTCACACCCGACGGCGACGTGGTCGTCATCGACGAGTGGCGACAGGCCGTCGGCCGGACGAACCGCGGCCTCCCCGCCGGCGGCACCGAACCGGACGACGACGACTACGCCGCGGCCGCCCGGCGCGAACTCGCGGAAGAGACCGGCCACGAGGCCGAGACGGTCGAACCGCTCGTGACCGTCGAGCCGGCCAACGGCATCGCCAACTCCGTCCACCACTACTTCGTCGCGCGCGGATGCGAGCCGAGCGCCGACCAGAACCTCGACTTCAACGAGAGCATCCGCCCGACGACGGTCGACTACGACGACCTCAAGGGGGCCGTCCTCGCGGGCGAGGTGCGCGACGCCCGGACGGTCCTCGGCGTGCTCTACTACGAACTCGCCGGCGAGTAGCGCACCCGGTCACTCGCGCGCCCGCGTTCGCCCCTCGAACCCCGTTCCGAGGCGAGAAGGATTTTGACGCCGGCGCTCCAACTGGTCGCCTGTGTCTACTACGACGCGTTTCCCCGACCTCGCTCGGTCCTTCCTCGCAGCTATCGCCCTCGGCGGCGGCGGTCTCGTCGTCGGCACGATACTCGTCTTTATCACGCAGTTCGCGGCGGCGAGCGCGGGCGTCGAACTGACGCCCCTCGCGCTCGTCGTCACGTCGCTCATCCTCTTGCAGGGCATCGCCTTCGGCGGCGTCGCCCTCGTCTACACCAGATACCGCGGCCTCGACCGCTCGTACTTCGGCGTCTCGATGCCGTCGCTCCGCGACCTCGTCGCGGTCGTCCTCGGCTACGTGACCGCGCTCGTCGCGGCGTTCGTCGGCGCGTTCCTCGTCTCGACGTTCGGCGTCCAAGCGGGGTCGAACCAAGTGACCGAAATCGCCGCACAGGACCCCGAAGTGCTGTTGCTCCTCGTCCCGGCGTCGTTCCTCCTCATCGGCCCCGGCGAGGAACTGCTGTTCCGCGGGGTCGTCCAGAACCGCATCCGCGAGTCGTTCGGCCCGGTCCCGGGCATCGCCCTCGCCAGCGCCATCTTCGCCGCGATTCACTACGTCGCGCTCACCGGCGGCGCGGGCGGCCGCCTCGTCACCATCGGCATCCTGTTCCTCCCGAGCGTCGTCTTCGGCACGGCGTACGAACTGACCGACAACATCACCGTCCCGGCGCTCATCCACGGCGCGTACAACGCGACGCTGTTCTTGCTCGCGTACCTCGTGTTCAAGCTCACCGAGATGAGCCCCGGCGGGGTCCCGACCGAACTGCTGTTCTGAGCAGTCGTCGATACCAGCCTTTTTCGCTCGCTGTCCCCTCGAACAGATGTGTTCTTTTCCACACTCGTGTCGGTAGTCGAAGGACTCGTCCCGGCGGCCGTCACGGGCGATATGCTCGTCGTCTTCGCGCTCATCCTGCTTTCTCTCGTCTTGTTCGCCACCGAGTGGCTCCCCATCGACGTGACCGCCATCGTCGTGATGGTCCTTCTGATGGTGTTGGAGCCGTGGACGCAAATCACCCCGCAAGAGGGACTGTCGGGGTTCGCCAGCCCCGCGACCATCACCGTGCTGGCGATGCTCATCCTGAGCACGGGGGTCAACCGAACCGGTATCGTCCAACTCATCGGGCGGAAGATGGCCGAGTTCGCCGGCAACAGCCGCTCGAAACAGCTCGCAGCGACCATCACCGTCACCGGGCCGGTGTCGGGGTTCATCAACAACACGCCGGTCGTCGCCATCCTCGTCCCGGTCGTCGCGGACCTCGCGCACAAGGGCAAGACCTCCCCGTCGAAGCTCCTCATGCCGCTTTCGTTCGCGTCGATGCTCGGCGGCACCCTGACGGTCATCGGCACGTCGACGAACATCCTCGCCAGCGACATCGCGGCCCAGCTCGGACGGGAGTCGCCCGGCCTCGGCCTCCACGCCTTCGGGATGTTCGAGTTCACCAAACTCGGCGTCATCGTCTTCGTGGTCGGCGCGGTCTACCTCATGACGGTCGGCGTCCGCCTGCTCCCCACGCGGGTGCCCGCCGAGGACGACCTCGTCGAGGAGTACGCGCTCCAGGAGTACCTCGCCGACGTGGTCGTCCCCGCGGACTCGTCGCTCATCGGCCAGACCGTCCAAGAGGCCCTCGGGAACGACGACCTCGACATCGACGTGTTACAGCTCATCCGCTACGGCGAGCAGTTCCCCGAACCGCTGGCTCGCAAGGAGATTCACGAAAACGACACGCTCCGGCTCCGAACGAACCGCGAGACGCTCGAACGAATCATGCGCTCGGAGGGGCTCACGTTCGTCGGCGGCCCCCGCTCCGAGAGCGAACTCCACCCGGGCGAAGAAGAGCCTGTCATGGTCGAAGTCGTCATCCCCTCGGGCTCGTTTCTCGTCGGCGAGAGCCTCGCCAGTTCGACGTTCCGCCAGCGCTACGACGCGAACGTGCTCGCCTTTCGGACCCGCGGGAAGGTCGTCCGCGACCGCTTCGAGGACATCGACATCCGCGTCGGTGACACGTTACTCGTGCAGGCCCCGCCCGACAGCCTCACCCGCCTCGTCCAAAACGAGGACTTCATCGTCGCCCACGAGTTCGACGACGTCGACTACCGAACCGAGAAGACGCCGTTCGCGGTCGCCATCATCGCCGGCGTCGTCGCGCTCCCGGCGTTCAACGTCCTTCCCATCGTCGTCTCTGCGCTCGGGGGCGTGGTCGCGATGATTCTCACCGGCGTCCTCAAGCCGAACGAACTGTACAAATCGGTCGAGTGGAACGTCATCTTCCTGCTGGCGGGCGTCATCCCGCTCGGCGTCGCGCTCCAACAGACGGGCGCGGCGGCGCTTCTCGGTGACGCCGTCGCCTCGACCGCGACGTTCCTCCCCGCAATCGGCGTGCTGTGGGTGTTCTATCTCGCTACCGGACTGCTCACGAGCGTCATCTCGAACAACGCGAGCGTCGTGCTCATGATTCCGGTCGCAGCCAGCGCCGCCCAATCAATCGGGGCCAACGCGTTCGCGTTCGTCCTCGCCGTGACCTTTGCGGCGTCGACGGCGTTCATGACCCCCGTCGGCTACCAGACGAACCTGTTCGTCTACGGCCCCGGCGGCTACACGTTCTCGGACTTCCTCCGGGTCGGCGCGCCCTTGCAATTGCTCCTGTCGGTCGTCACCGTGGCCGGCATCGCCTTCTTCTGGGGCGTCGGCGCGTAGGCGCGCCTCCCCGGCGCGCGAGTCGGCAGAAAAACGTTCGTCGGGGGCGCTCGCCCGTGCGCCGGTCGTCGGTCTCGTCGGTCAGTTCGGGTTCAGTCGTCGCCGCCGTCGGCCCGCATCGCTCGGTTCGGGGCCGAAGCCGCGGGCGTCGCCGCCTCGCCGCCCGGTGCGCCGCCCGTCGCGTGCCCGGACTCGAACTGCGAGACGAGCGATTTGAGCTGTTGTGCGCGCTCCGAGAGCGACGAGGACGACGCCGCAATCTGCTGGGTCGCCGCCGTCTGTTCTTCGGCCGCGGCGGAGACGTTCTGCGCCTCCGAGGCCGTCTGGTCGCTGAGGTTGGTGATTTCGTCCATCATCGTGACGACCTCCTGGGTCGACTGCGCCTGCTCGTCGGTGGCGCTGCTGATGGACTGGATGGAGTCGTTGCTGTCTTCGATTTTGTGGACGATTTCTTCGAGCACCTCGACCGTCTCGCCGACGGTCTCGCGGCTGGACTCGACTTCGGCCTGCGTCTCGAAGGTGTCTTCGGCGACGTTCTCGGTCGACTGCTCGATGTCACCGATGAGGGAGTCGACCTCTTGGGTCGCCTCGGCGGTCTCCTCGGCGAGCGTCTTCACCTCGCTTGCGACGACGGCGAAGCCCTCGCCCGCGTCGCCCGCGCCCGCCGCCTCGATGGAGGCGTTGAGCGCGAGGATGCTCGTCTTCTCCGCGATGTCGTCGATGAGGTCGACGACCTCGCTGATCTGCGTGACTGACTGCTGGAGTTCCTCGACCTCGGAGACGGTCTCGGTCGACCGCGACTCCAACTGCTCCATCTTCTCGATGGTCGAACTGGCGGCCTTCTGGCTCTCTTTGGCGCGCCCGACGGTCTGTTGGGACTGTCGCGCGATTTCCTCGGACGAGGAGGCGATTTCCTCGATGGTCGCAGAGAGGTTGCTCAGTTCGGACTCCGCGGCGTTGAGGTTCCGGTGTTGCGTCTCGTTGCCCGCCGAAATCTCCTCGATGCTGTTGGCCACGTCCGTGCTCGTGGTCTTCACGGCGTCCGCGCTCGCGGTGACTTCGGAGCTCTTGTCGTCGACCTGCTCTGCGAACGTCTGGATTCGGACGATGACCGAGTCGATGGCGTCTAACATCTCGTTGAAGCCCAGCCCGATGCGGCGCATCGCGTCGTTCTGACTCTCGGCGTCGACGCGGACGGTGAGGTCGCCGTCGGCGGCCTTCTGCATCGCGTCGCCGTACGTCTCAGCTTGTTGTTCGAGGTCCGTCGTGAGCGCGTCGAGTTCGCGCCGCCGTTCGTCGGCGTCGTCGACGAGTTCTTTCATGTCCGCGACGATGGCGAGCGTCGCGGTGCCGCCGATGGCGAAGACGGCGACCGTGGCGGTCATGAGCGGCGAGGTCACGAGGTTGAATACCTCGGTGTAGATGCCGAGTTTCTCCATCGTGAGGCTGATCATCCACAGAATCGCCAGCACGGAAGCGAACGCGTACGTCAGCCAGAACGACGACTCGGCGTCGGTGTCGCGGTAGTTGAGCCACGCCAGCCCCGCCGCGCCGATGAACCCGAGGGTCCCGATAGCGTCGAACAGCGCGTCGATTATCACGAGCCGTCACCGCCGTTGATGACGTTTTTCCGGCGCAGGTACGCCGCCGCGAAGAAGGTGGCTCCCGCGAGGCCGATGCCGAACGCGTGCTCGACGAAGTTGAGCACCGACCCGAGGAAGAACACTTCGAGGTTCGTCGCGACCATCCCGATGACGAGCAGGACGTAGCCCGCGGCGAACAGTTTGGTCTCGTCTCTGTACTGCGTGATAACCGGTATCAGCCCGACGAGGGCGACGGCGAGCGCGGTTACTTCGAGTGGTGATAGGTCGGCTAACATCTATACTCTCGGTTGACCCAATCTCTTTGTAAACTGTTCGCCCAAAAAATCACGTTTGATATCTCTCCTGTCTGTTTTTCTAGAATATTTCGATGAATAAACCGATATGTCGTCGTGCGTCTATTTTTCTCCCCGACGACCGGCCCGCGAACGCAACTCTTACCGCCGCCCTCGGGAAACGACAGTCCATGCGCGACCACTTCGAACTCCGCGACGGGGACCTCGCCGGGCGCATCGGCCGGCTTTCGGTCCCGCGTGCGGGGATCACCGTCGAGACGCCGGCGCTCCTGCCGGTCGTCAACCCCAACATCGACACGATTTCGCCCGCGCGACTGGAGTCCGAGTTCGGCGCGGACGTCCTCATCACCAACTCCTACATCATCAAGACGAACGACCACCTCCGCGAGGAGGCCCTCGACGTGGGGCTCCACGAGATGCTCGACTTCGACGGGGCCATCATGACCGACTCGGGGTCGTTCCAACTCGCCGAGTACGGCGAAATCGACACGACGACCGAGGAGATTCTCCAGTTCCAACGCGACATCGGCACCGACATCGCCACCCCGGTCGACATCCCGACGCCGCCGGACGTGGCCCGCGAGCAGGCCGAGACGGACCTCGAAATCACCAGACAGGCCCTCGCCGACGCCGAGGCCGCCGACACGGGCGAGATGCTCGTCAACGCCCCCGTGCAGGGGTCGACCTACCCGGACCTCCGCGAGGAGGCCGGCCGCCACGCCGACGCGACCGACCTCGACGTGTTCCCCGTGGGCGCGGTCGTCCCGATGATGAACGCCTACCGCTACGACGACATGGTCGACGCCGTCGCGGCCGCCAAGCGCGGGCTCGGCGTCGACGCCCCGGTCCACCTGTTCGGCGCGGGCCACCCGATGATGCTCGCGCTCGCCGTCGCGCTCGGCTGCGACCTGTTCGACTCCGCCGCCTACGCCCTCTACGCCCGCGACGGGCGGTATCTCACCGTCCGCGGGACCGAACACCTCGAAGACCTCGACTACCTCCCGTGTACCTGTCCCATCTGCACGGAGTACTCGCCGGACGACCTCCGCGAGAAAGGGCCGAAACGACAGGAACAGCTGCTCGCCGAGCACAACCTCCACGTCACGTTCGCGGAACTCCGCCGCATCAAGCAGGCCATCCGCGACGGCGACCTCATGGAACTCGTCGAGGAGCGCGCCCGCTCGCACCCGGCGATGCTCGACGGCTACCGCGCGCTTCTCGACCACGTCGACCAGCTCGAACGTGAGGACCCCGCCTCGAAGGGCGCGTTCTTCTACGCCTCCAACGAGAGCGCCCACCGCCCCGAGGTTGCACGCCACCACGCCCGCATGGACCGCCTGACCGCCGAGGGCCACGTCCTCCTCACCGAGGGCGGCGTCCCCTCCGGCGACGACTTCGACGCGACGTGGCGGGTCGTCCCGCCGTTCGGCCCGTTCCCGCGGTCGCTCTCCGAGACGTACCCGCTCACCGCCGAGGTCCCCGAGCGCCTCGACCGCGACGCCTACGAGCAGGCCGCCCGCGGCGTCTCGCGGCTGGTCGAGGAGAACCCCGACGCGGCGTTCACGCTGGCGCACGACGACTGGCCCGAGTCGGCGCTCGCCCGCGTGCCCGAGTCGGTCGAGTTGGAGTCGCTGTCGGCGGTTTCGGAGCGATTGGGCGACGAGGCGTCGGTCGGCGGGGACGGCGGGGACGACGGCGGTTCGGCGTCGTCTGCCGAGTAGCGCGCCTCGGTCGGTCGCGTCCGTGTCTGTCGGTCGATGCTCTTAGGTTCACCCGACGTATCAACGAATACGATGGAGGCTGTCCTCTGGTACGTGCTCACGGGAACCCGCGGGGGCGAAAACCGTGTGCGTATTCTCAAGACCGTAGAGGAGCAGCCGCGAAACGCCAACCAACTGGCCGAGACGCTCGACCTCGACTACAAGACCGTCCGACACCACCTCGACGTGCTCATGGACAACGACGTGGTCCAGCGAAGCGGCGACGACTACGGCGCGGTCTACCTCCCGTCGCCGCGGTGTCGCGCCAACTGGGAGACCGTCGAGACAATCGTCGAGCGGATGGACTGAGCGTGCGACACTGTGACGCCACGATTATGGAAAGATTTGGGAAAGCGTATATCAGGATGACGGGGAAAGGAGAGAACGAATGAGTATCTGGGTGGACGTCGCGACGGTCTCCTCGGGCGTCAACGTCGTCGTGCTTCTCGCACTGTCGGCGGTGTGGGCCCGAAACTACCTGACCTTCAGGTCCAAACACGCCGTCGGCCTCCTCGTGTTCGGGGTGTTCCTCCTCGCAGAGAACGCGCTGGCGTTCTACATGTACATCCTCGACCCGACGCTCTCGGGGTGGTTCAGCACCGACGTGCCCGTCATCGCCTGGCGGCTGATGATGCTGTTGCACGTCTTCGAGACGGCCGGGCTCGTGTTCCTCGCGTGGATTACGTTCGACTGAAACCGCTGTTTTCTCCCGCTCCAGTCCGGTTTTGACGCACCTTCGCCCGCTCAGTCCCGGTGTTTCCGCTCGTGGGTCGGGTGTTCCGAGATGTAGACGCTCGTGTGGTCCGGCACGTCTTCTGTGACCCACGAGTTCGCGCCGATGCTCACGTGGTCGCCGACGGAGACCGCGCCGAGCACTTTGGTCCCCGCGCCGATGACGACGCTGTCACCGATGTCCGGGTGGCGTTTGTACCCCTTCTTGAGCGAGTGTTCGTCGTCTTCGTCCTCCTCGAAGTGGAGCGCGCCGAGCGTCACGTCCTGATAGATGCGCGCCCACTCGCCGATGGTCGTCGTCTCGCCGATGACGACGCCGGTGCCGTGGTCGATGAAGAAGTAGTCGCCGATGGTCGCGCCGGGGTGGATGTCGATGCCCGACTCCATCTTCGCGTACTCGGCGAGTTCGCGGGCGTACGCGGGCGCGCCGGCCTCGTAGAAGGCGTGGGCGACCCGGTGGACGACGATGGCCTGCACGCCGGGGTACGACCGGATGATTTCGACGTAGCTGCGCGCGGCGGGGTCGCCTTTGTACGCCGCCTCCACGTCTTTCTTCAGTCGCTCGCGGATATCGGGGAGTCGCCTGACGACCTCGTCCACGATGGGCGCGGGGTCCTCGTCTATGTAGGGGTCGATACCGGAGTAACAGAGCGCGCCGAAGTTGGCGACGCCGTCGCGGAGGAGTTCCTCGTCTGCGACCCACGGCCCCGCGTTCCAACACCGGGGAAACAGGAGGCGCTTGATGAGGTCGACGTCCTCTCGCAGGTGGTTCCGGCGCGGGAACGAAAGCGACGTGTCCGTGGGGAAGGGGTCGTCGTCGGCGCGGTAGGACGCCGCGAGCCCGAGATGCGCGTCGCCCGAGTAGGTGTAGGACATCCGATAGCGATAGTTGGTGGACGAGCGGTATTTAACCCCGTCTCATCGGGCCCGATTCGCCGTCTTCGAGTCGCGGATTGTGTGTTCGAACTGGCGCTCGACAGCCGGCGCGTTCGCTCTGCCGACCCGGCGTGAGCCAACCGCCGGATAAGGATTCTGGCCGCCGAAATCGGGCGACTGGGGACACATCGGGGAGAGATTTGGGTGACAGTTCGGAAAATCTTCTTTTAAATATTCGTCCCCCTCTGAGACATGCGACGCACACTCGCAGTGTTGATGACACTCGTCGTGGTCGTCGGGGGCATCCCGGCGGCCGCAGCGGCACAACAGGAGACCACGGCCGTCTCCTTCGAGAACCAAGCGACCGGCGGGACGACCGTGACGGTCGACTCCGTCACGCTCCCCGAGGGCGGCTTCGTGACGATTCACGACGCCTCCGTCACGGACGGCAACGTCCTCGGGAGCGTCGTCGGGTCGTCGGCGTACCTCGACGCCGGCACCCACGAGGACGTGACCGTCCACCTCGACGAACCGGTCGACGAGTCCGGCACGTTCGTCGCCATGCCCCACATGGACTCCGACGGCGACCGCGTCTACTCGTTCGTCGCGGCCAACGGCGAGACCGACGGCCCGTACACGGCCGACGGGAGCGCCGTCGTCGACACCGCGACGGTCAACGCGAGCGCGACCGTCTCGATGTCCGACCAGCCCACGACCGGCGACTCGGTCGTGGTCGACCGGGTCGAACTCTCGCAGGGCGGCTTCGTGACGATTCACGACGCCTCCGTCACCGAGGGCGCGGTGTTCGAGAGCATCCGCGGCACCTCGGCGTACCTGCCCGCCGGCGTCCACGAGAACGTCCGCGTCGAGCTGGATGCGCCCGTGACCGAGAACACGACGCTCGTCCCGATGGCGCACATGGACACCGACGGCGACGAGACGTACACCTTCCCCGAGTCGGAAGGCGAGACGGACGGCCCGTACACGGCTGACGGCAGCCCCGTCGTCGACACCGCGATGGCCATGCCGTCGGACACCGCGAGCGTGAACTACACCGCGCAGGCCACCGGCGGCTACTCCGTCGTCGTCGACTCGGCGTACCTGCCCGACGGCGGCTTCGTGACGGTCCACGACGGGACGGTCACGGAAGGACAGGTCTTCGAGAGCATCCGCGGCACCTCCGCGTACCTCGAACCCGGCCTGCACCGCGACGTGCGGGTCACCCTCGACTCGCCGCTGAACGAGACGACGACCGTCGTCCCGATGGCGCACATGGACACCGATGACGACGAGACGTACACCTTCCCCGAGTCGGAGGGTGAGGCCGACGGTCCGTACACGGCTGACGGCAGCCCCGTCGTCGACAGCGGCGAGGCGACCGTCTCCGCCAGCGTCGACTACACGACGAAGGCTTCGGACGGCGCGACCGTCGTGGTCGACCGGGTCGAACTCTCGCAGGGCGGCTTCGTGACGATTCACGACCCGTCGCTGTCGGGCGGCGCGGTGTTCGATAGCGTGGTCGGCACCTCGATGTACCTGCCCGCCGGCGTCCACGAGGACGTCGCAGTCACCCTCGACGAGCCGATTCGCTCCTCGCAGGTGCTCACCCCCATGGCGCACATGGACACCAACGACAACGAGGCCTACGACTTCGTGACCAGCGAGGGCGAGGCGGACGGCCCGTACACGGCTGACGGCGGTGCGGTCGTCGCCAGCGCCCACACCTCGGTCAACGCGGTCGTGACCGCGATGGACCAGTCCGGCGACGGCACGACCGTCACCGTCGACTCCGTCACGCTCCACGACGGCGGCTTCGTGACGGTCCACGACGGGACGGTCACCGAGGGCGCGGTGTTCGAGAGCGTCCGCGGCACCTCCGCGTACCTCGCACCCGGCACCCACGAGAACGTCGAAATTACTCTCGACGCGCCGCTCAACGAGTCCGGCACCGTCGTCCCGATGGCGCACATGGACACCAACGGCAACGAGGCCTACGACTTCGTGACCGGCGAGGGCGAAAACGACGGTCCCTACGTGGCCGCCGGCGGTGCAGTCATCGCCACGGCCAACTACACGGTCGAAGGCACGATGTCCGAGACGACGACCGACGAGCCGACCGACTCGATGACAGACGAACCGACCGAGACGATGACCGACGAGCCCGCGACCGAGATGACTGACGAGTCGATGGAGACGACGACCGAGTCGTCAACCGACGCGCCCGGCTTCGGCCTCGTCGTAGCCCTCGTCGCGCTCGTCGCGGCGGCGCTCGTCGCCGCCCGGCGTCGGTAACCCCGCTGAGACGCACCGGCCCACCACCACACAGAGGCACCCTTTTTCGTACGCCGCGCGGGCCACAAGCCACCCCCGCGCGGCACGCGGCCCGCTTTGGGGTTATTTTGCGCTGTCACACGTCGGAGAGCGTGACGGGGCAGTAGTGTCGAATCAAGCGGTGAGTTGAGCGTGTCACGTCTATCTATTTTCACCCTACTCGTAGCGAACTCTCCGACAGGATGCGTTTCCACAGTTTTCGGACAGTACAGCGGAGATTGCCCGGACACGACTCGTGGTTTCGATTCGACATAACGCTTTGATGCTTGAATACCACATCCAGTACAATGCCTGACCGGTCCTCCAACCCCGACTCGCTCAAATCACGACTGTTGTTCTTCGTCGCTGGATTACTCGTCGCAGTTCTACTGTTTACGTTAGATGTCGGCGGGACGTGGAGTGTCCCCGCAGGTATCCTCGCCTTCGTCCTACTTGGTGAGGCTTACCTCTCGCTCACAGGAGAGCGACCGTCGGGTCGGTAAGCGCCCCTGAGTTCAGCACACTTCCACCAATCCACCAGTAACCGACTGCCTCACCAGAGCCGACTATTCCGACGAACGCATCCGCGACGCGTAGTCCCACGTATGCAGCCGTTCGGGCCGAATCCGAATCACGACCTCGTCGCGCTCGGGCGAGAGCAATCGCTTCGCCAGTTCCGAGTCGGTGTCGCCGAGATAGCGCGTGATGAGTCGCCGCAGCACTGCCTTCTCCGCGTCGGGTTCGACGGTCGCGGTTCCCCGGCCGCGGACGCCCCGATACGGCGGGTCGTTTGTCGAGATTTCGAACGCCACGTCGTCGCGGGCGCGGAGGAATCGCACCACGTCGGCGTCGGCAGAGGTGGCACACCGAAGTTCGGTCGCTTCGGGGTCCCACTCGTACCACAGCGAGAGCATCCAGAGGTCGTCCGCGGGGGTGCGACACGAGAGCCGGACCGGGACGGTCGACGCGGCGAGGAAGTCGTCGACGCGGGCGCGTGACCACGGGCCGGTGGGGTCGGAGGCGTCCATACCGTCACTTCGTGGCCCGGGGGCTAAGTCGTGTAGGCCGAGTGGTCGGTTTCGGTCGCCGGGCGCGCCCGCAGAAGACAAGTTAATTGCCTATCGGGGGCCGAAAGCGGGTATGACCGATTACTTCGAGGTTCACGCCCGCGACGGCGCCGCCCGAATCGGGGAGTTGCGGCTCTCCGACTCGGTGACGACGCCGGCGGTCGTGGACGACGTGCTCGCGGACGCCGGCAGTCTCTGGGCGGCCGAGCGCGAACTCCCCGACGGCTCCGACGACGTGCTGACCGTGCTCCCCCACCGCTCGCTCCCCGCCGGGAGCGCCGACGAGGTGCGCGAGTCGTTTTCGGTGGCCTACCCCGACGTGGACTTCCCGTCGGCCGCCGTCGTCACCGCCGACACGGCCGACGATTTCGGCGCTGACGCCTACGTCCTCTCCGACGCGCAGGGCTTCGTCGGTCACGCGCGCGCCTTCCGCGACAACGTCATCGAGGCGAAGGAGAACCTCCCCGCCGACACGGCGCTCATGCTCTCGGGCGTCGCCACGCCCCGGAACGTCTCGCTTCTCGTCTACGCCGGCGTCGACCTCGTCGACGAGAAACTCGCCCGCGCCCGCGGGCTGGAGGGCTTCTACCTCACGAGCGACGGCGAGTACTTCCTTGAAGACCTCGACGAACTCCCCTGCGCCTGCGAGGCCTGCCGCAAACCGGCCTCCGAGTTCACCCGCGCCGACGCGGCCGACCACAACGCCAACGCCCTGCGCGCCGAACTCGCTCGGGTCCGGCGTCGCGTCCGCGACGGGCGACTTCGGGACTACGTCGAGGGGCAGGCCCGCCACGACCAGTGGTTGACCGCCCTGTTCCGCCGGTTCGACCAGCAGTACAGCTTCATGGAACAGCGGGTTCCCGTCATCCGCGACTCGGAACTCACCGCGGCGTCCGAGGAGTCAATCGACCGCGTGGAGATTCAGCGGTTCGCCGACCGCGTGACCAAGCGCTACCGCAACCGCTTCGACAACCCGCTCGTGCTCCTGCCGTGTTCGGCCAAAAAGCCGTACAGCGAGTCACAGAGCCACCGACAGTTCCAGGAGGCCGTCCAGTACCGCGCACACATGGTGTCGATGACTTCGCCCATCGGCGTCGTCCCGCAGGAACTCGAACTCACCTACCCCGCCCAGCACTACGACTCGGTCGTCACGGGCGACTGGTCGGAAGACGAGAAGTCGTTCGTCGCAGAGGTGCTTCGGCGCTATCTGGAGCGCAACGACTACCCGCGAATCATCGCGCACCTCCCGCCGGGCGCGTACACGGACATCGTCGAACGCGTCGCCGACGACTTGGACCTCGACGTGGAGTTCACCGTCTCCGAACACCCGACGACGACGGAGTCCATCGGCAACCTGATGCGGACGCTCGACGGCGAACCCAAGTTCACTCGCGAGGAGCGCGAGCACAACGTCGTGAAGGCCCTCGCGGACTACCAACTCGGCCCGGACGCGGGCGACGCGCTCTTTTCGGACGTGGCGTTGGAGATGACGAGTCGGTATCCCAAACTTCAGGTGTGGAACGATGCGGGCGTGCAGTTGGCGACGATGGTCCCGCAGTACGGCGTGCTCTCCTTTACGCTCGAAGGTGCGAAGGTGTGGCGCGACAGCGACGCGCCGACGAAGACGGTCGAAATCGACGGCTTCGTTCCCCACGGCTCGGTCCTCGCGCCGGGCGTCGTCGACGCCGACGAAGACATCCGTCCGGGCGACGAAGTCGTCGTCGAGGGGCCGAAGGCGTTCGCCATCGGCCGCGCGGAGATGGGCGGCCGCGAACTGGTCGAGTCCACGCGCGGCATCGGCGTCGAAATCCGCCACGTCGAAGAGCGGTAATTCGGCCCCGGTTTGGACGAGAGGTCTCCGACCCGACCGAACGTGACCCGACCGGACCCAAAACCGTCTGACACGCCGAGGCAATTCCCAAAACCACCTTTTTCTGATATTTTGATTCTGATGGTTAATCAGCCTTTGAACGCCGCTAAATGGGCCGTTACTCGGTTTTCTATGCACCGGTATCTGGCGGAAATATCATGCCACTACAACTTTAAGTAGCATCACGGCCCAAGGTGGGCAATGATGGCAGAACGACAGGAGGGAGAACGACCGGAGTTCGACGAGCTTCCCGACGAGGGGGCGGTAGACTGGATGATCACCCATGCGCTGTTGGCGGCGAGCGATTCGACCTCGCGGGCCTTAGAATCGCATCTGTTGCAGTCGCAGTACCACGGTGACGCCGGTTTCGACGCGGCGGTGACGGCGCGTCACATCGACGACGCAATCGACCGACACACGCGAATTCTCGAGGACTTACGCCTCGCGCGCGACGCGCTCGACCACCGGTAACTCGACCCGAGACCGTCGCGTTGTTGTTCCTCGCCGCGCGAGCCCGACCGGACGCCCTCCCACATAAGTTGTTTATTTAACAGCGGCTACGAACAACCGTGTATGAAGTTGGCCGTCCCAACTGACTTCGACATCCTCGAAGCGCTTTCAGATCGGAGGCGAAACACCGCCGTGAACCTCTCGTATATCCTCGATAAGAACCGCTCGTACATCAACACGCGACTGCCGATTCTCGCGGACTACGGCCTGTTGGCGCGAGTCGGGCCCGCGCCGAACTCCGGGCTGTACGAAATCACCGACAAGGGGCTGGTCGTCCTCGACAACCGCGACCAGTACCGAGCCGACGGCGTCGACTTCGACGCGCTCGTCGAGTCCGAACTCAGGGCGCGGACCGACGAGGCGAACGCCTAACAGGAGCGACGCGCCGCAACCGAAGGTCGGGACGGCCTTCGGAGGCACCCCGGCGCGCTGTTCCTCGCGCGGAGTGGCAACGCCGCTCAGCCCCGCGTTGTCGACGGGGCCGTGGCGTCGGGAGTCACCGCGCTGTGCTGCGACCGTCGCCGCCTTTTTGCCGCTTTGCCGCCCAGTTCGAAGTATGGCTATCGAACCACTCTCGCTCGGCGTTCCGAAGCCCATCATCGACTCGCTGCCGGAGGCGGACGGCACGGCGGCACAGGACATGCAGCGCGCCGTCGAGGGACTCGAAACGCGACTGAACCGCGCAATCGAGGACGCCGACACGGAATCCGAGGCCGCCGGCTACGTCGTCGACGCGCTCGAACGCCTGGAAGGCCACTACGAGCGCTACGACGAGTTCATCCCCGAACTCCGCGCGTGGGGGCAGTCGCCCATCTACGCCATCGCGTGGCGGAACCTCCAAGCGGACCTCATCCTCCAAATCGAGGAGTACGACTGGCTGAAACCCCACATCGACCGCGAACGGAACCTCAGACTGGTCGAAGACGGCATCAGGTACGGCAAGTAGGTACGTCGCCCGCGGCGTCGACTGGGGTGTCGTTTCCGGAGCGAACGCTTGTTCAGTCTTGAAGAAATGTGGATAAGGAACACGACCGTGGACAACCTCGCCATATATAAAAATTTATTCACCAAACCCGAATGCTTGTTTTCTGATTATATTAGTAGAATATATTCTAAATAGCTATATAACTCAAATAGTCTCATGAATGCGGTAGATAACACGCTATCTCGATACTCTTGACTCGACCCCTGTCCCTCAATAGTATTGTCTATTTAAAACACTACTACACTCCAAAATTCGCCCTCTCACCTGTGTTCTCTCGTTCGGCGGCGGTTCGGATATCTCGCTCGACCACCGCGAGTCGGCACTTCCCTCTCCCTGCCCACTCCGTGGCAGACCGACCGGTTTGGTGTCGACCGACGCCGGCGGTGGCGGCGGGCTCGACTCGACCCGTCCGAGTGATTCATATGACAGCTATCCGGGACGACTCCCGCCGGATTCGAAGCACCTCGTTCGCGCCCGGCCGTTCGACGTCACCGACGCTCTCTGGAGAGACACAACAGCACAGTCGTTAGTGAGAGTCAGTAGTCGCGCCCCGTAAAGGGGTGACCGAACCTAATGGGGAAGGGGGGAAGGGGGGATGAGTTCGGTCATGTGGATGCGTCCGAGGGGTTACTCTGTACGGTGTTGCATCCAGTTGAGTACAACCACTTCGGATATATAAATCATTCTGATTGTCAGCCCAGAGGATAGTATCGGGGTTGGTGTAATGAGTGTAATGGTGTTATACAAGATGAAACGACTACGGTACTCGGTAACGTAACCCTCGATACGGCGGGACCTTTTTCCACCCATCGTATTAACGACACCTTCGACCGGGCCACCGCTCGCGTCGACCGCGCCGAAGAGCCCCCGTGGAATGCGTTCGCGACCTCCCGGACGACGCGGACGACGAGTTCGGCCGACTGTTCGAGCGGTTGTGGCCGTACGGAACGAACTCAAGCGGGTGTCGACTCCCGACGACGCGGACGCCGTGGAGGGCGCAGGAGAGTCGCGGCGTCCCTTCGAGTTCCCGACGACCGACGACTGACCGCGGTTCGCCTTCGGGCGGGGTTCGCCGGACCGGGGTTCGCTACGCTGCCTGCTTCTCTAACCACTCGCTCGCGTCGACGACGAGGTCGGACAGCGCCTCCTCGACGGACTCGTCGCCCGCGAGGCCGACGCTCCAGGTGACCTGCGACTGTATCGCTTGCAGGCTGAGCATCGTGTTTTGGACCCGCGACGCCAACACCACCGGCACTGTCGCGTCGAACCGACGGATACCTTTGACCGCTTCGATGCCCTCGAACGCCGGCGGGGCGTGGAGGCAGATAACCAGATGCACCGGTCTCTCGGTCAATCGCTCGAACAACTCCCGACTCGACCCTACGAACTCGACGTTCACGTCGCGCTCTCTCGCCCCCAACCCCTCGGGCTGCGGGCCGTAGGCGAGGATGCGCGGCGTCGCCGCTATGCTAGTCTCGGACACGCATTCGACTGTTCGTCGAGAGGGTATTTGACAGTTTCTCCGACCCGAGTCCACGCCGGACGCCGACGGCGGTCGCGCTCGGCGTCGGACCGCGGGACCGGCGGGGGCTATCGTCGAGGCGGTCGGGTCAGAACAGCGAGTCGAGGCGGTCGTCGACGACGGCCTCCGTTCCGTCCTCGCGGTCGGCGGCGTCGCTCGCGCTCCGTTCGCGGCGGTTCTGCTCGGCCTCGACGGCGGTCGACCGAATTTCGGCCACGCGGTCGCTCCGCGACACGTCGCCGAGGAGGACCAGCACGCCGACGTGGTTCGACTCCGAAAGCGGGTAGTCGCCCCCGCGGACCTCCATGCTCCCGGTCTGTTCTTCGACCCACGTCCGACTCCGCTCGACGGCCTTCCGGTTGAGCCACTCGGGCGGGCCGCTGACGACGACCAGCCCGCGGGAGGCGGAGTCGACGTCGCACGGGAGGGTGAGCTGTCCGAGCACAGCCTTCCGCGTCTGGGTCGT
The DNA here is from genome assembly GCF_003383015.2 of Haloferax sp. Atlit-48N. Lineage (NCBI taxonomy): Archaea > Methanobacteriati > Methanobacteriota > Halobacteria > Halobacteriales > Haloferacaceae > Haloferax > Haloferax sp. Atlit-48N. The sequence goes on along the minus strand of NZ_CP137689.1, from coordinate 2,486,398 downwards.
GATGCGGTTGATGGAGTCGAGTTCGTCCGTCGACGACGAATCCCCGCCCAAGAGTCCCTTGATGCTGAACCCGCCGCCGCCGTCGCTCTCGGGGAGTTCGCTCGCCGCGTAGCCGATCGTCGAGATGCCGCCGCCGCGGAGGGTGTTGATGACCTCCGAAGAGTCGACGACGCTCTCGGCGACCGTCCCCGACTCGGCCACCTCGCCCGAGGCGAAGAGGATGCCGAGGCGTCGAACGAGCTCCTCGTTCATCGTGTCGTGGGCCTGCGCGACGTCCTCGCCGCTTTCGGCCCACGCCCCGTTGTCGAACGCGAAGACGTGGTCGGTCACGTCTACGAACGCCCTGAGCGACCGCGCGGCGTTGCGCGAGTACAGCGCGCCCTCGTCGGCGGCGGGGAGGATGCCGACGCCGTAGATGGGCTGTTCGTAGATGCGGTTGAGATGCTTTGCGAGCACGGGGGCCGCGCCGCTGCCCGTCCCGCCGCCGAGACCCGCGAAGATGAGAAACGCGTCGGCCGTGGAAGTCGGCGCGCCGTCGGTGCCCCGCAGAAGCTGTCGGCTGTCGCGCTCGGCGAGTTCGGCGGCGAGTTCATTGTCCGCGCCGACGCCGTGACCGCTCACCTCGTCCGCGCCGAAGAGAATGCGGTTTTCCTCGGGAACGAGGTCGAGACCGCGGAGGTCCGCCGACGCGGTGTTGTACGCGACCGCGTCGACGACGTAATCGGCGTTCGTGCGCTGTTCGTACCGGAGGAGGGCGTCGAGGACGTTCCCACCCGCTTGTCCCATTCCGAAGCAAAGGACCTTCATCGTCTCTCTTTGACACGTCATCAGTGGTGAATCTTCTGTTAGTTGCCTGCCACACCGAGTCGAACGCGCCGCCGGGGACGGGGTAGTTCTATACGACCCGGGCGAGAATCATCGGCAAACTGCATGACTTGTCCGCGGTGTTCACAGCCACTCTCGACGCTCTCGTTCGACGGTCGCGCGGCGCGCTACTGCGAGCGCTGCGGCTTCGTCGGCGTCGAGACCGTCCACGAGCGCGACGCGCCGAGCCGAGAGTCGTGGGACGACGCCATCGCTCGCTTCCACGAGCGGGCGCTCCGCGAGGCGCGCGAGCGGGACGACGGCGCGGGCGGTACCGGCGGAGCCGACAGCGGCGAGGCAACCGACGGCGACACCGCGGTCGAAGCCGAGCGCAACGGAGCCGGCGCGGAGGACGATGAGACGCAGCACCCGGCGGACGATGCGACCGACGCGGCGGACGACGCCGAAGCCGAACACGGGGGCGGCGACACGACTGAAGACGTGGCTGCTGCCGGTGACGACGAGGGCGACGACGAAGCCACCGACCGCGAGCCCAGTGACTCGCAACTGAAAAACGGGGAGGACGGCGACCGCGGGGACCGCGCTGACCGCGCGGGCGACGAGTGACGCGCGCTCGCGCGTCGCCGGCGGCGCGTCGACCTCGGTCGTGACGTACTGTCCGGCCGGTGTGTCAGCTCGGGCCGGCGCTCAGTTCGATTCCGGCGCGGCTTCGGCTTCCGGTTCGGGGTCGGAGGCGCCCCCGTCGGATTCCTCTTCGGAGCGGGCGGCGACGAGCGACCCGCGGGCGACGCTGTACAGGGGGCGGTCGATGCTCCGGACCTCGTTGACCGAGAACGGAATCGTCGAGTCTTCGAGGTGGTGTTCGAACAGCTCCTCGAAGCCCTCGGGGCTGGAGGTGCCGCCGGTGACGACGACGGGCACGTCGAGGCCCTCCTCGATGTCTTCCTCGTCGACCTCGCGTTCGATGTTCTCGATGACGTAGTCGAGGAGGTTCTCGTAGTAAATCGACAGCGCGCCCTCGACGCCGCCGACGTCCGTGCGGAAGTCGAGCTGGAAGTCGTCTTCCTTGATGGACGTGACCTTGTCGACGGCCGTCCCGGTGGCCTGGGCGGTCTGTTGGTCTATCCAGTCGCCGCCGCGGGCGATGGAGAACTGCATGACCGGCACCGCGTAGTACGCCAGGCAGATGTTCGTCATCCCCGCGCCGAACGAGACGCCGAGGCCGGTGAAGTTGTTGTCGGCGAGTTCGCTGTAAATGACCGCCATCCCCTCGTTGATGGGTTCGGGGTCGTAGCCCATGTCGCCGAGCATCGATTCGAGCGTCTTGTCGTGATACAGCGTCGAGAGGTCGGAGTCGATGGGGTCCGCCGGACTCGAATAAAACAGGCGCTCGTTCGGCCGGGAGGGCGAGCCGACGACCTGCTCGATGATGAGCTTAATCATCGGAATCGCGGAGGACTCCTCGCTGGAGAGGATGCCGTGTTGCATCGGCCGTCGCGTCTCCTTGCCGAAGATGTTCGCGAAGTTGAGCGCGTCGTCGCCGACGACGTACACCTTGTCGTCCTTGCGGATGTGGAGCACGTCGCTGCGCGAGAGCATCTGCTCCGCCATGTCGCTGTAATCGATTTCGACGAACGAGTTGCGCTGCTGGACAAATACGGTCTCACTCCCATCCTGACTCGCGGACAGGATGTTCATGGTTCCTACGTCAAGGCCTTTCGCCATACCTCACGCGTCGTAGGGCTGTCGCATAAATCTGTATGCGCGTTTGCGATTCGGTTCGGCCGGGACCGACGCCGAACCACCGTCGCGTCACTCCCTGATCGACGCCGCGTCAGTCCCCGCCCGCCGGCCCGCGACGCCTCAGGAGAACAGCCCGCGAATCCGGTCGACCAGCCCCTCGGCGTCCTCGCGTTCGGCCTCCGCCTGCTGTTGTTTCCGTAACTCGGCCAGCGCGGCGGTCTGGTCGTCCGTGCTGTCACCGACCGCCGTATCCTTCTTCCCGCCGCGAAGTCCCTGGAGCCCCGCGACCGCGTCGTCGACGCCGCCGCCGCGCGTCTCGGTCGCCTTCGCGTTCTCGAAGCTCGCGCGGTCCGCGTCGTCGACGGCGGAGGTGTCGAGCTTCAGGCGGGTGGTCTCGGTCTTGCGGACGCCGCCCCACGACAGTTCGGTGTTCGACAGCGCCTCGTCCATGTCGCGGCGAACCTGCGCGGAGACGGCCTCCTCGTCTTCCTCGTCGGTCGCGTCGGCTTCTGCGTCGCTCCCGGCCGCGGCGGGGGCGCTCGTCCTCGCGCGGGCGAGTTGGAAGCCGACGAGCGACGTGCCGCTCGCGGCGACGACCGCCACCGCACCGAGCGAGTAGATGCCGACGATGCGGCCGCTCCGGTCGGCGTTCGCGGCGACGTTCCAGTTGTGGGGATACGCGCCGACGAACTGGACGACGGCGACCGCACAGACGAGCAGCCCCGCGCCCGCGAGGAGCTTCGGAAACCGGTACTGCGAGGGAAGCAAGACCACGACCGAGGCGAGGAGGAGGGGAATCCCGAGCGCACCGGTGACGCCCGCGACCTCGCGGAGTTCGTACTTGAAGATGTTCTCGGGCGGGATGCCGCCGCTCCACACGACCGCCGCGAGCGCGACGGCGAGCAGTCCGATAGCCGTAAAGAACAGTGCGAAGCCCGCGTAGACGGTCGTCTCGTCGGGGTCGGCGTCGACGTACCGTCGGTAGAGGGCGATGAGGGTGTTCTGCCCGTCACTCGACATACCTCAGACCATTCCCCCGCGCGACATATAATGTTCGCCGGACTCGGGTCGAACCGCGGCCGGGCGTTCGACTCGACTCGACTCGCCCCGACTCGACTCACGTCACGAGCCGCCGGCGGGCTCGACGGAGATGTCGTAGGCCGCGACCGTGTCGCCGAGGGCCGCCTCGGTGAGCGAGGGGTCCGCGTCGAACCGGGCGCTCGTGAATCGGGCGGGACCGTGGACGACGGTGTCACCGAAGGCCGCGGCGTCGGTCACGTGCGTGTACGCGAAATCCAGTCGCCCCTCGATTTCGACGCCGAACGTGAGCGTCCCGACGGTGCAGTCGGAGAAGTCAACGTCGCGTCCGACGCGGACGCCGGAGCAGAATAGCTCGTCACCGAAGCGCGCGTGGTCGCAGATGACGCACCCGTCGACCGTGGTTTCGACCAGTCGCACGGGCGAGTCGGCCGAACAGACCGCGTCGGAGAGGTCGAACTCCCCGTCGACGGCCGCGCGGACGAACGACGCCGGTCCCGACCCGAACCGGGCGTTCCGGAAGCGGAGCGCCCGGCCTTCGACGGTCGCGTTGTCGAAGTAGACCGCCCCGTCGAACGCGCTGTGCGTGAAGTCGACGGGGCCGTCGCGGGCGGTCAGCCCCGCGCAGTCGACCCGGCCGCCGAAGGCGGCGGTCGTCGCGTCGATACCGCCGCCAACCGTGAGCCGAGTCGCGTTGAGTTCGCCGTCGACGACCACGTGTTCGAGCGAGAGTCCGCCCTCGACGGTCGCCGACGCGGCCACGACGCCCCCGCGGATGCGGCAGTGCGCCAGCGAGAGCCGGTGGTCGAACGCGGCGTTTCCGAGGTCGAGGCGGCCGCCCAGTCGGGTGTGGGAGAACCACGCCGGCCCGCCGAACCTCGATTTCGCGAGCGATACGTCGTCGTCGACGACGCCTTTCCTGAACGTCGCTCCGCCCTCGAAGCGCGCCTCGGTCGCCACGACGGACCCCGCACTGAAGCCGGTCGCGTCGAAGCGCCCGCTCAGTTCGGCCTCGCAGAGCACCCAGCGGTCACCGACTTGCAGGTGGCGACAGCTGACCGCTCCGGTGGCGTCGAAGCGCTGCATGCACACCGCGCCGCCGACCGAGACGCGGTCGAGTCGGAGCGCGCCGTCGAGCGTCGCATCCCGGAGGTCGATATCCGATTTCACCATCGCGCCGCGGAAGTCCAGCCGCGCGTCGGGCGGGAGCGTCACCCCCGCGAGGTCGACGCGTTCGAACGTCGCGCCGACGAACGCCGAGGGCCGCCCGTCGTCGGTGACCGCCTCGCGGAGCGCCTCGGTGACGGCCGCGGGTCGCGTTTCTTCGACGGGGCGGTGGAACAGACAGCGGGCGGAGCCGTCGCTCGCGGGATGCGGACACCGCCACACCGACGACGACCCGTCGGCACCCGTCTCGTCGGCGGCGTCGAAGACGTGCTCGTAGGCACAGCGACTGTGTTCCACGTCACCTGACCGTTCATTGCCTTAACATAAATAGGTTGTCACTAAATCGGATGTCGTCGTCGTTCTCCCCACTCCTCCCGTCGCGTCGCTCGAATCAGTCTCCGGCGAGCGGTGCGCCGACTTCGGCGTCTCCGACGACGGCCGAAAACGTCGCCGCGAACTCGAAGTCGCGGGCGGGAAGCGTGACCAGTCGAACCGTCTCGCCGGTGCTGTCGTGGAAGCCGACGGTGGTCCGCTCCGGTTCGAGTTCGACGGAACAGCCGGCGAAGACGGGGCGGTTGAGCTGTATCGTCCGTACCTCCCGGACCTCCTCGGGGTTCGCCTGCTCGCCGTCGTGTCGAATCTGGACGAGTCGCGTCTCGGTCAGGAGCACCGTCATCTCCTCGTAGTGGCTCACCGACCGGAGCGTCTCGCGCTCGCCGACGAACTGATGAATCGACTCGTAGAGACTCATACGCCGCCTACTCGGTCCACTCGTATCAACGTATCTACAACAGTTTTTCGCGACCGCCTCGCGGCGTCGCCGCGAGCTGCGTGCTCACAGCCCGCGGTCGAATCGCCGGACCATCGGCCGCCCGTCAGAGGCAACCGGGCGGGACGGATAGGCGTGATTGGGCAATCGTGCTGTCCACATCCTGACTCACTCGACTGCCCGCCGTACAGTCGTCGTTCGGAGTATATCAACGTTGTCCGACGGAGCGGCCAGTCGAGCGAAGTCGCCGCGGTCAGTCGGCGGCTTCGAGCGCCGGGTCACCCGTCAGGACGACGATGTCGGCCATCCCCCGTATCCACTTGAACGGCACTCGGACGCCGCGCGGGCCGACTTCCAACCCTTCCGGGGGGTCTTCGACGGAGACGAGAAGCGCGGTCACGCGGTCGGCGTCGAGGTCGACACAGAGGTCGACGGCCTCGCCCAATCGCTCGCCCGAGGCGGTGTACACGGGGCGGCCTTCGATACTCGGAATCGGTTCGATGCCCGTCGGTGACTGGGGGACCATACCTCCGGTATCGGACGTGTCAATAAAAAATACCTCGGTCGGCGCAGGCCGTGTCGGCTCCGCGGTTGCGACGCCTGCGGTGCGCTCGGTCCGGACGCGGTTTCCAGTTTCGGCGTGCGCCACCGTAACTGAAACGTCGTTTTAGGCGCTCGTGGCGGCGTGAACGGCGAATATCCACAATTTCCGATACGTATTTAGGCTCACCTAACAGATATCTATCTGGTCAGGATAGCTGGGCCTCGGTGTTCCTTCCGTAGACCCACCACCACTACCGGGGCCTCTGGCCACATTCTGGTCTCCGAAGTCGCCGGCGAGCGCGCTTTTTTCCGGCAGCTGTTGGCCGTCGCGGCGGCCGTCAGCGGTGCCGTCATCCGCTCGGGCTTCGTCGCTCTCGACTTCGTGCTCGACGCGGTCACCGTCTGGGGTTATCCGGCCGCGGTCGGCGTGATGGTCGTCTGCGCGGTCGTCAGTTGGCCGACCGACCTCCTCGGTAACCTGTCGAGCGAGTTCGGAGGCAGCGGCGGCGAACCGCCCGGAGCCGACCTCGGAAACGCGACTCGCCTCCGTCCGACTGCGCTGCGGTCAGTCGTCGTCTCGCTTCTCGTCGGTCGTAATCATCGACTCGCGGATGTCCTGTAACCGTTCGGTGCCGCGGAGTTCGGACATGTTCACGCCGAGGGCGTCCTCGTCCTCGTCGGTGGCGACGCCGCTCGTGAGGATGCTCCGGATGCCCTCCTCGACGGTCATGTCGATGTCGTACACGTCGTCGGCGGGGATGTAGGTGAGCAAGCCGCCGGTGACGGGGTTCGGTGCGAGCGGGAGGAACATCGAGACCATCTCCTTGTGGCCGGTCGACTGTTCGATGGTCGCTGGCGACCCCCCCGTCTGGAAGCCCAGCACGTACACGTCGTCGTCGAAACACTGGACGAGTTTCACGTCTTGGAACTCGTCGGCCCCCTCGTCGAGGACCACGTCGCCCATGCGGCGGAAGCTCTTGTACACCGTGCCGACGCCCGGAATCGACGAGACCACGAGGTCGAACACGCCGATTATCTTCTCGCCGTACTGGTTGCGACCGACGGTTCCCACGACTGCGACGATTGCGAAGAGGACCAACAGCGCGACCAACTCGGTGAAGAAGTCGACGACGAACGAGTAGACGCCGAGGTCGATGAGGAGGCTGATGAACTCGACGCTCTCGAAGCGGCTGATGACGCCCGCCCAGCGCAGGAGTTCGATGAACGGTTCGAGGGCGTTTCTGACGAAGTCGATGCCGACGCGCAGGACGTACAGCGTGATGACGATGGGAATCATAATCGCCACGCCCGTCAGCAGGGTGTTGTACGCCCGTTCGTACAGCGACTGACCGGTTTCCTTAGCGCTCACGGCGAGTGTACCCGGCGAGCGCGGAGGGTCTGCGGAGGACACGCCCGGAGATTCCCGTGGGCGGTAAAAATAGTACTGGCAGTCGAACCGTCTGTGTTTCAGGCGCGTGCCGGCGCTGACGCTCTGCGAGCGTCCGGCGGGAAGCGAGTCCGGCGAGCGCGACGAAAACGGGGACCACAAGCGGGCCGAGAAGATGCGGGTACGGTAACCGTGAGCGACGACGGAAGGCGAGACGGCGGCCCGTGCCGTCCCGAACGCGGGGTCAGGAGACGACTTCGAACCGTCCGACCGAGAGGTCGACCGCGAGCTGTTCGCGCGGGTAGACGAACTCCTCGTCGTCGTACATCGTCCGGACGGTCTCGTCTTCGATCTCCACCACCGTCTGTTCCGTACACAGCGTCGAATGCCGGATGGTCGACCCCTCCGTGATTACGTGCGGGGCGACCTCGAGTGTCTGCGTCATCGTTTCACTAACGGGCGGTGAATCGTATAATTCTTTCGCAACTCTCGGGGTCTTGTATCCAAATGTAGCTATATAGTGGTATTGTCGGGTGGATTGTGCACTTTCTGTTGCGGTCGCCTTCACACCGATACGAGTCACTCTGACGGACTCGTGGTCGGACGATGACGGCAGTCGGGAGCGTCAGACGCGCCGCTATCGGGAGCGTCACCACTCGCGGACGGGACTCGCATGACTCGACTCGCACCGCGCCTCGGCGGTTCTCCCCGGCGCGCTACTCGCCGTCGAACGGGTCGCGCTCGGGGAGTTCGTCGTCGAGGACGGCCGCCACGGCGTCGACGAACGGCTCGTGGGCCGACAGCGCCTCGCGGAGCGCCTCGTAGTAGGCGACGGTGTCGCCCGCGAGGAACTGCGAGTCGACCCGCCAGAGCGTCCGCCCGGTGCCGAACTCGCCGGTCGGGAGGTCGTCGCGTTCGTCGCGCGCCTCGTCGAGCGCCGCGACGAGTCGGTCGCGGAGCGCCGCGTACGGCGAGTCGCCCGAGAAGTCGGCGTCGCCGTGGATACCGTCTTCGAGGTGGAGTTCGAGCCGGAACTGCCCGCGCTGGAGGGCGCGCGGCGTCGGGTAGTGCTCGAAGTGGAGGTCGTAGCCGCGGTCGCGGCCGCGCTCCCACGCCGCGGGCGTGACGCGACCCCACGGCTTGCCAGAGTCGAGGGCGTGCCACGCGTGGGTGCCCCCCGGGGGCGACGCGCGGAGGTAGTCGGCCCACTCGTACTGGAGGACCTCACGAGCGAGCTTCGCTACGGCGTCACGGGTCGCATCGACCTGTAGCTCGTAGTCGAAATAGAAGCTCGTTTCGTCCGCGGTGTCCGGGCCGTTCATACCTCCCTGCTAGACGCCCACACGGATAAAGATTCGACACAGACCCCCGTGGGCCCGTGTTCGCTCAGTTCTCGCGCCGTACTCGGCGTCCGACCCCGAACAGGAGCGCCGCGATGGCGACGTTCGTCGTTCTCGACGTAGCCCCCGTGGCCGTCGCGAAGGCGGCGGTCACGTCCGGCGAGGCGGACGCGTTCGCCGCCGACTGGACGCTCGAATCGAGCGCGCTCGCGTCCGCCTCAGCCGCGACGCCCGCCGCACCGGTGGGGAGCGTCGCGGCCGTGAGATCTAACACCAATAAAAACGTTATAGTGTGTCTGAAAACCGGTCGTGGTGTCGCGTGCGAAAACGGAATTACTTAAATCTGATAATAACTCGGATACATCAGATATAGTAGACTATTCGAAGCGGTAGCCGGGGACCAACTGAACCAGATGGTGCAGACGCCGGCGCTCGCCCGAAAGCCCCCAAGAGACGCCCGGCGTCGAGTGTAGGGTGTCGCGCCGTCGGCGGGCGGTCAACGATGCTGGGCTTCGTTCTCAGAACCCCGTCACTCCGCCACTTGACCGTGGAGACCCGCGAAGACGGACGGCGACGTTCCGTGATGGCCTCGGGAACGGCGGCGAGAGATAGAGGCTCTCGTAGGCCGTATCGGCCACCGCGAACTGTCCGTTCGAGCCGTGTTTCGTGTTGTTCGAGCCGCGTACCGTTCGCATCTCGTGGGTCCGGGCGGCACGCGGCCGACTGTCGAACGTACTGGCTGGTCCTGCCGGACGTGTCTCCCGGGCGCGCTCACTGACATCGGTGAGCGCGTTTCCGGCCGAGTTGCGGCGGACACCACGGCCGAATACGCAGTAAATGCACTATTTCAATCATACTTTGAAATCAAAGATGTTCCGTCGTCGCTCCCGGTGGGGCGGCGTCTCTACCGGCGTCTCTCGTCGCGCCGATGCTCCTCCGGCCGAGTCACTCGGCGTTCTCATCGAGCGCGGCGCACACTCGGGTTCGAACGTCGGCGGGACTCGCCGCCGACGCGTCGCGCCGGGCCATCCGTCCGGTGACGAGGTCGAGGAGGTCGAGCGCGGTCAGCGCCTCACGGACCTCGGCGCGGTCGAGTCCGAGGCGACGCTCGACTTCGTACAGCGTCTTCGCGCCCGCGACTGCCGCACACACGTCCGCCGTCGAGCAGTCGAGCGAGGAAAGCGACGCGGGAAGCGACGGGAGGTCGGTCGCGGTCGGCGGCTCCTCGGCCGCCCCGCTCGTCTCGTCGGCGTCGAGCGCGACCGACTCGGCGTCCGCGTCGGCGTCCGGGGCCGCGTTCGATTCCGGTTTGGGAGACGGTTCGGGAGCCGGTGCCGGTTCGGACTCGGTCGCGTCCTCCGCGTCGGCAACGCTCGGCTCCGAGTTCCGCACTTCGTCGTCGCCGTCGCTCGTTCCGCCCGAAAACGCCGGTTCGGACGACGGGCCGTAGCTATCCGGCTCGTGAATCCCGCGTTGAATCATCTGGTTGCGGACGGTCTGCGGGGTCACGTCGACGCCGAGGGCGTCGGTCATCTCCTTGAACGTCTCGCAGGTCTCGTAGGCCTCCCGAAGCCGAACCGGGTCGTGATGGGCCGGTACCGTCTCGGGTTCAGTCTTCGCGTCTGCGTCCGCGCCCGTCGCTGTCTTTCGGCTGGCGTCCGCGTCCGCCCCCGCGGCCGCCTCGACGGCGTCGTCGGCCGATTCCGCTGCGGCCCGGTCGCGCTCCGGCGCTTCGTCTCTCACCGTCGGGACCGCGGACTCCATCGTCGGCGGCGACGCGCCGGGGGTGACGGGTGGGTCGACCGACGAGTTGCGCGTCCCGGAGCCGTCGGTTCGGGCGACCGGCGACGCAGTCGGTTCGGGGTCGTCCTCGCCGGCGCGACCGGACGACATCGGTTCCGGTTCGGCGGCTCCGCTCTCCGGGGGCGCGAGCGTCACGTCGAGTTCGAGTCGAAGCAGGCCGTCGGTAACCGCCGCCGCGGGCGACGACACGCGGAGTCGGTTCGGGTCCACCGCGCACTCGGATGCGAGGTCGTACTCGACGGTGGCGGAAGCCGAGACACCCGCCGCGGTCGAATCGCCTCCGCTCGCCAGTTCGACCCCGGTAACCGCGCCCGTCATCTCCGTCAACTGTTCGAGAACCGCCGTGAGTTCTCGGACGTTTCTGACCACTTCCATATGTGAGTGTCAACTGTCCCACATCGGATATAATTTCTTGCCGCCCACATCATCTAGTAATATATATTCTATACAGGCGTCTATTCCCTCGGTTCCCGGTGTCGCGGGCGGTCCGTGCCCGTCGTCGCCCCGTTCGGCCGCCGCCGTAGCTGTTTTTATCGTTGTGCCGTGATACCACGGATGTAATGGACGTGTCTCCGCTCCACGGCATCGCTCCGTTCAGCACGGGACAGCGTGCGATGCGAATTCTGCTGGTCGACGATGACGAAGCGATGGTGGACCTGTCCGCGACCTTCCTCGAACGCGAACTCGACGATGCCGAGACGGAGACGTACACCGACCCGGAGCCGGCGCTCGACGAACTCACAGACGGAGAGTACGACTGCGTCGTGAGCGACTACGACATGCCGGGGATGGACGGGCTCGAACTGCTGACGGCGGCGCGCGAGCGGTCCATCGAGATTCCCTTCGTCCTCTTTACCGGCAAGGGGAGCGAGGAGATTGCGAGCCGTGCCATCTCCGCCGGCGTCGACGAGTACCTCCAGAAGGGCGGTCCCGAGGAGTACCCGGTGTTGGCGAACAAGGTCTCGAACCTCGTCGAGAAGTACTGGGCCGAGACGCACATGCGACGCGGCTTTCTCGCCATCGAATCTGCCGAGGAGGGAATCGGCATCATCGACGACGACGGCGTCTACCAGTACCTCAACGAGGCGTACGCCGCGCTCTACAACCGCGACCGGTCCGAACTCATCGGTGAGCACTGGGACATCCTCTACCCGGCCGACGAGGCGCGACGCTTCCACGACGAAATCCTCCCGCAGCTCGAATCAGAGGGGTCGTGGCGGGGGCTTTCGACCGGTATCACCAAAGACGGCGAAGCCGTCCCCGAGCGCCTCGTGCTGACGCAGATGGACGACGGGGGCCACGTCTGCATCGTCCAAGAGCTCACCGAGGTCGACGCGCTGCGGGCGGAAGCCGAGCTGAAAGGCCGGGTGCTCGACGCCGTCGAAGTCGCCATCGTCGTCATCGACCCCTCGCGGCCTGACAACCCCATCGTCTATCTCAACGCGGCGTTCGAGACGCTCACGGGCTACGACGCCGAGTCGGTGACGGGGCGCAGCTACCGGTTCCTCTGTGGTCCCGAGACGGACCCGGAGACGGTCGCCGAGGTTCGGCGGGCCGTCGACGCCGGCGAGTCGATTTCGACCGAGATTCGCAACTACGACGCCCACGGCGACCCCTTCGTGAGCCGCCTCGATATCCGTCCCGTCCGGGACGACAACGGTGCGCTCGACTGTTCGATCTGCTTTCATCGTCCGGCCGACGGCGACGGGGACGGCGACGCCGACGACGCGGGGTCGTCCTGACGCGGCGGCCGATGGCTGTCGGCACCCAGATACTGGAAACGGTGGGGTGTCCGTCCCCGGTGTGAGTAAGAACTATGCTCGCGGCGGGTATCAGCCGCGACCGTGTCGGCCCACGTTCGACTCTATCAGGTCCTCGCCCTCTCCGCGTTCGGCTTCGCGACGTACCGGTGGTTCGATGACTCGCCGCTCGTCGCGGCCGGCTGGACCGCCGTCGGGCTGTGGTATCTGTACGCGCTCCGGTTCGGACCAGACCGCATCGACGAGTATGCCGTGGATACGTAACAAAAAGACGGACCGGCTGCGTCCGGGCTGTTATTCGTCCGAAGCGCGCTTGAAGAACGCCAGCGCCGCGCCGAACAGCGTCAGGTTCTGGAGGAACGACGTGAGCTCCTCGTCGCGGGCGTCGTCGTCGACGGCCCAGAAGTCGTGCATCGTCGGCGTGACGCCGGCGAAGAACGCCGCGATGCTCGCGGAGGCGAGCCGGGGAAGCTTCCAGAACCCGACGCCGAGACTCCCGCCGAGAAGCAGGCCGGTCGCCGCGGGAACGAGTCGGTCCGCCTCGGGGACGCCTTTCGCCTCCGCGTAGGCGATGCGGCCGTCGAGGTCGGTCAGGTTGCGAATCGCCAGAATCGCGAGGCCGCTCGCGAAGAGGGCGCGGGCGAGCCGAGATGGCGTGCTGCGTTCGGATTCGTCGGTGTCTGTCATCACCGTTTGAAAGCGGATTGCTAATTATAAGCGCTCTGGTTACAGACCGCCCGGTACGCTTTTCATCGTTCGGCGCTCCGTCCGCCGACTTCGGCCGCTCTCGCGTCGCGGACACCGCGGGCGCGCACGGCTGCGTCGGCTTCGCCCGGCACCACCATTATGTTCTCTTGGCGTTATCTACCACCGCGTATGGACACATCTCGTGACGCGCCGCGTTCACTCTCGAAACCGGCGTCTATCGCCGTTCTCTACGTCGGCGGCGGTTGCGACTTCGCGGCGCGCTTGGAACGCGAGCGCGAGCGCTTTACGGTCCATACCGAGTCGGACCCGCGGGCCGCACTCGACCGGATTCGGGGCGGTGACGCGGCGTTCGACTGCGTCGTCTGCGACTACGACCTGCCCGCCCTCGGCGGTCTCGACGTGCTGGACCGCGTCCGCGCCGAGTTCCCCGAACTGCCGTTTATCCTCGTTACCGAACAGAGCGACGACGAGGTCGCGAACGAGGCGATTTCGGCGGGCGCGACCGACCACTTTCGCAAGCGCGACGACGCGGCCCGACACCAACTCCTCGCCGCCCGCATCGAGAACGCCGCCGAGCGCGCCCGAACCTCGCGGGCGCTCGAATGGGGGCTCACGGCCGTCGAGACCGCGCGCGACGCCGTCTGCGTCCTCGACGAAGACGGGACGGTCGAGTACGCGAACGCGGCCTCTGCGACGCTGTTGGGCTCCGACCGCGAGGGCCTCGTCGGTCGCAGGTGGGGGTCGTTCGTCCCCGACGACGAACTGCAACCGACCCGCGACGCGATACTGTCCGAAGCCCGCGAGGGGCGCTGGTCGGGCCGGTCGTCGCTCGTCCGCGGGGACGGCGACCGCATCGAGGTGGAGCACACGCTCACGTCCACGAGCGACGGGTCGCTCGTCTGGACGGCGTCGCGCAGCGACACGCTCGAAGAGCGCCTGTCGCGTCGGGAGCGGGCGATGGACGAAGCGCCAATCGGCATCGTGCTCACCGACCCCAGCCAAACCGACAACCCCATCGTCTACGTCAACGACGAGTTCACCGCCCTCACCGGGTACAGCCGCGACGAGGTCCTGGGGCGGAACTGTCGGTTCTTGCAGGGCGAAGCGACCGACGAGGACGCCGTCGCTGAACTGCGGGCGGCGGTCGACGAGCGCGAGGCCGTGACGACCGAGCTACTGAACTACCGCAAGGACGGCACCGAGTTCTGGAACCGCGTGCGCATCGCGCCCCTGTTCGACGACGACGGCGTAATCGACTTCTTCGTCGGCTTTCAGGACGACATCACGCCGCGGAAGACGTACGAGGAGCTCTTGCGGTCGAACACCGCGCGGCTCGAAGCCCTGTTCGAACACTCACCAGACCTCGTCGTCGTCCACACCGACGACGGCAGCATCCGAGACGTGAACCAACGGATGTGCGAGGAGTTGGGGTACAGCGAGGCGGAACTCGTCGGCAAGACCGTCTGGGAGCTCGACCCCACGTCCGACCCGGAGCGGTCGCGGTCGTTCTGGGCCGGCCTGCCGCCGAACGAACCCACCCGGTTCGAAGGTGCGCTCGAACGCCGCGACGGCACGACGTTCCCGACCGAAGTGCATCTCATCGAACTCAACGTCGACGGCGAGGACCTGTTCGTCGCGATGATTCGAGACATCAGCGAGCAGAAGCAACGGGAGGCCGAACTCGTCGAGCAAAACGAGCGACTCGACCGCTTTGCGAGCGTCGTGAGCCACGACCTCCGCAACCCGCTGCAAGTCGCGATGGGTCGGCTCGAACTGCTCGCAGACGACTGCGACAGCGACCACATCGACGATATCAGCCGGGCGCTGGACCGCATGGACGACCTCATCAGCGACCTGCTCGTCCTCGCCCACGACGGGAACGACGCCATGGATATCCAATCGGTCGCGCTGTCCGACCTCGCGCGGACGTGCTGGCAGAACGTGATGACCGGCGACGCCACGCTCACCGTCGAGACCGAACTGGTCCTCGACGCCAACCCCGAGCAACTCCAACAACTCCTCGAAAATCTGTTTCGGAACGCCGTCGAGCACGGCTCGACGGGCAACCAGACCGCGTCTGGTGACGCCGTCGAGCACGGCTCCGGCGACGGCGGCGTGGCCGTCACCGTCGGCGAGACCGACCGCGGGTTCTACGTCGAAGACGACGGCGTGGGCATCGACCCAGAGGACCGCGACACCGTGTTCGAGGCCGGCTACACCACGTCGGCGCAGGGGACCGGCTTCGGCCTGAACATCGTCTCGCAGATAGCGGCCGCACACGACTGGGAGGTGCGGGTCACGGAGGGCACCGAGGGCGGTGCGCGGTTCGAGTTCCGCGTCGAGTGAGCGACCGACTTAGGCGTCGTCGTCCCCGAGGTCGAACTGCTCGTTCTCGGAGACCGCGTTGAGGACGACGCTCGTGTTCGACTCGCGAATCGGTGCCTCGCTCAACAGCGCCTTGATCTGGCGGTTCATGTCGTCGGTGTTCTTGAACTTCCCGACCGCGAGCACGTCGTAGTCGCCGGTGACCTCGTACACCGAGACCATCTGCGGTTCGTCTGCGAGCAGTTCGGTGACTTCCGCGAGGGCGCTGCCCTCGACTTTGAGGTGCATGACCGCGGTCACGTCGTAGCCGAGCGCGTCGTAGTCGACGCGGGGCGTGTAGCCCTCGATGATGCCCTCGTCTTCGAGGTCTCGCAGGTGGTTCGAGACGGTCGTCACCGACACGTCGAGCTCTTCGGCGAGGCTCCGAAGGCTGCGTCGCCCGTCTTCGAGGAGTGCGTTGATGAGGTCGGAATCGAGGTTCTCGTAGGTCATCCTCGGAACTTTTGCGTGTGATTGTCATTAATCTCCCGGTCTAAATTGACGATTCGGTGAATCGTCGCCCAGTGGCGTCCGGAAACTAGGTCGAACGTGACGGTCGAAGCGCGTTTGTCGTGCGGCCGCCTCGTCGCACCCGGTCGTTTTCGAGCGGACGTGCGATAAACGAATATCTCACACTTTCCTCTCACCCGTTCACAATATGAAAATAGCGAATAATTATTTATGTTACTCAGGACTGAGTGAGTCTGAGGAAACACAATGGCAGCAAGGGACACTGGAAACGGAGATGCGGCAGACGAGACGACTCGGGAGACACGACGCGGCATCGAGCGGCGCGACGTTCTCAAATCGGGAATCAGCCTCGCGGCGATAGCTGGGGTCGCGGGCTGTCTCGGGGGCGGGTCGGACGACGAGACCACCACGACGACCGCCGCGGACGACGGCGGCGGCGACTCGGAGACCACCGGCGAGACGACCGAAAGCGGTGGGTCGGAGGGTGAGACGACGAACGTCGCAATCGTCTCCAGTCCGGCCGGCTTCGGTGACCAAGCGTTCAACGACCTCGCGCTGCAAGGGCTTCAGACGGCGGCCGAGGAGTACGACATCGAGATTCAGCAGGTCGAGGAGACGAACCAGTCGAACTACCAGACGGTTCAGTCTCGACTCGCCGAGAGCACGAACCCCGACTACGACCTCGTCGTACTGGTCAGCTACAACCACACGCAGGCGCTCCAGACGAACGCCGAGGCGTACCCGGACCAGAACTGGATGTTGATTAACGACTCCATCGACCAGCCGAACGTCGCGGGGTACACGTGGGCGAACCACCAGATGTCGTTCCAGGCGGGCGTGCTGGCGGGGACGATGACGACCCGCGAACTCTCCTACGAGGGGAACTCGCTCGACCCGGACTCGTCGACCGTCGGGTTCGTCGGCGGCGTCGACGGCTCGCTCATCAACGCCTTCGAGCGCTCCTACCGGGCGGGCGTCGAGTGGGTCGACGAGAACCTCGACGTCACCGTCGGCTACATCGGGAACTACACGGACACGCAGACCGCCAACAACATCGCCACCTCGCAGTACGACGCCGGCGCGGACATCGTCTACCACGCGGCGGCGGCGGCGGGACAGGGCGTCTTCCAGGCGGCGCAGGACGCAAATCGCTTCGCCATCGGCGTCGACGCGGACCAGTCCGTCACGCTCCCCGAGTACCAAGACGTCATCATGGGCTCTGCGGTGAAGTACATCAACGAGGGGACCTACGAGGTCGCGGAGGCCACCGTGCAGGACAACTGGTCGGCGGTGCAGGGCTCGAACATCCTCGGTCTCGAAGAGGAGGCCGTCCGCGTCGTCTTAGGGCAGGCGGTCGGCGGCGAGCTTCCGGACGTGGTCACGGAGAACCTCGAAGCGGCGAGAGAGGCCATCATCAACGGCGACGTCACCGTGCCGTGTAGCGCCAGCGGCTGCTAGCGACGCAGCCATGGCACCACCTCGCAGGCTTTTTCCAGATAGCGTAGACTCCAACCCATGACAGACACGACCGCACCAGCAGTTCAGCTCACGGACATCACGAAACGCTTCGGCGACGTCGTCGCCAACGACAGCGTCGACCTCACCCTCGACCGCGGGTCGATTCACGCCGTCATCGGTGAGAACGGCGCGGGCAAGACGACGCTGATGAACGTCCTGTACGGCCTGTACGACCCGAACGAGGGGACCATCGCCGTCGACGGCGAACCCCGTTCGTTCGACTCCCCCAGGGACGCCATCGCGGCGGGCATCGGGATGATTCACCAGCACTTCCAGCTCGTCGACAACATGACCGTCCTCCAGAACATCGTGCTCGGTCACGAGCCCTCGACGCGGGGCCTCGTCGACGAGCAGGCGGCCCGTCGTCGCATCACCGACATCTGCGACACCTACGGCTTCTCCGTCGACGAGCACCTCGACACGCCAATCGAAGAGCTCGGACTCGGCATCCAACAGCACGTCGAAATCGTCAAGAGCCTCTATCGAGGTGCCGACACGCTCATCCTCGACGAGCCGACGGCCGTGTTGACGCCCCAAGAGGTCGAGGGGCTGTTCGACGTGATGGAGGCGCTCACCGCCGACGGGCGGTCGCTCATCTTCATCACCCACAAGCTGGACGAAGCGATGCACGCCGCCGACGACATCACCGTCCTCAGAGACGGGAGCGCAGTCGGGACGGTCGACGCGGCGGCGACCTCGCAGAACGAACTCGCCCGCATGATGGTCGGCCGCGAGGTGCTGTTCGACGTCGAATCGCGGGGCGGAACCCCCGGCGAGGTCGCGCTCACCGTTGACGGCGTGACCGTGCGCGACGAGCGCGGGCTCGAACAGGTCCGCGACGTGAGCCTCTCGGTTCGGGAAGGAGAGATTCTCGGCATCGCCGGCGTCGAGGGCAACGGCCAACAGGAGCTCATCGAGGCCATCACCGGGATGCGAACCCCGGAGCGGGGCACAGTCTCGCTTCAGGGGCGCGACATCACCGAGCTGTCCCGTCGCCGCCGCATCGAAGACGGCATCTCGTACGTCCCCGGCGACCGGCTCGAAGAGGGCCTCGTTCAGGACTACTCGCTCGTCAGGAACGCGCTTTTGAGCAATCAGACGATGGACGCCTTCTCCGACGGTCTGTTTCTCGACTGGCAACGAATCGGCGACCACGCCGACGAGATCATCGAGGAGTACGACGTGCGCCCGCGGAACTCCGAGGCGACCGCGAAATCGCTCTCGGGCGGCAACCAACAGAAGTTCATCGTCGGCCGCGAACTCGAACGCGACCCGTCGGTGCTCGTCGCCGCCCATCCGACCCGCGGCGTCGACATCGGCTCTATCGAGTTCATCCACCAGCGGTTCCAGGACATGCGGGCGGAGGGCGTCGCCATCCTCCTCGTCTCGTCGAAGCTCGACGAGGTTCAGAAGCTCTCTGACCGCACGGCAGTCATGTATGAGGGGTCGGTCGTCGACACCGTCGACCCCGACGACGTGACCGAAGAGGAACTCGGCCTGCTGATGGCAGGCCGGACTCGGGACGGCACCGAACGCGCGGCGCGCGGCGCGGAGGGTGACGCGTGAGCGACGCTGCGACCGGCGTCCGGTCTCTCGCGGACCGCATCGCCGCCCGGATGCTCGACGCCTCGGTGCTCGAACGCGTCGTCATCGCGCTCGTCGCGACCGCACTCGCGTTGCTCATCGGCGCGGTCATCGTCGCCGCCTCGGGGTACGACGCCGTCGAGTTCGTCTCGTCGCTCGTCTACGGCGCGGTCGGGAACGTCTCGAACCTCGCGTTCATGCTCCGGCAGTCGTCGATGCTGATTCTGACGGGCGTCGCGGTCGCGGTCGCGTTCCGCGCGGGCGTGTTCAACATCGGCGTGCAGGGCCAGTTCGTCGTCGGCGGCTTCGCGGCCACCCTCGGCATCCTGTTCGCCGCGCCGCTGCTCCCGAATTCGCCGGTCTCCGCGATTCCGCTGTTGGCGCTGGCCACGCTGTTGGCGCTGGCGGCTGGCGGCGCGTACGGGGCGCTCCCGGGCGTGATGAAGGCGTACGCCGGTGCGAACGAGGTCATCACGACCATCATGCTGAACTTCATCGCCTCGGGTGTCGTCTACTTCCTGCTCGACGCGTATCTCCGCCCGGAGGGGGCGGCCGCGCCGAACACCGAACAGTTCCCCGACTACGTCGGACTGCCCGGACTCGTCTTCGAGAGCCCGTCGTTTTCGATTCTCGGACTCGGCGTGGCGCTCCTGACGGTCGTCGTCGTCTATCTGGTGATGGACCGGACCGGTTTCGGATACGACCTCGTCACGAGCGGCTACCAAGAGCCGGCGGCCAAATACTCCGGCGTCGACCCCAAGCGGATGATCGTTCGGACGATGACCATCTCCGGGATGATTGCCGGCCTCGCCGGCGCACTGTTTGCGATTATGATTCTCGGCTATTACAGCGACCCCAACACGTTCCCCACGTTCGGCTTCGACGCCATCGCCGTGAGCCTCCTCGCGGCGAACAACCCGCTCGGCGTGATTCCCGCCGGCCTGCTGTTCGGCGGCCTCGACGCCGGCGGCCAGTACATCGGCTTCACGCTCGACGTGCCGAGCGAACTCGTCGACGGCGTCATCGGACTCATCGTCCTGTTCGTCGCCGCGCCGGAGCTGTTCCGCGCGGCGGGGCAGTACACCTCGCTCGGAGGTGACCGCGAATGAGCACCGCTCGCGCGCTTCTCGACGACCAGCGGACGCTCGTTGGCGCGCTCGTCGCACTCGTCGCCGTCATCGCGCTCCTGCTTTTCGTCGACCTCCCGGGGTCTGACCTCGTGACGGTCGGCGCGCTCGAACGCGCCTTGCAGGCGGCGACGCCCATCGCGCTCGCGGCCATCGGCGGCCTGTACGCCGAGAAAAGCGGCGTGTTCAACATCGGGCTGGAGGGGTTCATGATATTCGGCGCGCTCGTCGGTGCCGCGGTCGCGTGGCTCCTCGCCGGCGACGGGAGTATCACGCAGGCACACCTCTGGGTGGCCTTCGTCGCGGTCGCGCTCGTCTCCGGCGTGCTGGCGACGCTGTTCGCCGTCCTGTTGATTCGGTACGAGGCCAACCAAATCGTCGCCGGCCTCGCCGTCTGGTTCATCGGCCTCGGCTTCGGGCCGTTCGCCGCCACCGTGCTGTGGGGCGGCGTCTCCAGCCCCTCGCTGCCGAACGTCGACGCGGTGTCCGTGCCGGTCCTCGTAGAGATTCCGGTCCTCGGACGACTGTTCTTCGACGCCTCGCCGCTGGTCTTGCTGACCATCGTGGTCGCCGTCGCGGCCTGGGTCGTCCTGTTCCGCACGCGCTACGGCTACTGGGTCCAGGCGGCCGGCGAGAACCCGGAGGCGCTCGACACCGCCGGCATCGACGTCAACCGCGTCCGCTACGCGACCGTCATCTTCTCGGGCGTCATGGCCGGCTTGGGCGGCGCGGTCCTGTCAATCGGCATCGGCAGCGGCTTCACCGGCACCGGCGTGACGATGGTCGACGGCCGCGGTTGGATTGCCATCGTCGCGTACCTCTTCGGCAACTACAACCCCCTCGGGACGTACGGCGCGTCGCTCCTGTTCGGGGCGATGGACATGCTCCAGATTCAACTGCAAACCATCGGCATCTCGCTGCCGGGGAGCATCACCGGGTTGTTCCCCTACGTCGCCGTGCTCGTGGTCCTCGTCGGCGTCGGCTACACGCGCGTGCCGTCGGCGGTCGGTGAGTCCTACGACACCGAAGAGTAAGGCACGGCACACTCCCCCTTTCGGCCCCGTTCGCGCCGCTCGACCGACCTGCGGTGGCCGCAGGGCTGTCACCAACGCATACATTCAACTACCGTTCGTCTCGAAAGACAGGCTAGTGACTGTCGACGAACCAACCGTCCGCGAACGACTGAAAACGTTCGGCTTCTCCGACAAAGAGGCCGACACCTACATCGCGCTCTTGGGACAGGGCGAGGCCAAGGCGAGCGAACTCGCCCAGCACGCCGGCGTGTCCAAGCGCTACGTCTACAACGTCCTCGGGAGCTTCGAGGACCGCGGGCTCGTCGAGGTCAACGACCACGAGACGCCGACGACGATTCGCGCCGTCGACCCCGCGGTCGTCATCAGACGGCTCTCCGACCAGCTGTCCTCGCTCGAAACGCAGCTCGAATCCATCCACAACCCCGACCCCGGCGAGGACAGACGCTACGAGGTCATCAAGTCAAAATCCACCGTGAAAAAGCGCATCGCGTCGCTGGTTCGACAGGCCGAAAACGAGGTCAACGTGTCGGTGCCGGCGTCGCTACTGCCGGACCTCGCACCCGAGTTGGAGGCCGCCGTCGACCGGGGGGTGCTCACGCTCGTCCTCGCCAACGGCCACGGCGACGAGGCCGTCTCGGAGTCGACGCTGAAGGGACTCGGCAGCGTCGTCCGCTATTGGGCCGACGGCGGCCCGATGCTCGTCTGCGTCGACCGGCGACACGGGCTGTTCTCCCCGCCGGAGTTCGTCATGGGGCGGGGGTCGGACCACCAGGCGATTAGCTTCACCGAAGACCGCCTCTCCCCCGCGCTCGTGGGGTCGTTTCTCGGAAACTACTGGCCGCTCGCCGAGGAGATTTACCTCCACGAACCGGACGAGCTTCCGGCGACGTACGACCGCTTCCGACACGCGATTTTCGCGGCGACCCGCTATCTGAAACGCGGCTACACGCTCGTCGCGGAAATCGAACTCAGACCGGCGGACTCGAACGAGGCGTTCGAAACCCGGTTCGGGACGATTACCGACGTCACCCAGGGGCTCGTGAAACCGACGACGAACTCGATTCCCATCGAGAACGCGTTCCTCATCGACGACGGCACCGAACAGCTGAGCGTCGGCGGCCCCGGCGCGATTGTCGAGCCCTACGAGGCCAGGCGCGTGACGCTCGACGTCGTCGAATCGTCCGGCCAGTCGGTCCCGGACCTCATCGCTCGCTCGGACGCGCTCAACCGATGACGGTCGCCGTCCGCCGCGTTCTCCGCCAGTAAGTCGAATTTACAAGCGCTCTCCCCGAACTCCGCCTTATGACCCGTGACCCGCTTTTGAGTGTCGAGATGAAGACGACGCTCGCGTTCATGTTCCTCGGGCTCACGTCGTGGTACTTGGCGCAGCGATATCTGAACGACGGGTTCGTCGAGCTCGTCGCGCTGTTCGGCGTGGGGGTCGTGCTTCCCACGCTGATCAACGAACTGCGTCAGCGGTCGCGGACGGAGTGAGTCGCGTCCGAAAGCATCAGAATCATGATAAAAGACGCCTCACACACGGACACAAACACCGATTCGTGAGCGTGACGTAATTAGCAGAAATCAGATATTCAAATAGATAGGTGTCGAAAACGAACGCGTTGCATCTCAAGCGAACGCCTGAACTATCGGTTTTATTGCAGAAAAGTTAAATTCGGTATGTAGATTTAGCTATATAGATTCTATCAGATTCAAATAACGAATCGTACATGAATTCGAACACCCCGACTCACTGCTCTCGGCGTTTCGCCGCCGAGAAACTGTCTGTTTCCGGTGAGTTAAACGGGGATGTCTGCGTGCGTTGCGGTCTATCCCCACTCCAGGTTCAACGTGGCCGCCCGGTTTGCGAACTCCTCGTCGTCGATTTCGCCGCGCGCGTACTGCGTCCGGAGGTCCTGCATGGCGCTGTCGGCTTCCTTCGGTGGCGTCGTCTCGGTACTCGCCGTCCGGACGCGACTGACGTACACGAGACTCACTCCTGCGAGTGCGAGAAGCAGGAGGACTCCGGCCGCGAGCCACCACAGCCCCATGCCGCCGGTGGCTGTCGCGCCCCCCGCGGCGACCCCGTGGCCGCCGTGGGGACCCATCGGCCCGTGTCCACCCCACTGGAGTACGACGGTCGCCATTTCGCTCATCTTTCTCACCTCTATGTAGTAGTTCACTCACGGACCGTATCAACTCACGCCGTGATTATCGCTCGCTGGGAACGCCCCCGTCCGGCCGTCCGAATCGCTGTCGAACAGGTACCTCCCGTCGCGCCCTCCCGTTTCGTGCGCTGTGAATCAGCCGTCGACGACGTTCTCAAGGACGACCGCTCCGGCGAGGTACACCGGAAGTAGATACAGAATCGCCATCACGGGGAGCACGATGAACATCGGCGTGTGGCCGTCGCCCGTCTCGTACACCTGTGCGGCCAACAGAACGACTATCAATCCGAGGAACAGGTCCGTCCGGTCCATGTGTACCCGTGGGCGAGCAGTCTGTTAGTTGTGGTGTGTCCGAGACCGCTGTGTTCCGAGACACGCGTCAAACCGCAAGTCTAGACTTCGTTCGAGGGATGAGCGAGTCGTTATCGGGACATTCGAATTTGCAGATATATTCCACTGAAAAAGCAGACCATTGACACAAGTAACAGACCGCCGCTCAGCACGTCTCGAAGGCCGCCAGACACGCCCGGGTTCGTCACCAGTCCGAAGGCACCTTCGAACACGACCGACTGACTGACCAGCGCCAACCCCCCAATCGACATCAGTAGGTGCGGCACGCGTGCGCTCGCGTCTGTACTCATGTTTCGGGGGTCATCGGCGTCGCTCATGAACGCTGCGTATTCTTTCGTCGTTTGGTGAGCTCCGCCGCTCAGTGTTGCGACGAGGCTATTCACCACCTCGGCGTTCGACTACGGCTGCAAGTCCCCGTTGATGATGTCAGCCACGCGCTGTCGGTCGAACAGTCGCTCGGCTTCCGGAACGTCGGGATACGGGCCGCCTTCGTAGGTCGGCCACGCGCCGAACTGCTCGGGATACAGCTGCTTGGCGATCATCTCCAACTGGAACAGGTTCATGAGCGGGCCGCCGTAGCGAACTCCAATCGGGAAGACGCGGTCGTTTGCGACCGCCGAGAGGCCCTGCGCAGTCGGCTCGTCGTACAGTTCCTGTTTGGTCGTCGTCCAGTCCGGGCCGAGGCCACCGTCGACGAGGATGACGTCCGGGTCGGCTTCGACGAGCGCTTCCATGTCGATTTGCGTCCCGCTCGGCACGTCGGCGAGTGCGTCTTCGGCGTCGAACACGCGCGTGTGGGCTCGGACCGTCCCGGGGCCGTTGAGTGGGTACACCCAGATGCCGCCTCGCCACAGGAACCGCGCCGTCGACGGCCGGGCCTCCGTCTCTTCGAGGCCGGCCGTAATCGTCGATAGGAGGTCGCCGTGGATTTCCGCCAGCGCCTCGTACCGCGCCCGTGCTTGGAACACCGCCGCGACCCGCTCGAAAATCTCCCAGAGCGTGTGATACCGGTACTGGTCCGCCCACCTCGCCGGCGGCTCGCTGTGGTTTCGGCTCAGCGAGTTCCCGAACCACGGGGCGACTTCCGTCCCAATCTCCGCAACGTCGTCGGGCTCCCACGCCTCCATCGTCGCCATCAACGCCGGGTCTTCGAGATGGATATCGCTGTCGAGTTCGTAGAGCTCCTCCTTGTCGGGATTCCAGGTATCCACCAGCCCTGACCAATCGACCGAGACGCCGGGGAGTCGCTCGAATAGCAGGTCGTACAACTGCCCGAACCCCTCCGGGTTGTACATCCCGTTGAGCGACTCGCCCTGCCCGAGTGCGACCGCCATATCTGCGTGGTGAAGCAGGACGGTAAACACGTTCTCCGGGGGCTCGGTGAACTCCACACGACCGGCCGGCGAGAGAGTGGCTGCGTAACGCTCGCCGTCCGTTGGTGTCGCCGTCGTGTTCGCTTCGGTTGTCGGTGGGTCGGACGCCGACTGTCCGCCACAGCCGGCGAGTGCGGCCGTCGCTGCCGCAGCCCCGTACTTCACGTAATCCCGTCGCGTGAGTCGTTTGTACTTGTTCACCATGGTTTTAGGCTAGCCTAAAACAAGATAACGGCTTCGGTTTTTAGGCAAGCCAAAACACGGTGCGCTGTCGAAGTGTTTACTCTGGTTGGCCGGAGTCTCAGCATTCTGTGTGGGTTTGGTAGCGCCACGCTGTGGCACCGATACGGCTGTTATACCTTACGCCGGGCGACCGTTGGTTCCCTCGGTCGTCCCCCCTCGAACGCGTCCCACGTCGCGTTCACACTCCGCTTCGGCGTGAACGACGCCGTGCAGCGACAGTCGCCTGCGGGGAGACGGTTACCCAGTAGAGACTGAATCCCAAGCGGGGAGTTACTCCGTTCGCCCACCGGTCTCTTCTATCGCCTTCGGCCGTAGAACCATTACGAGGCCCAGCATTGCGACAACAATCGCGCTGCCGATGTCCTCGCCAGTGAACACGGTGAGCTCTAAGCCGGCCATCAGTAGTGCGACGACACAGAGGAGCGCGCCGAACCATCTCGTCGACACCGAAATCCACGGTGAGACGATGAACGCAGTAGCGAGCACCCCCAACGCAGCAAACGCCGCGATAGTCCCGCGGTCAGCGAACGCGCTCGGCGCAACAAGCAGTGTGAGACCGGCGACGAGTCCGCCAACGAACAACAACAGCACTCCACTGGCTTGCTCATCGAGCCGATGTGAGACGAACCGATAACCGAACAACAGCGCCAGTATCGTCACCCCACCGAACGCCCGAACCACGTCGGCTGAAGTCGTCGCGTCAACGAGGTTCCGAAGCAGTAGCCCCACGAGAATGAGCGCAATCGCAATCGCTCCGGCGGTCTCTGCCAAATCGAAGTCCCAGCGTGTCCGTCCCACAGTCGAACGAGCGAGAGTGGCTACTTAGTACCGGGAGTGTCGGCCCGCTGGCGTAGCTATGCGGATTTCACCGTCGTACGGACCGGGGCGTACGGTTCACGGTACACAGCAGTACGTCTATCCACGTGCAGTCGGTCCGGCTCTCCTCGCGGAACTGTATCGCTCAAAGCGTGGTGCGGGTCGCGCGGTGACGCAACCGACCCAGCGCCGACGGACACGAGACGAACCCACGCAGATTGCACCACCGCGGGCGATACGTTCTTGTCACTCGGTGAGAGCTTCGGTGTATGGACGGCAAACGAGTCCTCGTTACTGGCGGTGCCGGATTCATCGGCTCGAATCTCGCGAACCATCTCGCCGAAGACAACGACGTGATTGCGATTGACGACCTCTATCTCGGAACGCCCGAGAATCTCGACGACGCCGTGGAGTTCCACGACACGACGGTCCTCGACGACGACCTCCCGACCGAGGGCGTCGACGTGGTATTCCACCTGGCGGCGCTGTCGTCGTACAAGATGCACGAGGAGAACCCGACGAAGGGTGCCCGCGTCAACATCGAAGGCTTCGTCAACACGGTCGAACAGGCTCGCAAGGACGGCTGCGATACCGTGGTGTACGCGACGACATCGTCGATTTACGGGTCGCGAACCGAGCCCTCGCCCGAGGATATGCCCGTCGAGTCCCGGACGGGCTACGAGGCGTCGAAACTGGGCCGCGAGCGCTACGCGGAGTACTTCCACCACCACTACGATATGCAGTTGGCCGGGATGCGCTTTTTCTCGGTGTACCAGGGCTTCGGCGGCGCGGAAGAACACAAAGGGGAGTTCGCGAATACGGTCGCGCAGTTCACCGACAAAATCGCGAACGGCGAGTCGCCGGAGCTGTTCGGCGACGGCACTCAGACCCGCGATTTTACCCACGTCGACGATATCGTCCGCGGGCTGGAGCTCGCGGCTGACGAGCGGTTGCAGGGTATCTACAACCTGGGGACCGGCGAGAGCTACTCGTTCAACGAGATGGTCGAGATGATAAACGAGGTGCTCGGGACGGACGTCGACCCCGTGTACGTCGAAAACCCCTTCGAGGTGTACGTCCACGACACGAAAGCCGACTACTCGAAAATGCACGAAGATACTGGCTGGGAGCCCGAGGTCTCGTTCGAGGAGGGTGTCGAACGAGTCTGTCAGCCGTATCTCGACGGCTAACGCGCACCTCTCGCGGGAGTGTGTTTCGACCGAGGGGTTGCGTTCACTCTCCGACGCGTGGGGTCGACAGTCGAACCCCCTGGACGGGTCACGCGTCAAACTGCGGTTGTCGCCCGACACGGCGTCGTCGACGCTTCCGGAGACTGCCCCTCCGAGAACGTGTTCGAGAACGATTGACCTCCGTTTCACTTGGCGTTCGTCATTCGATTGCGCCCCCTATCTCGGCACAGTTCCGACCACACGCTCCCCGAGGGGTCCAACAGAGCCATCGCAGTGTGAAGCACTTTGGCGGTGGAGCCCCTCCGTTCTCGAGCGATGGGTCGAACGGTTTCACTCTCCGGGACGTGGTTCAGCTATCTGCTGTACGCGTTCCAACTGACTGCGCTCGCGTTGGTGCTCGTGTTCGTCGTGCCCGCGCTCCAGTACCCGGTCAATCTCTTCTTGGGCGGACTGTTCGCCGCGGTCGTCTTCGCGTCGGGAGTCGCGCTGTGGCGGCGCGCGACCGGACGGGACGAAGGAAGTCGGCTCGGAACCGCCGAAGACATCACCTACGACCCGTTTGCGGACCCCGGGCAGGCCGCCCGCGACCGGTGGGAACGGGCCGTTCGACGGCTTCCCGGTTCGGACGACGAGGAGTGAACTCCCGAAGGTGTGAGGGTGGTCGGTGGCTCACGAACGACCTCCTCCGTCGGTCTGCCGCCTCCACCGAGTGATACGAACGAACTGCTCAGTACCAGTCCACGAATACGGTCGCATCTCCCACCGAACTGCGGTCGCAACGACGTGCAAGCGTACGGTCTCGGTCGGCGTCAGGTGCGGGCTTGTCACGAGTCGCTCGATAGCCTCCGGCCTCGCGAGCCGCTTGGGTCGGTAGGAAAAAACACGGACCGAGTCAAAGTGACTACCCACCTAAGCCGATGGCTACGCCATCTCGGGAACGGGGAAGTCGAACAGTTCCGCTCGGAGCTGATCGGGTGATTCGGTCATCCCCCACTGGATGAGTTTGCCCACTAACTCCGGGTCAGAGAAATCGACGTGCCGTGCACGCTCGTCTCCCCAGGCGTAGACATGCTTCGGAAGCCAGTCGGCCCGCCGAAGCTCCGCGAACAACAGTCCGGCTGCCTCGCCAGCACTCGCGTCTCCGTCCCTGTAGACATCCAGTACCTCTGCCATCCGCTGGTGTATCTCGGTCTTCTGCGGGACAAAGGGCGCGCCGTCGCCTGGCGACGACTCCGCGAGGAGCGAGTCGAACTCGGCGGGTCGCCCCGTTGCGAGATAGTTGAAGCAGTGCCGCTGAACGTACAGGTCGTGGAACAGGACCTGCCCCAGCCACATCTGCGTCCACGCGTTCCAGAGCCGGAAGTCACCCATCGACTTGTAAGCGTTGCTGATGACCCGGTCGTTGGTCGCAAGCTGACGGCGGTGCATCTCGTCGATTGGCGCGAAGCGCGCCACCGAGAACTCGCCGTCTTCGAACGCGTCCAAAAGCAGGTTGGTCGACACAAAAACGGATTCGAGGGTGTTCACCAGGCCAACCGCGTACAGCGGGTCGACGAACCCATACGTGTTGTTGGTCAGATAATGGCGGTGTCCCGAGGACTGACTGGCGGTCCGTTGAAGCCTCCCGGTTCGAACCCACGGCCGCACCGGCACCGCTGATTCGAGGTGTCGTTCGATGTCGGGGAACTCGGCGATGATTCGTCGGGCCTCTTGCTCGGCGCTGACCGACTCGTCAACGGGGTACTGCGTTCGGTCGAGGACTACCCCGACGCTCGCCTTGTTCGCCTCCGAGCGCTCGAAGTTGTCGAAGGGGATAATCCACATCCAGCCCCCGTCGAACACGTGGTGGAGCGTCCCGTCGTGGAGGCGGTTGGACTGTCCGGGGCGGGCAGCCTCGTCGAGCACCTCGTCGAACGGGGCGAGCCCTTCGACGTGCGTGAAGATGGCGCGCGAATCCGTCTCCAACGCCGGTGCGTCCTCGCGGTACCCCATCTCCTCGGCGAGGACGGAGTTTCCCCCGGTCCCGTCGACGTAGAACGCCGCCTCGATGTCGCCGCGTCCGGTCGTCACGGTCACCCCGTCGCGGCCGATGTCCACGCCGGTGATTTCGGTCTCGTCGAGGTACTCGACGCCGTACCGCTGGGCGGCCTCAACCAGATACCGGTCGATCTCTGAGCGCAGGAGGTGGCTCTCGCTGTAAAACGGGAGGTCCGGCGGAATCAATTGGTGGCTGTGGTCCGGCGCGACCCTCCGCCCGGGTTCGTGGTAGGCGAAGCCGATGGAGTGTTTGATGCCGCACGACGACGTGACGTTGTCGACGATGTCGTCCGTGTCGCTGAGGTACTGAATCTCCGGGATTCCGTGGTACTCCCCGAGAATCCACATCCACATCGAACTCTGCGGGAGCATCGCCTCGCCGACGGCGAACCGCGGATGCGACCCGGCTTCCAGCATCACCACGTCGAGGCCGTGTTTTCCCAGAATCATCGCCGTGAGAGACGCCGACATCCCGGAACCACCGACAACAACGTCGTAGGAACCCGTCGGTGCTGATTCTACGGCGTCCCAGTTGTCTCGTCGCCTGTGCTGTCGATCGCCGCCGTCCTCCTCGGTCTGCCCTGTCCGTTCCATAATCCGTTCGACGGAAAGCTCAGGATTATAGTCATTCCCTGAGACGGCATCTCAGTTCGTGAGACACAGTTCGATCAGTACACAGATTTCACGCGTAGAGTCGCTACTTCTTGGTGCTCATCTGAGTCACGTTGAGCCTGTCCGCGTCGCGTTTGTAGCGTCGATAGAGGTCGACGGCCCACTTGCGAGCCTCGGGGTCGTCGGTTGTGACCGAAGCAATCGGGAGGGATGTCTCGTCGTCGAAACCGCCGACGATGACAACGTCGTCGATGATACCCATGGTGAACGGCAGTCCGGGGTGAGTGTATAGCGCGGGTGCTTCAGCCGACGCGATGGTGTCGAACGCGTTCTTCGAAGCGTTCCGGTCCGCTTCGAGCGCCAGCGGCGTACAGATAGCCTCGAAGTCCACGTCGTTTCGGGCGTGTTCAATACCCTGTTCTGTGACCTTCGGTGGACACCCTGCGACGACTAGACTCCGCGAGTGCTCGAACGACGCGAAGTGTTCGAGCCACGGTTCGATGGGCGCGTTCGGATTCTGCGGCGTGGCGACGTGGAGGTCGGCGTCGGCGAATAGGTGGACATGACGCGTGAACTCCGGTGCCGAAATCTGAGCGAGGAGGGGTTCTAATCGGCCGGCCGCTGCGACCGACCGCTCGAACCGTGACACGGCATCGGCCACGGCACAGCCCGCTCCGGTCGTCCGGTATCCCGTGGGCGTCTGCTCGAGCAAACTCTCGTCGGTGAGTGAGGATGTCCATCGGTAGGCCGTTGCACGCGAGATGTTAAGTTCGTCTTGGAGCGTCGACCGGTCGAGCGGCCCATCTCGGGTCGCATCCAGCAGCGGTGCTTGGTCCAGTAACTGGTGTGTGTCCGGTTCGTGGTGAGCCATGTCCTCGGAACGGACTTGGAAACCCTAAGTGTACCTCCGGCAAGCGGCTGAAGGTTGCCGCCCCCGCTGACGTCGCTTTCGAACACGTCACCGAATCCACTCGTACAGCTCGAGGAAGCCGAGCGACCACACGAGTCCCCCGATACACCGCTCTGTTTTCACGGTTCGATGTGATCCCGGATAAGTGGTTGGTCGCGCACCTTGATGTGGCCCAACAGCCAAGACTCAGCGAGCATTCGATTTGATTTTCATGTCGAGCTCGTCAATCAACTCCTCAATTCCCGTCGTCATCTTTCGGAGAACCTTCTGTTCCGACCCATAAGTCCAGTTGAAAATCCCGCTCGCTCCCCCACCGACGACGATCTTTAGGAACCAGGTCGTCCTAGTCATCTCTTCGAGGATAATCGTTACCTGCATATTCGAGTTCGTCCGCCAAAATTCGTATTTCTCAATCAGTAACACCGCGAACCCATCTCCTGTGTGAGATTCCTCCGGAGAAAATCGCTCAGTTAGTGCGTCTATGAGGTCCGAAAATTGCCCACCTGTGACAGTATAGTTCACGACTCTCATACCGGTTCATTTCAACGAGGGTACAAAACTTGTGGACTTCATCAGCTCCGCACACTCTTAATTGATCACGCCACGAATTCACGTGAGAGGGAACGCCAGACACGAGAGCACGAACTCAACTGGGCCAGCCCAGCGGACACAAGAAAGAATCGCCGTCTGTCCGAGTGTCGTGGAATCTCAATAGTCGCGCCGCGTGAATTCAGATACCTGTTCCAGCAGTCGTTTGAGCTGCGGGGATTGCCGATACCGGATACACCCGCTTCGTCTGTTGTGTTCGATGACGCCCGCGTTGAGTTTCGGCAGCGAGGTGTGATGTAGACACCGTTCGATTCATGTTTCTTCGTCATCGCCCACTTGGGCTTGTGGTTGAACGCCAATATACCGGGGCGTCCGTTTCTCCATCGGCCACTCATAACGGGAATTCGACTCTCGAGACTGAGCGGGGGCGGGCGGCCTCAGACCCACACACCGCCCCGAGGCTAATCGACGCGCTCCCATCCACCGTGGCTGGCAGGTCGTGGCGCTCGGGACGGGTTTGGTGGCTGGGTTGTCGTTGCGGTGAGTTGCAGTCGGTGTGTTGGTGAGTCGGTGGGTTACCATACCTCTGCTTCGATTGGAATACACCCACCGTCTGTCCCGCAACAATAGACTTCACCGAAGCGGTGTGTGGCCGTATCTTCCTCAATGAACAAGCGAGATCGTTCGAACGATCGAAAACCTTCGTGATAACGAGGCATTCGGTGTCTCGAACTACGAGTTCGTCGAGAGCAAGTGCGTTCGATTCGAGAGCGAACACCTGTCATGACACATCTGGGACCGTGGCCTCGTTCAACTCGGACAGACGTACCCAAAGGGACACCACCATCTTCTGAGGCTACTGTGTACAATGGTCCTCGGATGGCACAGGCCACAGTCAACTGGCCTTCCTCGTCAGGGCACAACGACTGGGGCGTAACGCGACGTGGTTCCCACGGGTTAGAACGCGAGCACACCAACATCACAGCGCCACTGCTGGACCGACCTGCCAGCAAAACACGTCCAAAGGTACGTGCAAGCATCTACTGGAAGCCACGTCACCCTCACGCAACCCACTTGGTTCGAAGGGAAGAGAGTTGAAACTAACTGACCGTTCTCGATTTCGTCGCGTCCACGTTTGAGACCACCGTCAGAACCCCCTCTTCAAGTCGAGGCGAACACACCAGTACCACGTCAACGGGTCCCAAAAGCGAGAGTTCGGCGCGTTCGACTCTCTGCTTGGAACGCGACGATGACCAGTACTGAGCAGGCATCAACCACGACCAACGACGCCAACCGAGAATTTGAAAACCGCCCATACACCACCTCTCTGACGTGGTGTACTGGAGAATAGCGGATTCGAGTATACCTGAACACAGGCGGATGGGTGGTGACTTTCGATACAACGGTGGTTCTCCTTCAATACGAATCGCACGTCTGAGCGGCCCTAGACGCCAACACCAAAAGATTCGTTCGAGGTTCATTCCCTCTTGAGGCTGTGGTCCTCGCCTGTATCTACACCCAAGTAAGCCACAACTCACATACACCCATACGGGAAATCGGCGTGGATGTACACCCCTGAAAAATGGGGCTGTAGAGGGTGTATTGACGAATCACTCACTTCCGCCCCAGTGTAGAAATCGAGGGAATCGACCCACCGGTGTAGCAGCACGAAATAGCTATCTATGTGTCCACGAGACCATCGAGTACCCAATGACCCCACCCCTACCCACACGTGATACACTCCCCGATACTCTCCTCGAACGAGACCACTGGGTGGGCTGGCGTAAACAGACACGTGGTGGAGACGAAACGAAGGTGCCTGTCTCGGTGAACGGCGGCTATGCCTCTGCAACCGATGCGGTGACGTGGACGACCTTCGACGAAGCGCTCGCGTATGCAAGGGGTGGCGCGGCAGATGGTGTTGGCTTCGTGTTCAGTACTGACGACCCATATGTCGGTATTGACCTCGACAAATGCCGCACTCGCGAAACGGGCGAGACAGAAGCATGGGCCACAGAGATCATCGACCAGCTTGCGTCGTATACAGAAATCAGTCCGTCAGGGACGGGCTATCACATCATCGTCCGTGGATCATTGCCGCCAGGAGGCAACCGAACAGGGAACCTCGAACTCTACGAACACGCGCGGTTCTTTACGATGACTGGCGACCACGTCGACGAGACGCCCACGACGGTTGCCGACCGAACAGACGAACTCACCG
The DNA here is from genome assembly GCF_003383015.2 of Haloferax sp. Atlit-48N. Taxonomy (NCBI): domain Archaea; kingdom Methanobacteriati; phylum Methanobacteriota; class Halobacteria; order Halobacteriales; family Haloferacaceae; genus Haloferax; species Haloferax sp. Atlit-48N. The sequence goes on along the minus strand of NZ_CP137689.1, from coordinate 2,452,747 downwards.
CAATCCACGGTGCGTACTTCGAGACACAACACACCCAGAGTGGCACACAAACATCGAACACCCCGAATATCACTACGACATCGAGCACTGTCGACACGCCAGGAAACGACCTCACCGACGAGGATGTCGTTGAACGGGCATCGAACGCAGCCAACGGGCCGAAGTTCAGCCGACTGTGGAAAGGCGATACGAGTGCGTATGACAGCCACTCAGAAGCCGATATGGCGCTGTGTTCGATCCTCGCATTTTGGACTGGCGGAGACACAGCACAGATTGATCGACTGCTCCGAGACTCTGGACTGTATCGCAAGAAATGGGACGAAACGCATTTCGCCGATGGGTCGACGTACGGCGAAAAGACCATCGAGCGATCGGTTTCGGGGACGTCCGATTTTTATGACCCCTCACAGTGGTCGACCGAAGTCCGTCGGTCATCGTCGCGCACAGACACCACCCGGACTGGACGTGCGGACCACCAGACACCACACGATCCGACGTCGGTCACACCAACCGACAGTACAAAGACAGCCACTCCCCGCGATACCGACACTCTCGAACGGCTCAAAGACCTGCAGAGCCATCTCGAATCGGTACTCGAAGAGAACGAACGACTACACGCGGAGTTAGAAACCGAACGCGAACGGCGACGTGAACTGGAAGCAGCGGTCGCTGCAGGAGACGAGACAGACGAAAGTGATCGTGGGTGGTCGCTATTTGGGTGGTTCAGACGGTAGTCACGTCACCGATCCTCACGAGTGCGAAGCATCTGACTGTAACTCTTGGAGGGTGTGCATCTCGGTGAATCCGGGTTGGTGAATCTGGAACGACGATGGCGGTGAATTCGAACTATAGGTCTTTTCGACGCGTGGGTACCCCTCGTTTGGCTCGTTGAGGGCACGAAGAATCTCATGTGCATCGCTTCGATTCTTCACGACCCACACTGCGGCTTCGGGATCGCACGCAGCCATCTTGTCATAGTCTTCGGGGACCGCAGTCAAGATATCGTGATTCGCTCGTTCAGCTTCAAGTGTGACGACGATGTTTCCATCCTCATCGAGACAGACCGCATCGAGACGCGAGCCTTCGTGTTCGAAGTATGAAACGGCCTCGACAGCCGCGGAGTCATCGTCTTCGACGAACTCTGTTTCGAGATATCGTCGGCCAAGTTCCACCATGACGACGTGGAGACTCGACTCACTGAGATCGCCTCGGCCGTGGCCGTGGGCAATACCTTCGCGGTGGCGAACTGCAATCGCACGGCGGCCTTTTGGGGTGACTGTATAGAGTTTGTGTGGATACGTACAATCGACCGACAGCGACCCACCATCGATGAGTTCTTGAACTTCCTGATATCTGATGCCGGTGTATTCTTGGAGGCGAACCATGCTGTCATACAAAAGGTCGTACTCGAACTCGGGATCGAATCGACGTTGATGTGCAGAGTAGACCGCTTGGAGAAAGCGCAGTTGGGCGTCGGTAAACGCGCTACTGCCGCGTTCGACGGCTGAGAGTTTGAGTGGGAGTTGTGAGAGTGGGATTTCGTCGCGGTCGACTGCTTCGAGGCTGTGACAGCATTGGACGGCGTTTTTGATGCCCGTGAGTGTTGGGTCGTATCGAGTCGAACACTCCTCACAGACGACGACGTGAACTTCGGGGTCATACCCCACCATTGGGGGAAGACGCGACGTGTAGGGCAGCGCAGAGTTGATACGCGCATCGGGAGTCGGCGCATTCCGATCTGGGTATGGGTCTGGTGGTGCGTCTTCGGCTGGCGTGTGTGCGGACGTGGGAGTCGCGCGGTGTGTCGACGCTGCAGAATCATCGAGCGGTGCTGCTTCGCGGTGGCCCAGCGGCGTGTGTGTCTCTTCTGTGGTGGTCCGGCTGCCAATCCCCGAGACGTTGAGACCAGACGCTTGGGCGGTCCGAGCAGTACGCAACTCGAGTGCAGCCGCGTATGCTGTCTCACGAGCGGGCGAAAACGGGTCATCACTTTCTGGGTGGCCAACTGGAAGCGGTGGGCTCTGGAGGACGAACGGCTGTGGCTCTGGTTGTCCAAACTCTGCCGGGAGCGTCGCGAGCCACTGGCCACGGCGAAGCGCGCGGAGTCGATTTTGTACTTCCGTTGCGGGACGGTCGGCTGTTGTAAATCGCCGGCTGAACTCGGGGTCGACTGCGACGTTCCCCGTGATAATCGTCGAGACGTTATTGAGGACTTCACGATAGGCCTCTGGATTGGCCTCTTTGAGTTGTGCAGGAAACTGCATCGCCAAGGTAATCGAGAGGCCGAACGAACGAGACTGGGCAAGGAGATCTGACAAGAGCGATGATGTCGATAACTGCGCAGCTTCTTCGAGATACAGATTCACGAGTGGGTGGTCTGTCTCGTCGTCGCCCTGCTGGGTCCGGCGTCGAAGGGCGGTCCACAACGCCGACAGAAGGACGAGCGTGATGACGCGCTGTGAAGCCGGCCTGAGGCCCCCTGTCTCGATAATAATGACTGCGTCTTCATCGATGAGCCTCCGAAGGTCGAATTCCGGATCGTCGCTATCATCGTCTGGAGTATGATTGAATACCTGTGCAAGTCGGGCATCGATTGGAATCTTCTCGATGCGGTTTGCAACCCCTTGCATGAGCTCGTCGAACGAGCGCTTGGAGTTAGCAGCGACACCAGCGAGCATCGCCTGGAGGTCTTCATCAACGACTGGTGGTGGGTCGCGTGTTTCGTGTAATCTGGCGACGGCCGTCTGGAACTCACGATGGCTAAACGCGTTCGAGCCGTGGATCGGATCAAACATCGCTTTGAGCACGTAGCGAATGATGTCGGGTGACCGAACCGCCTGTTCGAATCTGTCACGACCCATGATACCGATCAGGATATCGATATAGTGGTCGACGACGTCCTCGACGGCGGTCGTGCGGTCGATACCTGCATCGAGTTGATCACGAATGTCGAAAAACGACAGTGCGGGGAGTGTCTCTGTGCAATCGAAATAATAGACATCGTCGAGAGAGCCGTATTTCGCATAATGTGCCTTGAGATAGTCGTCGGCCATCCCGTCGCCTTTGGGGTCGATGAAGATATCAGCGCCATCGGTTGCTGCGTGATTTGCGAGAAGCGCCGCAACGAGAGTCGATGATTTGCCAGAGCCGGTCCGGCCGAACATACCGAGATGGAGTGGCTGGAGTGCGGGCGGCAGTGAGATAGGGACGGCTTCGGCATCGCCGTCGGCCGTCTGTGCATGGCCAAGTGTGAGCCCTGCTGTTCGATACCGCTCAATCCGATCACGCGGTGGGCGTGGCAGACCGTGTTCGTCTGTCGGTGTGGGCGCGAGCCCACGGTGGGCTTCTGTCGGGAGGGTGGCCGCATCGACGAGACACAGCAACGGGAGTTCACACCCATCCATGACGAGTCCACGACTGGCATGGTCGGTCCACGGAAGTCTCGCAGTGAGCTTCGCGTGTTCTGGGTCAACCACGACGCGATTGCGTAGTGATTCGTAGATTGATTTTGCGCGATCGCCGTCGTGTATGCGACCTTCGATTCGGTAGTGGTCGCCATTGAGATGCGAAAACGCAGTCGATACTGGGGTGCAGTCGGGCAGTTGTGCACGCTGGTCGATCGTTGCCGCAACTGCCCGAGCGGTGACTACAAAACTGTGTTGTGCGTCTTTTTCGTCGAGTGCATCCACTCGCGAGCGGACCCTTGGATCAGAGACGTTGTTTTCGGAGTCTGTAGACAAAACCCAGTCCTCGAAGAACCGCTGGAAGGCTGTCTCTCGACCCTGCTTGAGCCGTTGTTTTCTGTCAAGGGCGTGGTGTCGCCAGTCTGGATACGGCCGCACGAGTATCTGGACGGCCATCGGCACGGACGCGTCCGCAAGCGCGCTCACCACCGTTGCGAGTGGCAGACGGCTCTGTTTGTCGGTGAACTCATCGTATCGAGTGAGCGTGGTTTGCCAGTCTTCACGCCGGTCTGTGACGCCCACGAACTCGACCGCTCGGTATCGTGGTGGTGCATACGATTCGAGGGCCCTATCGTCTGGGTCGGCGTCAGCGTCAGCAGGCGAGAGACAACGCAGTGGGTCTGTCATTGTCGTCGAAATATCGAACGAATTCGGAACGAGCTCTCGACACCACGCTTCGATCGTCGATGCGAGGGCAGTGTCGACGCTCAGGACGTACTCGATGGGTCCTGTGTCTGACCCATCAGTGACGAGTACCCATTCGAGGGTGGACGGAGTTTTGGTCGACGCTAAGAGGTAGTACAATCGAGTAAACTGTGCGGTGACAGTCGACGGGGTAAACGTATCCGCAGTTGGCGAGAGGTGGATGAAGGCTCGGTCGGTGGTGGACGAAATAATACATTTCACTCTCACTCAGTAGGCATAATCTCTTCTATATCTGTGTTTTCAGAAATAAAACTAGATAGAATTGCATTAATGTTTGATAATTGTGCTGCTACTCGACTTCTCATTGACACCGTCACTGGGTTTGTGACTCAGTTGGCGTCTTTTTCACGCTTGATCGCTTCTCACCCCAGCACTGGCGGCTTGGCGAGGTCCCCAACGTAGTCACCCGTCGTTGTTAGCTTTCGTTGCTTTTCGATCGAAATGAGTGTGTCGTGCCACATCGTGAGTGCTATCTCTGGACCCAGGATATCGATGACACCGTCAGTTGAGGAATCCACGAAAGCCCCCGAACGCTCGACGGCCGCGACTCGCTGCGCGCCTCGTTCCTGCGGTGCTTGCGTCGTCGGGGCACGCCGAGCGTCCGGCCCCTTTCAATCCCACCCCTAGGCTGTTGTGTGGCTGACGATGGCTGTCGGTAGCCCGGTGTGGTACGAACGGCACGCCCCGCTCGCCGCCCTGTGCCCGCCGTACTCACTCCTCACGTCGTTCGTGACGAGTTGCTCCTTGCAGTCGCACTCGCATCGCTCGCACCCTCCCGGTGCGCCAGCACCAAGCGCGCTGTCGGTCACGACGCCCTCGCTGGCTCGGTCGTCAGACACGAAACCGGCTTGTGTGCTGGCCGCTCGCGGCGGCCAGGCCATCGGGTCGCTCACGATGTTCGCCCCCCGAGTCTCACCTCACTGCGTTCGGTAAGCTGGCGCGCGGTGCTGGCTGTGTGTCCGTCGTCGCGCGCACGCCTTCCGCGCCCTGCGGGCGCGATGAAGGCGCGAAAGGCGTGCGCAGAGCCAGTTGGGCGAACGAGAGAGCCGCGGCTGGAGAGTCGTGGTGTCGGAAGAAGACGCCGAGTGAGCGCCTTTCAGGTAACAGCAATGAGTAGTAAGAAGCAGTTCAGTACTAAAGTTTCGCACTCCGAACTCCCCCGAGCGGTCGACGACGACGTGGTTGATGAGACGCCAGCGCTCCATCCCACGGTTGAACTCGAGATTCAAGCCAAAGTTGACCTGAACAATCCTGAAGCGGTTGGTCGGGGTCTGACCCTCGCGGAAGAAGAGCGGCTGGCTGCGCGTGAGTGGGAGATCGAACAGACGCGTGCACGGTGGGACCGGAGACAGACGTCGAGTCGAGAAGCACGGACGGCGACGGCGGTCGAACAGTCGAGTATCGAGGCAACGCGTGCGTTCAAGAAGCGTGCGGGGTGTGTGAATCGGTGGGCCGACCCCGAGGAGGTGGATCCCCGTGAGCAACTGACGGCTGAACAGTTGGGCGTTGTGAACAGGGAGGCGGCACGGATGCAGTCGAAACTCGATGCGTGGTCGCGGGCGGCAATCAGCCGGCGTCTGGCCGAAGTAGTCGCAGACGGGAACTCGATGATGAGCGCGGTCGTGGGTGTGTTCGAAGCGTTGCAACAGGCACCAGGGCGGGTGATTCCGATTGCAGCGGTCAGTGAGGTCAGTCATCGAGAGGTGTCAATCGAGGGAACGATTACGCAGTTGTGGGAGTCGTCGAACGCGGCGATTCAGCAGGTGGGCCTCATCGAGGACGAGACGGGACGAACGAAGGTGACTGTCTGGGAGAAATCGAGGCAACCGGCTGTGAGAGAAGGCGAGCGGGTGACGCTGCGGAACGTCGCAAAGAGCTGGTACGGTGGGCGCGTGTCGGTGGCTGTGACGGGGTGGTCCGACATCAGCTTCCCAGCGCGCGAGGCGTGGTGGGTATAGCCAGTCATCGCACCCTTCTTTTTTGCTATGTGCCCGGCCGACCCAGACCCCACCTCCCCACCCACCGCTCCGTGCTCGCACCTGCGGTGCTGCGCGCGCAGCCACAACCTCACGACGGATTTTCGGCTGTGTTTAGTGCGTCGAACGAGGCCGTTTCGTACGCTCGACGCCAGAGTTGATGCACCGCTCGTGCAACGAGCATTGGCTCTGTTGTCACGATATAGGACTGCTCTACGTCGCCCGAATTTGCTTCGGGTGGCGTATGAAAGTGCTTCTCTGGTGCATCCGGTTTGGGATGGTAATCGTAGCGGAACTGTACACCACATTCATCGAGACAATGGAAACTGTAGTACTGACGCTGGAACCAGCGAATATCGAACCGACACCACGTCGCCTCGGCAATCTCATCTCGGAAGTGAATCTGTAGCTTCGTTGGGTCAAGGCGACTATCGAATCCGGCATCTTCGACGAGACCATCAGCACGTGTGCAGACTGTGCGAATCTCTTCAAGTGTGACATCATCGATTGGGCCAACAGTGCCCTCAATGTCCGTCTCGTCTGCCATCTATGCAGTCGATTGAGATCCGTCGTCCTGTAGTGCACCCCGGCTGCGGATCGTGTTTTCACGATCGGATAGCCGAGCTGCTGCAGATCGGCTATCATCTGGGTCGAAGTCGTAGAGCGTCAGCGCAGCTTGGGCGATCTCAAGGTTCTGCTCAATTTGCTGCCACCGAGTGAGGTCTGCCCACCCGTCAGCACCGGACTCCAATTCCAAGGTCAGCTCGTCGACGGTCGTCGCGTCGTACTGTTCTTGGATCGCTTGACGTTCATCTTTCAGTTCTCGGATTCCCTGTCGAATCTCGTCTTTCGTGTGCTCGCGGTGAATGTCGGCGATCCGCCGCATCGCCAGCATCTGTGGTGCGCGCATGTAGCGAGTGGCATCACCGGCTGCAATTCTTTTGACACGACCGGTCTCAGCGAGCGCTGAGAGGTGCTTCCGTGCAGTTGGTTCACTCACATGGGCACGTTCAGCAATTTCGCTGGCAGTTTGTGGATTCGTTGTAACGTCGATTACCTGCCGAATACGTTCGAACGTCGTGGTATCTGCTTTCCAGTCATCAATGACTGTCTCGTTGACGTCACCTTGCCACGGTGTTGTGGGGGAGCCTGCTCCGGTCACTGGTCGTCGTACGAGCGCAGTAAGTAAAATAGATTTGCTGGAAATTAGTAATTTTAGCTGCTTGCGCCCGAATCTAGTTAGTAAAATCACGGTTAGTAAAACTACGATTAAGATAATCAGAACGACTATCATCTACCAAGCCAAACACAGACTATGTCTCGGCCTTCCTTCGTCAACCGCGACGACGAACTCTCGTTTCTTCGATCCCGGTTCGACCGTGATACGGCGGAGTTGCTCGTCATCTATGGCCGGCGGCGGCTTGGAAAGAGTGCGCTCGTCCGTGAAGCAATTCGTGACCGAGACGATGCGGTGTACTGGCAGGCGACCGAAGAGACTCCGGACGTACAGCTCGCAAGCTTCGTTGAGACCGCTCGCGACACGTACCCAGTCGTTGACGATATCAAGCGTGACTGGGAGACGATTCTCAAGACGCTTGGACGGCAGGACGCAGTCGTTGTTATCGACGAGTTTCCGTACTTGATCGAATCCGACGATGCAGTTCCCTCGAAGATACAGCGGGTCTGGGACCTCCATCTCGAACAGACGGCGGCGTCGTTGGTACTCGTCGGGTCGTCAATCAGCGTGATGGAAGAGAAAGTGCTCGGAGGCGGGAGCCCGATGTACGGACGTCGGACCGGAACTATCGACCTCCCACCACTTGCGTTGGCCGACGCACGACAGCTGTACCCCACAGACGACCCAGAGACAACGATTGAGACGTGGAGCGTCTTCGGTGGGACGCCGTACTACCTTCAGGCGCTCACCCCAACGGCATCGCTCGCGGAGAACATCCAGACACACGTCCTCTCCGAACACGGTGTGCTCCACAACGAACCAGAGTTCCTCCTCCGGACAGAGTTTGGGATTCGAGAGCCACAGACCTACTACACAGTCCTCCGCGCGATTGCGACAGGAAAGCGCGAGGCGAGTGAGATTGCTAACTTCGCCGGTATCGATTCGAACGCACTCGGATCGTATCTCGCGAAGCTCCGTCGACTGCGACTGGTCACACGGGATATCCCGGTCACGGCGAATCCCAATGCGACGCGAAAGAGCCGATACCGACTAAATGAACCGCTGTTTCGGTTCTGGTTCCGTTATGTGTACGGTCAAGAAGGGAAGCTCGCCCAGCTCGGTGACAATGCTTTCGAGGAGTTGGTCACACCTTCGTTCTCGGAGTACATGGGCTCGATGTTCGAACTCGTCTGTCAGAATGCGCTCCCGTCGTTAGTTCCCAATACCTACCACGGGATTGGCTATTGGTGGCACAAGCATCATGAACTGGACGTTGTCGGCCTTGCGAGTGACGGCACACTCGTCGCTGGGGAATGCAAGTACACGCAGCGAGAAATGAACGAAGGCGACCTTGCCGACCTAGAGCGGAGCGCTGCGCAGGTCGACTGGACGCCACCGGAGGGTGGTGATCCGGTGTACCACTACTGTTGCTTCGCTCGTTCAGGATTCTCTGACGGCCTGCGAGCGGTTGCTGACGAGCGTTCGGATGTCTCTCTGTTCACGCCCAACGATATCGTGGGGTGCGAGTAACCTGCGACTGACGTAGTGGGGCCCCTCCGTCACCTCTGTGAGATATGTGTCGGTGGTGAGATTTTGGCTGTTTTGTCACCCCCTGATGGGTGCGGGGCGTACTCAGTGTCCCGCGGGATTTAGATGGCAACGAGAGAACCAACCCAGAGAGAAGCATCGTTTACTGACCAGTCTACTCGCGACGACGAAATGCATCTCGTCGTCGACGAGTGGTTAGCGGACCTCCTTGCCGACGTTGAACAGGCACGAGAAAGCGAGGTGTTCAAAGATTGGTTAGACGTCCAGAGTCGGTTCCACGACTACTCGGCTCGCAATAGCCTCCTCATCGCACTCCAATGCCCGGAGGCGACTCGTGTGGCCGGATACCGAACGTGGCAAGACGACTTCGACAGACAGGTATCGAAAGGGGAGTCGGCAATCTGGATCTGGGCTCCGATCACGGCGAAGACGTGTCCAGTGTGTGGAGAGACGAAAGCCAGACACGACGAGGACTGTGGGAGCGGCGGGGTCCAATACGAGGAGTGGACCACACAACTGCTCAGGTTTAAGCCAGTACCAGTGTTCGACATCTCGCAGACTGACGGCGAGTCCCTTCCAGTGTTGGAAACAGCATCGTACGGTGCGGCTGCTGACTTGGTTGTGTCACTGTGCTCGGCTGCAGACTCGCTTGCACTTTCGGTCAGTCTCGTCCATCCATCAGACTGGGTGCACGGCACTGCACGTGGCATCTGTGAGTACTCCACGCGTGGTCGGCCTCATATCGAGGTTCGAGAACGGCCCAATGACGCTGACATGGCGACGACACTCATCCACGAGTTTGCTCACGGATTGCTGCACGCGGATCAATCGAATCTGCCTGAACGAGCAAGGCGAGAGGTCGAAGCAGAAGCAGTTGCGTATCTTGTCGGTCGATACGTTGGCCTTGATATGAGTAACTCTGCGTTCTATCTCGCAGCGTGGGCTGGAGAGGATGCAGACTCGGTTTTCGAGCGCCTGAATCGGATTTGGTCGGTTGCGAAGTCGATTCTCGGTGCGATACGAGCGGATTAGTACAACCTCAGTCAGGACCAACGCGATTCTGCGCTTTTTATCGCCCCCTGACGGGTGCGGGGGCACTCAGATGCGCTCGATGAACACAGATGACAGTCTCAAACGACCACGAGCGACGCACAACAACCAGCAGTCCAGCCCACGGTCACGACCTCGTCCGCGTCACCGAATGGGTGCCTGGAAGCGAGCCAACCGATTACGAAATCGAACTCTCTGACCTCGATGGCTACCGGACGATATTTTGGCGCTGCCGGAAGTGTGGCCAAGAGCGGACCCGTCAACGGGAGTTCCGCGAACCCTGCACAGTCATCGATGGACAGACACTCCTCAGTGACGGTGGCTACTCTCTCGACGACTCCAGGACGTGGAAAGCGCTCACCGAAGAGATGGACATTCGGTTCGGTGATGTTGGCCCCATCTATGAGGTTGACTCGTCGAGCGGAAAGACGTACGAGGTTGACGTTGAAGCGGGGACGTGTTCGTGTCCAGATCACCGGAAACGTGGTGCCGAGTGCAAACATCTCCGGCGCGTTCTATTCGAAATCCGGACGCGAGTGCTGCCCCAGCCGACTGGCCGCTTCGCAACGTGCGAGCAGGGGACGAGGCGACTTCGCAATTCAATATAATCGGTGAAAATTAACATTGGGGCCGGGAGTTCCCCCGTAATTCTACTTTTAGCGAGAAATTTTGTCACCCTCGAATGGGTGCGGGGCGGTATGCCTCGCTGATTCGAATGCGTACTAACACAACCCAACGAGTCGGGAGTATCGTCGAGCGGACTGAACAGGGCCACGGACTCGTCGTCGTCACTGAGTGGCGAGCAGCGACCGATACGTCACTGACTGCCCTCGCATCGTTCGACCAAGACCGACGTCGATTCTGGCGGTGTACGGAATGCGGACAGGAACACGCCTCCAGAACGGCGTTCGAGTCGGCGTGTATCACAGACCGGTCGGCCGACACGACTCTCGACTAACCTCGAAACAGACTGACCGCAGTTTTATCTCCCCCACAGGGGTGCGGGGGGTGCCGAAGAAGCGCCTCACAGAGAACTCATGGCACTGAGAGACATCTACGAGCGAACATTCGACGAATCGTGCGGAAAAACTATTGATGCGACTGACTGTCCCGAGTGCGACGGCACGCTCACAACGGAGGGTGGCGAAACGGGGTGTGACGAGTGTGGCCTCATCGTCAACCAGTACTACATCGACCACACCCACGGCCCGCGTGTGTTCGATGACGACCCAGAACCGATGCGGCGGACAGGAAGTCGGCTCACACCTGCCCGACACGACTACGGTGTGTCTGCAGAAATCGGTTACAAGCGTGATGCGAACGGGAATCGTGTTTCATCGAAAAAACAGTGGCAACTTCACCGACTTCGTCGTGAACACCGCCGGGCACGCTACGGGTCGAAAGCAGAGCGAAATCTTGCACACGCCCTTCAGGAAATCGCACGGATGTCGAGCGCGCTCGACCTCCCACGAAGTGTGGTCGAAGAAGCAAGTCAGGTCTACCGACAGGCGCAACATCGTGATCTCATCCGTGGGCGGTCGATCGAAATGATGACCGCAGGCAGTCTGTATGCGGCGTGTCGTTGCCGTGGGCTTCAGCGGCGGCCAGGCGAGATTGGCTCGGTTGCTCGGTGTACTGCTGACCAGTTGCGAACTGGCTATCGCGCACTCAAAGTCGACATGGAAATCGAACCACAGATTGTGACGGCACGAACGTACGTCCCGCGGCTTGCGTCGGACTGCCGTGTGACCTCAGAAGTCAACGCACGTGCGTACGAACTCGCCGACCTCGCAGACCGTGAACGGATAACGAACGGACGAAACCCCGCGGGCGTGGCCGCAGCGTGTCTGTACCTCGCTGGGAACGAACGAGGAAGTGCGAAGACACAGGCGGAGTTCGCAGCAGCAGCCAACGTGACGGTATCGACGCTTCGGGCACGGTACTACGAACTGCGAGAGCGGGCCTGAGGCGGAATGCTCTCGGCTACTCTTCGTTGTGGTGGCCGGCGTGAGAGGCTCTCGAACCGAGATTGTGCTGTGTCCATTCTGTCTGCTGTTTCATCGGGCTCGTACGTTCCGTTCTCATAGTCTCCATTGGAGATTGTAACAGTCAGGACAGCGTTTTGTTTCCTCGCACGCCATGGTAATCACCGTCTTCATCCGCGGCAGTGCGATGACACCTGCTGTATTTATAGACACTTCCCAGTCGTTCACGCATTATGTCTCAAATATATGCAAAACACAAAGATATATTGAAGTAAAGCGCTTACACCAACGTATGACTGGATTCGACCCTTCACCTGACTCTGCTTCCGCTCAGAGAAGGTGGCAAGAGGGAACAGACACGTTTGACCGTGTCTATGATGTTGCGTTGGGTGTTACGTCGCCCACGGCGTACACTGACATCGCAGAGTTAGCGGACTGCTCACCTAACGCTGCGAAAAAACATCTTGAACGACTCGCTGAGATGGGAATTCTCCAAGCAGACAGGGACAGTCGACCGGCTCAGTATGAGCGGAATGAGGGGTATCTGGAGTGGCAAGACGCCAGTCGAATTGCAAATGAACTCTCTGTCGAAGAGATCATTGAGCGTGTGAAGGAGCTCGAAGAACGACGACGGGAGTACGAGACACAATTCGAGAGCACAGATCCCAAAGAGGTCTCAGTGTTCGACTACGGTGACCACGACACGATTCACGACCGCATGACCGCGGTCAGTGAGTGGCAGGGAGTGATCCGGGATATTCGGCTCTACGAGCTTGCACGCCAGCTCTCCCAGAATGACGGGCACCTCATTCCAGCCTAAATGAGCACACCACCTGAAGACCCAGAACCGAATTCAACTGGGCCTCCAGACCGTCAGACTCTACGATTGCTTGAGCGACACCTCACGTCGGATTCGCTCGTGGTTGAGACAGAGTTTGACCCGGACTCCTACGAACCACGACTCCTCCACGTATTGCTTGATGCTGGCCGATACCCCGAATCGATAGAAACGGCACGACTAGATGTTCGGTGGTTCACGACTGGTGATCTTTCGATTCACTATATCGAAGCGCATGACGACGGATCCCAATGGGAGTGCCGCTGGGACCGACATCCAAACAATCACAACGCACGGTTGCATTTTCACCAGCCCCCAGATGCAGCGGAGGTCACTGACCTTTCCCTGTCTTCACTCCATCCTCTCGAAGTGTACTCGACTGTTCTCACAGCAGTTGACCAGCGACTTGAATCTCTATGATCGAATCAGTGATGACCTCGTAGATGAATTGGGTTCGCTCCTCGGTTAGTACTCTGCACCGATGCTTTGTGGTGAGTTTCGGGTGGTAGTGTAGGGATCGTGTGCTTGGAGTTCTGCCACACGATGTGTAAGTGTACCACACCGTTTCGAAGAGTGGGGTTCACAGACGGCCTTTCCGACAAACTCGATGCGTCGTGGACACTCTTTGACCTGCAAAAATAGACGCTCTGACAAGTTCACCAAACTGACGCCGAGCGGTGGTCGCTCACTGACGCAGGGGACCTCCCGCCTCAATTCAGTTACGAACGTCTGTACGCTTGATGAGTGGTCTCACCACCGGGTAGCGAACCAGTAGCCGACTCCGTTGGATCGAAGTCAATGACCCGCTTTTCTTTGGGCATCGCCTCAACGCGAATCCCACGCCACTCACCGTCGACGCCAACGAGCGCTTCGGAGTACCCCGCATCCTCATTTCCCGGAATCGCATCTTGGACGAATCGCATCTGCGCGTAGTTCAGCCCAAACTCTGTGGCCCACGTTTCGTCCATTCCGTCAAGGTGGTGGAACTGCTTGACTGCACACTGGTCTAAGATTGCTTCGGACTCTGTGTGTTCGAAGAACTCGTCGACGGTCTGTGTGACGAGTCGAATCGAAAGATCGTGGTGGCGGTGATGACGGAACACCGTCTCCAAGAACGCCAGACTCGCGGCGTCCTGCATAATATACCGTGCTTCGTCAATGACGAACACGACTTCTTTGTCTGTTTCCTTGGCACGCTCGTACACCAAGGAGATGAGAAGCTGCATCGTCAGCGCGGTACTACTGCTGACGCTGCCTTCTTGCTGCGCGAGGTCGAGGTAGATGACCTTCTCGTCGCGGATGTTGAATTCGGATGCCCGCCCGAGGTTTGCATACCGTCCTCCCTCTTCGAACAGCCGAAGTTGTCCAAGGAGCCACGTCGCATCCTCGCGGAGTTTGTCCGCTTCAGCGTTCGTCCGTACGACAAACTCGCTTGGTGACGCAACCATGTCTTCGAAGACGTCCATCATATCTCGAATCGTCGGACTCCGATTGCCATGCGTATCGATCTCGTCTGTGATCCCTTGGCGTTCGTAGGCCTGTTGGAGTCCAAGTTCAAGGGTGGTCCGGCGGTCGCCAAGTGAGATGCCGCGGAGCGCGAAGTAGTTGGTCAAGAAGCTCATTGCGTCGTCGAGTTTCTCGTTGAACGGGCTTGCGTCCTCACCCAGTGCTCGCTGGACGTGTTCGGGTGTCTGGCGGATCTCTAAGGGATTCAACCCGAGCGTCCCACCAACGGTGATGCGCTTGGCGTCCAAGGCTTCGGCGACGCCAGCCCAATTGTTGAGTGGTTCGAGAATGATGCCGATTCGGTCTGTGCTTTGTTCGATCGACCGGATGAAGTTCTGTTTCGAGCCAAATGACTTCCCAGAGCCGGTATCGCCGACGGTGAACATCGCATAGCCGTTTTCGCGAGCGAACGGGTCGATGACGACCGGGCTGTGGGTGTCTTTGTGGATGCCGAATTCGACGCCTCCTTCTTCGAGGATTGTTGCGTTGTGTGGCGACGCAAGGAGTGCGCCAACGGCCCCACCAAGCGCGATTGCGTTGTGACCGATGACGTTCTCTCCAATCGGTGCTGCAGATTGGAGTGCGAGGTCTTGGTTGCAAATCGCTGTCTTCGGTGTGAGACTCGCCGGCTCATCGCGAAGCGTGCTTTTGACGCTTTGGACGGCATCGTGAAGGTCGCCGCGTGTGTCGGCACGGACGGTGACGAACAGTGCTTGGTCGAAGACACGAGTCCCACTCTCGACAGCATTGTACGTCGCCGCAGCCTGGTGTGCCCGCTGTTGGAGATACCCACTTCGAACGCTCCTATCGAGGTCGGCATCGACCTGGAGGTCATCAGCGATCTCTTGGAGTTCGCTTCGAGCACGCATCTGATTCTTCGGTCGAATGTGGGCTGTGAGGTCGAATTCGATGTCTGTTAGCTGAAACAGATCACTGAGGTAGCCATCGCTCGGGTAATCTGGGTAGTCGGTGATCGTGAGTGTGGAGGTCCACTGCTCGCCAACGCGGGCTGCACGCGTCTCCCATTCGATGGCTGGCGGTGCAATCGTCGTCTTGTGTGATTCTGCGATGTCATCGAGAAGTTGCCCCTCAGTGTGTCCTGTTTGGATTGTGTCTTCGTCGAGGACGTCCGAAAAGTCGACTTCAGGCTCGTGATCTTCGTCGACAGCGCGGCGTTTCCACACACCGATCGCTCCGAGCGCAATCACGAGTGCTCCTGCAGCATAGAGTGACGCACCTTCCAGTGACGTTGGCTGTTGGAGCCACCCGACGAGTTGGCGAGTGACTTCGGTCTCTATTTGGAGGCTAAGACTACGCATCGAGATCATCCTCTCGCCGAGACCGTCCGATGATGGGATGGTCACGGATGACCCGTCGTGGATTGTCATAGTCGTGTTCGTGGCCGTTCCAGAAGTCCATCGTCAACACGAACAGTTCGACTGTGCTCAATCGACGAGCAGACCACCCCGACGCCTGTTGGATGAATCCAGACTCGATGTTCGTGATTCGGGTCTCTAATCGCTCGAATAGCCGCCCACGCTCTTCGGCTTTCGAGAGGTCTTCGCGGCGCGTGACGAACGGGTTGAACAGGAAGCCAAGACCAGGGATTTCAGTTAGCTTCTCTGCGGGTGTTTGTTCGTCGCGGAAGCGGTCATAGACTTCGAGTGGCGAGACTTCGACGCCAATGAAGAACCGAATCTGTTGGGTTCCACGGTTTCGCATCGCTTGTGGGCGCGTCTCGCGGTACTCTTCGAGGAGTTCACGGAAGACCAGGTTTTGGGTGACGTCGTCATCCGACAGCCGCTGTTCGATGTTCGCTGTGAGCTGTTCGACCGGGAACGACCGCGTCGTTGCGTGGAACTTCAGCTTTGAATCGAGTTCCTTGTTTGCGAATTCAGCGCCGGCCGCGTGGAGACTCGCCCACTCATCTGACATGGCGAAGTCCATATTCCCTGGGTTGACTTCGATGAACGCCTCCATCACCCCGTCCGACCGCTGGATCGCACCCACGCCGGGCCACGCACGCTCAATGTTGGTGAGGTCCTGTGTTCGTTCATCTGGTTTGAACGGTGTGTAGTTCGCAAGGCCACCCTCGTTTCGGACTGCCCCTTGGGTGACTGTTGCGGTGGGAGCGCTGAACGTTCGGCGCGGTCGCATTGCAAAGCGAGACACGTCTTTGGCCCATGCCCATGCAGTGCGGTGGTCCGGTGCGACATAGACCACGGCCGCACCCAGTCCGACACCCCCTGCGATGAGAGGGACTGCGAGTGAGTCGAGTCCGGTGAGTCCGGCGATGAACAATCCAAGAAGTGGGAACGCAATCAGGACACCAACGTCCCCTTCTTCGATATTGAGCCCTGGGATGCGACTTGCTTCTCCGAATTCGTCCATGATACGGCGTTCTGCAGCGTCTGAATCTGTCGACATGATGAACTAGCGATTGGCGTTGTGTGGGTCGTTCTCGGTCCGGCGATACGAGGCAGTGTCGTGCGTACTGGGGTTTTCAGCTCGGGCGGCGGCTTTCTGGGCGATTACTTGGCCAGCAGCGGCTTTGGGTCCCCAGCGGGCAGCGGTCGTGGCGACGCCCGCACCACCGATGGACGCGCCTGCTGCGACGCTTCCAACGATGACTGCGCCTCTGCTTGCGGTTCCAATTGCTTTCGCAGTGAGTGGCGTTGCGTAGGCGAAGGTCTTCCACGTCAGATAAAGTGCGATGACGGGCAGTGAGACGGCAACGAGATACTGGAGAAAGGCAGTTGGTGGGGAGAACGTCCCGCTGGCGAAGAGCAGGTCGTAGCCTTTGAACACGACTGCTGCGGGGAGTGGGAGGACGACTAAGGGAACGAATCGCTTTGCGAATCCAGTTGCGATGTCTGAGAGGACGGGAATGTTTCCATAGCCGAGTGCGATGGCAATCGGCATCCCATAGACGTAGACGTACAGCAAGATTTCGCGGATGAAAAAGAGGGCTTGAATTGCCCACATCGAAATCCCGCCGAGCGCTGCGAGTAGGAGACCGAGGAGGGGGTTCATCACCGTTGCGCTCAGGAACCCGACCATGACATTACGAAGTGTAGTCAGGTCTGGGAGTAAGGCAATCGTGAATCCATCAATCAGATACAGCGCTAAAACACTGACCCAGTACCACAAGATTATCAGGAAAGCACCAGTCCAAGCGGTTTTCTTAGTCTTGCTGGCCTTATATGTACTTCCGAAATTGAATATTCGAATCGCATGTCGACCTTGGACACACATCACGAGGAGTAACAGGGCGAGGAGCATCACATCACCACCAATGAGAGCGTCTCTTATCGACGGCCATGGTGCGTTTGAGGGAGTACCAAACATGAAGACTCCATTAGTTTGAGGAGTAGGTGTTCCAAACACACTCTCAGTGAAGTCCTGATAGCCGGTCGAGAGGCCTTCTCTGAAAACATCAGTAACCCATGCGATGGCGTCTTTGAAGCCCTCCAGAACGACGTCAATGAGGTCAACCATCGATTACACCTCAGTGATTTCGATAAGGCAATCATGCATCACGTCAGAGCCCGAATACTGCACGTTGAAATCACGCTCAACATTTTGTGTCGTAGTGCGGACCTCAAATGTGACTTTGAACTGTCCCTCGTTGCCGGTGATCAAGCAACCCATGCCCTTCTCGCCAATCTCTGCCCCGAATGGGAACGAGTTACTGAACAGATCGATTTCATCACCAGGTAGAATGGATACGGCATCGCTGTCGTGAATTCCACCTCCATGAGGATTCTCTATCGGGTTTGGTACATCACCCACAAACCGAAGTTCAATAACAGCTTCTGGTCCGGTTCCAGTATTCGCTACAGTGACGAACGCTTCACCGTTCTTTTTTGTATCAGTCTCACTCTCTCCATAGACCTCATCCCACGGCTTGTCTGGGTTGTTCCTGAAGAGACCGACATCGACGATTTCGAGTTGCGGTCGGATCTCTAGACTCGTCCCGGCCGCGGTCTCCCCATCTTGAACTGCGAGAACTCGATATTCACCAGGGTCGTACGCAGTTCCAATCTCGAATGAGACCTGCTGAACGCCGGCTGCAACCTCCCGTGTCCCGAATAACTCGCCATTCGGCTGGATGAGGTTGACACGGTCGACGTCAGCCTCAGAGCCAAGTTCTACACCAAGCTCGGTTCCCTCAACAGCGACCTGACGCAGGATACCCTGTTCGTCAGAATCGTCATTCGGGGTGGTAGTCCCATCACCGGTCTCAGTACTCCCGTTGAGACAGCCAGCGAGACCAGCGGAGAGCACTGCTGCTGTTCGGAGCACGGTACGTCTATCGAACGTCGATTGATCGTGTGTCATGGATATCGTTCAGAATCATCTCGTAGGCCGAAGAATCGGAGAATCTGCCTCCCTGCATAGAACACTACAACAAATGGAATGAATTGCCAGCCAACCTCAATGAGTAACCCAACCCACCCATCGAGGGTTCCGAGTGGATGCCATCGGACAGTCGCCGTGTCCGAAACATAGGCTGGTGTTGCGACCAGCCACGTTCCCGGATGATAGCGTGCCGTGTAGACCCCGGGTTGGTCGATAGTGACGACCGCGACGCCGGACTCGTTCGTCCGAACACGCTGGTCGGCGATGGCGATATACCCTCCACCGGATTCGCCATTGAGCGAGACGTGGCGTTCGTCGGCAGTGAGGTCGATCGGAGAGCCAGTCGCGGTATCGCGAAGTTCGATGTGGACAGTCGCCTGCTCGTTCGTCTGCGAGACCACTTCGGCGGTGAGTCGACTCTCGCGAAGTTCGCGATCAGGCCCACTGCTCACCGTTGACGTGATGGGTGTCGCGTCGACGCCGCGGACGATACCGCTCACACTGAGTGCATCACGGTCGAGGTTGTCTGTGCGGACTGCAAGTCCGTAGGTGGGCGTATACGCTCGGTCTACGACCTCGACAGAAACCGTCTCTGGGAGTGTCGCGTGTGGTGAGGTACGTTCTCTCCCCCACGAGTCGAGTATCGTCGGGCCATCACGAATTGGTTCAGCTCGCGGCCCGATGCGTGATGGGTAGGCATGAACGTACACCGGGAGTGCCTCGGAATGAATCTCGGTTTCGTCTGTGGCCGTTGCTTGGGTGAGCCGGTCCCAGCGTGGGTCACGAGCCGTGTAAAACCGCCAGACACCGCGAACGCGTGAGTCGCCATCCTCGGTGAGCGTGTAGCCTTGCCACGGCCGAGACTGGAAGATCGCAACCCCGGTGTCGCCATTGGGATACGCTGCGTCGTAGGCAGACGCGTGGAGATTGTACACCTCAACATCGAGTGAATCCGCGACGGTGATCGTCTCGGTTCGATACGCGACTTCTGTCTGGGTACGATTCCCGATTGTGGTTGTCGTCGTCTGCTTGAGTCGGACATCGATGTCGGCTTCGAGGGTGAGCGTCGTACTCCACGCGTCGTCGAGTTGGTACGCAAGGACTGGTGTATGGCTCCCTCCTGTGCGGACGATAACGTCGTCATCAGACTTCAGGCGGACCGCTGAGATCCCGTCGTCGACGAGTGCCCACGTGATAGACGACCGATTGGAGTGATGGCCATCTGGAATCCGAACACGATAATCCACAAATCCACGGATAGCACCCTCCGGTGCGACGTACAGTGGCGTCTCACCTGCTTCGAGATGGCCTCGCGTCGATGGATGGACGGCGAAGACTGTCGCGTGTGCATCGTCGATGAAGCGTCCACTTGTGAGAGACGCGTGGTCGGGATACAGCGATGTCTGTGAATTGCCTGCGCTCAGGTCACGGAAGTCATTGCGTGTCCACGTTGCCGCGGTCGCCGGTGGACGGGTGAACGTGATGTCTGTCCCATTGGCGAGTTGCTGGATCGGGGTTCGGCTTTCGCCGTAGCGCTGGCGATACGCCGTCTCGTTTAGGTACGCATCTGCGTCACGAGACCACAAGGTTGCGGTCTCGTTTTCGGTCAAGCCATTGTCTTCTGTCCCCGGGCGTGGTGGCGTGGCTGTGACGAGACCGGCGAGACCACTCGTGAGAAGGAGGCAAACGAAGACGACAGACCACGCGGGAGTGCGCATACGGGAAGGCAATGTGAGTCTCTCGACCAGTTTACCAGGGGGAGAGATCGACACACTGCGCAAGTGGCAGTCCCATCAACGACCCCGCAACGGTGTAGAGGGGACCGAGTACGAGCAGGGTGACCGCAGACTTCAGCGCCACCCGCATGTGTTCTTTCAGTTTGGCTTTCTGCTCGTGATTCGTCGTAAACATCTGGAAGAGCGAATCGCCTTGCCAGACAACGATGAGACCGATCAGTCCGAGCGCCGTGGTTAATTGGAAGAAGCCTTCGAGCATCTGCGGCAGTTTGCTTGTACTGCAGATGACTCCATCTTGAGCTGCAACAGGCTGTGTGAGGACGGCGAGTCCAATGAGGGCAGTTATCGCGAGGATACGGCCGGGCGAAACAACTCGAATTGAATCGTGAACTGGATTGACTACTGTATTGGTTGGGCTGTCTTTTTCGTTCGACATGTGGGTTGCTTGTGAATTGTGCCGGGGAGCTACAATTCCTACACATTCAACTTTCAGGCGATAATTAAGTTCTTTTGATTGCTGAATGTGTGGTTTGAGTGCTATTATCTGTTAATTATCTAGATTTCAATGGTAGTTCATCATTTCACGACTATCTTGTATACGAGGAGTTTACTGCAGATTTCAACCCAAGGTCACACCACGAACGAGCCTGCTGTTTGTGCGTGAGTGGCCGAACGTGCGTTCACTGCCACTCAATGTGGTGGGCCCTGCCAGTACTGTCGCTGCATTGCTCACTCGGTGTGCGGTGTGTCTTCTTTCGAGAACGAAAGGCGAATACACAACACACGCGACCACTACCACATACCACCCCAGCCAGGAGAAGAGCGTGTGATTGATGCAGTCTATCCAGATGATCCGAATGACGTGCTTCGGATGGTTCTTGAGAGTATCGAGAAGCGAATCAACGATATCTGGGCGTCAACAGATCTGGTTTTTCCGTCGGAATACGAATTCGAGCAGGAGGACGGCGCAGACTATCTCGTCGGCAATTGACTAATTGATTGGTCTTCAAGACGGAAACCCGCAACTTCAGATTGAATGTCGGCAACCCGGCGGACTAGTCTCGATGAGTTGAACTGGCCACTTCCCTTCTCCACGATATGATGACCAACGAACTCGACTCCTTGCTTGAATGGTTCGAGTTGAAGGACGAACTTCGGACGGGATGGGTGCTTCGGAATATCGACTCGCCTGAATCGGTCGCAGCCCACACGTGGGGGACAGCGTCGCTTTGTCTGCTCTATGCCGACCAGCAAGAGGTTGACCGTCAGAAAGCAGTGACGATGGCACTCATTCACGACCTCGGCGAAGCTCGAACGGGTGATATCGCAACCCGCGCGGAGGACGGACGCCAGACCATCCCCACGTCCGAGAAGGAGTCGGCTGAACGGAGCGCAGTAACCGATCTCGTCGGACCGTTCGCGGACACCGAACTGCTGTCGCTTTGGGAAGAGTACGAAGCTCGTGACACCCCGACAGCACAGTTCGTCAAGGACATGGATCTGATTGATAATTGCCTCCAGGCGCTCAAGTACGAGCGCCAAGGTCGGTACGACGACGCTGAAGCGAACGACCACTTTGCCGAGTTCGAGAATCTGGACGAGTTCTTTGCTACCGCCGCGCCTCGTTTCCAGACAGAAGTCGGCCAGGACTTGTTCGAGCAAATTAAATCGCAGTACGAACGAGAACTCGGGCGACCCTGCCAACTCTGAATACGTCTTTCAGTCGCAACTCCCCCCTGCTCGGTGTAACTCCTGTATTGACCACGACTGGGTCAGAATATATTATTTTCTGAGGATTTCAACAGAGCCCTTTCGACAGATTCCCACATCGGTCCGTACTGACTGCCTTCCGCCCGAAGCGCTTATCAGTATGAATATGATACGAATATGTATGAGTAAGGGTGAACGCCGGAAAGTCGGGGAGCGGGGCCAGGTAACGATCCCCAAAGAGCTCCGCGAACGCTTCGGAATAAAGGGAGGAGACGACGTCGTGATCCACGAAGAGGCGGGCAAGCTCGTTATCGAGCGGTCAATCACTCGTGAAGAGTTGGCCGCAGGGTACCGCCAGCGTGCCCAACGGACCCGCGAACTCGCTAACGAACTGGAGGGTGTCTCGACGGAGGCTGATGAACACCTGGGCGATGCCCCAGAGTGGTAGCGAATGGCCACGTCTGTCCGTCGAGGAGACGTCGTTATTGTTGAACTCAATCCGACGCAGGGATCCGAACAACGGGGAACGCGTCCGTGTCTTGTCGTGCAGAATAACGTCGGGAATGCAAACGCACCGACAACGATCGTTGTTCCGTTCACTACCTCATTCGGAGAGCAGCTCTACCCGTTCGAAGTGCTCGTCCCAGCCGAAGAGTGTGCGCTTCGAGAGGATTCTGTCGCGCTCTGTAGCCAGGTTCGAACCGTCTCCGTAGAGCACCGCATCACAGAGAACATCGGCTCGATTCCGCAAGAGCGGATGGACGAGGTCGATACCGCACTCGAATACAGTCTCGGCCTCACCGAGGTCTGAGAGGGATTGGCAAACGTTCTCGTGTTCTCAGTCGTCTAAGGCCTGTAATAGGGGGTTTCGCATGGTGATGAGCAAGATTTGGGTGCATGGATACTCGTTCGATGCGATGCAGTTGTCTGGCGGGAGACGCCTGTATTCGTCAGTCTATCACTCGGTTCGAGGGGTGGGAGACAGCCGCATCATCCTGTCTGCGTCATCTGCTCAAAGGCAACAAGGGACTCATCGAGCACCCTGAGTACGCCGCGTTATTGCGTGAAGTCGGGCAGGCCGCGGTTCTCGAACTCATCGGAGTTGAGGCCAAGTTCTTCGAGGTCATCGTCGGTGAGGGGTTCACCACCTCCCTCGTGGAGAACAAGAACCTCCGCAAGTTGCGAGAGTGCTTCCGCCCGGGTGTCGCCATCACGTGCGAGATTGGTCTCGGTGTCGTAGGCGGTGATGCTCCCATCATCTTCGCGGACGAACTCAACTCCGTTGGGGTCACCGTCCCGGGTCGCACTTGCCATACTGAACTCGAATCAATCTCAGACGATAAGCGTTCGGACGGTGAAGAGTCCCGTGCAGACCCTTCCTCAATCCCGTTCCCAGGGGGCAGGCGTGAATATCTAACTTTCGAGATTCTACAGTCGGCTCACCCCCAGTCGTGATCTTTGATCCCTTCGTAGTGTTTCAGACGAGTCTCAATCTCCCACGTTTCCCAGCGACATTCATGGTAAAGGACATCAGCAAGCTTGTCGAAATTACTTTTGTCGAGTTCGATACCACGATTTCCACGGTGAGTGATATAGGGCTCGCTCCGAAGATCGGCGTAGACCTCACGTGCGACTGGGTAGTCATTGCCGATAGCCGAGAGGCTGAGGAGGTCTTCTTCGGTAATCGGTGTCCCCCACTTGTGTTTCGCGATCATTGTTGCTAAGAGGGCGCATTTCACCGACGGCTTCTCCATGATCGAAGAATCAAGTCGGCCGCATATAAATACTGTTAATGGCCGTTAACACTAGTGGAAACGTTTATACACGCAGAATGGGTGAATCTCTGTATGAGCAGTATAGAGCACGCGGCTGATCGAGGAGACAAAAAGGAACTCCGAAAGGAGCACCCGAGTGGATGGCTCTATCTCACGCAACACGACGCCATCCCGATTCTCGTAGACGCATTGCTCGATCTTCCGCCAAACCGTGAGTTCAACAAAACAGAGTTCGCAGACCACGCCGGCGTCACACGCCAGACTGTCGGCAATTACACGGACCTCTTGATTGAGGTTGAACTCATCGAAGAAGTACCGGACACGTCACCGCGCCGGTACCGGGTCACAGACAGCACCGTCGTCCGAGAACTCTTTGAACTGAACAGCGCGCTCAATAGCGTCGGTCGCGAGTGAACAGTCGGTCGTGGACTCGGCGTCTCGGTTGTGGTCACGGGGATACCGTATTCAAACGTGGTAACCCACACCCCTCGTACCGAGTGACAGACTGGTGAGTGACGGCGTTGTGACGCCTGAAGTCGTAGAACAGCACACACAACAGGACCAACGAAGAGCGTATCGCTGGCCATGCAAGAACGCCTGTGACTGTAGCTCCTGACGATGCATACAAAGACCACCCTCCAATGTGTTCCGTGTTCTGTCTCTTTATGTCCTCTCTCACACCGGTTTGCAAGTGTTCTCGTCACGTCGTGGGAAGTCGAAGGCATTCGACTACGACGGTGTCACGGAGGGGGACCCACACCGTGATCGAAGTAAGCTCCCACGCCCCGAAGAGCGTGGCATTCAGCGTGGACTCCCGTTCTAACTGCTGAGAGCAGTAGGCGAATATTCGCCATTCACGTTCAACATCCCGCTGTTCAAGCGCACGCCTACGGGTGCGCCTCCACGTCCAGACTTTTGCTGGTCGCGGAGATACTTCAAGCCGATATTCTTCGCCGCGTTGTAATCTGCGTGAACATCGTATCCACACTTCAGACAACCAACTTCGTCTTGACCGTTGGTGTGTGGCCGGTTATCCTCGTGGGTGAACCCACACTTTGAGCAACGTTGGCTCGTGTACGTTGGATTAATCTGCTTCACCACAAGTCCTGCAGACTCGGCTTTGTACGTGACGTACTCGAACAAGCGGTGGAACGCCCACCTGTGCTTACGACCGTGTACGCGCTGCTGCTCGGTGTGACCTACGAACTCACTCGGAATCTTGTGCTCGTGGGCTTGTTCCACGGAACGTTCGACCTCAACCCGCTGTTCGTCGTCAGCGAGACGGGTGCGCCAGTCGAGGACCTGACGCTCCTCGTCTTGCCGGTGGCACTCGTCGTCTTCTGGGGCTATCGACGGTGGGCCAAGACACAGCGGCCGACCGACTTCAAACCACAGACGACCGTCGTCGAGTGAACAGGCAGTCGTTCTGAACGCACATCAGTTGTCGACGACGTTTTCGATGATGACTGAGACATCGGTTGTACCGACTTACTCAAACCGGTCTTAAGCTGATTTAGATAGTGGCGCGATCTGGGCCACTTAGTCAAATTTGGAGCGAGTTTACTGGGTCTGGATGACGCCATCGGTACCGAGGGCCTCTGCCTTCTCGACCACTTCGCTCACGTGTCTGTGAGATACGGCAGCTCGTACTGTCATTCAAATTCATCGCCCCACGAGTACCGAGACGTCGTCGTATCGAGGCCGATTTTCGCACCGACGACGAGTGTTGGGTCTGGTTCGCTCTCGCTGTACCCCTGCGTGTCGAACACGTCGTTGAACGCGTCGCTCCGAACCCACGACAGCCACGTTGTTTCAGCATTTTCTCCAAAGAGTGCAAGCACTCGGTCATCGACCAGCCACTCGACCGCCTGCTCGGCGTCAGTGTCCGTCTCATCGGGGAGAACGAGCAGGTCGGCTGTGGGATTCGCTCACCGTCTCGATGTCTGCAGGGATTGAGAGGTCCAGTCCATCGGCGACGTACACCGGCGTCACGTCGAGCCGCTCGTAGGTCGGCCGCTCTGCGTCCGAAGCGTCCGTTGGGAGGGCCGAACACCAAGCGAGAGAACTGAGAGCGACAATGCCGCACGCATGGAGGGTGTTCCGGCGGGTGTAGTGTTGCATGGAACCGAGTCAGTCGGCGGGACTGGAAAAGTATCTATGAGATAATTAGTTCCAATTGGTTCCAGCTGGTAAACCGTGGTCGTCTCTCGTCTGGTGAACGATTACCACCCGCTGTCTGGGTCACACAGTTCTGTGGAGTTCCACGACATGACGGTCTTCGACGACGACCTCCCGACCGAGGGCGTCGACGTGGTGTTCCACCTCGCGACGCTGTCGTCGTACAAGATGCACGAGGAGAACCCGACGAAAGGCGCTCGCGTGAACATCGAAGGCTTCGTCAACACGGTCGAACAGGCGCGAAAGGACGGCTGTGACACCGTCGTCTACGTGACGACGTCCTCGATTTATGGCTCGCAGACGGAACCGTCGCCCGAGGATATGCCCGTGGAGTCGCGGACGGGCTACGAAGCGTCGAAACTCGGCCGTGAGCGCTACGCGGAGTACTTCCACCATCACTACGACATGCAACTGGCTGGGATGCGCTTTTTCTCGGTGTACCAGGGCTCCGGCGGCGCGGAAGAACACAAAGGCGAGTTCGCGAATACGGTCGCGCAGTTCACCGACAAAATCGCCAACGGCGAGTCGCCGGAGCTGTTCGGCGACGGCTCGCAGACGCGTGACTTCACCCACGTGGATGATATCGTTCGGGGGTCGAACTCGCCGCAGAGGAGCGTCTGCAGGGCATCTACAATCTCGGGACTGCCGAGAGCTACTCGTTCAACGAGATGGTCGAGATGATCAACGAGGTGCTCGGGACAGATGTGGAGCCTGAGTACGTGGAGAATCCGTTCGAGGTGTACGTCCACGACACGAAAGCCGACTACTCGAAGATGCACGAGGCGACCGGGTGGGAGCCCGAGGTTTCGTTCGAGGAGGGTGTCGAGCGGGTTTGTGAGCCGTATCTCGACTGACGACGACACTCGCGGTTGTGTTTCAACCGGGCGTTTTGGTTCACAGAGATGCAAGGAGGAAGCCCACGGCTTCAGCCGTGGGAGGAATCCGACAAACCACTCCACCAACCACGAGCAATAGCAGTCTGACTCCCCCACACCGGTCGTAGAAATTATAAAACACCACTCCGTATGTGAAGTTACAGATGGAGGTTAAGCGAACCGTTCCGGTCAAACTCTCGGTTCCCGACGACCGAGTGGACGACCTCCATCAGACCATCGAGCAGTTCAACCACGCCTGCAACTACACCGTCCAGAACGGTAGGAACGACGACGGCTACCTCATCCTCAACAAGTCGAAGATACACGACGAAGTGTACCACGACTTGCGAGACGAGACAGACCTCCCCGCGAACCTCTGTATTCGGGCGTACTCGAAAGCCGTCGAAGCGATGAAGTCCACCGTTGCCGACTGGAAGAAGGGCAACAGCCGACCGCTCCCCCGATTCAACGAGCCGTCCGCCGTCTACGACAAACGAACGCTGACTATCAAGGACAGGTCGGCCACGCTTTCGACTATCAACGGCAGAGTCGCTGTGGACTACGTTCTCGGGGACTACCAGAAGTCCTACCTCGATGATGACGACTACGAGAGGCGGATGGGGACGCTCCACTACCGCGAAGACGACGACGCGTTCTACCTCCATATCGTCATCAAGAAAGAGGTAGAAGAACGCGACGGTGACAAGATACTGGGCGTGGACTTGAACCTGAAGAACGTCGCCGTGACCAGCACGGGGTCGTTCTACGATGGTGGCGAACTGTTGTGGGGTCAGAACCACTACTTCCGCGTGCGTCGAAGCCTTCAGCACAAAGGCACTCGCTCCGCCAAGCAGGCACTCCGGCAATTGTCGGGGCGAGAAAACCGCTTCGTGCTGAACCGCCTGCACACGATTTCTCGACGCATCGTGGAGGAAGCCGACGTCCACGGCTGCTCGTACATCGCCGTCGAACGCCTGACCCATATCCGCGAGCGGATGAACAACGGGAACGACCAAGTGAAGCGTCAGATGCACAACTGGGCGTTCCGCGAACTCCAAGAGATGCTCGCGTACAAGGCCGCCGAGTACGGTATCCGCGTTGAGGATATACCGCCCGCGTTTACGAGTCAAACCTGTTCTCGGTGCGGGCATCAGTCCAGCACGAACCGTAACTCGGACGGTTGGTTCGAGTGTAACGACTGTGGGTACTCGGTTGACGGTGACTACAACGCGAGCAAGAACATCGGTTTCAAGTTGCTAACTTTACCATCGGGCAAACGTCCCGATGGGTTGGGCGACGGTCATCTCGCCCTCAAGTCTGGGACGCTGAACGGGAACGGCGAGTACACCGCCTACTCCACGTCGGAGGCAGACCGGGAGTCCACGGACAAGCCCACGACTTCAGTCGTGGGTTGATGACACCTTGGTCAATCGCTACCCGAGCATAGGGTCCACCAGCGTCACTTATCGCAGTGTTTCTCCGCACCCTTTCGAACCGCATCTCTGTGCTTCTGGGCAATTGGGTCGGCCTTTTCGATACGCGGCGTCGTCTCTTCTCGCTTTGAAGACGTTTCCTCAATAAGTTGCTCCATGCGGGCGAGAATTTCTTTGGGGTCGTCTTCCGAGTCAACCATGGCTATACTCCTACAAAGAGTGGGAATAAGTATATCCGATTTGGTCAGTCGACCTCGTTCATCCCTAAGCAATACGTCTACAGAAAACACGCGGGTATGCGATCGCACTATGTATCAACGCAGAGTGCCTCGGGCTTGTCCCTGTGGTACTTCACTATGGCGTCTTGACGCGTGACTTTGGCTACGCACACGGCCTACTTTCTGACCCCGCGTCGGTCCGTGGAGTATGCATACAAATAGGTACACACGAGAATCGCCGCGCCAAGGCCGACCATATTCTGCAGCAGGTCTGTGACCGTCACGACGAACATGAGCGAGAACACGCCGTAACACGCCAGCCCGCCAAAGAGACACATCGTGAATCGCTTTCGAACCCAGTACAGTTCGTGTTCGCGTTTCTGTGGGAGGCCATCAACCACCGGCCAGTACGACCCTGCGACAAAGCCGACGGCGATTGCACACACGAACAGTAACAACAGCGTTTGTCCACTCCAATGCAGGAGTTCACTCGGCGTCCAGTGGGTGACGGCACTCACGACGAGGATTGACGCACTTCCGACCGTTGGAGATGCGATGGAGGCAATCCCAGCACCCTGGCAGGCGGCCATGAATCGAGTCAGCGGGTCTGGACGAGTGGGACCGTACGATTCGACCGACATCGTGAGCGGGTCCACTCGCGGCTCGTAGTTGGCTATTACGGCAGGCAGTCGTCGTTGCCAGAGAATGGCCAATCAATACTACTCGGCTCTGTTGAAATCCTCAGCTACTAACAGCTTGCAGCGGCCGTGCTGAATACAGCGCGCGAGTCGGTCACTTGACCTTGCTGGTCTCGATGGTATGTATAGTGAAGACGACACCAACGCTGGCTAGTTCTAAGGTCATAGCGCCTAGCTCAGAACTGAGCGCAACGTCAACAACGTGCGGTAAGTAGTCGAGCATTTTGATGAGTACCCCCTGAGATAACCTTCGGCCGAGGTAGTGGTAATAATTCTTCTGAATTGACCAATCATTGTACAGACATTGATCAGACTGTCCCGTTCAGGGTTCCTACCCAAGGGTTGTTCCACCACTGAGGGAGTCAAATAAACGATACCGGTTGCTGAACTCACCCTCTAAGTTCAGCACGCGATATCTGACAACAGTGATAGAGGTAGAAATAGGAATTCGTCCGTACAGCTCAATCGATTAGTTCTTCGGGTGCAACACCACCGTGATCAAGCAGCTCTCCGTCGAAGGTAACCATGGTCGCATCAACGTCGTTCGCTAATGCGAGCAGCACACAATCCATTGTATAGAGGAGATTGTCTCGCTGTAATTCGTATGCTGCAATTTGGTCGCTGATTTCGGGCGCGTAAATATCTACGCTACTGTAGATATCCGATAACACCGCCTCGACTCGGTCTTGCTCAACGCGCTTTTTCTTCGTCATCACTGACCGAATCTCCATGAGATTTAGAATAGAGGTACAGAACTCGTGGTCTTCGTTGAGTAACTGTGTCGCAATCTCACCGCGACCAGGTTCATCAGTCAAACTAGCGATGAAGACGTTTGTATCGACGAAGACCTTCATTCTCTCTTTCGTTCATCACGTACTGCTTCGACCGAGTCAACGTCTACGTCCGCAAGTCGGCCCGAAAGCAGATCTCCGAGTCGTGGCCGAGGTTGGTCGTCGTCCGACGACTCATCAGTCCAATTCGGTGGTGTTGCGTAGCTACCCATTATCGGTAATTGCAGACGTGCGTGTAAATCGCTTTCTCTGTCTGAGAACTCGTTCCACCAGTCACATCAAGACTGACATCCATCTGCTGAACTCACCCTCTGTCTGTGTCACACAGGTTCTATCAGGTTCTACGGCATTCAACAGATCCTACTAATCACACCTGTTGTGATTTGTCTCGATGGACTCACCACCACAAACTCGTTTTATTCACTCACACTACCGTTGTCCACAGAGGAGCTTTCTTCAGTGCCGCTGCTAGAACGAGCGTCTGTACCCGCGGTGGGTGTCGACGACCTGTGGCGTGCGTCCGACTATCGATCGTTGATCACACGGTCGCTAGCGCCACCTCATCACAACGTCCGTGATCCCACTTCCACCCGCGGACGCAGATGACGTCTCCGCGAGTTCCGAGACAGCGCGTTCGGTGAAGATGACGCGTTTGGTCCCGCGGCGTTTCACGATCTTCACGCCCTCTTTGCCGAGGTCATCCAGAAAGTCCATCACACGACTGACGGTTTGGGTGTGTGGTGTTTGGCCTTCCTTTGCATGGAGGACGGTACGAATCGTACTCGAGTCAAGTGCGAAGCCTGCGGGGACGTTCGTGGCGTACTCTCTGATGTCCTTGGCGATGAAGCGAGCGCGTTCTTGGTTGGCAGTGAGTTTCGAGAGCGCTTGAGAGGGGAGCCGGATGAGTTGTTGGAGGGGGGAGCGACGTGTGTTGGACTCGTCGGTTGGGGTGTCAGCGGATTCCACGGCGTAGAGGCGCTGTTGGAGATGCTTGCGGTGGTCAGATGCGGCGTCGAGTTTGGCTTCGAGGTCGTCGGCACGGGTTTCGTATTGGGTGAGGGCTTCGCGTTGGGACGCGATTGTCTGTGCCTGGGCTTCGACTGTCTCTTCGAGTTGTTGGGTGTCGGTTTCGAGAGCGTCGACGCGCTCTTCGAGTTCGTCGATCCGGGCGGCGAGGTCCTCGATGGAGGACTTGGTCATTCGTGGCCCTCCGTACGGGGTGGCTGTGCGACGAGACCTTTTTGCGTGGGTGGTGTGTTCGGAGACATGCGGTTTGGCTTGAACTGACCGCACCGGATCCGTGTCTTCAGCACGGGTCCTTTCTGAGAGGACTTAGAAATCCGATGAGTCGTTAGATTACTGCACGCAACCGATCTACTTCAATCTGTTTACTAACAAGTAAACAATTAATACGTATTAGTGTATATCGTATCATATACCGGTTCGATTAACACGATAGTGTTGATTGATTCCGTATGCGCAAACGGGGGGATTGGATGAAACCGACCGACGACCAGATTCTTGAGATACTGGGCGATTCTGGTCTTGTACTCTCACCGAGTATAATTGCGTTCAATGCCGGATTCACTCGAACACACGTGAATAATCGGTTGTCAGAATTCGCAGACAAGGGGCTTGTGGATAGAGTTGAGAGAGGGAAATACGAAATCAGCGAAACCGGCCTCGGCTATCTTTCTGGAGACGTCGACGCAACCGAGTTGTAATAACTGGTCTCTCCTCACTTGTCTCGCGGATCACTCACGAATTCGAAGAGCCGAGTTGATTCGTGGACCAGTTTCACGTGTCCACGAGCCTCAAGCACTTCGAGGCGATTATACACACTGTTGCGTGAGTAGCCAGTCTCGTCGACAAGATACCCCTTCGTCGCGATTCCCCACGGACTCTCGCCATCACGTCCTCGCTTGAGTACGTCGAGAATTGCTTTGTCCGTGCCAGTGAGATTTGAGGCGCTCATAGTGCTACTAAACTATCATATGCTATAAAGCATGGTATTACAAATATGCAGTTTGACTGGGCATTATGCATAGTATTAAGTCGGTGAAGATCATAGTTGTAACTGAGAAGCACCGGTTCGTCTTTCGCAGAAAGGCCACGTGCTAGAACACGTGACCGGGTGGCTTCTCAGTCCAGAGTAAGCCAATGTCAACTACGCACACCGCGACACAAGAGCGTACCGTATCGCTAGCCGACCAACTCATCGACGCCCTCGCACGCTCGTTCACGCTTGGTATCGACACCGAGGGATTCACACACCACTACTTCCGTCCGGCCGACGCCGTCGTCGTCTTTGATGGTCGGACTCTCGATCACTACCAGTCACTCGATGGCCGGCCGCTTCGCGAGTGGAACGCATTCGTCTCCCAGAAGCGTGGGTGGGATTCGATGGGCCAACTTGCACCCATCGGGCTCCAGGTGGATTCTGAGCGTAAGGAGACTCCTCACGCATGAGTGCCCACGAAGAGCTACAGATGCATCTCGCTCAAGCGCTGACCCGAACGACCGAACCCGATGTGCAAGCACATCTGCACGCCGCCCTAGAGTCCTGCCAGGAGTTACCGACGACGCTCGTGGCGTGTCCCGCGTGTGGAGTGGTGAGGCTGCCAGAGCGGATCGAGATACACGACTGTCGACATCGATAAACCGAGTCTCAAGCACTCTCCGAGCAACTGATATTTCAACGCCCAACTACCAACTTCTTGGGTATTATGTATATATGGTATATCTGGGTTGGATCTGTTGGAATCCTATTCTTCAGACGGACTCTCGTATCAACAGCCAATCAGTCGAGTTCTGCGAATGCACGAATCGGCATTGCAGCCGTCTGTGATGCCTTAATTGGGACCGCAAACAACCGGAAGGACTCTCCGTGGAGTGCGTCCAATCCGGTCAGATTCTCTACGATGAAGATCTCCTCGTCGAGCAAGCGCGAATGAGCAGGCCGTGACGGATTGCGGTGGTCATCGACATTGATCGTATCAACACCGACTAGACCCACGTTTTCGTCGATGAGTCTGTCGATCAGTGCATCTGAAATATACGGATACGACCGATACTGCTCTGTATCCCAATGCTCATCCCACCCGAAATTGAACAAGACTGCTCGGTTTGTGAGCTCTCGATCGCTGGGTACCACCTCAACACCGAGTTCATCATACGGTTCCAGTCCCCTGGCATCGACGACGACGCCGGGTAACACGAGTTCGTCAATATCCAGATCACCAATGTCACGACCGCTTGGGTAGCGATGATACGGCGAGTCCAAGTACGTGCCAATCGAGGTTTGAAACCTGATCTCTGTGATCTCGAATGCAGACTCTCCATTGTAGAATGATTCGGATTCGTCGTGGGTAAAAAACGGCTCTATCTCTGCGGTATACTCAGTGACTGTTCCGTCTTCGGCTTCCATACGGAAGCCCGGCATCCCATCTTCGAACGAATGGCTGAGATCGACAAAGCTCATAGACGCACGAACGAGCGTCTCGAAGTAAATGGTAGAGGGTAGAACAGATGCTAGTGAGTACGCTCACGCTCAGTACTGGCTTGACTGGGTCACGATAAAACCGGCTCCGACACTGAACAGCGGCCGAATGAGTCGAAAGACACACCAAACCACTATCTGTATCCTTCCAACTCAAACCCCAAATCGTATATTTAGTCAACAAATATACTAGTATTGTATCTGACTATTCCTATTTTTAGACAGCAATCACTCACTTTTGGTCCTCACGGAAAATCCACACAACACGTTATTGTGGCCACCAGTGTTCCACAAGCGACGCTGTAGGTGGTGACGTTTGAACAAGCGCACCTTGGGCTATGTCCGACTCGTGGTGTACCGGACATATGGATGTTATACCTCTCGGCCCCGCTGTTGTCCACGCTGTCTCGTTACTGTTCGGCGTAACCCGTTCGACGACGCGGTCACACCGATGCGACGGACACAATCTCTAACTAAATGGACGTTCGACACTAATTGTGTTCTCAGTCCCTCCACTGTGGTTCGGCGTATCCCTCCAAACACCTCCCTTTCCCGTCGGTGTGCGCGAAACGCATGTGACCGGGCTCGTGGTGCTCGTCGGCCTCATCTTCGGCGGGATGTATCTGTACACTCGCTGGCGTCAGTTTCTTCGGTAGACACAGCCACGGACTGCGTTGCACCCTCTCGACGAACAATACTCACGTTGAGCCGACGGCCGAGTCAGAGAGTACAGTTCGTACGCTCTCCTCTCTGCTGTCTTGCGCTTTCAACGGCGAACGAAAGCATGCGAAATGCACTCTATCCGGTCCCACTTCGGCCATCGCGTTCTGAGTGAGAGAGTACATTTCGTATGCTTTCCACGTCGGCGTCTGCCGATTTTGGACACAGATGTGAGCATACGAAATGGACTCCGTTCTTCTCGTGATGACGACTATGTATAGATATTGTCCGTCGCCGAACTGGAACCCGAGTAAGAGAGTGTATCTCGTATGCTATCGTCTGTACTGTCTTGCGGTTTCAACCAAGAAAGAAAGCATACGAACCGTACTCTGTCTCGTCCGTCTTCGGTCATCTCTGCTGAGTGGGAGAATACATTTCGTATGCTCTCCTCAATATGAAGCGTTCTACGAGGGGGGAGGGTGTGGAGTTTTGAATGTATCGCGTTGTACAGGTCACCGCAGATGCGATGACGACATGACGGTTCCTCGGGGAGTACCGTTTCGAGTGTATCTCCACGACTTCGAGTGTATCTGATCTCGTGTCCTTCGCATCGGCCTCGGAGTCTCTGTTGCCGATTTCGTGTGTACCACTTCCTGAGACGCATCTAAACAGATGAAGTCGTGGGGGTCAGATTTTCGTCCCGGATTCTCAGAACGATTTCTTTGCAGTCTATTTCTTTCGTCTCCGGTATACGAACTGGTTCAGTTTACAGTTTGGTTGTCACCCCCCCCATCGCTTCATGTGTTCTTGTGGTTCGTCTCTATCCACAGCAGCGCTGCACTACCACCGGAATCTCCGTCTCGAACTGGCTTCGACTCGAAGATATTGGCATCTTGAACCCCTGTATGGCTGCTAAACAGATGAAGTGGTGGGGGTAGAACGATTACCAACTCCTCTCGGCTACCTGAACAGCCATGACCAACAATGTTGGAGACTCTCCCACCCCACCACTTCATCTGTTCTGATTATCTGCACTGTTTCTGTGTGGTTTGGGGCTCAATAGTTCGGGTGGTCGCTGGCTCTTAACCATCATTGTCAGTCGTAGACAGATCACACAGCATAGAACAGATGAAGCCACGGGGTTCATCACTTATATATTCGGAGAACAGATGAAACAGATGAACCGGTGGATATATGTGGTATACAGGTCTGCAACACGTATGGGATCCTTCGAGTTCTCACAATCAAATCAGATCTTCAAAAATCGGGATGTGCTACGTGAGGATTATACCCCCGAAGAACTCGTTGGCCGGGATGAAGAACTGAGTGAGTATCACTCCGCTCTCCAGCCGGTAATCAACAACGAACTCCCGTCGAACATCTTTCTGTACGGCAAGTCTGGTGTCGGGAAAACAGCCGCAACACGATTCTTACTGGATCGGCTCCAAGACGCCGCTCGATCGATTCACGACCTCGACTTGCACGCGGTACGGATCAACTGTGACGGACTCAACACGAGCTATCAAGTCGCCGTAACGATCATTAACCGTCTGCGTAGTCCGGAAAATCAGATTCCCATGACCGGCTATCCACAGTCGAAGGTGTACCAGTTCCTGTGGGAAGAACTCGATCAGTACGGGACCATACTCATCATCCTCGACGAGGTCGACCACGTCAACGACGACTCACTTCTGTATCAGATTCCGCGCGCACGAGACAACGGTTACGTCACGTCAGCGAAGATTGGGCTGATCGGTATTTCGAACGATCTGTCGTACCGAGAAGGGCTTTCGGCAAAGGTCCAATCGAGTCTGTGCGAAAAAGAGGTCTATTTCCCACCGTACGATGCGGGAGAACTCCGTAAAGTGCTCGAACAACGAACCCAAGTCGCCTTCCGTGAGGACGCTCTCTCGGAGGACGTCATCCCGCTTTGTGCCGCCTATGGTGCGAAGGATTCGGGTGACGCTCGACAGGCGATTAATCTCCTGTTGGAGGCGGGGGATATCGCACGGAACGAGAACGCACCACAGGTAACGAAACCGCACGTCGACCAAGCCAAACGAAAGCTCGAATCCGACCAAATCACGACTGGGGTGTCGAAGCTCACAGAGCACGCCCGACTGACGCTGTACGCACTTACGACGTTCGCCGCAGACGGTGAGACTCCAGTCACTTCACCGACAATCCGCGAACGCTACCTCGCACTCTGCAGTTCGAGTGGCATCGACCCGCTTTCACATCGGCAGATGCAAAGTCATCTCTCCGAGCTGAAGATGATGGGTGTCATTACGGGCAAAGAGCGGAATCTGGGTCGTCGCGGCGGAAAGAAGGTGCTGTACGGACTCAACTACGACCTTGGGTTAATTACGGAAACCCTCGCCGACACGATCGATGAAATCGGCGTCCACCGCTCGATTCAATCGTTCGCCAAGAACTGCTCGGAGCAGTAACCCACAGAACAGATGAAGTGACGGGGTGTGGGTGGTCATGGCTCTGTTCTGTCTCTCGAAAAAACAGATGAAGTGGTGGCGTGCCCCGGTCCTCAACTGCCGTCTCACGCGACGTCTGCCTTCATACCCGAAACCGGTGTCTGTTCGGCTCGTCTGCTTCTGCGATCGACGCCTGACTCCCATAGCCCCCGAGTGAGATGTCCACACGGATGTTTCTGACTCGGAAGCACGCGAAATGCCCACTCTGTATCAGATCGTCTCAGTCTCTCAGTGGATTCTATCTGCTGCTGAAAGACAGTACATCTTGTGTGCCTTTCCCGACTGCATTGGCTTTGATTGGTCGACGAGTCACCCCATGCCGATATCGAAAGAACAGATGAAGTCATGGGGGGAGGGAGGACCGGATCGGCCCGTTCTGTGTGGCTCATTCGACGGCGCGGTTACGGTGATACGACGGACACAATCAACTAACTACATCGATGCTCGCACCGCTATTCGCGTCTCGCACTCTCCCCCCGTGGTCTGGCGTGTCGCTCGGTCCCCAACGAACATCACCACCGACCGTCGATAGCGCGCTCGTACGCCTTCTCCGCTTGGTCGGCAACGCTGTCCCAATCGTACCGCTCGGCGCGTTTCGTCGGTTCGGTCGGCGGCGTCTCGCCCCCGAGCGCTCGGGCTAACGACTCAGTGACTGAATCGACAGTCGGCTCAGCGAGATAGCCCGCGTCACCGATGACCTCACTCGCCGCCGATTCGGGGTGTTGAACGCCGATAACCGTGCAGTCGGCGGCCATCGCCTCGGCGTAGGTGATGCCGAACCCCTCTCTCGTACTGGGCGATGCGAACACGTCCGCGGCGCGCATCTGGCCCAACACGTCCTCGTACTCGTCGAGGAATCCAAGCAGACTCACGCGGTCGGCGTGGTCCAACTCACTCGCCTGTCGTTCGAGACGGTCGGCCTCCGGGCCGTCGCCGACGACGCCCAGCGTCACGTCGTCGTAGTCGTCGGCCACGCGGTCGAACGCGTCGAGGAGGACGGAGACGTTCTTGTCGGCGATGAGTCGCCCGGCGAACAGCACGTCGAACGAGTCGCCCTCGTCGGGGAGCGGCGCGTTGCGAATCTGGTCGATGTCGATGCCGTTCGGGACGACCTCGATGGTGTCCCTGTCTCGGCCGGTATCGGCGAGGCGGTCGGCGGTGATGCCCGAGACGGCGATTGGGTGTTGGGGGACTCTGACGGTGAGGTGTTCGGTGAACTTCCCGAAGGGGGCGAGCACGCCGAGGTAGTCGTCCCAGTAGTCGCCCCACACTTCGTGCCAGGTTGTGACGACGGGCACGTCGGTTCCGAGGGCGGCGAGCTTCGAGGAGAGGACGGGAAAGTACGGAAAGACGGAGGCGACGACGAGGTCGTGATTCTCGTCGTGGAGTCGTTTGGCGAGCGGGTAGGCGAGTCGGGCGGCGAAGTCGAGCGCTTCGGTGATGGAGCGGCGGTCGTCGGTGTAGAGCTCTGTTTTGGGAGCGACCGCGCGGAGGGTGACGCCCTCGTGGGTGGTCTCTTTCGGGCCACCCCAGAAGTGGCGGCCGTAGATGGTCACGTCGTGGCCTCGTTGTGCGAGTCGGGTGGCGATTTCGTGGATGCGCTTTTCTGCGCCACCAGTTATGTAGGGGTAAACGACATTTGAGATGAACGCGAGATTTATATTGTCAATTGGCATATATTTAATGTCGTGACCTGATGGGTCAAATGACCGAAATCTAATTGAACCCATCGGTATTCCTTATGACCAAGGCCCTCTATCAAACAATGAAAATTATCCAAACACCTGTGAGGTTTTATCCATATACTGGTGGTGTCGAGGCTCATGTCCATGAACTTTCGAAGGAACTGGTTAATAATGGTCATGATGTTGAGGTAATTTGTGCATCAACTGGAGAGAGTAGTGGTGCAGTAGATGGTATTTCGACATCTCGACTCTCTACAGTTGCGAAGATAGCGCAGACTAATATAACTCCAAAATTGCCCGTTGATCTGATTAATAGGGCTTCAGATGCAGATATAATTCATACTCATCTTCCAACACCATGGAGTGCAGACATTAGCGCCATAGTTGGGAAAGCCACGGGGACTCCAGTTGTTCTTACATATCATAATGATGTTATTGGATCTGGATTGGCAGATTCTATTGCTTCTCTTTACAATAGTACGGTTCTGAAGTTCACCCTCCAGATGGTGGATCAAATCATAATCACCCAGCCGAGTTACATTGATAATTCAGCGCATTTAGCAGACTACGAAGACAAAGTTACTGTTGTACACAATGGGGTGGATGTTGACCGATTTTCACCGATGGATATGTCTTCGGACATGAGGTCAGATCTTGGTTTTGAACCTAACGCGCTCAATCTATTTTTCTTGAGTGTTCTTGACGAGTATCACGAATACAAAGGGTTAGATATTCTACTAAAATCAGTAGCAAAGATATCTGACGAATCTACTATGAATGTCAAATTGGTGGTCGGTGGTGATGGTTCTTTACGATCGCGCTATGAACAACTTGCTCAAGACTTAGATATCACAGATATAGTTGATTTCAGGGGATACATCCCTGATGAAGACTTACCCAAAATGTATAATTCGGCCGACCTATTTGTGTTACCTTCGTTATCTTCGGAGCAAGAAGGATTTGGACTGGTTCTACTTGAGGCTCTTTCCTGTGGAACACCAGTCATTTCAACAGAGGTTGTGGGTGTTGCTGACGAAATTGTGTCCAAAGGATTGGGCGAGGTCATTGATTCCGGTTCTGTTGATCAACTCACTGATGCAATCTCTGGTGCGGAAGAATACACTACAGACCCAAAGGTTTCCACCGAATGTAGGAAACTCTGTGTAGAGAAATATTCGTGGTCGTCTAAAGCGAATGACTTGGAACAACTCTATCAGGAGTTGATCGAATAATGCACGTGTGTATTATCTCCAACCTCTTCCCTCCAGAGATAATTGGTGGTGCGGAGAAGCATGCACAAGCAGACAGTATTGAATTAGAAAAAAGAGGGCACGATGTGTCGGTGATCACTACTGGTAGCAGCGCGTCTTCGTCTAAATTCACACACGAGTCTGACCATGGAGTTGATATTTACCGTTTCAGACCCAGAAATATGTACGCGCCATATGATCATCAAGAAGAACCATTTTGGAAGAAGCCAATCCAACACATCATCGACCTCTGGAACCCACATGCGTATCGAATGGTGAGAAAGCAGCTAAATACACTTGATCCAGATCTCATTCATATACACAATTATAGTGGACTTTCCGGTGCCGTGTTCTCTGCTGCGGGGGGTCTTGAAATTCCGGTTGTTCATACGCTACATGACTATGGTTCGATGCATATCCGTCCAGATATGTTTGAGGATGGTGAGATTACTGAACCGGGACCTCTTCTCAGGCCTTACCAGGTATTAAATAATTGGTTGATTGAAAATAATGTGGAGATTATTCTCTCACCATCTCAGTTTGTAATATCCAAATACAACTCATCTGGCATGTTTGAGAATGTGCCTTGTAAGCGACTTCCTTTAGGGATATCTGCTGAAACTCAAAAAGAGACAAATGGTGGTGAATGTGGCGGTGGAAATTCTAAGAAGAGACAGATCTTATATGTGGGGCAGTTAACTTATTCTAAAGGAGTTGATGTATTAGTAGAAGCAGTTGCTGACTTTGATTCAGAAGATATTGAGGTACATATTCTGGGGAAGGGACCCCAAAAGTCTAAACTTGAATTGATGGCCTCAGACTTAGAAAATATTCACATTCACGGATTTGTACCTGAAGATGAATTGAAACAGATGTATTTGGAAGCGGATCTTACAGTTGTTCCTTCAAGATGGTATGATAATTCTCCGATGGTGATCTACGAAAGCTTTGCCTATGGAACTCCCGTAATTGGATCAAAGATTGGTGGAATTCCAGAATTAATAGATAATGGTGAAACGGGATACTTGTTTGAACCCGAGAACCCAAACCAATTGAA
The DNA here is from genome assembly GCF_003383015.2 of Haloferax sp. Atlit-48N. Classification (NCBI taxonomy): domain Archaea; kingdom Methanobacteriati; phylum Methanobacteriota; class Halobacteria; order Halobacteriales; family Haloferacaceae; genus Haloferax; species Haloferax sp. Atlit-48N. Next base: position 2,412,082 of record NZ_CP137689.1, on the reverse strand, counting down.
AAACGCTATTGAAATGTCGCTAGATAAAATTGACATTTTAAAAGACAATTTAGCTGGTCAAACTCGAACAATCAGTAATCACGTTTCAGAGCTTGAACAAATTTACTTGGACGTCTCAACAGCAAATTAGCACGGCCTGAGGACCAGACATTGAACTGATAGACCCCGGTCAGACTTTTCAGACCTGCTCAGCGAGTGTTTTAAGATGAATTTAGGAGTTGCTGGGGAGCGTAGCGGACGCCGACACCCCAAGGGATAGGATTTATGTTCGTTAGAAATGACAGAACATACAATGAACGACGAAAATACAACTGTAGCGCTCTCGCCAGATCTGGCAGACCGACTACGTGACCGAGCGCAAAGTGCGGACTTCGACTCTTTGGATGAATATCTAAACTTTATTCTGATGAGTTTAGAAAAACAACTTGATTCAGAGTCACCAGCAAATGAGGAGGAAGGCGACGTTAAAGATAGACTTGAATCGCTAGGTTATCTTTGATTACACCTTCAAAGTCTAACACACAATCATGGAAAATGTAATTCTCGTGTCGATCGATAGCCTACGTGCAGACTACTGTGGTTTCATCAATCCAGATGAAGATACTACGCCATTCTTAGATGGGCTTGCGGAGGAAAGTTCGGTGTTCAAAAATGCGTTTACTGTAGGTCCACGGACGCCATCAGCGATGCCTCCAATTTTCACGGGCGAGTATTATACGTATAATGATGTTCGTGATGTGAGTGATATGGGTGGTCGGCGTCAAAAGATTGCTAACCACCTTAGCTGGACTGAGTCCATTCCTGAGTTGCTCCAGAGGAAAGGATACACTACGGCTGCATTTACTGCAAATCCTTGGACTGCTTCAGACACTAATTTTGACATTGGATTTGACACGTTCGTAGAGATATATCCCGGTGGTGAAGATGGATCTCAATTCTTAGCAAAAAAATCCATTCCTGGTATAATAGACAAATCTTTAAAGAGTATCGGGCATGAGAGTGCATTTGGATGGAAAGCAAAAAGAGAATGGTTCTCTCATTGGCAACATTTCATAGACTATCTTAGCGAGTCTATTCAGGAATTGCCGGAGCCATATTTTGTTTGGATTTTCTTGATGGATACGCACCAACCATATCTCACTCCCAGATCGATTCGAGAAGAATCCAGTATTGTGGATAACTATTGGGGGACGTACAAATTCTGGACGAACCGTGGTGAATCTCAGTCTAAATTAACTAAGCGTATGATATCACGGTCATATAGAGATGCAGTTCGTTCTTTTGACAAATTCATGGAAGTCTTTTTAGATAGTGTCCCAGACGACTTTTCGCTAGTCATTCATTCTGATCATGGAGAAGCACTAGGTGAGAATAGCATTTATGGACATGAATACCAACTATTCGATCATAATATTCATGTCCCCTTATTGGTGAAATCTGGCGATGAATCAGAAACAGTTGAGAGTCCCGTCTCTCTCATCCAACTGAAAAAAATGATATCTGATCTGGCAGAGAATTCGTTTGACCCATCCAGATATTGTTCTGATTATGTAGTAAGCAGGCCTGAGAGTGACGTAATCGCTGACTTAAGATCTGATGAATTAGGATATTCGCCACACTATTTATCTGTAACCTCCTCTGAGGATAAGCTGTTACTCACTTCAGATGGTCCTAAATTCTATACTCAGTACTCACAATCAGAAGATAGTCCAGCAAACGTTTCTGATGATCGTATCGAACCCTTTATTCGAACACTTGAGAAGCACAATCTGAGATTCACAGAAAAACAAGCTATTCGAAGTGCTATTAGTGATCTCACTCAGGGCAACTTAATCTGATTCTATCGAAATTCTGATTGGCTATCTAGTTAAGCCAGTTTGTGGAACGAGCACGTCGTTGAGTGTGTGTTTGGAATGAAACTCGCAGACCTGCTCAGCGAGTGCTTTGCGACGGAATTTAAAAGAAACTTGGGAGCGTGAGCGGACGGCGACACCCATTAGGTATTCACCGTCCAGTTCCATACGACCGGATGTTCACTCAGAGAAACAAAACAGATTCTTCGCTATCTAGGCGTTGAACGCTCTCCCCAAGCTATTTGAAATGGGTACATCGGTTGGCTGACAGCGGTCACAACCCGCCTGAGGCGAAGCCGAAGCGGGTTGCGGCCGACGAGACCGCTGTCAAAATCGATGGCGAGTGGTCTTGGTTGTACGCTGCAATAGACATCGAGACAAAGCTGATTCTTGACGTCGAATTGTTTGGACGACATGGTACCGACCCAGCTGTTGCGTTTCTCCATCGACTCTCGGAGAAACACGATTTCTCAGATCGGCTGTGTTTCTCGCTAATGGCTACGGCTATCTGACTGCCATCTCATGATTAGAGTTGAGCGGTCGGCTTGACTACGTCGAGCGAAACCCATCGAGAAATGGTTTCACACCCTCAAAATGCGAGTCGACCGCTTCCATAATTCGTGGGTGGGCAGTCGCGGAAGCGTCTGTGAGAGGTTCATATAATCTATGCAATACTACATTTTCAGAGACTGCATCAAGCGCTCGATGGGCGAACACCGGTTGAGGAGGTCACTACTAGACAGTGCTTGTCTGTGAAGAGTGATTCTCAAAGGAAATGTAATACTGCTATTTGAGAATGCAGGCCATATCCTCAACGGAAGGGGGAGTAGGGGGCGACGAGGGCGTTTTCATTTCAGCGCTAATCGCTTGACAGAGCGCATCGACATCAGCAGGTGGCACAACATGACGATTATTGAGAATCATTTCCGCACCAGCAGTGGAGGTCGTGATCACTGGTGTTCCGCAGTTTAGAGCTTCGTTCACAACCAGACCCCACGGTTCGTGACGTGATGGGAGTACAAAGAGATCAGCAGATTCTAAAAGGGCCGTTTTTTTGCCCTCACTTACGTATCCCAGAAATTTGATTCGATCATCATCTTTGGCTAATCTATGGAGTTCTGGAGATTGTGGGCCTTTTCCTGCGACCAACAATTCGAGATCGGCGTTGATCTCTTTTATCGAATCAATCAAAATATCGACCCCTTTTCGGCCGGTGAGATAACAGATGCTTACGATTCGGAACTTATCTGTCGGCGGTATTGAGCCATGATCTGGATCAGCCATGATCTGGCGCGGAAGTGCTTGTGGTGCTGTTTTTATGCACTCATGATCAACGTCATTTTGGGCTGCTGCATCTGCTGCCAAGTTACTAAATGCGGCGACTCTGTCTACCAGTTGATATAATTTGTAGCGGACCGATTCATGGAATGTCACCCAGAATCGCCTGGTGATCTGCTGAAATCTTGAGCCGCGTTTCGAATCTGCCCAGTCTGTATTAATTCGTTCTGTCCACATGGTAAATGTGGAGCCAGTTATCTTCGCAGCTACAGCCATCAGGACGCTACAAAGAATCACTGCAGATGATGAATTAGCAATGAATTCATCGAAATCGTCACGTATCAGTTGATGGAGAAATGACGGAGAGGGAAAAACGAGAGGTCCAATTCGGATGGCAGAAATAGATGTCTCAGTGAAGTTCCGAAACTCATGTGATGTGTCCCACTCTCGATGACTCTCGCTCGCATTTGCGTAAAAAACTGTAACTTCGTGCGTCTCTCCAATAGAATTAAACACAGGTGGTCGATACGGTGTCTTCGTTTTTTCGAGGATTGCAATCCGCCGTTTCACACTATGATAACGTTTTGCTCTGTATAAAAATCTTACAAGTGAGAGTAGTGCCTAACCTCTTATTAGGGTGGTACCCCTGGGAAACGAGTCATCGGACTCTTGTGCAGCGGACTGGCGGAGCACATACTCAACCACGTCTTCAAGTTGCTTCACTCCTATCTTCAAACTGTATCTGTTCCGCGAGCCCTTTGAGGATGTGTACTAATTCAGTGTCGTCGTCGAGTTGCATTTTATACTTGGGCCATCAACACATCGTCTTGCTATGACTCAAGGTGCGGAAGAATACGACGAACCGGACGCTTCTCGACGAATTCATCGAGATGCCTCGGATTCGGAGCGCCATCGATCTTGAGGGGCTCTCGACATAACGGCTGTTTCAGCGGGAAAAGTGTCGAATGGATCGAATTCAACAGAGCCTTTTTATCTGTTTCAATGCACGCTGCCTGGTCTGTGAGTGATGATCGGCTTAATCACGACCTGAAACCTCTCAACTTAGTTTATAAATGATCTTATGATTGGTATTTTATAACCAATTCGAGACTCAAATTTCTGAATTAGTAATAAATCGCTCTCGTCTAATGAGTTTGTGAAAACTAGCGCCAGAAGTTGGATTAGTGTATATGACATTCCGATAAATATGAGATAGAATATATTAAGCTGATTGTTTGTTAATGATTGTTGCATTAGAACCGCAAATACCAGGCTCGGGATTAAGGGCTTAAGGTTATTCATTTTAAATGGGTGTATGCCTATCATTGAATATATTATTAATACCTCTGCGAGATTGTATGTAAAGAACCCTCCGATTGTCGCTAGTGCTGCACCTTCAATTCCAAATCTAGGAATAAGCATATAATTCAGTATAATATTAGACATTACCCCAATCACAGCACAGACTAGTTCAATCTTCGTTCGATTAATAGCTTTCAATAAATCAGTGTCTAAGCCAACAAGAGATCTAAAGAATAGTCCTCCAACGAGGATTGATAGTGTTAATGATGCGGGAGTATATTCTACTCCAAAGAAGACACGAATTACATCGTTAGAAAACAGGGCGAAGACCAGAATAAAAGGGAATGTGAGTGTCGAAATCCATTTAGTAGATGTACTGTATAATTTGTCCAACTGTACTATATTGTCTGATTCATAATACTTGGTTGCCAATGGCAGGAATAGAAATCCAAACGATGCAGAGACTAGTGTGGTGACTTGCCGTAACGGTTGGATTGACCGATAGTATCCAATTGATGTTGAGTCCACAAATAGTGACAGCATTAGTATGTCTAAACGCGTTAATAATATCGTGAGAGATACGCTTACTGCAAGTGGCCAAGAATACCTCCATAATTCCCTTACTTCTTCTTGGGTCGGGGTTGAAATCTTAGACAATTTGAAACTTGTTCTTAAGAACCAGAGTGATAGAATACTGGCTGTTGCTGGGATTATAACCCAGTACAAAATCACTCCTATTTCATTTTGGCCCAAGTAAATTGCAACGATGAGAAGAGGTAACGCAACTATACGAGGCCCGACCCATTTTGAGACGACTGCCGCTTTTGTCCTATGATCGGCCCGAAGCCCAGCAAATGAGATTCGTGCGATTGGCAAAACCAATAGGTATGGTAGGAAGAAAACCAGAACAGACCCAATATTTGTATTCCCTGCAATACTAGATATTTCGGATCTGAATGTGAATAATAGTAGTGCTAGTATGCTTGAGCTGGACAGTGTTATCGCATATCCACTGGGAAGTATGCCAGTTCGATTTTGGCTATCGCCCGTTGACAAATACCTTGTCACACCAGATGGGACACCGAATAAAACAATCGTCCCGAGTGTTGAAACAACCGCGTATGCTAATCCTAATCTTCCAAGTACGTCAGGCGCGACAGAGCGGATTATAATCAGTTCTCCTAGTAGGCCTAGTGCTTGGCCTAGAATCGTTCCAATAAAAACGAGACTTACACTTTTAGCCAGATTTCCGATATCTTTCATGATTCTATTTGGGGTTCTTCACGGCGACAGACAGCCTTATGACTCTTTGATAGTATTTAGAGTACAAATGCCTGACCATCCAAATATTGCGGTAGTGGTTCTAGATACGTTGCGCTACGATACGTTTGACGAATTTTTTGACTGGATACCAGGAACATCATTCACAAATGCTTATTCTACGTCTCATTGGACGATACCTGCACATGGCTCACTGTTTACAGGACTCTATCCAAGTGAAGTAGGAGTACACAGTCAGTCGCTATCACTAGATTGTGATGAACCAACGATTGCCGAAGAGTTGCACGATTCTGGGTACTATACAAGGAAGTATACTGCAAATTTGAACATTCATCTTTGGGATGGCTGGGATCGAGGCTTCGATGAGAATATCGGTCCTAATGAGTTGGCGTCATACTATGACGTTGACACCCTTGATTTTAGTAAGTATTTATCACAATCTGATGACTCTGGACTCTCGCTGTATCTATCGGCAATATTAGAGTGCATTAAAGGAGATCACTCGACGATCTATTCTCTGCTTGATGGCACTCGCCGGTATTTTGAATCAAAAAAGAGGGGCGGTGCTGAGTCAGTATTACGCCAACTCGAAGATGAGACATTTGATGATGGTGAATTTATGTTTATTAATCTGATGGACGTTCACGTCCCGTATTACCCTCCAAAAGAATACCGGACGCTTTCGAAAGAAGTGTCCACTAATAACTGGGAACCATTTGTTGGTGACATATCTAATTTATCTGATGCAAAGATAGCATATAACGACGCTGCTAACTATTTATCAGATATGTATAAAAAAATATTCTCAAAGTTGAATGAAGAATTTGACTATATTATCACGCTTTCTGACCACGGGGAAATGCTGGGTGAGTTTGATATGATTGATCATACATATGGTGTCTATCCTCAATTGAGTCACATTCCCTTGGCAATTTCCGGTGATAATGTTACTGAATCAACCATTGATGTTCCAGTGAGTATACTGGATGTTCATGCCACCATCGCAGACTTAGCGGGGATAGAATGTCAAACACATGGGCAGAGTCTGTTAAATGATCCACAGGGAAAAAATCGATTAGTGGAATACCATGGATTCTTACCCTGGCTCAAGGAACGATTTGTTGAGAAAGGCGTCTCAGAGGAGACGTACGAAGAACTAAACCAGCCATTGCATGCCTGTGTTGATAAAGACGGTAATTATTCATTTGAGACACATTCTAACGGACTCATTGTGGGAGATGGCTTACAGCATCAAGAGGCAAGAAGAGATATAGATTCTCTTGTTGATCAACTTACTGTCCGTGAGGTGTCTACTGATAATTCTAGCGTTGAAGACTCTGTAATGGACCGACTAGAGGATCTTGGTTATGCGTGATTTGCATCATGGGAGTTATGATACAGTATAGCGATTTAGTGATTATGCTGCTAACACGTTCGCACAATACAGCAATACACAATAGTGTAGCTCATCATAACGATTATGTCAATACCAAGCGTCTATATAATACAATCCGGTAATGCAGCAGTCTAATATCGCTCGTCACCAGTTTATTGCCTCCCGCTTACTAGGGATCGTTGCGTGCATTTCTGTCGTTGTTGCTGCTATTTTTGCTCACACAACTCCAGCAGTCGCGTATGAAGTCAATATCTATTCGTCGACACCCATCGGTTTTTGGGTAGGTTTAGTGGGGTCAATACTGACTGCACTTATCCTTTGTCTGTACTATCGCTCTCGATTAGCAGTACCAATTGTTGTACTTGATCTGGTTCTTCTTACATCGCTCCCACTAATGCGTGGTTATGCATTTTTCGGACTTTACGACGCTCTGGTTCACCTTGGGTGGACACGTGATCTACTACAGGGAACTAGGCTCTATGATGTGTCTCTGTATCCGGCGATGCATATGTGGTCAGCAGTTGTAATTCGATTAACTGGACTGGAACCCAACCATGTACTGATGCTCTCTATCCCGATAATCGTAGTTTCATTCGGATTATTCTCGATACTCCTTACTAGATCTCTTTCAGCGTCGGAATTATCACCTCAAGTCGCACTCTTTGTTCCTTTAATGTTGCTGCCGTTGATGCCCGTTAAATTACCAAAACTTCAAGCAGTACCAACTGTGTTTGGGCTTTTTTACTCAATAACTCCCGTCTATTTCTTAATCCAATATTTCACTTCCGAGAGATGGGAGAATCTGTTATTATTCTTACTCACAGGTATCGCACTGATCTATATTCATCCTCAGCAGTCATTGGTTGTCGCTGCTATCTTATGTGCATCTGTGGTTGTCCACTTCTGGCGAGTGAAGGAAATACACAAGAGTACAGCCATTGTAACTGTCATTTATCTCTGCATATCGGTTAGCTGGATGGTATCTCGACCGGGATTCCGCGGGGCGGTACAAAAACTTATTATCCGCTATTTGTCATACTCCCCAACAAATACAGCTGTATCTACGGCTACTCCATCCGGCCTAACTGCTGTTGGTGGGAGCTTCGTTGAAATCACTGCAAAACTGCTTTCAGTACCAGTATTCTTTATTGCGCTTTCGGTTGTTGCTGCCTTCATCCATGGCCAACGAGTCTTCCGACGAGAGAGTAACCGAAACGATGTTTTGATTACAATCGTGTTTATTGGGCTTGTCCCGATTGCAGTCCTCTCAATGGTATTCCTAGCCGGCGGCGCAATCTCTCAGACACTACGATACGTAGGTGCTGGATTAGTGTTTGCCGGAGTCCTAGGTGCGGTTCAGATCACCTCAATATCGAGTCTTGTTGTTCGGGCTGGAGGGACAGTTGCTCAAGGACGTAAGGTGATAATGGTAATCTTGGCTATCTGCCTTATTGTCTCAATGCCAACTGCATACAAGAGTCCATATCTGTATCAACCAACAGGCCACGTTACCGAGTCGCAGTTAGTTGGCTATAAGCACACATTTGATACTCAGGACTCACGAGAGTTGATTAGCACATACACAAGCATATACCGATATTACACGGCAGAGTATGGCACACTACGTGTTCGCCGTGGGGAAGATATTGAACGTGGGAGAAAGCTGCTGGGGCGACCAGATAATCCCCGGAATGCACCTAGTGATATCCCAGCTGCTTTCGCCTCCTATCATTACAAGAATGTTACGTCGCTATCTGGGTATTCACTAATAGTAACTGATTACTCTGTCAGCCGGAATGTGGACCTCTATGATGGTCGTCGCTATCGATCTGAAGACTTCGATAAAATTAATTCTTCACCACACCTCAACAAGGTGTACTCAAATGGCGGATACAAACTCTACACCGTAGGTCGGGAACCAGACCAATCTAACGATATATAATGCCAACTTCTTGCTATGGCTACTCCGCTCCTCGGCCACCAGTTGATATCAACTTATCAGCGGTCGACGGTAATTACTCGTCTGCGGTTCTGTTGAAATCTTTCAAGCTTGACATTGGAGAGAGCGCTCCTTCTGGCTAGTTTCCGTAGATCACAGTGAAAACTAGTCTCTCAAGAAATCGCAAGGCGGCAAGAGGGTTTCAACAGAGCCAATAACTTCTTTTCGATAACTTCGATTGAGGATACTGTCAAAATGAAAACCCTGGAAGTCATGAAAATTAGAGGCGATCAAAGATTGATCGTTCAGATTAAACCGATTTTTTCACCGACCCCAACAAGAACGACCCAAACACCATCTGCAACCCGATCACCACAGCCACGGTCGCCACAACATCAGCAACCGCGATAGGCAACGCACTAAACCCACTCGTCACCCACGTAACGGCCAAGAACCCACCGTAGGCCAGCCCACAGAGCAACACCACAGACCCAATCGTCGCCCCACGCTCCAAGGAAATTCGCTCCGTAAACCACGTCGTAAACGGATCGGAAGCTCCACGAACCGGGTCAGACGACACCGTCGAGAAGGCCCCGAACAGCATCAACTGGAAGCCGGCGAGCGTCAGCAGGCCACCACCAATCCCGGTGTGAATCCCGAACTGCGCCCCACCGAGCTCCACACCGCTCCAGGCCAACACCAGCGCCAACACGCCAATCACGGACAGCCCGAACCCAGGCGCGGAAAACAGATACCCCGGCGCGTTCACGAGCATGAACCGGACGTGTCGCCAGCCGTCGGGGAAGCTCTCCAGATTGGCCTCGCCCTCGCGGGGGTGGTAGGTAATCGGCTTTTCTTTAATCTCCAAGTCCTTCGCGCCGGCTTCCATAATCATCTCGCTGGCGAACTCCATGCCCGTCGACGAGCAGTCCATGGTCTCCCAGGCGTCGCGGCTAAACACGCGCATCCCACTATGCGCGTCACTGACGCCAGCGCCGTAGAAGACGTTCAAGAACTTCGTCAACAGTGGATTCCCGACGTGTTCGTGCAGCGGCGGCATCGACCCGGGGAGAATCTCGCCCTCCAGTCGCGACCCCATGGCCATGTCGGCGTCGCCGGAGCGAACCATGTTCAACAGCTTGGGAAGCTCCTCGAAGTCGTAGGTGCAGTCGGCGTCGCCCATGGCGATGTAGTCGCCGCGGACGCGCTCGAACGCGTACAGATACGCGTAGCCGTAGCCCTTGCCGTCGGGCTCGATGACAATCGCCCCATTTTCCGCCGCAATCTCGGGCGTGCGGTCGGTCGAGCTGTCCGCGACGACGACCTCGCCGTAAATCTGCATGTCTTCGAGGGCGGCTTTGACCCACTCGATACACTGGGCGATGCCACCCTCTTCGTTGAGGGTTGGCATCACGACCGAGAGGGTGGGTGCGATATCACTGTCTGCGGACAGCAGTAGCTCGTCACCGCTGAGGTGGATGTCCGAGGCAGACTGCCCGTTCGTCGCTCCCTGCTGTGGAGCGTCTACGGGGGATTCTGATTGGGATCTCGTGCTCATTTACTGGATTCCTCCGTGTCACTAGTGGGTGTGCCTGCGAGGGGCTGCAAGCGTACACACTCCGAGTTGACGCGTACTATCAGATAGACGAAAGCACACCTATAAAGAATTTGGCCTCTTACGACTTCCAGGATATCCTAGGACTTACGAGACCTCTATAGTGAGAGCCACGGACCGAGGAGTTCAACCGCAAAATCCACAGGTATGTCATCAAAAAATCTCTATATTTCCACGACTGTTCAGGACGGGTCGAGGGTATCCACGCGCTGTGACGCCGAGGCTGAGCGGTCGCCGCGGCCGAACTCGCACCGAGTCGTCGGTGGGCGTCGAGCGCGGCACAACCGCCTGACGACGGCGTGTCGCTCGTGGTCTCCCGCGGCGTACCGGTGCGTTTGGGACCACAGCACTAACGGACATATGGCTGTTTTATCTAGCTGCTGTTACGGCTCGTCGACACGCTCGCAAAAAAGTTGGTCAGTGGTTCGTTCAGCCGTTGTACGTCCAGCTCTGGAGCGTCGAAGAGCTGGAGCCGGAGTCGGAGGTCCAGATAATGCGGACCGTTTCGCCGGAGTCGAACGAGTTGCCGTTCGCAGTGACGGTAATCGAGCTCCCTGCGGTAATTTCGGTCGCTGAACCGTCGATGTCCGCCCAGGTGTCGCCGTCGTCACCCACGGGTCCCGAGATAGAGACGCTGTCTGCATCAATCGAGGTTCCGCTTTCGTGGGTAATCGTGAGGTTTCCTGACGTGTTGGTGTAGTCGAAGTCGAAACTCGCTTGCGGCGACGTTTCGCTGACTTGGTCGCCGAGACCGAGGACGAACGTGCCGATGACGGCCGCGAGGATGACCGTAATCGCGACCATGAGAATCACACCGATAACCGGTGAGACGGCGGAATCGTCGTTGAAGAGAGTTGTGAGTTGCATTGGAAATTCCTGCGCCCGGACAGGGAGTGGTCGACGCGCGATGCCGACAGTCGAAGCGACGTTCCGTTCGGCGCTCGTCGACGATGTGACCACCTGCGGGGCTTAGCTAGCCGTTCGAACGGCTTGCTATTAAAAGCAGATTGAGCAATCGTAACATAGCACGGGCGGTCTGCACCGGGGTCGTCGCGGGTCGGCCGACGCGGGCCGCGCCTGCCGTCCGCTCATCGTCGTCAATCGGTGGCGGTCCATCCGTTGTCGCAGTCACCACGCACGCGACCGCATCGGCAACGAGCGAACGCTGTGTGGGGACACTTTGACGGCCAAAACCCTCAAATACAGATATATTATCCACTTCTGATGGATAAAATCGGACTCCAAATCCGTCATCTGAATATGTATGAAAAAGCGAATTTAAACACGAATATTCTCTAAAAACATACACTATATAGGGGGAATACGTAGTCAAAATCGAATATCTGAACACACTACTCATGCTCTCCTGCTGTGAATTATATCTGAGAAGCGATTAGATTCAAAATTAATCCGAATATTTACGATTTCCATCACGGCAGACGTGCGACGCAAGATGACTCGTCGGTCGCCTAGCCAGTCGTCTCGGCGGGAGACCCACAACACGCGGGACCGGCCCCGGTTGCGGTGAGAAGAGCGTCAGTCGGCGTCGTTCTGTTCCGTTCGGTCAGCCACTCCGTCCCACGCACAGAGTTGCAGCGCGTTCCGGAGGTGGAAGTCTTTCTCGTCGGGATCGTCCGTTTCGAGCGCTTTGTAGAGGTGATCTTTGGTCTGCTCGACGAACCGGGACGGCCCACTCATCGCTGTGACGCCCCCATATCAGTCGTTCCCTGCCCAGGGACATCCCGAGTGCCGCGACGTACCAAATTGTACAACCCAACCATCATGTCTAATAGCTAATCTAATCTAAAAAGTGTTTCTAGACCGTCTACCTCTTACGTGCTGTCTTCTCGGTGCGTCCTGATTCAAGCCGGGGCACTGATAATTCTGCGACACGAAGACGCGAGGACCTGACTCCCAGTCGGCTTGAGACGGTTGAACTGGGACGCGGCCCGAGTTGGCCGAGGAAACCGGACCGTAGTACTAGTCTCGGGCGAACCCGACCTGGTAGTAATCGGGCGTTTCGGGGCAATCTTTTTTCTTTCGCGTCCAGCGGTACGTGCTGTCCGTGTCGATGCTGTTGTCTCGCGTGTAGATTCGGAGCAGTTCCCCTTCGAGCGGGCCGCTCTCGTATTTGAAGTTCCACCACGGGAACGGGAGCGCGCCGCCTTTCCCCGGGGGGAACCGTCCGCCTTGGCCGTTACACCGGAACGGAAGCGAGTCATCGCGACAGGAGCCGTCGGGCGTCCGGTTGTCGCACGTTTCGGCTTCGAGAATGACGAACGACTCCTCTGGGTAGTACTCGTCTTCCTTGACGACCGCTTGGCCGCCTTTGCCGTTGGCGGCTGCTGTCCCCGTGGCGAGGAAGAGCGCCCCCGCACCGGCTGACGCTTGCAGCACCCGTCGGCGCGAGACTCCCTCGGAGCCAGACGTCTCCCGGTCGGCGGCCGACGTATCCGGCGAATTTGACAGTGGCATCATACAGCCCACTCGGACGACGCTAATCAAGATTCCGTCAGACAGCTGTTCGCTGGCTGTCGTGTCGAGCCCGACGCCATATTTATAATGATTGTTGATGAATTACATGGTGGAGGTCGCTACGGATGTACAATCAACACGGGGGAGTGCCCGACGATGACCAATCAACACAGCAAGTAATCCAACCCGCGGAGATTAACGCGACTGAGCACTACGTTTGTAGCCTCATCGGTCTCGTCACTATGGTCGGAGTGGTCGTTCTCTTTACTCCGCTTTTGGTCGCACTCACGCGACCCTTCCAGCAACTGTCGGCTACCGCCTTCGTCTTCGTCCTCGCGACGGTCTGGTTGCTCGTCTGGCTGGGGACGGAACTGGTATGGGAATGGCAAACCGGACGACTCTTCCACTGAGTCGCTTTTCAGCTAATCTCGGTCGCGAGCGGCGGGAAAGCACGCCGACATCGGCCACTTGTCAATTATTCATCGAATCCACCGAGTCTTCCCTCACCGAGTATTAGGCTGGCCTAAAAATCGATGGCTTTTTATTTATTTAGGCAAGCCTAAAGTCTGCATGACAGCGAAAATCGACCGCGAAACGGGCGGAGTAGTTGGATTAGTAATGATTCTTTGTTTACTCACGGTTGGAAGTGTAGTGGGTGCTGCGGCAGCGGCACCCGCGCATACCGCCGTTACCGGAGTGAGTGTCTCCGAGGAGGACCCCGAAACTGGCGACCGTATTATAATCACACCGACAATTAGTCATTCTGGGTCGGGGAGCGGCAGCTTCGAAGTCACGGAGGTAACGGTGGAGGACAGCTCTGGAACGAAACATAGCGAAGCGAACCAAATCGGCGTGCTCGGCGCTGGCGACACCGCCGAAGTGCCGGTGAGCGCGCGCTTCGACACTGCCGGTGATAAGCGACTGACGGTGCACGTCCGCGGTCGCTATTACGACTCCGACGGTGCGACCTCGGAAATCGTCCACCTCAAGCATCCGGTGTTCGTCACGGTCTCGGAACCGAGCACGTCGACGACGGTTCCGCCCCGCGTCCACATCGAGACGCACAACGCAGTCGCCGAGACTGACACCACCGTGACCGTCACGGTGTCGAACGGTGACGACGAGGCGCTGACGGACCTGTCGCTTCGACTCGACTCGGTTGACGGCGAAATGCAGAGCCGGACCGCGATCACGCCGGTTCTCGCCGCGGAGAACTCGACGACCTACGAGTTCACGGTCGAACCGTCCGAGGCGGGCGAAACCGCGCTCAAGGCGACGCTCCGCTACAACGACGGCGAATCCGTCGAAGCGTTCGACACCGTCCAGGTCGAGTCGCTTCGGGACGACGTGTCGGTCTACGCGACCGCCTTCGAGGAAAACGACACGGTCTCCGTTCGGTACCGCGTCACCAACCACGGGAACGCACCCATCGACGACGTCGTCATCTCGGGCGTGTCGAACGAATCGCAGCTGCCGACCACCACGCTCCAGTCGGTCGATGCCGCGACTTCGAAGACGGTCGTCGTCGACGTGAACGAGCGCCCGTCGAGCACCGCAACGGTCGCGGCAACCTACGACATCGGCGAGACGTCTGGCCGGGCGACGCAGTCGGTGCAGTTCGATTCGTCGGCAGCTTCGACAGGTACGAACGCGCTCACCGTGAACCTCGGCAGCGCAGACCCGTCGAACACGTCGACGTTCCTCCTGAGCGGCTTCTTCGGCGGGCTCGTGGTGACCGCACTGTTGTTCACTGGCCGCCGGTGGGTCCGAGACGACTGAGAGCTGAGCACTGAGCCCGTACACTCCCGTCGGTCGGTCCCCGCTGTCCCTCCCGTCGCCGTGACGTCCCTTCTTTCCGACAGCAAGCGACCCGCGACTGTCACCTCGCGTAACGTACTCGCACTAGCTGCCAGCACCGCGTGTGCCGTCGAACTCAGCGGTAAATCCGATCAGCGAGGTGCTCTTGAATCTCGCTGTGCAGCAGTTCGCTATCGATTGACTCTGTCGTTGCTTGCCGAAACAGGACCCCATCGACGAATGTGATGATGTGCTCGCTCGTCCGCTCCGGATTCACCGGCTTGAACTCGCCTTGGTCGATTCCTGCTTCGATTGTTTCGGTGAGCCGCCGTTTGATGTCTTCCTCTGAGTCGGTGAAAATGGCTCGATAATCCGGATTCGAAATCGATTGCGTCCGTAGTTCGACGTACGTCTTTGCGAGCTGTGTCAGCTCCGTCCCCGACTCACACCCCACCGGCGGAATCGTGATAAACAGCGTCAAAAAGTGTTCGAGCTCGTCACGGGGTGTTGTCTCTTCCTGCCCGAATATCTGCTCAAGAAACCGCTCGTGAGCGACATCGAGGAACTCTGCCAGCAATGACTCCTTGTCGTCGTAGTAGTGGTAGATAACCGATTTGCTGATGCCGACCCGGTCAGCGATTTGCGAGATGGAGATCCCATTGTATCCGGACTCGAGTACTATCTGGTGGGTCGCTTCGAGGATCGCCTGCTGTGTCTGGTGGCGATCGGAGTCTGCTGAATCCGAGAAGTAGGTCATAAATTCCGTTATCGTCAGTACGAGGCTAACGAAGCTAGCGCCGATTCGAAGTTAAACGTGTCGTTAGCTGGGACAGCAGTCCGAGAAATCGCGCAACTCCGCGCGGTCGTGGGGCGACCCCCAGTGTTCGCCGCCGCTCTGTGGCGCCGTCTCGCGACGTTTATCGACCCCCGTGCGTTCACGCGTCGCCCGAGTCACCTGCGTCCGCAACGGCTTGGAGCGCGGTCAACTGTGCGGTCGGGTTAATCCCGCCGAGGAGGACTAACACGCTGAGGGCGTCCGCATCCGGCCGGGGGTCGTCGCCGTTCCGAACCTCCAGACTCCCCGTCTGCTCTTCGATCCAGCCTTGGTTCTGACTAATCGCGTCTCGGTTGAGCCATGCCGGTCGCCCGGTGATAACGAGCAGGCCGCGGGACGCAGAGCCGATATCGCAGGAGAGCGTCAGCTGTCCGCGGACGGCTTCCCGCGTCTGTGTCGTGATTCGGTTGAGCGAGTCGATCTGGTCGACGGACTCGGCGTCGTCGCCGACGAGTCGCTTGAGACGCCCCACCACGCTCGTATCGCGCGGCGGGAGCGGGCGCTCGGAGTACCCCAGCGTTGCGAGTCCGCCGCCGCGAAGCGTGTTCATAATCTCCGAGGCGTCGACGACGCTCGCGCCGACGTCGTCGGCGGTCGTGACCTCACCCGCTGCGAAGAGCGTGCCGAGACGGCGTGCGAGCTCCGCGTTGAGCGTGTCGTACGTCTCGTCGGAGATCGGTTCGTCTTCGTTTTTGACCCACGCCGCCGTGTCGAAGCCGAAGACGTGGTCGGTCTTCGACACGAGTTGGCGGAGCGACCGCAACGTGTTCGACGCGCGCTGTTGGTCCGTCGTCGCCGTCGAGAAGATGCCGACGCCGTACACCGGCTGGTCGTACACCTCCGAGAGCCGCTCGGCGAGCACCGCGGCGGTCGGGCCGCCGGTCCCGCCGCCGAGACCGGCACAGACGACGAAGGCGTCGCTCGCTGCAATCGGCGCGTCGTCGGTCGGTTCGAGGAGTTTTCGATGCTCGTCTGCGGCGGCGGCAGCGCCGCGCTCGGCGTCACCGTCGAAGCCCTGTCCGTTGGTTTCGGTCGCACCGAACAGCACGCGTGCGTCTTCGGGAATCAGCTCTAAGGCGTCGAGGTCGGCCGCGGTCGTATCGCAGGCGGCCGCGCCGCTGATGAAATCCGGCTTGCGCTGTCGTTCGTACTCCAGCAGTTGTTCGACGACTCTCCCTCCTGCCTTCCCTGCTCCAAAGCAGAACACGTTCATGTTGTCTGCTCTGCGACGTACCGAGCGAAAAAAATCCCGGTCTCCCGCGGCTTCGCGCGACGCCCCGTTGGACTCCGGGACGTGCCGGCGGTTCGGCTTTCAGCGTGAGCGTCGTCGGGGTTACACCGCACCGCCGGCGCCGTCCGGGCCGCTCGCCGCGTCGGTCGACTCGGCGTCCTCGCCGTGGACGAGTCGCGCCCAGACGACGAGTGCCGGCGGTAAGACGACGAGCGATGCCACGTACGAGTACAGAATCGAGACCCCGGTCAGGAGCCCGAACTGCCCCAGAATCGGCGTGATTGCGATGACGAGCACGCCGATGCCGGTCACCGTCGTCAGCATGCTGCCGGTCAGCGCACCGCCGGTCCCGCGCACCGTGTCGGTCAGCGCGGCGAACACGTCGGTTCCCTTGTCGTACTCCTCGGCGAAGCGGTGGACGAGGTGTGCGGAGTAGTCGATGCCGAGACCGATACCGATCGATAGAATCGTCCCGGTCATCACGTTGAACGGGATGTCGAGATACCGCATCGTCGTGGCGATAGCGGCGACGGTCACGACGATTGGGACCAGATTCACCACGCCGAGCGAGGGCCGCCCTTCCAGCAGGGCGTAGATGAGGACCAGGAAGACCGCCGAGCCGGCGAGTGCGAGCACAAGGCTGATGAACGCCGACTGGGCGATGACGTCGGAGACGGCTTTCAGGATGACGACGTTCCCGGTGGCCGTCGCTTCCACGCGGTAGCGGTCCGCGACCGTGCGCGTGTCTTCGGTCACGTCGGCCTGGCTGGCGTCGGATTCGACCGCGTACTCGACGCGCGCGGAGGTGTAATCGTCGGTGATGTAGTTGAGCGCCTGGTCGCGGGCCGGCGACGCAAGGAGCGCGTCGTATATCTGCTTGAGGTTGTCGTCGGGGATGCCGTTCGCGTCGCGGTCGTTCCGCGCGACGAGCGCCGCGAACTCGGGGTCCCGCTCCGCGTAGCTCTGGATGACGGTGACGATACTCGTCTCCCGCGCGTGGCCGTCGTCGACGACGAAGCTGTCGGGGGGGCTGTTCCCCGCCCGCCAGATGGATTCTAAGGTACCACCGTCCGTCAGCGACCCCTCGACGTACACCGTCGTGACGTCTTCCTCGCCGGTCTGGAAGTTGTCTTCGAGGAAGTTCGTCGTCTCGGTCACGGTGTAGTCACGCGGTTGTAGCTGTTGAGGGAACAGTTCGAGATACTCCGGGTTGTCCTCCGGCGGGAGGAACGAATCCTGCGTGAAGCGACTGTCGACGCCCGACCCGTAGTACCCCATCCACGCGGTACTCACGACCAGCAGGACGAGGAACGCCTTCGGGGCGAGGCGCGCGATGTGAATCCCGACCGGGAGAATCTTCCCGAGGACCGAGTCTTCCGCACCGAGTGGCTCGGACCCGAACTCGGGGAAGCCGACCCGCTCTCGGAGGCTGTCGAGATACACCTTCGCCGCCGGCAGGAAGATGCCGAAGATGAAGAAGGTAAACACGATGCCGACGGCCGCGACGATACCGAAGTCGCGGATGGGCCCGAGTTCGCTCGACGCGTTGGCCGCGAAGCCGATGACCGTCGTTCCCGTCACGATAGTGAACGCGACGAGAAGTTGGTCGGTCGCCGTCCGCATCGACTCGTGGATGCCGAAGCCCTCGGTCCGCTCTTCGCGGTAGCGATTGATGGCGTGAATCCCGAAGTCGATGCCGACCGCGAGGAGAAGCGGCGGCACCGCGATGAGCATCTGTGAGAACGCGATTCCGGCCAAGCCCATGAAGCCGAACGTCCAGAGGACGGCCATCGCCAGCGAGATGACCCCGATCAGGAGGTCGATTGGGTCGCGGTACGCGAACACCAAGAAAAACAGGATCAAGACGACCGCCGCCGGCACGACGAGCGCGAGCGAATCGCCGATGACCGAGGAGAACTCCTCGGAGAGGATTCCGCTGCCGAACACCCGGATATCCCCGCCGACGGAGCCGACGATGAACTCGGCGTGTCGTTGAATCTCCGTCAGCGGACTGTCGCCGCCCGTCCCGGCCGAGTCGGACACCTCCGTCGTGAGCGAGTGCGTGACGATGCCGATCGTCGCGGACGCCGACGCGGAACGCGCGTTGAAGTCCTCGCTCAGACTCGACCGAACCGACGGGTTTTGTTCGACGGCGACTTGGACTGCGCGGTCGATTTCCGTCGGCGTCGCCTGTTCGACGGCGTCGATCTCTTCGTCGATGGTTGTCGCCGAGGGGTCTATGGCTCTGGCGACGGCGCGGGCGACGCTCGTCGTCTGTACGACAGATAGCTCGGGATTGGCCTGCAACCGCTGTTGAGCCTTGAGCATCCTGAGTAGCTCGGGCTTCGACAGGACGTTCGACCCCGATTGGATGAGCTGTGTCGTACCGGTGTCTTCCTCGAACGTCACCCGCTCGAAGTTGTCGTTGACCTCTTCGAACGCTTGGTACGCGGCGACATCTTCGGTAAACTGACTGGTTCCAGACGAGGTTCCAGACTGTCCGAGTCCGGCGGAAAACCCCGCCGAAAGCAGTAAGAAGACGAGGAGCACCGTCTTCGGCTGGTCGACTATCCAGCCGTCGACGACGTCGATGTAGTGCTGGTAATCGATCTGGAGGTCCATTAGTTACTCGTCCGTGTTGAAGCGCCGCCAGCCGAACACACCGAGCACGCCGAT
This sequence comes from Haloferax sp. Atlit-48N, assembly GCF_003383015.2. Lineage (NCBI taxonomy): Archaea > Methanobacteriati > Methanobacteriota > Halobacteria > Halobacteriales > Haloferacaceae > Haloferax > Haloferax sp. Atlit-48N. The sequence goes on along the minus strand of NZ_CP137689.1, from coordinate 2,392,404 downwards.
AACGATGACTGCACCGACGATTAGCCCGACCGGGAGGCCGCCGCCCTCTGACTCGATTACTTCGATGGGCGTGGTGTACGTCTGGGAGACTTCCGTGTCACCGTCCGGCATCTCGTACTGGAAATCGAACGAGACCGGGTAGCGCTTCGGCAGCGCGTTGGCCCCGGCGCTCAGCGCAATCGTGAACTCTTCGGATTCGCCCGGCGGGAGTTCGCTGATGATTCCCTCGTCGTTGCCGCTACTGAGCGGGTCGCTGACGAACGCCTTCGCTTCGATGTTCGTGAGCGGCTCGTCGCCGTTGTTGGTGACCCGAACGCGGAGCGCTCTCTCACTGCCCGCTTCGATGGTGTTGTTGACGACTTCGACGACGAAGCGGTCCCGATGCGGCGCGATTTCGGCGTTGGTCGTGAGACTGTCGCTGACCCGCGTGTTGCCGCGGCTGTTGCGGTACGCCACCGAGAGGTTGAGCTGTTGGACGTTCGCGTTCGCGGCGTCACTCACGCCGACCTCGTACGAGAAGTCGGCGCTGTCGCCGGGTTCGAGGTCCGGCAGCGCGTACTCGGACGATTCGACGTTGATGTTCGGGTTGCTCGAACTAAACCGGAGCACCGGGTCGTCGACGCGTTTCGGCCCGTCGTTGACGACCGTGCCCGAGACCGTTCCGTCCGCGCCGACGCGGAGGTTCGTGGTGACGTTTTCGAGCGAGAAGCTCTGTTCTTCGACGGGGGTGACGCCGACGTTCAACGTTCGCGACGTTCGAGCGATGCCGTCGGTGTCGGTGTAGTCGACATCGAGGTTCACCGTGTAGCCGCGAACCGTCGCGTCTTCAGCGAGCGAAACCGTGTAGTTGACCGTCCGGCGTTCACCGACAGCCCAGCGACCGACTTGCGCGGTCGAACTCTCCGAGGCCGTTCCGAACACGAGTTCGTCGCTGCGGGAGGTCGCCGTCACGCTCGCATCGGTCGCGGCGCGGGTGCCGGTGTTCTCAATCGTCACCGAGAGGTCGCCGGTGTCTCCGACCTGTGCGGTCGTTTCCGTCTCGACGACTTCGAACCGTGGCTGGTCGCGCACGCGAACCGTCACGTAGTGGGTTCTCGTCCGCGTGTTGTCCGTGTACTCGGCCCCCGACGGGTCGTAATCGACGAGTCGGGTGTACGTGTACGACACCTCGACCGGGATTCGATACGTCCCGGGGGTCGCGTTCTCGGAGACCGTGATATCTATCGGCGAGAGGTCGACGGTCCCCGTCGGGACGTTTCCAGCGCCGATTGTGCCGGTGTTAATCTCGACCGGGGCGTCCCCCGGGCGTGCCTCGACCGTGACGCCACGGGCCGTTGTCACGCGACTCTCGTATCGTTCCGGACCCGATTGGTCGATCTCGCCGTTGTTTCGGAGCGTGAGCCTGAGCTGGGACTGCGTTCCGGGCTCGAACTCACTCGTCGACGTGAAGACGTCGATATCGGGAGAGCCGTACACTTGCCCCGAACTGGCAGTCTGGGCGACCGCCGGGGTAACCATAGACGTAGTCAACACGAGAGCGAGACCGAGAGTCAAAAGCGTAGAACGGAGGGTGTCTCTGTGCATCAGTACGTCTCAGACGTGTGAATGAGAACGGTAGTTGAACAAGACTGCGCGCGCCCCGATACCTGTGTATACATCTCTACTAACAGTAGCGACACACAACTAATATCTTTTGTGGATATCGGTCGGTGAATCGACAATAAACCCCCGAATGATGGGGGTAGCGAACGTCAAAAGAGGGTATTCGGGACCGACATACGCTCTGTACGTTGCGTGACATTCCTTTGCTCGAAGCGACGGACACGCTACCTGGTGCAGTTCGCCCCTCGTGTTAGCGTCACATCAAGAGTTCACCGAAAACCGGACGCACAACGGACCTGCAAGCGCGCTAAGGCGTTTGTGGACGGTGGCTGTGACAGAAAGTACTTACTACCGGACCAGATAGTCAGGGGTATGAGTCCACGGACCCGCTCGATACGAACATTATCTGTTATTTTCTTGTTGATTCTCGGGTTGACGGCGATTCCCAGCGGCGCAATCGCTGTCGATTCTGACGAATCGGCAGCTGAATCGGTACGGTTCGCGGACGTCCAACGGGTCGAACAGCAGGGTGACTTCGTAACGCGCACGCTGGTCCTCAACAACACCGACGAGGCCAGGTTCCAAATCTCAGCTGTGGAAGGTGAGTTCTCGACGACGGTCTCAGTGACTGACGGCTCCGGCGACGGTAGTGTCACCGTGGTGTTCGACACGCAACAAGCGGATAATCCTGACGCTGCATTCCGAGTGGCGGACGCAAACGACACCGTCTCGGTCCTCACGCGGCCGAGCAAGACCAGCCAAACGACACTCCCGACAGGTCGGTACAGCGTGATTGCCTCTGCCGGCCACACCCGGATTGCGGACCGACTCTGGATCGAACCCCCATCGGTTCGTGGGAGTGCGGTGTGTTCAGTACCGGCCTCCCAGCAGCCCAGCCACATCGACTGTGCCGATAGAGTACGCGAGACTGGGTCCCCGTCCGTCGTTGCAGTCGGTGATGATGCAGTCGTGCAGTACCGTGTGAGTGGACTCGAAAGTGCCGTTCAGCAACCCGCTCCCGGTACGCAACCGGTGTTCGCACGCAATGCGTCCACGAGCGCGCACACGACACACGTTGTACAGTGGTCGCCAGAGAGTGACGCTCGTACGGGCCAAACGCTTCGGATTACCTACCGCGGGGGTCCGTCTCCCTCGCTGCACAGCTCACAGCTGGTCGACCACATTGGGATTGATACGGATGCCGACGGTGAGATCGACCGGTCGCTCAGAACCGCCGTCAATCGGTATCAGGTCACGTCTACTGGCGGGCTGACAGTCGCGTTCGACGAACCGATAACAGTCGCGGACAACGAGACACTGCTGTTCGAATACCACGTCGTCAACCCCCGTACGGAAGGCGTAAGCGATGCTTCGGTATCGTTCGGAGGCGAGACCATCCACAGTAGTCTCGAATACGCACCGAATGGTCTCGGTAACGTGGGTCCCGGTGTCGACCTCCGGGTTGAGAGCTCCGAGATGGATCTCATCTCCCCACAGACGGTGTTCGATGTCGCATACGATGCGGAGACCGACAGCCTCAACGTCGTCGCTGACTCCGCCCGCTTGGAAACCGGGACGTACAACGTGACGGTCGCAATCGACAGCGATATCCACGCCGACGGCGAGCAAGTCGTACTGACTGAAGCGTTCACGGTCGCCGAACCGTCGGTAGATGACCTCTCGGCCACCATGTCCGACACGAAGCTTAACGTCTCGGCACGGACCAACCTCGCCCCACAGACCAAGATGGATATCGATCTCACGATGTCGCAGGAAGGAACCACGTATTTCTCGCGGTGCCTGACGACGGTCGGCAAGAACGGCGTCGTCACTTGTAGCTTCGCTCCGCCAGGAACCGGCTCTGCGAACGTCTCGATTAGCTACAACGACACGGTCGTCGCGGGACCGGAAGAAATCGAAATCGAGTCGAACGTGACCACTCGCGGGTGACGCTCTTCCACGCGGTACTGCCGTCGGCTCGCGACTGAAGCTGTGGTCTGTCCGTGGATTCTCGGTCTGACTCGTCTCGGCGGTCGTGGTCTCTTTTCTTGCGTCTCGTGGACCTGTCGAGGGTGAGGCTGCCGTCGTCGTCACGACCGCTCTTGTCGTGTCGTTGTCGGTGGTCGGATTAGTTCGATGCTCGGTGGCGGTCGGGTTCTCGGTCGTCTGCTCCGAGAGTGTTGGCCGGAACCGTCCGCTGACTCTGACTGTATTGTTGCGTGCGGGCGGGCCCGCGTCCGGACGCCAAGTGGAAGACGAAAACGGGGACAGCGACCAAACATGCAATAGAAACAGAAAGCATTTACCAAGGCCGCTTATATCGTTCTACCGTACCCCTGCCCATCCCCCGCTAGTAGGGATCCGCGTTATAGCGAACTGCGCGGAAAATACTGGCGCTACAAGTACACTATGACAAAGCTCAAAGATCAAACGCGTGCGATACTTCTCGCCACGCTGATGGTAACTTCCGTCTTTGCGGGAGCCATCGCGTTCACGGGAAGTGCCGCCGCGGAGCGTGGAAATCTCGACGCTGACAACGAAACGTTCAACAAGACAATTGCATCCGGCGACCGCGTCTTCCTCGGTGAGGAAATTGACACGGACGCCGGCCTCGGTGCTTCGGAGCCGCTTCTGACGGGTGTCTCGGGCAACGCGGAAGGTATCTCCCTTGACCTTACCTCGCCCATCCCGCAGAGTTCGGAGAACCAGCCGCTTGGTACGTACTCCGCTGACGGCAACAGTGGTTCGGCCAACGTCACGCTGCTGGCGCCGCGCATCACCGACAGCGAAATCGTGACGGCCTCCGGTGGCGACGTCACCGGCTCCGCCATCAGCTCGGACGACGCTGACGAACTCTACGTCAACGCGAACTACAACTACGAGTCCGCCGAGAAGGTCACGGTGACCGTCGAAGATCCGAGCGGAACGGACATCACCAACGAGGTCCTGACCAGCTCCAGCGACATCATCAACGACAGCACGGTTGACTCGCAGAACGGTGCCCAGATCGACATGTCCGGTCAGGACGCTGGCGAGTACACGATCATCCTCGAAGGCGCTGAAGACCTTGACTTCGGTGACGCTTCTGAGACGATGACCCTCACGATCTCGTCGCAGGACGAGGTCGGCCTCGAACTCGACAGCGAATCCGTGACGCAGGGTACTGACGTTCAGTACACCGTCACGAACGGCATCGACGGCAACGAGCACGTTGTCGCTATCGACCTCTCCGACCTCCGGAACGACGCCACGACGGAACAGGCCAAGGCGGTCTTCCGTAACATCGGCGACACCTCGGAAGTCGGCATCGCGAACAGCAGCGCTACGAACGCGAGCGGCTCCGCCACGGGCCCGACCGTTGAGACTGCTGACATCGCGTACGCAGTCGTCGAAATCGACGGCGCCAGTGCAGTTGGCGGCGTTGAAACGCAGTACCTCGACGACAGCGACGTCGACATCGAAGTCTACGACGCTGGTGTGAGCGCGACTGCAGCAGTCGATCAGGACGCGACGAACGACATTACGCTCACCGTCGAAGAAGGCGGTGCATCCCTTTCGAGCCCGACCGGTCAGTACGTCGTTGGCTCGGAAGTCGACATTAACGGTACGGCTACCAGCTCCGACAGCGTCGCAATCTACGTCCGCGACGATGGCGACTGGCAGCTCCTCGAAATCGGTGGCAACAACGAAATTAACGTTGACTCCGACGACACGTTCGAAGAGGAAGACGTTGCGCTCTCGGGCCTCGGCGGCGACGGTAGCAGTATCCTGTCGCTGACGGGTACCTACCGCATCGGTGTCATCGACGCGTCGGACGCTGACGTTGGCGGCGACGGTTCCGTCGACGACTCGCTTACGACGTCCGAATTCACCAGCGGTGTGAGTAGCAGTAACTCGCTCCGTGTGACCGACCAGGCCCTCACGGGTCAGTTCACCACGATCAACGGTCAGGTCGCTCCTGTCGCCTCCGGTACGGTTGACGTTAACGGTACCGCCTCCGGTGCCAACTCCGTCCTCGTCATCTTCGTCGACGAGCGCGGTAACGTCAACTACCAGGAAGTGAGCGTTGACAGTGACGGTACCTACGAGGAGGACGACATCACCGTCGGCCTCACGCAGGGCCGGATCACCGCCCACATCCTCTCGGTCGGTCGTGACGGTAACGTCGGTGACGGTTCGCTCCCGCCGGCTAGCGGCAGTGGCGACCTCTCCGAACTGATGACCTACCTTGACGATCTTGACGCAGGTAGCAACAACGGTGAGCAGGTCAACGAGCTCATCGCCTCCGAAACGGTTGACGAGACGGCGAGCGACGACCTGATCGTCACCGAGACGTTCCGTCTGGCCGAGTCCTCGACGTCCATCGACTCGATCTACCCCGACGCCGCTGAAGCGTCTGGCATCAACCCGGTTGCAACCGGTGAAACGATGGTCATCGCTGGCTCGACGAACCTCAAGCCGGACGACAACACCATCAGCATCGAAGTCACGAGTGAAGACGGTACGTCCGTCGCACTCGAAGACACTGACGAGTGGAACAACGACGGCCAGTGGATGGTCGAAGTTGACACCACTGACTTCGAGACGGGTACGTTCACCGTGGAAGCCGACGACGGCGACAACACGGACACCGTGAACGTCGAAATCGTCTCCGAGCGTGAGGACACCACGACGACGTCCTCCGACAACGCGACGGACACGACGACCACGGACGAACCCACGGAAACCACGACGACCGCAGAGCCGACTGAGACCACCACCGAGACTGAGGAGACGACCACCACGTCCTCCAACACGCCCGGCTTCGGTATCGCAGTCGCTCTCGTCGCACTCGTCGGCGCGGCACTTCTCGCCCTCCGCCGCGAGAACTAACGCCGCCGTCCCTCCTCGTCACTCCGACGAGGATGTGACGACAACAGACGAGTAATCGCCGGACTCGTTCCGGTCTTTTATTTTCTTTCCCCTACTCCACTGAGAGACATCTCCGAGAGACCGCCGTCGCTTCGCACGGAACTCAGCGACCGCCGGTGTGCAGACTCAGGGTCGTGCCGAGCGAGACGACTCGTTGCGGCCTTCCGATGGAACGGGGGTGAATCCGGACGCCTGTGCAACCCGGTTCTGCGAAACGCGTCGTGCGACAGGAAGTCGTCGAGAGCTCAGAGTTCCTCGACCGGTAGCCAGAACGCAGAGGACGTACGGTACTCGAAAAACAGCGCAGCGCCGGCCGTGCAAAGCAGGCCGTCTCACTCGGTGACAGGGAGGCTACTCGTGAGGAGCTGTAAGAACGCCTCGGCAAACGTCGTGTTTGCGCTCCAAATCGCGATTTCGGGCGCTGATCGATTGCTGCGGACGCTCAGCAGGAAACTATCCGAATCAACGAGTAGCAACCGGACCGCGTGCTCACTTTTGGACTGTTGTGGCGGGACCGACACGCTGGACACACACTCGGTCTCCCTCCACGGCTCTGCGATCTCTTGGCCGTTATTCTGGAGCAGGAGTACTGGGACCTCCCGAGAACAGCACGACCGGACCGAACTCAGGAGTTCGGCATCCGGATGCGCGAGGTCCTTGGCACCGTAGATCACTCGCGTTTCGGCTTCGTCGATGAGTTGACTGGCCCGGCCGATAATCGCCGGAGTACCCGTAATGGTCCACACGTCTTCGCTCTGTTCAGCCGACGGTGCTGTCTGCCGCTCGAGCGTCTCAAGCCGGTCGAACGCCGTGTCGCGCTTGGACTCGAACTCACGGCTGAGTTGAGACTCCACCTCGGACAGCGAGATGGGTTGGAAGACCTGTGGGTTGGCCCGTTGAACGCTGATGAACCCTCGCGATTGTAACTCTTTGGCCGTCGTGTACACCTGTGACCGAGGCACGTCCGACGTCTTTGCGACCTCACGCGCCGTCCCTTCCCCGAGTTCGATAAGCGCAGTAAACACGCGGGCCTCATATGTAGATAGACCGAGTTCGATGAGTGCATCAATCGCTTCGCTGTTATCCATGGATAGACTACCTCTCGGTGACTGGTAGCGGTTTGGGTACTTGTCTCCGGTGGTTCAATCTTTCGCCGGATGGGCTCTCACGAGGGCAGTGGGGAGGTGGAGCCGTGGTTGCCAACTCGCCGGACGTGGTGCGGTGAACGTCTATACACCAAGCGCGGCGAACGGCTTCCGCGCTACGACCGTGTGCGAACACACCCGCTTGGGTTTCCACGCGCGATTCTCGCACCCACCAAGTCGCACGGGCCGTCTGTATATCTCGGCACCGACCGCGGAGAGCGACCCCCGTCGGGGTGAGCGAAGTCGGGCGGGTCGGTAACCGAGATAGGGGTGCCTGAGATGTGAGTTGAGACCGAAATAGATTAGTATCGATGGCTTTGATGAGAAGAAAGGTTGGCGCTAAGCCAGCCTCTGTATGGGCAGTCATCAGTTTCGACCCGACCAGGTGTGTTAGTGGCCGGTTGTTCGATGACTGTATATGCGGGTAATCGTGTAGATTTGCGTACTCGCAACGACAGGCCAGTAACATTCCATCTTGGACGGGTGGCTCCCGACTTCGGGACCGTCTTGGCCCGCGCTCTTGGAGTCACCTCTGTTGGTCCCCCTCCGAATTTCAACGATGATAGCCGGGTGTGTAGATTTATCTTCGAAACGCTCGCTGGCTAGTGTATTCGAACATGGACTCCAAGCACGTGGGTTGGGCGGCCGCGGTTCTCCTGGTACTTTCTTTTACTGCCGGGGTAAGCGCCGCAGCGGAGCCACCAACGACAACTGGAGACGCAGCTATCGACGTCCCCGACACACACCGGCAGGTCGGGCAGAACAATTCGACTGGCCTCTCAGAGCCGAACCTGACGGTGGTCATCGACAACCGAACCGTCGCCGACGGTGACACGATTACGACCGACGATAACCCCACACTCACGGTCCGAGCAAACGGTTCGGCACCGATCGACTTGCTGGTCGTCCGCGTCGATGGAGACAGCAGACGGATATATACGCCGAACAGCACCGCGGTCAACGAAACGGCGACGCTCGATGTGAACGCCGGTGAGCACGCGCTGGAGGTGCTCGTCCAGTCGAACGGGCGGACCACCGCCCACCGGGCGACGATAATCGAGGATTCGATCGCTCCGGCGATAGTGTTCTCGTCGCCGTTCCGGACGGGCAACACCAGTATCTACGACCGCCCCGAGAACAACTACACGATCAATCGGTCGCAGATCCAACTCGATGGGACGCTTCACGACCACTCTGATGTCGAGCAGGTAACCATCGAGCTACGCTATCACGGACAGGGTATCGATGCCCCCTGGGGGTTCCGAAAACGAATCGTGATCGACGACCCGAACACGTCGATTTCCAAATCACTTCGGCTGGGACCGTTCAACGAGCAAGTGGGTGCCGGCCAAAACAGCCTCAAAATCACGGCACTCGATTCGCGCGGCCATCGCCGTCACTACAATGTCAACCTCTACGTTGAGGACGAGGACCCACCGTCGATCGAGATACTCGACCAGCGTCTGATAAACACGCGCTCGGCAGTTCGGTTGACGATTCGGGTGACGGATCAGGTCGGCATCCGCTCGGTCGGTGTTCGTCGAGGGTCGGCCGACGGGTCGGGGTTGAACTACGAGATTCAGCCGAAGCCAGTCGGGGCACGCCCTATCGAGCACACGTTCACGAAGACGATTCCGCTCGCAGGAGACAGCCGAAACATCACCATCGTTGCGGATGACGGCACCGAGAACGCGACGAAACGCGAAATTGAGGTGGACCACACGCAGCTCGTGCGACCGACGATTGAGGTCCGACCAGATACGCTTCGGGTCAGCGATAACCGCGTCCACGTCGAAGGCCGCGTGTACGATGGCCGCGTGACCAGCGTGTACGCCGAGACGGTCGGCCCCACTGGCAACACCGTCGACCTCGCTCAGATATACGGTGGGGGTGTGACCAGCGCCGTTACGATCAACGAGACACTCCAACTGGATAGCTATCCGGCACGCGTCCGGATCCGCGCAACCGACTCGACCGGGAGGGAACACATCGAGTCGGTCCAAGTCGCACAGCCAAATGCGACGGCCGACCCGGAGACCGCGTCGACGACGACCCCGGATAGCACGGTGCGGACGAACACGCCGTTACCCGGTGTCCCGTCGGAGTCTTCGTCGCAGGGACTTCTCGGAACACTCGTTGAGGCGGTCAGAAACTTGGTTTCAACAACTGCCACCGGTGAGTCCCTCGAGGTGTAACTTCTCGGGGAACGCCGAGGGCTGGGCCCGTGGCCCGTTCGATATTCGTCCACCACCCCGCGAGCGGTCGTTCGACGTGAAGTGCTGATTCGTTCAGTAGTGCCAAATCTATTATAAATCCTCATTTTGAATACGTCTACCACATGCCCTCCGACACGGAGTCGCCGCGGACCGTACTCATGCTACTGTGTCTCGTTGCGGTCGGTGTGGGACTGACACCACTTGCGACCGCAAGCATGGATGTCGCCTCCAACAACGATGCAGAACCGACACCGCCGGATGCAGACGTTCCGGACCATACGCTGGCTCAAGCCCAACTGTCGTCGACCACGGACACGGCGACCGAGACAGCGAACACGACGCCCACGCCCACGCCCACGACCACAGCGACGTCGACACCGTCACAGACACCAAACACGACAGCCACCGCCACGCGAACTCCCACGCGGACGGCGTCTGCAACACCAAACACGACAGCTACCGCCACACGGACGACTGCTCCGGTGACGGCCGACGCGCCACAGGGGCTTACCGTTGCAGGGCTTTCGGCACCGGAACGACTTCGACCGACGGAGCCGTACACCGTGACCGCGACGGTCCGCAATCCCGCTAACGAGACGCGCTCGGAGCGGATTGAATACGTCTTTTCCGGGTCGACGATCACAAACCGAACGGTTCGGTTGGCCGGTGGTGCGTCGCGCGAGGTCCAGTTCGAACTGACGGCGAGCGGGCAGTTGACCGGCACGGAGACGGTTTCGACGGGGACGTACGTCCACGGCGTTCGTAACGCGTCGGGAGCGGGTATCCCGCGCTACCTGCGTGTGACACCCGACGTCGACCTCGCGATTGAAGCGTTTCAAGCGCCTGCGACGGCACCCAGCGACCGCGAATTTGTCGTCCTAGCGACCGTCTCGAACCCGGCCGAGACAACGATCACGCGTGATGTCGCCTATCGCTTCGCTGGAACGACGATCAGCGAGAAAACCATCACCGTCGGGAGCGGCGAGCAACGGCAGGTCGCATTCGCAGTCACGACCGAGCGGGTCGAGGCCGCAGATAGCCTTATCCAGCGAGGTCGGACCTACGACCACAGTATCGAGACCGCTGGTGGGGCAACCGTCAGCGATGCGATTCGACTGCGAAGCGAACCGAGTGCACGCGCGGCGGCGCTCACGACACGGGACGTGCAACTCCCGAGCGACCTTCGGGAAGATACCCGATACACGGTCGCGGTTACGGTCAGGAACGTCGGAACAACTGCTTTCGACGGGCAGTTCGTCTACCGCCTCAACGGAACCGCCGTTGCGACGCAGAGTCGTAACATCCCGTCTGGCCAACAGCGGACCATCAGCTTCGAAATCGCCTACGCCGACATCGAGCGGGCGGCTCAGCCCCTTTCGACGCGCACGTCGACACAGTCACTCACCGTGGGGAACGCGTCGCTGGCCAGCGAGGATGTTACGGTCCACGGACGCATCGCGGACACGGACAGGCGCACAGAGTCTCCGACACCTCGACAGGCGGCCAACTTCACCAACGACTCGGAGGAAGACCCCGAAGCGTCTCGTGCGACGTGCGAACGAGGATTTTTCAGTCGATGTGGCGAAAAAACTATTGACCAGATGACACTGACGCTTATCGGCACGCTCAGCTCTGTCGTCGCGATTCTCTACGAAATGCTCTCGGGGACCTAACCAATGGCGCGAGGTCTCCCTGCGCTCTGGAGTTCGGTTTTCGGGCTCCCGCTCGTCGCCGCCGGGGCGTATCTGTCCGGATTCGTCGCGGAGCTGTCGGGCGGCTCACCGAGCCAGTCATCGCCGGCCGCTGGGCTCATCATCGCCGTCTTCGGGCTGTTCATCCTCGCGATGGGGTGGTACGTGCATTTCGTGACGGCTCCGGAAACACCCCAGATGCGAGCCGACGAGCACCTCGTCGAGACGCGGAATCCCGCACAACGAAGCGCGCTCGCGGAAGCCGCGCTCGCCGTGCCCCTCCTCTCCCTTGGAGGGTATCTGCTGTATTTCACGCACCGCCCGCTGTACCAGCCGACGATTGCGTTCGGAGGCGGCCTGCTTTTGTTCTCTAGAGGAATCTATCGCTACTGGCAGAACACGCTTACCACCTACTCCTTGACGAATCAACGCGTAATCGAAGAGTACCGATTTATCTCGTTGTTGCGAAACGAGGTGCCGCTTGAGAAGGCTCGTGGCGTCGAGGAGACCCGTTCGGCGTGGGATTCACTGTTCGGGCTGGGGAACGTCAGGATTCGGTCCGGGGCAAGCGGCGGTCTCACGGTTGCCGTCGAGCAAGTGTACGACCCCGCCGACTTTGCCGGACAGGTCCGCCGGGAACTCTCCTCGGGAAGCGAGCAGACAGCGGCCGCTCAGGAGCCAACGGCTGAGGCGCGTGCTGACGGTGTGGCTCCGCCCTCGGCTGACGCGGGGGCCGAACGGGAGCGGTCCGTGGACTCGACCGAGTCGGCCACGGGCGACGCGACCGACAGCGAATCAGAGGCGGTATCGGCGGACCGGAGCCCCGATACGGACGAAACCGCGTGATGCCCGTCGGAAGCATCTGTCGCGGACTGCGTTGAGCAGTTTGGGTGGAGGAGAGGGGGAGGGAAGGGTGTGTTACGAGGACGAGGACCGGCTGGCAGCCACGCGCTCGGCAATCGAGTCCAAGAGGACGAGCGTCGGCGGGAGCGTCGCCAACGACGCGATGAGCGTCAGGAACACGACGCCGACGGTCAGGAAGCCGAACCCGCTGAGAATCGGGAACGGCGACAACACCAGCGCCGAAAAGCCGAACACGGTCGTCATTCCCGACACGCTAATCGCCTTTCCGACCCGAGTGGCCGCGGTCTGAACGGCATCGAGTCGACTGACGCCCGCCCGCTGTTTCTCTTGGTAGTATCGGTCCATCACGATGATGGTGTACTCCGCACCGATTCCGACTGTCATCGCCCCGAGACTCGCACCGAGTGGCGAAACCGGGATATCCAGCAGATACATGTAGATGTTCTGCCAGCCGATGACGAACACCATCGGGATGAGCGGCGCAACAGCCTTCACCAGATTGCGGTAGTACACGAGGAGCAGGATAAACACGAACAGGACGCCCAGTCCGGTCGTCACGTTTCGTGAGTTGATCTGCTCCACGATAGAGGGGGTCGCAATCGCGGCGGTCCCCGTGATTTCCGCCGTCACTCCGGGTGGGGGGCTACTGTACGCGATTGACTCGCGCGTGTTCTCCAGGAACGAGAGGGCCTGCTGAGTGGTCATATCCTGTGCGGAGTAGACCATGATGTGCGCACGCCCGTCGTTGTAATACTGGAGTTTCTGTCTCTCGGGGACGGTTTCGAGCACGCGTTTGACGCCGCTCTCAGTCTGGGGGAGTTGGCCCCCGTTGTACTGTTTAACCAGCGTCGCTGGCGAATCGACGCCTTGTACCAGCGGGGTCTGTGTCGCGATGTGCTCGAAGTCGAGCATCCACTGCAACGTTGCCGGATGTTTGAGATTCGTCCCGGTCACGAGCACGTCGTAACTCGTGCTCGAACCGCCGCCGGCAACAGAGCGGAACTGCTGGAGGTCGGTGTAGGCGGGGAGGTCCTGCGGGATGAACCCTTCCGTGTCCGCGAGCGTGTCGAGCGACCCGCCGGCCTGAAAGCCTACGAGAGCGATCAGCAGTGCGATACTGAGGACGAGCACCGGATGACTCGCGAGTATCCGCGCCGAACGACCGAGCAGTTCCCCGACGAGGCCGACGCGATCCGAGTCGCCTTGGTCTTGAGACTGCGTCGTTGTGGCCGTTGTCGGGGCGTCGTCTTCGTCCGGCGTCTCGTCTTCGGCGTCGCCCCGCCGGCGAACCCAGAGGGTAAGCAGCGGGAGGAGAACGAGTATCCCCGCGATGAAGGTGAGAAGCACGCCGAAGATCGAGGTCTGGGCGAACCAGATAATCGACGGCGACGACGTCGACACCCACGTCGCTCCGAACCCCAACGCGGCGGCGAGCATAGCGACGAAGACCGGTGGACCGATTCCGCCAAGCGCTTGCGGAAGCGCTTCGCGCGGCGGATGGTTTTCGAGTTCTTCCTCGTACCGCTCGTGGAACTGCACGGAGTAGTCGATGCCCAACCCAATCAAAATCGGGAAGACCGCGCTGGTCATCGTCGAATTGGGGACACCGGCGTATCCAATCGCTCCGAACGTGTAGATGACGCCGACGAAGACGGCGACAATCGGGAGGAGGCGAAGACGGACGCCGCGGAACAGGAAGAACAGCGCCACGACCATGAGCCCGATTGCGAGGCCGAGTAACTGCTGGGTGCTCTGCTGAATGAGCGTCGAGAGCTGTGCAGAGAACGCGGCACTGCCAGTGACGGTTACCGTCGTCCCGGAGGGGAACTCCGCCCAGTCAGTCGCTTCAACGGCCTGCGTGTAGATGGGGCGTTCCTCCGTCTGAGAGAGCCCCGTATCGAAGACGATCTGGACGACCGTGTAGTCCGGCGACCCGATAACGCTTCGAATCTTCGCCTCCGAATCGGGGATTCGGCCGTACTCCCGGCGGACCTGATCGGCCGGACTCGTTACGGTATGGACGTTCGTCTTCGTCGACATCTGCTGGTCGACGCGGTCAATCGCGTGGAGCGTCTGCGGCTCCGTAATATCTCCCCGTACGAGAACGGCGATGCTGCCCCGGTCAAACGACTCCGTAAACGCGTCGAACGTTGGGTTGTCCGCAACGAATGCAGCGTCGCCAGTAACGCTGGTAATCTGCGCAGCACCGCCGAACGCGGTGAAGATAAGCAGGACTGCGAGAAGCAGCACTGCGATCGGTCGCTGTTGGACCTGTCTTCCGACCGCGCTGAACAGCTGGCGTAGCTTATCCATGGTTACTCCTTGTCCCGTCCATGGTCCGTCATCGACGGCGGTAGATGACGGCTATCGCTCCGATTCCGAGGAGTGCGACGACTCCGAGGACCGACATCGGAACCGGGAGTCCACCGCTCGACGGGGAGAGCGCAATGCCGACCGGCAGGCCGTCAGTGTACCTCGTGTCGCCGTCAGCCTCGTCGTACCGAACCTCGACCGAGGCGTCGTAAGCCTTGACAACCGCACCCGACCCGGCGCTGACGGTGAACGTCGCCGTTTTCGTTTCTCCCGGCTGCATCTCTCCGAGATACGCGCCGTCGTCGGACGTCGAAATCGGGTCGCTCACGAAGAGCTTGGCGTTCGTCGCCGACACCGGCTCTTCGCCGTTGTACTGCACCGTGACGTCCACCGTGTCGGTCGCGCCCGGCGAGACGCTCGTGTTGACGCCGACGACCGTGAACGGGTCCTGTTCGGGTCCGATTGCTATCGACTTCCGAATCGGCGACGTCGTTCTCACGTCACCGTCTTGGTTCTCGTATTCGACGACGAACGGGAACGTGTTCGTCCCCGGTTCAGCGCCCGCCGGAATCGAGACGGTAAACGAGACCGGCTTCGACTCGCCGGGGGCGAGGTCGCCGATAGCTGACTCGCCGTTCGTCGGCGTCACGAGCGCCGTGTCTCCGATTTGGACTGCGAGGTTGTTCGCGGTGCCGCTGCCCGTGTTGACGACCTGTGCGTTGATTTTCGCTTCACCTTCGTCGACCCTGAATCGCTCCGTCTCGATGTCGCGTATCTCGAAGCTTCGCTCGGGGTTCACCGCGATGCCGGTCGTCAGCGTGTCCGACGTTTCGGTGACGCCGTTCTGGTTCTGGTACGACACGGCCAGGTTGACGGGGTACTCACCTGCCTGGGTCTCCGCCGCCGCACCGACCTGGACCGAGAGGTTCGTCCGCTCGCCCGGTTCGAGGGTCGGGACGTACAGGCTCGTCGACGACTGCGGATTCTGCATCGTGCCGAAGAAAATCGTCGGCGACTGCGTCGTGAGCTGGACCGACGACGACGTCGCGGTTCGCGTGCCCGTATTTTCGAGCGCGAACGAGAGCTGGCCGGTGTCGCCGGCGAATACGGCGTTGTTACCTTCGCTCACGACCTCGAACTGCGGGCGGTCTTCGACTTCGACCGTCACCGACTTCTCTCTCGTGACGGTCCGCCACGTGTATTCCGGTCCGTCGACGCTGCCGTAGGTGACCATCCGGACGTACTTGTACTGCACCTCGACGGGTATCTCGTAGGTGCCCGGCTCGGCGTTGCCGAGTTCGATGTTGAAATCAAACCGAGCGGTCCCCGAGTCGGGGATGGAGCCCGCGGTAACGGTTCCCGTCTTCACGTCGATTGGTGCATCGATCTGTTCTTCGAGAATCTCCATCTCCACGCTCTGTGCGGTCTGGACTTCCTGTTCGTACTGTGCCGGCCCGCCCTGTTCGAGCCGACCGTTGTTGCTTGCGACAACCGACAGCGTCGCGGCCTCGCTCGACCGGTAGGTGTTATCCGACACGCTGAGCGAGAGCTCCGGGTTCCCGTACACCGAACTCTCGGCCGACACGGGGACTGCGGCAATCGACGTTACGACTAGTACACAGAGGAGTATCGCTGATTTGTTCCGAACCATCGTATGATCTTGTTAGGTGTCTGACTGGCCGTTCGGAGGGTGACTTCCCGAGTCTTCGTCCGCTCCGATATCCGAGTTCACACCTGTGACGTGATTGGTTGAGGTGTAAAACTCTATCGAACGGTCGTTCTATCAAAATAATTCTATATTGGAACAGCCAGCAGCAGCGCCAAGGCGTCCCCTGTCGAACCAGTGACGTGTAACTTAACGAAGGCGAAAACTAAATCCGTATCCTGACGTATCAAGGTGTAAGACAAACGTGGTGGGTAACAAACTGATTTCGTGGGCGGTGGTGCTCGTTGTCGTCTGTACGCTTTTTACACCCGTGTCGAGTGCCCCGGCCGCGGCAGCGCCGCCCGCGGTCACGTTCGTCGAGACGCCCATCCAGTCGGATACGACGTGGACCGCGGATGAGGGTCCGTATCGGCTCATCCGGAGCGTCGCTATCGAACCCGGTGCGACGCTCACGATTCGCCCCGGTACGGAAGTGCAACTGGCGGAGGGGGTTTCGCTCACCGTCCGGGGCTCGTTGCAAGCCGCGGGCACTGCCGAACGGCCGGTTCGAATCACGCAGAGCGCGGCGTCGGGGCGGAATCTCAGATGGGAGACGATTCGCTACAACGGCACCGACTCGTCGACACTCTCGCTTCGACACACGACGCTCCACGGCGGTCACAGCGGGATTACGACGACGAGCGGAGCCGGCTCCGTCACAATCGTCGACTCGCGCCTGGAGAACTTCTCCGTGGCGGGTATCTCCGTCAACGGCACGGCGATGCCCCCGGTCGAACTCACGCGGTCGACGCTGACCGACATCGGCGGCCACGCCGTCCGCGCGAGCCCCTCAATCGGGGCCGTCGAGGAGGTCGAACTGAACACGACGGACCGACGACGGAACCAGACGGCACGGCACACGCTCGGACTCGCCCCCGGCGTCGGCGTCTCGATGGAGACGATTCGGCTCCGGTATCCCACCGAGCGGTCGGTACGCGACGTCGACGCCGAGACGCTCGACCGAATCGGCCTCGACACCGACAACGATGGAGACATCGACCGGTCGCTCGACGACGACGTTTCGGACGTCTCGGTCAGCGGGCGTCACGTCGAGATTTCGCTGTCGCGGTCGGTGTACGTGTCGAGTCGGGACCGGCTCATCGTCGAGTACGGCGGGGTCGTGAACCCACGGACCCGAGGCGTGTACCCCGTCGGCGTCAGCGTGCTCGAACACCGGACGCCGCAGCTATCGGACGGTGTCCACGCGATGTACGTCGTCGGCGAGGAGACGACGCCGTTCGCGTACACGCGGCCGACCGACCTCACACGCGTCCGAGGTATCACCGTCCGTCAGTCCGTGTTCGACGGGATTGATGGTGCGGGAGTGTTCGCCGCCGCGGATATCGTCACCGGCGTCAGAATCAGCGAGAGTCGGTTCACCGACGTACGGGGCGACGGCGTGGCGATACGGGCCG
Organism: Haloferax sp. Atlit-48N; assembly: GCF_003383015.2. Taxonomy (NCBI): domain Archaea; kingdom Methanobacteriati; phylum Methanobacteriota; class Halobacteria; order Halobacteriales; family Haloferacaceae; genus Haloferax; species Haloferax sp. Atlit-48N. The sequence goes on along the minus strand of NZ_CP137689.1, from coordinate 2,374,542 downwards.
CCCAAAGTGAAAGCAGTTTCCGCGACAACCGCCTGCGCGCCGGCGATGCGGGGATTCACGTCGAAACCCGAACGCAGACGACGCTGGTCGCGAGCGAAAATCGGATTTCGGAGTCGGAAACCGGGATTCGCGTTCGACAGTCCGAGCGGCGCGTCCGCGGCGTCACGCGGGTGACGCTCCGCGGAAACGAGTTGGTCGCCAACGACCGCAACGGACTCGAAATCCAGTCCGAAACGAGCGAGGGCGAACTGCTGCTCGCGAACAACACGATGAGCGAAAACGGGGACGACGGGGTCGCGCTCTCGAACTGGGCCATCAAGGACAGCCGCGTCAGCGGCAACCAACTGTTCGACAACGGCGACGACGGCATCGCAATCGACAGCCACGTGGTGCGGAACCTCACGCTGTCCCGGAACCGAATCGCGGACAACGGCGGCGGCGGACTCGACGTGTCCGTCCGCGCGTTGGTTCGAGATGTCGCTGCGACCGACAACACGATTTCCGACAACCGGGGCCACGCGCTCGCGGTGCGCTCCGACCTGCTCGTCCATCGCGTTGCTGTCGCGGGGAACGACCTCACCAACAACGGCGGGGCTGGGCTCCTCGTTTCGACCCCGCTCACGCACAACGGGCGGCTCAGCGTGACGGACAACGTGCTCGTTGCGAACGGTTACGGACTCGTGGCTCGCGGGACGCTGAATGCGACGGTGCAGCGCAACGACATCGTGTTCAACACGAACTCGCACGTCCGACCGCCACCGCTTCCCGGCGTCGACCCCGGTACGGGAGTCTACATCGCGGAAGGGCCGCGCGGTGCGGTCCTCGACCAGAGCGACCCGGACGCCCCGTTCGCTGAGCTCGTTGCGAACCCGCAGCTCCGGCAACAGATCGAGATTACGCGGCTCTGGGGCGATACGGTCGCCGTCCTTCGCACCGACGGGGTGAGCCACGTCCGCTCGACGACCGAGGGTGCGGTCGACATCCGCCGCGTCGACGGCACGCTCCCGACGGGTGTCGAACTCTCGTACGCCAACTCGACCCCCGACCGCTTCCGGGTCGCCGACAACGACATCTACGGTCACGACACCGGGATGGAGATAAATATCACGCAGCTCGTCACGGCGAACACGACGGCACGAATCGTCACCGACTCGATACAGACGGTCAACGCGGAGTCGAACTACTGGGGTGCCGCGAGCGGACCCTACCACGCGTCCATCCTGCCGGAAGGCGAGGGCGACGAGGTCACGATTACCAACGGCTGGGTCGACTTTATCCCGGTCGCGGACGCTCCGACCGGCCAGCAGTACCGGCGGCCGACTCCCCGCCTCGACGCGCCGTCGGCGGCCGAGCCGGGCAGTCGAATCGACGTTTCGGGGGCCGATAGCACAGCCGGGACCGGGTCGGTCACCACGTATCATTTCGTCGTTAACGGGACGAACCACACGACGCGGGACAGCGCCGACCTCCGCCTCCAGATGCCGAACGAGACGCTCTCGGTCTCACTCGCTGTCGAAGACGACCTCGGAATCGACAGCAACGCCTCCGCAACGGCGCGCGTCCGGGCGGCGTCATCCGGCGACGCGGCGGTGAGCGCTCCGGGGAGTCCGTCGGTCGCGTCCGGCCCCGAACAGGGGGTGTCGTCCGGGGCTGGACTCCGTTCTGCGTGGGGTCTCCTCGGCGGTGGCTGTCTCCTGGCTGCGCTCTTCTTCGGCGGCTACGGGATGGTCCGGACGGTCCGAAACCAGCCGGTCCCGATGCGCGGGGTGTTCGTGCAGGCGCTCGCGGCGTTCGGTATTCTGGTCTGGCTCGTCGCCGGCTTCGTCGGCTCGACGCAGCTCGTCCTCGTCGGCGGTGCCGCCGGGGTCGTTTGGGGCGGGCTCACCCTCGTCGCGTACCTTCTCGCCACTCGCCTCTGAGGCGTCGTCGAGGCCGACACACGGGTGTCAACCCTGTTCGACTGCGGCGGTATGTATGACGGATTTGGGTCTAAGTAGTGGAAAAACTCATTTATTCTTGGCTCAGTGAACTGTCCTGTGGAAATGGAGCAATCCAACCTGACAGTCCCACTGACCTATCGGCCCTCCCAGAAGCAGACACCGAGTACACGACCGGTTCGGATTCGAGAACGACCCGACTGCGGCGGTGTATCGAGTGTGACATCCGGGGCCGACGTATGACAGCTAAACGCGGCGCTCGACTCGCTGTCGTGGCGACAGTCGCGCTGGTTGCCGTTACGAGCGTACTCGTCGCGAGCCTCCCGGCGGTGAGCGCACAGTCGGGCCAAATCGTGGTCAACTCGACGACGGTCGAGCCGCGCGAGCCGTACGTCGGTGAATCGGTCACGGTCAGGGCGACCGTTTCGAACTTCGAGAGTAGCTCCGGCGGCGTCGACCTCAAAGAGGTCACGCTCCGGTCGGGCGGCGGCATCGTCGCTGAAGCGAACAACCTCGGAACGCTCGGTCCGGGTGGGTCCGTCGACGTGCCGCTGTCCACCACGTTCACGAGCGCAGGGGAAAAACAGCTCAAAGTCCACGTCTCCGGCCGCCACGAAAACGGGAACGTCATCAACGTCGAGTACCCGGTCATCGTGACGGTCGAAGAACGAGACGTGCGGGCTGGCCTCTCGGTGGGCGAACAGACGAACGACACCGTCAACGTGGAGTTGACCAACTACGGGAACACGAACCTCTCGAACGTCGAAATCACCGCGTCAGTAAACGGTTCCCAGATTGCCCAGCGGTACACCGCGAATCTCGACCCGGACGCGAACCGCTCTGTCGTGTTCGACACCGCCGATATGAGCGACCGGGTCGTGCTGTTCACTGCGACGTACACCGTCGACGGAGAGACGTTCACGACCACGCTGTCGGAGGAGATAGACGACGACTCGGTCCCCGGAGAGATTCGACTGACGAGCATCGAGACCACGCAAAGAGCCGGCTCCGTGACGATACAAGGCGACGCCGCAAACGTCGGGAACACGGACGCGAGCTCGGTCTTGCTGACGGTCGAGGAGACGGCAAACGTCACCCACGGTTCGCCGTCCGGCGGCTACTTCGTCGGGCGCGTGGAGGCGAGCGAGTTCGCCACGTTCGACGTGACCGCAGAGCTCAGCGGTGAGCCGACGACCGTTCCCATCGAGGTGTCCTACATCGTCGACGGCGACCGCGTGACGACGACACAGGAGGTGCCACTCGATTCCGGTGGTGCCGCGCCTGTCGCCGCCGGTTCCCAGTCCGAGCAGGGTCCGGGCTCCAATGAATCGCAGTCGGGCGGTTCCCAGCTTCCGTTACCCGTTATCGGGGGCGTGCTGGTGGTCGTCGTGCTCGGTGGGGTCGGCATCTATCGCTGGCGCCAGCACTAGCATGAGTGTCATTGAACTCGCTGACGTCGTGAAACGGTATCAGAACGGCGAGGAGGTCATCGCCGCGCTCGACCACGTCGACTTTCGCGCCGACCGCGGTGAGATGGTGACCATCATCGGCCCGTCTGGGTCCGGGAAAAGTACCATGCTGAACATGATCGGGCTGCTCGACACGCCGACAGAGGGGACGGTCCATCTCGACGGCCGTAACGTGACCGACTTCTCTGAGGACGAACTGACAGAAGAGCGTCGGTCCGGTATCGGGTTCGTGTTTCAGGACTTCCACCTGCTGCCGATGCTGACCGCGACCGAGAACGTCGAACTCCCCTCGATGTGGGACACCTCGGTCGACCGGCACGACCGCGCCCAGGACCTCCTCCAGCGGGTGGGGCTCGGTGACCGACTCAATCACACTCCCGACCAGCTCTCGGGCGGGCAGCGACAGCGCGTCGCCATCGCGCGGGCGCTCATCAACGAGCCGGATATCCTCCTCGCCGACGAGCCGACGGGGAACCTCGACCAAGACACCGGCGAGACGATTCTGACCGAGCTGACTCGGTTGAAAGAAGACGAGAACGTCGCGATTGTCGCGGTCACCCACGACGAACAGATGCTCGAATACACCGACAGCACCGTCCGACTCGTCGACGGCGTCGTGACGGAGGTCTCCGGACGATGAGCGTCGTTGATTTCCTCTGGCGCTTCCCCAGCGTCCAGATGGCGTGGCGGAACCTCGGCCGGAACAAACTGCGGACGATGTTGGCCGCGCTCGGCATCATCATCGGCGTCGTCTCGATCTGTTCGCTCGGAATGGCGACGGCTGCGATTCAACAGCAGGCGACGTCGCAGTTGGGAAGTATCGGCAACGAGGTGTCGATAACGTCCGGTCAGGACAGCGACACGGACGGGGTGACCGACGACCAGGTCGATACGATACGGAATCTGGTGACCGACGCGGAGGTCGTCCCCCAGAAGACGAACTCGACGACGATCTCTTCACGAAACGGACGGGAGGTGAGGGTAAGCGTCACCGGGGTGACGAACGCGGCAGCGCTATACAACCTCACGTCCGGCGAAGCACCCTCCCGGCTGTTGAGCGGCGCGCTCCTCAGCAACAGCACCGCCACGACACTCGGGATTGAGGAGGGCGACCCCGTCGAGTACGACGGCCAACTGTACCGCGTACAGGGGCTCATCGAGGAAGAAAACGCGTTCGGCTTCGGCGGCGGTGAACTGGTGTTACCCGAGTCCGGCCTCTCCGACCAGAACCACTACAACACCGTGACGGTCGTCGCCGAGGATAGCGCGACCGCGACCGAAATCGGTGGGGAGCTGGATCAGTACTTCAACACCGAAGACGAAGAAGAACTCAGCATCAACACGTTCGGGAACGCGGGCCAAGTCGGCGGGTTCTTGGAGACGCTTTCGCTCGCCTTGTTGGCCATCGGCGGCATCTCGCTCGTCGTCGCGAGCGTCGCCATCCTCAACGTGATGCTGATGAGCACGGTCGAACGCCGCGGGGAAATCGGCGTCCTCCGCGCCGTCGGCATCCGCCGCTCCGAAGTGCTGCGGATGATTCTGACGGAGGCCGCCCTGATGGGCACACTCGGCGGGCTCGTCGGGGCGACCCTTTCGCTTGCGGCGGGGCTCGTCATCTTCCAGATGATTACTGGAGACCCGCTCGGAGCGCTCCAGTGGAGCAGTGCGCAGTATCTGGTGTACGGGTTCGGGTTCGCCGTCGTTGCGAGCGTCCTCAGCGGGATTTACCCCGCGTGGAAAGCGGCGAACGACCGCCCGGTCGACGCATTGAGAGGCTGAGTCACTCCCGTGGGAACGCCCGCGGCCTCAGCCGCCGGCGGATTTCTGCGTCGTCTCCGAAGCCGGGCCACCCTTGTGCAGTCGCGTGAGCCGGCGAAACACCGAGAGTACGAGTAGATAACAGAGAACAAGCCCGGCAGCGAACGCCCCGGCGACAACCCAGAACACGACCACCCCTCCCGCTTTGAGCAGTCGAACCAGAAGCGACGCCGCGTTGGGCCCTAAATACCCTGCGAGCGTGGTTTTATTCGCCTGTGAGTCTCCGGTGATATCTTGGATGTTGCGGGACTCGACGCCGGCCGCGGTGATAAGAAACCAGCCGGCGAAAACGGTCACTCCATCGAGCGAATACGGCTGCGGCGTTGCTGCAACGACCGAAAACACGGCCACAAACGCCCAGGTGAACCCGACGCCGATAGAGTCGAGCGTCGGATAGCGCTTCAGCCAGCCGTAGCTTCCGAGGACGACGAGGGGAATCTGCGCAAAGAGTAGGTCGCTGACGTTTGCAGTCCCCGTCCGAAACACCAGCAGACAGACCACGAGCTCGTAGCCGAGCAGCGCGAGTAGCTCCGTCACGAGTAGTTCCGTCTGGTACCGTCGCACGAGCTTCGTCCGATACGGCTGATTCACCTCGTCTTCGGCTGTCACCCCCCGCCGGTCTTCGACATATATGAAATAGAACAGGAGCGGTGCGAGCAGCAGCCCTCCCCCAACTGAGAGGGGTGCAACTCCCAACGCGACACCCGTGATTGCAACCGTCGCGGCAGAGAGCAAGCACAACCAGATGTTCAACTGGAAAAACAGGAATCGCATATCCGCGACTCTCATCTCAGTATGCACCTCCTTGAGGGGAGACGTTGCGGTAGATACGGTGTTGACGCCGCGGAGGGTAGTCCGTCCCGGTCATCTCTCGGACCTACCTCGCTGCTCGTACTATACTTGTTTGGTCAGCAACTCGCGACCGAAACGACAACCCGGCCGTCGACTGCCGTTCACGCCCCGTCGGCACCCGCTTCTTTCATTTCCGTGACTAGATATGCGTCTCGGGTGCAAATCTGTGGACTATATTACATAATTCCAAAAAGAATAATTAGCTCCCATCTACTGGTATAGAACACGGTGTTTGACCGATGGCTCACCCTCGAAATCTCCATAGCGCTGATGTATCTTGGGGTGATTCCATCTGTCGTGAACTGCTGTCTTCTCTGGAAGGAACGTGACAAACCAGGAGTCATCTGGTTTATCTTATCGATGGCCACGGGGGGTCTCTGGGCACTATTGTTCGCGACGTTCACACTCATCCCGGACCCGGGTCTCACGTTAGCGGTCGCAAATTTCTTCTGGGTGTCGATTCCGACTGCCGCAGTGACGTTCTTCTTACTCGCGTACGAGTTCGTTTTCAAACAAACGGTCCCGTCAACCGTCGTTGCTGCGTTGTTCAGCCCACTCGCAGTGCTATTCGTTCTCTCCTGGAGTAATCCGTACGAGTTGGTCTTTACAACTGCATACTACGTGACCGCCGATGGGGTGTTACACTTTCCAGTGTTCGACGGCCCGCTGAAAGTTCTCGTAACGCAGGTCTATGGCTACCTCCTCGTGTTTCTGGCTGCGGGCATGTTCGTCGGCGAACTGCTCCGGACGAACGGCACACAGCGCCGACAAACCGTGTACCTCCTGGTCGTGTTTTCGATGCTCGTCGGCTCGACGATGGTTAAGGTCGCGGGGGTCGTTCCGATTTATTTCGATCCCACGTCGGTCTTGTACTCGTTTTCCGGACTCTTTTTCGCGTATTCGATTCGAGAACACGGGTTGCTGAAGTTCGTTCCCGTCGCTCGCGAACAGACGTTTGATGAGATTACGGACCCCATCTTCGTGATTGGCTCTTCCGGGCACATCGTGGATGCGAACCGGGCCGGGAGCCAACTGTCTGATCAGAGTGTCATCGGGACCAAAATCGAACAACTCATCTCCGAATCCGCCGTGTCTTCGGACGAACAAGACACCGGCGTCATCAAATTAGAACTGGACGGCGGCACGCGGATATTTTCCATCGAAGCATCCGAAATCGTCTACGGTCGGGGCGTGACCGGGAAAATCGTCGTGTTGAGCGATATTACGGCGCTCAAGGAGCGCGAAGAGGAGTTAGATCTGCTCAAGCAAGTTCTCTCGCGTATCTTCCGGCATAACATTCGGAACGACCTCAACGTAATCGCGGGGTTTGCGGCGATTATCCGAGACTCAACGAACGGCGAGACCGCGCGGTCGGCGGACCGCATTCACACGCGCTCGATGAAAGTCGTTGACCAAGCGGCGAAAGCGCGGAAGATCGAGACCGTGCTGTCGTACGCCGAAACGGACCAGCGCCCGCTCGAAGAGTACCTCTCCAAGGTCAAACAGAACATGCCGGCCGAGCTGTTGAGCTGTGTCTCGTTCGCTGTCGACGACGTCGTACTCGACGCACACCCCCGGTTTGACCTCGCACTCACCGAGTTAATCGAGAACGCTATCTCTCACCACTCCGGCGAGGAGCCGATTGCTGTGCGCGTCACAACCGACGTGTCCCCGACGGACGTGACGATTATCGTCGAGGACAACGGACCGGGGTTACCGCCATCCGAATTCGCCGTGTTAGAAGCCGGCGAAGAGACGGACCTCGAACACGGGTCCGGTATCGGTCTGTGGTTGGTCTACTGGATCGTCTCCCGCTCGAACGGGACGCTCAGTGTGCAGGTCTCCGATTCCGGAACGGAAGTTCGAATCACACTGAATCGACCGGACTCGACCCCTGACGTTTAGCAACTCCCTGCGACTCCCGCGTCTCCAACAACCCCAGAGTCGTTCGCGAGAGACCGGACACATCCGATAGAATATTGTGACATTTTAAACTACTACACTCGTGTATCACCTACTTTGATACCAATTCATATTGGGTATTTCACTTGGGAAAACTAGCCTACCTTCTTTTACTGCTCATCTACTGGCTGATATAGCCAAACTTTGCTGTGAACTTGAGTATAAATAATTGAATTAATACTTATTAAATAGAATTTAACTAGAGTTTTGAATCGAGATTAGTATATAATCTTACTATTCTGAATTTATCTATTTTCTTTTCTCATTGGATATGTGATAATCGAACACTACTGCGCGCCTCGGGACGATAGGTTCTGTGACCGAGCCTCGATGCCAGCGTCGTTCTGTTCTTTCATTCCTGTCCCCCACGCTGTGCGGGTTCCGGTGCTCGGTCGCGCGCGAGTCCGGGACTCGCCACTCGTCCTCCACGGCCATCTCCATCGGTGTCGTCGCGTACGCTTTTACTGATCGCGCGTGTATCTCGGGGCATGACTGACAGCGGTTCGCCGTGTTGTTCCGGCTCCAGAGCAGACGTCGAGGAGAGCGCACCGTCTCACCACTCGACGACGGATGGGTCGCGCTCGGCAGCCACCAGCGGTTCGACAGACGCGACCGCGGACCTGTCGCGGATGGTCCAGCTAGACGGCGGGACGTTCGTGATGGGAACGGATTCGGATGTCGGCTTCCCCGAAGACGGTGAGGGACCCGCCCGCGAGGTGACGGTCTCCCCGTTCGCTATCGACAAGTACGCGGTCACGAACGCGGAGTTCCTGCAATTCGTACGGGACACCGGCTACACGACGGAGGCAGAGCGGTTCGGCTGGTCGTTCGTCTTCGAGGACTTCGTCGCGCCGGAGGACGACGACGCGGTGATGCAGAACGTTCCAGCCGCGCCGTGGTGGGTTGCGGTCCAAGGTGCGAACTGGCTGCGTCCGGAGGGCCCCAGTTCGAGCGTGTTGGAGTCGCGGCTCACACACCCGGTGACACAGGTCTCCTGGAACGATGCGGTCGCGTACGCCGAGTGGGCGGGGAAACGCCTCCCCACGGAGGCCGAGTGGGAGTACGCCGCGCGTGGCGGTCTCGAAGGAAAGCGGTTCCCGTGGGGGGACGAACTCCGACCGGACGGAGACCACCGCTGCAACATCTGGCAGGGCGAGTTCCCCGAGACCAACACCGAGGACGACGGCTATTTGCAGACGGCTCCGGTAAACGAGTTTTCGCCGAACGGTCACGGACTGTACAACGTCTCGGGCAACGTCTGGGAGTGGTGCGCGGACTGGTTCAGTCCGGACTACCACACGACCGACGACTACGACCCCCACGACCCGACCGGTCCCGACGACGGCGACAACCGGGTGATGCGCGGGGGGTCGTATCTCTGCCACCGGTCGTGGTGTAACCGGTACCGAGTCGCCGCACGGTCGAAGAACACGCCGGACAGTTCGACGGGGAACATGGGCTTTCGGTGTGTGGCTGACCTCGACTGATCGTCTCCTCGTGCTGAAGCACCCGAATACCACCATGATGGGTTTGGTCACGCCGAGCCCTCGGCGGTGGTTTGCGGGTGTGGGTGCTCCTCGCAGAGATGGTCGGTGCGCTGTGGTGCCGACGATAATAGAAGGTACCGCAGGAGGTGAATTAGCTGCCTAAGCGTCAGTCTTCACTGAGGAACTCAGGAGTTGGCCCAGTTTTCAAGTTGGTATCTGTCTGGGTCCGCTGGTACAGTACCCGCAGGGCGAAAATCACGATCCCCGTAGAGAGGAACAGCCCGTACCACATTGCGCCAGTGGAATTCTGTACCGCGACGTTGACATACATGGCAATCAGGCAAAGCGCTGCGGCCAGAGAAGACCACCGCACGATAGCAGGATGTAAGTAGGCCTTATTTTTGAATTCCTTCCGTTCGAATATCTCTGGATACGTCGACGGAAGACGGAAGCCAGTTAGACAGACGAGAATCGGCGGGCCGAGGATTGCGAGTGTCCCACCGCTCACCATGTCGTAGATTGGGATGTTCAAAAGCGACCCTGCGATGGACGTGATTGCAATGAAGATGAGCACGTATGCCGGCTCGCCGTGAGCATTATTTTTGGAGATGATTTTGGGTAGAATCCCGTCATTTGAGGCGGCAGACACGTGTCTATTCGTAATTGCGACGATCCCAATTACGGAGGTTACACCAGCTAACGCCGCACCAATCGTAGAGAGGATGAGCACCTCTGGTGGAAGATACTGGCTCGTGACAAACCGGAGCGTACGGTTCTGGAGGTCGCTATACGGAACGATCCCAATACTCACAAACACAATGAGTGCAGAGATCACAGCGGTAACCCCGGTGCTCGAGATAAGCAGCTGTCCAAACGTCTTTTCGGGATTTTTGATCTCCCCACTCAGGTCTATCAACGAAATACTCCCGAGTACCGTCCCAAACATCAATCCGAATGAGGAGAGAATCGGAGAGGCTCCTGTCGGGATGAACGGTGTGTAATTATCGACATCCATGTGCGGGATACCTGAGAGAAGAATAATCCCCATCGAGACTAGAAGGATAGCTGCCATTAGAACCTCTATGCGACCGACAGCGCGGAGACCAAACCAAACGACTGTGACTGTTCCGAGTAAGAGTGAGATAGTGAACACCGAGACAGGAACAGCAGGAATGAGCTGATTGAGATACGATGCCCCAGCGATCACGAGGACTTGGACGAGTACAAACCCGGCTATCGCTATTTGTGCCCAGATAATCGTCCACCCAATGAATTTGCTCACACTTCGGTTCTCCGGGACCAACATTCGAGTTGGGTAGTAATAGTGCCCGGGAGAGATTGGCCAAATCTTAGATAATGAGATGTATGCCGGGGCAGCCAGTATAATTGGAATCGTTGCCAGCAGTGTGAGAGCTATTGTAACCGGTCCCGTCACTGATGCTGCGATGATCGGCGTCGTCCAAAGTCCACCACCGATGTTCAATCCGATTGCAACGGCAAATCCGGCTATCCAGCCGAGCTTGTTACTATTGTCCATGTATTTTTTGACTCCAAAGAGTGATTCAGGCCTACATTATAAATAATTTATGACCCTTGGCTACGAATACCACGGTTGAATCATCTCTCGTGCACTCGATGGCAGTCAGCGTGGAATCCCCCCGCAAGAAATGGAATCGGTGTGGGTATGCAGTTGCAAGAGGCTTCGATATGAGGAAGAACTAACACGACGTACAAAGATGACCGGATATGGCTTCAGCCCACCAGCCGAACATCCTCTGGATATCGCTCGAAGACACGAGTCCTCGATTCGGATGCTACGGAGACGACGTCGCTCAGACGCCGAACATCGATAGTATCGCCGCTGACGGGCGCGTCTACACGGAGGCGTGTGCGACGGCGGGCGTCTGCGCCCCGTCGCGGGCATCGGTCATCACCGGCTGCCACCAGACGGCAATCGGCACGCACCACATGCGGACGAAGCACATGAACGAGGACACGCCGAAACTCCCTACGCCGTACTCCTCGGTCCCACCGCACTACGTGACGGCGTTCCCGGAGTTCCTCCGTGCGGCGGGCTACTACTGCACGAACAACTCGAAGACCGACTATCAGTTCGACAACCTCGGCGAGAGTCAACACGACTTCGACGCTCCCGTCTCCATCTGGGACGAGAACCACAAGGACGCCCACTGGCGAAACCGACCGGACGACGACCAGCCGTTCTTTGCCGTGTTCAACCCGATTCGGACCCACGAGAGCGGCATGTGGGAAGAGGGGCTCGTCGGCGTCAACGGTGAGCCGGAAACCGACCCCGACGCCGTGGACGTGCCGCCGTATCTGCCGGACACCAACGGCGTCAGGAAGGCCATCGCGCGGCAGTACGACAACATCGCGCGGTCCGACGAGGAGGTCGGGCGACTCCTCCGGGAGTTACGAGAAGACGGGCTGGCCGACGACACTATCGTGTTCATCTGGAGCGACCACGGCGAGGGCCTCCCGCGCGCGAAACGGTCGCTGTACGATTCGGGTATCAACGTCCCGTTGGTCGTCAGATGGCCGGGCGAAATCGAGGGCGGCGAGCGGAGCCAGCGTCTCGTGAGCCTGCTCGACCTCGGACCGACCGTTCTGTCGCTCGCCGGCGTCGATATTCCGACGTGGATGCAGGGCCGGCCGTTCCTCGGGCCGGGCGCGGACGAGCCACGGGAGTCCCTGCTCGCGGCGCGGGACCGCATCGACGAGAGCTACGACATGGTGCGCGCGATTCGGACTGACCAGTACAAGTACATCCGGAACTACGACCCGACGAACCCGCCGCTGGTCTGGGTTCCGTTTCGGGCGCGAGGCGAGGCGATGCAGGACCTCCTTCGACTCCACGCGGAAGGCGAACTCGACGGCCCGGCCGCGGAGTTGCTCTCGTGCGATCGTCCGGTCGAGGAACTCTACGATGTGGCGGCGGACCCCCACGAAATCGACAATCTCGCGGACGACCCCGCCCACTCGGAGACGCTGGCAGAACTGCGTGCGGTGATGGACGACCGACTGGACGCGCCCGGTGACCGGGGCCATCTCGACGAGACGCAGATGGTCGAACAGATGTGGCCCGGCGGGGAGCAACCGGTGACCGAGACCCCGACGTTCGTCCCGAACGCACCGGAAAACAGGATGACTGCGGCGACACCAACGGGTGGCGAGTTCACGGCTCCGACGACGGTCACGCTCCATTGCGACACGCAGGGGGCGTCTATCGTGTACGCCACGGGTGAGACTGACGACTCCCGCTGGAAGCTCTACACGACACCAATCGAACTGGACGAGGGAGAGACGACGATACGGACGAAGGCGATTCGGTACGGCTACGAAGAAAGCGACGTTCGAGCGGCGAGTTTCACCGTCAACTGAAGCCGCGACGGTACTCCTTGAACGGTGTAATCACGTCCGATTCGAAGACGAGCGGGAGACGCTGCGTCGCCCGGTCGCTTACAGCGTCAGTTCGAACTCGACGTCTCGCGCCGACCGACCGATTTCGATGGTGAACGGCCCTTCGAGCGCGGTCCAGCCCGCGGTCTCGTCGTACTCCGTGAACGCGAGGTCGTCGAGGTCGACGTCGACGGTCACCGTCTCACCGGCCGGAATCGAAACGGCTTCGAAGCCGCCGAGTTCGCGGACGGGCCGGTCGTCGCTCGCGTTCGAGGGCCGGACGTACGCCTGTACCACCTCGCGACCCGCCCGGTCGGAGACGTTTTCGACCGTGACTTCGACGCGGCGCTCGTCGACGAGTTCCGCGCCGCGGTATTCGAACGCCGCGTAGGACAGCCCGTAGCCGAACGGATAGACGGGGTCAGCCTCGGTCGCGTCGAAGTACCGGTAGCCGACGAGCAGGTTTTCGTCGTACTGCACCTCGCCGTCGATTCCCGGGAACGTCGCGTCGTCGGTCACCGGGTAGTCTTCCTCGTTCGCGAAGGTGACCGGGAGCCGTCCCGATGGGTCGGCGTCACCGAACAGGACGGCCGCGAGCGCGTCGCCGTCGGCCTGTCCGGGGTACCACGACTCCAGAACCGCGCTCACGTCGTCGCGCCACGGGAGTTCGACGGGGCCGCTCGACTGGACGACGACGACGGTGTTGTCGTTGACCGCCGTCACGTCTTCGACGAGTTCGTCTTGCCCGCCGGGGAGCGTGAGGTCGTCGCGGTCGACCGCCTCGGCGGCGGCGTCCTCGACGACGACGACGGCGACATCGGCGTCCGCCGCCGCCGAGACCGCATCGTCGAGTGTGGGGTCCGGTCGCTGGTCGTCGCCCTCGTCGTCGCCGCCGAAGAACGAGACTTTCTCGATGGGCGGGACGCCGCGCTCGACGGTGACGCTGCCCGTCGCGCGCGCGTCGATTCCCGTCGCCGTCGGGGCTTCGTGGAGCGCGTCCATCTCCGATGACCCGCCGCCCGTCGAAATCTCCTCGACGCCGGGGCCGATGACCGCAACGTCCGCGTCGTCCGCGAGCGGGAGTGTGCCGTCGTTCTCCAAGAGGACCGTCCCGCGAGCGGCGATGGTCTCTGCGAGTTCTCGGTGGCCGTCGTCCTCGGGTGGCGATGCCGCACGGCCCCCGCCGAGCACGCCGATGCGCTCCATCTGTCGGAGTATCCGCGTGACCATGTCGTCCAGTCGCGCGTGCGGGACGTCCCCGCGTTCGACGGCTTCGCGGAGCGGGCCGCCGAAGTTGCCGGTGTTGGTCATGTCCGGCATCCCGTCCGAAACGTCCGCGGTCTCGCCGAAGACGGCGTCATCGTCGTCTTCGGGGGGTTCGAGGTCGAACATCTCCCAGAGTTCGTCGCGGGTGACGCCCGGCATTTCGAGATCCAGCCCCCCGTTGGCCGACTCGACTGTGCTGACGGCTCCGAACCAGTCGGAGACGACGTAGCCGTCGAAGCCCCACTCGCCTTTCAGCACGTCAGTGACGAGCGGGCGGTTCTCGCTCATGAACGAGTCGTTGACGCTGTTGTAGGCGGTCATGACCGACCCGGCACCGGCGTCGACGGCCGCTTTGAACCCGGGGAGGTAACACTCCCTGAGCGCACGCTCGCTGACGCTCACGTTCACCGACGCTCGGTGTGTCTCTTGGTTGTTGGCGACGTAGTGTTTCGGGGTCGCGATGACGTCGGCCGACTGGATACCCTCGACGGCCGCCCCGGCGAACGCGGCCGTGAGAACGGGGTCTTCGGAGTAGTATTCGAAGTTCCGTCCGCAGTGCGGCACCCGAATGAGGTTGAGCCCGGGACCGAGCAGCGCGTCTTGGTCGCGGGCGTTCGCCTCGCGCCCCATGGCCGCCCCCTGCTCGCGCGCGAGATTCGGGTCGAACGTCGCCGCGAGGGCAATCGACGCGGGAAACAGCGTGGCGGGCGCGCCGTTGACGCGGACGCCGAGCGGTCCGTCGGCCAGCCTGAGCTCCGGAATTCCGAGTCGGTCGACGCCGGGGAGGTAGCCCGTCGCCGTTCCGTCCGGGTCGACCGCGCCGTGGACGAGTTGGATTTTCTCTTCGAGCGTGAGTTCGTCGACTACCGTCTCAACGTCGGCTTCGGCGGTTTCCATCCCTGTGGTCAAGTGCCGGCAAACGCTCATAAAACGATTGGAAATATGACTAGTATTACTCGCCGGCTCGCCGCCCCGGATTTCAGGTCGAAACCGAACACTGCACTCGAACGACCGGAAGGAGAACTGCGGAGTCTCGCCTTGAAGCACCGCTACTCCCGTTCGGTCGGGAGAGCCATCCCATCGACATCATATCTGTATTACTAGTATTTCTAAAACGGAATCGAATGCGCGGGGTCGACGCGTTCACGTTGGGACTCGACGCGATGTGTGCGTCCCCGCGACCAAAGATTACACGAATAAGAGTGTAATCTCATCTCGCGCCCACCCGACGTTCGGTCCGTGCCCGTGTTTAGTTCGGCGGCACAGGTGTGTATAAAACGAACCTCGCGATTCGGTAATACCGGTATTACGAAATCGCCAGCGTCTGGGTTCGGTCGCCGACGAACAGCTCGTACGCCCCGCTTTCGAGCGTCCGGGAGCCGTCCGGTTTGACGACCCGGAGGTCGTCGGCGGTGAGCGTTATCGTCACCGTTTGCGTCTCGCCCGGCGAGAGCGTGACCTTCGTGAAGCCCTGCAACTCACGGACGGGCGTCACCACGGAGCTGTGTCGGTGCTCACCGAACAACTGGACCGTCTCGGTTCCCGCGCGGTCGCCGGTGTTCGTCACCGTCACCGACACGGTCACCTCGCCTCCGTCAGCGATGGTCTCCTCGGACACGTCGAGCGAGTCGTACGTGAACTCCGTGTAGCTCAGCCCGAAGCCGAATTCGAAAAGCGGGTCGTACGACGGGAGATGTTCGTCCATCCCCAACGGACTCGGATGCGGAAGCCAGTCGTGTCGAACCGGGAAGTCGCCCATCGAGCGGGGGAACGTAATCGGCAGGCGACCGGACGGGTTCGTGTTCCCGACCAGCACGTCGGCAATCGCGCGACCGCCTTCGAGACCGGGGAAGAACGCGACGACGACCGCGTCGACCTGGTCGAGCACGTCCGTCAGAACCAGCGGTCGCCCGGTGACGAGCACGAGGACCGTCGGCGTGTCGGTTGCGGCCACGGCGTCCAGTAGGTCCCGCTGTGCCGGTGGCAGTTCCAGCGAGTTCCGTTGCGGGAAGCCGCCGTTCTCGCCGCGTAGCGACGCCGGGCCGAACTCGTGGAGGTACCACGGCTCACCGAGGACGGCGACCGTCGCGTCGGCGCGTTCGGCGCGACTTGCGACGGCGTCTCTCCCTGCGGACTCGTCCGAACCCACGCCCGGTTCGTACGTCACCGTCGTTCCGTCGTCGACGACGTGTTCCAAGCCGTCCCGAACGGTCGGGCCTTCGTTTTCGTCGAAGTCGAACACCGTCCAGCCGCCGAGGAGGTTATCGAGCGAGTCGGCGTTCGGCCCCGTCACGAAGAGTTCGTCCACGTCGCCCAGCGGCAGCGTCTCCTCGTCGTTCTGCAAGAGGGTCACGGACTGTCGGGCGGCTTCCCTCGACACCCGCCGGTGTTCCTCGGACCCCACGTCGATGATTGCAGACCGCGGTGAGACGTACGGGTCCTCGAACAGCCCGAGTTCGAACTTCAGCGCGAGGATGCGCCGCACGCTTCGGTCGAGTAGTGACTCCGGGAGGTCGCCCGACTCGACCAGTTCACAGAGCGTGTCCGCGTGCTGGGTTCCCCCCACGGACGCGATGTCGAGTCCGGCGGTCGCGACTTGTTCGACCGCCTCGGCGAACGATGCGGCGGTCTGGTGCCGCTCGACGAGCATCCAGACGGCGAGCCAGTCGGAACAGGTCACGCCCTCGAACCCGAGGCGGTCTCTGAGGAGGTCGGTCAGGTAGAACGTCGAGGAGTGCGCGGGTTCGTTCCCGAGCGCGTTGTACATGGGCATCACCCCCGCGACCCCCTCGTCGATGGCGCGCTCGAACGGCGGGAGGAAGACGCGTCGGAGCGTCCCCATCGAGATATCGACGGGTGCCGTGTCCTCGCCGCGGGTCGGCTCACTGCTCGCCGGGTAATGTTTCACCGTCGCCGCGACTGACGTGGGGTCGCGCAACGACTCACCTTGGAGGCCCCGCGTCTCCGCCGCGACGAACGCCTCGACGAGCGACGAGGACTCACCGTACGTCTCGTACGTTCGCCCCCACCGGGGTTCTCGGGCGACGTCCGCGGTCGGAGCGTAGTTCTGGTTCGCGCCGGTCGCCGCCATCTCGACCGCCGTGATTCGCGCGGCGCGCTCGGCGAGGTCGGGATTCCACGTCGCCGCCATGGCGAGATTGTGCGGGAACACGGTGGCTCCCTCGATGTGCGCGTGGCCGTGAATCGCGTCGACCGGGACGAGAAGCGGGATGCCCAGCCGCGTCTCGTTCACGGCGACGCGCTGGAGTTGATTCGCGACGCGGCCCGCGACGACGGCGGTGTTGTACGGCGAGAAGCCGGTGCCGAACGGCGTGGCCGACCCGACCTGGTGGTCGCGGATGGCGTCTTTGGCGTCATCTAACGTCGTCGTCCAAGAGGTCTCGCGCTGTAACACGGTGAACGAGCCGACGTGCAGCCCCACCATCTGCCCGGCTTTCTCCCGGAGCGTCATGCGCTCCAGCAGGTCAGCGACCCGGGCCTCGGTCGACTGACCTGAGTCCATGTATGGCGGCTGGCTGGTCATACTAGACGATGCTGTGAAACCCATATCAAACTACCTCCGATGCGGGGAAACTGTTATGCCCGCGGCGAGTAACCCGTAATACGAGTAATACACGATGTCTCTCACAGCGATATTCGACACGGATGCCACCGCTTTCCGGGAGGCTCACGCATGACTGACGACGAACCCACGGACGCCCCGGAACAAAGCCCGCTGGAGCATCAAGAAGCGCCGACCGGGCTCGCAAAGCAGTGGTCAAACCGGTCGAACCAGCAGACGACGCTCCCGAACGACGACCTCGACGTGAAATCCGAGTGGGTGGGGATAACCGTCTACCTCCCCGCGGAACTCCGCGAGGAGCTGGAGCTGGTGTTCCGAGAACACAGCCTCGAATCGAAGCGGTCGAGCGGTGCCGAGCTAAAGAAACTCCGGCACTACTACCCGCTCGTCGTCGCACTCGGTCTCGAACTGCTCGAAGACGCCGAACCGCGAGACATCGCGCCGCTTCTCTCCTACGTGATGGACCAGTACGAGACCGAACAGTAAGTTCACTATTGGGCCGGCAGATTCGACCGCGATATCGCCGCGTTCGGCGGGCTCGGCTCACTCATCGGGGTGGACCGGCGCGTCGAGGATGATTAAAGCGCTGTCGCAGGACTACTCGTCGCTCGGTCCGCGCCGGTCGACTGCGGCGCTCGCTCGTTAGGTCGTGGTGTCCTTGGTATCGAGGACCCCCGTGGTAAACACTGATTCGAGACGCGATTACCGCGAACAATCCCCTATATAGTAGTGCAAATACTATTCAATAATATCTGGATAGAATATATTAGAAGCGACGATATAGAATATCTATTCTCAGAGCTATTCTGAAGTTTTTGACTTATATTGGTATAAATGGAGTTATACTATTCAATTATGATGTGGATAAGTATTTATCTGAGATTTTCCCAACTCTAGTTTGATTTCAGCAATAATGCCATTTCTCAAAGATAGCTAATTCTCTCCACAAAAACTATACTAACATGTATATTCATCTGTTAACTCAGATGGCTGTATTGTTCAAATAGAGCACATATGTGGTGAAGATACTGACCGACCGGCCTGCCTCACGGTGAGTCGTTCGCGGCGGACGCCCCCCGCTCACCACTCGGCGAGTCGGCCGTCGTCGTGGTGCCAGACGGGGTTGTACCAGTTGACCTCGTCTTGGGAGCGCTCGCGGACGTACCCCTCGTCCACCTCGATACCCAACCCCGGACCGGTCGGTCGCTTGACGAAGCCGTCGTCGAGAACTAGCGTGTTGAACGTGGACTGTACGTGTGTAAGGAGTGCGATACAGTGGCGAACGCGGACGTGAATGGTGCAGAGAATATTCGACAAAAGGTACTCTCAAGTCTCGCCACGGATGGCGGTGATAGGGATAGCGGCTGGTTGGCACAGCCAGCGGTTCACCTGTTCGACCGTAGTGAGGGCCGTTTCGCCCCACGAGAACAAGTTGCTAACCGCGAACCCTGATATCCCAACTGCGGTCGGGATTCCCGCGTTGACGAGACGCTCTGCGCCTCGTTCGCACACCAGAACGCTCTGCGTTCTGGGGACGTCTTCAGGCGCGGGGAGATGTCAACGGGGTTGGAACCCCATCGCCCTGACTGCGCGCGCCAGCGGCGGCTATCGGGGTCTGCGGGCCGTCGAGTCGACTCACCGGCCGGTATCTCGAAGAGGACATCACCGGGCAGGTCATCAGCACCGCGAAATCTATTCAGGTCGACCTGACGCGGTGAGTCGCGACGCTGTCGAGGGCGGTTTCGAGGCATTCGAGTGCGAGGTCGAGTTCGCGGTCGGTCACGTCGAGCGGCGGCAGGAGGCGAAGCGACCGCTTACCGCAGCCGAGCGTGAGAAGCCCCTCGGACAGCGCGGCCTCGAGGACCTCGTCGCGACGGTCCTTGGTATCGAATTCGACGGCAGTCATCAGCCCGAGGCCACGCACGTCAGTGAGACAGGGGGTCCGCTCGGCGAGCCGAGAGAGGTCCGAGCGGAACCGCGTGCCCTTTTCGGTCGCGTTCGCCATGAGGTCCTGTTCCTGAATGACGTCGAGCGTCAGCGTGCCCTGAATCGACGCGAGGATGTCGCCCGCACCCCACGTCGATGACAGTCGCGCTTCGGTGTCGGGGAACAGCGCTTCGTTCGCCACCGTCGCGCCGACCCGAAGCGCCTTCGCGCTGGTGATGACATCCGGTTCGAGGTCGTAGTGGTCCGAGGCCCACAGTTCGCCGGTCCGACCCACGCCGGACTGAATCTCGTCGGCGATGACGGGGATGTCGTGTTCGTCGCAGATGGCCTGTACCTCGCGCATGAACGCCTCGCTCGGGACGTGGTAGCCGCCTTCGCCCTGAACGGGTTCGAGGATGAGGAACGCCACTTGGTCGGCGGGGAGGTGACCGTGGGTATCGTCGAGTTTGTCGCGCAGCGTTTCGAGGCCCGCCATCGAGTACGGCACGTCGTGGATGCCGCTCACTTCGGGGAACTTGCGGCGGTGGACGGACTTCGAGCGGTTGAGCGAGAGCGCGCCGAGAGTGCGGCCGTGGAACGCCCCGTCGAAGGTGATGCCGTACTTCGGGGTCTCGCAGGCGTCGTAACAGATTTTGATGGCGTTTTCGACCGCTTCGGCCCCGGAGTTCGACAGGAACACCGTGTCGAGGCCGTAGTGGTCGGTGAGGTCGGTCAGGCGGTCCATGAGGTGGGCCGGCCCGGGCAGCGACGCCGTCTCGGGCGACCCGCCGGTGCTCACGTAGAAGTCCTGACCCGCGATTTTCATCGGGTCGACGAGGTCGAGGTCGTCGAGGCTGGACCGCACTTCGGGGTTGTTGTAGCCGAGCGGCGCGGCCGCGACGTGGCTCGTGAAGTCCAGCAACACGTTGCCGTCGGGGTCGGTACAGAACGGCCCGACGGCGTCTTTGGTGATATCCCACACGAACTCGTAGACGTACGTGCTCGTCGCGGCGGTCGACTGGTGATACTCGACCCACTCTGAGGCCTTCGGTCCCGGGAGCGACGTGACGGTCGGCTCGACTGAGTCTCGATCCATACGAACACCCTGGTGGACAATGTAACATAAAACTACCTAGAAAAATGAGTAACATCTTCAAATATGGGTCTCGGTAGCCGAACGTCTGATTATCAGGAGAGGTTGTTTGATAATAACGAACTATATCGGAGCGTGCGAACGCGTCGCAGGTCGCGAATCGGCGGCGGTTCGCGCCGAGGGCGCTCCTCGTGAGGTGACTCGCCACGCGCCGGAGTCGCGCGACGTTTGGAATCGTCAAAGTCCGGCTCACCGGGACGGGTCGAACGTGGTCGTTTCGAGGTTCACCTCGATGATGTTCGCCGCCTGCATCACGAGTTCGGGGATTTCCGAGCGAAAGCGGTCCCCGGAGAGTCGGCTCGTCGGCGCGGTGACGCTGACCGCCCCGCAGACGTCGCCGTCGACGCCGCGAATCGGTGCACCGATAGAGCGCATGCCGCGAAGCTCCTCTTCGTCGTTGACCGCGTAGCCCCGCTCGCGAATCTCCTCGAGTTCGTCGAACAGGCGGTCGGCGTCGGAGATGGTGTTGTCGGTCTGCTCGACGAGCCCCTGGTCGTCGACGATGTCGCGGACGCGGTCGTCGTCGAAGTGGCCGAGCATCGCCTTCCCGGTCGCCGTACAATGGAGGTACTGCGGGGCCTCGCGCATCCGCAGGTGGTAGTCGGTCGCGACCGCGTTGTCGCCGCGGCTCTCGTAGATGGTCACCTCCTTGCCGCGGGAGACGACCGTCAGGTGGACGTACTCGCTGGTCGTCTCTGCGAGTTTGTCCACCTCGACTTGCCCCGCGCGGTACAGCGGCGTCTCGTTGCGCACGGTTTCGCCCATCGTGACCAGTCGGAGGCCGAGGCGGTAGCGGCCGTCGTCCTTCGCCACGAGTCCCTCCGCTTCGAGCGTCGCGAGATAGGTGTGGACGGTCCCCTTCGAGGCGTCGAGTTCGTCGCAGACGTCGCTGAACGTCGGGTCGGACCGCCGCTGTATCGCGGCCAGAATCTCGCTCGCCGTCTGTACGGATTTGATTCGACGCGGGCCGTCCGCGGGGCGACTGTCGTCCATACGACCCCGAACTCGGTGGAGTGCTATTAGTTCTGTTATATCAAACTGCGATTCGACTGACAACCCCGTTTGTCCGCTCTAGTCGCCATCTTGTTTGACTTTATCAAACATTCGCTGGTGAAATCTCCAAATAAAAATTTATATGGGACATTCATGATTGTTCGAGTGGTATGGTCTGTCAACCATCTGGCCGCCGCCGGGATGCGCCCGCGGTGGACCGGGTGCGAGCGCGCACGTATCGGCTTCCAACGACGGTCGGTGAACGCGGACCGACGGCACGCGCCGACCGCGCCGGTCCGGTCTCGGGCGGCCTCGGCCGCGGAACCCCGACGGGGCGGGCGGGCGACGGACGGCGACCGGTGGAGGTGTCACGATGGGGTTAGCGTTCGAGCCCCGCCTGTACGAGGAACTCGACGCCGACGACCGACCCTCGCTGCTCGAAGCGTTGGTCCCCGTCTTCGGGATGCTCGTCTTCCTCGGCGTCGGCATCGTCGTCTACGGCCTCGACCCGCAGTTCCCCCTGTTTTGGGGCATCAGCTTCACCGGTTTGTTCAGTCGGTACTGGCTGGGCATCTCCTGGGCGGAGCTCTACGACGGCATCACCGACAGCCTCCACATGGGGATTCAGGTCATCCTCATCATGTTCGTCGTCTACGCGCTCATCGCGACGTGGGTCGCCGCGGGGACGATTCCGAGCCTGATGTACTACGGCCTCGACCTGCTGACGCCGACGATTTTCCTGCCCATCACGGCGGTACTCGCGTCGATCGTCACGTTCGCAATCGGGTCGTCGTGGACGGCCGCCGGCACGCTCGGCGTCTCGTTTATCGGCATCGGCGCCGGGTTGGGGATTCCGGCCCCGATGACCGCGGGGGCCATCCTCTCGGGGGCGTACATGGGCGACAAACAGTCGCCGCTGTCGGACACGACGAACCTCGCGGCCGCCGTCACGAACACCGACCTGTTCGACCACGTCAACGCCATGCGCGACAGCTCGCTCGTCGCGTTCGGCATCGCCGTCGTGTTGTACGCGGTCCTCGGCGTCCAAGCCTCCGGGAACATCCCGGTGGGCCGCATCACCGAGATTCAGGGCGCGCTCACCGGGTCGTACGCGATATCGGCGCTCACTTTCGCCCCGCTCGTCGTCACGTTCGGCCTCGCGCTCTACGGCGTGCCCGCGTTGCCGACGCTCGGCGCGGGCGTGTTCGCGGGCGCACTCACGTCGGTCGTGATGCAGGGAACCGCGTTCGGGGCCGTGTGGTCCATCGCGCAGTCGGGAACCTCGCCGTCGACCGGGATGGAACTCGTCGACGGCCTGCTGGCCAGCGGCGGGATGATCGGCGGCGCGTGGGTGGTCACCATCGCCATCGCGGCGCTGTCGCTCGGCGGGATGCTCGAACGCGCCGGCATCCTCGCCGTGCTCGCACACCACCTCGGCCGGCTGAGCCGCGGTGTCGCGAGTCTCACCGGCGTGACCGCCGTCTCCGCGGTGTCGATGAACGTCCTCGCCGCCGAGCAGTACATCAGCATCGTCGTCCCCGGCATCACGCTCCGGAACCTCTACGAGGAACAGGGACTCCAAAGCGAGAACCTCTCGCGGGCTATCGAGTCCGCGGGGACGACGACGAGCGCGCTCATCCCGTGGAACAGCGGGGCGCTGTTCATGGCCGGCACGCTCGGCGTCGGTACCCTCGAGTACGCGCCGTACTACTTCTTCGGCCTGCTGTCGCCGCTCGTCTTGCTCCTCATGGGCGTGACCGGGTGGCAGATTACCTACCAGCCGGGCGAAGCCCCCGGGGACGCCGGCGACCGTCGCGGCTCGCCCTCGTCGACCGACGACTGACGAGGACCCGCACCTACAAACTCCCTCCCGCGACGAGTTCCTCGACCCGCGCGTGGTCGAACAGCTGTTCGTCGGCCCCGAAGTCGGGGTAGTCGTCGCCGTCCTCGTAGGTCGGCCACGCGCCGAACCGCTCGGGATAGAGCTGTTTGGCCGTCATCTCGGTCTGGAACAGGTTCATCAGCGGCCCCTGCCACCGGGTCCCCTGCGGGTAGACGCGGTCGTTCCGGACGGCCGCCAGTTCGCGGCCGACCGGGTCGTCCCGGAGGTTCTGTTTCAGCCCGTCGAAGTCGAACGTCTCCGTGACCGTCCACAGCGCGAGAATCACGTCGGGGTCGGCTTCGAGAAGTGCCTCCACGTCGACCTCTTGGAACGGCCCCGTGAACTCTTCGTCACCGAAGGCGTCGACCGCGCCGAGCGGCCGGGTGTGGGCGTTCCAGTAGCCGGGCGCGTTCAGGCGGAGCAGGTAGATGCTCGACAGGTCCGTCGAGATGGAGAGGTACGCGGCGGTCGGGCGCTCGGACTCCGGC
This sequence comes from Haloferax sp. Atlit-48N, assembly GCF_003383015.2. Classification (NCBI taxonomy): domain Archaea; kingdom Methanobacteriati; phylum Methanobacteriota; class Halobacteria; order Halobacteriales; family Haloferacaceae; genus Haloferax; species Haloferax sp. Atlit-48N. The sequence goes on along the minus strand of NZ_CP137689.1, from coordinate 2,350,309 downwards.
GGCAGGCCGTCTTCGACGGTAGTGAGCTGGTCGTCGCGGACGGACTGGAGCGCTTCGTAGCGCTCGCGTTCGCCGTACAGCGACGCGACGCGCTCGAACAGCTCCCAGAGGTCGTAATACTCGTAGCCGTCGGCCCACTCTTCGGGCGGCGCGGCGTTGAAGTTACTGTAATAGTTCCCGAACCACGGGCCGATGTTGTCCGCGACTTCGTCGGTGTCAGCTCGGTTCCAGTTGTCCTGCGTGGTCACCCACGCGGGGTCGACGAGGTGGAGGTCGCTGTCGAGTTCGTACAGTCGCTCCTTCGTGAAGCCGTACTCGCCCGCCGCGTCCGCCCACTCGATTTCGAAGCCGTCGAAGCCGGCGGTGAAGTATTCGAGCCCCGCGACGGTGCCGTCCCACCAGAGGTTGTTGACGGTGTCGCCCTGCCCGAGCGCGCTCGCCATGTCCGGGAACCACGGGAAGTGGGTGAACACGTTCGTCGGCGGCTCGTCCAACGTGACCGTCCCGACCGGCGACAACTCGGCCGCGTAGCTCGATTCGGCCGTCTCGGTCGCCGTCTCGGTGGCTTCCGCCTCGGCCTCCGTCGCCGTGGCGGTCTCGGTCGCCGTCGTCGTCGCGCCGTCGCCCGACTGCCCGGCACAGCCAGCGAGCGCTCCGCCACCGAAAAGCGCCCCGCCGTACTTCAGGTAATCTCTCCGCGTCGGTTCCGCGTTCTCGTCAGCGTCGTCCAGCATACGAATTAGGCCAGCCTAAAACAATATAGCTGCTTCGAAATTTAGTCCGGCCTAAAACTGAGTGATACGACGGTCCGCGTCCGGGAGTCGACCGGGACTCCGCCGCCGCCCGCGTCGGCGTCGGGTTAGGGCTCCGATACGCCGACGACCTGCTTGCCGATGTTGTCGCCGGAGAACAGTCCGAGGAATGCGTCGGGCGCGTTCCCCAGCCCGTCGACGACGGTTTCGCGGTGTTCGAGGTCGCCCGACGCGACCCACGACCCGAGCTGTTCGCTGGCCTGTCCGAAGCGGGTGGCGTAGTCACCGACCAGCAGCCCTTGGACTTTCGCGCGCGGCGCGATGAGCTGCGGGAGCTTTCGCGGGCCGGTCGGTACGCCCTCGTCGTTGTAGTGGGCGATTTGCCCGCAGACGGCGACGCGAGCGTCGAGGTTCAGCTTCGTGAACACCGCGTCGGTGATGGGGCCGCCGACGTTGTCGAAGTAGACGTCGACGCCGTCGGGGGCGGCGTCGTCGAGCGCCGCCCGGTAGTCGTCGACCGCCTTGTAGTTGATTGCGGCGTCGAAGCCGAGGTCGTCGGTGAGCCACGACACCTTTTCGTCGGAGCCAGCGAAGCCGACGACGCGACAGCCGTTGAACTTCGCAATCTGGCCGACGACGGAGCCGACCGCGCCGGCGGCCCCGGAGACGACGACCGTCTCGCCGGGCGAGGGGTCGCCCACGTCGAGCAGGCCGAAGTACGCCGTCCGCCCGGGCATCCCGAGCACGCCGAGATAGGCGGGGAGGTCCGCGACCGATGGGTCGACCGGCGCGACGTTGTCGGCGTCGAGGACGGTGTAGTCGGCCCACGTCCCGTTACCGCTCACGAGGTCGCCCGCGTCGTACGCGTCGCTTTCGCTCTCGACGACTTCACCGACGACGGCCCCCTGCATCGGGTCACCGACCGACCACGGCTCGGCGTACGACTCCGCGTCCCGCATCCGGCCGCGCATGTACGGGTCGACAGAGAGGTACCGCACGCGAACGAGGAGCTCCCCGTGTCGCGGCTCCGGCAGGTCGCCCTCGCGGAGTTCGAAACTGTCCATGTCCGGTTCTTCCTCGGGCCGTTCGGCGAATATCCACTGGCGGTTCGAATCGCGCATACGTGAACACCGACCTGCGGACCAACGACGGTGTTGCTTCCAGCAGCACCCGCCGGTTCGACGAGGGATATCGGGTGTCGGGGTCGGTGCTCCACCGCGACGAGTCGCGCACGTCACCTTCGCTGAACCCAGCCCCTATCTGGCCGGGGCGACTACGGGACAGCGAACGATGCAGGTCGCAGTCATCGGCGCGAACGGCGGTATCGGCCGAGAGCTACTCCCCCGACTCGCGGACGCCGGGCACGACCCCGTCGGCGTCGTCCGCGACGAATCGCAGTTCGAGGCGGTTCGCGACCGCGGCGGTGAGCCGCGACTGGGCGACCTCGAAGGCGACTTCGACGCGGCGCTCGACGGAGCCGACGCGGTCGTGTTCACCGCCGGCTCCGGCGGGTCGACCGGCGCGGACAAGACGCTCATGGTCGACCTCTGGGGCGCTCGGCGGGTGGTTGACGCCTGCGTCGAGGCGGGTATCGACCGCTTCGTGATGATTAGCTCCATCGGCGCGGGCGACCCACTTTCGGGCCCGGAGGCGCTGCGCCCGTATCTGGTCGCCAAGCGCTGCGCGGACGACTACCTCGAACAGTCGTCGCTCGACGCGACGATTCTCCGCCCCACGAGGCTCACCGACGCAGAGGGAACCGGCTCCGTCTCGCTGACCGTCGAGAGTCTCGACGGCGACACGCCCGAGATTCCGCGGGCCGACGTCGCACAGGCGGTCGTCGCCAGTCTCGATATCGACCGGACGGTCGGCGAGACGCTGACGCTCACGGGCGGCGACACGACCATCGAGCGGGCGCTCCGCGGGGACGACTGAGTCGGTGAGGCACCCGCGGCCGCGGCGCAATCGGACCGCAATCACGCGGTTTCATATCCTTCCGCCGAGCAGGTAGCGAAACCGTGAGTACGACTGACGACACGACGGGCACGCGACGCGAGACACTGGGCATCGTCGTCGGCTTCTTCCTGCTTTCGACGGCGGCCGCGGCCTACGAAATCGCCCCGGCGAGCGTCTTTCCGGCCATTCAGGACTCCCTCGGACTGAGTTCGAGCGCGGCGGGCTGGCTCGTCAGCATCATGTACGCGACGGCGGTCGTCACGAGCGTCCCCGTCGGCGTCGTCCTCGACCGCTTTTCCGTGCGCCGCGTGGTCGGACTGGCGACCGTCGCGCTCGTCGTCGCCGGCGGCTGGGGCTGGTACGCGGCCACCGCCGGCGCGTTCGGCTGGCTCCTCGCCTCGCGGGTGCTCGGCGGACTCGCCTACGTCACGTTCTGGAACGCGGGCGCGAACGTCGTCGGCAACGCGGTCCCGCCGGCACGGCGCGCGACCGCGGTCGGCGTGTTCACCGCGAGTGCGCCCGTCGGGTTCGCCCTCGGGCAGTTCGGGAGCCCGCTCATCGCAAACGCGGCGGGCTGGCCCGCGATTCTCCCGCTGTACGCCGGGGTCGCCGTCGTCGGCGTCGTGTTCTTCGCGGCCGCGACTCGCCGCCGCGTCCCCGGTGTCGACGCGCCGTCCCCCGACGGGGCGGCACTCCGCGAACTGTTCGGCAGCCGGGCGGTCTGGACCGTCTGCGGGCTCTGTTTTCTCGCCTACTCGCTGTACCTGTTCGTCAACACCTGGCTGCCGAGCTTCCTCGCCAGCGAGTTCGAAATCTCGTTGGCGGCGAGCGGTCTCCTGACCGCGCTGTTCCCCGCCATCGGCGCGGTCGCGCGGTCGACGAGCGGTGTGGTGACCGACCGCGTGTTCGGCGGCCGTCGCCGCCGCGTCATCGTCTCGTCGTTCGCCGTCGCCACGCCCGCGGTCGTCGCCTTCGCGTTCGTCTCGGGACTCGGCCCCGTCGTCGGCGCGGTCGTCGTCGTCGGCTTCGCCATCCAACTCGTGACGGGGCTCATCTTCTCGTACATCGCCGAACTCGTCGCCCCGTCGGTGCGAACCACGGCCGTCTCGCTCCTGACGAGCGTCGGCCTCCTCGGCGCGTTCGCCGCGCCCATCGCTGCCGGCGCAATCATCGACTACGCGGGCTACGCGCCCGCGTTCTTCGCCGCGGGCGGCGTCGCCGTCGTCGGCGTGCTTCTGGCGCTCCGCGCGCCGGAACCGTCGCGGGCGTAACCCCGCGCGCCGCTCCGCCGTCTCCCCGCCCGTAACCGCCGCCCTCGTCCGCCGATATTTATATATTAACTATTCAGTCAGCTTATGTATGATGGGAACGGACGACTACGTATGGCCCGCGCAGTCAACCCCGTTCGAACCGACTACTCGAACACCCAGATGGGTCTCATGGGGACGCTCATCGTCGCTGGGATCGCAGTGCTCATGATTCCGTTCGCGCCGTTCATCCTCCTCGGACTGGTGTGGCGGCTGTTCCACTAGGCGCGCCAACCTCCCGACAGGCCGCACTTCGGCACGTGTTTTTTGACCGCCTGACCGTCGGGTGCGCCGCGACGTCCCCGACGGCGAACAGACGACTATGGACACCGACGACGAACCGGTCGGTCGGTTGCTGACGCGGCGGCAGGCGCTCGCGGTCGGCGGAACGGCCGCGGACGACTCGTTTTCGGCCGGTGGCGGCGGCCCGGGCGAGCCACCGAACGAGTCCGAGCCACCGAACGGGTCCGAACCGCCGAGCGACTTCAGCCCGCCGGCCGCGACGAACGACACGACGACCGAGTAGTCGTCGCTCCGACCTTGGCGAGTCCGTCGTGACGCGGCCACCACAGCGTGACGGCGCTCGTTCCTCGGTAGCGACACATACGCATCCCGCGACCCAAGTTCGTCACCAGACCTACTCATTTGTAATACATATCAGAAATTATGCCATTCGATATCGTCGGAGTAGAGAGATATATCTGAAAACCCCGATAAACGCGTTTGAGAGCGACGAGAAACTCAGATAGCTTCGTCGGACTACGACTGCGATTCCTGACTGTCTGAAATCTCAATCTGCGGTTAAATCCACTCTCAGTTTCTCTATGCGAGATATATCGCTTGCTCTCGGACTGTCGGATGAAATCATAAAGTATCTGGATAGTATTGGAAAATATCAAGTATCTATCTAAGACTCGGCTGGGGGAATCGCGACCGATTCCGCGAGGCCGCTCCCCTCCACGGTCGAAGCACCGACGCGGTTGCAGGCGGCTTTGTAGTCACTCGTCGCGCCCATTCCGTCGTCGGGCGTCGGCTCGGCCACGAGTCCGAGCGGTCGTCTACGGATACGCGAGGCGAGTGCCTCGGGGCCTGACTCCGAGGCGGTTCACGTATCGAGGTCGAAGTCGTTCCGGACGAGTTCGACCAGTCGCTCGACGGCCTGTTCGCCGTCGTTACCGTCGGCGGTGATGACGATTTCCTCGTCCGGGCCGACGCCGAGCGAGAGAACGGCGATACTGCTTTTGGCGTCTACTTCCGTCTCCCCGCCGGCTTTCCGCACGGAGATATCCGTCTCGAACTTCGACGCCGTCTGGACGAACATCGACGCGGGGCGTGCGTGGAGACCGGTCTCGTGCTCTACGACTACTGTCGCTGATTTCGCTGCCATCCGTGCGGGCATTTCCCACGCCGGTACTAAGGCTTTTCCGCTAGGCGAGCGCCTTTGCCGGCGGACGCGGACTCGACGCCGGCGCTCGCCGAGGCGACTCTCAGCGACGAGACCCGCGAGGACGTGCGAGCGCTCGTCGACTGAGAACTGGAGGAGAGTGGAATGGAGTGAAGTGGAGTACTGGTCGCTCGCTCGTCGTGAAGCACCACTCCGCGGCGTCGTCTTCTCCCTTTCAACCGTCGAAATCGACGCAGCGCTCGACGACGAGGTCGAGCAGGCCGTCGGCGTCGCGGCGCTTCGTCAGTTCGGCGAACTCCTCGGCCTGGAAGAGTTTCGCGAGGTTCGAGAGGAACGACGAGTACCCGTCGGTGTCTGTCACGAGGAGTAACACGACGACTTCGGCGTCGACGCGCTCGTCGGGGTTGTCCATGCTCCGGAACGCTATCGACTCGCCCGCGGGCGGCAGTCCGAGGAGCACGGCCTGTTCTGTGACGTGGTCGGGGTCGGCGTGGGGGATGGCGATACCGAACCCCATCGTCGGGATGTCGAGTCCCGTCGGGTAATCGGCTTCGCGTGCCAGAAGGGCGTCCGCGTAGCTCTTGTCGGCCCAGCCTTGGTCGTAGGCGTACGCGCCGAGTTCCGTGAGGACCGCTTCGTCCGTCTCGCCAGTCAGTTCGAGGCTTTCGGTTCGCATCGATGAGTCGTACGCGGGTCTCCGAGAAAAGTGTTGGTACCGGTTCGCCGGCGATGCCGCAAAACGCGGCGACTCGTCGCGGTCGAGTCGCGGACACCGACGGGTAACTGCGCGGTCAGTCGTCGGAGCGACCCTCTGCGCCCGAGGCGTCGACGGTCGAGCCGAGTTTGTTGGGCAGGAGGCCGCCGCCTTTGCCGGTGTGACGACGTTCGACGGTCTCCCGCGCTTTCTCTTCGGACGCGCCGGCGACCATGTACATCCGCTGGGGCCACATCCGAAGCGCGACCCAGATGCCGAGGACGACGACGAGTCCGACCGCGAGGGCGACCGGTGCCGGGATGAGGGCCAGAATGCCCGTCGCGGGCGACCCCGCGTCAGCGACGGGCGACGTGATGAGCCCGCGACCACCGAGGTCGAAGCCCGCGCTCCCAGCCGCCTGCGTCAGGAGCGGAGCCACCGCGGAGGAGATGTAGTGCAGCGGAACCAGCAGGATGGTGCCCGTGACGACCATCTTCACGATGTTGCCGTTCATGATAGGGACCATCAGCGCGAAGAAGAACGGGAACGTCGCCAGGTCGATTCCCCACAGCACGTCGTTGCCGGGGAGGATAATCGACATCACGATGGCGATGGGGACGATGAGCAGGCTGGACGCGATGACCGACTCGTGGCCGATGAGGATAGCCGAGTCGAGGCCAATCGCCATGTCGCGGTCTTCGAACCGCGAGGTCATGTAGTTCCGAATCGACTCCGAAAGCGGCGTCAGCCCCTCCATGAGGATGCCGACCATCATCGGGAGGATGTGCATCACCGCGGCGAACGAGATGCCGGCGGTGAGGATGGCGTACCAGCTCTCGGCGACGAAGAGCGCGTTACTGTAGGCGGCGATACCGATGACGAGTCCGATGGCGAGGCCGACGAAGATTGGTTCGCCGAGGATGCCGAACCGGTCTTGAATCGCGTCGGGGTCGGCTTCGATGTTCCCGAGCGGCGTCTTATCCACCGCCCAGTGAATCGGAATCGCGGTGACGGCGTAGGGTGCCGAGGTCCCGTGCGGAATGGAGATTCCGGGCGTGTCGAACGTCTCCTCGACGGCCGGTTGCGTCCAGTCCGCGGCCACGAGGACGAACAGCCCCAGCGTCAGCCCGACCGCCACCGAGTACAGCCAGTTGTTCGTGCTCATGTAGACCAGTCCGCCGATGAAGGCGAAGTGCCAGTAGTTCCAGATGTCCACGTTGAGCGTGTACGTGAAGCCGATAGCGAAGAGGACGAGGTTCATCACCACGAACAGCGGAATCATCCAGACGCCGAGTTCCGCGATACCGAAGGCGATGGCGGCGGCGGCGGGCCAGCCGACGTCGACCGCCGGAAGCGTGATGCCGGTCACCTCGACCATCTGTTGGGCCAGCGGACTGATGTTCTCGCTGAACAGCCCGATGACGAGATTGATGCCGATGAAGCCGATGCCGATGAGGATGGACGAGCGCGCCGCCTTCAACACGTCCACCCGGAACGCGAGCGCGATGAGGAAGATGATTATCGGCAGGAGGACGCTCACGCCCAACGATTGGATTACGCTGTTGATAGAATTCAACAGGGAACTCACACCACTCTGTAAGAATACGTCTGGTACTGCCATGTTATTAACTCACAACCCTGTCTCAGAATGAGAGTGTCTCTACATAAATGTTGCTGTCATTCGTGAAAGATTCGTGTCGGCGACGTATCGGTCAGCCTTCGAGCGCCGCGGCGATGTCGTCGAGGACCTCGTCTTGGCCGATACCGGTCATGAACGCCGTCGTGTGGATGACCGGGATGTCGAACTTGTCTTCGTTGAGTTGCGTCGTGGTGACGATGAGGTCGAAGTTCCCCGACGAGACCTTGCCGGGGGCTTCCGTCGCCTTCGCCTTGGCGATGGTCCCGATGTCGAGGCCGCGCTCCGGGAGCTTCTCTTTCAGCGCTTCCTTGACGACCGTCGACGTCGCAACCGATGTGCCACACACTACGAGGATGTTTTTCGCTGTCATTGTCGTGTATTGCACATCATCGATGACCACTAAAAAGATTGCGCCGGTCCGACGCGCCGCAGTCCCGAGCGGAGCGAGACGGGACTGTCTGCCGTCGGCGGCCGTCTCAGGGGAAACTCGCGGCGATGTCGCGGAGGAGCGGCTCCGGCTCCGACGCGAGCGACACGGCCGACGCGGCACCGGTCGCGTGACCTCCCTGTTCGAAGGCGAGGCGGACATCTTCGGCGGTCGAGATGCCGCCGCCGACGAGGACGCGAGTGCGCGGATTCTCCGTCTCGACCATCGACATGAAGTCGCGAACGCGGTCGGGGTGCGTCTGCGTAATCGCGCGGTCCGACGAGATGTCCTCGGGCATCTCGTATATCATCGAGTCGGGGTCGAACTCCGCGACCGCGCGACCCATCTCGATGCTGTCGACGCAGACGACCGAGTCGAGGTCCAGGTCGCGACAGCGCTCGATTTTCCACACGAGGTCGGACAGCGTGTCGCGGTTCTCCGCGTGGTTGATGACGACGCCGTCGGCCCCCGCGTCTGCGACGGTCTCCGGGAGGATTTTCCCCATCCCGCGACCGGGCTCGACGGCGTCCATCGCGGGCGCGGTGACGGCGAGGTCGGTGTGTTCGGTTATCAGCCGGATGTCCGGCAGTTGCGGCGTCAACACGAAGCGCGCGTCGGTCTCCGCCTCTATCGTTTCGAGCAGCCGCGCGAACGCGAGCGCGTCCTCGCCGCTCGTGTCCGGATACACCTTGAAGTTGACCTGAAAGTGGGGGTACGGAAGGTTCATGAGCGGGTCCGGGAACTACCTCGGGGAGTCATAACAGCGTCGCCGCCTCCTCGATAGTCGCGCCCTCGTGGACGATGGCCGAGAGCGCGTCGATGATGGCCGCGGGGTCGTCCCGCTGCCAGACGTTCCGGCCGAACATCACGCCCTGCGAACCGGCCTCGACGGCACCGTGGACCATCTCCAGTACCTCTCGGTCCGTCTCGACGGTGGGGCCGCCGGCGATGTACGTCGGCACCGGCGCGTTGTGCACGATGCGCTCGAAGCCCGTGGGCGGGTACGGGGTCTTCAGGATGTCCGCGCCGAGTTCGAAGCCGAGGCGGTTGGCGTTGACGAGGTAGTCGGTGTCGAACTCGTCGTCAGCGCGCTGGCCCCAGAGTGTGGGCTCGACGATGAGCGGAATCCCCGCGTCGTCGCAGTCTTCGGCCGCGGCCGCGACGAACTCGGCGTTCTCCTTCAGCACGTCGGGACTCTCCCGCCCGAAGACGAGCGCGACTTTCGCGGCGTCGGCCACCTCGGCGCAGTCCTCGACGCTGAACACCTGGGAGTGGATTTCGGCGTTCTCGACGTCGCCCGGCATCGTCGAGTCGTACAGGAGGTCGAGCGTGCCGATGGTGTGGACGTCGGCGGCGTCGATTCGGTCCTCGAAGCGCTTCAGAAACGGCACGCTCGCCAGGATACCGTCGGGGCCGGCGTCCAACACCGTGTCGAGGAGCGCCGCGGGGTCCTCGAACCCCTCAAGCGAACCCCAATGGAGGCCGTGGTCGATGGCGACAGTCACCGATTGTCCGAGTCGTTGGTCCGTCATGGTTATCGTAGAATCGTCGTGGTAATCGTTCGCTCGCGCGGGCCGCACAGTTCGAAGAACATGACCTCTTCCCAGGTCCCGAGGTCGAGCTCCCCGTCGCGGAGGACGAGAAGGACCGGTCGCTTGATCATCGCGGAGATGAGGTGCGCGTGGGCGTTCGGCTGCTCGCCCGCGGTGATGTGGTCGAGGTCGTGGTAGTAGCCGTCGTCCGGGGGGGCTATCTCCTTGAACTTGTCAATCATGTCGTCGAGGAGCTTCTCTTCGTACTCGTTGGTCGAGAGCGCCGCAGACGTGTGGGGCGTCGACACGTACACGAGTCCATTGGTCACGCCGAGGTCCTCGATGGTCGCTTCCACCTCGGGAGTGACGCTCAGAATCTCGAACCTGCTGTGGCTCTCGATGGAGAAGCTCTCTGTCTGTATCTCCATACACCGTAGCTCAGGGAGTGAGCGTAAATAGTTTTTGCCGACAATCTCCCGAACGCCGCACAGCGACCGTTAGGCGGCAGATATCTTGGGCTCTCCCTTCTACAACCACCGTTCGGACGGTGTCGGTGGTTCGCTCCATTGTCTCACCGAGTCGAACAGTTGTTCTGCTCGGTGGAACAAACTATTTAGGGTTGCCTCGACGACACGCAGTTATGACAGAAAACGCGCCCAACCGGATCGAAACGAGTCGGAAGACGATTCGGGTGCTCGACGCGCTTCGAGAACACGGGTCGAGCAGTGTGACGTTCCTCGCGCGGGAACTCGGGATGAACAAGAGCACGGTTCACAACCACCTCAGCACGCTCGAAGCCGAGAAGTTCGTCGTCCGCGACGGGACCGATTACGAACTGAGTCTCCGCCTGCTCGGGTTCGGGGGATACGTACAGCACCGCCACCCGCTGTATCAGGTGGCGAAGCGGGAGGTCCACCGGTTGGCGTCCCAGACCGGTGAGCTCGCGAACCTGATGGTCGAGGAGTACGGACAGGGCGTCTATCTCGCCTCCGAACAGGGTGAGCGGGCGGTCGATTTAGACATCTACCCCGGCCTCAGACGGCCGCTCCACGCCATCGGTCTCGGAAAGGCGATACTGGCGCACCTCCCGTCCGAGCGCGTCGACGAAATCATCGAGGAACACGGCCTTCCCGCGGAGACCGACCAGACGATTACCGACAGAGCGGAACTCGACGCACAGTTGGCGACGGTCCGCGACCGGGGCTATGCCGTGGACAACGAGGAACTCATCAGAGGGCTCCGATGCGTTGGCGCCCCCATCATCGCGAAAGACGGGACCGTCCTGGGTGCAATCAGCGTCTCGCAACCCGTCAGCCGCATGAATAACGAGCGGTTCACCGACGAGGTTCCCGACATCGTCCAGAGCGCCGCCAACGTCATCGAACTCCACACGAACCACTAAAGATTACAAGAATACAGTTGTAATGAATATCTCGACGGCTCTTGCAAGTCGCCGCCGGCTCTGACGGTGTTGTTCAGTCTGAGTGTACATTCGTTCTTAAATACAGAATGCATGCTACTCCAACAATAATTACGGTCTATCAGATTATGTCTCTTCTCTCTGCGGTTATCTAATTGTATTCTCCCGAACCGGAGCCATTTGTCACCCAGATATGCTCTCCGCTAGAGCGTATGCTAACTATTGCCAACTGAACCCCGCTGTTGCCAGTCGGCCGAACTGCGCCCTCGCGCCCTCGTCGAGGTACCATCCTCGGAAGGATTTAATGGCGTCCTGCGTGACAGCGTGGTATGGAGAGCCCGCAACTGGTCGGCGTTCATCTCGGTACCGCGAGCGTGCATGTCGATGTGTACAGCACCGACGGCGAACGACTCGCCGGCGGTGAGGCACCCGTCGCCGAGCAGACGACGCTCGCATGGGAGCGAGCGCTCCACGAGGCGGCGCCGGCGCTCCCGCAGACCGGCATCGGCTCGGTCGCGAGTACGTCGGGGACCGCCGTGCTCGTCGACAAGTACGGCGAGCCGGTGTTCCCCCCGCAGATGTACTTCGATTCCGCGCCCGAACAGGCGTCGAAGCTCCGCGACCTCGACCTGTCTGACCTCTCGATTAACCAGAATATCGCGTTTTCTCCGACCAGCCCTCTTCCGAAGATTCTGAAGCTTCGCGAGGAGCACCCCGAAAAGTTCCAGCGGGTGGAGTGGATTCTCAGCCCGACGACGTGGCTGTTGTACCGGCTCCGATTCGACGCGTCGACGCCGTGGCGCGATATCGAGACCGACTGGACGAACGCGTTGAAGTTCGGCGCCGACGTGACGACGCCACTCCCCACGTGGTTCGAGTCGCTGTTCGAGACGCTCGACCTGCCTCGGTCGCTCTTTCCGGCGATTCGCCCCCCCGGCTCGTTCATCGGGGTCGCCGACGGTCAGTTGGCCGAGCGGACCGACTTCGACGGTATCAAACTCTTTCAGGGGCTCACTGACGGCAACGCCTCGGTGCTGGCGAACGGCGGCGTCAAACCCGGGGACTTCAGCATCACCTTCGGCGCGTCGAGCGTCGTCAAGTACGTCTCGGAGTCCGTCTCGCCCCACCCGGCGCTGTACTACCACCGCCACCCTATCGACGGCTATCTGCCAGGTGCGTCGTTCGACACCGGCAACCTCCTCCGATGGTTCTTCGACCGCGTCCTCAACTGCACGCCGGAGCGCGGGCTCGAACTCGCCCGACAAGTCCCGAGTGGCCACGGCTACGAGGTGTTCCTCAAGGGCAACCGAAGCCCGTTTTTCGACGCCGACGTCGCGGGGTCGCTCCTCGGCCTCAACTACGACAACTCCCTGTCGACCGAGGAGGTCCACGGCCGACTGGCGCGCGGGCTCATTACCGGCATCATCCTGACCGAGTGGACGTACATCTCGCTGGTCGAAGAACACTTCGACACGGACATCGACCGCGTGCTCGTCATCAACGACGGGACGCCGACGCTCGACGGCAACTACGACTGGTGGAACACGCTCCGGGCGTCGATATGGGACCGCCCGGTCGTCGAGATGGAACCGCGAACGACTGCCGGCGCGGTCATGGCTCCCGCGCTCATCACGTCGATTTACAGCGACGTCGAGACGGCGGCGGAAAACCTCCTCCGAGAGCGTGACGTTATCGAGCCGGACCCGTCGGTCAGCGCGGACTTCGATACGCAAAAAGAGGCGTACTTCGACCGATGGCGGGACATCGCGGCGTTCTATCAACGGGAGTGACATCGACCGTGACGGCGTGGCCCGCCGACTGGACGACGACCGACCGCGTCGACGGCACGGACGCGGGAACCGTAATCCGTCGATGTATTACAAGCATACACCTGTAATCGATACTGCCTATCTCGTATCCGAGCGAAGCGCGTGACCGCTCGCTCCGAAACGGTTTCCAACTCACGTGGAAAGCGATGCACGGCGGCTCCGACCAGCGGCGACCATTCCAATCGGCGTTACGGTTCCGCGGGTCGCTCGCTCGCCGCCGAACCACTCCAACGACACTCGAAACCGTGCGTTCGCGTGGCTATCACGGAGCAAGTCCCCACGCAGTGCAACTCGTACCGTTTAGTGCTTTCACTCGGAGTGGAAACGAAACTCTCGACCCGAACCGTTCGTAATCGTGGCATTACAACGCAGACGATTCCGGAACCGTCCACTTGTCGCACACGGAGGCGGACGTTCTGAAAGCGCTTCTCTGCATGCAACGGTCCCGTTTCGAGACGGAGACGGAGAGCCCTACGCCGAATGGTGGCCGGTGAGACAGCCGATACCCCGACCTAGGGTCGCTTTCTCGGCTAGTGTTCGATTCAGCGGTGATAACCGTGCTCAACTATGCTTCAAACCCAAATATTTAATCAGGTTGGAAACAGTGTGTTATCGTATGGCAACCAACGAACCACGAACGCTCGAGGCGGTTGAACGGACTCTCGAAATCGTCGAGGCGCTAGTGGAGGAGGACTCACTCGGGGTGACGGAACTGTCGGAGCGAACCGGACTCCCGACGAGCACCGTCTACGTCCACCTACAAACGCTCCGAGAGAACGAGTACGTCGTCAAGGAGGACAGCAAGTACCGACTCTCGCTTCAGTTCCTCCACTACGGGGGCAAGATTCGAGAGCGACTTCCGGTCTACCGACACGGGCGAAAGGTCGTCCACGACTTGGCGAAAGAGACCGGTGAACTTGTCAATCTCGCAATCGAGGAGAGCGGTCGCGGCGTCGTGATTTTCATGGCGCGCGGCGACAACGCCGCCGTCGACCTCGCGCCCGTGGGGAAGCACTCGTACCTCCACCGACCGGCCTTCGGGCGGGCCATCCTCTCGTGTTTCTCCGACGACGAGGTGAACGACATCGTCGACAAGTGGGGGCTTCGAGCGGTCACCGAAAACACCGTCAACACGCGCGAGGCGCTCTTCGAGGAACTCGACGCCACACGAGAACGCGGGTACGCTATCGAGCGAGACGAAGGCGACGTGGGCATCAGCTGTGTCGGCGCGCCGATTCAGGACATCGAAGGCAACCCGGTCGGCGCGATCAGCGTGACCGTCCCGTCGAACAAACTCCGGGACGACCGCGTCGAAGAGGAACTCTCACACAAGATTCTCAACGGGACCAACATCATCGAACTCAAGATAGAACACGCGTAACCGACGATGCGATGTTTCCACGCCAGTTGGAAAGCCGCCGAAACCACCTGACGAGGGCTCCGTGTTCGTCACGCTCGCTCGACGGCGACGCGGGCGGCGGTTCGAATCGCGTCGACCATGCTCGACTCGGATGCGATTCCCTGTCCCGCGATGTCGAACGCCGTGCCGTGGTCGACGCTCGTCCTGATAATCGGTAGTCCGACCGTCATGTTGACGCCGCTGACAGTGTCGGTGCTGTCGAAGCCGAGCATCTTGATGGGGATGTGGCCCTGGTCGTGGTACATCGAGACGACGCAGTCGTAGTCGCCGGCGGCCGCCTTGACGTAGACGGTGTCCGGCGGAATGGGCCCTTCGGCGTCGATGCCCGCCGCACGGGCCTGTTCGACCGCCGGTTCGATGGCGTCGTCGTCTTCCGCTCCGAGGAGGCCGCCCTCTCCGGCGTGGGGATTCAAGCCGGCGACGGCGATCGTCGGGTCGTCGATTCCCAGGTCGCGCAACCCCTGAGCGGTGACCGTGATGGTGTCGCGGACGTTTTCGGTCGTCACGAGGTCGCAGGCCTCGCGGAGCGGGACGTGCGTGCTCACGTGCGTGACGCGCAGTCCTCCCTCGATGAGCATCATCGAGTAGTTGTCCGTCTCCGTGTACGCCGCGAGCATCCCGGTGTGGCCCGCGAATTCACTTCCGGCCCGTGCCGTCGCCTGCTTGTGAATCGGAGCCGTCGCGATGGCGTCGATGTCGCCTGCGATGGCGAGTTCGATGGCGCGCTCGACGTACTCCAGCGAGGCTCGTCCGTACGCTTCGTCGATTTCGCCGTGAGCGAGCGACGCGACGTTGTCGAGGTCGAGGACGGGCAGCGTCGACGGGGCGGACCGAACGTCAGCGACGGTGTCGACCGCCTCGACGGTCAGGTCGCTCCCGCACTGCGCTACCGCGTTCCGGACCGCGTCTGCGTCACCGATGACGACCACGTCCGCGTCGTCGGTCACCTGCGGTGCTGCCTTGACGATTATCTCGCTTCCGATACCACCGGGGTCTCCCATCGTCACGCCGACGAGGGGTCTCTCTGCTTCCGTCATCACCGCGTACCGATGAAGTCGAGGCAATTAACTATTGTCGTCGGCTCACCGAACGACCCCGCCTTGGTCACGAGCAACGTCTCGTCCGCCGGTCCGCCGCGAATTCTGGTGAGCGGAACCCCCTCCGAAAGTTCGATTCCCGTCAGGTCGAGCGATGTCGCGTCGAGTTCGTCGAGCACCGCGATAGTCGTCGAACCGCCGGTCGTGAACAGGCCGGTCAGTGGCCGCGACTCGTGGACTCGTCGGACGGTCTCGCGCAACGCCGTCGCGATTCGGTCTTTGACGGCGCTTTCGTCGAGTCCGAGCGCGTCCGCGGTCCGATGTACCGCGTCGACGGCCCCGGGAGACGCGGCCGACGTGACGACAGCGAAGCCGTGGACGCGCTGTGCGTCGAGAAGCGGGCCGAGCGCAGAGGCCGCGGCTTCTTCGGGGCGTTCGAGCATCGCCTCGGGGTCCAGTACCACGAGCGCACCGTCGGGGACTGCGGTGAGTTGCTCGAACGAGGTCTCGCTGACGCTCCCGACGACCCCGAGTACCGCCCCTTCGTCCCCGTCAGTGGGTGAGAGCGACAACGCCCCCGCGAGCCCGCCGCTCCCCGCGTAGGCGATATCGGCGGCGAGCCGGTCGGCCGCGTCGGCGAGCGACCGAAGGTGTGTCTGCGACGTTGCGTCGGCGACGACGACGGTCGGTTCGTTGTGGCGTCTGTGTATCTCGGTGAGCCGCGACCGGACGGCCTGCCGTCCCGCGTCTACGATGCCCGTGTGCATCGTTTCGACGGGGTACGGGACCGACGAGAGCAAATCCACGACGGATGACGCCGAAGGGAGGTTCTCCGAGTCGGTGAGCGTCTGAAGGACCGGGTCCCCATCGACCAGTTGGACGCCGTCTTCCGTCGTCCGTCCGTTCGCCGGAAACGCCGGCGCGAGCAACAGCAGGTCCGGCGTCGCGGCGTCGAGGAGCGCCGTCAGTTCGTCAGCGACGTTCCCGCGGAGCGTCGAGTCGAGTTTCTTGTACAGGACGGGCGCGTCGTGTGCTGCCACGACGGTTCGAACCGAGTCGTACGCCTCCGTCGGCGGCGCTTCCCGCGTCTCCGTGTCGACGACGAGAACGTCACAGTCCGTCGGTGCGTTCGGGTCGAACGCGACGTCCGTCCGATACCCTCGACTGGCGAATCGACTGCCGGTGTCGTTCGCTCCGGTGATGTCGTCTGCGATGACGACTGCGTGCAACTCGGTCATACCGACCGGTTCCGCCCCGCCCTCATGAATGTTCGGCCGTTGTGTGACAAATGTCAACAATGATTAGAAATGTATTTACATTACAATCATGAAGCAGGTTTCATGGCATCGAACGAATGCCGAGACAGCGAGAGGAGTGTCACTCGACGCAGAAACGTCCTGAGAGCCGTCGGCGGCTCAGCGGTCGCCGGGCTTGCGGGGTGTATCGGCGGCGGTGGCGGTGGTTCAGGGTCGACGCCCACGGAAGGAAGTACGACCGGTTCGGTCCAGGAAAACGGTTGGCCGGATTACAGCGGGCGCGAGATGCGCGTCGTCACCGACGAGTGTTCGGACGTGTTCAAGCGCGTCTGGGAGGACGCGTTCGCGGAGTTCGAAAACCGGACGGGCGCGTCAGTCACCCTCGAATGCGGTGCGGAGGGCCAGAGCATCCAAGAGCGAATCATTCAGCTCATTCAGTCCGGCAACCCACCGGAGCTGTTCCCCACGTCGGTGACGCAATCGACGCAGCTCCAGAATCAGGGGACGCTCGCGCCGATGACCGACTTGGTCGAGACGGTTACGGACCGACTGGGCATGCCCCACGAGCGGTCGTTTCTCAAACGCGACGGCGAGCATTACACGATTCCCTTCTTCGCGATTCCCTACCTGCAATGGTACCGAGAGGACATCGCCGAGTCGAAGCCGGACTCCTGGGAGAACATGGTCAGTTGGATGGAGGAAGCCAGCAACTCTGACGAGGTGACCGATGCGACGCTGCTCCCGTGGTCGACGCACTATTGTAGCGAACTCGTCGCTCAGTGCTTCCTTCGGAGTAACGGCGCGAACATGGCGACTCGGAACGACGACGGCGAGGTCGTGGTCTCTATCGACCAAGGAGAGAACCGCGAGCGCTGGATCGAGATGCTCGAATTCCGCAAACGGCTCCAGCCCTACACGGGTCCCGGTTCGGACATCGGCTGTGAGGAGCGAATCAACGCGCTTCACACCGAATCGTCGGCGCACACGACGTACGGCGGTGCACGGCCGAAGATTCAGTCGATTGAACGCGACCGCGACTTCCACCAACACATCCGCGCCGAGCCGATTCCGGGACCCGACGGCCCCGGGGAGTTCTTCGGCGTCATCAAGTCGATCTGTTCGTTCGAGGGGTCGAACACGGACATGGCGAAGACGTTCCTCGACCGATTCATCTTCCAACCGGAGTACTACGAGCGCTACATCAACATCCAGAACGCGCCGCTGTACCCGAAACAAAAAGAGGAGATAGACATGCGGGAGAAGCTCCCGGACTCCTACACCGACGAGGATATCGCGGCGTGGAAATCTGTCACCGACGCGATTCCGCCGGCGCACGAGACCAGCCCACCGAACCCCTACGTCGATTCGATCTTCACGACGCGACCGGGTTCGACCGCCATCTCGCTCGTGATCAGCGAGGACATGGCACCCGGCGAGGCGGTCGACCAGGTCGCCGAGAGCGCCCGCGAGTCGCTGAACCAGGCGAAAGGGCCGTAACGATGCGTGACTCACGTCACAGCCACCGACGCCGGAGGCCTCCGTCTCGACGTGTCGAAGGCCCCGTAACCGCGACAGCGGACTCCGTTACGTTCCAAACGACACACCGATTCACACACGACCCCAACAACAGATGACCAACGAACTTCACGGCGTAAACCCCCCGCTTATCACCCCGCTCGACGCTGATGGCCAACTGAAAGACGACGCGTTCAGAGACGAGATTCGCTACCATCTCGACGCCGGCGTTTCCGGCGTCGTCGTCGGCGGAAGCACCGGCGAAGGGATGCGGATGAACAACGACCAGCTCCAGCACCTCTACGAAGTCGCGGTCGACGAAGTCGACGGCGCCGTTCCCGTGGTCGCGGGAGTCATCGCGCGGCAGACGCGCGAGGCCACCACGAAAGCGGGGCTCGCTCGCGACGCCGGCGCTGACTTCCTCATGGTGATGCCACCGACGGGGTACGCCGGCTCGCATATGGCTGACAACGACTCGATTCGCGACTACTACCGCGCGATTGCGGACGTCTCGGAGCTCCCGATCGTCGTTTACGACGTCATGTCGTTGCTCGACCTCGACGCGGAACTCGTCGGCGACCTCGTCCGGGAGATTCCGGAAGTCGTCGGCATCAAGGTCAGTAGCACGCTCGGTAACTTGACGCGCTATCTCCGAGCCATCGGCGACGACGGCTTCGTGCTCGGTGGGATGAGCATCGCGCAGTTCCCGACATACACGCTGGGCGTCAACGGCGGTATCGTGGGTATCAGCAGCGTCTGCCCGCGTATCTCCGTCCAAATCTGGGAAGCCACCCAACGCGGCGACTACGACCGTGCTCGCGAGCTTCACCTCTCTATCGTGCCGCTCATCCGCGCCGCGATGGAAGACTACGAGTCGAACTTCCCCGCTGGCGAAAAAGCGGCCATCGACGTCCTCGGGCGCGACCCGGGCCATCTCTTCCACCCGTTCGACGAGGTGACGAACGGCGACGAGAAACGCGCGGCAATCGAGCAGGCCGTCGCACACATGCGCGAACGAGGAGCCAGAGAAGTGGTCGCCGCCGACGATTAGGGCAGTCGTCTCCCGCCCCGAATCTGTCTGCCGTCCAACCGCGACGCAGATTCCGGTGTCGCTCCTGCCTGCGACGACCCGGCGTGCAGTCGGCGTCCCCTGCCGATTTCTTTTCTGTGCCACCTAGGTACCGACCCCGAGGCGTGTTCGGTTCGGAACCCGCAGCACCCGTCACTCGTGTGCCACCGCTGGTGGTTCTTCCAGACGGTTCGTAAAAGCCCGCTCTCGGGTCGGTGTTACCAGTCGACCCAGTCTCGGTCGGCGATTCGTAGCTCGCGGTCGATATCGTCGATACGAGCGAGTTCGTCCGACGCGAGTTCGATATCCGCGGCTTCGAGGTTTCCACGGATGTGGTCTTCGCTCGACGCCTTCGGGATGGGGTGGACCCCGTCTTTCGAGAGCAGCCACGCGATGGCGACCTGCGCCTCGCTGAGCCCGTTTTCGCGGGCGATGTCGGTTATCTCCGGAATCTCGAAGACCTCGCCGCGGGCGAGCGGCGAGTAGGCGACGACTTCGATATCGTGACCGCGACAGTACTCGATGAGGTCCGGTTGCGGGAGCAGCGGATGCAGTTCGACCTGATTGACGGCGATTGGAACGTCGCAGGCGGCCTGCGCCTCGTCGAGCAGGTCGGCGGTGAAGTTACTCACGCCGACGTGTCGAATCAGGCCCTCGTCCCGGAGTTCGGCGAACGCGCCTAACGTGTCCGCGGCGTCGTAGTCTTTCGCCGGCCAGTGCACGTAGAGGACGTCGACGTAGTCCACGCCGAGGCGGTCGAGGCTCTCGGAGACCGCTTCGGGGACGCGGTCGGACGCGAGGTCGCCTGGCCAGAGTTTCGTCCCCAGCGTTATCTCCTCGCGGTCGACGTCCGCACGCTCGATTCCGTCGCCCACGTAGGCTTCGTTGTCGTACAGCTGCGCCGTGTCGATGTGGCGGTAGCCCATCTCCAGCGCCGTTCGGACGCTCTCCGCACAGGCGTCCGGGTCGGTGTTCTGCCACGTTCCGAAGCCCACTCTCGGCTCTCCAAATACCATGGTCGTCAGTACGTTCTCGCATACTCCTATAATAATCTATGGGGGCGGATACGTCTCGTCGGGTCGCGCTCCGCCTGGTTTCGTCCTTTTCACTCACCCCGATGACTACGGTGATGGGAAGATTTTTACCATTGGTTCATGAAGAATTGGCACGTTCCATGAGTACAATCAACAAGCATGGCTCTCGGGCTCGACAACTACGAGACGAGGCGTTCGAGTTCCTCTCGAAGAAGAAGGTACTGGCCGCGCTGACGATTCTCCCGCCGATGTTGCTCTTCACGTTCGTGAATCTCGTTCCGATTGTCGGCGTCATCGGCGCGAGTTTCTTCAGCATCAACGCGTTCTCGAACGAGTGGCAGTGGATCGGTGTCGCGAACTTCGAGACGCTCCTGTCGAGCGATTCGTTTTACGATGCGCTCAGCCGGTCGGTCGTCTACGCGGGCGGTTCGGTCGTCATTCAGGTGGTCTTCGGCACCGCCCTCGCGTTGCTACTCAATCGGTCGTTCAAGTTCGTCAACATCGCGCGGACGTTCGCGATTCTCCCGTATCTCATCCCGAACGCGGTCATCGGCTTCATGGCGCTCTGGATGCTGAACTCGCAGTGGGGAATCGTCAACCAACTCGCCGTCCAGATCGGACTCACCGAGGGGTACGTGTCGTTCTTCGGCAATCAGGGCTCTGCGATGCTCGCGGCGATTCTCACGAGTAGTTGGAAAGACTCCATCTTCGTCACGGTGATGGTGCTCGCTCGGTTGCAGGCCATCCCGGAGAGCTTCTACGAGGCCGCGAAGATGTCCGGTGCGACGGCGTACCAACGCTTCCGGGATATCACCCTCCCGAACCTGAAGGGCGTGTTCTTCATCGTGTTGCTGCTGCGTGCGGTATGGATGTTCAACACCTTCGACTACATCTGGGTCCTCACTCAGGGCGGCCCTCGCGGGGCGACGACCACCGCACCCATCTACGCGTACAACGTCGCCTTCGGGACGAGTCGACTCGGTATCGCGGCGGCCGTCTCGACCGTGTTGTTCCTCGTGTTGTTGGTCGCGGCGGTGTTGTACTTCCGCATCTTCGAACCGTCCGCGGAGGTGCGTGCAGAATGAGCATCCGCAACGACATCGGGCGGAAGTGGTCGAGCGTCAAGCAGCGAACCGTAGACAAGCCGTGGAACCCGCTGACGCACCTCTCGCACCAAGGTCGGTCGAGAGGGTGGAACCTGCTTTTGAACGCCCTGTTGGTGCTGCTGCTCTTCGTCGTCATCTTCCCCATCTTCTGGATGGTCAGCACGGCGCTGCGGCCGACCGACATGATCTACAACGTTCCGCAGACGCTGTTGCCGCAGACGTTCTCCGTCGAGAACTTCGTCAATACGTTCGAGGGGACGAACTTCCCGACGTACTTCACGAACAGCATGATTCTCTCGGTCGGCGTCGTCGGCGTCACGACGTCGATGTCGACGCTGGCCGGCTACGGGCTCACGCGCATCGACATCCCACACAAGAAGACGTTCGCGAGAATCATCCTCTTCGGGTACATGTTCCCGCAGATTCTCCTCGCGATCCCGATGTTCATCTTCTGGAGTCGCATCGGCCTCATCAACAGTCACCTCGGTCTCATTCTTGCGGTCACGGCGACGGCGCTTCCGTTCGGTATCTGGCTGATGTGGAAGTTCTTCCAGAACGTCCCCATCTCGCTCGAGGAATCCGCTCAGATGGCCGGCGCGTCGCCGTTCCGCGCGTTCTACGAGATCGCACTGCCGATGGCGAAGCCCGGCGTCATCGCGGTCGCGATTTTCTCGTACGCGACGGCGTGGGGGGCGTACACGATTCCCCGCATCATCATGCCGACCAGTGAGAACTGGCCGCTGACCGTCGGTATCCACATGTTCACGATACAGAAGCAGACGCTCTGGGGGGAGGTGATGGCCGCGAGCGTGATGATGGTAATCCCGGCGTTCATCTTCGTCTTCGCGCTCCAGAAGTACCTCCTCGAAGGCTTCGAAGTCGGCGGACAGATGTAACGCTTGACCGCAGTCCTGTGCCCTCGTTTTTCGCTCGCAGTCGAGCTGAGAATCTGCATCCACCGAAACGTATAATGGGACCGTCTCACAAGATGTGTGTGGTTGTTAATCATGACTATTGAGGTCAGCTCCCTGCGGAAAGAGTTCAGTTCGCCGTCCGGCACGATAACGGCCGTCGATGGCATCGATTTCAGCATCGACGAAGGCGATTTCTTCACGTTCGTCGGCCCATCGGGCTGCGGGAAGACGACGACGCTCCGCTGTATCGCGGGGCTCGAAACGCCGACGAGCGGGAGCATCCGATTCGATGGCGAGGACATGACGGGGAAGCCGGCTCACAAGCGGAACTTAGCGATGATGTTCCAGAACATCGCTCTCTACCCGCACATGAAGGTAAAAGAGAACATCTCCTACCCGCTGAAAGTCCGGAACGTTCCGAAGCAGGAGCGATACGAGAACGCCGAGGAAGCCGCGGACATCATGCAGATTCGCGAGTTGCTGGAGAAGTACCCCGGCGAACTCAGCGGTGGCCAGCAACAGCGGGCGGCCTTGGCGCGAACCATCGTCCACGAACCGGAGGCGTTCCTGATGGACGAGCCGCTGAGTGACCTCGACGCGAAGCTCAAAGTCGAGATTCGCAAGGAAATCCAGCGCGTCCACGACCGCGTGGAGAAGCCGACAATCTACGTGACGCACGACCAAGAGGAGGCGATGACGATGAGCGACCGTATCGCGGTGTTCAACGACGGCGGCATCGAGCAGATCGGGACGCCCGACGAACTCTACCAGCGGCCGGCGAACCGGTTCGTGGCGAACTTCATCGGCAACCCGTCGATGAACTTCTTCGACGGCACCGTCGACCGCGCGAGCGGCGAGACGGTCGTCGTATCGGTCGACGGTCGAGACGTCGAGCTTCAGGTGGTCGACTCCACAGCGGTCGGCGTCGGAGACGACATCACAGTTGGCGTCCGGCCCGAAGACGTCAGGCTCGACCGGAACGACGGTGATCTCGAAGGCGAAATCACCCTCATCGAGCGGATCGGAAAGCAGATGCTGGCGACCATCGAGGGCCCGCAGGGCGAAGTCAGGGTGACGCTCCCGGCCGACAACTCCTACGAAAAAGGCGAGGTGGTTCGCCTCGCTATCGAGACTCGGGCGACGCATCTCTTCGATTCCGGCTCCGACGACGTCGTGACCCGCGGCCCGGACGTATGACGAGGTGACCGATGCACTGGCTACGTCACCGCGGCTCGACCGTGCTCGACCGCGTCAGGAATCCAGCGTACACGGGTGATAATCGGTGTCTCCCCTGTACCGGCGTGAACGCTGTTTTCGCCGTTGCCCTCGCCGGAGTCGTCGCGTGGGCGGGGTCGCCGCTCTTGGGTGCTGTCTCACTCGCGGCGTCGGCCGCAGTCATCGGTCTCCGGGGGTATCTGATACCGGGGACACCGACCCTGACACAGCGATACCTCCCCTCGCGGGCGGTGGCGTATTTCGAACACGGGTCGGCACAGACGGCCCTCGATTCGCATCCGGAACCGGCCGACGTGAGTGGCCGCGACCGCGACAACGTCCTCGTCGAACACGGCGTGCTTGTGCCGTGCGACGGCGGGGCGGATTTCTGTCTGACGGACGCCGTTCGTCGTGCGTGGACGGACGCACTCGACGCCATCGGTGCCGACGTAGACGCCGCACTCTCGGAGTCCGCGCTTGTCGATGCCGAGTCGTCCGAGTTCGTCGTCGACGAATCGGCCGGCGACTTCGCCGTCTCCGTCGATGGGGCGCACGCCGGTCGGTGGCCCTCGCGCGAAGCGTTCCTCGCCGACGCGGCCGGTGCGGTTGCGCTGGCGAGCGAACTCCCGGGATGGCACGGGCTGTCTTCGCGAACGCGAGGCATCGCCCTCGGCGAGCTTCGACTGTTCCTCGACCGCTGCCCGTCCTGCGGCGGCGACCCCGGCTTTCAGCGTCGAACCGAAGCGACGTGCTGTCGGACGCGAACCGTCACGACGATGCGATGTGCGGACTGCGACGCCTCGTTCGTCGAAGTCGTCGGGGCGTGACCCGTTTTCACCACCGCCTGCGGTATCTTTAATATCTCCGCCCCAACTCTCTGAAACGGACGCATGCTAGCTTCACCCAAGAGAGTCGAGAGTGCCGAACACACCGTCGTCTACCACGGTGACGGCGAGTTCTCGGCGTGGCCCTTCAACGGCGGGATGTGGAAGACCGACGATGGCGTGGTCGTCGCGTTCATCAACCACGACTGCGATTACTCGGTGCCCGAGAACCTCCACGACGCCAAGGTCGTTCGCTACGGGAGCGTCGTCTCCCCGACCGAGAACAAGCAGAATCAGCTGAGCCACGCACGCATCGAGACCTACGGCGCTATCCGTGCGATGCGAACGACCGACGGCGGCGACACGTGGACGGACGACGGGGTCATCTCGGATAACGTCGAGACCTCCGAACAGGTGCTCTACAACGAGATTCCGGACATCGAGCCCCACGACTTCTCGAATCGGGACACCCTCATGGCCTGTTGGTCGTCTCCGCATTCAGCGGCCTCGGACGCGGTTCCCTGGGTGAAGCTGTCCGACGACGGTGGGGACTCGTGGAGCGACGCGAAGCGTCTCCCGATGTTCGACTTCGAGCGAATACAGGGCCGTCCGTCGTACATCACTCGCGAAGACGGCACGCTCCTGTTGATGCTGACGGGGAAGACGGGAAGCGACCCCCACGACGTGCCAATCGTGTACGCGTCGTTCGATGGGGGGCAGAACTGGACGTTCCTGTCGCAGATCGACGGGAGCGAGAAGTACCGCATGCTGTGTCCCTCGCCAGTCCTGCTCGAGGACGGGACGCTCGTCGCGGCCGTTCGGTGTAAGATATCAGTCGACTGCGAGTGGACTGAAATCTATCGCTCGACCGACGACGGGCGCAACTGGTCGTTCGTCTCGCGCGTGAACGACCTCGGCGCACCGAGCAAACTCCTTGAGTACGACGGGTCGCTCGTGTGCATCTACGGCTACCGCCACCCGCCGTACGGCATCCGCGCCCGCGTGAGTCACGACGACGGTGCCACGTGGAGCCGCGAATGGATTCTCCGCGACGACGGCGCGAACTACGACCTCGGCTACCCGCGGGCGGCCGTGCTCGACGACGGGACCATCCTCGCCACGTACTATTTCAACGAACAGGACGACGACGTCGCTGTCGACGGGGGTCAACGACACATCGCGGCCACTCGATTCGACCCGACAGAACTACTCACCGAGCGGTGATTTCCCGGCGAACAACCTCGTAACCGCGCTTTTACTCCATGGCCGTGGCACCGTCTCGTCAGACGAGTCGCTGTTTCGATGCACCCCTACTGGTGTCTCGCTCGTCGTCCGCGGCGCAGTCCGCGGGACCGTTAGTCTCCCCGAGTAGGCATACGACGGGTCATCGAGGACGTAATTCTGACAACAAAATATTGTGAGAAATATACAATATAATTTGGGGACTTGGATTTCTATCTGATTCGGGAGATATTAATTCCAAACTTAAAATAGCATTTATTACACTTTCCAACCAGATATAAGAACATGCGATACTAAATAGTATGTTAAGTGCGGTGGATAGCTAGAATTGTCTAATTGGGCGATTCGACTCGATGCGTCACTTCGTGGTGGATTATTGCTTAGTTAATACTATATTTATCGGTGCTCTCGGGAGACTGACTTCGCTATACTCTACTTGTGGGAGAGCGAAGTGAACGGCGCCACCCGGTTGCGCGAAACGCTCCCGAACAGCTACCGAGGTTCGAGCGCTCCCGCTACGTGCGGTCGAACTCGTCGTCTATCATCGCCAGCGCCCCGCCGGCGTTGAACAGCAGGCGGCTCACGACCACCCACGTCGGCACCGCGAGGACGACCAACGCGACCGTGCTCGCCACGGGCGACAGCGGCGGCAACAGCCCGCGGTAGAACCACACGATGGCGAACGTCAGGACGATGCGGAGCATCGGCTTGACGGCGACGCTCATCTGTCGTCGTCACCCCGGCCGTCGGTGACGAGCGTCGGTTCGGCGTCGAAGTTCTCGATGCTGAACCGCTCGTCGACGCCCTGCGCGGCGCTCGGGACGCCCGCGCCGGTCTCGAACTCGTCGACGTGGATGCAGGCGGCCTTGTGGCCGCCGGTCGCGCCCGCCACGTCGTCCAGCGTCGGGTCGACCGACGTGCACTCCTCGGTCGCCGCGGGGCACCGCGGGTTGAACGAACAGCCCGACGGCGGGTCGAGCGGCGAGGGAACCTCGCCTTCGAGCACCTGTCGTTGCCGGGCGAGTTCGGGCACCGGCTGGGGAATCGCGCCCAACAGCGCCCGCGTGTAGGGGTGCTGCGGGTTCGAAAACAGCTCGTCGGCGTCCGCGAGTTCGACGATTTCTCCGAGGTACATCACGGCGACGCGGTCGCAGACGTGGCGAATCACGCTGAGGTCGTGGGCGATGAACAGAAGCGTCAGGTCGAACTCCTCCTGCAAATCGTCGAGGAGGTTGAGAATCTGCGCCTGAATCGACACGTCGAGCGCGGAGACGGGTTCGTCGGCGACGATGAAGTCCGGGTCGACCGCGAGCGCGCGGGCGATGCCGACGCGCTGGCGCTGGCCGCCGGAGAACTCGTGGGGGTAGCGGTTCGAGTACTGCGGCGGCAGGCCGACCGTCTCCATGAGTTCGTCCACGCGGGCGTCGCGTTCGCCCTCGTAGAGGCCGTGAATCTCCATCGGCTGTTTGATGATTTGGCCGACGGTCTTCCGGCGGTTGAGACTCGACGCGGGGTCTTGGAAGACGATTTGGATGCGTTTTCGCATCTCCGTCATCTCCCGGTCCGACAGCGCCGTCAGGTCGGTGCCGTCGTAGCTGACCGTCCCTTTCGTCGGTTCGTCCAGCCGGAGGACCGACCGCGCAGTCGTCGACTTGCCGGAGCCGGACTCCCCGACGAGCCCGAGCGTCTCGCCGCGCTCGATGTCGAACGAGACGCCGTTGACGGCTTTCACCGTCTCGTCGGCTCCGAGCAGGCGGTCGATGAAGCCGTCGTTCTGCGTGAAATACTTGTGGAGTCCCGAGACGGACAACAGCGGGTCGTCGCTCATTGGGACGCACCCCCGTCGGTCGCGGGGGCCGTGGGGCCGCCGCCGTCCGCCTCCGCGCGCTCCGTCTCCGTCTCGATGGCCGACGGCGAGAGGTCGTAGCCGCGGGCGTGGAGACACGCCGCCTCCCGGCCGGGTTCGACCTCCCGAAGTTCGGGGTCGTACGACTCGCACTCGGCGGTCGCGTGGGGACACCGCGGGTGGAACGAACAGCCCGACGGCAGGTCGGTGAGGTTCGGCACGTCGCCCTCGACGGGCGTCAGCCGGTCGGTGTCGTCGGTCAGCCGCGGAATCGACCGCATGAGGCCGCGGGTGTAGGGGTGCCGCGGGTTCTCGAAGAGGTCGTCCACGCCGGCGCGCTCGACGACGCGGCCGCCGTAGGCGACGGCGACGCGGTCGCAGGTCCCGGCGACGACGCCGAGGTCGTGCGTGATGAGGATGACGCTCATCCCGTACTTCTCCTGGAGTTCGTCGAGGACGTTGAATATCTGCGTCTCGATGGTCACGTCGAGCGCCGTCGTCGGCTCGTCGGCGATGAGCACGTCCGGTTCGCAGGAGATTGCCATCGCCAACAGCGCGCGCTGACGCATCCCGCCGGAGAACTGGTGGGGGTAGTTGTCCACGCGCGAGGTCGGTTCGGGGATACCCACGTCGGCCATGAGTTCGATGGTCCGCTCGCGGGCCGCCGCGTCCGACACGTCCTGGTGAGTCTTGATGACTCGGCTAATCTGGTCGCCGACGGTGAACACGGGGTTGAGACTCGTCATCGGGTCTTGGAACATCATCGCGATGTCGTTGCCCCGAATCGACCGCATCTCCGCCTCACTCTTTTCGAGCAGGTCGTCGCCGCGGTAGCGGACGCTCCCCCGCTCGATGCGGCCGGGGCTGTCGACGAGTTGGAGCATCGACAGCGCGGTCACGGACTTGCCGGAGCCCGACTCGCCGACGATGCCCAGCGTCTCGCCCTCGTAGAGGTCGAACGACGAGCCGTCGACGGCCTTGACCGTCCCCTCGTCGGTGTAGAACCGCGTGACGAGGTCGCGGATTTCGAGTACCGGCTGTTCGTCCGGGTCGGCGCTCATCGCTCGCCTCCGTCGTTGCGGGGGTCGAGCGCGTCGCGCAGGCCGTCTCCGAGCAGGTTGAACCCGAGGATAGTGACGACGATGACGAGTCCGGGGAACACCGAGTACCACCACTCGCCGCTGTAAAGGTAGCCGCGGGCGTTCGACAGCATCAGTCCGAGGCTCGCGTTCGGCGGCTGGATGCCGAGTCCGAGGAACGACAGCGCGGCGCTGGCGAGGACGGCCGTCCCCATGTAGAGCGTCCCTTGGACCACGACGGTCGGCAGGGTGTTGACGGCGATGTCCTTCACGAGGATGTGTCGGTCGCTCGCGCCGAGGGATTTCGCGGCGTCGATGTAGTCTTCTTCCATCTCCTTGAGGACCGACCCGCGCATGACGCGCGCGAAACTCGGGATGTAGACGACGCCGATGACGGCGATGACCTTCACGATGTTCGGAAGCGTAAAGGAGCCGTACTCCGTGCTTCCCACCCCGAGCACGCCGAGCACCGCGATGGCGAGGATGAGACTCGGGAAGGAAAACAGGATGTCCATGAAGCGCATGACGACCTCGTCGACCCACGTGTTACGGTAGTAGCCGGCGATTGCGCCGGCGGTCACGCCGAGCGCCATCGCGAAGCCGACGACGCCGAGTGAGACGGTCATCAGCGTCCGCAACCCGTAGATGATGCGCGAGAGGATGTCCCGGCCGTGGTGGTCGGTGCCGAGGTAGGCCGTCGTCGTGCCGACGACCTCGCCGGCGCTGTTCTCGATGAGCATCTCGGTGCCCATCGGCATCGGGTTGTGTTCGCCGTCCGGTGCCTCGAACTGCGTCGTCGGGTCGTGGGGGGCGAGAAACGGCGCGAACAGCGCGGTCAGGAGCATCGTGAGGATAATCGCGCTCCCCACGAGCGAGAGGGTGTTCTGGCGGAACTCCTTCCAGAACATCTCGAACTGACTGTGGTGCGTGCCGGGGGCTTGCGCGGCGGGCACCGCCTCGTCCGTCTGGTCTGTCGTTGCCATGTTAGTTTCCATCGTGTCTGATGCGGGGGTCGAGGTAGGCGTACAGCACGTCCACCGCGAGGTTCGCGAAGACGAACACGCTCGCGATGAACAGGATGAGCGCCTGGATGATGCGGTAGTCGCGGCGGTCGATGGCCAGTATCAGGAGCTTCCCGATACCGGGGAGGTTGAACACCGTCTCGGTCAGAATCGCGCCGTTCATCAGTTGGCCGAGTCCGACGCCGATGACCGTCACGACGGGGATGAGCGCGTTCTTCGAGGCGTCCTTGAGGACGATTTCGCGCGCGCCGATGCCCATCGCGCGGGCGGTCTTGACGTAATCCTGACTGAGCGTGTCCAGCATCTCCGAGCGCATCATCCGGGCGATGAGCGCGGAGTAGGCCGTCCCGAGCGTGATGACCGGGAGGAACAACTGCTGGAGGTTCGCCACCGGGTCGACCCACGGCGGCGTCCAGCCGCCGGTCGCCCACGGGAACGAAAACTGCACCGCGAATATCATGATGAGGATGATACCCAGCCAGAAGTCGGGAATCGAGATGCCCGACAGCGCGGCGACACGCGCGGCGTGGTCCGCGGGCTTGTCCTTGCGGACGGCGCTGATGATGCCCGCCGGGATGGCGATGAGAATCGCCGTAATCATGCTGAGAATCGACAGCTCGACCGTCAGCGGGATGCGCTCGACGATGATGTCGGTCACGGGCGTTCCCTGCTGGACCGTCCACGACACGCCGAAGTCGCCTTGGATGGCGTCGAGCATCCACAGGCCGTACTGGACGTACAGCGGGCGGTTGAGCCCCATCTCGAGACGAATCTGCCTGACGAGCTCCTCGCTGCTGAGCGGGCCGAGCATCACCCGCACCGGACCGCCCGGCGCGAGGTGGACGAGCGCGAAGACGACGACGCTCACCCCGAGGAGGACGGGCAGGCTCAACAGCAGGCGCTTGAGGACGAACCGGAACATGCTCACGGCTGAGTCACCCCCCGGGTCGCCGCTGGAAATCGACGGGGCTGGCGCGAACGCGTGTGCATCTGTTCGTCACTCACCCTTCGAGACGAAGCGGTAGTTGTCCTGGAACGTGCCCACGTCGTAGTCGTTGACGGCGTTGCGCCACGCTTCGAGCTTGTTCACGTAGGCGATGTCGATCTGGATGCCGTGTTCGACGAGGTACTCCTCCAGTTCCCAGACGATTTCCTTCTGTTCCTGTTCGTCCGTCGAGGCCTGCGCCTCGCGGAGCTTCGAGACGTACCACTCGTGGCCGTTCGAGAAGTCGCCGTCGGCGTCTTCGGGCGCGGCGGGGCCGCTCGGCGCGTAGATGTCTTCGAGGTCGTCCGACGGGTGGTGCCAGTTGTTGTGGTTGTGGTTGTTGTCGGCGTAGCCGGCGTCGAGCCACGACGTGGCGACCGGAATCGACTGCGCCCAGTCTTCCATCGCGGCGTGCCACGTGTCCGTGCTGTACACTTGGTTGAGGAGCGTGGACTTGTCGACGGCGGTGACGCTGGCTTCGATGCCGATTTCAGACAGCTGGTTCTGGATGACGACGGCCTCGTCTTTGAACCACGAGCCCTTGGTGGCGATGATGTCCATCTCGAAGCCGTCGGGGTTGCCCGCGAGTTCGAGTTCCTTTTTCGCCTTCTCGGGGTCGTACATCTGCATCTCCTTGAGCTTCGGCGAGGTCCAGTCGCTGTCGGGGTACCACGGTCCCTTCTGGACCGCGCCCTGCCCGTAGAACACCTCGTCGAGAATCTCCTCGCGGTCGATGCCGAACAGCACCGCGCGGCGGTTGTGCCGGTTGCTCATCGGGTTGCCCTCCGACTCCATCAGATTCACGTACAGCACCTGCGTGAAGTTGCCGGGGACGGACTCGGTCGTGATGTCGGGCTGGCCGCTGAGGCTCTCGAAGTCCTTCGGGGGGACCTTGTCCGTCAGGTCGAGCTGGCCCGAGCGGAGGTTCGCGAGGCGCGTGGAGTCCTCGCCGATGAAGTCGAACTTGAACTCGTCGACGGCGGGCGCACCCTCCTTCCAGTAGTCCTCGTTCTTTTCGAGGAGGACGTGACTCCCGCTTTTCCACTCGACGAATTTGAACGCGCCGGTGCCCGCGCCGGAGGGGTCCTGCGTGAGGTCGGTCGCGAGGCCGCTGGGCCCCTTCCCGTCTGCGGTGTCGCCGCGGGAGCCCTCGGGAACGATACCCTCCAGGCCGCGCGTGAGCCACCAGTTGAGCGTCCCGAACGGTTGAGAGAGGTTGAGCCGGAGCGTCCGGTCGCCGACGATTTCGGTATCCTCGACGAACGGGAGACGGCTCTTGACCGGCGACTTGTTGTCGGGGTTGAGAATCCAGTCGACGGAGTACTTGAAGTCCTCGACGGTCACTTCGTCGCCGTTGTGGAACGTGATGCCCTCGCGGAGCGTGTATTCGAAGGCGGTCCCGCCGTCGACGGGGTCGGGAACCTCGGTCACGAGTCCGGGCTGGAGTTCGGAGTCGGGCGTCAGTTCGATGACCTCGTCGTAGATGAGGCCGCCGATGGTGCTGGTCGCGGTGTCCGTCCAGAGCGCGGGGTCGAAGTTCCACGGCTCCGCGGCGAGCGCGACGTTGACGCGGACGGTCTCTCCCGAGTTGCCCGACGAACTGCTGTCGGTGCTCCCGCCGCTCGTCTCGGTTCCGTCGGAACCGCCGGAACCACCGGCGTCACCGCCGGTACAGCCCGCAAACGCGGTTGCGCCGACCGCGCTCGCGGCCGCAATAAATTGCCGTCTGTCCATGTTTATCTCGGTAATGTTGTCGTCTGACATTGTTTTCTGGAGCTACGTACACACCCTTGTAGCGGTACGCGTGATACCTTAGCTCATGAAACACCGTTATTTATAGCTTTGGCAACCTCTCACAATCTTGGTACTATATCGCAATGGAGCCGTGCGCGTTCGTTGTGCTACCGCTTCCCAAACAGTTTAACGGGGTGGTTGCAATGTCGGCTTCATGGCGTACGCCAGCACGCTCTCCCTGCGAGAGTTACGACAGGACCTTCACGCTCACCCCGAGTCCGGGTGGAAGGAGTTCCGCACGACCGCCCTCATCGCCGCCGCGCTCGACGACCGCGAGTTCACGCTTCACCTCGGCTCGGACGCCGTCGCCGAAGACGAGCGACTGGGCGTCCCCGACGACGACGCGGTCGCGGCCGCAGTCGAACGCGCACGCGAGGAAGGCGCACCCGAAGCCTATCTCGACCAGATGGGCGGTGTTACGGGTCTCGTCGCCGAGAAGCGCTTCGGAAACGGGCCGACCGTCGGCGTCCGCGTCGACATGGACGCCCTCGAACGCACCGAGTCGAGCGACGAGGAACACCGCCCCGCGAAGTTGGGCTTCGCGAGCACGCATCCCAACGAGATGCACGCGTGCGGCCACGACGGCCACACCGCCATCGGGCTCGGAATCGCCCGCGCCCTCGACGACGACGGCGGGTTCGACGGCACGCTCCGACTGTTCTTCCAGCCGGCGGAGGAGGGCGGCCGCGGCGGCAAACCGATGAGCGAGACCGACCTGCTCGCGGATATCGATTACTTCCTCGCGCTCCACCTCGGCCTCGGCAACCCCACGGGAACCGTCATCGCCGCCTACGAGAACCCGCTTTCGAACGCGAAACTCGACGTGACATTCGAGGGCGCGCCGAGCCACGCGGGCAACGCGCCCAACGAGGGGCGCAACGCGCTCCACGCGGCGACGGCCGCGGTCCAGAACCTCTACGGGATTCCGCGCCACGCCGACGGGACGACCCGCATCAACGTCGGGAAGTTCGAATCGCCCAACCCGCAGAACATCATCGCCGAGGAGGCGCGCCTCCGCGTCGAGGTCCGCGGCGGGACCGCCGACCTGAACGAGTACATGCTCGACAAGGCCCGGCGCGTCCTCGACCACGCCGCGGGCATGCA
Organism: Haloferax sp. Atlit-48N; assembly: GCF_003383015.2. Lineage (NCBI taxonomy): Archaea > Methanobacteriati > Methanobacteriota > Halobacteria > Halobacteriales > Haloferacaceae > Haloferax > Haloferax sp. Atlit-48N. The sequence continues at coordinate 2,316,886 of NZ_CP137689.1, read as the reverse complement.
CGACGTATCGGTCGAGACGGGGCTGTACGGGAAGACGGCGACGTTCACGGCCGACGACGAGATGATAGAAGCCGTCCTCGCGTCGGCGGCCGACCTCGACAACGTGACCGAGACGGTCCCGCGACTCGACATCGGCGGCAGCGAGGACGCCTCCTACCTCATCCGGCGCGTGCAGGAACACGGCGGGAAGGCGACCTACGTCGGCATCGGCGCGAGCAACGAGTTCGGCCACCACACCTCGCGGTTCGACATCGACGAAGACGCCCTCGACATCGGCGTCGACGTGGTGTGTCAGACGATTCGCGCACTCTAACGCGGCGGTCAGACCCGGCTGTTCGACCCCGACCAGCCGCGCGTCTCGCCGGCCGTCGTCCCCCTCGACCCGTAGAATCTGCCACGAACACGCACAACTATTATCCGCTGTTCGCGAGTTGAGTCGCACATGCAGGCCTCCCAGCAACGACTCCGCGAGGATATCGAAGCGAACGCCCGTTTCGGCGACATCGACGCGCCGGCGGGGCGCGGCCGCACCGTCCTGACCGGGAGCGACGCAGACCGCCGCGCCCGCGAGTTCCTCGTCGAGCGACTGCGCGACGCCGGCCTCTCGGTCCGCATCGACGCCGTGGGAACCATCGCCGGGCGGTGGGTTCCCGACGGGGCCGACCCCGACGCGGCCCCCGTCGCCGCCGGCAGTCACCTCGATTCGGTCCCCGAGGGCGGCATCTTCGACGGCCCGCTCGGCGTCTACGCGGCGCTCGAAGCGGTGCGGACGCTCCAAGAACGAGACGCCGGCGCGAGCCTCGACCGCCCAATCGACGTCGTCTCGTTCACCGAAGAGGAGGGCGCGCGCTTCTCGCACGGCCTGCTCGGGTCGTCGGTGGCGACCGGTGCGCGCGACGCCGACGACGCGCTCGCGCTCCGCGACGCCGACGGCACGACGCTCGACGCCCACCTCGACGCCATCGGCTTCCGCGGGACCGACACCATCGACGCCGCGGCGTGGGACGCGTGGGCCGAACTCCACATCGAACAGGGGACGGTGCTGGAGTCCGCGGGCGCGGGGGTCGGCGTCGTCGACGCCATCACCGGCATCACGACCTGTGCGGCCGACATCGTCGGCGAGGCCGACCACGCGGGCGCGACGCCGATGGACGAGCGCCGCGACGCGCTCGTCGCCGCCAGCGAGTTCGTCGTCGACGTCCGGGCCGCGGCCGACGACGTGGCGCAGAACCAGAGTTCGACCGCCGTGGGGACCGTCGGCCAGTTCGACGTGGCCCCGAACGCGCGCAACATCGTCCCCGGCGAGGTCACGCTCCAGATGGACATCCGCGACGTGGACTACCGCGCGATGGACGCCATCGCCGAGCGGGCCGAGGCCGCGCTCGACGAACTCGAAGCCGCCCACCCGGTCGAGACGAGCTTCGACCGCTACCGCGACCAGCGCCCGAGTCGGATGGCCGACGACTGCGTCGCCGCCGCCCTCGACGCCGCCGCGACCGAGGATATCGACGCGAAACGGATGCACTCCGCGGCGATGCACGATACTGCAAATGTTGCCGGCGTCACCGATGCCGTGCTCCTGTTCGCGCCGTCGGCGGACGGCCTCTCGCACAACCCGCGCGAATGGACCGACTGGGCGGACTGCGCGACCGCGGCGTCGGTTCTCGCTGGAACGCTCGCACGCCTCGCCGGCGCGTGAGTCGCGGCCGACGGCCTGCTCCCGCTTGTGGACTAATCCTTTGTTTTCAGACAGTTCGTGGCCAGATTCGCGCCTCTGCCGCGATTTCGTCGCGGCCGCGTCGCCTGTCTCGATATGTGACACGCGGCTCCGAATTATCCCGTGTTCCGCGTGGAACCCCGTATCCCGGCAGTGCGTGGGCGCTCGAACTCGAACCGTAGTTTTCTACGCCGCGTCGGTCGAATCCCCGTCCCGTGAGTTATCGGATTACTCCCGAGAATCATGCGGATACGCGCTTTACTCCGGGTGTTGTCGCTATATGCAACTACTCTCTAAGCCGTATGCGGCGCAACCGCACACAGCGACGCCGAGCGGTCGGATATCGAGTACGAAGCCGATTCCACGTATCCGACAATTGATGGGAGTCTGGCGACGGGCGTCGCTTCGGGTGTGTCTCGGTCCTGTCTCGGGTCGCGCGCTCGTTCACACGCCAGTCGGGTTCCGGCCGTCCCACGGGGGGTCGCTTGCTGGACAATCATCGAGCGATAGCAGCTCTGATAGCCGGTCCCAACACCGTTTCCCCTCGTCCGAGTTCGATTGCAAGATATTCGGAACAGCTATCACACCAGATGGACGTTCTGGTAGCATGCCCGAGAACCCCAACACCGATGCGCCGTCCCGCACGCTGAGCACGGTGGACACGGCGGTCAGCGTCGTCCGGGCGCTCGAGGAGTTGAACGGGGCGCGCGTCGCGGAGTTAGTCGACTACTTGGACCTCTCGAAGTCCACGGTGTACAACCACCTTGCGACCCTGCGGAAGAACAACCTCGTCGCCAAGGAGGGCGACAGCTACCACCTCAGCCTCCAGTTCCTGCTTCTGGGCGAGTACGTGCGCAACCAGCAGATACTCTACCAGGTCGGCAAGGAGGAGGTCGAGGCGCTCGCGGAGAAGACCGGCGAGTACGCCCACCTCTCGACCGAACAGCACGGCCTGCGTATCAGTCTGCTCAAGGTGCGCGGCGAGCGCGCCGTCGGGAGTCAGTACCAGCGCTCGAAGATTCAGCGCCCTGACAACCTCCACGCGTCGTCGACCGGGAAGGCCATCCTCGCGTTCCTCCCGCGCAGTCGCGTCGAGGAAATCGTCGACCAACACGGCCTCCCGGCGAAGACCGACGCGACCATCACCGACCGCGACGAGCTGTTCGACGAACTCGACGCCATCCGCGAGCGAGGGTACGCCTGCAACGACGAGGAGGAAATCGAGGGACTCCGCGCGGTCGGCGCGCCGATTCGCGACCGCAACGGCACCGTCCTCGGCGCGCTGAGCGTCTCCGGGCCGACGAGTCGCATCAAGGGCGAGCAGTTCCGCGACACCATCCCCGAGATGGTCACGAGCACGGCCAACATCATCGAGGTGAACATGAACATGGCCGCGCGGAGTTCGAACAACGGGCGCTTCGACTGAGCCGCACCGGCCGACTTCCATGACATCGATAAGCGTGTAATGCTAATCGGGTTCTCGCGCGCTCTGTCGTCCGACGGTCACTCGACCAACTCGGTTTGTTGGAACCGGCACTCCGTCGCAGACCGCAGGCAGTTGCTCGCTTCGCCAGCAAAAATACCCGAAATAGTATATTTAGCAAGTAGTATCAAAATACTGTGTTTTCGGTCGGGTCTCCGATGCCGAACTCGAAATCCGTAGTATCGTATTTCTGCGCCTAAAGCGCGACTATTGGGTGTTTCAATCGCAAGCGCCGCGAATGAACAGAGACGGGCTATTGTCCATGTGATCTCAAAACTAAGGATAACTATCGAATTAACTCCGATTTATCCTAAAAATCAAGTATACTATTCCGAATATATCGACATATGGCTAATATAGGCCCAACCTCTGCCACCCTAATATATCTAGAAAAAATACATATATCATATTTGTTAGCTTGGCTCCTCCCGAGTTCATTCTTCCGCGTCTCCAGTGGGTGACGGACCGCCGGCTCGACGACTGGTTTTCGGAACTGCGTCGTGTCAGGCGCAGAAACAGGTCACGTCAGCACCCGCGACTCGCCGTGACGCCGATAAATCGGGACCGTCAGTCCAGCCGCGCTTCCAACGACTCGACAAGCGAGTCGTTGCCGATGTAGACCGGCACGCGGTCGTGGATGTCCTCGGGCGTTCCCGAGAGGAGCGACTGTTCGCCGTCGGACGACCGCCCGCCGGCGCACTCGATGATGTAGCCGATGGGGAAGCCCTCGAACTGCTGGCGGAGTTTGCCGCCCGGCGCGTCGGTCTGTGCGGGGTACGCGAAGAGGCCGCCGTAGTGGAGAATCTGGTTCACGTCGCCGATCATCGACCCGCCGTAGCGGAGCTTCATCCCCTCGGTGCGTTCGGTCTCGCGGGCGAACGCCTCGAAGTCGTCGAACCAGCGGTTGACCCGGCCGCCGAAGCTGAAGATGGCGGGGTCGCCGGGCAGCGTTAGTTCCTCGCGGAGCGGGCGCTTGATACCCGATTCGAGGATGTACTCGCTGACGACGCCGTCGCGGGCGGCCACGAGCGTCGTCACCGGGCCGTAGAGGATGTAGCCCGCGGCGAGCAGGTTCTCGCCGCCCGTGGGGAGCGGTTCGTCGTAGATGCTGTACAGCGTCCCCATCACGTTGTTCGGCTTCAGGTTCGTCGACCCGTCGAGCGGGTCGAGCGCGACCGAAAGCCCCTCGCCGATGTCGATGACGTCGGGGCGCTCCTCGCTGGCGTACTCGCCGACGCCGTCGAGGGGGCGAAGCCGCTTCAACAGCAGTTCGTCGGCGTAGGTGTCGGCTTCCATCTGGCGCTCGCCGCTGGGGTTCGTGCCCTCTTCGTAGACGCGACGGCCGGGGAGTCCCGCCCGAATCGACGGCGCGGCCGCACAGAGCGTCTCGACGACGGCGTCGACCACGTCGTCCTCCCGACTCGATACGTCTGTCATGCGTTCGACACGCCCTTCGGAGCCGCGGCTGCACCGAAGCGGTTCGACGGAGCGCCGCCGGGCGGCGCGCGGACGAGCGTCGAGGTGGTCGTCATTACCTACTGGTCCCGTGGGCGAAGTATAGTTCTGTCCCCGCGCGTAAGCGTTGCACCGCGGCGACGACGGCGTTGGTGGCGGGTTTTCGACTCGGGCGCTGGTCGAATCCTCAGTCGCAGAGCGGCTGTCGGGGCCGTGCTGAATACAGGCGCGAGTCGGGTATCGGTTCGAAACCGACGGCGTCTCGTGATGCACCAGCGTCGAGTCACGGACCATCATGCAGCTGTGAGAGAGAACAGATAGAGAAATAGGAGAATCGAACTGCCAAACGTCAATGCTCCGTACAGCGGCACAGACTTCCACGACGAGATTCGGCTGCACCGGTTCGACACGAGAGTTCCGACTGCTGACAGTCCCAGAAGGCCGTACACGATTGGCATTCCTTCCATCGAGAGATAGCCACCGATAACCTCCACAGCAATCATTGTAGAAAGGAATCCACAACAGACAGCGAGGAGGGCAGCGCTGGACCGTCGCTTAATCGTCAATCCCATACGAAATTGTGACAATCTGCTATAATAAATTCGTTGTCGCTCAGTGGAAGCAGATTACCGAGCGTCGAACAGGCGTTCGAACACGACCGTCGGGAACTGCGGTTCGAGTCGGCTCGGCGGCCGGCCTTTCCGTTCGACGCGCTCCGCCGTGACCCGGCGGGTGATGCCGTCTTCTGCGAGTTCGTAGAGGATGCGCTTGACCGTGGTCGGTGAGAGGTCGACCGATTTGGCGATGTGCTGGCTCGTCGCCTGCACCGACTGCTGTTGGTCGGGGCGCAACGCGAGGAGTTCGTGGAGCACCTGCCGGCGGTTCTCCGGGAGCGAGAACACGCGGCCGAGCGAGACGCAGGGTTGGGGGACCGCGGCGATTCCGGCGGCGACGTCGGCGGCCGTGATGCTCCGGTGTTGGTTACGGACCGCTTCGTCGGCCGCGCCGAACAGCGCCGCGAGCGCGTCGTGAGCGTCGCCGTCGGCCCACTCCGCGATGTCGCGAGCGAGTCGGTGGTCGAGCGTCCGCCGCGACCCGGCCGCCGACACTCGCGTCATCAGCACGTCGACGAGCACCTGACTCTGGTACGGTTCGAACTGAATCGCGCCGGCCGTGTAGTCGGTCAGCACCGTCTCGTCGGGCGGCGCGCGCCCGATAGCCAGCCAACTGACTTTGCTCGGAAGCCCGGCACAGAGGTCGACGAACGCCTCGCCGTCGAGCGTCCCCGGCTCTTCGAGGTGGTCGACGGCGACGACGGCACCCGTCTTCGGCCCGTCGAGCGCGTCCTTGAGCCGCGACTGGAGCGCCTCGGTCTTGATACCCTGCTTGGGCACGGACTCATCGACGAGCGCGTCGAGCACGGCGTGGTAGAACGCGAACGCGCTCGTCGTTTCGCGCGCGTCGACGTAGACGAACCGCGGCGCGAACGTCGCCTGCACGCGGGTCGTCGTGTGGATGGCGGCGTTGTTGACGCTCGACACGCGGACGAGGTGGTCGAACAGCGCCGTCACGACCGCCGACTTCCCCGACCCTTTGGGGCCGTAAACGTAGGCGTTCGGCGGGAGGTGACCGTCGAACACCGGGTCGAGGTAGTCGAGCAGTCGCTCTAACACCGGTCCGCAGTTCACCGGGTCGTCGGTGTGCGCGACCGGCGAGAGCGAGTCGTAATCGACGAGGAGGCGAGGCTCACCGTCCCGGCGTTGCCGACGTTGGATCCTCGCTTCGATGTCCATGTCGTAGTGGTAGTTCCGAAATGGGAGGTATATCAGTTCTGACTGCTTACGGCTGCGGTACGTCTGTGGTCGCCCGGTCGTCGAACGTGTTCGGGGCAACTGACTCGGCGGTCCCCGGCGAGGTACGACGCGTATGGCAGACACCACCCTCGACGTGCGCGACCTCCCACCGGCGGAGCGCCATCCGAAGATTCACGCCGCGTTCGACGACCTCGACGCCGGCGAGTCGCTGACGATTCTCAACGACCACGACCCGAAGCCGCTGTTCTACGAAATGCAGGCCGAAGTCGACGCGTTCGACGTCGACAACTACACGGTCGAACAACGCGCTCCCGACGAGTTCGCGGCGACGTTCCCGAAGCGGTAGCGCCGCGGCCGCGGGTCGCGGGTCGCGGCCGCGAGTCGTACATCGCTGTCCCGACCCGTCTCCGCCGTTTCTCCACTCTCGTCGAATATGTTCGGCGTCACCGGTAGGGCTTCGCGCCGCGCTAGTCCGCGTATGAGCGTCATTCCCGCCGATGTCGACACGGCCCGACAGCCCCCGATGACGATTCCGCTCCGGCACTTCGTCGTCGCGCTCGGCTTCCTCGCGGCCGCGGTGGGCCTCCGGGTCGCTCTCGCCGTCGGCGTCGCTCCCGGTGCCGCCCGACTCGCGCACGTCCACCTCCTGCTCGCGGGGTGGGTGTGCGTCACCATCATGGGCGCGATGACGCAGTTCGTCCCGGTCTGGTCCGGCGTCGAACTCTACTCCCGACGACTCGCGACCACGCAGTTGTGGGTCGTCAGCGTCGGTCTCGCCGGCCTCGCGGGATGCTTCCTCCTCGGGGCGTTCGCGTGGCTCCCCGTCTTCGGTGCCGTCGCGCTCCTCGGCTTCTGGACGTTCGCCTACAACGTCGCGCGCACGCTCTCCCGACTCGACGACTTCGACGTGACCGAGCGCCACTTCGGCCTCGCACTCGGCTTTCTCGCGGTCGTCACCGCGCTCGGCGTCCTGCTCGCGGTCGACTTCACGCGCCCGCTTTTCGCCGGTATCGGCGTGAGCCACGCGAGCGTCCGCGCGGCCCACGTCACGCTCGCCGTCTTCGGCGTCGTCGTGACGACCGTCGTCGGCGCGCTCTACCAACTCGCGACGATGTTCACCCAGACGAAGCTCCGCGGCGTCGACGTGTGGCTCCGCCGATTCGAGGAGGTCGGCTACCCCGTCGGTGTCGTCGCGCTCGCCGGTGGGCGACTCGCCTCCGACCCGACGCTCGCGCGGGTCGGCGGCGCGCTCGTCGCCCTCTCGCTTTTCGGCATCGCCGCGATTCTCGCCCGTCGCCTCGTCGAGTCGGCGGTCGATTGGACGCCCATGCTCACCCGGTACGCCGTCGCGGCCGTCGCGCTCGCCGGGTGGGCCGTCCTGACGCTCCCCGCGTGGCTCGCGGACCCGCTGGCGGGGGACCGACTGTTCGGCGCGCCGGGAACCGGGTCGCTGTTCCGGCTCGGCTTCGTCGGCTTCGTCGTGCTCGGGACGCTCTACCACGTCGTCCCCTTCATCGTCTGGGTCCACCGATACAGCGACCGCCTCGGCCTCGAACCCGTGCCGATGCTCGACGACCTCTACGACGCCCGCCTCGCCCGCCTCGATTTCGGTCTCGTCGTCTCGGGCGTCGCCGCCGTCGTCGCACGCGACCTCGCCGGTCTCTCGACGGGCGTCGAGACGGCGGGCTGGGCGCTCGTGCTCGCCGGTGTGGCGGCGTTCGCTGCGAACCTCCTGCGAGTTATCTGGCTCCACAGCCCGCAATCGCTGGTCGGCGGCGCGGCCGCGTCGGCTGGCGGTGCGGACGACGGCGCTGACTGAGTCGGCGCGTCAGGGACGGTCTCGCACCCACTCACATCCCGAGCAGTTCGGGTGCAAGAAAGAGGAGTGCGAGCAGGCACGTCAGGACGAGAACCGCCGCGACACGCAGGATGCCGGCCGCTCGTCGTCGGTCCTCCGGGAGCGACTCCGCGATGCCGGACAGGGCGGTCCCGGCTATCATGAACAGTAGCCACCCGCCCGATAGGGACTGTTCCACGACTGCGTACTGCCAGTACAGACCCGAGAAGACGAGCGCGCCAGAGAGTTGGACGACTGGAAAGAGGCCGCCGGTGGGTTCGCTGAACAGGGTTTCGTCAACTATGGAGGGCATTGAACACGTCATCGCCCGCGAAGGTGAAAAGAGCACCTGCCTTCGCCACCTCGGTCGCGCTCGCGCTGGCTCTCGTTCACATCCGGTCGCTTCCGGTCCCGCGTCCCCCGAACGCGTTCGGCCGCAGGCTTACCGACCGTGCGGTCGACGACTCACTCGTGATGCCAGAACACGCCGCGCTCGACGACCTCCCGCCGCAGATGCACGCGCCCGTCTTCGAGACCGACCGTCCGAAAACCGTCAGACTCCGCCTCGAAGCCGGCGACGAGGTGCCGGCGCACTCCCACCCCGGGTTCGACATCGTCTTCCACGTCGTCACCGGCCGGATGGAACTCGCGCTCGACGGCGAGACGCACGAGGTTGCCGCGGGAGAGCTGCTGCGGTTCGGCGGCGACCGCGACATCTCGCCGCGCGCGCCGGTCGACAGCACCGCAGTGCTCGTGTTCGCCCCGGCTGTCGACGACTGAACCGCGGGGCCAACTCCCGCGGACGAACACCTGATTTACTCCGGCTCGCCCGACAGCCGCTTCAGTGCCGCCTCGAACTCCTCGGACAGCGAAACCGAATCCGGCTCGTCGCTGTCGCGCTCACCCGTCGACGACCCGGTATCGGGGACCGAGTCGTCCGTCTCCGCCTGCGCGTCAGCCGGGTCCATCGCGTCGAGCTCCGCGTTGATGGCGTCTGCCTGCTGGTGCATCGGCGCGACGCGGACTCGGACGCGGTCGTAGTCGTGACGGTCGTCGAGGCCGTTCCACGCCCGAAACGCGCCGACGGTGAGCGTCTTCGACTGCGGGCAAAACGGCGTCGTCGGCGTGAACTCCGCGAGAAGCACCGACGGGTCGTCTCGGTCCTCCGCGTAGCGGAACCCCGCGTCCGGGTGGCGGCGGTCGAGGTTCAGCCGCGCGAGGTTGTAGCCGAACGTCACGTCGTAGACGCCCCGCGCTTCGAACAGGTCGCGGGCGACCCGGTGGACGGCGACGTGGTCGTCGCCGTCGAGGACGCGGTGGCCGTCGAGGAAGGCGTCCGGGTCGGGCAGGTGTTCGGGGACGAACTGGTCGATATCGTCGAAGCGGTCGGCTCGCGACCCGCCGCCGAACAGGGACGGAATGTCTGGCATAGTTCGAAGTGGGGTCGCCACGGGCGTAGGCCCACCCCCGAACACGTTCAATTCACTGTTCGGTGCGGCGCTCGTCGCGGTCGTGGCACGAGTCGATGGTGCTTGGTGCTGTCAAAACACGTCGTCGCGGGGCGGGAGCTACTGATGTGGACGGGCCAACGAGTGGCACAGACAGCCCGGACACGGCTCGGAGCGCAGGTTACCGAAATATCGCCACGACGGAGACGGATCCGGACGCACTCATCTCCGATTTATCAATCGCTGAATCCGGTCGCGAACGTCGTCCGCGGAGTCGTAAATCTCGTTGTCGACCGAGGCGAGCACCTCGTGGATGGGCTTCGACCCGCCTTGCGTTTCGACCTCGTAGTCGCCGTAGTTCTCGACGAGTTGCTCCGTCGTGGTCGGATAGTCCTGAATTTCAAGCGCATCGTCGAGGTCACCGAGCTGCTCCCCGGGGGCGGGTTCGTCGGCGCGGTCACGCGCCTCTTGGAGCGCTCGTTCGCGCTGGCGCTGTTCTTCGTTGGCCGCTTGCTTGTTTCGGCCCTGTTTGTCGTCTGGCATCCTTGGCACTTCGAAAGCGAACGGGATAATGCTGTGGCCGATTCTCGGCAGTCGCTTCCGACACGCGGGTTCTGTTAGCTCCGGCGGGGGTCAACAGCGTCAGGGGAAACCCGGTCAGTCCGGGGACGACCGGTCGGTGCCGGCGCTCCGTTGCGGTCGGAACGGTCGAGTACACGATGGATGCCAACCGGCCTCAGAGTAGCTTTATTTTCGGCCCGATACGGTACACCACTTGCGGAACGATGCGTTCTCACCAATCGCTCGAAATCCTCGTCGTGGCTATCCTCTACATCTGCGTGTTTGTGATAGTCGTCGGACCTGCGCTTGATTCGATAGCCGGCTTGGAAACGCTCTCGATGGATGCTCCGAGAGGCGTTGAACGCACGTGGGACTTAGTCTCGAAGCCACAGGGCTGGATACTCTGTCTCGGCTACGTTCCAGTTCATTTCGCGTACCTGTTCGTCCGCGCACGACTCGCCGGTGAATCGGTCGATTCCTACTGGGAGTAGTGCTCCGATACGTTTCCGAGATTTACAGACGTGAACTCCCACGGCAGCGACGTTGACGCGCTGAACTCACCCGCTAAGCGTTGCACGCGTGTGCTCTCAACACCGAGAGGTTTCGACAGAGACGGGCGAAAAACAGCGATCAATGGTTGCCAGTCGGTGCAACGGCGCTACTGCGGGTCAGGGTCGGGGTCGAATATCTCGGGGTCTTCCGGCCCCTCGGCTCGGACGACCGCCATACAGCCCTTGCGGACGACGCGGGACAGCGAGTGGTCGACGAGCTTGAAGTCGCCGGGGACGGGCGAACTCATCGTCGCGATGGTCGTGCTACCCGGCGGCACCTGTCGCGTCTGGATGTGGGTCTGCGGCTCGGTCGTCAGCGACCCCTCGGGGTAGAGCGTCTCCCAGACGCTTCCGATGGGGTGGAAGCTACTGGAGAGGTTCGGCCCCCCGTCGACGAAGTACACCCGAACCGTCTCGTCGAGGCCGACCGTCGCGGCCGGCCCCCGACCGTTGGGCGTCCACGCGTACTTCTCGCCGTTCATGAGGACGTACGTCGGGTCCTCGTTCCGCATGGCCTCGTAGTCGAAGGCGTGTTGGCCCTCCTCGCCGGCGTCCTTGTCGGTGTAGAGTTCGTGCTGGCCGAGATATATCTCGTGGTCGACCTCGGGCATCCCCTCCGGCGGTTCGACGAGGATGAGCCCGAACATCCCGGCGCTGATGTGCATGTCCATGTTCGGCACGGCGCAGTGGTAGATGTACGCGCCGGGGTAGGTCGCCTTGAACCGCAGGTGTGCCGTCTCGCCGGGGTTCGTCATCGTCGCTTCCGCGCCGCCGCCGGGGCCGGCGACCGCGTGGAAGTCGACGTTGTGCGGCATGGTGTTCTCCTCGGGGTTCTCGAACGTCACGTTCACCGTGTCGCCCTGCCGGACGCGGACGAGCGGGCCGGGAACCTGCCCGTTGTACGTCGTGTAGGTGAACGTCACGCCGTCTTCGACCTCGGCGGTCACTTCCTCCGGCCGGAGCCTCACGTCGACCTCGGCGGGCTCGCTCCGGTCGATGGGACCGGGGATGTCCGTCGGGTCGGCCGCGACTTGGTCCACCAGGTTCGTCGAACCCTGTTGTGTCGGTTCCTCCGTCTCGTCGAGCGACTGCGCGGCGGTCGGCGATTTCGTCGCACAGCCGGCGAGCGATGCGACGCCGCCGAGTCCGAGCCACTGGAGCGTCCGCCGCCGAGTCGTGGATAGCATCTGTGTCTCCCTCCGGTTGAATCGAGTGCCCGGATACTGGTATAAACGGACACTGGTTGTCCGGGTTGGAGACGCGCTCCGAACATCTTCGCGAACCGTACCACGCCGTGAGACGCGGAGAGGCGCGGTCGCAAACGAGCGCGCGAATCCCGAGAAGACGAACGGGGGTTCAGTCGCCGCCGACGAAGCGGTCGCGGCGGTACCGACACTGCTCGCAGAAGAACTGCGCGAGCCCGGCCGGCTGCGTGCCGGTGAAGGCCATCTCGGAGCCGCAGTCGGGACACCATTCGGAGTGGGTGGTATTCGTGTGGTCTGAACTCATACCACGTACAAACGCATGGGGTATTATTACATTAACGATTATGCCAAATTAGGTGCGACCGATACGTTTCGGGTCGAAAACGGAGCCGCTCCCGGTGCTGACGAGGGGCACGCAGGAGGGGTGTCGGAGACCGCGCCGACTCAGGGCTCCCAAATCGCGGTGACGACGCCCTCGTCGCGCTCGGCGGAACAGTAGGCGAATCCCCGGTCGTCGAGCTTCGGGTAGAGGAACTTCGGCTCGCGGTCGTTAAGCTGGACGAATACGGTTTCGCCGTCGAGGTCGGTGAGGCGGTTCATCGTCTCCGTGAGCGGTTCCGGCGGCGGCAGCTCCCGCACGTCGAGGAAGTCCACCGCTCGCTCGGTCGGTGCGTCGAGTCCGTCGAGGTACGCCTCGCGGTCCATATGCGTGTCGTGGGGGCGACAGCGCAGGAAGCTCACCCCGAACGTGTTCGATTCGGTTTCCCCGGCCAGTCGGCCGAACACGTTCGGGGCGTGGCTCACCTTCCGCGACGCCGAACCGCACGACAAGAGCCATGTCTCGACCGCCACACGTCGACACCGAAGCCAACGCCGACGCGGGAAGTGACGCCGGCGCGCCGCCGACTGCGACCGCCCCGCCGGACCCGTCGAGCATCGACACCTCGCGGCGGCCGTTCGTCCTCATCTGGGAGGTCACGCAGGCGTGCGACCTCGCGTGCGACCACTGCCGGGCGGACGCGACGCCCGCGCGACACCCCGACGAACTGACCACCGCCGAAGGAAAACGCCTGCTCGACCAGGCCCGCGAGTTCGGCCCGGGGCAACTCGTCGTCCTCTCCGGCGGCGACCCGCTGGCGCGCTCGGACCTCGCGGAGCTCGTCGAGTACGGAACCGACCTCGGCCTCCGGATGACGCTCACCCCGAGCGGAACGTCGTCGCTGACGCCCGAGACGGTCGCAGACCTCGCCGACGCGGGCGTCAGGCGCATGGCGCTCAGCCTCGACGGCGCGACCGCGGCGTCACACGACGCCTTCCGAGGAGAAGACGGGAGCTTCGACCAGACCGTCGCGGCCGCCCGCGCCGCCCGCGAGGCCGGCCTCCCGCTCCAGATAAACACGACCGTCTGCGCCCAGACGGTCGACGAACTCCCCGCGCTCTGCGACCTCGTGGCCGACCTCGGCGCGGTGCTCTGGTCGGTGTTCTTCCTCGTCCCCGTCGGGCGCGGGCGCGTCCTCGACCCGATTTCCCCCGAGCGCGCCGAGCGCGTCATGGAGTGGCTGACCGAGGTGAGCGAGGACGCGCCCTTCGGCGTCAAGACGACCGAAGCGCCCCACTACCGGCGGGTCGCTATCCAGCGCCGGCGGGACGCGAGCGACGCGCCCCCGACCGACGGCATCGGCCGCCGGCTCGGCATCACCGCGGGCGACGGCTTCGCCTTCGTCAGCCACACCGGCGACCTGTTCCCGTCGGGGTTCCTCCCGGCGACCGCCGGCAACGTCCGCGACGGCGGACTCGTCGAACGATACCGTGAGAGCGACCTCTTCCGGTCGCTCCGGGACCGCGACGCCCTCGGCGGGAAGTGCGGCGCGTGCGAGTTCCGCCACGTCTGCGGCGGCAGTCGCTCGCGGGCCTACGCACACACCGGCGACCCGCTGGCGAGCGACCCGCTCTGTGCGTACGTGCCCGACGGCTACGACGGCCCGATGCCCGCGACTCGGTCGGCGGGCGACTGACGCCTCGGAATAGCGGTCCGCGGGAGTCAACCCGAACACGTTCGGGACAATCGCTTGCATCCGTCGCCGCCGAGGTACAGCCGATGACGCGCGACACCAACCTCACGAGACGGCGTTTTACGGCACTGACTGCGACGGCGGCGCTGTCGACGGCGCTCGCCGGCTGTTCCGGCTCCGGCGGCGACGCCGCGAACGCGGCCGAGGCGGACGACGGCGGCGAGACGACCGCCGAATCGACCGCGGAGCCGACGACCGACTCCGGCGAGACGACCGGCGCGGAGAGCGGGTCCGGCGGCGGGAGCGCCCCGCAGTTCGACGGCTGGTTCGACAACGTGGACAACTACGACGGCGTCGTGGACGCGACCGGGCAGTCGACAGTCACGGTGACGGTGGGATCACAGGCCAACGGCGGGGCGTTCGGCTTCGGCCCGGCCGCCGTACGGGTCGATTCCGGCACCACGGTCGTCTGGGAGTGGAACGGCAAGGGCGGGTCGCACAACGTCGCCGCCGCCGACGGCTCCTTCGAATCGGAGTTGGCGGGCAGTAGCGGTCACACGTTCGAACACACGTTCGAGGCGGCCGGGACGTACACTTACGCCTGTACGCCCCACGAGACGGTCGGGATGAAGGGCGCAATCGTCGTCGAGTAGCGTCCGACCGCGTCGTTTCTCGGTCCGGTTTCGCCCGCCGTCGGTCGGTTCTCCCCCGCCCGCGAACCTCTTCTCCCGGTACGACGAATCTCTCGTATGCCTCGGACCTCGGTCCTCGCCGCCGCGCGTCGTCGCCCGTCGCTCACGTTCGCCCTCGCGGGCGGCGCGTTCGCGCTCTGGTACGTGCTCGCTGAGCCGGTGGTCGCGTTGCTGACCGGCGGCGACCCGGCCGTCCCCTCCGGACCGATGGCGGTGCTCGTCGCCGGGGGGTTTCTCGGCGGCGGCCTGCTCGCCAGTCTGCTCTGGCGGCGACTCGGCGGGCCGACCTCCCGACTCCGCGGCGCGCTCGTCGGCGGCCTCGTCGGGTTGCTCGCGCTCCCGGTCCCGATGTACCTGCTCGAACTCGCGGTGGTCGTGATGGAGGGGAGCCCGTTCGAAGCGCCGGTCGGGATGGGGCCGGTTGCGGCGCTCGCGAGGAGCGTTGCCCTGTTTCTCGTCGTCCCGCTGTTCCTCGGGGCGCTGGGCGTGATTGCGACGCTCGGCGGGACGGTCGTCGTCGGGGCCGCGACGGGGCTGGTGCTCGCGTGGGAGTGAGTCGGCAGTCCGATGTCGGCGAAAAACAGAGACGGTGAATCAGTCGTCGGTTGCGCTGTTGTGCATCCGTTATCTGATGAGGTGGTGTGACACGGACAGAGGCTGTATGCAGTAATTCGCTATCCTTTGTTTCGCACCGAAGTGAGTGAATAGACCGAGGAAATCACGTGCGAGTTGGTCATCCGAGCGAACTGGGGGTCAGCGTGTTACCGAGAACGTATAGTGGTATTCCAAGCAGAACCCCGATAACGCCAAATGCAATGAATACGAGTGCTGCTGGACCTCGCACTCGCTCTGTCATTGGAATTGAGTTGACTAACGCAAGCACATATACCGAGAACACGAGTAGATGAGAGAGAATAATCGGCTTACGACTACTCTGCCGAGAAACATAACCCACAGGGAACATTGCTGCGAGTGGAAGGGACAAGTATAGCGAAATCTCGATACTATTGGAACCGAGGAGACGAAGAACTGCAGAGAATTGAAGTCTATTCGCAGCAAGGAGAGCGACCACAACTCCCGCCAGCGATGCGAGCCAACATCCGATGGCAGAGCAGTATGGGTATCGCTGATGTACAAACGAAAATAATCCAAGCGTAAAGTAGACTCCCCCAACTGAGAACAGCCACGGGGTTGAATCTCTAATAAGAGGGACCAAAGAAGGATACAGTGGGTGTCCGAGGAAGTAGGCACCAATCACAAACACAGCGACACCAATTTGATTACTGTCGATATTTTGGTTTTGTAGCAACCTCCTCAGCAAACGCTGTATTGTATAGAAAGACCCAGTAACGATAGCCGCCGGAAATACGACGAGCCAGATTAGATTAGTAAGAACCACATCCATGAATTAGACTACTAACAAATATTCGATAAGTTTTGTGGGGGTGTCTATCGCTTCGCATCTCGTCAGATGAGAGCTGGCCAGTGACCGACTCGCGCGCTCTATGCAGCACGACTCCGACAAATATCAGAAAATGCGAGGTTCGACAGAGCCTCGCCCGTCAGTCGTCGCCCAGGATTCCCTCGGCGACGGCCATGTCCTCGACGCTCGGGTCGTCGGCGGACTGCCGGAGGACGAACCGCTTTCTGACGAGGTCGGCCGCGTAGATGACCGTCCCGAGGATGATGAGGGTGTCGCCGGGGAGCCGCGCCCAGAACAGCGTCTGAATCAGCGGCTGGTCGTAGAAGGCGACGCTCCGGGCGGCGGCGTAGCTCCCGGTGAACGCCGTCTCCAGTTGGAGGAAGCCGACCGGGAGGACGGAGACGAACACCATCAACACGAGGCCGACGTTCCAACACCAGAAGGCGGCGCGCAGCCACGAGCCGTCCCAGCGCTCGGGGTCGATGGAGAGCTGGAGCATGTAGGTGACCATGCCGAGCGCGAGGAAACCGAACGCGCCGAACATCGCGGCGTGGGCGTGGCCGACCGTCAGGTACGTCCCGTGTTCGTAGTAGTTGATGAGCGGGAGGTTGATGAAGAAGCCGAGCACGCCCGCGCCGACGAAGTTCCAGACGCCGCTGGCGACGATGAACATGAACGGCAGGCGGTACGGGAACGACTCGCCCGACATCGCGCGGTACTGCCCGAGCGCCTCGTAGAGGATGAACACCAGCGGGATGAGTTCGAGCGTCGAGAAGACGCTCCCGATGGGCACCCACATGTCGGGCATGCCGACCCACCAGTAGTGGTGCGAGACGCCGATGATGCCCGTCCCCATGACGAGCAGCGCCTGGAGCATGACGGCCTTCTCTGCGCTCCGGCGGGACAGCAGGTTCATCGACACCAGCGTCAGGCCGACGATGGCGACGATGAAGAACTCGAACGCCCCCTCGACCCACATGTGGACGACCCACCAGCGCCAGAACTCCGTGACGGCGATGTTCGTCTCGGGGGTAAAGAGGAAGCCCGCGGTGAACAGGAGGGCGATGGAGCCGCCGGCGTACAGAATCATGTGCGCCAGTCCGTACGGCGGTTCCTTGTCGAGAAGCGGCTTCAGGCCGCGGACCGCCAGCCCCGCCCAGATGAGGAAGCCGGCGAGGATGCCGAACTGCCAGAGCTTCCCGACTTCGAGGTATTCGAGCCCCTCGTTGCCGAGAATCCACCACAGCGAGCCGTCGATGTAGCCGTTCGCGCCCAGCCAGATGCCCGACAGGCCGCCGACCACGACGACGACGATTGCGCCGAGGAGGACGTTGATGTACCTCGACTGCTTCGGCGGCTCGTAGCCGGTCAGAAGCGGCGGGAGGAACAGCCCCGCGCCGAGCCACGTCGCGGCTATCCAGAGGATGCCGAGGTCGATGTGCCACGTCTTGGCGATGGCGAACGGGAGCAGTTGCAGGATGGGCACGCCGAATAGCGACTCGATGCCGAAGAAGCCGGCGCGCTCGATGTAGAAGTGCGCGAGCAGACCGCCCAACAGCACCTGCGCCAAGAACAACCCGGCGGCGACCGGGATGAACCGGAGCGCCGCCCGCTGGCTCGGGAAGACGCTCACGTCACCCGGTTCGGGCACCGTGATGTTCTCGGCCGACGGCTCGGGGAGTTCGACCGACTTGTACAGCCAGATGCCGAGGCCCGCCCCCGCGACGAGAAGCACCATGGCGACGACGCTCCACGTCATCGAGGCGGCGGTGGCGTCGTTCCCCGCGCCGGGCTGGTACGGCCAGTCGTTCGTGTACGAGTGGGTGCCGTCGGGGCGGTCGGTGTGCGAGAACCACGCCGTCCACATGGCGAAGTCCGCGAACGCCCGCGCCTCCTCCTCGGAGTCGATCATGTTCACGGGCACGCCGCGCTCGTGGTCGCCCTCGTGGTAGCGCTCGACGTACTCCTGTCGAACCTGCTCGTGGGCGTAGACCTCGGCCGCGGTGTACCGAATCGCGCCGCCCTCGTAGCTGTCGTCGAGGTCGGATTTCACCACGTCGGCGACGGCCGCTTGGTCTGCGGAGTCGAGTTCGTCGTAGGGTTCACCGTAGCGCTCTTGGGCGTAGTAGTTCCGCATGAACCCGACTTTCAAATCCAGCGCGTCGGCGGTGTAGTCCGCGCCGTAGTACGCGCCGTTGCCCAGTATCGACCCGTGGTTCATCAGGCCGTCTTTCTGGAACACCGTCTTGCCCTCTCGAATCACGTCGCCGTTGGCGACGACGTCACCGTCGGGTCCGACCACCTCGTCGGGGATGGGTGGGGCCTCCTGATAGGCGAACCACGCGCCCGCACCCATCACGACGAGGTTGAAGACGAACACGACGACGATTGCCTTCGCGATGGTCTTGCGTTGTATCTCCATACACGTCGTGGTTCACACGCCTGCAATAGGCTCTACACGCCGCTTCCCGGCCTCGCACAGCTCGGACGAACATGTTCGGATAGTCGCTCTTTGAGCCGGACGCCGTTCCTCGAAGCGTAATGACGACCGATTCGCGACCCGCGGCCCACGACCACGACACGCCCGACACCGCGACCGACCGCGTCCACGACACCTCGTGGTCCGCGAACCTCGAACTCCCGCGACACGCCGCCGACCGCGACCTCGTCGTTGCGGAGGCGGTCGCCGCGGTCGAACACACGACCGCCGGCCACCACGTCAACCTCGTCACCCACGGCGACCACGGCCACCCGGAGACGTACCTGTACGACGCGCTCGCGGAACGGTTCGACGGGAACTTGGAGTACGAGTACGTCGAGCAATGCGGCTGCGGCGGGCACGTGACGCGGGTGTACGTGGAGTAGTCGCGTCTCGGTCTCGAACGTCCAGACCGGTGCCTGCACTCGCGGCGAGCCGGTGTCTAGCTACCCCGACGAACCCGGGGTTCCAGCGGTTCCGTCGCCGGCATCCGTTCCGGCGAAGAAGTCGAACGCCAGTTCGCCGTCGAGGACGTGCGTGTGCTCGAACGCCCCCGTCTTGACGAGTTCCACGGTACTATCGACGACGAGTCTGCGGGCCGAGTCCGGCCATTCGGTGACCGCGAGGTTGATGAACGCGGTCTCGTCGGCGAGCTCGCCGAACCGGTGGACCTCGAAGACCGTGGCCGTATCGTCTCGGAACAGCGACACAGACGGGTGGGGCTCGTGGCCTCCCTCGAACGGCCCTCGGAGTGAGAGTTTCGGCGGAGACCCGTCGCCGTCCGGTGCCACGAACCGCTGTGTGAGCGACCGGAGTTCGGTGTCGTCTGTATGCGAAATCGAGACGGCGAGCGGTCTCGGAAGGGGGCCGGAAGTGGGGTCGACGCCCACGGTGGCGAGGTCTCCGTCGTCTCCGGCCCCGAATTTGAGGTATTTTCCCCTGTCTCGGGGGTTGTCGTCGGTCTCGACTACCGGGTCCGTGCGTTCGGTTTGCGGGCCGAGAGAGCTACATCCTGCGGTCAGGGTGGAGGCTGCGATCAGGGCGGACGCGAGGAACGCGCGGCGGCGCATAGTTGTCAACACGTTGGTGGCAGTAACAATGTTCTGGACCGATGACACGCGCTGTGAGTGCTTCGGCAGCGTCCCGGTTCTGTTCGCTGTCGTCCGGTCACAACCGCGGCACACCGCCGACCGCGACCTGGTTGTTGCGGAGGCGGTCGCCGCGCTCGCGTCGATGCTGTACCTATTTATCGGGGAACGCGGATGACTCTCCTATGGCCTCGCAACTCGTTTTGGCCCTGCTGGCAGGCGTCTTCGCCGGAGCCCTGTTCGGCCTCATAGAAACACCGATTCCGGCCCCGCCCAACCTCGCCGGGATACTAGGTATCGTCGGCATCTACCTCGGATACAAGGGCGTCCAGCGGTTGGGGTTCCACGTCGATATCTCGGGGGTGCTCGCGTCGCTGTTCTGAGCGCGCAGTCCGAGAAAAACAGTTCGGCCCGATACTGAAACCCCCGACTCCTCCCGCGGACGAGTTACTCCGACTTCCCCTTCGGATACGTCTCACCCGCCGACTCGTCGCCCTCGCCCTTGAGCCACATGAACGCGCCGAACAGCGCGGGCGACGCCAACATCGCGCCGAACGTCCCGGCCAGCGCGATGCCGCCGAGGCGCTCGGTCCCGGGGTCACCGAACGGTTCGGCCACCTGCGCGTTCGACCCGCCCTCGTCGTCGGTGACGACGACTGCCCCTTTCATGCCGAGCGTCTTGTGCGGCGTGCAGGCGTAGGTGTACGTCCCGGCCTCCTCGAAGGTGTGTTCGAACGTGTGGTCGCCGGCGCTGACGAGGTCGGATTCGAAGCTCCCGTCCTCGGCGGCGACGTTGTGCGACCCGCCCTCGCCGGTCCACGTCCACGCGACGGTCGTCCCCTTCGAGACGCGAATCGCCGCGGGGCCGAAGCCGAACGCCCCGCCGTTGGCCTGCGACCCGACCTCGACCGTCACGCGCTGGAGGCCGGTCTGCGCCTCCACGCCGTCGAAGTTCGAGGTGTTTTCGAACCACGCGTCGAGGTCCGCGTCTCCCTCGCCGGCGCTCTCGGTGGACTCCGACTCGCCCTCGCCGGCCGAGTCGGTCGAGTCGGCTGCCTCGGTCGCGGTCGCGCCGCCGACGTCGCCGACGACGATTGCACCCTTCATGCCGAGCGTCTTGTGCGGCGTGCAGACGTAGGTGTAGACGCCGGTCGAATCGAACGTCCGCTCGAACGTGTGGCCGCTGTCGCCGACGAGGTCGGACTCGAAGCTCCCGTCCTCGGCGGCGACGTTGTGCGACCCGCCCTTCCCGGACCACTCCCAAACGACGGTCGTTCCGGGGTCGACGCGCACGGCGGCCGGGCCGAACCCGAACGCCCCGCCGTTGGCCTGTGACCCCACCGTCACCGTCACCGTCGAGCGTCCCGTCTCGTCCACCACCCCGTCGTAGTTCGAGGTCTGTGCGAACCACGAGTCGAGGTCGGACCCCGACTGCGCTCGTGCGGAATCGGTGACGCCTCCCAGCGCGGTCGTAGAGACGGCCGCGCCGCCGAGGAGTCGAAGTACGGTTCGCCGGCCGAGCGTCGGAGATGTGGTGTCGTTCGAACTCATGATTGAGGATGGCGAGGCGGTGGACCCGCCCCGCTCGACACTCGACGGTTGGGGGTCCGGTGAAAAGCCCGTCTCGGTGGTTCTCGAACCGCGGCCGGAAGCCGAACATGTTCGGAACTATCTTTGTGCGGCGGGGACGACTTCGTTTCACTACCGATGCCCCGGGCAACACTCTCCATCACGCTCCCCGAGCAGGTCTGGGTCTCCGACCTCTCGGGCCGCTATCCGGACGCCGAGTTCACCGTGCTCGCGGCGATGCCGGCCGACGAGACGGGCGTCGGCCTCGTCGAGATACGAGCGGCCGACATCGAACCCGTCGTCACCACCATCGACGAGTACGAGTCGGTCGTCTCGGTGACGATTCTCGAAGCGCAGCCGGAGCGCGCGCTCGTGCAGTTCGAGACGACCGAGCCGCTGTTGATTCTCACGCTCAGCGAGGTGGGCATCCCGCTGGAACTGCCCATCACCATCGTCGACGGCGAGGTGACAGTCGAGGTGACCGCGCCGCGGGAGAACCTCTCGGAGTTGGGCGAACAGCTCACGCAGTTCGGCATCCCGTTCGACCTCGTCTCCATCCACCAGTCGATAGACACGGAGTCGCTTCTCACCGACGACCAGTACGACCTCCTCGAAACGGCCGTCTCCGAGGGCTACTACGACACGCCGAGGACGTGCACGCTCACCGAACTCGCCGAGGCCGTGGGGCTGGCGAAGTCGACGACGAGCGAGAAGCTCCACCGGGCGGAGGGCAAAGTGATGAAGGCGTTTCTCGCGCGGGACGACGCGACGGTCGGGTAGGTCTCAGTCGTCGGCTTGGTCGCTGACGGCCGACCACATCGTCGAGAGCTGGTCCGAGGCCGACCGCGACGGCGACGACACCGAAAGCGAGAGGTCGCCGGGTTCGCGCGTCACGACGACCTCCTCGAAGCCGAGCGCGTAGCGGGCGGCGTCGCGGCCGCGGTCGCGTTTTTCGAGGAGCCCCGCCTCGACCATCTGTTCGAGCTTTCGGTACACCGTCGACCGCGGGAGGTCGCACGCGGCGGCGATGTCCGAGGCGGTCATCGGCCCGTCGAGCCGCCTGAGGACCGCCCGACACTGCGGGCTGGTGAGGGCGGCGAACACCGTCTCGAAGTCCGGTTCGAGCGCGTCTGAGAGTGGATTGGTCGACATCTGCGTGAGAGTGGATTGCTCGGCGGCGACCCGCGCGCCGTCGGTTCGATTCCCGATACACCTCCGGGGCGTATGAAAGTCGTGGGGCACCAGCGTCGGTGCGGTCGAACCGATGGCCGTCGATTCTGACTGGTACGCCCGACTCGACTGTTTTCCCGCCCGGTACGTATCGACCATGCCGAACATGTTCGGTGAACTCCTGTGCGTCGGGAACCGGCGAGACCGTATTCCATACCCCCGGACAACGACCGACCGTAATGCGAAACTACGTCGGTGCACCCGGTTCGACGGTATCGCGTCGCGAATTCCTCGCCGCAACGGGAAGCGTCGGAGCGCTCGGCCTCGCGGGGTGCGCCGCGCCCACGAACGATGACGGCAACGCCGCCGTCGGCACGGACGAGACGACGGTCGCCCAGACGAGCGAGTCGAGTCTGCCGTACACCAGTCCGCCGGAGGTCGTGCAGGTGGACGAACAGGGCGGGCAGGTCACCCTCAAGAGCGCGCCGGCGCGCCACGCGGCCCACCCCCTCGAAACGATGGGCGGGCCGGTCGAACTCCCGCAGGTGTGGGCGTTCAGCGCCGACGACGGCGAGCCGAGCGTCCCCGGGCCGATTCTCCGGACGACCGAGGGCAACGACATGGAGGTCACGCTGGACAACACCGACGGGATGCGCCCGCACACGGTCCACTTCCACGGCGTGCGCAAGGCCTGGAAGGACGACGGCGTGCCGACGACGACGGGCATCCGAGTCGACCCCGGCGAGAAACACACCTACACCATCCCGGCGAACGTGCCCGGAACGCACCTCTACCACTGTCACTACCAGACCCACCGGCACATCGAGATGGGGATGTACGGCATCCTCCGCGTCGACCCGAAGGGGTACGAGCCGGCCGACCGGGAGTACTTCATGACCGTCCGCGACTGGGACTCGCGGCTCCCCCGGCAGATGGCCGGCGAGAACGTGACGTACGACCCCCGGGACCGGAAGCCGGACGTGTTCACCGTCAACGGGAAGAGCGCGCCGCGGACGCTCCACCCCGAAGACGGCTCGCCCATCATCGTCGAGCAGGGCGACACCGTCCGGGTCCACTACGTCAACGCGGGCTACATGAGCCACCCGATGCACATCCACAACCACCGCTTCCAGGTCGTCGAGAAGGACGGCGGCGTCGTCCCCGAGGCCGCCCGCCACGACATGGACGTGACGAACATCGCGCCCGCGGAGCGCCACACCATCGAGTTCACGGCGGACGCCCAACCCGGTATCTACCTCATGCACTGCCACAAGGTCAACCACGTCATGAACGGGGGCTTCTACCCCGGCGGCATGCTGAGCGGCGTCGTCTACAAGGAGGCGATGGACACCGACATCTTCGCGAGCCTGATGGAGTACGCCGGCTACGAGGGCTGAACGACGCACCCTCGTGTCGCCGGAGCCGGTAAGCAGGTCGCCCGCTTGTCGGTCCCCCGTTTCCGACCCGCCCGTCACAACTGTTATTAATCAGTTGTATCACTAGCTAATCAATGGCGTCGACACAGCTCCAACACGCCCGAGCGGGAACCGTCACCCCGGCGATGAAACGGGTCGCAGCGCGCGAGAACCGTGACCCCGAGTTCGTCAGGGAGCAGGTCGCCGAGGGGCAGGCGGTCGTCCCCGCGAACCGCAATCACGACTCGCTGGACCCGATGGTTATCGGCCGCGAGTTCGCCACGAAAGTCAACGCGAACATCGGCAACAGCGAGACGACGAGCGACCTCACCGAGGAGTTGGAGAAACTCCACACCGCGGTCCACTACGGTGCGGACACGGTGATGGACCTCTCGACGGGGTCGAACCTCGACGAGATACGCGAGGCGAACGTCGCGTACTCGCCGGTCCCCATCGGCACCGTCCCCATCTACGAGGCGGTCAAGCGCGTCGACAGCCCCGAAGACATCACCCGCGACCTGCTCCTCGACATCATCGAGAAACAGGCCGAACAGGGCGTCGACTACATGACGATTCACGCGGGCGTGCTGATGGAGCACCTCCCGCTTACCGACGGCCGGAAGACGGGCATCGTCTCCCGCGGCGGCTCTATCCTCGCCCAGTGGATGGAAGAACACGGCGATCAGAACCCCCTGTACGTCGCGTTCGAGGACATCTGCGATATCTTCGCTGAGCACGACGTGACGTTCTCGCTCGGCGACGGCCTCCGACCCGGCTGTCTGGCCGACGCCGGCGACGACGCGCAGTTCGCCGAACTCGACACGCTGGGCGAACTCACGCGGACCGCGTGGGACCACGGCGTGCAGGTGATGGTCGAGGGACCCGGCCACGTCCCGATGGACCAGATTGCCGAGAACGTCGAGCGCCAGCGGGAAGTCTGCGACGGCGCGCCGTTCTACGTGCTCGGGCCGCTCGTCACCGACGTGGCTCCGGGCTACGACCACATCACGAGCGCCATCGGCGCGACCGAGGCGGGACGCGCCGGCGCGGCGATGCTGTGTTACGTCACGCCCAAGGAACACCTCGGCCTCCCCGACCGCGAGGACGTGCGCGAGGGGCTCGCGGCCTACCGAATCGCCGCCCACGCGGCCGACGTGGCGAACGACCTCCCCGGCGCGCGCGACTGGGACGACGCGCTCTCGGAGGCCCGCTACGAGTTCGACTGGGCGCGGCAGTTCGACCTCGCGCTCGACCCCGAGCGGGCGCGGTCGTACCACGACCAGACGCTCCCCGGCGACAACTACAAGGAGGCGCGCTTCTGCTCGATGTGCGGCGTCGAGTTCTGCTCGATGCGCATCGACCAGGACGCGCGCGAGGCCGACGGCGAGATGGAGACAATCGAGTCCGCGACCGACCTCGACGCGTCGCCCGCGGCCGACGCGAACCTCCCGCCGGTCGGCGCGCACGACACCGACCGCGTCCCCGACGAAATCGAAATCGGCGGCGTCACGTTCACGCCCGAGTCCGCCCACGGCGACGACTGACGACCCGCCGCGTCCGCGGCCCGCCGACCAACCGACTCCGCGGGCAATCGACCGAACCCACCGCGCGACCACCCCGTGTCGGTGGCTTCTTTTTCCGGGTCGCTGAAAGGGAGTACCAATGGTCCTCGGCAGTCTCCTCCCGTCGTCGCCGCTCGCGAACGTCGCCGTGATTCTCCTGATGACCGGTCTCATCTGGGTCGGCAGCGGGTGGCTCGAAGCGTCAGCCGACCACCTCGCGGCGTACTACGGCCTCCCGGCGGTCGTGCAGGGCTCTATCATCGTCGCCCTCGGGTCGAGCTTTCCCGAGTTCGCCAGCGTCGCCGTCGCCGCGGCCGCGGGCGTCTTCGACATGGGCGTCGGCGCAATCGTCGGCTCGGCCATCTTCAACATTCTCGTGATTCCGGCGCTGTCGGGGCTCGCCACCGACGGCGACCTCGAAACCAGTCGCCTCGTCGTCTACAAGGAGGCGCAGTTCTACATGGTCGCCGTGGCCACGCTCGTCGTCACCTTCTCGCTGGCGGTCATCTACTTCCCCGTGCCCGACGGCCCGCCCCTGACGGGAGAACTCACCCGCCCCATCGCGCTCATCCCACTGCTCCTCTACGGGCTCTATCTATTCATCCAGTGGCAGGACGTGTCGGAGCACGAAGCCGAGGACGCTGGCGTCGCTGACGGCATCGGCCGCGAGTGGGCGCGGCTCCTCGGCGGCCTCCTCGTCATCCTCGTCGGCGTCGAGCAACTGGTCGGGAGCGTCGAGTCGCTCAGCGCGACGTTCGGCGTCCCGACGTTCCTCGCGGGCGTCACGGTCGTCGCCGCCGCGACGAGCCTCCCCGACACGCTCGTCAGCGTCCGTTCGGCCGCCGACGGCAACAGCGCGACGAGCCTCGGCAACGTCCTCGGGTCGAACACGTTCGACCTGCTCGTCGCCATCCCCGTGGGCGTGCTCATCGTCGGGAGCGTCCCGGTGGACTTCGCCGTCGCCGTCCCCATGCTGGGCGTGCTGACGCTGGCGACCGTCCTGCTTTTCGGCCTGCTCCGGACGGACCTATCGCTCACCCGACTGGAGTCGTACGCGCTCGGCGCGGCGTATCTCGTCTTCGTCGGCTGGGTTATCGCCGAGACCGCGGGCGTCACGTCGCTCCTTCGGAACTGACGGGCGGACGCGGTCGGTCCGTCGGGTCCGCCGACTCGGGCCGACTCGCCCCGACGCCCGGCGACCCCGCCCTACTCCTCTCGCGGCTGTCTGACCGTCACCACCGGCACCGGCGAACTCCGAACCAGCTTCTCGGCGACGCTCCCGAGCATGTAGCGGTCGAACCCCGTGTGGCCGTGGGTCCCCATCACCACGATGTCCACGTCGTACTCGTCGATGTACGCGAGGATGCCGTCGTGAATCGACACGTCGCGGCCGACCGACTTCCTGATAGTCTCGACGCCCGCGGCGGCCGCCGTGTCGCTCGCCGCGTCGACCGCGTCGCTCGCCCGCTCTTCGAGTTCGTCGAGGAGGAGCGGGCCGCGGATGTCCGCGCCGAAGGCGGCGACGTTGACGACCGACACCGCGTGGAGCGCCGCGTCGGTCGCCGCGGCCAACTCGCTCCCGAACGTGACCGCCGCGGTCGCGCAGGCGCTCCCGTCGGTGGGCGTCAGCACGTCGGCGTAGGGGTACGCGAGGTCGGTCGCCGCGTCCGGCCGAACGGTGAGCACGGGCACGTCCGACCGCCGGACGACGCGCTCCGTGGTGCTCCCGAGGAGGAGGCGGCTCAGCCCCGTCCGCCCGTGGGTCGGCATGACCACGAGGTCGGCGTCCCGCTCGGCCGCGTACTCGGTGATGACCTGATACGGCTCGCCGCGCTCGACGCTCGTCACGGCCGTCACGTCGGACTGCGACGCGCGGGCCGCGGCGTCGCTCACGAATCGCTCGCCGTCGCTTCGGCGGCGTTCGCTGGGGTCGTCGCCGGCGCCGTCGCCCTCGGAGCCGCCGGTCAGGCTCGGGCGGCGCTCGGGCTCCGGCGGGGCGACGTGCAGTAGGTGGAGGGTCGCGTCGTGGGCGGCGGCCATGTCGACGACGTGGTCGAGGACGGCGTCCGCGCCGTCGCTCCCGTCGGTCGGAAAGAGGAGTTGGTCGAACATGGTTCGATATTCTCAGCGAACGCACAAAAGCGAGGAGGCTGGTCGCCACGGGGTGAGAAGCCGACCGCGCCCCCGCCCCCGTCCGCCGTCAGCGTCGGAGCGCCCAGACCGCCAGTCCGATGGCTTCCCGGAGCGTCACGCCCGCCGCGAACACGTACACCGTCTGTAACGGCAGTTCGAGGAAATCGATGGCAGCGACCGCGAACGACATCACGATGGCCATCCCGACCCACCCGAGTGCGAACCGGCGCTCCGACGCCGACGTGTGTGTGCCCAACTCGACCATACTCCCTGACTCGGCCGAATCTATTTAATTTCTCGTGCTGGCGCGCCCGAGCGGGCGGTCGGGTGCGCCGTCGACGGCCGGGTTACTCCGATTGGGTCGTGTTGTTCCGCTCGGGGCCGCTACTCCGATTGGGCGTCCACCACGGCGACCCCCGCCAGATTGACGATGTCTTTGACCTCGTCGCCGCGCTGGAGGACGTGAACCGGTTTGTCCATGCCGACGAGCATCGGGCCGATGGCCTCCGCGCCGCCGAGCCGCTGGAGCAGCTTGTAGCCGATGTTCCCGGCTTCGAGGTTCGGGAACACGAGGACGTTCGCGGGGTCGTCGAGTTCCGCGAAGTCGTAGGTGTCGGTCAGCATCTCCTCGACGAGGGCGGTGTCGGCCTGCATCTCGCCGTCGACCGGGAAGTCCACGTCGGGGTCGGCGTGCAGTTGTTCGACGGCGTTTCGGGGCTTGCGCGTCCCCTCGTTCGTGACGCTGCCGAAGTCCGAGTACGAGAGGAGCGCCGCGCGCGGTTCGACGTTGAAGCGCCGGGCGAGCTCGGCGGTGTGTTTCGTCACCTCGGCGAGCACGTTCTCGTCGGGGTCGAGGTTGACCGTCGCGTCGGCGCAGAAGACGACGCGGTTCCGGAACGTCAGCATGTAGACGCCGGCGGCGTAGTCGGCGTCGTCGGCCGTGCCGATAATCTGGAGCGGCGGGCGCAGCGCCGACGGGTAGTGGTGCGTGAGGCCCGTCAGCATCGCGTCCGCGTCACCGACTTCGACCATCACGCTGGCGAAGTAGTTCGAGTCGCCCCGCACGAGTTCGGCCGCCTCGGTCCGGGTGAGGCCCTTGCGCTGGCGGCGCTCGTAGAGGTGGTCGACGTAGTGGTTCCACTCGCCGCTTTCGGGGTCCGCGATGGTCGGGTCGAAGTCGAGGCCGAGGTCCTCGGCGGTGCGGAGAATCTCTTTCGTCCGGCCGACGAGAATCGGTTCGGCGATGCCCTCCTCGACTAGCTGGCTCGCGGCGCGAATCATCTTCTCGTCTTCGCCCTCCGCGAGGACGACGCGCTTGGGGTTCGACGCCGCCTTGTTGAGGACGACGCGCATCATCTCGCGGGACTTCCCGAGGCGGGCTTCCAACTCCTCGCGGTAGGCGTCGAGGTCGCGCTCGCGGCGGGCCGCGCCGCTCTCCATGGCCGCCTCGGCGACGGCGGGCGTCACCTCGTAGAGGACGCGCTGGTCGAGCGGCTTGGGGATGAGGTAGTCGGGGCCGAACTGGAGCGGGCCGTCGCCGTAGGCCTTGACGACCGCGTCGGGCACGTCCTGTCGCGCGAGGTTCGCCAGCGCCTCGGCGGCGGCGCGCTTCATCTCCTCGTTGATCTCGGTCGCGCGCACGTCGAGCGCGCCGCGGAAGATGAAGGGGAACCCGAGGACGTTGTTCACCTGATTCGGATAGTCGGAGCGCCCGGTGGCCATGATAACCGTGTCGTCGCGGGCGTCCTTCGCGTCCTCGTAGGTGATTTCGGGCTCCGGGTTCGCCATGGCGAAGATGATTGGGTCGTCGGCCATCGACCGCACCATCTCCTGGCTGACGATGCCGCCGACCGAGAGACCGACGAGCACGTCCGCACCCTCGATTGCGTCTTCGAGGTCGCCGTCGTCGACGCCGCGGGCGAACGGCTCGGCGTACTCGTCGAGTTCGCCGGCTTCGGCCCGCGACTCCGAGAGGACGCCGTCGATGTCGCACAGCGTGATGTTCTCGTGAGGGATGCCCAGCGAGACGTAGAACCGCGCCGTCGCGGTCGCGGCCGCGCCCGCCCCCGAGAAGGTGACGTTCAGCGACGACAGCTCCTTGTCCGCGATGTCGGCGGCGTTCAAAAGCGCCGCCCCGGAGATGATAGCCGTGCCGTGCTGGTCGTCGTGGAACACGGGGATGTCCATCCGGTCGCGCAGGGACTCCTCGATTTCGAAGCACTCGGGCGCGCGGATGTCCTCTAGGTTGATGCCGCCGAACGTCGGCTCCATCGCGGCGACCGACTCCACGAACGCTTGGGGGTCGTCGTGGTCGAACTCGACGTCGAACACGTCGATGTCGGCGAAGCGCTTGAACAGCACGCCCTTGCCTTCCATCACCGGCTTCGACGCCTGCGCTCCGATGTCACCCAGCCCGAGCACCGCCGAGCCGTTGGAGACGACGCCGACCAGATTACCCTTCGCGGTGTACTCGTAGGCGGCGTCTTCGTCCTCCGCGATGTCGCGGCACGGCGCGGCCACGCCCGGCGAGTACGCCAGACTCAGGTCGCGCTGTGTGTTCGTCGGCTTCGTCGTCGCTATCTCTACTTTCCCCGCGGGCGGACGCCGATGGTAGTCTCGGGCGTCGTCTCCGAGTGTCATTGCTCGTGATGGGAACGGTGAGGTAAGTAGACCCTTCGCTCCGACAGCGCCACGTCAACGAGAGTCACGCACAGCGCCGCCGCTCGTCGCGCCGTTTCCCCGCCGGGGTGATGAATGTACGGGTCCGGCTGGTGCGTACGGGCGGCAGCGTCGTTGGCACGCCCCACCCGCGCGCTCACCGGAGCGCTTCGTGCGGCATCGTGTAGAGCTGAACGTTGTCCGCTATCGACACCTCCTCGAAGTGACTCTCCGTGACGAACAGGTCCGAGACCGAGTCGACTTGCTCGATGGGATAGATATGCTTCGCGCTGCCGTAGCCGTGGTACACCTCGACCGGCACGGCGAACGCAATCTCTCCCTCGTCGACTTCGACTGTCGCACCGAACGTCAGCTCGTCGTCCTCATCGACAACTGTACAGATAGTTGATGGTACCGTATCCCCTGCATCGTATATCTCTTTGACCATCCGTTGACAACCCACACTATTTTTCATTACCTTGAACCGTGTTTCTCCCCGCCCACTCTTCGGGAACACACTGCTCAAGTTTCAGCCATATGTCCAACGAGCACCGTGATAACTATTACTCAACCGCCAGAACTATATGAGTAGTTGATACGTTCGGCGGCGCGTTGACTCGCGTGCGTCGAGTCACTGCGTCGGAACCGAACCGCGGGCCGCCGACCGCTGGCCGACGCCCGTGGTGTGTCTCTTCGCCCGCCTCGGGGGCGATGAACTCGACAGCCGACGCTCCCGGCCCGGGCGAGAACCCGAGCGTTCACCGACGCGTCGCCGGGTGAACTCCCCGTCAACTGTCTAGTCGTCTCCCTGGTACGTCGTCGTGCGCGCGGCCTGATAGTCGACCATCAGCTTGCGGACAGTTCGTGTCGCACGCGACCCGCGAATGCGACATCGGGCTCAGCGGAGGGCGTCGTGCGGAATCGTGTAGAGTCGGACCTCGTCCGCGACGGTCATCTCGGCGGGTTCACCGTCCGTGACGAATAGGTCCGAGACGCGTTCGATCTGTTCTGTCGGATAGACGTGCTTCGCGCTGCCGTAGCCGTGGTACACTTCGACCGGCACGGCGAACGTCAGCACATCCTCGGCAGCGGGAACCGAGCAGATATCCGTCGGTACGTTCTCTCCTGCTTCGTATCGCTTGTTAACCATTCTGATTACCCACCCTTTGTGGCGGCTCTGAGCAGTATCTCACCCACCCCTTGAGATATCCTATCGAGTTTCGACTACAACTCCAACGACCACGATGATAATCGTTCCCCCCAAGCGGACGAGAGCGGCGGCCGAACGGGTCTCACACGGTCGGGTGGTCGTGACCGCGAGTCTCATCGCGTTCGAGAGCGTCCGACACGCGTGTTCTCGGCCGAGGTCGAACGCGCCAAACCGTGGTCGGCTGTCCCAGTGTGATGAAGATACGTCTGTTACATCTCTGTCGGTCACTCGCGTTCCGTCCACCGCGGTCGCCTCGCAACCGCCACCCGCGGTCGCCTCGCAACGCCCCTCGCTTACGCGGGAGCCAAGTCGACACCGCCGATATCATAACATATATTATGGATATTCGCACGTCGGCGGCGACCGCGCCGTGTCGCTTGCGACGACGGGGGTTGATTTCAACGGCGTGAGGTCCGCCCGAGACCAGGCATCGACCTTTCAGAAATTTTCACATTCAAAAGTATTATGCCGTTTCTATCTGTTGGGTGAGATATGAGTCGCTACCGCAGGCTCTCCCGACAAGGGTTGAGTCTTGCACTCACTCTCATCGTGGTACTCTCGGTTATCGCAGGGCCAGTCTCTGCGAGCGCCGGGACCGCCACAGGTGAGGCACAACTGGGTGGACCGCCCGCTAACCAACTCGACACGGTCGACGACGACCAACTGACCCGGGCGTCGGAGAACATTAGCGTCTGGGACGGCGCGTTCCTGTCGCTCCGGCCTGACGACACCGACTCGCGGCTCGACTCGGCCGCGGCGTATCAGGTCCAGTCGACCAACACGTACGTGCGGGTAGACGGGAGGGAGCGGTCCCTCGAAAAGAATCCGATGTACGTGTACAACGTCGGACAGGAGGTCCCGTTCACGTTCTCCGGTTCGAGCGCCGGTGCGCCCCGAGCCATCGAGGGCCAGGACGTCCAACTCGTCGCGGCAAAGCTCGATAAGGGCGCGACGATTCCCCGGAGCGTCCCCGGCATCGCCCAGACGCTCACGAGCGACGACGACGTGAGTTCCTCGGTCGTCGGCTCGGCGCAGGGCACGTCGGACGACAACTCGTTCGCGTTCACGCCCGACGAGTCAGGCATGTGGATGTTCGCGGTCGTCACCGTCGACGACGGCACCGGCTTTTCGGACGCCAACGGCGACGGGAACCTCGAAACCGACGGCAACGTCACGTTCGTCGGCGTCGACGCCCTGCCCGTTCAGCAGGGGTCGTCGTCGGTGAGCGCGCCGTCGCTCGCGGGCAACGGCCAGAACGTGACGGTTACGGTGGACGCCTCGTCGCTCGACGCGACCGAGGTCAGCCACACCGTCGCAATCTTCAACGAGTCCGACCTCTCGAACTACGACCAGACCATCAACGCGACCGACCGGTCGAGCATCTCGCTCGAAACCGAAATCGCGCGGGTCAACGGGACCAGTCGGATGCCGTCGAACGCGAACATCATGGGCGTCACGCCCGGTTCGCGCTCGTTCGTCGGCAGCGAGACGGCCGTTTCGATTTTCGACCAGCTCAACGACAGCACGTCCCGGTTCGACGACGTGACCGTCGTCTCCCCGGGCGCGACCGTCTACGGTTCGGCCGTCACCGAGGTCGCGGGGAACCAGACGACCGTCGAGGTCCCCATCGCCGACGACGCCACGCCCGGTGACTACGTCGTGATGCACGTCGCGACGAACCAGTCGGGCACCGAGTCGGTGACGAACCGCGCGCCGCTGCAAGTCGCCCAGAGCGTCCAACTGAACCTGACGGCGAACACGACCACGCCCGTCGCGGGTGAGGACGTGGAGTTCGCCGTCACGCGCGAAGACACCGGCGCGGCCGTCGAGAACGCCGAGGTCACCGTCGGCGGAACGACCGTCCAGACGAACGCCAACGGCGTCGCGGTCGTCACCGTCCCGACGGCGGGCGAGTACAACGCCACCGTCTCGAAGAACGCGACGAACGGCGAGGCGTTCGCCGGCGACGCGCTCGCGCTCGACGTGTTCGAGCCGGCGACCTTCGAGTACAGCAACCTCACCATCGAACCGAAACAGGTCGTTCCCGGAACCGACGTAGTCGCGAACGCGACCGTCGAGAACGTCGGTGAAGTCAACGGGAGCTACGAGGCGGCGCTCACCGTCGATGGCGAGCCGCAGCCGTCCTCCGACACCGGCGAGCTCCAGCCCAACGAGTCGACCGAGGTGAGCTTCACCACCTCGTTCGAGGACCCCGGCACCTACAACGTCTCCATCGACGAGCTCTCGACCGACGACGCCGAACTCGTCTCGCGGACCGTCCGCGTCATCGCGCCGGCGAACTCGACCGTGACCGACGTCACCGTCGAGCCGACGAGCGTCAACACGACCGAGCGCTACACCACTTCGGCGACCGTCGAGAACACCGGCGGTCGCTCCGACCTGGTCCGGCTCACGTACACGACGACCGACGACTCGGGCACGGAGGTCTCCAACACCACCCGAACCGTCGTCGTGGGCGCTGATTCCACGGTCACGAGAAACGTGACCACGCTCGCGCCGACCGCGCTCGGTGCCGACGACGTCGGAAACTTCACCGTCGCCGTCAACGGCGTCGAAGCGGATTCGACGCTGACGGTCACGCGGCGCGACCGGCTTCCGCCGACCGTCCGGCTTCCGGAACCCGCACAGGGCGCGGTTCCCTTCGGCACGCCCATCACGCTCAACGTGAGCGACGAGTCGGACATCAGGCGCGCGACGTACAGCTTCGGTAACGGCTCGCAGCCGCTCTCGCTCGACGCCAACGGGAGTGCGACCGTCCCGACCGGCGACCTCGACGAGGGAGAGACGACGCTGACGGTCAACGCGACCGACACGGCCGGGAACACGATTACCCGGACGTTCAGCTTCGACTTCGTCTCCTCGCCGCGCGTCACGAGCGTCGAACCGACCGACGTCGTCGGGCCGTCGAGCACTATCTCGGCGTCCTTCGCGGACGACCGCAACGGCGACGCGGAGTCAGGCATCAACGCCAGCGCGACGACGCTCGTGGTCAACGGCACGGCCGTCGACCTCTCGGGCGCGACGACGAACGACAACTCGACGCTCGAAATCAACGTCTCCGAACTCGGCGTCTCGCTCGACGAGGGGCCGACGACCGCGAGACTGACCGTCGTCGACGAGGCCGGCCACGCCACCTCGCGGCTGTTCGAGTTCGAGTACGACGAGACCGCGCCGACCGCGAGTCTCACGCTCGACCCCGACTACGACGAGGACCGCGAGGACGTGAGCGCGAACAACCCCGTCGACATAACGCTCGACAGCGCCGACGACAACCTCGAATCCGCGGCGTTCGTCGTCCGTGACTCGGACGACGAGGCGGTGTACACGCGCGACGTGACCTCCCTCGCCAGTTCGACCGGCGAGTTCGAAATCGAGTGGGACGGCACGAGCGACGACAGCAGTCTCGTCGACAGCTGTTCCTACAACCTCACGCTCGTGAGCACGGACGCCGGCGGTAACACCGGCGTCGCCAACGCCACGGTCTGCGTGGACAACGATGAGCCGACCTACGACGTGTCGGCCGTCGACGGAACGACGGACCCCGTCTACACGAACGGCAGCGTCGATGTCGCGTACAGCACCTCGGAGAGCGTCACCGTCGAATACGCGTTCGAGTCCGACTCGGGCGTGACGGCGACGTTCGAACGGACGCCCGACAACGGGACGGGCAACCACACGCTCGACGTGGCGTCGGCGCTCCCCGACGGGAACTACACGATGACGGCGACCGCCACCGACCTCGGTAACAACCAGGTCACCGTGGAACGGGCCGACCCCGTCGTGGTCGACACGACCGACCCCGGACTCACCGCGACGCTCAACACGACCGAGTCCGGCACCCTCTCGGTCAGCGTCGCCAGCACGGAACCGCTCGCCGGCACCCCCGACGCGGAACTCACCGACCCGAACAGTAACGTCGAGTCGCTGAACCTCACGGAACAGGACTCGACGACGTGGACCGCCGAACTCGACACGACCGAGTCCGGCGAGTACGCACTCGACGTGACGGGGACCGACCGCGCCGGAAACACGGCGAGCGACTCCAGTACCGCGACCGTCACGAGCAACAACTTCTCGGAGCAGTCGTCGGTGCTGCTCGTGAGCGCGAGCGGCGACACGTTCATCCGCATTAACGCCAGCGACGACGCCGACCTGCCCGCTGGGCAGACCGTCATCACGCTGACCGACACGAACGTCCCGCCGAACGCGCTCTCGCAGGGCACGGCGGCGACGAAGTACCTCGAAGCCAACGCCGGACTCACCGAGGACCAAATCGAGAGCGTCACCTACGGCTTCAACGAAGACCTCGACACCTCCGGAAACGGCTTCAACATCGTCTACATCGAGCGCGGCGGCACGCAGGTGCTGCCGACGACGCTCCAGACCGACCCGTTCGGCCTGTCCGGTAACTACTACACCGCGACCCGAACCGGTCTGTCGACCTACGGCGCGGTCGAAAACGACACGGAAGCGCCGACCATCAGCTACGACGACCCGACGGAAGGCGCCGAGTTCTCCGAGGTCAACGACACGGTCTCGGTGAACGCGACGCTCTCCGACAACGTGGAGGTCAACACCTCCTCGGTGTCGGTGACGCTCGACAGCGACGGACCGGTCAGTAACGTGGACGTGACCGACAACGCGACGGTCACGAACGAGTCGGTCAACTACACCGCGTCCGGTCTCTCGCCGGCGGACTACACCGTCACCATCGAGGCGTCCGACACGAACCTGACCGCCAACACGGCGACCGAACAGGTCAACTTCACCGTGCAGGACGACCGCGAACCGCCGACGATCACCGCGCTCGGCCCGACCAACGGCACGACCTTCCCGTTCGGCACCGACACGGTGGAACTCAACGCGACCTACGAGGAAGCGAGTGACGCGGTGAACGACACCGGCGTCGACGCGGAGAACGTCACCGTCCTGTACGACGGACAGGACATCTCGGCCTCGGCCGCGCCCGACGCGACCGGGTTCAACACGACCGTCTCCGTGGACGGAAACGAGACGCACAACCTCACCGTTCGCGTGCTCGACAACGCCGGTAACAGCGTCGAGGACACGACGAACTTCAGCATCGCCGCTGACGACGCCGAGCCGACGGTCGAGATTTCGAGCCCCGTCGAGGACGAGGAACTCTCGAACACGACGAGTTCGGTCAACGTGACCGCGAGCGTCGACGACGCCGAAAGCGGCGTCAACCTCAGCTCCGTGACCGTCACCTTCGACGGGACCGACGTCACGAGCGAGGCGGCCCTCGACGACCTCTCGAACATCCGGCTCAACGAGACCGGTCTCGAACCGGGCACCAGCCACACGGTGTCCGTCTCGGCGGCCGACGAGAGCGGGAACGAGAACGTCTCGACGGTGAACTTCACCGTCGCGCCCGACCTGACGGCACCGAACGTCACGCGGGTCAGTTCCCAGAACGCCACCTTCGAGAGCGACGCTAACGTCTCGGTCGAAGTGAACTACTCCGACCCCGAGAGCGGCATCGACGCCTCCGCGGTGACGCTGCTGCTCGACGGTGAGGACGTGACCGACGACGCGACGGTGTTCTCGAACCCCGGCGCGACGCTCGACCTCAACTCGTCCGAAATCGACTCGGGCGAACACCTACTCAGCGTGCGCGTCACGAACAACAACGGTGACACGACCACGAACGACACCACGTTCTCGGTCAATCAGG
The DNA here is from genome assembly GCF_003383015.2 of Haloferax sp. Atlit-48N. Lineage (NCBI taxonomy): Archaea > Methanobacteriati > Methanobacteriota > Halobacteria > Halobacteriales > Haloferacaceae > Haloferax > Haloferax sp. Atlit-48N. Next base: position 2,279,688 of record NZ_CP137689.1, on the reverse strand, counting down.
GTCCGGACATCGCCGTGACCGCCGCGGACCTCAACGCGACCAGCGTGCAGACCGGCGACCAAGTCGAGGTGACCGCGCAGGTCGAGAACTTCGGTGACGAGACCGGGTCGCTCGACATCGGCGTCGCCGGCACCAGTCAGGCGGGCACCACCGACTTCGGCGTCACGAAGTCCGTGACCCTCGACACTGGTGAGAACCAGTCCGTGAGCCTCGTCATCGAGCCGACGAGCGCGGGCACCTACTCCATCGCGGTCGACGAAACGACCACGGAGAACGCGCTCGACGTGAGTTCGCCGACCGCCGACATCCAACTGCTCAGCGACTCGTCGGCCAGCCCGTCGACGCTCCTCGAAGACGAGGAGACGACCGTCACGGTCAAACTCGGTAACCTCGGCGGCGCGAGCGGCAACATCTCCGGCGACGTGACCCGGAACGGGACGACGGTCGGGAACGTCTCGACCTCGCTCGCGTCCGGCGCACAGCGGACGTTCACCTTCACCGACACGCCGCCGGGAACCGGCGACTACGTCTACGCGTTCGGCGGCGAGACCATCGAGACGGTCAGCGTCTCGGCGCGTCTCCCGGCGTTCAGCATCGACGCGGGCGCGAGTTCCATCTCGCAGTCGACCGTGGACACCGAAGAGACGTTCACGGTCTCGGTGCGCGTGAACAACACCGGAACCGCGGAGGGGACGTACACCAAAGCGCTCACGGCTGACGGCACGACGCTGGCCACGGAGAGCGTCACCGTCGGCCCCGGTTCCTCCGGCACGCTGACGTACACCGTCTCTATCGACGACGCCGGCACGTACGACCTCCAGGTCGACAACGTCACGGTCGGCAGCATCACCGTCGAGGAACCGAACGTCGGTGGCGGCGGCGGCGGTGCCGGCGGGAGCAGCCTCCCCCACGACGACACGACCGACAGCGACCGGCTGTTCTCGGCACGCGGCTTCGACGCCCAGTTCGACGGCGGACAGGGCGTCTCCGCGGTGAGCATCACGTTCAGCGAGCAGACGACCGGCGAGGTCGTCGTCAGCGAACGGTCGGGAGTCCCCGGCAGCGTGGGACAGCCCGATGGCACGGCCGTCAGCTACGTGCGGATTGACGTGCCCGACAGCGCGCGCGACCGCGCGTCGACCCTCCGGTTCACCGTCAAACAGAGCCGGCTCGACGAACTCGGCATCGAATCGTCCGACCTCGTGGTCCGGCGGTTCAACGAGGACGCCGGTTCGTGGGAAGACCTCGAAACCAGCGTCGTCGACAGCGGTAACGGCGCGGTCGTCCTCGAGGCCGACACGCCCGGCTTCTCGTACTTCGCCGTGACGTCGAGGCAGGCCGTCACGACGACGACGCCGGACGACGACGACGGCACGACGACGACGACGACGCCGGACGACGGCACCGACACGACGACTGGCACTGCCGGCTTCGACGATGAAACGTCGACGGCAGCGAGCGACACGACCGACTCCCCCGTTCCCGGATTCGGCGCGGCGCTCGCCGTGGTCGCGCTCCTCGCGGCCGCGCTCCTCGCCGTCCGTCGGAACGACTAACGACCGCACCGCGCGGTTCGTCCCTTTTTTCATCTCTCATTTCTTCGACCGGTCCAGCGACGCCCGCGGCCGGCGCGACTGCCTACAAGCTTTTACCACCGGTGAGCAAAACGAACGATGATGCTACGACCCCGCGTCTCGATTCCCGTTCTCGTGGTTGCCGCGATGCTCCTCGCGGCCGTCGCGCCCCCCGCCGTGGGGACGACCCACGACTACGACATCGACATCGACGGCTCGATCGACACCGTCGACAGAACCGTCTCGACCTCGCAAGGCGAGTTCACCGTCACCCAAGTCGGCCGCGCCGACGCCGGCGACACCGTCTCGGTCTCCGTGGACGCGCCGAGCGACAGCGACTACACAATCACGATTCTCGACTCCGAACAGCGATTCCGGCGGACCGCCGACGCCACCGGCGACGCGAGCCGCGAGTTCGGAACCGGTGGACTCGAGCCCGGAACCTACGCCGTCGTCGCCGGCAACCAGTCGACAGAAGAGGTCTACGCCGGCGAACCGCTCGTGATTCGCGCCTACGCGGTCTCGACGCAGGCCGCCGAGAGCGTCGAGCAGTCGGACGACCTCGACGTGACCGTCGAACTCGACGAGGTCGAGTCGGGTGAGTCCATCGAGGCCGTCGAGGTCGTCCTCGCGGACGACTCCGAGAACCTCCGCGTCGACGCCTCGGCGGTCAACGACACGCACTACTCGGCGTCCGTCTCCACCGACGACGTGGACGCCGGCGACTACTCGCTGTACGCGGTCGTCCGCGGCGACGACCAGGCCCTCGGCGAGAACGAACTCATCGGCGTGAGCGACGCCTCGACGGTCGAGGTGGTCGAACAGAGCGACACGTCGACGCCCGACGAGGGCTCCGGCGGTGCTGGCGGTGGCGGCGGTGGCGCCGCGGACGACGCCACTGAGACGACCACCACGGAGTCCGACGACACGTCGACATCGACGACCGACACCGCGGCGACGACCGACGACGACGACGAGCCGTCGACCACCGAGTCGACCGAGACGACCGACGCCACCGAGCCGACGGCGACCACGACGACCGATAACGTCGTGACGCCCAACGAGTCCACGACGACGGCCCAGACGACGACGTCTTCGGAAGTCCCGAACACGGCGCTCCACGTCCTGTTCGGCGCGCTCGTCGTCTTCGCGGTCGGTCGCCGCCTCGTCGGCTAACGCGCCCCCCGCGCCCCCGCGTCACTCCCTGTTTTTCTGTGCCTCTCAGCGCTCCGCTCGCGCGCGCCGATTGTCGAGTCGGTTGACCAGCCAGATACCGAACGCGACGGCGGCGAGGGCGTACTGGAAGTTGTATCGCGGGTCGCCGAGCGATTCGAGGACGCGGACCCACGGCGGCACCGAGTCCGCGGCGTAGTCGGTCGCCGGGAACAGGGGCCACAGGAGGAACTGCATCGAACCCCAGTCGCCGGCGAGGAGCGCCCGGGAGGTGTCGCCGAGGTAGTGCGAGAGCGTCGCGACGACGAGGGCGGTCGCGTGCTCGCCGTAGCCCAGCCGATAGCCGACGCCGACGAGGACGACGAGCACGGGCAGCATCACGAGAAGCGAGTGGCCGAGCGAGCGGCCGCTGACGAGGACGCCGTAGTACGCGAGCGGTTTGTCGATGAGGTCGGGCAACTGCGACCCGACGAGCGCGGCGGCCAGCGTCCACCCGGTCGGCAGCGGGCGACGCCGGCCGACCCGGAAGAGCGCGACCGAGAGATATCCGAGCGCGAGGTGGCCGATTGGGAACACTACCGAGGTGGACGGCACCGAGGCTATTCAACCGTGTGGACGGCGCGGGGCCGCACGACCCGCGAATCTGGACGTTCGTCGAATCGCGCTGGACTCTCGGCGCTCGCGACTCCACGCACCAAGTATATGTCACGTCGGGGACCACGTGGCAGTATGTCTGATTCGGTCTCCGAACACCGCCCTCCCGCCGCGGCGGACTCGGCGGCGACGCTCCGTTGCGAGCGGGTCGTCCGCGAGTACACCCGCGGCTCCGACTCGTTTTTCTCCCGCGGGTCCGACGCCCCGACGGTCCGCGCGCTCGACGGCGTCTCGCTTTCGGTCTCGACGGGCGAGTTCGTCGCCATCGCCGGGCCGAGCGGGAGCGGTAAGTCCACGCTGTTGCACCTCCTCGCCGCGCTCGACACGCCCACCCGCGGCGACATCCGGGTCGCGGGCACCGACGTTCGGTCGCTGTCGAACCGCGGGCGGACGAAACTCCGCCGCGACACCATCGGCATCGTCTTCCAGCATTTCCACCTGCTGCCCTCGCTTTCGGCCCGCGGCAACGTCGCGCTCCCGCTCATCGAACGCGGCGCGTCGAAGCGCGACCGCCGCGCCCGCGCCGAAGACCTCCTCGAACAGGTGGGACTCGGCGACCGCGCCGGCCACAAGCCGGGGGAACTCTCCGGCGGCGAGCAACAGCGCGTCGCCATCGCCCGCGCGCTCGTCTCCGACCCCGCGGTCCTCATCGCCGACGAGCCGACCGGCGAGTTGGACACCGAGACGGGCCAACGCGTCCTCGACTACATCGAACAGACCGCCACGGAGCGGGCGGTCGTCGTCGCCACGCACGACGAACACGTCATCGAGCGGGCCGACCGCGTCGTCCGCCTCCGCGACGGCCGCGTGGTGAGCGATGGCTAGGCGACACCGGCTGTTCGGCGTCGTCGGCCTCGCGGGCCGGCGCGTCCTCGGTCGCCTGCGGACCACGTCCTCGAAGCAGGTGCTTCTGAGCGTCATCGGCGTCGCCCTCGCCGTGACGCTCATGACGACCGTCAGCGGCATCGCCCTCGGTCTCGGCGCGGAAAACGCCATCCAGAGCGAGGGCGTCGACTACTGGGTCGTCCCCGAGGCCAGCACGGCCTCGTCGGTCGCCGTCTCGGTCGGCAGCCCGCAACTCGGCGACACCCACGCGATTACCGACCGGCTCTCACGCGACGAGCGGGTGGACTACGCCACGCCGGTCCAGACGCAGTTGGTGACGCTCGCGCCCGAAGACGGCTCGACCGACGAGTACGTCCTCGCGGCGGGCATCATCCCGCCCGAGGAACCGACCTCGGTCGTCGGCGTCTCGACGGAGGCGCTCACGCCGGGCGACCCCCACTACGCGAACGGGAGCTACGACGGTCCCCGAACCGGCGAACTCGTCCTCAACGACGCCGCCGCGGAGCTGCTCGGCGTCTCGGCCGGCGACGAGGTGACCGCGAGCGTCGGCGGCTCGCGGGCCGAGTTCACCGTCGCCGACGTCCGCGAGGGGTCGCTGTCGTCGGGCGTCGGCCCCGTCCCGGTCGCGCTCGTCCACCTCTCGGAACTGCAAACCATGACCGGCTCGACCGAGGGCGACCTCGCGGACCAACTGCTCGTCAGCACCGACTCGGCGGGCGTGCGGTCCGACATCGAGGCGCTCTACCCGCGGACCTCGGTCGTCACCCAGACCGGCCTCGCCGTCCGCGGCGCGTCGACCTCCAGCCTCCCGCTGGCGATGGCCGCCGTCTCGCTCGTCGTCGCCGTCCTCGTCGGCGTGCTGTTCGTCGCCACGATGATGGGCCTCGAAGTAAACGCGGACCGCCGCAACCTCGCCGTGCTCTCGGCGATGGGCTACCGGACGAGTTCGCAGATGTTGCTCGTCGTCGCCGAGACGGTGGTCGTCGCCACCGTCGGCGGCGTCGTCGGCGTCGTGGCCGGCATCGGCGGCATCCACCTGACGAACGCGATTACGCGGGAGCTCCTCGGCGTGCAGGTCGCGCTGTTCGACCCGGTGCTCGTCGGATACAGCGTCGCGGTCGCGGCGCTCATCGGCCTCGTCTCCTCGATTTATCCGGCGTGGCTCACCTGGCGGACCCCCACTCTGGAGGCGATGTCGCATGACTGAGGGCGCCGACCCGAACCGCGGTTCGGACGCAGCCACGACCCCGGTGTCGTCGCGGTTCCCGCGACTCTCTCGGGTCCGCGCGTCTGCGGGCATCGCGGTCTCACAGCTCTCTCACGCCCGCGGGCGGACGGTCCTGACCGTCCTCGGCATCACGCTCGCGGTCCTCGCGGCGACGCTCTTGGCGGGGACGGGTATCGGCGTGATACAGACGGGCCAACAGCAGTTCGACGCGGCGGGTCGCGACGTGTGGATTACCGGCGGCCCGGTCCGGTTCTCACCGACCGGCGTCGGCGGCTTCGAAAACAGCATCGTCGACGCCCACGGGTTAGACGCCGAACTGGAGGCCCGCGAGGACGTGAAAGTCGTCACGCCGATGTCGTTCCAGACGGTGTACGTCAGGTCCAACGAATCGGACTACGAGACGCTCGTCGGCGTCGGCGCACCCGCCCGCGGCGGCTCGGTCCAGATTACGAACGGCTCGGGCTTCAGCCGACCGGACGTCCACTACGCCGGCGGCAACTACACCGGGCCGATGACCCACGAGGTCGTCATCGACCAGCGGACCGCCGAGATGATGAACGTCTCCGTCGGTGATTCGCTGTACGTCGGCGGCACCACGGGCATCGCCCGCGAAAACGAGTTCACCGTCGTCGGCGTCTCGCCGACGTTCTCGCGGTTCCTCGGCACGCCGAGCGTCGTGGTCCACCTGAGCGAGCTTCAGGAGGTGACGGGCTCGACCGGCGCGGACACGGCCACGCTCATGACGCTCACCGTCGCCGACGGGGCCGACCCCGAGGCGGTCGCGGCCGACATCCAAGCGGACTATCCGGACTACGACGTGCGGACGAACCAGGAACAGCTCACGGAGATTCTGCGCGACCAGGCGGTCGTGATGGCCGCCGGCGGGAGCCTCGTCTTCCTCGCGCTCCTCGCGGGGCTGGCGCTCAGCGTGAACGTCCTGCTGTCGCACGTCTACCACCAAAAGCGGGAGCTCGCGGCGCTGAAGGCGCTGGGTACGTCGTCGTCGACGCTGTCGCTGACGCTCGTCGCGCAGGCGCTCGTCCTCGGCACGTTCGGCGGTCTGCTCGGGGTGGCGCTGTCGTTCCCGGCGGCGGTCGGCCTGAACCGACTGGCACAGCTCCTCGTCGGCTTCGGTGACGTGGTCGTCCTCCCGCGGGCGGTGCTCGCCGGCGGCTTCGCCATCGCGTTCGTGATGAGCCTCGTGTCGTCGCTCGCGGTCAGCCGGCAGATAGCCGGCATCCGGCCGCTCGACCACCTGTAATCGCGGGGCCATCCGGGCGTCGCCCGACCCCCGCAAGCGATAGTTTAGTTATCCCGCCCCGTCCACGACCGTACATGGCAACGGCACGACGCGAGCGATTCATCCGCGCCCAGCTCGCCTGGATGCTCGGCGCGACCCTCGTCTTGGCCCTCCTCGATTCGCTCTCCTACGAGTTGGTGTTCGTCGTGTCGCTCATCGGCTTTCTCGTCGTCGTCGAACTCACCGCGCCGGTCGCGGTGACGCCCGCGTGGCGACGACGGCTCCTGTGGCTCATCGGCGGCGGCCTCGTCGCCTTCGGCTACATCGTGGTCAGACGCATCCTCGACATCCTCCCGCCGGGGGTGTTCTGAGTGCGCCTCGGCTCCCGCGAGGTCGGCTATCCGCACCTGTTGGTCGCGGCGCTCCTCGTCGCGATGCTCGTCGGCGTCGGCGTCGGCGCGGGCACCTCGTCGTCCACCTACGGCGCGTTCAACGCCGCGTGGGACGGCGGCTCCGGCGTCCGCGGGGTCGCGGCCGACGCGGGCGCAGAGACCGAGGTCGTCTACAACACCACCGAGTACGACGCGGTCGACCCGGCGGGCTCCGTCGCGTTCGTCATCTCGCCCGAGCGGGGATACACCGACGCCGAGGCCGCCCGCATCGAGGCGTTCGTCCGCGCCGGCGGGACCGTCGTCGTCGCCGACGACTTCAGGCCGCACGGCAACGACCTGCTCGCCCGACTGGGCGCGTCGGCGCGCATCGACCGGACGCCGCTCCGCGACGACCGCCACCAGTACAAATCGGGCGCGCTCCCGGTCGCCACGCGTGTCGCCGCGGACCCGCTGACCCGAAACGTGACGCAACTCAGCTTGAACCACCCGGCGACGGTGACGGCGAACGAAAGCACCGTCCTCGTCCGCTCGTCGAACTTCTCGTATCTCGACCGCGACGACGACGGCGAACTCGACGACGACGAGACGCTCCAATCGCACCCCGTCGTGACCAGAGAGCGCCTCGGCGCGGGCGACGTGGTCGTCGTGAGCGACCCGAGCGTGTTCATCAACGCGATGCTCGACCGGCCGGACAACCGGGCGTTCGCGACGGCGCTCGTCTCTGACCGGGCGACCGTCGTGTTGGACTTCTCGCACGCCGAGGAGCGCCCGCCGCTGCAAGTCGCGCTTCGGGCGCTCCGCGACTCGGGCGCGCTGCAACTGCTGTTCGGCGTCGTCGCCGCCGGTGCGGTCGCGTTGGTCGCCCGGCAGGGACGGCTCTCGTAGGCCGTCTCGACGCTCGGCCGGCGCTGTCGCCTCGCTGTCCGTCTCGCGGGGTCGCGGAGACCGCAGTTATATGTGGCCGCCGTCCCGACTGTTGCCATATGAGTGCTCCCGAAGAGGTCTACGAGGCCATCCTGGACGAGACGTCGCAACTCCTCGTCGGGAACGAAGACGCGATTGAGGCGCTCACCATCGCGTTGCTGACGAACGGGCACGTCCTCCTCGAAGGGGTTCCGGGCGTGGCTAAGACGACGATTGCCAACCTGTTCGCCCACGCCGCGAACCTCGACTACCAGCGGATTCAGATGACGCCCGACGTGTTGCCTGCCGACATCACGGGCACCCACATCTACCGCGAGAACCTCGGCGAGTTCGAACTCCAGCGGGGGCCGGTGTTCTCGAACGTCGTCCTCGCGGACGAGATAAACCGCGCGACGCCGAAGACGCAGTCCGCGCTCCTCGAAGCGATGGAGGAGGGACAGGTGACAATCGAGGGCGAGACGCTCAAGCTCCCCTATCCGTTCATGGTCGTCGCCACGCAGAACCCCATCGAGTACGAGGGGACGTTCAATCTCCCGGAGGCCCAGCGCGACCGCTTCCAGTTCAAGGTCGTCGTCGACCTCCCCGAACGGGCCGACGAGCGGGAGATTCTCGAACGGTTCGACCGCTCGCCGTCGCTCAAGCCCTCGGACATCTCGAACGTCATCGACGACGCCGACATCGGGAAGGCCCGGCAGGTCGTCACGGGCGTCCACGTCGACGACAAGGTGTTCGACTACATCCTCGACCTCGTCGGCGCGACGCGGACGCACGCCGCGGTCGATTTCGGCGCGTCGCCCCGCGCCTCGCTGGCCTTCCTGCGGGCCGGGAAGGCCGCCGCGGCGATTCGCGGCCGCGACTACGTGATTCCGGACGACGTGAAGCGACTCGCGCCCATCATCATGTCGCACCGCCTCGTTCTCGGGACCGAGGCGGACATCAGCGGGCGCGACCCCCGAGACGTCGTCGAAGAGGTCGTCGACACCGTTCCGACGCCCGAAGTCGGTCTCGACGAGTCGACGACGACCTCGGTCGCGGGCGACGACGACTGAGCGCGAGCCGGCGACCTATCGGCGCTCGTCGGGGTCTGCGTTCTCGGTCTCTCTTCTCGTTTCGGTCGTGCCGTCCGCCGCGTCCGCCGACGGCTCGGTCTCAGTCTCTTCGTCGCCTCCGACCTCCCACCGGCAGGTGACGGCGAAATCCATCTCCTCGCCGGCGGCGACCTCTGTGACGACCGGCGCGTCGAGGCCGCGGGCGACGACCACGGCGACGAACGACGCGACCGGCGTGTCGAACGTCTCGGCGGCGGCGAACCGACAGTCCTCGACGCGGACCGTCAGGCGACCGTCCGCGGCGTCCGTCTCGGCGGTCGCGGCCCCGGCGAGTTCGAACAGTTCCACGAGGGCGTCGGTCGCCTGTCGCGCCAGCGTCTCGGGGTCGTCGCCGAGGGGACCGTCGAGACTTCGCTCGAACTCGTCGAACAGGCCGCCGCCGCTGGGGTCGAACGCGACGCCGCGGGCCAGTTCGTCGTCGGTGACGACGAAGGTGTCCCGGAGCGCCTCGGCGTCGGGAAGCGCGTAGGCGCGGTGCTCCGGGACGAACAGGCGGACGCTGTCGCGGTCGGCGTCGGGGACGTAGACGGTCGCGTCCTGCAATCCGAGCTCGTCGACGACGGCGGCGTGGTTGCCCGCGTGCGCGCCGAACACCGACGCGCCGACGCCGACGGGGATGAACCGCTCGGGGCTGAGATACCGGGTCACCGCGGCGGCGAACAGCCCGATCGCCCCGAGGACGACGAGCGTCTCGCGAACGGGCGGAAACAGCGCCCCGCCGAGCAGTCCGGCGACGCCGAGCGCGGCCAGCGCGACCGCGGTCCGCCGGTACTGCCCCTCTCGGAGCGCTTCGTAGCGCTGTCTGAGCCGGACGTTCTCGCGCCGGAGCCCGGCGAGTTCGGCGCGGTCGGCGTCGGGGTCGCCGGTGTCGGTTCGGCCGGCGTCGCCGTCGCGTTCGGTCGCAGCCGACACGACCGCGTGGGTCTCGCCGTTCGCCAGCCCCTCGTCGAGACGGTCGGGGTCGTCCGCGCTCATCGCTCCGCCTCCGGCGCGTCAACGAGACCGAGGGCGACGCGCTCGTATCGGTGGAGCCCGTAGGCGACCGCCGCGGCGAGGACGGCGGCGACCGCCGCGGCCTGCCACGCCCACCGAAGCGTCGACCACAGCGCCCACGCGACCCCGAGGGCGACGACGTAGCCCGCCGCCAGCCGGGCGAGTCGAGCGCGGTCCGGCGGCCACGCGAACGCGGCGCTCGCGAGGAGCGGGAACGCGGCGAGCTGCGCGCCCCCGACCGCGACGAGGCCGGCGTCTCCGAACAGCGAGACGGCGGTCAGTTGGGCGACGACGAACGCGAGCGGTCCCCCGGTCGCCGCCGCCGCGACGAGGACGAGGACGCCGGCGGCGACGCCCCACGGCCCGCTGGTCAGCCCCACCGCGAGCGTGAAACAGAGGACGCCCGCCGCGTCCATCGGGGTGAGCTCGTTCGCGTCCAACACGGTTCGAATCGTCAGTTCGCTCTGGTTCACAGGTGTCTCCATCGGTGTTCACTCCGCTGTGGTGGCCCGCGCCGTCGCCAGTGCCATCGCGCTCTTCGGGGCGACCTCGTAGGCGGTGACGTTCGGCAGCCGTTCGAGGCGCTTTCTGAACTCCTCGAAGGCGACGAATCCGGCCGCGAAGTCCGTGGCCCCCGCGTCGACGGCGTCGGCGGCGTCGTCGAAGAACGTCGTCGGCGTGAGGAAGACGCTCGTCTGGCTGCTCCGCTTCGATGCGACGACGACCGCCTCGTAGGTCTCGACTTTCGCCGAGTCGTCGGTGACGAGCACGAGGTGGTCCTGTCTGTTCGACCGCGAGCACGCGGATTTCACCGCGTCGAAAAGCGGCCGGTCGCTGACCCGCGAGACGTAGCTTTCGCCGTCGCGGAGATACGGGCGGAGCGTCGCCGCGAACGCCGAGTCGTCGTCGAGGAGGCGACTCCGCTTGCGGGCGTCTTCCGGGGCGACCGGGCGGGACGCGTCGACCGGGCGGCGCGGGCTGGCGGTCGGCTCCATCGAGAGCAGTCGCCGCCGAACCGTCTGGTAGGCGTTCGACGAGGAGGAGGGGCCGAACTCCCACTCCATCGCGTCGTCGCCGACGAACTGCGTCGAGACGGGGTCGCCGTGGGACTCCGCGGCGTCGACGAGGCCGAGCGCGATTTCGCGCGCGTACGACAGCATCGTCCGCCCGGTCGGGCCGCGGTTCATGTGCGACCCGCAGTCGACCACGAGCGACAGTAGGTAGTCGGACTCAGATTCGAACTCGCGGATGTACGGGTGGTTCATCCGGGCGGTGGTCTTCCAGTCAATCTGCGACAGCGTGTCGCCGGGGAGGTACTGCCGCGTCTCGTGGGGGACGAGCCCCGGTCCGGTCTGGTCGCTGGAGTGGTCACCGAACGTCGTGCCGACCAGTTCGCCGCCGCGCCCGACGTGGATTCCCTCGGGGGCCGGCGGTTCGACCAGACAGCGGGCGTCGGCGTCGAGCGTCACCGACTCGGTGAAGAAGCCGGCGCGCCCGTCGATATCGACGGCGACCTCGTCGAAGGCGATTCGCCCGGCGACGGGGAGTTCGACGCTGCACGTGACCGACCCCTCGGTCTCGCCGGGGGCGAGACTGACCGTCCGGCGCGCCCGCTCCGGTGCGTTCACGCTCGGCGGCGCGACGAGTTCGACTTCGACGGGCGCGTCGACGGCCTCGGACAGCGACGCCGTCAGCGTCACCGCGGCGCGGTCGCCGACGAACACCGACGTGGGCTCGACCGAGACGGACGCCGAGAGGTCGCGGTCGACGGCGCGCATCGCCCCGACGGCCTCGACCTGCGCGACGACGAGCCACGCGACGAGACCGCAGGCGGCGACGAGCGGCGTCGGCTCGTCGAGGACGACCGCGTAGACGGCGAGGAAGCAGGCGACGCCTGCGAGTGCGGCCCACCGGCGGGTCGGAAGCATCGTGGATTCGATTCGTGCCCCCGAAGTTGAATGTTTGTGTTGGAGCGGGCCGCAGTCGGTCGCGCGGACCCCGCGATTCACGCCGCGGTCGCGGCTTCAACCGGAGGTTAAACCCGACGTTAACGCATCGCAGTCTGCGAATCGCGCCTCCGAGGTCGCGGCCGAGCGTCAGCCGAATGCCAAAACCCATTACGTCCCCCCGTCTGACTACGAGTAGTGCGTGGAGCATGGGGCCGCCCGGCACGGTTGCTTTGGACGATGTTGGTCGTCGCCTGTCTCGTCGCGACAGCGTCGGCGGCGGCAGTCCCCGCGGGAGCGGCCGCCGACACTGCCGCGCAGTCCGCGACCGTCCCGGCGTCGCCCGGAGCAGACGCTGACCGGTCGGCACTCGGGACGGCCGCGACCCCGCCGCGACAGACCGGGAACGAGACGGACAACAGCACCGGCGTCATCCACGAGAACCCCGACGAGGTCGACGGAGAGAACGAACTCGACCGCCTGCTCTCGTACCTCTCGGGCGAGCTCAACGGCGACATCGGCGCGAGCACGCTGCGACTCAGTCGGGGCGAGTACGAGGCCGCGCGGGCGGCGCTCGGCGACGACTACGACGACTCGCTCGGCAAGTACGTCGACGTCGAAGGCGAGACCGAGACCGACGGCGACGGCGCGAGCGAGGAGTACCGGACCGTCGGCGAGACCCAGCGGGCGTACGTCGACACCGTCAGCGAGTTCCGCGAGACCCGTCGCGAGTACGAGGCGGCGAGGCGGGCCGGAGACGACGAGCGCGCCCGCGAACTCGCCCGCGAGCTGACGCGGCTCGCCGAGGACGGCGAGTCGCAGTCCGACCGACTGCTGACGGCGTTCGACGTCATCTCGAACCGGACGGACGGCGACCTGACGGAGAGCAGCACCCAAATCGAGGCGGTGCAGGCGAACGTCTCCGAACAGCGCGACGAAATCGTCTCCCGCGAGTTCGTCGCCACCAGCCTCACCGTCGACGACTACGACCGGAACATCTCCTTTACCGACCCGCTCGTGCTTTCGGGGTCGCTCGTCGCCGACGACGGCACGCCGGTGACGGGGTCGACTGCCCGCTTCGCGGTCGGCGGACAGACGATTCGAACCGCGGTCGACGCCGACGGCTCGTTCGAACTGACCTACCGGCCGGCGCGGATTCCGGCCGGCAGTTCCTCGGTCACCCTCCGGTATCTCCCGAACGACACGTCGGTGTATCAGGCGACGGAGCGGGTCGTCCCCGTCGCCGTCTCGCAGGTGAACGCGACCGCGGGGCTGTCGGAGCCGGCCGCGCCGGCCTACGGCTACGCCGACGGCGTCTCGGTTCGCGCGACGCTCCGCGTGAACGGGACGCCGGTTCCGAACTACCCGCTCGCCGCGAGTTTTGCCGAGTCGTCGGCGACCGCGCCGGCGACGAACGCGAGCGGCCAGTCGACCGTCTCGACGACCGTCCCGGCGACCGCGACGGGCGCGGCGTCGATTCGCGTCGCGCCCGACGGCGACGGTAGGGCGGTGACGTTCGCCCCGGCGGCGGTGTCGGTCCCGCTCGAAACCGAGGGGACGGCGCTCGACGCGAGCGCCCGCGAGGCCGGGAACGGGACGGTCGTCGTCGACGGCCGCCTCGAAACCGACGAGGGCGAGGCCGTGTCCGGCCAGACGGTCGCCGTCAGCGTCGCCGGGCGGGAGGTCGCGTCGGCGTCGACCAACGAGTCGGGGGCGTACCGGGCGACGTTCGACCTCCCGAGCGACGCCAGCGCCGAGAACGCGACCGTCTCGGCCGCGTTCGACGGCGGGGGGACGAACCTCGAGTCGTCCGCCGCGACGGCGAGCGTCCGGCTCGTGGACGGTCCCGCCGCGGCCGGAGCCGGAAACGACGCGTCCGGCGGCCTTCCGCTCGACCTCGCGTGGGTCGTCGCCGGGACCGCGGTGGTCGGCCTCGTCGCCGCCGTTCTCCTCCGGCGGAACCGCGCCGGCGCGTCGGCGACGACAACGACGGTTGACGACGAACCGACCGCGTCGGACACCGACGACTCGTCCGAGCCGGACTCGGTGACGACGGGGACACCGGCGCTGGACGCGGCGGTCGACGCGCTCGACGCTGGCCGGCCGAACGACGCGGTGGTCGTCGCCTACGCGGGCGTCAGACAGTCGCTCGGACCCGCCGCAGGCGTGGACGACGCCGCGACCCACTGGGAGTTCTGCGACCGGTGTGTCGACGCCGGCGTCGCGCCCGCCGACGCGCTCGAATCGCTGACCGCGGGCTACGAGCGCGCGGCTTACAGCGGGCTGTCGGTGAGCGACGAAGCGGCCGCCGAACTGGTCGAGACGGCCCGCTCGCTCGCCGGCACGGCAGCGCCCGACGCGACGGACTCGCCAGATTCCGACGGCGATGCGGACGCCTCGGAAGCGGTCGGCGCGGTCGAGTAGCGCGCTCGCGGAGCCGCGGGTGACAAATGATTTTTGTGTTCGTGCCTCCCACCTCGAGTAGATGTCGCAGCGCCGAGACTGGCGGTTGTTCCTCCCCGAGCCTGTCCGCAGCCTTCCGGCCGACCTCGCGGTCGTCGTCGCGGGGGTCGCGCTCACGCTCGTCGTGACGCTCACGCCCGGACTGGCGGAGACGCCGCTCCGGGACATCGCCGGCTTGGTGTTCTCGCTTTTCCTCCCCGGCTACGCGCTCATCGCGGCGCTGTTTCCCGAGCGCGGCCCGCCGATAGACGCCGAGGACCGCGACCGAATGGGCGGTATCGACGGTATCGAACGGGTGGCGCTGTCGTTCGGAACGAGCATCGCCGTCGTCCCGCTCCTCGGTCTCGTCCTCAACTTCACGCCGTGGGGGCTTCGACTCGGTCCTATCCTCGTCACCCTGAGCGGCTTCACGCTCGTCGCGACGGCGTTCGCGGCGACCCGGCGGTCGGCGCTCCCCGAGGACGAGCGGCTTGTGGTTCCGTACGAGCGCTGGTTCGCCGCCGCGCGCGACGAACTGTTCAACCCGGCGTCGCGGACCGACGCGATGCTGAACGTCGTCCTCGTCGTGAGCGTGGTGCTCGCGACCGCCAGCGTCGGCTACGCGGTGGCGGTGCCGAAAGACGGCGAGTCGTTCACCGAACTGTACCTCCTGACCGAAGACGGGAACGACGAACTCACCGCCGACAACTACCCCGAGGAACTCGTCCGCGGCGAGCCGGCGTCGCTCGTCCTCGGCGTCGGCAACCAAGAACACCGGACGGTGAACTACACCGTCGTCACCGTGCTCCAGCGCGTCGAGGTGTCGAACAACTCGACGACCGTCCTGGAGTCCGAGCGACTTCGGACGTTCACGCCCCGACTCGAACACAACGAGACGTGGCACGAACCGCACGAGGTCCGCCCGACGATGACGGGCGAGCGCCTGCGGCTGACGTACCTCCTCTACGAGGGCGCGCCGCCGGCGGCACCGACGGCGGACAACGCCTACCGCGAAGTCCACCTCTGGGTGACAGTTCGGGCGGAGTGATGGTAAAAACCGACCGCAGTCGGGTGGGTCTCGGCTATCTCACCTTCTGATATTTCGACGTTCCACCTCGAAATCCGCACGAACGAGGACTCAAATCGTGTAACTCGTTTGTGTTCTAGTTTTATCACGTCTGATAATCCATGGGTAACGTTTAGGGTACTGCACGCTAAGCTTCCGCCGGCGAAGTCACAATGCGAGACTCTGGAAGGTCGGTTTCCCGCCGCGGCGGCCGAGGTCCGAAGATAGAACGCATCGCGAATCGCTACGGCCTCGACGGTCTCGGCGACGACCTCGTCGATGCGTGGCTCGGCGATGGCCGAGCGCAGCGGAGCCTCCGCGAACTGGAAGGCGACGTGAACAAGCGCCTCATCCGGGCCGCACTCGATGAGGCCGGCGCACACGTCCTCGACGGGGAGGCGGAGAACTTCTACCGCCTCCTGACCAGCGACGACGTGACCGCAGGGAGTCGAACCGACGCGCGGAACACGCTCCGCGAACGCGGCGTCGATGTCGAGCAGCTAGAGGCCGACATCATCTCCTACCAGTCGGTGTACAACTACCTCAAGCGACACCGAAACGTCGAACGCGAAGACGATGACGACGACGAGACGGACGCCACCGAGGCGGGACTCGCGACGATTCGAAAGCTCCGGTCCCGACTTCGTACCGTGACCATCGACGTCGTCGACCGCTTGGTGAAGGCCGAGCGGGTCTTCATCGGCGCGTACGAGGTCGAAGTCGACATCAGAGTCACCTGTACCGACTGTGACACTCGAATGACCCCGACGGCGCTTCTCTCCTCCGGGCACTGCGACTGCGAACGCGAGCGAGACGAGTAGCGATTCGGGCTCACCAACACATCCACATCCGACACATGAACGATTCAGAGGCACTTCAGGCGGCGACTGTACGCATACGAAACATCGGCGGTATCGACGAGCGGCGCGTCAGACTCGACCCCGGCGTGACCGTGCTCACCGGCCGCAACGCGACGAACCGAACGTCGTTCCTGCGGGCGCTCATGGGTGCGTGCGGGAGCGACGCGATCAGCCTCAAAGGCGACGCCGACGAGGGGTCGGTCGAACTCGAACTCGACGGCCGGACGTACACTCGCCTCCTCTCGCGTGAGAACGGGACAGTCTCGACCGACGGGACGCCCTATCTCCGAGACGCGGCGACCGCGGACCGCTTTGCGTTCCTCCTCGGCTCGAACGAGGCGCGGCGGGCGGTCGTCGCGGAGCGCGACCTCTACGACGTCATCATGTCCCCGGTCGACACCGATGCCATCGAGGCCGAAATCGAGCGCCTCCAGTCGCGTCGCACGCAGGTCGAGCGCCGACTCGACTCGCTGGACTCGCTCGACGCCGACCGGCGGTCGCTCGAATCGAAACGCGACGACCTCGAAGCCGAAATCGAGGCGCTCGAAGCCGAGCGGGACGACATCGAAGCCGAAATCGAGGCCGAAGATCGGACGGTCGAGACGCAACGCGAGCACCAAGCCGAATTAGACGAGGTGCTTTCGGAGCTCCAGTCCGCGCGGTCGGACCTCGAGAGCGTCCGTTTCCGCCTCCAGAGCGAGCGCGAGAGCGTCGAATCGCTCCGCGAGGAGCGCTCCGAACTCCAGTTGGAACTCGACTCGTTCGACGCCGAGGCGGTCGACCGCGGCGAGGCGAGCGACCGAATCGAGTCGGTTCGGTCGCGCATCGAGTCGCTCAACTCGACGATTTCGGAGCTTCAGACCGTCGTCCAGTACACCGAAGACGTGCTCGACGGGAAGGCGGGTCTCGTCGAGGATTCGCTGGGCGCGGACGGCGACGGTTCGGTGACGGACCAACTCGTCTCGTCGGAGACGACCACCTGCTGGACCTGCGGCACCGAGGTCGACCGCGACCAGATTCGGGGGACGACCGACCGGCTCCGCGAGGTCAGAGACGAAAAGCGCGAGGAACGCGCCGAGCTCCGCCGCGAACTCGACGAGCTCGAACGCTCGATGCGGGCGGCGGAACAGGCCGAGCGCGACCGCCGGAAGCTCCGCGATAAACTCCGGCGGCTCGAAGACGAACTCGACCGCCGAACGGGACAAATCGAGTCGCTGACCGACCGGCGCGAGGAGCTCGCCGAACAAGTCGACGCGCTCGAAGCCGACGCGTCCGAACTCCGCGGACAGAGCGGAGGGGAAGGCGACCTCATCGAACTCCACAGAGAGCTCAACGAAGTCGAGTTCGCTCTCGACCGGACGCGCGACGACCTCGCGTCGGTCCACGACGAACTCGACGAACTCGACGACCGGTTCGACGAACGCGAGGAACTCGAACGCGAACGCGAACAGGTGAACGAGGAGCTCGAAGCCGCACGGACCCGGATTCGGTCGCTCACGGCCGCGGCGGTCGAGTCGTTCAACGAGGAGATGGAGACGGTGCTCGACCTCCTCGGCTACGACAACATCGAGCGCGTCTGGCTGGAGCGCGTCGAACGTCGGGTCCGCGAGGGGCGTCGCAAGGTCGAAAAAGCCCAGTTCGAACTCCACATCGTCCGCGCGTCCGACTCCGGCGCGGTGTACGAAGACTCCATCGACCACCTCAGCGAAAGCGAGCGCGAGGTCGTCGGCCTCGTGTTCGCCCTCGCGGGCTACCTCGTCCACGAGGTGTACGAGGAGGTTCCGTTCATGCTCCTCGACTCGGTCGAGGCCATCGACGCCGGGCGCATCGCCGCGCTGGTCGACCACTTCGAGCAGTACCCGACGTTCCTCGTCGCGGCGCTCCTCCCGGAGGACGCACAGGCGCTCGACGCGTCGTACCGGCGCGTCACGTGGGGCACCGACGTGACGCCGGCCGCCTGACTGACGTGCCCTGACAGCGCGAGCTTGCGAGGGGCTAGGTGCGTCTCCCGCGTCTCCGCTTCGTCCTATCGTCTCATTCTGCTCCGCTTCGTCCCGTCCCGACCCACATCCCGTTTCGGTCGATTCTCGGTTCGGTCACGCGCTTCTCTCCGTTCTTCCAGCCGTCCGCTCGTTTCCACGACACCGAACGCGCGTTCGCTGCGTCGCCGGTCCCCGCTCGCCAGCACAGTATTGCATTAGAACGGCACTATCAAGGGAACATACCGATAGTACGCAAGAAATATAACACATCGAGACGACGTATCAGACGGACGATACTGGGGGGACGAGACCATCATCACATCTGACACACGGACACGAACTGAGTACGAACCGACGCGTGTTTGGTACGACTGCGAGCGTACCGAACCGGTCTCTGAGGCGGTCGCCGCAGCCGTGGACAAACACGCCCGCGGCGACGCGGACCTGCCGCCGCTCACAGACCACGTAGACACCGACGCCCTCGATACGCTGTTCGGCCGCGACACGCCGGGCGCGCCGCGCGTCTCGGGTGCCTCGCTCGAATTCGACTACGCCGATTTCGTCGTCACCGTCGAGTCCGTCGGCCGCATCGAAGTTCGGGACGCGGGCCGGTAATCTGCCGGGTCGTTCGGCACGACGCTGTGACGGGTCGAGCGTCGCCGGCGGGACCGCTCGCCCTCGCCGCCTCGACCCGCGCCAATCGCTCTCGAAGTCGTCTGAGATGTTCGTTCGAACGAGACCACCGGACGCGGTCTCAACGTTATCAGTTAAGAACTTTCTGGCAGAAATCTTGCAGTTTATTTGAATTACTGTCCCGAATAACGGCGAGTGAGACGCCTCCGCGTCCTCGCCGCGACGTACCTTTTTGTCTCGTGGACGCCGACAAGGGGTATGGAACTCGAATTACGCTTCTTCGCGACGTTTCGAGAGGTGGTGGGTCAGAAGTCCATCTACTGGCGGGTCGACGACGACGCGACGGTCGGAGATGTCCTCCGGTCGCTGGAAGCGGAGTACGACGGCCTCGCCGGCCGACTCATCGAGGACGGCGAGGTCAAGCCGCACGTGAACGTGCTGAAAAACGGGCGCGAGGTGGTCCACCTCGACGGGATGGCCACGGCGCTCGACGACGGGGACGCCGTGAGCGTCTTCCCGCCGGTCGCGGGGGGCTGACGTGGCGCGCCGACAGCGGGCCTTCCGCGGCATCTCGCCCCGCCTCGCGATTCAGTACCTCGAAGGGCTCGGCGGCGAGGCCGACGGCGACGGCCGCGTGGTCGGTCCCGACTGGGCCGTCGACATCGAGACCGAGGAGGTCACGATAACGAGCAGTATCCAGCTCACCGAAGTGCAACTCGCGTTCGAGGGCGACGAGGAGACGCTCGACGACCTCGTCGAGCGGTTCGCCCGCAAGGCGATGCGCGCGGGGGGATGACCGTGGGGGCCGACGGCGACCGGCGGCCGGGTCGCGAACGACTCAGCGAGCGCCTCGCTCCGGACGGCGACGACGGCGCGCCCCGCGGGGGTGCCATCGACGGCACGGCCATCATGCTCGCGGCCGCGAAGGCGAGCGTCCCCGCCAGCAGTCTGCCGCGGCTGCTCGACCGGGCGCAGGCGTACCTCGACGGGCGGGCGACCGAGTACGCACAGGGGTTCGAGTGCGTCCACGAGGACGACGACGCGGCGGTGTATCTCGTCCCGCTGGGCCACTGGGACACGAAGGGGCTCGACCTCGACTTTTCCCACCGTGAGGTCGACGCCGTCCGCCGGGCGCACGCCGAACACCTCCGGCGGGTCGGCGCGGACGCCGACCGCCGCGACGAGTTCGAGACGGCGCTCGAAATCCGCGAGGTCGCCGTCGTCAGTCGGGAGGGAAAAAGCCGGCAATCCGCCCGACGATAGACGGCTATTTTGGGGACGGTGCCCTGCTACCGACAGATGCCAACCGTTTCCTCCGACCTCCTCGACGGCGTCCGGGCCGCGGGGCCGCTCCAACTCGGCATCGCGCCGTTCGGCCTCGTCGCCGGCGTCGCGGCCGTCGAGCAGGGGCTGTCAGTCGCGCACGCCCTCGGGTTCTCCAGTGTCGTCTTCGCCGGCGCGTCGCAGCTCGCCATGATAGAGCTCCTCGGTGCGGACGCGCCGCTGGCTATCGTCGTCGGCACGGCGGTCGTCATCAACCTGCGGACGATGATGTACTCGGCCTCTATCGCGCCCTACTTCCGCGACCTGACCGCCCGGTCGAAGGCGCTCGCGTCGTACCTGCTGACCGACCAGGCGTACGCCGTCTCAATCGCTCGCTACGGCCGCGACGGCGAGACCGACCGCTTCGCGTACTACGTCGGCGCGGGCGCGTCGCTGTGGCTCGTCTGGCAGGTGACGACCGTCGCCGGCGCGCTCCTCGGCTCCGGGCTCCCGCCCGAGTGGGGCTTCGACTTCGCCGCGCCGCTGGTCTTTCTCGCCCTGCTCGTCCCCACGCTGAAGGACCGCGCGTCCGGCGCGTCGTGTCTGGTCGGCGGCCTCGTCGCCACCGGCGTCGTCGTCGCGGGCGTCCCGTTCCACCTCGACATCATCGTCGCGGCCGTCGTCGGCGTCCTCGCCGGCCTCGCGGTCGACTCGCTCGGAGGCGATGCCTGAATGCCGACCGGCTACGACTCGGCGACCGTCTGGCTCGTCATCGCCCTCGCGGGCGTCCTCACGTTCGCCATCCGCGGGTCGTTCATCTACCTGTTCGGCCGCATCGACGACGTGCCGCCGGCGGTCGAGTCGGCCTTGGAGTACGTCCCCGCGGCCGTGTTCGCCGCGCTCGTCTTCCCCGCGCTCTTGGCTCCATCCGGCGACCTCGCGGTCTCCGTCGGCAACGACAAACTCGTCGCGGGCGCGCTGGCCGCGCTCGCCGCGTGGTACACAGAACGCGTGCTCGCCACCATCCTCGTCGGCATGGGCGCGCTCTGGGTCCTCCGGTTCGTCGTCTGAGCCGCTGTCAGCCCTGTTCGTTGACCCGTCGCCTCCCCCAAGATACTCGTCCCGCGGGCGACCACGACCGCACGTATGTCCTCTCCGTTCCCGCGCCTCTTCTCGCTCCCCCGCGACGACGAGGGTCGCCCTCTCCTGCCGACCGGGTTCGCCGCCGGCGTCGCCGCGTTCGCCGTCGGCACGGTCGCGGTCGCCGGCTGGCTCGTCCTCGCCACCGACGGCCCGTTTTCCACGCTCGACGCCGCGACCGAGATGACCGGCGGCAAGCTCGTTCCGGCCCCGTTCGTCCCCGTCTGGGCGTTCGGCGGCGCGATGGGCCTGCCCGTCCGCCTCGTCGAGACGACCGGCCCCGGTCGCGCGGTCGTCCTCCGCAACCTCGTCGACGGACTCGACGGCCCCGCCGACCCGTGGTACTGGCTGGGCGCGCTCCCGCCCGCCTGCCTCTTTCTCGCCGGCGTCGTCACGGCGCGCCTCACGGCGTGGTCTCGACGCCCCGCCGAGGGGTTCGCCACCGGGTCGTCCGTCGCCGTCGGCTTCGCCGCCGCCGTCGCAGTCACCGCGCTCGTCGCCCGCGTCGGCCTCGGTGACGTGCCCCCGAACGCGGAGGGGTTCGTCCGCGTCGGTTCGACCGGGTTCCACCCGACCGACCTCGACGGCGACTCCGTCGGCCTCCCGTTTTGGGGGGCGTTCTCCGGGCTGGTGTACGGCGTCGTCTTCGGCGGACTCGGCGGGGCGGTGGCGTCGCTCGTCGGGCGACTCGTCTCCGCGGTTCGCAATCGGTCGAAAAAGGCGTGATTCGGATTCGCGCGGGAGCCGATTGGACCGAACGGCGTCGGCTCAGTCGTCGGCGGGCGCGGGCGAGTCGCCGCGGGAGACGCCCGTGCCGGGGCCGATGTCGATTCCGAGTTCGTCGAGGCGCTCGTCGGGGACGACGCCGTCGACCCACTGGCGGCGGGCGTAGTACTCCTCTTTCATCTCGTCGAGTTCGCACAGCTGCCCCTCGGACGCGCCCTGTCCCGGAATCGCCTCGTCGCCCTCGACGAAGCGTCCCGGCAGCGAGTCGTCGGCACCGTCGAAGCCGGCGAGGTTGTTGTAGTACCGCTCTAACGTGTAGATGCGGTCACCGGTTTCGAGCAGTTCCTCTTCGGTCACGTCGCGGCCGGTCATGCCGTTGTACTGCAGGACGTACTCCTCGATGCCCTCCGCGAACGCGTTGAACTTGCAGATGTCGAACGAGTCCGAGATGGCGTGCATGTCCTGGAACAGCGCCACGAGTTCGCCCTTCCCGCGCCACTCGTGGGGGTCGTGTTTCTCCGGGATGCCGAGAATCTCGGCGGACGGCGTGTAGCCGCGGAGGTGACACGCGCCGCGGTTCGAGGTGGCGTAGCCGATGCCCATGCCCTTCATGCAGCGGGGGTCGTACGCCGGGATGGTCTGACCCTTGACGGCAAGCGAGTTGTCGTGGGCGTCGAAGCGCTCGGCGAGGCCGTTTGCGCCCTCCGCGAGCGCGTCCGCGAGGTCGCCGTCGCGGTTCGCAATCTCGGTGATGAGATCTATCATGCGCTCGGTGTCGCCCCAGTCGAGCTGCTCGCTCAGGCCGTCGAGCTTGCCCTGTTCGGACATCTCCATCGCCATCGCCATCATGTTGCCCACCTCGATGGTGTCGACCCCCATGTCGTTACAGCGGTCGATCATGACGGCGATTTCGTCGCGCTCGGTGTGCCCGGAGTTCGGGCCCAGCGCGTAGGCGGACTCGTACTCGTAGGACTCGCCGCGGACGTTCATCTCCTCGCCTTTGTGCATCACCGACACCTCGACTTCCTTCTTACAGGCGACCGGGCAGGAGTGACACGTCGGCTCGTCCACGAGGATGTTCTCGCGGACGTTCTCGCCGGAGACGCGCTCGGAGTCGATGTCCGCGCCCTCGGCGTCTCGCATCGCCGCGGTCGAGGTGTACTTCCCGTTTTTCGTCGGGAGGCCGTCGAGCTCCTCGCCCGCGTTCATCAGGACGTTCGTCCCGTACAGCGACAGGCCGCCCTCGTTGGGTGCGGTGACTTCGGACTCGCGGATGAGCTGCATCGCCTGCTGGTAGCCCTGCTTGAACGTGTCGGCGTCGGCGGGCTTCGGCATCCGCGTGCCGGACTTCACGACGATCGCCTTGAGGTTCTTCGAGCCCATGACCGCCCCCGTACCGCCGCGGCCGGACGCGCGGTCGTCCTCGTTGACGATACAGCCGTACTTGACCTCGTTTTCGCCGCCGGGGCCGATAGCCATTATCGAGAGGTTCTTGCCGAGGCTCCCGTCGACCTCGCCTTCGAGCTCCTCGATTGTCTCGTGGACGCCCTTACCCCAGAGGTGTTCGGCGTCGTGGAGCGTCAGTTCGCCGTCTTCGACGACGGCGTAGCTCGGCCGCTCGGCCTTGCCCGTGAACAGGAGGCCGTCGAAGCCGGACCACTTGAGCCGCGCGCCGCTCCAACCGCCGTGGTGCGAGTCGGTGACGGTCCCCGTGAGCGGGGATTTCGTCACGACCGCGATTCGGCCGCTCATCACGGTCTGCGTGCCGGTGAGCGGGCCGGTCATGAACGCGAGGAGGTTGTCCGGTCCGAGCGGGTCCACGTCCGGTCCCTGGTCGAAGACGTACTTCACGCCGAGGCCGCGGGCCCCGATGTACTTCTTTGCGTCCTCGTCGTCGATTCCCTCGTACGCGATGTCGCCGGACGACAGGTCCACCCGAGCGACCCTGTCGTGATAACCACCGAGTTCAGTCATTGTAATCCTCGTTGATTATATACGGTCGCTGTCGGGTTAGTGATTCCCACCTCGACGTAACCGTTCGAGGTTACGCCGACGCGAGCCGACGCCGGACTGTCTCGGGATTGCGGCAATCCGTGCGACTCATCCCGGTTGCGGGCCGGCGGCCCGGAGCGAGACGGTTCCGGTGGCGTCGACGACGACGCTCGCGGGGCCGCGCGGCGGACAGGACCACCACGTTCCCGAGGTTGCCGCGCCGGTTTCGAGGCTCACCGAGACGGCGTGCGGCCCGGAGGTCGTCACGGGGACGAGTTCGCGGGCCTCGTCGGGGTCGAGCGCGAGCGTGCGGTCGAACGACTCGCCGCCGCCCGCGGCGTCGACCCGGAGCGAGAGCCGGTGCGGTTCGTCGTCGCGGTTGGCGACCGTGAGCGTCGTGTTCGCGGGGCCGCAGCCGGTCGTCCCGCTCGACACGTCGACG
Organism: Haloferax sp. Atlit-48N; assembly: GCF_003383015.2. Classification (NCBI taxonomy): domain Archaea; kingdom Methanobacteriati; phylum Methanobacteriota; class Halobacteria; order Halobacteriales; family Haloferacaceae; genus Haloferax; species Haloferax sp. Atlit-48N. The sequence goes on along the minus strand of NZ_CP137689.1, from coordinate 2,255,063 downwards.
TACTTCGTCGGCTGGTCGGGCACCGGCCACGCCGTCTCGACGCGTCGCTCGTCGGTCTCGACGGCGACGCGGTAGGTCCCGCTTCGGTACGTCACCGGAATCGACAGCCGCGCTCCCGTGGGGACGCGGTACGCCCGGTCGACCAGCGACGCGTCCCCGAGGTCGATGCGGAGCCGCGCGGTCGTCTCGGGACCGGCGTTCTCCACGACGACGCCCGCGGGCGCGTACCACCGGGCGGAGCCGTCGCCGACGAGCGGGAGGTCGATTCGCGGCCCGTCGTCGGGGGTCGCCGCCGCGAGCGAACACTCCCCTCGCGCGTCGCACGAGACGGTCTGCCAGAACGCCGCGCCGTCCCGGCCGAGGACGACCTCCAGTCCCTCGAACGCCGCGTCGACGACCCACTCCGACCGGGCCCGCACGCCGGTGTCCGTCTCGACGAGCACCGCCGTCTCCCCGGTCGGCACCGACACCGACAGCGCGGCGCGCTCGCCGGGCACGAGGTCGCGGTTCTCGAAGAACACGTCGCGGCCGTCGCGGACGCCGACGACGGTGGTAAACACGGGGTCCGGCGTCGGGTTCCAGAGCGTCAGCGACCGCTCGACGCGCGCTTCGGGCGTCGGCGTCGCGGTCGGCGCGTCGGTCCCCTCTTCGGGCGTCGGCGTCTCCGTCTCTCCGTCTGGCGTCCCACAGCCGGCGAGCCCGGCGACGCCGCCCGCGAGAAGCGAGAGGAGCGTGCGGCGCTCCATACCCCTCATAGGGCGCGGCGCATATGAACGTCTGTCGCGGCCGCCGCCCCCCGCGACGCGGCGCTCCGCCGCCGCGACACCGGCCTCCAAAACAGCTATTCCGTCGGCGGTCAGTCGTTCTCACGAATCGATGGGACTCGCCAGCTTCCTCGGCGCGATTGACACCGCGAGCCGGTCGCTCTCGGTAGTCAATCGCTCGGCTCCCGACCCCGTACAGCGGATGCTCGAAACCACGTTCGCCGACCAGCCGGTCGACGTCGACGAACTCTCCGACGACGCGCGCGGCGACGACGTGGTCGTGCTCACCGAGCAGACGGCCGAGGGGCACGAGGTCGTCGCGACCTCGCCGCTGGAGGAGGTGATGAACTCCGTCCTCCTCGTGAACTCCGACCTCTACAAGACGGGGCAGGCGAAGCTCGACGAGTTCGAACTTCCGTCGGTGCTCACCCGACTCGACGACGTGCCGTTCTCGCTTCGTGGCTATCCCGAATCGGACAAGGAGAAACTGCTCCTCGTGGCGATTTCGCGGTACATCGAGCGCCACGCGTGGCGCGCCGGCAACGGCAGGCTCCGGTCGTCGTTCCAGCGACTCTCCCGAATCGAAGACGAGCGCGGGACGCGAGCGGTCTACAAGAAGGTCGCGTCGACCGACGTGCAGACCCACATCTACGGCATCCCGGACTGGTCGCCGCCGACCAACTCGAACCTCGTGACCCACGGCGGCTACACGGACGACTTCTACGACTCGTGGTTCGTCGTCTACACGCCGCCCGAAGACGAGTCGGTCGAGGCGGAACCGGGCGACCGAACTGCGGCGAGCGACGGGCGTCTCGACGACGTGGAACCGGACCAGCCCGTCGCCCTCCTCGCCTTGGAGACCGAGCCGAAGCGCTGGGAGGGCTACTGGACGTTCCGGCCGTCGCTCGTTTCCGACATCGACCGCTACATCTCGCGGAACATGTGACGGCGGGACGGGCCGGCGACCGCCGCCCGCCGCCCCCAGACGAAGCCGCTTTACGCACCCGTCCGATACGGGTATCCAATGAGTAAGCCGAGCCCCGAGGTCTACGAACGGGGACGCGGGATGGACGCGCACAACAAGGTGATGCGCGACATCCGTTCGCAAAAGCAGAAGACCTACGACCCCCACGAGCCCACTCGGGTGTGGATAGACGAGGACAACACGCCCGACGGCGTCTACGACTCGCTGACGATTATCCTCAACACCGGCGGCTGCCGGTGGGCCCGCGCCGGCGGCTGTACGATGTGCGGCTACGTCGCGGAGTCCGTCGAGGGCGGCACCGTCGCCCACGAGGCGCTGATGGACCAGATTCAGGTCTGTCTCGACCACGAGGCCGAGGAGATGGACGACGGCGAAAAGGCGGGGCTCATCAAGATTTACACCTCCGGCTCGTTCCTCGACGAGCGCGAGGTGCCCGCCGAGACCCGAGACGCCATCGCCGAGACGTTTGCCGACCGCGACCGGATGGTCGTCGAGTCGCTGCCGGATTTCGTCACGCGCGAGAAACTCGCGGACTTCACCGACCGCGGCCTCGACACCGACGTGGCAATCGGCCTCGAAACCGCCACCGACCGCGTCCGCCACGACTGCGTGAACAAGTACTTCGACTTCGCGGACTTCGAGGACGCCTGCGAGGAGGCCGCCGCGGCCGGCGGCGGCGTCAAGGCGTACCTCCTGATGAAGCCGCCGTTCCTCTCGGAGCCCGAGGCGCTCGACGACATGAAGTCCTCCATCCGCCGGTGTGCGGCGGTCGACAACTGCCACACCGTCTCGATGAACCCGACGAACGTCCAGCGCTACACGATGGTCGACGAGCTATTCTTCAACGGCGGCTACCGCCCGCCGTGGCTCTGGTCGGTCGCAGAGGCGCTCCGCGAGACGGTTGACGTGGACGCCATCGTCGTCTCCGACCCCGTCGGCGGCGGCCAAGAGCGCGGCGCGCACAACTGCGGCGACTGCGACGAACTCGTGTTCAAGGCGGTCAAGGACTTCAACCTCCGGCAGGACCCGAGCGTCTTCGACCAGGTGTCCTGCGACTGCGAGGCGACCTGGGAGTTCGTCCTCGACAACGAGACGAGCTACAACATGCCGCTCGTGAAGTAAGCGCGCCGAGTCGCGCGACTGAGCGCCACCGCCGACGTTCGCCTTCGCGCGGGCGTACACTCGCTGAACCCGAACCGCAGCGTCGCCCGTCCGCATCTCCGACCGTTCGTCCACAATCCCGCGTCGTTTTCCCTCATTCGGCCGCGTTAGGGGGTGCTATCCGAAAGTAACAGGCTCCTAACCGTCGAATAGGATATTCGTATCAAAGAGGGTGTGAGTCGTTGTCATATTCGGTGGTTCGGACGTGTCCATCCGAACCGCCCGCCATCATGACGAAACACACGTACAAGACCGTCTACTACGCGGATGGGTGGTTCGAGATTCGCGAGGAGGAGAACGCCGAGGCGTGGGTCGCCACGGACGCTCCCTGCGCTCTCGCTCCATAGCACACGGCACGCGGGCCGGAACCCTCGACACTCCAACATCGCTCATCGTGTACGCCGCTCCGTTCGCTCACCGGCCCCGTGCCGTCCGCCACCGCGGCGGACGGTCTTTTTTATACTACTATCCCTCGAAGCCCGCCAGCACGCCCCGACCGTCGGTGTTGCCGAGTTGCGGTAGCGACGCCCGCTCGGGGTGGGGCATCAGCACCGCGACGGACTCGCTGTCGCCGAGGACGCCCGCGACGTTGCCGAGCGACCCGTTGGGGTTCGCCTCGTCGGTGACGTTGCCCTCCGCGTCGCAGTAGCGGAACAGGATTCGGTCGTCGGCTTCGAGTTCTTCGTAGCGCTCGGCGTCGAGTTCGAAGCGACCCTCGCCGTGGGCGATGGGCAGTTCGATGACCTCGCCTTCGTCGTACGCCGCGGTCCAGCGCGTGTCGGCGTTCTCGACGCGGAGGTAGACGTGTTCGCACTGGAAGCGGGCGCTCGCGTTCGTCGTGAACGCGCCGGGGGTGAGCCCGGACTCGCAGCCGATTTGTGCGCCGTTGCAGACGCCGAGGACGGGGACGCCGTCGTCGGCCGCCTCGCGGACCGACTCCATGATGGGCGAGCGGGCGGCCATCGCGCCGCCGCGCAGGTAGTCGCCGTACGAGAAGCCGCCGGGGAGCACGATACCCGTCGTCTCCTCGGGCAGGGGGTCTTCGTGCCAGACGCGCTCGGCCTCGAACCCGAGGTCCGACAGCGCGCGCACGGCGTCGCGGTCGCAGTTCGAGCCGCCGAACTGCACGACTGCAATCATCTCAGGCCTCGGCGACCGCGACCTCGTAGTCGTGGATGGTCGGGTTCGCCAGCAAGCGTTCTGCCATCTCGTCGGCGCGGGCCTCGGCCTCGTCGGCGTCGGCCGCGTCGAGGTCCACCTCGTAGCGTTCGGTGAAGCGCAGCGCCTCGAGTTCGAACCCGAGTCGTTCCAGCGCGCGCTTCGTCGTCTCCGCCTCCGGGTCGAGCACGCCGCGCTTGAGGCGCACCGTCACCGTCGCGGTGTAAGTGGTCATCAGGTGGCGATGCGCGGTCATGTGCAAAAACGGTTTTGGGTCGAGTTTGATATGCACAGATGTGGGTATCAACGCGCGAACCGGCGACGACGCCGCCGGCAACCGCGCTACACCGCCGCCGTTGGTCTCTGACGGGCAGGACTCCGCGGCGGCTCTCCCCCTGATTCATATTCGTTGTTATACGTACTATACAAATTATTTCTCTCAATTTTTAATATAATAATTACATACATGATATATGATAATCATTTTTATAGCACGAGTGAGACGCCGTCTCACGTATGGCACTCGAATTCGCACAGAGTCCGCTCTTGACGTTCGTCATCGGACTTGCGTTGGTCGTGTTGCTACTGGTCGTGTTAGACCTCCCCGCGTTCGTCGGTTTGGCGATAGCCGCGTTCGCGGTCGGCCTCGTCAACGCGGCGTTCGTCCCCGACTTCGCGCTCGCGGACGCGGCGACGCGGACGGCGTCTGCCTTCGGCGACGGGATGGCCGGCATCGGGATTCCCATCCTGATGGCCGCCATCATCGGGAAGTCGATGCTCGAAAGCGGCTCCGCCCAGCGAATCGTCCGCGCTTTCCAGTCGCTCGTCGGGCGAGAAAACAGCGACATCGCGCTGTGGGGCAGCAGTACGGTGCTCGCCATCCCCGTGTTCTTCGACAGCGTCTTCTACCTCATGGCCCCGCTCGCGCGGTCGATGCGGGCCCGGATGGGCGACAACTACGCGCTCTACCTCGTCGTCGTCGGGGCCGGCGCGGCGACGGCTCACGTGTTCATCCCGCCGACGCCCGGCCCGCTCGCGGTCGCCAGCGAAATCGGGGCCGACATCGGCACCACGATGCTCATCGGCGTCACGGTCGCCGTCCCGTCGGCCACCATGGGCGGCCTCGTCTACGGCCGCTGGATTAACCGTCACGTCGATATCCCCCTCCGCGACGCGATGGGGACGACCACGGAGGAACTGCAAGAGCGCGCCCAGCGCGACGTGTCGTCCCTGCCGAGTTTCCTCGAATCCACCGCGCCCATCATCATCGCCGTCGCGCTCGTCGGCTCGCTCACCGTCGTCAACGCCCTCGAAGGCGTGACGGTGGCCGAACCGTTCCGGCCGTTCGTCTCGTTCATCGTGGACAACCGGCCGTTCGTCGCGTTCATCGGCGACAAGAACGTCGCGCTGACTATCGCCGCGCTCGCCGCGGCCTACACGTACTACCGCTGGTCCGACCTCTCGCGGTCCGACTGGGAAGACGAACTCACCGAGGCGCTCAAAAGCGGCGGCAACATCGCGGCCATCACCTCGATGGGCGGCGCGTTCGGCGCGCTCCTCGCGGCCTCCGGAATCGGCACGTACCTCGCCAACGGGCTCGAAGTCTTCGGCATCCCGATGCTCGTGACCGCGTGGCTCATCGCCGCCATCGTCCGCATCGCGCAGGGCTCCGCGACCGCGGCGATGCTCACGGCCGCCGGCATCATGGCCCCGCTCACCGGCCAGCTTCCGGTCCACACCGCGTATCTGGTGATGGTCATCGGCGCGGGCGGCAACATCTGCTCGTGGTACAACGACTCCGGCTTCTGGCTCGTCAAGGAAATCGGCGGGCTCACGCAGGCGGAGACGCTGAAGACGTGGACCGCGCTGACGACGATTATCTCCGTGACCGGGCTCGTCGTCGTCCTCGTCGTCTCGTCGGTGCTGCCGCTGGCGTAGGCGACAACGCGCGCACGCCGGCTTTTCCTTTTGACGGGTGATTCACGGTCGTTCCCGAGGGATTCGCTTGCGGAGAACGACAGCGGTTTACCGTTCGCCGACGCAGGACGGGTATGTTCAGCTTCGAACAGCTGGAGGTGACGGTATGACTCGCGAACTCACCGAAATCACGGTCATCGGAGGAGACAAGACCGGACTCATCGCGAACGTGACCACCCTGCTGTTCGAGCGCGGAATCAACGTCGAGGACTTGGACCAGGCGGTCCGCGAGGGAATCTTCCGGATGACCCTCCACGCCGACACCGCGGAGATGACCTGCTCCCGCGACGAGCTTCGGGCGGCGCTGTCCGACCTCGGCGACGACCTCGGCGTCGACGTGCAGGTCCGGTTCCCCTCGGACCGCGAGACCCGCGAAATCGCCGTCCTCGTCACGAAGGAGTCCCACTGCCTCGAAGCGCTGTTCGAGGCGTGGGCCAACGACGACCTCGGCGCGGAAATCTCGGTCGTCATCGGCAACCACGACACGCTCGAACCGCTGGCGAGCCACTACGACGTGCCGTTCCACGACATCGGCGACGAGAAAGGGACCGCCAACGAAGAGCGCCTGCTCGACCTCCTCGAACGGTACGACGTGGACCTCATCGTCCTCGCGCGCTACATGCGCATCCTCGGCCCGAACGTCGTCTTCCGCTACGAGGACCGCATCATCAACATCCACCCGTCGCTGCTCCCGGCGTTCCCCGGCGCGGCCGCCTACCGGCAGGCGAAAGAGGAGGGCGTCCGCATCGCCGGCGTCACCGCCCACTACGTGACGACCGACCTCGACCAAGGGCCCATCATCGCCCAGCGCGCCTTCGACGTGCCGGACGACGCCTCCATCGACGAAATCAAAGAGCGCGGCCAGCCGCTGGAGGCCGACGCGCTCCTCGAAGCCGTGAAGCTCCACCTCAACAACGACGTGTCGGTCCACCGCGGGCGCACCAGCCTCCGCGAGAGCGCCGACCCCGAGCGCTACCAACTCGGCCTCACCCGCGAGGCGCAGGCGTCGAACCCCGACCGCCCGGTCGACGGCATCATCGACGCCCTCGGGGAGCGCGAGGCGCTCGCGCCCGAACCGTCCGAGGACTGAGGCGACTGCGGCAGCGACGGCGGGGCGACCCCCGCCAGACACCAGCCCTATTTTGCCGCCGACACGACTCGGAGGCGTGCCCGTCTCTCCCCGCTACCGCGTCGCGCTCGGCTGTTACGCGCTGTGGCTCGTGGCGACCGTCCTCCTCGCCGCGCACGAACTCGGACTCATCCCGCTCTTTCCCGGCGTCGAACCGGGCGTCGTGACCGGCGCGACGGTGTTTTTCGCGCTCGGCGTCGTCCGACGCTCCCACCGCGGCTGGCGGTTCCTCGTCGGCGACGACGCGGCGTGAGAAGGGGACAGACGAAAAGCGGAGTCGCTCGAGCCGCCCGGTTACAGGTCGCGGACGCGCGCCACGGCGTCCTCGATGGTCGGGGCGTCGAACCAGTCGTGGTCGACGTAGGCGTTGGTGCCGGCGCAGTAGAGGTCCGACAGCGCCTTGACGATGTCGGCGGGCAGGCGGTCGGGTTCGACCGCACAGTGCTCGCGCCAGTTCGGCTCGCCCGTCTCGATGGCCTCGGCCTTCGCGTCTTTCACGGCCTCGACCCACTCGGGCTGGACGCGCTTGTAGTACTGGCGGACGACCTCCTTCGAGACCTGCTGTCCGCCGTAGGAAAACCGGTTTTCGTCGAACGTGCCGACCACGTCGCCGACCTTGACGGTGCCGTCGTGGTAGAGACACTCGATTTTGCCGTCCTCGTGGTCGAAGCCGGCTTCGTCGGCGCGCTCCGTCAGCACGTGGTTCACGGCGAGCGCCAGCTCTTCGAGGCGGTCGAGGTCGACTTTCCCGGCGATGTCGTCGGCCTCCGCGCGGGAGAGATACCGGTCCTGTTCTTCGTACTTCGTGGAGAACTCCACGACCGGCTCGGGGAGGGAGACGGCCTCGTCGGGCCACTCGTCGGCGTCGAGGCCGTAGTCTGCGGGGTCGCCGCGCCGCCGGAGGCTCGACCCCACCGGGACGGTGTTGCGGAAGACGATTTCCAGCGGGATGAGGTAGTTGTCGCCGGCGGCCTCGTGGTAGGCGTCGTAGTCGTACGCGCCGTCGGCGTGCGGGAGGTCGGGCACCTGCGTGAGTTCGATGGCCATCTCCGTCGGCGGCGACTCGCACTCACCGAGTTCCTTCACCTCGCCGTCTTCGACCACGCCGAGGTAGTGGGTCGGGACGTGGTTCACGTCGAGCAGTTCGAAGTTGTACGCGCCCATGAGACAGAGGCTCGCGCCCTTGTTCGGGACGTGGTCGGGCATCTCGCCCCAGTCGAACACGGAGTAGCGGTCCGAGAAGACGAAGCGGCCCCGCCCGAGGTCGGTCGCCGTCGGCTCCTCCTCGACACGGAAGTCCTTCACGCTGGTCATGGTCGTCCTCTGGGCTCATCCCACTAAGAAGCTTCCACTTCCGTGCGTATCTCGGTCGGATACGCGACCAATCTATGCACGAATGCGCTTACCGGGCGAATCGTATCGCTTTTTCGCGGCTGGCCCGTCCGTTGGGCTATGGACGCTGCCCTCGAATCAGACGCCGCGTGGGTCGCCCGCCGACTCCGCGAGGCCGACACCGCAGTCGCCTTCACCGGCGCGGGGATGAGCACGGCCTCGGGCATCCCCGACTTCCGCGGCGACGACGGCATCTGGGAGACCGAGTTCGACCCGGCGTCGTTCCACCGCGACCGCTTCGTCAACGACCCCGCCGGCTTCTGGCGCGACCGCGTCCACTTACAGGAGCGCATGTTCCCCGACGGCGTCGAGCCGAACCCCGGCCACGAGGCGCTTTCGGCCCTCGAATCGCGGGACGTCCTCGACGCGGTCGTGACGCAGAACACCGACGGCCTCCACCGCGAGGCCGGCTCCGACCGCGTCGTCGAACTCCACGGGAACGCCGCCGAAGTCGTCTGCGAGGACTGCGGCGCGCGAACCGACGCGGCCCCCGCGTTCGAGACGGTCCGCGCCGGCGACGCGCCGCCGACGTGCGACGACTGCGGCGGCCTGCTCAAGCCCGGCGTCGTCCTGTTCGGCGAGCGCCTCCCCCGCGTCGCTTACAGCGAGGCGAACCGCCTCGCCGGCGACGCCGACGTGTTCCTGTCGCTCGGCTCGTCGCTGACGGTTCACCCCGCGGCGGGTCTCGCCGGCCGGGCCGCCGAGGTCGGCTCGCTCGTCGTCGTCAACTTCGACGCGACGCAGTACGACGACCGCGCCGACCGGGTCGTCCGCGGCGACCTCGCGGCGTTCCTCCCCGAAGTCGAAAAACGAATCTGAGCGCGACCGGTGCCGCCCGCCCGGGCTCTCGGCGTCGACCGCCTCGGACGCCTCGGGCGACGACGCGTCGGTGTCGTCGGACAGCGGGCTCCCTGTTCTCCTCACTCGCGGCAGATTACCGGCGGCCAACTGTCACGAACCGCCGGTCGCACTCACCAATCAATTGATGCTCTCTCCCAAGCATGTCGGTGCATGACTCGGTCACCCTCGCCGGGTTCGTCGGCGGGGACGGCACCGTCCGTTCTCTTCGTCGCTCCCGACCGCACCCGGGCGGACGCCGTCGCGGCCGCGCTCGACCGCCACGACGTGTCCGTCACCGTCGAGTTCGACCTCGGGACGGCCCTCGGACGCGTCGTCGACCGGACGGTCGACTGCCTTTTGATTCCCGGTCAGTTCGGCCGACACACCGCCGCCGACGTGGTCGCGCTGGTCCGCGAGCGCCATCCCGACGTGCCGGTCGTCCTCCTCGGTTCCGGCGGGAGCGACGACGGGAGCGACGGTGACGCACTCGCGGACGACCCCGCCGCCCACCGCGTTTCCGGCGACATCGAATCCATCTCCTACGACCGCCTCGCCGACCGGGTTCGGGCGGCGGTCGCCCGCTATCGGAGTTCGGAGGCCCAGCGCACCGAACGCGACATCGTCAGCCGGCTCGAACGCCGCATTCAGCGCACCGAGCGGAAGATAACGTCGCTCCACGGCGTCGCCATGCGACTCGCGTCGGTCTCCGACGCCGACGACATCTACGCGGAGACCGTCGAGGCCGCGGAGCGCATCCTCAACCTCGACATCTGTTTCGCCTTCGCGGCCGAGGCGGACCGGTTCGTCCCGCGGGCGCAGTCGTCGACGCCGACCGACCGCGAACTCCGACCGGTCCCGAAAGACGCGGGCGCGATGGGCGAGACGTTCCGCACCGGCGAGTCCCACCGCGCGGTCGACATGGAACTCCACGCGTTCGGCCGCCCCGAGTTCGGTGACTACCGCTCCGGCCTCAGCGTCGCTATCGGTTCGTTCGGCGTGTTTCAGGCGGTCTCCGAGCAGACCGGCGCGTTCGACGAAATCGACCTCGAACTCGCGGAACTGCTCGTCGCCCACACGAACGCGGCGCTCCAGCGGCTCAGTTTCGAGCGCCGGCTTCGGGTCGAACGCGACCAGTACGCCGCCCTGTTCGAGAACAGCGCCGACTGCATCATCGACTCGGAGTTCGTCGACGGCGAGTCCGTCATCCGCGCGGTGAACCCGGCGTTCGAGGCGACGTTCGGCTACGACGAATCCGAGGTCGTCGGCCGCGCCATCGACGACGTGGTCGCGCCGGACGACCGTCTCGACGAGGCCGCGAAGCTCACCGAGATGGTCCGCGCCGGCGACTTCGTCCAGACGGAGGTGCGCAGACAGACCGCGAACGGCGAGCGGGACTTCCTCCTCCGGTCGGTCCCGGTCGGCGAGGACACGATATACGCGGTGTACACGGACATCACGGCGCGCCGGGACATCGAACGCGAGATGGAAGCCCAGAACCGCCGACTCGACGAGTTCACGAGCGTCGTCTCGCACGACCTCCGCAACCCGCTTTCGGTCGCCACGGGCCACCTCGACCTCGCCCGCGAGGAAATCGACAACGACCACCTCGCGGCGGTGGCGCGGGCCCACGACCGGATGACCGCGCTGACGGAGGAACTGCTCGTGCTCGCGCGACAGGGCACCGACGCGTTCGCCACGACGCCGGTCTCTCTCGCGGAGACCGCAGAGCGGTGCTGGGATCACGTCGAAACCGGGGACACGGCGCTCGTCGTCGCGTCCGACCGGACCGTCGTCGCCGACGCGGGCCGGCTCCACCAACTGTTCGAGAACCTGATGCGGAACGCTGTCGAACACGGCTCGCCGGACGAATCCGGGTCTGCCGACGGCGGGCAGGACCGCGTCACCGTCACCGTCGGCGCGCTCGACGACGGTTTCTACGTCGAAGACGACGGCGCGGGCATCCCCCCCGAACTCCGCTCGCGCATCTTCGACACCGGCTTTTCGACCGGCACCGCGGGCATCGGCTTCGGGCTGACAATCGTCTCGAACGTCGTCGACGCGCACGGCTGGACGGTTTCGGTGGGGGAGAGCGCCGCGGGCGGCGCTCGCTTCGAGTTCACCGGCGTCGGTGCCGGTGGCTGAGTGGCGGGTCGGAGCGACCCGGACTCAGGCGAACTCCTCGTGGAGGTACGCGCCGAGGTAGCCGCCGAGCGCGCCGAGGCCGACGGTGTAGACGAGCAGCGCGAGGAGGCCGAACAGCGCGACGATGACGATTCCGAGGATGCCGAGGCCGAAGCCCAACTCGAACGGAGTGACGCCGATGGCGAAGATGCTGAAGAACCCGAGGACGACGACGCCGAGGACCGTCCCGACGAGGCTCACGAACAGCCCCGAGACCGCGCCGGATTTCACGCCCAGTTCGCGGTCGCTTCCGGTCAGGTAGCCGGCGAGTGCCCCGCCGAGGACGGTCGACCCAGGAAGCGGCGAGAGGACGACGCTGGCGACCGCGCCGACGAGGGCCGAAAACAGCAGGCTCTCTCCTCCGTCGTCGAGAGCCGACTCGGTCGTCGAAGTCGGGGAGTGTTCCATGTGCGACCCAACACGGCGGGAGGGCCTAACGCTTTCTCCGCGGCGTCCCGCGGCGTCCCGCTGTATCCGGCGGCCGGAGTTCCGGTACCGCCCCGTTTTTACGACCGTGGCGCGTTGCCAACGAGCATGTCTGGTGCCGCCCACGACTTCGGGTTCGAACACGTCCCGGAGACAGACCAGTCGTTCGAGAACGCCTTAGCGAAGGCGCGAGCGGGCGAGCGCCTCACGGTCGACGACGGCGTCGAACTCATCACGACGGGGACCGACCGCGAGGGAATCGACCCCGAACGCAAGGAGCTCGTGCTCGAAGCCGCCGACCGGCGGCGCGCCGAGGTGGTCGGAAACGACGTGACGTTCGTCGCCAACCTCAACAACAACGTGACGACGGCCTGCAACACGGGGTGTCTGTTCTGTAACTTCAAGAACACCGCCCACCTGTTCGAGGCCGACTCCGACGCCGACCACGGCGGCTTCACGAAGACGCCCGCCGAGTCCCGCGACATCGTCGCCGACGCGGTCGAGATGGGCATCTACGAGGTCACGTCCGTCTCCGGCCTCCACCCCGCGCTCGTGCTCGACGAGGAACACCGCGAGATTCTCGAAGCCTACGACAACCCCGCCGCCGAGGTGAACTACAAGCCGCCCGAGGCGTACGACACCGACCCCGCGAGCTACGCCGAACAGCTCTCTGCTATGTCGGCCGCCGGCGCGCACGTCCACTCGATGACGCCGGAAGAGGCCCATCACGCCAAGCGCGGCACCGACTGGAGCTACGAGGAGGTCTACCGCCGCCTCGCGGACGCCGGCCTCGCCAGCGCGCCCGGCACCGCCGCGGAGATTCTCGTCCCCGAGGTGCGCGAGGTCATCTGCCCGGGGAAAATCGGCACCGACGAGTGGGTCGCCGGGATAGAGGGCGCGATGGAAGCCGACCTCGACGTGACGGCGACCATCATGTACGGCCACGTCGAGACCGAGAAACACCGCGTGCTCCACCTCGACGTGATTCGCGACCTGCAAGACCGCTACGGTGGCATCACCGAGTTCGTCCCGCTGTCGTTCATCCACCAGAACACGCCGCTGTACGACCGCGGCCTCGTGACCGGCGGCGCGTCCGACGACGAGGACGAACTGATGGTCGCCGTCGCGCGGCTCTACCTCGACAACGTCGACCACATCCAGTCGTCGTGGGTGAAGTTCGGGAACGCGAAGGCGCTGAAGCTCCTCAACTGCGGCGCGGACGACCTGATGGGGACGATTCTCTCCGAGGAGATAACGAAGCGCGCCGGCGGCGGCTTCGGCGAGTTCCGCTCGTTCGACGACTACGTCGACATGATAACCGCCATCGGCCGCCGGCCGGTCGAGCGCTCGACCGACTACCGGACCCGCCGGCCAATCGACCCCGACGACGGCCCGCACGGCCCGACGCTCGGCCCGCGCGCCGACGGGACGCCCCTGCTCGACGGCCGCCGCGACCCGGCGACCGCAGACGACTGAGATGATGGCGACCACCCACGCGGCCGTGGGGCTGACCCTCGCCGCGCCGCTCGCGTGGGTCGCGCCCGACCTCGCCACAGCGGCGGCCGTCGGCGCGCTCGTCGGCGGCGTCTTCCCCGACGTGGACCTCTTCGTCGGCGTCCACCGCAAGACGCTGCACTTCCCCGTCTATTACAGCGTCGCCGCCGCGGTCTTCGGGGGCGTCGCCGCCGTCTCGCCTTCGACGCTCACCGTCGGCGTCGCCTTTTTCTGCCTCTCGGCGGGGCTCCACTCCGCGTCCGACTGGCTCGGCGCGGGCGGCGAACTCCGGCCGTGGGACCGCACCTCCGACCGCGCGGTGTACGTCCATCCCGCGAAGCGGTGGCTCCGCCCCCATTATCTCGTCCGCTACGACGGCGCGCCAGAGGACCTCGCGCTGACGCTCCTGTTTTCGGTCCCCGGCTTCCTCGCCTTCTCCGGCGGCGTCCGGGTCGCCATCGCGGTCGGCGTCGCCGTCGCGCTGTTCTACACGGGCTTCAGAAAGCGGATGCCCGAGTGGTTCGGCATCTGAGGCGCGGCGTCTGCGTGACCCGCCGCGCCCGCGAGCGCTCGGCGCAACCACGAAACTCATACGTCTCGGTCGCCGAGTGGTCGAAGCGATGACGACTCGACGGCTCCGACCGGCTCGGGAGGTGGTCGCCCCGTGATGGCCCCGACGCACGTGGCGATGAGCCTCGCGCTCGCCGCCGCCGTCGCGGTCGTCGCCCCCGCGGCCGCGCCGCTCGTCGTCGCGGCGGCGCTCGTCGGCGGCGTCTTCCCCGACCTCGACATGGTCGTCGGCGTCCACCGTAGGACGCTCCATCAGGTCGAGGCGTTCGTCGGCGGCTCGGTCGGGTTCGGCGCGGTCGCGGTCGTCACCGGCGACCCGCTGGCCGCGGCCGCGGCGACCGGGTTCGTCGCGGCGGCGCTCCACTGCGCGGCCGACTACCTCGGCGGCAGCAGCGAGGCTCGCCCGTGGGAGGCGCGGACCGACCGCGGCGTCTACGTCCGCAGCCTCGGCGGCTGGGTCGAACCCCGCCGCCTCGCCGCCTACGACGGCTCTCCCGGCGACCTCGCGCTCGCCGCGGCGCTGTCGGTGCCGGGCCTCCTGACGCTCGGCGGCGACTCGCGAGGGGTTCTCCTCGTCAGCCTCGCCGTCGGCGTCATCTACACACTCGTCAGAAAACGCGTGCCCCAACTCTCGGGGCGCGCGCCCGCCGTGACCGCCGCGGTCGTCGCGCTCTACTCAGTTCTCGGTCGTCGTCGGTAGCAGACGACCACACGGTCGGCCGACGCGGCGTCGCTCTCACCGCGGAATCGACAGCGGGCCGTCGCCGCGGGCGACGTTTCGGAACCGCCGTCCGTGAACGTCGTCGGCGGCGAGCCGGTCGGTAATCGGGCCGCGGAGCCACTCGCGGTCCGGCGCGGCCGCGAGCGCGCCGCCGCTCTCGCCGGGTTCGTCGGCCGCTCCGAGCGCCCCGTTCGGCAGGAACCGCTCGTAGACCGGCAGTCGCTCGCGGAGCGGGACGCCCGCCTCGTCGGCGATGTCTGCGAGTTCCCGGAGCGCGGGCCACTCGTAGTCGGGGTTGACGTAGTCGTCCGTGACCGGCGAGACGCCGCCGAGGTCGTCGACGCCGCAGGCGACGAGGTCGGCCGCCGCCGAGAGGTTCGGCGGCACCTGCACCGACACCTCCTCGGGGAGCGCGACCCGCGCCATCGCCACGACCCGGCGCATCGTGTCGAGCGACGGGCGCCCGTAGTCCGACCGCTCGTTGGGGACGACGTTCTGGACGATGACCTCCTGGACGTGGCCGTAGCGCTCGTGGAGCGCGCGGATGGCCAGCAGGCTCTCGGCCCGGTCGCGCCACGTCTCGCCGATGCCGACGAGGATGCCCGTCGTGAAGGGGACGCCCACCTCGCCCGCGGCGCGGATGGTGTTGAGCCGCTGGCCCGGCGTCTTCCGCCGACTGCCCGAGTGGGCGGCCACGTCGGCGGTCGTCTCCAGCATCACGCCCATGCTGGCGTTCAGGGGCGCGAGGTCAGCGAACGCCTCGCGGGTCAGGTCGCCGGGGTTCGAGTGCGGGAGCAGGCCCTCGTCGAGCGCGACTTCGCAGGCCGCCGCGAGGTAGTCGAGGATGTCGTCGTAGCCCCACTCGTCGAGTTGGCGGTGAATCTCCGTGTAGCGCTCGTCGGGGGCGTCTCCGAAGGTGAACAGCGCCTCCGTGCAGCCGGCGTCCGCGCCCGTGCGGACCACCTCGCGGACCTCGTCGAGCGACATGAGCGTCGCCTCGCCGGGCACGTCGTAGTAGGTGCAGTAGGTGCAGGTGTACCGACAGGCGGTCGTCAGCGGGACGAAGACGTTCCGCGAGAACGAAAGCGACGCCGGCGGGTCGGCGTCGTCGGGGGTGACGGCGAGCAGTCGCTCCACGTCGGCATCGTCGATAGTCAGGTCGACTCCGTACTCGTCGGCACCCGTGAACATATCTCTCGGTGCGTGACGAACCACTAAAAGCGTGTCATTCGCGGCGATACGGCGGCGTCGAGACCGAAGCGCGGAAGTCGAGTTCGGGACCGGATAGTTGGTGCCAGACACGTCTCCGGCCCGTCCGAAGCGCCGTCAGGCGCTCGCCCCGAGTTGGTTGCGAGTGAGACTCGCGTCGTCGTCGCGACGTTCGGACTCCACTTCGACTCTCGCGTCGTCTTCGCGACGCGGGAGCGCGCGGCGCACGTTGCCTCAGTTCCCGCCGGGCAGACGGACAACCGCGCCAGACGCTGTTTATCGCGGACCGTTAAGGTCCTATCGGCGCTCGCGGACGGCCTCGACCCGACCGGACCCGCGTGCGAGCCGGACGCCGGCGTCGACCAGCCACTCGCGGGCCCGCCCCTCGCCGTGGACGAGCACTTCGACGAGGTCGCTCGGCTCGTCCACGTCGACGGCGAGTCGCATCGAGTCCACCTCGGCGAACGAACAGCCGGCGTCGCGGGCGATTCGTCGGTGGTCGAGAATGGACGCGCCGTGGTAGTCCACGGAGAACTCGGGGTGGCGGACGACGAGCGCGTTCGTCCCTCCGCCGAGGCCGGGCGCGGCGACCACGTCGGCGTCGGTTTCGAACAGCCGCGACAGCGCCGCGGGCGTCGCGAGCGCGAGGTCGGCCATGACGACCGCGACGGGGCCGCCGCCGAGGTCGTCGAGTTCGCCGCCGACGACTTCGGTGAGCGGTCGGTCGTCCACGGTGACGGGCGCGTCGACGGTCACGGGCGCGTCCGCGACGACCGCCGGGTCGCCGCCGACCGCGCGGACCGCGTCGAGCACGTCGCGGAGCATCGAGACGGCGAACTCGCGTCGCTCGTCGGCGTCGAAAAACGGGGCGAGTCGGGTCTTCGGATCGCGTCCCCCGAAGGGAACGACGACTCGCACGGGGAATCAGCCCAGTTTGTCGTAGGTCGTCTGCTGGGACCGCCAGTAGAGGAATCCACCGACGATGAGCGCGACGACGAGCAGACCGCCCGCCGCGTAGATGAGCAGTTGGGTCGTCTGACTCGACTGCCGGGCCTGGTTTGCGCTCGTCTCCGCCTCGTTGGCGAGGTTCGTCGTGAGATTGAACTCCTCGCCGTTGAACGCTTCGACAGCGTTGGCAAACGTCTGCTCGGCTTGTTGCGTGTTGGCCCCACTCGCACGCTCAATCGCGTCCCGCGCGCTGTCGAGTTCGTCGCGCGCGGCGGCGCTTTCTTCGGTGTAGTGGTGGACCGACCACGAGTCGATATCGTTACTGGAGCCGCCTTCGCGGGTCTGGTCGAGCGAGATTATCGTGAACGTCTGTGCGGGGTCGTAGCTGAACGACTCCACTTCGGGAACGATTCCCGTTACGGTGACCTCCACTTCGCTCGTCCCGTCGGCAGTGGCGATCTGCGCGCCGCTGAAGTTCTGCCCGTCGAAGGACTGCTGGTCGACTCTCGCGCCCGTCTGGTCGTAGTACGCGACGGTCCACGTCACGTCCTCCAGGTCGGTCTGGCCCGCGAGCGTCCACGATTCGAGTTGTGGGCTCCGGTATAGCTCTTCGAGGGTGACCGACGCGGTCACCTGCGAACCGACCTGCGCCTCGTCGGGGACGTCGTCGGACGCGACGCTCACCGCCCCTGCCTGCCCTGCGAAGGCCGACAGGAGTACGACGAGCGCGAGCGCCAGCTTAGAAAAGCGACTCCAGTTCGTCCTCGTCATCGTTTATGAGGGTCTCCAGATTCGAATCACTCTCTTGACGGATCTCTTCGATGTTATCCTGTGCTTCGATGGCGACCTGCTGCAGCTCCTTGATGCGCGGGACGTTCGTCACGCCCGACAGAAGGATGACACCCGCCACCTTCTCCGCGCCCGGGATGGGGTAGTCGCCGCCGCGAACTTCCATGGAACCGGTCTGCTCCTCGATCCACTTCCGCCCGCGCTCTATGCCTTTCCGGTTCAGATGCTCCGGCGGACCAGCGAGCACGAGCAGCGCGCGCTCCGCGCCTTCGATTTCACACGGGAGCGTGAGCCGACCGAGCGCGGCCTTGCGGACGAGGCTCGTGATTCGGTTGGTCGTGTGGGCGGTGTCGAGATTGTCGTCGGGCTCGTCGCCGCCCGTCAGCCGAGACAGGAGGCCGCCGCCGTTGTTCTTCCGCGGCTCGACCCCCTCGGAGGCGTAGCCGACCGTCGAAACGCCGCCGCCGGCCAGCGTGTTGATAATCTCCGAGGAGTCGACGACGGACTCCGCGACTTCCTGTCCGTCTTGGACTTCGCCAGCTCCGAAGAGCACGCCGAACCGGTTGACGATCTCCTCGTTGATCTCGTCGTATCCCCCCTGTACCGACTCGCCGGTCTTCCGCCAGGCGTCGTTGTCGAACACGAGGAGGTTGTCGACCTCGCGGACGAACGTCTGGAAGGAGCGCGCGGCGTTGAGCGTGTAGATACCACCCTCGTCGGACCCCGGCAGGATGCCGAGCCCGTAGACGGGTTCGGTGTAGATGCGCTTGAGGTGTTTCGCGAGGACCGGCGCGCCGCCGGAGCCGGTGCCGCCACCGAGCCCGGACACGACGAGGAAGGCGTCGACTTCGTGGACGGGGATGCTGTCGATGGCACCCTGTACCTCGTCGATGTCCTCCTCGGCGATTTCGGCACCGAGTTCGTTGTCCGCACCGACGCCGTGTCCCTTCACGCGGGATTGGCCGATGAGGACGCGCTGGTCCTTCGGGATGTTCTTCAGTCCGAGCAAGTCGGCTTTCGCGGAGTTCACCGCGACCGCAGCGCGGACGATTCCGGCGTTGCGTTCCCGGTCGTACTCGACGAACTTGTCGACTACTTTTCCCCCGGCTTGCCCGAATCCGATCATTGCGAGCTTCATAGGTTCAGTCCCCTCGCCATTGCGTGAATTGCAGTACGAACGCGGACATAAGCGTTGTGATGGGGACGTGTCGAACCACCATCAGATTATCGGCGGAACGCGGCGACTCGAAACCGGTGTTAATCAGTCGTTATCCCGTGAGAACCGCCAATTCCGGTAAAATGAGCCGCAGTTCACGGCTGCTTAACGCCGCCGAGTCGTCACTTCGGTGTCAGTTTCGCTCGCCGAGATACGCGCCGAGCGTCTTCATCGACGAGGTGTCGACGCCGAAGACGCCCACGTCGTTCCGGTCGGTCGTGTTGTCGAACTGGAGCGACCGGTACTGGTCTTTCCCCATCGGGAAGCCGGGGACCGCCCCGAGGACGGTCAGGCCGACGCCCGCGAGACCCATCGGCAGCGGAACGATGGTGATGGACTTGTTCTCGGCGTCGTACACCATCTCCGTGATTTCGCGGAGCGTGAGCTTTTCCGGGCCGCCGATGCGGTAGGTCTCGCCGGCGTGGTCGTCGCCCTCGACGGCGTCCGCGAGCATCGGCACGAGGTCTCCGACCCAGATGGGTTGGAACCGCGTCTCCCCGTTTCCGGGAAGCGGGTAGAGCGGGACGCCGGGCGCGAACATCCCCTTGAGCCGCTTCGTGAAGGAGACGAACTCGCCGCCGTCTCCGAAGACGACCGAGGGCCGGAAGATGACCCAATCGAGCCCGGACGACTTGACCGCCCCCTCGGCTTTCCCCTTCGAGCGGATGTAGGCCGTGTCGCCGTCGGAGTCGGCTCCGAGCGCGCTCATCTGGACGAGTCGGGGCACGTCGTTAGCCTCCGCGGCCTTCACGACGTTTTCGGTCCCCTGCCAGTGGACGATGTCGTGCATTCGATTGCCGCCGCTCGGTTCGAACAGCGGCGACAGCGCGACGAGGTTGACGACCGCGTCTTTCCCCTCGAACGCGCCCGCGATGGAGTCGTAGTCCGTCACGTCCCCCATCGCCTTTTCGACGCCGTCGGGGAGGTCCTCGCTGTTCGGACTCCGCGACATCGCGGTCACGCTGTGTCCCCGCGATTGTAGTTCGCGGCAGAGGTGGCTCCCGATGAATCCGCTTCCGCCGACAACAAGGACTTTCATGCCGTAATATTCGGCGGAATGAGGGTAAAGCTAACGGGGAATCGGGGTCGATTTCGCCGGAGAACACCCCGATGGGAACGACGCTCTTCCGGGCGGGCGCGTCAGACCGCGCCACCGGCCCGCACCCGCGCCGTCCGCGACCGCGCTCAAAACAGTATCGAGGGCGCGACCGGTCCGTCGGTGCGTTTCACCATCCGACCGACTCGGTCGTAGACGACGAGCTCCTCGGACGGGTCGGGGCAGTCGTCGGGCGCGTCGGCCGGGTGGTCGACCTCCGTCTGCTTCGTCGCGAACGACGCGTCCGTCGGGGGGACGCTCTCGTCGAACCGGACGACGGTGAACGGCTTTTCGCTCGGACGGAGGTCGTCCCACCGCTCGCGGGCGGGTGGCACACCACACATGTCGGGTCGCGTTGACATTATCATTGCGGCGTCTCGCTTCGGCGCGCTTTTTCCGGAGCGCCGAGTTGGTAGGATATGCTCGTCACACTCGAAGGGCTCGACGGGAGCGGGAAGACGACCGTCTGGGAGGCGCTCCACGACGCGTACCCCGACGCCGTCTTCACGCGCGAGCCCACGTCGGACTCGTGGTACGGAGAGGCCGTCAACCGCGCCATCGACGACGACGGCGCCGACCCGCTCGCCACGCTGTTTCTCTTCACCGCCGACCACGCCGACCACCTCTCGCGGGTCGTCCGACCCGCCCTCGCCGACGGGAAGCTCGTCGTCTCCGACCGCTACTCCGACTCGCGGTACGCCTATCAGGCCGCCGCGCTGCGCGACAGCGACCTCAGACGCCCGATGGAGTACATCAGAGGCATCCACACGGCGTTCACCCGTCCGCCGGACAAGACTATCTACCTCGACGTCGACCCCGAGACGGCCGCCGCGCGCAGCGGCGCGACGAACAAGTTCGAACAGGCGGCGTACCTCGCGGACGTGCGCGAGAACTACGAGCGACTCGTCGAGGCCGAACCGGAGCGGTTCGTCCGCATCGACGCGACGCAGTCGCCCGAGGACGTGCTCGACGCGGTCGAAGCGGCGCTCGAAGCGATTCTCGCGGAACAGTAGCCGCCGACCGACTCGCAGTTCACCGCGAGTTCGGGAGGTTCTCGTACTCCTCCGGCGGCGGGACGTAGAGCGTGTCGATGGTAAAGCCGAGCGCGAGCGGCATCCCTATCATCACGCCGAGAGCGGCCGTGGGGCTGCCGAGGTTCACGCCGATGCCGAAGACGCCGGAGAACACCAGCGTCGAGACGAGTAGCACGAGCGGAATCAGAAACAGGGCGTACAGGATGTACCCCCACTGCGTCTTCAACCGCAGGCGGAAAAAGCGGGTCATGACCGCCGCGATGAGCGTGTGGAGGACGATGAGCGCGCCCATGAGCACGAGGTTGACCACCGAGACCATAGCCGACGTAGGGAGGCGGTGGTCTTTGGCCTGTCGCTCTCGGCGGCCCGCTCGTCCCGCGCCGCCGTCGGTCGAACCGCCAGCCGGGTCCGCCCCCGCAACGGGTGACGTTTATCACGAAGGACCGTGACTCACCGCCATGCACCGACTCATCGCAGAGCGCGGGCTGGACGATACGGAGTTCACCGCAGACGACGCCCGCGCCGCCCTCCGCGACATGATTCGAGCGCGACGGTTCGACGAGCGCGCACTCGCCCTCCAGCGACGCGGCTGGATGAGCGGCTATCCGCCCTTCCGCGGACAGGAGGCCTCGCAAATCGGGGCCGCCCACGCCATGCGCGACGACGACGTGTTGCTGCCGACGTATCGGTCGAACGCCCTCCAACTCGCCCGCGGCGTGCCGCCGAGCGACATCCTCCTCTTTCGGCGCGGTCACGCCGAGTACGCCTCGGACCACGACGTGCCGGTGTTCCCGCAGGCGGTCCCCATCGCCTCGCAGATTCCCCACGCCGCCGGCGTCGGCATGGCCGCGAACTACCGCGGCGACGACCGCGCGGCGCTGGTCTGTTTCGGTGACGGCGCGACCTCCGAGGGCGACTTCCACGAGGGGCTGAACTTCGCCGGCGTCTTCGACGCGCCGGTCGTCTTCTTCTGCGAGAACAACGGCTGGGCGATTTCGCTCCCCCGCGAGCGCCAGACCGCAAGCGAGTCCATCGCGGCGAAGGCCGACGCCTACGGGATGGACGGGATGCAGGTCGACGGCAACGACCCCCTCGCGGTCAGGGAGGCCGTCGAGCGCGGCTTCGAGAAGGCCCGCGCCGGGGAGCCGGTGCTCATCGAGAGCCTCACCTACCGGCAGGGGCCGCACACGACCGCCGACGACCCCTCGCGCTACCGCGACGACGAGCCGGACCTCCCCGACTGGCGGACGCGCGACCCCCTCGACCGCTTCGAGTCGTTCTGCCGCGAGGCGGGCGTCGTCGACGACGCGGCGCTCGACGCCATGCGCGACGACGCCGACGAGGAACTGCGCGAGGCCGTCGAGCGCGCCGAGGCGACGCCCGAACCGGGGACCGACGAGCTGTTCGACAACGTCTACGAGGAACTGCCGCCCGAACTCGCCCGCCAGCGCGAGGAACACGTCGCGTTCGTCGAGCGCAACGGCCCGTTCGACATCGAGCGCTGAGCCGCGGCGAGTCGTCTCAGTCGTCCAGCGAGATGTACGTCTTCGTGTCTGCGACGCCCTCTAACCCCTGCACGCGGCTCGACGCGGTCTTCAGCACCTCGTAGACCGCGTCGGTGTCGACCTCCGCGATGATGTCGTACGCGCCCGCGACGATGTGGGCCTCGGTCACCGTCTCGAAGTCGCGGATGGGACCGAGCAACTGTTCCGACTCGCCGGCTCCGGTCTTCACCATGATGAACGCGTGAACCATGCGTGAGATATTCTACCACAGTCGTCAAAAGCCTTGCTTCGACCGAGCGCGGCCCGTTCGTCCGAGCCGGGGGAAGGTTATTTGCCTCCGCCGACATACCGTCTTATCATGCGGTTCGTTATCATTGGTGCTGGACGGGTTGGGCTGCGCACCGCTCGCGTCCTCCGCGAGGAGGGTCACGATATCGTCCTGGTGGAGTTGGACCGCGACCGGCTCAAGCGGGCCCGCGAGGCGAACTTCGAGGTGGTCGAAGGCGACGGCTCCCGCGAGGAGGTGCTCGTCGACGCCGGCATCGAGGCGGCCGACGCCCTCGGCGCGCTCACCGCCGACCTCAACGTGAACTTCGCGGCCTGCATGATCGGCAAGCACTTCGGCTGTCGGACGGTGCTCCGGGTCGACGAGGACTACCGCGAGGAGGTGTACCAGAAGTACGCCAAGGAGGTCGACGAAATCGTCTACCCCGAGCGCCTCGGCGCTATCGGCGCGAAGAACGCGCTTCTCGGCGGCTCCATCCGCGCCATCGCGGATATCGCCCAACACTTGCAGGTCATCCTCGTGACGGTGACGGAAGAGTCACCGATGAACGGGTACAGTATCGAAGAGGTTGCGCTCCCGGCGAACGCCCGCATCCTCGCGTTCGGGAAGAAAGACGGGCCGATGGGCATCCCGCTTTCGGACGACTCGCTGGAGACGGGCGACCGCGTGGCCGTCCTCGCGGACTTCGACGTACTCAACGACGTGCGACAACTGCTCGTCGGCGACGAGGTCGTCACCGCGGCGGGGGGTGCGTGACGATGGTCTACGCCTACATCATGGTCAAGGCCGCGCCCGTCTCCGACGGCATCGACCAGCTGAAACAGGACCTCTTGGCCGTCTCCGACGGCATCGTCAGCGCGCACATCGTCGCCGGCGACGTGGACTTCATCGTGAAAGTCGAGGTTGACTCGCCCGCCGACGTGAAGGGCATCGCCGGTGGCATCCAGTCGGTGGCGGGCATCGAAGACACCCAGACGTACATCGCGATGGACTGAGTCGGCGCGTCGCCACGCGGCGGTCCGCCCCGGCTCGACCGACTGTCAC
Source organism: Haloferax sp. Atlit-48N (assembly GCF_003383015.2). Classification (NCBI taxonomy): domain Archaea; kingdom Methanobacteriati; phylum Methanobacteriota; class Halobacteria; order Halobacteriales; family Haloferacaceae; genus Haloferax; species Haloferax sp. Atlit-48N. Next base: position 2,231,138 of record NZ_CP137689.1, on the reverse strand, counting down.
CGACTTGTTCTTCAGAAGCCCGCGCCGGCGGCGTCTTTCGCGTTCTGAATGAGGCTCGTCACCGGTTCGCCGTAGTCGTAGCCGGGGATGATGCCCTCGACGAACGTGCCTTCGACGTAGTCGATGACCGCGCCGGCGTCGTCGACGCCGCGGCGCTCGTTGATGTCGGCAAAGCTCGCCCGAACGACCGCCTCGTCGCCCGCGCGAGTCACGTCGGGGTCGAGGTCGTGGTCGCCGGCGACGACGCCGCCCACGTCTTCGAGGCGGAGTTCGAACGTCTCGTACCAGCCGTCTTCGACCACTGGGGCCACGTCGTCTGCGACCGCCGAGAGCATCGGGACACGCACCTCCACGTCGAACTCGACGCGGCCGCTGTCCTGCGCCGCGACGCCGACGGTGCCGTCGAACGGCGTCGTCACGGACTCGAAGGTTCGGTCATCGACCCGCTCGAACGACCCGTGGTCGCCGAACGCGCGGCGGACTCGACCGGGGATGTCGTCTTCGCTCATGCCCGGACGAAGGTCCCGACGGGAGAAAAGCCCGTTGCGTCGCGAGCGCTCCCGAATCGCCCGCCTGCGGCGGTTTTGGGTGAATGGCGGCACGTTTAAGTATCTCGCGGCACTCCGTTCAGGTGACGCTTCGCTTTGGAGGGCCGAAGCGTCAGCGGGGACCAATCTAGGGCGGCATTTGCCGCGCGGGCCGCTCCCGTGCGGCTGCCTATCCCTTTCTCGCAAAACTCACACCGGAGAGCCGCCGGCTCGTATTCGCGCGCGCTCGAATCGAACCTCGGTCCCGACCACGTCTGAGACGTACAGGCCGAACCCGCCCATCACCGCGGCCACGAGGAGGATAACGAACAGAAATTTCCGGAGGTAACTCCGCCTGAGTACCCTCGGAACCAGCGTGGCGAACTTCATGCCACTCGGTAGCAAGAGACCGACGTAAAGCGTTGTCCCGCTAACTATCAGTTCTGATAGCAGAGGGACCCGATATGCGCCGCTCTCACCGAAGACGAGTTCCGAGAATCGTTACAGTTCGCTCACGGTGACCCCGAGTGCGAGGGCGGCGGCCCCGGTCGCACCGCCGCCCGCGGCCAGCGCCGTCGGCAGCGCGGACAGGACGCCGGCGACGGCCCCGGCGAGGAGACAGACGGCCATGCCGAGGAGCGTGGCGTCGAAACGCGTGATGAGGAGTCCGGGTGACACGGTCTAATTACATCTCATTATCCGAACTGTCAAAATATTTGCGGGTGCGGCCCTACTCGCCTCCCTCTCTCACGCCCGGGCGTCAGAGGCGTCCGCGTCGGCGTAGGCGACCGCCCGTCCGAAACTGTCGATAGCCTGCTCGTACTCCTCGATGGCGACGTAGGCCAGTCCGACCTCGACGAGCGCCGCCGGGTCGACCGCCTCGGGGTCGATTCCCGCCGCGTCCACGAACTCGCTGAGAACGTGGTCGTCCATCGGGTCGACGAGTCGCCCGTTGACCCGATACGTCGGCGGGTCGAGGCCGAACCCGTCGTAGGGGTCTCCGAACCCTTGTCCCTCCGAATAGCGGTGTCTACGCGTCGAAGCCATTCGTACCAGTTGGCGGGGAACCGAGATAACGTGGTCGGCGGTCCCACGAGGACCCGGGCGACAGAGACGGAGCGGGAACGCGTCGCTCGGTTCACCGTCACTCGGCGACGAAAATGCGGGGGACGAGATTCGAACTCCACTCGCTCCGCTCACGCCGTTCGCTACGCTCCCTAGTTCGAACGCGTCGTCCTGTTCTCACGCCTCGCTGTCGCTCGGCGACGAAAATGCGGGGGACGAGATTCGAACTCGCGAACCCCTACGGGAGCGGATCTTAAGTCCGCCGCTTTTGGCCTGGCTCAGCCACCCCCGCGCACTCTCCCGTTCTTCGAGGGGGAGAAAAGTGCTTTCGCTTTACCAGTCGACCGAGAGCGTCCCGTCGCCGTGGGGGTCCGGCGAGAGCTCCTCGTCGGTTCGGCGGTCGATGACGTGGATGACGCCGCGGCCCTTCTTCGCCGGGCAGACCTCCGCCGCCTCGACGTTTTCGTCGAGTTCGTCCTCACCGACGAAGTACGATTTGGCGCGGGCGAGGCCGGTTTCGAGGTCCATCTCCCAGTTGTCGGCGACCTCCGCGCACCGGCCGGCCCCGAAGCACTTGTTCGCCTCGAAGATTATCTTGTAGGGCTTTTCGTCGACCGGCGGGGCGTTCTCGTCGGTTCCGAAGTCGCTCGGCTTCGGACGGTCGGACTCCTCGCTCATCGTCGGCCCTTACCGCGCGGTGGTCTTTGCGCTGTCGGTCGCGCGGCGACGGCGCGCCCCGGAACCCGCGAGACGCCTCGAACTTCTGGTACATCTGTCGAAGCCCGCTTGTCGTGCTTCGAATCCGAGCGGCGGCGAGCGGGCGTACCGTATTCTATCCGTGGCATCACGTAACAGTGGGATACTCCCGTCACATGAATCATCGACAGACACAGTACCAGTCACGAATTCGTTCTCAGATATGATACCCGGGAGGGTGGTCTTATCACTGACCAGAAATCTTCTGGACCAATGGACGACGACAGCCAGCTCCGGAGACGAGCGTCGTCGGTTCGCGCCTCCGTCCGGGCCGCGCTCGGCGCACGCGCGACCGACGACGAATCCGAATCGGACGCCGCAGACGAGACGGCGCGCGCCGACGACGCGCGAAGCGACGGCGGGGGCACTCCCTCGGTCGCCGTCGAATCGGGACGCGGGGAGTCTCCCGCCGACGATGTCGCCGCGTCGTCGCCCCCGGACGCCGCCGCGCTCGACGGTCTCGACGACTTCTCCGCGGCCATCGAGCGCTGCATCGAGGGCGACCTGACGGTCCGCGTCGACGTTCCCGACGACCCGGCGCTCGCGCGTCACGGCCGCCTCCTCAACGAACTGTTCGAGGAGTGGCAGACCGCCATGCGGAACGTCGACGCCTTCGCAGACCAGGTCTCGGCGTCGACCCGAATCGTGGCCGACGCCGCCGCGGAGAGCCGCGAGGAGAGCCGGTCGGTCGCCGCCTCCGTCGACGACATTGCGGCGGGCGCGCGCCGGCAAAGCGAGAGCGTCGAGGAGGTCGCAGACGAGATGCGGAACCTGTCTGCGACCATCGAGGAGGTCGCCGCCTCCGCCGACGAAATCAGGCACGCGACCGACGAGGCCGTCGAGCGCGGCGACCGCGGCAAGCGCGCCGCCGAGACCGCTATCGACGAGTTGGCGGTCATCGGCGAGCGGACCGACGCGACCGTCGAGCGCGTCGCGGAACTCGACGACCACATCGACGACATCACCGGCATCGCGACCAAAATCTCCGACATCGCGGAGCAGACGAACATCCTCGCGCTCAACGCCTCCATCGAGGCCGCCCGCGCCGGCGAGGCCGGCTCCGGCTTCGCCGTCGTCGCCGACGAAGTGAAGGCGCTCGCCGAGGAGACGCAGGCCGCGACCGCCGACATCGAATCGACCATCGAGACGGTTCGGACCCGGTCGGCCGCGACGGTCGAGGACATCACCGACACGAGCGAGCGCCTCGACGAGGGCAGCGAGACGATTCAGGAGGCGCTGTCGGCGCTCGACGGCGTCGTCTCCGACCTCGAAGAGACGAACGGGAGCCTCCACGAGATTTCCGACGCCACGGACTCGCAGGCGGCGACCTCCCAAGAGGTCGTGAGTCAGGCCGACGGCGTCGGCGAGATAAGCGACGAGACCGCGGCGCTCGCGGCCGACGCCGCGGGGTCGGCGCGCCGCCAGACCGTCTCGCTCTCCGAGGCGGTGACGAAGATAGACGCGCTTTCGGACCAGGCCGACCACCTCCGGGACTCCATCGACGACTACCGCCTCCACGCCGAGGCGACCGACTCGGGCCAGACCGTCGTCCAGTTCTGGCACGGCATGTCCGGCGACAAGGCGGCGGTCCTGGAGTCGCTCGTTGACGAGTTCAACGCCAGCCACGACGGCGTCCGCGTCGACACCGCGTCGAAGGGGAGCTACCGCGGCACGTTCGACGCGACCCTCGCCGCGGCCCGGTCGGGGACGCCGCCGACCATCGCGCAACTGTACGAGGTCGGCACCCAGCGCGCCCTCGACAGCGGGGCGTTCACCCCCGTCGAATCGGTGCTTCCGGACAGGGCATCGGCGGGCGAACTCGTCCCCGAAATCGCCAACTACTACCGCCACGACGGCGCGCTCTGGTCGATGCCGTTCAACGCCTCGAACCCCGTGTTGTACTACAACGCCGACGCGTTCGAGCGGGCCGGCCTCGACCCCGACGACCCGCCGGCGACGTTCGACCAAGTCACCTCGGCCGCGGCGACGCTGAAGACGAGCGGGGCGGTCGACTACGGCGCGACGTGGGCGAATTACAGTTGGTTCGTCGAGCAGTGGTTCGCGGCCGCCGGGGAGTGTCTGTTCGACGCCGACAACGGCCGGAGCGGCACCGCCCGCACCTCGAACCTCGACGGCCCGGTCGGGACGCGCGTGTTCGAGTGGTGGCGCGACCTCGAACGGAACGACTTGCTGTTCGACCCCGGCGTCGAGGCCCGACGAGACGCCCGCGAGGCGTTCCTCGACGGCCGCGCCGCGATGCTCGTGGACTCCAGTTCGAGCGCCGCGTCGGTCGTTCGGGGGGCCGCCGACCGCGGGTTCACCGCCGAAGTCGGCCGGTTCCCCGCGCCCGGGTCGTCCCGCGAGGGCGTGGTCGTCGGCGGCGCGTCGCTGTGGGTCGCAGACGGCGTCGAATCCCGGAAACGGGCCGCCGCGGGCGAGTTCATCGCGTGGCTGACCCGCCCCGAACAACAGCGTCGCTGGCACCGCCAGACCGGTTACTTCCCGGTCCACCGCCGGACGAGGGGCCTCCTCCGCGACGACGGCTGGTTCGACGAACACCCCGGCTTCGCGGTCGCGTTCGACCAACTGGTCGAGACCGACGACACCCCGGCCACCCGCGGCGCTCGCGTCGGCCCCTTCACGACCGTCAGGACCATCGTCTCCGAGGGCCTGTCCGAACTGTTCGACGGCCGCGACCTCGACGCCGTGTTGGCGACGATGGACGAGCAGGTGTCGGCCCGCCTGTCGGAGTACGAGCACTCAGCGAACCGCTGACTCGGCGCGGGCGCAACCGACCCGACCGCGTCAGTGTCGACCGACCCCGACCGACCCCGACCGACCCCGACCGAACCGCGACTCGCCCGGTGATGCTTTCGCCATCGAGTCCTAATTCAGAGCGATGCGGCAGTCCCGTCGCTCGCGCTTCGGCGACCTGATTCGCGCCGCCGGCCCCAGCGACCGCCGCCGATTTCTGGCCGACCTCTGGACCGCCCGCGGGTGGGAGACGACCGTCGAGGGGTCCGTGGTCGTCGCCCGCCGCGGCGACCGAACCGAGCGACTCGCGGTCGTCTCTCGGTCTCGGCTCCGCCCGTCGCCAACGGTCCCCGCCGAGGCGACCGTCGTCGTCGCCCTCGGCGACCCCGAGCGAACCCGGCGCGCGGCCCCCGACGACGCCCGGGTTCTCTCGGTCGACGAGTTCTACGACCTCGTCCGGTACGGTCTCCCGGCGGGCCGCGGCGACGACCTCGTCGCAGACCACTTCGGCGTCCGCCTCGACGACCTCCCGGCCGATGACCGCGGCGTCGGTGCGAGGGGTGCGGACGAGGCGGGTGGCGCAGTCGTCTCTCCGCTTTCTCGCCGGCTTTCGTCGCTCCCGGTCGCGCCGCTCGTCTTCGTCGCGCTCCTGCTCGCGGCGGTCGTCGTGACCGCCGGGCCGGGCGGCGTACCGGTGCTCGGCGAGGCGCTGGGCGGTCATGGGTCGTCGACACCGACGCCGGCCGCGACGACTCCCGAGCCGACGCCGACGCCCGAACCGCGGGCGGTCGCCCCCGGCGTGACAACCGCGGGCGTCGAGAACGCGACGCGCCTCGCGGCGGCCCACCGCCGGGCCGCGGCGAATCGGTCGTACCGCTGGACGCTCGGCTACCGCGAGTCAATCGCCGGCGACGAGACGGGCCGCGAGGTGGAGGTCGTCCGCGTCGAGGCCCCGCACGTCTACGTCTCGGAGGTCCGGCGCACCGGGCGACTCCGGGCTTTTCCGCGTCCGACCGCCTCGGAGGACTCCTACGCCGACGGGACCACGCGCTACGCCCGCCGGCCCGCCGAACCGGACGGCGTCGCCGCCCGCGTCCTCGACCCCGACGTGCGCGACGGCCCGGGGCGGCAGGCTTCCCGCGCCGCCCGCTATCTCGACTGGTATCTCTCGACCGACGAGACGAGCGTGACGCGCGTAGAGAGCGTGACGAACGAGACTGCCGAAAGCGGGACCGCGCTGTACCGAGTTCGGGGACTTGGCACCGACTTCCCGCGGTCGCGCGACTATCGGGTCGAAGCAGTCGTCGAAGAAAGCGGGTTCGTCCGCTCGATGCGCGTCGCCTACGAGACCCGCGACGGCCTCGGCGTCGAGGTCTGGTTCGCGTACGACGCGGTCGGCGGGACGACGGTCACGCGACCGGCGTGGCTCGACCGCGCCGACGGGTCGACCGGCGGTCGGACTGTGGTCCCGACGAACGCGAGCGGGTAGCGACCGAGCGCGTCCCGTGAGTCGAGGCGTTTACTGCTCGACGTCGACCGATTCGAGGACCACGTCGGACACCGGCTTGTCCTCGCGGTCGGTCGGGACCGAGCCGATGTCCTCGACGACGTCCATGCCGTCCGTGACCTTCCCGAAGACGGCGTGCTTGCCGTCGAGGTGGGGCTGGGCGTCGAGCGTGATGAAGAACTGCGAGCCGTTCGTGTTGGGGCCGCGGTTCGCCATCGAGAGCACGCCGGGGCCGTCGTGGCTGAGGTCCGAGTGGAACTCGTCGTCGAAGGTGTAGCCGGGGCCGCCGCGGCCGGTCCCCGTCGGGTCGCCGCCCTGAATCATGAAGTCCGAGATGATGCGGTGAAAGAGGATGTCCTCGTAGAGGGGTTCGCCTTCCATCGTCTCGTCGGTCTCGGGGTGGACCCACGTCTTTTCGCCCGTCGCGAGGCCGACGAAGTTCTCGACCGTGTTCGGGACCTTGTCCTCGAAGAGTTCGACCGTGATGTCGCCCTTGTTCGTGTGGAGCGTGGCCGTTGGGTTGTCGCTCATACTCGACCCGTCGGGCGGGCGAGTGAAAACCGTGCCGCCTCCGGTTCGTCGCCGGTGACGCGGCGCTTGTTTCATCCTCGGTGACACGACTCCGTTCGGTCCGCGTCTTTCGGTCGGCACCGCGGACTGTCACACCGACAGACGTTTTTCTCCCCCGCGACCGAGTGGTGTGAGATGACATCACAACTCGACGGAGGGCGGTCGGAATGAACGCCCGCTCGACGCTCGAACGCCTCTCGGAGCTCGCAAACACCTACTTCGTCGGCCTCGTGCTCCTCGCGTCGGCCGCCGCGTTGGCGCAGCCGGACCTGTTCACGTGGATTGCGCCCTACATCTCGCCGCTGCTCGGGCTCATCATGCTCGGGATGGGGCTGACGCTCCAGCCCGCGGACTTCCGCCGACTCGCGGAGCGCCCGCGAGACGTGGCCATCGGCGCGCTCGCGCAGTGGCTCGTCATGCCGACCGCCGCCTACGCGCTCACGGTGGTTCTGTCGCTCCCGCCGGAGCTCGCCGTCGGCGTCATCCTCGTCGGCGCGGCCCCCGGCGGCACCGCCTCGAACGTCATGGCCTACCTCGGGAAAGGCGACGTGGCGCTGTCGGTCGCCATCACGACCGTCACCACGCTGGCCGCGCCGCTGGTCATGCCCGCGTGGGTCGTCGCGCTCGCCGGCGAACAGCTTCAAGTCGGCTTCGTGGACCTGTTTCTCAACATCGTCCAAATCGTCTTCATCCCGGTCGTCCTCGGCTTCGCGCTCCGAGTCGTGCTCGACCGCAACGCGCCCGAGGTTGCCAAAGTCGGCCTCGACGTGTTCCCGCTCGTCTCGGTCCTGAGCATCGTCGCCATCGTCGCGGCCGTCGTCGGCCTCAACGTCGATACCATCCTCGGCGCGGGCGCGGCCGCCATCGGAGCCGTCGTCCTCCACAACGCTATCGGCCTCGGCACCGGCTACGGCACCGGCCGCCTCGCCGGGATGTCCGCGGACCGCGTCCGAACGACCACGTTCGAAGTCGGCCTCCAGAACAGCGGGCTCGCGGCGGCCCTCGCGCTGTCGTTCTTCTCGCCCGCCGCCGCCCTGCCGCCCGCGCTGTTCAGCGTCTGGCACAACATCACCGGCCCGCTCCTCGCCAGCTACTTCGCGCGAACTGCGAGCGACTCCGCTGGTGGCGCGCCGGCTGACGACTGAATCGTTCGTCGCAGTCGCGTCGTTGCGCCCCGTCTCGTCGGGTCGGAATCGATTCGGGGGTAATGTATTGTGAGGGGTAAACATCACTGTGTGATTCGAAACGTCGGCACGCTCGACCGGACTGTTCGCCTCGCGCTCGGTGCCGCGTTCGTCGCCGTCGCCGGCGTCGTCTTGCTCGTGACCGGGGCCGGCCGGATTTGCCCGCTGTACCTGCCGTTCGGCATCGACACGTTCGACGACCGGGACTGACGCCTGCGGCTCGCCCCGCCCCGCCGCGCTCCGCTCCGTCTGCCTTTCTCGCTCCCCTAACTACAAGACACCCCACCGCGATGCGTCGGATATGCACACCGCGGAGACCGTGACGCTCACTCGCCTCCCCTCCGGCGTCCCGGTACAGACGACAGTTCACACCTACGAACCAGCCGACGGGACCGACGGTCCCACGCTCTACGTGCAGGCCGCCCAGCACGGCCGGGAAATCAACGGCACCGAAGTGCTCCGCCGACTCCACGGCCACCTCGAACGCGCAGAGCTCTCGGGCCGCGTCGTCGCCGTCCCCGTGGCCGACCCGCTGACGTTCGACCGCGTCTCCTACGTCACCCCCGAGGTGCTCGACTCCGTCAACTCCAACATGAACCGCGTCTGGCCGGGCGACCCCGACGGCTCGCTGCACCAGCGCATGGCCGCGACGCTCTGGGAGTACATCAGCGACGCCGACGCCATCGTCGACCTCCACACGGGGAGTCCGGACATGCTCACCCACACGGTCTACCTCCGGGGCGACGAGGAATCCCGCGACCTCGCGCGGGCGTTCGGCGTCGACATCCTCCTCGCGGAGGCCGCCGGCGACGAGGCCGACGACGAGTGGACCGAGCGGAGCTTCGACGGCAAACTCCGCGTCGCGGCCACGAGCGCGGGCATCCCCTCCATCACGCCCGAACTCGCCCACAACAAACAGCTCGTCGAGCCAGCCATCGTCGCCGGCGTCGAGGGCGTCCTCAACGTCTGCCGCGACATGGGCATCCTCTCGGGCGCGGTCGAACCGTGGGACGGCCGCACCTATCGCAACCACCTCGGCCGCGTGCAAGCCGCCGCCTCGGGCCTGTTCGTCGCCCGCGAGGACGTCGAACTCGCCCGCGAGGTCCGCCCCGGCGACCACCTCGGCTGGGTGTACGACCCGACCACCTACGAGGTGCTCCAAGAGGTCGAAGCCGAGCGCGCGGGTCTCGTCTACTCTATCGCCCGCGAGGCGACCGTCACGGCCGGCGAGACGCTCGTCGGCATCGCGCTCCCGCTGGACGACGGCGAGGGCGACACCGAAGGGGACGACCCCTTCGACGAGGCCGACGGCGACCTCGACATCTAGAAAAAAGCCGGTCGGTCGAACGGGAGGGACCGGCGTGTCGAAGCGAAAGCGTTCGAGTCGACTGCGACTTCAGAAGTCGCGCAGGTCTTCGAGCACGGCTTCCGCGTCGCCGGAGGCGATGGTCTCGCGGGCCATCTCCAGCCCCTCGTCGATGGTTTCCGCGTCCTCGCGGGCGTAGATGCGGAGCGCCGCGTTGAGGGCGACGGCGTCGGCGAAGCGGTCCTCGCGCTCGCCGGCGAGCACGGCTTCGGTGATTTCGGCGGAGTCGCCGGCCACGTCGTCCTCGTCGACGCCGAGGTCGTCGTACTCGAAGTCCATGCCGTACTCGGCGGTCTCGATGTCGAAGTCGTCGAAGGTGGCGTCGCCGTCGTCGCCGGCGGTCCACTCGGCGACCTTCGTGTAGCCGGGGCGGATGTCGTCGTAGCCCTCCATGCCTTGGAACATGAGCACGCGGTCGAGGTCGTGGTGCTCGCTCGCCTCGAAGGTGTTGACCATCTTCTTGGCGAACGCGAGGTGGTAGAACGACCCGAGGTGAACCGAGGCGTTCGCGGGGTTGGCGATGGTCTCGATGGTGTTGACGAACGTCCGAACGCCCATGTTGTCGCGGCGCTCCCAGAGGGCGTGGATGGCGGGGTTGAACCGCGGCTGATAGTAGAAGCCGAAGCCGGTGTCGTCGACCATGTCGGCGGACTCCTCGGGGTCGAGTTCCGTGCGGACGCCGAGTTCGTCGAGGACGTGCTTGTAGGCGTCCTGCTTCTGTGTCGGGACGCGGTCGCCGGAGTGGACGACGACGGGCGTGCCGGCCGCGGCGGCGACGACGCCGGCGGCGACGCCGAGGATGGCGGTCGTGCCCTTGCCGTCGTAGTTCGCGCCGCAGTCGACGGGGTCGGCGTCAGGTTCGGCGTACTCGACGTGCTCGGCCATCACGTCGGCGTAGGCGGCGAGTTCCTCGGCGTTGTTGTGCTTCCAGCGGTTGGCGAGCCAGAACGCGCCGAGCGTCGTGTGGTCCGGTTCGCCGGCGAGGATGCGGCGCATCGCCTCGGACGCCTGCTCGCGGGTCATGTCCTCGGCGGACTTCGTGCCCGTGCCGACGACTTCCGTCATCAGACGCTTCAGCGGCCATTCCCCGAACTCGCTTTCGACTACTGCCATGCCCCTGTGTTCGGGCGAGCGGTCAAAAAACGTCCCGTTCGGTCCCGTCGCCCGGGAGCGTCGACACCATCCGAAAGCGATAGGCTTCCCGACTCCTAACGCCGGATAATGAGCGCGTTGTCGGATGATTGGCGGGACGCCATCGACGAGGTCGATGCGGCGCTTATCGACGGCTACCAGAGCGGCTTTCCGGTCGAGCGACGGCCGTTCCGCGTCGTCGCCGCGGAGCTAGGTATCGACGAGGACGACGCCCTCGACCGCGTCCGCCGGCTCCGCGACGACGGCGTCTTCCGGCGGTTCGGGCCGGTGCTCAACCCGCCGGTCATCGGGAGTTCGACGCTCGCGGCCGTCGCCGCGCCCGAGGAACGCTTCGACGAGGTCGCGGAGATTATCAACGGTTACCGGCAGGTGAACCACAACTACCGCCGCGCCCACGACTGGAACATGTGGTTCGTCGTCACCGCCGGCTCCCGCGAGACGCGCGACCGCATCCTCGACGAAATCGAGGAGCGCACGGGCTGCGAGGTGCTGAACCTCCCGATGCTCACCGACTACTACATCGACCTCGAATTCCCCATCGTCAACGACGACCGCTTCGCCCGCGAGAGCCTCGGCGCGACCGACGTGAGCGCCACCCGCATCTCCGAGGACGCGACCGGCGACCTCTCGGACCTCGAAGCCCGCCTGCTCGTGGAGATTCAGGGCGGTTTCCCGCTTACGAAGACGCCCTACCACGACGTGGCCGACGCCCTCGACGCCGCGGTCGACGACGTGCTCGTCGCCGTCGAGCGCCTGCTCGCGGACGGCTGTATCAAGCGCATCGGCTGCGTCGTCAACCACATCGTCACCGGCTTTCGGAACAACTGCATGGTCGTCTGGAACGTCCCCGACGACGAACTCGACGCCCGCGGCGAGGCCGTCGGCAGCCTCCCGTACGTCACGCTCTGTTACCACCGGCCGCGCCGCCCCGAGCAGGGCTGGGAGTACAACCTGTTTACCATGATTCACGGCCGGGACGCCGACGCCGTCGACGAGAAGATAGACGAACTCGCCGCCGACCACCTGCCGTTCGACCACGAGCGACTGTACTCGACGGCGAAACTCAAGCAGACCGGCGCGCAGTACGAGAAACTCGTGGGTTCTGACGACTGAGGACAGAACAAAATTCGCGTTTCGACGCCCGCGCCGCCGCGCCGCCGTCCGCGCCGAATCAGGGCGCTACCGCGAGAGCGGCGACAGCCGGTAGAGCATCCGAGCGGCCTGCGCGACGCCGGTCTTCGCTATCGACCCGCTTTTGAGCGCGCCGAGTTTCGCGTAGTAGCCGGACTTGAACGCGCCCTTCTTGGCGAGGAGCGCGCTCCCGAGCGCCCCGCGTTTGGCGTAGTACGCGGACTTCCGGCCGGCCGCGCCGGCGTAGTGTTTCGTGCTCGTCGGAATCGGCGTCCGGCGGCCCTGTACCTCGGTCGAGCCGCTGCGGATGGCGGTCAGGATGTCGTCGGCCGTGAGCGAAGCGCGCGACACGTCGGGGATGTCGATTTCCGTGTAGGCGCGGCCGACGTACCCGACCCGGTGGGCGTCGCTGCCGGCGACGCCGGGGTACTGGCGCTTCGCCGCGAACCGGCGGGCGCGGCGGTTCTTGTAGCCCGTGAACAGCCACGAGTTGTACGTCTCGATGGCGTCGAAGGCGTCGCCGCCCGCGGCGTCGTGATACCGGCCGAGCCGACGGCGACCGATGCCGTGTCGGCTCCGCTGGAACGGGTGGGGGACGATGGCGACGCCGCCGCGCTCGCGCACCCAGCGCGCCGTCTCGTCCAGCGGGCGACGCCGCGGCGGTAGCTCCTCCACGCCGAGCGCGAGGAGGTGGCCGTCGGCCGTCGAGACTTCCACGCCGGGGATGCCGACGAGACCGTACATGGGGGCGAGTTGCGCCGCTCGGAGCGACTCGTCGATGACGTCGTGGTCGGTGACGACGACGGCGTCCAACCCGATTTCGGCGGCCTGCTCCAAGATGAGCTCCACCGGGTCGTGCGCGTCGTACGAGCCTTCCGAGTGTACGTGGGGGTCGATGCGGACGGTCAGCGCGGACACGACTCCTCGTTAGGCTTCGGCAACGAAAAAGACACGCCCGAATCGTGCTAGCTCGCGGCATCCCTAGCGGACGGCGTCTCAGTCGGGGCAGACACGGTACTCCGGCGGCGGAAACGTCGAACTGTGTCCGCGGGCGCTACTGCTCGGCGATTCGCTCGCCCGCGTCGACGCCGCTCCAGAGCGCGGCGTGGACCCGGCCCTCACCGACCGTCCAGTCGCCAGCGAAGTAGAGGCCGTGAGACTCCCCGCGGCGGAGTATCTCGCGGTCGGCGACGCCGTCGGGCAGCGCGTACCGCCAGCCCTGGTCGTCCACCCAGTCGGGGTCGCGCAGGCGCTCGTCGTCGAGGAGTCCAGCGACCATCCCCGCGACCTCGTCGGCCGCGTCAGAGAGCGGGTCGTCGTAGTGCGCCTCGGACCACTCGGGGCTCGGTTGGACGACGAGCAGGCTCTCGCCGTCGGGGACGTGGCCCTCCTTGCACTCCTCGCGGGCGACCCAGCCGACCGGGTGGGTCTTGTCGGTGTTGACGAGCGCGTACCACGGCTCCTCGCGCTCGAAGGGGTAGTGGAGGACGACGGTTCGAATCGTCCGGTACTCGACGCTTCCGATGGCCTCGCGGAGCGCGACCATGCACTGGTCGCCCCAGCCCATCTCGGTGAGAATCCCGGCCGTCTGCGGGGCCGGCGGCGTCAGGAGCACCGAGTCGAACGGGCCGTGGCGCGTCCCCGCCTCGTCGACGACGGACCAGTAGCCGCTGTCGGGGTTGTGGTCGATTGCGGCGACGCGCGTCTCCCGCTCGACGGTCGCGTCGGTCTCCGCGAGCAGGCGCTTCGCCAGTTGGGTGATGCCCTCGGTCCACGTCCACTTGTGTTGGTCGCGGTCGTCGCCCTCGGAGACGACGCCGTCGCCGTCGAACGTCCAGACCGGCTCTTCGATGTCGACCAGCCCCTCTGTTCCCAGTCCGCGGACGAGCCGTTCGGTGCGGCGGTCGTAGTCTTTCACGTAGTTCGCGCCGTGGTCGTACCGACAGCCGTGTCGGCGGCGCGTCGCGGCGCGCCCGCACACCCCGCGGCTCTTCTCGAGAATCGTGACGTTCGCGTTCGCCTCGCGGAGCGCGTAGGCCGCGCCAGCCCCAGCGGCCCCGGCTCCGACGATGCACACGTCGCGAGTCATCTCGCCACCCCGCGTGTGAGTCCAGCCAGCATCGGTCAGACGTGAGGCTTCGAGGCGCTAAAAGACTCGCAACGCGGCGGGATTGGTGACCGTGTTCGCGCCCGCGACCGCGCCCGGAGGCGAAAACGATTCACGTCGCGCCGCCGGAGTCCGTGTATGTACGACTCGGTCATCTTCGACCACGACGGCGTGTTGACGACGCTCGTCGAACTCTCTCCCCTCCGCGACGCGACGTGGGACGCCTTCGACGAACTCGGCGTTTCGGACCCCGACCCGGACCACGTCGAGCAGGTGGTCATCCACGTCACGCCCGAGGACGTGCGCGCCGCCGCCGAGCCCTACGGCCTCGACCCCGAGGCGCTGTTCCGCGTCCGCGACGAACGCCAGTCGGCCGCCCAACGGCGGGCCATCGCCGACGGCCGGAAAGTCCCCTACGACGACTTCGACGCGCTCCGCCGCATCGACGCCCCGATGGGCATCGTCTCCAGCAACCAGCAGGCGACCATCGACTTCGTCGTCGACCACCTCGACGCCGCGGACCTGTTCGGCACCGCCTACGGCCGCGAGCCCTCGATGACGAGCCTCCACCGCAAGAAGCCCGAACCCTACTACCTCGAACGCGCCATGGCCGACCTCGGCGTCGAGTCGCCGCTGTTCGTCGGCGACAGCGACAGCGACATCGCCGCCGCCGAGGCCGCGGGCGTCGATTCCGCGTTCATCCGTCGGGGCCACCGCGCCGACCACACGCCGACGCCCGACCCGACCCACGAAATCGCCGGCCTCGACGACCTGCTCGAACTCGACGGCGTCCCGGTCGCGGCCGGCGAGGCGGGCGCGTCCGCACCGTCCGACCCCGCGGCCGACGGCGGCCGCGAGGGCGGTGCGTCGTCCCGATGACCGCCTCGCTCCCCCGCATCGGTCTCGGGACGATGGGCCTCGACACGCCCGACGAGGCCGCCGCCGTGACGACGGCGCTGGAGTTGGGTTACCGACACGTCGACACCGCGCAGATTTACGGGAACGAGGCGGTCGTCGGCGACGCGCTCGCGGCCGCCGACGTCCCCCGTGAGGACGTGACGCTCGCCACCAAGGTCTGGGCGGACAGCCTCGCGCCCGCCGACGTGCGCCGGACGACCCGCGAGAGCCTCGAAAAGCTCGGAACCGACTCCGTCGACCTCCTGTACGTCCACCGCCCCATCGACACTTACGACCCCGAGGCGACGCTTGCGGCCTTCGACGAACTCGTCGACGACGGCCTCGCCCGCGGGGTCGGCGTGAGCAACTTCACCGCCGCCGAGTTGGACGAGGCGCTCGACCTGCTCGACGCGCCGCTCGTCGCTCACCAGACGGAGTACCACCCGCTGTTCCAGCGCTCCGAACTCCTCGACCACGCCGAGGAACGCGGCTACGACGTGGTCGCGTACTCGCCGCTTTCGGGGGGCCGCGTCCGCGACGTGGACGAAGTCGTCGCGGTCGCGGAGAAACACGACGCGACGCCCGAGGCGGTGAGCCTCGCGTGGCTGGCCGCGAAGGGGCTGTGTCCCATCCCGAAGGCGTCGAGCGAGCGCCACCTCCGGGCGAACCTCGACGCCGTCTCGCTGGAACTCGACGCGGCCGACGTGGCGGCCATCGACAGTATCGAATCTGAAGTCGAACTGTTCCCCGAGTGACGGTTCAGCCGCTCGGTGCCGTCTCGAAGTCTCAATTTCGATACCGGTCCCGGAACGATTATAACACGGCGGGCGAGTGTCCGACCATGCGGATTCCGAGTGGGGTAAGCGGGTTCGACGAGCTCATTCAGGGTGGCTTCCTTCCGCGCCGACTGTACGTCCTGAGCGGACCGCCGGGGAGCGGAAAGACGACGTTCACGGCGCAGTTCATGGCCGAGGGACTTCGCAACGGCGAGAAGTGTATGTACATCACCATGCACGAGACCGAAGACGAACTCGTCAACGACATGTCGAGTTTCGACTTCGGCTTCGAGACGCTCGCCAGTTCCGAGGGCTTTCGCTTCATCAACCTCGTGAGCCCGAAGGGGAAACACATCCTCAATCAGTTCTCACAGACCGGGGGGTCGTCGAGCGTCCAGAGCCTCACCGACAAAATCGTCGCGTTCGTCAACTCCCGGCAGGTCGACCGCCTCGTCATCGACTCGACGATGCTGCTTCGGCTGTTTTTCGCCAACGGCTCCGAGGAGATGACGCGGTTTCTGACGGCGCTCAAGCAGGGCGACGCCACGACGCTTCTCATCTCCGAGATGACGGACCCCTCGTCGTACTCCGACGAGCACTTCCTCGCCCACGGCGTGGTGTTCTTCCACAACTATCTGGAGGCGACGGGGATGACACGCGGCATTCAGGTCATCAAGATGCGCGGAACGAACATCGACTGCGACATCCGGTCGCTCGAGTTCACCGACAACGGACTGGTCGTCGACCCCCGGTCGAAGGTCGACCTCTGAGGTAACAACAATGTACGAACGGGTCTTCGGAACGGACTGGCGGACGATTTCGGACGAGGAGGCCATCCGCCGGATGTACGCCCTCGGCGTCTCCAGCGCGCTCGGGCACCCGAACCGCGGGGAGTTCGAGCGTATCCGCCGGCAGGCCGGCACCGCCTACGGTCGGAGCGTCCTCCAGCTCGCCTTCGAGGAGGGCAAACAGCGCGTCGCCCGCAACGAGTCGGAGTACGACTCGAAACAGGACGTGTGGGAGGCGCTCGTCGACGAGGAGACGACGCCCGCCACGACGGGTCGCGCCGACGTGACGATGCAGAAGCCGACGGACAAACAGGGCATCCCCGACGCCGTCGGTCGGGCGTCCGCCCTCGACGGCGGCGGCGACGACTTCTCTCGGATTCGGCTGCCGGAGTTCCTCCGACGCGGGTAGCCGGCCACACGGCCGACGCGGGTAGCCGACGAACCTTTGGGCGTCCGAACCCTCTCTCGACGCATGAGCGACAGCGAATTCAGCCTCTCCGAGTCCGAGTGGCGCGAGCGACTCTCTGAGGACGCCTATCGCGTCCTCCGCGAACAGGGGACCGAGCCGCGGTTCTCCGGCGAGCACGTCGACCGGAGCGACGACGGCGTCTACCGATGCGCCGGCTGCGGGGCCGAGCTGTTCGACTCGGAGACGAAGTACGACTCGAACTGCGGGTGGCCGAGCTTCTACGCCGCCGAGGACTCGAACATCGAGCTTCGGCGCGACCTGAGCCACGGCATGGACCGCACCGAGGTCGTCTGTTCGACCTGCGACGGCCACCTCGGGCACGTCTTCGACGACGGACCGGAGCCGACCGGCAAGCGCTTCTGTATCAACTCGGTCGCGCTCGACTTCGAGGCGGACGAGAACTAAGCGTCGACAGAACCAGAACGCCCAACCATCGAACACCACCCCGCCTTCCTCACGCCGAACTCTGGTACGTGAGGAACGTCACGGCGACGGCCGCAAACAGGTCGGGCAGGAACGTGAAGGGTCCCAGCCCGCTGCCTCTGAACCCGAGGAACAGCGACGCCAGCGGGTTCGACGTGAGTGCGTACAGGAGCAGCGCCGCCGTAAAGAGGAGTAAGCTCAGCGTAAAGCGGTTCGGCAGCTCCCGGTAGAGCATCGCGTAGGTTCCCGCGAGGAAGCCGAGCGCGACGAGGTTGTACGTCGAGACGAACAGCTTCAACTGGATGAACAGGTCCGGGATGGGCGGACCGCCGTGGCCGCCCGGCTTGTGCGGGCCGAACAGGTCGGGGGCGAACCACGCCACGAGGTCGGGCGTGAACCACGTCACGAGCGCCGCGATGGCGAGCGAGACGCCCACGACGACCGCGGTCCGCCGAACCGGGTCGCGGTTGGACGTGTCGCTCACGCGTCGTCACCTCCGACCGTCACGTCGTCTAAGTCGGCCTTTCGAGCCACCTCGTCGAGTACGTCGAGGTTGGCTTCCATCTGGTCGGTCAGAAAGTACGTCTTTCCGTAGTTGTCACCCATAGTCATCAACACGTTGTTCTCGACGAGGAGTTCCAAGTGGTGCTGTGTGGTCTTGTAGTCGAGGTCGAGTTCGTTCGAGAGTTGGTTGGCGTTCATCGGCATGTCGTCGAGCGCGCGGATAATTCGCAGGCGGTTTCGTCCCCCGCGCGACCCGCCGATAAGCCACCACAGCACACGTCGCATCCGGCTAACTCGTCAAATCCGGACGTAATAAAACGGCAGGCCTCGGCTCCGCGTCTTCGGCGGCCCGCAGTGGAGTCGTGTGTGGCGGGAGTCGGGCGAGTGGGTGTGTTCGGCATGGGGACTGAGGGAGTGCGCCGGTCGCGTTGGGGGGCAGTCGTCAGCGAGGGACACAGGGGCGTCAGCGAGGGACACGGGGGTTAGTTACCGCGCGGCCCGAAGCCGCCGGGTGCGCCGGGGCCGCCCGCGTGTTGTCGTGGGCCGCCACCGCCGTCGCAGGCGAGCGTCGACGTGTCGACGCCGAACTCGGTGAGTTGCTCGTCGACGGCGGTCCGAATCTCCTCGGCCGTCGCGCCGTCGTCGCGCATGTCGGCGACGAGCGTCCAAACCTCGTCGGTCTGCTCGTCGGTCAGGTCGTAGCGGTCTTGCAGGCGGTCGCCCGGGGCGTATCGGGTTTCGTTCGCGGACCCGTTGAACGGGCCGTGCCAGCCGCCGGCGGCTCGGACGGCGGTCCCGTCGGTCGCGTAGACGGTCTCCGAGGCGTGGGTCTGGGCCGCGAGGCCGCCGGCGGCGGCGACCGTCCCCGCGAAGACGAGCGAGGCGACGACGAACGCCACCCCGAGCGTTGTGAGTCTGTTCATGATTCGTTCCTCGTCTGTCCGGTCGTTGGGGGGTTAAAAGAGGATTTTCCGAACTCGAACACGAGTCGGTCGTGAATCCGCCCGGGGTTAGGCCCAAATTACGCCGAAAACCGCTCGCCCGGCGCGGACGAACTGCCGGCGCGCACGACGCATCGAGAAGCCCGCTTTCGCGGCGGTAGGACGGGTCTAACGCACACGCCTTGTGGGTAGTCGACACGTACCAAACTAGGGTGGCGACGTACGTGCTGTATGTCTCGCAGCTACCCGGCCAGTCGTCACCCGACACGGCGGGGCCCGCCGTTCACGCCGTACGCCCTCGTCGTCGCCGGTCTCGTGACGTTCTGTATCGCCGTCCTCGCTCCCGTCGCCGACCTCTCGGCGGGCCTGACGGTGATGAACGTCGCCGTCAGCGGGGCGACCCCGGCGTTCGACGGCGGCACGCTGGTCCTCAGCGGCGGCCTGCTGCTCATCAGCGCCGCCTCGACGTTCTTCGGCGTCCTCCTGTTGCTCCTTCGGCTCTGAATCGCGGTTTGACCCCGGGGCACGCGGCGAGACTCGAAGGTCGGTCGAACTCGGGAAACCGCAGAAGAGTACGCGAGACGCGGGACCTCGGAACCCGCTTCGGTGGTGCGACGTGTTCGCCCACCCGGCGCGGCCGGATTACTGTCGTTCGATGGGGGTGGCGAGCACGGGTATCTTCGACTGGACGACGACCGACCGCGAGACGCTTCCGAGGATGTTGTCCTCGAACCGGGCGTGGGTGCCCATCGAGATGAGCGCCGCGTCTATCTTCTCGGCGAACGCGAGAATCTCCTCGGCCGGGTCGCCGCGGCGGAGTTCGGTGGCGGCGTCGACGCCGTACTCGGCCATCGTCTCGGCGGCCTCGGTGAGCGCGGCCTCGCCCTGCGACCTGAGTTCCTCGTACACCTCGTCGACGCGCTCGTCGGCGAGCGTCAAGAAGGCTCGTTCGTCGACGACGTAGAGCAGGGAGACGGCGGCGTCGCGCTCTGCGGCGAGTTCCGCGGCGTCTTCGACGACCGGCTGCATCGAGTCGCTCCCGTCTATCGGCACGAGGATTGTGTCGTACATCAACTGGGGATTAGGCGGGGACAGTATCACCCTCTTCGCCAGTTCCCGCGCGATGGGAACTACGCGGGACGAGTCTCGACCGGGGAGACGCGATTCCGGAGACGGGTGCGGTGCAGGCGGCTATCCGTCACCGGTCGCGTCGTCGGCGTCTGTCTCGGGGTCGCTGGCCGCGTCAGTTTCGGACTTGGTTGCCGCGTCGCTTTCCGGTTCGGCCTCGCGTTCCGACGCCGGTCGCTCGGCGTACCGCTCGGCCCGCCGTTTCCAGTCGGCGGCCCGCCGCGCCGACACGTCTGCGGCGGCGGCGAGTTCCTCGTCCGACGCCTCGCGGAGCGCCGTCACGGTGTGGATGCCCGCCGCCCGGAGCCGGGTCGCGTACGCCTCGCCGATGCCGCGGATGTTCCGCGGGTCCTCGGGGTCGCGTGCTTCTTCGGCCTCCTCGGCATCGACGCCGCCCGCCGAGACGACCGCCGCGAGCTGTTCGGTCATCTCGTCCACCCGGCCGTCGAGACCGTCAACTCGGCCGTCGATTTCGTCGATGCGCGCCGCGAGGTCGTCGTGAGTGTGTTCGGTCTCCTCGTCGGCGACGCCGGTCACGCCGGCCACGTCCGGGTCGACCCCGGCTTCGACGGTGGTCCGGTCGGAGTCGTCGCTGCCGCTGTCGTCTGTCTCGCCGTCGCCGGCCTCGTCGGCTTCGCCCTCGTTTTCGTCTTCGTCATCTTCGGAGGCGTCGTCCGCATCGGTGTCGGCGTCGTCGTCTTCGGGCTCGTCTCCGTTGCCGTCGTCCGCATCGGCGAGCGAATCGCCCGGTGCCACGTCGTCGGGGAGGACGTAGACCAGCGCGTCCGCCGGCACGTAGCCGACGACCTGTTTGCGCTTCCTGTCTGCGGTGAGGACGACCCCGCCGGAGTCGAGCGCCTTGTAGCCGCCGCACTCGAAGCTGGTTCCGTCTGTGAGGTATACTTTCATAATCAATCATTGGCTTCAGGGCAGAATGAGTGTTGCCGCTCCCGTTGTGTGAGAACGAACGGCGGTTTTTCACCGATTCCGCGCCGATATTCGGGTATGCTCCGAGCCCTGTTGGCGGCGTTCGGTCTGGTGGAACTGCTCGTTCCGGATAAACTCGTCGCCGTGATGACGCGCCTCGCCTACGAGGACGGCGGCGAGATGACGGCGAAACCGTGGGTGACGACGGCGGCGCGCGTCGAGGGAGCGGTGCTCCTGTTGGTCGCGCTCGTCGGCCTCCGCGGTCGGTGCGGCGGTGACGGCGACGACAGCGAAGGCGACGACGCATAACTGCGTCTCGCGGGCGTCGCGACGGCGGTAATCCGGCCCGCGAAAGAAGCGACCGCGGCGAGAGAATATGAGACTGTGCGCGGCAGTCGGTCGCCGAGCGACTCGTGGTCCGGCGCGTCGGCGCGACGCGTGCGACCGATTCAGGCGAGTCGCGCGAACGCGAGCGACCCGCTCGTGTTCTTGATGTAGACGCGGACGGTCTGACCTTCCTGCGCGCCGGGCACGAAGATGGTGTACTTCCCGCGCTGGGCGACGCCGTCGCCCTTGCGGCCGGTCCCGGTGATTTCGACCTCGTAGGTACGACCCTCTTCGACGGCCTCGCGCTGGCGCTTGTTGCTCACGCTGGAGCGCTTCTGGACCGGGCGGAAGGCACCGCAGGCCTCACAGCGAAGCATGTCGACGCCGTCCTCGGTGACGAGGCGAGTGTCCGGCAGGCCGCACTCCGAGCAGATGACGTACTCCTCGACGTAGCCGTCGATGGCCTCCTCGAAGTCGTTGATGGAGAACGACCCGCTGTATCGGGCGCGGTCGCCTTCCAACTGGCCGCTGGTCCCGAGCGTGCGCTGGATGGCGCTGTGGAGGTGCGCGGGCGTCCGCGAGAGCGCGTCCGCGATTTCCCCGAGGTTGGTGAGGCGGGTAAACGCGCCGTCGGTTTCGCCGGACGGATCCGGCACCGTGAGGCGTTCCTGTTCGACGTTTCGTTCCGGTAGGACGTTGAGCGCTCGGTCGAGCGCAGTCTGATACTCCATAGGGGTTCGAGTGTCTGGCGACGTATAGCCGTTCCGTGACCGTCTTTGCCGCGGCACCGACGCGCCGACTTCGTTTCAGCATCTCCGACGACGGAACCGAACGCCACGCCTTCGGCGCTGGCCCTCGAACGACTCGTCATGGGCTACACGTGGCAGTACTACGACCTCGTACTTCTCGGCATCCTCGGGAGCCTCCTCGCCGGCGTCGTCGTCGGCCAACTCACGCCGATGGAGCCGCAGACGACGCTCGTCGGCTTCAGCGCCCTCGCCGCGGTCGTGATGGCGCACGGCCTGTTCGTCAACGGCCCCGTGGACGAACCGGCCGACCTCGGCGACGAGGTCGAGGCGCTGAACTGAGCCGGGCGACTGACGGCCGCCGGCCACCGCCACCGCCCGCAATCGGTCGCCGGCAGCCACCTCACTCGCCGTCGACGACGCGATTCGTGAGCGTGCCGACGCCCTCGTACCAGATTTCCACGTCGTCGCCGGGTTCGACCAGTCCGGGATTCGCCGGGCTGCCGAACGAAATCACGTCGCCCGGCTGGAAGGTGTAGCGCTCCGAGAGGAACGAGACCACTTCGGCGGGCGAAAAGAGCATCCGCTCGGTGTTGGCCTCCTGCCGGAGTTCGCCGCCGACGTGGGTCGTCATGTCGATGTTCGACGGCTCCACGTCGGTCTCAATCCACGGGCCGAGCGGCCCGGAGCCGTCGAACGCTTTTCGAGCCGTTCGGCCGGGCTGGTCGAGCGCGTCGAGGTCGTTGAGAATCGTGTAGCCGCGGACCACCTCGTCCACGTCTTCTTCGGCCACGTCAGAGCACTCGCGGTCGATGACGGCGGCCAGTTCGCCGGCGTACGTCAGCTCGTCGGTCCAGTCGGGGTACTCGATGTCCGCGCCGGGGTCGAGCACCGACACCGGCGGCTTGATGAACCAGTCGGGCTGGTCGGGGATATCGTAGTCCATCTGGTCGACCGTCGCCGCGTAGTTCCGGCCCACGCAGTAGAGCGCGGTCGGTTCGCAGGGCGCGAGCAACTCGGCGTCGACGCCGACTTCGTACTCCTCGCCGTCGGCCGTCACGACGCCGTCGTCGTACCGGCCCGAGACCACTCCGCCGTCGGTTCGAATCCGTGCCAATCGCATTACTCGCCCCTGCGTCGGCCACTCACTTCAAGCGACGTGTCTCCGCAAGCGGGTACGAGAAAACCGGACGCGCGGGCCGCCGCCGCGACTCAGTCGGTCGCGGACGCCCGATTCATCCGGGGCATCGACCGGTTCTCGCGGTCGACGAGGTTGTGGATGCGCTCGGTGCGCGTCGATTCGAACTGGCGCTGACACCGGGCGACGCCCGACGCGGAGTCGGCGGGGTCGACAGGGGCGGCGCGGTCGGGGGTAGTGGTCTCGCGTTCGGCGGACCGTTCGCGGTCGGTTCGCAGGGTCGGTTCGTAGGTCGGGGTGGCGTGTGTGCTCACGATTTCGGGATGGGTTCGGGTCGGTCGGACGGCTGTGCGGCGACGAGAAGAGTTAGCGACGTACGCGTACGACCGACATTGTTGTACCCGGCAGTACAGACCAATCTATAATAAATATTCATGTTCGAACAGCGGGCGCGTTCTCGGCCCGCGAACCGTCTGCCCGGCCGGAGCCTCGCCTTCACTCCCGCGAGTCGTACTCCTGATAGATGACGTGGCCGCAGGACTTGCAGTGCGAGGCGTCGGCGTCGTGGTAGGCCAGCCCGCAGTTCTGGCAGGTGACGTTGACCTTGTCGCGGTGGCCCCACTCCTTGACGATTTTGCTCGCCTGCCACGGGATGAGGATGACGCCCGCGAGGATGGCGGCGACCGTCACCCACCGCCCCGCCTCGGTCACCGGGACGATGTCACCGAAGCCGACCGTCGAGAGCGCGACGACGACGAAGTAGAAGGCGTCGCCGAACGACCCGATGTTGGGATTCACCCGGTGTTCGAACGAGTAGAACATCCCCGCGGCGACGAAGAAGATGGTGAGCACCGTCAACAGCAGTTTCATGACGCGGAGCGTCCCGACCGAGACGGTGCCGAAGAAGAACTCCTCGTCGCGCGTAAAGCGGTAAAACCGGAGGACGCGGACCACGCGAATCGCCCGCAGGAAGCCGATGTTGGCGGCGACCGACGAGACGGGAAGCACGAGCACCGCCAGCGTCGGCAGGATAGCCAGCAGGTCGACGAACGAGTAGACGTTGAGCAGTTCGGCGGTCCGGTCCCGCGCGCCGTAGAGTCGGAGGAGGTACTCCGCGAGGAACACGATGGAGACGGCGGCCTCGACCGACCAGAGCGTCGACTGGACCGACGCCGAAAGCGGGTAGGTCTCGGCGACGAACACCCCGACGAAAAGCAAGTTGAGCCCGAGGAGCGCGATGTCGATGGCCTTGCCGACCGCGGTTCGATGGTCGAGGAGATAGAACCTGACCACGTCCCGCGGCGTCTCGCGGCGCGACCTCCGCGCGTGACCGTCCATACACCGTCTTCGGGGCTGGGCTACTTATACAGTCGTCCGCGAGGTGATGGCCCGACGGCGGGGGGACCCGGCGGCGACCGTCTCAGAGGACGATAGCGCCCTCGGGGAGTAGCTCACGCTCGGTCCGCCGGGCCTCCTTGCCCTCCTCGACGAGCGTCGGCTGGTCGACCGGCTCCGAAAACCGGTTCGGGTCCGGTTCGACCCGCTTGAGCATCGACGAGAACACCGGCCCCTTCCGGCCGCCGGCGGAGGTGATACCGCCGTACTGTCGCTCCTCGAACGTCGACTCGTCGGGGCTGGGGAACTCCTCGCGGATGATTTCCGCGGTGTCTCTGATGTACTCGGCGGCCTCCTTCTGCGAGTAGAGGCTCTCGTTGTAGTAGCGCTCGGCGTACTCGTCGTCGAGTTCCTCGGTGGAGTGTTCCGGCGACTCGTAGAGGACGGACTCCGTGGTCGTGTGGCCGCTGGCGAAGCGGATGTTGACGGTGAAGCAGTCGGGATACCGCAGGATGATGGGGAAAAACAGCATATCGGTGACGGTGATTCGCTGTTGCATCCGCCAGAGCCCCTCGAAGTAGTAGGCCGTGAGCGCGCCGACGCGGTCGTCGCGCTCCCCGCGGTTGTACGCCATCGCAATCTCCTCGTAGTCGTCGCCGGCGATGTGTCGACAGCGTCGCTTGTAGCTCTTGGCAATCCCTTCGAGTTGCGTCTCGTAGGCTTCGAGCAGGGAGATGTCGGGGTCGGCGAGCATATCCGCCTTCCGCTCTTGGGCGTCCGCGATGTTCATCATGTTCTCGTGAAACAGCCGCTCGGCGTCCTCGTTCGGCAGCGGCGTTCTGACTGCCTGCCGGTACAGCACCCGCGTATCCCCGTTGAATGTGACCCGCTGCTCGCTCATCTCGTACACCGGTAAGGCTGCGGACAGAAATGAACTCGTCGGTAATCCGGACTCTTTCCCGACAGTCGTGAGACACGAACTATAACCCACCCGTTGAAACCGGAACCAGTTACCATCTGTTCGATGCGTGTCAGTCGTCGGTTGACGCGCGACCGTCCGCGCCGTCGGCGGCGTCCGCGGCGACCGACTCGTCGGCCGCGTCGAAAAGCGGGCTCTGGTCGCCCGGCGCGAGCGTGTTGAGCACGAGCGCCGTCAGCGCGGTCACGATGACCGGCTCGCCGAAGAACGTCGCGGCGGCCTGCGGGAGCCCCGAGAGCGCGTCGGGTCGCGTGGCGACGCCGAGTCCGAGGCCGAGCGAGGCGGCGACGACGACCATGTTGCGGCGGTCGAGGTTCGTGTGGAGGAAGACGAGGCGGACGCCGCTGGCGGCGACCATGCCGGCCATGAGCAGGACCGCGCCGCCGAAGACGGCGCTCGGGATGGTCGCGACCGCCGCGCCGACTTTCGGGCTGAGGCCGAGAACGGCGAGGACGACGCCCGCGATGCCGACGACGTAGCGGCTCATCACGCCGGTGAAGTTGACGATACCCACGTTCTGCGAGAACGAGGTGACGGGGAACGCGCCGAACACCGAGGCGACGGAGCTCATGAGACCGTCGGTAAAGAGGCCGCCGCGGAACTCCTCGTCGGTCGGGTTGCGTCCCTCGGCGGCGGTGATGCCGGACATGTCGCCGACGGTCTCCATCGCGGAGACGAGAAACAGGAACGCGAAGGTGACGATGGGGACGGGTTCGAAGGTGACGCCGAACGCCCCGGGGCGGGGAATCGCGAACCACGCCGCGTCGGCGACGGGCGAGAAGTCCACCACGCCGAGCGGGACGGCGACCGCGTAGCCGACGGCGATGCCGACGAGCGTGCTCAGGAGTCGCGTGATGCCGTCGGTAAAGAGGTTGAGCGCGATGGCGACCCCGAGGACGAGCGCCGCGAGGCCGATGTTGTGGGTCGCGCCGTAGTCGGCGGCACCGACCCCGCCGGCGGCGTAGTCCATCCCGACCGGGACGAGGTAGAGACCGATGATGACGACGACGAGGCCCGTCACCAACGGCGGGAAGAAGGGTTTGATGCGGTCGAACTGCCAGCCGATGAGTCCCTCGACGAGGAAGCCGGTGACGAGAATCGCGCCGAACACCGCGCTCAGGCCGTAGTCGACGCCGATGGTCGTCGCCGCGCCGACGAAGGTGAAGCTCGTCCCCATCACGATGGGGAGCCGCGAGCCGACCGGCCCGACGGCGTACGCCTGGACCACGGTGGCGAGCCCCGAAAACAGGAGCACCATCTGGACCACGTAGGCCGTGTCGGCGACGCCGAGACCGACCGCGCCCGCGACGATGAACGCCACAGCGGTCGCCGGGACGATCATCACCGAGACGTGCTGTATCCCGAGGAGAATCGACTCCAGCAACGGTGGCCGGTCGTCGATTTCGTATTCGAGGCCGAGTTCACCGCTCTCGTCTGCCATCTGTACTCGCCACGAGCGACTCCCGTTCAATAATAGTTTCGCGTTCGAGCGTATTTCACTGCACTTGGTTCGAGGTATTGGACACAGACGTGCATACTTGACGGGCGAGTGGGGGAACTGACATCGCACCGACTGCACCGACTGCACCGACCGCAACTGGCTCCGCTCAGTGAATCTCGACGCCCTCTTCGTCGACGCTGATGTCCACGAGGCTCGTCGCCTCGTAGTCGGTGTCGTCCAGCGCCGTCTCGCCGACTTTCCGGATGGCGACGACGATGTCGGAGACCTCCGCGCCGATGTCGTCGAGCGCGCCGCAGATGGCCGCGAGCGTTCCGCCGGTCGAAAGCAGGTCGTCCACGATGAGCACGCGGTCCCCGTCTTCGATGTCGTTGATGAACATCTCCGACTCGGAGTAGCCGGTCGTCTGGTGGAGCGCGACTTCGCCGTCGAGGCCGTACTCGCGCTTGCGGATGACGACGAGCGGCACGTCCGTCTGAAGGGAGAGCGCGGTGGCGATGTGGATTCCCATCGCCTCCGGGGCGACGATTTTGTCCACGTCGAGGTCGGCGGCGCGGGTGATGCCGACGACGACCTCGCGCAGGAGTTGCGGGTCGAGCATCGGCACGCCGTTGCTGATGGGATGGACGAGGTAGGAGTAACCGTCCTTGTCGATGATGGGCGCTTCGTGTAGGGACTCCTCGAGTCGCTGCATGGGGTCCGTTTCACGAATCGGCCCAAAAGTGGTTCGCTCTCTCGGGGACCGGCGTCGCCCCACCGCCGCCTAGAACACGCCGGGGGCGACGACGTAGACCAGAAGCGACCCGACGACACCGACGAACAGCGCGAAGACGACGGTCGGCACGACCACCTTCCGGAGGATGTCGCCCTCGCGGCCCGCGATGCCGATGACGCCGGAGATGGCGGCGATGTTGAGGACCGATATCATGTTGCCGACGCCGCCGCCGACGTTCTGAATAGCGACGACGAGCGCGCGGGAGATACCGACGTCGGCGGCCGCGTTGTACTGCAGGGCGTTGAACAGGATGTCCGACGTGGTGTTGCTCCCGGTGACGAACGTCCCGAGCGCGCCGATCCACGGGGCGACGACGGGAAGCGCCGCCCCCGCCCCTTCGGCTAACACCAACGAGAGGACGTTCATCATCCCGACGGTGTCGGTGGGGTTGATGCTCGACTGAATCATGACCTGCGTGAGCGAGACGGCGACGACGAGCGTCACCGCCGCCGTCGCGACCTGCCGCCCGGACTCGACCCAGGCGTCGGCCATCTCGCCGGCGTCCATCCGGTAGAACAGGCCGGTCAGGACGGCGACGGGGAGAAACGGCATCGTCCCCGGGAGGTAGAGATACGCCAGCGACCACTCCATCGTCTCGTACCCGAATATCCGGTAGGGGCCGACCGTGAACCCCTGTAAGACGGACACGAGGTCGAGCGTCGGCCAGCGCGTGACCAGTAACACGAGCGCGACGGCGACGTACGGTGCCCACGCCATCCAGACCGGCATCCGCTTTCGCGGTTCTTCGGTGTCGAGCGACGACGGGTCGAGGCCGCCTAACCACTCGTCGAGCCAGCCCCGCCGGTCGGGGAACGTCCATCGCTCGGACGGGACGAGCACGCCCCGGTCGGCCATCACGACGCCGACGGCGAGGACGGCGAACCCGGCGGCGATATCGGGGAGCGCCGGGCCGATGAACCACGCGACGGCGAGCTGCACCGCGCCGGTCAGCCCGCCGAGGACGAGCGCGAACGGCGCGATGGGCGCGGCGGCTCGCGCGGCCCCGCGAACCGACCGCTCGTCGTCGTCACCGAACCAGTAGACCAGCAGGAACACGCCGAGGAGCCCCCAGAACGCGAACGTCAGCCCGGTCATGACGCCGGTCCACGCCGAGACTAACTGCCGGAACGGCCCGCCCGCCATCGCCGCCGGGAGAATCGACTCGATTTGGCTGACGCCGCCGATAATCGGCGTCCCCGCGGCCCCGAACTGCGGGTTCGGCGCGTTGAAAAACAGCCCGAACACCGCCGCCGCCAGCGGCGGGAAGCCGAGGCCGATAAACAGCGGCGCGGCCAGCGCTCCCGGCGTCCCGAAGCCCGCGACGCCCTCGATAATCGTCTCGAAGCCGAGGCCGATGAGGAGCAACTGGATGCGGCGGTCGCGCTCCAGCCGGCGGAAGTACCACCGAATCGTCTCGATGGAGCCGCTGACCTCCAAGTAGTTCATGAGCAGAATCGCCCCGAAGACGATGAGGACGATGTTGAGCCCCTCAAGCGCGCCGTACACCGCGGCTCCCGCCCACGCTGTCGGCTCCATACCCCACACTGCGAACGCCAGCGCCGTCGCCAACACCCACCCGACCCCCATCGACCGCGCCGCCGACCACCGAAGCCCGGCGAGGAGGACGAACGCGACGACGATTGGGACGCTCGCCGCGAGTGCCAAAATCACGACTGAAGTCATTGTGTCTTTCTGTGTGTTTGTGACCGAGTTTGTTGTAGTACGCGCACCGTTCTCTGTCCCGTCGAACCGAAAGCAGGCTTAAGAGAGTCGAGCGACAAAGTCACCGGGTCGCGTGACACAGGCTACGGGCTGATGGACTTCGAGTGAGAAAGTGGCCTCGGCACTCATAGGGCTCCGCATCACCGAGTGCCTAGTTCGGTTCGGAACGGTGCCGTCGTCATCGGCCACCTCGCTCTCGCCTCGCAACCGAGTAATCACCATCGGTCTCGCCCGCCCCGCAACCGACTCACTCACGACTTCTCTAACACGGACACGTCGATGCGGGGATACTGCACGCCGCCCGAAATCGAGCCTTCGCCGGCGACGACGCCCCAGAACCGGACGCGCTCGTCGGCGAGCAGTCGAAAGCCGATGTCGTCGTCGAAGAACCGGCCGGTCGGCCAGCGAGCGACCACGTCGCCGCTGAGTCGCCCCCGGTCGTCCTCGACGGCGACGAGCGCCAGTCGGACCTCGTCGCGTTCCATCGTCTCCTCGACGCGGCCGGCGTAGGTGACGGCCGTCCCCGTGTACGTCTCGGGGCGCTCCCGGAGGTCGGCGTAAGGAATCGTCGTCGCGTTCGCCGGCGTCGAGACCGCAGTCGTTCGGTTCGGCAGGGTCGACTCCTCCGAGAGCGGCTGTGGCGTCGGGACCGACCACTCGACGGTCGGGAGGCGCACGTCCGGGAGGCGGGCGTCGAGCCACGCCACACGGCGGGCGACCGCGGCGCGGAGTTTCGGGGACCGCTGGACGAAATCGGAGACGCGCTCGACGGCGAGGTAGGTGACGAGGCCGCCGGCGACGTAGGTGCCGACCTTCGTGAGTGCCTCGCGGCGGGTGAGTCGGTCGGCCGCGTCGTTCTCGTCGGCCTCATCGTCTTCTGGGTCTTCGGCGTCGTCGTCGCCCTCGGAGCCGAGACCCCCGCCCTCGCCGTCGCTCGCACCGTCTCCCTCGGCGGCGAGGTCGCGGACGAACGACTCGACGCCCGTCTCGCGGATTTCGACGGCGATGGCCGGCGCGTCGAGGACGACGAGCCCGGGGCGGTGGGCGTCGGGTGCGACGCGGCCGCCGCCGACCGCCGCCACGTAGGGTTCGATACCGGCGCGCTCGCACCGCCGGACGAACGCGCTCGCCTTGTCCGCGGTGACAGTTCCCGTCGACGTCATCCAGATTCGGAGCTCGCGTTTCGCGCCCTCGGGCGTCTTCCCGACAGCGTCCACGTGCACGTCAGGACCGCGGAAGCGGACGCGCGTCTGGTAGCCCCGCGCCCTCCAGACGCGCTCGAAGACGGCGGCGAGTTCGACGTCGGTGCGGTCCGAAACGACCGACGTGAGACGGGGCGCTGTCATTGCGTCCGAGGTGCCGGGCGAGGCTGTTAGGTGTTTGCGCCCGGTTCTCGGCGTTGAGAACGCGCGGCCTCGGGAGCGGGCACGGACGCCGCCTCAGCCGAGGAATCGGACGGCGGCGTCGGCGGCCATGTAGCCGAGCCACTTCGACCACGTCACCACGAACCCGGGGAGGCGGCTGTCGAACGCCCCCGAGACGTAGGCGTACGACCCCGCCGCGCCGGGGAAAATCGTCGTCATCCAGCCATAGTTGAGCGCGATACTCATCGCCAGCAGCCCCGAGAGGACGACGACGAGGATGACGCTCGGTCCCGTCGTCGAACTCGCCGTGCCGAGGGTGACGAACAGCCCCGCGCCGAGGGTGCCCGCGCCACGGTGCTCACCGCGCCGAACAACCCGATGTCCCGCGAGAGGCTCCGTCCGTCGTTCACGTCTATCGATGACATGCTATCACATGGGTCAGTTGTCGCGTAAAGTACCCCTCCCTCTCATGAGTGGGGTGAGCGCCGACCCGTCGGCTTTCGGCCCGGAGAACCGAAACGCGGCGTCAGTAGTCTCCGAGCAGTTTCGATTCGGCTTTCCGGAGGTGTTCGAGGAGCGTCGCCTTCGAGATGTCCAACTCCGCCGCCAGCGACGCCGCGCTCACCTCGCGGGGCCACGTGTAGTAGTCGCGGCGGCGGGCCAACTCGTACACCTCGCGCTGGCGTTCGGAGAGCGCGTCGGTGCGGAACATGCCGCCGCCGTCTTCGGGTGCGGTGATGAGTTCCACGTCGATGTCGGCGTTTCGCTCCGCTCGAATCTCCTCTAGCCGCTCGTGGACCGTCTGGCGCGTCTCGTGGACGAGCACGGTCCAGCGCTCGCAGCCGCCCTCCATCCGAACCGGCTCGTCGGGGATGAACCCGCGGGAGACGAGGGCGTCGTTGATGGAGTTCCCGAGGTCGTAGCGGACGACGATGCCGCGGGCCGCGCTCCCCGGCACCCCGGCGTCGCCGTCGTGGTCGTCGGTCTCCCACACCGACTCGGTCAGTGGGGACTCGCGGACGGCTGCGAGCAGGTCGTCCACCTCCTCGACCGTGTCGGCGTAGGCGGTGAAACGCCCGTTGGCGAGGCCGTCTATCTCGTGGACGCCGTAACCGAGCAGGCCGCCGCTCGTCTCCGCGGTCACTTGGAGCGTCCAGCAGTCGGGGTGCCAGATGTCGAGACAGACGCGAACGCCCTGCGCACCCTTTCGTGCCATTCGTTGGCATGGAAGGATGCTCGCCGGGCAAAAAGGTATCCCACCTGACGCGACGGGCCGCGACGGCCGAGAGGGCGGACGGCCGCGGCAGTCGCGCCCGTCTGCGGCCGGTCGTGGTACCTCGCGGCGTTACTCGATTCGCTCGCGCGCCGCGGCGACGAGCAGCGGGAGCATGATGGTCGCGTCGCCGAGGACCGTCGTGTTGCGGGCGTCCTTCTCCAGTTTGCCCCACGAGCGCGCCTCGTCGAGCGTCGCGCCCGAGAGCCCGCCGGTCGCGGCGGGGTCCATCGTAATCTGGACGCCGTAGTCGTACGCGCCGGGCGTGACGAGCATCGTCTGGAGCGTGAAGTTCTTCGGGACGCCGCCGCCGACGAGGAGACAGCCGGCCGTGTCGGCGTCGTACGCGAGGTCGGTCAGCGGCGTCATGTCGGCCAGCGCGTCCAGCGAGAACGACGAGGTCTGCGAGTACATCCACGCCTGCAAGCCGAGGACGGAGTCCTGCACCGCCGGACAGTAGATGGGCACGTCGGCCTCGTAGGCCGCGGCGGCGACGCCGGCGTCCTCCTCGATTCCCTCGCGGTCGTTGACCTCGCTGTTGGCGCGACCGAGTTCGCGGCAGAGGGCGGCGATGCTGACGGTCCCCTCCGCTTCCAGCGCCGGGAACACCTCGTCGCGAAGGTGCGACTCGAACAGCGCGAAGTGCTCCTGCGGGAGGTAGACGTTGTAGATGCGGTCGACCTCCTCGTCGCGGAGCGTCTCGTCGTGCTCGCGTTCGGTCTTCTCGCCGTGGTGCTCGGCTCCGTGTTCCCGCGAGCCGTGCGAGGGGGAGCTGGACGGGTCCGGATGGGCCCGTCCGTGGTGGTGCTTGCCGCCGATGGCCTCGATGGCGTCGTGGGTGAGGTTCGCGCCCGTCGTCACCAGCGCGTCGACGTGGCCGTCGCGGATGAGGTCGGAGACGACCTTGCGCATCCCGGTCGGGACCATCGCGCCGGCCAGCGACATGAACACCGTGCAGTCGTCGTCGGCCAGCATCTCGGCGTAGATGTCGGCGGCCTCGTGTACGTCGGCCGCGCCGATGCCCGCGTGGCCGTACTGCTCGACCAACTCGCCGACGGTCATACCGCCGCGGACCTCGGCGTGGCCCAGCGGGTCGTGTTGGAACTCCTCGCGGTCCGGCATCTCGTAGCCGTCATCGTCGTGGTCGCTCATGCGAGGGAGTGCGTCGGCCGAGCGTTTGAACGCCCCGGTCCGACGAGGCCGTGCCGCGGGTTGGCAGGCGTTCGCTCGGCCTTACAGCCCGGTCGGATGGCTGACGTACTCGGTTTCGAGCCCCCACTCGTCTGCGAGGTCGCGCAGGCTTCGCACCCCGAACGTCTCGGTCGCGTAGTGGCCCGCGAGGAACACCGAGACGCCGGCCTCGCGCGCCTCGTGGTACACCTTCTGTTTGCCCTCGCCGGTGACGAGCGCGTCGACGCCGCGGTCGATGGCTTCGTCCAGCCAGTCGACGCCGGAGCCGGTGACGACTCCGACCGACGAAAGCTCGTCGGGGCCGAAGTCGAGGACGGTCGTCCCCGCGCTCCCGTCGAGTTCGTCGAGCGCCGCCCGAATCTCGTCGGCCGTCTGCGGCGACTCGAAGCTCCCCGTCTGCCCGATGTGAATCGGGCCGAGCGAGCCGAACGGCTCGGTGTCCCCGAGGCCGAGGTGGTCCGCGACGCCGGCGGCGTTGCCGAGTTCCTGATGGCCGTCAAGCGGGAGGTGCGAGACGTAGAGCGCGAGGTCGCCGCGAACCAGCGGCTCGATGCGGTCGAAGTCGCGGCCGGTCACTCGGTCGAGGCCGCCCCAGACGAGGCCGTGGTGGACGACGAGCAGGTCGGCGTCGGCGTCGAGCGCGGCGTCGATG
Organism: Haloferax sp. Atlit-48N; assembly: GCF_003383015.2. Lineage (NCBI taxonomy): Archaea > Methanobacteriati > Methanobacteriota > Halobacteria > Halobacteriales > Haloferacaceae > Haloferax > Haloferax sp. Atlit-48N. The sequence continues at coordinate 2,197,205 of NZ_CP137689.1, read as the reverse complement.
GTCGCCTCCGCGGCGTCGACGGCGAAGGCGACTTTCTCGACCGATTTCTCGTCGGGGCCGACCTGCAAGCCGTTGGCGCTGGCGTCCACGTCGGCGAAGTCGTCGGTCGCGAGCGTCTCGTCGAGTCGGGCGACGATGTCGGAGAGCTGCATACCGGGGAGTGGTGGCTCGGGGACTTGTAAGGAACGGGACGGTGCGCGGTTCGGTGGTTCGCGATGTCGGCGGCGACGCGCGCGACTCGGCGGTTCGTGGCGACCGTCCAGCGGTCGGCGCTCCGCCCGACCGTCAGTCGCTTACGACCGCCCGGCGGCGTGCGAGAAGACGAACTCCCGGAGGAGCTTCGCCGCCAGCGACGCGGCCTGTCCGTCGTCGCGGTCGTTGACTTCCACCACGTCGAAACCGTCGGCGTGAGGTGCGACCGCTCGGACCACGTCTCGCATCTCCCGGGAGGTGAGGCCGAACGGCTCTGTGGTGCCCGTGCCGGGCGCGAACGCCGGGTCCGCGGCGTCGATATCGACGCTCAGATAGACGGACTGGTCGCCGTCGAACGCCGGCTCCCAGTCGGGGACGGCCTCGGGTTCGACCACGGTCACGTCGTCGGCCGCGGCGCGCTCCCACTCGTCTGGCGAGCCGGTTCGCGCGCCGAGAATCACGGCCTCGTCGACGCCGAGTTCGTCGAGGACGCGGCGGGTGACGGTGGCGTGGCTCCACTCGTTGCCGTCGTACGCGCGGCGGAGGTCGAGGTGGGCGTCGAGGCAGACGAACACGTCGGGGTCGACGCCGGTGACGCCGGCGGCGGTGACGGTGTGTTCGCCGCCGAGGACGACGGGGACGGCGTCGTCCCAGACGGCGTCGCGGACGCTCCCGGCGAGCCATTCGACGTACTCAGGTGCGTCGTCCCACGCGCGGACGTCGCCCGCGTCGTGGACGCGCAAGTCGGTGAAAAACTGGTCGGTGCGCCGGTCGTAGTCGTCGAACGACCCGGCGAACCGACGGATTCGATTCGGTCCGAAACGGGTTCCGGGTTCGAAGGACGTCGAGATGTCGAGCGGAGCGCCGAGAAGGACGTAGTCAGCGACCTCGCGGTCTGCGATTGCTCCGGGGAACATCTCTGTGGCCCCCGTTTAGACGATCTTTCGCTGGCCTTCGTACTCGAGGTACTCGATCTCGTCTTCGGGGTTGAGGTCTTCCTCCTCGGGGATGCGCATCGTGAACGTCTGGTACGTCTCGAGGTCCATAATCTGGGCGTCCTCACCGGTGACGGAGACGACCTGACCCTGCTTCCGCTCGATGATGGGCACCCACACCTTCGCGTCGACAGGCTGGGAGAGCGAGCGCTTCTTGCTGTCGAAGACGCCGCGGGCTTCGACGCGCGCCTTCGCGCTGCCGTGCTTGCCCGGCTTGGCGGTACTGTAAGCGTTGATTTTGCACGGCTTTTCTTCCATCATGACGTAGCTTCCTTCTTGGAGCTCGCGCACCTGCTTCTGCTCTTTCGCCATGTCTCTCCGTTATCGGATGGAGGGTATAAACGGTTTGGAACCGTCTTCGCACGCGAATCTCTGCCGTGGAATGCGCGGCCGTCGGCCGGTTCGGTCAGGCGTCTTCGACCGCGTCGACCTCGGCCATCTCCGGGTCGAACCACGTCCCCGTCGCGTCGCGTCTGGCGCGGCTCCCGAGCGCCCCGGACGCGACGTTCGGCAGCGCGAGCGCGAGCATGATGGCGGTCGTCAGCTCGCCGGGCGTCTCGACAAGCGGGATGACGTACTGGAACGGAAAGAGAATCGGCGTCCGTTCGAGAAACGTCAAAAGCACCGACAGCGGCATGAGCAGACAGCCCCAGACGACGCCGGCCATGAGGCCGTGCCAGCCGCCGTCGGCGGGGTCGGTGCCGACGACGTAGCCGGCGAGCGCGCTCCCCGTGACCCCGCCGACGAGCGTGAACTGCCCCGTCATCGCGTAGACGAGCGATTCGGTGCACGCGGCGAGACACACCCCCACGGACACCGCTCGCCACTCCGTCATAACCGAGAGTGTGTCCGCGAGAGCCGATAAACTTACGCGCCCGATTCTCAGCTTTGATTACTCTCTGCGGCGCTCTTTGAGGTTCTGCCGGGTGAACTGCGGCGTCGTCCGGATGCCCCTCCGCGAGCGGAACGACCGCCACAGGAGCAGGGCGACGACGCCCGTCGGTACGCCCGCCGCGCCGACCGCGACGAGGTTCTCCGGGTTCAGCGCGTAGATGATGACTGTCGAGACGAAGCCGAACGACAGGAAGATGCCGTAGATGAGTCGCTTCGCCAGCTTGTCGAGGACGCCGCGGTTGTCCTCCAGCCGGACGTTGAGCGTCAGGTTGTCGCGGTCCGCCCGGTCGAGGACGCGTTCGAGTTTGGGCGGCACGCGGAACAGCGACTGGGCGGTCTTTTGGCCCTGCTGGCCGACGCCCTCGATGATTTTCTGGACGCTCTCCTCGCGGTAGCCCTCCTCGGTCAGGTAGTCGGTCGCCACCGAGATGAAGTCGAACTCGGGGTCGAGCGTGACGCAGACGCCCTCGACGACGCCGGCGACCCGGAGCACGAGCGCGAGGTTCCGCGGGAGCCGAAGCGGGAACTCGTAGATGGTCGATTCGACCTGTTCGAGGATTTGGTTGACGCGGTACTGCTCGATGTCGTCGCCGCGGGCGTCGGCGATGGCGAGTTCCATCACGTCGCCCATCACCTGCCGGTCGACGTTCGGGCTGAGCGTCCCCATCTCGATGAGCGTGTCGAGGATGCCGTCGACGTCCTGGTTGGCGACGGCGATGTAGAACTCCACGATTTTCTCCTGGATGAACGGGTCGACCTCGCCGTGCATCCCGAAGTCGTAGAAGATGATGCGGCCGTCGTCGGTCACGGAGAGGTTCCCCGGGTGGGGGTCGGCGTGGAAGACGCCGTCGTCGACGATCATCTGGAGGTAGATTCGCTGGAGGTTCGTCGCCAACTCCGTGCGGTCGATGCCGCGGTCGTCCAGCGCGTCGATGTCGTTTATCTTGGTTCCGGGGAGGTACTCCATCGTGAGCACCCGGTCGCCGGAGCGCTCGGGAATCGGCTCGGGGATGACGAGCGTGTCGTCGTCCGCGAAGTTCTCCTGAATCTCGACGAGCGTCTCGGCCTCCTCGGCGTAGTCCATCTCCTCGCGGATGGTCTTGGCGAACTCGTCGGCGAGGTTCTCAAGCGAGAACGCCCGCCCCTCACCGATAAAGCGCATGAGAAGCGGCATCGACCACCGAATCACCCGGAGGTCGGCCTCGACGAGGTCTTCGATGCCGGGGCGACGGACCTTGACGGCGACCTTCTCGCCTTCGTACTCCGCGACGTACACCTGACCGAGGCTCGCGCCGCTTATCGGGTCGCTGTCGAACGCGTCGAACGCTTCTTCGACCGGGCCGAGTTCGGCTTCGAGGACGGCCTTCGACTCGTCCCACGGCGCGGCCGGCACGTCGTCTTGGAGGCTGCCGAGCACCTCGATGTACTCCGGCGGGAGGATGTCGGGGCGCGTCGACAGGAGCTGTCCGAGCTTGATGAACGTCGGCCCGAGCGTCAGTAGCGACTCCAGGAGGACGTCGGCGCGCTCGACGCGCATCTCGGTCGTGACGCGTCGGCCGCCGCCGAACAGGAGGTACTTCCGCTTGTCACGGGTGTACGCGACGATGAGCGGAAAGAACTGATACAGGACGACGAGGAACCGCCAGTAGGCGCGGAGGTTGACCAGCGTGACCACCCGCCTCGTCAGGCGTCTTCGTCGCCGGTGGTAATGGGGATGGTCCGCTCGGAGGCGGCCTCGCGCTTGGGGAGCCGGATTTCCAGCGTCCCGCGTTCCATCGACGCCTCGGCCTCGTCGGCCACGGCGTCAGGCGGGAGGGGAACTTCGGCGTCGAGGAACAGCGGTCGTTCCTCGCGGACGTAGTCGAACTCGGCGGGAAGCTGTTTGTCGCGTCGCGCTTCGACGACCAATCGGCCTTTCTCGACCCGAAGCTCCGCCGTCTCGGCGGTCACGCCCGGGAGGTCGAGGACCAAGAGGTAGGCCGTCTCGGACTCCAACAGGTCGGCGAACACCGCGTCCGGGAGGTCGGACAGCGCGTCGCGCAGTGCTGACATGAACGCTCATAGGGAGCCGGGGTCGAAAAACCCGGCGGTCTCGCGCGCTCGCGCGAGCGCGAGACACCATCGTCCGGTTCTGGAATCGCCAGCCGCCGCGCCCGAGGCCGACGCTTTTTGCCCCCCGAACCGAAGGGTCGGTATGAACCACGACGACCGACGCACGGCCGGGTTCAAGCAACGAACGCGGCTGTCGGACGCCCGCGAGGAACTTCTCGCGGCGGCGACGCCGCACGACCGAACCGTGCGCCGACCGCTCGCCGAGGCCGACGGCCGGGCGCTGGCCGAGGACGCGGTCGCCCCCGCCGACGTGCCCGGCTACGACCGCGCCGCCATGGACGGCTACGCCGTCCGCGCGTCGGACACTTTCGGCGCGAGCGGCCGCTCACCGAACGTCCTCCGAATCGTCGACGGCCCGGTCGAACCGGGGACCGCCGCCCGCGTCCACACCGGCAGCGACGTGCCCGACGGGGCCGACGCCGTCGTGATGGTCGAACACACCGAGCGCCTCGGCGACGAACTCGAAGTGTTCGACGCGCTCGCGGAGGGCGAGAACGTCGGGGAGCGCGGCGAAGACGTCCGCGAGGGAACCCCGCTGTTCGAGGCCGGTCACGAGCTTCGCCCGTCGGACATCGGCCTGCTTCGCTCCGTCGGCGTCGAGGAGGTGACGCTGTTCGAGCGCCCCCGCGTCTCCGTCATCCCGACCGGCGAGGAGCTCGTCGAGTCCGACCCCGGCCCCGGCGAGGTCATCGAGACCAACGGCCTGACCGTCTCCCGGCTGGTCGAACGCTGGGGCGGCGAAGCGAGCTACCGCGACATCGTCGTCGACGACGCCGACCTGCTCCGCGAGGCCGTCGAGTCCGACCTCGACCACGACGTTGTCGTCACCACCGGCGGGTCGTCGGTCGGTGAACGCGACCTCATCCCCGAGGTCATCGACGATATCGGTGAGGTGTTGGTCCACGGCGTCGCCCTCAAACCCGGCCACCCCGTCGCGGTCGGCGTGGTCGAGGGCACGCCCGTCGTGATGCTTCCCGGCTACCCGGTCGCCTGCGTCGTCAACGCCTTCCAGTTCCTCCGACCGGTGCTGAAGCACGTCGGCTCGCTCCCCGAGCGCCCCCTGCCGACGCAGGAGGCGACGCTCACCAGAAAACTCCCGAGTTCCCCCGGCACGCGGACGTTCGCCCGCGTCAAACTCGACGCGTCGGGCGACGAGCCGACCGCCGAGCCGACCCGGACGAGCGGGTCGGGCATCCTCTCCAGCGTCGCGCTCGCGGACGGCTGGGTCGTCGTCCCCGAGGAGATAGAGGGCTACGACGAGGGCGACACGGTCGCCGTCGAGGGCTGGGAGTGGTCCGCATGAGAAAGCAGTTCCGCGACCTCGCCTCCCCCGAGGACGCCCGCGAGGCCATCGCGTCGCTCGACCTGACGCCCGACGCCGAGACCGTGGCGCTCGACGACGCCCGCGGCCGCGTCCTCGCCGAGCGCATCGACGCCGAACTCGACGTGCCCGGCTTCGACCGCGCGAGCATGGACGGCTACGCGGTCCGCGCCCGCGACACCTTCGGCGCGGACGAGTCCGACCCGGTCGAACTCGACCTCGCCGGAGCGGTCCACGCCGGCACCGAACCGGACGTGGCGGTCGACTCCGGAACCGCCGTCGAAATCTCCACCGGCGCGGTGATGCCGCCGGGCGCGGACGCCGTCGTCATCGTGGAACGAACCGAGGAGCGAGACGGCTCGCTCGTCGTCTACTCGTCGGTCGCCCCCGGCGACAGCGTGATGCCCGCCGGGACCGACATCGCCGCCGGCGCGCGCGCCCTCGGCCCCGGGACGCGCCTGACGCCCCGCGAAATCGGCCTGCTGTCGGCGCTCGGCGTCGACGAGGTTCCGGTCCGCGGGAAGCCCACCGTGGGCATCGTCTCGACCGGCGACGAACTCGTCCGGCCGGGCGACGAACTACGCCCCGAGGCGGGCGAAATCTACGACGTGAACTCCTACACCATCGCCGCGGGGGTCGAGGAGGCCGGCGGCGTGCCGAAGCTCTACCCCCACGCGGGCGACGACTACGAGGAGATGGAGCGCCTGCTTCGGCGGGCGGCCGACGAGTGCGACCTCGTGCTCTCGTCTGGCTCCACGTCCGCGAGCGCGGTCGACGTCATCTACCGCGTGGTCGAAGAGCGCGGCGAACTCCTGCTCCACGGCGTCTCCGTCAAGCCCGGCAAACCCATGCTCGTCGGCACGCTCGGGGAGGGGAGCGCCTACATCGGCCTGCCGGGCTACCCGGTGTCGGCGCTCACCATCTTCCGGACGTTCGTCGCGCCGGCGGTCCGCGACGCCGCGGGCCTTCCGGAACCCCGGACCGCGACGGTCGAGGGGACGATGGCCGCCCGCGAGCGGTACGCAGAGGGCCGGACGCGGCTCATGCCCGTCGGACTCGTCGCCGACGGCGACGGCAACACGCTCGTCTACCCCGTCGACAAGGGGTCCGGCGCGACGACGAGCCTCGTCGAGGCCGACGGCGTCGTCGAGGTCCCGGCCGACGTGGAGTACCTCGCGGAAGGCGAGTCGGTGACGGTCCACCTGTTCTCGCCCGACGTTCGCGCGCCGGACCTGCTCGGCGTCGGCGAGGACGACCCCGCGCTCTCGCGCGTCCTCGACCGCGTGTCGTCGCCGCGGTATCTCCCGTTCGGCTCCCGCGAGGGCCTGCGACGGCTCCGAGACGGTATCTCGGACGTGGCCGTCGTCGCGGGCGACCGGGGCGACGCCATCGACGACATCGACGCGGTCGAACTCGGCTCGTGGACCCGCGAGTGGGGCCTCGTCGTCCCCGCCGGCAACCCCGACGGCGTGTCCGGCCTCGCGGACCTCGTGGACGACGACCTCCGCTTTATCAACCGGGATTCGAACTCCGGCCTGCGGACCGACCTCGGCAACGCGGTCGCCGCCCTCGCCGACGAGCGCGGGACGACCCGCCACGAACTCGTGGAGTCAATCGAAGGGTTCGACCGCGGGACGAAGGCGTTCGAGAGCCCGGCGCGGACGGTCGCCGCCGGCCGCGCCGACGCGGGACTCGGCCTCCGCGCGACCGCCGACTTGCTCGGACTCGACTTCGTCTCGCTCGGGACACAGCCGGTCGCCGTCCTCGCGAATCCGGCCCGGATCGAGAAACCCGGCGTCGACTCGCTCCGCGACGCGCTCGCGGCGAGCGACGATGCCTTTGCCGACCTCGCAGGGTTCGAGAGGGGCCAAACACCCCGGTAACCCTTTAGAAAGTCGCCGCGAGCGGTTCAGATAGTCGCGTTCCGCTGAAGTATAAACTAAGTGGAACGTTTTTATCCACGTAGCGTGTATAACTGGTATATGAACCGCCCGCTAAAGGTCCTACACGTCGACGACGACCCCGAGATGCTCGCCCTCTCGGCCGCCGCGTTCCGCCAACTCGACGCCGTCTCCTTTCTCACCGCCGAGACGGCGACGGAGGCGCTCGACGTCATCGCCGCCGAGTCGGTCGACTGCGTCGTGAGCGACTCGCTCGTCCTCCCCAACGGAGTGCCGCTCGTCAAGGCCGTCCGACAGGAGCACGCGGACATCCCCATCCTCCTGTTCACGGCGAAAGAATGGCCAGAGGTTGCCGATGTCGCCTCGACCGCCGGCGTCACCGAGTACGTCCAGAAGGCCGGCCCCGGCGACCTCGCGACGGTCCTCCAGCGCGTGCGCGGCATCGTCGACGACGACAGCGCCGACTCCGCGCTCGCCGTCGGCGCCTCCGCGGTCACGCAGGCCCTCGAAGACCACGCCGACGCGGCCGCCGAGGCCACGTTCGGCCTCGACGATAACTGGGAACTCGTCGGGCAATGGTTCGGTGACGAGGAACTCGGCATCGTCATCGTGGAAGCCGTCGAGTCTTACGGCGGACTCTCGGCCATCGAGACGCCGCTGTACGAGTACATCGACACCGACGCGCTCGAAGAACTGCTCCGACCCGTCGTCGAGGACGAAGAGCGCCCCGGCATCGAGGTCCGGTTCCCGTACGAAGACGTTCAGGTCGCCGTCACGAGCACCGGCGACATCTTCGCCCGCCCGACGCCCGAACACACGCTGTCCTGAGCGTCGACTCTTCTCGGCCGCTGCCCCCGCGATTCCCGTGGACTCTGTCTCTGTGAGCGGAATCGGCCGACCTATCCGGAGCGAACGAGGTCGTCGAAGCTCTCGACGCGGTACTCCCCGAGCACGCAGCGCCCGCGGTGTTCCGGACCGTGGCGCTCGACGTGGATGCCGTCCAAACCGGCGTTCCACGCGGCCCCGATGTCGCTTTCGCCGTCGCCGGCGAGCACGCCCGCGGTGCCGCCGTCGGTCAGGAGCCGGTCGTCCAACCCCAGCCCGCCGATAGCCCGCCGCACCGGCGCGGCGTCGGGTTTCCACCCCGTCTCCTCGGTGCAGCAGACGACGGTGTCGAACCAGTCGCGCACGTCGAGATGGTCCAACACGGGGTCAGTCAGGAACTGCTGACAGTGCGTGACGATGCCGACCGGCCGGCCGGCGGCGTGAATCTCCTCGATGAGGCGCTCGGCGTCGTCGTGGAGGTACGTCACTTCGGCTCGCTTTACGGGGTCTTCCTCGCGGTGGAACGCGGGCCAGAACTCGGCGGGGTCGATGCCCCACTCGCGGAGCATCGGGTCGCGCGCGCCGCCGAGTCCGTGCCAGATGGTCTCGGCTTCGCGGTCCGTGAACTGACGACCCAGTCGGTCACCGACGCGGTCGAACACGTCGCGCGTGTACGACCACTCGGCGTCGACGAGGGTTCCGTCGAGGTCGAACAGCCAGAAATCGTAGTCATCGGCGACCATTCGGACAACACAGTACGTCAGGCGTGGATAAATGTCTTGCCCCGCGTCACGAATCGCTCGATTCGACGCGAATCGCGCTCCCGAAGTACTTGTGGAGCACCTCGCGGACCGAGTCGGCGTTGAACGCGTCGAGGTCCGCGGCGACGGCCTCGCGGAACGCGTCCAGCGACGCCTCGTCGGCCCGGACCTCGGAGAACGAACACGAGACGACGGGGGCGTCGAGCCACGACGACGCGAGGTCGCGGGCGTGCCGCTCGTCGTTCACCTCGCCGCGCCACAGCGCGTCGCGGAACAACAGCCAGCCCTCCTCGCCGGGCGGCGGCGGCGTGATGCGGACCGTCGTCTCGAACTCCCGCGGGTCGGTCTCGACACCGGCGGCGGCGTCGAGGCGGAAGCGAACCCGGAAGACGTAGGTGAGTTCCGCGGTCTCCCCGTCGCTCACAGCTCGTCGTCGAACAGGTCAGCGAGTCGGAGGTCCTTATCCGTGATGCCGCCTTCCTCGTGGCTCGTGAGGCGGACTTCGACCTCCTGGTACCGAATCGTTATCTCGGGGTGGTGGAACTCCTCTTCGGCCACCTCGCCCACGCTGGCGGCGAACGCCACGCCGTCGAGGTAGTCGTCGAACTCGTAGACGCGGACGATTTCGTCGCCGTCGCGTTCCCAATCCGACCCGAGCTGTGCGTCGATTTCGTCGTCCGAGAGCAGCTCTGCCATGCCGAACCCGTCGGGTGGCACCCCGATAAGGATTCTGCCGGATTGTCAGGTGTCGCCCGCGCGGACGACGAACCGCGGCCCCGTCAGGAGCCGTCGTCGCTCGCGGTCGCGGCCGCGGACGACGCGTCCCGTCACCGAGACCTCGTCGCCGCGGGCGACGACCCCCGTCACTTCCTCGCCGCCGAACGCGACGTGCCCGCCCGGCGGGACGCGAACCCGAACCTCGCCGGTCGCGTCGCGGAGGACGAACGGGCGCGTCGCACGGCCGACGACCGGCCGACCGCCGTCCCCTCGTCGGCCGTCGCCGGCGCTCGCCTTGCCCCGCCAGACCTCGACCGCCGGCCCGTCGCCCGCGACGCCCGCGACCGTGCCGACGACGGTCGCCCGAGCGACGCCGTCGAGGTCGTGAACTCGTCGTTCCGGGGTCGCCCCGACGAGGCGGCGACGCGCTCGCGCCCGGAGGCGGTTCACGAGACGCCGGCCGACGGCCGGGAACGCGCTGGCCGCGGCTCCTCGGTGGTCGGCGTCGAAACGGGAGCCACACACGAGGCTCGTCGCTTTCGGTCGGCGTGGTAACATCGTCGCGGAGTGGTCCCGCGTTCGGATAAGAAGGTTCGGTCGTCGGCCGCTTCGGCCGCCGTCAGTCGTCGGAGAGCTGTTCGAGAACGCGCCGCGGGACCTCGCCTTCGAGCGCCTCGCGGTCGAGGTCCTCCGGCGGCTCACCCGAAAACTCGATGGACGGTCCGGACGGCTCGGACGGCCCGGCCGACTCCGACGCCCCGAGGTCGCCGAAGTCGGGATTGAACAGCTGCATGGCGGTCTGGATGGTCGTCCAGTCGTCGTCGCCGGCGGCGTCGCGGAGGCTCTTGGTCGGCGCGGCGAGGATTTGGCCGACGAGCGCGTCCGCGAGCGACTCGACCGTCTCGCGTTGCTCGTCGGTGAGGTCGCCCTGCGATTCGAGCTTCGACAGCGCCGTCGACACCTCGCGGCGCTTGACGTGCTCTGCGGCCTCGTACATCGAACTGATGGCCTCGTCGGCGCGCTTGCGCTTGTAGGCGGCGAGCAGGCGGTCGAACTCCTCGTCTATCATCGCCTCGACCTCGCTGGCGGCGCGCTCGCGGCGCTCCGCGGTCCGGTCGGTCACCGTCTCCAAATCGTCGATGTCGCGGACGCGGACGCCGGCGAGGTCGCTGGCGTCGGGGTCGACGTCCCGCGGCTGGGCGATGTCGATGAGCATCGTCTCGCCGGCGTCGTCCAACTGGTTCGGGGTGACGACGTAGTCGGGGCTGCTCGTGGCCGTGATGACGAGGTCGGCGTCGCGGAGGCGACCGCCGAGGTCGCCCAGTCCGACGGCCTTCGAGACGCCCGGCACCTCGCGGGCGAGGTGGCGGGCGTTGGCGACCGTCCGGTTCGCGACGACGAGGTCGCCCACGTCGACCGACGCGAGCGCCTTCGTCGCGAGCGTGCCCATCTCGCCGGCCCCGACGACGAGGGCTTCGACCTCCCCGATGGGGGCGTCGAGTTCGGCCCGCGCGAGCCTGACGGCGGCGCTCCCGAGGGAGACGGCCCCCTCGTTGATGGCCGTCTCGTCGCGGGCGCGCTCGCCGACGTGGACGGCCTTCATGAGCGCGTCTTCGAGCATCGGACCGATGGCGTCCTGTTCGCGGGCGGCCTCGATGCCGGCTTTGACCTGTCCGAGAATCTGGTCCTCGCCGAGGACGAGCGATTCGAGCCCCGACGCCACGCGCATGAGGTGGCGCAGGGTCTCTTCGTGGTCCATGTGGCGGACGCTCCCGTCTCGAACGTCGGGAGCGAAATCGTCGAGCGCGCGGCGGCCGTCGGCCGCGTCGTCGGTGACGACGTACGCCTCGGCGCGGTTACACGTCTGGAGCGAGAACGCCTCGGAGACGCCGTCGCGGGCGAGGAGTCGCTCGACGACGGTCTGAACGTCGTCGCTCGACGCGGCTTCTATCTCGCGAACGCTGGCCCGGTCGTGGGCGACGCTCACACCGGAGATGACGCCCGAATCTCTCATGAATCACCTCGCTGTGTGTCTCGTATCACGCGCGCTGCCTCTTGGCGGGGATTTGCATCGCCGGTACGTAAAGCCTTCCAAACCGACGGGTCTCGCACGACCGCGCGAATCGCATCACGGCGCTCGGCCGGCGACCGGTCGGACGCCTTGAGCTCCGCCCGAAGCTCCGCGGTCAACGCGGCCATCTCGCCGGCTCCCGCCAACTCGGCTTCGACGCGCTCTCGGAGGTGCTTCGAGAGCGCCGGGCTCGCCCCGCCGGTCGTAATCACGACCGACACGTCGCCGTCCTCGACGGTGGCCGGGACGACCACGCTCCCCGCGTCGCGCTCGCCGCTCCGGTCGGCCCGGTTGACGAGTGCGCCGGCGTCTCGGGCGGCTGCGACGACCGCGTCGTTCACGTCGTCGTCGTCGGTCGCCGCGACGACGAGCGCCGGGGCGAACCGTTCGACCCAGTCGGAAACCTCGTCGGGCGCGGGGGCCGCCCGGACGCGTTCCGCGTCGCCGAAGTCGCGGTCAGCGAACGCGGGGCTGACGACGACGGTCCGCGCCTCGCGGGCGAACCGGCGGGCCTTCCGCGCGCCGACGGGCCCCCCGCCGAAGACGACGACCGTCTCGTCGGAGAGGTCGTGGACCAGCGGAATCATCTCACTCCGTGTTCGCCTCGGCTCGTTCGTCCAGTCTGATTCCCGTCTTCTTCAGGATGCGCGTCGAAAACAGGGTGTCCCAGTCGTCGTCGCCCACGTCCCAGTAGTCGCTCATGACCTCGCGCACCTGCTCGATGCGGGCTTCGCTTTCCGCCTCGGAGCGGCCGTGGGTCATGGCGAAGAAGTTGTACGGCCAGACGCCCTCGTGTCGCGGCCGGCGGTAGCAGTGGGTGACGAAGTCCAGCGAGGCGATTTCGGGGCCGACCTCCATCACGAGGTCGTCGGGGACGTTCCAGACGGTCATCCCGTTTTCCGAGTAGCCGAGCGCGTAGTGGTTCGGGATGACGCCGACGCGGCGGACCTTCCCCTCCAGATTGAACCGCTTGATGGTCTCGACGACCCACGCCGGCTCCTGTCCGATGGCCGCCGCCACGTCGGCGTAGGGCGTCTCCGTAATCGGCAGGCCGCCCTGAATCTCCATGACGAGGTCGCGCTCGTCGGGCGTCAGGGTGCGCGCGTCCGTCGGCTCCACGTCGGGGCCGAGCTGTGAGAGGTCGAGGTCGCCGTCCGAGATGGGACCGTCGAGGAGGAACTTCGCGCCGACGTGGAACTCGTGGCGCTTGGGCATGTTGTACGTCGCTTGGCCCGTCTCGTCCTCGATGTCACCGAGCACCTCCTCGACCCGCGACTCGTCGGCGACCGAGACGACGAACCACATGTTCAGGTGGGGATGCTCGCGCTCGTAGTTGTGCGCGACCTCGCGGTGGTCGTTCACCTGCTCGGCCACCTCGTCGAATCGCTCGGGCGGCGCGTGCATGGCGACGAGCGTCGCCGTGCCGCCGATTTCCTCGGCGTTGACGAGCGCGCCGAACCGCGAGAGAACGCCCTCCTCGTCGAGCGTCCGCACCCGCTCGCAGAGGTCGGCCGCCGACACGTCCACCCCGCGCTCGCGGAGCGCGGCCGCCGCTGGCTCGAAGGGACGTTCGACGACGGGGAAGCCGCCCTGGAAGGCGTTGACGATGGCGCGGTCGAGACGAGAGAGGTCCGCGTCCGCCTGTATCATGGGCGTCACTCGGGATGCGAGGCGGATAAACGCCTCGCTTGTTCTCACCGCGGCGAACAGACCCGAACGCCCGGCGAGCCGTCCGTGAACGCTCGACGCGGGCGGCGCGAGCGCCCGGCCCGTGGGTAAAAAAGGACGTTCGAGCGTCGAGGGGTCGCGGCCCGCGTCGAGGGGCCGCGTCAGGGGACCGGCGTGACGCGGTCGATGTCGTCGAGCGCTTCGAGGCCCTCGACGATGGCGTCCTGGTCGGCGATGGCCTCGTAGTAGAACACGAGGTCGAACGTGCCGTCGCGGACGAGCTGTTGGCACTCCCAGACGAACTCGTCGTCCTCGACGGAGAGGCCCTGGAACTGGTTCGACGAGAAGTCGGTGTCGTCGTTTCCGGCGTAAATCCACGCGTCGCCCTTCCCCGCGTGCTCCGCGATGACATCGTTGATTTCGACGGTCAGCTCCTGCATCTCCAGGTCCTCGCGACTGGTGAGGTCGGTGTGGACGATGGCCCCGACGAGTTCGATATCGCCGGGTTCGAGCAGCGCGAGGGTCCGCTGGTAGAGGTCCTCGTCGATGGTCTCGCTCATGTCCGAGTCTTCTCGGGGAGGTACAAACGGGTGGCGATTCGTCGCCCGCCGCACCGTGCGACGGTGTAACCCACAAGACACATTGCCCCGGGAGACGACCGGCGGTATATGTTCGGGTGGGTCCGACGCGGCTTTCGACGCGCCTACGAGCGGGTGCTCGACCGGGAGATAGACGACGGACCGACCCACGTCGCCATCATTCAGGACGGCAACCGCCGGTACGCCCGGAAGAACGGCGACGACGCCCCCGACGGCCACAAGGCCGGCGCGCAGACGACCGAGGACGTGTTGACGTGGTGCGAGGAACTCGGCATCGAGGAGCTGACGCTGTACACCTTCTCGACCGAGAACTTCGACCGCCCGGAACACGAGCGCGAACCCCTCTTCGACCTCATCGAGGACAAGCTCTACGAGTTCGCCGACTCCGAGCGCGTCCACGACCGCGAGGTCGCCGTCCGCGCCATCGGTGAGGTCCACCTGCTCCCCGACCGCGTCCGCGACGCCGTCGAGTACGCGGAGTCCCGGACCGCCGACTACGACGGCTTCACCCTCAACATCGCCCTCGCGTACGGCGGCCGGGCGGAACTCCTCGGGGCCGCCCGCGACGTCTGCCGGGCGGTCGAGCGCGGCGACCTCTCGCCCGACGAGGTGGACGTGTCGGCCGTCGACCGCCGCCTGTCCAGAAAGCCCGTCCGCGACGTGGACCTCATCATCCGCCCCGGCGGCGACGAGCGCACCTCGAACTTCCTGCCGTGGCACGCCAACGGCAACGAGGCCGCGGTCTACTTCTGTGCGCCCTACTGGCCGGAGTTCTCGAAGGTCGACTTCCTGCGCGGCATCCGCACCTACGAGTCCAGAGAGCAGTCGTGGCAGCGCACCCGGACCGAGCGCGCCGTCACGCTCGTCCGGGCCGTCGCCGAAGTCGAGTTAGAGGACGCCCGCACGGTCGCGGGTCGCCTCCGCGAGCAACTCCCCTCGTCCGGGGCCGACGAGGTGTCCGCCGAGTTGGCGAAGCGGACCGACGAGACGGCCGACTGAGTCGGCCGTCCGAACTGTTTTCGCGGCTATTCGTCGCCCTGCGCAGCCCCGGCGTCGACGACGCGGCCGTAGAACAGTATCGCGTCCGTCGGCCTGTCGCGGATGCAGAACAGGAACGGTCGGTCGAACCGGAGTTCGCCCCAGCTCGGCGGCAGCGACGATTCGACGACGACGCCCGTGGCCGCCGCGGCCTCGGTCCCCTCCTCGTCCACGGAGACGAACGACTTGTGGAACACCTCGTCGATGGCGAGACCTGACCCGTCACCCTCGGTCATGCCGCCGAAGTCGGCATCCGGGCCGAACGCGGCGGGCATCCCGAGATCCGACAGCGCCTCCGAGAGTTGGACCTCGGTCTCGAACTCGAACCGCGGGAGCACGACGTCCCCGATTCGCTCTCGCATCTCCTCGAAGACGCCGAACAGTCGGCTCGCGGTCAGACTTTGTTCGAACGACTCGAACTCGCCTTCGTCCGGGAGCAAAAGCACCATCGACACGTCCCGGCCGACGTACGGGAGTTCGACGGCCTGCGCGCTCGGGAAGTCGGCGTAGTTCGCCTTGAGTTCCTGCCGCATGAGCGGCACCGTCGACTCGGACCCGTCCAGCGCGGTGAACGTCCCGTCCTCGGTGTCCTCGGAGTCGAACGTGTGCGCCCACTGCGCCATGAAGTAGATGGCGTTGGTGAGCACGAGCGCCGTGTCGGGCGTGACGGAGCCAGCCGGAAGCAAGTCCTCGATTCGGCCCTCGGTCTGGTCGGCGACCCACTCGTTGATTCGTTCCCGCTCGCCGTCCGGGTCGCCGGCGAAGTCGGCCCGTCGAAGCCCGGCCCCGTAGTTCGATTCGAGGCTGTCGAGGAACGCGTCCGAGAACGCGAACCCCTCGCGCCCCCACAGGGCGTTCGCCACGGCCAATCGGAAGGCGTCGGCTTCGCCGCCGTCGATTGGGGCCCGAGCCGTCTCTCGCTCTTCGAGCGCCGCCCGTAGGTCTGCGAACGCCGGGTGAACGTCCTCGCCGAGCGTGTAGCGGAGCGTCGCTTCCATCTGTTCGCGGGTCTTCCCGCGAGCGCCCGCGTAGGTCATCGCCAACGCGACGGAGATGCTGTACGGCGAGAGGAACTGGTTGCCGCCCTGCTCGGTCGCCACCTGTCGGTGCAGGTCGAGGGCGAACTCGGCGTTGCCGGCCGCGAGCGCGGCGAGTCGCTCGTCGTCCACGCTCGGTTTGCCGGTCGGCGGTTCGTCGTTCGGGGTCTCTGTCGGCGCGTCCGTGGTCGCAGTCGCGGTGGTCGTCGTCTCGGTCTCGGTCTCCGCGGACGACTGCCCGTCGCCCGTACAGCCGGCTATCGTCGCGGCGGCGAGCGCCCCCGACAACGTCAACATCTCGCGGCGGTTCATGTTGGAGCGTTCAACTGTCTAACAATATGTCTTCTGTACGCACAAACAGCCGTTTGAGAGACGGCGGCGGGTCACCCTACCGGCGAATCCGCCGTCGGAACGTCCGCCAGCAGAACCACGCCAGTAGCGTGGCGCTCTGGCCGAGCACGATGGCGACGAACTCGGCTTCGTACCGCGGCCCCAACAGTAGCACCGCCCCGCCGTAGGCGACGGTCGGATCCCACGAGCGCCAGCCCTCGTAACGCGATTCGAGGAACAGCCACGGCGGGACGACAGCGACGCCGACGAGCGCCCACGGCCAGTCCGGCTGGGCGGGCTGATTGAGCCAGAGAACGAGCGGCACTGTGAGCGCGAACATGACGTGTCCGTCTTCGAGCCACTCGCTGGCCGGCGGTGGCGGCGGGAGAAGGTCCGTTCTGTCGGTCGAGGTGGAGGGCATTTGACTCGGATTGCCACTCAATCAACTTATGTGTGCGGTCGAGGAGGACGCGTCGGCAACGCCGCCACGCGATTCGCCCTAGCGGCCGAACTTCTGTCGCACTCTTCGAGCGCGACAACGGTTGGCCGATTCGCTGACGCTCATCGGCCAAACCTCCGCTGGCGGTCCTGATAGTCCCGCAACGCCCGCAGGTAGTCCCGCTTCCTGAAGTCCCGCCAGTTCACGTCGGTGAAGTAGAGTTCCGCGTACACCGACTGCCAAATCATGAAGTCCGACAGGCGTTCTGCCCCCGTCTTCACCACGAAGTCGGGTTCGTCGGGGAACACGAGCCGCTGTTCGATGTCCGCGGCGTCGATGTCGTCGGGGTCGAGCGCGCCCTCGTCGACCTCCTCGGCCAGCGACTGCACCACCGACGCGAACTCGCGTTTCCCGCCGAGGCCGATGCTGACCTGCACGGGGGCGTCGGCGCGTTCGGTGTCGCCCGGCTCGCGAAGCTCGACTCGGTGCGGAACGTCGAGGTCGCGGAGTTCGCGGGCGAGCGTCGGGACGACCGCCTCGTCGAGGACGCTCACGGAGATGGTGACGCGGTCGCTCCCGAACTCGAACGCCCAGCCGACGAACGCTTCGAGCGTCTCGTAGGCGCCCTGTTCCAGCAGGTCGCGCTCGGTGATGACGAGCGCGACGTGCTCGGGGGCGTCGGCGTCGTCGAGGCGGAACCGGAGGGCGAGATAGGAGTCGTACAGTCCCACGGGAATCGTTCTCGCGGCGATTCTCCTAACGCTTCGGGTTCGGCGTCGGCCCGAGATTCCGCCCCTCGGCACCGGCCCGCAGACCCGCGGTTGTGCGGTCGTCGGTGATGTCGGGAGGGTTAAGTGCGCGTCGGGGATACCGAATGGTGTGACTTCCACGGTACGGCGAGCGGGCGGGTTCGCGGTCGTCGGGACGTTGGCCCTCGCGGCCCCCAGTCTCGGCGCGGCCGCGTTCGCGCCCTTCGCCGCAGTCGCGCTCTTGGCGGCGTTCGTCGTCGACGACGGCCCGCTGTTCGAGCTGTTCGCGCGCCCCGGCGACCGGCAGGACGGCCGGCTCAACGGGCTCGCCGGGTTCGCGCTGGCCGCGACCGGCCTCGCCCTCTTGGCGACGGTCCCGCGCGTCACGATGCCGCTTTCGGTGTTCGCCGCCGCGGTGTTGATACTCGCCTACGGCAACCTCGGCGCGCGACTGGTGGATTCGAGAACGTCCGACGAGTCGCTTCGCGCGGCGGGCTTCGTCGCGGCCGCGGTCCTCGCAGGGACCGCGGGACAGGCGGCAATCGCGTCGCTGACGGGCGAGGCGATGCTCTTCGCCCGATTCACCCTGCTCGCGGCCGTCGGCGGCCTCGTCGGCGCGGTGCTCCGGACGGCCCTCTACGAGCGCGACGACCCGCTCGTCATGCTCTCTATCGGGCTCGTCCTCTGGGGCGTCGAGGTGCTCGCGGGGCCGGTATCACCGACGCAGACCGGCGTCGCGCTCGCTCTCACGGTCGCGCTCGGCTACGCCGCCTACGCCCTCGGAACGGCCTCCGTCGCCGGCATGATAACCGGCGTGCTCCTCCTCCTCTTCGCGGTCGTCTTCGGCGGCTTCGGCTGGGCGCTCGTGCTCGTCTCCTTCTTCGGCGTCGGCGCGCTCGCCACCAAGTTCCGGTACGACAGCAAGGCCGAACGCGGCGTCGCCGAGGACAACGACGGCGCTCGCGGCACCGGCAACGTCCTCGGCAACTCGGGGGTCTCGCTCGTCTCCGTCGTCGGCTACGCCGCGGCGCAAACCCTCGGCTATCCGTTCGTCAGCGACCTGCTCGTCCTCGCGTTCGCCGGGTCGGCCGCCGCCGCGATGAGCGACACCCTCTCCAGCGAAATCGGCGGGCTGTTCGACCAGCCGCGGCTCATCACCTCGCTCAAGCCCGTCCCGGCGGGGACCGACGGCGCGGTGACGTGGCAGGGCGAGGTCGCCGGCGCGGTGGGCGCTGCCTTCGTGGCCGGCGTGAGCGTGCTGGTGCTCCCCATCCCGGCTCAGACGGCCGCCATCGCGATTCTCGCCGGCGGCCTCGTCGGCATGACCGTCGATAGCCTCCTCGGCGCGACGGTCGAAGGGGCCGGCCTCGGCAATCAGGCGGTCAACTTCCTCGCCACGTTCGCCGGCGCGCTGGGCGCGGTCATCGTCTGGATTCCGCTGTGACGGGGGGACACGGCCGTGACGGGGGCGACGCCGACGTGGCGGGCGTTCGACCCGCCCGCGACACCGACCTGCCGGCCGTCGAGTCGCTCCAGCGATTCGTCTCTCATCCGTCGCCCGGCCTCTTGGACGCGTGGCCCGCCGTCGGCACGCTGCTCGTCGCCGTCGGCGCCGACGACCGGCCGGTCGGCTACCTGCTCGGCGTCGGCGCGCACCTGACCGAACTCGCCGTCTCGCCGGACCACCGGCGCGAGGGGCGCGCCACCGCGCTCGTGGAAGCCTTCCGCGACGCGCACCGCTCGGGCGCTGACGCGGCTGACGCGCCGCTCACGTTGTTAGTCCATCCGGAGAACGACGGCGCGCGCGCCTGCTACGAGGCGCTCGGGTTCCGGCGGGACGCCCGCGTCCCCGACGCGTTCGACGGCGACGACGGGCTTCGGCTCGTCCTCGACTGATTGCGGCCGGTCGCCTCGGTCGATGTCGCGGTGTGGCTTGTCCCGTCGGGTCTTCAGTCGCTTCAGTCGAGGAGCTGGTCCGCGGTTCTGACGCGGACGCTGACGGGCTTTTTGACGTACTCGCCGGCCGAGCGCGCCACGACGTGCCCGACGCCGCGCTGGGCCGCGATGTCGACGAGTTTCTGACTCGCCTCGCCGTCGACGACGACGATTGCCGGGGCGGGGTCGGCGTACTCGACGGTGTCGTAGACCTTCTCGACCGCGACCTCGTCGTCGATGTCGAGGCCGTCGTTCAGGAGGCGTGCCATGCCGCTCTCGTCGGCGATGACCGCCTGCACGTGGTCGGTGAGCGAGGGTCGCTCGTCGGCGGGGTCGACCGCCTCGGTGACGGCATCGACCTCGGACTCGGTGAACACCTCCGCGTCGGCGGCGTCGCCGTCGGCCGCCGCGTTCTCGCTCGCGGCGTCCGCGGGCCGCTCGACCGCGACGGTGCCACCGTTACCGCCCTCGGCGGTGGTGTCGGTGACCGCGTCGGCCGACCCGTTGATGGGGCCGTCTGCGGGTGGAGTCGACGACGCCTCAGTCGTCGGCGACTCCGTGTGAGGGTCCGTCGGAGCCTCCCCCGCCCCCGTCCCGTTGGCGGCGGCGACGGCGGCCCGGAAGTCCCCGTCGCCGTCGTCCGGAAGCGACGAGAGCGCGACCTTGTTCCGGAGGGCGCGGACGACCGACGCGCGGTCGAGGTCCTCGACCGATCGGCCGTCGGGCGCGAACGCGACGTAATCAACGTCGCCGACCTGCGAGAGTTCACGCAGGATGAGTTCGCCGCCGCGGTCGCCGTCGAGGAACGCCGTGACGGTCCGCTCTTGGGTGAGGCCGGCGACCGCGTCGGGGACGTTCGTTCCCTCGACGGCGACGGCGTTTTTGATGCCGTAGCGGAGGAGGGTGAGCACGTCGGCGCGTCCCTCGACGACGATGATGGCGTCGGAATCGGCGACGCGGGGGCCCGCCGGGAGGCCCTGGTACTCGGTGATATCCTCGACGCGGACGCTCTCTTTGACCGCTTCGAGGATTTCCGTCGAAGACATCACGGTGTCGTCGAACGACTCCGCGAGCAGTTCCTTGGCGCGCTCGACGACCATCCGGCGCTTGGCCTCGCGCACGTCCTCGATGTTCGTGACCTCGATGACGGCCTGGCAGGGACCGACGCGGGTCAGCGTCTCCAGCGAGGCCGCGAGGATGGCCGTCTCGGCCTTGTCGAGGCTGCTGGCGATGGTCATCTGGCCGAACGAGTGGCCGTTTTCCGAGTCTATCTGTACGTCTATCCGACCGACCTTGGAGGACTGTTGGAGGTCGCGGAGGTCGAGTTCGTCGCCGAGGAGGCCCTCGGTCTGCCCGAAGACGGCCCCGACGACGTCGCTCCGTTCGACGACCCCGTCGGCGGAGATGGAAGCGTGAATGAGATATTTTGAAGTGTCGTCCATTGGTGAAGTCACCCCGCTGGGGGTGGTGATGTGATGATTGTGATGGCGTCATGGGCGGAACCCACGAACGTCATTATATAAGTTGCGCCCGAGGGAAATATCTATCGTGGCCGACGGTTCGAACGTCAGTTAGTCGTTCGTCTCGTCCCCGAAATCCGCTCCGTCGCCGGCGAATCCCCGCGTTCCGTCCGCCGCCAGCGACCGCCGCCGACCGCCCGATTCGTTACGCCTCCTCGTCAGTTCGGTGCGCGCCGACGAACTCGCCGGCGTCCCGGCAGAACGCCGCCGGGTCTTCGGGGAAGTCGTGTTCGGCGACGGCCCACTCGACGAATCCCTCGCGGGCGGCCGCGAGACAGCGGTCGATGTCGAGTTCTCCCTCGCCGAGCGGGACGGGTCGCCCGCCGCGTTTCGCGTCGGCGTCGAGTACCACGTCTTTCAGGTGGACGACCGGGGTTCGGTCGGCGTAGCGGTCGATGTACGCGACGGGGTCGTAGCCGGCGGCGAGAATCCACGCGAGGTCGAGTTCGAAGCCGATTCCCGACTCCTCGGCGAGCCGGTCGAGCGCGGGTTCGCCCTCGACCGTGACGAGTTCGTGGTCGTGGTTGTGGTAGAGCAGTCTGACGCCTCGGTCGTCGCACTTCGCGGTCAGGTCGTCCAGCCGGTGTGCGGTCTCGTCGACCGCGTCGGCGTCGGCGAACGCCTCCGGGGGCAGGAACGGAACGACGAGCGTCTCGACGCCGAGCGCGCCGTAGCGCTCGCAGACGGCGTCGAGGTCGGCTTCGAGGTCCTCGATGGGGACGTGGGCGGCGGGTGCGCCGACCCCGGCGTCGTCGAGGGCCGCGCGGACCGCCGCCGCGTCGTCGACGCCCGCGAACTCCACGCCGTCGAAGCCGGCGTCCGCGGCCCGGCGCACGAGCGCCGCGGTCGACTCGTCGAGGTCTCGAAGCGAGTAGAGCTGGATGCCGAAGTTCATGTGCGTCCGCTCGTCCGCGCCGCTGGAAACTGTTTCGGCGCTCGGGTCGCCGTGACCGACCGACTGACCGACGGGACCGCCACCCGCACCGCGACCGCGACACGGGGAGAACACTGTCGTTCGACACCCGTTGTTGAAGAAAATAGTTCTTCAATCAGGGGCAACGTAGGTCGATAGAGTAAGATTTACGCATCATTATCGATTATCGTTCCTACGAATGACGCGAGTGCGCATCGACTACCGCTGGGTTGCCGTCTTCGCAATCCTCGTGACGTTCGCCGTTCCGTGGTTCCTCTGGGGCGACAGCCGGGTCTTCGCCGGTCTGCCGCTGTGGCTCTGGTGGCACATCGGCTGGATGGGGCTGACCGCCGTCGTCTTCCACCTGTTCACCCGGACGGCGTGGGACCGCGGCATCGTCGGGGAGGGTCGCTGATGGTCTCGGCGCTCGGTATCCAACTCGGCGTCGTCGGCGCGTACCTCGTGGTCGCGCTCGCGGTCGGCCTGCTCGCCTACCGCCTGACCAGCCGCGACGCGGAGGACTACTACCTCGCCGGTCGCTCCATCGGGACCGTCGTCCTCCTGTTCACCACGTTTGCGACGCTCCTCTCTGCGTTCACGTTCTTCGGCGGCCCCGACCTCGCCTACCGGGCCGGCCCCGAGTGGATTCTCGTGATGGGTGTCATGGACGGCGTGCTGTTCGCCATCCTCTGGTACGTCGTCGGCTACAAGCAGTGGCTCGTCGGCCGCGCCCACGGCTACGTCACCCTCGGCGAGATGCTCGGCGACCGCTTCGGTTCGACCCGCCTGCGCGCCGTCGTCGCCGGCATCAGCCTGTTTTGGCTGTTCCCGTACGTGATGCTCCAGCAGATGGGCGCGGGCGAGGCCATCGTCGGGCTGACGAACGGGATGGTTCCCTACTGGGCCGGCGCGGCCGGCATCACCGTGTTCATGATTGCCTACGTCGTCATCGCGGGCCTCCGCGGGGTCGCGTGGACCGACACCCTCCAAGGGCTGTTCATGCTCGGCGTCGTCTGGATTGCGGTCGGCTGGGTCGCCGCCGCGGCCGGCGGCCCCACGGCGCTGTCGAACGCCCTCGCGACCAACAAACCCGAGTTCCTCGCGCTCGGCGGCGGCCTCTACTCGCCGCAGTACATCATCGCGTCGGCCGTCACCATCGCCTTCGGCGTGGCGATGTTCCCGCAGATAAACCAGCGCTTCTTCGTCGCCAAGTCGGGCGCGGTCCTCAAGCGCTCGTTCGCGCTGTGGCCCGTCCTCGTCGTCCTGCTGTTCGTCCCCGCGTTCATCCTCGGTACGTGGGCCGCCGGCCTCGGCGTCGCCGTCCCCGAGGGCGCGAACGTCCTTCCGGTGCTCCTCAACGAGTACACGCCGGTGTGGTTCGCCGCGCTCGTCGTCGCCGGCGCGATGGCCGCGATGATGTCCTCGTCGGACTCGATGCTTCTCTCGGGGTCGTCGTACTTCACCCGCGACCTCTACCGGCCGTTCGTCAACCCCGACGCGAGCGACGCCCGCGAGGCGTGGCTGGCCCGCATCGGCGTCGCCCTGTTCGCCACGCTCACGTTCGTCGCCAGCCTGTTCCGGCCCGGCACGCTCGTCTCCGTCGGCGACACCGCGTTCGGCGGGTTCGCCCAGATGGCCCTGCCGGTCATCGTCGCGCTCTACTGGGCGAAGACGACGCGGACGGGCATGTTCGCCGGCATCCTCGGCTCGCAGGCGTTCTACCTCGCGCACGTGTTCGTCCCCGCGGTCGAAGTCGGCTCCGTGACGCTGTTCGGCGCGACCTACCTCACGTGGGACTACGCCCTCTGGGGGATGGCGCTGTCGGCGCTTCTGACCGTCGGCGTCTCCGCGATGACCGCCGCCGCGCCCGAGGAAAACCAGTCCCGGTTCACCGACGGCCTCCGGGCCGACTGACGCCGGGTCGCGCCGGTCCGCTCTGCTCCGCAACGAACCTTATCTGCCTGCGCGAGTAACCTCCACTCCATGCCCGAAGAAGTGCTGTTCGAGTCAGAGAACCGACAGGCCCGCGCCGAAATCGCGTCGTACCTCCGCACCGTCGCAGACAAACTCGACGCGGGCGAGCCGATTACGCTGAAAGCCGGCGACCAGACCGTCACGATGGAGCCGCCCGCATCACCGACGTTCGAGGTGAAAGCCGAGCGCGAGGGCCCCGCCGGCGGCCCCTACGAACTGAGCATCGAGTTCGAACTGGAGTGGGACGAGGGCGCTGACGACGGTGCCGACGGGGGCGGCCTCGAAATCGAGTGAGGCGGCCGACACTCGCCGCCGGCGACCGCCGAATATAGTTACTCTTTTGACACCGCCGCGAGTCGTCGGTGATTCATGGGAATTCGACCGCTTCAGGCCGACGAGGTGGACGCGCTGGTAGACGACCTGTGGCTCCCGTTCGCCGCGGAGATGGGCGAGGTCGACGACTACGACGCGCTGGCCGAGGACGTCGATGCCCGCGCCGAGGCGCTCGACTACCGGGGCGAGCAGGTGGACGCCGAGGGCGTTCAGACGTTCGTCGCCGTCGCGGACACGGGTGCGGAAGCTGACGCCATCGACGACCTCCGCGGCTACGTCACCGTCGCCGCGTCCGAGTCGCCGCCGGTGTTCGCCCGCGGGCCGGTCGCCAAGGTGAAAGACCTCTACGTCGCGCCCGCGGCGCGGGGCGAGGGCGTCGGCACGGAGCTCCTCGAACGAGCCCACGAGTGGGGCCGCGACCGCGGCTGCGAGCGCGCCGCGCTGAGCGTCCACGCCGACAACGACGCCGCCCGGTCGTGTTACGAGTCGGTGGGGTACGAGACGCGCTATCTGAAACTCGACCGCCCGCTGTGAAACTCGACCGCCCGCTGTGAAACTCGACCGCCTACTCTGAAGCTGGGGCCGACGGCGACTCCGACTGCCGAATCGGGTGTCGTCGCCCGCCGCTTCGAGGGTCGTGTTCGCCCCGCGAACCCGAACTCTCAAAGCCGCTGAATCCAATTGACGCGCATGAACGAGTCGGGTCACCAAGTGCTCGTGGAGCAGGACGTGCTCCGCCGCCGCCTCGACGACGGCGACCTCCCCGACTGGGCGAGAAAGCACTACGAGACGTTCCGCGAGACGATGCTCGGCGACCGCGACGGCGCGCCGTTCCCGTGTTACTTCGGCATCGAGTCGGAGCGAAACGGCGACGCCCTCTACACGTTCGTCGATTCGATGACCGACAAGGACGCGCTGTTGGCGCTCCGCGACACCCTCCTCGAATACCTCGACGTGTACCCGGACTACTCCGAGGCGTGCTCGCTCGTCACGTTCTTCAAGCCGCCGGCGGCGGACCTCACCGAGGCCGACTACCACGAACGCCTCTGGCACATCCTCCAGTTCCTCCACGTCAACGACCCGGAGCCGTGGCCCGCAGACATCCCGACCGACCCCGACGACCCGACGTGGGAGTTCTCCTTCGGCGGCGAACCCATGTTCCCGACGACCCGCGCGCCGTTCTACGACGAGCGCATCAGTCGCTACTGCCCGTGGGGCCTCGAAATCACCTTCCAGCCGCGGGCGCTGTTCGACGGCATCACCGCCGACACCGAGGCCGGCCAGCAGGCCCGCGCGGTCATCCAGAACCGCATCGAGGAGTACGACGGCGTCTGCCCCCACGCCGACCTCGGTGACTGGGGCGTCGAGGGCGACCGCGAGTGGCCGCAGTACATGTTCTCCGCCGACGAGTCGCAAGCGCCCGACGAGTGCCCGATTCGCATCACCCGCGAACACCCGAAGGTGCCGACGGCCCCGGCGGACGACTGATGTCGGGGTCCGATTCGAAGGGTGAGCGATGACCGCCGCCGACCTCCCGGCCGCCGCCGACCTCCCCGACGACGCCGTGCTCGTCTGCATCGACATGCAGGTCGGCTTCGACGACCCCGCGTGGGGCGACCGCAACAACCCCGAGATGGAGGCGCGCGTCGCCGACCTGCTCGCGGCGTGGCGCGCGGCCGACCGCCCCGTCGTCCACGTCCGCCACGACTCCGCCGAGCCCGACTCGCCGCTCCGAAGTGACGGGGAAGGCTTCGCGTGGAAGCCCGAGGCCGAACCCGTCGACGGCGAACCGGTGTTCACGAAGCGCGTCAACAGCGGCTTCATCGGGACCGACCTCGAAGCGTGGCTCCGCGAGCGCGACCACTCGACGCTCGTCGTCTGCGGCCTCACGACCGACCACTGCGTCTCGACGACGACGCGGATGGCCGAGAACCTCGGCTTCGACGTGTACCTCCCCGCGGACGCGACCGCGACGTTCGACCGCGAGGGCCACGACGGCGAGCGCTTTTCGGCCGACGAGATGCACCGAACCGCGCTGGCACATCTGAACCGGGAGTTCGCGACAGTCGTCGAGTCGGCCGACCTGTCGACGACGCGGTGAGCGGTCGGCGGGCTGCCGTCGCCGCCGGGCGGCCGCTGGGTTGTAGCTAGTTTTACATCTCCGCGTCGAGACCGGCGCACATGGACCGTCGATTTCTCGCCGTCGTCGGGGTGTTCGACCTCCTTATCGCGGGCGGCCTCGCGTTTCTCGGGCCGCCCGCCCACCCGATTTCGTTCGCCCGGTTCGCGCTGTTCGCCGCCGCCGGCGTGCTGTTGGTCGTCGCCGGCGTCCGCGAGTCGGTCGGCCTCGGGTCGACGACGCTCCGGTGGCACGTCGTCGCGGGCGCGGGCTACGTCTGCTTCGGGCTGGCCGTGCTCGCAAACGGCCTCTCGTCCGTCCTCGACGCCCGCGGCGACCCGTATTTCGGCGGGCTGTTCGCGCTCCTGCTCGCCCCCGTGATGCTGTTCATGGGCGTCGATTACCTCCGCGGCGGCGTCCACTTCGACCTCTCGACGTTCGAATGAGCGCGGGGTTCGACCGCGGATGCGCGTAACCTAATCCGGTTTCTCTGACCGACCGTCGTTCCGTCTCTCGATTACGCAAATGCATTTGCCCGTCGACGCGGAATCCCCATCTCGATGGGCGTTTCCTTCCCGTACGGCGACGAGCTCGCGGTGGACTTCGAGTGGCACGAGTTCACCGGCGCGGTGGGTGATTCGGTTACGGTCCTCCCTATCGTCGTCGCCGTCGCCCGCCTGACGGACCTCTCGCTGGCGGTCGTGCTCGTTTGGTTCGGCGTGTTTCAGGTCGTCTGGGGGCTGTACTACGCGGCCCCGCTGTCGGTCGAACCGATGAAGGCGCTGGCCGCGCTCGTCCTCGCGGAGACGGTCACGACCGGCGAAGCGCTCCTCGCCGGGCTCGGCCTCGGCGTCGTCCTCCTCGCTATCGGCCGGACGCGCTCGCTCGGCCGCGTGAGTCGCTACATCGGCGCGCCGGTCGTCCGCGGCGTCCAGTTCGGCGTCGCGCTCGTCCTCCTCTCGACGGGTCTCGAACTCGGCGCGGGCGACCTCCCGCTCGCCGGCCTCGCGGTCGCCGTCGCCGCCGTCGCCCTCCTCACCAGACGCTCGAACGTGAGCGCCCTCGCGGTCCTCGCGGTCGGCGGCGCGGTCGCTTTTTCCGACGTGGGCCACCTGTCGCTCGCCGTTCCGCCGGTCCGGGACGCCGGTCTGTTCTCGCTCGGGAACCTCTCGTTCGCCGTCGTTGAGGCCGCGGTCGCCCAGTTGGCGATGACCGTCGGCAACGCCGCGCTCGCCACGTCGGTCCTGCTCGCGGACTACTTCGACCGCGACGTTTCGGCCGACGAACTCGCCACCAGCATGGGGGCGATGAACCTTCTTGCGGTCCCTCTCGGCGGCTTTCCGATGTGCCACGGCAGCGGCGGCGTCGCCGGCAAGTACGCCTTCGGCGCGCGGACCGCCGGCGCGAACGTGATTCTCGGCGTCGGCTACGTCGTCGTCGCCCTGTTCGCCGCGGACGTGGTCGCCGCCTACCCGGTCGCCATGCTCGGCGTCATTTTGGCGATTATCGGCCTGCAACTGGCGCGGACGAGTCTGACCAGTCTGTCCCGCGCGGACGGCTACCCCCTCGTGGTCGCCATCGGCGTCGTCGGCGTCGCGGTGAATCTGGGCGTCGCGTTCGTCGGCGGGGTGGTCGCGTGGCTGGCGTGGGAGCGGTGGGGTCGCGCGGTGTGGGACGGGATGTGATAGTCGGGTCAGTTGGTCGGTTTCATAACCGACCCCGCCCACGTACCACGTATGCAGACGCACATCGTTCCCGTCGGGTTCGACTACGACCGACTCATCGCGCCGCTCATCCGCGATCAGTTGGACGTGGACCGCGTCATCCTCCTCGAAGGGGCCGTCGGGAGCGAGGCGAACGTCGAGTACTCGCGGAATCTCTCGGGAAAGCTCGAAAAGGACTTCGAGAACCTCCTCGGCGCGGAGACCGAACGCGTCATCGTCGACGACGTGTACGACTACGACGCGGCGTTCGAGCAGGCGTACGACCTCATCAACGCCGAACTCGACGCCGACGACGAACTCCGCGGCGACGACGACGAACCCGGCGAGGTGTGGGTCAACGTGAGCGCGATGCCCCGGCCGGTCTCCTTCGCCTTCGCCACCGCCGCCCACTCCATCATGGTCGAGCGACAGGCCGACCGCGAGCGCATCCACACCTACTACACGGCCCCCGAGAAGTACCTCGAAACCGAACTCGCAGAGGAGTTGCGGACCGAGCGCGCCCTTCTCCAGGACCTCCTCGACTCCGGCGAAATCGACGCCGACCGCATCCGCGAGCGCCTCGACGCCACCTCCGACCTGCTGTCGGAGTTCGACGAGCGCGGGACGACCATCGGCGCGAAGCAGATAGACGGCCGCCACATCGTCGAACTCCCGGTGGCCTCCTTCTCCAACGTCAAGCCGTTCGAGGAGGTCATCCTGTTCAAACTCGGTGAGCACGGCGAGTTCGGGTCGGTCTCCGAACTCGCGGAGGCGCTCGCCCGCGAGATGAACGAGGAGTACACCGACTCCTTCCGGTCGAAGGTCATCTACAACGTCGACCGCCTCGGCCCCGGCGGCAAGGGCTACATCGAACAGGAAGAACGCGGGAAGTCCTACCGGACGCGCCTCTCCCGCATCGGTGAACTGTGGGTCCGCGCCCACGCCGACAGCGACGAGTAGGCGGCGGGCGGTCGTCGTTTTTCCTCCGACCGAGTCGCGGCGTCAGAACTCCAGGCCGGACGGGTCAGCCGACGGCACGAGCGGACTCGTCGGCAGGTCCGCCGGCGGGTCGGGGAGGTTGTACTCGCGGGGGGCCACGTCGTTCGGGCCGTCGGGATAGAACACCGACGCGAGCAGTTGGATGTGGTCGCGCCCCGCGTCGAGTTCGAACTGGCCGCCGCCGTACAGCGACATCCCGCGCTCGTCGGCGTACTCGATGGTGTCGAACAGCGACTCGACCGTGCCGAACCGCGAGGGTTTGATGTTCAGCCACGACGGCTCGAACGGGAGGCGCTCGACGGATTCGACGCCGGTAATCGGGGCGTCCCACGAGACGCGACCCTCGCGGCCGTCGAACAGCGGGCGCGTCTCGTCGGTGAACGCCGGGTCCTCGACGACGGCGTCCGGGAACCCCGACAGGATGCGCTCGTACAGTTCCGGGTCGGGGGCTTGGTCCACGTCGGTCCCCTCGTAGTAGCCTTTGAGGTCGAGGATGCGGACGCGGGCGCGGGCGGCGAGCGACGCCACAAGCTCATCGTCCCAGTCAGTTGTCGGGTCGAGTTTGAACTCGCAGTCGGGGTCGCGGTCGAGGAGCAGTTCGACGCGGTCGGCCGACGGCGGGTTCCCGAGACGGGTGCTGACGACGAACCGGAGCGGGTCGCGCTCGCGGGAGACGGCGGACGCGAGGTCGGTGTCGGCCTGCCGGAGCGCGAGGTCGAGGCCGGCGGATTCGAGCGCCCAGCGCCGGTAGTGTTCGGCCGTCTCGCGCTCGGGGGCTTTCGTCGGAAACAGGTCCACGCCGTCGAGCGCCGCGGAGAAGGCGGCGAAGGAATCGTAGCTCCCGGCGAGGTCGAAAGCGTCTTCGGGGGCGTCAGCGAGAGCGTCGTGGTCTTCCGTGTCGTAGGTCACGTCCTCGCCGCGGCCGACCGCGCCGTCGCCGGCGAGCGAGAACACCGTCGTCTTGCGGAGAAAACCGCTCGACGTGTCGCTCTCGAAGCGGTCGCGGGAGACGGACTCGACGGTCACCGGCAGGTCGGCCACGCGGTCGAAGAGGCTCATGGCGTGTCGGTTGGGCGGGGCGAGGCAAAAGGCTACGTCCGAGTCGGCCGACGCGTCGTCGGTTCTCGGTCAGTCGATGCCGCCCCGTTCGAGCTTTGCGACACGCGTCGCGAGCGCGAGGAACGTCGCCGCGACGGTCAGGAGGACCGCGCCCGCCGCGGCGTACTCGTGGGCGGGCGAGACGTGCTGGACGACGCCGTCGACGACCGGCTCGGCCGGGATGAGGGTGTGGTGCGGCGTGCCCACGATGGGAACGAAGTAGTCCACGAGGTCGTTGAGGGCGTACCAGCCGACCGCGACGAGGACGGCGAGAGACGGGAACTCGGCGTACCGCTGGATGAGGAAGGCCTCGACGACCATGGCGAGGTGGCTCCAGAAGAGGAAGTTGTACATCGCCCAGTGGAGGTACGAGAAGTCGCTTTTGAAGGCGAGGAGGACGTACGGCGTCCACAGCCCGAGTTTGAGACAGCCGAAGAAGGCGAGGGCGTTGACGTACTCGTTCGAGCGCCCGAGTTTCCAGAGCGCGAGCGACAGCGCGATAAACAGCGTGGCGACCGGGCTGTCGGGGACGAGCGGCCACATCGCGGTCGGTTCGATGCCGAACTGGTAGCCGTAGTACCAGAAGCCGAAGGCGGTCCCGACGAGGTTGATGACGACCACGAGCCACGCGATGTTGAGGCCGAAGTTCTCCAACCACTCCGGCAGAGGCGCGAGCCACCGCGGCAGGTCGGTTTTCGCCGGGAGGCCGTCGTCGTCGAGCAGTCGGCGCAGTCGGGTCGCCGCGTCCATACCCACGCCGAAGCAGGGGGACGCAAAAGTGATGCCGGTCTCGGTGACTGCGGCCGGTGTCGGTTGGGAGATTATGCTGGTGGCGCTGTTGAAGTCCTCAGCCGCTGATAGTTTGCTGAGGGCGTGCTGAATACAGGGCACGTATCTTGCATGAGGGGTTTACAGAAATCTGGCAGTTCGGATCGGTCAATACAGGAGGAGTACATATCGTATTGTATAAGTGCTGATCCCTAGATTCACACACCAAACACCGAGTGATTGAATGGCTGACACCAACGCAAACTTTTCGATCGACACTACGAGCGAAGTTTTCCTAATTCTAGTGACCGCGGTGGCAGTGTTGTACGGCCTGTTTCTCGTTATAGCTATTTTCACTACCGGAATCGCTACCCGAGGGATTGGACTAGGGATTGCGTTACTACTATTCGTTCAGGCCGCACAATCGCTATACACGATCACACAATAGGCAAGCGCGTTCTCACAGCTGATTCAGTCATTTTAGCGTGAATAGAACATGCGTTGTCTGCTGTATTGATGCTCTGAGTGTTGTACGCCACTTCTGACAGCGTTCGGTGAGGTTTCTACGGTCGTGCTGAATTCAGCGCGCAAGTCGGTCACAATGTCGATATCGGATTCGCTTTATTGAGATTCAGTTAGTGGCTGAGTCAATGTTTTTGTTCCTATACGCTGTCTCGATAATATGGTGAACTCCAAAGCCCTCTTTATCGGTGTTATTGCTGGAGCATTCGTGTCTGGGGTGTACTATCTCGATGGTTCGTGGGACTCACAGTTACTGTTGTTTCTCGGAGTTACTTGGCTCATGGCTGGGTGGTTAGTGGCTCGAAATCAGTCCGTTTTGAAGAACGTGAACACTCTCCCACAGATTCTGTTCGCTCTATTAGTGGTGTGTGTCCCTCAGTTCGGTGTTCACTCCGACCTTCTACTCGGGAGCCTTCGAAGTCCGCTCGAACTGCTTGTAATGGGCGTCGCAGTTGCAGGAATCGGACTCGGAGCAGAGATGAGTGAATCAGCCGCTGAAGAACAGAGTGCCACGGTAGCACCCGCTGACTGACCTGTTGACAGATACACCCTCTGAGTGTTGTACGCTCCATCTGTCAAAATCTGAGTAGTTCAACAGAATCACGACACCCCGACCCGCCCACCGCGAAACACGACCTGTGCGGAATGCGAACGGTTGGCGTGTGGAAGCGACCGCTTAAGTGAACCCGGTCGCAAGCGACGGA
This sequence comes from Haloferax sp. Atlit-48N, assembly GCF_003383015.2. Taxonomy (NCBI): domain Archaea; kingdom Methanobacteriati; phylum Methanobacteriota; class Halobacteria; order Halobacteriales; family Haloferacaceae; genus Haloferax; species Haloferax sp. Atlit-48N. The sequence goes on along the minus strand of NZ_CP137689.1, from coordinate 2,164,968 downwards.
TATGCCAGAGGAGACCGACCTAGAGGAGCTTCGGCGCGGGACCGAACTCGTCAAGCGCGGGTTCGCCCAGATGCAGAAGGGCGGCGTCATCATGGACGTCGTGAACGCAGAGCAAGCGAAAATCGCGGAGGAAGCCGGCGCGGTCGCCGTCATGGCGCTCGAAGCCGTCCCGGCCGACATCCGCAAGCGCGGCGGGGTCTCCCGGATGGCCGACCCCGAGACGGTCACGGAGATTATCGACGACGTCTCCATCCCGGTGATGGGGAAGGCCCGCATCGGCCACCACACCGAGGCGCAGATTCTCGAATCCATCGGCGTGGACATGATAGACGAGAGCGAGGTGCTCACCCCGGCGGACAACGACTACCACATCGACAAGCGCGAGTTCACCTCGCCGTTCGTCTGCGGCGCGCGCAACCTCCCCGAGGCGCTCCGCCGCATCAACGAGGGCGCGGCGATGATTCGCACCAAGGGCGAGGCCGGCACGGGCGACGTGAACCAGGCCGTCACCCACCAGCGCACCATCAAACACCAGATTCGCAGCCTGACCGGCCTCAACTTCGACGAGCGCGAGAAGTGGGCCCGCGAGCACGAAGCGCCCGCCGAACTCGTCCACGAGACGGCGGAGATGGGACGCCTGCCGGTCGTCAACTTCGCGGCCGGCGGCATCGCCACGCCCGCGGACGCCGCGCTCATGATGTACCACGAGTGCGACGGCATCTTCGTGGGCTCCGGTATCTTCGGCGCGGAGGACCCAGAACGGATGGGCGAGGCCATCGTCGAGGCCGTCAACAACTGGGACGACCCGGACACGCTCGCCGACATCGCCGCCGGCATCGGCAAGGGCATGAAGGGCGAGGCGAACGTCGGCATGGCCGACGAGGACAAACTTCAGGGCCGCGGCGTCTAACGCGGCGGTATCCGGCGGCCGCCGACTGACTCACCGTCTCGGTTTTCGATTCCTTCCGGTTCCGCTTTTCTTCGGTCTCGGCGCTCCGCTCTCAGGCGAGGAGTCCCGACTTCCCCTTTTCGTTCCCCTTCGCGTCGTCGGACGACGCCTCGCCGAGGAGGACGGTGACCGGGCCGTCGAAGTTGAGCATGACCGACTGCGTCATGTCCCGGGAGATTAGCTTTCCGGCGGGCGAGCGGCGGCGACCGGCGATAAAGAGGTGGTCACAGCCTTCCCAGCGGGCCGTCTCTAAGATGGTGTCGGCCTCGGGGCCGATGTCCGCGACGATGCGGTAGTCGAGGTCCAGCCCCTCGAACGCCTCGCGGGCGACGCGCTTGGCGCGGCGGGTGGCCGACTCGATGGCCTGGTCGATGCCGTACACCACGTCCGAGGAGCCGACGCTGGCGAGCGCCGAGCGGGTTCGCTCGAACTCCTCGTCCGGGAGAACCGTGAGGACGACGAGTTCCGCGCCGCTGCCGGCGGCGAGTTCGCCCGCCTCGCGGAGGATTCGCTGCGACCGTTCTTCGGGGGAGACGACGACGAGTGCTCGTTCCATGATTCGAATATATCGTGATAATGAGAAAAGTCTTCTCGGAATCGTGTTACCACCGGCCGCGACAACGCGTTACAGTGACTCAGGCGCGAGAAAAGGCGAGATACGAGTGTGCGAGTGGTTCTCTCTGTACCACTCAGGATTCGAATACTTCGGCCCCGCGACCGACCCGCGTCTTGTAGGCGCGGGCGGCCACGTCGGCCTCGTCGAACGCTTCGAGCATCGCGCCGGCGACGCGGGTGCGGTCGGCGGCTTGGCAGACGCCGAGGACCGACGGGCCGGCACCGGAGACGGTGACGCCGGTCGCGCCCGCAGCGAGGGCGGCCTCGCGGACGTCGTGGTAGCCGTTGATGAGTTCCGCCCGCGCGGGCGTGACGACGCGGTCGTCCATCCCCGCGCCGACGAGGTCGGCGTCGCGGCGGCACATCCCGACCGCGAGGGTCGCCGCCCGGCCGACCGTGTGGACCATGTCCTCGATGCTGGCGTCGCTCGGGACGACGCGGCGGGCGTCGCGGGTCGAGACGGCGATTTCGGGGAGGCAGGCGACGAGCGGGATGTCGGCGTCGACGGTCGTGACGCCCTCGTCGGTCGCGACGGTGAACCCGCCGAGGAGCGCGGGCGCGACGTTGTCGGCGTGGGCCTCGCCGGAGACGACCGCTTCGCCCTCGGCGGCGACGGGGACGAGTTCCTCCCGGGAGAGGCCGCGGTCGTACAGTTCGTTCAGCGCGACCGCGGCGGCGGCCGAGCTCGCCGCCGACGACCCGAGGCCGGACGACGGGCGGACGCCCTTGTCGATGCGGATGCGCGCGGGGGCGTCGAGCGCCTCCGCGACCGCACCGACGACGTTCCGGTCGGGGTCGGTCGGGATGTACTGGCTGCCGACGCCGGTCACTTCGATTGTCGTCCGGTCCGCCCGTTCGACGTGCACGATGTCGGCGGGGCGGTCGAGAGCCACGCCGAAAACATCGAACCCACTTCCGAGGTTGGCGCTCGTGGCGGGTGCGCGGACCGTAACCATGCCCCGCTGTTGCCTTATCGCAGATAAAAATGTGGCGAACGTCGCAACCGACCCCTCAGTCGTTTGTCGACTGTTCCGCGTTCGCGGGCTCGGGTTCGGTCTCGACGCCGGTGAACTCGAACCGCGCGCCGCCGGCGTCCGACTCGGTGAGTTTGACCGACCAGCCGTGGGCGTCCGCGACCGTCTTGACGATGGGCAGGCCGAAGCCCGTCCCGTTTTCGTGGGTCGTGTACCCCCGCTCGAACACGTCGGCGCGCTCCGCCTCGGAGATGCCGGAGCCGTCGTCTTCGACGGTGAAGCCGCCGTCGACTCCCGCGACGACGACGGTGAGCGAGCCGCCGTCGGAGCCGTGCTCGACGGCGTCACCAGACGCAGTCAGGTTGCCCGTGGAACCATGTTCGACGGCGTCGTCGGGAGTATCCCGACTGCCCGTCGAGCCGTGCTCGACGGCGTTCCGAAACAGGTTTTCGAGCAGTTGTCGGAGGCGGCCGCGGTCGGCCGCGATAGTCCGGTCGACCCGAACGTCGAGGGTCGCGTCGCCGACGACCGTGCCGTCCCACGCCTCCTGTGCGACGGTTCGGAGGGCGACCGGCGTCACGTCCGTGAGCGTCTCGCCCTGCCGCGCCAGCGTGAGGAGGTCCTCGATGATGGTCTCCATCCGGTCGTGGGCGTTCTCGATTCGCTCGAAGTACTCCGCGTCGCCGGTCTCGGCCGCCAGTTCGAGATAGCCGCGGGCGACGGTAAGCGGGTTCCGAAGGTCGTGGGAGACGACCGACGCGAACTCGTCGAGCCGCTCGTTTTGGCGTTCGAGCCGTCGCTCGCGTTCGACCCGTTCGGTCACGTCGCGGACGAGCACGAGCGACCCCGACATGTCGGACTCGTCGCCCAGCGGCGTCGTCTCGACGAGGAGGGCGCGCTCGCCGTCCTCCGTCGTGAGGGTCGCCTCCGCCTCCGACCCAGCGGTCGGGACGCCGCCCAACGCGTCGACCAGTTCCGTGGGGAGGACGCGCGCGACGGACTGCCCGTAGGCGTCCGAGAGGGGGAGCGAGAGGAACCGCTCGCCCGCGGGGTTGACGTCGATGACGCGCCCGTCGCCGTCGAGGACGAGCGCGGCGTCGTGCATCGACTCGACGGCCGATTCCCACGCGACGGGGACGAGCGTGAACAGCCGGTGGTGGAAGACGCTCCACGCGACGGCGGCCGAGGTGACGGAGAAGGCCAACACGGGGAGGTCGAGACCGGGGACCGGACTCAGTCCGGCGACGCAGACGACGCCGCCGACGGCTGGGACCAGACCGCCGCCGAGGAGCGCGAGCGTCTGCTCCCGGTAGATGCCGTCGGCCCGCAGGAGCGTCCGGCCGAGGACGCCGCACCCGAGCAGGATGAGCGCGTAGGCGTAGGCGATGAAGCCGTCGAACGCGACGCCGTGTTCGTTGACGAGGACGGCGTAGCCGTGGTCGGCGTCGACCCAGAGGTCGGTCCAGATGAGCCCGTGCCACGGGTTCGTCACCACGAGCGCGACGACGGCGACCGGCACGGACCCGAGTGCGACCCACGCGGCCCGCGAGTTCAGTTTCACGCCGGCGTGGCGCAACACGTACGCGAACCACAGGAGAGGCAGCGGCGCGATGCCGACGTAGCCGAGCTGGTTCAACAGCACCTTCGTCGAGAAGTCGGTCACGGAGAGTTCGAGCGCGTACGTCCCCATCCAGAGCCCGGACGCGACCAACAGGAGCGCGCCGAGGGTCGCGCCGGGCACGAGGCGGCGCTCCGTCCGGCGGCGGAAGAGGGAGGCGGCGAGGACGACAAAGAGGAGCGCACCGATTCCGATGGGAATCGTGTACGGCGTCGTTTGCCAGTACGGAGCGCCGTGCATGCCCCGCTTTCTATCGACAGGGGTTAAAACTCCCACCGTCGGCGCCGGAACCGGCCAATCAGAAAGGACTTTCCACCCCACGCCGAACCTCGGGGCATGATAGGCATCGTCGGCGGCGGCATCGCGGGCCTCGCCGCGGCGTACCGACTCCAGAACCGGGGTCACGACGTTCGAGTCTTCGAGGCGGCCGACTCCCTCGGCGGCCTCGCAGCGACCTACGAGACGAACGGCGACGACATCGAGAAGTTCTACCACCACCTCTCGAAGTCCGAAGAAACCATCGTCGAACTCGCCGCGGAACTCGGCCTCGAAGACGACTTGGAGTGGCGCATCGGCAAGAACGCCTACTACGTCGACGGCGTCGTCCACCCGCTGGACACCGCGTGGCAAATCGCCGCGTACCCCCACATGAGCCTCTACGACAAGTTCCGCCTCGGCATGCTCACCCTCGGCGTCGACGTGCGCGGGGGTATCCCCGACTTCGACGCCTACGAGGAACTCGCGGAGTACGAACACACCCCAATCGAGGAGTTCGTCGTCGAGCACACGACCCGCGGCGTCTACGACAACTTCGTCGACCCGCTTCTCGACGGCAAGTTCGGTGAGCGCAAACGCGACGTGTCGGCGTCGTGGTTCCTCGGGCGCGTGCGCTTCCGCGGCGAGCGCGACCTGCTGCGCGGCGAGAAACTCGGCTACTTCGACGGCGGCTTCGCGCCCTTCATCGACGCGCTGGTCGAGGCGGTCGGCCGCGAGCACATCGAGACCGGCGCGCGCGTGACCGAACTCGACACCGACGGCGAGGCGGTCTCGACGCTGACCGTCGAGACGGACGACGGGACCGAGACCCACGAGGTCGAGTCGGTCGTCGTGGCGACGATGCCGAACGTGCTCGAAGACCTCACGGGCTTCCCCTGCGACATCGACTTCCAAGGGGCGGTCTGCGGGCTGGCGACCATGTCGGAGTCGCTGATGGACACCTACTGGCTCAACATCGCCCACGACGCGCCGTTCGGGTCGCTCATCGAGCACACGAACTTCGTGCCGAAAGAGCGCTACGGCGGCGACCACCTGCTGTACGTCGCCAGTTACGTGCAGGGACCGCACGAAGAGCTCTGGCAGATGAGCGACGAGGAGGTCGAAGACGCGTGGTTCGACGAAATCGAGGAGATGTTCCCCGACTTCGACCGGTCGGCGGTCGAGGAGTTCAAAATCGCTCGTAACCCCCGCGCCGGCCCGGTGTACGAACGCGGCTATCTCGACCTCGTGGTCCCGTACGACCTCGGCGACGACGTGGCCGAGGGCGTCTACTACGCGGGGATGGCGTCGGAGGCGCAGTACCCCGAGCGGTCGCTGAACGGCGGTATCGTGGCCGGCTACGAGGTCGCGGACCGCATCGACCGCAGCCAGTAGCCGTCACAGCGCCGCTTTCGAAGCCGTTTCAGCGCGGTTCGTCGTCGTGGCGTGCAACGGTCTCTCGTGCCGCTTAGTCGCACGCTTACCGGCAATCGGTTTCCCGTTCGCAACTGCTTTTTAAGCTGCTGACTGACTAGTCAGTTAGTGAGTGCAGACGAGACGCCGGACCAGTCGGTCCCCGACGAGGTCCACGAGGAACTGATGGCCGCGACCTACCGGGCGCTGTGCGCCCACGGCTACGCGGACCTGACGATGCAACGAATCGCAGACGAGGCCGGAAAGAGCAAGTCCCTCCTCCACTACCACTACGGGACGAAACAGGAACTGCTCGTCGCCTTTCTCGACTACCTGTTCGACCGCTTCGAGGCGCGGGTCGCCGCGACGGAGGGCGACGCCCCCGAGACGCGGCTCCGGGTCCTCCTCGACAAGATGGTCCCGGACGGCGACTACGACGGCGACTACGACCGCTTCGGACTGGCCCTCAACGAACTGCGGACGCAGGCCCCCTACGTCGAGACCTACCGCGAGCGGGTCGCCCGCAACGAGGCGGTCATCCGCCGCCGCCTCGCCGACATCATCCGCGAGGGCGTCGAGAAGGGGGATTTCCGCGAGGTCGACGCCGACCGAACGGCGTCGCTCCTCTTCGCCGCGCTCGACGGCGCGCGCCTCCAGCGCGTCGCCGTGACCGACCCCTCGGGAACCGAGACGGCGAGTCAGTCCGCCTTCGACGCGCCGACCGAGGTCCGCGCCGCGCTCGACGAGTTCGTCGTCGAGAACCTCGTTCGCGAGGGAGGTGACGAATGAGCGCGAAGGCCAAGGACGTCAACCTCGTCGACGGCGACCTCGTCAAGCCGATGTTGGTGCTGTCGCTCCCGCTCGTCTTCTCGCAGATTATGCAGGTCGCGTACAACCTCGCCGACACCTTCTGGGTCGGGCGCGTCGGCTCCGAGGCCGTCTCGGCGCTGTCGTTTTCGTGGCCGCTCGTCTTCCTCATGATTTCGTTCGGCGGCGGGTTCACCGTCGCCGGGACGGTCCTCGTCGCCCAGAACAAGGGCGCGGGCAACCACGACGAAGTCGACCACGCCGCCGGCCAGACCCTCGGGTTCGTCATCCTGCTTTCGGCCGGGTTCGCGGTCATCGGCTATCTGTTGACGCCGATACTGCTCCCGCTCATCGGGACGACGCCCGGCACCGAAGTCCACCAGTTGGCGGTCGAGTACACGCGCACCATCTTCCTCGGCGTCGCGTTCATGTTCGGCTTCTTCATCTTCCAGGCGCTGCTCCGCGGGTGGGGCGACACCAAGACGCCGATGTACCTGATGGGGCTCGGCGTCGTCATCAACGTCTTTCTCGACCCGTTTCTCATCCTCGGGTTCAACGCGAACCCGATATTCGGCCTCCTCGGGCTCGAAAGCCTCGGACAGTCGCTGTTCGCCGCGACCGGCTTCACCGGCTTCGGCGTGCAGGGCGCGGCCATCGCCACGGTGTTCTCCCGCGGCGTCGGCGCGCTCGTCGGCTTCTGGCTCCTGCTGTCGGGCCGGGTCGGCATCAGCCTCTCGCCGCGCGACCTGATTCCGGAGCGCGAGATGGTCGAGCGCATCGTCCGCATCGGCGCGCCGTCGAGCATCGAACAGTCGACCCGCGCGCTCGGCGTGACCGCCCTCACGGCGCTCGTCGCCTACGCCGCGGTCAACGCCGGCGGAGCCAGCACCGAGACCGCGGTCGCCGCGTTCGGTATCGGCAACCGCCTCAACTCGCTGGTGTTCCTGCCGGCAATCGGCCTCGCGCAGGGGACCTCGACGGTCGTCGGCCAGAACCTCGGCGCTGACCAGGCCGAGCGCGCCGAACACGCCGTGTTCTGGGGCGTCGGCATCATCGTCACCGCGCTGGTGTTCGTCTCCGCCGCCGCCTACCTGTTCGCCGAACCCATCGTCGCGGTGTTCATCCCCGGCGAGCCGGCGGTCATCGCCATCGGCGTGGACTACCTGCGAATCATCGGCCCGACGTTCCTGTTCCTCGGGGCGTTCAACGTCGTCAACGGCGGGTTCCGCGGCAGCGGCTCGACCCGGACGGCGATGGTGTTCTCGCTCATCTCGCTGTGGGTGCTTCGCATCCCCGCGGCGTTCGTCCTCGTGGAGTTCTTCTCGATGGGCCCGACCGGCATCTGGTACGGCATCGCCTTCTCGAACGTCGGGGTGGCGCTGCTCGCCTTCGCGTGGTTCACCCGCGGCACGTGGAAAAACAGCGTCGTCGACGTCGGCCCCGCCGTGCCGACCGACGACTAAGCGAGAAACGACTCCGCGCGGTCCCTTTTAAGCGGTCTTCTCGTCGGTGCGGTCGACGTCCTGCATCCCCGGCGCGGCCGACACGTCCACGTCCTCGGGCTCGTCGGCCCCGCCGACTCCGACCTCGCCCGAGTCGTCTTCGACGTACACGTCGTCGGCGAAGCCGCCCTCAGCGTGGGGGTGGTCGGGGTCGTCGAGTTTGTCCAGCGTCGCGGGCGCGTCGGGGATATCGATGGTGCGGAACTCGCCGAGCGGCTCCGCGATGTCGATGCCGTGGCGCTCGAAGAACTCCTTGTAGCGCTCGTAGTGGGCCTCGATTTCGTCGACCGGAATCTCCATCATCTCGGTCCAGCCGTGGTTGTAGAAGTCGAAGTTGGCCTGCACGTGGGTTATCTCGCGGGCCTCGGCCTCGGGGAAGCCGACGTCGAGCGCCGCGAGGTAGGTGTCGAAGGTGCACTCGAAGAACGCCGCCATGTGGTCCTCGCGCTCGTCTCGGCGGTCGGGGTCCGCGCGCTCGCTGAAGATGCGAACGTGGAGGTCCACCATCTTCTCGGTGGCGATGTCGCCGATGACCGGCATGGTGAGCGCCTTTTTCGTCGCGAAGTGGCGGATGTTCTGGCGAATCTTCATTTCGTCGTTCGCTTCGGGTCGAATACACGTAAAGACCACGTCTCCGGGGACGACGACGCGCGTTCGCCCCGAGCGAGACGGACCGACCCCGTCGCGGCCCGCGAAGCTCCCGAACGAGATTTGACGAGGTGATTTAATGCGACTCGCCCGAATGAGGGGGGTATGAGCGACTCCGCATCCGTCCGCGAGGACTCGGTCCTCGACTGCGACGACTGCATCTCGCCGGCCGAAGCGTTCGGCATCGTCGCCGACGAGACTCGACTCACCATCCTCGAAGCGCTCTGGGAGTCACCCGACCGCCCCATCCCCTTCTCCGAGCTCCGCCGACGGGTCGGCGTCGACGACAGCGCACGGTTCAACTACCACCTCGGAAAGCTCCGCGGCCAGTTCGTCCGCAAGACCGACGAGGGCTACGACTTCCGGCACGCCGGCGAGAAGGTCGTCCGCGCCGTGCTCGCGGGGACGTTCAACGAGGACCCCGTCCTCCCCGCCTTTCCGGCCCCCGGCTCCTGTGTCGCCTGCGGCGGCTCGCTCGAAGCCGACTACGGCGACGAGAAACTCACCATCTCCTGTGCCGACTGCGCTCGGGTCCACGCCCACGAGGAGTTCCCGCCCGGCGGTCTCGAAGGCCGCTCGTCGGAGGCGCTCCTGTCGGCGTTCGACCAGCGCGTGCGACACCTCCACTGCCTCGCCGCCGACGGCGTCTGCCCCGAGTGCGGCGGGACGACGAGCACCGCGCTGTCCCGCGACGCCGACCCGTTCGACCTCGAGGTAGTCGTCACTCACCGCTGCGCCCAGTGCGCCTACGAGGCCGTCTCGCCCGTGGGACTGGTGCTCCTCGACGAGTCGACGGTCCTCGGCTTCCTCTCCTCGCGGGGCGAAGACGTGTGCGGGACGCCGTTCTGGCGGTTCCCGTGGGTCGTCGGAGACGAGGCGCTCACCGTCGTCTCCGAGGAGCCGTGGCGCATCCGCGTCCGCATCGACGCGGACGACGAGCATCTCGTCGTCGAACTCGACGGCGACCTGTCGGTCGTCGACTCCGCGGTCGAACCTATCGAGCGAATTTCATAAGCTCGCTACGGTAAACCCGCTTACAGAAATGTAATTCAGATTACTATTTTGGTGTCGACGGTCGTCTCTCCACACGAGGAGAACGACCATGTTCGACGATACTCATCTCGGCCGCGACGACGTGCGAGCGACGCTCCCGCAGCGGTTCAGGACGCTTTCGGAGACCGCTCTCGCCGCGGTCGCGGCGGTCGTCGGCGTCTTCGCGGCCACTGCCGTCGCGACGCTCGTCGCCCCGCTCGTACCCGGTCTCGGTCTCGTGGCGCTGTTCTTGGGCTGGCCGCTCGGCCTCGCGGTCGGCATCGCCGTCGTTCGCGGGGCCGTCGGTGTCGTCGCTGCCAGCGGCGTTCCCGGCCGCGTTCGCGGCCTCGCCCGCGACGCACTCGCTCGCGGCGACGACGACGCGGCGTCGGGACCGTCGGAGTGCCCCGCTGCCGCCGACGGCGGCTTCACCGAGTGACTCGGTGAGCCGCAGCAACGCCCGCGATTCGGCTCCCGTCTCGCCATCTCGCCCCGAGTTCCGCCTGCAAAACAATCATGAGGGAGATAGCAATCCACATTAACCCCGAATACAAACGTCGGGTCATGAGCCAATCGTACGTGATCGTCGGCGACGGTATCGCCGGGGCCTCAGCGGCTGAGACACTCCGCGAAGAGGAACCCGACGCCGACATCACCATCATCACGGACGAGGGCGAACCGCTGTACAACCGCATTCTCATCAAGGAATTCGCCAAGGGCAAACTGCCCGAGGCCCCCATCTCCATCCACGACGAGTCGTGGTACGACGACCGCGACGTGGACCTCGAACTCGACACGCTCGTCACGGACATCGACCCCGAGGGCCACACCGTCACCGCCCACGACGGCACCGAGTACGACTACGACAAACTCCTCCTCGCCGTCGGCGGCACGCCGACCCAGCTCCCCGTCGAGAACTCCGACGCGGAGGGCATCCACCACTTCTGGACGTTCCAGGACGCCCGGGACATCAAAGAGCACATCGAGGGCGCGGACAACTCCGTCGTCATCGGTGCGGGCCTGCTCGGCATCGACCTCGCGGCCATCACGGCCGCCCAAGAGGTCGAGGGCAAGTACCTCATGCGCGGCAAGGCGTGGTGGCGCTACGCCCTCTCCGAGGAGGGCGCGGAAATCATCCACGAGGCGCTCCGCGAGCGCAACGTCGAACCCGTCTTCGACTCCGGCGTCGACCACTTCGAGGTCGACGAGAACGACCGCGTCACGACCGCCGTCGACCCCAACGGCGACCGCTACGACGCCGACTTCGTCGGCATCGCCATCGGCCTGAACTTCAACACGGAGATTCTCGGCGGCACCGACATCGAGTACGACAACGGCATCTACACGGACGAGTTCATGCGGACGAACCACGATGACATCTTCGCGGCCGGTGACATCACCGAGTTCCACGACCTCATCCTCGGTGACCGCGCCCAGAACGGCGCGTGGGGCTCCGCCAAGGAACAGGGGACCATCGCGGCCAAGAACATGGTCGACTACGGCTCCGAGGAGTTCCGCTGGGTCTCGTCGTACTCCATCACTCACTTCGACTTCCCGTTCCTCTCGTTCGGCCACCCGACGCTCGGCGACGACCACGTCGAGGCCAAGTACTCCGACACCGAGTGGCGGCGGCTCGCCATCAAGGACGGCAAAATCGTCGGCGGCGTCCTCATCGGCGACCTCTCGCCGCAGACGAAGTACAAGAAGCTCATGCGCGAACAGGTCGACGTGAGCGGCCAAAAGGAAATCCTCGTGAAACAGGACTTCCAACTCGACGACCTCGAAGGCGCGGCGGCCGAACAGTAACTCGGGACCCGTTCCCGCTGTTTTCACCCGGCCAGCCGCGTCTGCGCGTGTCCGCCGGTCCGGGCTCGCGCGCCGCCCGCGACTCGCGGTTCGCTCGCTCCCGTTTTGGCTCTCTTTCGTCCGGCGCACTCACCGTCCCGTCCCGTCTCGTCTCGTCCCTCGTCGTCCGACGCCCCAACGGCCAAACATTTATCTCTGTCTGTGTAGTGTGTTACCACATGTCATCTAAAGACGGACAGCCGCCGTCTTCTCCAGACGCCACCGCACCGCCGACCGTCGCACCCGTCTCTGACGTACCGCCCGGCGTGCGCGTCCATCACTTCGACGAGCTGAGCGAGCGGACCCAGCGCGCGCTCGCGACCGCGACCCCCGCCGGCACGCTCGACATCGACACGACCACCTCGCGGCTCTCGCGGGGCGATATCGTGGTGTTCACCGACTACGTTCGCGTCAAGTAAGTTCTCTGCGCCGCCCCGTTGCTCGCGTTCGCCGCCCGTCCCGGTCGCCTCCGAGCCGGCGGTCCCCCGCTCGCGGACGGCCGGGACCGAAGTCGTTTTCCACGCGTCGCCGCCTATCGCCGGGTATGGCAACAGGTGGCGGCCAAGGAACGATGACGCTCGCGTTCGAACTCTCCGCGCTCAAACAGCTCGGCGACCCGAACGCGGCGTTTTCGGACGCGCGAACGTGGACGAAGTACATCGGCGTGGTGAGCGAGAAGCCGACCTACGTCGTGACGAACTTCACCCGGAAAGAGCGCATCCGGCAGGACTTCTTCTCCGGACCGCGCGGCGTCGAAGAGAGCCTCGAAAACGTGATGCGCCAGTTCGACACCGACCGGCACGTCTTCATCGGCACGTCCGACGAGGACCGCGCGGTGGCCGAAGAAACCGGCTGGGAGTACCTCCCGGTCGAGGACGCCGCCGAGGCCGCCGAGTGGGTGCTCGCCGGCGACGACGACGCCCCCGCCGACCCCTTCGAGGCCGAGGGGCGCGACGACTGGCCCTAGTCGGAACACAGCGGCGCGTTCGCCCGCGATTCCGTTCCCCTATCGAAAGCACTAATCAGCAACGGCACTTTTTACTCCTCGATGAGTCACCAGTTGCCTGACGTACAGGCCTCCCAGCCGGACGTGACCGTCGGGCTGAGCCAGGTCGGCGTCACGGGCGTCGAGAAGCTCGTCAAGATCGCCCGCGACGGGAAGCGACCCCTCGTCTTGATGGCGGAGTTCGAAGTGTTCGTCGACCTCCCCGGCGGCCGCAAGGGCATCGACATGAGCCGAAATATGCAGGTCATCGACGAGGTCCTCGAAGCCGCCGTCTCCGAGCCGGCCTACCGCGTCGAGGACATGTGCGGCGACGCCGCCGAGCGCCTCCTCGCCAAACACGAGTACACGACGACCGCCGAGGTCAGCATGACCGCCGAACTCGTCGTCCGCGAGGACACCCCCGCAAGCGGCCTCTCCACCCAGAGCACCGCCGAAATCATCGCCAGCGCCACCGCGACCGACGAGGGCACTCGCGAGGAAATCGGCGCGGAAGTGGTCGGCATGACCGTCTGTCCCTGCTCGCAGGGCATGTCCGCCTCCCGCGCCCGCGACGTGTTGCAGGACCTCGCCGTCGACGACGACACCATCGAGGAGTTCCTCGACAAGGTCCCCCAGCCGGGTCACTCCCAGCGCGGCCACGCCACGCTCACCGTCGAGACCGAGGGCTCGCCGGAGGTCGACCTCATGGACCTCATCGACATCGCCCGCGACTCGATGTCGGCGCGCATCTACAACCTCGCCAAGCGCCCCGACGAGGACCACATGACCTACCACGCCCACGCCAACGCGAAGTTCGTCGAGGACTGCGTCCGCTCGATGGCCGAGCTGTCCCTCGAGGCGCTCGACCACCTCGGGGACGACGCGGTGGTCCACATGAAACAGTCGAACGACGAGTCGATTCACCAGCACAACGCCCACGCCGAGCGCGAGGTGACGCTGGGACAGCTCCGCGACGAACTCGACGCCTGAACGCCCTCGACGCCCGAGACGCTCGTTTTTCGAACCTCGATTCTGTACCGCCGCGAACCGCTACAACGGGAGCGGTGCCGCTTCCTCCCAGCGCGGGTCGAACGTCGCGCGGAGGTCGGCGGCGAACTCGGGGTCTTTCAGGTCTATCATGGCGAACGCCTGTCCGGGGTTGAGGGGGTTCGGCACCTCGATACAGACCTCCACGTCGTCGATGAGGTTGAACACGCCCGTGACGTTCTCCGCGGTGCGCGCGCGGAAGTTCGACCTGCTCGACAGCCGGTCCATGTAGCTCTGGCCGACGCTCTCGGGCAGGCTGTCGACGAGCCCCGGCGACATGAGCATCGACACGTCGACCCCGCGGTCGAGCGCCGCCTCCAGTTCGTCCACGACGAGGTCGCCGACGGCGTCGAGGTCGAACTGCGGCGAGGGCGTCCCGGCGACCATCACGAGCGAGTCGTCGGCCGCCGCGAGTCGCTCCACGAGCAGGTCGATGGTCTCGTCAGCGCCGACCGCGGCCGTCCAGAACTGGTCGTGAACCGGCTCGGCGGCGTCGAGTTCGTCGGTCAGCTCGGCGACGACGTTCTCGTACTGCTCGGCCTTCTCGGCCAGCTCTTGGCGCTTCGATTCGAGTAGGCGGTCGAGCGCCGTGTCGGGCTCGACGGCGACGTACTTCTTCGGCCGGCTGGCCGCCTGACTCCGGATGAGGTGGTACTGTTCGAGGCTGTTCAGCACGTCGTAGACGCGGCCCATCGGCACGTCGCTGGCGCGGGATAACTCCTTGGCCGTCGTCGCGCCCGTCCGCAGGAGGGCGCGATAGGCTCGGGCCTCGTACTCGGACAGCCCGAGGTCTCGCAAACTGGTCATGCACCGTCCGTCTCGTTTCTCCCTGATAAACAAACCGGATGTTTACACCCGTCTGCGGTTGCCGCGGGTCGCGGTCAGGCGTCGGGCGTCACCGTGGAGACCGCCTCCATCAACTCCTCGGGAGTGGTTGCCTCCACCGCCGTCTCGCCGGCGCTGACGCGCGCGGTCCCCGCCGGGAGACCGTCGGCATCGGCATCCGGAACCACGAGCGCCTCGTGGTCCGCGACGCGGAGCGCCGCCCGGTGGAGGTCGGAGCCGACGCCGTCGTTGAGTTCGACGAGAAGCGGGTCGCGGAGCAGCCGCGCCGCCGCGGTTCCGTAGGCGGCGACCTGCACGCCGATGCGGTCCCACGCGCCAGCGAACGCGGCGATGGTCTCCTGTGCGACCTCGCGGTAGCGCTCGTCGCCGGTGAGCGCCGCGAGGTCGACGAGCGCGTTCGCCATCTCCACGTTCCCGTCGAGCGGGCGCAGCGGCGACGACAGGAGCGCCTCGCCGCTCGCGGGGCCGTCGAGGAACGAGCCCTCGTCGAACAGTTCGTCGATGGCGGCGTCGGCAACCTCGGCGGCGAAGTCCAGAAGCGGGTCGCCCGCCACCGTTTCGTCGCCGAGCACCTGCCGGGCGCGGCAGGCCGCGGCGACCACGCGCGCCTGGTCTTCGAGCAGGAGGTCCTCGCCCGCGTCGCCGCCGGACCGGAAGTGCGTCACGACGCCGTCGTCGACGAGGTCCTCTGCGACCCGCGAGAGCGCGCGCGAACCGAACTCGCGGGCCCGCTCGTCGTCGGTGAGCCCCGCCAGCACCAACAGCGCGTCCGCGGCGAGGGCGTTGCCGCCGGCGTACACCGTGAGGTCGGTTCGCGGGCCGGGCGCGTTGTCGCGGCCCTCCTTCCCGAGGAGGTAGTAGTCCGTCCCCGCCGCGGGGCCCATGCTCCCGGCGAAGCCGGTCCCGGTCCACAGCGAGTCGACGAGGAAGTCGGCGGTCCCCGACGCGGGGTCGAGGTAGGCGTCCTCGCCGGTGTAGCGGTAGCCGTTGGCGAACGCCCGCAGGAGCGCGGCGTTCGATTCGAGCGTCTTCTCGCGGTTCGGCTTCGACCACGCGGCGTCGTCGGCGTAGCGGAAGAAGCCGCCCTCGACGGGGTCGTACAGCCCGTCGCGAATCGCGTCGAGGGACCGGAGCGCCCGGCTTCGGTCGCGCTTCAGCGCGAACTCGACGGTCCGCGGGAGCGGGAACTTCGCGGCGTCGCCCCAGCCGCCGTGGGCCTCGTCGAAGGCGACTTCCAACTGGCCGGCGAGGTGCGATTCGATCTGCGGCGACACCTCGCCCGCGGGCGGGAGGTCGCCCCTGAGCGCCCGCGGGAGGCGGCCGGCCTCTGCGCCCTTCTTGTCCCACACCTCGCGTACGCGGTCGATAACCTGCCGCATGCCGTCGGGGCCGATGAACGTCGCGCCCGTGATGGGGTGGCCGTCGGGCGCGAGGAAGACGGTCGAGGGGAAGCCGCCCATGTTGTACCGCTCGCGGATGCGCGGTTGGCGGTCCACGTTCACCCGAATCGGGACGAAGCCGTCGTTGAGGTTCGCCGCGATGCGCGGTTCGGCGTACGTCTCGGCGTCCATCTCGTGACAGTCCTCGCACCACGTCGCCGACAGCGAAAGCAAGATTGGCTTGTCCGCCGCTCGCGCCTCGGCGAACGCGTCGGGACCCCACTCTCGCCATTCGACGCGCGTCTCGTCGGTCATGTCCACCCATCCGCGGTGGACGCGGGTAAGCGCTTCGAGCCCTCGTGGCACGACCGGTCGCCGTCCGCGGGTCGCGCGAACCCCTCGACGACCGTCGCGGACGGATGCGAGAACCCGGCGCGCCGCGGGCGGGACAAAAGGGCTATGGGCCGCGGCCCGGTAGTGTCGCCCATGCGAACGCGCACGCTGATGGCGCTCTTGCTCCTCATCCCCCTCTCCGACGCGTTGCTGCTCGTGGTCGTCGCGCAGTACATCGACCTCGTGCCGACCGTCGCGCTCGTCGTCCTGACTGGGCTCGTCGGGATGCTCATCGTCCGCGCCGAGGGGCGACACACCCTCAGAAGCCTCCAGTCGAAGTTCGCCGGCGGCGACCTCCCGACGAACGAGGTCATGGACGGCGGCCTGCTCATCGCCGCGGGCGCGTTCCTCCTCACGCCGGGGCTCGTCACCGACACCATCGGCTTCCTGCTCGCCATCCCGGTGACGCGGTACCCCATCCGCGAGGTGCTCAAGCGCTTCGTCGTCAAGCCGTACCTCGACAAGCGCGCCGACGGCTTCGTCACCGGCAACGTCTGGACGACCGGCTTCCCGCAGGGCGACTTCGGTCCCGGCGGTCCCGGTGGCTCGCCCGGCCCGAGCGGCGGAAGCGGTTCCAGCGGCAGCGGCAGTTCCGGCAGTAGCAGCGGCGGTGACGGCGTCTACGACGCCGACCCCGACTCGTATCGGTTCGACCGCGACAGCAACGACTCCACGTAACCGTTTTCGCCGCTCTCGTGTCGGTTGTTCCGAGTGTTTCACCCGCGCAGTCACGCGATTGGCCGGCGTTTCGAGTCCCGCAATCGACCGACGGCGACGACATTCACTAACACGCACCAACGCGCCTCCGAAAAGAAAGTCTTAAAATCAACAGCGCACAACGAGTGAATGCGCTTACCTGGGCCAATAGCTCAGTCAGGTTGAGCGCTCGGCTGATAACCGGGAGGCCCGCGGTTCAAATCCGCGTTGGCCCACTCCCATCGATAACGTTTCGTTGCCGATGCGAGTCAGGGGCTGAAACTCCCCGGCCACCCAACTTCTGCGAATATCACCGACCGAGAGAACGCTCGGTCTATCGTTCGTGTCGTCGGGACGAATCAGCGACGGAGTCTCGACTCCCCCATCCGACCGACGACGACCCGATACAGAGAATCACTAATGTTTGACTCAGATATCCGATTGTTTCGCACAAACTCACGTCTCTTTACGCAGATTCGTTCGCATTTATCGGCATCTGGTTGGTCGAACGGACGAATACGGAGAAAGATATATCACGCAATAGATTGTGGTACTGAATAACATGGAATACGAACTCACCTGTCTGTACGGGTGCGGCCACACCTCCACGGCCGACTCCCGCGAGAGCGTCGGCGTTCTCGCGATGGAACACATGGACGACGAACACGACACGCCCGTCGACCCGCTCGAAGCGGGCGAACTCGCGTTGAAGCGCTTCGACGGCGCGTCGCTCCGGCAGGCGCGGCAGTAGCAACACTCTGGCTTCTGTCACGTCTTCCACTCCGAGTTTCTCTCGGCACCAACCGTTTCACACCTCCGAACGGCGGCGCTGTCGCCCGGTCTCGTGGCTACGCGTCCGTCCCTCCCGAACAAATTTACTCAGTTCTGTATCCCAGTAGTATTAAATCCGTACACGCCATACGTGTTGGTGATGCCAACCATCGACGTCTCCGAACACCTGTACCGCCAGATTGAGTCCGCCGCCGACGGCGAGGATCTCGACGCGGCGATGTGGAAGATGGTCGGCCGGTACCAGCGTGGTAACACGCCCGGCGACTAACAGGGTTCGGACCGACCCTCGACCCCCGACTGCGCGTGCAGTCATCATCAACCTCGCTCGCCGCGACTGCCCTTCCTGCGGCGAGTCCGTTTTCCGTTTTCTGAGTGGTTGCTCCCGAGCGTCGCCTCAGCCGAGAACGCCCGTCACGCCGAGGCTCTCTGCGACCAGCCACGCGACGAACAGCGCGTAGGTTCCGAGGAGGACGTACGCCTCGCCGCGCGTCAGCGCCATCTCGGTCCGGAGGACGGCGAAGAAGACGACCGACGCGCCCGTGAGGAAACTCATCATCGGAACGACCTCCTCGAACGCGATGACCGCGCCCCCGGCGACGAGGATGCCGACGGGGAGGGCGACGAGGAGCGCGAAGACGTTGCTCCCGAAGACGTTGGCGAGGCTCATCGGCGCGTTGCCCTGCCGAGCGGCTCCGACGCTGACGAAGGTGTCCGGCAGGCTCGTGCCGGCGGCGACGACCGTCAGCCCCCAGAGGAACGGCGACGTGCCGAAGGCGTCGCCGAGACCGACCGCCGCGCGGACGAGCAGTTCGGCTCCGACGAGGATGACCGCGAGCGACCCGCCGAGCGCGAGCCACTCGCGTTTCGGGTTCACGTCGTCGACGACGGCGGTGAGTCCGGCGCGGTGCTCCAGCGTGTCGTGGTACTGCATGAACAGATACAGCCCGTACAGCCCGAGCGGGATGCACGCCAGCGGGCGCGTGACGAACCCGTCGAGGCCCGCGGTGTCGGCGGCGGGGCGGTAGATGACCGCAAGCGAGAACGTGAGCACGAGGACGGCGATAGAAAGCAAGTAGAACTGCGCTTCCTTGTAGACTAAGTCGCGGTTCGAGGCGAGCCGCTGGCCCTCACCGACCAGCGCCGACACGGCCGGGATGATGAGGATGTTGTAGACGGCCGACCCGACGACCGCACCGACCCCGATGTCGAACGACTGGTACCGGAGCGTGGCGATGACGATACTCGATAGCTCGGGGAAGCTCGACCCCACGGCGGCGATGATAGCCCCCTGCACGATGGCGGGGAGTCCGTAGTACGCGCCCAACCGGTCCGAGGCCTGCACGAGCATGTCGCCGCCCTTCCACGCGAGAATCGCCCCGACGACTGTGAACCCGACGAGAATCGGAACTGATGCCACGCCCGGATTTCGGCGGCCGGTGAGAAAAAACCCGACCCGGCCGGGTGTCGGATTCGACGCTCCGCTCGCTCAGAACCCCTCGCGCAGGTAGCGGTCCCGCTCTGTGAACACCGAGGCGAGGGCGTCGGCCGCCTCCGCATCAGCGACCGAGAGGCGGTCGGTGCGAGCGAGCGCCTCGACGGCCCGCGCGCCGACGAGGAGTTGCGAGAGCGCCCCGATTTCGACGGTCGCGTCGGGGTCGGCGTCGCGGCCAACCGATTCGACGCTCGCCGCGCCGTCGGCGACGATGAGGCTGAACGGGCCGTCGTTCCAGTCGCACCGGCCGTCTTCGACCGCGAGGACGAGGTCGCAGGCGGCGTCGGCGGGGAACGAGACGGCTTCGAGGGCGGCCGGCACGTCCACGATGCGGACCATCGGGCCGGGCTTGAGTTCGACCGTCGCCGCCCGCGGGTCGGTCAGGTCGTCGATGAGCCGGGAGGATTCGTGTTCCGACGAGAGGACGACCTCGTCGACCTGCGAGTCGTGGTCCCGGAGGAACCGAAACAGGTGGGCGCGGGCCTCGGCGTCGGCGGCGACGAGTTCGTCCACGGACAGCGTCCGCGACTCCCAGTCGCCGGTCACGTCGTAGACGACGTAGCCGCGGAGGTCGCCGTCTCGCTCCCAGCCGTAGACGAACGGGTCGTCGTCCCACCCGCGGAACAGCCGGTGGCGAATCCAGCCCTCGCTTCGGTCCACCGCGAGGTCTTCGGTCGCCGCGGCCGCGGATACGTCTTTGACCCGCCCCCAGTCGTCGGCGTCGAGTCGGACGAACTCCCCGGCCGGGTCGGCGGCGACCGCCCCGAGTTCGTCGGGCGGCACCGTCGTCTTCGCGTAGTTGCTCGCCGTCGCCCAGCCGAACCGGCGGTAGAAAGCGTACTCGAACGGCCAGAGCGCCGAGAGATACCGGCCGGTGTCGCGGAACTCCGCGAGGAGGGCGTCGAGCATCGCGGCGACGTGGCCCTGTCGGCGCGCCTCCGGAGGTGAGGCGACCGCCGAGATACCGGGGAGCGGGTGCCACTCGCCGCGGACGCGGGCCGTGAAGTCGTAGAAAGCACACACCGTCCGCAGGTCGGCCGCGTCGAGGTCCTCGACGGGCGCGTCGGGCGGGGCGTCGTAGAACCCCCGCGGGCGGTAGCTCTCCGGGTCGGGCAGTCGCTCGTCCGACCAGTCGGGGCCGTTCTCGGGCCGGAAGGCGTAGTTGAGGAACTCGCGGTACGTCTCGCGGTGCTCCTCGGGGAGGGGACGGAGGTGCATACCCGCGGTGCGTCGGGGGACGATATAGGTTTTCGGTGCCGCGGGCGCGCGGTCCAGCGATTCGGGCGCGTCGGGACCGGAGTTCGGGGTCGCTCTCGGAACCGTGCGATTCACGTCGCCTCGGTCCCGAGTCCCGCTCATGAGCGAGACGAAGCAGTCGTTTCTGTCGCGGGGGAACCTCCTCCTCGCGGCGGTCGTGACGCTCGGCATCGTCCTCCCGGGCGTGGCGCGACGCCTCCTCGGCGAGGCCGGCTACAACGACCTCGGGATGGTCGTGTTCACGCTCGGCTACGCGGGCATGGTCGTTATCGTCTGGTACGGGTGGATTCGCCCGCTCGACATCACCGGTCCGGCCGAGTAGCGCGCCCCCGTCCGTCGGGCGTCACCCGCACCGACAGCGGTGTTCACCGACTCCCGGGACCGCACCGACCGCCCGGTCGCCCCAATATCGGGGGGTTCGACCGCCGGTTTCCAACGAGAATAACGGAACTTTGATAGTCGATTCGAACCGATCGAGAAAACAAGAATGCTTCCCCTTCAGCTCGTAGACACCTTCCTGCTCGACTACAACATCGGGCAGGCGCTGTTGCTCGTGTTCGTCCTGTCGACGGTCGGAACGCTGCCGCTGAAGTCCCGGCACATCCTCGGCATCAACGCCACGCTGTTCGGGCTCATCTTCCTTCTGACCCCGGTGACGCTGGCCAAGCCCCACTACATGTTCCTCGGCATCACGCTCCTCGTCGTCGGCCCCATCGTCTACGTCTCGGGCCGTCGCTGAGGGGACGCCGACGGGCGGTTTCGCCCGACTCACCGCCGTTTTTCGCGACAGTCCGACGGACCGACCGACCGACCGCAACCGACGGTCCGCGCCTCGTTTTTCGCTCGCGCCGATTCCGAAGAACGCGACGTTTAAACGGCGAGAACCGCAACCCACGGGTATGTCTGAACCGAGCGTTCCCGGCGGCCGCGGGGCCGTCTTGGACCTCCCCTGCGGCGAGACGAAGCGCGTCCGGGAACTCGACTTGGGCAAACGGGAGTTCGACTGTCCGTGCGGCGACAGCCACGCAGTCGTCATGGACGTCCACCCGCCCGACCGCTTCCTCCCGGAGTTCCTCGTCGACATCCTTCAGGAGACCATCGAGACCACGAGCGACGACATGCCCGAGTTCGGGACGGCCCACCTCATGGGCATCGTCTTGGAGGAGTTCCCCGAAGCCGTCGTCTCCGAGGACGTGTCCGAGGACGGCGAACTCGGCGCGGGCATCGTCTGGGTGACCGATTTCGATTCTCGAAGGCTCCACGAGATAATCGTCGAACTCGTCGTGGAGCTGATGGAACACGCCGTCAGCCACGCCGACGACGACGACGTCGTCTCGGAGTTCGAGTCGAAGATGCTCCAGTTCGACGTGGGCGAGTTCGTCGACCAGTACCGCGCCCAGCGCGACCTCGACCCCGAGCCGTACATGTAGCGCTCGGGCGGGGACGCCCCGCTTTTCAGTCGATTCGAAGCCGCTCGACCGCCGGGTCCAGCGTCGCCTTCGCGCCGAGCGGGAGCGGCACCGTCGGGTCGGCGTGGCCGAACTCCACGTCGAACACCGCCGTGGCGTCGGGGTTGTACGCGTCGAGGACCAACAGCAGCTCCGCGCGGAGGTGCGCGCCGTAGTCGGCCGGCGGTTCCCACTCCAGTTCGGGCGAGTACGTCCGCGGCCGACCGACCACGACGCCGTCGAATCGTTCTAACAAGCCGCGTTCGCCCATCGACCGCAACGTGTACCGGACCTCGCGGGGGAGCGGCACGTCCTCCGAGGTTTCGAGCGCGAGCACCGCCCCGTCGAGTTCGTCGGGGTTCGGGAGGTACCGGCCGGTCTGGAGATGCCACTTCACGACGCTGAAGTTACCGCCCCAGAGTCGCCCGGTCACTCGTTCGTCGCCCCGCCACGTCCGACCCGGGTTATCGCGCCACTCTCGGGGCTCTTCGGTGTCGAAGTCGAACCAGTCGTCGGTCCACTCCGAGGCGGGCTCGACGACGCCGAGAGAGCGCTCGAAGAACGCCCGCCGGAGGTATCGCTCGACGTACGGGTGGATTTCGGGGTCCACGGTGAGCGTCGGGTGGAGCGTCGCGCCGTAGCTCACGACGCCGTGGGTCCAGAGGAACAGCCGGAGATTGTCGTTGTCGCTGAAGCCGAAGAAGCGCGTCGGCGACGCGGTCAGCCGCGCCGGGTCGAGATGCGGGAGGATTCGAAGCTGGTCGTCGCCGCCGGTGACAGCGATGACGCCGCGTATCGACGGGTCCTCGAAGGCCGCCATCACGTCCTCCGCGCGCGCCGCCGGGTTGTCCCGGAGCCACTCCCAGTCGCGTCGGGCCGACTCGAAGACGACGGGGTCGAGCGAGAACACGTCGCGGAGCCGCGCGCACGCACGGTCCAACTGTGACTCGTCGATGGGGCGCGACGGCGCGACGACCGCGACTCGGTCTCCGGCGTCGAGCGGCGGCGGCGTCGTGAATACCGCGGGCATGCGTAGCCGGTACTCGGATACCCGTCAAAAGCCTTCCCCGGCCGCGACAGCGGCGTTCGGCAACATTTTCGAAATTCGCAATCGAGTTTCGGACCTCGTAATTTTTCGCCGGACTTATTACGATGTGCGGATTGGATTCCGACGATGACTGACGAGGACACCTCGACCGGCCCTCAGGAAGGCACGGAGGACCGGACGATTTTGCTCATCGGAAGCGGCCCAATCCAGATCGGACAGGCGGCGGAATTCGACTACTCCGGCGCGCAGGCCTGCCGCGCGCTCCGAGAGGAAGGCGCGCGAGTTGTCCTCGTCAACTCGAACCCCGCGACCATCATGACCGACCCCGAGATGGCCGACAAGGTCTACATCGAACCCATCACGACCGAGGCCATCTCCGAGATTATCGAACGCGAGCGCCCCGACGGCGTCATCGCCGGACTCGGCGGGCAGACCGGACTCAACGTCACGGCCGAACTCGCGGAGGAGGGCGTCTTAGAGGAGTTCGACGTGGACATCATGGGCACGCCGCTCGACACCATCTACGCGACGGAGGACCGCGACCTGTTCCGCCAGCGCATGGAGAAAATCGGCCAGCCCGTCCCGAAGTCGACGACCATCTCGCTGGAGGAAGGCGAGGCGGTCGAGAACATCACCGAGGAGGCCCTTGTAGAGCGCGTCGAAGACTCCGTCGACGCCGTCGGCGGTCTCCCGGTCATCTCGCGGACGACCTACACGCTCGGCGGCTCCGGCTCCGGCGTCGTCCACGAGATGGACGAACTCGTCTCCCGCGTCCGCAAGGGGCTTCGCCTCTCGCGCAACAGCGAAGTCCTCATCACGGAGTCCATCTCCGGCTGGGTCGAACTCGAATACGAGGTGATGCGCGACGCCGACGACTCGTGTATCATCATCTGCAACATGGAGAACATCGACCCGATGGGGATTCACACCGGCGAGTCCACCGTCGTCACGCCCTCGCAGGTCATCCCCGACGAGGGCCACCAAGAGATGCGCGACGCCGCGCTCCAGGTCATCCGCGAACTCGGCATTCAGGGCGGCTGTAACATCCAGTTCGCGTGGCACGACGACGGCACGCCCGGCGGCGAGTACCGCGTCGTCGAGGTGAACCCGCGCGTCTCGCGGTCGTCCGCGCTCGCATCCAAGGCGACCGGCTACCCCATCGCCCGCGTCACGGCGAAGGTCGCCCTCGGCAAGCGCCTCCACGAGATTACCAACGAAATCACCGGCGAGACCACCGCCGCCTTCGAGCCGGCAATCGACTACGTGGTCACGAAGGTGCCGCGGTGGCCCAAGGACAAGTTCACCGACGTGGACTTCGAGCTCTCGACGGCCATGAAGTCCACCGGCGAGGCGATGTCCATCGGGCGCACCTTCGAGGAGTCGCTTCTGAAGGCGCTTCGGTCGTCCGAGTACGACCCCGCCGCCGACTGGGACGAGGTGTCCGACGAGGAACTCGAAGCCGAGTACCTCGAAAAACCGACTCCCGACCGCCCGTACGCCATCTTCGAGGCGTTCGAGCGCGGCTACACCACGGAGGACGTGGTCGAACTCACGGACATCCACGAGTGGTACGTCGAGCGCTTCGGCCGCGTCGTCGAGGCGGTCGAGGCCGCCGCCGAGGGCGACTTCGCCGCCGCCGCCTCCGCCGGCCACACCAACGCCAGCATCGCCGCGGCGACCGGCACGAGCGTCGGCGAGGTCGAACAGAACGTCCCCGGCCGCACCTACAAGCAGGTCGACACCTGCGCCGGCGAGTTCGCCGCGCAGACGCCGTACTACTACTCCGCGCGCAAGCCCGAGTTCTTCCGCGGCCCCTTCGAGGGCGACTCGGCGGGTAACGAACTCCGCGTCGACCGCGACATGGAGAGCGTCGTCGTCGTCGGCGGCGGTCCCATCCGCATCGGGCAGGGCGTCGAGTTCGACTACTGTTCGGTCCACGCGGTGCAGGCGCTCCGCGACATGGGCATCGACGCGCACGTCGTCAACAACAACCCCGAGACGGTGTCGACCGACTACGACACCTCCGACGGCCTCTTTTTCGAGCCCATCACGGCAGAAGAGGTCGCCGACGTCATCGAGGCCATCGACGCCGACGGCGTCATGCTCCAGTTCGGCGGGCAGACCTCGGTCAACATCGGCCACCCGCTCGAATCCGAACTCGACCGCCGCGGCGTCGACTGCGAGATTCTCGGCACGACCATCGACGCGATGGACCTCGCCGAGGACCGCGACCGCTTCAACCGCCTGATGGACGACCTCGGCATCCTCCAGCCCGAAGGCGGCTCCGCGACCAGCGAGGCAGAGGCGCTCGACCTCGCCAACGACCTCGGCTACCCCGTGCTCGTTCGCCCGTCGTACGTCCTCGGCGGCCGCGCGATGGAAATCGTCCACTCCGACGCGGACCTCAAGGAGTACATCGAGGAGGCCGTTCGCGTCTCCCCCGACAAGCCCATCCTCATCGACGAGTTCCTCGCCGACGGCGTCGAACTCGACGTGGACGCCGTCTCCGACGGCGAAGATGTCCTCATCGGCGGCGTGATGGAACACGTCGAGGCCGCCGGCGTCCACTCCGGCGACTCCGCGTGTATGATTCCGCCGCGCTCGCTCGACGACGAGACGATGGCCCGCGTCCGCGAGGTCACGGAGGACATCGCCAGCGCCCTCGACACGGTCGGCCTGATGAACGTCCAACTCGCGGTCAAGCAAAACGAGGACGGCTCGAACGACGTGTACGTCCTCGAAGCCAACCCCCGTTCCTCGCGGACCGTCCCGTTCGTCTCGAAGGCGACGGGCGTCCCAATCGCCAAACTCGCGGCGAAGGTCATGGCCGGCAACTCGCTTGCCGACCTCGACGTGAGCGAGCAGATTCCCGAGCAGGTGTCGGTCAAGGAGGTCGTCCTCCCGTTCGACCGCCTGCCGGGTTCGGACCCGCGTCTCGGCCCCGAGATGAAGTCCACGGGCGAGGTCATGGGCACCGCGACCTCGTTCGGCAAGGCCTACGAGAAGGCCCAGTCGGCAGCCAACGACCCGATTCCAGCCGACGGCACCGTCTACGTGGACCTCGCTGACCCCGAGTTCCCCGACGCCGACAGCGAGGCCGGACAGGAACTGCTCGACGCCTTCAACGAGTACTACGAGGTGCTCACGCCCGAGGACGTCGACGACTTCCTCACGATGCTCCGCGAGGGCGACTTCGACTTCGTCGTCTCCCGCGACCGCGACACGCTCATCGACTGCGTCGAAGAGGAGGTCAGCTACTTCTCGACGTACGCCTCCGCGAAGGCGGCGCTCGAAGCCCGCGGCGCGGCCGACGAGGACATCGACGTGCTCCCGGTCGGCGAGCGCCCGCGCGTCGTCGCCAACTGGGGCCAGTAAGAGCCAGTACGGCGCGCGACCCGCGACCCACCCGACTCGATTCCTCGACTCGCCGCCGACTCGACCGTGTTTTCTCGCGGTCGCTGACCGCCGCCGGTCCGGACTTTTGACGCGTTCCCGAAGGTTATTGAGCCGCGCCCCCATGCGCGGGTATGACACGCAATCGCGGTCGCGTCCTCCTCGCCGGTGCGACGGGTCGGACGGGCCGACACGTCCTCGACGCGCTGGCCGAGACGCCCCTCGTCGTCAGGGCGCTGACCCGCGACGCCGACGCCGAGTCGGAGCTCAGAGCGCGCGGCGCGGACGAGGTCGTCGTCGGCGACCTCCTCGACCCCGACGACGCCCGTCAGGCGGTCCTCGACGCCGACGCCGTCGTCTCCGCGGTCGGCGTCTCGGCGGGGCTCGAAACCATCCGCGGCGACCTCGTCGACGGCGCGGGCGTCGTCAACCTCGTTGACGCCGCGACCGCTTCGGGCGCACAGCGGTTCGTCCTCACGTCCTCTATCGGCGTCGGCGACTCGAAGGGCGGCCTCCCGCTGTCGCTCCGCGCGCTTCTCACGGCGGCGGGCGTCCTCTCGGCGAAGGAACGAAGCGAGAACCGGCTCCGAGACGCGCCGCTCGACCACACGATTATCAGGCCCGGCGCGCTCACCGACGGCCCCGCGACCGGCGACGTGGTCGTCGGGGAGGGCGGCGACTCCGTCCGCGGGAGCATCCCCCGCGCCGACGTGGCGAACGTCCTCGCGCACTCGCTTTTCACCCGCGAGACGGAAAACCGGACGTTCGAGGTCGTCTCTCGCCCCGGACTCCGCAAGCGGGCCGACAACGTGGTCGATATT
Organism: Haloferax sp. Atlit-48N; assembly: GCF_003383015.2. Taxonomy (NCBI): domain Archaea; kingdom Methanobacteriati; phylum Methanobacteriota; class Halobacteria; order Halobacteriales; family Haloferacaceae; genus Haloferax; species Haloferax sp. Atlit-48N. The sequence goes on along the minus strand of NZ_CP137689.1, from coordinate 2,137,713 downwards.
GATTGGACGCCGCTGCCCCGAGCCGAGGCGGCGGGCGACGAGAGCGAACGAGAGCGAGAGCGAGAACTCGCGGAGTAGTCGGCGGCGGCGCAGTCAGTCGAGTTTGCCGAGCGCTTCGAAGAAGTCGGAGGTCGGACCGGCGAGTCGGACCGGCGAGTCGGACCGCTCGATGCGAACCTCCGTCGGCGGCGACACCGTCCGCCGGGTCCGCCCGTCGCCGACGACGACCGCCGACGCCGCGCCGGTGACGGTGACGCTCACGGCGGCACCCTGAGGGACGACCAGCGGCGGCATCCCCTCGTCGGCCGCCATCTCGGTGACGACGAGTCCCTCGACGCCGGGGTGGACGAGCGGGCCGCCCTCGCTGAGGTTGTAGGCGGAACTCCCCGCGGGCGTCGTGACGAGTACGCCGTCGGCGTGGCTCCCGGAGTACAGCGAGCCGTCCACGCGGACTTCCAGGTCCGCGCCGCCGCCGTGACCCCGCCGAGGCCCGTGGACGACGACCTCGTTCATCGACGGGTCCATCTCCCAGCCGTCGCCGCTGGCAACGATGCGAGGGACCTCTCGAACCGACTGGTCCCCCTCCCGGAACGCGGCGACTTCGGCCAGCACCTCGTCGATGGCGTCGGCGGGCGAGACGGCGTTCAGGAAGCCGACCTCGCCGAGGTTGACGCCGAGAATGGGAACGCCGTCGGCACCGCGGGCGGCGTAGAGAAACGTTCCGTCGCCGCCGATGCTCACCACGAGGTCGCAGTCGTCGAACGACTCGACGGGCGTGCCCTCGACGCCCAACTCCTCGGCGGTCGCCGCGTCGACGACGGCCTCGGCGTCGACCCCGGCGAGCGCCTCGCACGTCTCCGCGGCGAGGTACGCGGCCCGGCTGTTGCCCTTCTGTGCGACGATGCCGACCTTCATGCCCCGCGATTTGACGCCCCCGGGCAAAAGCCCACCGTCACGTCGTCCGGTCCCGGCTCGCTCGGTTCGTCCCGGCGAGTCTCGGCTCGCCGCCCTCGGTGACGCTGCGTGGTAGCTCCGCGCACGGGAAACGTTCATCACGACGCCGACACACCATGTGATGATGGCAGGCACGGACGCCGGCCGCGCTGTCGTTCGGTGGTGGCTCCCGTGAGTGACGACGACTGGTTCGAACGGGCACTCCGCGAGACCGACGACGGCGAGACCGACGCAGACGACGCGGACCCCGAGGAAAGCGAGCAGCGTGACGACGGCGAGACCGACGACGGCGGGACCGACGCGGGCGACGCGGACAGCGGTTCGGCCGCGGAGTCGGACGCGCCGGACTCGTCGGTGACGGGGGGAGCCGAGTTCGGGACCGAAAGCGAGGGGGCCGACGCCGCCGACGAGCGCGACGAGCCGCTGTCGTTCGGTGACGGCCCGTTCGGGGACAGTACGGGCGACGACTCACGCGACGACGACCCACTCGACGGCGACGACGACCCGTTTTCGACCGACTTCGCCACGGCGTTCAACAACGCGCCGATGCCCGACGCGGGCGGCGGGTTCGGCGGCGACTCGTCGGACGACGATTTCGGATTCGGTCCCGCTCCCGGCTCCGGTCCCGAGGGGTCTGACTCCCCGACGTTCGACGACGAGGAGTTCGACTCCGACATCGACCGCATCGACATCGGCATCGAGGGACTCGACGACATGATTCTCGGCGGCGTCCCCAAACGGTCGCTGATGGTGGCCATCGGGAGCGCCGGGACCGGCAAGACGACGTTCGGGCTACAATTCCTCCGGAAAGCCCTCGAAGACGGCGGCAGCGGCGTCTACATCACGCTCGAAGAGAGCCGCGAGCGCATCCTCGATACGGCCGACGAGAAGGGCTGGGAGTTCTCGACGTACGAGGCCGACGGCCGATTGGCCGTCGTCGACCTCGACCCCGTGGAGATGGCCAACAGCCTGTCGAGCATCCGCAACGACCTCCCGCGGCTGGTCGAGGAGTTCGGCGCAGACCGACTCGTCCTCGACTCCGTCTCGCTTCTGGAGATGATGTACGACCACCCCTCGAAGCGCCGCAGCGAGGTGTTCAACTTCACGCGGTCGCTGAAGGACGCCGGCGTGACGACGATGCTCACCTCCGAGGCGGACCAGTCGACGCCGTACGTCTCCCGCCACGGTATCGTCGAGTACCTCTCGGACGCCGTGTTCGTCCTCCAGTACGTCCGCGGCGACGACTTCCGGGAGACCCGGCTCGCAATCGAGATTCAGAAGATACGCGACGCCAACCACTCCCGGGAGACCAAACCGTACGAACTCACGAATGAGGGCATCAGCGTCTACCAGCAGGCGAATATTTTCTGAGTCCGCGTCCGGCGTTCCGCGTTTCGTGTTCCGTGCTCCGTGCTCCGTGTTCCGTGTTCCGTGTTCCGGTGGCGTCGGCCGCTGAAGGGCGCGCCTCCGCGGCAAAAAAGCGTCGCCGGGAGCGGCGGCGTTGCCGTCGAGACCTCAGTCGTCGGCGGTCGCAGGGTCGGCCGACTGCTCGGACTCGAAGCTCTCGAAGTGGACGACCTCGTCGACCGGGCGGCGGTACTTGCGTTCCGCTTGCAGTTCGTCGGCGTCCTCGGCGGGGTACCCCATCGTCAGGAGCATCACGGGTTCGTACCGCTCGCCGTCGATGTCGAACGCGTCGAGGACGGCGTCGGCGTCGAAGCCGCCGACGGGACAGGAGGCGACGCCCTCGTCCCACGCGGCGTACATGAGCGACATCGCGACGAGCGACGTCGAGCGGACGGTCCAGACGCGGCGCTCCTGTTCGGGGAGGTCGGCCATGCCGGCGATGTTGTCGAGGATGCCGTCGCGGACCTCTTCGCTCGGCAGGTAGCCTTTCTCCAGCATGTCGTCGGTGACGGTCTCGGCGTGCGCTTCGGGGTCCTTGTTGCCGAGCACGATGACCGACGCGGCGGCACCGGTGACGTGGTCTTGGTCGTAGGCCGCCTCGCGGAGCAGCTGCTGTGTCTCGTCTTCGCGCAGCACGACGAACTCCCACGGCTGGAGGTTGTAGCTCGACGGGGCCTGCACGGCGTTTTCGAATATCGTCCGGAGCGTCTCGTCATCGAGCGACTCGTCGGCGTACTCGTGGATAGAGCGGCGAGTCGTCACGACCTCTGTGAATTCCATCGGTTGCCGCCAGGGACGGCACGGAAATAGGGCGTTGCAATCCGGTCGAACCGGCCGATTCCGGTGTGCTCGCAGGACTCATAACATCGCCTCATTAGGTGACGCCGGTGTTACCGAAGGGTCGGATACGCGGTCCCGTTGCGGCGTGTCGCGCGCCGTGACTCACCGCACGATGGTCACGGGCACCGGCGACCGCCGGAGGACCTCCTCGGCGACGCTGCCGAGCAGGATGCGCGAGACGCCCGTCCGACCGTGGCTGCCCATCACGACGTGGTCGTAGCCGGCGTCGTCGTCCGCCAGCACCTCGACGATGAGCTTCTGGGGGCTGCCGACCTCGATGCGGTCGGTGACCGGCCTGTCGGCGTCGACGAGTCCCACTTCGGCTTTCACCTCGGCGAACGTCTCTCTCGCCTTTCGTTTCTCCGCTTGGAACCACTCCTCGGAGCCGCTGAGCGCCCGCTCTTTGTAATCGGCGTCGGCGGGGTTGATGACGTTCAACAGCGTGAGTTCGGCGTCGGGCCACTCCGAGGCGGCAAAGCGGACCGCGGCGACTGACTGCGGCGACCCGTCGATTGGGACGAGCACGTGTTCGGCCATGTCGCGGCCTACTCGGGCGCGGGCTAAAAATCCGCCCGCCGCGCCGCGCTGCGGGCGCTCAGTCGCCGTGTCGCGTCACGCAGGTCGAAAGCCCCGTCAGTTCGACGGGGTCGGAGTTGTCGGGCGAGTAGACGACCATCTGGCCCTTCTCCATGTACGGCACCTTGTCTTCGAGGTTCGGCGGGATGTTGACGCTCTTGATGGCGTCCTCGTCGCCGAGGTTGAGCACGACTTTCGTGTTCACCTGCTTGAACACCGGGTCGGCGATGTCCTGTGGGTCCTGCGTGATGAGAAACAGGCCGAGGCGCTCCTTGCGGCCCTGCTTGGCCGCCTCGGTGAACTTATCGACGACTTTCTCCGCCTGCACCGAATCGGCGTCGGTGAGGAAGTTGTGCGCCTCGTCCATCCCGAGGACGACCGGCGTCTCCTTGATGCGGTCGCTCGACGGGTCGTTCGAGAGCTTATCGTCGATGAGCAGCGCCGACACCGCGAGGACGAACAGCTCCTTCGCCCGACTCGACGAGAGGTGGTAGGTCGGCACGACCGTCAGCCCGCCGGGGCGGACGAGCTGGTGGTCGAGTTCGGTTATCGGCCGGGCGTCCTGGTCGAACACGCCGCTCGGCACGCCGCGGACCCGGCGTTTCACCGCGTCGAAGGTCGCCTCGTGGACCCGCCCCGACTCGTGAAGCTCCTCTTTCAGCGCCGGGTCGTCGAGGTACTGGAGGAACTGCTTGTACGTCCCCGCGTCGCCGTAGTCCCGGAAAAAGCGGTTCAGGAGCTCGGTGAGCGCCGAGTACTGGTTGTCGTTGAGGCTGCTGCCGGCGACGAGCCACGGGAGGTCCCGCGCCATCGAGAAGGGGACGGTGAACTCCAACTGCTCGGCGCGGTGGTTCGCGCCCGGGTACGACGACCCGGCCATCTTGGGGACGAGCGCGACGGTGTCGTCGTGGCCGCCGTGGGCGACGCCCTCGCGCTCGTAGCGCCGGGCCGTCTCGTCGTCCATGTCGGGGTTGTCGTCGTGCATCTGGGCGTACTCGTCCTGCGGGTCGAACTGGACGACCGCGGTCTGGACCTCGCGGCCGTCGTCCATCTCGTAGCTCCGCTCTTCGGAGAGATACTGCCGCAGGATGTTCTTCGAGGCGTGGGTCTTCCCCGACCCGGTGCCGCCGGCGACGAGCGTGTGGCGGAACACGAGCGGGTCGCCGTCGGTGTAGTCGTCTTTCAGCCGGTAGTCGATAGTCGGCGGCCGGGCCGCGGTCCGGACCTTCTCGCCGCCGACCGAGAGGTGGCCGAGGAAGACGCCCGCCTCGGGAATCTTCAGGCCGGTCTTAATCTGGGTCGCGTCGGTGGCCTCACCGACCGTCGCCTGCGGTTTCGGCACGCGGTCGACCATCCGGCGCTTGAGGTCGCCGTCGTCGGAAAACAGCACGGCGATGGGTTCGAGTTCGGCCATGAATTTGAAATCGCGCTCCTCGAACTCGTCTGCGGGGCGGCGCATCGCCCGGCGGGCGTGAATCTCCGTCGCGTCGTCGGCCTGGAACTCCTGGGCGTACTCCAGCCCGACGATGCGGCAGAACAGCAGTTCGTCGTCGGGGTAGGGGACGACCAGATACTTCCCGAGGCGGACGCGCTCGCGGTTGCCCGCGGTCACGAACGCCCGGAGCGCCGTCCGGTCCGAGTCCTCCGACACGCGGAGGCCCTGCGAGACCGCAATCGCACCGAGGCCCCGCTCGTCGCCGACGGGGTCGGCGTCGTAGTCGTCGAACTGGAGGTCGTCCCCGTCGTCGGTCGCGCCGGCCCCACCGGTCACACCCGTCGAACTGTCGTCGTCGCGGTCGGCATCGACGCCGTCGCCGTCGGCCGAACTCGCGGCGGTCGCGCTCTCGGTTTCCGAGACGGGGTCGGCCCGCGCCGAGCGCCCGTTCCCGGCGGCGGACCCCGCCTGCTCGTCGCCACCCGCATCGGACGAACTGTCGGGGTCGTCGCCGTCGAAGTCGCTGAAATCCCCCAAGTCGGTCATGTTCCAACGCTTGCGGGCGGCGAGTAAAAAGCCACGCGTCGGCGGCGGCGCGCGGTCTGGCGGCCTCGGGGTGCCGCCTGATGCGGAGTCGGGGCGTCGCGTGCGACTTTTCCGTCTCGCGAACCTAGCCCGGCTATGTTATTGGTCCGCGGTCACGGCGGCGGCACGGCACTCACCGGGACGATATTCGAACGGGGGGAGCAAGCGCCGACCTACCGCGGCGCGCCGGACGAGGACGCGCCCTACGTCTGGGTCTGCGACGAGTTCTACGAGGTCGAAAGCGGCGGCTCGGAGACCGAAATCGACGGGCGGACGATTCGCGTCGCCTTCGACACGCCGCTTCCCCGCGGCTTCGACACCCGCGAGCAGGCGCTGTCGGCCGCGAAAGAACACGTCAGGACGCAGTTCGCGCGGGTCGGCGTCCCGGCCGACGAGGTGCGGGTCGAGGTCGTCAGGCCCGAAGAGGAGGGGACGCCGGAGGCCGAACAGCCGGTCCCGACGGACCGCTCCGCCGACGAAGGCTCTCCCGAGGGCGACGCGTCGCACTAGGGCGCGCTGAGTCGGGCGCGCGCCCCGATGCGATTCCGGTCTGCCGCGCGGGCGACGCCCCGAGACTCACTCGTCGGCGTCGACCCAGCGGATGTTATCGTAGCTTTTCATCTGGTCCGAATCGAGCTTATCGGAGAGTTTGCGCCTGAGCGCCGCCTTCTCACCGACGCTCACCCGCGCGAGTTCGTCCGCCTTCTCGACCGCAAGCGGCGGCCCGCGCGTGGCGGCCACGTCGCGGACGACGTGGTGCATCAGGTCGGCGCGGCGGTCGGGGTCCTTCGTGAACGCGTAGGGCGCTTCGACCCGGTAGCACACGTCGGTTCGGGGGTCGTACAGCACGAAGAACGTCACCGCGTACGCCTCGGGGTCGAGCTTCCGCTCGATGCCGAACGCCTCGCCCTCGGCGCTCAGCTGGCGGTCCGAGCCGCCGCGGGAGACGAACCAGCTCGTGAACGTGAGTTCGTCGGTGCGGCGCTCGTCGCCGTCGGCTCCCTCGCGGCGTTCGAGCAGGCTGACGAAGAAGGCGGCGTCGTCCACCCACGGCCGCCGGCCGGCGTCGCTCCCGTCGAGCTGTTTCCTGACCGTGCGGACGACGTGTTTCGCGCCCGGATTTTTCACGAAGCCGGCGAGGGGCACGTCGCGCTCGACGAAGCGCTCGACGAGGCGGACGTAGTTCTCCACGACGGCCTTCGGTTTGGCGTCCCGCGCGAGGTCCTTCAGTTCGGCGTCGCGGTCGCGCCAGTTCAGGAGTTCCTTCGGATACACCGGCCCGTCGAGGATGAGCAAGTCGGAGACGGCGTCGGCGTGTTCGAGCGCGTGGGCGCTCTCGGCGAGGTAGAGCGCGAGCGCGTGGACGACCCCCTCGGCGTAGCGGTTGACCCGCGGGACGCTCAGGACGCGCCGGCGGCCGTAGCCCTCGTCGGAGTGGAGCCACTCGTCGGTGTCGAAAAACTGGACCGGGTCGTGGGTGTGCGCCGCCATGACGATAGAGCGGTGGCGGTGGAGGTCGAGGTTCGACGGCTCGGCGGCCATCGCGGCGTGGGCCACGTCGAGGACGAGCCCGTTTTTGAACGTCGTCGGGTTGATGGTCCCCGAGTCGAGGCCGTGGACGGTCGGAAACGGCGACTCCGTGAGCGCCACGTCGTCGATATCGGCGGCGTGGAGCTGTTTTTCGCCGAGCGGCTCGACGATTGGGAGTCCCCCGTCGGGCGATTCGAGGGGGTCGAGCCACGACTCCCAGACCGTCCGCGCGAGGTCGTCGTAGTCGGCGTCGTCGACCGAGTCAGCGATGGAACTCGCCATGGACGCGATGTCGTCCACGTGGACGGGGTCGAGGGTCATATCTCGGCGTCGTCGCCGACGAGTATAGTGGTTGTCGTCGTCGGTGGGTGTCGCCGCGACGGGGCCGGTGCGAGCCGGCGCGCGACGACTCGTCCCCTCGACAGGTCCCGGCACGCTCATACCGCTCCGTTGCCAACGCTTCACCGACGATGTCTGTCAGCGCGGTCGGGTTCGACCTCGACTACACACTCGCGGTGCCGACGCGGGACCGCGAGACGATTCTCTCGGAGGCGGCGGCGGCGGCGGGCGCGCCCCCGCTGACCCGAGAGGCGTATCTCCGGGCACACCAAGAGAATCTCACGCGCGAGACCCGCGCGCCCATCTTCGAGACGCTCCTCGACGAGCACGGCTCTCCCGTCGACCCGGAGCGCGTCGCGACGGCGTACAGAGAGCGAATCACCGACGCGGTCGTCCCCGTCGAGGGCGTAGAGGCGATGCTCGCCGGCCTGCGGACGACCTACCGCGTCGGCCTCCTCACCAACGGGCCGGTCGTCGCCCAGGAAGCGAAAATCGACAAACTCGGCTGGCGCGACCACTTCGACACGGCGCTCGTGACGGGCGCGCTCCCCGCCGGCAAGCCGGACGAGCGGGCGTTCGAAGCCCTGCTCGACGACCTCGGAACCGCCCCCGACGAGACCGTCTACGTCGGTGACAGCGTCCACCACGACATCGCCGGCGCGCACGACGCCGGGCTGCGTCCGGTGCAGGTGCTCGGCGACGGCTGTGACGACCCCGACCCGCGAGCAATCGCACATATCCACCACGACGACTTGCCGGCCGAGCTTCCGAAGCTCCTCGCGGACCTCTGAACCGGTCGCGCGAGAGCGTCTATCCTTCGTCTTCCTCTCGTTCCCCGGCGTCGAGCGCCGCGACCAGCGCGCGGAACGCCGGGAGCGTCCACTTCACCTGCGCGCCGTCCTCGACGAACACAAGCGTTCGCGGCGGGCGGACCGCCTTCGGGCGCACGCGAAGCCCCGCCTCGGAGGCGGCCTCGGCGGTCACGTCGGGGTGGGCGAGGAACTCGACGCGGGCGCGGTCCGGTTGGACGTACACCTCGGCGACGCGTTCGTCGTCGGCGGCGACCGCGTAGGCGAGCGCGCCGTCGTCGGTCGGTTCCACGTCGGGGTCGGAATCGACGACGGAGAGAACCGAGAAGGCGTCCTCGTGGCCCGTGACCTCCGAGGCGAGCAGTTGGGCGATGCGTGTCCCGTCGGAGAGCGAATCGACGACCATGCCGGTCGTTCGCGCCCGGGCGGTTTCGGGGTGTCGCTTCGCGGCGGGGGAAGACGAGCGCGGAAAATGTGACCTACTCCGCCAGCGAGCGCTTTGCTTTCGCGGCCGCGTCGTCGACGTTCACGTCGTTCGAGCGCGCGAAGAGGACCGCGGCGGCCTCGGCGGTGATGCCGAGGCGCGACTGCCGCTCGTTGATGCCGGCGACGGCGGCCTGCTTTTCGACGCCGGCGGCGACGCAGGCGTCGAGAATCTGCTCGAACGCCGACTGCTCGCGGAGGACGGCGGCGTCGGGTTCGAACTCCTCGGGAATCTGTACGTCGGCGGGGTCGAACGTCGCGACGACCTCGCCGTCGTCGCGTTCGACGAGGCCGCGGCCCGCCGCGAGGTCGATGAGGCGCTTGGCCTGGTCCGGGGAGAACCAGTCGCGGTCGAGCGACAGGGCGACGACGAACTCGCCCTCGCCGAGGCGGGTCGAGCCGTGTTGCCGGAAGGGGACGGCGACGGTGACGTCGAGACTCATCGCTTCGACGGCGGGCGCGGGCGAACTAAACGGTTTGTGTTGCCTCCGCCCCCGAGCGACGTGGTGGCACCCGTCTCCGCCGAGCACCGATTCGAGCGATTCAAGTAGTCACCGAGGTTTTTACCCCGTATGAAGGACCAAGGACGCTCCAAGCGGAAGCGGACCGGCGGTCGGCGCAAGCCGTCCCGAAACAAGAAGCGATACCAGCTGGGCCGCGAACCCGCCGCCACGACGGTCGGCGAGCCCCGGTTCCAGATTATCGACTCCCGCGGCAACAACGAGAAGCTCCGCGCGCTCTCGACGAACGTCGCGCAGGTCGCAGACGGTGCCGACGTGACGCAGGCCGACATCGAAGGCGTCGTCGACAACCCGTCGAACGTCAACTACGCCCGCCGGAACATCATCACGAAGGGCTCCATCATCGACACGAGCGCCGGTCGCGCCCGCGTCACCTCCCGCCCCGGTCAGGACGGACAGGTCAACGCCGTCGTCGTCGACGACGAGTAACTCTCTCTCCCCGCGTCGTCGTTTCGGCGCGGCTCGACTGTTTTACTCCCGCGAGCCGCGCGGCCGTCGCTCGCGGGCGCGATTGGTCGAAGTCGAACACGGAACTGGACGGTACCGAATCGAATCGTGCGACGAACCGACCGGCGGGCCGACGCGGCGGGTCGGCCGGTCAGGGCGTCGGCGCGGCCTTCTGGAGCGCCGTTTCGGCGATGTTGCCGCCGTAGTCGGCGCTCCGCGAGACGGAGTCGACGATGAGGCCGAGCAGCTGCGCGCGCGCCGGGTCGAGGTCACGGAGGAGTTCGTCGATGCCGCGGGCGCTGGCGTCGATGGCCTGGACGGCCTCGCGGGACTCGTTGGCGAGGCGGCTCGCCTCGTCGCTCTCCTCGGCGAACAGCGCGTCCATCCCGCCGTTGACGACGCTCTCGGTGTCCTTGAACAGCTCCTGAATCGCCTCGACGATTTCGCCGTCGACGGGCTCCTCGAAGTTCAACGAGAGGTGGGCGATTTTGGTCGCGTGGTCGCCGATGCGCTCCAGTTGCCGGGCGGCGGACTGGTAGTCGAAGCAGATTTCGCGGGGGAGGCCGAGCTCTTCTGCGGCCTTCGGGGTCCGGAGCGTCGCCCGGAAGATGCGGGAGACGACCATCCAGAGACGGTCGACGTCGTCGTCGCGCTGGATGACGTCGCGGGCCATGTCGTCGTCCTGCTCGGCGATGGCCGCGATGGCGTCTTCGAGCATCGAAAGCGCGATGAGTCGCATCCGAGTGACCGCGTTGTGGATGGAAAGCTCGGAGGAGTCGAGCAGGTCGCGGATGACGACCCGGTCGCGCGTCTCTTCGAGCACTTCGAGCCCGACGAGACTCTGGGTCGCCTCGCGGATGGTCCGGCGCTGGTCGGTCGTGATGCGCGAACTCTCCAGCGCGATGATGTCGAACCCGCTCACGTACATCGTCATGACGGCGCGCGTGAGTTCGTCGCCTTCGAGGGTCGCGATATCGAGGGTTCCCTCGGTGCGTTCCTCCTCGGAACGGGGCGTCAAGAACAGCGAGTCGCCCTCCGGATAGAACTCGACTTCGCTCCCCGCCGAGACGCCGTTGTCCGTCGCCCAGTCTTTGGGAATCGAGACGGTGTAGGTGGAACCGCCCGTCACCTGCACCTTTCGGGTTTCGACCATGTCCGTGGGTGGTTCTCAATCCACAATAAAACTGTCTATGTCTATATATTGGGGTTCGTTTTTATGTGATGAGTGCGACCGAACGTGACTCGTGCCGATTCGAGCGCGAACTGCCGCTCACTCAGTAGTCATTTTGCCCCGCGTCCGTCGCCCCGAACGCCCCGAGTTTTCTGACACATCGGAGAAAGTTCGCGCACGAGACGGCCATGAATGGGGCAATCGGCTGTTTCTGTCGATTTCAATCCGTTCTTGTCACACGTTAGCATTCATTGGGGACATACCGGAACGTACCACTATATAGTCGTCATAGCAGGGTATTTACGGAAAAATCGGCTCCTCAAAATCGATGACGCGTAACTCGGACAGCGTTCTTTCGCGGCGTAAGTTCCTGATTGCCTCGGGCGCGGCCGGTCTCGCGGGACTCGCCGGATGTACCGAGAACAACACCGGCGGCGAGGGCGGGAGCTCCGACGGTGGCTCCGGCGGCGACTCCGAGGGAACGGACTCGTCGGGCGACGGGAGCAACGAGCTCTCGGGAACCATCGACATCGCCGGTTCCTCGACGGTGTTCCCGCTCGCAACCGCGATGGGCGAGCGCTTCCAGAGTGAGCATTCGGAGGTCAACATCAACCTCCAGTCCACCGGCTCCGGTGGCGGCTTCGCGAACTACTTCTGTACGGGGCAGACCGACTTCAACAACGCCTCGCGCCCCATCAAGGGCGAAGAAGAGACGCAGTGCGAGGACAACGACGTGACGCCCGTCGAACTCAAGGTCGCAACCGACGCGCTGACCGTCATCGTCAACAACGACAACGACTTCCTCGGCGAGGGGCTCACCGTCGAACAGCTCCAAACCATCTTCTCGGCCGAGTCGACGCCGACGACGTGGTCGGACGTCAACTCCGAGTGGCCCGACGAGGAAATCGAGATTTACGGTCCCACCGACGCCTCCGGTACCTACGACTACTTCATCGAGGCCATCATCGGGGAGGAGGGCCCGGGCCACCGTCAGGACTACTCCGCGACCGAGCAGGACCGCACTATCATCCAGGGCGTCGAAGGCTCCGAATACGCGATTGGCTACCTCGGCTTCGCGTATTACAGCGAGAACACCGACGCCGTGCAGGCGGTCGCCATCGAGAACGACGCCGGCGAGTTCGTCGAGCCGTCGCTCGACACGGCGCTGTCCGGCGAGTACAACCCCCTCTCCCGCCCGCTGTTTACCTACCCCGCCCGCGAGTCGCTCGCGGAGGACCACGTCGCCGAGTTCGCCCGCTACTGGATGGAGAACTCCACCAGCCGCGAAATCGTCGCCGACGAGGTCGGCTACGTCCCGCTGGGCGAAGACGAGCAACAGGAGATGCTCGACACCCTCAACGCGGCCATCGAGGAAGCCAACTAGCCGCTTTCTCGACAGAATCAGCTAACGAAGCGCTTTTTCATACACCACGATTCAATCCAACCAATGAGCACAGATGACCTCGAAACCGACCTCACGCGGAACACGGAGAACGCGCCGCGTGAGCTACTGACGCGGTCGTTCTTCTTCCTGTGCGCGGCGTTGTCCGTCGTGACGACCCTCAGTATCGTCGGACTCCTCATCACGGAGGCGGCCAAGTTCTTCACGCTGACGGCCCCGCTGATGGGTGTCGCGGGGGAGACGGCCTCTATCGTCGACTTCCTCACCGGAACCACGTGGCAGATACACAGCCAAGAGTTCGGCGTGCTGGCGCTCGTGTCTTCGACGCTGATGGTCACTATCGGGTCGGCCATCATCGCGCTCCCGCTCGGCGTCGCCACCGCCATCTACCTCAGCGAGTACGCGAGCGCGCAGGCTCGGTCGGTCCTCAAGCCGGCGCTGGAAATCCTCGCCGGCGTCCCGACCGTCGTCTACGGCTTCTTCGCGCTCATCTACATCACCCCGGCGCTGGAAGTCGTCTTCCCCAGCATCGGGACGTTCAACATGCTGTCTGCGAGCATCGTCGTCGGCATCATGATTATCCCGATGGTCGCCTCTATCAGCGAGGACGCGATGTCCGCCGTCCCCGACGAACTCCGGCAGGCGGGCTACGGCATGGGCGCGACGAAGTTCGACGTGTCCACCGGCATCGTCGTCCCCGCCGCGCTGTCCGGCATCTTCTCCTCGTTCATCCTCGCGCTCTCTCGCGCCATCGGCGAGACGATGGCCGTCACCGTCGCCGCGGGCGCGCAGGCGAAGTTCCTCAACCCGCTCAACCCCGCGTCGTATCTCGAAGGCGCGCTGCCGATGACCGCCGCCATGGTCCAGCTTCTCACCGGTGACATCACCGGCGGCGGGCTGGCCTACCGCAGCCTGTTCGCCATCGGCCTCGTGCTGTTCGTCATCACGCTCGTCATGAACGTCATCAGCGACTACGTCTCGCGGCGCTACCGGGAGGCATACTGAGATGGCGACCGACACCGACTCCGGCTACATCGACGGCTTCGGACAGGTCAGCCGAACCACCGGGACCGTCTTCCGGTATCTGCTGTTGGCCGCGACGATGTTCGGCATCGTCACGCTCGCGGTCCTCCTCGTCTACGTCGCCAACGACGCGATTCGCCCGCTCACCGCCGACCCCGGCTGGCATCTCACCTTCTTCCTGACGCTCGTCGTCCCCGCCGCGGTCGTCGGCGGCTATCTCGCGCGCCGGAACGTGCCGGCGCTCAAACTCGGCGGCATGGTCGTCGGGATGCTCGCGGTGTTCCTGCTGTTCAGCGGGGGCGTCGCCATCGTCTTCGTCGACATCGTTCCGCCGCTGACCGGCCTCTCGTACGTCGTCGGCCTCCTCGTCCCGGCGGCGCTCGTCGTCGTCCTGACGAAGTACGAACAGCGGATTTCCTTCACCCTCCGCGTCGCCGCGACCGGGGCCGCGTTCGTCCTCTCGCTCGTCGGCGTGCCGGGCTACTTCCACAGTATTCCCGAAATCGTCCGCCAACTTCCCGTGGTCCCCGCCGACTGGGTGATTCTGACGCTCGTCCTCGGCGGCGTGGCCGCGGTCGCCGTCGGCCAGTACGTCGCCCGCATCCGTGAGGACACCACCGCGGGCCTCGCCGCGGGCGCGTCCGCGCTCCTCTTGACCGGCCTCGCGGCCGTCGTCGGCCCGACGCTCGGCGTCGACGCCAACGCCGCCGCCGTCGTCACGTCGGTCGCGTTCGTTCCCACGCTGGCGTACGCCGGCGGCGCGGCGGTCACCCGCGAACGGGAGCGAATCGGCCTCCTGCTCGCCGCGGCCGTCGTCGGCGGCTCGCTCGTCGGCGCGGTCGCGGTCGACGTGCTCGGCTTCGCCGGCCCGCAGTCGTGGGTCGACTGGCAGTTCCTCACGAGCGCCCACAGCGGAACCGCCGAGAACGCGGGTCTCTACCCGGCCATCGGCGGCTCCATCCTGCTGATGGCGACGGTCGCCGCCCTCTCGTTCCCGCTCGGCGTCGGCGCGGCGGTGTACCTCGAAGAGTACGCCCCCGACAACGCCTTCACCCGATTCATCGACGTGAACATCTCGAACCTCGCCGGCGTCCCCTCGGTCGTCTACGGCCTGCTCGGACTCGGCGTGTTCGTCACCTACCTCGGCCAGCCGACGGGGACGGTCCTCATCGGCGGCGCGACGCTCGCGCTCCTCATCCTGCCCATCGTCATCATCTCCTCGCGCGAGGCGATTCGCGCGGTCCCCAGCGATATGCGGCAGGCGTCCTACGGCATGGGCGCGACGCGCTGGCAGACCGTGAAGAACGTCGTCCTCCCGGAGGCGTTCCCCGGCATCCTGACCGGGACCATCCTCGCGCTCGGCCGAGCCATCGGCGAGACCGCGCCGCTCATCATGATCGGCGCGCCGAACGTGCTTTTCAACCTGCCGACGGAGCTCACCTCGAAGGTGAGCGCGATGCCCCTGCAGGTGTACGCGTGGTCCAGCCTGTTCGCCAGCGAGGACTTCTACACGAAAGCCGTCCCGGCGGGCGTCGTGGTCCTCCTAGCGGTCCTCCTCGCCATGAACTCCATCGCCATCGTCCTGCGCAACAAGTTCGAAAGTGAATCCTGAACACCACCAATGAGCCAAAGAGACAAAGCACCCGAGGGAGAACAGCAAGCCATGAACGGAACAGAGGACCCGACGAACGACGAGATGCTCGTCGAAACCGACGTGAGCGACGGGCTCTCTGCGTCGGGGAACTCGGTGAGCCAAGGGGTCGAGACGGTCATCAGCTCCGAGGACATCAACGTCTGGTACGGCGACGACCACGCGCTCACCGACATCACGATGGACATCCCCGAAAACAGCGTGACCGCCATGATTGGACCCTCCGGCTGCGGGAAGTCCACGTTCCTCCGCTGTATCAACCGCATGAACGACCTCATCGACGTCGCCCGCGTCGAGGGCCGACTCACGCTCCGCGGGAAGAACGTCTACGACGACGACGTCGACCCCGTCGCCCTCCGCCGCCGCGTCGGCATGGTGTTCCAGAAGCCGAACCCGTTCCCCAAGAGCATCTACGAGAACGTCGTCTACGGCCTGAAGATTCAGGGCATCGACGCCGACTACGACGCGGTCGTCGAGGAGTCGCTCAAGCGCGCCGCCCTCTGGGACGAGGTGAAAGACCGCCTCCACGAGTCCGGACTCGACCTCTCCGGCGGCCAACAACAGCGCCTCTGTATCGCCCGCGCCATCGCGACCGACCCCGAGGTGCTGCTCATGGACGAGCCCGCGTCGGCGCTCGACCCCGTGGCGACCTCGCAAATCGAAGACCTCGTCGAGGAGCTCGCCGAGGACTACACGGTCGTCATCGTCACCCACAACATGCAGCAGGCGGCGCGCATCTCCGACAAGACCGCCGTCTTCCTCACCGGCGGCGAACTCGTCGAGTTCGACGACACCCAGAAAATCTTCGAGAACCCCGAGAGCCAGCGCGTCGAAGACTACATCACCGGCAAGTTCGGATAACTCCGTCGCCGGCGCTCACCGGCGCTCACCGGCGCTCGCCCGACCCTCGGGTCGCTTCTGTGCGACGTTCGATTCGTACCCGCGGAGCGACGGCCGCGTCCCGCCGCCGCGCATCCGACACGGTCGTTCGGGTGGTATCGGCGGCGCGGCCACCGAAACCATCACAAGGAATTTCACTTCGCCTGTCGGAACGTCACGTATGGCCAGAAACACGTACCAATCTCGCCTCAATCAGCTCGAAGAGGACGTGTTGTACCTCAGCGAACTCGCCGCCGAACGGGTCCGGTACGCCCTCGACGCGCTCGAAGACAAAGACGAGCGGAAGGCACAGGAAGTCATCGAGGGCGACCACGAAATCAACCGCATCTACCTCGACTTGGAACAGGACTGCATCGACCTGCTCGCGCTCCAACAGCCGGTCGCGGGCGACCTGCGGTTCATCGCGGCGTCGTTCAAAATCATCACCGACCTCGAACGCATCGGGGACCTCGCGACCAACCTCGCGCAGTACGCCATCGACGCCGAAAACGACGTGTACGCGGAAGTCGACATCCGCCGCATCGGCGACGCCGCCCTCGACATGGTCGACCAGGCGCTGGACGCCTACGAGTCCGAGGACACCGACCTCTGTCGCTCCGTGGCGGAGCGCGACGACGACCTCGACGCGATGTGCGACACCGCCTCCCAGAGCATCGTCCGCGACCTCATGAGCGGCGACGACTTCGAGGGCGACGGCGACCTCGACCCCGAGACCGCCCTCGTCGACGTGCGCCGACTCCTGCTGACGGTGCGCGACCTCGAACGCATCGGCGACCACGCCGTCAACGTCGCGGCGCGGACGCTCTACATGATAGACAACGACGACTCGCTGCTGTTCTGAGCGGGCGTCTCGAACCGACGCGTACCGACGCGTCGCTCTCTTCGTCGAACATTGCGAGAACAACACGACCGCAGAACGCCGGCCGTCGGGCTTACTGGAAGCCGATGCGGCCGCCGTCGCGGGTGTCGGGCGACAGCCCCTCGCGGGAGCCGCCTTTGAACTGGTCTTGGATGTCCTCGTAGTAGCGCATCAGTTCCTCGGTGATGGTCGGGCGGACCGACTCCATCGCCTTGCGGAAGTGGCGCATCTCGATTTCCTCGGCGTCGGAGTCCTCGCGGAGCGCCTCGATGGCCGCCTCGCGGCAGATGGATTCGAGGTCGGAGCCGACGTAGCCGTCGGTTATCTCCGCGATTTCGCGGAGGCTCACGTCCGGCGCGAGCGGACTCTGCTGCGTGTGGATGTCGAGAATCTGCTCGCGGCCCTCCTCTTCGGGCTGGCCGATGAGCACGAGGCGGTCGAACCGGCCCGAGCGGATGAGCGCGGGGTCGATCATGTCCGGGCGGTTGGTCGCCGCGATGACCATGACGTTGCCCGCGTCTTCGAGGCCGTCTAACTCCGTCAGGAGCTGGTTGACGACGCGCTCGGAGACGTTGTTGCCCATGTCGTTGCCGCGGGCCGGGGCGAGCGCGTCGAGCTCGTCGAAGAAGATGATGGTCGGGGAGACCTGCCGCGCCTTGCGGAACGTCTGCCGAATCGCTTTCTCCGACTCACCGACCCACTTCGACAGCAGCTGCGGGCCACGCACCGAGATGAAATTCGCGTTCGTCTCGTTGGCGACGGCCTTCGCTATCAGGGTCTTACCCGTGCCGGGCGGCCCGTAGAGGAGCACGCCTTTCGGAGCCTCGATACCCATCCGCTGGAACTTCTCGGGGGTCGTCAGCGGCCACTCGACGCTCTCTTGGACCTTCTGTTTGGGCCCTTCGAGCCCGCCCACGTCGTTCCACGTCACCTTCGGAATCTCGACGAGCACCTCGCGCATCGCCGAGGGTTCGACCTCACCGAGCGCGCCGCCGAAGTCGTCGTTCTTGACGACCATGCGGTCGATGAGACTCGGGGGGATGTCCTCCCTGTCGAGGTCGATTTCGGGGAGGTAGCGCCGCAGCGCCTTCATCGCGGCCTCCTTGGTCAGCGCCTCGATGTCCGCGCCGACGAAGCCGTGGGTGTCGTCGGCGAGGTCGTCGAGGTCCACGTCGTCCGAAAGCGGCATCCCGCGGGTGTGAATCTGGAGGATTTCCTTGCGACCCTCCTCGTCCGGAACGCCGATTTCGATTTCGCGGTCGAACCGACCGGGACGGCGGAGCGCGGGGTCCACCGAGTCGACGCGGTTCGTCGCCGCGATGACGATGACCTGTCCGCGGGCTTCCAGCCCGTCCATCATCGTCAGCAGTTGGGCGACGACCCGGCGTTCGACCTCGCCGGTCACGTCCTCGCGCTTGGGCGCGATGGAGTCGAGCTCGTCGATGAAGATGATGCTCGGGGACTCCTCTTTGGCGTCCTCGAATATCTCGCGGAGCTGTTGTTCGGACTCGCCGTAGTACTTCGAGATGATTTCCGGCCCTGCGATAGAGAAGAAACTCGCCGAGGTCTCGTTGGCGACCGCGCGGGCGAGCAGCGTCTTCCCGGTGCCCGGCGGCCCGTGGAGCAACACCCCCTGCGGGGGCTCGATGCCCAGCTTCTTGAATATCTGGGGGTGTTTCATCGGCAGTTCGACCATCTCGCGGACGCGCTGAATCTCGTTGGTCAGCCCGCCGATGTCCTCGTAGGTGATGCCGCCGCCGGCCTTCTCGAAGCCGGAGATGGGCTCCTCGCGGAGCTCCACGTCGGTGTCCTCGGTGACGAGGACGACGCCCTCGGGTTTCGTCTCGACGGCGATGAGCGGAATCGCCTGTCCGGGCGACCGCATAAACGGATGGTTCGTACTCGACATCACCGGGACGATGTCGCGTTCGACCACGGGTCGCTTGAGAATCTGCCGTTTGACCATGCCGGCCGCGTCGGACCCGAACTGCACGCTCGCCTCCTCCGGCGGCGCGAGCACGAGTTTGTCGGCCTTCGTAGCCTCTGCTTTGCGGATAGTGACCCGTTCACCGATGCCCACGTCGGCGTTCTGCCGCGTGAACCCGTCGATGCGGACCGTATCCGTGTTCCAGTCCTGCCGGTCTGCCCGCCACACCTTCGCGGCGGTCGTTTTTCCTCCCTCGATCTCGATGATGTCTCCCGGCGAGAGCTTGAGATGGAGCAAGGTGTCCGGATCAAGACGGGCGATACCGCGCCCCGAGTCGTTCGGGTACGCTTTCGCCACTTCGAGTTGGACTTCGTTCATGATTACCTCGCGGGGATGCTGATACCTGTGAGAGGCCATCGGATAAGTCCTTCCCCGGTCGGCCCGAGGCAGCGTCCTCTCGTGGTTACAGCCTAGCACACCGTAGGGCGGGCGGCTACTAATCCCTGCCGACTGGACAGGGAACGGCGCGTCGATGGCTGGCGTTTTTACGCTCGAACACCACGGTTTACGCATGCGACTCCTCGCGTTCGACGGCCGGATGGGTGCCAGCGGCGATATGCTCCTCGGCGCGCTCGTCGCCGCCGGCGCTGACCCGTCGGTCCTCTCGCCCGTCGAAGACGCCCTCGACGTGACCTACCGCGTCCACGAGGTCGACAAAAACGGTATCCTCGCGACCAAGGTGGACGTGCTCCTCGCGGAGGCCGACGGGGGCGACCCCCGCGGCGAGGGTCACGGCGACGACCACCGACGCCTGCGCGCCGACGGCGACGACGGAGCAGACTCCGACGACGGTGGCGACGGCGACGACGCCGAACACAGCCATCAGCACCAGTACCACCACCACGACCACGCTCACGACGAGGAGCAGACTCACCACGACGGCGACGACAGCCACGGACAGTCGCAGGGCCACGACCACAGTCACCCGCATTCTCACGACGACCACAAACACCACCACTCCCACGACGACCACGCCCACGCCGAGGGTCACGGCCCGCACCGGATCTACCCCGAGGTCGTCGACCTCGTCGAGTCGATGAATCTCCCGCCGGGCGTCGTCGCGGACGCGACGGCCATCTTCCGCGTGCTCGGCGAGGCCGAGGCCGAGGTCCACGGCACGAACCTCGACGCGACGCACTTCCACGAGGTCGGCGCGGACGACGCCGTCGCCGACGTGGTCGGGGTCTGTCTCCTCCTCGACGACCTCGGCGTCGACCGCGTCGTCACCGGTCCGGTCGCCGTCGGCGGCGGCGAAACCGAGATGAGCCACGGAACCTACCCGGTCCCCGCGCCCGCCGTGGTCAACATCACCGCGGCGGCCGACTGGTCGGTCCGCGGCGGCCCCGTCGAGGCCGAACTGCTCACCCCCACGGGCGCGGCCATCCTCGCGCACCTCGCCGAGGGCGTCGAGACGCTCCCGTCGATGTCGGTCGAGTCGTCGGGCTACGGGGCCGGCGGCTGGGAGTTCCCCGACCACCCGAACGTCCTCCGCGCGGTCGTCGGCGACGGCGGCTCGCGGCTCGTCCGCGACGAGATTACCGTCCTCGAAACGAACCTCGACGACGCGCCGCCCGAAGTCCTCGGCGGCCTCCAAGCGACCCTGAAAGACGCCGGCGCGCGCGACGTGACCATCGTCCCGACGACGATGAAGAAGTCCCGGCCCGGCCACCTCGTCAAGGTCGTCGTCAAGCCGGAAGACGCCGAGCGCGTCGCGTACCGCCTCGCGGTCGAGACCGGCACGCTCGGCATCCGCGAGCACGGCGCGGGCCACCGCTGGACCGCCCGCCGCGAGTTCGAGACGGCGACGCTCGACATCGACGGCGACGACTACGAGGTGAGCGTGAAGGTCGCCAGCGACGCCGACGGCGTCGTCTACGACCGAAGCGCCGAGTACGACGACGCGCTCGCGGTGGCGAACGAGACCGGGGTTCCCGTCCGTGAAATCATGCGCCGCGCCGTCGACGCGGTGGCGTCAGAAGCCGGTGGAACGTAGCTATGAACCCGACGCGGCGCGCCTCATAAACCGAGAGTCGGGTTAACAGCATTCTTTTCCGCCGACCACTCGAACTCTCAGGGGACTCTCTGGGTCTCGTAGCGGACCGTTAGGCGGCCGTTAACGGCGTCGAAACCGCCGCCGCGGACGCTCATTCCTCGCGCGAGCGGTGTTCGTCCAGCGCCTCGTCGATGCTCAGTTCGCCGCCGGCGACGCGCCGCGCGAGGTCCTCGTCGATGGTGCGGTTGTCTTCGGATGCCTCCCGGGAGCGCGCCTTGATGCGCGTCAGTTCGCCCTCGGTCGGCTCTATCTCGCGGGACTCGATGCGCTCGCCGTCCCGGCGGGCGATGTTCACCGCGGCGAGCACGTCGCCCATGCCGCGAGCGCCGCTGCCGAGGTACGGCGTCGTCCCGGTCTCGTCGACGAGTTCGACCGCGACGCCGTCGAGTTCGTTGATGAGCTTCGCGCCCTGTAAGCGCGCGCCGTCGCCGATGCGGACCACGGGGTCGACCGCGTCGTCGGTCTCCTCTCGGATGACGTCGACGGCGTCCGCAAGCGGGACGTGGAACGCGGCGACGACCGTCTCGCCCGAGAGGACCGCGATGCCCGGTCTCGTTCCGGGGTCGACGCCGACGACGGTCTGTCCGCCGTCGCCGCGGAGGCTGGCGAGCGCCTCGTCGACGGCCCGGCGCACGTCGTCGCCCGTGGCGGTCACGCGGGTCACGTTCCCGTCGGAGCCCGTGCCGTCGAGGTCGTCGTCCGGGCCGGTGAGGAGGACGCGCGCCCGCTCGGGAAGCGAGTCGCCCGGCTCGACGGTCGTAAACGTGACACCTCGGCTCCGGAGTTCGGACACGGCCTCGTGGTAGAGGTCGAAGTCCGCGGTGGCGACGACTATCACGGGGGCCTCTTGGCGACGGCGACGAATAAAGCGTTGTGCGCGAGGCGCTCGCGGCGGTCGGGAGCCGGCGTCGACTCGGTGACCGCGCGATGCCGGAACGCGCCGGCGGCGGCCCGGCGACGACCGGGGTGGACCGGGGTCTTTTTCGGCCGGTGGCACTCACCTCCTGACGTGACAGAGTCAGTCTCCACCGGCTGTGACGCGCTCGACGACCTCCTCGACGGCGGGTTCGAACGCGGCACCGTCACGCAGGTGTACGGTCCCTCCGCGGCCGGCAAGACGAACGTCGCGCTCTCGGCGGCGGTCCGGGTCGCCGCCGCGGGCGGCACCGTCGTCTACATCGACACCGAGGGCCTGTCGGTCGACCGCTTCCAACAGCTCGCGGAGGCGGTCGCCCCCGAGGACGTGGAGTCTGTGACCTCGCGGCTGATGATAAGCGAGGCGTACGACTTCGAGGACCAAGAGCAGGCCGTCCGCGACGCCGAGGAGTTCGCCGCCAGCGCCGACCTCATCGTCCTCGACTCCGCGACCGGGTTCTACCGGCTCGAACGAACCGCCGAGGGCGACGGCGGCGAGGCGCTGCGCCGGGTGGCCCGGCAGGTCACCCACCTGCTGTCGCTCGCGCGCAAACACGACCTCGCGGTCGTCCTGACGAACCAGGTGTACGCCGACCCCGACTCCGACCGGACGCGCGCGCTCGGCGGCCACACCCTCGAACACTGGACGGGGACCGTCGTCCGCCTCGACCGCTTCCGCGGCGGCAACCGCCGGGCGACGCTGGAGAAACACCGCGCGAAACCCGCCGGGGAGACGGCGACGTTCAAGATAACCGACCGCGGGCTCTCCGCGACTGACGTGTAGAAAAAGGGTCGACGCGGCCGGGGAGACGACCCGGCCGAATCCCGCTCCTGTCTTCGATTTCCGTTCCCGTTCTCGTTCCCGTTCGGGCGCGCCGGTGAGTGCCGGCGAGGCTACGGCTTACAGCTCGTTGAGCTTGCGGAGCAGCTGGCCGCGGTAGCGCTCGTCGGCCTCGAAGCCCTTGACTTCGAGCACGTTGCGTTCGAGCTTGTCGAGCGCGACGTGGAACGCGTGTTCTGCGCCGTAGCCCTCGCCGCTGCCCGCCAGTTGCCCGTGGCTCGTGCGGAGCCGAATCTGGCACTGGATGAGCGGCGTGCCGCGGAGCTTCTCTTTGTGCTCGTGGAAGCGGACGTGGGCGTGGAGCACGCTCATCCGTTGGTACTTGTCCGCGACCTCGGTGATAGCCGAGTTGATGTCGGCGCGGCTCAGCGTCTCGATGAGGCCGATGTTCGTGACCTGCACGTCCATCTGCTCTTCTTCGGTGTAGGTGAGCGCGCGGAGCACGTCGGTCTTCGTCACGACGCCGAGCACCTCGCCGTCGTCGTCGGCGGGCGTGACGACCAGCCCGGCGATGTCGTGTTCCAGCATGCGCGCGACCGCGTCGCGGACGCTCTCGTCGGGCGTCGCCGTGCGCGCCGGGCTGGTCATCAGGTCGTAGACCGGGAGGTCGAGCATCCGGTCGGTGTCGCCGCGGCGGTCCTGTTTGCCCTGCCGACCCTCGTCGCGCACCATGAACTCGACGAGGTCGTAGGTGGTCAGGATACCTTCGAGGCGGCCCTCGTCGTTGACGACCGGCAGCCGCGAGACGCCGTGTTCGCGGAGGCGGTTGATGGCCTGCCCGAGGTGGTCGCGCTCGCCGACGGTGACCACGTCGTCGGTGTAAATCTGCTCGACGGTCAGCGCGTCGAGGTTGTCGAGCACGGCTTCGAGGATGGCGTCCTGCGTGATGATGCCGTACTGTTTTTCGCCCTCGTAGACCGGCGCGACCTTCGTGTCGCCCTCGACGAGCATGCGCGCGACCTCGCGCACGTTCTCGTGACGGTCTATCTTGGGGACGGCCTTCGTCAGCGCGGCCGCTTTGGTGTTGTCTTCGACGTGCGAGTTGATGAGCTGCTTCTCACCGATGACGCCCGCGTACTCGCCGTCGTCCTGAACGATGATGCCCTTAGGGTTTTCCCGCTCGAAGATGGAGCGGACTTTGCCTAATCGCTCGTTAACGTCGACCTCGATGAAATCAGGAGTGGCGATATCAGCAATATCCATAATACATCCTTACATACAACGCCTCGTCTCTTGAAGGTTCGTCCCGTTTCCATCCGCTAGGAAGGACCGAAATCGCAAGGCCACGACGGGGCTGAAGGAGCGAATTCCGCCGGCAGACGGCCTATGACCATTGGTAACACCTCTCTCGATGAATATCACCGTTTCTTGCCGACGCGTCGGCCGGTGCTGTCGGCCGCGAGGAGCAGTACTGTCATTCGATTGCCAGCCGTCGTCGGGTCATCTCGGGGGCGACAGCCGTCTCGCCCCCGCCGAAAGCGAACCAGTTAGTTCCCCGAATTCAGCGGTAGTCCCGGCCTAACCGGCCGAATTCGGACATCTAGTCGCTCCATACTTACAGCCGTTCCTACCGTTCAGTATTTCCAGAGAATGGCGTCTCCTGACAAGAACTCCCAAACTGACCGCCTCGATGGCGAAGAATCGTTCCGAGCAGACGGTGCCGGCACCGCCGAACTGGTCCCCACGACCGGGCCGGAGGCGATGGCCGCCCGCGCGAGTGAACTCCCGGTCCCCGCGTCGGACCGCATCGAATACGGCCCCGTCGAAGACCTCGCTGTCGACGAATCGGCGGACGACGACCGCCCGGAGACGCTCCGGGAGGCCGTCCTCCGCGAAGTGAAGGCGTTCTTCGCTGAAGTCGACGAGACGGCGTTCGCGCCGGCTCCCTCCGAAGCGTTCATCGAAGACCAGTTCTTCGACTTCTCGTTCCTCGAGGGCGTCGAGACCGTCGAACACTACTGGGTGAACAAGCCCTTCGCGTTCGTCTCCATCCTGTACGACCACGAGAAGCGCGAACACCGGTACCACGTGAGCGAACCGCGCCTCGACGACTTCGAGGACTTCGTGCGCGACGACCTGACGAAGATTCTGCGCAACAGCCTCCTGTACCGCGACCTCGACGCCGACGGCGACCGCGAGGACGTGTTCGACGACGAGGCCCGCGAGATAATCACCGAACACGCGGCGACGGTCGAAGACGGGTCGCTCTGGAAGCTGTTTTACTTCCTGCTTCGGGACTTCATCCACTTCGGCCGCATCGACCCCGTGATGCGCGACCCCGGCATCGAAGACATCTCCTGTGACGGCGACGACGTGCCCGTCTACGTCTTCCACAGCGTCTACCGGGACGTGCCGACGAACGTCGTCTTCGACGACGGCGACCTCTCGTCGTTCACCATCCGCCTCGCGCAACGCGCGGGCAAGCAAGTGACCGTCTCCGACCCGCTCGTGGACGCGAGCCTCCCGGACGGCTCCCGCGTCCAGTTGACTCTCGGCTCCGACGTGGCCACCCGCGGGTCGAACTTCACCATCCGGAAGTTCTCGGACGTGCCGCTGTCGCCGGTCGACCTCGTGCGCTGGAACACCTTCAGCGTCGAGCAGATGGCGTACTTCTGGCTCGCCATCGAGAACAACCGGTCGCTCATCTTCGCGGGCGGCACGGGCTCCGGGAAGACCACCTCGATGAACGCGGTGTCCTTCTTCGTTCCCGGCCACGCGAAGGTCGTCTCCATCGAGGACACCCGCGAAATCACCCTCCCGCACGACAACTGGATTCAGTCCGTCACCCGCGACACGTTCACGGCGGACGGCCGCGGCGAGGTGTCGATGTACGCGCTCTTGCAGGCCGCGCTCCGACAGCGCCCCGAGTACCTGCTGGTCGGTGAGATTCGCACGGAAGAGCGCGTCGCCCTGACGTTCTTCCACTCCATCGCCACGGGCCACACCGCGTACACGACGTTCCACGCCGACTCCTCGGAGGGCGTGGTCCACCGCATGCGCAACGAACCCCTCGGCGTGCCCGCCCAGATGCTGTCGGACCTCGACATCATCTCGGTCCAAAAGCAGATTCACCTCGACGGCGACCGGACCCGCCGGAACATCGCCGTCACCGAAATCGCCGGCGTCCACGACGACGGCGAGGTCGAACTCCGCGACGTGTTCAAGCGCAACCCCGAGAACGACGCTCACGAGCGCGTCGGTGACTCGGTCGTCCTCGACGAAATCGCCGCCGAGCGCGGCTGGACGAAAGCCGACCTCAAATACGAACTCGACGTTCGCGCCGACGTGCTCCGGTACATCGCCGCCTCGGGCGTCGACGACTACCTGACCGTCTCGGCCGTGATTCGCCGCTTCGAGCGCGACCGCGAAGGCCTCCTCGCGCACGTCTACGCCGAGACCTCGCTGGTCTCCGTCGACGAAAACGGCGAGGCCGACGAGAGCGACGACCCCGCGGCGGGCGAAAACGACGCCGCGGCCGACGACTTCGACGACGAAATCGAGGTCTCGCCCGAAACCGAACGTCTGCTCGCGGACCTGTTCGACATCGAGTTAGACGACGACGCGGACGGCGACTCGGACGACGATGCCGACGACGATGAGGTGGCTGACGCCGCCGAGGCGGAGGCCGCCCCCGCCGCCGACGAAAGCGAAGCCGCCACCCCCGACGCCGCCGACGAATCCGATGACCCCGACGATGTCGGGACCGACTGGGAAGTCGTCGGTGACGACGCCGACGCCGGCGCAGACGACGCGGAAGCCGATTCCGCTGTCGCCGCGGACGCCTCGGACGCGTCGCCCGACGACCCCGACGACGCTGACGAGACCGTGACCGACGACGACCGGGAGGCCGACGATGCCCGCTGACTCGTCGACTTCGGTCCCCCTGCCCGACTACGAGGTCGAGCAGTACTTCCCGCGCGAACACTTCGACGAGTCGCCCGAGGAGGTCGAACGACTGCGCCAGCGCTACGGCTACGTCCGCACGTACTTCAAGCGCCACCCGGCGGGCCACCGCGATCTCCAGCGCTGGCTGAACCAGACCCGCGTGGGCACGACCTACGACCTGTATCTCACCCAGTCGATGAAGCTGGCGCTCGTCACCGCGGCGTTCGGCTCGCTCGTCGGCCTCGCGCTCACGTTCGTCCTCGCCCGCACGGGCGTGCTGGCGAACGCGTCGAGCCCCGTGAGCCTCGGCGTCGCGGCGGGGTACGTCGCCCCGCTTGCCCCCTACAAGGTGCCCATCCTCGGCGCGGCCCTCGTCGCCCTCGTCGGCGGGGTAGCGGCCGCCGGGACCTACTACGCCCGGTACTACCTCCCCAAGAGCCGCGCCGAGATGCGCGGCCGCAGCATCGACATCCTGCTCCCGCACGCCATCGTCTACATGTACGCGCTCAGCCACGGCGGGATGAGCTTCCTCGAAGTCATCCGCTCCGTCGCCGACGCGCCCGACTACGGCGAGGTGTCCCGCGAGTTCGAGATGATCGCCCGCGACATGGACCTGTTCGGCAACGACCTGTTCACGGCGCTCCGCAACTCGCGGAACCTGACGCCTTCGATTAACTTCGAGCAGTTCCTCGACGACCTGCTTTCGGTCCTCGACTCCGGCGGCGACGTGACCGCCTTCCTCGACCGCGAGTCCGCGACGTACCTCGAAGAGGCCCGCGACGAACAGGAGGACTTCATCGAGACGCTGTCGATGCTCTCGGAGGTGTTCGTCGCCGCGTTCGTCGCCGCGCCGCTCCTGCTCATCGTCACCCTGATGGTCATCAGCTTCCTCGGCGGCGACACGCTCGTCCAGCTGTACGCGCTGAACTACCTCATCTTCCCGCTGGGGATGGGGCTGTTCCTGCTCCTCGTGGACGTGCTCTCCTCGCCGTACACGCAGGACACGGTCCGGACGAAACACGACGTGACCGTCCTCGAAGAGCTTCGGACGGTCGCGGTCGACTTCCTCGGCGCGATGCGCCGCGAAATCCAGCGCGCCCGCGAAGCCCGCTGGGGGAGCGACGACATCGCCTCCGACGGCGGCTTCGTCGACGAGCGACTCGACGACTACCGCCTCGAAAACGCGGTGTACGAGCTTCGGACGCTCATCGGTGACCCGCTGGACATCATGCGCCGCCAGCCGTACCTCTCGGCGGTCGCCACGGTTCCCCTCGCGCTCCTGTCGGTCGTCGCCGTCTACGCGCTCGGCCTCGCGACGCCGACCCTCGACGCCATGCTCGCGAACCCGTACAACACGACGGTCTGGTACGTCGTCCTCCCGTTCGCCATCGTGGCGGTCCCCCTGACGGTGTTCCACGAGCTTCGGACCCGCCGCGAGCGCACGCTCGAACGGCGCTTCCCCGACACGCTGAACCTGCTGTCGAGCGCCAACCAGATGGGTATCTCGCTGGTCGAGTCGCTCGCGCTCGTCTCCCGCTGGTCGACCGGCGCGCTCGCGGACGAACTCCGCGCGCTCCGCAACGACATCCGCTGGAACCACGACGCCCACGCGGCGCTCATGGCGTTCGCCACCCGGCTCAACGTCCCGCAGCTCTCGCGGGTCATCCGGCTCATCGCCAGCGGCGGCCGCACCAGCGGCGACCTCTCGCGCGTCCTCAGCGTCGCCGCGGAGGACACCCGCAACCGCTACAAACTGGAGAAGTCCCGCCGTCGCGCGATGGGCTCGTACATCGCCATCGTCGTCATCGGGTACTTCGTCTACCTGTTCGTCATCCTGATGCTCGGCGCGAGCTACCTCGGCCCCCTCGCCGAGATGTCCGTGCCCACGACGGCGTCGAACGGACAGTCGCTCCCCATCGGCATCTCGTCGGTGCCGCTGGCGAACTTCCACGTGGTGTTCTTCCACTCCGCGCTGATTCAGGCGGTCGGCAGCGGGCTCCTCGCCGGCAAACTGGCCGACAACAGCGCCCTCAGCGGGCTGAAGTACGCCCTCGGACTGTCCGCGCTGGCGCTCGTCGCCTTCGCACTGGTGTAAGGCCATGACTCACAACACCCCCAACAACACCCAATACACACACTCGCCCCGCAGGCACGCACTGCGCGGGTTCGTCGCGGGCGCGGCCCGCCGCGGCTCGCACCTCCGCGGTGACCGCCGCGGAGCCTCGGCCATCCTCGGCACGATGCTCGCGTTCGCGCTCGTCGTCTCGCTCGTCGCGATGGTGCAGGTCTCGGCGGTCCCCGCGTGGAACCAACAGACCGAGTTCGAACACCTCACGGCCGCCGAGACCGACTTCGCCGCGTTCGACGAGAGCGTCTCGAAGGCGGTCGACGGCCGGCAGACCCGCGCGACCCTCGACGCCGGCGTCGACTACCCGACCCGCGCGCTGTTCGTCTCGCCCGCCGCCGGCTCCGGCAGCCTCCGGACGACCGACCCCGCGACGGCCCGCATCTCCGGCGCGGTCGCGACCGGCGAGACCGGCAGCTACTGGGACGGCTCCGAGCACGCGTTCGACACCCAGCAGTTCGTCTACCGCCCCGACTACCGGTACCTCCAGAGCGAACCGTCGCTCGTCCACGAGGGGACCGCGCAGTACACCGCCTACGCGGGTAGCGAGGTCGGAGCGACCCAGTCGCTCGTCGACGGCACCAAGGTGTCGCTCGTCTTCCTCGAAGGCGACATCGACACCGCGACGAGCGAGGCGACCACCTTCGGCGTCGTCCCCCTGAGCGCCGGCACCGACTACATCACCGTCACCGACGCGGGCGCGCCCATCACCATCTCGGTCCCCACCCGGCTCTCCGAAGACGCGTGGCGCGACCTGCTGGCGGACGAGCCGAACGTCCGCTCTATCGCCTACGCGACCGGCACCGATTCCAACACCCTGACGGTCGAACTCGAACCCGGCAAGACCTACGACCTGCGGCTCTCGCGGGTCGGCATCGACACCCCCGGCGCGCTCCAAGCGCCCGCCTACATCGTCGACGTCGAGGGCGACAACGCCGTCGTCCCGCCGGGTGCGAGCCACCGGGCCGTCGTCGAGGTCCGCGACGCGCAGAACAACCCCGTCCCCAACGCGGTCGTCACGGCCAGCCCCGGCCTGACCGCCGAAAGCGGGCGCATCGTCGCACGTGACACCGGCACCGTCTCGACCGTCACCGATTCGGACGGCCGCGCGACGTTCGTCTACACCGCGACCGGAAGCGTCGACGGCGTCGTCAACGACGCGTTCGACGTGGTCGTCGAGGACGCCGCGGGCGCGACCGTCGACCGCGTGACCTTCGACGTACAGCTCCGCGAGGGCGGCGTCACCGACCCGCTCCGCGGGCTCGTGGCCGCCGTCGACGACCCCGGATTCGTCTACGCCGATGTCGACGGAAACGGCGAGTTCGACGGCGCTGACTACCGCGTCAACGACACCGGCACGGGCGGCGACGTGACATACGACGCCGGAACCGACCGGCTCGTCGTCCCGCCGAGCACCGGGACCATCGTCTCCGACCGCGACATCACCTTCGCGGGCGACGGAGTCTCGCTCCACGTCGACACCGTCGCCACCGGCTCGAACAGCCGAATCGACATCGACGCCGGAAGCGGCTCGCTGGCCGCGGTCGGCGTGAGCGTCACCTCGGTGTCGGGCCAGGACATCACCGTAGTTGCGGGCGACGAAATCGACCTCTCCGGCGCGTCGGTCACGCAGGGAAGCAAAGCCAGCCTCTCCATCGAGGCCGGCGGCGACATCGACCTCGACAACGCCGGGGTGACGGTCGCACAGGACAGCAACAGCCTCCGTATCGTCTCGACGAACGGCTTCGTCAGCGCCCGGAGCGCCGACATCAGCGGGAAGGGCGACATCCGAATCGACGGCACGGACGGCGTCGACCTCGCCGGGGCCGGCCTCTCGGGGGTCAAGGACAACGGCGCGCTCGACGTCGTCTCCGCGCGCGGCGGGGTCAATCTCAACGGCGTGGTCATGCTCGGCGACGGCGACATCGTCGTCGACGCCGAGGGCAACGTCTTCGTCGTCGGCGCGAACATCGCCTCGACCAAGACGGACGTGGTGATAACCTCCGATGGCGGGATGGTCAGCGGCCGCGAGGCCGCCATCTCAGCCGAGGACGACGTGGTCATCACCGCGGCGGTCCGCATCCACCTGCCCGACTCCTCTATCGAAGACGAGGACACGCCAGAACTGAACGCGCCCGAAGTGGAGGTCTGAGCCATGTCTCGCCTCTCTCTCGACTCCCGCGGCGTCTCGGAAATCCTCGGGTTAGTCTTCGCGTTCGGGCTGGTCGTGTCGGTCATCGCGGTGGTCCAACTCGCGGGCACGCCCGTCTGGACCGCCGGCGACGAAGCCGACCACAGCGCCAGCGTCTCGACGGACCTCGCGTCGCTCGACTCGCAGGTGTTCCGCGCCTCCGGCGTCGAGGCCGGCAGCCGCGTCGCGGTCGACTCGGACGTGTCGTACCCCGAGCGGTATCTCGTGGTCTCGCCGCCCGACAGCGTCGGGACGTTCCGGGTCGACGGCGCGGATGCCGTGACGGTCACGGGCGTCTCCGCGGTCGGTCCCGAAGCGGTGTTCTGGGACGGCACGACCCGCACCTACGAGACCGGAGCCATCGTCTACGAGGCCGACTACGCCGAGCGCGACGAGGCGCGGATGGTGCTCGAAAGCGGCGTCTCGTACCTCGAAACCGACGGGACCCCCGTCGTCCACCGCCAGTCGCTCGTCCGCGGCACGACCGTCACGCTCGTGTTCTTCGAGGGCGACCTCGACGGTCACACGACCGCCGGCGACACCGTGGCGCTCGCTCCCGTCTCCGTGCGCTCCGAGTCGCTGCCGGTGTACAGCGCCACCGACCCGGTGCGTATCTCGGTGCCGACCTACCTCTCTGAGGACGCGTGGGTCGACCTCATGGCCGAGGAACCCCACGCGCGAGTCGTCTCCCACGTCGCCAGCGGCGACCACGCGGTCGTCACTATCGAACTCGACGCGGGCGTCCGCTACGACTTCCGCGTCGCCCGTCTCGGCGTCGGCGAGGCCGTCGAACCCGACCCCGCCGCCTACGCGGTCGCGGTCGAAGGCGAGGACGCCGCGGTCCCCTCGGGCGGCCGCGAGACGCTCGTCGTCCGCGCGTTCGACCGCTACGGCGCGCCCGCCGCGGGCGCGACGCTGACCGTCAGCCCGTCGACCCCGCTCGGCGGCACCGTCGCCCCGACCGCCGGGGCGACCGCCGTCACCGACGAGTCCGGCCGCGCGAGCTTCACGTACACCGCGCCCGACGACGTGACCGAAATCGAAGGCGACACCGTCACCGTCACCCTCGACGGGGCGTCCGGCCCCGGCGCGACGGTCACCATCCCGCTGGAAGTCCGCGGGATGGGCGAGAGCTACGAGGTCCGAAACACCACCGCGTCGACGCCGGAGCCCGAAGACGACTTCGACATCGACGACGGCGAGGTCGTCCCGTCGGACGCCTTCACGGGCGATTTCGAACTGCTCGGCAGCGCCATCACGGACGGGCGGGGTCCCGTTCCCGTCTCCGTCACCTTCGTCGTCGACGGCGAGCAGCACCACTCCGCGGACTGGGACGACGTGAACGACCGTCGGTCGCACTCGTTCAGCGTGGTTGGCGACGCCGGTGACTCGCTCGCCATCATCGCCGCCACCGACGGCTACGTCACCGCCGACTCGTCGGTGGACCACCGACAGGTCGCGGTCCTCCGCGACGGCGACCGGGTCCCGAGGATACGGGGCTACAACGGACAGGACGACGCCGCCGAGTTCGTCGCACCCTACATCAGCGACGACGGGAAGACGATGGAACTCGACAGCAACCAGGCCATCTTCCTGTTCGAACTCGGAACGACCGACACGCACAGTCCCGCGTTCGATATGCAGGACGTGGTCATCCTCGTGACCCTCTGGGAGGACGGGGGGGGAGGCGACTGAGTCGGCCGCCACCCGCCCGTCGCGCTCGTCAGGCGCGCCAACCCATTCTTCGGTCTTTTTTCTCGTCGCGTCCGCGCGACCGCCGTATCGTTAACATCCGCGTCGCCGTAGGGTCGCGTATGTCGTTCGACCCCGACCGCGTCTCGACGGTCACGTTCGACTCGTACAGCACGCTCGTGGATGTCGACGCCGCCGAGAAAGCGCTCGCCGAGCGCGTCGACGACCCCGAACCCGTCTCGAAGCTGTGGCGGTCGCGGTCGCTCGAATACACGTTCGTCGGCAACCACGTCGACGAGTACGAACCCTTCTACGAGGTCAACCGCGCGGCGCTCCAGTACGCGCTGGAGGCCCACGACGTGTCCGTCTCCGCGAGCGAGCGCGACGCGATTCTCTCGGTGTACCACGAACTCGACGTGTTCGACGACGTACGCGACGCGGTCGGTCGCCTCCGCGACGCCGGCTACGACTGCTACGTCGTCTCCAACGGGAACCCCGAGATGCTCGATTCGATGGTCGACCACGCCGACATCCGCGACCTCCTCGACGGCGTCGTCAGCGCCGACGAGGTCGGAGTGTTCAAACCCGACGCGGAAATCTACCGCCACGCGGCCGCCCGGACCGGGACGCCCATCGACGAAATCGCCCACGCGACCGCCGGCTGGTTCGACGTGATGGGAGCGCAACACGCCGGAATGCAGGGCGTCTGGGTCGACCGGAAAGCGTCGCCGTGGGAACCGTTCGGGCCGGAGCCCGACCTCGCCGTCTCCGACCTCACGACGCTCGTCGAGGCGCTCGCCGGCGGCGGTCCGAGCGCGGCGGACTGACGCTCGCGGCTCCCGCCGCGCCCGAGACGGCGCGTGGCATATGCTCACAATACTATTACCGCTGGCCGAACATCTATCCGGATGGAACGGCGGCGCGTGAAAGGCGGCATTCTGGCCGCTATCGGGTTCGTTCTATCTCCGCTTTCGTGGTGGAACGACCTCGTGGTCAACCTCCCGCTGGCCTACGCGTTCGGCGTCGCGGTGAGCCTCATCTCCAGAAGCTGGTTCCTTCCGGGCGTCGTCGCGGGCTACTGGCTGACGAACGTCATCGGGTTCGTCCTGCTTCACAAGGGCGCGGTCGACGCAGTCTCGGCGGAGGCACATCCGTACACCGCCCGACGGTTCACCAAGGATTTCGCCATCTCGGTCGGCTACACCGTACTCGTGGTGCTGTTGGTCTGGCTCGGGTTCCTCAGCGTTCCCGACGGCCTGCTCGCGGCGCTCGGTCGCTGACTTCGGTCGGGCCGGCGCTCGCCGTGTGAAAATAGCTCCGAGCCGACCCGGTGGTGGGTCCGAGTCGGCCGGTAGTCGGCGGTTCAGCTCTCCGTTTCGTTATGGATGGGTGTCTCGGTCGGCGGTGCTGTCTCCGTGTCGTCGTCAGTGGTCGTTGTCTCCGTGTCGTCGTCAGTGGTCGTTGTCTCCGTGTCGTCGTCAGTGGTCGTTGTCTCCGTATCGTCGTCAGTGGTCGTTGTCTCCGGTTCGTCAGTCGTCGTTGGTTCCTCCGTCGTCGGTTCCTCACCGATAGTCACGACTGCGTCGTCGGTGACGGGCGTGCCGTTGACCGTGTACGGGCCGTCTTCAGTTCCGTTGGAGGTGAGGAAGTCGAGCGTCTGGTTGTCGTTGGTGTCGAGATGCGCCTGCGCCGTGAGGTTCACGCTCTCGTTCTCGCTCAGCGGTTCGAGGAGCGGCACGGTAACGTTCTCCTGTGGGCCGGAGTCGAGGTAGTCGGTCGCGCCGACGACCGAGCCATTCTCGTCGAGGATGGCGATGTAGCCACCGTCGGAGAGGTTCGCGCTCGTGACGGTCACGTTACTGCCGTCGGACTCCTGGTCGTCGAACTGGAGCGTCGCGGTCGGCTCGTCGGTTCCGTTCGTCGGCTCCTCGCTGACGGTCACGACTGCGTCGTCGGTGACGGGCGTGTCGTTCATCGTGTACGGACCGTCCTCGGTCCCGTTGGAGGTGAGGAAGTCGAGCGTCTGGTTGCCGTTGGTATCGAGGTGCGCCTGCGCGGTCAAGTTGGCACTCTCGTTCAGCGGTTCGAGGAGGGATACGGTGACGTTCTCCTGCGGGCCGGAGTCGAGGTAGTCGGTCGCGCCGACCACGGAACCGTTCTCATCGAGGATGGCGATGTAGCCGCCGTCGGAGAGGTTGGCGCTCGCGACGGTCACGTTCGTGCCGTCGGACTCTTGGTCGTCGAACCGGAGCGTCGCGGTCGGCTCCTCGGGTTCGGGCTCGGGCTGTTCGCCCACGGTGAGCGTCGCCAACTCGCCGAAGTCGCGCGTCTCGACGCCGTGGATGTACGTCCCGTCTTCGAGGTCCGTCGTGTTGACGTCGAACTCGATGGTCTCGGTCTCGTTGGGGTTCAGCGCCCAGCCGGTCCGTTCGACCACGTCACCTTCGAGTCGGAACTCGACGCACTGAATCATCGGCACGTCGTTCGGATTGGTGATATCGGCCGACACCGTCACCGGCTCACCGGCTTCGACGCCGGACGGCGCGGAGAGATTGCTCACCCCGAACGACTCATACGTACCGTTGCTCGGATACGTGCAGTACTGTGTCTGCGTCTGCGTCTGCGTCTGCGTCTGTTCTTGTACCTGTGCCTGCTGTGTATCGACCGCCGCCAGACCGGTCCCCGACGCCGCCGCGACGAGGGCGACGACGACGAGGACGCCGGCGATACGTGTTCGTGTGCTCATGTGTCTGCGATGACAATCTACCGACGCCGCCGGCAAAAGCTGACGAGATAGTTTCAATAGTTTCGCGCGTTGGCTGTCAACTTACCTGACGGTGTAGACGGTTAGTCCGCCTCTGATTCCGATACTGGTGGCCTCTCGACCGATTTTTCCGCAACAGTTCACGAAACACGATGTTTCACGCGAGACGCTACGCGTTAACTGTCAGAAAATCGAGTTTGTCGCCAATGCTAACGGGGTAGCTTCTCGTTTATTCGAACGTCCTGACAGTTTGAGTGACGCGGCCGACTGAGCGTTTCGAAACCGGGACGGTGTCGAATCGCTGGCTGTCTCTGAACTACTCGGGAGCTCTAGGGGCGACTTCTCATACGGGTGCCGATTGTCCAATTATGTTGAGTAGTTCGAACCGTAGGTACAGTTGGCGTTACATTCGGGGTCGAATCAGAGATATTGCATACATTATATCCAAAACTTCTTGTACCTGTACCGTATTGGGCTGTGTATGAGCGAATCCACCGAGAATTCGCGGATTGCACCGTACACGGAGTACTCGCGCACCCGTTCGCGGTGTCCCCGATGCGGGACCTCGGTCCCGAAGGAGGCGGTCGGCGACGCGCTGTGTGCGAGCTGCAAGACGGACGTCTCCATCTGATGAGCACGGCCGCACCTCACAGTTCCGACGAATTGGCGGATGCGCCCGTGTTCGACCTCGAATGCATCTACGACGACCCGGAGAACCCGACCGAACTGACCGTGTTCTCCCCGAAATCGGAGGAGTTGACCACGTCGTGGATTACGGTCGACCGCGGCAGCGCCGTCTCACTGGACGATATCGCGTAGGCGCTCGGCTGGCGACGGTTTTCCGTTTTTGTTTTTTGAGGTTTGACTATCGTGTCCTTCAACTCCACGGGTGTCTCGCTCGCTAAGCATGCGAGATATGAGACGATCAGTGGGGCGGGTTCGAACATACTCCTGCCCGCGCAGTTCAGCGATTATGGCCCACAATGGGTCGTAGGACGGCGCGGCACGAAGTGGTGAAGACGTGGCCATCCTCGGCAGTACCTCCTGACGTGAGTCCGCTTCAGAGGCAATCAATGAGCCGACGAATGAAACCCGAAGCCGCCGACGAACGGTATCTCAAAGAACGGAAACTAACGAGTATGGCGTTTGGCATCTGCTGACCGCTTTCGACCAGAGGGTTAATACGATTACTTCGTAAATCATAGCCAAGGTACCTTTGTCTATGTCGGCAGAAGCTCAAAATGTGAATTCGATGGATAAAGATGATGTGTTGAGGGTTTTGGAGCAGTATGCGCTTGAGGAACTGGAGGCAAATTTGGTGACGTTTTATCTTGATAATGTTGGTGTGGATTATTCCCGCTCAGAGTTCCTCAATAATGTCACATCATTGGCCACTGACCAAGATATTTCCAAGATCGTTCATATTCTATTCGGTAGGACGCCCGAGAGTATTTCGCTCAATTCGGTATTGAGAGTATTCGAACTAGCTGTTGAGGAGGAAGAACGCGAGATTAACGGTGTATATTACACACCTGAGAAGGTTATAAACTATATCCTTGAGCAAACAATTCATGGCGACGACACAGTCTGTGACTGTGCCTGTGGTGCAGGTGCATTCTTGGTTCAGGCTACCACTCGTCTTCGCCAGATAACCGAGAAGTCAATTAAAACCATCATACGTGAGAACGTGTATGGCTCCGATATTCTGGAGAATAACGTTCGAGAAACTAAAATTGCGTTATCGCTCTTAGCAGCAGAGAACGGGGAACTTGTGGATAATAATGACTTCAATATTATCCAAGCCGATGCGCTCCGACAGGATTGGAATGATGCCTTCCCTGAGATTGCTAATGATGGCGGATTTGACGTTATAGTTGGAAACCCGCCATATATTAATATCCAAACGATGGATGAAAAAACAAAAGAACATGTTTTAGACCAATATGACACAGTCCAATCAGGGAATTTCAACACATATATTCCCTTCATCGAGTTAGGTATTGAGCTAATTAATGAAGGAGGAAAAGTCGGATATATACTTCCACTGAATTACTTTACAACACTGACGGGAGAAGACCTCCGAGAGTATTTACAAACTGGCAAATATGTGTCCGAAATAGTCGATTTCGGAGACACCTTGTTATTTGATGACGCATTAACATACACTGCGATTTCCATATTCTCCAAAAGCAGCAAAAGTAGCTTTGATTATATTAAGGTTGACTCCGTTGATGACCTCAACAATCTCCCCGACCGAGATTTCATCGATATAAAATATTCTTCTATTGATTCGGAAAAGTGGAGGTTGTTAGATGAAGATGAGTTTGGAAATATTCGGAAGATAGAGTCCTTCCGGCCTCTGGATGAAGTCTCTGGAATCCATACGGGAATTGCAACGCTCAAAGATAGCGTGTACATCGTAGATGCGGTCGACCTTGATAGTGAGTATTTCACGATAACATACGAAGGAGAAACATATAGAATCGAGAAAGAGATTACAGAAGAACTCGTGAAAATATCTACAATTGAAGCTTCCTCTGACTTGAAACACAACGCAAAACGGATTATCGTCCCCTATAAAAAGCAAATTCAACGGACACTTGCTGGGGACGGCAAGCAGGTGGAGACAACTATAATCCCTGAAGATGAATTGAAAGAGGAATTCCCGGGGACGTACGAGTATCTTGAGGCAGCCCGCGACGAACTCGCAACTCGTGAGAAAGGCGATGGTGTCGATTACGAGCCATGGTATAAATATGGTCGGGAACAGGGGTTAGAGTATATCGGTGAGAGGCTTTATACACCAACATATAGCAGTGGACCGAAATTCCTCCATCATGAGACGGAGTATTCGTTGTTCGCGAATGGCTATGCTGTTTTCCCAAAAACGGTTGATATTGAGATACTTGAGCGAATTCTGAATTCGAAAGTGATGGATTACTATATCCGCAACACGAGTAAAGAGATTCAAGGCGACTTTCAATGCTATCAAAAGAATTTCATTAGGAAGTTTTCTGTTCCCGAATTCTCCTCATCGGAGAAAGATGAACTGATATCCCTATCAGACCAAAAGGAGATTGATCAGTACCTTATCAAAAAATATGGTCTGAGTTTAGAAGTCAGTAATTGAAGATTTCGAGTCGTCTGTATCGGCTTTCTTGTCAAAGTCGTGAATTTGTGAGTACCGTCTTTTATAATCGCTTAGTAGCTTCTCGAAGAAGTTCTCGACAGAGATTACATTAGAACCATATATTTCAGCAAATTCCGGCGTGACAAGTCCCTGTTCAACAAACTCATCAATGTCGTCCATGATTCGGGGAGGTGATTGCTCGAAATCAACAATAAGTAGGCACATCGCTTCGTATTTCCACTTTTCATCCTCTGGAGTTTCACGACCGCTAAGAGACGAGTAACTGCTTATAAATTTTTGAATATCAAAATTCTCCGAACGCTCGACAATATTTTTCTGTTTTGCTGATGAGTCGTACCCCCTTTTTGGGAGTAGGAAAAAGTACCCGAGAGGGAGATATGGGAATCGGTTATGGAGATTAAGTGACTCGGCATAGATTCGCTCAAAAATCGTGTCAAAATTTTTGCCAATTGAGCTCAGTTGGCTACGAACGTTAATTGCCATTCGCGGACCAACAACAGGGCCATCCTCCTCATAGCTATGAACTAGTATATCCTGGCTTTTTGTCTTCGGAAATCCATATACGGTGGCAGATGTGTCACTAGGATGGGAATCTTCGTGGATATATTGTGGATTCACTCCGTTATCCACCAGCTGGTCAATTATGTAAGAATGAATACGTCCAATAAGCTTTTCACTCCGTATCAAAGAATAGCTTGGAT
The DNA here is from genome assembly GCF_003383015.2 of Haloferax sp. Atlit-48N. NCBI lineage: Archaea > Methanobacteriati > Methanobacteriota > Halobacteria > Halobacteriales > Haloferacaceae > Haloferax > Haloferax sp. Atlit-48N. The sequence continues at coordinate 2,098,476 of NZ_CP137689.1, read as the reverse complement.
TCTCGTCCGGATCTCTGATAGCAGACTCAAAGTCAGTTTTTATACCCTCAAGAATACTGCCAAGCTCATCTCGGTCGTACATTCCTTTGTTCGTTTCCACTCTTGGTTGAAACGGGTATGTTTCTAATTTTGGAAACTAGTTGCCTAAGTGAGCAACGAACATATTTTCCCGTTAAACGCAACACCCGGTTGTGAACATCGAGGACGTTTGTTCTGCTCTCTCCAACCCAACCCGACGACGGCTTATGTCATTAGTAATTGCAAGAGGGCCGATGAGTAGTAAACAGGCGCACGAAATATACCAACGAAAGTTTGAGACGTACCGGCGTGAGTCGATATATAAATCGTTAGAGACGTTAGTATCGGCAAACCTTCTTGAGAAAGCGTATGATGAAGATGACGGACTTCGATATTCTGCCCGGATAGCTCAGCTCCAATTGAATCTTGAGGACATGGAGGTTGAATCGGTGGCTGAATGAATAGAAATATAGGATAGTATTGTATATCCAGTCTGTTCTGGGTGAAGGTGAATGGGACGCAGCAGTCTGTTCAGGATTACAAGAGAAAGGTGTTACTGCTGATTTCAACAAAGACGCCACGTTCGTTGTCCATCAATTTGTGTCTATATCGACCGACTTAGTCGCGCTACAATCGTCAGACTGCTCCGTCGACAGCATCTTATCTCAGTTCACCCATATCTCGTAATGATTGAGAAGCGAAACTCTTGGCCGTATTTTACTCTGCTGTGTTGCTCTCTGCGCTTTACTGCATCACGTTTCTGTTTTTTCTGTCTCACTCGGTTGTGTTCCAACCCCTTGATGCGGTAAACCGCTTACAGTCGAACTCGATGTGTATCGCGGAGTATCTCACCGGGTAGCCCGCTACTTATTATAATACGAGAAGCTGTCTATTCCCCCCCAATTTTAAGCAAGTCTTCGATATCGTCGGTGTCGAGGCATTTCCGGAGTCGGGACAGAACTATCTGGTAGCAAGAAACCAAACCTTCCTCGGAGAATCCCATCTGGTTGGCAACGTGCTCGATGACGCAGTGGCCGTCTCCGTCGTCACTCGTCTCCTGGGCGCGGAGTCTGGCGCGAGGACACCGATTCCGTTTCGATTTACACGGATAGTTCTTTGTGGTCGGGCAGCACCTCCACTTCTCGCATCGTTGAGGCAAGTAGGACAGCACCGACCGCCTGCTTGGTGTGTTGGGAACAAGGGAGAACACCACGATACCGCCGCCTGGGGTACTCGGCACGAACACAGTGAGTGATCGGTCAGGGCGGATTCGAACCTCGGTCGCTCACTCCGTTCGCTCCCTGCTTCGAATCCGCCGTCACCACTTTCGGTACCACGGACTCCTCGCTGTCGCTCGTCGTTGCGAGGTACCAGAAAGTGGGTTGGGGCGGATTCGAACCGCCGGCCTGCTCCGTGTGAAGGAGCCGTCATAACCTGGCTAGACCACCAACCCGGCTACGATTTCGATTTCCCGCGCCGCCAATTAAGACTTACGTTGTGCCCCGATTCGGGGCGCAGACACACCTACTCGGGTCGCCGCACGCGACGCCGAACCCGCCCGGCGACCCGCCGACTCCGCGTCGCCGCCCGGCGCGCCCCGTACTCGACGCGTTCCCGCGGCGTCTGCGGCGCAGGTTCTTCCTCGTCTTCGACTTCGCGCCCGAGCGCCGCCATGAGGCGGCGACGGAGCGGTGCCGTCTCCTCGTCGAGTCCGGCGTACAGGTGCTCGAACCCCCGTCGGAAGTAGTACCGCGCGTCGGTGAAATGTCGGTTCATACCTCCGGATAGTCCCGCCGACGAGAAAACGATTATGTTACACGGTACCGAGAGTCATATGTCTGAGAAAGAGCGATACACTTTAGTGATTCTTAGGCATACCTAAAACTGGGAACGCAGGCCACGCTTCGTGGTCGGTCCCAGTTAGCGTCTGGCCCCTTCCGGGACGGCGATACCGTGGGCACGATTCGTCCGTCCTGGTCCCATTATCCTCGCGAGCGACCGCGCCGACACCGGCCGGTGCGGCGGCCGCTCGGACTCAGTACGTCGGTGACTCCTCGGGTACCCCGTCGCGCTTGTTGACCAGTCGCGCGAAGACGAACAGCGCGTCGGAGAGGCGGTTGAGGTACGCGACGACTTCCTCGTTGACGGGTTCTTCGGCCGCCAGCGAGACGGCGCGGCGCTCGGCCCGCCGCGACACCGCGCGGGCGTGGTGGAGTTTGGCCCCCGTCTCGCTCCCGCCGGGGAGGATAAACGACGTGAGCGGGTCGAGTTCCTCGTCGGCCTCGTCGATCCACGCTTCGAGTTCGTCCACGTGGTCGGCGGCTATCTGCGGGTCGCCCTCGTCGGGGTCGGGGTTCGCGAGGTCGGCCTGCACGATGTGGAGGTGGTTCTGGACGGCTTCGAGTACGTCGTCCACGTCGTCGTGGCCGGTCGGACGGACCGTCCCGATGAGCGCGTTCACCTCGTCGACCGTTCCGTACGCCTCGATTCGGTGGCTCGTCTTCGACACGCGGGTCATGTCCCGCAGGTCGGTCATCCCCTCGTCGCCGCGGCCGGTGTATATCTTCATGCCAGCGTCTGGTCGACGTACCGGAGGATGTTCTCGCTCTCGGACATCGTCACGCCGCGGTCGCCGTCGACGAGCACCGGGACGCCGCGCTGGCCGCTCACGCGCTTGACCTCGTTTCGCTCCGAGTGCAGCGCGTCGACCCACTGCGTCTCGTAGTCGACGCCCGCCTCCGAGAGCGCGTCGTGGACTTTCTCGCAGTACGGACAGCCGTCGAGCGCGTAGAGTTCGATTCCCATGTCCCGCCGTTGGACGCGCCGACCCAAAGAGATTTGCACGCCGGTCGGTCCGACCGCCGCGCCTCGACCGTCGTGCCGTCGGTGCCCTGTGAGCCGTTACGGCTCGCCACTCGAATGTTTTAGACACATCAAAATTCAACCTTAGAGCAACAAATCTATATGGTGGCTTGTATCTATTTCACATAGTGATGAACACGAACGCAGATTCGTCCGACCCCAAACTCTCTCGGCGGTCGGTCGTCGCGGCCGGTTCCGGTCTGTTGACGGCCGGTCTCGCGGGCTGTCTCGGCGGCGGTGGCGGCGCGGGAAGCGGAAGCGACGGCTCGAACACCGACTCGAACGACGCCTCCGGCGGGTCCGAGTCCGAAGACGGCCCTGTCGTGGTCGCCTCGTTCTTCAGCTTCTACGACTTCGCGCGCAAGGTCGCGGCCGACACGCCAGTCACGCTCAAGAACCTCATCCCGACGGGGCTCCACGGCCACGGCTGGGAACCGGACGCGAGCGTCACGCGCGACATCATCGAGGCCGACGCGTTCGTCCACGTCGGGAAGGACTTCCAGCCGTGGGCCGACCGCGCCATCCAGACGCTGAAAGACGACGACGTGGACACTCAACTCATCAACGTCCGCGAGGGCGTCGAACTCGTGGAACTCGCGGCGAGTCTCGACCGCGACGAGGAGGGCGTCGGCAAGGGTCGCGGGAAGGACCCCCACTTCTGGCTCGACCCGCGGCGCGCCAAGACCGCCGTCGACAACATCACCGAGGGGCTGGTCGAACTCGCCCCCGAACACGAAGAGACGCTCCGCGACAACGCCGACGCGTACAAAACCGACGTACTCGACCGCATCGACCGGGACTACCAGGATATCTTCGACCGGGCGTCGCGCAAGGTCGTCCAGTTGGCGGCCCACAACGCCTTCCAGTACATCGGCGTCCGCTACGGCGTCGAGATGCGCCCGCTCGTCGTCAACCTCGCCGCCAGCGGCGACGTGAAGCCCTCGGACATCACCGAGGCGAAGCGCGTCATCGAGGACAACGACATCCGGTACATCGGCGCGGGCGTCTTCGAGACGCGCCGCCCGGCGAAACAGCTCATCGCCGAGACCCCCGTCGAGGCGTACTTCCCCGTCACCCCGTACGCGGGCGTCCGCGAGGACTGGGTCGCAAACGACTGGGGCTACGAGGAAATCGCCGACAACATCAACATGCCGACGTTCGAGGTCGTCCTCGGCAACAAGTCGCCCGAGGAGGTCGGCGGCGACGGCTGGGCCGACGAATGGAGGAACTTCGGATGAGCGCCCTCCGCAACGGCGAATCCGCGGAGTCTGCCGAGTCCACCGACGCCGGCGTCTCCGACGACGCGAGCCGAGACGCCGGCGGCTCGTCCGACCCCCTCGTCGAACTCGCAGACGTCGAGTTCGGCTACACCGCGACGCCCGTCGTGGAAGACATCTCGCTCCGCATCGACCCCGGCGAGTACGTCGCCATCGTCGGGCCGAACGGGTCGGGCAAATCGACGCTGATGAAGCTCATCCTCGGCCTGCTCCGGCCCGACGAGGGGGCCGCGCGGCTGTTCGGCGAGCCCGCCCACGCCTTCGACGACGGCGCGCGCATCGGCTACGTCGCCCAGCACGCCAGCGCCTCCAAGGAGATGCCCATCACCGTCCGCGAGGTCGTGAAGATGGGTCGGTTCCCCCACGTCGGCTTCGGCCGGCTCTCGGCCGAAGACCACCGCATCGTCGACGAGGCGCTCGCCACGGTCGGGATGTCCGACTTCGCGGACCGCCGGGTGACGAAGCTCTCGGGCGGCCAGCGCCAGCGCGCCTTCATCGCCCGCGCGCTCGCCGGCGAGGCCGACCTGCTCGTCTTGGACGAGCCGACCGTCGGCGTCGACGCCGAGTCGGTCGACGCCTTCTACGACCTGCTCGAATCGCTCAACGAGGAGGGCATCACGATTCTCCTCATCGAACACGACCTCGGCGCGGTCACCGACCACGCCCGGCGCGTCGTCTGTCTCAACCGCGAGGTCTACTTCGACGGCCCGACCGACGAGTTCGTCGACAGCGACGCGCTCGCGCGGGCGTTCGGGACGGCGGCCTCCTTCGCGGGCGGTTCGGGCAGTTCGAGCGGTACAGGCGGTTCGGGCAGTTCGAGCGGTACAGGCGGTTCGGGCGGTGGTCGCCCGTGATACCCGTCGAACTGGTCGCCGCGTTGCAGGCGGGGCCGTTAGACGCTGCCCTCGCGCCTCTCTACTGGCTTCTCGCGCTGTGGTCCGACCTGCTTTTCGCCGTCGGCGACGCGACCGGCCTCGGCTTCCTCGACTACCGGTTCATGCACCGCGCCATCCTCGTCGGCCTCTGTATCGGCGTGATGGCCCCCCTCATCGGGACGTTCCTCGTCCACAGACAGCTCGCGCTCATCGGCGACGCGCTCGCCCACACCGCCTTCGCCGGGGTCGCCGTCGGCCTCTTTCTCAACGGCGTGTTCAGCCTCGGCGTCTCGCCGTATCTGACCGCCGTCGTCGTCGCCGTCATCGCGGCGCTCCTCATCGAACTCATCTCGGAGGCGACCGACGCCTACAACGACGTGTCGATGGCTATCGTGCTCTCGACGGGGTTCGCGCTGGGGACCGTCCTCATCAGCCTCAACGCGGGCGGCCTCGCGGTCGGCATCAACCAGTACCTCTTCGGCAACCTCTCGACCGTCTCGGCGGAGAACGCCGCCATCCTGCTCGTGCTGTTCGCCGTCATCGTCGGCACCGTCGCGCTCACGCGCAACCAACTGCTCTACGTGACGTTCGACGAGACGGCCGCCGCCGTCTCGGGTATCTCGGTCACGTGGTACAACCGCGTGATGGTCATGCTGACCGCGCTGGTCGTCGTCGGCGCGATGCAAATCATGGGCGTCATCCTCGTCGCCGCCATGCTCGTCGTCCCCGTCGCGGGCGCGGCGCAGGTCTCCCGGAGCTTCTCGGAGTCGCTTCTCGTCTCCGTCGTGTTGGCCGAACTCGCCGTGCTCCTCGGCATCGGCGCGTCCTACTACGGCGAGGCGACCGCCGGCGGCGTCATCGTCCTCGTCGCGGTCGGCATCTACGTCGTCGCCGTCGCCATCGGCAAGGTACAGGCGCGCGCCGGAGCGGACGCGACCCCCGAACTGGGGAGCATCGACTCCCGCGAGGCGTAGCCGCGGGACTCGACTGCACTCTCTCCTGTCTGCGCTCGGTAGACGGTCGTCGCACGCGGACTGACGTGGAATTCGACCACAATCCCGATTTGCTATCGCGATATTCGATTTATTTCCTCTTCCACAGCGTCCGCGAACCAATATCTTCAACAACGACTACCACGGATTCGACCCCATGAGCGACCTCGAAATCGAACGCGAGTGCCCGGCCTGCGGCAACGACACGTTCTACCTCGCCGCCAGCATGGAGATTCACCTCGGCACGAAGACGAAGTGGCACTGCACGGAGTGCGACTACGGTTACATCCACATCACGGACGACATCGAGACGTACGCGAAGGCCGAAGCGTAACCGCGAAAAAAGGCTTTTCTCGTTATTCGTCGTCGCCGAGCGCCCGCCACGAGAGCCGCGGGTTCCGCGCGGCCGACACCTGGTCGATGCGGCGGGCGCTGGTCTTCGAGGGCGCGGTTTCGAGCGCCTCGTCGGAGTCGGCGTACGCCGCGTTGAAGGCGTGCGCGAGGTCGTCGAGCGACGCCTTGTCTTCGACTTCCGTCGGCTCCGTGAGCATCGCCTGCGAGACGAGTTCGGGCCACTTCGTCGTCGGCGGGTGGACGCCGTAGTCGAGCATGCGCTTCGCCACGTCGGCGGCGTCGCGGTCGCCCGAGGTCGCCGCGAACTCGTGGTGGAACGGCCCGTACGGCACGTCGAGGTCTAGCTGTGAGGCGAGGTAGTTGGCGTTGAGGACGGCCTTCGCGCTGGCGTCCGCGAGGCCCGCGTCACCGAGGCGGGCGATGTAGGCGTACGCCTTCACGAGCACGAGCCAGTTGCCGGCGAAGCCGTGGACCTTGCCGATAGAGGACTCGGGTTCGTACTGCTCGTAGCCGGCGGCCGTCTCGCGGACCATCGGGCTCGGGAGGAACTCCGCGAGTTCGTCGACCACGCCGACCGGGCCGGCACCGGGGCCGCCGCCGCCGTGGGGCGTGGCGAACGTCTTGTGGACGTTGTAGTGCATGATGTCGAAGCCCATGTCGCCGGGGCGGGCGCGGCCGAGCAGCGCGTTGAGGTTCGCGCCGTCGTAGTACAGCAGGCCGCCCGCGTCGTGGACCAGCTCAGCGATATCGACGATGTCGCGCTCGAACAGCCCCAGCGTGTTGGGGTTGGTGAGCATGAGCGCGGCCGTCTCCGAGGAGACGGCGGCGTCCAACGCCTCCATGTCGACGCGGCCGTCGTCGTCGGAGGGGAGTTCGACCACGTCGTAGCCGGCCATCGCGGCCGACGCGAAGTTCGTCCCGTGGGCCGACGAGGGGATGATAATCTCCGAGCGGTCGTCGCCGCGCGACTCGTGGTACGCCTTGGCGACGAGGATGCCCGTGAACTCGCCCGCGGCACCCGCCGGGGGCTGGAGCGTCACGGCGTCCATCCCGCCGATATCGGCGAGGTACTCCTGGAGGCCGTGCAGGAGGCCGAGCGTTCCCTGAATCGTCCGGTCGGAGCGGTCGGGGTGAACCCCGGCGTTGGGGTCCGCCGCCACGTCCTCCGTGAACGAGGGGTTGTACTTCATCGTACACGACCCGAGCGGGTACGGCCCGAGTTCGACGCTGTAGTTCATCTGCGACAGGCGCGTGTAGTGCCGCGCCAGTTGCGGCTCCGACAGCGCCGGCAGCGTCAGTTCGTCGCGGGTCAGGTCGTCGGGGAGGACGCCCTCCGAATCGACCTCGACGGTGGTGCTGTCCTTTTCGGACAGGAGCGGTTCGTACTCGTCGTCGCGGCTGAATCGGGCTTGGTCGAAGTTCATCAGATGACCTCCTCGAAGGCCGCGACCAGTCCGTCCGCGGCGTCGGCGTTCGCGTCGGTGATACAGACCTGCAAGTGGTGGTCGTCGAGGGCGTGGACCGCGAAGCCGCGGCCCGCGAGGTCGTTCGTGATGGCGGGCGCGGGCTGGTCCGTCCGGACGACGAACTCGCGGAAGTGGTGGCGGTCGTACAGCGGCGCTTTGACGCCCGAAAGCTCGTCCAGCCGGGCGGCGAGGTCGCGCGCGTCGGTGACGGCCTGCGTCGCGAGGTCGACGAGGCGGTCGGGGCCGAGCCACGCCATGTGCATGGCCGTTCGGAGCGCGACCCACGCCTGATTCGTACAGATGTTCGAGGTCGCGCGCTCCTTGCGGATGTGCTGTTCGCGGGTCTGGAGCGTCAGCGTGAACGCCCGCATATCCGCGCTGTCCTCGGAGACGCCGACGAGGCGGCCCGGGACCTGCCGGAGGTACTCCTCGCGGGTGGCGAAGATGCCGAGGCCCATGCCGTAGGCCGTGCCGATGCCGAGCGCGCCGGCCTCGCCGACGACCACGTCGGCACCGACGCTCGCGGGCTCTTCGAGCAGCGCGAGCGCCACGAGGTCGCTGCCGAGACAGAACAGCGCGTCGTTGTCGTGGGCGAGGTCGCCGATGTCGGTGAGTCGCTCCTCGATGACGCCGCGGACCGTCGGGGTCTCGGCGTACACCATCGCGGTCTCGTCGTCGACGAGGTCCGCGAGCGCCTCCACGTCGACCGCGCCGTCGGCCATCGGGTACTCGCCGATTTCCATCTCAGCGCCGTCGAGGTAGTTCTCGAGGACGCCGAGGCGACCCTCGTGGAGGTGCTCGGGGACGAGCACGCGGTGGCCGCTCGCGCCGCGGCGGAGGCGGTTCGCGAGGAGCGCGGCCTCGGCGAGCGCCGTCGCGGCGTCGTACATCGAGCAGTTGGCGACCGGGAGGCCGGTCAGTTCGACCAGCATCGACTGGTACTCGAACAGCACCTGCAAGAAGCCCTGCGCGATTTCGGGCTGGTACTGCGTGTAGGAGGTGAGGAACTCCGAGCGCCGCGAGAGGTCGTCGACCAGCGCCGGCACGTAGTGGGCGTGGTGGCCGCGGCCGAGGAACTCCGTCAGCTCCTCGTTGCGCGAAAACAGGTCGGCCATGGCGTTCCTGAGTTCGCGTTCGTCGGCGCCGGAGACGCCGAACTCGCCGTCGAATCGGATTTCCTCGGGGATGTCGAAGAGCGCTTCGACGCTGTCGACGCCGACGGCGTCCAGCATCGCTTCCTCGTCGGCGTCGGTGTGTGGGGCGTACGGGCTTCCGGCCCGCCGTCCGTTTCCAGCCGTCATCTCACTCCGTCTGCTCGCGGTACTCCTCGGGGGCGAGGAGGTCGTCGAACTCGCTTTCGTCGGCCGGCTCGACTTCGAGCATCCAGCCGTCGCCGTAGGGGTCGTCGTTGAGGAGTTCCGGGGCGTCGAACAGTTCCTCGTTGACGGCCGTGACCGTGCCCGAGATGGGGGCGTAGAGGTCCGAGACGGCCTTGATGCTCTCGACCACGCCGAACTCCTCGCCCGCGGCGAGTTCGTCGCCCTCGGCGGGGAGTTCGACGAAGACGACGTCGCCCAGTTCGTCCTGTGCGAAGTCGGAGATGCCGATGCGGACGGCGTCGCCCTCGGTGGTGGTCCATTCGTGCGATTCCAGATACTTCCGGTCGTCAGGGATTTCGAACATTGTCAGTTGATGAAGGGGGGTGTCACGATCACTGCGCGCTTCTCGCGGCCGCGGACGAGCACCGAAACCTCGGTCTCGTCGTCGGCGTACTCGACGGGGACGTAGCCGAGACCGATGGGCTCCGACAGCGTCGGGCTCATCGTCCCGCTCGTCACGACGCCGATGACCTCGCCGTCCGAATTGGCGATGTCGTAGCCGTGGCGCGGGACGCCGCGGTCGAGGAGGGCGAAGCCGACGAACGTCTCGTCGACGCCGGCCTCGCGCTGTCGTTCGAGGGCGTCGCGCCCCACGAACTCGGTGTCGAGGTCGACGACGAAGCCGATGCCGGCCTCGTAGGGGGTCCGGGGCTCCGTCTCGGGATCGAAGTCCTGTCCCGAAAGCAGGTAGCCCATCTCCAGTCGGAGCGTGTCGCGGGAGCCGAGCCCGCAGGGGGTCGCCTCGAGCGCCGCCCAGACGGTCTCGGCGTCGGCCCACGGACAGAGGAGCTCGAAGCCGTCCTCGCCGGTGTAGCCCGTCCGGGCCACCCAGCACTCGACGCCCGCCACGTCGGCGAACGTCGCCTGGAACTTCGAGAGGTCCCCGAGGGCCGCGTCGGGCGCGGCGTCGGTGACCGAATCGAGGGCGTCGGGGCCCTGTACCGCGAACATCGCCCAGTCCTCCGTCACGTCCTCGACGGTGGCGTCGAGGTCCCAGTCGTCGCGGAACGAGGTCCATCGGTCGTACATCTCCTCGTCGTGGCCGGCGTTCGGGACGAAGAGATAGACCCGCTCGTCGCGGTCGGGGAGTCGGTAGACGACGGTGTCGTCGACGATGACGCCCTCGTCGTTCACGATGGCCGAGTACTGCGAGTCACCCGGTTCGAGGGCCGTCACGTCGTTCGTCGTCAGGCGTTGCATCAGCGCGGTCGCGTCCGGGCCGGACACCTCGATTTCGCTCATGTGCGAAACGTCGAAGATGCCGACCGACTCGCGGACGGCCGCGTGTTCGGCCTTGATGGAGTCGTACTCCACAGGCATGTCCCATCCGCCGAACTCGGTGAACGTCGCCCCGGCGTCCGCGTGGACGTCGTACAACGGCGGCTTGCGAAGGCCCATACACGCCCCTGCGAACTGCGATAAGTAATGCTTTGGTATCTGTTCGCTCGGTCTGTTCAGTATCTTGTATGAATACGGGGGACAAATCGGGGTAAAACACCACGAACCCGCAACCACATGGCGAAATCTGCCGCCCGAACGCGGCGCTGATCGGGACCGCGGTGGACGTGATAAACCGATTAGTGCGATACCGAATTCGGCGCGCTGCGCGTGCGTCGGGGGACAGTTCGCTACCGCGTTTGGTCCAGCAGGTGGGCTCGTGCCTCCGAGACGGTCAGCGGAACGTCGTCAACGTCGAGTATCCCCTCGAACAACTGCACCGTCGCCGGCGGCCGGAGACCGTTGTCTCTCAGCAGGGAGGTGTCTGTCAGCACGTCTCGAACGGGGCCGTCCGCGGCTATCGACCCGTCCTGCCCGACGACGAGTACTCGGTCGGCAATCTCGGGCACGGCGTCCACAGACGGCGTGAACAGCACCACGGTCCCCTCGTGGCCGGTCACCAGTTCCAAAATGCGTTCTCGGTAGCCGGCGTCGACAGCGCCGAACGGCTCGTCGAGAAGGAGCACCGCCGGCTCGAACGCGAGGACGCTCGCGACCGCCGCCCGCTGTTTCTCGCCCCCCGACAGACGGAACGGGGGGCGGTCCAACAGGCTCTCTAACCCGAGTTCGGCCGCGAGGTGTGCGACCCGCTGTGTCGCCGCCTGCCGCGACATCCCGAGCTGGGCCGGCCCGTATTCGATGTCCTCGCGGACGGTCGTATTGAACAGGTAGTCGTCGGGGTCTTGCAGGAGCACGCCGAGGCGGTCCCTGACGGCTTCGGCATCCGCCGTCTCACCGAAGTACTCGACCGTTCCGGCCGTCGGCTCGACGAGGCCGCCGAGCACGAGTTGCAGCGTGCTCTTTCCCGACCCGTTCGCACCGATGACGGCAACTCGCTCTCCCGCCTCGATTGTGACCGTCACGTCTCGGAGCGCCGTCGTTCCGTCCGGGTACTCGTGTGTCAGTCCCCGGGCTTCGATTACAGGCCCCATCGAATCACCCCCGAGCCGGCGACGGCCACGACGGCGAGCGCGACCAGCGCGTAGTCGCCCTCGTCGACGTCCCGCGACCGGCTGTACGGTGACGGCGGTCGGGAACCGCCGCGGGCCCGCATCCCGCGGCCGACCCGTTCGCCGCGGTCGAGCGTCCGCAACAGGAACGTCCCGACGAGCCGCTTCGCATCGCGCCACCCGTCGCGGAGGCTCGACTGTCCGGTCGTGCGACTGTTCCGCGCGAGCACGAGTCGCTGTAACTCGTCGAAAAACAGGAACAGGTAGCGATAGGTGACGGCGACAACCCAGACGAGCGCGACCGGGACGCGCAGTTCCCGCATGGCCGCGACCACCGACGAGAACGGCGTCGTCATCACGATGAGCGACAGGAGCGCGACGCCGACGCCGACGCGGAGCGTGAACAGCACGACGTACGCGACGCCGGCGTCAGTGACGGCGAACCCGAACGCCCGCACGAGCGCGTCCCCGGGGAGCAGTACGGCTTGGGGAACGACGATACCGGCGGAGACGAGCGGCACGACCGCCGAGCGCGCGAGCAACTGTCGGAGCGGAACCGCCGACAGCCGCGCCAAGAGGGCGGTCACGACGCCGAAACAGAGGGTGACCGCGACGGTTCGCGTAATCATCACCGCCAGCGCGAGGCCAGCGACCGAACACAGGGAGACGCGAGGGTCCCGTCGCTGGAGGAACCCGTCGGACGAGGCCACCTGCTCGGCCGTGAACACGGACCGAAGCGCCCCCGTGATGGATTCGACCGAGCGGCCGACGACGCCGGTCACTGTTCGAGGAGGCGACCGACTCCGACTCCGACCGCCAGCGTGAGCCCCGTCCCGACGACCGCCGAGACGAGCGTTCCGAGCGGCGAACTGAGCCCCGGGACGGAGTAGTCCGGCAGTAGTCCGGGACTGACGGGGTCGGCCGCGTCGGCCGCCCCGGTCTCTTCGGCGGCGTTTTCGAGCGGTTCGGCGTACCCGACTGCGCCGGACGCCCAGCCGAACACGGGAGCCAAGACGACGAGCACGAGCAGCCCGATGAGCGCCCGCCGACCCCAGGTGTCAGACACGAGCGCGTTCACAGGCCCACCTCCGGGGAAAGCGAGTCGTCGTCGAGTCGCCCGAGCACGAGGTCCGGCCGAGCGTCCGCGACGTAGCCGTAGACCGCGGCCGTAATCGCGCCCTCGACGAGCCCCAAGAGCGCGTGGCCGACGACCATTATCAGCACGGTCACGCTCAGTTCGTAGGCGAACGCCGACGAGAGGCCGATGCCGACGCCGACGACCAGCGCCGAGACGGTAATCGCTCCCCACCCGGCGACGAACGCAGCGCCGGTTTCGTGAACCCCTCGGAGCGCCCGGAAGAGGGCGTACCCGACGAGGACGTCGACGACGGCCATCGCAAAGAGGTTCGCACCGAGCGCGATGATGCCGCCGTCACCGAACACGAGCGCCTGTATCGTCACGACGGCACTCATCGCGAGGACGCCGAGATACGGTCCGAGGAGGATACCCGCGAACGCCCCGCCGACGAAATGAGCGCTCGTCCCGCCCGGAATCGGCCAGTTCAGCATCTGCGCGGCGAAGATACCTGCCGCAACGACGCCGAGAAGCGGCGTCCGTTCGTCACCGAGTTCGCCGCGGGCGCGTCTGACCGCGATACCGATTACGATGCCGGAGCCGAGCCAGAAGAGACCCGCCACCCAGGGGTCGAGGAAGCCGTCCGGAATGTGCATTCGTATCACACGTGTGATTCGGTCAAGCAATAATACTTTTCTTCCAAATCGTAATACTGGCCGATATGGTGTCGATTCGAAAGCGTTACTGCCAACGACTAAACGGCTGCTGGGAAAAGTCGAGATTATGAGCCAGGACGTCGACCGGATGAGCGTCACGCTCCCGCCGAGTCTGCTCTCCGAACTCGACGACGTGGTCGCCGCCGGCGAGTACGACAGCCGCTCGGAAGCGACCAGAGACGCGCTTCGCGCGTTCGTCACGGAGTTCAATCAGCAGACGGGGCTCTCCGGGAGTCTCAGCGGAACCGTAGTCGTCCTCTACGAGCACGACCACAGCGGCGTGAGCGACGAGATGACCGAACTGCAACACGACTTCACCGAGACCATCATCGCGGTCCATCACGTCCATCTCGGCGACCACCTCTGTCTGGAATCCATCGCCGTCGACGGGACGGGCGAGCGAATCGAGGAGTTGCTCTCGCGGATTCGGCCGCTGAAGGGCGTCCACCAGGTCAAACTCGCCGTCGTCGAAGCGGACCGGTAGCGGACGAGCCGTGAGCGATTTTTGACGGCCTTCCAAGGAACTTCGGGTGACAGCCACAGCGCCCGACCGAGAGCGCGTTCGGGACGAGTTCGGAGCGCTTAGTCGTCCGCGACGGCGGTCGCGGTCGGCGTTTCTGGGGTCTCCGGCTCGAGGTCCGGTTCGACCTGTTCGGACGCCGGCGTCCACGTCAGTTCTTCTTCGTAGTGGAACGCGCGGTGGTCCTGCGTCGGGTCGACGACCGTCAGCGAGAGCCAGTCGTTGTCGAGCAGTTCGGTCAGTTCCGCGTGGTCGGCCAGCACGTCGGTGACGCGGTCGACCGGCGCGTGGATAATCGTCGAGAGACGGAGCGGCTGGTGGTACGGTCTGTCGTCGGCGGCCATCAGCGACTGGAGCGGGAGGCCGGTCATCAGGTCGCCGCCGTTGCCCTGATAGACGCCGACGTTGCCGACGGGGTTTTGGGTCACTTTCGACCCGCTGCCGTAGACGGCGTTGTCGACCGTCGAGAAGTAGTACTGCGCGTTAATCCACTGGGTGACGACCATCGGCCCCGTGAGAATCGCTTCGAGCGCGTCGCCGTCGGGGTCCGTCGCGTGGTCGTAGGAGTGGAGGAACGCGCGGCCGTCGAGGTCGAGGTCGCTCGTCAGTTCGCGGGGGCCGATGACGAAGCCGGCGTTGCCGGCCAGCCCCCATTCGGGACGCGTCTCGGCCCAGTCGGCCGCGCGGCGCTCCGTCTCGCTGACGGCCGCGGAGCCGCCGGCTCCCATCGTCTCGGCGCGCTCGGCGGCCGCGTGCTCGCGGGCGACCGCGAGGTCCGCGCGCAACTGGTCGAGGTCCTCGGCGTGGCTCTCGGGTACGTCGCCGTCGTACAGTTCGATTTCGTCGGTCGTCGTGTTGTGCTCGCCGGCGACGAACACCGTGTCCTCGGGGATGTCGAACCCGCGGTCGCGGAGTTCGGCTTTGACCGTCTCGTCGTTACAGATGGCCGCGAGGACGCGGGCGTTCGGGCCGCCGGGGTGACCGGCGCAGGCCCCGCAGTCCAGACTCGAATCGTAGGGGTTGTTGGCCGTCTCGCTGGCGTGACCGGTGAACACGACGAGGCGACCGAACTCCTCCCAACCCATCAGCCCGAAGGCGTTCGCGGCGTACTCGACTTTCTCGTCGTCGGTCAGCCCCACCGGGAGGTCGCCCGCGTACGAGTGCTGGTGGTGGACCACTTGGTCGCAGAACTCGTGGTTGTCGGGGACCGCGTCGTCGGCGGTTCCGAGCAGGTCGGAGACGCGACCGGGGACGAGCGTGCGGGCCGCGAGAGCCAGCCCGTATCCGCTCCCCGCGCTCTCGACGAAGCCGAAGGCGGTGGCGGGGTTGGTCTTCAGCGACTCGATGGCCTCGCCCGCGGCCTCGCGGAGGCGCGACCAACGGTCGCGGGTCGCCTCGGTGTCCCTGTCGGTCGGGACCTCGGTGACGCGGTGCTGCGGGTCGACAATCGGCGGGCAGGCGTCGACCGCTACCTCGGCGTCGTACCCCCGGTACTCCATCGGGATGCCGAAGAAGCCGGCGTAACCGTGGGTCTCGTAGTCGCCGGTCGCCTCGATGTGCCGGCGGATGACCTCCGAGCGCGTGTCGATACAGAACACCAGTTGCGCGTCCGGGCGGCCCGTGGCGTCGCTGGTGTCGAGCGCCTCGCTCTCGGCGGCGACGCGGTCGACAACCTCGTCGCGGTAGCTCGCCTCCCACGCGCTCAGGAACGCATCGGCGAGTTCGTCGGCCGCCTCGGCCTCGTCGCTCTTCGACCCGGTCGACGGCGCGATGTCGACGCCGAACGCGTCGAGGAGCGCGAGGCGGGCCGCGAGGTAGCCGTCGAGCGAAATCGGGTGCGCGGACTGCCACTCGCCGCCGTCGGCGGCGCGTTGCTTGATGAAGCCGGTCCAGCCGGGGAGCGCGGCGAGCTGCTCCTCGAATATCGGCACCCATTGGCTTTCGGGATACGACGCGACCGCGGCCTCGATGGTCTCGACCGGCGACTCGGGCAGGTCGGAGACGACGCCGTCGTCGGGGATTTGGCCGTCGTACGCGGCCATCGACCGGAAGGCGTTGTAGAACCCGTCTTCGCGGTCCGGCATCGGCCAGTGGGCTTGACCCTCGTCGAGGAACGCCGACAGCCACTTCGTCAGCACGCGGTCGACCCGCGCGGCGTCCGTGTCGGCGGCGTCAGTCTCGGCGTCGTCGCCCGCGCCCGCGGACTCGACGCCGGCGTCCATGCGCTCCAGTAGGGCTTCGGGGTCGCCGTCGTAGCCGCGGTCGGCCAGTTCCGCGTCGAGCGCCGCGGGGTCGATTTGCCCCCCTTCGAGGGCCGCTTCGAACGTCTCGGGACTCGGGTAGCCGCGGCCGCCGACGAGGTCCGCGGCCTGCGTGACCGCCTCGCTGAACGGCATATCTTCGAACCCCGAAAGCGGGTTGGCCGTGACGAACGAGTGAACCGGCCAGACCGAGCCGACGGTCGTCGCGGCTTTGTCGATGCTGTCTTCGATGGCGTGTTCAGTACTCATTGTAGTCCTCCGTGGCGGTCAGCATGGTGCTGGACGCGGGCTGGCTCGCGTTCAACAGCGCGACGTAGAGACGCCGGCTGCGTTCGTGGACGCCGAGTTCTATCGCGACGTAAGTCACGAGGAAGACGCCGGCGACGAGCGCGTGGAGCGCGCTCAGCTCGGCGGGGGCCTCGACGACCGGAAGCCCGGACAGCACGCTCGAAATTCCCTGATAGACGAGGGCGTACACGGCGATGGCCGGCAGGAAGACCAGCGGCACCGCGCCGTAGCGGGCCGTCGCCGGGAGCGCGGCGTGTGCGACGACGTTGCGAGCCGCGTGCAGCGTGGTGAGCACGACGAACGCCACGAGCAGGAGCCCGCTGTCGAGGTGCGTGCCCTTCCCGGTGAGCGCCGCGAACAGCGCGCCGCCGGCCAGTCCGGTCGCCACGATGACCGCGGAACCAACGGCCCCGGTCTCGTGGTCCTCGTGGTCGGTCGGGGCGGTCCGTTCGACCGCGCCGCCCGCGCTGAGGAAGTGGTACGCCTTGTAGAAGCCGTGCAGGATGAGGTGGGTGATGGCGGCCCCGAAGAAGCCGAGCCCGGCCTGCATAATCATGAAGCCCATCTGGCCGATGGTCGAGCAGCCGAGTTCGCTCTTGACGTCCGACTGGACGTTCTTGAGCAGTTTTCCGACGAGGGCGCTCGTCGCGCCGACAGTCACGATTCCGAGCATGAGCGTGGCGTCGAGGGTCACGACCGGCGCGAACCGGAGCAGTAGGATGCCGCCGGCGTTGACGAACCCGGCGTGCATCAGCGCCGAGGCGGGCGTCGGCGCGGTCATCGACGAGAGGAGCCAGCCGTGGAACGGGACGAGCGCGGACTGCATCATCGCCGCGAGCACGAGCGCGACACAGGCGACGAGCCACACCGGGCCGCCGAGTCCGTCGGCGTTCGCGGCGATGCCGGAGACCGTCGTCGCGCCGGTCGCCTGCCACAGCGCCGCGAGCGCGACGCCGAGGAACGCGCTACTGGCGAGGAAGTACCTGCGGGCGACGCTCGAGGCGGCCCGCGCCTGCGGCCAGCCGTCGATGATGCCGATGAGTTTCGCCATGAGGAGTCCCATCGCCAGCCAGCACAGCCAGAACAGCGCGACGTGGTCGGCCGCGACGAGGGCCATCACGGCGACCGTGAAGCCGAACACGGCGGCGAAGAACTTCGTCTCGTGGACGGAGCCTGCCATGTAGCGGCGCGAGTAGCTGTGGACGATACCGCTGAAGAACGTCACGACCACCCACAGCAGCACGGTCAGGCCGTCGACGGCGACGACGCCGGGGACCTCCCACGCGCCGCCGAGTCGGAGTCGGGCGAAGAGCACGGCGACGCTCGCGGCGAACAGCGCCCACACGAGCCGCGTTAGTGCGACGGGCGCGACCGGCGAATCCGCCGTCGCGTCCGGGAGTGCTCCGACCGTCGGTTTCGGGCTGTGTCCTGACATCGTTCGGTTCGTCGTTGACCAGACCGGTCACCGAAACGCACTCGGCGTCCGATATTGGTCGTCCTTACGCCTATCCGAGAACAGATTGTCTATTAAATCTACCTACATTCACAAATCGTTCGCAAATTAGCCATTATAGAACATTATGGTTTCGCGGGTACGGAGCGTCAAAGACTGTCGACTCTGACGAGCTAAACCCGCGTAGAACAGCTTGTTCGCGGTCTGAAGCACGATAACGCGGCGTGAGCGACCGAATCCGTGCGCCGGCCCGGTCGGTGTCGCCTCGCCGCGGCGACCGGCGACTGCGGTCGCTCGTCGGTCTCAGCGAGCGGTTCGTGAACGCTTCGTTCGTCGGAGGATATCGAGCGCGCGCCCGTTCAGGAGTCGTTCTCGGCGTGCCTCTCGGCATCGAACTCGCCGAACGGCGTCGTCTCGTGCGTGCGGACGAGAACCTCGTCGGCGACGGTGACGCCCATGTCGAGGAGTTCCTGTGCGATGGCCGTGATGTCATCGTCCGTCTCGCAGACGGCGGTCACGAGGAGGTTCTGTTCGCCGGTGACTAACTCCTGGACCGCCACGACGCCATCCATCTTCAGAATCTCGGGGACGAGTTCGCCCCGCTTGGGAATCGAAGCGGTGCAGTACAGCAGCATTCGGAGCGGATAGCCCGACTTCTGATAGTCGACGCTCGCGCTGTATCCCTTGACCACGCCCTCGGATTCGAGCCGCTGGATGCGCTTGCGGACGGTGCTGTCCGAGGTTCCCGTTCGCTTTGCGATGTCGCCGGACGACATGTTCCGGGCGTCCTCCTGAAGTGCGTACAGAATCGCCCTGTCGACGTCGTCGATATCCTCGCCGGACATACCACTCCCTCCGCGAGGAGGACACTTTAGCCTTTGATATCGCGCGACACCCGTCGCGGCTCGCCCTCGGCGGCAGATTTATTACCCAAACGATAGAATTAGTTACTATGATTGTTGTAAATTCTAACACCGGTACGTCCGACGCTCACGAGCAGTCCGTTCGCCGCACGGCCACCTTCGCCGACATGGCCGCGACGATGCGCGGGTTCTGAGCCGTCTGCTACCGCTTCGATTCTCCGCTCGGTTCGCCCGACGGCGTCGTAACGTGACGGCGTTCCTGAGTTTTCGTGTTTCCTGACAACCCGTTTCAGCGACCCGTTCGAACCGGCGCGAGACGCGTTTCTCGCCGGGAAAACGGATTTACCTTTGGGTGTCATATTCTACCAAACTGGGCGACACCGCCCTGATAGCCATGGCAGACAAACCACACCAGAACTTAGCCATCATCGGACACGTCGACCACGGGAAATCCACGCTCGTCGGCCGGCTCCTGTTCGAGACTGGTAGCGTCCCGGAACACATCATCGAACAGCACCGCGAGGAGGCGGCGTCCAAGGGGAAGTCGGGTTTCGAGTTCGCCTACGTGATGGACAATCTCGCCGAGGAGCGCGAACGCGGCGTCACCATCGACATCGCCCACCAGCGCTTCGACACGGAGAAGTACTACTTCACCATCGTCGACACGCCCGGTCACCGCGACTTCGTGAAGAACATGATTACGGGCGCGTCGCAGGCCGACCACGCGATTCTCGTCGTCGCCGCCGACGACGGTGTCGCGCCGCAGACCCGCGAGCACGTCTTCCTCGCCCGGACCCTCGGCATCGAGGAACTCATCATCGCGGTCAACAAGATGGACGTCGTCGATTACAGCGAAGACTCCTACAAACAGGTCAAAGAGGAGGTCCAACAGCTCCTCCAGCAGGTGCGGTTCAACTCCGACGACGCGGGCTTCATCCCCATCTCGGCGTTCGAGGGCGACAACATCGCCGAACCCTCGGAGAACATGACGTGGTTCGACGGGCCGACCGTCCTGGAGTCGCTGAACAACCTCCCGGAGCCGTCGCCGCCGACCGACGCCCCGCTTCGCGTCCCGATTCAGGACGTGTACACCATCTCCGGCATCGGGACGGTCCCGGTCGGCCGCGTCGAGACGGGGATGCTCAGGACGGGCGACAACGTCCGGTTCATGCCCTCTGATGCGGGTGGCGAAGTGAAGACCATCGAGATGCACCACGAGGAGGTCCCGGAGGCCGGCCCCGGCGACAACGTCGGCTTCAACGTCCGCGGCGTCGGCAAAGACGACATCCGCCGCGGCGACGTCTGCGGCCCGGCCGACGACCCGCCGTCGGTCGCAAAGACGTTCACGGCGCAAATCGTCGTGATGCAACACCCCTCGGTCATCACGGCGGGCTACACGCCGGTCATCCACGCGCACACCGCGCAGGTCGCCTGCACGTTCGAGTCGCTTGACCAGAAGCTCGACCCCGCGTCGGGCGAGGTCGCAGAAGAGGAGCCGGACTTCATCAAGGCCGGCGACGCCGCCGTCGTCACGCTACGTCCGCAGAAGCCGCTCAGCATCGAGCCGTCCTCAGAAATCGCCGAACTCGGGAGCTTCGCCATCCGCGACATGGGACAGACAATCGCGGCCGGTAAAGTGCTCGAAGTCAACGAGTAGCGCCCGGTCCCGACCTCGGATTTTCCGCGTCGCCGCCGCGACAGCGACCGCGCCGTCCTCGGGGACGGTCGGCGCGACCGACGGTCGCACGCGGCGCGCGAGCGTTCGTCGCGTCCGGCGTCACTCGTCAGCGCCGGGGTAGAGCGCCGACACCCGCCAGACGTTCGCGCGGACGCCCGCCCTGACGATATCCATCCGGACGCGGTCGCCGGCGTGGTGGTTCGCGAGGTAGTCGCGGAAGCTGCTGTTCTCGTAGGAAGTGACGTGGTACGTCGAGCCGTTGTCGCCGCGGAGCGTCGCCGCACCGTGGTCGTTTACCTCGTTTACGATTGTAAATGTATCTGGGCTATTTTTGGACGCTGTCTGGGACATGCTCGATTATATGTTAATGAGACACATAAAACCTGCCATCGCGTTTGGTAAATCATTATAAACCGTCTCAGAATTGTCGCTCGGGCGGGACTGTCCGCTCGCCGTCTATCGGTTTTCCGAGAATGGCCCGCGTCCGGTGGTCGATTCGACGCGCCGTGCGCCGGCGGTTGGGTTGCGACCGGCGTGGGACGTGACGCGACGCGGCCACGCTGTCGAGCGCGGCTGGGTCGTCGAAACGAATGCATCGCGTAAGTACGGCCTCTCGAATCGGGGACGGGGCGCAGTCATCCTAGGCGGTGGAGCCAATTAACCGAATGGCTTGATATATCCGGCCTCATTAGTGGCCCGCGCCGCCGACGCGACGGGGTTGGCCCGCGAGGCTCCCTCGAAATTTATAAACCCGAAACCGGGCGAGGTGGTGTATGGACCTCCTGCGGCGATTGGTCGGCCCCGACGGGCTTCCCTCGGGCCGAGTGGCGCTCTTCGTGGACGGGCCGAACGTCCTCCGCGACGAGTTCGACGTGGACTTAGACGACATCCGGGCGGCGGGTCGCTCGCTCGGCGGGCAGTTGAGCGCGGCGCGGCTCTACCTCGACGAGCACGCCACGCCGGGGCTGATTCAGGCCGCGGAAGCGCGCGGGTTCGAGGTCGTCATCACGAGCGGCGACGTGGACGTGAAGCTCGCGGTCGACCTCACGCGCTACGCCGTCGAGGACCGCGCCGACGTCATCGCGGTCGCCTCGCGGGACACCGACTTCAAGCCCGCCTTGGAGACGGCCAACGCCTACGGCCTGCGGACGGTCGCCATCGCGCCGGGGAGCTACGGCCGCTCGGACGCGCTTCAGAACGCGGCGACCCACGCGATGACGCTCGACGAGTCCGCCGCCGACGACAACTGAGTCGGGAGACGACTGAGTCGGCGGCGACCTGCCCTCTCCGACCCAACCCGACGCCGCACCGACCGCGAACGGTTCGCTTTTTCCTCCCCCGGCCGACCACACGTCCATGCAGGAGTTCGACACGCCGGTCGTGGACAACCATCTCCACCTCGACCCGGACCACGGGCGCGGGCTGGAGGCGGTGAAGGATTTCGCCCGGAGCGGCGGCACGCACCTCCTCGTCGTCAACAAGCCCTCGTGGCTCCTCGGCCACGAGGTCGAGACCGGCGAGGACTTCCGACCGGTCTTCGAGACGACGGTCGAGGTCGTCCGCGAGGCCTCCGAGCTTCTCCCCGGGCGCGCGTGGCCGGTCCTCGGCGTCCACCCCGGTCTCGTCTCGAAGCTCGTCGACGACCGCGGCTACGACCCCGAGGCCGCCCGCGACCTGATGTGCGCCGGTCTCGACACCGCCGCCGAGTTCGTCCGCGAGGGCGACGCGCTCGCGCTCAAGTCCGGCCGCCCGCACTACGAGGTCACCGACGCCGTCTGGGAGGCCTCGAACGCCGTCCTCAGACACGGCCTCGACCTCGCCGCCGACTGCGACTGCGCGCTCCAGCTCCACACCGAGTCGACCACCGACCTCTCGGACGTGGCCGAGTGGGCCGACGAGCGCGGCGTCCCCGGCGAGCGCGTGGTCAAACACTACGCGCAGGGCCACCTGACCGGCGGCACGCCGAGCGTCATGAGCGACAAGGACCGCCTCGAAGACGCCGCCGAGCGGGGCGACCCGTTTTTCATGGAGACCGACTTCATCGACGACCCCGACCGCCCCGGCGCGGTGATGGGTCCGAAGACCGTCCCCCGGCGCGTCGACTGGCTCCTCGACGCGGGCCGCGACGACGCCGTCAGGAACGCACACGTCGAGACGCCCGCGTCGGTCTACGGCATCGACACCGAAGCGACGCTCGACCGATAGCCGGAGGGAGAACGAGAGGCGGGTGAGGCGGACCGACTGACGCGGGAGCCGGACCGGCCGCCGAAACCGACGCACGAGCCGAATCGCGCCGTCTCCTTCCACGTCGTCGTCTCACACGGTTACAGGCAGGATAAGAAAGGCATTTGAGTCCGGCACGGGAGGTTGTAGGTATGACCGAGGCCGAGGAACGATACTACTCGCCGGAACGCTGGCAGAACTGGTTGACGCGCGTCGAAGAAGAGGACCTGGACCTCGAAAGCGAGGAGACCGGCCGTCTCCTGATGAACATCCAGAACGACGCGGCCATCGCCATCGCCAAGATTCTGACCGCCTACGACGACGACACGCTGGGCGAAGAAGAGGCGCTCGACGAGCTGTCGACCGTCCACGACATCGTCATGGCCGAACCCGAGTTCGAGACGGAGAACGAGGAGGCCGAAATCCTCGTCGGGAGCGTCCAGACGAGCCTCTCGTGCGCCTTCTTCGCCGCCGAGGAGTTCATCGTCGCCGGCCCCGCCGAACTCGAAGACGACATGGACGCCTACATCCGCGCCGCCGCGGACGCCGAGGCCGCCGACGACCTCGACAGCGCGCTCGGCTACATCGTCCAGGTCGGCACCCGCGTCATCGACGGCGAGGACCTCGACATCGAGGTGCTCGACGAACTCGAATTCGGGCTCGTCACCGAGTGGGTCAACGGTCTCGACAGCCTCCAGAGTGGCCTCTCGGAGCCCGAAGTCGTCGAAGAAGAAGACTGAATCCGGCCTCTCGCTTTTGTAGGAGTCTTTTTCCCGTTTCGGATATCTTCACGTCATATGGACTTTCGGGGGGACGAGAGAGCGGTCACTGTCCAAATCGGCGCAGTGCTGCTGTTCGGTATCATCATCATCTCGATGTCGATGTACCAAGCGACCGTCGTCCCGAATCAGAACGAACAGGTCGAGTTCCTACACAACCAGGAGGTTCACGACCAGTTCGAATCGCTTCGCGGTGCCATCATCGAAAGCTCGTCGGAGACGACCCCCCGTCCGTCGACGGTCTCTCTCGGAACGCGGTATCCGAGTCGGACGCTGTTCGTCAACCCCGGCCCCGTCTCGGGGACGTTGCAGACGCGTGAACTCGGCAGTCTCACCGTCACGAACGTCGAGACGACGGAAGCCGAGACGAGCGACTACGTTAACGGCGGCCTCTCGTACGAGACCAAATCGCTCGAATACCGGCCGGACTACAACGTTTTGCAGTCGGCCCCGACGACCGTGTACGAAAACACCGTCTCGTACAATCGGTTCGACACCGGGTACGAGGGGACGCTCAACGACGGACAATCACTCATCAACGGCCGGACGATTTCGCTCGTTCTCCTCCAAGGCGACTACTCCGAAAACGGCGTCGGCTCCGCGACCGTCGACGCGCAGGCGGTCAGCCCCGCGACGCGGACCGTTCCGGTGACTAGGGACGCGTCGGGGAACGTGACCATCTCCGTGCCGACGGAGCTGTCCGAGGACGCGTGGCGTGAGCTTCTCGCAGAGGGGAACGACGACTACGTCCACAGCGTGGACCGTTCCGGCGACAGGGTCGAAATCGAGATGCAAGGGGAGGAAGGTGGCGACAGCGTGACGTACGACCTCCGCGTCGGAGCGGTCGAAGTGGGGTCGGGCGTCGACGAACCGGCCGCGTATTACCTGACGGTCGTCGACGGAGCCTCGCCTCGAAGCATCGGGTCGGGAGACACCGAGACGCTCACCTTCGAAGTTCGGGACCGATACAACAACCCCGTCTCCGGGGTCTCGGTGAACTTCTCTGCGAGCGGTGGTTCGGTCTCAATCGACCCGGAGGGACCGACGACCGATTCCGAGGGTCGAATCCGCGTGACGGTGACGGGTGAGTCGGCGGGAACCGCCGAGGTGCTCGGCAGCTTCGACGACGCGACGTTCACTCCGAGCACGCGACAGGACGCGGGTGTCGAAGTCAGCGTGTCGAGCGGGGAGGCCGCCGAGAGCGGCGGCGTCGGCGGCCTGCTCTACGAGAACGACGCGGTCGCCCGCGACGGCGACGATAGCTTCTCGACGCCGGGTGGCGTCGAGTTCTCGCTGCGGAACGTCGGCTCCGACTCCGTCGAACTCCTGAGCGTCGTGGTGAACCCGCACGACGACAGCATCGATGGACTCTCAGACCGGGTCGACGGCGGGGACGACGACCCCGGCGAGACGGAGTTGTACGTCGAGTCACCGAGCGGCGACGCCCTCGTCGACTACCAGATTACCCAGAACGAGTTCGTCGACGTGCCCGAAGACGGGCTCGCAATCGACATCGACGAGAGCGGTGACATCGGCGGGTCGAACCCCGTCGTCGGCAGCGGCGAGTCCGCGCGGTTCTACGTGTACGAGTTTTACGAGACAGGTGGCTTCGGCGGCACGAACGTCGACATGACCGGCGAGTGGCTCTCCGTTCGCGTGACCTACCGCCTCCCGTCGGGCCTCGTCGATGCCAAGACGTTCTCGTTCGAAGCCAACGCTCAGCCGGAAGGCGGCGTGAACGCCCCGCCGACCCCTCGGACGACGGGGCCGTACAGCGTCCCCGAAGGCGAGTCGATACAGCTCGACGGCTCCGGGAGTTCGGACAGCGACGGGTCGATTACCAGTTACAGTTGGTCCATCACCGACGACCCGACGGGGCAGGCGAGCCTGTCGAACCCCAGTTCCGCGCGGCCGACGTTCAACGCGCCCGACAGCGTCTCGGGCGACACCGACGTGACCGTCGAACTAACGGTGACCGACGACGACGGGGCGACGAGTAGGAGAACGACGACCGTGACCGTCACGGACACGGACGGCACGCCGTCTCCGTCCGTCTCGATGCGTGTCGACGACCTCACCGACATCCAAACGAACAACCCCGACTTCGTCGTCTCCTACGACATCGGGGACACGAACGCGTCGTTCGAGCGCGTCGAGGTCAGGGCCGATTCGACGGAGGGCTCCGCTTCGGGCTTCGCACAGCAGTCGACATCGCGCGGCAGCGTTCGGTTCCAGCCCGGATACGGAGTCAGACAGACGTTCGAGGTCACGATTGACGTGATTTACGACGGGCCGAACGGCGAATACGTCGAGAGCTCACGGACCGTGACCGACGTGGCCGACGCGCGGAACCGGAACGGCAACGCCGACCTGTCGCTCGGAAGTAGCGCGTCCATCGACGCGTTCGACGTCGAAGACCGGACAAACACCAGGAGAAACGAGGTCTGGTACCGCGCCGACTACGACGTGTCGTCCGGCGACTTCAGCCGGGTCGAACTGGTGGCGCTCAATCTCAACGGCAACGGGGCGACGACCACGACCCAACGTACCGACCGAAGCCGTAACAACGTCGACATCATCGAGCGGCGGGACGGCGCACAGACCGACTATCGGGTCGGAATACTGGTGTACGACGACACCGGTGCCGTCGTCGATATCCAGACCGTCGACGACGTCGCGGACGGGAACGGCCCGTAGTTCGACAACCGACGTAACTCCCCATCGACAAAACCTTATCCCTCGGTTCTGTAACATCGACCATGACTTCCGTCGGCATCGACGCCATGGAGATTTGGACGGGCAAACTCGTGTTAGACCTCCCCAACACCTTCGCGCCGGTGAAGGGCGAAGACCCGGAGAAGTACACGAAGGGGCTGGGTCTCCACACGTCGTCGTTCCCGGACGTGTACGAGGACATCGTCACGATGGGGGCGAACGCCGCCAAGAAACTGATGGACCGAAAGGGCCTCACGCCCGCGGACATCGGCCGCATCGACGTGGCGACCGAGTCGGCGTTCGACAACTCCAAACCGGTGTCGACGTACATCGCCGGCTGTCTCGAACAGGTGTACGACGGCGACTTCCGCCACGCCAACAAGGGCGAGCGCAAGTTCGCCTGCATCGCCGGCACCCAGAGCCTCGACGACGCCTACAACTGGATTAAGGCGGGTCGCAACCGCGGGCGCGCGGCGCTCGTCATCGCCACCGACACCGCCCTCTACGAGCGCGGCGACCCCGGCGAGGCGACGCAGGGCGCGGGCGCGGTCGCGATGCTCATCGACGAGGACCCGGACCTCGTCGAACTCTCGACCGAACAGGGCTACGGCAGCATGGACGAGACGGACTTCCTCAAGCCGAACCAGCAGTTCCCCTCGGTGGACGGCAAGCGCTCCATGCAGGTGTATCTCGCTCGGATGCGCGAGGCGCTCGAGGACTACGAGAGCGTCGCGGGTCGCACCCACCCCGACCTGTTCGAGTACATCCCGTTCCACACGCCGTTCCCCGGCATGGTCCGGAAGGCGGCGCTTCTGGGCTTCCGCCACATGACCCGCGACACCGACATCGAAGACGACCTCGAAAGCGAAATCGGCCGCCAGCCCCGCGAGGAGGACTTCGAGACGTGGGACGACTACGAGGAGGCCATCCGCGGCTACATGGACGAACTGAAGACGACCGAGCAGTACCGCGACTGGTACGGTCGCGTCATCGAGCCGACGCTCGACATCTCCAGCCGCGTCGGCAACTGGTACACCGGCTCGGTCCACATCGCCCGACTGTCTGCCCTGAAGGCCGCCGCGGACGAAGGTAAAGATATGACCGGCAAGCAGCTGCTCGTCGGCTCGTACGGCTCCGGCGCGCAGGCCGAGATTCACGCCGAGCGGGTCCAAGAGACGTGGCTCGACGAAATCGAGGCCGTGGACGTGGACGACCAGCTCGCGGCCCGTACCGAGATTTCCTTCGACGACTACGAGCTCATCCACGACGTGCACAACCACGAAAAGGAAATCGAGGTCGAGGAGTTCACCCAACCCGAAGCCGAGTTCGTCTTCACGGGCTGGGGGCGGATGAACGAGCGCCGCTACGAATACGTCGAATAACAGACCGACCGCACGGCCGAGCGACGGGCGAGCGCCCGCGTTCGCGCTGGGTCGTCAGAACGACCGCGCCTGGTCGGGCAGTATCGACCACGAATCCGCCGGGTCCGCCCCTCGGTCGTCGTAGAACTTTCTGCCGATGTAGTCGTCGCTCACGCTCCCGAGTATCGTGTTGTACAGGTCGGCGGCCGACTCGTAGGTCTCGGTGCCGAGCGGGGCGAGGATGGTCTCGACGGTCTCCGCGTCGTCGACGTTCGGCGCGGTCACCTCGACGTCGCCGGCGCGTTCCAGCACGCGCTCGGTCGTGACCGGGTACTCGAACGCCGTTTCGAGGTGCGATTGGAGGGCGCGAATGTCCATGGTCGGACATCGTCGCGGCCGCCCTTCGGCTTTTTTCGCCCTCAGGCGGACACTCTGGAAATGCGAACCGAAGGGGAGCGAAACGAATCGAACGAATCGGGTCAGACGGACCGAAAACGGGTACGGGTACTACGGCGTTCTCAGGGAAGCTTCCGCAGGTCTTCGAGCATCTCGTCTAAGTCGCGGTCGGTCACGGCGAGGGCGAAGCCGTCGATGGTGGCGAGCGCGGGCGCGTGCTCCCAGAGGTCGTCCTCCGAGAGGCCGTGGAGGACGACGGCGTTCGGCGTCGGTGTGACGACGCGCATGGCGACGAGCGGCGACTCGCCGCGGGTGACGCCGGTGAACACGAGCGCCCGACTCGTCGACTGCCCGTAGAGCCGGTAGAACTCCTCGGAGGAGAGCCGCGTGATTGCCTGAATGCTGTTGATGACGGTGTGGCCGCTGATGCGGTCTTGGTCGCCGTCGACGATGGGGGTCGCGCCGATGGCGTCGTAGAAGCTATCGAGCGGAATCGACGTGGGGTACTCCCGGAGGTCCTGGACGATGTCGCTCTCGAAGCCGGCCGAGAGGACGCGGGCGTACTGCCGGATGCGACTGCCGCCGCGGGCCTCGTCGATGTCGAGGAGCGCTTCGACCATCCGGCGGATGACGCCGATACCGGGGCTCTCGCGGCGGCCGCTCTCGTAGTCGGAGACGACCGACGACGACACGTCCAACTGCTCGGCGAGCGCCGTCTGGGAGATGTCGAAGTCGGTCCGCCACTTCCGGAGCGTCGCGCCGGGGTCGTCCGAGAGGGTAATCTCGCCCGCGATGCGGCGGGCGAGGTCGTCGCGCGGTGCCGCGGTCATCGCGAACACCTCGGCCCGTCCGACGAGTGAGTCATGGGACAACCTGCGTGAGTATCCCGCAAAAGGATGTCGAAAGTGGTAGTCGTCGCGTGACGAACCCCGTGGGAACTCTGAAGGTCGTCGGCCGACCACTACGCGGTATGCCATCGACCCTCGTCCACGTCGCCGTCGGCGGACTCGTCGGTGCCGGCCTCCTCGGTCGCTGGTTCGACGCCCGGTCGGTCGGCGTCGCGCTCGTCGCCGCCGCGGTCCCCGACCTCGACTCGTTCACCAGCACGCTCCTGCCCGGCAGTCACCGCGCGCTCCTCCACACGCTGTTGCTCCCGCTCGTCCTCGCCGCGCTCGTGGCCTACGACACGCGGATGCGGGACCCCGAACGCTCCGCGATTCGCGGTCGCTGGGGCGCTCGGGGGGTCGCAGTCGCGTGGGTCGGCGTCGCCGCGCTCCTCTGCGGCGGCATCTTCCCCGACCTGTTCACCAACGGCGTCAACGCCTTCTACCCGCTTCACGACGCGTTCTACTCGATTAGCGGGCGCGCCGAGTGGTCGAGCACGCGCGGGTTCGTCCAGACGTTCGTCGAGCTACGGCCCGCGTCGCCGCCGCCGACGACGGAGACGCTCCATTACAGCACCGTGGTCGACCCGTCGCCGGGCGCGGAGCCCGAAACCGTCGAGCGGGTGGCCCCCCTCGCCTCGTC
The DNA here is from genome assembly GCF_003383015.2 of Haloferax sp. Atlit-48N. Lineage (NCBI taxonomy): Archaea > Methanobacteriati > Methanobacteriota > Halobacteria > Halobacteriales > Haloferacaceae > Haloferax > Haloferax sp. Atlit-48N. Next base: position 2,068,951 of record NZ_CP137689.1, on the reverse strand, counting down.
GGGGACGGAACTGATGCTCGTCGTGCTCGGCGCGGGCGTGGTCGGCGGACGGCTCCTGTCGGAGCGGCTTCGCGGGCCGGCGGGCGAACCGGCTGAGTGACGGGGCGAGCCGACGACCGAATTGGGGCGAGCCGGGAACGCGGCCGCGACTCCGAGCGTTCATAACCGACGGCGACCCATCCGCGTGCATGAGCGAGACACCGGACGGCGTCGAGGTGCGGCCGTACGAACCGGGCGATGCGGCCGCGTTCTGGGAACTGAAACGCGGATTCGAACTCGGTCTCGGCGCGGGGACCGGCGGCGACGACAAGCTTTCCACGTACGAGGCGAAACTCACGGACGACTACCGCGAGCGATATCTCTCGTGGGTCGAGCGCTGTGCGACCGACGACCCCGGCTGCGTCGTCGTCGCCGAAGCGGTGTCGGACGGCGAACAGAGCGGCAAGAGCGAGGACGCGACGCTCGTCGGCTACGCCTTCGCGCTCCCCGAGGAGATGACGTTCATCTGGGACGCCGCCGTCCTCAACGAACTGTTTCTCGACGCCGACTACCGCGGCTCGGGCGCCGCCGACGAACTCATGGACGCTGTGTTGGCCCACGCGCGCTCGCAGGACCTCCCCTTGGACCGAATCGTCCTCGACGTGGACGAGGCGAACGGTCGGGCGCGAGCGTTCTACGAGCGCTACGGCTTCGACCACTGGGGCGAACTGGTCGCGCGCGACCTCTGAGCCGGAACACGTGCGGGACCGGAGAACGGAGAACCGAACGGGCGGGCGTCCGTGACTACCGGAGCGCCGTGGCCGCGACGCCGCCGACGGTGCCGAGAACGGCGGGGTATGCGACGCCCGCGAGGAGCGCTGACGTGACCGGGTCGGGGCTGACGGCCGCGTCGCCGACGGAGACGGTGAAAAGTGCGATACCGGCGAGCGCGAAGACGAGGTAGCCGACCGTGGTTCCCGCGCCGGCCAGCGCGCCCTCCCGCGGCGAGGACGCGCCGCCGACGACGGCCGCGAGCGCGCCCGCAGCGAGCAGCGCGACCACGGGCACGACGTAGAGCACCGGCGAGAACGCCTCGACGCCTTCGATGAGGTTCGCGCTGGAGGTCGTTCCGAACAGGCCGGGGAACCGGGTCGTCACGCCGTGGGCGCTCATGAACACCCAACCGACGACCTTCCACGTCGAGACGTCGGAGCCGAGGGCTTCGAGCACCTGACTGGCCGTCGAGTTCTCGATAGTCGAGGAGGTCAAAAGGTAGGTCACGAGGTAGCCGAACAGGGCCGCCCCGAGACCGGCGACGCCGCCGCTGCCGACCGACCGAAGCGTCGATGGTGTGGAACCGGGCGTCGATTCAGGTGTCGTTGACATCGTGTCGGAACCGATTGTCGTTCTCCCGTAAATGTCTCGTGGCCGCCGTGAGTGGTCGTCTCGCGGTACGATGTGACGAGACGAGGCGTCCACACCGCGACCCGCGCTCACGGCGGTCTGGAGGGCGGCCGCGTCGTCGCCGGCGCGGTCCTCGGTGCAGTCCCCGGCGGCGAATCGAGTCGGCTCAGCGAACGTCGTCGGGGTCGAGGCTCCAGCGGAACTCGGCGTCGTAGTCGCCGCCGGTCGTCGCCAGCCAGTCCTCGCGGGCGACGCTGTATCGGAGTTCGTCGGCCGGCTCGCCGTCGATGACGATGCTGTTTCGCTCGCGGCCGTCGCGGTCGCCGCCGAGCGCCGCCATGTACTTCTCGATAGCGCGTTTCGATTTCTCGTTGTCCGCGACGTGCGACACCGAGACGACGTCGAGGTCGAGTACGTCGAACGCGAGCGCCGCCAGCGCCGCGGCGCGCTCGCCCGAGTAACCGCGGCCCCAGTCGCGCGGGCGGAGCCACAAGCCGAGTTCTCCGACGCGGCGGTCCCACTCCGTGTGGAGTCCGCCGAACCCCGCAATCTCGCCCGCGCCGTCCTCGCTCTCGCGCGGGATAATCGCGTAGTCGGCGCTCTCGGCGTCGGTCCAACTCGACTCCCCGCGGTCGAGAAACTCCTTCGTCACCTTTGGCGTCTCGTGGCGCGACCACGGCATGTGCCGCGTCACGTCGTCCATCTCGGGGGCCGAACAGAGTTCGTACGCCTCGTGGACGCCGATGTGTTTCGGGCGGCGGGCGACCAATCGAAGCCGCGGCGTCTCGACGACCGCGGGGTAGAGGTCGCTCACTCGCGGCCCTCCCAGCGGAACTCGGCGTCGTAGTCGCCGCCGGTGGCGGCCTCCCACTGTTCGCGGGTCACGGACCAGCCGCGAACGTCGCGCGGGGTGCCGCCGGCGTCGACGGTCTCGTTGGGAAACAGGCCGTCTTCTCCCCCGCCGAAGCGGTCGGTGTACTTCTCGATTGCTTGACACGACGCCTCGTTTTCGGGCATGGCGTACGCGAGCGCCACGTCGAGGTCGAGCACGTCGAAGACCGCGGCGAAGAACGCGGCCGCCCGCTCGCCGGAGTAGCCGCGGCCCCAGAACTCCTTGCGGAGCCACATCCCGAAGACGGCCCGGCGCTTGTCCCACTCGGGGTTGAACCCGGCGGTGCCGGCGAACTCGCCCGCGCCGTCCTCGCCGTCGCGGGGGATGACGGCGTAGACGGCGTTTTCCGCGGACTCGTGGCCTTCTTCGGCCCGTTCGAGGAACTCCAGCGTCTCCTTGGGCGTCTCGTGGGGGCCCCACGTGACGAACTTCGTCTCCTCTTCGATGGTGTCCGACCGCGAGGCGGCGAAGTGGTCGTAGGCGTCCAACGGGTCGACGACCGCCCGCGACAGGGCGCGGAGCCTGAGCCGCGGGGTGACGATTTCGTCGGGGAACATGGAACGGAGTCCACTCGGAGGGCGCTAATAAGTTTTCTGAACATTGACATATGATTGCGTGGAACACGCCCGGGACGGTCGCCGCTCTCGAACCCGTCGGATTCGAACACGTTCCGAGCGCACACACGTTCTCCCGCGCGAGAACCCGGAGATGCGTATTTGTGGCGGGAGCGCGTCTAGCGAGGACGGGAACGGAGTGCAACGAGATGGACTGGGAGCGAACGGTGGGCGGCTACGCGCTCGTCACGGGAGCCGTGACGCTGGCCATCTGGGTGTTGACCGTCGACGGCGGTCCGGTGATGGAACCGCGGACCGACCCGTTTTCGCTGTTCGCGTCGCTCGTGTTGGGGGGGCTGACCGGGATGTCGCTTCTGGCGACGGGCATGGGTCTCGTTCGGAGACAGTTGTGGGCGCGGCCGCTCAGTCTCGTCGCCTTCGGCCTGCTTTTCGCCGGCGTCATCGACAGCGCCGGCTACTACGCCGGCGTCGGGCGGGTCGGCGTCGTCGTGGCGCTTTTCGTCGTCTGCCTCGCCACGCTGGCGGCGCTCGGTTGGTCGCTCGTCGACGCCCGGAACCGGGCGCGGCGGTCGGCGTGGTGAGACGGCGCGGTAAGACGGCGCGGTGGGGCGTCTGAGCCGGTGAGCCGCCCCGGTAGTTCGGGCGCTTCCGGTGGGAGCGTCCGGCCGGCGCGCGGCGCTCCGCAACCACTAAACGCGCCTCGGTCCTCCTTCCGGTAATGGTAGACTGGACGGAGAAGTACCGCCCATCGACGCTCTCCGAGGTCCGCGGCAACAACAAGGCCCGCGACGCCCTCGCGGAGTGGGCCAAGACGTGGGACGACCACCGGGAGGCCGTCGTCGTCCACGGGAGCCCGGGCATCGGAAAGACCTCCGCGGCCCACGCGCTCGCCGCCGACATGGGCTGGGAGACGGTCGAGTTGAACGCGTCGGACCAGCGGACCGGCGACGTCATCGAACGCTTCGCCGGCCGCGCCGCGAAGAACGCGACGCTCGCCGGTTCCTCCGCGGGCACGTCCACCCGGCAGTTGGTCATCCTCGACGAGGCCGACAACATCCACGGCAACTACGACCGCGGCGGGGCCAGCGCCGTCACCCGCCTCGTCAAGTCGTCGAGCCAGCCCATCGTCCTCATCGCCAACGAGTTCTACGACATGAGCCGCGGGCTCCGGAACGCCTGTCAGGAAATCGAGTTCCGCGACGTGTCCGCCCGCTCTATCGTCCCCGTCCTCCGCGACATCTGCCGCAAGGAGGGACTGGAGTTCGAGTCCGACGCGCTCGACCGCATCGCCGAGATGAACAGCGGTGACCTGCGCTCGGCCGTCAACGACCTCCAAGCCATCGCCGAGGGCCGCGAGAAAATCACCGAAGAGGACGTGGTCATGGGCGACCGCGACCGCTCTGTCGGCCTGTTCGAGTTCCTCGACGCCGTCCTCAAAGAGGAGTCCGCGCAGGACGCGCTGTACACCGCCTACGACGTGGACGAGACGCCCGACGACCTCACGAAGTGGGTCGAGGACAAGGTGTCGCTCGTCTACGAACCCGACGAACTCGCCCGCGCCTACGACTTCCTCGCCAACGCCGACCGCTGGCTCGGCCGCGTGCGCGCCACGCAGAACTACTCTTATTGGCGCTACGCGACCGACAACCTCGCCGCCGGCGTCGCGGCCTCCCGCGACCGAACCCGCGGCGGGTGGACCCGCTACGGCGGCGCGCCCTACCGCTCGACCCGCGACAAGACCCGCGACACCGTCGTCCGGAAAATCGCGGCACAGGGTGGCTTCAGCATGGCGACCGCCCGCCGCGAGGTCCTGCCGTACCTCTCGGCCATCACCCACCACTGCAAGCCCCGCGAACTGACCGTCGCCATGGCCGCCTACTACGAGTTCGACGAGTCGCACGTCTCCTTCGTCACCGGGAGCGGCGAGACGACGAACAAGGTCCAGTCAATCGTCGAGGATGCCGGCGAACTCCGCGAGGAACTGGTCGAGGAACACGCCGCCGGCGCGTTCGCCGGCATGGAAGGCGTATCCGTCGACGACGACGCCGCGGCCGACGGCGACGATGGTAACGGAGCAGACGACGGAACGGACGACGTACTCGACCGCGACGCCGACGCCGACGAGTCGGCCGAAAGCGACGACACCGACGCCTCGACCGACGACGGGCAGTCCGGCCTCGACGACTTCTTCTGAACGGGACTGCGCCGCATTTTGTCCGCTGCACGACAGGCGGGATTGACGCCACGCGGAGCTTTTTGGGGCCGCCCGACGAACCGCGCGTATGAGAGCCGCAGTCCTCCGCGAACACGGTGAACCGCTCGACGTGACGGAAGTACCCGACCCGACGTGCGACGCCGACGGCGTCGTCGTCGAAGTCGAGGCCTGCGGTATCTGCCGGAGCGACTGGCACTCGTGGATGGGGCACGGCGAGTGGGCCGACGACGCGGTCCCGTCCGGGCAGATTCTCGGCCACGAGCCCGCCGGCCGCGTCGTCGAGGCCGGCGACCGCGTCGAGACGATTCGGGAGGGCGACCGCGTCGCCTTACCCTTCAATCTCGCCTGCGGTTCGTGCGGCTACTGCCAGACCGGCCACGGCAACGTCTGTACGGGCGACCACCCCCACGCCCTCGGCTTCGAACCCGCCGCGCAGGGCGCGTTCGCGGAGTTAGTACATCTCCCGTCCGCCGATTACAACGCGATTCAGCTCCCCGAGGATGTCTTACCGACCGACGTGGCCGCGCTCGGCTGCCGATTCATGACGGCGTACAACGCCCTCGACGCCCGCGCCGGCCTCCGCGCCGGCCAGTGGGTCGCCGTCCACGGCTGCGGCGGCGTCGGCCTCTCGACGATTCAGGTGGCGAACGTCCTCGGCGCGCGCGTCGTCGCGGTCGACGTGCGCGAGTCCGCGCTCGACGCCGCGGCCGACCTCGGCGCTGACGCCGTCGTCGACGGCTCCGCGGAGGACCCGGTTGACGCCATCCGCGGACTGACCGACGGCGGGGCGCACGTCTCGCTCGACGCGCTCGGCGTCGCGGAGACCTGCCGGAACTCGGTTCGTTCGGTCCGGCCGCGGGGCTCGCACGTACAGGTCGGGCTGACGACCGAGGCCGAAAAGGGGAACGTGTCGCTGCCGACCGACTGGATGACGCGACACGAGGTGTCGTTCCTCGGCGCGCGCGGGATGCCGCCGACGAACGCCGACGACCTGCTCTCGCTGCTCGCGTCGGACGCTGTCGACCCCGGGTCGCTCGTGACGAAAACCGTCTCGCTCGACGAGGTGCCCGAGCGACTGGCCGCGATGACCGACTACGACACCGTCGGCGTCGAAGTGATGGTTCCGTAAAATCGGGGTTGGGCGGTTCGCGCTCGTTGACTCGGCTCGGTACCGGGTCAGGGCGTCGGCGTCGGCGCTCGACGCTCTTCAGAGGCCTCATCATCTAGCCCGCGCCAGACGACCTCGCCGCAGTCCGGGCAGTCGAGTCGGACCGTCCGGCCGTCGTGCGTCTGTTCGGGCCACTCGTCGATATCGGCGGCGCGACCGCAGGTCTGACAGAAGAGAACGGCCTTGGTGTGTTCGCAATCGGGCGGTTCGTGACTGAATTCGCGGGGAGCGTAGTTCATGCCGCAGGAAGCGGCGTTTCGGGGGATAAGCTTGTTGGAAGATTCCGGGTGTGTGCCCGGCTACCTCGGCTCAGAGCAGTTTCGAGAGGAACTGCTTGCCGCGGTCGGTCTTCGGGTTCTCGAAGAACACCTCGGGCGGCGAGTCCTCGACGACTTCGCCGTCGGCCATGAGGACGATGCGGTCGCCCACCTCGCGGGCGAAGCCCATCTCGTGGGTGACGACGAGCATCGTCATGCCCTCGTCGGCGAGGTCGTGCATCACGTCGAGCACCTCCCCGACGAGTTCGGGGTCGAGCGCGCTCGTGACCTCGTCGAACAGCATCACGTGGGGGTCCATGGCGAGCGCGCGGGCGATGGCGACGCGCTGTTGCTGGCCGCCGGACAGTTGGTTCGGGTAGGAGTTCGACTGCGCGCCGAGGCCGACGCGGTCGAGCAGTTCGTCGGCGCGGCGCTCGGCGTCTCCTTTCTTGAGCCCTTTCACCTTCGTGGGTGCGAGCGTCACGTTCTCCCGCGCCGTCTTGTGGGGAAAGAGGTTGAAGCTCTGGAACACCATGCCGATGCGCTGGCGCAGGCGGTTGATGTCAGCGTCGGCCGCGGAGATGGACTGGCCTTCGAGGCGAATCTCGCCGCCCTGAATCTCTTCGAGGCGGTTCGCACAGCGAAGCAGCGTCGACTTTCCGGACCCCGAGGGGCCGATGACGACGCACACTTCGCCCTCTTCGACGTTCAGGTCGACGTCTTTCAGGACGTGCGTGTCGCCGAAGTACTTGTTCACCTCGTCGAATTCAAGCAGACTCATCGGCGGTCACCTCCCCAATCCGAGCGCTCCTCCAAGTAGGTCACGAGTCGCATCAGCGGCAGCGTTATCGAGAGGTACGCGATGGCGACGAGGACGAGCGGCGTCCACGGGTCGAACGTCGCGCTGTTGACGCTCCGGAACGCCTGCATCAGTTCGGGGATGGCGATGATGGTGAGCAGTGAGGTGTCCTTCACGAGGATGACCTGGTCGTTACCGATGGCCGCGAGGGCGTTGCGCCACGCCTGCGGGACGACCACCTCGCGCATCCCCTGGATGTAGCCCATGCCGAGCGACCGGGCCGCCTCCATCTGCCCGTCGGGGACGGCCCCGATACCGCCGCGGACCGCCTCGCCGACGTAGGCGGCGTGGTTCAGCGTCAGCGCGATGATGGCCGTCGGGAACCCCCAGTTCTGTACCGGGAACGTCCCCGGCCACAGCGTCGGGATGCCGAAGTAGATGACGAATATCTGGAACAGAAGGGGCGTCCCGCGGAAGAACTGGACGTACGCCGTCGCGATGCCGTTCGTTATCGCCGTCTTCGAGACGCGCGCGAGGCCGACGAACACGCCGGCGGTCACCGAGAGGATACCGCCGATGACGACGATTTGGAGCACCAAGAGGTACGCATCAACGAACTGCGGAAGGATGGTCCGCATCAGCGCGAAGTCGACCTGCGTGGCGACGATGTAAGCGACGAGCGCCAAGACGGCGAGCGCGAACAGACTCGACAGCCCCACGCCGAGCCACTTCAGGCTCGTGTCGTCGATGAACCCGCCGCTCCCGTGGTCACCGTCCTCGGCGGTCGCCCCTGAGTATGTGTCTGCCATGAGTTCGAGTGTCTCTGTCAGTCGATAAAAAAGGGGGCCGCGTTCAGCCCTCGAAGTACTCGGCGTATATCTCGTCGTACGTCCCGTTCTCCTTGATAGCGGCGAGCGCCTCGTTCACCCGCTGGCGGAACTCGTCGTCGTCCTGACGGAACGCGATGCCGTAGTTCTCGACGGTGAGCGTGAGGTAATCGGGGGCGTTCTCGCCGGACTCGGCGGCCGCGCCCTCGCCCTGAAGGAAGCGGACCTCCCCTTCGCCTTGGTTGTTGACGAACTCCGCGTTGACGGTGTTGTCGTTGATGACGGCGACGACCTGCCCGTTGACGAGGGCCTGGAACGCGCCGGTGACCTGGTCGTACTGGTTGAGTTCCAGTTCGCCGTCGAACTCCTCCTGTAACTCCAGGGCGGCGTCGGCGCCGGTGGTGCCCTTCTGGACGCCGACGGTCGTCCCGCGGAGGTCCTCTCTGGACTGGATGTCGCTGTCCTGCCGGACGATGACCGTCTGGTACGCGGTGAAGTAGGGGTCCGAGAAGTCGACCTCCTGCGCGCGTTGGTCGTTGATGGTCATCGCGGACATGATGATGCGGAAGTTGTTGTTGTTCAGCGAGGGGATGATGGAGTCGAAACTCGTCGGCTTGAACTCGTAGTCGATGCCGAGTTGACCATCGAAGACGGCCTCTGCGATGTCGACGTCGAACCCGGTGAGGTCGCCTTCGGTCGTCTCGTACTCGAACGGACGGTACGGAATGTCCGAACCGATAGTAATCGTCTCGGGCAGCTCGCTCGCCTCGCCGGATTCGGTAGTTTCGGTCGAGTCGGTCGAGTCGGTGGTTTCGGCCTCGGTCGTCGAGGTCGTCTCGGTCGATTCGCTCTCGCCTTCGCCGCCGCCGAGACAGCCGGCCAGCGTGAACGCGGCCGCGGCTCCGGCGGAGCCCTTCAGAAAGGTGCGACGTTCCATAACAGCCCTCAGGTAGCACAGCACCATATAACACTTCTTCGGTCCGCTCCTCAATTCGTGTCGATATTGACGAAAAATATCCGGAAATTGTGTGGATGGGTGAGATATATGTCTAACTGAAACATCTTCACCACACTATCGTATTCTCGGATTAATCTACAACTATCACGTGAGATATTGTCTCTGCTGGGGTAGACGGCGGAATCGTTGCCGACGGAACCAACCGAGCTGCCCAAAGAGTGACTGCGAGGAGCCGCGAGGAGCAGTGAGCCGCGCCGATGCCCGTCGTCAGTCGGCGTCGTTCAGCTCGCCAGCCTGCGGCACGGGGAGGCCGCCGCGGACGAGGACCGCCGCGCCGACGACGAGGACGAGCGCGAGGACGGTTCCGCCGAGGTGGGCGAGTTCGAGCACCGGGCCGTACACCTGCCGGCCGGCGATGAGGAGCGCGACGACCACGACGCTCGCGGGCGCGGTGACGAACCTGAGCCGGCCGTAGGCGTCCGCCCGCGGGCCGTGGGCGGCGTTCGCCCAGAGCGTGACGGCGAGGAGCGCGGCGTAGGTGGCGAGGCCGACGACGTAGTAGACGGCCTGCGTCGTCGGGCCGAAGGAGACGAACGCGTGGGGCGCGAGGACGAGCATGACGGGCGCGCCGACGAGCGCGAGCCTGACCGCGTCGGCGATGCGGGGGACGCCGCGGTCGACGAGTCCCCACGCGGCGGCGGCGACGACGGCGGTGAAGATGGAGGTCGCGACCACGTAGTGGGCGGTGAGGATGACCCACTCGTACTCGGTGACGGTGAGCGCCCCGAGGACGATTTGGAACGGGAGGATGACCGTGGCGACGACGAGCGCGTAGCGGACCCCTTTTGCGACGCCTTCGCGCCACGCCTGCACGGTCGTCCCGAGGATGAGAAAGCCGGTGAGCATGGCGACGAGGCGGTGGAACCATTCGAGGAAGCTGCCCCAGTTGGCCGGGAACAGGCCGAGGAAGCCGTCGCAGAACGGCCAGCGCCCGGCGCAGGTGAGACCCGCGCCCGCGGCGGCGGTGTACACGCCGAGGACCATCAGGACGCCGGTCATCGCGGCGGCCCCCGCGAGGAGGCGGCGAAGCCGAGGTGTCATACGCGTGGGTCAGGACCGAGCGAACTTATATTTCGTCGGTATGGTCCTCGAAGGCGTCACAGAGCGGAGCCGTCCCATTCAAGTCCGTTCGGTTGGACGCGCGAACATGGACGAGCGACTCGAATCCCGAGCGGACCGACTCGATGGCTACCTCGACGACAACGGCCTCGAAGCGGTCTGGTTCGCCCGACCGAACTCCTTCGCGTGGCTCCTCGGCGGCGACAACGTCGTCGACCGCGACTCGCCGTTGGGCGTCGCCGCCGCCGGCTACGATGGCGACGAGTTCCACGTCGTGACAGACAACATCGAAGCGACCCGCCTGCTCCACGAGGAGGTCCCCCACGAGGACGTCCGCGTCCACCGCTTCCAGTGGTACGAGGGCTCGCTGGCGTCCGGCGTCGAAGCCGTCTCGCCGACCCCCGCCGCCGCCGACTTCGACGTGCCCGGCTTCGAGGACGTCGACGCCGCGGCCGTCCGCCAGCCGCTTTCGGACGCCGACATCGAGGCCTACCGCGAACTCGGCCGCGACGCGGCGAGCGCCGTCGAGCGGGTCTGCCGCGAACTCGCGCCGGGCGACACCGAACACGAGGTCGCCTCCGGTCTGAAAGTCACGCTCAGCGCGATGGGCATCGAAGCTCCGGTCGTGCTCGTCGGGGGCGGACGACGCGCCCAGAACTACCGCCACTACACGCCCAAACAGGAGGAACTCGGTGACTACGCGCTCGTCTCGGTGACGGCTCAGCGCGGCGGCCTCTACGCGAGTTGCACGCGGACCGTCGCGTTCGACGCGCCCGAGTGGCTCGAAACCCGCCACGAGGGGGCGATGCAGGTCGAGACGGAGGCGCTGGCGGCGACCCGAAAAGCGGCCGCGGAGGGCGGTACTGCGGGCGACGTGTTCGACGCCATCCGCGACGCCTACGACTCGGTTGGCGAGTCCGAGGAGTGGCTGAACCACCATCAAGGCGGCGCGGCCGGGTTCGCCGGCCGCGAGTGGTTCGCCACGCCCGACGCCGACGACGAGGTCCACGCGCCGATGGGCTACGCCTACAACCCGACCATTCAGGGCGCAAAGAGCGAGGGAACCGCGCTCGTCACTGACGAGGGCGTCGAGCCGCTGACCATGACCGGCCGCTGGCCGACACGGACCGTGACCGACGCCGACGAGACGGTCGAACTCGAACGGCCGGAAATTCTTCACATCGAACCGGAGTAATTTTTCGAGCGGAGCGGCGTCGATTCGTCGCCGCGACCTCGCCGCCGTCCGTCGGGGATTCGACTATTGTCGAAGTCAAAATTCGACGTTGTTGAATAGCTTTTTGCCCCCTGCGTGAGGACGTGTGGGTCATGGGACTGGACGACGACTCACGGGAATATCACAGACAGGACCCGCCCGGAAAAATCGAGATTGCGACGACGAAGCCGACGAACACCCAGCGCGACCTGAGTCTGGCGTACTCGCCGGGCGTGGCCGCGCCGTGTCTCGACATCGCGGAGGACGAAGACGCCGCCTACGAGTACACCGCGAAGGGCAACCTCGTCGGCGTCGTCTCCAACGGCTCCGCCGTCCTCGGGCTGGGGGACATCGGGGCGCAGGCGTCGAAGCCGGTGATGGAGGGCAAGGGCGTGCTGTTCAAGCGCTTCGCCGACATCGACGTGTTCGACGTCGAACTCGACATCGCCGACGTGGACGACTTCGTGGCGGCGACGAAGGCCATGGAGCCGACGTTCGGCGGCATCAACTTAGAGGACATCAAGGCCCCGGAGTGTTTCGAAATCGAACGACAGCTCCGCGAGCAGATGGATATCCCCGTGTTCCACGACGACCAACACGGCACGGCCATCATCTCCGGGGCGGCGCTTTTGAACGCCGCCGACATCGTGGACAAGGACCTCGACGAACTCGACATCGTCTTTTCGGGGGCGGGCGCGTCCGCGCTCGCGACGGCGCGGTTCTACGTCTCCCTCGGCGCGAAAAAGGAGAACATCACGATGTGCGACTCCTCGGGCATCATCACCGAGTCGCGCGTCGAGGACGGCGACGTGAACAAGTACAAAGCCGAGTTCGCCAAGCCGGTCGACGAGGGCTCGCTGTCGGACGCGATGGAGGGTGCGGACGTGCTCGCAGGGCTCTCGGTCGGCGGCATCGTCAGTCAGGAGATGGTGCGGTCGATGGCCGACAACCCGGTCATCTTCGCCATGGCGAACCCGGACCCCGAAATCACCTACGAGGACGCGAAGGAGGCCCGCGACGACACGGTTATCATGGCCACCGGGCGCTCCGACTACCCGAATCAGGTGAACAACGTTCTCGGGTTCCCCTTCATCTTCCGCGGCGCGCTCGACGTGCGCGCGACCGAGATTAACGAGGCGATGAAGCGCGCCGCCGCCGAGGCGCTCGCCGAACTCGCCCGCCAGGACGTGCCCGACGCGGTCGTCAAGGCCTACGGCGACCACCCGCTCCAGTTCGGTGCCGACTACGTCATCCCCAAGCCGCTGGACCCCCGCGTGCTGTTCGAAGTCGCCCCCGCGGTCGCGCAGGCGGCGATGACCTCCGGCGCGGCCCGCGAGCGCCTCGACATGAACGCGTACCGCGAGCGCCTCGAAGCCCGCCTCGGGAAGTCCCGCGAGATGATGCGCGTCGTCCTCAACAAGGCGAAGTCGAACCCAAAGCGGGTCGCCCTCGCGGAGGGCGAAGACGAGAAGATGATTCGCGCCGCCTACCAGATGCAGGAGGAGGGTATCGCCGAACCCATCCTCGTCGGAGAGACGACGACGATTCTGCGCAAGGCCGAAGAGCTGGGTCTCGACTTCGACCCGACTATCGCCAACCCCCGCGACGGCGAGTGGGACCACTACGTCGACCGTCTCTACGAGCTTCGACAGCGGAAAGGCGTCACGAACTCCGAGGCCGAGGAGCTCGTCCGCCGCGACTCGAACTACTTCGCCAGCGTGATGGTCGAAGTCGGTGACGCGGACGCGATGCTGACGGGCCTCACGCACCACTACCCGTCGGCGCTGCGCCCGCCGCTCCAGATTATCGGCACGGCCGACGACGCCGACTACGCCGCCGGCGTCTACATGATGACGTTCAAGAACCGCGTCGTCTTCTGCGCCGACACGACGGTCAACCTCGACCCCGACGAGGAGGTTCTCGCGGAGATTACGAAGCACACCGCGGACCTCGCCCGTCAGTTCAACGTCGAACCCCGCGCGGCGCTCCTCTCGTACTCCAACTTCGGCAGCGTCACGAACGAGGGGACGCGCAAGCCCCGCGACGCCGCGGCGCTCCTGCAGGACGACCCCGAGGTCGACTTCCCGGTCGACGGCGAGATGCAGGCCGACACCGCCCTCGTCGAGGACATCCTCGAAGGAACCTACGACTTCGCTGAGCTCGACGGCCCCGCGAACGTCCTCGTGTTCCCGAACCTCGAAGCGGGCAACATCGGCTACAAACTGCTCCAGCGTCTCGGCGGCGCGGAGGCCATCGGCCCGATGCTCGTCGGCATGGACAAACCCGTCCACGTCCTCCAGCGCGGCGACGAGGTCAAAGACATCGTGAACTTGGCGGCGACGGCGGTCGTGGACGCGCAGGAAGAGTAACGCGAAGTTCGCCGCCAGTTTTTCTTCGAATCCCTACCCGAACTCGGCCCACGCGACGGCGACGCCCAGCCCGACCGCCGGCGGGGCCGCGTAGAGCGCGAACGTCGTCGAATCCGGCGGCGAGAAGCACGCGGCGAAGGCGACGAGACAGAGGAGCGACAGCCCTCTCGTCCGCCCGGCGAGTCGCCGCGAGAGCGCGCCGGCGCGGCGTAATCCGAGCAGAAGCGGGGCGACGGCCGCGCCGCCGCCGACCGCGACCGGGAAGAACAGTTCGAGTTCGAGCGTCGACTGTCGGGAATCGGCGGCTACGCGGCCCCACTCGACCAGTACGTCGACGAGGCCCGGCGCGAGCTGCCGCGCGGCGACGGTTCCGACGAGGAAGCCCGCGGCGGCGAGCGCGAGCCACCCCGAGGCGGCGCGGAGGTCGACCGCCGGGTCGCGGTCGACGAGGGCGACGAGCGAGACGCCGGCGGCGAGAGCGCCGGCGAGCGCGCCCAGTTCGAGCCGGACGAGGAAGGTCGGGCCGCCGACGCCGACGACAGTTGTCGAAACACCGGCGGTCGGTGAGAGGAGCCCCGGGTCGCGGACGGCGACGACGACGACGACGGCCGTCAAGAGTGAGGTGATGACCAGTCGGCGCGCGTGGCGGCGCGCGGTCGCACCGAGCGGCGAGAGCCCGCGTCTCCGAGGGTCGAACGCGCCGACGGTCTCCGCGGGGTCCATACGTCCGGCGTCGTCGCTCCGTGTTGTCAACTTTTTGATGGAGGAGTGACCGGCCGGAGAGGGGACGGTAGCCCGACGGTAGCGGCCCGGAACGGCGCCGCCCCGGTGGGACTGCTCGCGCTCGGCGGCCCACTCGATGGACGGGGCGAACGTGGGGTCGTCGACGACGGCCTGCGTTCAGTCGCTCGCGCGCCCTTCGAACCGCGAGGGCGGGAGGTAGCTCACGTCGGTGCCGGAGTCGGCTTCGAACTCCGGGGGGTCGGGGAGCACGCAGCGGTCTGCCCGCCGGTTGACGTGTTCGTACTCGTTCGGCGCGTTCGCCAGCGGGTGCGCGGGGTTCTCTCGGCTGTCGATTCGCGCGGCGCGAAGCTCTCCGAAGCCGGCGATACGGGCCTGAATCCCCCGCCAGTGGTGTTCGCTGCCGGCGGGGACGACGATTCGCTTCGGTGACTTCCAGTCGGGGTGGTCGCCGGCGAGGACGGCGTTGTTGACGTTCGCGGCGAGGTCGTCGTGGTCGACGAGGACGCCGACCCGAGCGCCGGGGGGCGCGCGATGGGCGAGCACGTCCAGTCCGAGGTGAAGTGCGCGATACTCCGAGACGTTGTTGTCCGGCGGCACGTCAGGGAGTGCGATACGGGCGACTCGCTCGCCGTCGCGGGTCTCTATCACCGCACCGAGTCCACCGCCGTTCGGGCGATACGACCCGTCCGTCGCGACGTAGAAGTGCCGTTGATGCGTGCGCGGCGGGTGTGCGATGTGAGGCGTCGGCGACTCGTCGAACAAGTCCCGAAGTGTGGGACGGCCGGTCACGGCCATACGAACGTTTCGGAGATGGGGCGTAATAAACGTACCCCGTATCTGAGGTGCGATGCGCCCGTGTCAGAAGTCGATGCCTCAGTGGGATAACTATCTGTAATATATTCTCAGAACGCTATACGAAGTCGGGGCACAGGCAATGGATATAAGAACGGTCAACTCAATGTGCCTTCGATGGCTGACAACACTTCGCATACTAGTCGACGTTCATACATTAAGTTGGCAGGCAGCGCGGCGGCGGCAGCGGCGCTCGCGGGCTGTACCGGTAACGGCGGGGAGGAGTCGGAGACCGCGGAGACGACGACCGGCGGAGACGAGACGGAGACCGCCGAGACGACGACGACCGAGGACAGCGGTTCGTTCGACGTGACTATCACGCAGGGTCAGATGCCCTCCGGCCTCGACCCCCAGGACCACCGCGAGACGTCGACGGATATCGTCGTCCTCCACGCGTACGAGGGCGTGTTGACCCGCGACGCGGCGGGGTCGATTCAGACCGCGCTCGCGACGAACTACGAGCGCATCGACGGGGAGAACGCGGTCCGCTTCGACCTCCGCGAGGGCGTCACGTTCCACAACGGCGACGAACTCACCCCCGAGGACGTCGCGTACAGCATCAACCGCGTCGTCGACGAGGAGGTCGGCTTCGCCAGCCCGCAGAGCGACCAACTCGCCGGCGTCTCCGGCGCGGAGGTCATCGAGGGCGAGAACGCCGTCAGGGTCAACAACGCGTCTCTCAACCCCATCGTGTTCTCCGAGTTCGCGACCTACCTCGACGTGATGCAGCGGTCGTGGGTCGAGGAGAACGACAAGGCGTACATCAGTCAGCACATGAACGGTACGGGGCCGTTCCAACTCGACTCGTACACCGAAGACGAGGAGGTCGTCCTCACGGCGTACGAGGACTACTGGCGGGAGCCCGCGGCGGTCGACACGCTCACCTTCCGCGCCGCGTCCGAGGCCAGCACGCGCGTCAACCAACTCTTGCAGGGCGAGACGGACCTCATCGTCAACGTCCCTCCGCAGGAGGTCCAGCGCGTCACTAACTCCGACAACGCCCGCGTCGCCGCGTCCCCGTCGACCCGCATCATCTACAACGGGATGCGCTACGACGTCGAACCGTTCGACTCGATGGAGTTCCGGCAGGCGATGAACTACGCAATCGACCTCGAAAGTATCGTCCAGAACGTGCTTGAGGGCTTCGGCACGCAGACAGGCCAGCCAACCCTCCCCGAGTTCGTCGGGCACAACCCCGACCTCGACCCCTACCCGTACGACCCGGACCAAGCCGAGCAGTTGGTCGAAGACTCCGGCTACGCCGGCGCGGAAATCGAGCTTCACACGCCGGTCGGTCGCTACCTGAAGGACCTCGAAGTCGCGCAGGCGGTCGCGGGCTACATCGACGAACTCCCGAACGTCACGGCGACGGTCCGCCAGCGCGACTTCGGGTCGCTCGTCGACGAACTGCTCGCGGGCAGTATCGAGGCCCGCCCGCCGTGGTTCCTCATCGGCTGGGGCGAGGCGACGTTCGACGGCGGCCTCGTCATGGAGGCGCTTCTCTCCTCCGACGGGACGCTCACGACGTGGCAAAACGAGGAGTTCGACGCGCTGCTCGAACAGGCCGGCAACCAGTCCGGCGAGGAGCGCGAAGCGACGCTCCAAGAGGCGAACGCGATGGCCCACGAGCAGTGCCCGTGGATATTCCTGAACCAGCAGTACAGCGTCTACGGCGTCAACGACGCCATCGCGTGGGAGGCCCGCTCCGACGAGCGCATCGACGCGTACGCGATGAGCCAGCAGTAGTCGATGTCGCTGTCGAGGTTCCTCATCAAACGCTCGCTCCAGGGGCTGTTCGTCATCTGGGGGGTCATCACGGTCGTCTTCGGCCTCCGGTTCATCTCGCCGGGGGACCCGGCGAACGTGCTGTTGCCGCCCGACGTCGACCCGGAGGTCAGAGCGCAGGTCATCGCCGAACTCGGGCTGAACGAGCCCCTGTACGTGCAGTACTGGGAGTTCATCTCGGGCATCCCGTTCGGTGACCTCGGCCTGTCGCTCGTCACCCGGACGCCGGTCTCGGCCCGCGTCGTGGCGAGACTCCCGGCGACGCTGGAACTCGCCATCGCGGCGACAGTCGTCGCCGTCGTCATCGCGATTCCGCTCGGCGTCCTCTCTGCCACGCGGCGTCACGAGCCGGCGGACTACGGCGCGACCGTGTTCTCGCTGGTCGGCATCAGCACGCCGAACTTCTGGCTGGGCGTGATGCTCATCCTCGTGCTCGCGGTGCAGTTGGACGCGTTCCCGACCAGTCAGCGCCCCATCGGCCTCGACGGCATCGCGGTGCTTCTCGCCGGCGGCGACGTGGGCGCGGCGATACGCGGCTTCGGGACGTGGCTGTGGCATATCACGCTCCCCGCAATCACGCTCGGGACGTACTTCACCGCGCTCATCACGCGGCTCACCCGCAGCGGAATGCTCGACCAACTCGGACAGACCTACGTCCGCGCGACGCGGGCGAAGGGGCTCCCGGAGACGCTGGTCCGCTACAAGCACGCGCTTCGGAACACGCTCATCCCGGTCATCACCGTCATCGGACTCCAACTCGGCACCCTCATCGGTGGGGCCGTCATCACGGAGGCCGTCTTCGCGTGGCCGGGACTCGGGTCGCTCATCATCAACAGCATCAACGCCCGCGACTGGCCGGTCTTACAGGGCTCGCTCATCGTCGTCGCGGTCGGGTTCGTCCTCGTGAACATCCTCGTTGACGCCCTGTACGCCTACGTCAACCCGCAGGTGGCCTACGATTAACGCTCTATGATATCGGAACGCACACGCAGAAACCTTCGCCGGGAACTCAGACGGAGTCTCCTCGCGAAACTCGGCATCGTCGTCGTCGTCCTCATGGTGGCGATGGCCATCTTTGCCCCGTTTATCTCGCCGTATAGCCCGTCTCAACAGGACCTCGACAACGCCCGGCAACCGCCGCTCGGCTTCAGCACGACGGAGACCAGAGAGGTGACGCAGATGGAAAACGGGAGCGTCGTCATCGAAGACGGGCAGGTTGTCACCGAGACGCAGACCGTCTACACGAACGCGACGCTCGCCCACCCGCTCGGCACCGACGGCAACGGGCGAGACATCCTCTCGCGCATCATCTACGGCGCGAGAACGTCCATCCTCGTCGGCTTGTTCGGCACGTCGCTCGCGGCGCTCATCGGCGTCCTCGTCGGGCTGTCGGCGGGGTTCTATCGCGGGCGCGTTGACGACGTGCTGATGCGGAGCGCGGACATCATGCTCGCGTTCCCCTCGCTCGTCCTCGCAATCGCCCTCGTCGGCGTCTGGGGGCAGGCGCAAGCGCCAATCCCCGACCCGTTCGTCGCCACCGGAATCGCCCCGGCGTTCCGCTCGGCGGTCGGGTTACCGACGGGCATGCCGGAGACGGTCGTCCTCCCGGGGACGGTCATCGTCGTCGTCGCGCTCGTCAACTGGGTGTGGTTCGCCCGCGTCGCCCGCGGCGAGGCGCTCTCCATCCGCGAGGAGGAGTACGTGAAGGCCGCGAAGGCGCTCGGCGCGAGCGACGGACGGACGGTGCTCAGACACGTCCTCCCGAACGCCATCACGCCAATCCTCGTGTTGGCGACGATTCAGGTGGCCGCCATCATCCTGCTCGAATCGGCGCTGTCGTTCCTCGGCTTCTCCGGGGCCGACGTGTCGTGGGGCTTCGACATCGCCCTCGGCCGGCAGTACCAGTCCACCGCGTGGTGGATTTCGACGATGCCCGGCCTCGCCATCGTCGTGACGGTCATCGGGCTGAACCTCGTCGGCGACTGGCTCAGAGACGCGCTCGACCCCGGCATCGAAGGGGAGGGGGGCGTCTGAGATGGCCGACACGATTCTCAGCGTCCGCGACCTCTCCACCCGGTTTTTCACCGAGGAGGGGCAGGTCAACGCGGTCGAACACGTCTCGTTCGACGTCGAAGACGGCGAGATATTCGGCATCGTCGGCGAGTCCGGCTCCGGCAAGTCCGTGACCGCGCTGTCGGTCATCGACCTCATCGAGTCGCCCGGCCGCGTGACGCAAGGCGAGATATGGTACCGCAACGCCGACCTCGCCGAGGAGTTCCGCGAGTCGAAACCGGACGCCGTCGACGGCGACCTCGTGGACATCCGACGGCTCCCGGAGGGCGTCCGCCGGTCGCTCCGCGGCCCGTCGTTCAGCATGGTGTTTCAGGACCCGATGAGCAGCTTCAACCCCTCGATAACCGTCGGCGAGCAGATAGCCGAGGCGGTCGAGGTCCAGCGCCGCGCCCGGTCGAACCCGCGCAGCACGCGCTCGCGGACGCAGGGCTACGGCCTCGGCTCGCTCCTCGTGGACTCGCTTCTCCCCTCGAAGAGCTACGTCGACGACGAGAGCATGGACCGCGCGGTCGAACTGCTCGACCAAGTCGGCATCCCCGACCCCGAGGACCGCGCCGAGGAGTACCCCCACCAGTTCTCCGGCGGGATGCTCCAGCGCGCGATGATTGCGCAGGCGCTCGCCGGCGAACCGGACGTACTCATCGCCGACGAGCCGACCACCGCGCTCGACGTGACAATTCAGGCGCAGATTCTCAACCTCCTGCGCGACTTGCAGGAACAGGAGGGGATGAGCATCCTGATGATAACCCACGACTTGGGCGTCATCGCCCGGATGTGCGATCGCGTCGGCGTCATGTACGCCGGCGAGGTCGTCGAGCGCGGCCCGCTCGCCGACATCTTCGACGACCCCGTCCACCCGTACACGCAGGGACTGTTGGGGTCGATTCCGGACGTGGACGACCCCTCGGGCCGCCTCGAACCCATCTCGGGCAACGTGCCGAGCCTGCTCGACTCGGAGATGCCCGACGCGTGTTACTTCGCCGACCGGTGTCCCAAAGCCATGACCGACTGCCTGACCCGCATCCCAGAGTACGAACTGGACGGCCGACACAGCGTCCGGTGCGTCCTCGCCGAACAGGAGTACGACCCCGCCGACGCCGTCGATTCGGTCGACGGGGGCGAGGCGGCCGGGGAGGTGAGCGCCGATGACTGAGCCGCTCCTCGCGGTTCGGGACCTCCAGAAGTACTACTTCGAACAGGACTCGTTCGTCGACAGCCTCCTCGGGCGCGACCCGACGAGCGTCAAGGCCGTCGACGGCATCTCCTTCGAGGTCGAACGCGGCGAGACGCTCGGCCTCGTCGGCGAATCCGGCTGTGGGAAGTCCACGACCGGAGAGACGCTGCTCCGACTCCGCGAGGCGACCGGCGGCGCGGTCACGTTCGACGGAAAGAACGTCTTCGAGATGGACGACGACGAACTCAAGGCGTTCCGCCGGGACGCCCAAATCGTCTTCCAGGACCCGTTTTCGAGTCTCGACCCGCGGATGACCGTCGGCGACATCGTCGCCGAACCGCTGAAGATTCACGGGATTCCCGAGTCCGCCGACGGCGAGTCCAAACGCGAGTGGCGGCGCGACAGGGTCACGGACCTGTTAGAGCGGGTCGGCCTCTCCGCGAACCACTTCGACCGCTACCCCCACGAGTTCTCCGGCGGCCAGCGCCAGCGCGTCGGCATCGCTCGCGCGCTCGCGCTCGAACCGGAGTTCATCGTCCTCGACGAACCGGTGTCGGCGCTCGACGTGTCCGTGCAGGCGCAGGTGTTGAACCTGCTCGACGATTTGCAGGAGGAGTTCGGGCTGACGTATCTGTTTATCGCGCACGACCTCTCGGTCGTCCGCCACATCTGCGACCGCGTCGCCGTGATGTACCTCGGCAACATCGTCGAACTCGGTCCGACCGACGACCTGTTCGAGTCTCCGAAACACCCCTACACGAAGGCGCTGTTGGAGAGCGTTCCCCGACCCTCCACGGCCGAACACGGCCGACGGGTCGAGGCGCTGCCGGGTGACGTGCCGTCGCCGCGAAACCCGCCGTCCGGCTGTCGCTTCCGGACTCGGTGTCCGGAGGTCATCCCCCCTGACGACCTCGCCATCGAACAGGGGAGTTACCGCGCCGTGATGGACCTTCGGGACGCTCTCGCGGTCGGTGACGTGAACCAAGACCATATCTGGGACGCTGCCGACCCCGACCGGGAGGATACGGAGGCGTTCATCGAGGAGGCGCGCGCGCGACACGTCGACGACGAGCTCCACGACGAGGTCGCGAGCGTCGTCGACACGGCGCTCGGCCACCTCGCGGAGGGCGAGGTCGACCGCGCCAGCGAGACGCTTCGGGACCGCTTCGAGAGCCCCTGTGAGACGCGACGCCCCGGCGTCGGTGACGTGCCGCATCCCGCGGCCTGCCACCTCTACGAGGGTTCGGACGAGGTGATAGTCGTCGAGACGAACGCCGGCACGGCCGCCGAAGCCGACGACTGACTCGGGTCCAGCGGGCGACGAGTGCTGGCCTCGGCCGACGCCGCCCTCGCGGCACCGGCGAAACCGCCCCGTAACGAAACGTTCAGGCCCCTACCGGGCGCACCATCGCTGTGACACGGTATCGAAACGTCGGTCTGTTCGTCGTCCTCGCCGCCGTCTGGGGGTCCGCGTTCATGGCGATCAAAGCCGGGCTGGAGTTCTTCCCGCCGGTGCTGTTCGCGGCGCTCCGGTACGACGTGGCGGGGGTCGTGATGCTCGCCTACGCGCTGTACGCCACCGACTCGCCGCTCCCGCGCGGCAGAGCCGAGTGGACCGAAGTCGCCATCGGCGCGGTGTTCCTTATCGCCGCGTACCACGCGCTCCTGTTTATCGGCGAGACCGACCCCACCGTGACGAGCGCCGCCGCCGCCGTCATCGTGAGCCTCAGTCCGGTGCTCACGACCGGATTCGCGCGACTCCTGCTTCCGAGCGAGCGACTCACCCCCCTCGGCGTCGTCGGCCTCCTCCTCGGACTCGTCGGCGTCGCGGTCCTCTCGGAACTCGACCCGAGCAACCTCCTCGCCGGCGGTACGGTCGCGAAACTCCTCATCTTCGGCGCGGCCGCGGCCTTCGCCCTCGGCTCCGTCCTGACACGTCGGGTCGACTCGGAGCTGCCTATCGAGACGATGGAGGCGTGGTCGATGCTCCTCGGCGCGGGTCTGATGCACGTTGCGTCCGTCGGCCTCGGCGAGCGCCCCGGGGCGGTCGTCCTTAACGTCCAGTCGGTCGCGGCGCTCGCGTATCTCTCACTCGCGGCGAGCGCGCTCGGCTTCCTCATCTACTTCGACCTGCTCGCCCGCCTCGGTCCCATCGAAATCAACCTCGTCTCGTACGTCGCCCCCGTCTTCGCGGCGCTCTCCGGCTGGGCGTTCCTGAGCGAGGTTCCGACACCGTCCACGGTCGGCGGGTTCGCCCTCATCTTCCTCGGGTTCGTCCTCCTGAAGCGCGGGGCGATTCGGCGCGAACTCCGCTATCGATTCGGTGACGGTGCCCGCGCGACCGACTGAGTGGGCGCGCGGCTACGCGTCCGTCGCGTCCGTCGCGTCAACCCGCTCGACCGTCTCCACTTCTCCGATCATCGTCCAGCCGTCTTCGCCGGGACGCTGTCGACCGACGACGACCGCGTCGTTGTGCTCCGTCGTCGCGAACCGATAGACTGCGTCGTCGCCGTCGAGTCCGCCTTCGGCCTGAAAGTCGGTCTGGAAGAACTCCGCGCTCTCCAGCGTGAACGTGCCGTCTATCTCCTCGCCGACGACGAGGCGCATAGCGTTCGGGTGGATGTTGTACATGCGCTTTGCGACGCGATTGAGGTCGGGCATACCCCGACAGTTGCGCCCGCGGGCTAAATCCCTGCGGGAGCGACGCCGACCGAACCATCCGTCGGACCGCGGGCGACGTGTCGGGCTCCCGACCGTATCGAGCGCCGCGTTCGAACCGGAGAAAACCCGCGGAAATTCAGGGTTCGACGACCGTTCAAGAACGCGTGACTATTCCGTGAATAAAAGAGTTAGGCGAGGTTATGAAGTATTAGGCGGCCGCTCGTCTATCGATGAAACTTCACATTTACCGGATAGTCGTGGGTAAACGAGTATGAAACGAGTCGAATTCTCGCACCTAATTATGACCCCTCCGCTCCATGTTGTAGTCGTAGGTGCCCCCCAACCAATGTCGAACTCCCCATCCACGGTCCCCCGTGAACGCCTCTCCCAACTCCGCGAGGTCGTAACGGAAGAACGGCCGCTCCGCCTCGGCTTCGAACTCGTCGCCGCACCGCTTCGGTTCGTCGGCTTCTGGGCCGCAGTCGCCCTCCCGTTCCTGTATCTTCCCTTGCTGTTCGGCGGCCTCGAAGCCAGCGAGTTCACCGTCTTCGGAGCGCTTCTCGCAGTCAACGCGCTCGCGCTCGTCATCGGCCACAACTACGCCCGTTCGTAGACGCGGTCGTACACCGGCGCGGGTCGTGGTTTACGACAACGAACTGCGTTTTCCCTCCATCTCCGCGGCCGTCCTCTCGTTTCCCGTCTCTCGGGCTCTGTGCGGCCATCCGGCCACTGCCGGATGTCCCTCACGTTCGACCATCGGGAACCGAGTCGCTTTACCGCGGTCCGGTCTTCGGAGTCAGTATGTCGCTTTCGATGGTTCCACTGGGACGGACCGGAACGACGGTCTCCGAGCTCGCGTTCGGGACGTGGCGGTTCGGTCGGCAGAACGACGACGGCGCGGTCGAGGTCGGACGCGACCGCGCCCACGAGCTGCTCGACGCCTACGCCGCCGCCGGCGGGAACTTCATCGACACCGCCGATATGTACGGCGACGGTGCCAGCGAGACGTACATCGGCGAGTGGCTGGCCGAGCGCGACCGCGAGGAGTTCGTCGTCGCGTCCAAGGTTTTCTGGCCCACCCGCGAGGACGCCAACGGCCGCGGGCTCAACCGGAAGCATCTCCGCCGCCAGATAGACCGCATTCTCGACCGGCTCGGCACCGACTACGTCGACCTGCTGTACATCCATCGGTGGGACGACGAGACGCCAGTCGAGGAGTTCATGCGGACGCTCGACGGGTTCGTCCGCGACGGGAAGGTGAACTACCTCGGCACCTCGACGCTCGAACCCAACGCCTGGAAGGTCGTCAAGGCGAACGAACTCGCCGACAAGCGCGGCTACGAGCCGTTCAAAGTCGCCCAGCCGCGGTACAACGCCGTCAACCGCGAGATAGAGGGGAACTACCTCGATATGTGCGCCGACTACGACATCGGCATCGTCCCGTGGTCGCCGCTGGCCGGCGGCTTCCTCACGGGCAAGTACGCCCGCGACGAGCGCCCGCCCGCGGACTCCCGAGCGGCGAACGACCAGCGATTCGCCGACTCGTATCTCACGCCGGCGAACTTCGACGCGCTCGAACAGGTCGAGGAGGTCGCCGAGGCGGTCGGCGCGTCGCCCGCGCAGGTCAGCCTCGCGTGGCTCATGCATCACCCGCAGGTCACCGCGCCGATTGTCGGCGCGCGAACGGTCGACCAGCTCGGCGAGAACGTCGTGGCCGCGGACATCGACCTCACGCCCGACCAGTTCGAACGCATCTCGGTCGCCAAGCGTCACTTGTCCGCGTAACAGCTTCGGAAGCGGCCCCGAACCGTCAGGTGTAGGTGTCGTCGGCGGGTATCGACGCGTATGACCGACGACGCGTTCGACGCCGACGCCTACGTCTCCGAGCTCCGGGCGAAGCGCGAGGAGAAAGACGACTTCTTCGGGTCGCACCCGCAGTCACCGATTCCGCCGGAGGAACGGGACGACTTCGACGGCCTCGACTACTTCGACCCCGACCCCGACTACCGCGTGACCGCGTCGGTCGAGACGCACGCCGACCCCGAACCGGTGACGATGGACACCTCGACCGACGGCGAGGTCCGGTATCTCCGCGTCGCCACGTTCCACTTCGAACTCCGCGACACCGACCTCACCCTCGGCGCGTACCGTCAGGAACACGACGACTCGCCGACGCTGTTCGTCCCCTTCCGCGACAAGACGACGGGACAGCAGACCTACAACGGCGGTCGGTACATGGAACTCACGCCCGACGCGCCCCTCGACGAGTTGGAGGAGGTCGTCGTCGACTTCAACCTCGCGTACAACCCGTTTTGCGCGTTCACCGAGACCTTCGAATGTCCGCTTCCGCCGGAGGAGAACTGGCTCGACGTGGTCGTTCCTGCTGGCGAACGGGACTACGAGTAACCCGGCGAATCAAAAGCGCAAGTTCCATATCGGACGCTTCCGGAGAGACCGACATGGGACTGCTCAGTTCGAAGAAAGCCGTCATCGGGATGGTGCTGATGATCGTCGGGACGCTCGCTATGCTGCCGGGAATGCTGCCGAACTCCGCGCAGGTGATGTCCTACGCACTCGTCGTCGGTGCCGGCGCGCTCACCCTCGGAACGTGGATGGTCGGCACGTCCGAGGACGGCCGCCCGGTCTGAGACCGGCGCGTTCCCCGTTGTAACGGCGAAGAATCGGCTGTTCTCGCGACGACGTAGTTTGTCCGTCTGATCGGGTGTCAGCGACGCGGCCGGACGCGCGCCGCAGGAGTCGAATCAGCCGCGGCTCGGTGGGTCGGCCAGTCGGAAGAAAACGATGCCGCGAAGGCTGTGTCGCGTTCAGGCGTCGGGGCCGGACCAGCTCTGGAGGGTGGCGGAGTTACTGCCACTCTCGGAGGTCCAGATGACTCGAACAGTCGCGGTCGAGAGGTCGTCGGCGTTCTGCTCGACAACCGTCGCTTGGCTCCCGGCGGTAATCTCCGAATCCGAGGTTATCGATTCCCAGGTCTCGGTCGTCCCGCTCGCCCCTGCGAGTTGACCCGCGGAGTCGTTCAGGGCAACCGAGGAGGTGATGTTGACCTGCGCGGCGTCGATTGACGTCCCGCTCTCGTGGGTGACCGTGAGGGCGGTGCCGTTGTAGTCGAAGCCGAAGCTCGCCTGCGGAGCAGTGTCGCCGACCTGGTCCCCGAGGCCGAGGACGAACGTCCCGATGACGGCCGCGAGGATGACGGTAATCGCGACCATGAGGATGACGCCGATGACCGGCGACACCGCGTCGTCTTCCGCGAGGAGGTGTTTGAAATTCATCTATCCGTTGTAGGTCCACTGCTGGAGCGTAGAGGACGTACTGCCACTCTGCGAGTTCCAGACGACGCGAACGGTGTCGCCGTCAGCGAATCCACCAGACTTGTTTGCAATGGCGGACCCTCCTGCTGTGATCGGGTCGGAACCACCGAGATCGGTCCAGTTACTACCGGAGTCGTCGAAATCACCAGTCACTGTCACCTGATTTGCGGCAATCTGTTCGCCACTCTCGTGGGTGATGGTCAGATTTCCTTCTCCGTTGTAATCGAAGCTAAAGCTCGCCTGCGGCGACGTTTCGCTGACTTGGTCCCCGAGGCCGAGGACGAACGTCCCGATGACGGCCGCGAGAATCACTGTAATCGCCACCATCAGGATAACCCCGATGACGGGACTGACTGCACGGTCTTCCGTGAAGAGATGTTTGAGTTGCATGCGTTATGTCCGACACCCGGACGGTATCGCTCGCCGAAGACGCCGGTGGCGCGGTCGTCGCTGCGCGACCAGCATCCCTGCCCGGCACCCGTCGCGGTGTGTCCACCCGACTCGTATCCCCGGGATAACTTAAATCTACGTACCAGATTAATGGTCAATTTCGCCCTCGAATTCGGGCATTAATATAGTGTTTATATTGTGTTTAAGTCCCTAACCACTCCCTTCGAGAGAGAATTTTAAAGAACGTCTGACACGTTCTCGGAGGTTTCTTTTCTATCCCGTGTTCGTCGCCGTGCTTACCGGTCGGTCACGACCCCGGCTGTCCCCGTTCACGACCGCGTCGAACACGGCGACGAGAGACGAGATAGTATGAACTCGCGGAGCGGAGACACAAAAGAAAAACGCGGAACGAACGTGACGAGACCGCGACTGCGACGGGGTACTACCTCGCGTTCAGCACTCGGACCAGCCGCAGTTCTGGCAGGTCTTACAGCCTTCGGAGTAGTAGAGGTCCATCTCGCCGCACTCGGGACACTCGGGGCTCTCGCCCGCCGCGAGCAGGTCCGCGACGGCGTCGTTGTCGGACCCGTCGTCGACGGCGACGCCGCCGTCGGTGTCCGCGTTGGCGTCCTCGGCCGCGGCGGCCTCGGCTTCGACCTCGGTCAGGTTCTGCTGTTGCGGGTAGCCCTTGTCGATGTCGCCGTCGAGATACCGCCGCATCGCGGTCCCGATGGCGTCCGGGATGGAGTTAATCTGCTCTCCTTTGTCCCAGGCGACCTTCGGGCTCCGGATACCCTTGAGTTCGTTCGCAATCTCCTCGGGGTCGACGCCCGAGCGGAGCGACGTCGAGACGGTCTTGGCGAGCGCCTCGGTGAAGGAGGCGGTGAAGCCGCCGGAGTTGCCGATGTTGGCGAACAGCTCGAACGGCTCGCCGTGTTCGTCCTCGTTGATGTTGACGTAGAGCTTCCCGTAGCCGGTGTCGATGCGCTGGGTGACGCCGTACAGCACGTCCGGACGGGGGCGCTTCTTGCCCACGTCGCTCGGGGAGTCGGCGAAGGCGAGTTCGAGTTCGCTGCCGATGAGGTCCGAGACCTCCTCGGAGTCGAGGAACGCCTCCACGTCGCCGAACACGTCGCGAATCTGCGAGACGATGGCCTCGGCGGCCTCCTCGTCGTCGGAGAACTCGGTGTTCTTCGCGCGCGTGGTGAGCACCTGCTTCGAGCGGGTGCCGTCGCGGTAGACGGTGACGCCCTTGCCGCCGTGGTCGTAGATGTAGCGGTAGACCTCGTCCATGTCCTCTTTCGAGGCGCTGTTCGGGAAGTTACAGGTCTTCGAGATGGCGGAGTCGACGCCGCTCTGGAGGGCGCACTGGACGCCCGCGTGCTCGATACCCGCGAGGTCCGAGGTCACGACGAACAGTTCGGAGATGGCGTCCGGAACCGTCGACAGCGAGGAGAGGCCGTCGAACTGGTTGCTCGCCATCTGCTCTTGTGCCTCCTCCTTTACGGCCTCGACGTCGATGTCGTTGGCCTCCAGCACGCGGAGGAAGTAGTCGTCGAACTCGACGAGCATCTCGTCGCCCTGCACGTCGTCGGAGACGTTCTTGTAGTAGGCGACGTTGTAGATGGGCTCACAGCCGCCGGTGGTGTTCGACACCATCGACGTGGTGCCCGTCGGGGCGATGGTCGTCGTGTTGTGGTTGCGGATGGGGTAGCCGTCTTCCCAGTCGTCAGCGGACTCGCCGGTGTGGTGTTCGAACCACTCGCGGTACTCGGTCGGGTTCGCGTACTTCGAGTCCTCCCACGCTTCGAACGGGCCGCGTTCTTCGGCGAGTTCGTGGGACGCCCGCTTGGACCCGTGGTTGATGTGGGTCATGAGCTGCTGGGCGATTTCGTTGCCCTCGTCGGAGCCGTAGCGGACGCCGAGCTGGATGTACAGCTGAGCGAGACCCATGATGCCGAGCCCGATTTTGCGGAGTTCGCGGACCTTCTCCTCGATTTTCTCGACCGGGAAGTCCGACATCGTGACGACGTTTTCGAGGAAGCGCGTGCCGCTTTCGATGCGGTGGTTGAACTCCTCCCAGTCGACGGCGTCTTCGAGGAACGCCTCCGTCGCGGCCTCCAGCGAGTCGTACTCGTCGCCGTGGGCGTCGTACCAGACGCGCCAGTCGGGCGAATCCTCCGCGACGAGCGTCGAGAGGTTGATGTGACCGAGGTTACACGCCTCGTACTCCTCCAGCGGCTGTTCGCCGCAGGGGTTGGTGGCGAGAATCTGGTGGTCGGGGTGTTTCTCGACGTCGAAGGAGTGCTCCTTGTTCGCGCGTTCGAGGTAGACGACGCCGGGTTCGCCGTTCTCCCACGCGCCCTCGATAATCTGGTCCCAGAGTTCCTTCGCGGGGACCGAAAGCACCTCGCCGACCTCGACGTACTCGCCGAGACCGAACATGTCGTAGATCTCTTTCGTCTGGGGCGTGGCGACGTGCGGCTCTTCGGTGCGGGGGTTCGTGAAGACGAACTCCTCGTCGTTGTACAGCGCCTCCATGAAGCCGTCGGTGATGCCGACGGAGATGTTGAAGTTCGAGAGGTGGCCCTCGACGGCGTTGCGGAGGTGCTTGGGGACGCGGCCGTCCTCGTCGATGAGTTCGCGCGCCTCGTCGAGCGCGTCGACGAACTTGGTGTGGGTGAAGTCGTCGGGGTCGTTCAGGCGGAGCGTGTGCGCGAGCGACACGTCCTTGTTCTTCGCGTGGAGGAACTGGATGACGTCGGGGTGGCTGACGCGCATGACGCCCATCTGCGCGCCGCGGCGCGCGCCGCCCTGCGCGATGGTCTCGCACATCTGGTCGAACGTCCGCATGAACGTGATGGGGCCGGAGGCGATGCCGCCGGTCGAGCCGACCGCGTCGCCGTAGGGGCGGAGCTTCCAGAAGGCGTAGCCCATGCCGCCGCCGGACTGGAACACCTCGGCGGCCTCCTTGGCCGTCTGGTGGATGTCCGTGATGTCGTCGGCGGGTGAGTCGACGAAACAGGCCGAGAGCTGCTGGAGTTCGTCGCCGGCGTTCATGAGCGTCGGCGAGTTCGGCATGAAGGAGAGCTGTTCCATCAGCTCCTCGAACGTCTCGCGCTTCTCGACGACGACCTCGCGTACCTCCTCGGGGAGTTCGGGGACGAGGGTGTCGTAGGCGAACTTGTTGACGTTGTAGACCGAAAGCGTCGTCTCGGCCTCGTCGTCGTCGGCCGTGACGCCCTTGCCGAAGACCTCCGCGGCGAGTTCGTCGCGGCGCGGGTGATCCGGCTTGATGAGGTCGGGCGTGACCGTGAGTTCGATGTCGCGTTTTTCGGCCTCGAAGACGGCTTCCGCGAGCGCGATGTTCTTCGCGACGCGGGGGAACAGGTCCTCCTGCGTCTCGACGAGGTCGCCGTCGGCGTCCTTGCGGAGGTAGCGGGCGGGGAGAATGTTGTTGTAGGCGTTGCCCGTCATCCGCGCTTCGAGGGTCTCGCCTTCGGTCCGCTTGACCGGCAGCACGAGTTCGTCCGTCGAGAGGTTCGCGTCGCTCATCTTACTGTCCCTCCCGCCCGAGCCGCGTTCGAGCGAGGTCGCGTCGATAGTGTCCGGAAATTCCGCTCATTGGTGACGATATTGGTGTGTGTTGCGTGGTTGGTTAAGGGCTTCGAACTCGGAGGTTCGACCGCCGAACGTATCATAATTAGTTCAATTACGACGACGGCCGACGACCGGGTCCGAACTGCACGGATTCATACGACGGACGGAAACCACATAACCGTAGGTAGAGCGGAGTGGAAGTGAAATTGTGACGCAAAAATCGCAAGACTTGGCGGTGATATCCAGTAGAACGTGAGGGGGGAGCCAGGGCGTCTGAACCCGTCACATGGTGAACTGTCTCGCATCACCGGAGAGGATATAAAGGAATCCCGGACAGTCGACAGCCACACAACTATCAGAATTCGTATGTTCGAATTTCGCAGTCGCTCAGGGGTGCCGAAATCGGTCGTTTCGGCGGGAAAACCACACCGGAACCGCGCGACGAGACCGCCCACAAGCTTATCCGCTCTACGGGTGTCATATCGGGGTATGGTACTGACTCCCCTCGCGCTCACCCCGTTACAGCTCGGCGGCCTGCTGTCCGGGCCGCTCGGTCAGATGCTCGTGGTGCTCGCGGCCGTCGCCGTCGTCATCCTCGTCGGCCGGCTGTTCCTCAAAATCGCGTGGCGACTGGTCACTATCGCCGCCATCGTCGTGGGCGCGCTGCTGTTGCTCTCGTTTTTCGGCATCAACGTCCTGTAACTGCGGGAGAACAGGCTCCGGTCCGCGACCACGCGAAAGCCGCGAAGGCCGCGGTCGCGGCCGAACCGACGTGGCTGACGCGCCTTCGTCTCAGGCCACGTCGAAGCCGGCGACCGCCGTGAGGAAGTTTCTGACGACGCCGTGTCCCGACCCCGTGAGCACGCTCTCGGGGTGGAACTGGACGCACTCGATGGGGTAGTCGCGGTGGCGGACGCCCATCACCAGCGCCTCGCCGTCGTGGTCGGTCGTCGCCGAGACGTCGAAGCAGTCGGGGACGTCCGTGGCGACGAGCGAGTGGTAGCGCCCGGCCGGGAAGCCGTCTTCGAGGCCGGCGAAGACGCCCGCGCCGTCGTGGTCGACGGGGAACGCCTTCCCGTGAATCGGCTCCGGCGCGTGGCCGATGGTGCCGCCGTAGGCGTACACCGCGGCTTCGAGGCCGAGACAGACGCCGAGGGTCGGAATCTCGGTCGACAGCTCCGTGAGCACGTCGTTCGTCACGCCCACGTCGCGGTCGTTTTTCGGGTGGCCCGGCCCCGGCGAGATGACGATGGCGTCGGGGTCGAGGTCGCGTATCTCGTCGAGCGACGCGGTGTTCTTGCGCACCTCGATGTCGAGCGGTTCGCCCTCGACGGTCTGCTCGGAGAAGTACTCCACGAGGTTGTACGTGAACGAATCGAAGTTGTCGACGACGACGAGCCGAATCATTGCGACGCCTCCTCGGTCCCGTACTCGATGCGGCGGACGGCGTCGAGCACCCCGCCCATCTTCTGTTCCGTCTCCTCGTACTCCGCGGTCGGGTCGGAGTCTGCGACGATGCCGGCACCCGCGCGGACGGTGATGGCGTCGTCCGCGCCGCCGGAGTCGACCGTCGCGGTTCGGATGACGATTGCCACGTCGGCGTCGCCGGTCCACGAGTAGTAGCCGACGCCGCCGCCGTAGACGCCACGGGGCTCGGCTTCGAGGTCGTCGATAATCTCCATCGCGCGGACCTTCGGCGCGCCGGTGAGCGTCCCCGCGGGGAACGTCGCTCGCGTGGCGTCGAAAGCGTCCGAATCGGGGTCGAGCGTCCCCGAGACGGTCGATTCGATGTGCTGGACGTGGCTGTACTTGATGATGCTCATGAAGTCCTCGACGCGGACGCTCCCGGGCGTCGAGACCCGGCGCACGTCGTTGCGGCCGAGGTCGACGAGCATCGTGTGCTCGGCGCGCTCTTTCGCGTCCGCGAGGAGTTCGCCGGCGAGGCGGCGGTCCTCGACCGGGCCGGACCCGCGCTGGCACGTCCCCGCGATGGGGTTGACGACGACGCGGTCGCCCCTGACGGAGACGAGCGTTTCGGGGCTCGCGCCGACGACGCGCCGGTCGCCGTGCCGGAGCAGGTACATGTACGGCGAGGGGTTCACCTCGCGCAGCGAGGCGTACAGGCCGACGGGGTCGACCTGCCCGCGGAGTTTCCGGGTACGCGAGATGACGCCCTGATAGATGTCGCCGTCGCGGACGTGTTCTTTCGTCTGCCTGACCGCGGCCTCGTACTCCTCGCGGGAGCCGGCGTCCTCGCCGGTCCGCTCGAAGCCGCCGGGGGCGGGGTCGTCCGCCGCGCGGAGCTTTTCCGCGACGCGCTCGGCCTCGGCGACGACGCTGTCGTACACCTCGCCGGGGTCGTCGTCGGGCGAGACGACGGGGGTACAGACGAGGCGGACGGCGTCCTCGCGGTGGTCGAACGAGAGGGTCCGGGTCGTGAGGACGAACTCGGCGTCCGGGTCGTCCGTGTCGGGGCGCTCGCGGCCGACCTCGTCGAGCCAGAGGTCGTAGACGGCCTCGTAGGCGAGGAAGCCGACCAGCCCGCCGGTGAGCGTCTGGCGGTCCGTCTCGGGGAAGTTGACGCGCGGGAGGTCGGGGAGCGCGCCGCGCAGGGAGTCGAGCACGTCGCCGTCGCCCGCGCCGACGAACTCCGCGGCGGGGCCGCCGAGGTCGGTCACGTCGACGCCGTCGGGACCGACCGTCACGACCGCTTCGGGGTCGTAGCCGACGAACGAGAAGCGCGCGTGGGAGTCGGCGGCCGTCGCGGGCGCGGAGAACGCGCCCTGCGGGTTGCTCGAGGAGACCTTCTCGGCGCTCTCCAAGAGGAAGCCGTAGTCGCTGCGGTCCGCGAGCGTCGTGTACGCGGCCAGCGGGTCCACGGACACGTCGAGGTCGGCCACGAGGTGGGTCACGACCGGTCCGTCCGCGTCGCCGGCGAGGGAGACGAACTCCTCGCGGTCGGTGTCGGGGGCCGTCACGCGACGACCTCCTCGTGGTCGTCGACCGCTCCGCGAGCCGTCTTCGCCGCGGCGACGAACGCGCGGACCGCGTCGTGGTCCTTGACCCCGCCGGAGGCCTCGACGCCGCTCGCGACGTCGACGCCGTAAGGTTCGACGGTTCGAACCGCCTCGACGACGTTGTCTGGCGTCAGGCCGCCCGCGAGAATTACGGGCGCGTCGACCGCCGCGACGAGGTCGCGCGAGGCGTCCCAATCGTGGGTCTCGCCGGTGCCGCCCGCGCCCGAGTCGGAGGGCGTGTCGACGAGGATAGCGTCGACGACGGGCGCGAGGTCGCGTGCACGGGCGAGGTCGGTCGCGTCGACGACCGGGACGACGCCGACGCCCGTCGCGCGGAGCGAGTCGAGGTCGTCGGCCGCGAAGTCGCCGTGGAGTTGGAGCACGTCCGGGCCGACCTCGCGGGCGAGGTCGCGGGCGTGGTCGACGGAGTCGGGCATCGTCACGAGAGTGGTCGTGAGGAACGGCGGCGCGGCGGCGAACAGTTCGCGGGCGCGCTCGCGGGGAATCTCGCGGGGCGTGTCCACGGGCACGTCGCAGATGGCACCGACCGCGTCGGCACCGGCCGCGTCGACGGCGGCGAGGTCGGTTTCGTCGGTGACGCCGCACACTTTGACGCGGGTCATCTCACGCCTCCCGGAGCGCGTCGAGTTTGGCTTTCGCGGCACCGGAGTCGATGGCGTCGCGGGCGACTTCGACGCCCCCCTCCAGCGAGTCCGCGAGGCCGGCGACGTAGATTGCCGCGCCGGCGTTGGCGAGGATGAGGTCGCGCTTCGGCCCGGTCACGTCGCCGGTGAGGATGCCTTCGAGGTCGTCGGCGTTCTCCTGCGGCGTGCCGCCGGCGACCGCCTCGATGGGGGCCCGTTCGAGGCCGAGGTCGGCGGGCGTGAGGGTGTACTCGGTGATTTCGTCGCCGTCGATTTCGGCGACCGTAGTCGCGTCGTGGAGCGCGATTTCGTCCATGCCGGAGCCGTGGACGACGAGGGCGCGCTCGACGGGCATGTGCGACAGCGACTCGGCGATGACGGGGACGAGGTCGGCGTCGTAGACGCCGAGGACCTGCGCGTCGGCCCCGGCGGGGTTCGTCAACGGGCCGAGGACGTTGAAGACCGTCCGCATGCCGAGTTCCTTCCGCGGGCCGATGACGGCCTTCATCGCGGGATGGAACACGGGTGCGAGCATGAAGCCGACGCCGTTGTCCTCGATGCACGCCTCGACGGACTCGGGCTCGGCCTCGACGTTCACGCCGGCGACCTCCAGCACGTCGGCGCTCCCAGAAGACGAAGAGACGGAGTAGTTGCCGTGCTTGGCCACCGCCGCGCCCGCGCCGGCCGCGACGAGCGCGCTCGTGGTCGAGACGTTGATGGTGTTGTAGTCGTCGCCGCCGGTGCCGCAGGTGTCGACGAGCGGGCCGCGGTCGGGCTCGATGGTCAGGGCGGCGTCGCGCATCCCCTGCGCGAACCCCGCGATTTCGGCCTCGGTCTCGCCTTTCGCCCGGAGCGCGGCGAGGAGCGCGCCGATTTGCGCCTCGGTCGCGTCCTCGAAGACCGCCCGCGCGGCGTCGCGCGCCTCCTCGACAGTCAGGTCCGCACCGCCGGTCACACGTTCGATATAATCCTGCATTGGTAATCACCGATGTACTTCTTCGGGTTACGATGTACAAATTCGTACATCGGCTTAAGCGTGTCGGGCTGGCGAAAATCGCCGGCATCGGCCGGTCGGCGCGCGGGTCGAATCGACCGCCTCGGACGGCGGGACCGCGCTGTGACCCGAATCGCCGCACGTAGTCCGATTCGAAAGCTTAAATTGTAACCCCGGACAACGGAGAGATGCGTCCGAACGGACGCGGGAAGCACCGTAACCGGGTTGGTGGTCTAGTCTGGTTATGACACCTCCTTGACATGGAGGAGGCCGGCAGTTCAAATCTGCCCCAACCCACTCCTCTTCCCGCGTTTCGACGTTCGACGATGTTCGCAACACACCGGGTTGGTGGTCTAGTCTGGTTATGACACCTCCTTGACATGGAGGAGGCCGGCAGTTCAAATCTGCCCCAACCCACTTCTCTCCGACGCCACGGCCGCGAGAGACCTCTGTGTCTCTCGCGTCGGCGTCGTGTACGTGGTTCCGGGCAGATTTGAACCAGCGAGCGAACGCAGTGAGCGAGTGTGGTTCACGCGAGCGAAGCGAGCGTGTCACCCGACACAGCACACCACAGCATCCAATCGAACAGACGGCCTCCCGCACCACCAACCACTATGCCGCCCGCCCGCGAACCCCGCCCATGGCCCTCCTGCAAATTCCCGGCGGCCCCGAACTCGTTATCTTGGCGCTGTTGCTCCTCATCCCGCTCGCGCTCGTCTATCTGGGCTACAAGCTCGTCCAGTCGCTCCGGGCGTTCGAGGAGGGCAGAGAGGAACAGTCACAGCGGTAGTCACGACGGCACGTCGGGTCGGGCGTCGTCGCTTCGACTCTCGGCGGCTCCCGCCGGCGACGCCGACCGCTGTCGCCGGTGGTGCAGACGCGCCAGTTGGAGCGTCACCGCGTAGCCGACGACGGCGAGGACGGCGGCGAGAATCGTGTTGCCGACGAGCTGTCGGAGGAGGATATCGAGGCCGGAACTGAGCGACACGTCTGCGACCGAGGCTCCCGAAACCGGCCCGAGCAGATGCGAGCCGAGCCAGAAGCTCGCGCCGTAGACCGCCCACTTGACGGGCGGGTTGAACACGACGAGCGTGGCGACGAGCGCGAGTCGGCTCGCCCGCTCGACGAAGTAGCCGATGAGGGCGAACAGCGCGAGGGCGGTCCCTGCGGTCGGCATGGCCACGAAGAAGACGCCGAACGCGAAGCTGGCGGCCACCTCGTGAGGTGTGTGGTCCGCCGCGAACGCTCGTTCGAGGCCGGACCTGACGCGGGGACGAATCGACGCGAG
Source organism: Haloferax sp. Atlit-48N (assembly GCF_003383015.2). NCBI lineage: Archaea > Methanobacteriati > Methanobacteriota > Halobacteria > Halobacteriales > Haloferacaceae > Haloferax > Haloferax sp. Atlit-48N. Next base: position 2,032,622 of record NZ_CP137689.1, on the reverse strand, counting down.
ACGGTCGTACACTCGACGTGACTAGATGCGAGACGGCGTTATCAACGCTTCGCCGGGGATGGGTAGTAATAGCGGTTGCCGTGGGACGACCGGCGACCGGCGACCGGATACCGGCGGGCGACGGGCGGCGGTCAGCGGAATCGGCGGTCCGACTCCCACTTGTCCTTGAGTTCTATCATCTGGCCGACGCCGCGGGCCACGTCCGAGAGGTGGAAGGCGATGTCCGTGGCGGTCACGATGCCGACCATCTCCGAGCCGTCGACGACGACGAGCTTTTTCACCCTGTTTTCGCGCATCTGCTCGGCGGCCACGCGCGTCGTGGAGTCCGGCCGAATCCACTTGATGGGACTCGACATGACCGCGCGGGTCGGGACCGCAGAAAGCGGCTTCCCGCTCGCCACGCCGGCGCGGAGCGCGTCCGATTCGGTGACGATGCCCGCCGGACCGCCGTCGGCCATCACGACGACGCTCCCCGCGCCCTCGCGGAGCATGGTCTGCGCGCAGTCCGCGACGCTCGACCCCAGTTCGACGGTCGCCACCTCCTCGGTCATGATGTCGTCGACGCGCATCTCAGTCGTCCGCGGGCGAGGGTTCTCGGTCGGGGTTCGACTCGGGTGCGGGACGACCCCGGTCCGCGTCGGTGGCCGCCTCCGCGTCCGCCTCGTCGCCGAGCACGTCGTCGACGGTCGCGGCCACGTCGCCGCCGTCGTCGACCTCGAACGCGTCGAGGAGGTCGTCGAGGTGACTCACGTGCGACGAGAGTTCGCGCACGTCCCCGTTGACGTCGACGAGCGCGGCGCTCTGTTCTTGGGCGGTCGCGGAGACGTTCTCGGCCTCCGCGGCGGTTTCCTCGGAGATGCCCGCGATTTCGTCGGTCATCGAGAGCACCTCTTGGGAGGAGTCGGCCTGACTGCCCGTGGCGTCGGAAATCTCGTGGACGCTCGCGGTCGTCTCCTCGACGCGCTCGACGATGCCGTCGAAGGAGGACAGCGCCTCGTCGACCGAGGTTGCGCTCTCTTCGACCTGCGCCTGCATGCGCTCGATGCGGGAGACGACGGCGTCGCGCTGGGCCTCGATTTCGGTGACGAGCGACTCGATGTCGCCCGCCGAGGATTTCGTCTCCTGTGCGAGCTGTTTGACCTCGTTGGAGACGACGGCGAACCCCTCGCCGGCCTCGCCGGCGCGGGCGGCCTCGATGTTCGCGTTGAGCGCGAGGATGTCGGTCTGTTCCGCGATGTCGGTGATGACCTCGACGATTTCCTCGATTTGGGCGAGGCGGTCGTCGAGTTCGCGGACCTCGCTGACGGTCGCCTCCGTCTCGGCGCGCACGGCGTCGATGTCGTCGAGGGCGTCGGTGGCGGCGGTCTGACCGTCGAGCGAGCGGGCCTCGGCCTCCTCGGTGAGTCGGACGAGTTCGTCGGCCGACGAGGCAATCTGCTGGATGGACGCCGAGAGGTCGTTTATCTCGTCGGCGGCGGCGACGAGACTGTCGGTCTGCTCGCTCGCGCCCTCGGAAATCTGCTGGACCGACGCCGACACCTCCTCGCTCGCGGCGGACACGTCGTCGGCGCGGTCGGCCACGCGGTCCGCGAGCGTCGCCACGTCCTCGCCGAAGGTCTTGACCGTGCCGACGGTCTGTTCGATATCGTCCATCATCTCGTTGTACGCGGCGGCGACGGTCGCCATGTCGCGGCTCTCGGAGTCGGTCGGGAGGCGGACGCGCAGGTCGCCGTCGGCCGCGCGGGTCATCGCCTCGCTGTAAGCGCGAGCGTCGGCGCGCTGGTCGCGGAGGTCGTCCCGGAGGTTGTCGATGCCGCGGACGACCTGTCCGAACTCGTCGGTGCGGTCGGTTTCGAGTGCCACGTCGAGGTCGCCGTCGCGGAGCGCGGAGACGGTCGACGCGAGGTCGACGAGCGGGCGCGCGGTGTTCCCGCGGATGATGAGCGCGAAGACGACGAATCCGAGGACCGAGAGTGCGAGCAGCGTCGCAATCCCGAGACCGACGCTTCGGGAGAGCGCGAAGACGCTGCTCGCGGGGGCGTGCAGGAGGAGCACGCCGCCGGAGACGGAGACGTGCGCGACGACGTGCGGCGAGGAGACGAAGCCCTTGACGGGGGCGAGGCGGGTGACGCCCGTCTCGCCGGCGAAGGCGGCGTCGAGTTCGGACGCCTCGGCGGCGGGATAGGCGACGTTCGACCGGCCGCCGCCCCCGTCGTAGAGGACGTTCCCGTCGGTCGTCACGAGTTGGGTGAAGCCGCCGTCGATGTGGTTCCCGTCGAGCGCGGCCCCGAGCGAGGACGCCTCGGCGACGAGGACGATTGCGCGGGGTTCGATGGACGGGAGCGGCGCGACGAAGCCCATGTAGGCGACGCCGTCTTCGACGTAGACGGTCGTTCGTTCGACGCCGTCGTCCGAGAGGTCGGCGCTCGCGGGGAGCGGAAGCGACCCGTCTTCGAACAGCGTCGTCCCGACCGCGCCCTCCTCGGACGAGCCGATGACCGCCGTCGTCTCGGTGTTGACGAAGTGGAGCGCGGCCACGTCCGCGGGCATGTCCTCTTTCGCGGCCGTCAGCGTCGCCGAGGAGCGCCCGTCGAGGGTGCTGCCGGCGGAGGGGTCGTCGGCGACGATGCCCACGAGACGTTCGCGCTCGTCGAACCAGGTGTTCACCTGCAAGGCCTCGCGTTCGGCCTCGGTGAGCAGGTCGGCGCGGGCGTCCGCGTCTATCGTGGACGCCGTCTGTTGATACTGGACGATTCCGACGCCGGCGACGAGGACTGAAACGAGCAGCATCGCGGCGACGAGTCGCCGCGTGTAGCTCTCCGTAATCGCATCAGGAAGCCGTGATTCGACCTCCAAAACGAGATTCTCGGCCATTACCGTACCGACCCGAATGCGATGTATAAATCCGCGCGTCAGAGTATCAAACGAGATAATAGGCCGTCGCGGCGACGGTCGAAAAGCCACCGACGAGCGCAGAACACGGGCCGGGTGGGCCAGACCGCCCCGAACCAAGCGTCAGCCATACGCCTGTTGGGCGCTAACAACCTACATGGAAACCGAGTTCCGCCTGCTCGTGGCGGGCTTCTGCATCGTCGCGCCGTCGCTGCTGTTCGTCGGCTTCGTCAGACTGCTCGACGCCATGCGCGAGGACGCCCTCGTCGAGCGCGTCCTCGACAGGGTCGACGAGGGCGACGGGCCGACCGGGACGGCGCTCGACCCGACGGCGTTCCTGCGGTCCGCAGGGGAGCGGTCGCGTCGGCGGACGGCGGTCTGCCGGGAGTGCGGCGCGCCGACCGCGACCGACGGCGAGCGCTGTGGGCCGTGCGGGGCTGGGTTGCGATAGCGCAAAAAAGACGACAAAACCGAAAGCCGCTTCGGGCGAAGTTAGAGGAAGTCTTCGATGTGGTCGGCGACCTCGTTGGGAGTGTCACCGACGGGGACGCCCGCGTCGTTGAGGGCGGAAATCTTGGACTCAGCGGTGCCCGTGCCCGACCCGGAGACGATAGCGCCGGCGTGACCCATGCGCTTGCCCGGCGGTGCCGTGCGGCCGGCGATGAAGCCGGCGACGGGCGTGTCCATGTTCTCCGCGATGTACTTCGCGGCCTGCTCTTCGTCTTCGCCGCCGATTTCGCCGCACATGACGACGGCGTGCGTGTCGGGGTCGTTCTCGAACGCTTCGAGAGCGTCGACGAACGACGTGCCGATGATGGGGTCGCCGCCGATGCCGATGGCGGTGGTCTGGCCGATGCCGCGCTCGGTCAGGTTCGAGACGACTTGGTAGGTGAGCGTGCCGGAGCGAGAGACGAGGCCGACGTTACCCTCCTCGAAGATGTTGCCGGGGAGGATGCCGAGTTTGGCCTCGCCGGGCGTGATGATGCCCGGACAGTTGGGGCCGATGAGGCGCGTGTCGGTCTCAGACAGGCGCTTGTTGACCTTGGCCATGTCCTGCGTCGGGACGCCCTCGGTGATGGCGACGACGAGGTCGAGGTCCGTGTCGAGCGCCTCGAAGATGGCGTCGCCGGCGAACGCCGGCGGGACGAACACGACCGAGGCGTTGGCGTCTTCCTCGTCGACCGCCTCTTCGACGGTGTCGTAGACGGGGATGCCGTCGACGTCCTGCCCGCCCTTTCCGGGGGAGGTCCCGGCGACGACGTTCGTACCGTATTCGACCATCTGCCGGGTGTGGAACTTGCCTTCGCCACCCGTGATACCCTGTACAACCACTCGCGTGTCGTCGTCGACGAAAATGCTCATTGGGACACCTCCTGTGCGTTCTCGACGGCACGCTGGACGGCGTCCTCCAGCGTCCCTTCGACCTGTACGAGGTCCGTGTTCAGAATCTCCATCCCCTCCTCGGCGTTCGTGCCCGCGAGGCGGACGACGACCGGCTTGGGAATCTCGTCGAAGCTCTCCAGCGCCTCGTTGATACCCTTGGCGACCTCGTCGCCGCGGGTGATGCCGCCGAAGATGTTGAACACGACGGAGTCGACGTTCTCGTCGGAGAACACCATGTCCAGCGCGTTCGCCACGCGCTCGGCCTTCGCGCCGCCGCCGATGTCGAGGAAGTTGGCGGGTTCGCCGCCGAAGTAGTCCACGAGGTCGAGCGTCGTCATGACGAGCCCGGCACCGTTGCCGATGATGCCGACGTTACCCGACAGGCGGACGTAGTCGAAGCCGTACTCGCCGGCCTTGGCTTCGAGGTCGTTCTCGTAGGCGTCCTCTTCCATCGCCGCGAGGTCGTCGTGGCGGAACAGGGCGTCGTCGTCGATGTTCATGACGGCGTCCGCGGCGACGATGTCGCGGTCGGACGTGATCATGACGGGGTTGATTTCGATGTCCGAGGCGTCGTTCGACTCGTAGAGGTCGTACAGCGTCGTGAGGAACGAGGCCACGTCGAAGGCCACGTCGCGGGGGATGCCCGCCTCGAAGACGACCTTGCGGGCCTGATAGGGGTGCAGGCCGAACGCGGGGTCGATGTGTTCGCGGGCGATTGCGTCCGGGTTCTCCTCTGCGACTTCCTCGATGTTGACGCCACCCTCCGTCGAGACCATCGCGACGGGCTTGCCCTCGCTTCGGTCCATCGTGACGCCGACGTACAGTTCGTTCTCGAAGTCGACGCCGGCCTCGACGAGCACTCGGTCGACCGTGTAGCCCTTGAGGTCCATCCCGAGGATGTCCTCTGCGGCCTGTCGCGCCTCGTCCTCGTCCGTGGCGATTTTGATGCCACCGGCCTTGCCACGCCCACCGACGTGTACCTGCGCCTTGATGGCGGCGGGGTATCCGATCTCCTCGACCGCCTCCATGACCTCCTCTACCGACGACGCGAGACGGGACTCTGGCACCGGAATCCCAGCCTCTGCGAAGATGTCCTTCGCCTGGTATTCGTGAAGCTTCATTACCATGCGTGGGAGGGAAAGGCACGCGCTTAAATCCCATTCATCTACGTTCAGGGTCGACGGTGTCAGACTCTCCTCATAGCTCACTCGTTTTGCATATATGCGGTCTATGAGGTCTGAGTAGCACACGTAGAGGCAGATGAACTCGACGCTCTGGATAGGAAAACACTTTTGGATATATGCAACCCTCTATGGTACACAGAGATGAACCCAGATACGCTGGATCTAATCAGCGAGAACATCGAGAGAAACCACGATAAATACGTGGCGATGGGTTCACCCGGTGAGGTCACCGAGGACAAAGACTGAGCTAAAACCCGTTCTCCCGGCCGTGGTTGATCACGCTTCGTAGCTGTTCGAGCGTCGGCTTCATCGGCAGGCGATTCTCGCAGTCCAAGAGGAAATTTCTGAAATAGCGATGCCAACTAACGTATAGCTCGTCTTTCAGCCACAGAGAATTGTATTTCACATTCGAATGGAGGCCACGAATTATCTTGGAATGCAGTACGGCACGCTCGATGTGATTTCCGGGCCACTCCTCGTCAGGGAAATCGACATCGTTCTGCTTCAGTAAACCGTACAAGGAAGCCATTCCTGTTCGGTGGTTCGCATCCGGAAACGTGTGAATCCCAGCGAACGCACGCATCCAATGCGCGCACTGCTGTGAGAGTGACTCTGTCTGTGGAGACTCGCGGAGCAAGCGATTTAGTTTCCAATCGGTGGCTCCGAGAATCTTTCGTCGGGTATATGCTGGCGACTCATCGAGGATTCGATAGTCGTTCTCTGGGTCTTCGAAGAACTGCAGATTAACCTGCTTGATGTCTGTCGGGTCCAGCTTCGAAAAGTCGGTGAGACGCCAGTCAGAGACACAGAGTTCCTCATCGACGACGAGATCTTCCCCAGAGAACCAGGGAGAACAACCCTCCTCGGTGAAGATGGCCTCGCCAGGTGCGGTCGCTTCGAATGTATCTTCAGCGACTTCCACGACTGCCCCTACACGGGCGAGCAAGCGGCATTGAAGCCGAATTACGTTCTCTCGAAACCGGTCTTCCGCGAGGTCCGCGGGCGTGGAAACCCCACGCTCTACTAGCCGGTTCAAGAGTCGTTTCTCAGAGAGGTACATTGGACCGTCTCGTTTCTGCCACGGCGCGAGGTTTCGGTCCATGGTGTAGGGAAAATACGTAATAGGATAAGAACTTCTGTGTATCTATGCGCGCTGTCAGATTCCACGACCACGGCGGACGCGACGTGCTTCAGGTAGACGACATCAAGACGCCCGAGCCGGCCGCGGGCGAGGTCCTCGTCGAAGTCGCGGCCGCGGGCGTCAACCCCGTGGACACGTACTTCCGCGAGGGGTCGTACCAGCCGTTCGCGATGCCGATGATTCCCGGCGTCGACGTGGCCGGAACGGTCGCGGCGGTCGGGGCCGACGTGGAGGGCTTCGCGGCGGGCGACCACGTCGTCGGCACCGGCATCGGCAAGGACCACTACGGCGGCTACGCCGAGTTCGCGGCGGTCCCGACCGACCGGCTCGCGGTCCTCTCGGACGACGTGGACCTCGTCGCGGCCGGCGGCGCGGGCGTCGCCGGCGTCACCGCGTGGCGCGCCCTCGTCGACCACGGCGGAATGCAACTCGGAGACACGGTGCTGATTCACGGCGGCTCCGGCGGCGTCGGCCACGCCGCGGTCCAACTCGCCGCCGCGTCCGGCGCTCGCGTCATCGCCACCGCCGCGCCCGACTACCACGACCGCGTGGCCGAACTCGGCGCGGACGTGGTTCTCGACTACGACCGCGATGACCTCGCGGACGCCGTCGTTGCCGCGGCGACTGGCGACGGCGTGGACCTGACGCTCGACCACCGGCTGGACGACTACCTCCAGTTCGACGCCGACGTGGCCGCCCACGGCGGTCGCGTCGTCGGCATCGGCGAGAACGACCCCGAAGTCGGCTTCGACCTGTCGTCGTCGGCCCGGGGGAAGGACCTCTCGCTGACGATGATGAGCATGTTCAACACGCCCGACCTCTCTGCGCCCCTGCGGGAACTCGCCGGCCAGATGGGCGCGGGCGAGTTCGAAATCGACGTGGCGCGGACCTACGACCTCGACGAGGCCGCCGAGGCCCACCGCGCCGTCATGGAAGACAGCGTCCTCGGCAAACTGGTCATCACGCCCTGACGCGGCCGCCGCCGCGGAAAGTGAGGACGCAGCACATCACCGCGCCCGGTCGCCGGCGGGCGCACAGCCGCGACCGAATTATGTCCCGTGCGCACGTACCGCACGTACATGGACGTGACATTCGATTTCGACGGAACCGTCGCTCTCGTGACCGGTGCGAGCGGCGCGCTCGGCGGCGCAATCGCTCGCGCGTTCCACGAGGCGGGCGCGTCGGTCGCGGCCGCGGACGTGGTCGAACCCGACGACGAAGACGACTTTTTCGAGACCGAAGGAGTGCGGTTCTACGAGGGCGATTTCACCGACGAGGACGACGTGGCGCGCGTCGTCGACGAGGTCGTCTCCGACTTCGGCCGCCTCGACCACCTCGCCAACATCGCCGGGACGTGGCGCGGCGGGACGCCGGTCGACGAGACCGACGCCGACACCTTCGACTTCCTGTTCGACGTGAACCTCAAGACGATGTTCCTCGCGTCGAAACACGCGATTCCGCACCTCCGGGAGACCGAGGGCTCCGTCGTGAGCGTCTCGGCCCGCTCGTCGCTGGAGGGCGGCGAGGGAGACGGAATCTACCGTGCCTCGAAAGCGGGCGTCCGTCTACTCACCGAAACCATCGCCGAGGAGAACCGCGGCGACGTGCGCGCGAACGCGGTGATGCCGAGCGTCATCGACACGCCGATGAACCGCGAGATGATGGCCGACGCCGACTTCGACTCGTGGGTGAAGCCCGCGGAAATCGCCCGGACCGTCCTCGCGCTCTGTTCGGACGCGACGCCCGTGACGAGCGGCGCGGCCGTCCCGGTGTACGGCGCGGCCTGACCCGACTCCTCTCTCTCTCTGATTCGTGGCAACATTCGCCACGATAAGGGATGACATTCGTTTCGGTGCGCACGAATTTTTACACGGTACGCAAGTGATTCACGAACACGACACTCGTTAGAAAAATGAGGCTATTCGGGGGGCGAATTCGGACGAACGAACCACATATTATAGTTAGTTAGAAAATTGTGTCGAATTTTGCTCCGATATGCGACGGCATACCGCGTCATTTATCACACCCACATCGGCAACAGGGTGATAGACATGACCGAACGTGAAACGTGGGCAACCAGGGCAGGGTTCATCCTCGCGGCCGTCGGCAGCGCGGTCGGCCTCGGGAACATCTGGCAGTTCCCGTTCAAGACCGCCCAGTTCGGCGGTGCCTCCTTCCTGATCGTCTACATCGTCGCGGCGCTCGGCATCGGCCTCCCGGCCATCCTCGCCGAGTTCGTCATCGGACGCAAAGCCAACCTGAACACCATCAGCGCCTTCGAGAAACTCGGCTACAAGGAGTGGCGCGTCGTCGGCGCTATCGGCCTGTTCACCGGCTTCTGGATTCTGTCGTACTACAGCGTCGTCGGCGGCTGGGTCCTCCGGTACATCGGCGGCAGTCTGACCGGCGCGTACTTCGCCGCCCCCGCGGAGTACTTCGGTCAGGTGTCCGCCGGCATGGAGGCGCTCGCGCTCCACGCCGTCTTTATGACGCTCGTCGTCGGCATCGTCGCCGCCGGCATCGAAGACGGCATCGAGAAGGCGACGAAGCTCATGGTGCCGAGCATCGTCGTCATCCTCGCCGCGCTCGCCGTCTTCGCCTTCACGCTCCCCGGCGCGTCGGCGGGCTACGCGTACTTCCTCTCGCCCGACTTCAACGCGCTGTCGGAGAACTTCGCTGAAATCGTCCCCTTCGCCGTCGGGCAGGCGTTCTTCTCGCTGTCGCTCGGCATGGGCGCGATGATTACCTACGCCTCCTACATCGACGGCGACCAGAGCCTGTTCGGCGACGGCATCACCATCGTCTTCCTGAACAGCTTCGTCGGCATCCTCGCCGGCCTCGTCGTCCTCCCGCTCCTGTTCGCACAGGGCATCGACCCCAACACGAGCGGCGCGGGCGCGGTGTTCATCAGCGTCGCCGGCGCGTTCGGTGACATCCCCGGCGGCCAGATAATCGGCTTCGTCTTCTTCGCGGTCGTGCTCATCGCGGCGCTCTCGTCGGCCATCAGCCTGCTCGAAGTCGTCGTCTCGTGGGCCATCGACAACTACGACGTGTCCCGCCCGCAGATGGCCATCGGCCTCGGCGGGACCATCTTCCTGCTCGGCGTCCCGTCGGCTATCGACTCCGCGTGGCTCGGCTGGTTCGACACGCTCGCCTACCAGCTGCTCCTCCCGCTTTCGGTCCTCGGCATCCTCGTCTTCGCGGCGTGGGTCTACGGCGCGCCCGCCATCGACGAACTGATGAAGGGCAGCGGACTCGGAGAGGGCGTCGGGCTGACGTGGCTTTGGCTCGCCCGCACGCTCGTCATCGTCGCCGTCGTGGCGACGCTCGCCCTCGGCCTCCAGACGCTGTTCCTCGGCGAGAGCCCGGCCATCGTCCCGCCCCTCTGAGGCGGCGAACGCTCCCGCTTTTCGAGCGGTTAGGAATCGTCGGTAGCGACGCGTCTTCCTCGACTATTCGACGGCAATTTTCACGCGTAGACCACTCAAAACCGTTAAATTTCTCCGATGACGTATCGTCGGTTCGAAAGCCCTTTTACCGGTGGGCTGTCAATGGGTGGCAATGACACGAGAAACATGGGCAACACGGCTCGGGTTCATCCTCGCGGCCGTCGGCAGCGCGGTCGGCCTCGGGAACATCTGGCGGTTCCCGTGGCAGACCGCCGAAAACGGCGGCAGCGCGTTCCTCGTCGTATATCTCGGCATCGTCCTCCTCGTCGGCGTCCCCGGACTGCTCGGCGAGTTCGTCATCGGCCGCCGCGCGAAGAAGTCGCCGGTCGGCGCGCTCCGTGACCTCTCCGGGTCGAAAAAATGGGGTATCGTCGGCGCGTTCTCGGTCGTCACCGGCATCTCGCTGCTCTCGTTTTACAGCGTCGTCGGCGGGTGGATTATCCGCTATCTCCTCGAAAGCGCGGCCGCGCTCGCCGGCGGCAACCCCGCGTACTTCACGAATCCGGGGCAGTACTTCGGCGGCGTCTCCGCCGGCGTCGACGCGGCGCTCTACCACCTCCTGTTCCTCGGTTTGACCGCGCTCATCGTCTTCGCGGGCGTCCGCAAGGGCATCGAACTCGGCACGAAAGTCATGATGCCCGCCGTGCTCGTGCTCCTCGTCGGCCTCGCCGGCTGGGCCGCGACCCAGCCCAACGCGGCCGCGGGCTACGCCTTCTTCCTCCGATTCGACCCCTCGGTCATCACCGAGAACTTCTTCGCCATTCTCGGTCCCGCCGCCGGACAGGCGCTGTTTACCCTCTCGCTCGGCGCGGGCACGATGATAACGTACTCCTCGTACCTCGGTGAGGACCGCTCGCTTCCCTTCGACGGGAGCGCCATCGCGGTCCTCAACACGAGCGTCGGCGTCATCACCGGCCTCGTCGTCTTCCCGCTTCTGTTCTCGCAGGGAATCAACCCGACCGAGACCGGCACCGGGCCGGGCGCGCTGTTCGTCGGTCTCGCCGGGGCGTTCTCGCAACTCCCCGCGGGGACGCTCATCGCCACCGCGTTCTTCGGCGTCGTGACGCTCGCGGCGCTGTCGAGTTCCATCAGCATGCTCGAAATCCCCGTCGCGTTCCTCGTCGACGAGTACGGCGTCTCACGCCGACGCGCCGTTTCCGGGATGACCGCGTTCGTCGCCGTCACCGGGGGCGTCTGCGCGTTCAACCCGGGCATCTTCGGCTTCGTCGCCGGGCCGCTCGTGAACGTCCTCCTGACCGCCGGGCTCGCGGCGTTCCTCCTGTTCGTCGGCTGGGTCATGGGCCGCGAGGCGCTCGAAGAGTTCGCCGCCGGCGCGGGCGAGTTCTCGAAGTCCCTCGGCACGCCGTGGCTCTTCGCCGTCGGCGTCGTCCTCCCGCTGTTCCTCGTCTTCACGCTCCTCACGCACTTCGGCGTGGACACGACCATCGGCTTCTGGCCGACCGTCGGCGTCGCCGTCGTCGGGTCCGCCGCCGCCTTCTTCGGCCTTCGACAGCCCGATTCGGTCGTCTAACCGGCGACCAGCCCGCCGCATTCGGGCGATAACTCGCCTCCGAACCCTTCGTTTTCCGCCGACCCGTTCCGAGAAGCGACCCGCGTTCGCGCCACCAACCATGATGATTGTTCCACCTATTATTCGACAACTGTCGAAGTAAGGGTTGCCGGATTGCGGAACTCCTTTGACCGAGGACTGCGGACCGACGAGTCAATGAGCGAAGGTGGTCTGGCATGACGATGGAAGACCGGATCGACGAACTCCGCGAGAAGCGCGAGAAAGCCCTGAAGGGCGGCGGCGAGGACCGAATCGCCTCGCAGCACGACAAGGGCAAGATGACCGCCCGCGAGCGCATCGACTACTTCCTCGACGACGGCACCTTCCGGGAGTTCGACCAGTTCCGAACCCACCGCAACCACAAGTTCGGGATGGAGGAGACGAAGCTCCCCGGCGACGGCGTCATCACCGGCTACGGCGAGGTTGACGGTCGAACCGTCTTCGTCTTCGCCCACGACTTCACCGTTTTCGGCGGCTCGCTCGGTGAGGTGTTCGCCGAGAAGGTCTGTAAGGTGATGGACAAGGCGATGGAGGTCGGCGCGCCCGTCGTCGGCCTCAACGACTCCGCCGGCGCGCGGATTCAGGAGGGCGTCCAGTCGCTCGGCGGCTTCGGCGAAATCTTCCGCCGAAACACCGAGGCGTCGGGCGTCATCCCGCAGATTTCGGCCATCATGGGCCCCTGCGCGGGCGGCGCGGTGTACTCCCCCGCGCTGACGGACTTCACCTTCATGGTCCGCGACACGAGCCACATGTTCATCACCGGCCCGGACGTCATCAAGACGGTCACGGGCGAGGAGGTCACCTTCGACGAACTCGGCGGCGCGACGACCCACACCTCGACGAGCGGGGTCGCCCACTTCGCCACCGACACCGAAGAGCAGGCGCTCGACGACATCCGCCACCTGCTTTCGTACCTCCCGCAGAACAACGTCGAGGACCCGCCGCGCGTCGAGCCGTGGGACGACCCCGAGCGCGTCGACGACGACCTCGCCGGAGTCGTGCCCGACCAGCCGCGCAAGCCCTACGACATCCACGACGTGCTCGACGGCGTCCTCGACGAGGGCTCCTTCTTCGGCGTCCAGGAGGACTTCGCCAAGAACATCGTCGTCGGCTTCGGTCGCCTCGACGGTCACTCGGTCGGCATCGTCGCCAACCAGCCCCGCGTGAACGCCGGTACCCTCAACATCGAGGCATCGGAGAAGGGCGCGCGCTTCATCCGCTTTTGCGACTCGTTCAACATCCCCATCCTCTCGTTCGTGGACGTGCCCGGCTTCCTGCCCGGCACGGACCAGGAGCACAACGGCATCATCCGCCACGGCGCGAAACTCCTGTACGCCTACTCCGAGGCGACGGTCCCCCTCATGACCGTCATCACGCGCAAGGCCTACGGCGGCGCGTACGACGTGATGGCCTCGAAGCACCTCGGCGCGGACGTGAACTACGCGTGGCCGACCGCCGAAATCGCCGTGATGGGCCCGCAGGGCGCGGTCAACATCCTCTACCGCGACGAACTCGAGGCCGCGGACGACCCCGACGCCCGCCGCGACGAACTCATCGAGGAGTACCGCGAGGAGTTCGCCAACCCCTACACCGCCGCGGACCGCGGCTTCATCGACGACGTTATCGAACCCGGCGAGACCCGCGAGCGCCTCATCTCCGACCTCCGGATGCTGAACTCCAAGCGCAAGTCCCAACCCGACAAGAAACACGGCAATATCCCGCTATGAGCGGCGAACTGCTGTCGGGGCTGTCGATTCCGGACGACGCCGACGCCGAGGAGGCCGCGGCCATCGCCGCCGCCGTCGGCGCGCACCTCCACGACCAGTCGGTCGCCGCGGCCGCCGCGGCCGCAGGGGACGGCGAGGAGACGTGGAACGAGGAGCGCTGGCGGTACGCCGGCCGTCTCGAATCGGTCACGGGCTGTGGCCACCGCGTCCCCTCCGGCGCGCCGACCGACGCGTGGGCCGCCTCGGGCCGCGTCGACCGGTTCTGAATCGGGGGCCTGCGGATTTACGACAGAACATTCACATTCTCGTCCGACGTCAACCGGGCCAACATGGTCCAAACCGCGCTCGGCTGGCTGTTTCTCAACGCCGTTCTCGCCGGCTTCGCCGCCGTCGCTGTCGCGGCACACTACGCCGACGAGGGGGAACCCGACTTCGTCTCCGCGGCGCTCGCCGCCGTCTTCGCCGGGACCTGCGTCGAACTCGGGACGGCGAACGGCTACCTCCCGGACGGGGTTCTCCCGACCGCCGTTGTCGGTGTCTGCGTCGTCGTCGCGCTCGTCTCGTTCGCACTCGGCGTGCGACGGGACCAGACGGCGTTTCAGGCGTTCCGCGGCGGCGCTCGGTCTCGGTAGCTCACTCCGCGAGCGCCGGGTCGTCGACGACGACGCCGTCGACGCCGCACTCCCGGAGCCGCCGAACTATCTCGCGGTCGGGGACCGTCCACGCGTTGACCTCGAAGCCGCGGTCGTGCGCCTCCTCGACCCGCGCCGACGAGAGCAGGTCGTAGTGCGGGTGGACGGCCGCGCAGTCGAGGTCGGCGGCGATCGACAGCGACTCCGCCCAGTCGGACGCGAAGAGGAACGCGACCGGGAGCGCGGTCGCCTCGCGCACCTCGCGGAGCGCCTCGGCGTCGAACGACGAGACGAGTATCTCGTGTTCCGCGCCGCCGACGACGGCGGCGAGGTCGTCTACGAGGCCGCGTTCTTTCAGTTCGACGTTGACCGAAACGCGGTCCGGCAGGGCGTCGAACACCGCGGCGAGCGTCGGAATCGACTCGTCGGAGTCGTCGATTGTGAGTGCCTGCAACTCCGCGAGAGTCGCCTCGGCGACGCGGCCGGGCGCGCCGGTCACGCGGTCGAGCGTCTCGTCGTGGAAGACGACGAGTTCGCCGGAGCCGCAGCGTCGAACGTCGAGTTCGACCCAGTCGAGTCGCGTCGCGGCCGCGTCGAAGGCGGCGAGCGTGTTCTCGGGGGCGAGGACGGGACAGCCGCGGTGACCGATGACGCGCATGTCGGTACGTCGCGGGAGGGCGGCCTAAACGCTTCCTCCGGACCGGTCGAAAGCGCTCGGGAGCGGTTCGTTCGGGTATAGTGGACTGGGGACCGAGCCGCGCGGGGGTCGCGCGCCCGTCGCACGCGCTCGTCGCGCACGAACCGGCGCGGCCGCTCCGCGCGGGCTGGAGAAGATGTGTTCGCAGAGAGAATCGACTGACTCGAACTTACGCGCCCTGGCCGCCCTTCTTGCGCGTGATGTAGCCGGCGATGCGGTTGCGGACGCCCTTCGACTCGACCGTGGTCAGTTCCTCGACGCTGTCCTTGTTCGTCTCGAAGTCCGTGTTGAACGCCTGCGGGTATCGCTCCAGCAGGATGTTACCAAGCTGCTTGACGTACTTGGGCTTGATTGCCATGTCGGAAGATTCCCCGGACGAACACTAAAACGATTCGTTCCGTCTCGCGGCCGCCCGCTCGCGCCAGCCCGTCAACTCGTCGATTCGCGCGAACGCCTCGCGCTCTCGTTTCCCGCCGCATTTCTCGACCGTCTCGGCGAAGTAGTCGAGTCGGGCCAACAGGTCGTCGGTGTCGAAGGCGGGCACGTCGAGCCGCGAGGCCGCAACCGTCGCGTCGATGACCGCGCCGAAGCCGCGGTTGATGGTGAACGGCCGGGTCCGCTCGACCGCGGCATCGACGGGCCGGAGCTCCCACGATTCCCACTCGGTCCCGCCGTCCTCGCCCGAATCGACCGGCGTCGCCTCGACTTCGGCCCACGCGTCCGCCGAGTCGAGGACCGGCGAGTCACGCTCGTAGATAGTCATCGCGGCCTCGACGAACGCCCGCGGGTCGGAGACGAACTGGACGACGCCGCCGCCCTGCCGGTGGAAGTTCCGGCGAGTTCGGGTGTTGCCCCACGTCGTGGCGGTGGCGGGGAGATGCGACCCGGACGACCCGGACGACCCGGACGACCCGGACGACCCGGACGACCCGGAAGACGCGCCGTCGCCATCGCCGCCGGCCGCCGGCGCGTGGACGCCGAGCGCCGCGAAGTTCCACCGGTCGTTCGGCCCGAGCGTGGCGACGACCGTCTCGGTGACGCCGCGGAGTTCGACCGGCCAGTCGGTCGCGGATTCCGGTTCGGATTCGGGCTCGCGCTCGTCGCTCACAGCGGCACCCCCCGCTCCAGCGCGACGAACGTCGCCGCGCAGACGATGTCGGCGGTCGTCCCGGGGTTGATTCCTTCGGCGACGAACGCCTCGGCCAGCTCCTCGGCCTCGTCGAGGTCGGAGACGTCGGCCGCGCGGGCCATCACGTCGCGGGCGACGGCTTCGCCGTGGTTCGTGGCGACGAGCGTGTCCGGCTCCTCCGCGAGGAGGTCGAGAAACGCGCGGGCGACGCGGTCGGTGACGGGGCCGTCGTCATCGAGGATGGTCTCGGCCGCGCGGAACGTTCGGGCGAAGCCGCCGGTCCACTCGCGGGCGTTGGCGTCGCGCTCGGCGCTCAGGCCCATCACGTCGTACAGCGTGCATCCGCGGTCTCGGAGCGCGTCCGCCGCGTCGCCGCCGCGCCGAACGTCGAGGTCCGGGGCGTCGTCGGGCACGTCGCCGACGGCCACGTCGACGTGTTCGAACGCGCGGTAGAACCCGACCGCGTCGGCGACGGTGGTCGATTCGACCACGGCGGTCGCGCCGGCGGGCGAGAGGTCGCGGTCGTCGTCGGCCGCCGCCCGGACGAGCGGGACGAGAAGCAGGAGACAGCCGAACTGGGTGTTGCCGCCGCCCTGTCGGCTCATGCCGGCGACCGCCTCCTCGAACGCCTCGCCGACCGGCGCGCCCGATTCGGCCAGTTCGAGGCCGGCCGCGGAGCCGACCGCCCCGGTCAGGAACTGTTCGAAGTGCAGGTCCGAGAGGTCGCGTCGGCGGTCGACGTTCCCCGGTTTGGGCGTCCCGGCGACTTCGAGCAGGAGCGCGAGTTCGGCGTGCCGCGCGGGGCCGAACCCGCGGTCGGAGACGGGCGCGACCATCAGGCGGACACCTCGCTTTCGTCGCCCGACTCGGCGGCGTCCTCGCGGCCGGCGAACCAGTCGTCCACGGCGGTTCGGACCCGGCAGAGGACCCGCGGATTGTCGCTCGGCCGCCCGACGCTCACGGCGTCGGCCCCGTAGTCGAGGTACTCGGTCGCCGTCTCGCGGCCGCGGACGCCGTTGTTGGCGACGAGAAAGAGGTCGGGCGCGGCGGCGGCCACGTCGGCAATCACGGCCTCGGAGTCCATCGCGTCGACGTGGAGCCAGTCGGCCCCCGCGTCGGCGAGGGTGGCCGCGAGATTCGGGAGGTCAACGCCGTCGATTTCGGCGCGGACTTTCGCGCCGACGGATGCGCCCGACTCGGCGGCCGCGGCGACGTACGCGGCCAGCCGGTCGGAATCTCGCAGGAGCGTCTCGCCGCAGCCGACGGCGCAGAGTTCGTCCTGTCGGCAGTGGGCGTTTATCTCCACGCCCGCGCCGCGGTCGGCGCAGACGGCGGCGACCGCCCGAATCGGGTCGGGCGAGGTCGCTCTGACGTTGACGGCGACGAACCGGTCTTCCCCGCCGAACTCGTCGAGGGAATCCAGTTGGGCGGCGACGAAGCCGACCGGGTCGTCGGCGAGGAACTCCGAGCGTCCGCGGGCGACGAGGTCGCGGGCCGCCGCCTGTGCGGGCTCGTCGAGGGCGACGCCGCCGAGAAACGCCGCGCCGACGTGGGGGACCGCGGCGTCGGCCCACGCGGCGTCGGACTCGCCGCTGAGGCTCGCAACGGCGACCCGCGGGGCGAACATCACGACACCTCCGCGAGCGCCTCGGAAACGGCGCGGGCGACGCGCTCGGCGTCGTCGGGACCGTCGATTCGGGTGTCGGTCCTGACGACCGGGCGGTCGAGGTCGGTCCCGTCGTCCGTGTCGAGGACGAACGCGTCGGCGAAGGGGTAGGCCGCGGCGACGCCCGCAGTCGACGGCTCGTAGCCGACGCCCGCCATGAGGTCCGCGGCGGGGCCGGAGAACACGGTGTCCTCCACGAACGGCGAGACGGCGACGACCGGCGTGTCGTCGAGGGCGTCCGCGAAGCCGTCGATGGCGAGCATCGGCCCGATGCTCGTGACGGGGTTCGAAGGGCCGACGACGACGGGCTCTTCGAGGGCGTCGGCGACCGCGTCGGTGATTGTGGCGTCGTCAGCGCCGCGGAACTCCACGTCGCGGACGGCGGGGTCGGCGCGGCGGTGGACCCAGTACTCTTGGAAGTGCATCGTCCCCTCGTCGGTGTGAATCAGGGTGGCCACGGGGTCGTCGCTCATCGGAAGGAGCGACACGTCGAGGTCGAAGGCGGCGGCGAGGGTCTGAGTGACTTCGGTGAGTGTGTCGCCCTCGTCGAGCAGCGAGGTGCGGGTGATGTGGACCGCGCGGTCGCGGTCGCCGATTTCCATGAACGCCGCGACGCCGGAGAAGCGCCGCCAGCGGGCGATGTCGCGGCCGGCCGTCTGGGCCGACTCGGGGAGGTATCGCGGGCCGGATTCGAGGCCGGCCGCGTCGGCGAGGCGGTGGAGTTCGTCGTCGGTCGCGGTGGTGTCGCCGGCGATTCCCCACCAGCGGTCGGTGTCGAGGACGCCACCGCCGGCGAAGAGGACGGTGTCCACGTCGGGACAGACGAGGTGGCCGCCGAGTTCCACGTCGTCGCCGGTGTTGGCGACGACGGTCGTCTCGGCGGGGTCGAACACCCCGGCGGCCCCGTCGAGGAGTTTGGGGGTGCCCGTCCCCCCGGCGAGAAACGTAATCATGGTGCGCCGTACGGCGAGTGCCCGTTTGAAAGTTCCTTCACCGGAGACGCCGGCCGGTCGCGGACGACGAGCGCGGGACGGCCGCGGAGACCGGCGAAACCCTCGTCAGCGACCGCCGCGATAGGCCACCGACACGTCGAACTCCGACGGCATCACCTGTCCGGCGACCGCCTTCCTGACGAAGTAGCCGAAAAAACCGGTCGTCACGGCCGCGCCGAGGCCGAAGACGACGAACATCGCGCGCCCGGCGGTCGCGCCGGTCAGGGCGCTCACGGCGGCCCAGTACCCCGCGAAGACCACGAACAGGCACGCGAGGCCGAGAAGAGCGTAACCGAGGGCGCTTCCGAGGGCCGAGCGGAGACTCATAGTCCCGCATCGTCGCCCCTGCGTGAAACGGTTTGTGGGCGCAGCGGCTTCCGAGTCGTCCCCGCCTTTCGACCCTCCGACGACGCGAATGCTCGGCTATTTGATGCCTCTCGCACAACACCCGCTATGACCGCCGTCAAGGACAGCGTCCACGACTACATCTCGCTCGACCCCGTGGCCGCCGAACTGGTCGATACGCCCGCGTTCCAGCGGCTTCGACACATCAAACAGCTCTCGACGGTTCGACTCGTCTACCCCTCCGCGAGCCACACGCGGTTCGAACACAGCCTCGGCGTCTACCACCTCGCCTCCCGCGCCCTCTCGCATCTCGGCGTCGACGGCGACCGCGCCGCCCACGTCCGCGCCGCCGCGCTCCTCCACGACATCGGCCACGGCCCCTACGGCCACCAGACCGAGGACCTCATCCGCCGGCGGACCGGCCGCGACCACGACGAGATTCACCACCTGCTCGACGGGACCGCGGTCGGAGACGTGCTGACCGACCACGGTCTCGACCCGGACCGCGTCGCCGACGTGGTCGACGGCGCGGGCGGCCTCGGGCAGTTGGTCTCCGGGGAGTTGGACGTCGACCGGATGGACTACCTCGTCCGCGACGCCCACCACACCGGCGTCCCCTACGGCACTATCGACCACGGCCGCCTCGTCCGCGAACTCCGGTACCGGGACGGCGAACTCGTGTTGGCCGAGGGGAACGTCCAGACGGCGGAATCCCTGCTTCTCGCCCGGGCGCTGATGAACGCGACCGTCTACCGCCACCACGTCTCCCGCATCGCGGGCGCGATGCTCGAACGCGCCTCCGAGCGCCTCGTCGACGACGGCGTGCCCATCGAGGAGTTCGTCCGGATGGCCGACCACGACCTGCTCGTCGCCCTCGGCGAGCGCGTGCCCGACCTCGGCCGCCGAATCGAGCGCCGCGACCTCTACAAGCGGGCCGTCTGGGCACCAATCGACGCCGTGCCGACCGACGTGGTCGAACTCGGTTTCGAGGGGACGCGGGCGGCCGAGCGGGACATCGCCGACGCCGCCGACGTGCCGCCCGAGTCGGTCATCGTGGACGCCCCGTCGCGGCCGCGAATCAAGGAGTCCCGGTCGCGCGTCGTCGTCAACGGCGTCGTCCGACGCCTCGAAGACGCCTCCGAACTCGTGGGCGCGCTCCGGTCGGCCGAGCGGACGCAGTGGCGACTCGGCGTCTACGCGCCCGAAGCAGTCCGCGACGAGGTGGCCGCGGCCGCCGTGGACGCCCTCGGACTTCCGGTTCGCGTGACGACGCCCGCCTGAGAGCGGAGGCATACCGCCCCACCCCAGCCCACCCCACTCTACCCCACCGACCCTTTTTCACCGATGGCGGCCGATTCACCCACAATGACGACCATCAAGGACAGCGTCCACGACCACATCGAGGTCGAGGGCGCGGCCGAAGCCCTCCTCGATACGCCGGAGATGCAGCGCCTCCGGCACATCAAGCAGTTGGGAACCGTCCAGCTGGTCTACCCTTCCGCGAACCACACGCGGTTCGAACACAGCCTCGGCGTCTACCACCTCGCCTCCCGCGCCCTCTCGCATCTCGGCATCGAGGGCGACGCCGCCGCCCACGTCGAGGCCGCGGCGCTCCTCCACGACGTCGGCCACGGCCCGTACAGCCACAACATCGAGGACGTGACCCATCGCCACACCGGCAAGTACCACGACGACGTGGAGGGACTCGTCGCCCGCGGGACCGTCGGTGAGACGCTGGAGGACGAGGGGCTGGACCCCGAACGCGTCGCCGCCTTGGTCGAGGGCGACGGCGAGTTCGGTCAACTCGTCTCCGGGGAGTTGGACGTCGACCGGATGGACTACCTCGTCCGCGACGCCCACCACACCGGCGTCCCCTACGGCACTATCGACCACGAGCGCCTGATTCGAGAGCTGACGTTCGTCGACGGCGAGTTGGTCCTCGCGGAGGGGAACGTTCAGACCGCCGAGTCGCTGCTTCTCGCCCGCGCGCTCATGAACCCGACCGTCTACCAGCACCACGTCGCGCGCATCTCGAAGGCGATGCTCCGTCGCGCGTCGGAGCGACTGCTCGACGAGCCCGACATCGACGCCGAGGAGCTTCGCCGGATGGACGACCCCGACCTGCTCGTCGCGCTCCGCCTCACCGACTCGACGAGCGCCTTCGCCAAGCGGCTGGCCACCCGCGACCTCTACAAGCGGGCCGTCTGGGCGGAGCTGCCGAACGTCCCCGACTCGATTATCGACGCCGAACACGACGCGCTCGCGGCGTTCGAGCGGGACATCGCCGCCGCCGCCGACGTGTCGCCCGAGTCGGTCATCCTCGACGTGCCCTCGCGCCCGTCGATGACCGAGTCGTCGTCGCGGGTGATGGTCAACGGCGAGATGCGGCAGTTGGAGCGCGAGTCGCCGCTCGTGCAGGCGCTCCGGACCGCACAGGAACAGCAGTGGCGACTCGGCGTCTACGCCCCGCGCGAGGAGACGGAGCGCGTCGGCCGCGCGGCCGCCGACGTGCTCGGCCTCGACGCGGACGGCGCGCTCGTCGCCGAGGTCAGAAGCGGCCTCAACGCGACGCTCGACGAGTTCGAGTAGCCGCCGTCCCGAGACGGGAGGTTCAAGCACCGCCGAGACGCAGTCGAGAGCGATGCAACTCGAGGGTACGATACTCCGCGGCCGCGACTTCGACCCGGTCGAGGGGCGGGTCGTCGTCGAAGAGGGCACGATAACCGCAGTCGAGGAGACGGCGACCGAGTCGACGGACATCATCCTCCCCGCGTTCGTCAACGCCCACACCCACCTCGGTGACTCCATCGCCAAGGAGGCCGGCGAGGGGCTGTCGCTCGACGACCTCGTCGCGCCGCCGGACGGGCTGAAACACCGGCTCCTCCGCGCGGCCAGCACCGAGGAGAAAGCCGCCGCGATGCACCGGTCGCTCCGCATGATGGAGGCCGGCGGGACGGCGGCCTGTCTGGAGTTCCGCGAGGGCGGCGTCGAGGGCGTCGACGTCATCCGGCGGGCGCTCGACGGCCGCGACATCGAGGCGGTCGTTTTCGGGCGCGAGACGGCGGACGCGATGGAAATCGCAGACGGCTTCGGCGCGTCGGGCGCGCGGGACGGCGAGTTCGGCGCGCTTCGGAACGCGACCGAGGCCGCCGGAAAGCTGTTCGGCATCCACGCGGGCGAGCGCGACGCCCACGACATCAACGCCGCGCTGGACCTCGACCCGGACTTCCTCGTCCACATGGTCCACCCCGAGGCGCTCCACCTCGAGCGCGTCGAGGACAGCGAGATTCCCATCGTCATCTGCCCGCGGTCGAACCTCGTCACCGACGCGGGCGTCGCGCCGATTCGCGAACTGGTCGACCGCACCACCGTCGCGCTCGGCACGGACAACGTGATGCTCAACAGCCCCTCGATGTTCCGCGAGATGGAGTTCACCTCCAAGCTGGCGGACGTTTCCGCCGCCGAGGTCCTCCGCATGGCGACCGTCAACGGGGCCGACATCGCCGGGCTGAACTACGGCCTCGTCGAGGAGGGGCGCGACGCCAAGCTGCTGGTCCTCGACGGCGACACGGACAACCTCGCGGGCGTCGAGGACGTGGTCCGCGCCGTCGTCCGCCGCGCCGGACAGGCGGACGTGAAAGACGTGTATCTCTGAGTCGGGCGGCGGACGCATCGCCGGCTCGCGACCGCCGACCCGCGACCGTCGGCCGTTGGGCCGCGAAACGCTCACGAACGCCGACCTATTCTCGCAGTACTCCTCCCGTAGCAAAGGGTTATTACCGACCCCGAGAATATGTTATCAAGTGTCATGGTGTTGTACGACCGAATCATCGTTCCCATCGACGGTTCCGCCGGCTCCGAGCGCGTCGCGGTCCACGCGGCGGCGTTAGCGGCCGTCCACGGTGCGGAACTCCACGGTGTGTACGTGGTGAACGCGGGGAGCTTCGCGGGGCTCCCGATGGAATCGTCGTGGGAGGGGCTCGACGACATGCTTCGCGCCGACGCCGAATCGGCGCTCGACAAAGTCGAGCGCGCGGCCGAGTCGCAGGGCGTCCCCGTCGAGACGCACGTCCTCGAAGGGACGCCGAGCCGCGAAATCGTCGAGTTCGCCGAGCGCGGCGAGTGCGACCTCATCGTGATGGGGACCCACGGGCGCGGCGGCATCGACCGCTTCCTCCTCGGCTCGGTCGCAGAAAAGGTCGTCCGCGCGTCGAAAGTTCCCGTCCTGACCGTCCGCATCGAGGGCGGCGACGACGCGGACGAGCACGCCGTCGAGGTGCCGGACGACGCTGCGCCGGAGACGCCCATCGATTCGCCCGCAGAGGCGGAGGCGGACGCGCCCGCCGATTCGACGGCGACCGCCGACGGCGGAGAGTAGCGGAACAGCAGAAACAGCGGTGCAGGTTCGGTCGCGGATTCAGCGCCCGTCGTCGGCCGGGCGCAGGTGTTCGCAGTCGCCGGCGTGGACTCGTTTTTCGCCCGCGTCGGTGCTGACGACGAGCGTGCCGGGGTGTTCGATATCGACGGCGTCGCCCTCGATGACGCCGCTCGCGGTGTGGACGCGGACCCGCCTGCCGAGCGTGTCAGCCCGCTCGCGCCACGCGGGGAGGACGGCGCCGAGGTCGCCGCGCAGTTCGTCGAAGCGTTCGAGCACCCGCTGGACGAACACGCGACGCTCGACGGGGCCGGCCTCGGCGGCGACGCTCGTCGCGCCCTCGGGGAGCTCCGCGGGGTCGAGGTTGACGTTGACTCCGGGGCCGATGACGAGCCACGAGACGCGGTCGGCCTCGCCCTCCATCTCGGTGAGGATGCCGCAGAGCTTTCGGTAGCCGCGGTCGGCGGGCGCGTCGGCGTCGGTCGAACGGTCACCGGCGTGAGCCGGTGAACCTCCGCTCGCTTCGCTCACGATAACGTCGTTCGGCCACTTGATTTTCGCGTCAACCCCGGCCTCGCGCGCCGCGTCGCAGACGGCGACGGCCATCGCCAGCGTGTACAGCGGGGCGTACGCCGGCGGTTCGTCCGGGCGGACGAGCAGACTCAGCCAGACGCCGCCGTCGGGCGCGGACCACTCCCGGTTTTTCCTGCCTCTGCTGGCGGTCTGCTGGCGGGCGACGACGACCACGTCGCTCGCGCCCTCGGCGGCGAGGTCGCGGGCGCGGTCGTTCGAGGAGTCGAGCGTCTCGTGGAACTCCACGTCGTAGTCGGCGTCGAGGCCGTACTCGATTGCCGGGCCGCCGTACTCCGGCACGTCGGTGACGACGTAGCCGTCGCCGGCGCTCTCGACGCCGAACCCCTCGTCGCGGAGCGCTTCGACGTGCTTCCAGACGGCGGCGCGGGAGACGCCCAGTCGGTCAGCGAGGTCGGGCCCGGAGACGGGGCCCGCAGCGAGTGCGTCGAGGAGGGTGCGTCGCGTGTCGCTCATGGTGGTCGGTACCGGCGCACGGGAAAAGAGGTTCGCGGTTCAGCGTTGGGTTCGACGCTCCGAGCCGACTATTCGAGGACGAGCAGCACGTCGCCCATGTCGACGCTGTCGCCCTCGGAGACGAGCACCTGCGAGACGGTGCCGCCGCGCTCGGCGACCACGTCGTTTTCCATCTTCATGGCTTCGAGGATGCAGACGGTGTCGCCGGGTTCGACCTCGTCGCCCTCCGCGACTTCGACGGAGAGGATGGTCCCCTGCATCTCGGCGGTGACGGACTCGCCGTCGCCCTCGATAATCTGCTGGGAGTCGTCGTCGCCGTCGTCGCGGCGCTTGCGCGGGCCGGAGGAGTTCGAGCCGCCCGCCGAAGCGTCACCGACCGGGATGGCGGGCGCACCGCGCTCTTCGAGGCTGACCTCGAAGCGCTTGCCGTTGACCTCGACGGTGAAGGTGCGTTCCGTGACCTCGTCGTCGTCGTCATCGTCGGCGGCGGCCTCGGGCGACCAGCGCTCGACGGCGGCCTGGATGCGGTCGGGGTCGAGCACCTCGTCGAGGTACTTCGTCGTGTGGCTCCCCTCGCGGAACGCCTCGTCGGTGAGCATCAGGCGGTGGAACGGGATGACCGTGCGGAGCCCCTCGATGTCGAACTCGGCGAGCGCGCGCTCGGCGCGGGCGAGGACCTCCTCGCGGTCCGAGGCGGTGACGATGAGCTTGGCAATCATCGAGTCGTAGTCGCCGCCGATTTCGTCGCCCTGGCGGACGGCGTCGTCCATGCGGACGCCGATGCCGCCCGGCGGGTCGTAGGTCGCGAGCGTGCCCGTCGCGGGCGCGAACTCCTTTTCGGGGGCCTCGGCGTTGATGCGGAACTCCATCGAGTGGCCCTCGATGTCCACGTCGTCCTGCGAGAAGTCGAGTTCCTCGCCGGCGGCGACGCGCAGTTGCCACTTCACCACGTCGAGGCCCGTCACTTCCTCGGTGACGGTGTGTTCGACCTGGATGCGCGTGTTGACCTCCATGAAGTAGAACTCGCCGTCTTCGACGAGGAACTCCACGGTGCCGGCGTTGGTGTAGTCGGCGGCGCGGACGCCGCGGCGGGCGGCCTCGCCGATGCGCTCGCGGAGGTCGTCGGACAGCGCCGGCGACGGGGCCTCCTCGATGACCTTCTGGTGGCGGCGCTGGAGCGAGCAGTCGCGCTCGCCGAGGTGGCGGACGTTGCCGTGCTCGTCGGCGAGAATCTGCACCTCGATGTGGCGCGGCGCTTCGAGGTATTTCTCGACGTAGACGGAGGCGTTATCGAAGTACGCCTCGCCCTCGCGCTTGGCCGTCTCGAACTGCTCGTCGACCTCGTCCTCGGAGTGGACGACCTTCAGGCCGCGGCCGCCGCCGCCGCCCTCGGCCTTGATGGCGACCGGGTAGCCGAACTCGTCGGCGACGGCCTTCACGTCCGCGGCGGAGTCGGCGGGCTCGGTCGTCCCGGGGACGACCGGCACGTCGGCGTCCTGCATGAGCGCGCGGGCCTTCGTCTTCTCGCCGAGGCGCTCCATCGCGTCGGCCGACGGGCCGACCCACGTGAACTCGGACTCCTCGACTTTCCGGGCGAACGTGGCGTTCTCCGCGAGGAAGCCGTAGCCGGGGTGGATGGCGTCGGCGTCGGCCTTTCGCGCGGCCTCGATGACCGACTCGTGGTCGAGGTAGGAATCGGCCGCGCGGGCGGGACCGATGTTGTACGCCTCGTCGGCGTACCGCACGTGCCCGCCGTGTTTGTCCGCCTCGCTGTAGACGGCGACGGTTCGGACTCCGAGCTCCTCGCAGGCGCGCATGACGCGCACCGCGATCTCGCCTCGGTTGGCGACGAGAACCTTGCTGAACATTTGCGGTAGTCTTTCAGGGAACCACACGTTATTCTATCGATTTTCCCAACGCACGTCGGTGGCCGATTCGACAGACGACGATTTACGTGTTCGACCGTGAAGGAACGGCCGAGGTTACAGTTCTCTGGCACTATACGCCGCGAATACTGGTTCAAATCCAAACGGCCTTATGCGTGTGCCACACTACGACACGGGTAATGGCAGTACGAGTCGGCATCCTCGGTGCAACCGGCGCAGTCGGACAGCGATTCATCCAGCTTCTCGACGACCACCCGACGTTCGAACTCGCGGCGCTGACCGCGAGCGAAGAGAGCGCGGGCAAGCGATACGACGAGGCCGCGAAGTGGCGCGTCAACACGCCCATCCCGGACGACGTGGCCGCGATGGAAGTCGGCAGCACCGACCCCGCGGCCGTGCCCGATGATATCGACCTCCTGTTTTCGTCGCTCCCGTCGTCGGTCGCCGCCGAGGTCGAACCCGCGTTCCTCGAAGCGGGCTACGTCGTCTCCTCGAACTCCTCGAACGACCGCATGGCCCCCGACGTGCCGCTCACGATTCCGGAGATAAATCCGGAGCACCTCGACCTCATCGAGGTCCAGCGCGACGAGCGCGGCTGGGACGGCGCGCTCGTGAAGAACCCGAACTGCTCGACCATCACGATGGTCCCGACGCTCGCCGCGCTCGACCAGTTCGGCCTCGAACGCGTCGACGTCACGACCCTCCAAGCCGTCTCCGGCGCGGGCTACGACGGCGTCACCTCGATGGAGATTATCGACAACGCCATCCCGCACATCGGCGGCGAAGACGAGAAGATGGAGACGGAGTCCCGCAAGCTTCTGGGCTCGTTCGACGGCGCGGAGGTCGCGCTCCACGGCGCGGAGGTCAACGCCTCGTGTAACCGCATCCCGACGCTCGACGGCCACCTCGAAAGCGTCTTCGCGGACCTCGCCGACGACGCCTCCCCCGAGGACGTCGCCGCCGCGATGCGCGAGTACCCCGGCGTCGACCTCCCGAGCGCGCCCGAACAGCTCATCCACGTCTTCGAGGACGAGTTCCGCCCGCAGCCCCGCCTCGACCGCGACCGCGGCGACGGGATGCAGATTTCGGCCGGCGGCATCCAGTCGACCGACCACGGCGTGAAGTACAACTGCCTCGCGCACAACACGATTCGCGGCGCGGCCGGCGCGTCGGTCCTCAACGGCGAACTGCTCGCCCAAGAGGGCTGGATTTAGGCTCTCCTCGCCCGTCGGCGTCGCTTCCGGGCCGGCGCTCGGCGTCGCCGCCGACGCTGTTCCCGCTCGAATTGGACAGCGTTTTCCCCCGACGCCGACAGAGCGTGTCGCATGTCTCGTCGCGGCCTCGAAACGGGGCTCTCCGCCGGCCTGCTCGTCGCCGCGCTCGGCGGCGTCGCGTGGGCCACCGGCCAGCCGTTCGTCTTTCCGAGCCTCGGCCCCACGGCGTTCGCGCTGGCGTTTCGGCGGCGCGGCACGCGGCCCCGCTCGACTCGCATCGTCGGCGGCCACGCCGTCGGTGCCGTCGTCGGCTTCGCGGCCTACGCGCTCATCGCCTCCGGCGTGACGATTAGCCCGTCACTGTCGGTCGCATCGACGGACACGTTGCGGCTCGTCACGAGCGGTGCCATCTCGGTTGCCGCGACGAGTTGGGGGATGGTCGAACTCGACGCGGTCCACCCGCCGGCGTGCGCGACGACGCTCATCGTCTCGCTCGGCCTGCTCTCGACGCCGCAGTCGGTCGCGACCATCGTCGGGAGCGTCGTGATTCTCGTAGGGGCACATCAGGTGGCGGACGCGATGCTCACCGAGATGTACGGAGACGACCCCGCCGACATGGGCGCGAGGAGCTGAACTTCGGTCCTCGGAGCGGTACGCGAACCGGTAGATGCGGGAGAATGGGTGTGTGGTGGGTGACTGATTCCGTTCGCCACCCCGATGTGCCTCTGACAGCAGCAAATACTAACTCGTCACCGAGTTACTTATGAATTCTGTGAAACACGTTCGCACCGGGCGCGCTAGCGTCGCTCGCGCGTACTCGTGACAGTATCCGTACTCGGAGACGGTCCCCCTCGGCCGATATTCCGCGTCAAGAGACACCGGCGACGACAGGTATATGTGGCATGGTCTCAATTGACACGCTGTATCGCTATGAAGCCGTGCCACAGCTGTCAGGCGGTTATCGACGAGTACATCCTGGACAAAAAGCTCGAAGTGCTGCGCGACCTCACGGTTGACGACTTCAATCTGTGTGCGGACTGCACCACAGTCGTCGCCGATGCGTGCGTGGAATGCGGCGGTGGCGTCTATGTCCCGCGGGGCGAAACGACGGTCCCCGACTACTGTCCGGCGTGCCGCGCGGACCTCATCCGGCGGACGGGGAGCGACCCCGGCTGGACCTGCGATGCCGTCTCGACCTGAATAGCGGTTCTCGACCGATTTTTTGCGGCTGTTGCCCGTGAGTGACGAGGATTCGAGCTGTTGGTCTCGTAGTCGCTACGAGGTTTTTCTCCGACGAGAGCTGTTGTATGGCTGAAAAGGATATGGTCGAGTTCGTCGAGGAGTGGCAACGGAGCGCGTTTCTCGTCCTTGGTCCGGCGCTCGGCGGCGGCGTCTCCGCCGTGTTCGTCGGGTCGGTGCTGGCGTTTCTGGCGTTTTCGTATCTGTTCTACGGGAGAGGAGCGTCGGGTGGTGCGGTCGGCCGTCCCGTTGCCATCCGAGCCACTCAGTCGATACGTGAACGAACCACCACCGCACTCAGGTACTGCACCGCGAGGCGAGCGAAGCGAGCCCTCGCGGGACGTTTTTGGTCCAGCTTTTTGCGAGGAGACTGTCGCTCAGAGAGCGACAGTTGACGAAGTAAAAAGGTGGTATGGGACCGCTGAGAGTCGAACTCAGGTCCTACCGACCCCATCGGCAGAGGATACCACTACCCCACGGTCCCGGGGTGCATTCAAACCGATGCGTGTCTCGCGGTTAAGCCCTTCGTTTCGTCGCGGCGACGCGAGGCGCTGGCGTGCCACGGTATCGCACCGTCGTCGTGCGGTTCGAACCCCTCCGGCTCGTCGACGCTGCCCCGCGAGTACGCTTTTGTCTCTCCGCGGGCAACAACGGTGTATGACTCTGCCCCTCCAGAGCCTCCCGCTCGGACTCCTCCCGTTCGTCGCGATGCTCCTCGTCTTCGTCGCGTTGGGCGTCGCGGCCGTTCGGTGGTGGTCGATACGCCGCGGGAGCGAGTCCGAACCGTCGGCGGACCGCTCCGAGGAGTCGCACGGCTACCCGCTGGCGTCGTGGCGCTACGTCTACGACCTCGACAAATCGGACGCCAAACGGGAGGTCGCGTCGGTCAACGAGCAGGCGGAGACGCTCGCGGACGCGGACAAAAAGCGCCGGAGAAAGTAGTATCTCGCTTCAGACTAACACGGCTTCCAGCGAGACGACCTCGCCGGAGTCGGCGTCGGCGTCGCCGACGAGTTCGCCCAGACAGACGGCCGAACCGTCGTCGGTGAAACAGGCGACGAGGTCGCCGCGGGCGGCGTCGGCGTCGACGTCGAAGACGCCGGGGGCGTAGACGGGCGCGCCGTTGGCGACCTCGCGGGCCGCGCTGTTGGCGATGGTCACGGACGGGAGGTGCGACAGCGCTCGCTCGGCGGGCGAGACCACGTCGCGCAGCCACGACTCGTCGCCCTCCGCGGCGAACGCGAGGGCGTCTTTGAGGTCGTGGAGCGTCGCGAGGTCCGCGTCGTCGAAGGGGTCGGTCGCGGTCCGGCGCAGGTGGCCCATGTGGCCGCCGGTGCCGAGCGCGAGGCCGAGGTCGTGACACAGCTTTCGGATGTACGTGCCCGACTCACAGCGGATGCGCAGGAGCGCCTGTCTGTCTTTCACTTCGAGGAGGTCGAGGTCGTGGATTTCGCGGACGCGGAGGCGGCGCGAGACGGCGGACTTCCGCGGGGGCTTCTGGTAGAGCTTCGATTCGAACTCGGCGACGGTCGAGTCGATGTCGGCCGGCGCGGGGCCGTGGAGTTCGAGCACGGAGACGTACTCCTTCGAGCCTTCGAGGAACACCTGCGCCATGCGGGTCGCGTCGCCGAGGAGCGTGGGGAGACAGCCGGTCACCTTCGGGTCGAGCGTCCCCGAGTGGGCGGCGCGGTCGACGTCGGCCATGTCGCGGACCCAGCCGGTGACCTGGTGGGCCGACGGCCCCGGCGGCTTGTCGAGGTTGACGACGCCGAACGAGAGCAGGTCGTCGACGCTGCGGTGTTCGGGCGGGTCTCGGAGCATGGTCAGAAGTCGTAGCGGACGCCGTCGACCGGGTATTTGCCCTCGTCGGCCTCGGGATCGTAGGAATCGACCGCGGCGATGCAGACGGCGGTCACTTCGTCGGGACCCCAGCGGGCGGTGTTGAGCGCGATATCGTAGATAGAGAGGTCAGTGATGTCGATGTCGTAGTAGGCGTCGTACCGCTTGGCCTCGCTCGCCTCGCGGGTCGTCGTCTCCTCGCGGGCGACGTCCACGGGCTTGCCCTCGCGGTCGGCGATACGCTCGGCGCGGACGTCCACGGGGGCGTCGAGCCAGAAACGGAGGTCTGCGGCGTCGCCGGCGAGCCAGCCGGCGAGGCGGGATTCGAGGAGCACGTCGTCGCGGTCGAGCGCGATGTCGCGGAGGCGGCGGTCGAGGTCGCGGTCGATTTGGTCGTCCTCCTCGGCGAGTTTGTTGAACTCGACGGCGGTCATGTCGCGCTCGGCGGCGAGCTCGCGGAAGATGTCCCCGCCGCTTATGTGTTCGAGGTCGAACGCCTCGGCGAGCGCGGCGGCGGTCGTACTCTTTCCGCTGCCCGGTGGTCCGGAGACGGTCAGTAACATATCCATGCTGGGTGCGGTCGGCTAAAAGGTGTTATCGTTGCCGACGACCCCTGCGGAGGGTTCTCACGGGTACGGGCGGAGCCTCGCGGCGGCGCACCGAGGGAGCATCCGGCGGCTGATGCGCGGCTGGCGAGGGTCGGAACGGAGAGAGAAACGAGGTTGCTTCGAAGCGGGTCGATTCGACTCGAATCGCCCGGGTCGACTGTCGCCCAGTTGGCTTACGACGCCGACGGCGACATGTCGATGTTCAGGCTCTTGCGGATGATCTGGGTGAAGCCCATCGAGCAGAGGAAGTACCAGACAATCCACGCCTGCATGGGTCCGAGGACGCCCTGCTTCCACCCGACGGAGCCGACGAGCGGGAGCACGATGTTCTCGGTGACGATGTGCGGGTCGGAGCCGCCACCGACGCCGATGGCCCAGTACATCCAGAGGAACACCGGGATGGTGAGGAACATGATCCAGACCATCGGGCGGAACTGCTCTTTGAACATGCCCATCTGGTCGCCCATCGCCTCCATCTGCTCTTCTTGAATCTTTTCGAGCTCCGCGTCGTCGCCGCGCTCCTTGGCGTCCTTCTGTCGCTGTTGGATGTCCTTCATCCGCTCTTGGTACTTGCCCATCTTCTCCATGTCCATGAGGTTCGCCTGCAAGAGCGTGGAGTAGAGGCCGGTCGCGAGCGCGAGGACCATCACGACGGCGTAGAACGGGAGCATCTCGGCCAGCGGGCCGAGCGCCGCGTCCATCACGCCGCCGATGACGTTCCGAACCTCGGAGACGGAGTAGCCGAGGAACAGGCCGACGGTGACGACGGCCGCGCCCTTGTCGTACTTCGACCACGACGAGTCGCCGGTGTCGACGTCGGTCGACGAGGACGACGAGCCGCCGGAGCCGGACGTGTCGTCTTCGAGGCCGGCGCGGGTCTCCCCTGCGTCGGCGAGCCGGAACCCCTCGTCGCCGTCGACGAGGATACCCTTCTCGATGAGGCGACCCCACTGGCCGCTCGTGAGCTCGTCGCGGACGTCGGCCCACTCGACTTCTCCGTCGTCCGCCCGGTCGAGGACGGTTTCGACGGCGGCGCGCATGTCGGCGTCGGAGCCGACGAGGTCGCGCACCCGAGATTCGATTCGTGCCATTACCGGCTCTTTAGCAACCGGCTGTTATCAAGGTTTTACTCTGCGGACGACAGCGAGCGCGTCGGCGGCGACGCTGGCGCTCCCGTTTCGTCGGTGAAAAACGTCGCGCCGAACTGCGTCGATGAGGCGGTTCGCGCGTCGAGTCCGCGTTTACGCGTCGTCGACGACGGACTGGATGTCCTCGAAGACCTCGTCGGGGGTCTGTTCGCCGTCGACCTCGACGAGGACGCCCTCGTCGCGGTAGTGCTCGATGACCGGCTCGGTGTTCTCCTCGAACACCGACAGGCGCTCGCGGACGGTCTCTTCGGTGTCGTCGTCGCGCTGGACGAGTTCGCCGCCGCAGTCGTCGCAGACGCCCTCCTCTTCGGGCTGGTTGAACTTCACGTGGAAGTTCGTGCCGCAGTCGTCGCAGACGCGGCGGCCGGTGAGGCGCTCGACGAGTTCGGACTCGGCGACGTTCAGGTAGATGACCGCGTCGAGGTCGGTGATTTCGGTGAGGTACTCCGCCTGCGAGAGGTTCCGCGGGTAGCCGTCGAGGACGTAGCCGTCGGCGTCTTCCAGCGCGGCCTCGACGATTTCGTTGACGACCGCGTCGGGGACGAGTTCGCCCTTCTCCATGAACGAGCGGGGCGTCCCGTACTCGGTCTCCATGTCCTTGTTCGCGCGCAGCGCGTCGCCGGTAGTGACGTGTTCGACGCCGTAGGTCTCGGCGAGTCGCTTCGACTGTGTGCCCTTACCTGCGCCCGGCGCTCCGAGCAAGAGGATGCGCTTTGCCATATCTGACCCCATCCGGCGAGAGCATATAGTGTTGAAGATACGTACTGAGTTCTGCGACGACGATGGTCAGAGGAACAAGAAAATGTTGCTCCTTGTTCGTCGTCCTACCGCTCGTTCGGCCGTCTCACCGCGGTGTTCGAGGTGTTTGTTGCCGGTTTCGCAGACGGAAGCGACACGTTCAACGGCGCGGCCCTCGTGATTCCGACAAATGCGCGATTCGTCCCTCATGCGCGACGCGCTCGGCGCGACCGCCGTTGAGCGCGCGTACAGACTGTGGTGTACGCTCGAACGCGGCTGGCGCGCGACCGCCCTCGGATTCGTCGTCGTGACCGTCCTCGCGGCGCTCGGGCCGTGAGCGCCGGGGAGGGTTCGGACGCCGGCGTCGCTCGGCTCGCGCGACTCGCTCCCGGCGTCGGCGTCCTCGTCGCCCTCGCGGGGGTGGCCACCCTCGTCGCCGGCTTCGTCCCCGGCGTCAACGCGCTCCTGCTCGGCGTCTTCTTCGGGGCCGCCGTCGCCAACACGGTCGGCGTCCCCGACTGGGCGCGGCCCGGCGTCGACACGCAGAAACTCCTCCTCGAAACGGGTATCGTCCTGCTCGGCGCTCGCATCGCCGTCGACGAACTCGTCGCCTCCGGCCCCGTGTTGGTCGCGCTCGTCGTGGTCACCGTCGCCGCGGGCGTGCTCCTCGTCGAGGCCGTCGCCGGGCGCGTGTTCGGCCTCGCCGACAAGACCGGGTCGCTCCTCGCCGCGGGCGCGAGCGTCTGCGGCGTCTCCGCGGCCACCGCCATCGCCGGCACCATCGACGCCGACGGCGAGTCGCTCGCCCACGTCGTCGCCGCGGTCCTCCTGTTCGACGCGCTCACGCTCGCCGCGTTCCCCATCGCCGGCGACCTGCTCCCGCTGTCCGGCCGCCAGTTCGGCATCTGGGCCGGCCTGAGCATGTTCAGCACCGGCCCCGTCACCGCGGCGGGCTTCGCCCACTCCGAGGTGGCGGGCCGCTGGGCGACCGTGACCAAACTCGCGCGCAACTCCATGCTCGGCTTCGTCGCCGTCGCCTACGCGGTCCGTTACGCCGGGCGCGCCGAGGAGGCCGCGACCGGCCTGCGCGCCGTCTTCGACGGGGTCCCGCGGTTCCTCGTCGGCTTCGTCGCCGTCGCCGCCGTCGCCAACCTCGGGCTGCTCTCGGACGCGACGCTCGCCACCGTCGGCACCGCCAGCGACGCCCTGTTCGCGCTCGCGTTCGTCGGCCTCGGCCTCGACGTTCGACTCGACGCGATGCGGCGGACGGGCGCGGCCCCGCTCGCCGTCCTCGGCGTGCAACTACTGACCGTCAGCGCGCTCGCGCTCGCCGCTGTCCTCGCGCTGTTCTGATGCGCCGGCGGCCGTCTCGGTCGCCGTCCGACTGACGCCGCACCCGCCCCGACGCGGGTCGCTTTTGTACCGCGCGGCTGTATCGACCCGCATGACTCGATTCGAGGCCGACACCGCCCGCGAGCGCCGGAAGCTCTTCGCCGACGCCGTGTCGGCGCACCGCGACCGCGGCAGCGCCTTTCTCACCATCGAAGCCGAGCGCCTCGACGACATCGACGGCGAGGGGCCCGGCCCGTGGATTCAGTTCGCCGACCAGACGTTCAACATGGACGTGACCGAAGCCGAACTCGACCGGCTCAAGGGACTGCTCTCGGAGTTCCCCGAGTTCCGCATCGACCAGTTGGAGAGCCCCGAGGAGGCCGAGGGGACGAACGTCCGCATCACCGCCCGCTCGGACGCCAACCGCCTCGCCGGCTTCGCGGACCGCGTCTTTCAGGCGGTCTACGGCCGCGACGAGGGCTACCGGGCGTGGGTCACCGCCGTCTGAGGCCTCCGTCTCTCCCGCGTCGATTCGCCCGACACCGTACCCCGGTTTGCGAACTTCTAAACCGATTGGCGCACAATCCCGGCACATGAATTCCCGACGGTCACGTTGTGAATCGGGCGCAGTCGTCCCCGCACAATCCCGTTCCGCCGGGCGGAACCGCTTTTGTCACACCACTCCCGTGGGTTCGACAGATGACTGAACACGTCGAACCGCTGTTCTCGCGTCCCCTGCTGCCGATTGCGAACGCGGACGACGCCGAGCTCACCTGCGCCGCGGCGTTCCCGCGCATCGCCGCGGCCGGCGGTCGGGCCTCCGTCGTCCACGTCATCGAGAAGGCGGGCGGCGCGCCGGACAAAGCCAGCGTCGAACAACGCGAGGAGGTCGCCGACGAACTGTTCGATGTCGCCCGCCGCGCCGCGGACGACGCCGGCATCGACCTCCACACCGACCTCCGGTTTGCGACCGATGTCGGCGACGCCATCCTCGAAGCCGCCGCCGAGGCCGACGCGACGGCAATCGTCTTCACCCCGCGCGGCGGTCGCTCGTGGTGGGACCTGTTTTCGGGCGCGGTCCGCGACCAACTGGTCCGGCACAGCGACCGCCCCGTGGTCGTTTTGCCGGCCGGAGCGGACGACGACGGCGACGCCGGGGGTGAAACATGACCGACGAGGAACTCGCCAAAGACCTCGGACCCGTCGCCGCGCTCACCATCGGCGTCGGAACGATGATCGGTGCGGGCATCTTCGTCCTCCCCCGCGAGGCGTACGGCATCGCCGGCCCGGCCGTCGCGCTCTCGTTCGTCGTCGGCGGCGTCATCTCGCTTTTCACGGCGCTGTCGGCGTCCGAACTCGGCACCGCGATGCCGAAAGCCGGCGGGAGCTACTACTACGTCAACCACGCCCTCGGCCCGCTTTTCGGCTCCATCGCGGGCATGGGAAACTGGATGGGGCTGGCGTTCGCCTCGGCGTTCTACGTCATCGGCTTCGGTGACTTCCTCGTCAGCGTCGTGTCGATACCGGCGGTGAGTCTCGGCGTCGTCTCCCTGTCTGCGGTGCAGGTGGCCGCGATACTCGCCGGCCTCCTGTTCATCGGCGTCAACTACGTCGGCGCGAAGGAGACCGGCGCGCTCCAGGTCGTCATCGTCATCACGCTCGTCGTCATCCTGACCGCCTTCTCGATACTCGGCTTCCTCGAAGCCGACCTCACGACGCTCCGCCCGTTCGCGCCGAGCGAACTCGGCGGCTACGGCGCGGTGCTCCCCGGCACGGCGCTCGTCTTCGTCTCCTTCCTCGGCTTCGCGAAAATCACGACCGTCGCCGAGGAGATAAAGAACCCCGGCCGCAACCTCCCGCTCGCGGTCGTCGGCTCGGTCGTCATCGTCACGACGATGTACGCCATCCTGATGATCGTCATGGCGTCGGTCAAGCCGTGGCAGGAGCTGTCGGCCGCCGGTGCCGACCCCGTCGTCGAGGTCGCGCAACTCTCGTTCGAGTCCGCGCTCGGCCTCGGCGGGCTCGGGGCGGGGCTCATCATCTTCGGCGGCCTCCTCGCCACCGCGTCGAGCGCGAACGCCTCCATCCTCGCGTCGTCGCGCATCAACTTCGCCATGGGCCGCGACAAACTCGTCACGGCGTGGCTCAACGAGATTCACCCGCGGTTCGCGACGCCGTACCGCTCCATCGCGGTCACGGGCTTCATCATCGTCTTCTCGCTCGTCGCCGTCGACGACATCAAGGTGCTGGCGAAGGCCGGGAGCGCACTCCACCTCATCGTCTACGGGCTTCTCAACCTCGCGCTCATCGTGATGCGCGAGTCAGACGCGCCCGACTACGACCCCGAGTTCACGGTTCCGCTCTACCCGATTACGCCGATTCTCGGTGCGGTGTTCTCCTTCGGACTCATCGCCTTCCTCGACCCCATCGAAATCGGGCTGTCGGTGCTGTTCGTCGTCTTCGGTATCGTCTGGTACCTGTTCTACGCCCGCGAGCGCACCGACAAGCGGGGCATCCTCTCGCGGTACGTGCTCTCTCGGTCGAGCGAGATGCCCGACGCCGCGGTGTCGGCGGCTTCGACGGTCCAGCCCGACGGCGGCTACCGCGTCATGGTCCCGCTTTCGAACCCCGAAAGCGAGCGCGACCTCGTGTCGCTCGGCGGCGCGGTCGCCAAGGCAAACGGCGGGACGCTCGTCGGCGTCCACATCGTGAAAGTGCCGGACCAGACCGCCCTCGAATCGGCCCGCGAGGAGTACGACTTCGCCGAGGCCGACCGCCTGCTCGAACAGGCCCGCGTCGACGCCGACGAACTCGACGTGGACATCGAGACCCACACCGTCCTCTCCCACCGGTCGTTCGAGGAGGTGTTCGACGCGGCGGAGACGTACAACGCCGACCTCGTCGTCATGGGCTGGGGCCCCGACAGCCACGGGTCGCCCGGCCGCGCCGAGAGCGCGGTCGAGGAGATGACCAACGCGCTCCCCTACGACGTGTTGGTGCTGAAGGACCGCGGCTTCGACCCCTCGCACGTACTCGTGCCGACCGCCGGCGGCCCGGACTCCGACCTCTCGGCGTCCATCGCCTCGGTCCTCCGCGAGTTCTGCGACGCGGAAATCGAACTCCTGCACGTCGCCGACGACGCGGCCGAGGGCGAGCGTTTCCTCCGGGAGTGGGCCGACGAACGCGACCTCGGGGACGCCACGCTCACCGTCGAGACCGGCGACGTCGAGGCGGCCATCGAGTCCCACGCGACCGACGCGTCGCTGCTCGTCGTCGGCGCGACGGAACGCGGCCTCCTCTCGCGGCTCGTCGGCGGAACCGTCGTCATGGACGTCGTCGACGACGTGGAGTGTTCGGTGCTCATGGCCGAACAGAGTCGCGCTCGGAGCATCAGAAAGCGCCTGTTCGGGTAGTCCGCTCCGACCCGCTCCGACCCGCTCGCGCCCCGATCCGACTCGCCCCGTTCCGCACCCCTCTCACCGCCCTTCGCCGTCCCGTCAGCCCCGCGGAACCGACTCGCTTCTCGCGGACCGCGGACGACGGCGGTCGCCAGTCGCCGCGGTACATTTGTCTCTCGCCGCCGTAGCGAGGGGTATGGCGAAGCAATCGGGACTGTCGTGGGACGACGTGGAGCTGTCCGTCGAGGCGACGAGCCGCCGCATCGACGCGGGCGAAGTCACGCTCCACGCGGTCGAAGCCGGGCCGGAAGACGGCGAACTCGTCGTCCTCCTCCACGGCTTCCCGGAGTGTTGGTACGCGTGGGCGGACTACCTCCGCCCGCTCTCGGAGGCGGGCTACCGGGTCGTCGCGCTCGACCAGCGCGGCTACAACCTGAGCGACCGTCCCCCGGGCGTCGAGTGGTACAGCATCGACGAACTCGCCGGCGACGTGGTCGGCGTCGCGGACGCGCTCGGTCACGAGACGGCCCACGTCGTCGGCCACGACTGGGGGGGCGCGGTGGCGTGGTGGACCGCGCTGCACCACCCGGACCGGGTGCGCTCGCTCACCGCGATGAACCTCCCGCATCCGACGGTGCTCGCCCGACACCTCAGACGCGACCCGGGCCAACAGCTTCGGAGCTGGTACGTCCTGTTCTTCCAACTGCCGAAGCTCCCCGAGCTCGTCGCCCCCGTCGGCGACTGGGCCGTTTTGGAGCGGGCGATGACCGGCTCCGCGCTCCCCGGCACGTTCTCGGCGGCCGACCTCGACCGCTACCGCGCCGCGTGGTCGGTGCCCGGGGCCTACGGTTCGATGGTGGACTGGTACCGGGCGGTTGTCCGCGAGCGCCCGCGCCCCCGAGCCGAGACGGTCGAGGTGCCGACGCTCGTCGTCTGGGGAAACCGCGACCGGTTCCTCCGGCCGAAGATGGCGCGCGAGAGCCTCGCGTTCTGCGACGACGGCCACCTCAAGACGTTCGAGGAGGCGACCCACTGGGTCCACCACGAGGAGCCGGTCGCCGTCGCCCGCGCGGTCGTCGAACACCTCGACGACGCGTGGCGGACCCCGAACAACACCCCCGACGAGGCGGGCCACCGACCGGTCTGACCGCCGGAAGGCGATGTTTCTAAAGCGGCTATATTCTCCGCATCCTCGATGGAGCTATATAGGTCCATCGAGGGAACTTAGCGAGGTTCTTGTACGTCCGGCGTTCAGGTCGAACCGACGCGGGAGCAGTCCGGTGGTGGGACTTTCCATGCCCCTTCGAACCGTCTCCGCGTCTCTTCATGAGCAGGGACGGGGGACCGTCCCACCTTTCGACCGGCGAGTGACCGCGCCGACCAACCGGGCGAGCGCGACCCGCGTCGAGACCGAAACCGAGACCGAAACCGCAATCCGTCCCGGCCCCGCCGGCGACGGATGAGTACGTTCTTACTCGCGGCCACCGGAGGTCGCGTATGACCGACCTCGGAAAGGTCGACCGCGAGTTCTTCGACGAGTACATCTACCCGCGGTTGGGCGCGGCCCGCGACGACGTGGCGCTCGGCCCGACCCACGGCGTCGACTTCGGTCTCCTCGATATCGACGGCACCGCGGTCGCCATCGCGACCGACCCACTCTCCGTGCTCCCCGCCCTCGGCTTCGAGCGCGCGGGGCGGTTCGCCATCGACATCGTCCTCTCGGACATCGCCGTCTCCGGGCTGGACCCCTCGCATCTCGCCGTCTCCTTTACGCTCCCGCCCGAGATGACCGACGACCAGTTCGCTGAACTCTGGAAAGCGATGCACAATGAGGCCGACGACCTCGGCGTCAGCATCGTCACCGGCCACACCGCCCGCTACGCCGGCTGTTCGTACCCGTGGGTCGGCGGCGCGACCGCCCTCGCCGTCGGCGACCACGACGACGTGGTCCGCCCGGACGGCGCGAACCCCGGCGACGACGTGCTCGTGACGAAGGGGCCGGGCGTCGAGGCCACCGGCCTCCTGACGACGCTGTTCCCCGACGCCTTTTCCGACCTCGACGCCGACGTGCTCGCCGCGGCGCAGGACCGACTCGACGAGACCGACGCCGTCCGCGACGCGATGACCGTCTCGGCCGCCGGCGGCCGCGGCGTCCACGCCATGCACGACGCCACCGAGTGCGGCGTCCACGGCGCGCTCAACGAAGTCGCCGGGAGCGCCGGCGTCCAACTCGAAATCGACGAGTCGAGCGTCCCGTTCCGTCCCGGCGTCCGCGAGACCTGCGAGTACCTCGGCATCGACCCGTGGCGCTCGACCACCGCCGGGTCGCTCGTCGTCGCCACGGACCCCTCGGTCACGGACGACGTGGTCGCCGCGCTCGACGCCCGCGGCACCCCCGTCGGCGTCGCCGGCACCGTCGTCGCGGGCGAGGGCGTCGTCGTCGACGGCGAGCGCATCGAACACCCCGACGTGGACCCCTCGTGGGCCGCCTACGAGCGACTCGCCCGCGAGGCCGACGAGTCGGACGCCGACGAATAAGGGGCGCCGCCTCGGCCCTCGCACTACTTGTCGCGCGGGCGCTTCAGGTCGCGTATGACTGACTCCGGCGACCCCGACGAACTCGGTGACTCCGGCGACTCCGACGAACTCGGTGACTCCAGCGACCCCGACGACCCCAGCGACTCCAGCGACCCCGCCGTCGACGCCGCCCGCGAGATGGACGCGGCGGACCCGCTTTCGGACCTCCGCGACCGCTTTTTCGTCCCCGACGGCGAACTGTATCTGGACGGCAACTCGCTCGGCCCGCTCTCGGTCGACGCGGAGGCGGCGCTCGACCGCGTCGTCGACGAGTGGCGCGACCTCGCCATCCGCGGGTGGACCGACGCCGACCCCGAGTGGTTCAGCTACGGCGAGCGACTGGGCGACCGACTCGCCCCGCTCGTCGGCGCAAAGCCCGAGGAGGTCGTCGTCGCCAACTCCACGACGGTCAACATCCACGCGCTCGTCGGGACGTTCTACGACCCCGCCCGCGGCGAGAAAATCGTCGTCGACGACCTCGACTTCCCGACGGACCACTACGCGATTCGCGCGCAACTCCGGGCGGCCGGCCGCGACCCCGACGAGGCGCTCCGCGTGGTCGAGAGCCGCGACGGGCGGACCATCGAGACCGAGGACGTGCTCGACGCCGTCGACGACGACGTGGGGATGGTGTTTCTCCCCTCGGTCCTCTACCGGAGCGGTCAGCTGTTCGACATCGAGACGCTCACCGAGGCGGCGCACGAGGCCGGCGCGCTGGCCGGCTTCGACCTCGCGCACTCGGTCGGCGCGGTCCCCCACAGCCTCTCCGAGGTCGGCGTTGACTTCGCCGTCTGGTGTCACTACAAGTATCTCAACGCCGGCCCCGGCTCCATCGCCGGCCTCTACGTCAACGAGCGCCACTTCGGCGTCACGCCCGCGCTCGCCGGCTGGTGGGGCAACGACAAGGAGACGCAGTTCGACATGGCGATGACCTACCAGCCGGCGCAGTCGGCCGGCGCGTTCCAGTCCGGGACGGTCCCGGTTTTGTCCGCGGCCCCCCTCGACGGCGCGCTCGACATCGTCGAGGACGCCGGCGGCGTGACCGCCCTCCGCGAGAAGTCGCTGGCGCTCACGGACTACCTCATCGACCTCGTGGACGAGCGACTGCCCGAGTGCGAGGTCGGCACGCCGCGTGACCCCGCGGCCCGCGGCGGCCACGTCGCGGTCGAACACCCCGAGGCCTACCGCGTCAGCCTCGCGCTCAAGGAGCGCGGCGTCGTCGTCGACTTCCGCCGGCCCAACGTCGTCCGCGTGGCTCCCGCGCCGGCGTACGTCGGCTTCGAGGACGTGTACCGGGCGGTCGAGCACTTCCGCGAGATTCTGGACGACGGGGAATACGAGGCGTTCGAGAGGCAGCGCGGCGGCGTGACGTGAGGGGCGCGCCGGCGGGGTGTCGGTCGC
Source organism: Haloferax sp. Atlit-48N (assembly GCF_003383015.2). Classification (NCBI taxonomy): domain Archaea; kingdom Methanobacteriati; phylum Methanobacteriota; class Halobacteria; order Halobacteriales; family Haloferacaceae; genus Haloferax; species Haloferax sp. Atlit-48N. The sequence continues at coordinate 1,991,013 of NZ_CP137689.1, read as the reverse complement.
TTACCAGTCGATGACTTCCTTGTCGCGCCAGAACTTCCCCGAGGGCGCGCCGGGCTTGAACGTGGCGAGCCACGTCGGCGTCTCCGCGCCCTTCTCGACCGGTCGGTTCGCCTCCTCGCCGCCCATGTCGGTGCGGACCCAGCCGGGACACACCGAGTTGGCGATGAGGCCGTCGTCGCCGTACTGGCCGTCGAGGTAGGCCGTGAGGCCGTTGAGGCCGGTCTTCGAGATTCGATACGCGGGCGACCCGCCGGACTGCTCCTCACCGAGCGCGCCCATGCCCGAAGAGACGTTGACGACGCGGCCGCCGTCGGTCTGGAGGAGCAGGGGAACGGCGTGCTTGCACAGGAGCATCGGCCCGCGGAGGTTGACGCCGAGCGTGCGGTCGATTCGCTCGGTCGGTTCGGCGACGATGTCCTCGCCCTCGCCGCCGACGCCGGCGTTGTTGACGAGGACGTCGAGGCGGTTCTGGTCGGCGAAGATGCCGTCGACGACCTCCTCGATGTCGCCCTCTTGGGTCACGTCGAGGAGGACGCGTTCGGTACCCTCGGGCGTCTCGTTCGTCACGCTTCGGGAGCCCGCGTACACCGTCGCGCCGCGGTCGCGGAGGTTGGCGGCTATCTGGCGGCCGATGCCGCGGTTCGCGCCGGTGACGAGCGCGACCTGTCCGTCGAGGTCGTCGTAGCGGTCGGGTTCCATGGCTGCGTCTGCGAACTGAGAAAGGATATTCTCACCGAAGCGTGTCGGGCGCGGGTCGAGCGCGGGCGACCGGTCGGAGGGGCGGCAGGTCACTCGGCGGCGACTGGCCGAGGACCGAGTCACTCGACGGCGACGGAGAGTTCGCGGAACTCGTCGCCGGTCCACTCGTGGGCGGACAGCCGGCCGTCGGGCGAGCAGATGAGATAGACGTAGCCCGGCCACGAGGCCCGTTCCCGGTCGGTCGCGCTCGGGACCGGGTCTGACTCGGGATGCGAGTGGTAGAAGCCGACCGCGTCGTCGCCGGCGGCCTCGACCGCTTCGAGAATCGAAACCGTCTCCTCGGGGTCGAGTTCGTAGGCGACCCGCGGCTCGGCGGCGACGTTCGAAACGGGGTGGACGGCGGTGACGGTGCGCGCGTCGCCGTCGCCGGCGAGGACGCCGCAGACCTCCGCGGGCGGGTCGCGGGCGGCACCCTCGCGGGCGTGCGAGAGCATCGCCGCTCGCGCGTCGGCTGCGAGCGAGAGCCTACTCGAAGTCACGGCGCATGGCGATTTCGAACCACGGGCAGAGGCGCAGTTGGCGGTACCACTCGGGGTTGTCGTGGAGGTGCTCGTAGTCCGCCCAGAGCATGCCCGCGATTTCCTCTTCGTCGGGGTCGAGGGAGGTGTCTTCGAGCGTGACCTTCAGGACGGCACAGACCTCCCATTCGAGGCCGGCGCTCTCGTAGTAGCGCTTGTACTCGAACTTGTCCGTGACGCGGAGGTCGGAGTACTGGTCGGGGCTGATGCCGAGTTCCTCTTCGAGGCGCTCTCGGGTGGCTTCCTCTTGGGTCTGTCCCTCGACGGGGTGGGAGGCGACGGTGCCGTCCCAAGAAGTGTCCCACAGGCGCTTGTTGGGGGCGCGCTGGGCGAGGAGAATCTGGCCCTCCTCGTTGAACACGAGGCAGGTGAAGGCGCGGTGGCGGATGCCGTCGCCCGTGTGGGCGTCGAGTCGGTTGACCGTCCCCTCCGCGTTGTCGTCGGAGTCGACGGCGATGACGTCCTGCGCTGCGTTCTTGTGGAGTTCAGTAGCCTCGTCGGCCGCTGCGTTGCTCATGTGCCTTCCGTCGGAGTCGGGGGTCAACTAAGCTTCGATGCGAATCGCGGACCACGCGGCGGCGCGGCGTCAGCCGAGGCGCTCGTCGAGAATCAGGCGGGTTTTCGTGCTTTTCACGTCGTCGTGCTCGCGGGCGCGGGTGATGAGGTCGTTGACGGCGCGGGTGTCGGCGGCGTCGACGACGAGGACGATGTCCTCCTCGCCGGAGACCTGCCAGACGAAGTCCACGTCCTTCCAGTCGGCCATCAGCTCGGACACGTCGTTGGTGTCCACGTCGACCGCGACGGTCACCTCTATCATCGCCTTCAGGTTCCCCGTGCGGGTCGAAATCGTAAAGCGCTCGATGACGCCCTCCTCGACCAACCGCTCGACGCGGTTTCTGACGGTCCCCTCGGAGGTCCCGACCTCGGCCGCAATCTCCGTGTTGGGGGTCCGAGCGTCCCGTCGAAGGATATCGAGAATGCGTCGGTCAAGCTCGTCCATACACCACGTGCCCACCCCAGCGACTTACCGATTACGAATTTCGTAACTCGACTTCGAAAGTAACACTTATGCACCCGTGTTCCGTTCGTTTCTCGTAATGTCGGACGCCTATCTGGCGCTGGAAGACGGACGCGTGGTCGAAGCGCGTGGCCGTGTTCCGGGGCGCACACGCGGTGAACTGGTGTTCACAACCGCATATACGGGATACGAAGAGAGTCTGACCGACCCTTCGTACGAAGAACAAGTCCTCACCTTCTCGTACCCCCTCATCGGGAACTACGGCGTCCGAGCCGAGCGATTCGAGTCCGACCGGGTCCACCCTCGGGCGGCCGTCGCACGCGAGTTCACCGAGGAGGTCGTCGAGTGGCTCGCAGACGAGGGCGTCCCGGCGGTCGACCACCTCGACACGCGCGACCTCGTCACGTCCATCCGCGAGGAGGGCGCGATGAAGGTCGGCATCGCCGTCGGCGAGGGCGTGACTCCGGAGGACGCGAAGGAGGAACTCGCGCAGTGTAAGGGCATGAGCGAGCACGTCGACATCGGCGCGCAGGTCACTACGACCGAACTGACGACGTTCGAGGGCGACGGCGACACCACCGTCGCGCTCGTCGACTGCGGCGCGAAGGGCTCCATCGTGGACTCCCTCGTCGACCGCGGCGCGACGGTGCACGTGCTCCCCTACGACGCGGACGCCGAGGACGTGTCCGCGCTCGACCCCGACGTGCTGTTCATCTCGAACGGCCCCGGCGACCCCGAGAACTACACCGCGACGCACGACCTCGTCGAGGAGTTCGCCGGCGAGGTCCCGCTGGCGGGCATCTGCCTCGGCCAGCAAATCGTCGCCAGCGCGCTCGGCGGCACCACGGAAAAGATGGCCTTCGGCCACCGCGGCGTCAACCAGCCCGTCCGCGACCTCCAGACCGGCAAGGTCGTCATGACGACCCAAAATCACGGCTACACCGTCGCCGACCCCGGCGACAAACTCGACGTGACGCAGGTCAACGTCAACGACGACACCGCCGAGGGCCTCGCCAGCGAGGAACTGAGCGTCATCACGCGCCAGTACCACCCCGAAGCCCACCCCGGCCCCCACGACTCGCTCGGCTTCTTCGACGACGTGCTCGCCATGGCGGGTACGGAGGGAAACGAGCATAAGCCCCGAGCCGTCGCCTCGGACTGACCACCGCGGCCGCGACTGCGACCGCGACCACAATCGCAACCGCGACTGACCCGATTCCAGACGCCCGGTCGACTGCACCACGACCGCCGGCGGCCGAACACCGCTTTTCGAATATCTCGCGCCGCGAGCGGGCGGTTCGTCGTTCCCCGCCGTGGTAGAAACTGTCAAACGGGTTCCCAGCGTACGCTCTGTGATGGACGACGTATCGCTCATCGAACGCGGCTTCGAGGAGTTCCCGGCGACGATTGCGCTCCTCGACAGCCGCGGCGACATCGTCTACACGAACCGGTCGTGGCGGGCGTTCGCCGACGCGAACGACTACGCGGGCGACCCCGATTCGACGGGTGTCAACTACCTTGCAGTGTGCGACGCGGCCCGCGAGACCGACGAAATCGCGGGCGTCGTCGCCGACGGCATCCGCGCGGTTCTCAGGGGTGACCGCGACCTCTTTACCGCCGAGTATCCGTGTCACTCGCCCGCAGTCTACCGGTGGTTCGCGCTCCGGGTCGTCCCGATAGACACGCCGAGGCACGGGAGCTTCGCGCTCGTCTCCCACTTCGACATCACCGACAGGCGGCTCGCGGAGCTGCAGGTCAACGAGAAAAACGAGCACCTCGCGGCGCTCGTCAGCGTGCTCGCCTCGGAACTCAAAGCCCAGCTCGCGTCGGCCACCGCGTCCGTCGAGCGACTCGCCGCGGTCGACGGCGACGCCGCGGTGACGCTCTCCGAAAGCCTCTCGCGCATCGATTCGCTCGTCGAGTGGGGCATCGCCGTCGCCGGGCAACCGAGCACGCTCGACCTCGGGGCGGTGGAGTTCCGCCCGCACGTCGCGCAAGCACGGGCCCTCGCGTCGCCCGATGGCGCGGACGACGCTTCGCTCCGGGTCGTCGGCGACGGGTCGCTCTCGGCCGACACCCACCTGTTCGGCCTGTTTCTGGTCGCGGTGCTCACGAACTGCTACGAGCGGAACGCGTCGTCCGGTTCGTCGTCCAGCGTCGTCGTCGGGACGACAGCCGACGGCTTCTACGTCGACGACGACGGCCCCCGCCCGTCACCGGAAGAGCTCGCGGCGGTGACCGCGGATTCGAACCAGCTGCTCGGCGTCGATTACGACGCCACGCATCTCTCGACGGCGCGGCGAATCGCTGACCTGCACGGCTGGCAGTTCGACGTGGGCGACTCAGAGCTCGGCGGGGCGCGCTTCGAAGTCCGCGGCGTCGACTGGAACTGACCGACGGTCGGCGGTCGGCGGTCGGCGGTCGACGGTCGTCGAAAGCGCGCACTTGCGCGCCCGTCAGGAGAGGTCGGCTTCCATGACGAACGTCGGCTCCTCGGCGAGGTCGCTCCGAGCGAGTGCGGCGTCGGTAATCCAGTCGATGCGCTCGGGGAACAGGACGCGCGTCCGGTCCGCGCCGACCGAAGCGGCGTCGCGTCGAATCGCGTCCAACAGCGACTCGCAGGCCGACGCGTCGTCCCACGCGGCGACCGCGTACTCGGCCCACGTCTCCTCGCCCTCGCCCTCGTCGTCGCGTTCGCGCGAGTAGGTCCGGTTGCGATAGGTGAATCCGGTCGCGCGGTCGTCCCCGACGACGAACAGTCGGTCGTCGGCCGCGGCGTCGTGGAGGCGGTCGCGGGTCAACTCGGAGAGCGCCCACGTCTCGACGGGGTCGAGCGCGAGCCCTGACAGCGCGGTTCGCGCCTCGCTCCCGGTCCAGTAGGTCCACGCGGCGTCGGCGTCGTCGCGGATGGCTGCCGCCGGGTCGGCGGTCGCGTCCGGGTCGGGCGTCGCCCAGCGGAACTCGATGCCGGGGTCGAACCCGACCGTGCGGGCGTTGGCGAGGCTCGGGACGTTCCACGAGTAGACCATGTTGCGGACACGCCGCGCGCCGCGCTCGCGCGCCCAGTCGAGAAGCGCGTGCGACAGTCGGGTCGCGAGACCCTGTTCGCGGTAGTCGGGCGCGACTCGCATACCCTGCGCCCACCCCTCGTACTCCGACAGCATGACGACCTGCGCGATGGCGGCCACGTCGTCGGAGGGCGTCTCCTCGCCCATGTCGACGAGGAGCGTCGCCTGCGCTAACTCGCCGGGGGAAATCCAGTCGTGGTAGATGTCGGGGATGTAGTCCGACCCGCCGCGGTCGGCCCACGTGTCGCGGGTGAACGCGGCGACCGCGTCGTAGTCCTCGGGTCGGGCGGGTCGAATCTCCATCAGTTCACTCCCACGGGACCGAGCGCTGGGTCAGTTCGCCTTCGAGGTTCCGACCCATCGCGTCGGTCGGGTCCGCGACGTTGGCGAGCGCCCACATGAGCTTCACCTTCGCCGTGCCGGGGAGCGTGTCGCCCGCCTCGACGACGCCGGCGTCGAGCAGGTCGCGCCCGGTGTCGTAGACGCGGTCGCAGACGCGGCCTTCGAGACACTGCGAGGTCATGGCGACGACCGTGCCGCCCTCGACGAGTTCCTCGAACCGCGGGATGAGGTCGGTGTGGACGTGGCCGAGGCCCGTCCCTTCGATGACGACGCCGGCTTTCTCGTCGAGGTAGTCGAGCGCCGCGGGGTCCATCCCCGGCGTGAACTTCACGAGTTCCACCTCGGACTCGATGTCGGCGTGGAGCGCGAGGTCGGCCTCGCCGCGGGGGGTGTAGTCGCGGCGGAACGTGACCTCCTCGGCTTCGTAGTCGACCTCGCCGAGCGGCTTCGCGCCGACGGTCTCGAACGCGTCGCGCCGGGAGGTGTGGTTCTTGCGGACGCGCGTCCCCTCGTGGAGCGCGCAGACGTCGTCTGACTCCGAGGCGTGCATACAAACCATCACCTCGGCGGCGTCGGCCTTCGCGGCCTCGACGGCGCAGACGGCGTTCATCACGTTGTCGGAGGAGGGGCGGTCCGCCGAGCGCTGACTGCCCGTGAAGACGATGGGAACGGGCGTGTCGAGCATGAACGACATCGCCGACGCGGAGAACTGCATCGTGTCGGTGCCGTGCATGACGACGACGCCGTCGGCTCCGGCCTCGATTTCCTCGGCGACGGCCTCGGCGAGGTCGACCCACACGTCGGTCGTCATGTTCTCCGAGAGGATGTTGGCGACGACGCGGCCGCGGTAGTTCGCCCGCCCCGCGAGGTCGGGGACGGCCCGAAGCACGTCCTCGGCGTCGAACTGCGCGGTCACCGCGCCCGTGCGGTAGTCGACCGTCGAGGCGATGGTCCCGCCGGTCGAGATGAGCGAGATCGTCGGCAGGTCGTCGTCGAACTCGATTTCGGAGGTGCCGTCGCCCTCGGACTGCGCGTCTTCGATGTCGTACACGTCGGTTTCGAGCACGTCCACGTCGGCCCCCTCGCGGGCGATGCCGACGTTGTACCCGCCGTCGAGTTTGACGACGAGGTGGTCCTCGGTGGAAGACGGCATGAGCACGCCTTCGTTCGTGACGTCCGCGCGGGTGACGCGGACGCGGTCCCCTGCGTTCATATCGCGGGATACCGCGGGGGCAGACTTCAAACCCACCATTCCACCTTTTTCCTCCTCGGGGTCGCGTAGCGACCCGCTCGGAGCAAAAATCTGGACCAAAAATGCCGAACGGTTCGCTATGCTCACCGTTCGGTGCGATCGCTGGCCACGATTATCACAGATTCATACCCGACCCACGAGCGTGACAGAGGTGATGTTAGCTCCCACGACATAACGAACACAAGACATTTTACCCGACCGTCCGTCGGCCAGCGTATGCTCCCCACGATACTCCTCCAGTCGGGCGGTGCAGGCGCGCTCGTAATCGGCCTGCTGTTTTTCCTCCTGTTCCTCGGGATGGTAGTGTGGACGTACAGCGACGCGCGGCAAAACAGCAGTCACCCGGCGTTCCTCTGGGCCGTCGTCGTCTTCCTCGCGCCCCTTCTGGGACTCGTGTTGTACTTCATCCTCGGCCGCAACGCGTAGGACCGAGACGACCGGCGCACCGTCGCGCGCCGGAACACTCACCACGACCGACTCACCGGCACAAGAGCCATCAGGCTCGCCCGCGACCCTGTACGCATGCAACGGTCGGACCAACGGGAGTCTGAGCAGTCCGTCGACGACCTGCTCTCCGGGGTGAACCGCGAGCGCGACGAGGCGACGCAGGCGGAGCGTTCCGCCTCGTCCGGCGGCGGCGGTCGCCTCGGCGGGCTGTTCTCCCCGCGCGTGTTCCTCGCGGCGCTCCTGCTCTCTATCGGCGGACTGCTCGTCGGCGGCGCGATTCCCCTCGTCGGCTTCATCGGCCGGTTCGTCGGCATCGCCGCCGCCGGCTTCGTCCTCGGCGTCGTCGGCTCGAAGCGATACTACACGGAGGTCGTCCTCGCCGGTGCAATCGCGGCGGGCCTCGCGTTCGTCCTCTCGACGCTGTTCGCCGTGTTCGCGCCCTTCGCGGTCCAACTGCTCGCGGACTACGGCGTCGCTATCGCGGGCGTCGGCGCGGCGAGCGGCGGGCTCGCGGGGCTGGTCGGTCACTACTTCGGCCGCGACCTCAGAAACGGGCTGACCCAGGAGCTGTAAGCGTCAGTCGATTCGCCAGCGGTCGCCGTTGTGGGCGACGAGGCCGCCTTCGGCGAGGTGGTGGAGCGCGCTGTCGACGACCGCGGGGTCCGCGTTGAGTTCCTTTGCGATGCCGCGGACGGTGTTCGACCCGTTGGCGAGCGCGGCCAGAATCTCCGCGTAAAAGCGGCTGTCGGCGTCGACGCCGAGGCGGTCGTTGAGGCGGTCGAGCACGTCGGTGATGCGGCCCTGCACCCACCGCTGAGCCAAGGAGAGTTCGTTGTCGAGCTCCTCCAGTTTCCCGAGTTCGCGCGCCAACTCGGAGACGTCGTCGGTGCCGGCGTTCTCAACTTCGAGCGTCACGTGCGGACAGCGCCCGGCCATGTCGAGGCTCGGACTCGGCGGGTAGGCGCTCTTCGCGCCGAAGCCGTACGGCGAGACGTTCACCTCCAGTCGGAGATTTCGAGAGATGTGGAAGTACTTGCGCCGTTGGTCGTCGGTGCGCGACTCGATGAGCCCCGCGTCCTCCAGCTTTCGGAGGTGGTCGATGACGGCCTTGGGGCTGACGCCGAGGTACTCGCTTATCTCGGTGACGTAGCACGGTTTGTGCGAGAGCAACCGCAGGATGCGCCGGCGGTTTTCGTTCCCGAGTAGGTCGAGCAGTACCGCGGAGTCCATTACGAGGTCATAGACTGCCGGTGGGGAAAAGCCTGACTCATGTGATACTCCGCGCCGTCGTGCGATTAGCGATTGTGACTCGCGGGGCGTTCACGGGCGGTCTCCGTGGCGTCCGGGAGGCGGTCGAACGCCCGCGACGCGAGGAACACCGCGAGAAACGAGAGGGCGACGGTGATGCCCGCGAGGAGCGCCCCCGCCTCGTACTTCAGCGGCGGGTAGTAGCCGAGGCCGTAGTCGAACACGTCGTTGACGAGCGCGAGCGTGAGGGCGAACCCGAGTGCGCCCTTCGTGGTCGCGCCGTACCGCGGCACGACGAGCGCGAGCGCGAGAAAGCCCGCGTGAGTGAGCATGATGCCCCAGTAGTCCCACAGCGCGGCCCCGGAGAAGCCGACGTAGAGGTCGGGGCGGAGGTTGAGCGCGACGACCGTCCAGACGCCGTATTTGACGAGCCAGACGAACGCGAGCGTGTGGAGGTACGCGAGCGGTCGGTTGACGGGTGCGTCGGCGACGCGGCGACCGAGGTTCGGAAGCAGCGTCGCGGCCGACAGCGTCATCAGCGCGAGGGCGGCCGGCGAGTCACCGAAAAGCGGGTAGAGAAACGTCGGCAGGTCCGACAGCGCGGGGTCGGAGTGGACGTAGAAGCTCACCCCGACGAGGAACGCGGCGGCGTTGAGGACGAGGAAGACGACGAGGCTCGGGCCGTTTCCGAGGTAGTACTCCGTCCAGTCGTCGACCGCCGCGTCGAGGTCGAAATCGCGCAGACCCATCGCCGAGTCGGACGGCGCGCCGAAAGAAAAGACCGTCGGGGCGACACCCCGGGGTCGATGGCTCCGTACGCGACACGTTGTCACCCCATGTCGGGAGCAAAGGACAGTTAGCCCGGCGCGCCGAACGGCGACGTATGGATGCAGCACTCATCATCCTCGACGGGTGGGGACTCGGCGACCACGACCGCCGCGACGCAATCAAGGCGGCGGACACGCCGAACTTCGACCGCTACCGCGACGCGGGCGCGTTCGGGACGCTCATCGTCGACGGCCGGCGCGTCGGTCTCCCGGACGGCCAGATGGGCAACAGCGAGGTCGGCCACCTCAACATCGGGGCCGGCCGCGTCGTCAAGCAGGCGTACACCCGCATCGGCGACAGCATCGACGACGGCTCGTTCTACGAGAACGACGCCATCACGGCCGCCTACGACCACGCCGACGAACACGACGGGCGCGTCCACCTCATGGGCCTCGTCTCCGACGGCGGCGTCCACTCCGACCAACAGCACCTCCACGCGCTCATCGAACTCGCCGCCGACCGCGGCGTCGAGGCCGTCACCCACGTCTTCACCGACGGCCGCGACACCAGCCCCACCGGCGGCGAGGAATACCTCTCCGACCTCGAAGCCGTCGCCGACGAGCAGGGAACCGGCGGGGTCGCCACCGTCTCCGGGCGCTACTACGCGATGGACCGCGACCAGAACTGGGAACGCACCAAGCGCGCCTACGACGCCATCGTCGAGCGGGAGGCCGAGTGGACCGCCGAGACGGCCGTCGACGCCGTCACCGAGTCGTACGACCGCGGCGACACCGACGAGTTCGTCGAGCCGACCGTCGTCGACGACGCGCCCGCGCTCGAAGACGGCGACTCGGTCGTCTTCTTCAACTTCCGCGCCGACCGCGCGCGACAGCTCGTGCGGATGCTCTGCGACATCGAGCCCGTCTGGGAGTTCGAGACGACGCCGCCGGAGCTTCTCATGACGACGATGACGCAGTACGACAAGACGTTCGACGTGTCCGTGGCCTACCCGCCGGAACAGCCCGAAGACACGCTCGGGGAGGTGCTCGCCGGGGCGGACATGACGCAGCTTCGGATGGCGGAGTCCGAGAAGTACCCCCACGTCACCTACTTCCTCAACGGCGGCCGCGAGGTCGAGTTCGACGGCGAGATTCGGAACATCGTCGAGAGCCCCGACGTGCCGACCTACGACCTCCAGCCCGAGATGTCCGCGGTGGAGCTCACCGACACGGCCATCGACATCATCGAGTCCGACGACCCGAACGTGATGGTGCTCAACTACGCCAACCCCGACATGGTCGGCCACACCGGCGACTACGAGGCCGCCATCGACGCCGTCGAGGCCGTCGACGAACAGCTCGGGCGGCTCGTCGAAAGCGTCCGCGCCCGCGGCGGCCACGTCTGTATCACCGCCGACCACGGCAACGCCGACGACATGGGCACCGAAGACGACCCGCACACGGCCCACACGTTCAACCCCGTCCCGTTCGTCTACCTCGCGGCCGACCGCGACGACGAGGCGGCCGCGGAGAACGACGCCGAGGCCGAGCAGGACGAAGTCGACCCCGACCACCCGCTTTCGGGCGGCCGGACCGTCCGCGAGGGCGGCTCGCTGTGCGACATCGCGCCGACAATCCTCGAACTCGTCGGCGTCGACCAGCCGTCCGCGATGACCGGCGAGTCGCTGTTAGATTAGAATAAGACGCCGCCGCTCGCGCACCGATTCTCGCGTTTTCTTTCTCCGTCGCTGTTTTCCTACGCGCCGGACTCGCCCCAGTAGCGGCGGTACGCGGTCGGGACGAGCATCGACACGCCTGCGATAGCGGCGAGGACGACGAACTCCGGGCGGACGGCCGCAGCGAGCGAGTCCGTCGTGAGCGTCTCGACGGACGCGCCGGCGACGACGCCCGCGACGGCCCACGGAAGCTCTCCGGCGGCGGTCCCGAGCGCGAACGCGCCGAGTCGGACGTTGGCGACGCCCGCCGCCACCGACACCACGTCGGAGGGAACCGGCAGCAGACGGCTCGCGGCCACGCCCTTCACCGACCCCGTCTGTTCGACGGTTCGCTCGCCGACGCCGGCAAATCTGGTCGCCCCGCGGTAGCGCCGCGCGAAGAGGAACGGCGGGACGCTCGTGAGGACGATAAGTGCCAGCGCGAACGGCACGCCGACCGGGCCGAGCCCGTAGCCGACGACGAGCGCGAGGAGCGTCGTCGGCCACGCGAGAAGCGGGCGCACGAGCGCGAGCGCGCTCACGACGACGACGAGTCGCACGGGGTCGGCGGCGACCCACGTCGCGTGTGCGATGACGGCGTCTGGCGACGCGAACAGGAGACCGGCGATGACGGCCGCGAGCGCGAGGCCGGCGGCGAGACGCGGACGGGGCACGGAAGCTCTGGAGTCGGTCGTCGCGCCGCGACCAAACGCTTTGTGCTTCGGAGGGCTTTAGCCCGCCCCCGTTCGAGTGGCTCTCGAACCGTGACCGAGCCCACACGCGACGAGCGCGTCGAACTCGCGCTCGACCTCCTCGCGCACCTCGAAGCCGACGAACTCTCCCTCGCCGAGGTCGTCGACCGCATCGAGACGGTCACCACGGACCCGACGCTCACCCGCGACATCCTCGACGCGGCGGAGCTTCGCGGCATCATCGAGCGCGAGGGCGGCCGCATCCGTCACAACCGCGGCGGCACGTTCGTTCGGTTCGAGAGTCAGGTCGTCCAACGCGAGGGCGACTTCGACTGCCGCCGCTGCGGCGCGTCCATCTCGACGGGCCACTTCGTGCGGTTCGACTCCGGCGAACTCGGGCCGTTCGGCTCGTCGTGTGTGAGAAAAGTACTCGGGCGGGAGTAGGTCGCCGCGGTCGTCGCCGGTCGCGCGACCGCGTTACCGCCCGCGGCGGAGTTCTTCGATGAGCTGTTCGACCAGCTCCTGCTGGTGGCGAATCTGCTCGCTTTGGGCCTCGACGACCTCGCGGAGCGACTCGACTTCGGCAGCGAGAGCGGCGTAGTCAGCGTCCGCGGTGGCGGTATCGCCCGCCTCGGACTCGGCGGCCGATTCGAAGCCCGACCCTTCGAATCCGAGGTCGTCGGCGCCGGCGACGTTGCCGGACGACTGCTCGGCGGCCGGCGACTCGGCGGCCGACTGGGTCGTCGCGGCCTCGGCCGCCTTCGCTTCCGCCACCGCGCCGGTCGCGGCGGCAGCCTCGGCGGACCCGGTGGACTGGTTCCGAGCGGCCTGCTGGGTCGGCTCGGCGGGCGCGGCGTCCTCGGAGCGAGTGGCGTTCGCCGGCTCGTCGGATAGCTCGCCGGGGTTCGCGCTCAGCGGGTCCGGCCCCGCACCGAAGTCGGTGTTGTCGCGCTCCGTGTCGGCGCCCTCGGCGGCCGCCTGTGCCTGTTCCATCTGGACGCGGAACTCTTCGAGGCTGCCGACGCCGTGGTAGTCACACAGCGCCCGCGCGAGTTTCTCGCGAACGAGTCGCGCCTGTTCGTTGGGAATCTTGAACCGCTCTTGGCGGCCGTCGACGGTGAGTACGACCGTCGTGGCGACGCTTCCCGACTCGAATTCGAGGTCGGTCACGTCAGCGAAGCGGTACGCCTCGTAGTCCTCGTCCCAGACCGCGCTCCCGATGTGCCGGACGACGCGGGCGTCGGTGATAACGAACGTGAGTTCGCTGAACCGGAACGCCTGAACCAGACGCTCGCCGTCTTCGTCGGTCACGCCGGCGGCCGAGAGGACGCCCTCGACGATGGGCTGGAGCGCGTCGTCGAGTCGCTTCGCGGACAGCGAGAACGTCTCGCTTCCGTCGAGACCGTAGTCCAGCGATATCTTCGCTTTTCGTCGCCCCTCCTTGACGGACAGTTGCTCGGCAGCGTGCGAGAACTCGTCGACGGACTCGTCCGAGAGGAGGCCTTCGGCCCGATAGACGAGCGTCCGCGTCGGAGTTACAAACAGTTCGTCCTCGCCCCCGAGGTGGACGCGGGTCACCACGTCTTCCTCTCCGAGGACGGACTGGACGATCTCCGGTTGGCTCATGCGTGTGTGCACCCGGTGTTGGGACATAAATCCGCGGGTGATGACTCGAATCGAGTGCCGTGGTGACCCGTCCCGCGGTCGTCGGAGATGAGAAGCTTAAATACAACCAGCACACAACGGGAAGTTGAGCCCGGGTGGCTTAGCTGGACATAGCGCCGCACTCATAGGGTTTCACAATCGGTGCGGAACGCCTTGGAAGCCTCCGCCCCCCGCGAGGTCATGCCGGCCTCGCACCTGGGACATGCGGAGATCGTGGGTTCGGAGCCCACCCCGGGCATTCTTCGACTTCAGTACGTGATTGACTAATACGGGCATCGCAATGCCGTCTCCTGATTCTTCACTTCGATACGGGTTCGTCTGAAACTCGCAGAGGAGATAGAACAATGACTCTTGAGACAGACGGCTTCAACCCCACAAGGGTTCGTCTGAAACTGGACGCCATCGACCACGCACTTGCCGCGTGTGATGAGGCTTCAACCCCACAAGGGTTCGTCTGAAACCCATATTGACCCAGAGTTAAGTATTGGGTTAGCAATGCTTCAACCCCACAAGGGTTCGTCTGAAACTACGTCAACGACTCCGATGCACCTACAACAGCCCAGAGCTTCAACCCCACAAGGGTTCGTCTGAAACCGTGACGAGTGCGGACAGGGAGTTGCCGTCATCGGAGCTTCAACCCCACAAGGGTTCGTCTGAAACCATCGACTTCCGGCCGTCGTCGACCACCGGCGAGGACGCTTCAACCCCACAAGGGTTCGTCTGAAACACGAGTTCCGCACCGTCGAAACGCTCGACCCCGAGCTTCAACCCCACAAGGGTTCGTCTGAAACTACGTGTCGCCGGCTTCGACGGGGATTGTCCACCAGCTTCAACCCCACAAGGGTTCGTCTGAAACTATCGGACAGCTTGTTTCAGCGGCCGCGAGAGTGGCTTCAACCCCACAAGGGTTCGTCTGAAACAGGTCAAAGTCCGCGACTTCGTCTGGCCCGATGGAGCTTCAACCCCACAAGGGTTCGTCTGAAACCATCCCGAATTCACGGGTACAATGACGTGTATCACCCGAATTCAAAAGAGTGTTTCCGTCGACCCTCAATACACCCGCAACCCCCGGGGGGTCGACGAAAACGTCGGGTCGTCACTGGCGGTGTCGAGAACCACTCGGGCAGTCGTCACGCGGTCGGCTCGTCCGCGGGGCGCGGCCGCACGCCGAAAAAATTCGAGGGGGAGCGTCGAGAGCGCTAGTCGAGCGGATCGTCGAGTTCGCCCATGACCGCTTCGAGGGCGTCGGTCGCGGTGAGGAGGCCGACGACCTCGCCGTCCCGCAGGACGAGCGCGAGTTCCTGGTCCTCGGCTTGGAACTGGTCGAACGCGTCGCTGACGTTCGTGTCGGCGGCGAGCGTCATCGTCGGCGCGGCAATCTCGTCGAACGAGCGCTCGCCGGCGCGGAGCGCCTCGAAGTTGTCGATGATGGAGGGCGCGTAGACGACGCCGCGGAAGTCGGTGAGCGACTCACCGACGAGCGGGAAGCGGGTGTGGGGGGTGTTCCGAATCCGCTCGAAGTTCTCGCCGGGCGTCGCGGTCGTCGAGAGCGCGACGATGTCGGAACTGGGAATCATGATTTCGCTGATGGAGAGTTCGTCCACGTCGAGCGCGTTGAGCACCTCGTCGCGGCGCTCCTCGGGGAGTTCGCCCTCTTGAAGCAGCGAGTGCAGGCGCTCGCGGAGTTGGCCGCGGGACTCGATGACGTCGGTCTCGGTTTCGAGCCACGCGCCCGTCATCTCGATGCCGAAGAGCTTGAGCGTCCACTTGGCGACCCAGTCGCCGAACTTGATGAGCGGCGAGATGGCGACGTAGAACCAGTGCAGCGGCGTCGCGCCGTAGCGACAGACCATCCGGGAGCGCTCGACGCCGAGGTACGTCGGCGTCTGCTCGCCGTGGGTGAGGTGCAGGAGGTTGATAATCAGGTAGGCGATGAGCGCGCCGGCCCCGATGGTCGCGAGCGTCGTGCCGGCGAACAGCGGCTCGAACAGCGCCGCCAGGGCGGGCTCGGCGACGATACCGACGGCGATGCTCGACGCCGTAATTCCGACCTGACAGGTCGTGAGATACAGTTCGAGCTCTTGGGTCATCTCCCAGGCGCGTTCGAGCCGAGAGTCGCCGTCGACGAACTCGGACTCGGTGAACTGTCGGGCGCGCGTCAGCGCGAACTCGATGGCCACGAAGAAACCGTTCGCGAGGATGAGGAGTACCCCCGCGACGAGTCGTATACCGATCTCTGTTGGGTTCATCTGTGTCGGTGTCCCGTCCGTTCGAGCGCGACCGGTTAGAAAGCATCGGTCGTCCGAATATATATGTAACCAGTTGTCGGGAGTCGGTTATAAATTGAGGAAAACTGCTGTTCTGATAATCTTGTCGGGAAGGTTAATGTCGCGGCCGACAGACGACCACGTGAATGACGAGTCGAGAACTCGACGCGCTGGACAGGCGGATACTGTACACGTTGCAGGCGGAGGCGCGCCGCACGTCGTCGACCGACATCGCAGACTCGCTCGACGCCTCGGCGAGCACCGTCCGGAACCGCATCCAGCGGCTCGAAGCCGACGGGGTGCTCCGCGGCTATCACGCCGACGTGGACTACGAGCGGGCGGGCTACCAGCTGTACACACTTATCGTCTGTACGGCACCGATTCCGGAGCGCGAGGAACTGGCCGAGGCCGCCGCCGCGGTTCCGGGCGTCGTCGAAGTACAGGAGGTGATGACCGGCGAGCGGAACGTCATGGTCCGGGCCATCGGCGTCGACGGCGACGACCTCAGCCGCATCGGCGAGGAGTTAGACGAACTGGGCCTCCGCGTCTCCGACGAGGACCTGATTCGGAACACCCACCGGAGCCCGTACGCGAAGTTCGGGGATGGCGACGAGTGACGGACTGCACGAGCGGCGACACGCCGTCTCACGGGGGAGTTCGCCTCGTTTCGTCTCCGGTGACGCGGTTCCCGAACCACCGGTACAGCTTTGATAGGTGATAACGAACTGGTAATCGCCGTTGTCAGAGACCCTCCCGTTCGCGTCGGTCTCTCGCCGACCGAATGCCCCCCACCACCACCATCACCACCAGAGCGGTTCAACGCGCTCCGACAACGGGTAGACGCACTGCACCAGCATCGCGCGGTCGAGGTCCCCGCACTCGCCGCGTGGTACGCTACGTGGTTTCACCGGACGACCGCCCCCGGTCGTTCGCTTCCGACGGCGTCCACGCCTCGGTTGTTCGTTCTCTACCGCCGTTTGTGACCCGTGAGCGACGCGCCCGCCGGTCGAGAGTCGCCGTCCGAGCGACTACTTCGGGTGGGGCCTCCGCCGCGCCGAGTGCAGCGGTGTCGTCGGCTGTCCGAGGCTGCCGGCACCGGGGTGGACCGAGTCGGCCCGAGCCGAACCGGACCGGACCGAACTGGACCGAACTGGACGGAATCGAACGAGCCCGGGGAAATCTCCGAGTGACGCTGCCGACGGCAGTAAGGGATATGTCGGTCGCGTCCTACGAAACCTCGTATGGACGACGACGCCGGACGGAACGCGTGCGCTATCGAATCCCCGAAGGGCAGACCCTGCCCCTTCTGCGGCACGTCGATGGACCACCGCCACTGCAAGTACGTCTGCCCGGAACACGGGGTCGTCTACGATTGCAGCGACACGTTCTGGTAACGAAAGCTGACAGAAGCCGCCTGAGATGGAACCGCCGCGAAGTCGGGGGATTCGCGGGTTGATTTCACGACGGCACGAAGCGTTATGTCGGCGGCGGCCTAACAAACGGCCGTCCTCCACGGTCAGTTCAGTTGGTCCCGAGTCGGACGCGCCCACGCACACGAAACGATGCTCAACGAATCACAGGTCGAGGCGGGAAAAGACATCCAACAGCGGACGGGAAAGACGTTTTACTTCGCGACGCGGCTCCTTCCGGAGCGCGTCAGACACGCCACGTACGTCCTGTACGCGTTTTTCCGCGTCGCCGACGAGGTCGTCGACGCCGAGGAGACCGCGCCGCCGGCACAACAGCGCGACCGGCTCGAACGCCTCCGCGCCGAGGCGCTCGGCGTGGTCGAGACCGACGACCCCGTCCTGTCGGCGTTTGCCGAACTCAGAGCGCGCTACGGTATCGACCCCGACGACGTGAACGTCTTCATCGACGCGATGGAGTCGGACATCGAGAAGGACCGCTACGAGACGTACGCGGAGTTAGAGACGTACATGGACGGGTCGGCCTCGGCGGTCGGCCGGATGATGACCGCCGTCATGCGGCCCGACGAACCCGAGGCGGCGCTCCCGCACGCGACGGCGCTCGGGCAGGCGTTCCAGATGTCGAACTTCCTCCGCGACGTGGGCGAAGACGTGGTCGAGCGCGACCGGGTCTACCTCCCGCAGACGACGCTGGACCGCCACGGCGTCGACACCGAACAGATTCTCGACCTCGACTTCGACGAGCGCGTCGCCGACGTGATGCGCGACGAACTCCGCCGAACGGAGTCGCTGTACCGTGACGGCGTCGCCGGCATCGAGTACCTCCCGGCGGACTGCCAGTTTCCGGTGTTGCTGTCGGCGGTGCTGTACGCCGACCACCACCGGTCGATTCGAAAGCTCGACTACGACACCCTCACGACGACGCCCGAACTCGGCTTCGGCCGGAAGCTCACGCTCCTCGCGAAGACCGCGGCGTACTGGGCCGTCTGGCGCGACCCCGTCGCCGTGTTCAAGGCCGTCAGCGTCGTCCCGTACCCCGATGACGACGAACTCGACGCGGAGTTCGGCCCCGGTTCGACGCCGGTCGACCACTCGCGGCGGAGCGGGCGCGTCTCGGGGTGGCTTCGGTCGCTGAGCCGCTGGGGCTCGGACTGACGGCGTAATTTCTCCGCGAGTGAAACGATTTACTGGGTGGCCGACGGAGTCCTCTCCATGTACCGCGTCACCCTCGACACCCGGTTAGACTGTCCGCTGGGACGGGTGACCGCCGCGCACGACGTGACGCTTACCACGCCGTACTGGAATCTCTCGCCCGAGACGGGTCGGTGTGACCTCTGGGTCGAAGCCTCGTCGCCCGGGCGGTCGCAGTTGGAGTCCGGCATCCGGGCGCTCAGAGACGCCGACGGCGTCAGCTATTTCGAACTCAAGCGGAAGCGCGGCTCGCACGCGACCGCCCACGTGGTGCTCGAAGAGACGGTCGCCATCGAAACGGTCCTCGCCAACGGCGGCGCGGTCATCGGCCCGCTCCGCGACAGAGACGGCTGGGAGCGGTGGCATCTCGGGTTCGCCGACGCCGACGCCGCGGCAGCCACCCTCGACTCGCTCGACCGTCGCTACGAACTCGCCGTCGTCGAGCAGACGCCGCTCGACGACTCGATTCCGACCGACGTCTTCCGACACTTCCACGAGGCCGCGACGCTCCTCGACGGCTGCGACCGACTCACCGACACGGAGGCGCGAGTGCTCCGAACCGCAGTCGAACACGGCTACTACGAGACGCCGCGGAGCGAATCGCTCGCCTCTCTCGGTGACCGCTGCGGCGTCTCCGACGTGGCCATCTCGAAGACGCTCCGCCGCGCTGAGCGAAAACTCCTCGGGGCCGCCGTCTCCGCGCTCGCCGGCCTCGATGGGTTCGATTCCGACCCCGACTCCGATTCCAGCTCCGACCCCAATTCGACGAACGCGCGACCCGACGGCGGGGGTTAGCATCCTAACCCTCCGGTTCTCCGGGGTCGCCGGCGTAGGTCTCGGTGATGAGCGCACACGCCGACGCACCGCTCTCGACCGCCGACGGACCGAAGCCGACACCAGAGACGCACCCACAGACCGCCGACTCGCTCACGCCCGCGACCCCGCTGTCTCCCATCTTCACGCGCCATGGTCGGTGAGTCGCTTCCCGCCGGTCGCTCTCGGAGCGCCGCCCTGTTCGTCGTCTTGGCGGCGCTGTGGGGCGGAGCGTACCCCGTGGTGACGCTCGGGCTGGAGTCGTTCCCGCCGGTTCTGTACGCCGCGCTCCGACTCGACATCGGCGCGGCGCTCCTGTTGCCGTACGCGGCGTGGCGCGCCGACTACTGGCGACCCCGGACGAGACGCGATTGGGCGGTCGTCGCCGCGGCCGGGCTCCTGTCGCTCGCGGGGTATAGCGCCCTCCAAAACATCGGTCAGCAGAGCGTCCCGAGCGCGGTCGCGTCGGTGCTCGCGGGGTTGATTCCGATACTGACCGTCGGTTTCGCGAAGCTGTGGCTTCCCGACGAGCGGTTCGGCCCGGTCGAACTGCTCGGCGTCGCCGTCGGCTTCCTCGGACTCGTCGTCGTCACCGACCCGGAGCCGGCGAACCTCCTCGGAGCGAACGCGACGGGACAGGCGATACTGGTGCTCGCCGCGGCGGCGTTCGCGCTCGGCGGCGTGCTCACCCAACGAATCGAGACCGACCTGCCGTTCGCCGCCCAGACCGCGTGGGCGATGGTCGTCGGGGCCGCCGCGACCCACCTCGCCAGCGCCGCGAGTCCGACGGAGTCGCTGGCGCAGGTCGACGTGTCGCTGGCTGGCATCGCCGGCCTCGTCTACCTCGGCGTCTTCGCGAGCGCGGTCAGTTACCTGCTGTACTTCTCGCTGCTCCCGCGGCTCGGCTCGGTCGAACTCAACCTCGTCACCTACGCCGTCGCCGGCTTCGGGACGGTGTACAGTTGGCTCCTGTTCACGGAGCCCGTGACCCCGACCACGCTTCTCGGCTTCGGGCTCATCCTGCTCGGCTTCGGCCTGCTCAAGTGGAAACGACTCGGGGCCGTCTACCGTGGCCGGCGTCGCGGCGTCGAGTCTGACTGAGGGACAGCACAGGAGTCGCGCCAGACGAGCACGAGCACGAGCGCGAGCGATTCCCGGCGCTCAGGAACGCCACGGCAACCGCCGCGGGAGCCGGAGGAGCCGCGAGTCGAACCGGTCCGTTTTGAGCAGGCCGACGCCGAACAGCGCCGCGACCGCGACGGGAATCCAGTTGCCGAACCACGCGTTGATGCCGCCCCAGAGGATGACGAAGCTCACGAGGTCGTCGAGCATGAACTCCGTGCGGTCGAGGCGGGCGAGAAGCGCCTCGCGGTCGAACGACCGGTCGAGCGCGACGACGGCGACGGTCGCGCTGACGACCCAGCCGGCGTAGTTCGAAAGCGGGACGCCGTAGAACAACAGTGCGTCGTCGCCGAGGCGGTAGTACTCCCAGAAGCCGAGCGCGACCGCGCCGGGGTCGAGCACCACGTCCATGGCGAGGACGGCCGCGGTGACGACGCCGAGGCGGACGGCCCCGTTGCGGGCGCGGTCGCCCAGCAACAGCAGACACAGCAGGTAGGCGTTCATCACGAGCGGGATGAAAAACACCGGCAGGCCGATTGGAACCCCGGCGACCGTCGGCCCGAGGTCGACGCCGTAGTGGAACCAGCCGTACGGCCAGCCCGTGGTGACGCCGGTGTACTCGATGGCGTAGGCGTAGGTGGTGAGCGCGCCGACGCCGAGGGCCGCCCGACGCGTCACGAGCGGGAGGACGCCCACGATGAGCGGCGAGCGCATCACGAGCGTCCCGAGGAGGATGAGAAACGCGTTGAACGCGAGCGGGTCGGGGAGCCAGCCCATCGCGCTGGCGACGAGGAGCACCGCGCCGTTCAGCGGGAAGAACACCGAGATGGTAAAGCGGTTGTCGCGCACCAGCCGGTCGAGCGCGTCTTCGGCCTCGCGGCGGCTAGAAGGGAGCCGCGCTCGCAGGTCGCTCGCGCTCACGGGCGCACCTCTGGGGACTCGCCGTTACCCATTGACGA
The DNA here is from genome assembly GCF_003383015.2 of Haloferax sp. Atlit-48N. Lineage (NCBI taxonomy): Archaea > Methanobacteriati > Methanobacteriota > Halobacteria > Halobacteriales > Haloferacaceae > Haloferax > Haloferax sp. Atlit-48N. Next base: position 1,969,743 of record NZ_CP137689.1, on the reverse strand, counting down.
GCCTCCAGAGCGCCCCGAGGGTGATGAGCATGCCGACGACGGTGTTGATGACGGGGTACCACCAGTACGCCCGGTCCACGTCGACGCCGGCGGCGACGATGCCGAAGACGACGACCGGATAGGCCGCCAACAGCGCGCCGAGTCGGAGGTCGACCGCGGCGAAGGCGACGGCGGCGAGCGCCCACGTCGCGGCGCAGTACCAGTAGGTCCGGCGCTCGCCGAGGGCCGTCGCGGTCGTCCGAATCCCGGCCTCGCGGTCGGGTTCGATGTCCGGAATCGCGGAGAACGTGTGCATCCCCATCGTCCACAGCCACGCGCCCGCCACGGCGAGCATCGGGGGGTTCGACCCCGAGACGGCCGCGTAGGCGGCGACGCCCGGCAGGACGTACAGCCCGTTCGACACCGAGTCGAGAAGCGGCGTCGTCTTGAACCGAAGCGGCGGCGCGCTGTACTCGACGGCGAGGAAGAAGTGCGCGGCCAGCCACGGCCACGCGACCCGCGGGACGACGGCGAACAGGCCGAGTCCGAGCAGGCCGCTCGCGGCGACGACGGCGGTGTTCACCGGGTCGCCGCGCCAGCGCGCCTCGCGGTCGTCCTTCTTCGGGTTCGCCTCGTCAACGTCGGCGTCGAACACGTCGTTGACGCCGTAGAGAAAGACGTTCGCGGGGACGAGGAAGTACGCGAACAGGGCGACCGACTGGCGGCCGAACAGGTCGGCGGGGGCGCTCGCGGCGGCCGCGACGCCGACGACGACGGGGCCGGCGAGGTAGAGCCAGAAGCGGGGTCGCGAGAGGACCGCGAGGTAGACGAGGCGGTCGCGGAGCCCGCCGTTCTCGGGTCCGCTACCGCCGGGTGTGCCACCCTCGCGGTCCTCGCGGTCCTTACCGCCTTCACCGGCCTCGGTCCCTGCGGCCATGTCGGCGCTCACCTCGCGTCGTCGGCCATCTCCTCGGCGGTGAGCTGGCCGCTGATGAGACACATCGGAACGCCGATGCCCGGCGTGGTGAACGAGCCGGTGAAGTAGAGGCCGTCGACCGCGTCGGAGCCGTGGGGCGGGCGGAGCAGCGCCGTCTGGAACAGCGTGTGCGCGAGGCCGAGCGCCGTGCCCTGCGTGCTGTTGTAGCGCTCCTTGAAGTCGTTCACGCAGAACGTCTCCTCGACGACGATTCTGTCGCGGAGGTCGACGCCGGTGTTCTCGGCGATGTCGTCGAGGACGAGGTCGCGGTAGCGCTCGCGGCGTTCCGGCGTGTCCTCCAACCCGGCCGCGATGGGAACGAGCGCGAACAGATTGCTGTGACCCTCGGGTGCGACCGAGTCGTCGGTCTTCGACGGCACACAGAGGTAGTACGCGGGGTCGTCGGGCCACGCCGGGTCGTCGAATATCGTCTCGAAGTGGTCGTCCCAGTCGGTGGGGAGGACGAGCGTGTGGTGGGCGAGTTCGTCCACGTCGCCCTCGACGCCGAGGTAGAGCAGGAATGCCGAGGGGGCGTACGTTCGGGAGTCCCAGTAGTCGGCGTCGTACTGGCGCTTCTTCTCCGGGAGGAGTTCCTGTTCGGTGTGGGCGTAGTCGGCGTCGGAGACGACCTGGTCGCAGAGGAACTCGCGGCCGTCTTCGGTGCGGACGGCGAACCCGCCGCGGCGACCGGCGATTTCGGCCACGGGCGAGTCGGTGTGGAACTCGACGCCCAACTCCCCGGCGAGGTCGACGATGGCGTCGACGACGCCCGCGAGGCCGCCGTCGGGGTAGTAGACGCCCATGTTGAAGTCGACGTGGCTCATGAGGTTGTAGAGCGCCGGGGTGTTGTTCGGCGCGCCGCCGAGGAACACCAGCGTGTACTGCATTATCTGCTGGAGCTTCGGGTGGTCGAAGTAGTTCTCGACGTGGTCCTGCATCGAGCCGACGAGCGACAGCCCCCACGAGTACCGAAACACGTCGAGGTCGATGTAGTCGGTGAGGGCCGGGCGGTCGGTGTAGACGAAGTGTTCCATCCCGATTCGGTAGTTCCGCTCTGCCTTCCGGAGGTAGTCGTCGAGCCTGTCGCCCGCGCCGGGTTCGTAGGACTCGAAGGTGGCCTTGTTGGCCGCGATGTCGGGGAGCATATCGACGCGGTCGCCGTCCTTGAAGAAGATGCGGTAGTGGGGGTCCAGCCGCGTCAGTTCGTAGTAGTCCTCGGGCCGCTTGCCGAAGTAGGCGAAGAAGCGCTCGAACACGTCGGGCATGAGATACCACGACGGCCCCATATCGAACCGGAAGCCGTCGCGTTCGAGCGTGCTGGCTCGGCCGCCGAGCTGTTCGTTCTTCTCCAACAACGTCACGTCGGCACCGGCGTCCGCGAGATAGCACGCCGTCGAGAGGCCGCCGAAGCCGCCGCCGACGACGACGACGGACTCGCCGGCGAGAGAGTCGAGGGCCGAGACAGAATTCATGTCCGTTCGTACGGACGTTGAGGGCATAAATCGACTGACCGAATCGACCGCCGTCGGGGGGTAGCTTTAGGCTCGGTCCCTCCCTACGGCCCCGCATGAACGACACCACCGCGGTGGTCACGGGTGCGAGTTCCGGCATCGGCGCGGCGGTCGCGCGCGCCCTCGGTCGCGCCGGCGCGACGGTCGTCGCCTGCGCCCGCGACGGCGACGCCCTCCAGTCGGTCGTCGACGATATCGAACGCGACGGCGGCAGCGCCAGCGCGGTCCGCGCCGACGTGCGCGACGAACTCGACATGGAGCGCCTGATGGAGACGGCGGCCCGCGCCGGCGGACGCATCGACGTACTCGTCGCCAACGCCGCCGTCGCCCACGGGACGCCCGGCGAGATGCCCGCGCCCGAGGACTCGTACGCGGCGTTCGACGACACCCTCAGAACCAACGTCCGCGGCGTCTTCGCGGCGGTCAAAGAGGCGCTGCCGCACATGGCCGACGACGGGCGCATCCTCGTCCCCTCCGGCTCCATCGCCCGCGAGGCGAAACCGGGGATGGGCGCGTACGCCGTCTCCAAGGCGGCCGCCGAGGCGCTCGTCCGGCAGTTCGCCGCCGACTGCGACCGGACCGTGACGGTCGTCGACCCCGGCCTCGTCGCCACCGACCTCACCGGCGGGCAGGGCCGCGACCCCGACGACGTGGCCGACCTGTTCGTCTGGGCGGCGACCGACGCCGACCCCGCCGAGTTCGACGGCGACATCGCGGACCTCAAGGCGTGGAAACGGGCGACGCGCTGAGGCCTCCCGCCGTTTCGACCCACCCGTTCCGCCGGAACCGCGCCCCTTATTAATCCCAATCGGTTCGTTCACAATATGAACCGTTCGACGGCGACGGCCATCGGCGCGGGGAGCGTCGCGGCACTCGTCGCGCTCTCCGCGTACGCCGCGAGCGTCGAGGCGTGGAAGCTCCTCGTCGTCTCGTGGGCCGCCTTCGGCGCGATGGCGCTCGCCGCCCCCCTCGGCGCGTGGAGTCGGGCCGAGCACGCCGAGGGCCTCGTCTGGGGCTACGGCCTCGCCAGCGGCGCGATGGTGACGAGCGCCGCGGTGTTTCTGGTCCCGCAGGCGCTCGGCCATCACCCCCAGTTCGGCGGCTTCGGCATCGCCTTCGGCATCCTCGCGGGCTTCGCCGCCCACACCGTCGGCCACCGCTTCGCCCACATGGAGTTCCCCGTGGACCGCACCGTGACCGAACTCTCGGCGCACGCCGTCTCCGCGGGCGCGATTATCGGTATCGTCTACGGGAACATCGACGTGGGCGTCGGCCTCGGCCTCGCCATCGTCTCGCACAAGGGACCGGCCGGGTACGCGGCCGCTCGGCGGCTCTCGGGTCGGGGCGAATCGGTCGCGCCGTTGCTCCTCCCCGCGGCGGGCCTCGGTATCGCCGCCATCATCTCCAGCGCGGTGTCGCTCCCCGCGACCGACGCCTTCCGCGGAGTCGTCTTCGGCTTCGCCTCGGGTGTGTTCCTCCACGTCGCCATGGACTTCCTCCCGCGCTGCGAAATCGGCAGCGAGATTCACGAACTGCTGTCGGTCGAAGACGGCCACGCCCACGCGATTCTCGACCGCCTCCGGGTCCACGCCGCGCTGAGCACCGGCGTCGGCGGCCTCGCCGTCTTCGCCGCGTGGCTGGTGCTCAACTAATCTCTCGTTCGCTCGCCGGCCCGAGGTAGCCCCACGCGAGCAGTCGGTCGCCGTCGCCGGCTATCCAGCGCTCGCCGATGTCGTCGCGGTAGTACAGGTTCGGGATGACGATGTCGTCGACGCGGTCGTACGCCTGTTTTCTCGCCTCCTGCATCGTCTCGCCCTTCCCGGTGACGACCAGCGGGATGCCGCTTTCGCCGGCGGCGCGCCACTGCCCGTCGACGAGTTTCGCGTCCTCGATGTGGACGCCCTCGCGGCTGTCGGTCTCGAAGACGACCGCCGCGTTCCGCGAGTTCTCGTCGTAGGTCTGCTCGTCGGTGAAGGGGAACGGCGGCAGGACGATGCGGACCGCGATTTGGTAGCCGCCGTGGACCGAAAGCTCGGGGTCGTTGCCGTGGGCGAGATCGAAGAAGAACTGCGCCGTCGACGACTCGAACGACTCCTCTTGGAGCGTAATCGTCGGGTAGCCGAACCGCGGGGTGAACTCCAGCGGATAGATGCCGTGTTCGTTGACGATGCAGTTGATGTCGATGCTCCCGACGTAGCCTTCCTCGGCGAGCCACGGTTCGAGCCGGCCCAGCGTCTCCTCGAACAGTCGGTTCCGCCTGGCCCAGAACATCGACGTGCCCATCTCGCCGGTCGAGGGGCCGATGTTGCCCGGAAAGAGCTTCTTGTGCTCGAAGTTGAAGTTCACCGGGTCGACGAACGTCTCCCCGTCGAAGAAGCCGCAGACGGCGATTTCGACGCCTTCGACCTTCCGCTGGAGCTGAAAGCCCTTCATCCGGTGGCCCCACGCCTGCTTGTACGCGCGGAGCACCTCGACCACGTCGCTCCCGTCGTCCTCGTTGCCGACGTAGAGGAGTCGCTTGACGTTCTGCACCTCGCCGAGCGGCTTGATGACGTAGGGGGCGCGGTTCCGCCGGACGTACTCGATTCCCTCGTCGAAGTCGCGGAAGACGCGCTGTTCGACCGTGTTGACGCCGTGTTCTTCGAGCACGTCCATCGCGTAGCCGCGGTCCTCTTCGAGGCGGTCGGTGTTCGGCGTCCCGCCGACCACGGCGTGGCCCTCCTCGCGGAGCTCCTGAGCGAGCGCGCCGGTGTCGATGTCCGAGCCGACCCAGATGTCGTCGAAGACGATGACGTCGGCCCACTCGACCTCCGCGCGCCAGTCGTCGGTCTTCGGGACGAAGCCGTCTCCGATTTCCCTGTCGTGCTCGGCCTCGATGTAGTACCGCACGTCGTGGCCCTCTCTGCGGACCTGCCACGCGAGGTCGGTGATGAGCGCGGCGTCCGCCGACACGAAGAGGAAGTTCATATCTCTCGACTCGGGCGGCGGCCTGAAAACTGTGTGCGTGGTGAGAGGTAGCGCGGGCCGCTCAGTCGCTCGTCAGCCGGCGAAGTTGGACGGAGACGCCGAGCGCCGCTCCGAGGAGCAACACGAGGTTAAACGCCATCTGGAACGGCGCGCGGTACTCGGGATTCACCCACGTCGTGATAGTCTGGCTGGCGTTGAGGTAGAACTGCAACGCCGCGATAAGCGCGAGCAACAGCAGTCCCGCGAGGACGGCGTAGTCGAGGAAGCGGCGCATCCGCTCCGCGAACTCGCGGTTCTCGGTTTCCTCGTCGTCTATCGCGTCCTCGGTACTCTCGGTCGGCTCTGGCGTCGAGTCAGTCGATACCATCGTCTCGATGTCGGCTTCGTCGGCAGTCGTCGAGTCGTCGCGCTCGCTCATTTCGACCACCTCCGGGCGACGAGGACGGCCGCGAGCAGCCCCACGACCGCCACGAGCGGGCCGAATCCGGGTGCCGATGAGGAGGTCTCAGTCGGTTCGTACGCGGTTTCCCGCGGTGCGTCGCCGCCGTCGCTTTCGAAGTCTTCGACGCGGAGTTCCACGTCCTCTCTGGTCTGGTTCACGCTAATCGTCCTCGTTGGGTTCAGGTTCGCCGCGCCGCGGGCGGTGTCGATGACGACCCCGTCGCGCAGCAACACGGCGTCGATGTAGTAGTTGTAGTCGTTCGGGACGCTCGCCGACGCGTCCACCGTCTCGGTTCGCCCGGCCTCGATGGTCCCCGCGTCCACCGTCGTCCGAGAGGCCACGATGTTGGACTCGGCCTGCCGGAGGACGAACAGCACCGAGAGGTCCTCGGCCGGGTCGTCGCCGGCGTTCGTCAGCGTCGCCGTCAGGTCGAGCGTCGTCCGGTCCTCGCCGGTCTCCGCGATGGCGAAGGAGACGGGCGGAAGCGCCTCGCTGTCGGTGAACGAGGTGGTCGACTGGAGGTACGGCGGCTTGATAGCCGAGACGCCGCGGACGCTCTTTCGCGCCTCGTCGACCCGCTCGTCGTCGCTGTATAGGACGACCTCGACGTCGTAGCCGCCCTCGCGGGGGACCGTGAGGTTGGTCGTCGCCGCCGTCTCACCGTCCTTCGAGAGCGTCCCCACGTCGAGTTCCTGCGTCGTCGTCAACAGTCCCGACTCGGCGTCGACGGCGCGGACGAGGACGCTCACGTTCTGCGTGGGATTGCCTCGGTGGTCGATTCGTGTCTCGATTTCGAGGGTGACCGTCTCCCCCGTCGCCTCCCCGGCCGCGATGGAGACGCCGGCGACGTCCACCGGTCCGGGACGGACGGGCCCGTCGTCGGTGGGGTCCGCGATGACCCCCGGAACGACGGCGGCGGCGACGAGCGCCACGACGACGACGCCGACCGCTCCGGCGGTAAGGAGGGCGTTTCTTTCCATACCCGACTGACATTTACGATTGGGTAAATGTTTTGTCCCCGACAGGGTGACGGCGCGGGCGACGCGACGGAGACGCCGCGGCCGCGGGAACCGCCCCGCCACCGAGAGTGTCATGGTGAGTGTGAACACACGCTTTGCCCTCGGAGCGCGTATCTGTACCGCTATGTCGAAGGCGATGCAACAGGCGACGTGTTCGTGCGGGTTCAGCGTGACATCCGAGAACAGAAACGAGGTGGTGAAAGTGATTCAGGAACACGCCCACGACGAACACGGAAAAGAGATGACGAGAGACGACGTGCTGGCGATGATGAAGCAGGCCTGACGAGCGCGGTCGGGCGTGGATTTTTATAGGACGGCGTAGCGATATGGGACATGGCAACATACGTTATCGGGACGAACTCGGTCCACACGAGCGCCGAAGTCTGCGACTACCTCTCGCGGCGCATCGACGCCGGCGACGTGGTCCACGTCGTCAACTCCCACCCCGGCGGCGACGACACCGACAGCGAGGACGTCCGCGACGGCGAAGACGCGCTGAACGTCGTCGTCTCCCGACTCGGTGACCTCGTGGACGTAGAGACCCACCAGTACATCCGCGGCAACGACGCCGCCGACGACGTCCTCCAGTGCGCCGACGAACACGACGCCGACGAAATCGTCATCGGCATCCGAAAGCGTAATCCGACCTCGAAAATCGTCTTCGGGAGCACGGCACAGGACGTGCTGTTACACTCGAACATCCCGATGGCGGTCGTCCCGCTCGAAACAGTCTGAGTGGCGCGCCCGAGACTGGCCGCGGCCGGCTCAGTCGCCGGCCCGGTACTCGACGAGTTCCATCTCGAACGCCGGCGTGTCGTCGCCTTCCTCCTCGTAGAACGCCACGTAGCCCGGCAGCGGGCTCTCCGGGGTGACGCAACTCTCCCAGAAGACGCTCCCGTTCGTCCGGACGACGAACGCCGCACACTCTAAGCCGGCGTAGGTCGATAGCGCTTCGACTTCGAAGCTGACGGTCCCGTTGGGGCCCGAGGACTCCCAGCTGTCGCCGACGCTGAGGGTCTCGCCGTCGACGCCGTTGTAGTACGGCGAGTCGAATCCGAGGGTGGCGACCGACCCCGACGGCGTCCCGGCGAGTTCGCCGTACACCTCGTCCGGCGGCGCGGTCACGGTCTGTTCGGTCGTCCCGTTGGGCGTGACCAGTTTCGTCCGAACCGTCACCTCGTCGTCGGTCGCGGAGACGACCTCCCACTCGTAGGTCGCGGTGCCGTCGATGCCCCGACTCTCGATATCGTAGCGGTAGTACTGCCCGGCCCGGTACCGCTGGTCCCACGTTTCGTTGAACGTGACTGAGGTGCGTTCGGCGGCGTTGCCGCTCTGGTTGGCCGACTCGCCGTCGGCGGTCGTCGTCGCGTCTGTCGCGTCTGTCGTCGGTTCGGTCGCGGCCGTGGCGTCGCCGCCGACGCCGCCCCCGCACCCGGCGAGGAGAACCATGACCGCGGCGAGGAGCACTCGCGCTGCTTTGGGTTGCATACAGGACACGAGAGACCACCCGGGGTCATAATAGACACGTCAGACGGCGCGACGCGGCGGCGCGGCGGAACGGGCAGGGACGACCCGGTCAGTTGTCGTCGTTGTCGTCGTCGGCTTCGAGCACCTTCTCGGCGAGCGTCGGCACGAACGTCCCGATGTCCGTGACCATCCCGATGGCCTGCGAGGAGCCGCGGTCGAGCAGTTGCGTGACGGTCGCGGGGTTGATGTCCACGCAGACGGTCTTCGCCGTCGACGGCAGGCAGTTGCCGACGGCGACAGAGTGCAGGAGCGTCGAGAGCATCAGCACCATGTCGGCGCGGTGGGCCTGCTCGCGGATGGCGTTTTGCGCCTCGATGGTGTCGGTGATGGTGTCCGGCAGCGGGCCGTCGTCCCGAATCGACCCCGCGAGGACGTACGGCACGTCGTGTTTCACGCACTCGTACATCACGCCCGATTCGATGAGTCCCTCCTCGACGGCCTCGGCGATGCCGCCGGCTCGGATGACCTCGCTGATGGTGTAGATGTGGTGTTTGTGGCCCTTCCGGGGGTGTTCCATCGTCTCCATGTCCATCCCGAGGGAGGTGCCGTACAGCCCGCGTTCGATGTCGTGGGTGGCGAAGCCGTTGCCGGCCGAAATCATGTCCACGTAGCCCTCGCGGACGAGTTCGGCGAGGGCGTCGCCGCCGCCGGAGTGGATGAGCGCCGGCCCGGCGACGACGAGGACGTTTCCGCCGTCGGCTTTGGTTTCGCGGAGCGCCTCGGCAACCTCTCCGATGAGCGACTCCGAGGGGCGCTCCGAGGAGACGCCGCCCTGCATGAACCCGAAGGGACCGGAGGCGTCGCGGGGGCGCTCCGGCGGCTTGACGCGAATCCCCGCCTCGTCGGTGACGACGAGGTCGCCCTCCTCGATGCCGTTGAGGACCTTCGTGGAGGCCCGCGGGCCGTCGTCGGTCTCCTCGATGACTATCGCACAATCCATCTCGATGTCCTCGACCGGGAGCCACTCGCCTTGATACCGAACGTCGGTCGGGTGGTTCGTCGTCGAGTAAAAGCCCACGGGGACGACCCGGTCGGCCGGCGAGGCCTCGACGCGGGCGTCGACGGGGTCCGTGAGGTTCGCGCCGATTTGGTGGAGTTCGTGCAGTATCTCCTGGAGCGTCTCGCGGTCGTCCGCGGACACCGACATCCGGCAGTAGGAGGGCTCGTCTTTCTGCCGGCCGACGTCGAACTGCTCGACGTCGAAGTCGCCGCCGAGGTCCATCACGATGCCCATGGCCCGTTGCATCATCCCCGAGTCGATGATGTGGCCGTCGAGTTCGACCGTGCGCGTGAACGTCATCGACGGAGAGAGGGGGAAGGCGGCAAAGTGGGTTACGGACGCGCGGACGGGGCGACGCTGAGAAAAGCCGGGGTCGGTCGGCGTCCAGTTGCGTCCAGTTCGGGTCGGGCTCAGAGGAAGAAGCTCTTGAACGTGTTGGCGACGGTCCAGACGACCTGGTCGACGGGGTGGCCCCGCTCGCCGTTGACGCGGATGCGGTCGTCGGAGAGGGCGCTTCGCACCTCGGACATCGGCTCGGGCGACTCGGCGATGGTTTCGAGCGTCTCTCGGTCCGTCGTGATTCGGGTCGACGCCTCGCTGTCGGGGCCGGTCGACAGGTCCTCGATTCGCATATCGTCTCGCACCGACGCGGAGAACACCCGAGTCTCGCCCCCGTCTTCGACGTAGACGTTCACCGTTCGCCCCGCGACGAGACTCCGGGCGAACGAGACGTCTAACTCTTCGACGTTGTCGTTGTACAGCGCGACCCCCTCTTCGAGGAGCCGTTGTGTGTCGGCGTCGCTCGGCGCCTCCGACTCCTGTGCGACCACCGGCGCGGACGCGGCCACCGTGACGAGCGCGACGGCGAGGAACAACGAGACGAGACGGGTGGATGTGGACATTTCTGTGTGGTATAGGCCTGCCGAGGTCATAATGGTTCGCGCGAGCGTTCAACGGATTGACGGCTTCCGTCAGCGAACCGTTCGGAGGAACGACAGGAGATGGCCGAACGTCTGTTCGAACGCCCGGTCGTAGTGGTCGAAGTGACCCGCGGGGAGTTCGACGAGCGTCGCGTCCGGAAGTTCGTCCGCGAGGGCGGCGACCGCGTCGGCGGGCGCGAGGTCGTCGCGAGTTCCCGAAACGAGGAGCGTCGGGCAGGTGACCGCGTCCGGGTCGGGAAGCGCTCGGTAGCGAAGTAACGAGAGGAACAGCCGAGCGGGCGTCTCGTCGCGCCACGCGCTTCCCGGCGGCACGAGGTCGCGGTAGGCGGCTCGCACGCCGGGGTCCTCGAAGACGGCCATCGACGAGCCGTCGCCGACGACCGGGACGCGATACGGGCCGAGGAACCGCGACTGGAGTCTGTCGCGGACGCCGGCCGCGAGTGCGGCGAGCGTGCCTTTGACGCCGCGGCCCCGCGTGACGGCCGTCCCGTCGAGCATCGGGTTCTGGGCGACGACGGCGGCGACGCGACCGTCCTCGGCCGCCGCTCGGAGCGCGTAGCCGCCGGAGAGGCTCGCGCCCCAGAGGACGAGCGACCGGAAGTCTATTTCGTCGCGCCCGCGGAGGCCGGAGAGCGCCGCGTGCCAGTCGGCAATCTGCGAGTCGGGGTCGACGAGGTTCCGGGGCTCGCCGTCGGAGTCGCCGGTGTTGCGATAGTCGAAGAGGAACGCCGCGTAGCCCGCCTCGGCCAGCCGCTCGGCGTAGGGGCGGAGGCCGAAGCGACGCTCCGCCGCGAGCTCGCCGGCCATGACGACCACCGGCGGCGACTCGACGCCGTCGGGACGGTAGAGCCAGCCCGCGCAGTTCGACCCCTCGCTGTCGAACGTCAGCGCGACGCGCGAGTACTCGAAGTGCGAGGGCCGACGCGGGCCGCGCGCGGCGGGCGGCTCGCCGCGGTGTCGCCACGCGCTCACGCGTCGCCCTCCTCGTAGAGGCTGTCGAGGACGCGCTGGGACAACTCCTCGTCGTCGAGCGCGTAATCGTTGTACGCGCGAATCCAGTCGGCTTCGAGCGTCCACGTCGCCTGCACGTCGCCCTCGCTTCGGAGCACCGTCGCCTCGACGGTTCTCGGTTCGAACTCGTCGTCGCGGGCGAGTTCGAGGAAGGCCGTGACCGCGCGGCCCACTTCGCCGTGATCGGGTTCGACGTCCGGGAACGCCGTGAGATACGTCAGCGAGACGGCGTCGTCGAGCGAGACCGATTCGACGCTGATGCCGTTGCCGCGGAGCGCCTCCTCGACGGCGGTCGCCGGTTCGAGGTCGTTCATACCACGCGATACGACTGCCGGCGGCTAAACGTTTGCCGCGAGACAGAACGACGCGCGGGTCCGACCGACGGCGTCGCGTCGGCTCGACGGGGACGAACCGGGTCAGTCCGCGCTCGCGTCGGCCCGGCGAAGCGCGTCGTGGAGCGAAAACAGCGGCTCGATGTCGCCGGCGGCGTAGTCGACGAGGAGTCGAGTGAGTTCGGCGTGCGTCCGCGTGTGGTCGAGTTCCGCGACGACGCCCTCGACGTACGCCTCGCCCAGCGCCTCGCCGACGTGCGCGCCCTTGACGTGGTCGGCCTCGACGCCGAGGCGGTCGAGGTAGCCCGCCGGGAGGTCGTAGTCGTCGTACCAGACGGTCGGCTGGTCGACGCCCGCCTCCTTGCACGCCTTCCACAGCGCCGGGATGTCGCGGTTCGGCCGGACCGCCTCCGGGTACGCCTCGGCCGCGAGCGTCCCGAGGTCGACGTGGTCCGCGAACAGCGCGTCGATTCGACGCGGCGCGTCCGCCCAGACGCCGGCGTCGGCGACGCGGTCGGCCCACGCGCGGAGGTGGTGTTCGTCGAAGTACTCGCCGTTGTAGGTGACGACGCCCTCGCCGCCCGCGCCGCGGGCCTCGCACCACTCGACGACCCGCCGGAGGAGGTCGGCGGTGTGGTCGAGCGACCAGTCGCCGTCGCGGAGGAGCACCTCGACGTCGACGGGAGCGTCGTCGCCGGCGCGGTGGCCGAGACCGACGGCGACCAACTCGAAGTCGTCGGTGTTTCGGAAGTCGCTCGGCTGACCGTTCGGGCTTGCCGTCTCGATGTCGACCGCGAGTCGCCCCTCGTGCATACCCCGCTGTTCCGCCGGCGGGAGTCAAAAGTGGCCGGATTATCCGGCGAGTCGGGCGGTCCGAGACGAACGCGCCGCTATCCGGTCGAGCGCGGCAGAAATGAAGTGAAGTGGAAGTGACGTTCGCCGCGGGTGTGCGGCGGCAGTCGAGCGCGTCGGGGCTCGGCTCGCTACTCGGAGCCGAACATGTTGCGCATCATCGGGTGCATCTCCATGAGCTGTTCCTCCGCGATCTCCTCGTACAGCTTGTACGTGATGGAGACCGTAAGGAGCAGCCCCGTCCCGGAGACTGCGCCGATGGTGCCGAGCATGTTCGCCATGACGGCGAGCAGGCCGACGAGCGCGCCACCGATGACGGTCACCTGCGGGATGTACCGCTCCATGACCTTCTCGATGACCTGCGGGTTACGGCGGAACCCGGGAATCTGCATCCCGGAGTTCTGAATCTGCTGCGCGGTCGATTCCGGACCCATTCCCGTCGTCTCGACCCAGAATATCGCGAACACCGCGCCACCGACGATCATGAAGATCAGGTCGATGAGCACGCGGATGGCGATATCGAGCGGGTCGGCCGACGTGAGTCCGAGGAACCACATCCAGTCGGACCGCGACTGGATGGGCGCGAGATAGTAGAACAGGCCACCTGTGACCTGTCCGCTCGTGTACTGGCCGAGCCACGCTGGCATGCCGACCCACGAGGAGTTGAGGAAGCGCCCGAGGAACTGGATGTTCGCTTGCAGGGCGCGAACGAGGATCATCGGCAGGACGCTCGCATAGATGAGCTTCACCGGGAAGCGGCCGCGGGCACCCTTCACGCGGGCGTGCGAGAGGGGAATCTCGACGCGGACGCTCTCGGCGTAGACGACGATGCCGAAGATAAGCAACGTCGTGATGAGCGCGAGCAGCTGTCCCTGACCGAGGAAGACCGTCGACAGCAGGTCGGTCGGCGAGGCCGGTAGTTCGATGGCACCGGTGATGATGCCGATCCACGTCGCGAAGAAGCCCGACGTGCCGCCGAGGCCCTGCCAGCTGAACAGCCCGCCGACGAGCTGTTGGCTGACGCCGGCGATAATGAACAGGCCGACCCCGGATCCGACGCCCCACTTGCTGACGATCTCGTCCATGAAGAGGATGAGGACGCCACCGACGGCGATCTGCGCGAAGATGAGTCCCTTCACGCCGACCGTGCCGATACCGAGCGATGTCGCTACGGCCTGGTCGGCCGGCAGGAAGTTGCCGGCGAACACCATCGGCAGGCCCGTCAGGCAGATCATGACCCCGACGAGCAGCTTCTGCAGTCCCTGATAGAGGACCTGATCGCGCGGGTTGTTGTCCGTGTCGAGCCCGAGCAGGTCAGCACCGCCGAGCAGTTGTAGAACGATGCTCGCGGTGACGATGGGACCGATGCCCAGCTGGAGCACCGAACCCTGCTGGCCGGCCAAGATGGACCGGAACTGACCGAACAGGTCGTTCGCGGTCGCGGCGTCGAGGCCGAACAGCGTCACGTTCGTCAGGAAGAAGTACAAGACGAGAATGCCGCCGGTCCACCCGAGCTTCCGGCGGAACGGAACGTGTCCCTCCGGTCGGGCGACTGCGGGCATCCGCGAAAGCACTGGTTCGGCGGCGTCCTTCCATCCCATGATTTATTCCTCGTCGTCTTCGTCGGCGTCGGCCGATTCCTCGGCTTCAGCCGCTTCTTCCGCGCGTTCGGAGAGTTCGGCGTCGCCGCCGGCCTCTTCGATGAGTTCGACGGCACCGGCCGTGAAGGCGTCGGCGACGACGTGCAGTTCGTTGCGAACCTGCCCGCCGCCGAGCACCTTCACGACGTCCGCTTCCCAGCCGTCCTCGGCCACGTCGCGGGCGTCGATGACGTAGGTGTCGCCGTCCTTCTCGGCGACTCCGTCGGCCGCGAGGAGCGCCGCGTCCTCGTCGAGCTTCTGGACCTTGACTTCAGCGACGTCGTCCTGCAGGACGTCCGGTCGCTTGAAGCCGTGCTTGCCGAGCGGCTCGTAGTTGTGGAACTCGTGTTTGTCGCGTCCGGCGCGGCCGCGACCGCCGCGGTGACCGGCACCGCGTCGGTTCTTGTGCGTACCGCCGCTGTGCGTGCGGGAACCGCGTTGGCGTCGCTTCTTGGACGTCATCGCATGTCCTCCAGGAGTTCGTCGATCTGTTCGGTGCTGTGCTTACCGAGCTGGCCGCCTTCCTTGGTGACGTGCTTCTGTCCGCGGTGGCCGCCGCGCGGCGGGTGCAGACGAAGCACGGGGGAGACGCCCTGCTCTCGCAGCGTCGTCTCCTCGTCGACGATGGCCTGCGCGAGCGCAGCCACGTCGTCGTAGTCGGTGTTCTCGGAGACCCACTCGTCGGTGATGTCGCCGTCGCCCTCCTCGGGCTCGGCGCGCGTGCTGATGAGGGTCTCGACGACGTCGACGCTCGGCTCGCCGTGCGCGACAAAGTCGTTGACCTTCGAAATCATCCCGCGGTAGGCGTCGGTCTCGGGCACGAACGTCGCGTGATTCACGCGGTGGATGTTGAGCATCGTGAGCGTGTCGCGGACGTCCTGTGCGATGTTGACCTCACCGCGAAGCTGAACGATAGCCTGCATTATTCGCGCACCTCCTGACGGACTTCACGAGCGCGCTGCGGAGTACGGGACTGCGACGCGTTCTTGAGTGCGTTGTAGGTCGCCTTCGCGAGGTTGACCGTGGTCCGGGTGTTCCCGTCGCTCTTGGTCCAGGCGTCCTGGACGCCGGCGAGTTCGAGGATGTTCCGGACGGTCTCTGCGGCCGCGAGGCCGAGACCCTGCGGGGCGGGGATGATACGGACCGTCACGGAGCCGGCCTTCCCCTCTGCCTTGCGCGAGAGGGAGTTGAGGCCGCCTGCGCGGTCTTCCCACGACCCCGAGCCGCGGTCTACCTTGATGATGTTCAGTTTCGCCACCTCGATGGCTTTCTGGATGGCACCGCCGACCTGGTCGTCGCGGGCCTCAGCGTAGCCGAGGTAGCCGTCACGGTTCCCGACTGCGACGACACACCGGAACTTCACCCGGCGGCCGGAGTCGGTCATGCGCTGGACCATGTTGATGTCGAGCACCTCGTCGTCCAGTCCGGGAAGGAGCTGGTCGACGAGCTGGGGTTCCTTGAGCGGAAGTCCCGTCTCGAGCGCCTGGTCCATCGACGTGACGTCGCCGTTCTGCACCATGCGGCCGAGCCGCGTTCGCGGCTCCCAGCCGTTGTTATTGCTGCTCATTCGTCCTCCTGAAGGTTCCCGAGCACTTCGTCGAAGTGGTCGGGGAGGTTCGTGGCATCGAACTCTCCACTGTAGAGCGGCTCGTCGAGCTGCTCTGCGTACTCGGCGATGTGGACACCGCGGTTGCGGTCCCAGTCAGCGAGTACTGCATCGTTGTGGGGGATTTCGAGGCCAGCGTCGATAGCACCCTCCTGCACCGCGAAGACCTTGTTTCCGGGCGTGGCCGTGTTGAGGCCGATGTCGAGGACCGCTTCCTCGACGCCGGCGGCCAGCGCCCGCTTACCTGCCAGATACCCCGTGAGGTACGCGCTCGGGAGGTTGCCCGTGGGGGCTTCCCAGCCGTACTCGTCGAGGTCGGCAGAGGTCGCTGCAGCGTGGGTCTCGTCGCCCTGCGGGCCCGGAGTGACCAGCTGCGCCCTGACGTGCTTGTTGCTCACGCGAGCAACGAGGCGGGGCTTGCCCGATTTCAGCAGGCGCAACCTTTGATGGTAATCGGTCCGGACTTCGCGGCGACGCCGCATCGGAACCTTGTATCGTGGTCCGGTCGCCATTATTGAATCTCCACCTGGTAGTTGTTCTGAATGTATGCTTCGAGCCGGTCCACGCTATCGAATTCGCCACCGGACGCCTTGTTGTAGAGCGTGCGGTACTGGGAACGGTCGAGCGTTCCGTCCTCGCGAAGCTCCTTCAGGCGACGGCGCTGGGCGCGGATTCGGCTGACCCATGCGTCCTTCTTGTTCTGTCGAGCGCCGGAACGGCCCTTGCGGGAGCCGGCACCCTTGCGGTGACCGTAGGAACGCTTGGCGGCGCGCTCGCGTGCGCGACCTTTCGAGTTGCCCTTGGCGTCCTTGGCGCGAATCGTGCCCTCGTCGACGAGTTCACGGATGTCTTCGCGCGTGATGGCCTCCGCGATTTCGGCCTGTTCTTCGGGGTCGAACCACACTCGGCTCTTGCCGACGTCGAGGACGTCGGCCGCCATTCGCTTCTGCGCTTTGAGGTCCGTCATCAGTTATCCACCTCGACTTCGACGTAGGTGGGGTTGAGGACGCGAATCTCGCGGTCCTCACACGCTTCCTCGATGCGCTCGCGCTTGCGCGCGCCGACCGAGGAGGCGATGCGAACTGCCTGCGTATCGCCGTCGATGCCTTCGAGGTCGTCCGTGTTGAACACGCGGACCTCCTCGAAGCCCGACGGGTGAAGGCCGCGGGCGGCCTTCGGCGTGCGGTAGCCCGCCTCGACCTTGGCGCCCTTGCCCTTGATGCCGATACGCTGTTTGGAGAGACCACCACGGGGGCGACGCCACGACGTGGGCGTGCGCTTCTTCTTGTGGTAGTCCTGCCGGTTGAACTGCGGCTTGCCCTCGCGGCGCTTCTGCGCCAGGGCTTCCGCGGTTTCGTCGTCGAGCTGGGGCTTCTTGTCCGCGTGACCGCGGGGCTGAAGCTCCGTCTCGACTGCTTCGGCTTCCTCTTCCTCAGGCTCGGCTTCGGACTCGTCTTCGACTTCGGCCTCGGCCTCGTCGGAGACCTCGAGGCCACCGACGTCGGCTTTGATACGCGCGGCGAGCGCGTTCCCGATGCCGTCGACCTCGGCCAGTTCGGACTGGCTCGCGGCCTGTACGTCGTCGACGCTCTCGAAGCCGGCTTCGCGAAGTGCGTCGGCCTTCGACGGGCCGACGCCGCTGATGTCTTCGAGTTCGGTGATTTCTTCCGACATTAGGCATCACCAGTCTGCGGTTTCTGGGTGATGTACACGCCGTCGGTGAACACGCGAGTGTCCTTGTCCTTGACGCGGGTGAGTTGTTCGATGTCGGCGGCGGTCTGCCCGACGTCCTCCTTGTTGGAGCCCGTCAGGGTGAGTTCTTCGCCGTCGACCTGTACGTCCGTGTCGCCGCGAATCTGCGCTCGTCGCGGGGACTTCTCGCCGAGGAAGTTCTTGATGACCACGTCGCTGCCTTCCACGCTGACCTGCATCGGGAAGTGAGCGTAGTGGACTTCCATCTTGTACTCCCACCCCTCGGTCGCGCCGTGAAGCATGTTGTTCACGTGGCTCTCGAAGGTACCGATGGTCGCGTTGGTCTTCGCGTTCTCGACGTCGCTCTCGATGACGACAGCGCCGTCTTCGGCGGAGACCGAGACGTTCGGGTACCAGAGGCGCTTGGTGACGCTTCCGTTGGGGCCCTCGATGGTGAGCTCGAGGTTCTTGACCTCGGCGGATACCTCGTCCGGGATTTCGATTTCTATTCGGCTCATTGTACTAGTAGACGTAGGCGATGATCTGGCCACCGATGCCCTTCTCGCGGGCCTCGTAGTGGCTCATGACGCCGTGGCTCGTCGTGACGATGAGCGCGCCGTAGTCACGGGCGGGGAGGAATCGCTTCTCCCATTTCTCGAAGTCGTCGGCTCCGGCGGAATACCGGGGCTTGACGACGCCACAATCGTTGATTGCGCCTTTCAGTTCAACCTCGAACAGACCGGCCTTGCCGTCGTCGACGAACTCGAAGCCGTCGATGTACCCGCGGTCGTAGAAGACCTCGAGGACGGAGCCGATGATGTTGGAGGCGGGCTGGATCTCGTGGGACAGGTGTCCGACGCTCTCGGCGTTGTCCACACCGGAGAGCGCGCTACTGAGTGGGTCGTTGTCAGCCATTGCTTATCGGTACTTCTTGAATCCCATCTCGCGGGCGATCTCTCGGAAGCACTGGCGGCACAGGTTGATGTCGTACTTGCTGACAAGTCCCTGCTTTCGACCGCAGCGCCGGCACTCGTTCTCCTGGCCGGTGCGGCGGGACGCGTGCTCGCCCGTCTGTTCTGTTTCGCTATCGCTCATTCTTCAACCTCCACGTCGAACGTGGACTCGATGAACGCGACGGCGTCCTCGACGGTCATCCGGTGGGACGACGGAATCTGACGGGAACGCTTGTCGCGCTTTTTCACTCGGTAGCCGGGGCGGACGAGGTTGACCGTCACGTCCAGCCCGTAGATACCGATCTGCGGGTCGTACTCCTGGCTCGGGAACTCCGTGTGCTCTTCGACGCCGAAGCCGAAGTTGCCGGTCTCGTCGAACGACGAGACAGAGAGGTCCGCGATGGGGAGTGCGGTTTCGAGGAACTCGACGGCGGTGTCACCGCGAAGGGTGACCTTCGCGCCGACGGGTTCGCCGCGGCGAACGCCGAAGTCCTGGGAGGCGCGGCCGGAGATCGTGCGAACGCTCTCCTGACCGGTGATCTCTTCGAGGATGTCTTCGGCCTTGGCGAGTTCGCGACCACCTTCGCCGACGCCCATGTGGACGACGACCTTCTCGATGCGCGGGTCGCGCATCTCGTGGAAGTCAGCCTCGCTCATTCGTCATCACCGCCGTCAGCAGCCTGACGTGCTTCGGACTCGTCGTCCGAACCCGTGAAGTTCTCGTCGATGACGACGACGTACTGTTCGACCGTCTCGAACTCGCCGTCTTCGGTCTCGACGACAACGGAGTTGTTTCCGCTGCCGGGCGTGACGATGATCTCGGTGACCTCGCCGATTTCGCCGGCGTGCTGGCCGTTGACGGCCGTGACGAGCGCGCCTTCCTCGTAGGGGAAGTGCGCGACGACATCCTTCGTCTCGTTGTCGACGACGATGGAGTCCTTGCCGCTGTACTCCGAGGCGTCCTCGACGACGAGGGTCGCTCCGTCGTGGAGCGTCAGCTGGAAGTCGCCACCGCTGACCTGCGTCTTGTTCACAATCTTGCCGAGACGGCTGGATGCCGAGTCGGCGTCGATGGGCGTCAGCGCCAGGCGGCCTCCCTCGTCGGGGAAGACGCGGTAGTACTCCTCTCGCTGGACGAACGCCAGGATGTCGAACATCCCGATGGGACGGCGGACGTCGGAGGCCACGTCGCCGTTGACCAGAATGCTCTGGTGGTTGAGGGCGTACTGGGCCTCCTTCTTCGAGTCAACGTAGCCGAGCACGTCGCGCAGGACGATGATGAGGGGAACCCCCGCCTCGCCGTGCGGACCCGCTCCGGCCTTGACCGTGAACGTGCCTGTCTTGCGCTCGACCGGCCAGGACTTCGGTACGGACAGTCGCTTCTGGTGTCGAGTCATTCGTTATCCTCCTTGAGTCGGGCCTCGCGCACGTCGTCTTCGAGGTCCAGTTCCGTCACGCGGACGTTACTGGCCTGAAGGGGGCGTGGGACCTCCTCGCCGTCGGCTTTCTCAACGACGACACCGTCGACGTAGATGACGGCGTCGGTGAGGTCGACCTCGGTGACTTCGCTTTCTTCGCCGGCGAAGTCGCCGCGGAGCACCTCGACCGTGTCGCCCGCGTTGACGCGGACGTTACGGCTGCCGTACTCCTCGCGGAGGTCGGCCGACAGCGGTGCGCGGACCTGCTTTTGCCGCTCGTGGAGCGGCGCGTCGCGAATCTGGGTTCGCTGTTTGCGCGGTTGTCGAGTCATACTATACGATCATCGTAGCCGTCGATGCGATACTCCCGAAGCGCTCGGCGACTTCGCGTGCGACGGGACCCTTGATTTCGGTCCCGCGAGGCTCTTCCATCTCGTCGATGATGACGGCGGCGTTGTCCTCGAACTTCACACGCGTGCCATCGGGCCGGCGGATGGATTTCCGCTGGCGGACGATGACCGCTTCGAGCACCTGGCGGCGCATCTCGGGGGTACCTTTGGTGACCGAGACGGTCACCTTGTCCCCGATGCCTGCCTTGGGGTGGCGGTTCTTCGTGCCGGAGTAACCCGCGACGCTGATAATCTTCAGTTCACGAGCGCCGGTGTTGTCGGCGCACGTGACCAGCGAGCCACGGGCGACACCCTTGGTGATGTCCGCTTTGAGCGCTTCCATCACTCGTCACCTCCCATAATCTCGACGACGACGTGAGATTTCGTCTTCGAGAGAGGTCGGGTCTCCGCAATCGTTACTTCGTCACCGACAGCGACGTCGTCGAGCACGCCCGGCACGTGTGCCGGGATGCGGGAACGTCGCTTCATGTAGCGGTCGTACTTCGGAACGAATACGTCGTACTCCCGCTCGACGATGACGGTCTTTGCCATGTCCGTCGAGACGACCGTCCCCTCCAGGGTCTGACCCCGGACGGAGAGCGAGCCGTAGAACGGACATTTTTCGTAGTCGTAAGCCTCGGAATCGTCAGGTTCCGGAGGCATTGGAACGTCAAGTCCTATCGCCATTTCGAGTCACCAGTAGTTTCGGTGCGCAGGGCGGGTCGTGAGAGCAGTTGTGCGCCATCCACCGTAACGTAGGCCACGCCCTCGCAATTCCCCGAGGGGGAAGCCGCCGATGATGAGTCGGCGAGCCGATCAGACTGACTGGCATCAAATCCGCCAGTAGTATCCGACCGAAGTTTGGACGCGGTCCCCGACGCCTTCGCAGCGTCGGCGGCTTCATCTGTACGCGGAATCGCAAATTCGAAGGTCGCCCCTCGCTTTGGCACCTGCCGCACCCGAGACCCGTCGTCGACCATGAACGTGTGCATCGTCTCGACGACGATGCGACCGGCTATTCCGACGAGGTCGGGGTTCGCCGCGTCGACGACCTCCACGTGGAGGCCGTTGAGTTCGTGTCGCGTGAGGGTCTCGGGTGTCAGTGGCATTATTCTTCGTCGAGGTCGCCTTCTTCGCCCTGAATCGTCTTGATTCGGGCGATGGTCTTCTTCAGTTCAGAGACGCGACCGGGGTTCTCCGGCGCGCCACCCGCGGCCTGCACGGCCTTCGCGTTGAGCAGCTCCGTCTCGAGCTCTTCGAGCTCGGCGGTGCGCTCTGCGGGCGTCATGTCGCGAATCTCTTCGGTGTAGAGGATCGCCATTTATTCTTCCTCCGTTTCGTCGTCGTCTTCGTCTTCCATCTCCGCGACGAGGTCGGCCGCCTCTTCGGCGACGTCTTCGTCGAGTTCTTCGTCGTCGTCGACGACTTCCTCGACCGCTTCCTCGTCGTCGGCATCGTCGACGACTTCCTCTTCGACGGCTTCGACGGCCGCTTCCTCGACGACGTCTTCGTCGACGGCGTCCGTCTCGGCGTCGGCGTCGGCGTCCTCGGAGACGTCCGGAACCTCTTCCGGCTCCTCTTCGAGGAGGTCCTCGACGCTTTCGGTCTCTTCGATCTGTTCGACCGCGTCGGGGTTGGCGTCTTCCTCGACTTCGAAGTCGTCGGGGAGGCGGGCACCCGGCGGGATGATCTTGACCGTCACGCCGATGGTGCCGAGCTTCATGACTGCGACGCCCTGGCCCTCGTCGACGATCTCCTGTGCGGGCTCGCCGTTGTGCTTGATGTAGCCGCGGTTGAACTTCTCCACGCGGGAGCGAGCGCCCGTGACCTTACCGGAGAGGACGATTTCGGCACCGAGGGCGCCGGCGTCCATGATGCGGTCGATGGTCGTGTGGCCCGCCTTACGGAAGTACCAGCCGCGCTCGAGCGCGTTGGCGAGGCGGTCGGCGACGATCCGGGCGTTGAGGTCCGGCTCGTCGACTTCCTGCACGTCGATCTGGGGGTCGTCGAGGTTGAATCGCTCTTCGAGTTCGCGGGTGACCTTACGGATGTTCTTCCCGCCTTTCCCGATGACCATCCCGGGCTTTTCGGCTTTGAGCACGATCTGGGTGCCCATCGGCGTCTTGGCGACGTCCATGCCGCCGTAGCCCGCTCGACCGAGTTCTTCTGCGAAGAACTCGTCGATCTGGGACCGCTGCAGTCCGTTCTCGATGAATTGGTGTTCGTCAGCCATTATTCCTCGACCTCTTCGATGATGAGTTCGACGTCACAGATTGGGGTGTTCCACGGGTCCGCCCGACCGAAGGCACGGGGCTTGCGACCCTGACGCTCGCCGACCTTGTGGGCGGCGACGTGCTTGATCTCCATGGCCGGTCCGTCGAAGCCCTGTTCGGTCGCGTTGTTGCGAACGTTTTCAAGGAGTTCGAGGAACGCCTTGGACGCCTTCTCGGGATACCGTCCCGCGTCCCAGCCGTCGATGTCGCTTCGGTGACCGACGCCGGAGTTGTGCTGCTTGAACGGAACCGACCGCTCGCCGTCGATGACGGCTTCGAGGTACTCCTCTGCGTCGGCGACGGGCATCCCCTTGATGGCTCGGGAGATGGCCTTGCTGTGCTTGATGCTGATGGGCCGGTCCCGGAGCATACCCTTGGCCGTGGTGTCCGGGTCGGCCTCGACGCTGTAGTTGATTCCCATGGTTTACTTGAGGGGCACGAACTTCGAAGACCGGGTCGCGCCGATACCGGCCTGACCGTGCTCGACCGAGCTACGGGTCAGCTGGAACTCGCCCAGGTAGTGACCGATCATCTCGGGCTGAATCTGGGTGCGCTCGAACTCCTGACCGGTGTAGACGGCGAAGGTGAGACCGACGAATTCGGGGAGAATCGGCATGTCGCGCAGGTGCGTTCGAATGGGCGCGTTGGCCGTCTCCTCTTCCGTCTTGTCCTGAGCCTTCGCGAGCAGCTTCTCGTGCTCGGCCGACAGGCCTCGGGTGATGGTTCGCCGCTGACGAGCGGGGAGCAGTTCCGCGACCTCGTCGAGCTCCATCTCCTGCAGCTCGTCGAGCGTGTAGCCGCGGTAGGTGAACTCACCTTCGCGGCCGGTGCGGTATTGCGTACTCATGGTTACTTACCTCCCTTGCCACCGCGACCGGTGCGTTTGGAGGCGATGTCACCGACCTTCCGGCCCGGCGGAGCGTTCCGCGAGACGGACTTCGGCTGACCGGGGTGCTGCCGGCCGCCGCCACCGAACGGGTGGTCGACGGCGTTCATAGCAACACCACGCACGCGCGGCCACTTGATACCGCGCGCTTTCATCTTGTGGTACTTCTTCCCTGCCTTGACGAACGGCTTCTCCGTGCGGCCGCCACCGGCGACGACGCCGATGGTGGCTCGGCAGTTGGGGTTGAGGCGCTTGACCTCGCCCGACGGGAGCTTCACGATAGCGACCTTGCGGTCGTGCGAGAGCAGCTGCGCGCTCACGCCGGAGGCGCGGGCGAACTTCCCGCCGTCGCCGGGCTGGTGCTCGACGTTACAGACGGGAACACCCTCGGGAATCTCGGCGAGCGGCAGCGTGTTGCCGGGCTTGATCTCGGCGGAGACGCCGATCTGAAGCTCTTCGCCGACGCTGATGCCCTCGGGCGCGAGAATCATGCGCTGTTCGTCCTCGAACTCGACGAGGGCGATGGGCGCACTGCGTGCGGGGTCGTGCTCGATGCCGACGACCGTCCCCGAGATGGTGTCTTTGTCTTCGGACTTCTTGTGCGACAGTTCGGCCTTGTAGCGGTGCGACGGCGCCCGGAACGTGGACGTACCGCGACCGCGACGCTGGCCCTGAATTCGGCGTCCCATGGTTAGAACACCCCGATACGCGACGCGACTTCCTGCGCGTCGTCGTCTTCAGAGAGACGAACTGTTGCTTTCTTTTTGCCTTTCATCGTGACCTGCGTGTTGACCTTCTCGACGGTCACGTCGTAGCGCGACTCGACTTCCGACTTGACGTCGGACTTCGTCGAGTCGATGTGGACGATGAACTGGAGCTTGTTGTCGAAGTCCATCTGGTTCATCGCCTTTTCCGTGACCAGCGGGTGTTCGATGATGCTCATCGTTCTGCGACCTCCTCGAGCGCGCTCTCGGTGAACAGCGTGAGGCGACCGGCGTGGGTGCCGGGCGCGAGGTCCTCGGCGGAGACGTTCGCCGCGGTGGCGACGTCGACGCCGGCGAGGTTGCGAGCCGCCTTCGAGGGCTCGTCGGCCGTCACGAAGAGGATGGACTTCGGACGGGTGTACTTGCGACCGCGGAGTTTGCCCTGGCCGCTCTTGACCTTCTTGTTCTCCTCGGAGCGCTCGATGTCGTCGTAGACGCCGAGCGACTGCAGGAGGTCGACGACCTCCTGCGTCTTGACGAGGTCCTCGAAGTCGTCGGAGACGACGAGGGGGAGTTCGACGTCGTCGTCGAAGCGGTGACCGCGCTCGGCGACCAGCTCGGGGTCCGTCGTGGCGGCGAGCGCCGAGCGGACGGCGAGCTTACGCTCCTTCGTGTTGATCTCCTTCCCCTGGTCCTTCTCGGCCTTCGGCGGGTGAGCGCGACGGCCGGAGACGGCGTGCGGGACGCGTCGGGCGACGCCGTTCTGGCGTGGGTCGTGGGACATCCCACGGCCGCTGCCCATGGACTCTGCCGGGGTTCGAAGTCCGGCGTAGGGGTCGGCACCGTACGGCTGTTTTCGGTTTGCCTGCGCGGCGATGACGGCACGCTTGATGAGGTCCGGACGGTAAGCCGTCTCGAAGACCTCGGGCAGGTCGATGCTGCCCGCGTCGTCGCCGTTCAGGTCTCGGATAGTTGCCTGCATGGTTTAACCCTGGTTCGATGCGGTAGAGACGTAGCGCACCTCGGGGTCGAGGCGCGGCTGGTCGTTCGGCCGGATGGCCGGGCGGAACCGCAGAAGGCGCTTGTTGGGGCCCGGCAGCGAGCCCTTGATGAGCGCGTACGAGCCGTCGACCTCGCCGTAGTTGACGAAGCCACCTTCGACGGAGGCGTCGTCGCCCTCACCGAGGTCGATGAGGCGCTTGTTGAGTTCGGTGCGCTGGTGGTAACCGGTCTGACCGAGCTGCGGAACCGTAGAGCGGACACGGGACGGGTTCCAGGGGCCGAGGTTGCCAATACGGCGTCTCCAGCCCTGGCGGGCGTGCTTGCCCTTACGCTTCTGGACGCCCCATCGCTTGACGGGACCCTGCGTACCCTTACCCTTCGTGACACCCGCGGCGTCGAGGTACTCGCCGGCGCGGAACACGTCGGACATCTCGTGTTCGCCGCCCTCGGCAACGAGGTCGAGGGCGAAGTCGGCGCGCTCCACCATGGAGCCGCCGCCGACGCGAGTCTCCATCACGTCGGGCTTCTTCTTGGGCACGTTCGCGAGCTCGGAAGGCACCGTGTGCGTGATGACGCGAAGGTCATCGACTTCGCCGGCCTCGACGGCCTCGCGAAGCGCGTCGGCGTCCGAGTCGAACGTGTCTTCTGCCGGCAGGTCGAGGACGCGGTCGAGTTCGTCGTGGAACTCGCCCGCCCAGACCTCGGTCTGCGGCTTCATACCGTACGGCGTCTGCTCGTAGGCGCGAAGGGCGACGGCGCGCATCGGCGGCGTCTCGACGACGGTCACCGGGACGGACTCCTCCATTCCTTCGCGGGGGGAGTCTGCCTCGTCGTTGACCATCATCACGTGGGTCATACCGGCCTTGTAACCGGCGAAGCCCTGCAGCGCTGGGGAGCCGTCGTCGGACGGCCACGACTTGATGCGTGGAACCTCCTTGACTGCTCGCTTGCGCGGGCTGAAGCCCATCGAGCCTTTTCGTGGTCTGCTTGGTTGTGGCATGGATTCACTCCGTGAGTGTCAGGGAGGCGAGGGAGGCGAACATCGCTTCCTCCGTTCGCACGACCTCGCTGCCCTGTCGCGGAATCGTATTGAGCCAGAGGTCGAACCCCGGACCAACGGAAGGTTCGACGTCTGCAACATCCTCGGGAGGCATCCCGAGCATGTCCGGAAGCCCACGGCCCGGCGACCCGAAGACGACGGTCATGCCGCCGGCATCGGTGATGCGGGCCGTCAAGTCGCCCAATGTGGGGACCGACAGCGGTTCGCCATAGCGAGACGTGGCGATTCGCACGCCCGCATCCGGCCTGCCGAGTGCTTCCGTGAGGTCCATGCGGGATACGTCGAAGCCCGGGAGGGGCTCGTCGACGATCCGCGCACGGACCGGTTCTCGCGAAGAGATCCTGACAGCGACGCGCTCTCCCTCTGTGAGGTCCATCCCGGGAGGGACGAACAGGGAGATCGGGTGTTGCATTCCGCAATTGACCCGAACGCGGTCGTCAGGTCCGACCTCGGTCACGATTCCTTCTCGCAACGCGGGCGACTCGTCGGAGTCGTCCGCGGTCGTAGACGCGACGAGAACGGGCGGCAGGATACCAGCGTAGCGGAGTTCGTCGCGCTTGCCCCAGACCTCTTTGCGGAGGTAGGGGGGCGTCGCGGCGTACCGAAGTACGGTTTCGACGAACTCGCCGCCCCAGTTGTTCTCGCCGTCTTCGTCGGGGAAGACGACGAGTTCGTTCGCCCGGAAGACCGCCGCCGCGCGGGCGACGTAGCCGAGTTTGCGAGTTGCCTCGCGTTTGTCTTCGGCTTCCCGGACGAGTGAGGACGGCACGAGTACGCTGAGTTTCATGCCGGGTTCATCCTCGTCTCGTCTAGACTGTGGCGTTTCTACCGGGGGCCTACCTAAAAGAGTAGCGAATCCATTCTGGGGTGATAGAGCGTCCCACGACCCAGTTTGCGGGGGATTGGCGAACGTCGCGTGGTACATAATTACACGGCCGGCGACAGGTCGTCGAAGGCGAATCTCACGTGGTAGCAGGTGGCGCGCCGTCGCCCGATTTCTCCCCCGTTTCGCAAGTCTTATTTATCAACCCGACACTATCGAGTAACGCAGCAGCACGCCACGATACACACGGAATGCGCTGGTAGTGTAGTGGTATCACGTGACCTTGCCATGGTCACAACCTGGGTTCAAATCCCAGCCAGCGCACTTCCACCACATGCGTCGGTAGTGTAGTGGTATCACGTGACCTTGCCATGGTCACAACCTGGGTTCAAATCCCAGCCGACGCACTTTCTGAACGGAACCAAACGAGGAGTCGCCGGACTCCGAGTTTCCGTGGAGTGAAGAAGTGCGGCCAAGAGGGATTCTGAACCCGACCAGTCGCGCACAGCGAACGAAGTGAGCGAGCACGTCTGGGTTCGGTTCAAATCCCAGCCGACGCACTTCTGCCGAACACAAACCTCCGAGAGACCTCTGTGTCTCTCGGTCTTGCGAGGCTGCGTGCGGGACGCTGAGATTTGAACTAGCGAGCGAACGCGAGTGAGCGAGTGGAGTTCAAATCCCAGCCGACGCACTTCTACAACGAACCTACCTTCCGAGCGACCGCTGTGCGTGTCGCTCGGACTGTGAGTTGTGAATGCTGGACGCTGGGGTTTGAATCAGGGAGCGACGCGAACGGAGTGAGCAGAGCGACTGAGGTTCAAATCCCGTCTCACCGACTCGGCCGCTGGCCTCGCCGGTGCTCCTGAGTTCACCCCACAGTGTTCGGTGAACTCCCAGCCGACGCACTTCTCTCTGAACTCGACTCAGTCACCGACGCGTCCCGAAAACTCACGCTTCGTCCCGCGCCCGCCACCACCAGCCCATCGCGGCCACGCCGACGACGAGGACGACGACGGCGAGCGCGTCGAGGGCGTAGTTGAGCGGCGTTCCCGTCGGCACGGTCCCGGACTGCGTCACCTGTAAGAGGGCGTACGAGAGCCACGTGAGACACATCCCGACGAGGAGAACCGCCCGCGTGCCGGAGAGTTTCCCGCGCCGGTGCTGGATGGCCGTGCCTGCGAGGAGCAACAGGTACGCGACGAGCAGGGGAACGCCCCCGAAGTCGGCGAGCACGCTCACGGTTCCGTCGGGAACACCGCGAGGGGAATCACAGTCGCGAAGCCGGCGAGCAGTACGCCGAATCCGGATGGAGCGGCGCGGGAAGGGAGAGGGACCATACGCCACCTCCGCAGAGAACACACTAAAGAGTTGACACCATTCGCCCCGAGGGACGCCGGCCCCGCACGCGTGGGCGAAGAATCAGTACCCGAGCGTATCGATCGTCTCGATTCGCTCGATACCGTCGAGTTCGCAGAGGTCGGAGACGGCCGACTCAGCGAGCGAGACTACGATGCCGCCGAACTGGAGTTCGCGTTCGAGGCTGCCGCCGAGGGACTCGACGCGGCTTTCGAGCGCGGTGCGGGCGTCGTCGTCGGCGGGTTCGACGCGGAGTGCCGCGACCTCGTCGTCGAGCGGGTCGTCGCGCATCCGGCGGACGGGGTGAGAGAGATACATACCCGGCGGTCGTCGCCCGGCGGGAAAACGGTCGCGGTCGGCCGATGGCCGGCCGCCGTCGACCGAGGGAAGCGGGTCAGTCCTCGGTGAAGTAGAACAGCGCCTCGCGACCCGCGCCGCAGTCGGGACACGCCGACGGGAACGCCGTCAGCGAGCCGAGTTCGCCGCAGTCGTCGCAGCGCCAGACGAGTCGCGCCTCGCCGAAGTCCTTCTCGGGCAGTCGCTGATGTTCGACGACGGTCCGCGGTCGAACCGCTCGAGACGCCGTCTCGGCGGTCGTCTCGACGGCCTCCCACCGCGCTCGTTCGTCGTCGAGCGGTTGCGCCGGCTCGGTCGGTCGCGCAGGTGTCTTTATTGCCATAGTGTCGCATACGCACGCCAGTCGCATAAACGCCCGTCGTCACTCCTCGTGACTGTCAGGCCACGAGGACCATCTGAGTTCCAGTCTGACGGGTCCCTCCGGGAGGAAACGGCTGGTCTCGGTGTCGGTGACGACCCGCTCTGGGCGGGGGAGCGTGACGGACTCGTCGCCGACGCGGAGCGTCAGGTCCTCGTCGGGAGCGGCCGCAACGAGGCGGTCGAGTCGTTCGATGGCCGCGGTCACCTCGCCGCGAGTCACCGCATCGGTCTGCGAATCGAGGGGGACGCCGCCGAACAGCGGGCGGACGTTCACGTCGCGCGAGCGGTTCGACAGCACCGCGTTGACGGCCGCGCCGAGGAGGATGACGAGCCCGCTGAAGTAGAGCCACGTCAGGAGGACGAGGATGCCGGCGACGACGCTCGACTCGGGGGCGCGGCTACTGAACTCGACGTAGAGCCGGAACAGCGACTCGAACGTCGTCAGCCCGACGGCGGCGACGAGCGTTCCGGGAACGACTTCGAGGGAGGTCACGTCCTCGTCGGGGAAGATGTAGTACATCGGGTAGAACGTCACGAACAGGACGGCGACGAGGAGGCCGCGGTAGACGACCCAGCCGAGTGCGCCGTCGAGCGCCGGGAGCGCGGACTCGATGAGCGCGCCGGCGACGACGGCGAGCGAGACGGTGACGAGCACGACGATGCCGTCCGAAAGCTGGTCGGCGAAGGTGTTGGCCGCCTCCGACTCGTAGATGTCCGAGAAGGCGGTGTCGAGACCGCGGAAGATGCGGAGCGTCCCCCACACCAACACGAGCGCCCCGACGACGGAGAGGCTCGCCAGTTGGGTCGACGACTCCAGTTCGGCGACGATAACGTCGCCCGCGCCGGGGGTCAGGACGGACTGGATGACGGCGATGACGCCCTCGCGGAGACCGCTGTCGCCGGTGGCGGAGACGGCTGCAAGGACGAGCAGAAACAGCGGTAACAGCGAGACGAACGCCCCGTAGGCGATGCTTCCCGCCATGAAAGTGAGCCGCTCGGTGCGCACCTCGTACACGATAGCCCGGCCGAGCGTGAGCGCTCTCGTCATGCGCGGATTCATGGGCGCTGATACGTCGGCAGACGAGAAAAGCGCGCTGCGCGGTCGGGTCAGCGGTGGCGGCTGTCGGTGGTGGCGGCTGTCGGTGGTGGCGGCCCTCGGCGGTGGGAGCTACCGACGGGCGGCGAAGACGGCGACCGCCAGCCCCAACACGGCACCCGTCACGGTCCACTCCACCGCGTAGCCGACCGCTCCGCCGATGGCCGAGCCGAGAGTCACCCCGCCGGCGACGTTCGCTCCCGCGACGAGCGCCATCCGAGTGAGTTCGCTCTGGAACATATCGGAATCTGTGGCTGTTCGAGGGGATAGCCTCGTCGGTTCCGTCGTCGATTCGGCCGACAGGTCACCCCGTTTTACTACCGCGTGGCGCGTTGGTTCGGCCATGACAGTCATCGCCATGTTGAGCGTCGCACCGGTCGTCGAAGGGAGCATGTCGGGCGAGGTCGCCAAGGCCGTCGCGGCCCTCGACGACTTCGAGGTGTCTTACGAGACGAACCCGATGGGGACGGTCATCGAGGCCGACGACATCGACGAACTGCTCGCGGCGGTCGGCGCGGCCCACAAGGCGGTCGACGGCGACCGCGTGAGCACGTTCCTGAAGATAGACGACAAGCGCACGAAAGACCAGACGGCCGCCGACAAGGTCGACGCCGTCGAAGCCCATCTCGGACGGGAAGCGAGAAGCGACCGCGAGTAGCGTCGCGGCTCACGGTCACGGCCCGCGGACCCGTCGCGCGGGTCCGGCGTTCGAGACACGAGACACGTCCACGCGACCCGCAGCAGTGGGTGACTGACAAACCCTTTAGCCGAAGGCGCGCAATCGCCTCGCATGGACAGCATCAATCGGATGGCCATCGAACTGGTCGACGAGGCACTCGACTTCGCCGGAGAGCTCGGCATCGAGGGCTACGAACTCGACTCGGGTGCGACGGTCATCGACTTCGGCGTCGACGCCGACGGCGGTGTCGAAGCGGGGATGCTCCTCGCGGAGATTCAGACCGCGGGTCTCGCCACGGTACAGACGCGGATGGGCGAGGTCGCCGGCACGCCCCGTCCGCACGTCGAACTCTCCACCGACCGCCCCGCGCTGGCCCTGCTCTGTTCGCAGAAGGCCGGCTGGGAGCTCACCTTCGACGACTTCGACGGCCTCGGCTCCGGCCCGGCGCGCGCGCTGGTCGGCGAGGAAGAGGAGTTCCACCACCTCGGCTACTACGACGAGTTCGACCTGACGGTCCTCGCCGTCGAGAGCATCGACCTCCCGACCGACGAAGTCGCGGAACACGTCGCGGAGACGACCGGCCTCGAACCGAGCGCCGTCTTCCTGCCGACCTACGCGACCGGCTCGCTCGTCGGGAGCGTCACGGGCGCGGCCCGCGCCGCCGAACTCGCCGTGTTCAACCTCTTCGAAGCGGGCTACGACCCGACGAACGTCCTCTCTATCAACGGCTCCGCCCCGCTCGCGCCCGTCAGCTACGACGAGAGCGTCGCCATGGGCCGGACGAACGACGCCGTCGCCTACGGCGGGCGCGTCCACGTCACCGTCAGCGAGGACTTCGACGAGTTCGACCGCGCGATTTCCACGGCCGGCCCGGACTACGGCGTCCCGTTCGAACAGCTGTTCGAGGACGCCGACTGGGACTTCGGCGCGGTCGACCCCGACGTGTTCGGCCCGGCGCAGGTCACGGTCGACGTGGTCGACGGCCCGACGTACACTCTCGGCGAGACCGACGAGGACGTGCTCGCCGACTCGTTCGGACTGTGAGGCGCAAGCCGGTCCCGCCCGCGCCGGACGCCCTCGACCGGCTGTGGGACGCCCACCGCGCCGTTCCGCTGATTCCGGGCTCCGAAGACGACTGCTGCGGCCGAGTGGCGACCCGACTCGACGTGACGCCCGACGAGGGACGCGACTGGCTCGTGTTCTGTCAGTCGCTCGGGCTCGCCCGCGAGGTGAGCCGCGGCTTCGAGCGCGTCCGCGACGACCCCGACCCAGACGACCTGCGGCGCGCGTTCGAGGAGAACGTCTTCGGCGCGCGCGAGGCGCTCGACGCGCTCAACGACGAGCCGATGTCGGCGGACGCGGTGTTCGAGGCGTTCGAGCCGACCGTCCCGAACTGGGAGCGTCACCGCGACCCGGAGGGGTGGGAGTCGCGCTGGCGCGACAGAGTCGCCCGCCTCCTCGACTGGGCGGTGCTGTTCGACGTGGCGGCGAGAACATCGGACGGCTACGTCGCGGTCGAGCACTCGGCCTGACCGGTCGCCGGCGTCGAAGCGGCCGCCGGGACTCGTCTCTGTTTCTAGTCGACTTTCGTCACGGTTCCGACGCCTTTCGACCGGCCCTCGCGGAAGACGAATCGCTGGCCCTCCTCGACGAAGTACGAACGGAATTTGAACTCCACGCGGGTCGTGCCGGTGTCGCCCGGCAGGAGTCGTCCGCCGTCGGGGTGGAAGACGGCCGCCTCGGAGATGGTTTCGAGGTGGACGACCGGCTCGTAGCCCTCCTGAATCCGCGTCGGGTGGTTGAGCACCATCACGTCGGCTTCGAACTCGCGGACCGCCGTCGGCTCCGCGTCGGCCGGGAGGAGCACCATCCCGCGTTCGATTTCGGACTCGCGGACGCCCTTGAGCGCGATGCCGACGATGCGGCCGGCGTTGGCCCGGTCGACCCGGTGGTAGTGCATCTCGATGGAGCGGACCTCGACCTCGCGGAACTCGCCGTCCGACATCGGCCCCAAGAGGAGTTCGTCGCCGGCCTCGACAGCCCCGGAGTTGACCGTGCCCGAGGCGACCGCGCCGACGCCCGTGACCGAGTAGGTCCGGTCGATGTACATCTTGAAGTCGCCCTCGGCGGCGCTGCGCTTCGGGAGCGACTCGAACAACTGGTCGAGGTCGTCGAGACCGTCCATCGTCACCGCGCTCGTCGGGAACAGCGGGACGACCGACTCGCTTATCTCCTCGACGGCGGCCTCGACGCCGTGGCGCTCGACGCTCAGGGGCGTCCGACCAACGTCGCGGAGGAGTCGCTCGACCTCGCGTTCGACCTCGGCGGCGCGCTCCTCGGAGACGGCGTCGACCTTCGTGATGGCGACGACCGTCGGCAGTTCCATGGCGAGCAGGATGCCGAGGTGTTCGCGGGTCGTCCGCGTCGGGCCGTCGTCGGCGGCGACGACGAGCAGGCCGTAGTCGAGGCGCTGGCCGACGAGGCCGCGAATCGTCGTCCGGAGCCACGGCTCGTGGCCCACGGTATCGACGAACGAGACCAGTCGGTCGGCCTCCTGGACGATTTGCGCCCGGTCGGACTTCCGGTGGGGATTGCGCATGTGGACCGGCCCGTCGTCGGAAAAGCCGTAGACGGCGTACGAGAGGTCCGCCGACAGGCCGCGTTCGACCTCGTGGGGTTGGACGTCGAGGAACGACCGCGTGCTTCCGTTGCCGTTGTCGGCCTGTCCGGTCACGAGCGACCCGACGAGCGTCGATTTGCCGTGGTCGACGTGCCCCGCGGTGCCGACGACGATGTGGTCGTCGTCGACGTCGAGCATCGCGCCCTCGCGGATGGTCGCGACGCCGACGAGGCCGCGTTCGGCCGAGTCACCGACGCCCCACGTCTCCACGTCTTCGATGTGCGCCCCGGCCTCTTCGGCCAGAAGCGACAGCACGTCCATGGTCTCGGAGAAGTCGTCCGGTGGGATGCCGGCGATGCCGCCGTCGTCGGTGACGCCGACCACGTAGGTCGCCACGCCGTCGCCGGAGAGCACTCGGTGTCTGAGTTGAGCCGCGAGCGACTCCATCCGGCCGTCGGACAGGTGAACGGCGCGGGTGAGGCGTTCTTTGAACTCGACGTTTCCGCCTTCTTCCTCACCGCGCTCGAGGGCCTCGTCCAAGAGAGCCCGATCCGCGCTCATGGAAGCGGGTAGGAAACCGACCGTGAAAACGCTTTCCGCGGTAGCGATTGCCATGAGATTGTACCACAACCGAGACGGAAGCGACGCGGACGCGCCCGACGAGACGCGTGGCGGTCGACTGCGAGAGAAACCGAGACGAAGTCAGTCGGTCAGGCGCTCGTAGGCCCGGTTGACCTGTTTGAACGCCTCCTCGTCGCCGGTCTTCGAGTCCGGATGGGTCTCTTTGACCCGCTCGCGGTAGGCCGCTTTCACGTCGTCCGCGGAGGCGTCGCCGTCGAGGTCGAGCGTGTCGAGGGCTTGTTGTCGGCTCATGCCGCGCCGCGGCGGGCGGACGCTCGGCCCGTCACCGCGGGTTCGCTGTCGCCGCCGGCGGTCGCCGTCGAATCCGCCGTCGGGACCGGCGTTAGGGCCGAACCGCCCGGCACGCGGACCCTCTTGTGGGTCGTCGCGGGGGCCCGCGCCGAAGCCACCGGTCTCCCGGCGGTCGCCTCGCCGTCGCTCCGACCGGAAACCGAACCCGCCGCGTCCGGCGTCGGCGCGGACGCGCGTCCGGCGGAACCGCTCGTGGAGGCGGCCGCTGACGTGGGCGTACATGAAGTACGTCGTCGCGCCGAAGGGGACGGCGACGAACAGCAACAGGAGCTGTCGGTAGGCGAACGCCAACACGACGAGGAGCATGGTGATACCCGCGAACACCGCCGCGAGCCCCATGACGAGTCGGTCTCGGTCCACGGGCGCAGTTAGGGTCGCACGGTGGTAAACGTCTCGCCGGGCGGCGACCGCCGGACGATTCGGCCGGGAAAATCGACCGCTTGCGTCGCCTCAGCGGTACTGGTTCAGCCGCTTTTTGAGGCGCTTTGCGGCCTGTCCGGCGGCCTTGTCGAAGTCCTCACCGTCGTCCTCGCCGGCGAAGATGATGCCGCGCGAGGAGTTCACGAGACCGACGCCGTCCGCGAGGCCGAACTCGACGGCGGCCTCGGCGTCGCCGCCCTGCGCCCCCACGCCGGGGACGAGAAACGGCAGGTCGGGCACCTGCTCGCGGAGGTGTTCCAGTTCGTCGGGACCGGTCGCGCCGACGACGAGGCCGACGTTTCCGTGTTCGTTCCAGAGGTCGCAGAGCGCCGCGACGCGCTCGTAGAGGGGTTCGCCCGTGTCGAGTTCGAGCGACTGGAGGTCGGAGCCGCCGGGGTTCGAGGTGCGACAGAGGACGAACACGCCCTTGTCTTCCCGCGAGAGGAACGGCTGGATGGAGTCGCGGCCCATGTAGGGGTTGACCGTGATGGCGTCGGCGTCGTCGAGCAGGTCGGCGTACTTGCGGGTCGTGTTGCCGATGTCGGCGCGCTTGGCGTCCAGCAGGACCGGCACGCCCTTCCCGTGGGCGTAGGCGATAGTTTCCCGCAGGGAGCGCCAGCCGTCTTCGTCCTCGTAGAACGCCGCGTTCGGCTTGAACGCCGCAGCGTGCTCGTGGGTCGCGTCGATGATGCGGCGGTTGAACGCCCAACGCGGCAGGTCCTTGTCGAGGAGATGCTCGGGGATGCGGTGGATGTCGGCGTCGAGACCGACCGAGACGACGCTGTCTGTCGCCTCGATGCGGTCGCGGAGGTCGTCGAAGAAGCCCATTGCCCGCGAGTGCGACGACCGACAGTAAGGGGTTTTCCCTTCGGCGTGGGCGGCGGGCTTCCCGCGCACCGAGCGCGCTGGCCGCCCCACCCCGAACCCTCAGACGGGTCGCTCGACCGTCCAGAGCAAGCCCGCACCGACGACGAGCACCCCGCCGAAGAGCGCGAGCGCGCCGGCCGGCGAGAGGGCGTCGGCGACGACCCCGCCGGCGAGTTCGAACGGGACGACAGCGAGCGAGTAGAGCATCCCGGCGGCCGAGAGGACGGTCGCGCGCCCGACCGAGTCCACCCGGTCGTTGACGTACTGGTTCCCGAGGACGGACGAGACGTTCGTGACGCCGCGGGCGACCGCGAACGCGGGAAAGGCCAGCGGCCCGAAAAGCGGGACCGACGCGTAGGCGACCGCGAGCACGAGCGGCGAGGCGAGGAACCACCGGCGGACGCCGACGCGGGATTCGACCCAGCCGGCGCGGAACGTCGCCGCGGCCGCGACGAGCGAGAACAGCGCGTAGGAGGCGCTGACGGCGGTGTTCGTCGCCGTCGCGGGGACGCCGAGGTCGAGCGCCACGTCGCGGAGAATCGGCTGGTCGAAGATGTACACCATGTT
The DNA here is from genome assembly GCF_003383015.2 of Haloferax sp. Atlit-48N. Taxonomy (NCBI): domain Archaea; kingdom Methanobacteriati; phylum Methanobacteriota; class Halobacteria; order Halobacteriales; family Haloferacaceae; genus Haloferax; species Haloferax sp. Atlit-48N. Next base: position 1,933,485 of record NZ_CP137689.1, on the reverse strand, counting down.
GGCGACGCCGAACAGGAGCGCGAAGTAGGCGACGAAGCCGCGGAGCGGCGGGCGCGAGAGCTTCTCGCGGATGACCCGAAGCGCCGTCCGCGGCGTGAAGTCGCCGCCGTTGGCTCCGGTCTCGGGGACCGACAGCAGAATCGGGACGCCCAGCGCCGTCACCGCGGCGGTGGCGAAGAAGGGGACCGCGTAGTTCGTCGCGTCGGCGAGGAGGCCCCCGGCGAGGGTTGTCACCGCGCCGATTGCGAGGCCGACGCCGGTGGCGCGCCCGCGGACGGCGGCGAACTCGTGGGTCTCGTCGGTCTCGGCCAAGAGGTCGTAGAGCCACGCGTCGTCGCTGCCGGACCGGAACGTCTGGCCGACCGCCCACGCGCCGTAGACGACCGCGAGTTGGAGAAACGTCTCCGACAGGCCCATCGCCGCGGTCGAGACGGCGATGACGGCCGTGCCGAGGGCCATCGCGCTCCGGCGGCCCAGTCGGTCGCCGAGGTAGCCGGTCGGTATCTCGGCCGCGACGAGCGCGAGCCACCAGACGCTGTTGAGCGCGCCCACTTCAGCGAACGAGAGGCCCCGCGAGCGGACGAACAGAATCCAGATGGCAGTCGTGAACGAGACGAACTCGGTCGTCTTGTAGGCGTAGTACTTCGCGACCGGAGAGCGCAGCCGGGCGGTGACGGGCCACGAAGTCATCGTCCCATGGTCTCGACACGACGCAAAGAACGTGTGGATTCGACCGGCGGCGGCGGTGTCCGGGTCGAGCGAAACGCCCGCTGTTCACCCGGTCCGGAAGGAGAAGTCGGAACTCGGCGCGCTGTGGGTGAGCCACCCCATCGACACCACGTCGACGCCGGTGTCGGCGTAGGCGGGGAGCGTCTCTAGCGTGATGTCCCCGCTGGCCTCCGAGATGACGCCTTCGGGGAGTCGGGAGACGCCCTCGCGGACCGCCTCGGGCGGGAGGTTGTCGAACAGGACGATATCGGCCCCGGCGGCCGCGGCGCGCTCGCCCATCTCGGGCGTCTCGACTTCGACTTCGAGTTTCGTCGCGAACGACTTGCGCGCGGCGAAGCGGCGGACGGCCGCCTCCAACCCGAGTTCGGCGATGTGGTTGTCCTTGACCATCACCATCCCCGAGAGCGTGAGGCGGTGGGTGTCGCCGCCGCCGGCGACGACGGCGCGCTTTTCGACGCCGCGGAGGCCGGGGGTGGTCTTGCGGGTCGCGGCGACCCGAACCGAATCGGAAACCTCGCGGGCGGCGGCGACGGCCTCGCGGGTCGTGGTGGCGACGCCGGAGGCGTGGCCGACGACGTTGGCGGCGACGCGCTCGCCGCGGAGGACGTTCCGGGCGTCGCCGTCGACCCGCAGGACTTCGTCGCCCGATTCGACCGCGTCGCCGGCCGCGACCGCTTTCTCGGCCTCGACGCCGAGGGAGTCGAAGACGGCGACGGCGGCGTCGAGACCGGCGGCGACCGCCGGCTCTTTGGCCACGAGTCGCCCGGTGGTGTCGCCGGGCACGTCGTTCGTCACGTCGCGGTGGCCGACGTCCTCGGCCAGCCAGCGCTCGACCGTCTCAGTCGTCAGCACTCGGCGTCACCCCCCGTCCGGCGTCGTCGCTTCCGTCGCTTCCGTCGCCCCCATCGCGTCCGTCCGGGTCGACGAGCGAGTGACAGCCGGCCGATGGCGCGTCGGCGGCCGCGCGGGCGACGAGGAGCGACGAGACGCAGGCGTTCCGGAGTTCGTAGACGGACCGCGAGACGCGGGTGCGGGCGTAGGCGTCGACCTCGCCCTTCAGGCGACGGAGTCGCGCTCGGGCGGTGTCGAGGCCGTCGGGCGTGCGCTCGATGCCGACGAGCTCGTCCATCGTCCGCCCGAGGCGGTCGAACTTCGCGTCCGCGAAGGCGTCGGGGAGCGCCGGGTCGGAGTCGCGCGGCGGCGCGTACTCGACGGTCTCGGCCTCGTCGCGACCCCGGTCGGCCGCCGTTTCGCCGGCGCGGACGCCCCAGACGAGGCCTTCGAGCAGGCTGGTCGAGGCGAGTCGGTTCGCGCCGTGGACGCCGGTGCGGGCGCACTCGCCGGCGGCGAACAGCCGAGGGAGGGAGGCCCTCCCGCGGTCGTCGACGGCGACGCCGCCGCAGAGGAAGTGCTCGCTCGGCGCGACCGGGATGCCGGCGTCGAGGTCGACGCCGCGGTCGTCGCAGAGCGCCGCGAGGTCGGGGAACTCATCGCGGAAGTCGAGGTCGGACACGTCGAGGACGACGCGGCCGGACCGGTCGCGGGCGCGGGAGACGGCGCGGGCGACCACGTCTCGGGGGGCGAGTTCGGCGTCTTCGTGCACGTCGGGCATGAAGCGGCGGCCGTCGGCGTCGCGCAGGACCGCGCCCTCGCCGCGAACGGCCTCGCTGACGAGGAACGGTTGCGCGTCGTCGTCGGCCCGTTGGTCAGTCCGAGGGTCGTACGCCGTCGGGTGGAACTGGACGTACTGCATGTCCGAGACGGTCGCGCCGGCGAGCGCGGCCATCGCCACGCCGTCGCCGGTCGCGCCCGCGGGGTTGGTCGACCGGGCGTAACAGTCCCCGATGCCGCCGGTGGCGAGGACCGTCGCCCCGGCGAACACCGGTTCGACCTCGCCGTCCGCGAGGACGGTCGCGCCGCGGACGGTCCCCTCCTCGGTCAGGAAGTCGAGGGCCATCGCGTCCTCCACGATTCGCACGCCGTCGCGGGCCGAGAGGTGCTTCAGGAACGGCCGAAGGACGTGCGCGCCGGTGCTGGCGTCGACGTGGAGGATGCGGCGGCTGGAGTGGCCCGCCTCGCGGGCGAGGTCGAAGGAGTTGGTGTCGGTGTCGGCATTAGCTTCGGCGTCGGCGTCAGTGCCCTCGCCCACCGCGTCGAACGCGACGCCGAGCGTGTCCAACAGCACGTCCTCGACGACGGCGCGGGATTCGGAGACGAGCGTCTCGACCGCCTCGGGGTCGGCGGTGCCGTCGCTCGCCCGGCGGATGTCGGCGGCGAACTCCGCGGGCGCGGACTGGGTGACGGCGATGCCGCCCTGCGCCCAGTCGGACGCGGCGTCCTCGGGTTCGGTCGCCTTCGTGACGACGAGCACGTCGGCCCCCTCGCGGGCGGCGGCGAGGGCGGCGGCGCAGCCGGCGATGCCGGAGCCGACGACGAGCACGTCGGCCTTCATAGTTCGAGCATGCGGTCGAGCGCGACCGCGGCGAGTTCCTTCTCCTCGGGCGCGACCTCGACGACGTTGGGTTCGCGGCCCGCGGCGAGCTCTTCGAGCACCCACGTCAGGTAATTCGGGTCGACCTGTCGCATGGCGTTGCAGTCCATGCAGGCGTCGCCGCAGAGGGGGCGCACGTCGACCTCGGGATGCCAGCGCGCGAGGTGTCGCGCGAGGTGAACCTCGGTGCCGATGGCCCACGTCTCGCCGGGGTCGGCGTTCGCGACGACGTCGCAGATGTGGCTCGTGGAGCCGACCTCGTCGGCGGCCGCGACGACGCTCGGGCGGCACTCGGGGTGGACGACGACCTTCGCGCCGTCGGCCTGCGCTTCTTCGACGTGGTCGACGCGGAAGCGTTCGTGGACCTGACAGTAGCCGTCCCAGAGGATGACTTCGGCGTCGCCGAGCTCCGGGATGTCGGGGTCCAGCTCGTCGGCAGCGCCCATCGACTCGGTCACGTCGCCGGCCCACGGGTCCCACTCGACCACCTCGTCGATGCCGAGGTCGTCGGCCGTGTTGCGCCCGAGGTGTTTGTCGGGCAGGAACAGCACGGCGTCGCCGCGCTCGAACGCCCACTCGAAGGCGTCGGCGGCGTTCGAGGAGGTGCAGATGAGCCCGCCGTGAGAGGCGCAAAACGCCTTCAGGTCGGCGTAGGAGTTCATGTACGTCACGGGGACGATGTCCTTGCCGCCGCTCTCTTCGACGAGCGTCTCCCACGCGGAGTCGACCTGCACGGCCTCGGCCATCCCGGCCATCGGGCACGACGCCTCCATCGACGGGAGAATCACCGTCTGGTCGTCGTCGGTGATGATGTCCGCGCTCTCGGCCATGAACGTCACGCCGGCGAAGACGACGTAGTCGGCGTCCGACTCGGCGGCGCGCTTCGAGAGTTCGTAGGAGTCGCCGACGAAGTCCGCGTGCTCGACGATTTCCCGGCGCTGGTAGTTGTGTCCGAGCACGATAACTCGGTCACCCAATGCCTCGCGGGCGGCGGCGATTCGCCGGGAGCGGGCGGCCTCGTCGAGGTCGCGGTGGCTCTCCGGTAGCTGTTCGAGCGTGTCGTATTTGAACAGGCTGAGCTCCGACTCGAACCCGACCGACTGTAATTCAACCACGATTGGTCACCACGGTAGCAGTCCAATCAGTGGGCCTTATTGAAAAATATTTTTCTTCAATACTCGCCACTCATCAGTAAAAATTCTCTACACTATCGATTCGCTGGTGGTAAATACGCCCGATGGGACATTAGAAGCCGAATACAGTCGTTGCCCGTCCGAAGAACAATTTTGTTCAAAGATACGCCGCCGTCGGTGGCGATTACTCGTTCAGTCGCGTTCGAAGACGACGCGACCGTCCACGATGGTCATCGAGACCGCGATATCGCGAATCGAGTCGGCCTCCCACGGCGACTCGTCGAGGACGACGAGGTCGGCGGCGTTCCCGACTGCGACGGTCCCCAGTCGGTCCTCGTCGAAGCCGGCGTAGGCCGCCCCGGCGGTGTACGCCCGAAGCGCCTCGGTGACGGTGAGCGACTGGTCTGGGTTCGGGTGGTCGGTGGCGAGGTCGACGCCGAGCAGCGGCCCGAGCGGCATGCAGTCGCTCCCGAACGCGAGGTCCACGCCGGCGTCGAGCAGGTCGCGGTAGCGGTTGGTCCGCAGGCGCCGCTCCCCGAGGCGCGCGTCGTAGAGGCCGCCCTCGTCGGCCCACTTCAGGAAGTTCGGCTGGACCGAGGCGACGACGCCCGACTCGGCGAACCGCTCGATTGCCTCGTCGGACGCGAGTTCGACGTGTTCGACCCGATGGCGGGCCGCGCCGGGGTCGTCGGTCTCCGCGTACGCGTCGAGCACCGCGTCGACGGCCGCGTCACCGATGGCGTGTGCGGTGAGTTGATAGCCCGATTCGTCGGCGTCGGCGACGAGGTCGCGGAGGTCCTCGGGGGCGACGACCCACTGGCCCGTCTCCTCGTCGGTCGCGTCGGGGTCCGCCGCGGCGTCGGCGTAGGGCTCGGTGAGCTTCGCGGTCCGCCCGCCGAAGCTCCCGTCGGTGAACGTCTTTATCGCCCCGACGGTGACGAGGCCGCCGCGGCTCCCGCCCCCGTGGTTCGTCCGCAGGCCGACCTCGCGGAGCGCGTCGAGGTGGTCGGACCAGTAGTTGATGCGGACGCGGAGCGCCAGTTCGCCGGCCTCGTCGAGGTCGCGGTAGACCTCGGGCGCGCGGGAGCCCCGGACCATGTCGTGGACGCCGGTGACGCCGCGGGCGGTCGCGTACGACTGCGCCGCGCGGACGAGGTCCGCCATCTCCTCGCGGCCCGGTTGGGTCGCCTCGCGAAGCACGTCGACCGCGCCCTCGACGACGACGCCCGTCGGTTCGCCGGCGGTGTCGCCATCGCCGCCGTCAGCGCCGTCACCGCCGTCTCCGTCTCCGGCGGTCTGGACGCCCGAATCGGGCATCTCGTCGGCGTGGCGGTCGAGGACGACCGAGTTGACGCCGGCGGTGTGGAGATCCTCGCGGAAGGCCACGACGGGACGCGACTCGGAGACGGCGTCGAGGTCGTCGCGGGTGAGGTATCTCGAGTCGTCCCACGTGCTCTCGTCGTAGCCGTAGCCGAGCACCCAGCCGGCCTCGTCGCCGGTCTCGTCGTCGGATTCGACCTCGGCGGCGCGCTCGCGGAGCAGTTCGACCGCCTCCGCCGGGGAGTCGGCGGCGGAGAGGTCGGCGTGGACGAGCGAGCGGCCGACCATCGGGAGGTGCGTGTGGGCGTCGATGAAGCCGGGGAGGACGACGCGGCCGCCGCAGTCGACGACCCGCGTCTCGACGCCGGCGAGCAGTTCCACGTCGAACGCGCGGCCGACGCGGACGACCTCGCCGTCGCGGACGGCGACGGCTTCGTGCGTCTCGTCGGGCGACCCGAGGGTGTGTACCTCCGCGTTCGTCAGTACGAGGTCCGCTGCCGCGGTCATACGTTCGACCCCGACGCGGGAGGGCAAAACGGTTCGGGAGGCGGCGGGGTGGCCGAGCGGCGGTCGGTCGTCGCGGGTGACGCCGGCCGGGTCGGTGGCGGCCGTTGGAAGAACCGGAACGCGTTAGGGCCGGCGCGGGAAACGTCGGGGCATGACAGACGCCGCGTCCCTCGCAGACCGCGTTCGGGAGGGCGAACTCCGCCTCCACGAACTCGAAGCGCACGCCGACGCCGACACCGCCGCCGAGGCGCGCCGGTTGCTCGTCGAAGAACAGTCCGGCGCGTCGCTCGACGCGGTCGGGAACTACGGCTTCCCCGCGGAGGCCGCCGAGTCGGCCATCGAGAACATGGTCGGCGCGATTCAGGTGCCGATGGGCGTCGCCGGCCCCGTCAGCGTCGACGGCGGCTCCGTCGCCGGCGAGAAGTACCTCCCCCTCGCGACCACCGAGGGCGCGCTCCTCGCGTCGGTCAACCGCGGCTGCTCGGTCATCAACAGCGCCGGCGGCGCGACCGCCCGCGTCCTCAAGTCCGGGATGACCCGCGCGCCGGTGTTCCGCGTCGCCGACGTTGCCGAGGCCGAGGCGCTCGTCTCGTGGACCCGCGACAACTTCGCGGCGCTGAAGGAGGCCGCGGAGGAGACGACGAACCACGGCGAACTCCTCGACGTGACGCCGTACGTCGTCGGCAACTCCGTGTACCTGCGGTTCCGCTACGACACCAAGGACGCGATGGGGATGAACATGGCAACCATCGCCACCGAGGCCGCTTGCGGCGTCGTCGAAGACGAGACGGCCGCCTCGCTCGTCGCCCTCTCGGGCAACCTCTGTTCCGACAAGAAGCCCGCCGCCATCAACGCCGTCGAGGGGCGCGGCCGGAGCGTCACCGCCGACGTTCGAATCCCGCGCGAGGTCGTCGAAGAACGCTTGCACACCACGCCCGAAGCGGTCGCGGAACTCAACACACGCAAGAACCTGGTCGGCTCCGCGAAGGCCGCGAGCCTCGGGTTCAACGCCCACGTCGCCAACGTCGTCGCCGCGATGTTCCTCGCCACCGGGCAGGACGAGGCGCAGGTCGTCGAGGGGTCGAACGCCATCACGACCGCCGAGGTGCAGGACGGCGACCTCTACGTCTCGGTCTCCATCGCCTCCCTCGAAGTCGGCACCGTCGGCGGCGGCACGAAACTCCCGACGCAGTCCGAGGGCCTCGATATCCTCGGCGTCAGCGGCGGCGGCGACCCCGCCGGCTCCAACGCCGACGCCCTCGCGGAATGCATCGCCGTCGGCTCCCTCGCGGGCGAACTCTCCCTTCTCTCCGCGCTCGCCTCGCGGCACCTCTCCAGCGCCCACGCCGAACTCGGTCGGTAACTCGAATCCGGTTTCAGTTTCGCCGGCACCGGACACAGTTGAACTGCGTTTCTCAGCCCGTTCTCGGACTATACCTGCGTATTCGCAGCTCTCTGTTTACTTTCACTTTCACTCCGCACCCGTGGGTCGCGTTTATTCCGTTTCCGCGGAAACGATGAAAATGCGTCCGTCGGGGAGCACCCGCGGGCGTGTCCACACCCCATCCCCTCCCATGCCACTCTTCACACGCGGTACCGACCCCGAATCGCCCGACGAGTACGACGACGCGCGGCGGGTGGCGCTCGCGCTCAGGCTGGTGAAACTGGCGCTCGGCGTCGTCGCCTCCGCGCTGACCGTGGCGAAGCTCCTCGGCGCGCTCTGAGGTGCTCGCGCTCGCGGACCCGCTGGCCGGTCGCTCGCCCGCGCCGAATCTCAGACCAGTCGGTGTCGCCCCCGCGACTCGGACACTTCGCCGCGCCGCCGGAGTTTGTCGAGCAGATCGCGGGCGCGGTCCGCCGGGACGCCCCGTTCGACCGCGGCCGCGACGATTTCCTCTTCGGTCGGCCGGTCGCCGTCCCGTATCGCCTCGCGGACGACCGTCAGGCGGTCGGGCGACCCCGACGACGAGTCCCGCCCCCGCGCGGCGGCCTCGCCAGCCTCGAACACCTCGTCGGCGTCGAGCCCCGAGCCTTCGAGGTACTCGCGGTCGTCGACGCCCGACTCCTCGACTCGCCGGTCGAGTTCCGAGACGTGGTCGACCTGCGCGAACGCCTCGCTGTCGCCGTGTTTCTTCGCCAACAGCGCCGACCGCGCCTGTCGCGCGGCGTCCCTGTCGTCGGACTCGAAGAAGCGCCGGAGCTTCTTCGTCTGGTGTCGCCTGCCGCACCGCGGACACGTCGCCGTCTTCGACCCGTCGGGGTCCGAAAGCAGCCACATGTTCGCGCAGTCCGTACACCCCACGACCGCGTACATACGTCGGTGTTCCGCGGCGGCGGATTTGAACGTTCGGGAGCGCGAGCGACCGCGGACCCCGACGCGGTGCCGACCCCCGCGGAGTCTCCCCGGCGGCGTCTCCCCGGCGGATTTATCTTCGCTCCCCGTGGCGTGTCACCATGGACCGAGTTTCTGTCGACGACGCGCCGTCCGCCGAGGCGGCCGACGACGTGTTCCTCTCGCTTCTCGCGGGCGGCGAGGAGCTGAACGTCCAGCACTTCCGCATCGAACCCGGCGCGGCGGTCCCGGTTCACGACCACCCCCACGAGCAGGTCGGCTACATCGTCGCCGGCGAACTGACGTTCCTCGTCGGGGACGAGGGCGAGGAACTCGTCGTCGGCCCCGGCGATTCCTACTCGCTCGCGGGCGGCGAACCCCACGGCGCGGAGAACCGCGGCGACGAGACCGTCGTCGGCATCGACGTGTTCTCGCCGCCGCGGGCCAACCCGCCGTGGCTGGACTGAGTCGAGCGCGAACCGCCACCCGGACTAAACTCTCCGTGCGGTGCGTTTCGGGGGAGTTGGAGCCTCTCGAACGAGTGGCTTGGGTCGGCTCAGCCGCGACGTGTAAGGAGAAAGCATTTATCAAACCCGTGTCATCACTCAGTAGACGGTAGTCCCTAACTATGCCCTCCCAACGCGTACTCTCACCATGGACAGCGTACGGCGCGCCGAACACCCCGGTCAGCACGTCGAGCAGCGGGCAACGATGAGCCACTCGAAGCTCGCGCGCGAGCCGTGGCTGTGGGCGTTCGTCGGCGTCTGGGCCGCGGTCGTCAGCGCGCTCCACTTCGGCGGGCTCGCGTACGACATCTACACGCGCATCTGGTGGTGGGACGTGCTCACCCACTCCCTTTCGGGCTTCGGCGTCGCGGGCGTGTTGTTCCTCGTGTTCCCGCAGACGTTCCGCGGCGCTCGCGCCCCGGCGGTCGTCGCGGCCACTCTCCTCGCCATCGGCGCGGGGTTCGAGGTGTACGAGTACCTGTTCAAGGACTTCTGGTGGGGCTGGTCGATGGCCTACTACGCCGAAGACACCGCGATAGACCTCGTGGTCAACGTGGCCGGCGGCCTCGGCTTTTTCGCCTTCATCGAAGGTATCTTCTGGTCGCGGGGGCAGGCGGACGCCCGCCGCGGCGACTCGCCGCCGCGCTCAACTCACGTCCGCTCGGACGGCGGCGAGACGCCGGACGACGACCGCCGCTCGAACCGCTGACTCGACCGCGATGCCCCCGTCGGCGGGGTTAATTTAACCCCAAACGTGTTGCTCCGTCGAGATAACGTACATATCGATGATGTCCTATCTCTCGTCTATGCGTCCGCTCGCAGGAGATACGGCACAGCACTCCGCCACCGCAGTCGACCCGCCCCGCCTACCGCCCCGTCTACCGACCCGCGCATGCTGAGACGAACGCTGAACGAGACGGTGTTGGCCGGCTGGGAAGAACGCCCCCGAGAGATGGCTGCCGTCGCCGTGTTCGGGAGCGTCGTCACCGTGACGCACTTCACGAGCATGGCGCTGTTTCTCTACACGCGCATCTGGTGGTGGGACATTCTCGTCCACGCCGCCTCCGGGTTCGGCGTCGCGGCGATTCTCTACGTCCTCAATCCCCGCCTGCTCCACTCGCGGCTCGCGCTCCTCGTCGTCCTCCCGATGGCCGTCGCCGCGATCGGGACGTGGTTCGAGGTGTACGAGCGGCTCTTCACCGGCTTTTGGGTCGAGTGGCCCCGCTCGGTCTACCTGGAAGACACGGCCGTCGATATCGTCGCCGACACCGCCGGCGCGGTCGTCTTCGGCGTCGTCAGACCGCTGTGGAACCGGATTCGTCGCTGGCGGGACCCGAATCGACTGTAAGCGGCGCGAAACGAGTGCGGCGTCGGTGCCGCGAGAGAGAAGTTGTGTGGTCGCTTACGCGAGTTCGTGAATGTATCCAGAAATCGAAGATTTCTGGCTGCTCAAAGAGTTGGCTTAAGCTAACTCTTTGATGTTCTCGACGACCTTGTCGGCGTACTCGCTCGTGGCGAGCTTGTTGCCGCCCTCGATCTGGCGTTCGAGGTCGTAGGTCACGTCGCCGTCCGAGATGGTCTTCTCGACGGCGTCGCGGATGAGCTTACCGGCGTCCTTCCAGCCCATGTACTCGAACATGAGACGGCCGGAGAGAATCATCGCGGTCGGGTTGACCTTGTCCTCGCCGGCGTACTTGGGTGCGGAGCCGTGGACGGGCTCTGCGAGACAGAGGCCCTCACCGAAGTTCGCACCGGGGGCGATGCCGAGGCCGCCAATCTGCGCGCCGGCGGCGTCGGACATGTAGTCGCCGTTGAGGTTCATCGTGGCGATGACGTCGTAGTCGGCGGTGCGGGTCAGGAGCTGCTGGAGCATGTTGTCCGCGATGCGGTCCTTGACGACGACCTTGTCCTCGGGCTTCTCGCCGTCGTACTCCTCCCAGAGCTCGTCTTCCGTGATGGTGACGTCGTCGAACTCCTCTTCTGCGAGTTCGTAGCCCCAGTCGCGGAACGCGCCCTCGGTGAACTTCATGATGTTACCCTTGTGGACGAGGGTGACGGAGTCGCGGTCGTTTTCGAGGGCGTACTCGATGGCCTCGCGGACGAGGCGCTTCGTCCCGAACTCGGTGATGGGCTTGATGCCGATGCCGACGGGGCCGTCGTGGATGACGCCGTCCGCGCCCATCTCCTCTTCGACGAACTCCTTGACCTGCTGGACCTCGTCGGTACCGGCTTCCCACTCGATGCCGGCGTACACGTCCTCGGTGTTCTCGCGGAACGTGACCATGTCCATCGCCGAGGGGTTCTTGACGGGCGACGGGACGCCGTCGAGGTGGTAGGTCGGGCGGACGTTCGCGTAGAGGTCGAGCTTCTTGCGGAGCGCGACGTTGAGCGAGCGGAAGCCCGCACCGACGGGCGTCGTGAGCGGGCCCTTGATGGCGACGCGGTGGTTGCGAATGGCGCTTACCGTGTCTTCCGGGAGGTTCTCGTCGTACTTGTCGCGGGCGGACGAACCGGCGTAGACGCGCATCCAAGAGACAGAGCGGCCGGTCGCTTCGGCGGCGGCGTCGAGGACCTTCTGTGCGGCGGGGCCGACGTCCGTTCCGATTCCGTCGCCGTGGATGATCGGAATAATCGGATTGTCGGGGACGGAGAGCTCGCCCGTCTCCTCGTCGACCGTGATTTTCTCGCCGTCGTCCGGAACCTCAATCTGGTCGTAGCTCATGAACATTTTGGGTTTTCCAGTGCGGTGTAAAAGTCCTGCCGTTATCGACGGCGAACTGCAAATATCGCTCCATTCGGCGGTCGATACGTTTACACCCGCGCTCGGGAGACACTCGCGTATGCGAATTATCCTTCACGGCGGGGCCGGCGGTATCCCCGGCGAACCGGAGCCCAGACAGGCCGTCTTGGACGACGCGGCCGACGCGGGCGCGAGCGAGTCCGACCCGCTTTCGGCGGTCGAGACCGCGGTCCGCGTCCTCGAATCCGACCGCCGGTTCAACGCCGGCGTCGGCGGCGCGGTCCAGTCCGACGGCGTCGTCCGCACCGACGCGGGCGTCATGCTGAGCGACCGCCAAGTCGGCGCGGCCGCCGGCATGGAGGGCGTCGAACACGCCGTCTCCGTCGCGCGGGCGGTCCTCGAAGACACCCCGCACGTCCTCCTGACGGGCGAGCCGGCGGTCGAGTTCGCCGCCGACGCGGGCGTCGAGACCGGCGTCGACCTCTTCACCGACGAGACCCGCGAGCGCTGGGCGAACGCGGACGCCCCCGACGGCTCGCCCAGCGAACACCTCGCGTGGCTGGCCGACCGATTCGGCGGTAGCACGAGCGACCCGACGGCCGAGGCGGGAGACGGCTACCTCCCGACGAACGAGGGAACCTCAGCAAGCGGTGACCGCTCGGCTCGCAACGCTCGCCTTCCCGGTCACGACAATTCCGAGGAGACCTCGGCAGGCAGTGACCGCTCGGCTCGCAACGCTCGCCTTCCCGGTCACGACACGGTCGGGGCGGTCGCCACCGACGGCGAGACGTTCGCCTCCGCGACCTCGACCGGCGGCCGCTGGTTCGCTCTCGCGGGTCGCGTCGGCGACGTGCCGCAAATCGGCTCGGGCTTCTACGCCTCCCCGGCCGGCGGCGCGTCGACCACGGGAGCGGGCGAAGACATCGCGCGCGTGACGCTCGCGCGCCGCGCAGTCGGCCACCTCGAGCGCGGCTGCGACGCCCAGACCGCGGCCGACCTCGCCATCGCGGAGTTCGGCGAACTCACCGGGTCGTCGGCGGGAATCATCCTCCTCGACGACGAGGGCTTCGGCTCGGCGTACAACTCCGACGGGATGCAGACCAGCACCGCGTCGAACTGAGGTCGTCGCGGCCGGCGGCGACCGCGTTCCGGTCGCGCTGGCCGTCGCCGCCACGGTTTACTCGATTCAGGCCGTTGAATCTCTCATGAGCGATTGGACCGCGGCCGACGTTCCCGACCTCTCCGGGAAGACCGTCGTCGTCACCGGCGCGAACAGCGGCCTCGGCTTCGAGGCGACGCGCGCCTTCGCGGAGAAGGGCGCGCACGTCGTCATGGCCTGCCGAAGCCTCGACCGCGGCGCGGACGCGATGGCCGACATCCGCGAGTCGGTGCTGGCGGCCTCGCTGACGCTCTCGGAACTCGACCTCGCAGACCTCGACTCGGTCCGACAGTTCGCCGACGAGTTCGCCGCCGAACACGGGTCGCTGCACGTCCTCTGCAACAACGCCGGCGTGATGGCGATTCCCCGGCGAGAGACCGCACAGGGCTTCGAGACGCAGTTCGGCGTCAACCACCTCGGTCACTTCGCCCTGAGCGCCCGCCTGTTCCCGACGCTCCGCGACACGCCCGGCGAGACGCGGCTCGTCACGATGTCGAGCGGCCTCCACGAGCGCGGTCGGATGGAGTTCGACGACCTGCAAGGCGAACGCGACTACGACGAGTGGGACGCCTACGCCCAGAGCAAGCTCTCGAACCTGCTTTTCGCGTTCGAACTCGACCGCCGGCTGACCGCCGCGGGCATCGACGACGTGCTGAGCGTGGGCGCGCACCCCGGGTACGCGGCCACGAACCTCCAGTTCCGCGGCCCCGAGGCCTCCGGGTCGACGCTCCGGTACTGGATGAGCAAGCTCGGCAACGCGATATTCGCCCAGTCGGCCGAGATGGGCGCGCTCCCGCTCCTGTACGCCGCAACCTCGCCGGCCGTCGAAAGCGGGGAGTACGTCGGCCCGCAGGGGCTGTTCGGCATGCGCGGCACCCCCGGCATCGCGGAGCCGAGCGACCGCGCCAGAGACCCCGAGACCGCCGCCCGGCTCTGGGACGTGTCGGAGGAGCTCACCGACACGCGGTTCCGGCTGGCCTGATTCACCACCTGTCTCGGACGAGCGCCGGGAGGCGAGACGGCCAAATACTGCGGCGTGCTATCTACTCCCGTGACCGAATCAACGCCGACAATCACCCGGAGCGTCGCCGACGCTCTCGTCTCCACCTGCCGAACGACCCTCGGGGACTCCCTGCGGAGCGTCGTCCACTTCACCCGCGACGACTTCGACGTGCTGTACGTCCGACGGGACCTCCACGACGGCGACGAGGCCGCGGCGCGCGCAGCGAGCGCCGGACTCGTCGAGAGCGAGCGAACCGGATTCGGCCCGCGAGAGACCTACAACGCCGGCGCGACCGGCGCGACCTCCGACTTCGGCGAGTACGAGTTCACCCTGCGCGTCTTCTCGGACGGCTTCGTCGGCCGCGTCGTGGGCGGCGACCGCGGCGTCATCGTCACCACCGACGAACTCGAACTCTCGGAGTTCGAGGAGATGGAAGTCGCGCTCCGCCGGATGCTCGAAACGACCACCGGCGGGTGAATCGACTCGCCGGCGGGCGTGACGACTCGTCGAGCGCTGTCGGTCCCGTTCGTCGCGCGTTCGGTGTCTACACTCCCTCGACGAGTCGCTCTAGCTGCTCCGGCGGCACCGCTCCTCGCGCGGCGTAGCCCTCGTACGCGAAGGTTGGGACACCGGTGACGCCGTGCTGCTGGGCCTCACTGAATCGTTCGCGCACTTCGGCCCGAAGCGTTTCGTCGTCGAGCGCGGACGCGACTTCCTCGCCGTCGATGCCCACCGATTCGGCGAGTTCGACGAGCACCGCCTCGTCGCCGATGTCTTTGCCGTCCTGCCAGAGCGCCTCGAAGACCGACTCGTCGAACGCGAGCCACGTCTCGTAGTCGGCGTGTCCCTTCAGGTAGTACGAGACGATTTGCGCCGGCAGCGAGTCAACGTCGGTCCCGAGGTCAAGCGTCATCTCGACGTCGTACCGTTCTTGTAACCGACGGACTCCCTGCTTCGCTTGCTCGTAGTAGTCTTCGTCTTTGCCGTCGTCGACCGAGAAGTCGATGCTTCCATCGGGGCGACGCTTCTGACTCCGCAGGTCGAACGGGTGCCAGTCGATGTCGAGCTCCTCGTCTCTCGTCTCCTGATACTGCGACAGGGACTGTCTTCCGAGATAACAGAAGGGACACACGTAGTCCGAGTAGACCGTTATCGTCTGGTCGGCATCTGAACTCATGCGTATTTGTCTTTTCTACGGTTACAAAAACGACGCGGTCGCTGGCGACACGTTCGGATACCGTCGCGACTGATATCGTCGCGACTGATATCGTCGCGACTGAGAGCAGGGCGGAAGCGCCCGCGAGGAGGGAATCCGACCGACTCAGCGTCCGAACAGACGCTGTCTGAGGCTTCGTTCGGTGGCGCGCTCCACCAAGAGAACCGAGTGGTCGGTGTCGTTGACCACGTCGAGGTGCAACGAGTCGGTCAGGAGTCGAGTGAGGAGCCCCCGTTCGGTCGCGCCCATCAACACCATCGAGTGGCTGTCGGCCCGGTCCGCGATGGCTCGTTCGATGTCGCCGGTGTCGTCGACGATTCGCGTCGCGTCCTGAAGGTCGTGTTCGGTCGCCCAGTCGGAGAGGAACGCCTCGCCCCGTTCGCGCTCGTCCGGACCGTCGACGACGTGGAGGAGCGTCACCTCCGACCCGACGACCGAGCGGAGGGATTTCGCGACCTCGGCGCTGAGCGCCGAGTGGGGGCTATCGACCGTCGGCAAGAGGAGTCGACTGGTGTCGTAGTTCCGGTCGTTGAGGACGAGGAAATCACAGGGCAGGCGACTCGTCAACTCGCTCATCGTCCGTTCTGCACGCCCTCCCGACCAGATTCGGTCGTTGCTCCAACCCATGACGACGAGGTCGGCGTCTTTGCGGCTGGCGACGGTGAATATCTCCTCGAACGAGCGGTGTGAGACGACCGTTGACGTCCGGGCTTCGATGTCGTAGCCGGCGACGCGTTCGCGGGCGTCTTCGAGCTGTTCGTTGGAGTGTGCGATAATCCGTTGGTTCTGTGCGGCACCGTAGCGTTGCGAGACGCGCGAGGGAACTTGCACCACGTGGACGATATCGACGATGGCGTCTTCTTTCGACTTCGCGAGCGCACAGGCGAGTTCGACGACGTGCGACTCGGTCCGCGGGTTCGCGATGGGGACGACGACCCGGTAGGAGTCCGTGTGGTCGTCCGTTCCCTCTTCGGTCTCGATGAGCGGGACGTACGACCGACCGGCGAGTCCGCCCAGCGCCCACTCACGAATCGAAAGCTGGCGTTTCGCACCCTCGAAACGTGCGGATTCTAACCGGTTTTCCGTCGTCTGGAAGTAGTTGACGACGGTGACGAGGACGACGCCGCCGAAGGTGTTGCCCAAGAGCACGGGGACGACGAACTCGGTCAGGCCGACGGAGAACGCCAGCTGGCCGTTCATCACGAGGTAGACCATCTCGGTGTAGGAGACGACGACGTGGAAGAGCCCACCCAGCGGAACCGCGAGGAACGCGAGGTAGACGACGGCGAGACGAGAGATAGTGTCGCGGGCGGCGAAAGTGACCCAGACGACGCCGGCGACGATGAGGCCGGCGAACGCGGCCTTGAAGAAGAGACTCCACCATGGCGTCTCGACGCCTTTCTGAGCGAGTTCGAGCGCCGCGTTCGCGGCCTCCGGCGAGAGAACGCCGCCGAAGGCGAGGGCGGCCGCACCGAGCGTCCCGCCGAAGAGGTTCCCCGCGAGGACGACGACCCAGTTACGCAAGAGCGCGGGAATACTGGCCAACCGCTCCAGCGTCAGCGCGACCGGCGGGAGCGTGTTCTCGGTGTAGAGCTGATAGCCCCCGATGATGATGTAGATGAACCCGAGCGGGTAGAGCATCGCGCTTAACACCGGGTCGCCGCCGGTGGACGCTTTCATCGAGACGTAGAGGAGGAACGTAATCGTAATCGCGAACCCCGCGGCGAGGGCGCTAAAGAACAGCTCCCGCGCGCCGGAGGTTATCTCCTCGTCCGCGGCCGCGACGATGCGCTGGAACACCTCGTCGGACGAAAATCGGTCGCGAACCACCGAACCGACCGCCGGCGCACCGCTTCGTGACCGTTCGACGGCCTCGCGAACGGATTCGTCGAGCTCCGTCGACTCGGGGTCTGTCATTGGTGCGGTGGTTTTCGAACAAACCGTTCTAAACGTACCGGTTCAGGCTGTCTGCAACAGTTCGGCCGCGTCGGAGGTGGGTAGTCATCTATGCTCTGCGGCCGCGGTTTCGACACCGGTTCGTCGCCGCGCTCACCCGAGGTGCGTCTCGAACCAGTCGGCGGCGAGGTCGGCCACCGCGTCCAGTTCGCCCGGTCCCTCGAACAGATGGCCCGCGCCGGCGACGACTTCCAGCGACTTCTCGCAGTCGAGTTCCGCGAACGCGTCGCGGTTCAGCCTCAACACCGGCTCGTCGGCACCGCCGACGACGAACAGCGTCGGGGCGGTCACGTCACCGAGCCGCGACTCCGCGAGGTCGACGCGCCCGCCGCGAGAGACGACCGCCCCCGCCTCGTCGCCGAGGTCGGCCGCCGCGAGAAGCGCCGCCGCCGCGCCGGTGCTCGACCCGAAGTAGCCGCAGTCGAGGTCGGCGGTGTCGTCGCGGCCGCGGAGCCACTCGGTCGCGCCGAGCAGTCGGCCGGTCAGAAGCGGGATGTCGAACCGCGTCTCGTACTGCTCGTCTTCCGCCTCCGTGAGCAGGTCGAACAGCAGCGTCCCGACCCCGCGGTCGCGGATGACCTCCGCGACGAAGTTGTTCCGCGGGCTGTGCCGACTGCTGCCGCTCCCGTGGGCGAACACCACGAGCCCCGACGCGCCGTCCGGAATCCGAAGGTCGCCCTCCAGCACCGCGTCGCCGACGGCTATCGAGACGAGATTCGGCGTCGTGTCGCTCATACGAGACGATACGACGGACTGCGGCTTAGGCCTGTCTCGACCCGTCGATTCGCGTGAATTCGCAGTCCGCTCGTTCTGATGGTCATGACTTACACAATTAATGTTAATAGTTCTACGGGAGTACACCCGAACGCCAACCATGGTGAGTGTTACCGACCTACGGACGATGTACGAGCAGATGGTGACCGCTCGGCACTACGAGGAGCGACTGGTGGACGAGTACCTCGTCGGGAAACAGCCGGCGTTCGACATCTCGGCGGGGCCGATACCCGGCGAACTGCATCTCGCGGCCGGCCACGAGGCGTCCGGGGCGGGCGTGTGTATCCACCTCCGCGACGACGACACGGTGACCGCGCCGCACCGACCGCACCACATCGCCATCGCGAAGGGCGTCGACCTCGAGCGCATGACGGCCGAGATTTTCGGCCGGAAAACGGGGCTGTGCCGCGGGAAGGGCGGCCACATGCACCTGTTCGACCCCGACGTGAACTTCGCGTGTTCGGGCATCATCGCGCAGGGCTGTCCGCCGGCGGTCGGCGCGGCGATGGCCGCAAAAAAGCGGAACACGGACGCCGTGGCCGTCGCCTTCCTCGGCGAGGGCGCTATCGATCAGGGCGGCTTCCTCGAATCGCTGAACCTCGCGGCGGTCCACGACCTCCCGGTCGTCTTCGTCGTCGAGGACAACGACTGGGCCATCAGCATGCCGAAAGACCGCGTGACCGACGTACAGAACGGCGCACAGCGCGCCGACGGCTTCGACCTGCCGGGCGTCCGCGTCGACTCCGACGACGCGATGGCGGTGTACGAGGCCGCGGGCGAGGCCGTGATGCGCGCCCGCGACGGCAACGGGCCGACGCTCATCGAGGTACAGGTCCACCGCCGGATGGGCCACTTCATGGGCGACGCGGAGGGCTATCGCCCCGAGGCCGACATCGACCGCGCGAAACAGCGCGACTCCATCGAGCGACTCGCCGCGGACCTCCGCTCGCACGGCGTGACCGACGACGACATCGACGAGATGCGGGAGCGCGCCCACGAGCGGGTCGAGGCGGCGATTTCGTGGGCGAAAGAACAGCCCGAACCCGAGCCGGCGGAGGCGTACGAGAACGTGTTCACGAACCCGCCGGCGCAGGCGGCGACAGACGGCGGGGCCGCGGCAGACGCGCCGGGCGACGCCGGCGAGACGGGAGGTGACAACTGATGGCGACCGAATCACGAGACTACACGGA
This sequence comes from Haloferax sp. Atlit-48N, assembly GCF_003383015.2. Classification (NCBI taxonomy): domain Archaea; kingdom Methanobacteriati; phylum Methanobacteriota; class Halobacteria; order Halobacteriales; family Haloferacaceae; genus Haloferax; species Haloferax sp. Atlit-48N. Next base: position 1,914,429 of record NZ_CP137689.1, on the reverse strand, counting down.
GGCGACCGAGACGGACCGCGAACTGACCATGAGCCGGGCGATGGTCGAGGCCATCGCGTGGGAGATGCGCGAGAACGACGACGTGTTCTACATGGGCGAGGACGTGGCCGACTACGGCGGCATCTTCTCCAGTACGACCGGCCTGTTGGACGAGTTCGGCCGCGACCGCGTGATGGACGTGCCCATCAGCGAGACGGCCTACCTCGGCGCGGCCGTCGGGGCCGCACAGGCCGGGATGCGCCCGATTGCCGAACTGATGTTCGTCGACTTCTTCGGCGTCGCCATGGACCAGATCTACAACAACATGGCGAAGAACACCTACATGAGCGGCGGCTCCATCTCTGTCCCGATGGTGCTTACCACGGCCGTCGGCGGCACCTACAACGACGCCGGCCAGCACTCCCAGACGCTCTACGGGACCTTCGCCCACCTGCCGGGGATGAAAGTCGTCGTCCCCTCGACGGCCTACGACGCCAAGGGGTTGATGCACACCGCCATCCGCGACGACGACCCGGTCGTCTACATGTTCCACAAGCGTCTCATGGGTCTCGGCTGGATGCCGTCGCCCTCGGGGCCGAAGACCGGCGTCCCCGAGGAGGACTACGCGATTCCGTTCGGCGAGGCCGACGTGAAGCGCCCCGGCGACGACGTGACCGTCGTCACCCTCGGCCTGCACGTCCACCGGGCGATGGAGGCCGCGGAACAGCTCGACGACGACGGCATCGACGCCGAGGTCATCGACCTCCGGACGCTCGTCCCCCTCGACACCGACACGGTGCTCGACTCGGTCCGCAAGACCGGGAAGCTCCTCGTCGTCGACGAGGACTACCGGTCGTTCGGCGTGACGGGCGAGATAATCGCGCGGGCCGCCGAGGGCGCGCTGGACGACCTCTCGGCGGTCAAGCGGCTGGCCATCCCCGACGTGCCGATTCCCTACGCCCGCCCGCTGGAAGACGAGGTCAACCCCGGCACCGACGACATCGCGGCGGCCGTCCGCGAACTCCACGAATGACGGGCGAGTCGGAACCGAACGGGGGTCGCGCATGACGGACGCCGTCGACGTCGATTCGGCGTCTGTCTGGCCCGACGACGCCGACGACGTGGCCGAGGGCTACCTCGCCAACTGGTTCGTCCGCGAGGGCTCGGCGGTCGACGCGGGCGAGACGCTCTGCGAGATACAGGTCGAGAAGGTGAGCATCGACGTGGCCGCGCCGACGACGGGGACGGTCACGGAGATAGTCGTGGCAGAAGGCGACGACTTCGACCGCGGCGACGTGCTCGCGCGGGTGCAACCGAGCGCCTGAATCGGGCTTTTTTCTTCAGTCGTCGCCGGCGCGGTACGCCGCGCCGAGCGCCCGGTCCATCAGCTCTCGGTGGGCCTCGCGGACCGGTTCGCCGTCACCGGGTCGGCGCTGTTCGTACCGGCCGTCGCTGTCCATCACCCAGCGCCGGCGGTTGTCCGACAGGAGCGCGTCGAGGACGGCGTCGAGTTCGGCGCGGTGCTCGGGGTCTTCGACGGGCGCGACGGCCTCGACCCGGCGGTCGAGGTTGCGGGTCATCCAGTCGGCGGAGCCGACGTAGTAGTCCGGCTCGCCCCCGTTCTCGAAGTAGAAGATACGCGAGTGTTCGAGGAACCGGCCGACGACGCTCGACACCGAGACGTGCTCCGAGAGCCCCTCGATGCCGGGTCTGAGCCGACAGATACCGCGGACCACGAGGTCGATGTCGACGCCGGCCATCGACGCCTCGTACAGTTCGCGGACCATCGCGGGGTCTTCGAGCGCGTTCATCTTGGCGACGATGCGGGCGTCGCGGCCGGCGCGGGCGTGGTCGGCCTCCCGGCGGACGAGCCGGGTCATCTCCTCGCGGAGGTTCGTCGGCGCGACCAGCAGTTTCCGGTACGTCTCCTGCCGCGAGTGGCCGGTGAAGAAGTTGAACAGGCGAACGAGGTCGTGGCCGATGTCGGGGTCGGCGGTGAACAGCCCGAGGTCGGTGTAGAGCTTCGCGGTCTGGGAGTGGTAGTTGCCGGTGGCGACGTGGGAGTACAGCCGCACCTCGTCGCCCTCCTCGCGGACGACGAGCGCGGTCTTCGTGTGCGTCTTCAGCCCGATAGTGCCGTAAGCGACGTGGATGCCTTCCTCTTCGAGCCGGCGGACCCACCGGAGGTTGTTCTCCTCGTCGAACCGCGCTTTGAGTTCGACCATCACCGCGACCTGCTTGCCGTTCTTGGCGGCCTCGATGAGCGTCTCGATGACCTCGGAGTCCGGCGCGGTCCGGTAGATGGTGGCTTTGATGGCCAGCACGTCGGGGTCGGCCGCGGCCGCCGCGAGGAACGTCCCCACCGTGCCCGTAAACGAGTGGTACGGGTGGTGGACGAGCACGTCCTTCCGGGCGATTTCGGTGAACACCGAGTCGGGGTCGTCGGCCGAGCGCCCGGCGAACCGCGGGTGGGGCTGGGGCGTCCACGGCGCGACTTCGAGTTCCGGCCGGTCGAGGTCGAAAAGCGACGCGAGCGCGCCGTAGTCCAGCGGCAGGTCGCGCTCGAACACCTCGCGGTCGTCCACGCCGAGCTGTTCTGCGAGCAGGTCGCGGACGGCCTCGGGCGCGCCCGACTGGACCTCCAAGCGGACCACCGTGGCGAATCGGCGCTGGCGGAGCACGTCCTCTATCGTGGCGATGAGCCCCTCTGCGACCTCCTCGTTGCGGCGGACCTCGGCGTTCCGCGTCACCCTGAACGCGGAGGTGTCGACGACCTCGACGTTCGGGAACAGCAGGTCGATGTTGCGCTCGATGACGGCCACGAGCGGGACGAACCTGACGGGTCCCGCGGGGCCGTCGTCGTCCGCCCTCCCTCCCGCGTCGCCGACGCGCTCGTCCACGTTGACGAGTCGCGGGCGGTTGCCGGGGACTTTGACCCGCGAGAACTTCGTCGGCTCCTCCGGGCCCTCGGTCGTGCGGACCGCGAGCGACAGCGAGAGGTTCGAGATGAACGGGAACGGATGGGCCGGCTCGAACGTCAGGGGCGTCAGCGTCGGCAGGACCGACGCCTCGAAGTAGTCGCGGAGGGCCGCCCGCTCGTCGGGCGCGAGGTCGTCGTAGCCGACGATGTCGATGCCGGCGTCGGTGAGCGCGGGGCGGACGAGGTCGTGGAAGCAGTCGGACTGTCGGTCGAGCAGGTCGCGGGCGCGGTCGAGGACGAGCGACCACTGCTGGCTCGGCGTCCGGCCGTCGGGCGAGAGTTCGCTCACGCCGGCGGCCATCTGCTGTTTCAGCCCGCCGACGCGCTTCATGAAGAACTCGTCGAGGTTCGAGGTGAGAATCGAGAGGAACTTGACGCGCTCGAAAAGCGGGTTGCGGTCGTCTCTCGCCTCGTGAAGGACGCGCTCGTGGAAGGCGAGTTCGCTGAGTTCGCGGTTGAGATACAGCGCGGGGTCTGCGAGGTCGGCGTCGGCCGGCTCCGGCGCGTCTCCGTCGCGCTCGCGGGCGCGGACTGGCGCGGTCGACTGACCGGCGTGTCGGCCCTGCGAGTCGCCGCCGCGAACCTCGTCGTCGGACATGTGCTTGAGAGGAGATGGTTCGGCGGCGGCCTTTAGTTCGCCGCCTCCGTCGTCGCCTCGGGGGCTCAGACCAGCGCGGGCTGGCGGGGTTCGAGAATCTTCGAGTCCTTGCGGGACTCGTGGGTGACCTCGGAGTCGACGGCGACGAGTTCGTCGGCGTGGAGGTCGTACGCCGTCAGCGCGCCGCCGTAGACCGCGCCCGTGTCGAGGCCCATCGCGTGCTCGAAGACGGCGGGGTGGGCCATCACGGTGTGCCCGAAGAAGACGCGCTCGGGACCCTCGTAGTACTCGAACCAGAACGGGCCGTCGTAGCTGTCGCCGGGGTTCATCGCCCGGGTGTTTTCGAGTTCGTCGACGCTGTGTTCGGAAAGCGGCTTTTCGGGGTGGACGCCGCCGTGGACGACGATGGCGTCTTCCCACGTGATGGCGACCGGGAGGTTCGAAATCCATTCGAGGTCGTCGTCGGTCAGCGCGTCTAGCTCCTTCGTGCCGCGGATGAGCTTTTCTTCGTTGTTGCCGCGGACGGTCAGGAAGTTGTCGCGCTCGCGGACGTAGTCCACGACGCCCTTGCTGTCGGGGCCCTTCCGCACGAGGTCGCCGACGAAGACGACGAGGTCGTCCTCGGAGGGGTCGAGCCGGTCGACGAGGCGTTCGAGCGCCGGCAGACAGCCGTGTACGTCGCCGACGACGTACACGTCGTCCCAGTCGTCGATGTCGACTCGAAGGTGGTGCTCGGCGACGTCGGGGTGGAAGGACGGAACACTCATTGGAAACGTTCTCTCCTCTGCCTGAAGACGGCTACCTAAGAAAGGGTTGCTAGTTTCGGACTGTTGTGCTATATAGACATGGCTGCGAGTCTCACGCACGCCGCGCGAGCCGCCGGCGACGACCCGCCCTCTGTCGCCGGCCATCCCGCAATCGCTTTCCGGCGCGGCCGCGAAGTCGCGGCCATGAGCATCGGACCCCTCGACGACGAGACGGTCGAGAAGTATCGAGAGGCAGGGGAGGTCCTCCGCACGGTGTTGGACGAGTCGGCCGAGATGGTCGAACCCGGCGTCACCCACCTCGAAGTCGCCGAACACGCCGAAGCGCGCATCCGCGAACTCGCAGACGGCTGTGCGTTCCCGGTCAACATCAGTATCAACGAGGAGGCGTCGCACGCCAGCCCCGGCCGCGACGACGACACCGTGTTCGGCGAGGACATGGTCTGTCTGGACGTCGGCGTCCACGTCGACGGCTACATCGCAGACTCCGCGGTGACAGTCGACCTCTCGGGCAACGACGAACTCGTCGAGTCCGCCGAGGAGGCGCTCGACGCCGCCCTCGACATGGTCGAAGCGGGCGCGCACACCGGGAAAATCGGCGCGGAAATCGAGGACGTGATTCGCGGCTACGGCTACACGCCCGTCCTCAACCTCTCGGGCCACGGCGTCGAGCAGTGGGACGCCCACACCGACCCGACCATCCCGAACCGCGGCGCAGAGCGCGGCGTCGAACTCGAAGTCGGTGACGTGGTCGCCATCGAACCGTTCGCCACCGACGGCACGGGCAAGGTCACCGAGGGGTCGAAAAACGAGATTTACAGCCTCGTCAACGACCGCTCGGTCCGCGACCGCATGTCGCGCAAACTGCTCGACGAGGTGCGCGAGGAGTACAAACTGCTCCCCTTCGCGGCCCGCTGGTTCGAGGGCGGTCGCTCAGAGATGGCGATTCGCCGGCTCGAACAGCAGGGTATCCTCCGCGGCTACCCCGTGCTGAAAGAGGAAGACGGCGCGATGGTCGGGCAGGCCGAAGACACCATCATCGTCACCGAAGACGGCTACGAGAACCTCACGCGATAGTCGGACGGAACCGGGGTCGGAGCCAGCACCGACCGCCCCGAGACCGAAACGGCTTGCCCGTCCGGGTCCATTGAGCCGCCATGGACCAACTGTTCGCCCCGTGGCGCATCGACTGGGTCGCCCGCGACGACGACCAAGACGCCGACGCCGACGACCCGGACGACGACGACCGCTGTCCCTTCTGTGCGCTCCCCGAGCGCGACGACGACAGAGAGAGCAAAATCGTCGCCCGCTCGCCGCACTCGTTCGTCCTCCTGAACAACTACCCCTACGCGCCGGGGCACGTCATGGTCATCCCGCACCGCCACACCGGCGAGTTCGCCGCCCTCTCGGACGCGGAACTCCTCGACCACGCCCGGCTCAAATCGAAGACGCTCGCCGCGTTGGACGCCGCCTTCGACCCCGACGGCTGTAACGCGGGCGAGAACCTCGGCGGCTCGGCCGCCGGCGGCTCCATCGACGACCACCTCCACACCCACGTCGTCCCGCGGTGGAACGGCGACACCAACTTCATGCCGGTCATCTCCGACACGAAAGTGCTCGTGCAGGCCCTCGACGACTCCTACGACCAGCTTCACGAAGCATTCGCCGGCCTCGACGGGGCACTCGTCGACGGCGACGACGACGCGGTTCGCTTCGAATTAGACTGACTCTAAAACTCACGTCGAGTGCATCTAATAGCCCGCTCCGGCCCGAAGCGCATTTGAACCCCTCTCCCGAAAGCCACGGTAATGGAGCGGAAACGGGCCATCCGTCGGGTCGGATTCGTCGTCCTCGCGGCGAACGTGCTTCTCGTCGCCGGGAAGGCCGGCGTGTGGTGGACGACCGGGAGCCTGGCCCTCGGGTCCGAGGCAGTCAACAGCCTCGCGGACGCGGTTTACAGCACCATCATCCTCGGCGGCCTCTATCTGACGACGAAGCCGCCGGACTGGGAACACCCCCACGGCCACGAGCGTATCGAGCCGTTCATCTCGCTTTTCGTCGCGGTCGGCATCTTCGCCGCCGGCGGGGCGATTCTCTGGCAGAGCACGTCCAGCATCCTCGCGGGGACTTACGGCGGAGACGCGGGGACGCTCGGCGTCGTCGTCCTCGTCGTCGCGGCGGCGGCCAAGTACGTCCTCTACCGCTACTGCTACTCGGTCGGCCGCGAGCAGAACTCGCCGGCGCTCGTCGCCGCCGGCGTCGACAACCGAAACGACATCCTCACCGCCGGCGCGGCGCTCGTCGGCGTGGTCGGCGGGCAGTTCGGCTACCCCATCTTGGACCCGCTGGCCGCCATGGTCGTCTCCATCGGCATCGTCTACACCGGCTACGAAATCGTCCGCGACAACGTGAACTACCTCGTCGGGGCCGCCCCGCCGGAGTACCTCCGGGCGCTCATCGTCCAGACCGCCCTGTCGCACCCCGACGTGTACGGCGCACACGACGTGGTCGCCCACTACGTCGGCCCCGAAATCGACGTGAGCCTCCACATCGAGGTCGAAGGCGACATGACGATTGCCGAGGCTCACGACATCGAGACGTGGGTCGTGCAGGCGATTCGGAACATCGACGAGGTCGACGACGTGTTCGTCCACATCGACCCGAAGGAACTCGGGGAGTGGAAGGAAGACGACGAGACCGAGCGCTACACCATGTTCTCGCCCGACGGCGGCGACGACCGCTGACGGCCACTAACTGCCACTAACGGACGCTGACGACCGCTGACGACCGCTGGGGGTTCAAAGCAGCTTCTGGACTTCCAGCCGTAGCTCCCCGAGATACGGCACGTGGAACTGGCCTTTCGCCCGCACCCAGTCGGGTCGGACGGGCGGGGCGATGCCCCGCGCCTGGTCGTAGTAGTCGTTGTCGTCGCCGCGGGTGACGTAGCCGGCGTGCGGCGCGGGGCAGTACAGGAGTTCCGCACAGGAGTCCGCGTCGTCGACGTAAGACGCGTTGGCCCGGTCGTACCAGTTCTCTCCGTCCTCGACCCAGAAGACCGCGCGGTGGATGATGGGCGAGCCGTCGCGCGACGGCGTGTCGTAGACGACGACATCGCCCGGGCCGCCGAGCCGGCCGTAGCCCTCGCTCGCGTTGGCCGTGACCACGCCGTAGTCGTCGGCCGCGGGGCCGCCGTAGCGACCCTCCGCGGTCACGACGACGAGGTCGCCGCGTTCGAGAGTCGGTTGCATGCTCCCGCTCTCGACGGCGACCATCGGGGGCCACACGCCGCTCACCGCGAACAGCACCGCGCCGACCGCGACGACGACCGCGACCGTCGAGAGCGCGTCTCTGGCGAACGCTCGGGCCTCCGATTGACTGTCGTCGGACACGGGTGCTGTCAGCCGTCGCGTCGCTATCAATCTTGTTGCCGGCGTCGGCGTGAGAGAAACCGTTAGGGCCGGGTGGCGCGACGGTCGAGTCGTGAACGACGACTACCACCTCGTCCCCGAGTTTCCCGCCCCCGAGACGTACGTTTCCCTCCGCGACGCCGCGGGGATGCCTCCCCGGTCTCTCGCGGCCGCCGAGCGCGGCGTTCCGAACACGATTTTCGGCGTGCGCGTCGTCTTCGAGGGGGCGACCGGCGACGAGATAGTCGGTATGGGTCGGCTCGTCGGCGACGGCGGTACCGTCTTTCAGGTCGTCGACGTAGCGGTCCACCCCGACCATCAGGGCCGTGGGCTCGGCACCCGCGTGATGGACGCGCTCGTGGACTACCTCGACCACGAGGCCCCGCCGTCGGCGTTCGTGAATCTCCTCGCCGACGTGGACGGCTACTACGAGCGCTGGGGGTTCGAACCGACCGCGCCGGCGTCGAAAGGGATGTTTCTCCGAGTGGGCGAGGGCGGCGTCCGCGGGCGCGACGAGAACTGAGAACCGAGCGGAGTGTGAATCGGCGGGGCGACGCGTCTTCGGCGCGCAACCGCCCGCTCAGGCGGCGGTGGGCTCCCGCGGTTCGGGCTGTGCCTCGACCGGTTCGGCGAAGGCGTAGACGGTCTGGTGGGCGGTCACCGTCACGCGGGCGAAGTCGCCGGGTTCGAGGCCGTGTTCGGTGGCGTTCTGGACGATTATCTGGCGGTAGGCCTCGTCGCGGCATTTCACGGAGTCGCCGGTACCCTCCTCGACGACGAGCACCTCGCGCTCCGTGCCGACCATCTCGTCGTACGCGGCGGCGACGATGTCCATCTTCGCCTCGGACATCTCCTTGGAGCGCTCCTTTTTGAGCGTCCCGCCGAGGCCCTTCAGGTCCGCGGCGTCGGTGCCGGGGCGCTTCGAGAAGCGCGTGACGTTGACCTTCTCGGGGCGAACCTCGCGGAGCAGCTCCATCGACCGCTCGTGGTCCGCGTCGGTCTCGGTCGGGTAGCCGACGATGAAGTCGGTCGAGAGCGTCCAGTAGTCGAGTTCGCGGTCGAACGTCTCGACGATTTCTCTGAACTTGTCGACGCGGTGCTGGCGACGCATGTGTTCGAGCACCTCGTCGGAGCCCGACTGCACCGGCGCGTGGATGAAGTTGTAGAGCTTGTCGTGGCGGGCGAACACCGCGGCGAGTTCCTCGCGGATGCCGTGGACGCCGCCGGGGTTGGCCATGCCGACGCGGACGCGGAACTCGCCGTCGATTTCGGTGCAGATGCGGTCCAGTAGCTCGGGGAGCTTTCGGTCGCCCTTGTCCCAGCCGTAGACGCCGGTGTCCTGCCCCGTGATGCGGAGTTCCTTCGCGCCGGCGTGGACGAGCGCCCGCGCCTTCTCGACGTTCTCGTCGACCGAGGGCGAATCGACGCGGCCGGTGGCGAACTTCGTGATGCAGTACGAGCAGTTCGACATACAGCCGCGGGCGATGGGCAGGATGCCGACGACGCCGTCCAAGACGGGTTCGACGCCGGGGCCGGGGGTCGGACACTCGCCGTTGGTGACGGCGGTCGGCACGTCGTCCCAGTGGAGAATCTGGGCGTCGATGCCCTCCTCGCGGAAGTCGTTGCCCTGCGCGAGCGCCATACAGCCCGTGATGATGAGGTCCGCCGTCTCCGCCGCCAGCTCTTTGGCCCGACGGAGCATGTTCCGCTCCGTCTTCTCCACGACCGTACAGGTGTTCATGATGGCGACATCGGCCTCCTCGGGCCCGTCGACGCGGTAGTGGCCGGCGTCGCGGAGCGCGCTCTCGATGGCGCGGCTCTCGCCGCGGTTCGAGGTGCAGCCGTATGTCTCGATGTGGTATCGGGCCATTCGGTTATCCCACGTACCGGGTCAGCGGGCAAAAACGCCGCGGTCTCCCCCGAGACTGCCGGCGTCCGCGACCCGTGATAGCGTCTCTCGGGGGTCGTCTGCGCGCTCCCTGAGCGTCATCGCCGCATCCGCAGTCTTCCCTCCGCTTTTTCCGCCTCTCACCTCCCGCTTCCCACTCGCACCCTCGCCACCGCGCCCGGCGAAAAAGTACTTGTCACTGTGCTATGACGTTTCGGTCGATGCGTTCCCGCAGGACACCGCCCGATTCGCCCTCCGCCAGCGACTCGGCCGGGACCGACGACCCGGCTTCGGCCGGCGCTCGGGAGTCGGCTTCGGCCGCCACCGGCACCAGCACCCGCCGCGGCGTGCTTCGCCTGCTCGGAGCGGGCGCGGTCGCCGGGGTCGCCGGATGCCTCGGCGGCGACGAGGGACAGACTGACGACGACTTCCCCGAGGGCGTCCGCTTCGAAGACGGCTGGCGGACCTACGCCCACGACGACGCGAACACCGCGTTCCTCCGCGACGGAACGGCCATCTCCGAGCCGACTATCGAGTACGAACCCGACTTCGGGATGGGCTCGACCGAGCCAGTCGCCGCCGACGGGGTGGCTTACACGCCCAGCGACCCGATACGGGCGCTCGACCCGGCCGCCGGCGAGGAGTTGTGGACCGCACAGGGCGAGGAGTGGACCGCGCCGGTCGTCCTCGACGGAATCGCCTACTCGCTCGGTGTGACGGTCCACGGCCCGAACCGACTCGCGCTCTACCGCGCCCGGACCGGTCGGCTGTTCCGAACTATCGAACTCCCCGGCCGCCCGCGGACGCCGCCGGCGTTCTCCAACGACCGCGAGACGCTGTTTCTCGGCCTCGACGACGAGCGCGTCTGCGCGGTCGATATCGACGCCGCCGAGGTCAAATGGACGCGGTCGCTGTTCGGCGCGGTCCGGCGACCCCTCGCGGTCAACCTCCACTCGATTTTCGTGGTCACCGAGGGCCAGCGGCTCTACTGCCTCGGAACTGACGGACGTGCCCGCTGGCAGGCTCCGACCGAGACGGTCGAAACCGTCGCGCCGGTCGTCGGCGACGAGCGGGTGTACCTCGCCGGTTGGGACCGCATCGCCGCGCTCGAACGGCGCAGCGGCGACGTGGTCTGGGAGGACGACCGCGGCGTCCACGAGCGGCTCGCGTTCGACGGCGAGCGCCTCTACACGGTTCGCGGGTCGCTCCGGGCGCTCGACAGCGCGACCGGCGAGGAGCGGTGGCGCTACTACCCGGACGAGACCGTCTCCGCCGCGAGCGTCGTCGGCGACACGGTCTACGTCGGCACGGGACGCGGCGACCTCGTCGCCCTGAACCGAACCGGCGACGGTGGCCTGTTCGGTGACCGCGAGCGCTGGTCGATTTCGCTCGGTCGTAACGTCGGCCACTCGCTGGCCGCGACCGACCGCCGGGTGCTCTGCCCGCTCGTCCGCGACGACGGCCTGCGGAGCATAACTGTCGTCGCCGACGCCGACGCCGACGAGTCGAGCGCGGGAACGACCGCGGACGCCGGCGGGTCGGAGTCGTGACGAACCCCGACGCGAGACTATCGAGACGGGCGTTCCTCGGGACTCTCGGAACCGGCGCAGCCGTCGGTCTCGCGGGCTGTGTCGGCGGCGATGAGGGCTCCACGGGCGACGGGCGGACCGACTGGCAACATCCGTACTTCTCCCCCGAAGGGACGGGCTACAACCCCCGTGCGACCGGCCCGGCGTCGAAGCCGAGCGAGTCGTGGGGCATCGAGGTGAACGGCCTCGAACTGGCGCGCCCGGTCGTGTTCGACGAGACGGTGTATCTCGCGACCAGCGAGCGCCTCCGGGCGTTTTCGGCCGCCGATGGCACCGAGCTGTGGTCGGTCGAAAGCGACACTCAGAGCGTCTTTCGCTCGTCTGTGACGGTCGGTTCGGAGCGCGTCTACGTCGGCCATTCCGGGGCCAGAACCGGCGTGCTCGCGTACACCCACGACGGCGAAGAAGCGTGGCACGCGCCGACCGAGTCGAGCGTCTGGGCTCCGGTCGTCCGACCCGAACCGGACCGCGACTGTCTCTACACCGCTGACACCGCGGGGAACCTCTACCGCGTCCGCGCCAGCGACGGGAGCGTCGAGTGGCGCGAGGAGGTGTTCGGCCCGGTTCGGTCCCTCGCGGCCCGGAACGACACCGTCGTCGCCGGCACGGAGGGCGGCGAGGTGGTCACGTTCCGCGACGAGGGCGTCAAGCGCGGCCTGACCGGAACGTGGCGAACCAAACTCCCCGGCGGCGTGCAGGCGCTCGCAGTCGCCGGGTCGGGCGACGTGTTCGCGGGCTTCTTCGGCGCGGGCGTCGCCCGACTCAGCGGCGGCCTCCGCGCCGGTGCGGTGGCCTGGCACCAAGAAGACCCCTCGCCCCACGGCTCGCTCGTCGTCGGCCCCCGGCGAATCTTTTCGACCGACGGGGCCGGCCTCGACGCCTTCGACAAACGTTCCGGCTCCCCCTCGTGGGCGGCCGGCGACGATTTCTTCGCCCCGCCGGCGGGTGCCGGCGACACCGTCTTCGTCTCGGATACGAGCGACGACGGCGGCGTCGTCGCCTACGACACGGGGGGCGGCGTCGGCCTCGACGACATTCGCGTCGGGGGCGTCCGCTGGCGCTACGACCTCGCGGGGCGCGCCTTGACCGGTCCGACGCCGGCGGGCGACGCGCTGTTCGTCGTCGAATCCGGCGGCGACGACGGACCACGGCGACTCGTCGCGTTGCGGGCCGGGTAACAGAGCGATTCGGGGGCGCTCGACAGGGTCGTCTCGGGAGACCGCGACCCTCAGATGAGCCCCAGTATCCACCGCGTGACCTCGGAGGTCGCGAAGAAGGCACCTTCCACCCGGGAGAGAACCCTCCCGGTCCAGAGCGCGGCGACTATGAGGAGAGTGACCGCGACGAGCCACGCGAACGTCCCGAGCGCCGAGGCGCTCACCGCGAGCGGGCGAGCGACCGCCGCGACGCCGACGATACCCGTGATGTTGAGGATGTTGCTCCCGACGACGTTGCCCACCGAGACGCCGAGACTCCCCCGTCGGAGCGCGACGAGCGAGACGGCGAACTCCGGCGTCGACGTCCCCGCCGCGACGATTGTGCCGCCGATGACCCACTCGGAGACGCCGGCCCCGCGGGCCAGCTCCGAGGCGGCGAGCACCATGTAGTCGCCGCTCACCACCACCAGCGCCAACCCGCCCGCGAGGAACACGGCGTCCCGCCCGGGGAAGTCGATTCGGTCGGTTATCGGGCGGGTCACGCCGCCGTCTCCGAGCGACTGGTCGGCCGATTGCTCAGTTGCTCCATCGGCCTCAGTCTGGGTGCCACGGAGCAGGTACGCCGTGTAGGCGACGAACGCCGCGACTAAGAGCGCGCCTTCGAGCCTCGTCACCCGGAGGTCGAACAGAACCAGTCCGCCGAGGAGCGTGCTCGCCAGCAGGGCGACGCCGTCGCGGGAGACGAGCGACTCCGCGACCGGAATCACCCGGAACAGCGAGATGACGCCCAACACGAACGCCACGTTGTAGATGTTCGAGCCGAGGACGTTGGCGACCGCGATGTCGCCCAACCCCTTGTACGCGGCGTCGACCGCGACCGAGAGCTCCGGCGTCGAGGTCCCGATTGCGACGATTGTCAGCCCGATGGTGAGCTCCGAGAGGCCGAACCGCCGAGCCGCCCGGACGGCGGCGTCGACCAACAGCCGCGCGCCGACCCAGAGCCCGAGCACTGACACGAGAATGACGCCGATTTGAACGACGGGTCCGCCTCTGAGCATGGTACTGAGTTCCCGGGAGTCGGATAATCAATGTTGGGCGCGCGGCGTTCACAATCTATCGACGACCGCGAGACCGCGAGACCGCGAGACCGCGAGACCGCGAGACCGCCGACCTACTCCTCGGGCGCGCCGGAGACGATGTCGACGCCCGACGACGCGCCGATGCGCTCCGCGCCGGCTTCGAACATGGCGACCGCCTCGTCGTAGGAGCCGACGCCGCCGGAGGCCTTGACGGGCAGGTACTCGGCCATGAGCGCCACGTCCTCGACGGTCGCGCCGCCGTCGGCGAAGCCGGTGGAGGTCTTGACGAAAGCGGCGTCGGCCTCGGCGGCCGCCTCGCAGGCGCGGTGTTTCTCTGCCTCGGTGAGAAGCGCCGTCTCGATGATGACTTTCACGGGAACCGGGACGGCGGCGACGACCTCCGAGATGTCCTCGGTCACGAGTTCGTCGTCGCCGGCTTTGAGCCGACCGACGTTGATGACCATGTCCAGTTCGTCCGCGCCGGCCTGCCACGCGTCGACGGCCTCCTCGCGCTTGGCCGTCGTCGTGTGCTGACCGTGGGGGAAGCCGACGACCGTCGCCAGCAACACGTCCGGGGCGTACTCGCTCGCTTCGGCGACGTAGCACGGCGGGATGCAGGCGTTCATCCCCCACTCGGCGGCGGCGTCGAGGACGGCCTCCACGTCGGCCATCGTTGTCTCGGGTCCGAGGACCGTGTGGTCGATGCGGGCGGCGAGGTCGGCTCGGTTCATACCCTGTCGAGGCGACCCGAGGCTAAAGAACGTAAGGCTTTCACGCCGCCCCGCCGCGCCTCCTGCATGGCCATCCTCCCCGAGGGGTTCGCGCTCCCGCCGCTCCCCTACCTCGTCGCCCTCGTCGCGGGACTCGTCGGCGTCGGCGTCGGACTGACTCGAACGCGCCCGACGGTCACGCCCGCGCACGTCCTCGCGCTCGTCCCGTGGATGGTGTCGGGGTCGGCGCTCCACGTGCTCTACGTCGTCGGCGCGCTCCCGCCCGCGGTCGAACCGCTCGCCGGCACGCCCGCGGTCTATCTCTCCGTGGCCGTCGTCGCCGGCGCGACGTGGCTCGCGCTCGACGCGGCCGACCTCGCCTCGCCGCAGACGCTCGCGGCTCCGGGGCTGCTCGTCGCCGCCGGCCTCGCCGGCTTCGCGCTCTTCGCCGGCCTCGCCGCCGGGACGCTCTCGGTCGCCTGGCCCGGTCTCGCCCTCGTCGCCGCGGTCGTCGTCACTCCCCTGACGTGGCGGGTCGTGACGCGACTCGCGCCCGAGGCGGCCGCCGCGGGGTCGCTCGGACTCCTCGCACTCTTCGGGCACGCCCTCGACGCGCTGTCGACCGCCGTCGGCGTCGACGTGCTCGGCTTCGGCGAGCGGACGCCGCTGTCGCGCGTCATCCTCGACGCCGCCGCGGCGCTCCCGACCGCGGAGGTCATCGGCGTCGGCTGGCTGTTCGTCCTCGTGAAACTCGCCGTCGCCGGCTTCGTGGTCGCCCTCCTCGCCGACTACGTCCGCGAGGACCCGACCGAGGGGTCGCTCCTGTTGGGCCTCGTCGCCGCCGTCGGCCTCGGCCCCGGCGTCCACAACCTCCTGTTGTTCGCCATCGCCGGCTGAGGCCGCGACCCTGTTTGGGCCGCCCGCCTACCGGCCTCCGCATGCCCGCTGTTGCGCCGCGCTCCGTAGTCGCCCGACCCGGGAGAGTTATCCCACCGGCGACCCGACCTACGCGGACGCATGTCCCGTGTCATCTGCGCCGGCCACGTCAACTGGGACGTCACCCTCCGCGTGGACGCCCTGCCGGAGCCCGACGGCGAGGCGACCGTCGAGTCGCGGGTCGGCGCGGGCGGCGGCAGCGCCGCCAACGTCGCCAGCGGCCTCGTCGGCCTCGACGTGCCCGCCGCGCTCCTCGGGAGCGTCGGCGACGACGAACACGGCCACGCCGCCGTCGCCGAACTCGCCTCGAAGGGCGTCGACTGCCGCCACGTCGTCAGCGTCGACGGCGGCCCGACCACGGTCAAGTACATCGTCGTCGACGCCGCGGGCGAGGTGTTCGTCCTCGGGTCGCCCGGCGTCAACGAGGCGTTCGAGGCGACCGACCTCCCGACCGACCCGCTCGCGGCCGCCGACCACCTCCACCTGACGAGCCAGTCGCCCGAGACGGCCGCGACGCTCGCCAGACGGGCCCACGAGGTCGAGACGACCGTCAGCTTCGACCCCGGGCGGCGCGTCGGCGACCGGGGCTACGCCGACGCGCTCCGCGAGGTGGACTACGTCTTTCTCAACGACCGCGAGGCCGCCACCGCGCTCGGTGAAGCGGCGGTTCAGCGCGGACGAGACGCCGCCGCAGACCCCGTCTCAGACGTGGCCGAGGCGCTCGCGCAGACGACGCTCGTCCTCAAACACGGCCCGCGCGGCGCGGAGGTCAGAGACGGCGACGACCGACACGTCCACCCGGGCTACCCTATCGACGCGGTTGACACGACCGGCGCGGGCGACGCCTTCGCCTCGGGCTTCATCGCGGCCCGCCTCGACGGGGCGACCTACGAGCGGGCGCTGGCGGTCGCCAACGCCTGCGGCGCGCTCACCGCGGCCGAACCGGGCGCGCGGACGCAACTCAGTTGGCGGCGGCTGGACGACCTTGTCGAGGGCTGAGCCGCCGCGTCCACGCCGCTCGGCTCCGACCCAACCAGTTTTATCCTCACCAGCCATTCGTCGGGACGATGTTTGACCACCTCCCGGCCGCTGTCGCCGCCCTCGACGCCGTGTCGAGCCTCGGCGCAGTCGCCGGGCGACTGCTTCTCGGCGCGGTCGTCGGCGCCGCGGCCGCCGTCGTGATGGCCATCCCGATGTGGCGGCAGGACGACGGCTTTACCCCCGCGTACGTCGCCGCGGCGGTCGTCCGCCGAACGACGCCCGACGAGGTGAGCTTCGGCGACGCGAACGTCGCCCACCACGCCGCCGGCGCGCTCGCCGGCGTCCTCTACGCGGTCGTCTACCTCGTCACCGACGCCGTCGCGCCGGACCTCGGCGTCGCCGGCATCGGCATCGATCTCCCCTCGCACCTCGTCGCGACCGCGGTCGTCGTGGCGTTCATCTACGTCGCGTTCGCCCGGTTCATCTTCCCCCGCGCCGGCCGGCGCATCTACGAGGAGCGCGCGACGGCGGTCCGCGGGCAGTGGCTCCGCTCCTCGCTCGTGTTCGGGGCGACGCTACTGGTCCTCGCGCCGGCGATTTTCACCGGGTTCGCGTGACGGCGGCTCGGTCGGAAGCCCGGCCGACGGACCGCGGTCCGTGCCCCCCGGTCGAACCGCGTCGTTTTTGCCCGCGACCCGAGTGGGTCGGTACATGGCGAAACAGCCCCACCTCCTCGTCGAAGAAGGCGACGTGAACGACATCGCGCTCATCCCGGGCGACCCCGGGCGCGTCGACCGCATCGCAAAGCAGTGCGAGAACGTCGAGGAAGTCGCGCAGAACCGCGAGTACAAGGTCGTCAACGCCGAGTACGAGGGCGTCCCGCTCACCATCTCCTCGACCGGCATCGGCTGCCCGTCGGCCGCCATCGCCATCGAGGAACTCGCCCGCGTCGGCGTGGAGACGTTCATCCGCGTCGGCACCATCGGCGCGCTGCAAGCGGACATCGAAGTCGGTGATATGATCGTCGCCACGGGCGCGGCCAAGGAGGAAGGAACCTCGAAGCGCTACGAGTCCGAGGTGTACCCGGCCGTCCCCGACTACGACGTGCTCACGTCGCTCGTCGACTCGGCCGAAGCCAACGACGAGGACGTCCACGTCGGCCCCATCGTCTCCGACGACGCGTTCTACAACGAGTCCGACGAGTACGTCGAAGACTGGAACGACGCCGGCCTGCTCGCCATCGAGATGGAGGCCGCGACGGTGTTCTCGCTCGCCCGCCGTCGGGGGCTCCGCGCCGGCGCTATCTGCACGGTCGACGGCAACCTCGTCGCCGGCACGCAGAAGGGAGCCGACTCGGACGAGGAACTCCCCGAGAAGGCGAAGAACAACGTCGAGCGCGCCATCTCCATCTCGCTCGACGCCGTTGCCGACCTCGCGTAGACGACAGCCGTGGACCCTCGCCATCTCGCGGCCCGCGCGGTCGCACGCGTCGGCGCGCTCCGCGACCGGATTCGCCGGATAGAGCGGCGCGAGATGGTGGCGTTCGGCCGCTGGATAGAGAACACGAACAACCTGCTGCATCTCTCGATTCTCCTCATCATCCCCGTGCTCATCGCGGTGGTGACGCTCATCTCCAACTCGGTCAGCACGCTGTCGTTCCTGCTGTTCCCGCCGCTCGCGTCCGGGTCGTACACGCTGTTTTCCGACCCCGAGGGGCGGTACGCCTCGCCCGTGAAGTTCGTCGTCGCCCTCACGGTCGGCGCGCTCTGCGGCCTCGTCGCGGTCGGCTTCACCGGCTGGGCGTACGGCCCGACCGGGACCGCGCTCGTCCACCCGTCGGCGGCGGCGCTCGCCATCTTCCTCGCGGGCGCGACGACGTGGGCGTTAGACGTGGAAGCGCCGTCCGCGTTTTCGACGGCGCTGTTGACGCTCGTCACGGGCAACGTGAACCCCGAGGAGTACGTGGTGAGCATCTTCTTCGCCAGCGTCGTCATCGCCATCGCCTTTACCGTCTGGCGCGAGCAGTTCTACGAGCGCCGCGCGGAGTACCTCTACGGAACCGTCCGCGGCGACGACCACGTCCTCGTCCCGATGCGCGGCGAGACGGCGACCCAGACGGCCTTTTTCGCCGCCCGGCTCGCCGCCGCCCACAGCGCCGGGAAAGTCGTCCTCCTCGACGTGCTCCCGGCGACGCCGGCCGACGAGAGCGACGCGACCCCGGACACCACGGCCGACGGCGAACTCGACGCCGACGCCGACGCGTCGGTCGAGCGCCTCGAATCCTGCGCCCACAACCTACGGACCCAGTTGGGCGTCCCCGTGGAAATCGCCGTCGCGCGCGGCGACCCGCTGACGGCGACCACCGAGGCCGCGGCGAACACCAACTCCGACCTCGTGGTGACGCCCTACGAGGAGGACCGCGGCCTGCTTTCGGACTACATCCGCGGCCTGTTCGGCGGCTCGTACGACACCGTGGCGTTTCGCTCGACCGGCGAGACCTACCGCTGGCGGCGCGTTCTCGTCCTCGTCGCGCGCCCCGGCGACGCCGCCCACGCGATGATAGACTTCGCGACGCGTCTCGCCGGGAAGACGGGGAGCGTGAGCGTCACGACGTGCATCTCCTCGGAGGTCGAACGCCGGCCCGCGGAGTCGAAGCTCGCCAATCTGGTCGAGACGGCCGACGGGAACATCGAGACGCGGGTCGCCCGCTCGGAGGTGACGGCGTTTATCGCCTCCAACGCCGCCTCCTACGACCTCGTGGTGCTCGGCTCCAGCGGCGACCGCTCGCCCGCCTCGCGGTTCATCTCGCCGCCGACGTTCGAGCGCATCCGCGAGATAGACTGCGACGTGGCGGTGTTCGACCGCGGGCACTGAGCGCCGAGAGAGAGAGCGACGCGGAGCAGCGGGCGTCGGAATCGGCTCGCGGTTGCGACCGGCGTCGCCGGGGTCGTCAGTTACGGTCGTCCGTTCCGGGGTCGTCTGCCTCGCCCGTTCCGGGGTCGTCCGCCTCGCCCGTTCCGTCTTCGGCCGGCTCGGTGGGCTGTTCGTCGAGCAGCCGTTCCTCGATGGTTTCGAGGCCGCTCCCGCCGACGGCGGACTCCGCGAGGAAGTGGCCGCCGAGCGCCGCGGGGCTGATGACGGTGTTGGCCCCGGCGCGGCGCAGTTTCCGCTCGTTTTCCCGCTGGGTCGCCGCCGCGACGATGTGCACGTCGGGGTTGAGCTGTCGCGCCGTGAGGATGGCCAGCGCGTCTTCGGCGTCGTTGTTCGTGGCGACGACGACCGAGCGGGCGGCGTCGACGCGGGTCCGCTGGAGCGCCTCCTCGTCGCTCGGGTCGTCGGTGACCACGTCGTAGCCGCGGTCGGTGAGGCGCTTGGCGCGCCCCTCGTCGGGCGTGACGATGACGACGCGGGCGCGGTCGCCGAGCTCTTCGAGAATCGGTTCGGTCAGTTCCCCGTAGCCGAGGACGAGGACGTGGTTCTCCAGGATGTCGAGTTGTGATTCGGTCATGCGTCCGAGTGCTTTGGTGAGTCGCGCTTCGATTGCGGGCGTGAGCAGGACACCGAGCGCCACGGCGAACGTCGCCACCGTGATGAGGAGCGCCGAGATGCCGAACAGCCTGGCGATGGCGGTCTGCGGGTAGATGTCGCCGTAGCCGACCGTGCTACCGGTGACGACGCCGAAATAAAACGCGTCGAACAGCGTGTCGATGCCGTTGAACTGCTCTCTGAGCGCCCACGCGCCGGCGGTCGTGTAGGTCTGTGCGCCCGCGATGGCGAGCAGCGCCGACAGCTGCGTCGCCGTCAGGTCGAGGTCGCGGTCGAACGCCCTGTGATTGAACACCAACAGCGCGAGGCTGATAAGCGAGAGGCCGACGAGCGGGGCCGCCCGCTCGGGCGACTGGATGAGCCCCTGCGCGGCGGTCACCGGGAGCAACACCGCGGTCGAGTACCACGCGGCGCGGTAGCGGCGGCGGAGCCCGAAGACGCTCGCGAGGAGCAGAAAGCCCGTCAGCGTCCCGGTGAAGCCGGCGGTGATGCGGACCGCGTCGGGGATGTAGGGTGCCAGCACGCCGCCGGCGACCGGGGAACTGATGTTGAGGATGCCGATGGCGACCGACAGGACGGCGGCGACGAACACCGTCCCGATGGTCGCGCGGGCACCGACCCACTCGCGTACCGAAGCCATGTCTCTCGCAGTTCTGGCGTCCGAGGCCAAAAGCGGTCGGGTATCGGCCCGTCACGGGTGCGTCGTCACGTCTTTATCGCGTCGGTGAGTGTACCGGCGCATGGCTTCACTCCCCGTCGAAGTCGTCTACGGGCTGTACTTCGGCGTCCTCACGGGCCTCGTCCCGGCCGCCGTCGCGTGGCTCCTCGGCTTCGGCTTCCGCTACGTCACCGGCGTCACCGTGCCGGGCCTCGCCGTCGTCGTCCTCAGCGTCGCCATCGCGGGCGCGAGCGGCGGCCTCATGGCGCTGGCCGACCCGACGATTACGCAGTCGGAGAGCCAGGTCAGGCTGACGGTCGCGCTGTTGGTCGTCCTGATGGGGTCGTTGTACGCCCACAACCGCGGCGACGCCTTCGCCAACGACATCCCGCGGAAGATGTCGCTGCGCAAGCTCACAGAGCGGTCGCTGTCGACCGACGTGGTCGAACTCGTCGGCGGCCGCGGGCAGGTCAGCGTCACCGTCACCGGTGAGGTCGGTGACATCGAGGGTTACCCGCCGGTTCCGCTCGACATCCGCACCGGCATCCGCAACGGCGAGTGGACGTTCCCCGCCGACATCCCGCTCGTGGAACTCGAATCGCGGTTCGCCGACCGCCTGCAAAACGAGTTCGACCTCGCAGCCGTCGAGGTCAGACTCGACGAGCGGGCCCGCGCCACCGTCACCGCCGCGGCCCCGGTCGGCGGCCTCTCGAAGCGCCTCCCGGCGGGCAAGCGCGCGGTGTCGGTGACGGCGCTCGTGCCGACGGGGCTCGCGCAGGGCGACGACGTGGTCGTCGTCACCGACGGCGGCACGGTCTCCGCGACCGTCGCCGGAGTCGACTCCGTCGCGGAGGTCCCGAGCGAACCCGACGACGATGACGACGACGCGGACGCCCCGAAGGCCGCGCCGCGCGCCCCCACGGCCGTCGGCGGCGAGGGTCGCGTCACGCTCGCGGTCGACCGGGGGCAGGTCGAACCGCTCCTCACGAGCGACGTGGAGCGGTTCGTCGTCACCTCCCGCGGCGTCCGTCGGGAGTTCGAACTCGTCTCACTGCTCCGCCGCGCCGGCAAGCGCTTCTCTCGGCTCTCGGTTCGGTCCGAGAGCCCGCTCGACGGCGTGACACTCGGCGAGGCGGGCGTCCGCGACGCCTACGGCGTGGCCGTCCTCGCGGTCCGGCACGGCGGAAACTGGACGATTGCGCCGCGAGGGGACCAAGCGGTCTCCGCCGGCGACACGCTCTACGCGGTCGGGTCGAGAACCGACCTGACCGGCTTCGAGGAGGCGGTGGCGTGATGTCGGCGCTGCTCTCCGCGTTCGCTTCGGCCGCCGGCGCGGGCACCGCCGTTTCGGTCGCGCCCGCCGCCGACCTGTTCGCGGCGGTCGGAGGGTCGCCGGCCGCCGCCGGACAGGTGTCGATTCCGCCGGCCGACGACTCGCTCGTCTTGCAGGCGCTCCGGCTCGTCGGCCTCGTCGTCGGCGCGTTCGTCGTGTCGGCGGTCGCCTCGCTGCTCTACCGCTGGTACACCCGCGAGATAATCCCGCGGGCGCTGGCGGTGCTGTTCGGCGGCGCGGTCGTCGCGCTCTACCTGAACACTATCGGGCTGTTCGGCGCGTTCACAACCGGCACCGAAACCGAGGTGTTTCAGCTGGACACCGTGGTTTTCAACGTCGCGTCGCTCGCCGGCGGGGCGCTCATCGCCCCGGTCGGCCGGGTCGCCGGCGACCGACTCGCGACCGACGTGTTCGCCGTCGCGGGCGCGAAGGAACTCGACGCCGACGTGAGCCGACTCGTCCGGACCGTCGGCCGCGTCACGTCGGTGACGCTCCCCGATGATATCGGCGACATCGAGGGCTACGACCCGGTCGCCGAGAGCGTCAAGACCCAGCTGAGCGGGAAGACGCTGCTGTTCCCCCGACGCCTCGGCGAGGCCGAACTCCGCGACCGACTCGCGACGCGCATCAAGGACGACCACGGCGTCGGCCACGTCGACGTGGAGTTCGAGGCCGGCGGGAGCGAGGTGTCGTACCTCGCGCTCGGCAGTCGCGCGGCCGGCCTCGGGCCGACGCTCGCGCCCGGCACCGTCGCGGTCGCGATTCGCGGCGACCCCGGCTCCGGCGCGGCCGCCGGCGACCCCGTACAGGTCTGGTCGGTTCCGAAGCCGGACGCGGCCGACGACGACCCGGCAGCCGACGCCATCGCGAGCGCGGCCGACGCGACCGAATCGCCCGACGCCGCCGACGTGACCGAGACGGCCGGCGGCGGCCCCGACCCCGGTTCGCTGTCGGACGGCGGCACCGACACCGACGCGCCGGCCGAGCCGACCCGCGTCGCCTTCGGCGAACTCCGCGGCGTCGCCGACGACGTGGCGACCGTCGCCCTCGACGCGGAGGACGCCGACCGGCTGGCGAGCGGCGAGACCTACCGGCTCGTGACGCTTCCCGCGGACCCCCACGTGGACCGCGAGTTCGCGTCGCTCCTGCGGAACGCCGACGAGACGATGGCGGTCACGACCGTCGCACCCGGTGCCGACCTCGACGGACTGACGGTGTCGGACGTGGACACCACGGTCGTCGCCATCCGGTCTTCGAACCGCCCGGTGGACGCGATTCCCGGCCGGGGACGCGAACTGGCAGCCGGCGACACGCTCTACGTCGTCGGCCGGCCGGAGGTGCTCCGGAAGGTCGAACGCCGGGCGACGACCGACACGGGCCGCACCGACGGCGGCGACGACGACGGAGCCGACACCGGCGGGTCCGACGGCGAGGCCTCGCGGTCGTCCGGGGCGCAATCCTCATGAGCACCGGGCGACGAGACGGGAGTATGGAGTGGAAGCTGTTCGCCGACCTCGCGGAAGTCGCCGGCTCGCGCACCGTTCGGGTCGACGTCGACGGCGACGCGACCGTCGGCGACGCGCTCGACGCCCTCGTCGGGGCGCATCCGGCGCTCGAATCGCGGGTGTTCGGTGACGACGGCGAACTGTACGACCACATCAACGTCCTCCGGAACGGCGAGGCGGCCGCGCTCGGCGAGGCGACCGCCGCCGGCGACGAACTCGCGCTGTTCCCGCCGGTCAGCGGCGGCTAGCGCGCGGTCGTCGCCCCGACGCGGCGACGGTCATCGGTTCTCGAAGCCTGACGGACGACCCGCGAGCGGCCGGTCCGTCAGTACGCGGGACGGGGGACGACAGCACGAGATGGAAGGGTGGGAGTAGAACAGCGGGACGGGAGAGAACTGGGTGAGATAGAACAGCGGGACGGGACGCGATAACGCGAGAGAGAACGGAACGGAGAGACGCGTCGCGGTCGGTCGCGAAGCGGGAAGGCGAGTTTCGAGTCCGAGTTACTCGCTCGGGCGCGGCAGCGCCGTAAACAGCGTCTCGACGATGGAGAAGGGGTCGTAGACGGACTGGTGACACTGGCAGTAGACGCCGTCTTCGCCGCCGAACGTGGCGGAGCTGGCCGCCTGCTTGTAGCCGGGGACACAGCAGAAGTGCGTACACTTGTTGAGCCACGCGATGACGCCCTGGTCCGTCGAGGCGGCGAGCCACTCGTTGTCCTGTGCGGCCTCCTCGATGCGCGTCGAACGGAGCACCTGAATCGGAATCGTGTCCTCGGTGTCCTGAGAGCGCCAGGTACCGGTCGCGGGCTGTCCGAGACCGGACTGTCCGATGCCGTTGCCCCACGACTCGTACTCGTCGAAGTCGTTGACGTTCAGGCGGTCGCCGGCGCTGTACGTCTCGGACTGCCAGTCGTAGGCCCCGTTGTCCGAGCGGAAGTAGTTGTCAGACTCGAACGACGGAGAGAGTGCCTCGTAGGACTGCACGCCGCAGTACTGGAACCAGTCCTGCGAGTAGGTGACGCCGGTTCCCTGGTAGTCCTCGGTGATGGCGAGTTCGACTTCCACACCGTTCTGGGTGACGGTCTGAACCTCGGGCCAGACGCCTCTGATGTAGCCCTCGTCGTCGATTTCAATCGGAATCTGTGGCATACCGCGCGGTGCGGGACCGCCGGTGTTCTCGATGGCGTACGCCTGCGTCGGACCGCCACCGGACCCGGTGGACGACGTTGCGCTGTTGACGGCGGCCGCGCCTGTCGTTCCCACGCCCGCGAGCGCCGCTCCCCCGACGACGCCCTTGACGAACCGACGGCGACCCGAATCGGCGGGGTACTTGTCGCTATCGCTCATACACTCACCTTCGACCCAGCCAGTAAAAGCGTGACGAATCAACCGTGTTAGTGCGCACGACGAACCGGCCGCCCGCGAGGGGGTGCGGCCGGCCGAGCGACCGAGTGAAAAACTGGACGAACCATTAGAAACGTTCGTTGAGGAATCGTCTCCGGGCAAATTTTCGGCGTTACTCGTGGCCTTTTAGAATGTGGTACTCGTATTCGAGTAGGATGCGATTGCACACCAGAGACGTGCGGCAAGACGTTCGCGAGCTGGGGGCGCTGCTCGGGGACGTGCTCGAAGCGCAGACGTCGACGGCGTCGTTCGAGACGGTCGAAGAGCTTCGACAGGCGGCCATCGCCTACCGGAAGGGCGAGTCCGGGTCGCGCGAGCGGCTCTACGACGTGGTCGGCGACCTCGAACCGGAGCGCGAGAGCGTCGTCGCCCGCGCGTTCACGACCTACTTCGAACTCATCAACCTCGCCGAGGAGCGCGAGCGCGTTCGCGTCATCCGCGAGGCGTCACAGGAGGGGACGCTCGAAGACGGCATCCTCGACACGCTCGACGCGCTGGACGACGAGGAGGTCGACGAGGAGCTTCTGGGACGGGTCCTCGAAGACGTGCTCATCGAGCCGACCTTTACGGCCCACCCGACCGAGGCCCGCCGGAAGACGGTGAAGTCGAAGCTCCGCTCCATCGCCAACCGGCTGGAGACGCTCGACGAGCGCCGCCTCACCGACCTCGAACACGACCAGGAGTGGCGGCACGTCGTCGCCGAGGTGACGAGCCTCTGGCAGACCTCGCAGGTCCGCGACCGCCGCCCGGAGCCGACCGACGAGGCCCGAAACGTCCAGTGGTACCTCGAAAACACGCTGTTCGACGTGGTCGGCGAGGTGTACGAGGAACTCGAAGAGGAGCTCCGCGCCGAGTACCCCGGCCTCGACGTGCCGAAGCTGTTCGAGTTCCGGTCGTGGGCCGGCTCCGACCGCGACGGCAACCCCTTCGTCACGCCCGAGGTGACCGAAGACACGCTCGAACGCCAGCGAAGCGTCGCCCTCGAAAAGTACAGCGACGCGCTCAAGCGTCTCTCCGGTGTGCTGAGCCAGGACGCGACGCGAATCGACCCCGGACACGAGCTCGAACGCTCGCTGAAGGCCGACCGCGAACACCTCCCCGTCGTCGCCGAGGAGGCCGACGAGCGCTACCCCAACGAGCCGTACCGCCAGAAGCTCAAGCTGATGCGCGAGCGGCTCCGCCGCGTCGAGGACGTCCGCCCGAACGGCTACGCCGACGCGAGCGAACTCATGGCCGACCTCGAGGTCGTCGACGCCAGCCTCCGGCGGACCGGCGCGGAGCAGGTCGCGGACGTGTACGTCGAGCCCCTGATGCGACAGGTCGACACGTTCGGCTTCACCCTCGCCAGCCTCGACCTCCGGGACCACCAGGAGAACCACACCGAGGCCGTCCACGAGGCGCTGGCCCACGAGGGTCTCGACTACTACGGCAGTTCCGAACAGGAGCGCGTCGAACTCCTCACGGACGCGATTCTCCAGGAGGAGCCGGTCGTCGACCTCGAAGACCCCGGCGACGTGTCCGAGACGGCCGAGCGCGTCCTCCGCCGCTTCCGCAAGCTCGGCGAGTGGCAGCGCGAGTACGGCGTCGGCGCTATCGACACCTACTGCATCTCGATGACCGAGGAGCCGTCGCACGTCCTCGAAGTGCTGTTCCTCGCCGACCAGGCGGGCGTCGTCTCCCTGCCCGACCACTGCGGCATCGACGTGGTCCCGCTCCTCGAAACCGAGTCGGCGCTCAACGGCGCGCGCCGCATCATGGGCACGCTGTTCGAGAACGAGGCCTACGGGACGGCGCTCGCCGCCCGCAACGACGTCCAGGAAATCATGCTGGGCTACTCCGACTCCAACAAGGAAAACGGCTTCCTCGCGGCCAACTGGGACCTCTACAAGAACCAGCGCCGCCTCGCGGACATCTGCGACGACTTCGACGTGACGATGCGGCTGTTCCACGGCCGCGGCGGCTCCATCTCCCGCGGCGGCGGCCCGATGAACGAGGCCATGCTCGCGCTCCCGAACGAGACCGTCACGGGGCAGATTAAGTTCACCGAACAGGGCGAGGCCATCGCCGAGAAGTACGCCAACCCGCGCATCGCGGAGCGGAACCTCGAACAGATGCTCAACGCCCAGATTCGCGCCCGCCTGCAAGCGATTCGGACGCCCGAGGAGGAAGTCCCCGACCGCTGGGTCGACGCCATGGACACCATGGCGGCCGCCGCGCGCGAGGAGTACCGCGACCTCCTCGAATCCGACGGCTTCGTCTCCTACTTCGAGCAGGCGACGCCCATCACCGTCATCGAGGAACTCAACCTCGGCTCCCGGCCGGCCTCCCGCTCCGACGAGCGCAGCGTCGAGGACCTGCGGGCCATCCCGTGGGTGTTCTCGTGGACCCAGTCGCGGTGTATCCTCCCCGGCTGGTACTCGCTGGCCGCCGGCGTCAACGCCTTCCTCGAAGACGGCGGCGACATGGACGACCTCCGCGAGATGTACGACGAGTGGGCGTTCTTCCGCAGCACGTTCGACAACGCCGCGATGGCGCTGGCGCGCACCGACCTCGAAATCGCCACGGAGTACGCGAACCTCGCCGACGAGGAGCTCCGCGAGGAGTTCTTCACCCGGCTCACCGAGGAGTACGAGGACGCCGCGGACCTCATGCTCGACATCAGCGAGCGCAGCAGCCTCCTGAAGCGCGAGTGGCTCGAAGAGAGCCTCCGCCGCCGCAACCCCTACGTCGACCCGCTGAACCTGTTGCAGACCCACCTGCTGTCGCAGACCCACCGGACCGACGAGGAAGAACGGACCCTGCGGCTCACCGTCAAAGGCATCGCCGCCGGGATGAAGAACACGGGATAACGCGACCGCGACGCCGACGCCCTCGGCCACCCGCCGAGGTCGACCCCGTCACCGTCGCCGCGCCGCCGGGACCGACTAGGCCCGACGGAGGTCGTACGGGTTCGAACAGACCGGACAGGTCTGCCGCGCGACGCGATACTCGCTTTTCAACCGCTGTCTGACGCCGTCGAAGTCGGCGTCGCCCTCGTATCTCGATTCCACTTGCTGTCCGCAGTGTGGGCACACCACCACCACCGTTGCCATATTCGACGGTACGGGCGAGTCAATCATATATGTTCACCCTGTTTGTGTCGGGGTCGCACGTCCCACTCAGCCGCGGCTGCCGGTGGCAACGAATACGAGACACAGGGCGGTCGAACACGGCGAAAACGAGGGTTTCGTCGGCACCGACGTCCGCCGGGTGCGGACCGGCTCAGCTCAGGCGTGATTCCACGGCGCTTCCTCGAAGTCGACGATGCGGTGGGTCGAATCGAGGTCGTCGATGGCGGCCACGTCCTCGTCGTCGAGGTCGAGGTCGAGCGCGGCGAAGTTGTCGCGGATGTGGTCGGGCGAGGCGGCCTTCGGGATGGGCGTCGCGCCCTTCTCGATGAGCCACGCGAGGGCGACCTGCGCGGGCGAGGCGTCGTGCTTCCCGGCGATGTCGACGATGACCTCCTCGTCAGCGACCTGATTGCGCGCGATGGGCGAGTAGGCGACCAGCCGGTGGTCGTGTTCGGCGGCGACCTCGCGGAGTTCGGTCTGCTGGAGCATCGGGTGCATCTCGACCTGATGAGCGAACACCGGCGCGTCGAGCGTCTCGATGGCCGATTCGAGCTGGTCGGGTCGGAAGTTGCTCAGGCCGACGTGGCCGATGACGCCGTCTTCGACGAGTTCGTCGAGGGCCGCGAGCGTCTCGTCTTCGTCGTAGCTGTCGATTGGCCAGTGGACGTACAGCAGGTCGATGGTGTCGACGCCGAGCTTGTCGGCGGACTCGCGGGCCGTCTCCAGCACGTCGTCGTAGCCGAGGTTGTCGGTGTCGAGCTTCGTCGCCACGAACACGTCGTCGACGTCCACGTCGGATTCGGCGAGGCCCTCACCGACGTACTCCTCGTTGTGGTACATCTGGGCCGTGTCGACGTGGCGGTAGCCAACGTCGAGGGCGGTCTTGACGGCCTCGACGCACTCGTCGCGGTCTTCGAGCTTGTACGTCCCGAAGCCGAGTCGCGGGAAGTCCTTCATGGGCGAACGATTGCGGGCTGACGAGTCAAATCCTGCGGTTGCGGAAGCCGTGGATACACTTACCACCGGCCCGCCAGTGGTTGGGGTATGCCCTCCGAGAAGGAGAAGATGCTCGCGGGCGACTCGTACGACGCGAGCGACCCGGAACTCGTCGCGGAGCGAAAGCGCGCGCGCCGGCTCACGCGCCGGTTCAACGACACCGACGAGACCCGAATCGAGCGCCGCGAGGAGCTGATTCGGGAGCTGTTCGGGGCGGTCGGCGAGTCGTTCGAAATCGAGCCGCCGTTCCGCTGCGATTACGGCTACAACGTCCGCGTCGGCGAGGAGTTCTTCGCCAACTTCGACTGCGTCTTCCTCGACGTGTGTCCCATCACCATCGGAGACAACTGCCAACTCGGGCCGGGCGTCCACGTCTACACGGCGACCCACCCGGTCGACGCCGCGGAGCGAATCAAAGGCCCTGAGTCGGGCGAGCCGGTGACAATCGGTGACAACGCGTGGCTCGGCGGCCGCGCGGTCGTCAACCCCGGCGTCACCATCGGTGACGACGCGGTGGTCGCCTCGGGCGCGGTCGTCACGGAGGACGTGCCCGACTCGGTGGTCGTCGGCGGCAACCCGGCGCGAGTCATTAAACGGCTGGACTGACCGGGCGCGCGCCGTCGCGTCGGCGTCGCCGCCGCGTCGCAGTCGCGCGATTCTCTCGGATTCGGGTGCGTGCGGTGCTCTGGCACACGATGTTCCCTCCGAAATGGTTTTGAAGTACGCTCGCACACGGTCAGTATGCCGACGGACGAATACGACCCAGAGATGGGGCGCAAGTTCATTTTCGTAACCGGGGGTGTCATGTCCGGCCTCGGGAAGGGTATCACGGCCGCGAGCACCGGCCGACTCCTGAAGAACGCCGGGTTCGACGTCACCGCGGTCAAGATAGACCCGTACCTGAACGTCGACGCCGGGACCATGAACCCCTACGAGCACGGGGAGGTGTACGTCCTGAAAGACGGCGCGGAAGTCGACCTCGACCTCGGGAACTACGAGCGGTTCCTGGGCGTCGACATGACCGCCGACCACAACATCACGACGGGCAAGACCTACCAGCACGTCATCCAGAAGGAGCGCGACGGCGACTACCTCGGGAAGACGGTCCAGATTATCCCGCACGTCACGGAGGACATCAAGCGCCGCATCCGCGAGGCGGCCGAGGGCACCGACGTGTGTATCGTCGAGGTCGGCGGCACCGTCGGTGACATCGAGTCGATGCCGTTCCTCGAATCGCTCCGCCAGTTCGCCTCCGAGGAGGAAGACGGCGACGTGCTTTTCACCCACGTCACGCTCGTCCCCTACTCGAAGAACGGCGAGCAGAAGACGAAGCCCACTCAGCACTCCGTCAAGGAGCTTCGGAGCATCGGCCTCCAGCCCGACATCCTCGTCGGCCGCGCCGACGACAAACTCGAACCGGCGACGAAGACCAAAATCGCGCAGTTCTGCGACGTGCCGGACGCCGCCGTGTTCTCCAACCCCGACGTGCCGGACATCTACCACGTCCCGCTGATGGTCGAAGAGGAGGGCCTCGACGAGTACGTCATGGAGCGGCTCGGCATCGCCGACGAGGCGCTACCGAAGGCAGAGCGCGACAACCGCTGGCGCGAACTCGTCACGGCCGACCGAACCGGCTCGGTCGACATCGCGCTCGTCGGCAAGTACGCCCTCGAAGACGCCTACATGTCCATCCACGAGGCGCTCAAGCACGCGGGCATCGAGTGCGGCGTCGACGTGAACATCCTCTGGGTCGACTCCGACGAGATGCTCGACAAGCACGAAGAGCGCCTGAAGGACGCCGACGGCGTCGTCGTCCCCGGCGGCTTCGGCTCCCGCGGGACCGGCGGCAAAATCGAGGCCATCCGCTACGCCCGCGAGAACGACGTGCCCTTCCTCGGGCTGTGTCTGGGCTTCCAGATGGCCGTCGTCGAGCAGGCCCGGAACGTCCTCGGCCACGAGGAGGCCCACTCGGCCGAACTCGACCCCGAGACGCCCTACCCGGTCATCGACCTCCTGCCGGAGCAGTACGAGGTCGACGAGATGGGCGGCACGATGCGCCTCGGCGCGCACGACACCGACATCGACGCCGGAACGCTCGCGGAGGCGGTGTACGGCGACACCTCCTGTACGGAGCGCCACCGCCACCGCTACGAGGTGAACCCCGAACTCATCGACGAACTCGAATCCGAGGGGCTCCGCTTCTCCGGCCGTGCCGAAAACCGCATGGAGATTCTCGAACTGACCGACCACCCGTTCTTCTTCGGGACGCAGTTCCACCCCGAGTTCCGCTCCCGACCCGACCGCGCGAGCCCGCCGTTCCTCGGCTTCCTCCGCGCGGTCCTCGGCGACCTCGACGCGCGCGAACTCGGCAACGAAGAGGTGACAGCATAATGGTAAACGTAGACGAATTCATCGAAGACGCGACCGCATCGATTCGCGACCAAATCGGCGACGAACACGCCATCATCGCCCTCTCGGGCGGCGTGGACTCCTCCGTCGCCGCGACGCTCGCCTACGAGGCCGTCGGCGAGCAACTCACCCCGGTCTACGTCGACACCGGCCTGATGCGCAAAGGCGAGACCGAGCAGATTGCGGACACGTTCTCCTTCATGGAGAGCCTCCGCGTCGTCGACGCCCGGGACCGATTCTTTGACGCCCTCGAAGGCGTCGTCGACCCCGAGGAAAAGCGCAAGGTCATCGGCGAGCAGTTCATCCGCGAGTTCGAGCGCGAGGCCAAAGAGACCGACGCCCAGTACCTCGTGCAGGGGACCATCTACCCCGACCGCATCGAGTCCGAGGGCAACATCAAGTCCCACCACAACGTCGGCGGCCTGCCGGACGTGGTGGACTTCGAGGGCATCGTCGAACCCGTCCGCGACCTCTACAAAGACGAGGTCCGCGAGGTCGCCCGCGCGCTCGGCCTCGAATCCATCATCGCCGAGCGGATGCCGTTCCCGGGGCCGGGGCTGGCGGTCCGCGTCCTCGGCGAAGTCACGCCCGAGAAGGTGCAGGTCGCCCGCGACGCGTGTCACGTCGTCGAAGACGAGACCGAAAAGCACGACCCGTGGCAGGCGTTCGCCGCCGTCATCGGCAAGGGCACCGGCGTCAAGGGTGACAACCGCGTCCACGGCTGGATCGTCTCCGTGCGCTCCGTGGAGTCGCGCGACGGCATGACCGCCCGCGCGCAGGAACTGCCGTGGGACACCCTCCAGCGCATCCAGTCGCGCATCACCGGGACGAACGAGAACGTCGCCCGCGTCGTCTACGACGTGACCCACAAACCGCCGGCGACCATCGAGTACGAATGACGACGGCAGTCGTCGCGGGGGCGGACCCCGACGGACTCGGTGAAGCGCTCGAAGACGAGGGCGCGACGGTCGTCCGCGTCGCCGGCATCGCCTCCGCCGACTCCCTCGGCGAGGCCGGCATCGAGGACGCCGACCTGCTCGTGCTCACCGACATGGACGACGCGACGGCCATCGCGGTGGCCAAAGAGCAGAACCCCGACGTGCGCGTCGTGACCTACGCCTACGACACCCTTCCGGAGTTCGCCAAGGGACAGGCCGACCTCGCCATCGACCCGAACCTGCTCGCGGTCGACGTGGTCGCCGAAGAACTCGTCTGAGACGGTCTGGGATTCCTGACCGTCTCGGTGCGCAGACTTTCTTTCAATATTCTAGTTGTGCAAATATTGATATCGTCACGGTCCTTCATGATGGTTGCAGATGTCGTCCCTCTCCCGACGAACGATGCTGAAGAGCCTCGGCGCAACCGGCCTCCTGCTCGCAGGCGGCGCGACGACCGCGGCGGCACGCCCCGGCGGCGTCGCCGCGGGTGACGCGCGGTTCCGAGTCGGCCACTTCTCGCCCGACGCGCCCCCCGTAGACGTGTACGTGAACGGCGACCCCTTCCCCGGCTTGCAGGGCGTCCCGTTCGGCGTGCTCTCCGACTACTTCACCGCCCCCGCGGGGACGTATCAGGTCGAGGTGACACCCGCGGGCGACGCCTCGACGGTGGTCATCGACGCCGAGGTCACGCTCCGGCGCAACCGCGATTACACCGTCGCGGCGACGGACGTGCTCGACGCTATCACGCCCGTCGTGCTCACGGACACGAACCGCCCGGCACCGTACGGCAAGGCCAGCGTCCGCGTCGTGCACTTCTCGCCCGACGCGCCCGAGGTCGACATCGTCGTCAAAGACGGCCCGACGCTGTTCTCGGGACTGGCGTTCGGTGACGTTTCGCAGTACGAGACGGTGCCCGCCGGGACGTACGACCTCCAGGTCGTCCTGTCGTCGAACGGGGCGGTCGTGCTCGACCTCCCCGGGACGACGCTCCCCGGCGGCCGGACCATCTCGGTGTTCGCCATCGGGTTCGCCACCGGCGGGTCGCCCGGCTTCAGCGTTCTGCCCGTGGTGGACGCCGTCTCGCCCGCTCGCAAGCCCAAGCCACCGTCCGGCGGCGACGTCTGTCGCGTGGGCTGAGTCGATACCGGTCGCCGCCCGCCGCGAGAGTCGAAACCGCCCGACTGCGGCGGGTGACTCCGGCCCGCGTTGCCATGGTCGAAACCCCCTTTTGGCGTCCCCGCCGATAGCCGGTGACATGGTTCGGGTCTCGACCGGCGCGCGCATCCACTTCGGTTTCCTCAATCTGAGCCTCGCCCGCGACCGCCTCTACGGCGGCGTCGGCGTCGCGCTCGACGAGCCGCGGGTAGTCGTCGCCGCCGAGCCCGCCGCCGACGTTCGGTGTCGCTACCCCGCCGCCCGCGAGTACGCCGAGCAGGCGGTCGACCTCCTCGGCGTCGAGGGCGTCGACGTGTCGGTCGAGCGTACCCTGCCGCGACACGCCGGCCTCGGCAGCGGGACGCAGCTCGCGCTCGCGGTGTTGCGGTCGGTCGCGGCCGCCACCGACCGCGAGGCCGACGTACGCCGACTCGCCCCCGAGATGGGTCGCGGCGGGCGCTCCGGCGTCGGCGTCGCCACGTTCGAAGCCGGCGGGGCCGTCCTCGACGCGGGCCACCCGACCGCGCGCTTCACCACCGACAGACCGGAAGACGGCTCGTGGTCGGTGCCGGCGGTCGCCGCCCGACACCAGGTGCCCGACCGCTGGCGGTTCCTGCTCGTCGTCCCCGACGCCGACCCCGGCCGCAACGGCGCGGCCGAGGAGTCGAGCATGCGCTCCGTCGTCGAGCGCGCGGACGCCCAGACCGGCGACCGAATCGCCGGCATCGTCACCCGGCGACTCCTCCCGGCGCTCGCCGAGGGGTCCGCCGAACGCTTCGGCGAGGCCGTCGAGTCCGTCGGCCGGCTCAACGGGACGTGGTACGCCGACGAGCAAGGCGGCGTCTACCGGCCGCCGGTCGGTGCGCTCGTCTCGTCGCTGTCGGAGTCGCCCGTCGTCTACGGCGCGGGCCAGTCGTCGTGGGGGCCGACCGTCTACGGCGTGACCGACGCCGACCACGTCGACGAGGCGGTCGAGGCGGGGCGCGCCGCGCTGTCCGACGCCGACATCGAGGGCACCGTCTCGGTCGCCCGCGGGCGGAACCGCGGCGCGAGCGTCGAGTGACGGGGCGGCGCGACAGGCGGCAGGGCGGCGGCATCCGGGTCGCGCTCCCCGAAACGCCTAACCGACGCGGCCGAGTCGGCTTCGGTATGTCTCAAATCCCCTTCGGCGTCCCCCGCCTCGACAGCATCATCGGCGGCGGCGCACCCCCGGGGAACGTCGTGCTCCTCGCGGGGGAGTCCGGCGCGGGCGCTCGGGAGTTCCTCTACACGAGCGCGACGATGAACGCCCTCTCGCACACCGACGAGGAGCTGTTCGACCTCCACTACGGCTCGCTCGCGGACACCGCGACGCCGCCGCCGGAGATTCACTACGTCTCGTTTACCGCCGGCGAGGAGTACCTGCGCCGCGAGATGGGGTACACGATGGACGACGAGGTCGTCGAGTCCGCGGTCGAACACATCGAGTTTCACGACCTCTCGCCGGAGTACTTCCAGCTCAGCCCGATTCCGCGCGAGTGGTATCTCGGCCAGCCGACGAAGTTAGAGGACCTCGGCCACCGACACAACCGCGAATCCGTGTTGGGCGCGCTGGGGAGCACCCTGAGCGAACACGCCGCCGGCAACCTCGTCGTCATCGACTCCCTGACCGACCTCGTGGCGAGCCAGTCCGACGAGATGACGTGGTCGGACATCGCCATGGTCATCAAGGGGCTGGAGAAGGCCTCCTACCAGTGGGGCGGGCTCATCCTCGTGCTCGTGAGCACCGAAGCGCTCTCGAAGACCGAACTCGGCGTCCTCAAGGGCGCGACCGGCGGGACGCTGCTGTTCGAGTGGGAGTCCGGCGGGTCGAAGCGCGCGCGGACGATGGTCGTCCAAGAGTTCCGCGGCGTGCTCGCCCGACTGGAGAGCGAGAACATCGTGCAGTTCGAGACCGAAATCAACGAAAGCGGCCTCGACGTGAGCGACGTGCGGAAGATTCGCTGAGCGACCCGCCGCGACGGGGACGCGATGAACTGTCGAGAATTCGGGGATAGTTCTTAAGTCCACAGGGACAAAGAGGGGACGAAGATGCAAGGGGAAGACCGGGCGTCGCTCCCAGACGACCTCCGCACGTGGGTCGAAGCGCGCGCCGACGAGGAGGGCGTCGACCCGGAGACGGTGCTCGCGCGGGCCCTCGGGACCTACCGGCTCGCCGTGAGCGACGCGGGCGAATCGCTCGACGGCGACGCGACGGTCCCCGAACGCCTCGACGGGGTCGAAGGGCGCGTCGAGGCGCTCGAAGGCGAACTGGACGAGAAAATATCCGACGTGCGGACGCGCGTCGTGCAGGTCAAACGCGAGACCGACGAGAAAGCGCCGCGCGACCACGCACACCCGGAGTTGGACGCCGAACTCGACCGACTGGCCGACGACGTGCACGCGACCCGAAACCGCATGGCCGACCTCGACGAGCGGGTCGACGCCGGCTTCGAGAACTTCGAGGAGATTCTCACCTATCTCGACGAGACGACCGCGACGGTCGACGAGAACCTTCGGACGGTCGCGCGGACGCTGTTGGACCTCCGCGCGAGGGCGGCGGACCTCGAAGCCGCCGAGCGCGAACGGACGGCGCTCTCGGAACTCCTCCGGACTGCGAACGCGACCGGAGAGAAGAAAGCCCGGTGCGAAGACTGCGGCGAGACCGTCCACCTGGACCTGCTCTCCGAGCCCCGGTGTCCGTCGTGTCGGACCCCCTTCCGCGACCTGTCGTCGTCGCCCGGCTTCTTCGGCTCGGCGACGCTCCACACCGGTCGCCCCCCCGCGCTGGAGTCGGCCGATTCGGCCCGCGCGACCGACGCGGTCGAAGACCTGCTCGACGAGGCGCCCACCGGCGTGGTCGACGACGACCCCGCGACCGGCGGCGCGACCGACCGCGACCGACCCGCCGCTCCCCGAGAGGAGGAGTCGCCCCAGCAGGGCGCTGCGGCGGGGAGCGAACACGGTGACGACTGACACCCCACGAGGACGATGACCGACGACAACGACACGGACGACGCGGCGAGAGACGAGCCGTTCACCCTCGGTGACCGCGACGACGGACGACCCGAGCGCTCCGACCCGACAGACGACGCCTCCGACGCCGAGAACACCCCGGGGGAGGACCGTGACGGCCGCGACGACGATTCGGCCCCGCTTTCGGACCTCGCGGGCCGCGTGGCCGAGCGTCGCACCCGCTCGCACGTCTCCGACCAGGGCGACGACGTGGACGAACTGTTCGAGTCGGTCGAAGTCGGAGAACTCGACCGCGACGACGTGTGGACGTCGCTCGTCGAGGGCGGCGACGACGTGGAAGCGGAGGGCGTCGGCGTCGGCGCCGAGGCCACCCCGGTCGACGACGGCGAGGGCGTCGCGGACCACGTCGTCCCCAAGACCGAGTTCTGCCAGCGCTGCGAGCACTTCGCCGCGCCGCCGGAACTCGCGTGCCACCACGAGGGGACGACTATCGTCGAACTCGAAGACAGCGACCACTTCCGGGTGCGGAACTGCCCGATGGTCGAGCGAGACGACTGACGGCGGTCGCGCGGCGGGCCGGCTCTGACTCTCCCGACGGCGCGGAGTGACAGCTTCTTTGCCCTCGGTCCGCTACCGGCGGGTATGCAGTTCTGCGACGAGTGCGGTTCGATGATGGTGAGCCAGAACGGCGCGATGACCTGCACGAACGACGACTGCGGGGGGACCGCCGAGCGCGACGAAGAACTCGCGGCGGAGTTCGTCTCCACCGAGGCGCAGTCGGGCGACGAACTCATCGAGACCGAAGAGGGCGCTGAGTTCGAGGGCAAGCCGACCGCGAAAGACGTTCACTGCGACGAGTGCGGCCACACGAAGGCGTGGTACACCATCAAGCAGACCGGGTCGGCCGACGAACCGCCGACGCGATTCTTTAAATGTCAGGAGTGCGGGTATCGGTGGCGGGAGTACAACTGAGAGACTGACAACCCCTCTTTCTCCCCGCTCAGGAACCAAGTCCCGAGAGCCGAATCACCCGTCTCCCAACTCCTCGGCCGTCACCGCACCCGGCCCCTCCTCACGCTCGTCTTCCGAATCGCTCGCGAGCGCGTAGCCGTAGGGGACGAGCAACAGGCTCCCGAACCAGCCGACGACGAGTCCGAGCGTGCCGAAAATCGTGCCGACGAGGCCGATTGCGACGGCGTCGGCCGCGACGACGACGGCGGCGAGCGCGACGCTCCAGCCGACGAGCGACTTCCACGACCCGCGACGGATGCAGAAGCCGGCGAACAGGCCGAAGGCGGTCACGACGCCGATGCCGGGGATGAGGACGTAGCGCATGCCGAGCGACCCCGTGTTGGTGAGCGTCGTCCCCAGCCACATGGCGGCGAGCGTGCCGGGGACGACCAGGACGGCGGTTCGGCGGTCCAGCGGGCGGGCGCGGCGTCGAACCCGGAACGCGCCGAGGAGGCCGAGGCCCGCGACGGTGTACGCCCAGCCGATGGGGTTGAACAGGAACCCGCCGACGAGGGCGAGGAAGTTCCCGAGAATCTCGCCCTCGTTCGCCGGGTGAACGAGGTAGTGCGCGCCGCCGCGCTCGTAGACGCCGGGCACGACGAAGGTGCTGTTGGTGACGGTGCCGCCGTCGATGGCTTCGCGCACGTCGGCGCTGGCGTTCGCGGCGGGCGACGACGCCCCGGCGGCGACGGTCTCCCAGTCGGTCGGGTCGAGTTCGATGGTCGCGCGAACCGGGTCGCCCGAGACGTTCAGCGAGAACCGATAGTACCGGCCGTCGTAGACCGCGAAATCGGCGTCTTCGTTCACGTCCGAGAGAGTCATGTACGCCTCGGGTTCGATGTCGCCGTCGTACCGGCCGGTCCGGGCGGCGGTGGCGACCGGCTCGCGGAGCTGCGGCGTCTCGTTCACCGTCGCGGCGAGGTTGACCACGTCGGCGTCGTAGGAGGCGACGAGGCCGGGCGGCGAGTCGGCGGTCACTTCCTCGGCTTCGTACGTCGATTCGAGCGACGAGGTGGAGGTGGCGACGGCGAACGACTGGCTCAGCGCGATGCCGACGAGGAGAAGGGCGACGACGGCGGCGAGTCGCTTGCGAGGGACCATAATCCCGGCTTCGGAGCCGAGCCAAAAATGTCGTTCGGTCGAATTTTCGTCGGGCGGTTCGTCGCAGGTCGCTGACGGCGGCGGCGACCCGGTCGCTCGCTTCCGTTCTCACTCGACGCCGAGGTTCGATACGAGGAAGTCAGCGACGGCGGCCGCGACCTTGTCCTCCTGCCCGACGAAGAAGTGGTCGGCCGCGAACTCGACGACCGGCTGGTGGTACTCGCGGGCGCGCTCGACGACGGGCTTCCAGTCAGCGATGTCGTCGCGGGTGCCGTAGACGACCTGCACGGGGACGGGGATGCGGTCGAAGGCGGCGACCGCGTCGAGGTCGTCGGCGAGTCGCCCGGCGGGGCCGAGCGCGGAGACGGCTCCCACGTCAGCCCCCTCGGCGGCCGCGAGGAGCGCCATCGCGCCGCCGAACGAGAAGCCGAACAGGCCCACGCGGTCGTAGCGCTCCGCGGCCCACTCGACCGCCCGAAGGGTGTCGGCGCGCTCGCCGTAGCCCTCGTCCCACGCGCCGTAGTCAAACCGGAGGCAGTCCACGCCGCGGGCGGTGAGCGCGTCGCTGACGGCGACGAGGCGGGCGTCGCCGCGGTGACCCTGCTGTTGCGGATGGGGCGGGCAGGCGATGACGACCGCGTCGCGTCCGGCCGCCGCGTCGGCGGTATCGCCAGTCTCGTCCGCGTCGTCGATACCGTCGCCGCGGGCGCGGTCGAGGGTCGCCCGCACGTCGCGGCCGCCGGGCACGAGAATCGTCTCGGTCATAGGGACAGGTTGCGCTGGTGAGGTTTTAAGCCGAACGTCGCGTAGTAATGGAGTATGGGAATTCTCTCTCGCACGTCGTACGTCATCCGGTCGAAGATAAACTCCCTCCTCAACCGTGCGGAGGACCCGACGGAGACGCTCGACTACTCCTACGAGAAGATGCGCGACGAGCTACAACAGGTCAAACAGGGTATCGCCGACCTGACCACCCAGAAGAAGCGACTGGAGATACAGAAGCGTCGCCTCGAAGAGAACGTCGAAAAGCACAACGACCAAGCCCGCGAGGCCGTCCAGCAGGACCGCGAGGACCTCGCCCGCAAGGCGCTCGAAAAGAAGCAGGCCAAGATGAGCCAAATCGAGGAGCTGGAGACGCAAATCGCCAGCTTGCAGGAGACGCAGGACCAACTCGTCAACAAGAAGGACGAGCTCCAGAGCCGCATCGAGGAGTTCCGCACGAAAAAGGAGACGATGAAGGCCCGCTACGAGGCCGCCGAGGCGTCGAGCCGCGTCTCCGAGGCGATGACCGGCGTCGGCGACGAGATGGCCGACGTGGGGCGCGCGCTCGAACGCGCCGAGGAGCAGACCGACGAGATGGAGGCCCGCTCGGCCGCGATGGACGAACTCATGGACTCCGGCGCGTTCGACGACGCGCTGTCGGACAAGGACTCCATCGAGCGCGAACTCGAAGCCGGCCGCACCAGCGCCGAAGTCGACACCGAACTGGAGACGCTCAAGGCCGAGATGGGCAAGTCCTCCGGGTCGTCGTCGAGCGAGAGCGCGAGCGCGAGCGACGCCGAC
Source organism: Haloferax sp. Atlit-48N (assembly GCF_003383015.2). Lineage (NCBI taxonomy): Archaea > Methanobacteriati > Methanobacteriota > Halobacteria > Halobacteriales > Haloferacaceae > Haloferax > Haloferax sp. Atlit-48N. Next base: position 1,874,636 of record NZ_CP137689.1, on the reverse strand, counting down.
GTGGATGTCGAAACCGACGTGGCCGACGAAGAGGTCGAAGCCGAACTCGAAGAGCTGAAGAACGAAGACGACTCCTCGTCCTCCTGAGCGCGCCCGCCCGAACCGACGCCGTGCAGTCCCCCGCGGCCCACCCGCTCCCGCGACTCGCCCGCCAGTACGCACTTGACCCCACCCCGCGATAGCTTCGGTCATGTCGAACACCGGCGGGCCGTCGGCCGGCGAGCCCGACGACACGATGCGAGAGCGCGGGACGACGAGCCGCGCGAAGCTCCGCGCCCTCCTCGACGCGGACCGCCGCGTCGTCGCCGCGGCCCCGCTCGTCGTCGTCTTTGGTAGCGTCGTCGTCCTCGGCCAACTGGACCCGACCCCGCTCCGGGTCGCCGTCGAGTCGTCGGACCCAATCGAGACGCTCGCGCAGGGGCTTCTCACCGCGATTATCACTGGCGTCACGCTCGTCGTCACCATCAATCAGCTCGTGCTCTCGCGGGAACTCGGCCCGCTGGGCGACCAGCGCGACCGGATGGAGGGGTCGATGCGCTTCCGCGAGGACGTGGCCGACCTGCTGGACGCGCCGGTCGCGCCGCCGGAGCCGTCGGCGTTCCTGCGCGCGCTGGCTGAGGGCATCGCGTCGCGGGCGCGGGCGGTCGAAGACACGCTCGATGCGGGTGGGAACGGGGACGCCGGCGAGAGCGACGACGCGGCCGCGAGCGACGCCGATAGCGACCCGACGACCCGCGTCCGCGAGTTCGCAAGGGAGGTCGAGTCGAACGCCGAGGCGGTCGCCGGGCGGCTGGAGGGCCGGCAGTTCGGGACGTTCGCGGTGCTGTCGGCGGCGCTGGACCTCAACTACTCGTGGAAAATCTATCAGGCGGCGCGGCTCCGCCGCGTCCACGACGCCGACCTCTCGGCGGAGACGAAGACCGCGCTGTCGGAGCTCCGCGACGCGCTCGAACTGTTCGGTCCCGCCCGCGAGCACGTCAAGACGCTCTACTTCCGGTGGGAACTGGTCGACCTCTCGCGGACGATGTTCTACGCGGCGGTCCCCGCGCTCGTGGCGAGCATCGGCGCGATTCTCTTTCTCGACGACCCGACGACGATTACGGGCGCGACGCTCGGCGTGTCGAACCTGCTTCTCACCGTGGCGTTCGTGGTGGCCGTCTCGCTTTCGCCCTTCGCGGTGCTCGCGTCCGCGGTCCTCCGCATCTCGACGGTCGCAAAACGGACGCTCTCCATCGGGCCGTTCGTGCTCCGGTCGGAGACCCGCGAAGACGACCTCGACTGGGAGTCCTGACGGGGACCGAGTCCCGAATCGGCGTCGGTGGGTGTCGCCGCGTTACCGCATCTGCGTCACCGCGCCCGCCTTACCGACGCTGCGCGCCGGTTCCCGGTCGGTCGAGCGCGTCGAGGTCGATTTCGCCGTTCGGCATCGGGACGCCCTCGTAGGGGTCGTCCGCGAGGAGGAGCGAGCCGTCGAGGTCGGCGTAGTCGAGCAGCGGCGCGAGGTGACAGCCCGCCGCGATGGCGGCGTTCGACTCTATCATGCAGCCGAGCATGACCTCCAGCCCGTGGGCGCGGGCGGCGTGGATGGCGCGTTTCGCCTCCGTGAGGCCGCCGCACTTCATCAGCTTGAGGTTCGCGATATCGACGCGGTCAGCGATGCGCGGGATGTCGTCGGCGGTGATGCAGGACTCGTCGGCCGCGATGGGGAGCGCGCCGCGGTCGTAGACGAACTTCAGGCCCTCGTGGTCCTCGGCGGGGACCGGCTGTTCGACGAACTCGACGCCGTGGTCTGCGAGGAACTCGGTCATCTCGACGGCCTCGCGGGGCGTCCACGCCTCGTTGGCGTCGACGCGGATGGTCACGCCGGGAGCCTCGTCGCGGACGGCCTCGATGATAGCTCTGTCGCGGTCGGTGCCGAGTTTGACCTTGAGCACGTCGTAGCCGGCCTCGTAGGCCTCCGCGGTCTTCTCGCGCATCGTGTCGAGGTCGTCGAGACCGACGGTGTACGACGAGGTGGGCGTCCGCGAGGGGTCGAGCCCCCAGAGGCGGTACAGCGGGACGCCGAGGCGCTTGGCCGCGAGGTCGTGCAGCGCGATGCTCACGGCGGTCCGCGCGGCCGGGTTGCGGCGGACCGTCTCGGCCATCTCGCGCTCGATGCGGTCGATGGCGTGGGCGTCGCCGACCGCCTCGACCACCGAGAGCAGGTCGGGAAGCACGGCCTCGACGGTGTCGGCGGTCTCGCCGTAGTGCGACGACGGGGCGGCCGCGCCGACGCCCGTCATGCCCCCTTCGTCCTCGATGCGGACGACGACGTTCTCGGCCTCGGTCTGGACGCCGCGGGCGATGCCGAACGGCTCCGCGAGCGACATCGAGACGCGTTCGAACTCGGTCGCGAGCATCTAGAACACCTCGTCGATGAGGTCGGCCGAGCCGAAGCGGACGGGGTCGACCGCGGGGACGCCGAGTTCGTCCGCGAAGGCGTCGACGGCCTCGGCCGCCTCCACGTCGTCGTCGACGTGGGAGGTGTTGAGCATCCCGGCGACCACGTCGGCCTCGTGGACCGGGGCGGCGAGGTTCTCGTACAGCGAGACGTACTCCGAGAGGTCGGGCAGGGCGAACTCCTCGTAGCCGTGAATCGCCTCGCGGGTGGCCTCGTGACAGAGCACGAGCTTGTCGGCCATCGACCCGTGGAGGATGCCGCAGGTGACCGCGGAGTACGCCGGGTGGACGATGCTCCCCTGGCCCTCGACGAACAGCACGTCGTGTTCGTCGCCTTTCTCCAGAATCATCTCCTCGACCGCGCCGGCGGTGAAGTCGCTGACGACGCGGTCGACGGGGTTGCCCCAGCCCGCAATCATGATGCCGGTCTGGCCGGTCGGGATGAAGCCCGCGTCGATGCCGCGCTCGCGGGCGGCCTCGACGAGTTCGAGCGTCGCGGTCATCTTGCCGACCGAGCAGTCGGTGCCGACCGTGAGGACGACTTCGGCGTCCACGTCGGCGGATTTCCCCTGCGCGACGCCGAGGTCGTCGTGGGGCTTGCGAACGTCGTTGATGTCGCAGCCGTGTTCGTCGGCGAGGCGGGCGAACTCCTCGTCTTCGGCGAGGAAGTAGTGGAGGCCGGAGATGAGGTCACAGCCGCGTTCGAGGGCGGTGCGAACGTCGTCGCGCCACGTCTCGTCGAACGCGCCGCCGATGGGCGAGATGCCGACGAGGAGGGCGTCGGCGTCGGGCGCGTCGGCCATCGATGCGACGACGGGCACGTCCGGGAGGTCGCGGCGGTGGTCGGCGGCGGAGGTGCCGGGGTTGTCGCGGTCGAGGACGGCCACCACGTCGTAGTCGGCGTACTTCAGGACGCCCGTGGCGGTCTTCGCGCGGTCGGGGAACTTCTCGTGTGCGAGGACGGCGACTCGCTGTGGGTCGTTCATACAGGGTGTCACTACGTGCCACCCTAAAAGGGGAGGCGATTCGGCGGCGGCTGCCGGGTCGCGCCGCCGAGTCGTCCGCGTGTCTTCGGGTATTCTCTGGAGAACATCCGCGGCGTCGCCGCCGGCTCAGAGCCGGTAGAGCCGCGTGGTCCAGAACTCTCTGGACGCCTCCGTGAGCGCCGTCTCGGGGTCGCCGCTGGCGTCGACGGTCGCGGTCAGCGCGGCTCGGTCGCGGAACTCACCGAGGACGGTTCGCTCGCCGAGCACGACGAGGTCGGCGTCGTCGCCGGCTCTCTCGCCCGCGCCGGACCCGCCGCCGAGGAACTCGTCGAGCGCCTCGTGACAGCGGTCGATGTGGTCGTCGATTTGGCCCTCGCGGATGCGCTCGAACCGCCCCTGCGAGAACCCGCCTTTCGAGTGGGCGGACTTCACGTCGCTCTCGAAGCCCTCGACGAATTCGAGGTCGCCGTCCTCGTAGCGGCCGAGGGCGAACAGGTCGCCGCGGACGAGCGCGACGGCGGTGGTCTCGGTCGGGTGGAACCACGCCGGGTCGAGGTCGAATCCGTCGCTCCAGCGGTCGAAGTCGTCGGGCTGGCGGGGCGGCGAGAGCGCGACGCTCACTACTCCGGCGTCGTCGGTGAGCGCGACGCAGGGCGCGGCCCGGCGGACGAGCGGGGCGCGGCCGCCGAACGCGGACTCGGCGGCCGCGGGGAGCGAGCGGTCGTCGGAGACGGCGGCGGTGAGCGCGCCCTCCTCGTCGGTCGAAAGCGAGTCGAGGCGCGACAGCACCTCGCGGAGGCGGTCGCCGCGGAGGTCCTCGGTCCCGCGGAAGTCCAGCGAGTCGTCGTCGCCCGAGAGGCGCTCCACGCGGTCTTCGAGTTCGGTGATGCGGTCTTCGAGGCGGTTGACCTCCGCCTCGGCTTCCTGTCGCGCGCGGGCCGCCTCCGCTCGCCGCTCGGACTCGCCCTCCAGACGCCCGGCTAACGCGTCGCGTTCGTCTTCCAACTCGGCGATGCGCGCTTTGAGTTCGGCTCGACCCAACAACTCGTCCAGCATACACGGACGCGTGCGGGCCGACCACTTGAGCGTTCGGACGCGGGGACGGGGCGCGCGGCGGGCGTTCCGCCAGCGCGACGACGGCGGCGGAGCGACTCAGGCCAGCCTGTCGTCGGGTCGGTCGGGGCCGGAGCCGCCGGGGCCGCCGGGTGCGAGGTCGTCGGGGTCGTAGCCGGCGTACCGGAGCAACTCGGCGGCTCGCGGGGCGTCGGCGAGAAGCACCGGTCGGTCGTCCGGGAGCGCGTCGGAGTCCACGGCGTCTCGGGGGAGCGCGAGCGTCCCCGAGGGAACGCCGTCGTCGCCGACGACCGGGAAGTGGGCCGTGTCGAGTTTCATCACGAGCGGGTAATCGACTCGCTCGACGCCGCGGCCGTCCGTGTAGACGCACTCGTTGAGTCGCTCGTGTTCCGTTCGGTGAATCGCCGCCTCGGCCCCGTCGTACGGTTCGACGTACAACCGACCGAGGAAGTAACTGCTGGAGAAGCGTTCGAACATCTGTGCGTGTGAATGTCAACCACGAACAGTGATAAGCCTTGTCGGAACCATTTATATCGACACGCAATTCCACCGCCGAGACTCGGGGACGGCAGTCGGCATCGGCAGACGAGAACGCGGCTCGCGTGGGAGAGAGCCGGTCGCGAAAACGGGCCGGTTACGGGGGTCTTACTCGTCGCCGCGGGTCGCCGCGGTCATCGACCAGACGGCGACGAGGCCGAGCGCGAGCGCCGGGAGCATCGGCAGGGCCAGCATGGCCGCGAGGTACGGTAGGCCGGCCATCGCCGGCAGCGACGGCACGAGGTACACCGCGCCGGGGATGACGAGGAAACAGAGCGCGACGACGCCGACGAGCACCCAGCCGCGACTTCCGAAGCCGGTCGCTTCCGGCTCCGAGCCGTCGCCGCCGACCGCGGGGCCGTCCGGCCGGTGGACGTAGGTGTCGGACTCGGCGGTCGCGTCCTCCTGAGCCGTGGTGTCAGAGCTCACTGTCTGGGATTACGACCACCTTGCCAAAGCCCTGTCGCTCCTCGATGAGTTCGTGCGCGCGGTCGATTTCGCTCATGGGGAGCGTCTCGCGGATGCGGGGTTCGAAGGTGCCGTCCCAGACGAGGTCGAGCACCTCGTCGGCCTCGCCGGGCGTCGCCATCGTCGAGCCGATGACCGAAAGCTGGTTCCAGAAGATGTAGTTGAGCCCCGCGCCCGGGTCGGGGCCGGTGGTCGCTCCGCAGGTGACGACGCGGCCGCCCTTGACGAGGCTCTTGAGCGACTGCTTGTAGGTGGCCTCGCCGATGTGGTCGACGACCATGTCGACGCCGCGGCCGTCCGTGAGCGTCTGAATCTCCTTCGAGAAGTCGTCTTCCTCGTAGTTGATGACGTGGTCCGCGCCGCACTCCTCGGCGTACTCCAGTTTCTCGTCGGTGGAGGCGGTGGCGTACACCTCAGCGCCCGCGTAGTCGGCGATTTGGACGGCCGCGTGGCCGACGCCGCCGGACGCGCCGAGGACGAGCACTTTCTCGCCGGGGCGGAGTTCGCCGCGGTCGACGAGCATCCGCCACGCGGTCTGGAAGACGAGCGACGCGGAGCCGGCGACCTCCCACGGCACGCCCTCGGGGACGGGCACGAGGTTCTCCTCGGGAATCGCCGCAAACTCGGCGTGGACGCCGCGGACGTGTTCACCGATGATGTGGAAGTCCGGCGCGAGCGTCGGGTCGCCCTTCCGGGAGAACTCGTCGCCGCCGCCGGCGACGCCCGCGATGAGTGCGACGCGGTCGCCCGCCTCGAACCGGGTCACGCGCTCGCCGACCTCGGTGACGACGCCGGCCATGTCGCTGCCGGGGATGTGCGGCATCTCCAACTCGACGCCCGGAAGCCCCCGTCGCGTCCAGATGTCGAGGTGATTGAGCGACGCCGCCTTCACGTCGACGAGGACCTCGTCGGGGTCGACCCCCGGCTCCGGGAAGTCGCCGTATTCGAGGACGCCTCGGTCGCCGTGTTCCGTGAATTGGACCGCTTTCATCTCGACCCGACCGAGGATGGGCAGGAACTAAAGTGTGTTTTTACGCCAATCGTCTTTCCTCTTGTTCGACAACCGACGAACCCTCGTGGATTCAAATCATATCGGTGCGAAGATATATACGGCACAGGGTTCCCAACACAGTCGAGTTCGACAGTCACGCGCGCCGACATCTACACCGGCGACCCGTACAGGTGGTGGTCGACAGCCGTCCGACTCGTTGGAAGGAGTATCAGGTACGTGAACGGAGACGAGACTTCAGCACAGCTTTCGCACCTCCTCGTGAGGCGGTCGTCGTTCATCCGGACGCTCGCGGAGCGACCGCGAGACAAGCGCGGCCTCGCGGACGACCTCGACACCTCGCGGTCGACGGTCGACCGCGTCGTCCGCGAACTGCTCGACGCCGGCCTCGCCGAGCGCGCCGAGGGTCGGTATCGGCTGACCTGCGTCGGCCGGTGCGCGCTCGGTGCGTACGACGAGTGTCTCGACTCGCTCCGCGGCGTCCGCGCGGCGCGGGACCTCCTGTCGATGCTGCCGGCCGACGCGCCGCTCGACCCCGCGTTCCTGACGGGCGCGACGGTCCACACGTCGACGCCGGACATCCCGGACAGCGCGATTCAGGAGCTGTTTTCGAGCGTCGAGGACGCGGAGCGAGTCTACGGCGTCGCCCCGGTCGCGCTCGTCGGCCAACTTCGCCCGTTCTACGAGACCGCCACCGAGGGCGGGACGGTCGTCGAGATGGTTATCGCCGACGAGCTGTTCGACCGGCTCGCCGCCGCCCCGGACTCGCACGCGGTCATCGCAGACCAGCTCCGACACGACTCGGTGACGCTCTACCGCGGGGAGGTCCCGTTCCGGTTCGGTCTCTGGGTGACCGAAGCGGAGGCGGGACTCGTCGTCTACACCGACACGGGCGTCGGCGGAGTCGCCCGCAACGACACCGAAGCCGCCGTCCAGTGGGCCACAGCGCAGTTCGAAGCGCTCCGCGAGAACGCGGACCGCCTGACGCTCGACTCGCTCGACGAAGTCACAGACGACGGGTGAGCCGCGCCCTCCGAAGCGGGGTGTCCGTGAACCGGCGGCCGCAGACAGACGACCGCCGGGCGACGCGGGAATTTTATCGCCAGACGACGAAGCCGCGGCCGTGAGCGACCACGACCAGCACCACGGGGCCGACGACCACGGCCGCGACCAGCACCACGGCGAGGGGGACGGCGACGACGACCACGGCCATCACCACCACGACGACGACCACGGCCACAGCCACGACCATCACCACCACGACGTCGACGACCTCGAAGCGGCGGTGCTGACGATTTCCTCGACCCGCGACGTTGACGACGACCCCGCGGGCGACGCGATAGCGGAACTGCTCCACGAGGCGGGCCACTCGGTGTCGGTCCGTCGGGTCGTCGACGACGACTACGACGAGATACAGACCGCGGTCGCGCGGATGGCCGACCGCGGCGACGTCGACGTGACGGTCACGACCGGCGGAACGGGCGTCACGCCCGACGACCGAACCGTCGAGGCGGCGACGCAGTTGTTCGAGAAGACGCTCCCCGGCTTCGGTGAACTGTTCCGGCGGCTCTCGTACGACGACATCGGAACCAAGGTCGTCGGCACCCGAGCCACCGCGGGCGTCGTCGACGAGATGCCGACGTTCTGTCTGCCGGGGAGCGAGAACGCCGCCCGACTCGGGACCGCGGAGATAATCGTCCCGGAAGCGCCGCATCTCACCGGACTGGCGCGGCGCGACGCGGAGTAGGAAAACGCCCACAGAATCGGGGGTCGTCGGGCGAATCCGACTGCAACGTCTGCCCAGTCGCGGCCATTTAAGTTCGCGCACGCGCTCCGAAGAGATATGAGCCAGCAGTCCCCACGCGAGGAGGACCCGGACGACGTGTTCTCCAGCGGTAAGGACCCGAACCTCCGCAGCACGGAGGTCACGGAGGGTCCAGACAAGGCCCCGCACCGTGCGATGTTCCGCGCCATGGGCTTCGACGACGAGGACTTCTCGTCGCCGATGGTCGGCGTGCCGAACCCCGCCGCCGACATCACCCCGTGTAACGTCCACCTCGACGACGTTGCCGACGCCGCCATCGAGGGCATCGACGCCGCGGGCGGGATGCCCATCGAGTTCGGGACCGTCACCATCTCCGACGCCATCTCAATGGGGACTGAAGGCATGAAGGCCTCGCTCATCTCCCGCGAGGTCATCGCCGACTCCGTCGAACTCGTCTCCTTCGGCGAGCGCATGGACGCGCTCGTCACCGTCGCCGGCTGCGACAAGAACCTCCCCGGCATGATGATGGCCGCCATCCGAACGGACCTTCCCTCCGTCTTCCTCTACGGCGGCTCCATCATGCCCGGCCAACACGAGGGACGCGAGGTGACCGTCCAGAACGTCTTCGAGGGCGTCGGCACCTACGCCGAAGGCGACATGAGCGCCGACGAACTCGACGACCTCGAACGCCACGCCTGCCCCGGCGCGGGCTCCTGCGGCGGGATGTTCACCGCCAACACGATGGCCTCCATCTCCGAGGCGCTCGGGATGGCCCCCCTCGGGTCGGCCTCCGCGCCCGCCGAGTCCGACGAGCGCTACGAGAACGCCCGCCGCGCCGGCGAGGTCGTCCTCGACTGCGTCGAAAACGACCGCCGCCCCTCCGACATCCTCACGAAGAAGTCCTTCGAGAACGCCATCACGCTCCAGGTCGCCACCGGCGGGTCGACCAACGCCGTGCTCCACCTGCTCGCGCTGGCCGCCGAGGCCGGCGTCGACCTCGATATCGAGGAGTTCAACGAGATTTCCCGGCGCACGCCGAAGATCGCCAACCTCCAGCCCGGCGGCACGCGCGTCATGAACGACCTCCACGAAATCGGCGGCATCCCGGTCGTCATCCGCCGTCTCGTCGAGGCCGGCCTGTTCCACGGCGACGCGATGACCGTCACCGGCCGCACCATCGCCGAGGATCTCGACCACCTCGACCTCCCGGACGACGACGGCCTCGAAGCGGACTTCCTCTACACGGTCGACGAGCCGTATCAGGACGAGGGCGCAATCAAGATTCTCACCGGCAACCTCGCGCCCGACGGCGCGGTGCTGAAGGTGACCGGCGACGACGCCTTCCACCACACCGGTCCCGCCCGCGTCTTCGAGAACGAGGAGGACGCGATGCGCTACGTGCAGGAGGGCCACATCGAGGAAGGCGACGTCATCGCCATCCGAAACGAGGGACCGCGCGGCGGCCCCGGCATGCGCGAGATGCTCGGCGTCACCGCCGCCGTGGTCGGACAGGGCCACGAGGACGACGTGGCGCTTCTCACCGACGGTCGGTTCTCCGGCGCGACGCGCGGCCCGATGGTGGGCCACGTCGCTCCCGAGGCGGCCGAGGGCGGCCCCATCGGTCTCCTCGAAGACGGCGACGAGGTGACCGTCGACATCCCGAATCGCGAACTCTCCGTGGACCTCTCTGACGAGGAACTCGACGCGCGGCAGGAAGACTGGGAACCCAAGCCGCCGGCGTACACCTCCGGCGTGCTGGCGAAGTACGCCCGCGACTTCGGCTCCGCCGCGAACGGCGCGGTGACGAACCCGGCGCTCACGCGCGACGAATAACGGCGAGTCGCCGCGACGACTCCCGCGACGCGGACGCCGCCGTCCGCCGTCAGAACAGGCCGGATCCGAACGCTCGGTACAGGGCGAGAATCCCGACTCCGAGCGCGGTTCCGGCCGGAACCATCGCAATCACGTTTCGCGGCTGTTCGGTGAACCCGTAGACGCACAGGCCGAGCGGGACGGACCGAAGCACGTCTATCGTCCACTCCGGGAGGACGGGCGAGAGCCCCGACCACGGAACCAAAAAGAGGAGTCCAGCGCCGCCGAAGAACGCGATGATTCGGTTCCACCGCCACGAGGAGAACTGCACGGCGCAGTCGACAGCAGCTATCGAGTTGACAGTTTCGGTGCGGAATCCGGTCGCGGCGTCACCGACTCCGCATCTGCGATGTCACCGACTCCGCGCCCGCGGGGTCGCCGGGTCGACTCGGCTTAGGCCACGCGGTTCCGCAGGTCGTCGTCGCCGGCGTCCAGTTTGTCGAGGTTTTCGGCGATGATGTCGGCCATGCGCTCCCAGTACTTCGGGGTGTGGCCGGCGTTGTGGGGCGTGATGAGGACGTTCTCGAACTCCCAAAGCGGGTGGTCCGCGGGGAGCGGTTCGGGGTCGGTCACGTCGAGCGCGGCCCCGCGGATACCGTTGCTCCGGAGTTGGGAGACGAGCGCGTCGGTATCGACGACCGGACCGCGGCCGACGTTGACGAGGACGGTGTCGGGAGCCATCGAGGCGAACGCGTCGGCGTCGACGAGGCCGCGGGTGGCGTCGGTCAGCGGGCACGCGATGACGACGTAGTCGGCGCGCGCGAAGGCGTCGTGGAGGCCCTGTTCGTCGTCGAAGCCGACGACCTCGTCGGTCGGGCCGCCCTTCTCCGGCGAGTAGCGCACGCCGACGGTCTCGACGCCGAACGGGTCGAGCCGGTCGACGACGGCCTCACCGAGCGCGCCGAGGCCGACGACGGCGACCGTCGAGCCTTGCAGTTCGACCGTCGGGTACGACTGCCAGACGTTCGCCTCCTTCTGTCGCTCCGCGACGTGGAAGCGGCGGGCGAAGTAGAGGAGGCTGCCGAGAACCTGCTCGGCGATGTTCGGGCCGTGGACGCCGGAGGCGTTGGTGACGGCCACGTCGCGGGCCTCGAACGCCTCGATGGGGAGGTGGCCCGTGCCGGCGAACACGCAGGCGAACAGGTCGAGGTTCTCGGCGGCGTCGAGGTCGGCTTCGCTCACGTCGAACCCGGTCGCGACTTGGACGCGAGAGAGGAGGTCGCGCTCCTCGGCGGGCGTCGTTGCGAGGGCGACCTCGCGGTCGGGGAGGCGCTCGCGGAGCGTTTCGGCGTACGCCTCGGCAGACAGGCCGTGAATCTTCTGCCGAAGCACCGCGATATCTGGGTCGGACATGCTCGATGATTCTCGAAGGCGGTGATGAATCTGTCCGATTCGGGCGGGGCAGAGCGGGGCGGGAGGGGGCCGCTCACTCGATGGGCTCGCGCCGCCGCGGGCGACGTTTCGAAATCGTTCGGGTGACCGCGACCGCATCGACCGTCGGGTCGACGACGAACCGGGAACCGTCTTCACCGAGTTTCCACGCAACGGGCGCATACCCCTGTGGGGCGGGGCCGCCGTCGACGAAGACGAGGTCGCCCGTCTCGTCGCGGAACACGACGGGCTCTCGCGATTCGTCCGGCTCGTCTGCGGTCATTGACTCGGAGCTACCGCGGTCTCCGCTATAAACCTCCGTCTCTGGTTATCAGACGCGGTATTTAGTTGGTATTCTCCGACAAAATCGATAGCAACTACCGGGATGTTCGTCCTCTCGAAATTATCCCTGTTCGTACCGTCGGGCGCGGTGCGGAGGCCGTCGGGGCGTCGTTCTCGGAGCGTGGCCGAGCGGCGGCGCGTCGGTGTCGCGGTCGCGCCACGCGCCGGAAAACGGGGCGAGCGGCGCTCGGGCGCGCGGTCTCGAAACCGTCGGACGCCGCGTCGGTTCAGGGGGTTTAATACCCGAGCAAAGTGCTGTAACGGTATGGAACGCGTAGATGTCGCCATCATCGGCGGCGGTCCGGCCGGCACGTCGGCGGCACACGCCGCGGCCTCGGCCGGGGCCTCCGCCGTGGTCCTCGAAAAGGGCGTCCCCCGAGCAGACCGACCGGGCCTCGGGCCCGATTCGACGGACGCGGCCGGTATCCTCGACTACTGGGTGGACATCATGGGCATCCACCCCGACGAGTTCCCCGACGACATCGTGCTCGATATCCTCGACCGCGCGGAGTTCATCGGGCCGAACGAGTCGCTGACGCTTCGAAGCACCGGTATCGACTCCTCGTACGACGAGTTCGGCTACACCTTCCACCGCGCGAAGTTCGACGACTGGCTCCGCAGTCGCGCCGAAGACGCCGGCGCGGAGTACCGCGTGAAAGCCTCCGTGCGCGACGTGGAGACCGACCTCGACGCCGCGGGCGACGACCCCCGCCACGTCGTCCGCCTCGCCAACGGCGAGGACGTGGGCGCGGAGTTCGTCGTCCTCGCCGACGGCCCCCAGCGGACGGTCACGAACAAGGTGCTCGACGACCTGCTTCCGTTCCCCATCACGGACCGGCTGTCGTCCACCGAGGCGAACCACATCGCCTATCAGGAGCACCGCGAGTTCCCGCCGGAACTGTTCGACGAGGTCGACGGCGCAATCAAGTTCTGGTGGGGCTACATGCCCGGCCACACGGCGTACCCGTGGGTGTTCCCGAACGACGACAACGTCTGCCGGGTCGGTCTCACGATGCCAATCGGCCTCGATATCGACGAGGTCGACGACCGCGATGCGTACGCGCTCCTCCGCGAGGACGACGAGCGCATCCCGCAGGGCCGCGAGTACGTCCGCCGCCTCCTCGAACAGGAGTACGGCGACGAGTACGACATCGACGAGGACTTCCCGCTCGTCGAGGACCGCGGGAAGACGAAGGGGACCGAGACGTACGCCATCTCCTCGACGCGACCCATCGACTCGCCCGCGGAAGCCGGCATCGCCGTCACGGGCGGCGCGATGGGCGCGACCTCCGCCTTCCACGAGGGCGGCGACCACGTCGCCGTCCGGACGGGGGCCATCGCCGGCGAACTCGCCGCCGAGGGCGACCTGAGCGACTACAACGAGCGCTGGAAGGAGGCCATCGGCGACGAGATTCTCCGCAACGTCGCCATGGCCGAAATCGTCCACGACTACGGCCCCGCCCAGTGGGACAAGACGTTCAAGGCGGCCCGGAAACTCCTCGAAAAGGACGAGGGCTACAAGGCGTTCGGGGCCGCGAAGCTCAGCGCCGGGTTCAGCGCCGCCAAACTCGCCACGCAGTACCAGCGAACGAAAGTGAAGTACCGCAAGGGCAAGTACGTCCAACTGCGCGAAGACGAGTACGCGTTGTAGCCGACGGAAGAGTTATCGGTTTCTCCGAAGCTCTGTTAGTCGATGGCCGGTCGACCCTCTCGGCGTCAGCTGCTCCGCCGCGGAGCCGTCGCCGTCGGCGTCGGACTGACCGGCGCGCTCGCGGGCTGTTCGTCGCTTCGAGGCTGTTCGTCCGCCGAAATCTTCCTCCGGGCGGAACTGGTCGGGAACGCCCCGGACGGGGCGACCGTCGTCGACGCCGCCGACCCGCGGGTCGCAAACAGCCCGTGGGTGCTGAAGGTGGTCGAGGCGGCCGCCGAGGGCCACCCGCGCGAGTCCAGCGTCACCGACTGTCTGAGCGACTACGACGCCCTCCGCGCGGACCTCGACGCGCTCCCGTCGGTCGACCGGTCCGAAGACCGTCTCTACTACGTCCGCGTCGACGGGCAGGTCGTCCGGCTTCGGGCCGTCTTCTTCGCCGGCGACGACGCCCGCCGGTCGGAACTCGTTTTACCCCCGGCGCGCTAGGGTCGGGTGCGTACCTCAAGTCCCCGGCCGAGTGTTCCCGCTTCGGGAGCGATGACAGCACGGCGAACCCGGGTGCGCGACAGCTACTGGCCGGCTGACGCCGGCGTACTTCGGAACGTCCGCGCCCGAAAGACGGACCGCCCGGCACGAGGGTTTCCCGGTCGACGCGGCACGCCGCCTCGGGATGAGACCGGCCGTTAGTGTTCTGGGCGACATCTTCACTCGGCGAGCGGCGTCGCTGATTGTCGGCGGTCCCCAGTCCGACCCGCGAGTGTGACGAATCAGAACCCCCGCGAGCGACCGCTATCGGTCCCCGAACGTACCGGACCGTCCACCGAGAGCCACGAGTATCGCCCGGCGGTAGCGGGCGGCCAACGCCGTCACCACGAGCCGGTCGCGGTCGTTGACGCCGAGGGCGACGAGCGCGCCCACGTACGTCACCAGGCCCAGCGCCGCGCCGGCGACGACGACGAGTCCGCCGGTCCCGGCTCCGACCAGCGTCTCGCGGACGAGGAACATGACGCCGGCCGCGGCGACGCCCGCGCCGAGGGGTTTGAGAAACGTCGCGTCGAAGGGCCACAGCCCCTCGAAGCGCCGCAGGAGGACGACCTGAACCGAGTTCTGGACGGCGATGGCGACGGCCGTGCCCAGCGCCGCGCCGGCGAGGCCGAACGCCCGGACGAACGCGAACGTGAGGAGCGTGTTGAGGACGGCCAGAAGCCAGTCGAGCGCCATCCGGGCGTACTGGTGGTCGGTCATCATGAGCAGCCACCCCGTCGCGCCGACGGCGCTGCCGACTAACACGCCGCCGAGGTAGATGACGAGCGGGGCGTAGCCCGCCGCGAAGTTCGGCCCGAACGCGGAGAGAATCGACCGCCCGTACACCGCGAGCACGGCGAGAATCGGAACGACGCAGGTGACGATGAGCCGCGTCACCGCCGTGTACACCGCGTTGAGCGTCTCCATCTCGTCGTCCGCGTAGAGTCCCGACGCGACCGGCGGCAGGAGCATGTTAAACGAGAGGAGCGGAATCCACGCCAGCGTCACCAACACGAGCACGACGTTGTAGACGCCCGCCGCCGTCGCGGTCAGGAGGAAGCCGACGAGCATCACGTCGACGCGGTTCTGGAACACCTTGCCGAGGCTGCTCAGCGCGATGGGCGCGGAGTGGTTGTAGAACCGCCGGGCCTCGGAGCGCAGGCCGCCGACGGACGGTCGGATGCCGCTCGCCGAGACGACCATCGGAAAGCCGAGTACCGCGAGTCCGGCCATGCCGACGACGAACGCGGCGGCGACGCCGACCAGCGAGTACCCGAGCGCCATCGCACCCACGGCACCGACCAGCTTGACCGCCGGGCGGAGGACGCGATTGAAAAGCGCCTCGCCGCGGGCCGACTGCACGGCTCTGAGGACGCCGGCGTGAATCCGCACCACGCCGACGAGGACGACCAGCGCCGCGAACAGGTGTATCGTCGGCGGGAAGTCGGGGTGCGAGACCGTCGCGTCGTTGAGCCGCCCGCTCGTGAGTACCAACCCGCCGGCGAGTCCGAGCCCGACCGCGAGAGTCGTGAGATACGCCAGTGCCACCACTCGCCCCCGTCGCTCGGGGTCGTCGTCGTCCGCGGAGAGATACCGCTGGAGCGTCCCGACCGACCCGAAGTTCACGAGGCGAAACAGGAGTTGCGAGATGCGCCACGCGAACGCGTAGACGCCGTAGGCGACCGGGCCGAGGCCCTGCGCGAGCACGTACTCGGTCGCCGTCGTCAGCGCCCGCTGGAGCGACTGCCCGCCGGAGGCGACGACCGCGCCGTGCCCGATGGTCAACAGCGCCTCGCGCTCGTCGTCGGGGATGTCGGCGTCGGGCGCGGCGTCAGAGATATTGGCGGCGGAGATGTCGGCGTCGGGGATATCGGTGTCGGAGATGTCGGCGTCGGGACTCCGGTCGTCGGAACCGTCGGCGTCGGGTGTATCGGAGGGCACTGTCGCGTCTCTGTCGCTTGTCGAGGTCGAAAATAAGTCGCCTGATTCGCCCGCGAGTCACCACCGCGCGGAACCGCGGTCAGTCCCGACGCGAGGCGAGCGCGAGCCAGCCACCGCCGGCGACGATGCCGAGGATGCCGACCAGTCCGAGGGGGCCGGAGAGCCCGAACAGCGTCGCCGCGAGGCGGTACGAGCCGGCGGCCCGGAGGGCGACGCCGGCGGCCGCGACGCCGAACGCCGAGAGCCAGAGCGCGCCGCCCAGCCGAGCCAGCCGACTGCGCCACAGGCGCTTTGCGAGACTCGTGAGCGGTCGTCGGGGGAGGTCGTCGGGGGGGTCGGCTGCCGGGGCGGCGTCGTCTCCGCGGTCGTCGTCGGGTGGGGCCTCGCGGGGCGAGAGAAACGCGGTCCCGACGCCGACGACGAAGCCCGCGAGGCCGACGGCGAGCGAGTGCGGGGCCGCGGCCCCGTTGAGCGCGGCGGCTATCGCCACGAGGCCGACGAGCTTCGAGCCGGCGTCGACGAGGCGGAACGCGCGGGGCGAGAGTGGAACGTTCATAGTCGAAGTCGGGGTCGGCGGGTCGCGAGCCTGTGCGTCAGCCGGCGGTGCCGAGTCGGCGCTTGCGACGTTTGAGGAGCCAGTAGACGACGGCGAAGTCGAAAAGCGGCATCCCCACGGTCAGCGCGACGAGCCACGGGTAGAGGACGGCGTCGGAGACGCCCAACACGGCGGCGACGGTGGCCCGCATCCCGTCGATAGAGAGGACGATGATGAGCATGACGGCCGCGACGCCGAGGGCCGTCTGGAGCGGTCGGTCGAGCGGGTCGGCGGTGAAGTGGACCGGGTGTTCGGGGTTATCGAGGAGCGGCCAAATCATCATCACGCCGATGATGAGCGAGGGGACGACGACGCCGCCGGCGAACCGGCCCCACTCGCCGAGCCACGAGGGCATCATCTTCAGCGAGCCGAACACCCACATGAAGAACCAGTCCGGGCCGACGTGCGAGGGCGTCGACGTGGGCGTCGCCGGGCCGATGGCGGCGATGCGCTGAACCGGGAAGAAGCCCGCGAGGAAGGCGACGGTCGCGGCCGTCAGGAGGAAGACGATAGTCGAAACGAGGAACTGCTGGGGGAAAAGCGGCATACCGACGACGACGCTGTCGTCATCGCCGTCGGGGCGGCCCTCGCCGCGGGAGCTCGGCGCGTGTTCGGTGTGTTTCTGCCGCATCAACACGGCCATGTGGAGGACGATAGCGCCGACCAGCGCGGCCGGGATGAGAAAGACGTGGAGGAAGAACATCCGCGGGATGACCTGGTCGGCTCCCGCCGGGAACGCCCCGCCGAAGACGAGCGACTGCAAGAACGAGCCGACGCCGGGAATCGTGCCGGTCATCTGGAAGCCGATGGTCGTCGCGGTCTTGCTGAAGTTGTCGTAGGGGAGCGCGTAGCCGAAAAAGCCCTCCACGAGGGCGAACAGGAGGAGGGTGCTCCCGATGAACCAGTTCGGCTCGTGGGGGTTGCGGTACGCGCCCGTGAAGAAGACGCGGAACATGTGCAGGGCGATTGCGGCGATAAAGAGGTACGCCGCCCAGTGGTGCATCATGCGTGCGAACATCCCGAAGGTGGTGTCGTAGGTGATGTGCAGGACGCTCGCGAACGCCGCTGGAACCTCCGTGCCGGCGTACTGGAGCGCGTTGCCCTCGTAGGTGACGCTGTTGACCGCCGGATTGTACAGGAGGCCGAGGAACGTCCCCGTCAGCCCGAGGATGACGAAGGTGAAAAGCGCGATTTCGCCGAGGAGGAACGAGCCGTAGTCGTCCTCCGGGAACGCCTTGCCGAGGAGCGTGTGGTCCAGTTCGAGCCGCTGGTCCAGCCAGTCGAACAGGGCGTTTCTGGGGTACGCCTCGTGGGTCCGGACCGTCAGGTCGGTCTCCGGGAGGTCGCCGCCCGCCTCGCCGCCGTCCGACCGCGCGTCGGGTCGGTCGTCGCCGGAGCCGTCGTTCGGTGCTGTCCCCGTCATCTCATTCCTCCGTCCCTATCGGTCCCTCGAACGGCCCCGTTGCGAGCAGGAGCGTCCCGTCCTCGTCGTCAGCGATGCCGAGGGGAAGCTGCGGGAGCGATCGCGAGGCCGGGCCGCCGGTCACGGACGCGCCCTTCGTCGGGTCGTAGAGGCTCCCGTGACAGGGACACCGAAGCTCGGAGCCCTGGTCGCCGGCGACGAGACAGCCCTCGTGGGTACAGACCTTCGAGTAGGCCACGTAGCCCTTGGCCGTCCCCTCGATGTTCGTGGGCGCTTCGTACTCGTCTTCGGGGAAGCGAAGCAGGAGCGTGGTCGCGCGCTTGGTGACGAGCGCGCCGCCGCCTTCCTTCTCCGGAAAGACGTCCATCTTGTCGAACTCGTCGGTCGAGAGCGCGTCGGCGGCGGTCAGGGGGTTGCCGTCCCTGTCGACGAGGCGGGTTCCCTCGACGTAGAGCGTCTCGCTTCCGGTGTCGAGGCTACCGGGAAGCCCGGCCGCGTAGTCGACGCCGAAGCTTCCGATGGCGGCCGCGCCGCCGATGCCGGCGAGGAGCTTCGCCATGTTTCGCCGCGTCAGTTCGTCGTCGCTCTGCGGGATGTCCGGGGCGTCTGTGTCGGTGTCGGTCTCAGTGTCGGTGTCGGTGGTGCGTTTGCTCATGTCCGTGCGGGTGGTCAGTGGTCTCTGGTCTCTGCGACGGTGATGCTCGGGACGAAGTACGCCGTGTACGCGAGGACGGTCAGCGCGAGCGAGAGGAACAGCATCCCGGCGTAGGTGCCGAGGAACTGCGTTCGCGCCGGGCCGAGTCCCTCCAGCGCGAGGAGGGCGGCGAACGACACGTCCACCCACGAGAGGAGCGCCACGACGAGCAGTCCGGTCCGCGACGACACGGCCGGGACGTAGTCGAGAATGCGCCGGGACTCGGTCTCCATGTACGGGGGGACGGAGACGGTCGCGTGGCCGCCGTCGGCGACGACGGAGTCGCCGAGGTGGCTGATGCGGTCGAGGAACCGCTTTGTCCCGACCATCACGCCGACCATCCCGAGCAGCGCGACCCACGCGACGACGCCGGCCTGATTGACGCCGACTTCGACCGGGCCGGGGAGGTAGCCGCTCGCGGGCTGGAGGTCGGACGAGGTGTTGACGGCGACCGGCTCCGCGCCGGTGCCGACGCCGATACCCCCGCCTTCGGTCCCGCTCGTCAGCGCGACGTACCACATCGGGAGCAGTACGACCGCGATGAGGAGCAGGATGACTGCGGTTTCACGCCGCATCGGTTCTCACCGCCGAACGTCGGGTCGGATTCACCACGAATTTCATGAATGTACCAATAGTCTTACCTAATCGTTACTGCCGGATTGACGCTCCCACGACTGTGGGCCGACCGCGGATTCGCGGGAGCGACGATGCCACGTAAGCGTTCAGACGAGCGGTTATTTGTCTTTCTGTTTCGGAATGTTCGAGAACCAACAGAACTACAAGATAGTAGACGAACGGTCAGATAGTAGGCAGTATCAGCGGTAATACGAACTCAAACACCATTATGAACAGACGAACGTTCATGAAAAATATCGCGGGTGGAGTCGCCGTCCTCGGGACGTCGACGGGCGTCACCGGGGCGTCGAACGAGAACTCGACCGCCGAGTCCGGCGGCGGTACAGACGCCGGCGGCGGTTCGGGCGGCGGCGGTTCGACCACCCATACTATCCAGATGGTGACAGAAGGCGGGGAGTACTATTTCGACCCCGTCGGACTGCACGTCGACCCCGGCGACACCGTCGAGTGGGTCCTCGAAAGCGGCGACCACTCCGCGACGGCCTACGCCGAGTCG
Organism: Haloferax sp. Atlit-48N; assembly: GCF_003383015.2. Taxonomy (NCBI): domain Archaea; kingdom Methanobacteriati; phylum Methanobacteriota; class Halobacteria; order Halobacteriales; family Haloferacaceae; genus Haloferax; species Haloferax sp. Atlit-48N. The sequence continues at coordinate 1,854,812 of NZ_CP137689.1, read as the reverse complement.
AATCAGGCCGAACAGCGCATCCCGGCGGACGCGTCCGGTTTCGACAGCGGCCTCTTGGGGGAGACCGGCGCGAGCTTCTCGTACACCTTCGAAGTCGAGGGCACCTACGACTACTTTTGTAGCCCGCACAAGCAGCTCGGGATGGTCGGTCGGGTCGTCTGCGGCGACCCCGGCGGGCCGGCCGAGGAGGGCGCGATTCCGAACGAGCCGGGGTCCGGTCTCATGCCCGGGTCGGGAGACATCGTCGAGGCGGGGTCGCTGTCGTATCCCTACGTCCCGAGCGGCGGGTCCTCGGGGTCGCTCCCGTGGCAGTTCTGGGCCGCGGCGGGCGGACTCGGGACCGCCGTCGTCGCGATGGTCTCCAAGTACGACCGGGCGTCGGGCCGTTACAGCGAGTAAGCCGGGTCGCCCGCGGTTCGGATTCAGGTCAGGCCGCGGTCGGTCGCCCGACCGTCTCGCGGACGAACTTCCCGAGCAGGCCGAGCGTCGCCGCTCCCATCGCCGCGGCGAAGACGACGACGAAGACGGAAAGCGGGTCGCCGAGGTCGGAAAGCGCCCGCGAGCGGACGAAGTTCGCGGCGAGAACCGTCGTGACCGCGAACAGGACGACGCCGCCGAGGTTCGCCGGCGTCGAGTTCGGCTCCGAGACCGCGTCGCCGTTGAGTAAGACGAGCACGACGGCGATGGCGAACGGCGTGCCGACGAGGCCGAACGCCAGCACCAACACGAGAAGCGGGAAAAAGGCCCCGCCGAGGAACGCGCCGACGCCGGAGAACAGCGCCACGCCGGCGAGGAGCGCGCGGTAGCGGCCGTCCGAGAGGTCCGTCCCCCAGCCGAGTTTGTCGGCGACGAGGAACGGCGGGACGACGGTGTTGCCGCCGAGCGTGGAGACGGCCGCGCCCAAGAGGCCGAGCAGGAACAGCCACTTGGCGTTCGCGCCCGCAATCGGGCCGAGCGCCTGCGCGGCCGCCACCGCCGTGAGGTCGCCCGCGGCCACCTCGGGGCTGTGGAGGACGCTCGCGGCGACGAGGAAGATGGCGAGGCTGTAAACGCCGAAGGCGACGAGCATCGACGCGCCCACGTCGAACGTCGCCAGCCCGTAGTCGCGGGTCGTCCAGCCGCGGGCGCGCATCGTGTACGAGTGCATCGTGATGAGCGTGATGTGGACCGCGCCGCCGAGGATGCCGGCGGCGACGAGCGCGCCGTCGACGCCGGACGGGACGCGCGGGACGAGCCCGCCGGCCGCGGCCGCCGGGTCGATGGGAACCAACACCAGCGACGCGAGAAACGCGACGACGACGGCCGCCACGAGTCCCTTCGCGAGGAGTTCGACGAAGCGGTAGCCGCGCCCGGCGAGGCCGGCGGCGAGGACGACCGCCCACACGACGCCCCAGACGCGGGCGTCGACGCCGGTTATCGTCGCGCTCACGTTCGCGAGGCCCTGCATGATGACCAACTGGGCCAGCCCCGCGGCCAGCACCGCGTCGGCGACGAGCGCCCACGCCCAGCCGTCGCCCAACTCGCGTTCCACGACCGAGACGATGCCGTCCTCCGTGAGCAGGCCGAGCCGCATCGAGAGATACTGCGCCGACGCCCCGAGCACCGCCGAGAGCACGACGACCCACAGCATCGCGTAGCCGAACGTCGCGCCCGCGGTGAGCACGGTCGCCATCGTCGCCGGCCCCGCCGCCACGGCGCCGGCGACCCACGACGGCCCCATCTCCGAGAGATATCCCCGCCAGTCGCCGCCCGTCACCGCCGATACGTCGAGTCTGGGTTCGTTCATGCCGTCGTGGTCTCGGCGGTCGTCACAAAAGTGTTGTTACTGGGTGTTACAACCGAGTAATTCCCCGCGTCGCGGGAGGTGGCACGCGACGTTTTATCCGATGTTCGCGACAAACATAGGTAATGAACGATGGTGTCGGCACAATGAGACTCCTCGTCGCCGCTGACTCGGGCGTCGCGGCGGCGGTCACCGAGGCCGTCCGTCGGCGGCTACCACGGGTCGACATCGACGAGGTTCGAACCGCGGCTGCGGGGCTGACACTGCTCGACGACGCCGATGCCGACGCCGGTTTCGACTGCGTCGTCTCGGCGGACGACGTGGGAGCGACCGACGCGCTCGAGTTCCTCGCCGCGGTTCGGAAGCGAGACGCCGCGCTGCCGTTTCTCGTCGTCGCCGGCGGGGACTGCGAGGTGACGGCGAGCGACGCCCTCGACGCCGGCGTCACCGACTACGTCCGGGTCCGAGGGCCGGAGGGGTACGACGAGGTGGCCGCCCGAGTCGAGCGGGCGGTCGCGGCGTCCGGCCGGCGACCGGTCGACCCGTCGCTCGTCTACGAACGCGTCTTCGAACAGATACTCGAGGGGGCGTGCCTGTACGACCGCGATGGGCGGTTCATACTCGTGAGCGACTTCCTCGCCGGACTCTACGGGGCGACGCCCGCCGAACTCGAAGGCGAGCGGAGCCGCCTCGTCGAGACGATTCGCGAGGAACGCCCGGGCGACCCGTATCAGCGACTCTTGGACGGCGAGACAGACTCCCTCGAAGGGGAGACCGAACTCGTCACGCCGGACGGCGAATCGCGGATACTGAGCTATCGCTTCGCGCCGCTTCGGATGGCCGGTGAGGTCGTCGGCGTCATCGGCGTATCGAGGGACGTCACCGAACGACAGGAGCGAGAGCAGAAACTGAAGCGCGCCCGCGAGGAGTACCAGGAGCTCATCGACGGGATGAACGACACCGTCTGGGTCATCGACATCGACAGCCACATCCTCGCGGTGAACGAGACCGCGGTGGAGCTGCTGGGCTACTCGCGGGACGAACTCCTCTCGATGACGGTCCACGACATCGACGCGGGACTCAGCGACGACGAGGCGTCGGCGCTCGTCACCCAGATGCCGACCGACGGGACGCAGGTGTTCGAAACGGTCCACCGGGCGAAAGACGGTCGAGAGATACCCGTCGAAATCAGTTCGAGCCTCGTGACCTACCGGGGGGAGACGGTCGTGTTGAGCGTCGCCCGGGACATCACGACGCGGAAGCGCTACGAAGCGGAGCTCCGCGAACAGAATCGCCTCCTCGAAACGCAGCGCGACGAGCTCGGGGTCCTGAATCAGGTCGTCCGCCACGACGTTCGCAACGACCTGCAGTTAGTGACCGCCTACGCGGAACTGCTCGCTGAGTACGTCGACGACGGCGACGCGCGGGAGTACGTCGAAATCGTCCGGAGGCGCGCGAACCACGCGGTCGAACTGACGAAGACGGCCCGCGACATGGCCGAGATGATGAGCACCCGAGGGGTCGAGACCAAGCCGGTTCCCCTCCGGGGGGTGCTGGACGCGGAGCTCGCGTCGGTCCGCGACATGGCACCGGACGCGAACGTGGCGGTCGACGGCGAGGTGCCCCCGGTCACGGTGCTCGCCGACGACATGCTCGGCTCCGTCTTCCGAAATCTCCTGATGAACGCCATCCAGCACACCGACGAAGACGAGCCGACTGTCGACGTGTCCGTCACGCACGCCGAGCGCGAAGACCGCGTCGTCGTCCGCGTCGCCGACGACGGCCGCGGCGTCCCGGACGAGCGGAAAGACGCCATCTTCGCCAAGGACGAAAAGGGGCTGGAGAGTCGGGGGACCGGACTCGGACTGTACCTCGTGCGGTCGCTCGTCGAGAAGTACGGCGGCGACGTGTGGGTCGAGGACAACGACCCCAGCGGCTCCGTCTTCGCGGTCGAACTCCGACTCGTCGACGGCGGTCAGTCCGACTCGGACCAGTCGTCCCCGACGCGGTCGTAACCCATCATCTGGCTCCCCTCGTGTTCGGTGAAGACGACCTTCTGGTTCGACTCCGGCACGCCGAACCGCTCGGTGACGGCCTCGATGACCGCGAGGGCGAGGTCGCGCTTCCGGTCCGCCGTCCGGCCCGCCCGGATGTCGGCCTGCAAGACGACGGTCTTGTCTCCGGTCGCCCGGCCGAGGTGAATCGCCCGGGCCTCGCGGACGCTGACGGCGGCGTAGTCGGTGTCGGCGTCCATCCGTTCGGCGTACAACTCGGCCATCTCGGTCGCGAACTGGTCCGCCTCGCGCGCCGTGACCTCGAAGTCGAGGTCGAACTGGAGATGCGGCATCTGCGTGTGCGTCCGATACGCCCGCGGCGCAAAAGAACCCTCGTGGGAGGCGTCGAGACGTGCGGCGAGTCGCGGCTTACAGGTCCGCCACGTCTTCGATGGCGTCGGTCAGCGCCTTGATGGACTCCACGTCGTGTTCGCCCATGTGGCCGATGCGGAACGTCTTCTCCCCGAGCGCGGAGCCGTAGCCGTTCGAGAACGCCATGTCGTACTCCTCGTTGACCTTCTCGATAGTGGCGGCGACGTCGATGCCCTGCGTGTTCTCGATGCAGGCGACGGTCTGGGACTCGTAGCCCTCCTCGGGGAACATGTCGAAGTGCTCGTAGGCCCACTCGCGGGTGTACTCGGCCATCTCGCGGTGGCGCTTGTCGCGGCCCTCGTGGCCCTCGTCGAGCATGTGTTTCATCTGCTTGCGGTACGCGAGCATGATGGGAATCGCGGGCGTCGAGTGGGTCTGGCCCTTGCGGTCGTAGTAGTCGAGGGTGCGCTGGAAACCGCCGTACCACGACGCGGAGTCCTTCGACAGTTCGCGCTCGTAGGCCTCGTCGCTGACGGTGCAGATGGCCAGCCCCGGGGGCATGGCGAACGCCTTCTGCGACGAGGCGAAGATGACGTCGATGTTGTGCTCGTCGATGTCGACGTAGTCGCCGCCGAGGGCTGACACCGCGTCGACGACGAAGTAGGTGTCGGGGTACTCGGCGACCACGTCACCGATTTCCTCGATGGGGTTGCGGACGCCGGTCGAACTCTCGTTCATCACGGTGGCGACCACGTCGTACTGCTTGTCGCTGGATTCCAGCGCCTCGCGGATGTCCTCGGGCTTGATGGCCTGCCCCCACTCGTACTCGATGCGGTCGACGTTCTTGCCGAGGCGCTCCGCGACGTTGGCGTGGCGCTCGCTGAAGCTCCCGCAGGTCGGCACGAGGATGTTCTCGTCGACGAGGTTGAGCGTCGACGACTCCCAGATTTCGGTGCCCGACCCCGTGAGAATCATCACGTCGTTGTCCGTGCCGAGGAACTCCTTCGTATCCTCGACGATGGTCGTATAGAGGTCGGTCATGCGGTCCATGCGGTGGCCGAACATCGGCTGGCACATCTCCGCGATGACGTCCTCGCGCACCTCGGTCGGACCGGGGATGTACAGCGTCTTGTCCTGATAGTCGTCCGTGTATTCGCGTTTTTCCGTCACGTCATCCACCTGAATACGGGTCACTGCGTCGTGGGCGATGATGGTACTTGTGATTGCGACACTCGTCGCAGTTGCTCAGGCGGTGTTAACACGGGACAATACGGGCCGGCAGACGACGGATGGACGGATGGAGAACCCCCGCGGAGCGCGGCGGGTCCGCGCTCAGTCGTCGGCTTCGGCCGACTCGGCCCGCGGGACCGTCACGTCGGTCAGGCCGGCTTCTATCTGCTCGCGCCGACCTTCGAACTCGCCGGGGAGGACGAGGCGGCCGCCGAGGTCGTCGAGGGGTTCGTCGGCGGTGTAGCCCGGGTCGCTCGTGGCGAGTTCGAACAGGACGCCGCCGAACTCGCGGAAGTAGACCGACCGGAACCAGTGGCGGTTGATTTGGGCGGTCGGGCGCAGGCCCTTCGACTGGACGGCCTTGCGCATCGCCTCTTGGTCCTCGTCGGTCGGCGTCTGGAAGGCGACGTGGTGGACCGTGCCGAGGCCCTGTCGGCTGCTCTCGATGGTCGGCAGCACGTCCACGTACTTCCCGACGCTCCCGGTCGCGGCGAACCGCGTCCGCTCGTCGCCGGGGGTGTCGCCCTGCGCCTCCTCGGTGCCGACGCGCTCGAAGCCCATCGTTTCGAGGAGGTCTTCGGTGGGCTGGGGGTCGGCCAGCCAGAGCGTCACGGAGTGGAAGCCGCGAATCGCAACGTCTTCTGGGACGAACTCGGTCCACGGGACGGTCGGGTCGTCGCCGGGAATCTCGACTTCGACCAGTTCGACCGGGAGACCGTCGGGGTCGCTGAAGGGGAGGACCGTTTCACCGAATCGCTCGACTCGGTCGTCGTAGTCGACGCCGTACTCGTCGAATCGGTCCTCCCAGTAGTCGAGGCTCCCCTCGGGCACGCGGAACGCGGTCCGCGAGACCTGCCCGGTGCCGACCTTCCCGCGCGAGAGGTTCTCCCACGGGAAGAACGTCATGCTCGTGCCGGGCGTCCCCTCCGCGTCCGTGAAGAAGAAGTGGTACGTGCTGGGGTCGTCCTGATTGATGGAGCGCTTGGCGAGGCGGAGTCCGAGCGTCTCGACCCAGAAGTCGAGGTTCTCCTGCGGGTCGCCCGCGATGCAGGTGACGTGGTGGATGCCGGGTGTCGGCGTGGGTTCTGCCATAGGCGGTCCTACGGGCCGCAAGGACTTGAGTATCCGCTGACGCGAGTGTTACCGGGTCGCGGCGGCGTCATCGCCGCTCGCACGGACCCGGCAGTCGAATCGGTGAGACACACGTTTTTGACCATCGACGGTGACGTTCGACGTATGCAGACACGCGCACTCGGCGACACCGGCCACGAGAGTACCATCGCGACGTTCGGCGCTATCGCGCTCAACTGGCTCGAACAGGAGGGCGCGAACCAGATGGTCGAACACGTCCTCTCGAAGGGCGTCAACCACTTCGACGTGGCCCCGACCTACGGCGACGCGGAGCTCAAACTGGGGCCGAAGCTCCGCCAGCACCGCGAGGACATCTTCCTCGGCTGTAAGACCCAAGAGCGGAGCTACGAGGGCGCGAAACGGAAACTCGACCGCTCGTTCGACCGCCTCGGCGTCGACTACATCGACCTCTATCAGGTCCACGGCCTCGAATACGAGTCCGAACTGGACGAAATCACCGCCGACGACGGCGCGCTCGCGGCCTTCCGCGAGGCGAAAGACGAGGGGAAAATCGGCCACATCGGCCTGACGAGCCACGGGAATCCCGGACTCATCCGCGATGCCATCGACCGCATCGACGACCTCGAAACCCTGATGTTCCCGCTGAACCCCGTCGTCGTCGGCAAGGGCGACGACGAACACGACTACGAGGGCGTCTTCGAGGCGGCCGAAGAGGCCGGCATCGGCACGCTCGGCATCAAGGCGTTCGCCCGCGGCCCGTGGCCCGACACCGACGAACTGCCCGAGGCCGACCGACCGTTCCCCAACTGGTACGAGCCGGTCGACACCCCGAACGAAATCGCGGAGCGGTTCGACTTCGCGGCCGCGCAGGGCCTCACGAGCGTCGTCACGCCGGGCGACCCGAAGCTCGTTGCGATGGTTCTCGACGCCGCGACGCGGTACAACGGCATGGACGAGACGGCCCAGCGGTCGCTCGTCGAGCGCCTCCGCCACGACGAGAGCCCGGTGCCGGAGCAACTGCACCACTAACGAGGCGAGACGACTCCCGCCTCGGATTCCATCCGCCGCAAATGGACGTTCCAACGACCGTCACGGCCGCCCTCGACGACCGGCCGGTCCGGGGCGCGGTCTGTCTGGAGGCCGGCGCGGGGACCGGCAACGCCACCGCCGGACTCCTCGACGCGGGCGCAAAACAGGTCTACGCCGTCACCAACGACCCCGAGCACGCGACAATCGTCCGCGACCGGGTGGCCCCGTCGCCGACGGACCGAGCGAGGACCGCAGTGCTGGAGGCGGATGTTCGAAGCCTCCCGCTCGCAGACGATTCGGTCGGTATCGTCACCGCTCACGGGCTGTTCAACCTCGTCGGTCCAGCGTCGGTCGCCGCCGTCGCGCGCGAGCTGACGCGGGTCGCCGCGCCCGGCTGTCACCTCGTCGTCGACGACTACGAACCGCTCCCCGACGACGCCGCGATTCGGGAGCTGTTCGCGCTCGAAAACGCGGCGAGCCAGTTGGCCCGCGGGCGACCCGCGCTGACGTTCTATCCGGCCGACGCGCTCGGGGCGCTCTTTTCGGGACACGGCTGGCGCTTCGACCGCGAACTGACCCTGCTCGACCCGGTCCCGTGGTCCGAAAGCCACGTCGAGGCGCACGCGTCGGTGGCGAAGTCGCTGGCGGCGGAGGTCCCCGGCGAGATGGGCGGGTGGCTCGCAGGCGAGGCTGACCGCGTCGCCGACGCGGTCGAATCGGAGTCCGCGGGCGAGATGTACAGCGTGGCGATGCGGCTGTCCGACTCGCGGACGGACGCGACAGAGTAGGCGCGGCCGCTACTCCTCGCGGTCGAACGTCACGGCGTCGAACCAGCCGTCGACGACGCCCTTGAGCGCGCCCGTGGTACTGCCGAGATTGATGAGCTGATAGCCGTTTTCCGCCTTCTCGTTCACGTCGTCCATGCCGAAGCCGAGGCCGCCGACGGGGACGCCCGCATCGACCGCGGCCGAGCGGATGCGCTCGACCGCCTCCTGCACGTCCGGGTGGTCTATCTCGCCGGGGTGGCCGAGCGCCACCGAGAGGTCGAACGGCCCGATGAAGACGAAGCCCAGTTCGGGCACGTCGAGAATCGCGTCGAGGTCCGCAAGCGACTCGGCGGTCTCGATGGTCACGCCGACGAGCGTCTCGCGGTCCTCACCTGCAACGTAGTCGTCTGCGAGTCCCCAGCGGCGGGCGCGCGGCGACGCGAGGCCGCGGTCGCCGGGACCGTCGCCGTAGGTAAAGCGGGCCGACCGAACCGCCTTGCGCACCTCCTCGGCCGACTCAACGCGCGGGAGGAAGACGTTCCTGACGCCGAGGTCGAGGGCCTTCCGGACGAACTCGGGGTCGGTCGTCGGGAGCCGAACCAGCGGCTCGATGCCGGTTCGTTCCGCCGCGCGGAGGAGGTCTTCCATCGCGCCCGAGTCGAGCGGGCTGGGGCCGCCGTGTTCGAGGTCGAGCCACACGAAGTCGAGACCGAGTTCGCCGTAGAACTCCACGAGCGTCGGGCAGTAGGCGTTGTCGAGGACGCCGAGCGCGACGCCGCCGGCCTCGATTCGGGCGCGGAGCGCGTTCGATGATGGTGTCGCTACCATGTTCGTGATACGACACGTAGCCAGAAAAGGGGCGTGGCGAGCGTCGGAGAGCCGCGTCGCCGGTCGTTGGTCGCCGGTCGTCCCTTACGACTCGTCGGGCGTCCAGCCGTCGCCGACGCCGACGAGGTGGTTCACGCTCCCCGCGCCCTCGCCCACGTCGGCGGGTTCAGCGAGGGTCGCACGCGTGAACTCGATGCCGTGCCGGACCGCGTCTGTGAGGTCGTCGCCGCGGGCGAGGCGGGCGGCGACGGCGCTCGAAAGGGTACACCCGGAGCCGTGGGTCGCCGTCGCGTCGATGCGCGGGTTGACGAACGTCGTCGTCTCCGTCGACGTGACGAGCGTGTCGACCACGGTGTCGCCGTCGGTGGCGACGTGGCCGCCCTTCAGGAGCACGGCGTCGGCACCCCGGTCGAAGAACCAGTCGGCCGCGTCCGAGACGGCCGCCGGGGAGTCGGGAAACACGCCCGTCAGCGCCTCGGCCTCGTCGGCGTTCGGGGTCGCGAGCGTCGCCTGCGCGAACAGGGCGTCGTAGGCGTCGACGGCGTCCTCGGCCAGCAGTCGGTCGCCGGAGGTGGCGACCATCACGGGGTCGAGGACGACCGGGCCGTCGTAGTCGACGAGGCAGCCGGCGACCGTCTCGACGGCCTCGGCCGTCGCCAGCATCCCGATTTTCACGGCGGCGATGTCGAAGTCGTCGGCGACGGCCTCGTACTGGGCGCGAATCGACTCGGTCGGGAGGACGTGCGACCCCTCGACGCCGCGGGTGTTCTGGGCGGTCGCGGCCACGATGACCGACCCGCCGTAGACGCCGAGTCGGGTCATCGTCTTCAGGTCGGCCTGGATGCCCGCGCCGCCGCCGGAGTCGCTGGAGGCGATGGTGAGGGCGTACGGCGGCGTCTGCGGGTCGGGCGCGGTTCCCGGCATCTACCGCACCTCGATTCGGTCGATTCGGTCGGCGATGTCTGGCGTCGAGGCGTCCGCGAGTCCCGCGACCGCGTCGAGGAAGGCGATTTTGTAGCTCGCCGGGCCGCGGTAGTCCCCGAACGCGCCCTCGGCGGCGAGTTCGCCCGCGAGTCCGTACGCCGCGGTCCCGGAGAGCACCGCCGCAAGCGGGTCGTCGAGGGCGGCCCCGAACACGGCGAGCGTCGCGCCGAGCATACAGCCGGTGCCGACGACCGCGCCCATCATCGAGTGGCCGGTGTCGACCTCGAAAGCTGCCTCCTCGGTGGCGACGATGTCGGTCTCGCCGGAGGCGACGACGACCGCGCCGGTCTTCCGGGCGCACTCGACGGCCGCGGCGGCGATTTCGGCGTACTCCCCGACCGACTCGACGCCGCGGACCTCGGCGTCGTCGCCGGCGAGCGCGGAGATTTCGCCGTAGTTGCCGTTGAGCACGTCCACGTCGAGGTCGGTGACGAGGCGGTCCGCGACCCGGTCGCGCGTCGGGGTCGCGCCGACGCCCACGGGGTCGACGACGAGGGGAACGCCGTGGTCGTTCGCGGCTCGGCCGGCGGTCAGCATCGTCGCCTCGCCCGACTCGCTCACGGTCCCCATGTTGAGCAGACAGCCGTCCGCAATTCCGACCATGTCGCCGACCTCGCGCTCGTCGTCGGACATGACCGGCAGGCCGCCCCAGTAGAGCGTGACGTTCGCCACGTCGTTGACCGTCACGTCGTTCGTGACCGAGTTGATGAGCGGTTGTTCGCCCGCGACGGCGGCGAGCGCTTCGTCCAGCGCCACGTCGGGGACGCCGCCCGCACCGGTCGCGTCGTCCGACCCGCCCGACCCACCCGCGCCGTCCGAGCCGTCGCGTCCGCTCATCGGCGGTTCCTCCCGGCTGCGACCGAATCAGCGAGGTGGCGGGTCGCGTCGGCGGGGTCGTCAGCGGCGGTGATGGCCGACACGACCGCGACGCCGTCGGCTCCGGCGGCGACCACGTCGGCGGCGTTGTCGGGCGTGACGCCGCCGATACCGACGAACGGAGTCGAGACGGCGTCCGCGATGGCGGAGACGCGCTCGGTCCCGATTTCGGACTGCTCCGGGTTCGTCTCCTTCGTGTCGGTGGCGAACACCGCGCCGACGCCGAGGTAGTCCGCGCCGGCCTCCTCGGCGGCTCTCGCACCCGCGACGGTCGAGACCGACCGGCCGACGATTGCGCCCTCACCGAGCTGTTCGCGCGCGACCGAGACGGGCACGTCGTCGTCGCCGAGGTGGACGCCGTCGGCGTCGATTGCGGCCGCGATGTCGACCCGGTCGTTGACGACGAGCGGGACGCCCGCGTCGGCCGTCACGGCGCGAAGCTCGCGGCCGACCTCGTAGCGGTCGCGGGCGCTCGCGTGCTTCTCCCTGAGTTGCACGACATCGATGCCGCCGTCGACCGCGGCCCGCACCACGTCCGGCGTCGACCGCCCGCCGGAGCGGTCCGACTGCGTGACCAGATAGGTTCCCATCGAAGTATTCATGAGTTGTATTTTGGAGTGATGCGGCGACGGGCAAAATAGTTCCTCCTCCGGGCGTCGTCCGGCCGGATTCCCGGCGGCTGAGAGCTGTCGACCGCCGTTATGGTGTGAGCGAGCCAACAGGTGCGCGGTGAGCTGTATGGGGACGATACTCGTCGCGTACGGGAGCAAGGAGGGACAGACCGAGAAGATAGCCGGGCGCATCGCGGTGGCGCTGGCGGCCCACGGACACGACGTGCGGACCGAGTCGGTCACCGACGACGCCGCCGCCGAGGCGCTCGTCGACGCCGACGCGGTGCTCGTCGGGTCGTCGGTTCACCTCGGCGCGCACTCGAAGTCGGTGTACGGGTTCGTCCGCGAGCACCGCGACGACATCGAGACGCGGCCCAACGGCTTCTTCCAGGTGTCGCTGTCGTCGGCGCTCGACGACGCGGACGCCCGCGCCGAAGTCGCGACGTACATCGACGAGTTCGTCGAAGAGAGCGGCTGGCACCCCGAGCGGATGGCCGCGTTCGGCGGGGCGCTTCGGTACTCCGAGTACGGCTTTCTCACCCGGCTGGTGATGAAGCGCATCGCCGCGGACGCGACCGGCGACACGGACGCCTCGCGGGACTACGAGTACACCGACTGGGACGAAGTCGAGTCGTTCGCCGCCGACTTCGTCGAGTACGTGGAGTCGACGGCGGGCACCGCCGCGGGAGGTGCGGCGGTCTGAGCGGGCGGGCTGACCCACCGCGAACGACTACCGCTTCGGGCAAACGTGGCGAGCCACACACAGGTTTTTGCTATCCTGCACGATTATAGATGATAATGTCTGGTGACGGCCCTTCACGGGCGACACGAATCACGGCGGAGACGGACGGCGAGAGACGGGGGGACTTCCAACGATTTCAGGAGTCGCGCGACTACGACGTGGCGGACGTGGCCGAACACGCCGACCTCGCCGCCGACCTCCGGGACGTCGTCTCCGGCGAGGTGCGATTCGACGAGTACGCGCAGGTGTTGTACGCGACCGACGGCTCGATTTACCGGGCGCGCCCGGCGGGCGTGGTCATCCCCCGCGACGAAGACGACGTGCGCGCCGCGGTGCGGACGGCGGCCGAACACGACGTGCCCGTGCTCCCGCGCGGGGCGGGGTCGTCGCTGGCGGGACAGACCGTCGGCCCCGGCTGTGTCGTCGTCGACTGCTCGAAGTACATGGACGAAATCGTCCGCGTGGACCCCGACGCGCGGCGGGCGCGGGTCCAACCCGGCGTGGTGCAGGACGACCTCGACGACCGCCTCGCGGACCACGGCCTGAAGTTCGCGCCGGACCCCGCCTCCTCGAACCGAGCGACCGTGGGCGGCGGCATCGGCAACAACTCCACGGGCGCGCACTCGGTCCGCTACGGCATCACTGACGCTTACACCGAGGAGTTGCGGGTCGTCCTCGCGGACGGGTCGGTCGTCCACACCCGCGACGTGGTCGTCGGGAGCGACGAGTGGGACCGCATCGTCGGCAAGGACGACCGCGAGGCCGACCTCTACCGGACCGTTCTCGGCCTCGTCGAGGACCACGAAGAGGAAATCGAGCGGCGGTATCCGAGTCTCAAGCGGTCGGTGTCGGGCTACAACCTCCACAAGGTCGTCTCCGAGACCGACGACGGCGAGACGGTCGTCAACCTCTCGAAGCTGTTCGTCGGCGCGGAGGGCACTCTCGGCGTCGTCGTCGAGGCCACCGTGTCGCTCGTGACGGTCCCCGAGGAGACGGCGCTCGTCCTCTACGCCTACGACGACCTCGTGGAAGCGATGGCGGCGGTCCCCGACGCGCTCGACTTCGACGCCAGCGCGGTCGAACTCATGGACGACGAGGTGTTGCGGATGGCCGCCGAGTCCAGCGAGTACGCCCAGTACGTCGAGGCGATTCCCGACGGGACGGCGGCGACGCTGATGCTGGAGTTCGACTCCGAACTCCACGACGACTTCGAGGCCGTGATTCGTGAGGCGAACGACCACTTCCTGCGGGACGGCGACGGCGAGGCGGCGACGGACGACAAGTCGGCGGTGGGCGACGAATCGGCGGCGGGTGACGCCACCGACGGCGGCGACGGCGGCGCGTTCGAAGCCATCGAGGCGTACACGCCCGCGGCGCAGGCCGACCTCTGGAAGCTCCGCAAGGCGGCGATACCGCTTCTCATGTCGTTGCCGGGCGACCCGAAACCCTACCCGTTCATCGAGGATGCGAGCGTCCCGCCCGAGGAGTTGGCCGAGTACGTCCAGTCGTTCGAAGACGTGTTAGAGGACCACGGCACGTCGGCCGCGTACTTCGCCCACGCCGGCGCGGGGACGCTCCACATCCGCCCCATCCTGAATCTGAAAGACGGCGAGGGCATCGAGACGATGCGCGCCATCACCGACGACGTGACCGACCTCGTGTTGGACCACCGCGGGGCCTTTTCGGGCGAGCACGGCGACGGAATGGCCCGGACCGAGTGGAACCCCAAGATGTACGGTCCGGAACTCTGGGGCGCGTTCAAGGAGCTGAAGACCGCCTTCGACCCCGAGTGGCACATGAACCCCGGCAACGTCGTCTACCGCGACGGCCCCGACGATCTCGGGCCGGACAGCGACCGCGGCGTCGGCGCGGACATGCGCGAGAACCTCCGGTACGGCGCGGCCTACCGGTCCATCGAGCCAGCGACGACGCTCGACTTCTCGGACGAGAACGGATTCTCGCACCTCGTCGAACTCTGTAACGGCTGCGGTACCTGCCGGCAGACCGGGTCGGAGACGATGTGTCCGACCTACCGCGCCTCGAAGGACGAAGCCGAGACGACCCGCGGGCGGGCGAACATGCTCCGCGCGGCCATCTCAGGCGACCTCTCGGACGACGAGATCCACTCCGACCGCTTCCAAGAGGAGGTGCTCGGCCTCTGCGTCGGCTGTAAGGGCTGTCAGAACGACTGTCCGACCGGCGTCGACTTGGCGAAGCTCAAAGCCGAGGTGAAACACGCCCACCACGCCGAGGCGGGCGCGTCGCTCCGCGAGCGCCTGTTCGCCAACATCGACCGGCTGGCCGGCGTCGGCAGCGCGCTCGCGCCCGTCTCGAACTGGGCGGCCGAACTCCCGGGCGCGCGGGCCGCGATGGAGCGACTCGCGGGCGTCGCCGCCGACCGGGCGCTCCCCTCGTTCACCCGCGACACGCTCGAATCGTGGATGGACGGGCGACGGCCCCGCGTCCCGGCGAGAGAGGCCGACCACCGCGTCCTCCTGTTTCCCGACACCTACACGAACTACGTCACGCCCGAAATCGGGAAGGCCGCGGTTCGCGTGCTGGAGGCCGCCGGCGTCCACGTCCGCCTCGCGGAGGGCGTCGGACCGAGCGGCCGGGCCGCCTACTCCGGCGGCTTCCTCGACCTCGCTCGACGGCGCGCGGGTCACAACGTCGAGACGCTCCGCCCGTCGGTGGAAACCGGCTGGTCGGTCGTCTTCGTCGAGCCCTCGGACGCGGTGATGTTCCAAGACGAGTACGCCGACCTCCTGCCGGACGACGCGGTCGCCCCGGTCGCCGCGGCCGCCTCCGGCGTCATGGAGTTCCTCGACGCCCACCGGCTGGACGAGAACCTCCCGATTCGCGGGCGCTCGGCCGACGGCGACGACGCGGCCGGACCCGTCGCCTCCGCGGTCGCTGACGGCGGTACGCTCGGGTCCCTCACCTACCACGGCCACTGCAACCAGAAGGCGATGAACAAGGACCACCACGCGGTGGGCGTCCTCCGGCGGGTCGGCTACGAGGTCGACCCGCTGGATTCGAGCTGCTGCGGCATGGCCGGGAGCTTCGGCTACGAGGCCGAACACTACGACCTCTCGAAGGCAATGGGAGACATCCTGTTCGAGCAGGTCGACGACAGTCAGGGAGACGAGGTGGTCGCTCCCGGCGCGTCGTGTCGGACGCAACTCGAAGACAGGGACGACGCGGCGCGGCGACCCCCGCACCCGATAGAGAAGGTCGCGCAGGCGCTGTCGGGCTGAGCGGGCGCGCGTCGGCGCGGTCGTCGGGTTCCCGCGGGTCGGGACGGTATCCGTCTCGCGGCGTTCCGCAATCACATCCCTTTTGCCGGTTTGCGTGGCAGGTGAAGGCAGACCATGTCCGATGCACCCGATGTCGGCGAACTCACCCCGCCGAATCGCACGCTGATGGGCCCCGGCCCGAGCGACGTTCACCCGCGCGTCCTCCGCGCGATGTCCACGCCGCTCGTCGGCCACCTCGACCCGTCGTTTATCGAGGTCATGAACGAGGTGCAGGAGCTCATGCGCTACACGTTCCGCACCGACAACAAGTGGACGATTCCGGTCTCGGGGACCGGGTCGGCGTCGATGGAGGCGGCCATCGGCAACCTCGTCGAACCGGGTGACACGATGCTCGTCCCGACGAACGGCTACTTCGGCGGGCGCATGGAGTCGATGGCCGAGCGCGCCGGCGGCGAGGTCGTCCACGTCGACGCGCCGTGGGGCGAGCCGCTCGACTCCGCGGACGTACAGGACGCCTTCGACGAGCACCAGCCGGACGTGTTCGGGTTCGTCCACGCCGAGACCTCGACGGGCGTGAAACAGCCGAGCGTCCCCGAACTGACGAGCATCGCCCACGACCACGACGCGCTCGTCGTCGCCGACACCGTCACCTCGCTCGGCGGGGTCGAACTCGAAGTCGACGACTGGGGCATCGACGTGGCCTACTCCGGCCCGCAGAAGTGCCTGTCGTGCCCGCCGGGCGCGAGCCCGCTGACGCTCAACGACCGCGCGATGGACAAGGTGCTCTCGCGGGAGGAGCCGCCCCGCTCGTGGTATCTCGACCTGTCGCTGTTGGAGGGCTACTGGGGCGACGACCGCTCGTACCACCACACCGCGCCCATCACCAACGTCTACGCCATCCGCGAGGCGCTCCGACTGGTCGCGGAGGAGGGCATCGAGGAGCGGTGGGCGCGCCACCGCCGGGTCGCGGGCGCGCTGAAAGCCGGCGTCGAGGCGATGGGCCTCGGTCTCAACCCCGAAGACGAGTACTGGCTGCCGAGCCTCAACGCGGTGCTCGTCCCCGACGGCGTGGACGCCGGCGCGGCAATCGACTACGTGCTCGACCACTACGACCTCGAAATCGCCGGCGGCCTCGGCGCGCTCGCGGGCGACATCTTCCGCGTCGGCTGCATGGGCCACTCGGCGCGGCCGGAGAACGTCTCGTTCCTCCTGACCGCCCTCGGTGAGGCGCTCGAAGCGCAGGGCGCGGACGTGGACCCCGAAGCCGGCTTCGCCGCCATGCGCGAAGCGCTGAACCAGTAACGGCTCCGAACCGGCGGCAATTCGCCGTGAACCGCGTCGAAACTCAGCGAAACCGACGCAAAACGCCCGCCACGGTGTCCGCTTTTCATGAGCATCGACCCGCGAGTGGCGACCGGAGCGACTCACCATGAACCGACGCAGACTCTCCCTCGTCGGCGTCTTGCTCGCCGTCCTCGTCACGACCGCGGGCGTCGCCGCCGCCGCACCGAACGACACCGCGCGCGAATCGTCCCCCGCGTCCGAGGCCGGCCAGCGGGGGCCGCCCGGCGAACTCCCCGACCCGGTCCCCGAGTTCGTCTCAGGCGTCCACGACCTCGTGAGCGACTTCCTGAGCGGGGCCCTCGACGGGTCGCTCGGGGGCTCGCTGAGCGACCGCGCGAACGACGTTTCGGGTGCGTAACTAAGTGTGACCCGACGCTATCGAGCGACGTGGCAGATGACAGCCGCCCAATATGAGGTCCCAACTCAGTTATGAGACGCACAGTTTTCGTCGCCGCGACAGTGCTGGCCCTGCTCACGGCCGGTGTCGCCGCCGCGTTCCTGGCGGGAGTCGGACCGTTCGCTGACACGACCTCCGCCGACGGCTCCGACGGAGCGTTCCCCACGCAGACGACCGCGTCGCCCGACGGCGGCGGGGGGGACAGCAGTGACACCGGCGGGAACGACACCGGGAGCAACGACAGCGATGGCGACGGCGATAGCGGCGACGGTGACGCGACCGAGACCCAATCGAGGCCGCCGTTCGGCGTCGTCGTCGACGACATCGAGGAGTGCGGACAGACCTGCCGCGACGTGACGAGCACGATAACGAACCAACAGGACACCGATAGCTCCGGCGTCACCGTGTACAGTCGTATCTTCGTCGGCAACGACACCGACCCGGACGACGAGGTCTGGCGCGGGACCCAAGCGGTCGGTGACCTCGCGGCCGGCGAGTCGTACACGACGACGAAGCGCGTCGAACTGTCGTACTCGGAGGCGTTCGCGGTCCAGCAGGCGGACGGCTGGATTACGGTCCAGACGACCATCGAGACGGACAACCGGACGCTGACGTACACTGAACAGCGCGACGTGGCGTAGTCGGAGAGGCCGCGGCGCGGGACTGAGCGACGAACTCACCCGCCGTCCCCGTCGCGCGATAGTCTTCGGTCACTGGTGGGCCGGCCGTCACGCTTCCGACTGACACCGTGACTGTGGTTCGCGTCTGAAACGACCGATAGCAGTTTTACTTGACAGGTGAAATTATTATTTAGACATGGCAAATACAAGCGTTTGCGTATGTGAAGAACTGAGGTGTCGGTAGGGGATGCGCCCCTCGCTCCGCGAACTGCTCTCGTATCTCGGCCCCGGTTTTATCATCAGCGTCGCCTACATGGACCCCGGTAACTGGGCGACAAACATCTCGGGCGGCGCGAAGTTCGGCCCCGCCCTGCTGTGGGTCATCGTCCTCGCCAGCGTCATGGCGATGGGGATTCAGGTGCTCGCCGCCAAACTCGGCATCGCCACCGGGAAGGGCGTGGCACAGCTCTGCCGGGAGCGCTTTTCGGGGCCCGTCGTCGTGCTCCTGTGGGCCGCCGCGGAACTGGCGATGGTCGCCACCGACATGGCCGAAATCATCGGGGCCGCCATCGGGTTCAGCCTCGTTTTCTCCCTGCCGCTGTGGGCCGGAGCCGTCCTCGCGGCGGTGAGCTCGTTCGCCCTGCTCGGCGTTCGGACCGCACACAAACGGGGGTTCCGCTGGGTCGAACTCACCATCATGTCGCTCGTCGGCGTCATCGCCCTCGCGTTCGTCTTCGAGATGGCGCTGGCGAGACCGACCGCTTCGACCGTCGCCTCCGGCCTCGTCCCGACCGTCCCGAACGCCTCGGCGCTGTACGTCGCCATCGGCATCCTCGGCGCGACCGTGATGCCGCACAGCGTCTATCTCCACCCGTACATCGTACAGGACCGCCGCGACCGGCTCATCGAGTCCGACGGCGACACCGAGGCCGTCCACCGCCGCCACTTCCGGCTGGAGCGCCTCGATACCGTCGTCGCGCTCTTCGGCGCGATGTTCGTGAACGCCGCGATGCTCATCGTCGCCGCCGCCGCGCTTCAGGGGACGGGCATCGAGACGCTCGAAGAGGCGTACGTCACCCTCAGCGGCGTCTTCGGGGCGAACGCGAGCCTCGCGTTCGGCGTCGCGCTCATCGCCGCCGGGCTCTCGTCGTCGCTCGTGGCGACGATGGCCGGCCAGACCGTCATGGACGGCTTTCTGGACCTCGACATCAACGTCTGGCTCCGGCGGTCGGTCACGCTCGTGCCGAGTCTCCTCATCGTCGCCGCGGGCTTCGACCCCACGTCGGTGCTCGTCGCCTCGCAGGTCGCGCTGAGCTTCGAGCTCCCGTTCGTCCTGATTCCGCTCCTCTGGTTCACCCACGAGGCGTCGCTGATGGGAAACTTCCGCAACCGGGCGACCACGACCGGCGTCCTCGGCGTCGCCATCGCCGTTATCGTGGCCCTGAACGGCTGGCTCCTGTACTCGACGCTCCTCGGGTGACCGGGCGGGGCGGCCGAACGTCGGATTAGCTCCGCGACTGTCCGGAGGACCGGACGGCCGCCGACCGCCGGCCCCACCGCTTCCGCAACGACTTTTCGCGCCGGCCGCAAAGCCGGGGTATGAACATCGAGGTTCGCGAACTGGCCGACCTCGGCACCGACGCCCGCCGCGCCTTCTTCGAGCGGGACGCCGGCGTCGGGGAGGCCCAGTCCGACGTGCGCGACATCGTCGAGCGCGTCCGCCGAGAGGGCGACGTTGCGGTCCGGGAGTTCTCAAACGAGTTCGACGGCGTCCAGGTCGGCAACATCGACGTGACCGACGCCGCCGAGCGCGCCTACGACGAACTCGACGACGACGTGCGCGAGGCCATCGAGGCCGCCGCGGCGAACGTCCGCGCGTTCCACGAAAAACAGGTCCCCGCTGACTGGCGCGAGGAGTTCGGTGACGACGGCACCCGCGAACTCGGGCGTCGCTACCGGCCGCTCGACCGGGTGGGCGTCTACGCCCCCGGCGGCACCGCCGCCTACCCGTCGAGCGTCCTCATGGGCGTCATCCCCGCGAAGGTCGCGGGCGTCGAACACGTCGCGGTCGCCACGCCGCCCGCGGAGCCGATGAACCCCGTCACGCTCGCCGCGATGCACGTCGCGGGCGCGGACGCGGTCTACTCGGTCGGCGGCGCGCAGGGCATCGCCGCGCTCGCCTACGGCACGGAGACGGTGAAGGCCGTCCAGAAGGTCGTCGGCCCGGGCAACAAGTGGGTCACCGCGGCGAAGGCCGAGGTCCGCGGCGACGTTGACATCGACTTCCTCGCCGGTCCCTCCGAGGTGCTCGTCGTGGCCGACGAGACGGCCGAGGCGCGGTTCGTCGCCGCCGACCTCGTCGCGCAGGCCGAACACGACCCGAACGCGTCGGTCGTCGCCGTCACCGACGACGCCGACCTCGCCGCCGATGTCGTCGCGGAGGTCGAGCGACAGGCGGGCGAGCGCGAGCGCGCGGAGACCATCGAGGCTGCGCTCGAAGGCGACGCGTCGGGCGTCCTCCTCGCGCGGTCGATGTCCGAGGCGGTGCTGTTCGCCGAGGAGTACGCCGCCGAGCACCTGACGATTCAGGCCGACGACGACGAGGCGCTGTTGGACCGCATCGACTCCGCGGGGAGCGTCTTCCTCGGGCCGTACACGCCCGTCGCGGCCGGCGACTACGCCTCCGGGACGAACCACGTCCTTCCGACCGGCGGCGGCGCGAAGCGACAGGGCGGCCTCTCGGTGGACCACTTCGTCCGCTCGACGACGGTCCAGCGCCTCGACCGCGACGGGCTGTCGGAGCTTTCCGAGACGATTACGACGCTCGCGGAGGCGGAGGGCCTCGACGCCCACGCCCAGAGCGTCCGCGAGCGGTTCGAAGAGTGAACTGAGGCGTTCCACCGGGTAGCCACAGCCTACCGGGACGGCGCGCGAAGTTCCGCCTGCGCCACAGTTATCCGTTCCCACAGTATAGTGGGACGTATGAGCACGGAATCCGCGAGTGGCGGCGGCGATGTGGCGGTCACGGTCACGCCCGCGGCCGCGGACGAAGCCGTCTCCCTCCTCGAAGGGGAGTCGATGGACACCGACGTGGCCGGACTCCGGCTGTTCGTCCAGCAGGGCGGCTGCGCCGGACTGTCCTACGGGATGCGCTTCGACAACGAACCGGAAGACGACGACACAGTCGTCGAACAGCACGGCCTCCGCGTGTTCGTCGACCCCGCGAGCATGAACTACATCGGCGGTTCGACCCTCGACTTCGAGGGCGGCCTGCAAGGCGCGGGCTTCCACGTCAACAACCCGAACGCCGAGAGCAGCTGCGGCTGCGGCGAGTCGTTCCGGACGTAGGGACCAATTTCTTAAGCCACCCGCGCGCGAATCGGTGGCATGGCCGAACTCCAGACCCAGACCGTATCGAGCGGTAAGACCGTCTTCGTCGCCACCGACGAGCCCGAACGCGGCTCGAAGGGACCGTTCTACGTCGTCTATTCGACCGAGGACGCCGAGAACCGATGGGGCTATCTCTGCGGCAACTGCGACTCGTTCGACACCGCGATGGACACGATGGCCCGCATCGAGTGCAACAACTGCGGGAACGTCCGCAAACCCGAGGAGTGGGACGCCGCTCACGAGTAGCCGGGCGTCTCGGCGCGACCGTTCATCAATTATTGGTATGGTATAGCGTGACAATCTTTATCAGGAGTGCGGGTGTACGTAGACGTGCATGGCCCAGGCTTCGATGCCTCCTGTTCAGGAGGCTCGGTCGATATTCGGCCGGCTCGGCTACTCCGTCTCGGGGGACGGACCCGATATGCTGGCCGAACGCAAGTGGCGTACGGTCCACGTGACCGCACTGAGTTCGCGCGAAGCGACCGAATGCCGTCCGGTGCTCGCAGACGGCGGCACCGAGACACCGTATCGGTTCCGCTGCTTCGTGACGTGGGACGACCACATCAGCGCGCTTCGAGAGCGGCTTCGCGGTATCGACCTTCCATACGAGTGGGCAATCATCGGCGTGTCGAACGGTGGTGGGAACGACTACGAGGTCGTTCACGGCACGAACACGTAATCGAAACGGGGCGGTTTCGCCCAAACGTTTTCTCAGCCCGTCGCTAACGGACGAGCATGTCGCAGGCCGCACAGACGGAGTTGGCGCGATTCGTCCGGAGCAGACGGCTCAACGCGGCGCTCGCGTGGCTGTTCGTCGGCTTCCTCGTCGCCGTCGCCGTCGGGAGCGTCGTCACCGGCGGCGACCTCGTCTGGGGCGGGTTCGCGGCCGTCGTGGCCGCGGTCACCGTCGTCCCGGCCGTCGCCTTCCGCGAACCGCGAGCGATGCTGCCGTGGGAGGTCGTCGCGCTCGCCTCGTTCCCGCTCGTGGCCCGCGTCCTCGTTCGGGGCCAGACCATCGGCGGCGTGACGTTCACCGGGCGCGTGTCGACGTATCTCGCGGTGGCCGCCATCGCGCTCATCGTCGCCGTCGAACTCGACGTGTTCACGCCGGTCCGGATGAACCACTCCTTCGCCGTCTTCTTCGTCGTCATCGCCACGATGGCCGCCGCGGGCGTCTGGGCGGTCGTCCAGTGGCTCTCGGACCTCTACCTCGGGACGCGCCTGCTGTTGAACGGGCGGCCCGAGCACGTCGTCGAGGCGGGGCTGATGTGGGACTTCGTCGCCGCCACCGTCGCCGGACTCGTCGCCGGATTGCTGTTCGAGTACTACTTCCGCCGCCGGGCCGGGTCGCGCGAGCGACTCCCCGAAGAGGTGGCGGAGATGGCCGAGGAGTCGGAGGCGGCGGAGGTAGCCGGGCTGTCGGACGCGGCGGAGACGGACGGCGATTCCCGCGCGCCGGAGGGAGGTGAGTCGCCGTGAAGATTCGCTCGCACCTCCGTATCGACGAGCGACGGCAGTCCCAACTCTCGCGGGCGATGCAGGTCGTCCTCGTCGGTCTCGTCTTCATCGGCCTCGACCGCGGGAACCTCGGCATCGTCGTCAACGCGCTCGTCGGTCTCGGCGTGACCTATCTGCCGGCGATACTCGAACGCGACTACCGCATCCCGATGGACGCCGGGCTGACGCTCTGGATATCCTCCGCGGCGTTCCTCCACGCGCTCGGGACGGTCGGCTTCCCCGGTTCGGAGACCAGTTTCTACGCGGGCGTCTGGTGGTGGGACCATCTCACGCACGCGCTGTCGTCGTCGGTCGTCGCGGCCGCCGGCTACGCGACCGTCCGCGCGGTCGACGAGCACACGGCGGACATCTACCTGCCGCCGCGGTTCATGTTCGTCTTCATCCTGCTTTTCGTCCTCGCGTTCGGCGTCTTCTGGGAGGTCATCGAGTTCGCCATCTCCGGGGTCGCCTCGCTCGCCGGCACCGCGTCGGTGCTGACGCAGTACGGTCTCGACGACACGCTCTTGGACCTCGTGTTCGACGCCGTCGGCGGCGTCATCGTCGCCGTCTGGGGGACCGCCCACCTCTCGGACGTGGTCGGCGCGTTGCAGCGGCGGTTCGAAACGGCGTCTCGCTGACACGAACCGGCGGGGACCAGGCCGTCAGAATCAGCCGACAGCAGGCGATTTCTCTCGAATCCCGATATACATTTGTACACGGACTGAGACGTTCACACCGATGTCGAGTTGGATCGGTGATGGAGACGAGGACGCCGCCGACGCGTTCGAGACGGTCGGCCGTCGCCGGCAGATTCTCCAAGCGCTCTCGACGGAGTCACTTTCGAAGGCCGAACTGGTCCGCACGCTCTCGGTCTCTCGGTCCACCGTCGACCGCGGCGTCGAGCGACTCGTCGGGCTCGGCCTCGTCGAGCGGTCGAACGGCAGGTTCGTCGCCACGAGCGCGGGTCGAGTCGCGCTGGAGACACACGACGAAGCGATTCGGGCGATGGCGAACGTGCTCGGTGCGGTACCCGTGCTCGACCACCTCCCCGAGTCGGTCGAGCCGCCGCCCTCGCTGTTCCGCGAGGCGGTCGTCTGTACCGGCGACCTCTCGGAGATGGAACGGCGCGCACCGCTCGATTTCGATATCAACGAGGTGACGGAGCTCGCCGGCTTCAACGGCCCGTTTCTGTTCAGTAACTGGCCCGAGGCGCGCGAGCAGCTCACCCGGCTCGGCGACAGCGTCACGCTCGTCCTCTCCGCGGAGTCGCTCGACTGGCTCTCGAACCGCTATCCCGACGACCTCGACGCCATGGTCGACGCCGGCGTCCGCGTGGCCGCGGTCGACGAGGACCCGACGTTCGGCGTCGTGGTCATGGACCGACCGACGACGGCCTCCGTCACGCTCGTCGTCTACGACCACATGGGCGCTCCGGAGGCGCTAGTCGTGAGCTACGAGCCCTCGGCCGTGGCGTGGGGTCGCAGACTCGTCGCGGCGCGCGCCGAGACCGCGCGCCCGTATCGGCCCGACGAGTGAGCCCGCGACAGCGCGATGCGAGATGATCCGCCCGCCCACCGCCGCCGAATCGGGGACGATTATTTGTGATAGTACGACGAAGGGTCCGACGAGATGGTGTTCAAGAAAATCACCCTCGTCGGTCGGAGTGCAGAGAGTTTCGACGCCGCCGTCGACGACGCGATTAACCGCGCGGAGGAGACGCTCGCGGGCGTCCACTGGGTCGAAGTAAAGGAACTCGGCGTCGAACTCGCGTCCGTCGAGACGCGAGAGTACCAAGCCGAAGTCGAAGTCGCGTTCGAACTCGAAGCGAAAGACGACGAGTAGCGGCGAACTCGCCCGCGTCGAGGCGCTGGCGGCTGCCCCGGTTCGCGCCGGTTCCGCGCCGTCTCACCCGCCCGCGGGTCGTCCCGACGGCTTCTTATCCGCCCGCGCCGCCACATTCGAGAAGCGAATGCCTCGGCTCCTCCACTACTCCGACATCGAGAACGTCTTCGACGACTCCGAGCGCGCCGGCCGCCTCGCGGGCTGTGTCCGCGCCCTCGACGGCGACGACACCCTCGTGGTCGGCTCCGGCGACAACACCGCGCCGGGCGTCCTCTCGCTCGTCGAGCGCGGCGGGCAGGCGCTCGACTTCTACGACGCCGTGGACGCCGACCTCGAAACGTTCGGCAACCACGACTTCGACTACGGGCCGAGCCGGACCCGCGAACTCGTCGCCGCGAGCCGGCCGACGTGGGTCACGAGCAACGTCCGCGGCGAGGACGGCGGTCGGTTCGCCGCCGCCGAGGGGAGCGTCCCGCGAACGACCCGCGAGGTGGACGGGCTGACGCTCGGCTTCTTCGGCGTCACCGACCCCGCGACCGGCACCATCAACCCCGAGGCGACCGACCTCGACTTCGCGGACCCCTACCCGGCCGCCTCGGCCGCGGCCGACGCCCTCAGGGACGACGGCGCGGACCTCGTCGTCGCGCTCTCGCACCTCGGGAGCGGCGACGACGAACTGGTCGCCCGGTGCGACGTGGACCTCGTCCTCGGCGGCCACGTCCACGCCGAGCGCGACGACGTGGTCGACGGCGTGCCAATCGTCCGCCCCGGCGCGAACGGCCACGTCGTCTGGGAGGTCCGCGTCGCCGCCGACCGAATCGAGACGGTCCGTCACCGGACCGCCGAGTACCGGCCCGACGCGGAACTCGTCGCGGCGCTGGAGGGCCGGGTCGACGCCGCCGGACTCGACGAGGTGCTCTGCCGCATCGACCGCCCGATGGACCGCGCCGAGGAGACCGTCGCGGCCGGCGAGTGCCGCGTCGGCAACGCCATCGCCGACGCCTACCGCTGGGCGACCGGCGCGGACGTGGGACTCCAGAACAGCGGCGGCATCCGCTCCGGCCCGCCCGTCGGCCCCGAGATAACCCACGCCGACCTCGTGAGCCTCGTCCCCTTCGAGGAGCACCTCGTCGTCGCCGACGTGACCGGCACGGAGCTCTTAGCGGCGTTCGGAGCCGCCCGCGGTGCCGAGATGGGCTTCGGGGAACCGGACTGGTGGCACGCCCACGTCAGCGGCGCGCGCATCGTCTGGGACGACGACCGAAACGAGGTCGTCGAGGCGTTCGTCGGCGGCGAGCCACTCGACCCGGAGGCGCGCTACACCGTCGCCACGAGCGACTACCTGCTCCACAGCACACAGGAGTTCCCGGCCATCACGCAGGCCCACCGGGGCGGCGAGTTCGAGATTCAACACGACGCGCTGGCGCGCTACGCCCGCGAGGTCGGCTTCGACGCCGCCGTCGAGGGGCGCATCGAGCGCCGGTCGGCCACCCGCGCCGACGACTGACGGAGACGGAAAGAGCGTGAGCAACGGCGACGCGGCCGTCGGAGAGGGAAAGGTTCACGCACGCCCGGCGAGTGGTCTCGGAGTATGACACGGGTCGTGGTCCCGGTTCGGTACCCGCTCTCGAAGCACTCCCGGGCGACGCTCGAAGAGGCCGTCCGCGTCTCGCGCGAGCGCGACGCCGAGCTGACGGTCCTCCACGTCGACCTCTACCAGTCGAACCGCGGCGTGACGCGGACCGAACTCAAGCGGGCAGTCGAAGCCGAGTTCGGGCCGCTCGTCCGCGCGCGCTACGTCGTCCGTCGGGGATTCCTCGTCGAGGAGACGATTCTCGAAGAGGTCGCCGCCGAGGAGGCCGACATCGTCGTCATCGGGTCGAAACAGGCGAGCCGCTGGCGGCGGATGCTCCGCCGGTTCCTCGACGACCCCGACATCGACGTGTTCCTCCGCGAAAAGCTCGACTGCACGGTCATCACCGTCCGCGCCGACGACTGAGCCGGCGGCGCACGGACCGGTTCGGTTCGAGTTCGGACTCGGATTCGAGTTCGGGTTTCCCCGTTTTCGATGCGACCAGCTTCGACTGCGTTCGCCGTTCCCCGTCAGTTCTCGGCGGTGTCCGCTGACTCCGCGTCCGCCGAGTCCGGGGCGTCGGTCGCGTCGGCCGAATCAGCCGCATCGACCGGGGCTTCGCCGCCCTCCCCGTCGGAGACCGACTGGACGGGCGCTCCCGGAGCCGGCGACGCGGTGGCGTGACGCCGGTTCGCGGCCTCGTCGCCGGTGACGTGGAGGCTCCCGCTGGTCTCGTCGAAGACGAGGTGCGTGTGCGGGTAGGCGAACTCGACGGTCGCGTCGGACTCCTCGACGAGCGTCCAGAGCCGCGTCTGGACCTCCGACTGGATGCGGCCGATTTTGTACGGTTTCAGCGCCCAGTAGCGGAGGCGCAGGAGGACGCCGTTGTCGGCGTAGGAGTTGATGTAGGCGGTCGGCTTCGCCGGGTAGCGGGCGCTCCCGATGCGGATGTCGGGGCCGCCTTCGACCACCGCGTCGCAGTCGCGGGCGGCGCGCTCGACGAGGTCGCGGGCGGCGTCGATGTCGGACTCGTAGGTGACGAGCACGTCGAGCGACAGACGGGTCCGCTCGTCTTCCGCGGAGTAGTTGATGACGTCGCGGTCGCGGATGTTCGAGTTCGACATCACGAGAAAGGTGTTGTCGAGGGTGAATATCTTCGTGTAGCTCAGGGTAATCTCGTCGATGAAGCCCTTCGTGCCGTCGTCGAGTTCTATCATGTCGCCGATTTCGAACGGCTGGTCCGAGAGGACGAACACCCCGTTGATGATGCTCCCGACGATGGGCGCGAGAACGATACCGAGCACCGCCGAAAACACCGTCACCGAGAGGACGATGTCGCCGAGTTCGAGGCCGAGGACGTTCGCGCCGACGCCGACGCCGACGAGGACGATAGAGAGGCGGACGATTCGGAGCACCGTCTGGGCGACGCTCTGCCGGCGGAACTGTCGGGCGACCGGCCGGCCGAGCAGGCGGACGATGTACTTCGAGAGCCCGACCGACAGGGCGACGATGACGAGGGCGACGGCGATGCGCCACCCCGGAAACAGGAAGTAGTCCGGCACGAACGGCGGCGGCGTGAGCGCCGTCGACTGGAGCGGGGCGACCGCGAGGTGGCTCCCCGCAGTCGATACCCCGCCGACCGCGGCCGACGCGTCGGCAACCCCCTCGACTCCGTGCATGGAACCCGCAACGGGGAGCGGCGAAAAAAGGGTTGTTACTCCGGGGGTTCGGTCGCGGTGAACGGCTACGTGTCGGGCCGTCGCAGTATCCGCACGGCCGACGCGACGACCGCCCGCCTCGCCGCGCTTCGTCCCGTTTGTCCCGATTCGTCCCGCTTCGCCTGATTCGACTCGCTCCACCCCGCTCCGCTCTGCTCCACCCGTCGCCCTGCCGTCCCGCGACGCTCGCCGGCCGCCCTGCCATCAGTTGTGCCACTTGTTTTCGGAATTTCGTGCTACTCGGATTTCAGTAAATGATTTAGGTGATGCCGTACACGTCACGAGCATGGCTGACGAACTGCGGCTCACCATGGAGCGAGTCGGTGAGCGCTTCAACCTCGGCGAGTACGAGATAGACGCGTATCTGGCCGTTCTCGAACACGGACAGTTGACGGCGAGCGAAATCGCGGACCGAACCAGCATCCCCCAGCCGCGGGTGTACGACACGGTCCGAAGCCTGTCGGACCGCGGCCTCGTCGAACTCCGCGAGTCGCGCCCGATGAAAATCGTCGCCGTCGACCCCGACGACGCCTTCGCGAACGTCAAGACCTCGCTGGAGGAACTCATCGAGGAACTGGAGGCGCGCTACACCGCCCCCGCCCGCGACACCGAGGCCGTCTCGCTCGTCAAGTCGCGGTCGACCATCCTCCGCTACATCGAGGAGATTATCGAGGCCGCGGAGTACGAACTCGTGCTCTCGTTGACGCCCGACCTGCTCCGTCGCTTCCGCGACGACCTCGCGGCGGCCATCGACAGCGGCGTCAGCATCGACCTGCTCGTGACGCCCGCCTCCCGCGCGCCCGACCCCGAGGAGTTCAACTACCTCGACGTGGCGACCATCGCCCGCGCCCGCCGCGGCATCACCTCGCCCGTCCTCGCGGTCGCTGACGGCGAGTACTCCATCTACGCGACCCAGGACGCCCTCCGCGACGACCGCGACCGCTACGGCGTCATCTTCAACCGCTCCGCGCTCGGCTTCCTCGTCAGCGGGTTCTTCGGGACCGTCCTCTGGAGCACCGCCGAGACCATCGTCGCCAACGGCAAGCGCCGGCCGTTCCCGCGGCGCTACGCCTCTATCCGCCGGGCCGTCAAGGACATCCGCGAGATAGACGGCGACTTCTACGCCTCCGTCTCCGGCCGCGACATCGAGACGGGCGACCCCATCGTGGTCGAAGGCCGCGTCATCGAGACGGCGTTCGAGGACACGGAGGAGGTCGCGTCGCTCCACATCGAGACCGAGGAGGGCGTCGTCGAGGTCGGCGGGCTGGTCGCCGCGCTCGAAGACGTGGAAGGACAGGAGATTCTGCTCGGCCGCGACGAGGTTCCGAACCGCGACGAAATCGTCTGAACTCGCAGCGTCAGTCACCGCACGCATCGCCGCACGCAGCTTTTCGGGCCCCCTCGCCTCGCCGGCCACCGGCTACTCGTCGGGGAACTCGTAGACCACCGCGCCGCAGTCCGCACAGCCGAGCACCTCGTGGTCCGGCGAGTCGTACAGCCCCGCGGTGCCGCCGCAGCAGTTGCGCGTCGTCGTCTCCTCGACCGGGCCGCCGCAGTCCGGACAGACCTCGACGAACATCCGCATCGGCTCTGTGGCCGCGAGCGCGACCGTCGGGTCGACCCCGCGCTCGACGACCGCGTAGAGCGTCGCCACGTCCGCGATGGCCTGCGGCCGGGAAATCCACACGGACATCGAGGGGCCGTCCAGCGAGATGCCGTCGAACTCGGCGTCGACGGTCGCCTCGAACGGGACCGCGTTGGCGACCGCCTCGGCGAGTTCCTCGTCGGTGGTCTTCCGGAGCGTCGCCATCGTCGACTCCCACTCCTCGCGGGCGTCGTCAGTGAGGAACAGGCCGTCTGCTTCTTCGACGAGGACGCCCGCGTTCAGGAGCGCCGACAGCATCGCGTCGGGGTCGACGTCGGCGTCGAGCGACTCCGAGCGGCGGTCCGAGGTCGACCCTTCGCCGCCGTGGTCGAAGACGCCGGCGAGGCCGGCCGCCGCGACCAACCGCGGCGCGAACGAGGGCGTACCGGGGACGACGTAGCCCCGGAGGTACACCGACAGCGCGCCGCCGACGAGGACGAGGAGACCGGCGACCGGCGAGAGCACGCTGACCGCGAGACCGACGACGACGACGAGTGCGACGTTGACGGCGGTACACGGGAGACAGCGGTTCTCGCCGGTGTGTTCCGGTCGCCTGAGTGAGTCGATGACGGACATGGTGTGAACAGTGGGGCTGTGAGGGGTGTGCGTTCGCGGTGGTCAGTTCGCCGGGGGCGTCTCGGTCTCGGCCGCGCCGAGGCGGACCGCCTCGCCCGTCTCCGACGAGCGGTAGATGGCGTCGATGACGCGCTGGACGGCGAGACCCTGTTCGACCGTGTTGCGGCCGGGGTGTTCGCCCTCGGCGACGGCCGCGAGGAACGCCTCCTGTTCGGTCTTGTGGGTGTCGTTGTCCTGCGTCTCCACGTCCGTCGTCGAGAGGTGGTTGCCGCCGCCGACGCCGTCCTCGTAGAACTGGAGGTCGTGGCTCGCGCGGTCGAAGCGGACGCCGCCCTCCGTGCCGCGGAGGAAGAACTCGTCGTTGGTCGGGCGGTTCGTCGCCCACGCGACTTCGAGGGAGATGGTCGTCCCCTCGTCGGTGCGGATGAAGGCGCTCGCGGAGTCGTCCACGTCGAAGGCCTCCGGGCCCACGTCCTCGCCCCACATCTCGACGAAGGTGTAGTCGTCGCGGTCACCGAACTCCGAGCGGGTGACGCCGGAGACCTCGACGACCTCGGGGAAGTCGAGGAAGTAGAGCGCGAGGTCGATGGCGTGGACGCCGATGTCGATGAGCGACCCGCCGCCGGCGATTTCCTTCGAGGTGAACCACGACCCGCGCCCGGGGATGCCGCGGCGGCGGACGTAGTTGGCCTCGACGTGGGTCACGTCCCCGAAGCGGCCCTCCTCGTAGTGGTGGCGGACGACCTCGACGGGGTTGGCAAAGCGGTTGTTGAAGCCGACCATGCAGAAGCCGTCGGCGTCTTCGGCCGCCGCGGCGATTCGCTCGGCGGATTCGAGCGAGTGCGCCAGCGGCTTTTCGAGCAGCACGTCGAGGCCGGCGTCGAGCGCGGCGACGGCGTACTCCTCGTGGAAGCGGTTCGGCGTGGTGATGATGACCGCGTCGACTTCCTCGAACAGTTCCGACTTCTCCTCGTAGGTGTTCACGTCGTACTTCTCCGCGAAGCGGCGACGGGCGTCCGCCTGAATGTCGAGGCCGCCGACGAGGGTCGCGCCGAGGTCGACGAGGCGGTCCGCGTGGTGGTGTCCGATGTTGCCGAGGCCGACGATGCCGACCCGGACGGATGATTCGGTACTCATGATTCGATGATTAACTACTGGTGGTGTTAAGTTTCACGTTCTTTGGGCTGATTTGCCAGAATCGACCGCGAGACCCCGGTCAGAGAGCGTTTTCACTGTGACGGGTGGCACGCAATAGAGGCGGGGTGAGGCGAGCAACACGGGTCGAGTCGGGTCAGTAGAGCTGTTCTTCTCGCTCTTTGCGTTCTTCCTCGCGGCGTTTTTCTTCCTTGAGGCGGCGTCGCCCGCGGAGGTACTGCTTGCCCTTCGGGATGAACTTGTTCTTCAGGTCGAGCAGGAACGAGACGATGCCGTAGGCCCAGAAGAAAAACAGGACGGTCATCCCGCCGAGGTAGAACAGGCCGAGTTCGTTGACCATTGTGTGGGTGAGTGTGCTGTGGGTTGGTTCGGTGCGCGTTGTGCGGGCTGTGCGAGTCGGAGGCGGGACGGCGACGAACCCGGGAGCCCCGGGAGCGGGCCGCGTTACGGCCGCGTCAGTCGTCGCTTTCGGCTTCCGTGCCGGGCGCGCCGCTCGTCTGGACGGGCGTCTCGATGCCGTGGCTGATGGCCTCGCCCGTCGCCGTGTCGAAGAGGTGGACGCGCGAGCGGTCGAGGACGACCGTCACGTCTTCGTCCTCCGCGATGTCGGTGTCGGGGGCGACGCTCATCAGCAGTTGGTCGTTGGCGACGCCGCTCGTGTCTTCGAGGTCCGTCTCGGCGGACTCCGAGAGCTTCAGGTAGACGAATATCTCGTCGCCCATCGGTTCGAGCACGTCGGTCACGGCGTCGATGCGGTGGCTCGGGTTCGATACGAGCGACTCCTCGTCGACGAGATACACGTCTTCCGGGCGGATGCCCATCGTGACGTCCGTCCCCGGTTCGACGCCGAGGTCCGCGGGGTCGAACTCCACGTCGATGTTGGTCGACGAGAAGCCGTCAGTCGTGACCTCGCCGTCGAGGAAGTTCATCGACGGCGAGCCGATGAAGCCCGCGACGAACAGGTTCGCCGGCTCGTTGTAACAGACGAGCGGCGGGTCGATTTGTTGGAGTTGGCCGGAGTCGATGACGGCGATGCGGTCGGACATCGTCATCGCCTCCGCCTGGTCGTGGGTGACGTAGATGATGGTCGTGTCCAACTCCTTGTGGAGGCGCTGGAGTTCGGTCCGCATGTGGACCCGGAGCTTCGCGTCGAGGTTCGCGAGCGGTTCGTCCATCAGGAAGACGCCGGGGTTCCGGACGATGGCGCGGGCGATGGCGACGCGCTGGCGCTGGCCGCCGGACATCTCGTCGGGCATGCGTTCGAGCATCCCCTGCAACTGGACGATTTCGGCGGCGCGCTCGACGCGGCGCTCGATTTCCTCCTTGTCGTAGTTGCGGAGGCGGAGCCCGAAGGAGATGTTGTCGTAGACGTCCATGTGGGGGAACAGCGCGATGTTCTGGAACACCATCGCCACCCCGCGGTCCTTCGGCGGGAGGTTCGTCACCTCGCGGTCGCCGATGAACACCTTCCCCTCCGAGGGGATGGTCAGCCCCGCTATCATCTCCATGGTCGTCGACTTGCCGCACCCCGACGGACCGACGAGACAGATGAATTCTCCGTCGTCGATGTCGAGGTTCATGTCGTCGACCGCCGTTACGTCGTCGTAGTGCTTGCTTACGTGTTCGAGTGTTACGTCTCCCATGATTACTCCTTCAGCGCTCCTGCGGTCAGTCCACTCACGATGCGTTCCTGTGCGATAATGACAAGAATTGCCACGGGTAAGACCCCCACGATTGAGGCGGCGGCCATCAGGTTGTACGGGGTGTCGAACTGCCCCTGATACTTCAGGATACCCGCGACGATGGGGGCCCACGAGTCGGCCTCGCCGTTGTTCATCAGGAACGAGAAGAAGAACTCGTTGTAGACGCTGATGAACGTGAGGACGCCCGCGGTCGCCACGCCGGGTGCCGAAAGCGGCACGATGACGCGGAACAGCGCGCCCAGTCGGGTCGTTCCCTCCACCCGCGCCGCGTCCTCCAACCCGTCGGGAATCTGCCCGTAGAAGGTCGTGAGGATGAATATCGACAGCGGCAGGAACAGCGCGCTGAACGGGAACACCATCGGTGCCGGCGTGTTGAACAGGTCCGGCGTCGATATCGTCACCATCCCGATGCTAATCGCCGTGTTCCCGGTGAACAGCTCGAAAAGCGGGATGAGGAACGCCGCCGGCGGGAAGTAGCTGATGGCGAGGATGCCGAGCATCAGCACGCCCTTCCCGGGGAAGCGGAGGCGGCCGAAGACGTACCCCGCGAGGCTGGCGATGAGCAACACGAGCACGGTGGTCGTGATGCCCAGCACGAAGCTGTTGAACATGTAGAGGTGGAACGGCACCCGTTCGAACATCGCGATGAACACCTCGGGGTTGAACCCGTTGGGCACGAGCCCCATATTGGCGATGAGGTTGTTCGGCGTGAGCGCGAGCACGAGCAGCCAGTAGAACGGGAACAGCGTCGTGACGAGGAAGAACAGCATCGCGACGTAGAACATCGCGCGGTAGACCCGGTCGGGGTTCTTGATGGCCGAGTCGACCCAGCGGCCGAGCGGCCCGCGCTTCGTCTCGGGGTCGTCGGAGCCGATGCCGGCTCCCGGAGTTTCACTAGCCATCTCAGATTCCCTCGCTGGCGAAGTTCACGATGTACACCGAGACCACGACGGCGATGATGCCCGCGGTGACGAACGCCACGGTCGCGGAGGTCCCGTACAGCGGCGTGTTGAACGTCGTGACGACGAGACACGACAAAGACGGGACCGTCTGACAGCCGGCCATGGTCTGGATGATGCCGTAGACGCGCATCGCGTCGATGGTGCGGAACAGCATCGCCACGAGCACCGTCGGCAGGATGAGCGGGAAGGTGATGAGCTTGAACTGCTGCCAGCGCGACGCGCCGGCGACCTTCGCCACGTCGTACAACGACCGGTCGATGCTCTGCATCCCCGCGAGGATGAGAAGCGCCATGAACGCCGAGGTCTTCCACACGTCGGCCACGATGATGAGGAACAGCGCGTCGGCGGTGTTCCGAAGCGGCGTCGTGCCGATGAGCCCGAGTTGGTTCAACAGCGCCGGGTTCTCGCTCGTGCCGACGAGGAAGCCGATGTTCGGCTGGAACATCAGATACCAAATCATCCCCTGGATGACGATGGGCACGGCCCACGGGATGATGATGGCGACGCGGACCCACCGCCGCCCGCGGAAGTCCTGGTCTAAGATGAGCGCCTGACCGAAGCCGATGAGCGTTTCGAACAGCACGCTGAACACGGTGAAGATGAGCGTCACCGCGAGCGCGCTGGCGTAGATGTTCGTGACGAAGGGGAACTCCGAGGTGAACGTCGGGAGGAACTGCGACGGCAGCGCGTAGTTGCGCGCGCCGGAGAACAGGTCGACGTAGTTCTGCAGTCCGACGAACTCGCCGAGCCGCGCGCTCCCGGTCAACTGGTCTGCGAACAGCGACATGCTGAACGTCGAGACCAGCGGGTAGACGGCGATAACCCCCAAGAGGACGAGCGCGGGCGTCAAAAGCAGGTACGCGAACTGCGTCTCGGAAAGCGACTCCATCCAGTTGACGGCCGAGGCGTACGGGCCGCTTCTCCGGGTGTCGGAAAGTGTCTCCCCTGATTGTTGTTCGGTAGCCATGTCAAATGATAACGTGTATGTTTGTTACGTCTCGGTAAAGACGTTGCTCTACGCGTTCTGCTCGATCTGTTCGAGCTGTGATGCGAGGTCGGACATCGCCTGTTCGGGGGATTTCTCCTGGGCGAACGTGGCGTTGACCTCCTGGGCGATGCGGCCGGACTGCTGCGGCCAGACGACGGAGACCGGGCGCGGAATCGCGTTCTCGCCGGCGACCTTCAGGGCGTCGAGGTAGCGGCCGATGATGGGCACCTCGGCGGCCTGGTCGGAGTCGAGAAGCGACGGGCGCGGCGGAATCCAGCCGATGATGCGGAACATATCGAGCTGGAACTGCTCGGTCTGCATCGTCCGAAGCACCTGCACCGCGGCCTGCTTCTGTTCGTCCGAAGAGTTGGGGTTCATCGTCATGTGCCAGCCGCCGAGGGCGGCGACGGGGCCGCCGGTGCCCTCGTACTGGGCCTCGTCGGCGGTGACGCCGTACGGAATCGGCATGACGCCGAGGTCCTCGCCGAAGCCGGTCTGGTCGTTTTCGTCCGAGGGCTCCGCGCCGTTGATGACGATGGAGTACGGCCAGTTGCGGTGCATGACCGCGTTGCCCGTCGTGAAGGGCTGGCGGGACGGGTCTTCGGTCCACTGGAGGACCGCCTCGGGCGAGATACCGCCCGTGATGCCGTCGAGGGCGTACTCGTCGTCCTCGCCGTGAATGAGCGTCCGGACCATCCGAATCGCGTTGATGACCGGCTCTTCTTCGACCGTGATGGGGCGGTCGCCGATGGGGCCGAACAGGTTCTCGCGGCCGCCGAAGTACGCGCCGCCGTACGAGGTCATGAACTCGTTGAAGTCACAGCACGACAGGCCCTCGTAGACGTCCGCCTGGAACGTAAAGCCGTTCTCGATGTCCTCGTTGGCGTCGAGCGCCTCCCGCGTGATTCGCGAGAACTCCTCCCACGACATCGACTCGGTCGCCCACGTCGAGAAGTCGTCGTCGGTGTAGCCGGCGTTTCGAAGCAGGTCCTTTCGGTACTGAATCGTCGGGAAGTCGGGGAACAGCGGCTGTCCGTAGAGGTCGCCGTTCGGCCCCGTCGCCGTCGAGACGCTGGCCTCGAAGTACTCCTCTTCGATGGTCGAGGTCAGTTCCGACGGGAGCGACTGCGAGAGGTTCTGCAGTTGGTTGCGGGCGATGAACGGAATCGTCCACCCGCTGTCCATCATGAGCAGCGTCGGCTCCGAGCGACCGCCGGAGAGCCACTGCTGGTACTGCGCCTGCCGGTTGTCCGTCACCTGCGACCCCGCGAGGATGTCGATGGAGATGTTCTCCGGGAGGCCGGCGTCCCGAAGGGCCTGCACGACTTCCGCTTCCGCTTCCGCGACGCGGGTGTCGGCGGCCCACTGAAGCGTGATCTCTTCTGTGGTCTCCTCGGTGTTAATCGGCGTGTCGGTGTCGGCGTCGGTCTCGCCGTTCCCGCCGCCGTTGTCGTCACCGCCACCCGTACTGACGCAGCCTGCCAGCCCGACGGCGACGCCCGATGCGCCGGCCGCCTTCACAAAACTACGTCGAGAGACGCCAGTACGCTTGCCCTTGCGTGAGTCAGCATCAACCATTACAGTCTGTATTCTACAATTAGTGATTATTTATAGTTTTGGTGCTGGCCACTACCGGTGTTGTAGTAAACTACTTGATAATAGTATCTGCGCCCCGAAATTCAATCAATCCAATGATTGTAACAATCGTATATTATGATTGTAGGCTGAAAACTTAGTCCTTGCCCGGCGCGGGCCACCTCGGCGATTTCGGCGCCTCGATTCGCTCGATATCGTCGTCGCTCAGGGCCACGTCGAGCGCGCCGACGTTCTCTTCGAGGTGGTCGAGTCGCCGCGGGCCGATGATGGGCGCGTCCACGACGGGCTTGTGGAGCAGCCACGCGAGCGACACCTGCGCGGGCGTCGCCCCCTTTTCGTCGGCGATGGCGCGAATCGCGTCGAGGACGGCCCAGTTCTCGTCGGTAAAGCGGTTCGACGTGTACTCGTCCGAGTTCGCGCGCGTGCCCGCCGGCACCTCGGCGTCGCGCTCGTACTTGCCCGTGAGGAAGCCGCCCGCGAGCGGCGACCACGGGACGACGCCGACGCCTTCGCCCTCGCACACCGGAAGCAGGTTCGCCTCCTCGTGGCGGTCGACCGCGTTGTACTCCGGTTGCATGCAGGCGAAGCGTTCGAGGTTCTCCACGTCGGCGGTGTACAGCGCCTTCGTGAACTGGTACGACGACATCGTGGACGCGCCGACGTAGCGGACCAGCCCCTCCTCGACGAGGTGGTCGAGCGCCGACAGCGTCTCCTCGATGGGGACGCCGTCGTCCCAGCGGTGAATCTGGTAGAGGTCGATGTAGTCGGTGCCGAGGCGGTCGAGGCTCGCGTGCGCCTGGTCGATGATGTGCTTGCGCGAGAGCCCCGATTTGTTCGGCCCGTCGCCCATCGGAAAGTAGACTTTCGTCGCGATGGCGAGTTCCTCGCGGTCGCGCTCGGCGATGGCCTCGCCGACGATTTCCTCCGACTCCCCGCGGGAGTAGGCGTTCGCCGTGTCGAGGAAGTTGATACCCGCGTCGAGCGCGCTGTCGAGGAGGTCAAGGCTCGCCTGCCTGTCGTTCATCATCCACTCCGCGCTGGAACCGAAGTTCATACAGCCCAGACAGAGCCGCGAGACTTCGAGTCCGGTGTCGCCGAGGTAGGTGTACTCCATGTCGGTCACACCGGTTCATACACGAACGACAATGATAAGCATACTCACAATACGGTAGTGAGAGAAACGATCACGGAGGCGCGGAGACGTAATCGCTTTACCCTCGCCTCCGGAACCCGAGGTGTATGGACGGGCGCACACGCGAGTACCTCGAAGGTCGCTTCGGTGACTACTACCGGAGCACCGACGTTCCGCTCCCGCCCGCGCCGGGCGAGCGAGAGTGGGGCGTCATCCCGTGGTCGGCCGGCGGCACGCGGATGCACCGCCACCAGTCGCTGCTCGACCTCGGGGACCTCTCGGACTACCTCGCCCGCAGCGCCCCTCGACACGTCTACTTCTCGTCGGCCCGGTTTGCGGACCCCGGAGCGGGGTCGATGGACGACAAGGGCTGGCGCGAGGCGGACCTCGTCTTCGACATCGACGCGGACCATCTCCCCGGCGTCGACCCCGAGACGACGGGGTACGCCGACATGCTCGACGCCGGGAAGGAGGCCCTGTTGGACCTCCTCGACCTCCTCGAAGACGACTTCGACTTCGAGGAGATGCAGGCGGTGTTCTCCGGCGGCCGCGGCTACCACGTCCACGTGCGCGACGAGTCGGTCCGCGGCCTCGACAGCGAGGCCCGCCGCGAAATCGTGGACTACATCCGCGCCATCGACCTCGACTTCGACGCGCTCATCGAGACGCGACAGCACGGGACGACGACCCAGCGCGTCCTCCGAACCGAGGGCGGATGGGGGCGGCGGACCCACCGGAGACTCCTCGACTTCGTGGACGCGCTGTTGGAGATGGAAGAAGACGCCGCGCTCTCGCGGCTGAAGGAACTCGACGGCATCGGCGACGGGCGCGCGAAGACGATTCTCGGCGCGTTCCGCAACAACCCCGAC
Organism: Haloferax sp. Atlit-48N; assembly: GCF_003383015.2. Classification (NCBI taxonomy): domain Archaea; kingdom Methanobacteriati; phylum Methanobacteriota; class Halobacteria; order Halobacteriales; family Haloferacaceae; genus Haloferax; species Haloferax sp. Atlit-48N. The sequence goes on along the minus strand of NZ_CP137689.1, from coordinate 1,816,240 downwards.
GCCGTCCGCGAGGGCAACGTCGAGGCCGGCGGCCCCGGCGTCAGGACGCTCGTCGAGGCGCTCGCACACGAGACCGTCGAGGACCAGACCTCACCGATAGACGAACCCGTGACGACCGACACGAAGCGGCTGATTCGCCTCCCCAAGAGCCTCCACGGCGGGTCGGGGCTCGTCGTCGAACCGCTCGACCGCGACGAAATCGACGGCTTCGACCCCCTCTCCGATGCGGTCCCGGACCGCTTCCGCGGCCGCGACATCAGCGTGAACGTGACCGACCCCGGCGCGGTCGAGTTCGACGGCGATAGCTTTACACTCGACTCCGGCGTGCAGTCGGTAGACGAGAGCCTCGGCGTGTTTCTCATGACTCGCGGTCGAGCCGAGAAGGTGACAGAATGAACGTGGACGACCTCAGGAGCGTGCTTCGGACGGAGCGACAGAAAGACAGCTTACAGCACCTCCGCGAGTCGTTTTACGAGGACGTCGCGGAGTTCATCGCCGAGCAGAAGGCGACGCGCGAACGGAAGGCCGAACAGCTCGGCACCCACTACTCGCCGGAGATTCGGCGGCTCACGGACGAAATCGAGACGGCCGAGGAGGTCGTCACCTCCATCTACGAGCGCCGCGTCGGCAAGGTCGTCAAGGCCGCGAGCTTCGCGGCCGCGGGGATGACCTCCGAGACGGACGGGCTGACCCGCGAGGAAAAGCGGCTGTTCGACGACCTCGTCGCCCGCATCGAGGAGAACCGCGGGACGGTGCTGTCCGCGCTCGAAGACGTGTCGGCCGCCGACTCGCCGCGGGGAGACGTTGCGGCGACCGACGTGACGACCGCGGAGCCGGACGCGCCCGGGGATTCCGGGCCCGCGATTCCCCCGGACGACCCCGACCCGGAGACCGCGCCGACCGGCCCCGGAACCGACGCCAGCGCTCCCGAGGCCGTCACCGGCGACTCGGCCGCGGGCGACGTGCTCGCGGACGCGATGGGCGGCGGAACCGGCGGCGACGCCTCGAACGCGCAATCGACGCCCCAACCGGACGCCGACCGACCGGCCACCGAGGTCGCCGCGGTCTCCGGTGAGTCCGGGCCTTCGGACTCCGACGCTGCGAACTCCGGCTCTGCGGATTCCGACCCCGCGATTCCGCCGGACGACCCCGACCCGGAGACCGCGGCCCCGCCGGCGGGCGACACCGACACGGTGGAACCGTCCGCGGACGACCCGCTTTCCGGCCTCGCCGACGAGCGCGAGACGGTGCGCATCACCGCCGACGTGGGGACCATCCTCGGCGTCGACGAGCGCGAGTACGACCTCGCCACCGAGGACGTGGTGACGCTCCCGGCGGCCAACGCCGACCCGCTGGTCGAGCGCGGCGCGGCCGAGCGACTCGACTGAGAAAGACCCTTCTTTCCGCCGCCTGAACAGGTGGCCATGCTCGAACCCGGCGACGACGCCCCCGACTTCGAACTGCCCGACCAGCACGGCGACCTCGTTTCACTGTCCGACTTCCGCGGCGAACACGTCGTGGTTTACTTCTACCCGCGCGCCGACACGCCGGGCTGTACCACCGAGGCCTGCGGCTTCCGCGACTCGTGGGACGAGTTCGAAAACCGCGACGCGACGGTCATCGGCATCAGCGACGACCCCGTGTCTGACCTCGATTCGTTCGCCGAGAAGTACGACCTCCCCTTTACGCTCCTGTCGGACGAAGACGGCAGCGTCTCCGCGGCGTACGACTCCTACGGCGAAAAGAACATGTTCGGCAAGACGTTCGACGGCGTGTTCCGCAACTCCTACCTCGTCGGCCCCGACGGGACCGTCGAACGGGTCTACGAGGGCGTCTCGCCCGACGGCCACGCCGACGAAATCCTCGCCGACCTCGACGGCTGAGCGGGCGGCCGGCCACTCCGCGCCCCCTCGCGTCGAACTGACAACTACCGACCGAGTACATTCTTTACAAACGACGGGTGACACACCGCATTTCCGGTGAAATAAACGCAGAACTCGTTGATTATTTCGTATCCCGAGAACCGCGTACCACTACGTAGCAGTTGGGAGTGATATGAACGTGACGGTCGCGCCTCTGAGTCGGGCGGATGGTGGGCGAACAGTCGCCATCGCTCGGTGGCTGGGACGCGTTCGGAAAAATACGTCTGAGCGGGCGTTACGAGGCGCTTACTGGAAGGTGCGACCGACTTCCGTCTCGCGGTCGCGTTCGACCTCGCTTTTCTGGAAGCGCTCTTCGATTTCCTCGTAGCGGCGGCGCACGTCGTCGGTGACGCTCGCGCCGATTTCGTCGAGGGCGTCCTCGAAGTGGTCCATCGTCACGCGGACGTTGCCGACGCTCTCGCCGATTTCCTCTTTTTCGACGCTCCGGATGAACTCGCGGGAGGCGTTCATCGACGCCTCGCGGGCGAGCGCTTCGAGGTCGGCACCGACGTAGCCGTCGGTCTTCGACGCGATTTTATCGAGGTTCACGTCGTCCGCGAGCGGCTTTTCGCGGGTGTGCACGTCGAGGATGGCGCGGCGAGCGTCCTCGTCGGGCACGGGCACGTGGACGTGGCGGTCGAGGCGACCGGGGCGCAGGAGCGCCGAGTCGATGAGGTCCGGCCGGTTGGTCGTCGCGATGACGACCACGTCTTCGAGCGCTTCGAGACCGTCGAGTTCGGTGAGCAGTTGGGAGACGACGCGCTCGGTGACGCCCGAACTCGACGAGTCGCGGCCGCGCTCGGTCGCGATGGAGTCGATTTCGTCGAAGAACACCACCGTCGGGGCGTTCTCGCGGGCCTTCTTGAACACCTCGCGGACGCCCTTTTCGGACTCGCCGACGAACTTGTTCAGGAGTTCGGGGCCCTTGATGGAGATGAAGTTCGACTCCGCCTCGTTGGCGACGGCCTTCGCCAGCAGGGTCTTCCCCGTGCCCGGCGGGCCGTACATCAGGACGCCCTTGGCGGCGTCCATGTCCATCTGCTGGAACACCTCGGGATATTCGAGGGGCCACTGGATGGTCTCGCGGAGGCGCTCTTTGGTTGGTTCGAGTCCGCCAACGTCCTCCCACGTCACGTCGGGCACCTCGACGAACACCTCGCGGAGCGCGGAGGGTTCGATGCTCTTGAGCGCCTGCTTGAAGTCGTCTTCCGTGACTTTGAGGCCTTCGAGCACCTCGGCGTCTATCTCCTCGGCGTCGAGGTCGAGCTGCGGGCGGATGCGCCGCAGGGCGTGCATCGCCGACTCCTTGGCCAGCGATTCGAGGTCGGCCCCGACGAAGCCGTGGGTGCTGTCGGCGTATTCGTCGAGGTCCACGTCGTCGGTCAGCGGCATGTTCCGCGTGTGGACCTGCATGATTTCCTTGCGGCCGTCGCGGTCCGGGACGCCGATTTCGATTTCGCGGTCGAAGCGGCCGCCGCGGCGGAGCGCGTTGTCGATGGCGTCCACGCGGTTCGTCGCGCCGATGACGACAACCTCGCCGCGCTCGTCGAGGCCGTCCATGAGCGACAGCAGCTGGGCGACGACGCGGCGCTCCACGTCACCGCCGGCCTCGCTGCGCTTGGGCGCGATGGAGTCTATCTCGTCGATGAAGACGATGGCGGGCGAGTTCTCCGTCGCCTCCTCGAAGATTTCCCGGAGCTGCTCTTCGGACTCCCCGTAGTACTTCGACATAATCTCCGGGCCGGAGATGGTGTGGAACGAGGCGTCGATTTCGTTGGCGACGGCCTTGGCGATGAGGGTCTTCCCCGTGCCCGGCGGGCCGTGGAGGAGCACGCCTTTCGGCGGCTCGATGCCGAGGCGCTTGAACAGTTCGGGGTGGCGCATCGGGAGCTCTATCATCTCCCGGACCTGTTCGAGCTCCTTGTCGAGGCCGCCGATGTCCTCGTAGGTGACGGAAGGGCCGCCGTCGTCGCCCGGCGCGGACTCCGAAATCTGCTCGGCGGGCTTCTGGCTCACCTGGAACTCGGTGTTGTCGGTGACGACGACGGTCCCGTCGGGGTCCGTCGACGCGATTTTGATGGGGACCGACTGGTTCGACGCGCTCATGAAGCCGAAGCCGAGCGGGAGCTGGACGCTCTGGCCCTGTGCGACCGGCTGGCCCGAGAGCTTGTCGCGGATGTAGGTCCCGATGTTGCCGCCGATGCGGAGGTTCTGCGGGAGCGCGATGGTGACGCGCTGTGCGGGCTTCACGTCCGCTTTCTCCACGTCCACGCGCTCGTCGATGCCGACGCCGGCCTGCTGGCGGAGGCGGCCGTCGATGCGGATGATTCCCGTCCCCTGGTCTTCGGGGTAGCCGGGCCAGACGCGGGCGATGGCGGTCCCGTCGTTCGGACCGTCGATGCGGATGAAATCCCCGCCTTCGAGGTCGAGTTCCGCGGCCGCGGCTCGGTCGATGGCGGCGAGCCCGCGGCCGGCGTCCTTCTGTTTGAGGGGTTTGACGATGAGTTTCATTTACTTGGTGAGGGTGATGGTGAGCACGCCGTTTCGAACCGCCACGTCGGCGTCGCCGCCGGCGGGGAGTTCGAACTCAGTCTCGGTCACGCGGTCGCCGGTGTCGGCCACGACGATGGCGGTCGACCCGACGATGTCCACGTCGACCTCGTCTTCCGAGAGACCCACGTCGGCCGCGATGACCCAGCTGTCTTCGTATTCGTACCGGCGAATGAACCGCTCGTTCCCGCCGGCGAACTGTTGCATGCTCATGGTAAGTCTAACCCAAGGTTAGCGTTTTGAATATATAAGCCTTTCTCCGACGAATCGGGTGACGACACCGATATGCCGCATTTCGGTTGAATTGCGGTTCACAGTCGCCACGCCTCACCGAGTAGTTCGCGGCGGAGTAACGTCAAACTAGTGGCCTCGGCAGCGGGCCGCCCGGTCGACCGACTCGCTCCGCCGCCGAAACTCGGTGCCGGCGTGGGGGTTTATTGGCTCGCGGCGACCAGTTTCGAGGTATGGAGACGGCTTCGGTGGACCACCACGGACGGGAGACAGCCTATCGACACCGCGACGCGGGGGGCGAGGGACCGACGCTCCTCTGCGTCCACGGCAGCGGCGGCGCACACGGCGTCTGGCGCGGCCAGTTCCGCCTCGCGAGCGACTACCCGGTCGCCGCACTGGACCTGAGCGGCCACGGCGACAGCGACGACGTAGACGCCGACGCCGGCTACGAGACGCTGTCGGCCTACGTCGACGACGTGGTCGCCGTGGCCGAGGAGACCGACGCGAGCGTCCTCGTCGGCAACTCGCTCGGCGGCGCGGTCGCGCTGACGCTCGCGCTCGAACGCGACCTCGACCTCGACGCGCTCGTCCTCGCGGGCACGGGCGCGAAACTCGCCGTGCTCTCGGACCTGTTGGACTGGCTCGAAAACGACTTCGACCGCGCCGTCTCCTTCCTCCACGGCGAGGACAAACTGTTCCACGCCGACGACGAGCGCCTCGTCGAGGGCTCCAAAGAAGCGATGTACGACGCCGGACAGGCGGTCACCCGCCGCGACTTCCTGTCGTGTCACACGTTCGACGTGCGCGACGAAGTGAGCGAGATTTCGGTGCCGACGCTCGCGCTCGTCGGCGAGTACGACCGCCTGACGCCGCCGTCGTACCACGAGTACCTCGCGGAGACGATGCCCGACGGCGAACTCGGGACCGTCGAAGACGCCGCGCACCTCGCGATGCTCGAACGGCCGGCGGCGTTCAACGAGGCCGTGAAAACGTTCCTCGACCGCCGCGTCGCATAAGTCGTCGCAACCGGGGGCGAGCGCGGGTCTCGGGGTCGCGCGCTCAGTACAGTTCGTCGAGGTCGTCTTCGACGTGGCTGTGTTCGTCGGCCGGGAACTCACCGGCCTCGACGGCGTCCCGGTACGCGCCGACCGCCTTCTCCATCTCCGATTTCACGTCGCCGAACTGCGCCGCGAAGGGCGGGGTGCGGTCGCTCATGCCGACCACGTCGTCGACGACGAGCACCTGCCCGTCGCAGTCGGGGCCCGCGCCGATGCCGATTGTCGGGATGTCGATGGCCTCTGTGACCTGTTTCGCGAGGTTCGCCGGGACGTGTTCGAGGACGAGCGAGAACGCGCCCGCCTCGGCGTGGGCCTTCGCGAGGTCGAGAATCTCCTGTGCGTCGTCGCGGTCGGTGCCCTGCCTGCCGTAGCCGACCTCCTTGACGCGCTGGGGCGTCAGCCCGAGGTGGGCCATCACGGGGACGCCGAGTCGGACGAGGCGTTCGGTCAACTCGACGGTGTGGGGACCGCACTCCAGTTTGACCGCGTCGGCGTCGGCCTCCTTGAGCATCCGGCCGCAGTGTTCGACGCTCGACGCCTCGTCCACGCCGACCGAGAGGAAGGGCATATCAGCGACGACGAGGGCGTCGTCGGTCGCGCGCGCCACCGCGGCGGTTCGGCTCGCCACGTCCTCGACGGTCACCGGGAGCGTCGAGTCGTAGCCGAGCGCCGTGTTACCCATGCTGTCGCCGACGAGGATGATGTCGATGCCAGCTTCGTCGACGACGCCCGCGGTCGGCGCGTCGTACGCCGTGAGCATCGTGATGGGCTCGCTACCAGCCTTCGCCCGAATGGACCGTACCGTGACCATGCGTGCCGTTCGCGCGTCCGGGTTATCAGCGTCACCCTTGCGCGCCGCCGACCGCGAGTCGCCGGGAGTCGCGGCGGTCCGCGCCGTCCCGCGCCGGTCGCCCCGACCTGCGATTGAAGTAACACTTTACTTAGGAGGGCGCGCCTGTCCGAACGACGCATGCCCGCTTTAACACCCTCCGAGCGCCGCTCGTCCCGCGGCATCTCCCCGGTCGTCGGCGTCTCGCTTCTCGTCGTCATCGTCGTCCTCCTCGCCGCGATGGTCGGGATGATGGTGATGGGGTTCGAAGACGTGCTCTCCGAGCCGCAACCGCAGGTGTCGTTCGACGTGGACTACCACCCCGACGGCGTCGACAACGGCGCGAACGGCGCGTACATCAACATCACCCACGAGTTCGGGAGCATCGAAGACGGCAGTCAGGTGTTCGTCGTCGACGACGCCAACAACCGCATCGCGTGGGAGGACGTGTGGACCGGCGACGAGGAGGTCGGTCCCGCCGGCGAGTACGCCCACATCGACGGTGCCGGCTCCGACAGCGCGCTCCGGCCCATCTGCGAGGCGGGCCAGCGCTACCGCGTCGTCATCGAACACGAAGGCGGGTCGTCGAGCGTCCTCGTCGACTACGAGATTCCGACCGAGCCGACCGCGACGAACGCCGCCTGCTGAGCGCCCGGGGTCGCGAGTCGGGCGCGCGCCGCGAGCGCGAACCGGCACGCATTAGCCGTCGCCGTGATACTGCTACCCGTGCAACCAGTCGAGCGCTCGAATCCGGACGGCGTCGATTACGGGTGGGTCATGCAGATGACGTTCGTCACGACGATTCTCGTCGGCTCGCCCATCGTCGCGGTCCTCTCGATTAACGCCGGCCTCCAGACGTGGGGCGCGCGAGCCGAGTTCGCGGTTCGCGTCGGCGCAGTTATCTGGTTCCTGACCGCCGTCGCCCTGTTCGTCTACGCCAAGCGGACCAACGCGGGCGACGGCGGGACGCCCCCCGAAGCGGAGTTGGACACCGACATCGACGCGGAAGACTGAGGCCGAGCAGCGGGCGACTGCGGGCAAACGCGGGGGCGCGCCCACGGTGGCGACGGCGACCGCGCGGCGCTCGCTCCCGGAAACTCTTTCACACGATACGGCGACGTTCTCGTATGATAGACGAGACCATCGAGGAGATTCGCGAGATGCAGACGCACAGCTCCTCGGTCGTCGCCGTCAAGGCCACGCGGGCGCTCGCGGAACTGACCGAGCGCGACTACGCGACCGTCGAGGAGTTCGAACGCGACCTCGAACGCAACGTCGGCGCGCTCAAGCGGGCGAACCCGTCGCACGCGTCGCTGTACAACGCCCTCCAGGACGTGCTTCACAGCGTCCAAGGCGAGGCGGACGACCTCGACGAGGCGCGGGAGCTCACCCTGTCGACCATCGACCGCGTGGTCGAGACCGTCGAGACGGGCAAGCGCCACGCGGCCCAACAGGCGGCCGCGACCATCGAAGACGGCCAGACGTTCCTCACCCACGACTACTCCTCGACGGTCATGGAGGCCGTCGAACTCGCCGTCGCCGACGGCGCGGAGCTCACCGCCTACGTGACGGAGGCCCGCCCGCGCTTCCTCGGCCGGAAGTTCGCGCGCGAACTCGCCGCCATCGACGACGTCGAGCCGCACCTGATGGTCGACGGCGCGTCCGGGATGTTCCTCCCGAGGTGCGACCGCGTCATCATCGGCATGGACTGCATCGTCGAGGAGACGCTCTACAACCGCATCGGGACGTTCCCGCTCGTCGCCGCCGCCAACGAGGTCGGCGTGCCGGTCACGGTCGTCGGTTCGGGCGCGAAAGTCGTCGACGGCGGCTTCCGCTTCGAAAACGAGATTCGCTCGCCCAGCGAGGTCATGCTCGAACCCGTCGAGGGCATCGAACTGGAGAACCCCGCCTACGACGCCACGCCGGTCGACCTCATCGACGAGGTCATCACCGACGAGGGCGTCATCGAGTTCTGAGCGGGCGGCGCGTCGCCCGCGGCCCGATTCGACTTCTCGCCGTTCGACCCGTCAGCCGAGGCTGACCCACTCGCCGGCCGCGTCGGAGCGCTCGATGGCGTCGAGAATCGACTGGACCTCGTAGCCGTCCTCGAACGACGGCGAGAAGTCGCCGCCGCCGGCGACCGCCGACAGGAACTCGTAGTTCTCGTGGACGAACGTGTGTTCCCAGCCGAGGACGTGGCCCGGCGGCCACCAGTGGTCGAGGTAGGGGTCGTCCTCGTCGGTGACGAGCACCGTCTCGTAGCCGCGGGCGTCGCCGGTTTTCACCTCCAGTTCGTTGAGGCGTTCGAGCGAGAACTGAAGGCTGCCCTCGGAGCCGTGAATCTCGATGGTGTGGTCGTTCTTGTGGCCGTCTGCGAAGCGCGAGGCCTCGAAGCTCCCGACCGCGCCGTTTTCGAACTCGGCCTGCGCGGTGTAGGCGTCGTCGACGGTGACGGGCCGGTACTCGTCCTCGCCGGGGACGGGCCGCTCGTCGACGAACGTCTGGAGATGCCCCGAGATGCGGTCGATGTCGCCGGCGCGGTCACCGACGAGGAACCGAACGAGGTCGATGGTGTGCGCGCCGAGGTCACCGAGCGCGCCGGAGCCGGCGGCGTCTTCGTCCATGCGCCACGTCCACGGCGCGTCGGCGTCGACGAGCCAATCCTGCAAGTAGCGCCCGCGAACGTGTCGAATATCGCCGAGTTCGCCGCTCTCGATGAGTCGCTTGGCGTACCGGATGGCGGGCACGAAGCGGTAGTTGAACGCACAGCCGGCGACGCCGTCGGCCGCGCGGGCGGCGTCGCGCATCGCCTCGGCCTCGTCGAGCGTCGGCGCGAGCGGCTTCTCGCAGAAGACGCTGGCACCGGCTTCGAGCGCGGCGATGGAGGGTTCGGCGTGGAGGTGGTTCGGGCCGAGGTTGTAGAACACGTCCACGTCGTCGACCACGTCGCGCCAGTCGGTCGCGGTCGATTCGAAGCCGAAGCGCTCCGCCGCGTCGGAAAGCGCCTCCTCGTCGCGGCCGACGATGACGGAGCGCTCCACGTCGGGCGCGTCGGGGAAGAACATCGGCAGGCGGGCGAGCGCGTTGGAGTGCGCCTTCCCCATGAAGCGGTAGCCGAGGACGCCGACGGTGAGTGGTTCAGTCATTGTGCCACCTCCGTGACCGATGCAGTACCGCGAGCGAGGCCGGAGGCCGAGTCTCGCGGCGTTTTTTGGTCCAGATTTTTGCGGTGAGTGGGTTGCGAAGCGGCCCCGAACCGGAAAAAGGTGGGCCTGAATCGGTAGCCGAGGACGCCGACGGAAAGTTTGTCAGTCATGAATTACTCCGCCCAGTAGGCGTCGCCGGGTTGCGTCTCGAAGACGGCGCGCGAGAGCACGTCGACGGCCTTTTCGAGTCCCTCCGTGGACGACGTGAGCGCGTCCTCGTGTTCGATGGAGAGCGCGCCCTCGTAGCCGACCATCCGAAGCGTCGAGACAACGTCCTTCCAGTGGCCCTCGTCGTGGCCGTAGCCGATAGAGCGGAACAGCCACGAGCGGTCGGCGGTGTCCGCGTAGGAGGTCGTGTCGAGGACGCCCTTGATTCGGGACTCGGACTCGTACACCTTCGTGTCCTTCGCGTGGAAGTGGTGGATGGCGTCCGCCTCGCCGAGGAACCGAATCGCGTCGGTGATGGAGATGTCCTGCCAGTAGAGGTGCGAGGGGTCGAAGTTCGCGCCGATGCGGTCGTTGGTCGCCTCGCGGAGCTTCAGCATCCCCGTCGGCTCGTAGACGAGCATGTTCGGGTGCATCTCGATGGCGATGTCGACGCCGTGGTCGTCCGCGAACGCGGCGAGGTCGGACCAGTAGTCGACGGCGACCTCCCACTGGTAGTCGTGGGCGTCGGCGTGCTCGGTCGGCCACGGCGCGGTAATCCAGTTCGGCACCTCGTCGTTCGGGCCGCCGGCGGGGAGTCCCGAGAAACAGGTGACGGTGTTCGCGTCGAGGGCGTCCGCGAGTTCGATTGCCTCGCGGAGTTCGGTGTCGGCCTCGGCGGCCGTCTCCTCGACGGGATGCAGCGGGTTGTTGTGCGTCGCGAGCGCGCTGATTTGCAGGTCCCGGCTCTCGACCGAATCGAGGAGGTCGGCCTGCGCGTCGTCGTCCGCGAGGACGGCGCTCCGGTCGACGTGATCCTCGCCGGGCCAGCCGCCGACGGCGAGTTCGACGCCGTCGACGCCGATGCCCGACAGATAGTCGAGCGCGTCGTCGAGGGGTTCGTCTCCGAGCGGGACGGTGAGCACTCCGATGTACATATCAACCACATATACTAGGAAGTGAATAAAAATTAAGGATACGCGCAAGGGGAGCGAGGAGGGCGCTGGCGCTCTCGAATCGGCGTCGAACGCGACGGTGTCGGTCGTTACCGGCGGAGGAACTCCGAGAGCTTCTCTCTGAGGCCTGCTTCCTCGCCGAGTCGGAGGTAGAACGCGGCCCCGCCGTCCTCGTAGTAGTTCTCGATGCGGCGGCGGACCTCGAAGCCCATCCGCTCGTAGAAATCGAGGGCGTTCGTGTTCGTCGTCCGGGCGTGGCAGGTCACGACCGGATGTTCGTCCGCGACCTCGGCGACGAGGCGCTTGCCGTAGCCCTCGCCGCGGGCGTCGGGCGAGACCGCCAGAAAGAGGATGTAGCCGTCGCGCCGCGTGGAGGCGAACGCGACGAGCGCGTCGTTCTCGTAGAGGAGATACGTGTTCGACCGCCGGTAGGCGTCCATGAAAAAGCCCCGTCGCTGCTTGAGGAGGCCCTCCTCGACCCGAATCCGCTCTTTCAGGTCCCAGGCCGCCTCGGCGTACTCGCGCTGGCCGGGGGCGTCGACCCGCATCTCCACGTTGACGCTCACGTCCCGTCGTAGCCGGAGCGAGAATATAACTCCACCGTCCGTCAGAACGCCTAGTTGAGGCCGCCGCCGCCAGATTGGATAGTCGTTCGACACGAATCGCCCGCGGACGACGGGGTTCGAGGCGCGCGCTCGCCGCCGACCGAAAGGACGAGGGTCGGCCGCGTCCGTCCCTTCGGTATGGGATTCACGCTCCGCGACCACACCGCCGACGTGGCCGTCGCGGCCGACGGCGAGAGCCTCGGTGCCGTCTTCGCCGCCGTCGCCGACGGCCTCACCGCCGCGATGTGCGACGACCCCGCCGAGACGGGCGACCGATTTTCCGTTTCCGTCCGCGCGGAGGGCCGCGAGGCGCTGTTGTTCGACTACCTCGACCAACTCATCTACGAGCGCGACGTGCGCGGCGTCCTCCCCGCGGCCCACGAGGCGACCGTCCGGCGGGAGGGCGACGAGTGGGTCGTCGAGGCGTCCGCGCGGGGCGTCCCCTTCTCCGACGTGGACGCCCGCGACGTGAAAGCAGTCACCTACTCCGAGATGCGACTGGAAGCGACCGACGCCGGCTGGGAGGCGTACGTCGTCTTCGACGTGTGAGCTGTCGGCTTCGTCTCCGTCGCGCCGACGGTCGCGCCGCGCGCCGCTCGTCGCGGGCGCTCGCGGCGTGACGGAATCCTATTGAGTCGCCGCGTCGATTGTCCGCGTATGGAAACACGCGAGTTCGGCGACATCGAACTGCGACGAGTTCGCGAGCACGTCTGGGAGATTCCGCAGGAGGGCGAGATGAACGCCCCCGCGCGGGTGCTGGCCTCCGAGGCGCTGCTCGACCACATCGGCGACGACAAGACGCTCGAACAGCTGCGGAACGCGACGCACCTGCCGGGTATCACCAACCACGCCATCTGCATGCCCGACGGCCACCAGGGCTACGGCTTCCCCGTCGGCGGCGTCGGCGCGACCGACACCGCGGACGGCTGTATCTCCCCCGGCGCGGTCGGCTACGACATCAACTGCGGCGTCCGCATGATGACGACGAACCTCACCTACGAGGACCTCCAGGGCCACGAGGAGGAACTCGTCGACGCCCTGTTCGAGGCCGTCCCCTCGGGACTCGGCGGCGGCGGCGTCGTCAAGGGCGACGCCGAGACCATCGAGGACATCCTCGCCCGCGGGATGCGCTGGGCGGTCGACGCCGGTTACGCCACGGACGACGACCTCGCCCACTGCGAGGACGAAGGCTTCCGCGACGACGCCCGTCCCGAGTTCGTCTCCCAGAAGGCGAAAGACCGCGGCCGCAACCAAATCGGCAGTCTCGGCTCCGGAAACCACTTCCTCGAAGTCCAGCGCGTCACGGACGTCTACCGCGACGACGTGGCCGAGTCGTTCGGCCTCGAAGCCGACCAAATCGTCGTCCTCATCCACTGTGGCTCCCGCGGACTCGGCCACCAGACCTGCACCGACTACCTCCGGCGCATCGAGCAAGAACACGCCGACCTGCTCGACGACCTGCCGGACAAGGAGCTCGCGGCCGCGCCCGCCGGCTCCGAACTCGCAGAGGAGTACTACGGCGCGATGTGCGCCGCCATCAACTTCGCGTGGGTGAACCGACAGCTCATCATGCACCGCACGCGCGAGGTGTTCGCGGACGTGTTCGACCGCGACTGGCGTGACATGGAGATGCGCCTGTTGTACGACGTGGCGCACAACATCGCCAAGAAGGAGGTCCACATGGTAGACGGCGAGGAGCGCGAACTCTACGTCCACCGGAAGGGCGCGACGCGGGCGTTCCCCGCGGGCCGGCCCGAACTCCCGCCCGCCTACGCCGACGTGGGCCAGCCGGTCATCATCCCCGGGAGCATGGGCGCGGGGAGCTACGTCCTCCGCGGCGGCGACCAGTCGCTCGACCTCACCTTCGGCTCGACGGCCCACGGCGCGGGCCGGCTCATGAGCCGAACGAAGGCGAAACAGGAGTACTGGGGCGAGACGGTGCAGGACGAACTCCGCGAGCAGGAGAAGATATACGTGAAAGCCCAGTCGGGCGCGACGGTCGCAGAAGAAGCGCCGGGCGTCTACAAGGACGTCGACGAGGTCGTCCGCGTCTCCGACGAGTTGGGCATCGGCGACAAGGTCGCGCGGACGTTCCCCGTCTGCAACATCAAGGGCTGAGTCCCCGACCCGACCGCGTTTCGCGGCTCAGGCGACGGTCGTCCCGACCGCGCGGCGCTTGTAGAAGTAGTACGCGAGCGCCGCGAGACCGACGAACACCGCGGTCACGCCGTCACCGACCGCGCCGCCCGAGAGGAGCGCCGAGACGACGCTCCCGAGACCGATGGCGAGGACGAGCAGGCCGCCGCCGAGAATCCACGCCCGCGAGTCGCGGTCGCCCTCGTCGTAGTGGCCGCGCTCGATGAGCGCCATCTCTTTTCTGTGTTCGAGGTAGACAACCGCGCCGGCGAACGCGAAGATGACGACGGCGAGGGCGACGAACGGCGCGAAGAACAGCGCGTCGCCGAGACCGAACGAGGACTGAACGGGAACCATGGTGGATAGTCGGCGCGTGAGCTATTGAATACGAGCTGATGCGTGCTCGCACGAGGTGAGCGGTGTCGTCGTTGCGCCAACGAGCGTGCGAGTCGCGGACGAGGCTCAGAACCCGCCGGGACCGCGCGGCCCCGCGTCCGGTCCTCGCGGGCCGGGCGGCCCCGAGGGGCCGCGTCCGCCGATGACGACGTAGTCGCTCTCGGGCACCGCCTCGACCTCGCGGCCGTCCTCGTATCTGACGAACGAAAGGTAGAACTCGCGGCCGCAGGGCGACGCCACTCCGGGCTGTTCGACGTCGTCGGCGTCGACCACGTCGCCGGTCCACGACAGGGGTGAGTCGCCCTCACTCGCACCCGCGTTCTCATCCGCGCCCTCGCCGCAGACGAACCGGACGCCTTCGGCGTCTTCGAAGTCGTCTGACGGGTCGGCGTACGCCCATCCTTCGAGCGGGTACGGCGTCACCGACTTGTCGGCCAGATAGCCGTCGCGTTCGAGTTCGACGACCGCGCCGCAGTGCGGACAGTAGTACGAGACGGAGAATTCCATGGGTGAGCGTAGGACTCCGCGGGCTTAACGGCCGCGCCGGTGCGGAGATTTATCACGGATTCCGCGGCCAGCGCCCCCGTGCGTTGAGCATCGCCGCCGGGCGCAACGCGGGAGCGCGGCACGCCGCCCGGCGGAGCGACCGTGCCGCCTGTTTGCTCCCGTCGTAGCTTCTGCTCTGTTCAGACCAGTCCAGTTCCTTCGACCCTCGCTCAAACGCCGGCGGGACCGCCGTCGACGTATCTGAAGGCGACGCCGGCGCGGTCGGCCGTCACCTCGTCGCGGGCCGAGTCGCCGACGAACACGGCCGAGTCGGGGTCGACCGCCATGCGTTCGAGCGTCGTGAGCAACGGCTCCGGGTCGGGCTTGCGCGTCGCCACGCTGTCGCGGCCGACGACGGCGTCGACGTGGTCCGAAAGGTCGTGCACGTCGAGCGCGACCCGGCAGGCGTCCTCGGCGTTGAGCGAGCAGACGCCGGAGGGGACGCCGTCATCGGCGAGGTGGTCCGCGAGGGGAAGGCGGTCGGAGAGCCACGCGCCCTCCCGTTCGTGGGCCGCGAGCTCTCGCTCTAGGTCGTCGCGGACGCCGGCGTCGTCGGCCGCGTCGAGCATCTTCCAGAGGTCCAGCGAGTCGGCATCGACGCCGGCGTTCCGTAGGACGGCCGCGGCGTCGCTGGCGGCGTCGTTCCAGTCGACGCGGAGGTCGACGAGCGTCCCGTCGAGGTCGTAGACGACCGCGTCGAACGCCGAGAGGTCGGGGAGCGTCATTGCCCGCAGTAGGGCACCGCGGGGAAAAGACGCTTCGGGCGAAGGCCTATACGGGACCCCGGCGTCGCTTCCCGCATGGCATCCGCGCTCCGCGACCGCCTCGCGCCGATCCTCCCGTCGCTCGTCGTCGCGGCCGGCGTCTTCCTCCCGTGGATACAGGTCGACCCGGCCCACGAGGGGCCGGTCATAGACGTCTACTACGGCGGCATGGGAAACGGGCTGGAACTCGTCCACGGTATCGTCCTCCTCCCGACCGTCGTTTTGCTCTCCGTGGCCGCGCTCGCCGGACGGCGCTCCCGACGCGCGGAACTCGTCGTCGGCGTCGTCGGGACCGTCGCAGTCCTGCGGTTCATCCAGCTGTGGGACGAGACGTTCGTCTCGGCGGCCGGCGCGTGGGTGACGCTCGTCGGCTGTCTCCTCCTCGCGGGCGTCGCCGCCGTCGACGTGGTCCGCGAGCGAAGGCTGCCGACGCTCGCCCGGAGTCCGTGAGCGACTCGACCGGCTGAAAAAGAGGTCTGCTCGCCCGTTCAGTCGAGGAGCGACCGCGCGATAATCTCTTTTTGAATCTCGCTGGTTCCCTCGTAGATGGTCGTAATCTTCGAGTCGCGGTAGTACCGCTCCACGTCGAAGTCGGTGGTGTAGCCGTAGCCGCCGTGGACCTGCACGGCCTCGTTGGTCACGTCGACCGCGGCCTCGCTGGCGAAGTACTTCGCGATAGACGCCGCGGTCCGCGGGTCGTCGCCGGCGTCGGCGACGCGGGCGGCCTCGCGGACGAGCATCCGCGAAGCGTGGACCTGCGTGCCCATGTCCGCGATTTTGTGGCGAATCGCCTGAATCTTCGAGATGGGCTTGTCGAACTGCTCGCGCTCGTTCGCGTAGTCGATGGCGTCGTCGAGCGCGGCCTGCGCGAGTCCCACGGCCTGCGAGGCGATGCCGATGCGACCGCCGGTCAGAATGCGGAAGGCCGCAGAGAGGCCCTTGCCCTCCTCAGTGAGTCGGTTTTCCGCAGGAATGCGCACGTCGTCGAAGAGCAGCGCCGTCGTGTCGGACGCGCGGAGCCCGAGTTTCTCCTCTTTCTTGCCGACCTCGTAGCCGGCCGACTCCGGAACGAGGAACTGCGTGACCGACGAGGGGTCGTCGTGGTCGGTCTTGGCGAAGAGGATGCAGACGCCGCCGCGCTGGCCGTTCGTTATCCACTGCTTTTTGCCGTTGATGACGTACTCGTCACCCTCGCGCCGGGCGACCGTCGACATCTCGGCGGGGTTTGACCCCGCGTCCGGCTCGGAGAGGCCGAACATGCCGACCGGTCGGCCGCGGACCATCTCGGGGAGCCACGTTTCCTTCTGTTCGTCGGTCGCGAACTCGGCGATGCACTCGGTGGCGAGACAGTGCACGGAGAGCGCGGTGGCGACGGCGAGTTGGCCGTAGGCGACCTCCTCGTTGACGACGGCGTAGGTGGCTCGGTCGGCACCGAACCCGCCGTACTCCTCGGGGACGGTCAGGCCGGTCAGGTCGAGGTCAGCGAGGCCGTCCCACACGTCCTCCGGGAACGCCTCCGTCTCGTCGGCCTCGCGCGCAGTCGGGCGAATCTCCTCGACGGCGAACTCGTGGACCACGTCGCGGATGGCCCGTTGCTCGTCGGTCAGACCCGTGGCAGACCCTACGGTTTCCATGGTGATGAGTACGGACCATCATTGAAAAAGATGATTGAACCGCCGGTCGTCCGTCGGGCGTCAGCACGCCACAGTCTCGGTCGCTGTGCGGGACTCCACTCAGTCGCGTAGGTACGCGAGAACCTCGTCGGCCGGCGCGCCGAGACCGCCGCCCTGCGCGAACGTCGGCCCGCCGCCGCCACCGCCGCCGAACTCGTCTGTCACCTCGGCGACGACCTCCCCGGCGGCCGCGTCGCCGGCGCTGGCGACGACGACGAACGGCGCGTCCGATTCGCCGACGGCGACGAACACGTCTACGGCCGCTCCGTCGCGGGCCTCTTTGGCGGCCTCCCCGACCTCGTTCGCGTCGAAGCCCGAGACTGCACCGACGTTCCACGTCAGCCCGTCGCGTTCGACCGTCTCGAAGTCCGCGAGTCGGGAGCGCAGTACCTCGGACTTGAGGTCCGCGAGTTCGGACTCCAGTTCTTCGCGCGCGGCCGCGACTGCGGCGGCTGACTCTCCGAGGCCGTCGAGGTTCGTCCCGAGCGCTCGGGCGGCCTCGTAGGCGGACCCGCGGACCGCGGCGCGGCGGTCGACGGCCGACGGCCCGACCGCGAACTCGACGCGGGTGAGACCCTCGCCGGGGTTCGACCGGCCGAGCACCTCGACCGGCCCGATTTCGACGGTGTTCGAGACGTGCGTGCCGCCGCAGGCCGCCCAGTCCCAGCCGTCGATGGAGACGACTCGGACGGTTTCGGACTCGGAGAAGACGCCTTCCTCGGTCTTGACGTTGAACGCGATTTCCTCGCGGTCGCGGGCCTCCGCGACGGGAATCTCCTCCCACGACACCTCGCGGCTGTCCCACACCGCCCGGTTGACGAGGCGCTCCAGTTCGACGAGCGCGTCGTCGTCGACCTCGGTCGAGGTCTCGAAGTCGACGCGGACCTTCTCCGCGGAGATGTCGAAGCCGCCGTAGCCGAGGTCGTCGAAGATGCGGCGACCCGCGCCGTAGAGAACGTGACTCGCGGTGTGCGCCCGCATGCAGTACGTCCGGAAGTCGTCGTCGACGACGCCCGTCACCTCGTCGCCAGCGGCGAAGTCGGGGTCGGCCGCGAGGTCGTGGACGACCGCGCCGTCGGCGTTCGTGCGGACGTGTTCGACGTCGACGCCGCCGAGAACGCCCCGGTCGGCGGGCTGGCCGCCGCCTTCTGGATAGAAGTACGTCTCGTCGAGGACGACCGACCGACCGTCGACGCGCGTCACCGTCGCGTCGAACGCCCGGACCGTCGGGGAGTCGGGTGCGAGTGAGTCGGACATGTGCGCGTCGAGACGCCCGACCGAGAAAAATCGTGCTACTCGTCGACGAGGGTCACGCCGAGGCGCTCTTCGAGGGCGCGGATGGCCGACCCCCCGACGTTCGCCCGCGTGGCGCGGCCCTGCTCGATGGCGAGCAGTTGCTTCTCGTCGAGGTCGAGTTCGTCCGCGAGTTCAGCGAGCTGGAGCCCGGCGTCCTGCCGGGCGGACTCGACGACGCCGCCGTAGCCGGAGACGAGGTAGGGAAGCCGGTCTTTCTCGTAGTTCGTCCCTTTTTCCTCCCAGTGTTTGGAGTCGCCCTTCGCGCTGTCGTACAGCTTGGCGGTGCGCTGGGCGGCGCGCTTCTTGCGGTTCCCCGATGAGCTGTCCCGGGAGGCGTCGCTCGACCCGCTTTTTCGGTCCGCGTGGCGGTTCTCGCCGTGCGGCGCGCAGTCCGGACAGACCAACAGGTCCGCGCCGGCCACGTTCGCACGCCGGAGCTTCGCGGTGCTTCGGCCGCAGAGTTCGCAACTGTCGCCGTCGCCGCCGCCACCGCCCCGGTTCGTCGAGTACTTGGCCATGCCGCGTGTTACTCGTTCGACCCTTTTAAACTCGCGGCACGGGGATGCGGCCGAGACCGAGGTCGACGGTTGCACGGCCACTGGCCGGTGAACACCGAAAAAACCCGGAGAAGGATGCCTCTCGGGGTGTAGTTTCGTGGAAGGATTGTGCGTGGGTGATGTCCGTGTAGGGACGTCACCTGCATCATTCGGCGGCTACGCCGCCTCATTGCGGACTGTGAGTCCGCACATGCGATGCGTGGGACCGGATTTGAACTTCCGAGACTCGCTTCGCTCGTCTCGACGTTCGAATCCGGCGAGCCGGATTCTCACCGGCGGACCGCTACAGGACAGCGCTCTCGCTGTCGGAGAGCGGTTCAGAGAAATCCAGAGAGGAGCACCTCTCGGGGATGTAGTTTCGTGGAAGGATTGTGCGTGGGTGATGTCCGTGTAGGGACGTCACCTGCATCTTGCGATGCGTGGGACCGGATTTGAACCGGCGGACCTCTACAGGACAGCGCCCTCAACGCTGCGCCGTTGGCCTGGCTTGGCTACCCACGCTCGCTGTGTCTTACTGCACTCTCCGTTACCCCGCGGTAATTTAAATGACTTTCCTTTCGACTCGGCAATGTCGGGCGTTTGCAGGCGTCGTACCGCGGTCGGGCGACCGAACGATTTTGGCCTCGCGGCCCCGGAGTACGCCCATGGAGTTCCGAGCACGCGACCACGTCCGCGGACTGACCGCTCTCCTCTCGGTACTGTCGCTCGCGCTCGTCTTCGGCGCGGCGCTCGGCGCGATTCCCCGCGCCGCGATTCCGACCGCGCCGGCGGCCGCGCTGAACGCGATTCCGCACGTCAACGCGGTCATCAGCACCGTCGCCATCGTCACCATCCTCGCCGGCGTCCGGTTCGTCCGCCGCGGCGACATCGAGCGCCACCGGCGCATGATGCTCGCCTCGTTCCTCCTGTTTGCGACGTTCCTCGTCCTCTATCTCTACAAGGTCGTCGTTCAGGGGACCGCCGAGTTCCCCGGCCCCGACGCAGTCTATCAGTTCGTCTACCTCCCGACGCTGGCGATTCACATCCTTCTGGCTATCGTCTGCGTCCCCGTCGTCTACTACGTCCTGCTGTTGGCACTGACGCGACCGATAACCGAAGTCTTCGGAACCGAACACGCTCGGTTCGGCCGCGTCGCGGCCTCGCTGTGGCTCGTCTCGTTCGTCCTCGGAAACGTCGTCTACGTCCTCCTCTACGTCATCTACTGAGAGGGACGGCGAGCGCCGTCGCTCGGGCGTTCCAAGGGAGTACCCGTCCGACGCCCGCGGCGGAGCGCGCGGCCCGAGGGCCGTTAGTTCGGACGGGCGGTAGTACGTGGTGCGACCGGCAGGTCACAGAGACGGGGCGTGCGAGCCCTCCCGCGGCGTCCGCCCCGTCGATTCGCACTCCGTACTCCGCCCGCAACCCGGTCCTCGGCGAGTCGGAGTACGGTCCGAACGACGGGCGCGAGAGAAAAGAAAGGCCGCGTTGACTATGCTATCGCGGCTCTCGGTGACTGTCTTCTGTGTCGAGAGGTCGGCGGGTCGGACGGGTCGGCAGGTCGGACGGGCGTCGGTGAGACTCAGTCGCTCAGCGGCGCTTCGGCGCCGACGACGGGGCGACTCACGTCGCGGTCGGTTTCCTCGCCGTCGATGTCGTAGGGGTACTCGCCGGTGACACAGCCGAGACAGAGGTCGCTTTGGGACTTTTCGAGCACTTCGGCCACGGAGTCGATAGAGAGGTAACCGAGGCTGTCGGCGTCGATGGTGTCGCGGACCTCCTCGACTGACTTGTCCGAGGCGATGAGCTCCTCGCGGGTGGCCATGTTGATGCCCATGTAACAGGGCGCGACGATGGGCGGCGCGCCGATGCGCATGTGGACCTCGGTCGCGCCGGCGTCGTACAAGAGTTGCACGAGCTGATTCGAGGTCGTCCCGCGGACGATGCTGTCGTCGATGAGCGTCACGGACTTCCCCTCGACGGTGCTCTTGATGGGGTTGAGCTTCAGGCGCACGGCGCGCTCGCGCTCGTCTTGGGTCGGCATGATGAACGTCCGGCCGACGTAGCGGTTCTTCATCAGCCCCTCAGCGAACTCGACGGTCGCGTCGTCTTCCTGTGCGGCCTCGGCGTAGCCGGAGGCGAACGCGCGGCCCGAGTCGGGGACGGGCATGACCACGTCGGTGTCGACGCCGTTTTCGTCCCAGAGCTTCCGACCGAGTCCCCGGCGGGCCTCGTAGACGAGCGTGTCGTTCATCACGGAGTCCGGGCGGGCGAAGTAGATGTGCTCGAAAAAGCAGTGGGCCGTGTTGTCGCGTTCGACCAGTTGATACGAGTCGAAGCCGGAGCCGTCGGGTTCGAGGACGACGAGTTCGCCCGGCTTCACGTCGCGGACGAGTTCGCCGTCGAGCGTGTCGATGGCGGCCGACTCGGAGGCGAGCACGTAGCCGTCGTCGACTTTCCCGATGCAGAGCGGCCGATTCCCCTCGGGGTCGCGCACGCCGAGGACCGTCTCGTCGTGCATGATGGTGAGCGCGTAC
Organism: Haloferax sp. Atlit-48N; assembly: GCF_003383015.2. NCBI lineage: Archaea > Methanobacteriati > Methanobacteriota > Halobacteria > Halobacteriales > Haloferacaceae > Haloferax > Haloferax sp. Atlit-48N. The sequence goes on along the minus strand of NZ_CP137689.1, from coordinate 1,794,858 downwards.
GAGCCGTGGATGCGCTCCATCGTTCGCTTGACGGCGCGGACGAGGTCCTCTTCGAGGAGGTTGCGCGCGAGGTCGTGGGCGATGACCTCGGTGTCGCCCGTGGAGGTGAAGGCGTGGCCGAAGTTCTCCAGTTCGTCGCGGAGTTCGTCGGCGTTGACGAGGTTGCCGTTGTGCGCGAGACCGAGCGAGCCCGACTTGAACGAGACGGCGAACGGCTGGGCGCACGACTTCGACACGTCGCCCGCGGTTGGGTAGCGGACGTGGCCGATGCCGGCTTCGCCCTTCAGGCCGTCGAGGTCGTCGGCACCGAACGCGTCGCCGACGAGACCCATCTGGACGTGACTGTGCTGTTGGAACCCGTCGTGGGTGACGATGCCTGCGGACTCTTGTCCCCGGTGCTGGAGGGCGTACAGCGAGTAGTAGAGGGGCCGTGCGGCGTCTCGACCGCCGAGTGCGACGCCGACGACACCGCACTTCTCGGTCGGTCCGCCGATGTGGTGGTGGGAGTCGTCCCGCCCAGTTACCATGGAAGATGATAGAGAGTCGAGGGGGTAAAAAACCCGTCCTTATGCAGTAACGACGGGGTCCCCAACCGATAAATATCCACGTTAGTGCATATGTTTACGGAGCGGGGCGGCGACTACGAGCCGGCGCGTAACCCGACGAGAACGGAAGCGACGCACCCGGGGCTGGTCTCGTCGGCCGCGGCGACAGCGTCGGCTCGGGGCGGTAGCGGTTGTCTGGAAAGTGGTGAGAACTGCACGCAGGTCGGGGGTGGGACGCCGTACTCGGTGCTAGCGAGTGTCACGGGGTCGAAGACGAACCGGGAGTCAGGAACGCGGGTTCGTTCTCGCCGCAGACGGCGAGAGAGAAGACAGAGACGGTCGGAGACCGTCGAGAGTCGTTAGTTGTCGCCGGACTTCGACTGCCAGGCGTAGCTCCGACGCTTCTTCGACTTACCGAAGCCGCAAGACGAGCAGACCTTCTTCTTCACGTGGTAGGACTTCTCGCCGCAGCGACGGCACTTGACGTGCGTCGTCTTGTTCTTCTTTCCTTGGCTGGGGGTTCCTGCACCCGTCATGCTTTGATGGTGACGACGTTATCGCCGCGTATAATGGTTGTGTCTTGGACTTGCTCGAGTTCGATATCCCCGGGCACGGTGTCTTCGTCCAGCGCTTCTTCGAGTACGACGTTCATGTGCTGGTCGTAACCAGCGAGGACGCCGAAGTACGCGTTTCCGTCCTTGAGGAGAACCGTCACCGGCTCGTCGAGTGACGCTTCGAGGACGTCGAGAGGTCGGCCGCTCATGCATCAAATCCGTCTCGTAGTTATCTTAAATGTGCCGGACCGACAGTGCGAGATGGCCGTCGAATCCGACCGTCCGGGTCGAAATCGTCGTCGGGCGAGGGAATCCTCGTCTCACGTGAGATGTTCTCTCACGACCCCGGGCGTGCGGGCGCGATGAACCCACGTAGTTTTTAGTACCCCCGCGAGTAGAACTCAGTACCAGAAACCCGCGGGTAAGTGCGGGCGCGCCCAAATCGACCGGTTCGGGCCGTCTCGTACGCGGGGTCATTCGACCGACGAGCTGCAAGACGCCGGGGCCGGTGGCCCCCAGACACCCGTCTTTCCGTGAGCACCTTCGCCACATCGTGGCTTTCGATGCTCGGAATATCGAGACACACAAACCATGGAAATCGAAATCGCAACCATAGGCGGATACGAAGAAGTCGGCCGTCAGATGACGGCCGTCCGTGCCGGAGACGACGTCGTCGTCTTCGACATGGGTCTCAACCTGTCGCAGGTCCTCATCCACGACAACGTCGAGACCGAAAAGATGCACAGCCTCGACCTCATCGACATGGGCGCTATCCCGGACGACCGGGTCATGAGCGACCTCGAAGGAGACGTGCAGGCCATCGTCCCCACGCACGGCCACCTCGACCACATCGGGGCCATCTCCAAGCTCGCCCACCGCTACGACGCCCCCGTCGTCGCCACGCCCTTCACCATCGAACTGGTGAAACAGCAGATCGAAGGCGAGAACAAGTTCAACGTCAACAACGACCTCGTCAAGATGGAAGCCGGGTCGACGATGTCCATCGGCGACTCCGGACAGGTCGAACTCGAATTCGTCCACGTCACCCACTCCATCATCGACGCCATCAACCCGGTCATCCACACGCCCGAGGGCGCAATCGTCTACGGCCTCGACAAGCGCATGGACCACTCGCCGGTCCTCGAAGACCCCATCGACATGAAGCGCTTCCGCGAAATCGGCCGCGAGGGCAACGGCGTGCTCGCGTACATCGAAGACTGTACGAACGCCGGCCGGAAGGGCCGCACGCCCTCCGAGTCCGTCGCGCGCCGCCACCTCAAAGACGTGATGACCTCCGTCGAGGACTACGACGGCGGCATCGTAGCGACGACGTTCTCGTCGCACATCTCCCGGGTCTCCTCGCTCGTCGAGTTCGCCAAGGATATCGGCCGCCAGCCGGTCCTCCTCGGCCGCTCGATGGAGAAGTACTCCGGCACGGCCGAGCGCCTCGGCTTCGTCGACCTCCCCGACGACCTCGGGATGTACGGCCACCGCAAGTCCGTCGACCGCACCTTCAAGCGAATCATGAAGGAGGGCAAGGAGAACTACCTGCCCATCGTCACGGGCCACCAGGGCGAGCCGCGCGCGATGCTCACCCGCATGGGCCGCGGCGAGACGCCGTACGAGATTGACGACGGCGACAAGGTCATCTTCTCGGCGCGGGTCATCCCGGAGCCGACGAACGAGGGCCAGCGCTACCAGTCCGAACGCCTCCTGCGCATGCAGGGCGCGCGCATCTACGACGAGATTCACGTCTCGGGCCACCTCCGAGAGGAGGGCCACTACGAGATGCTCCAGGCGCTCCAGCCCCAGCACGTCATCCCGGCTCACCAGAACCTGAAAGGCTTCGCTCCGTACGTGGACCTCGCGGAGAGTCAGGGCTACGCCCTCGGTCGCGACCTCCACGTCACGCGGAACGGCAACATGATTCAGCTGGTGGAGTGATGACTCCCGACGCGACGGAAAAGCGGGTGCTCGAGGCGATTCGCGAGCGGCGCGAACTCGTCAACGACGCGCTCGACGAGGACGTACCGATGGCCGAGCCCGAACGGCTCTACGAGGCCTCACGGTACCTCCTGAAAGCCGGCGGCAAACGCCTCCGGCCGACCGTCTCCCTCCTGACCGCGGAGTCCCTCGCGGACGTCGAACCGATGTCGGAGGACTACCGGGCGTTCCCGACGCTCGCGGGCGACCCCATCGACGTGATGGTCGCGGCCGTGAGCATCGAGGTCATCCAGTCGTTCACGCTCATCCACGACGACATCATGGACGACGACGACCTCCGTCGCGGCGTCCCGGCGGTCCACAAGGAGTACGACAACTCGACCGCCATCCTCGCCGGCGACACGCTGTACGCCAAGGCGTTCGAACTCCTGACGAAGACGGGCGCGGACCCCGCCGACGGCCTCGAAGCCGTCCGCCGGCTCGCGACCACCTGCACGCAGATTTGCGAGGGGCAGGCGCTCGACATCGAGTTCGAGCGCCGCACCGAGGTGCTCCCCGACGAGTACCTCCAGATGGTCGAACTGAAGACGGCGGTGCTCTACGGGACCGCGGCCGCCGTTCCGGCGGTCGTCATGGGCGCCGACGACGAGGTCGTCGAGGCGCTCTACCAGTACGGCATCGCGTCCGGCAGCGCGTTCCAGATTCAAGACGACGTGCTCGACCTGACCGTGCCGTCCGACCAGCTCGGCAAACAGCGCGGCTCGGACCTCGTGGAGAACAAAGAGACCATCATCTCGCTTCACGCGCGCCAGCAGGGCATCGACGTGGACGACCTCGTCGACGCCGAGACGGCCGAGGAACTCACCGAAGACGCCGTCGAGGCCGCCGTCGCCGAACTGAACGAGGCGGGCAGCATCGACTACGCCCGCGAGATGGCCGAAGACCTCACCGAACAGGCCAAATCGCGGCTCGACGTCCTCCCGGACAACGAGGCCCGCGACCTGCTGTGCGACATCGCGGACTACCTCATCACCCGCGGCTACTGAGCGCGCGGCGCACCCCGAGCCCACAGCGAACCGCTGTCGTGCGGGCTTTTCTTTCGACCGTCCGCCACCGAGCCCCGCCGCAACTCATATCTGCTCTGAAATGCTAACATGTACCGTACCCCTGCCCGCGCGAGGACCCTTCCCCGCAATCCGGGCCTGTTTTTAGGCGCGCCGCGGAAGCGAACGGTAATGGACGACGAGCTTCGAGAGCGCATCGAGCGAGAGGCCGAGAAGCACGCGCTTCTCAACGCGGTGAAACACGACAGCGACGCCGACGTGGGCGCGATTATGGGCCCGCTGATGGGCGAAAACCCCGACTTCCGACAGCACGGCGGCGAGATTCCGGGCCTCATCGGCCCCGTCGTCGCCGAGGTCAACCGGCTGTCGGCGGGCGAAAAGCGCGAGCGACTCGAAGACCTCGCGCCCGAGGAACTCGCTGAGATGGAAGCCGAAGAAGAGGCGGACGACTCGCTGCTCCCCGACCTTCCGAACGTCGAGGCGTACGACGAGGTCCGCATGCGCGCCGCGCCGAACCCCAACGGCCCGTGGCACCTCGGCCACGCCCGCATGCCCGCGGTCATCGGGACGTACAAGGAGATGTACGACGGCTCGTTTATCGTTCGGTTCGACGACACCGACCCGGAGACGAAGCGACCGGACCTGACGGCGTACGACGCCATCCTCGACGACATCGACTACCTCGGGTTCGAGCCCGACGACGTGATTCGCGCCTCCGACCGGGTGGAGACGTACTACGACCACGCCCGCGAACTCATCGAGATGGGCGGCGCGTACACCTGCTCGTGTTCGGGCGAGGAGTTCTCGAACCTGAAGAACGACGGGAAGCCCTGTCCGCACCGCGACAAGGACCCCGAGACGACCCGCGAGGAGTTCGAGGACATGGTCGCAGGCGAGTACAGTTCGGGCGAGATGGTTCTCCGCGTCAAGACCGACATCGAGCACAAGAACCCCGCGCTGCGCGACTGGGTCGCCTTCCGCATGATAGACACGCCGCACCCCCGCGAGGAGGCGGCCGACTACCGCGCGTGGCCGATGCTCGACTTCCAGTCCGGCGTCGACGACCACCTCACGGGCGTCACCCACATCATCCGCGGCATCGACCTCCAGGACTCCGCGAAGCGCCAGCAGTTCGTCTACGACTACTTCGGCTGGGACTACCCCGAAGTCGTCCACTGGGGCCACGTGCAGGTCGACGCCTACGACGTGAAGATGTCCACGTCGAGCATCAAGGAACGCATCGACGCGGGCGAGGTCGAGGGCTGGGACGACCCGCGCGTGCCGACCATCAAGAGCCTCCGCCGCCGCGGCATCCGCGGGCAGGCCATAGTGGACGCGATGGTCGGCCTCGGCACCTCCACCTCGAATGTCGACCTCTCGATGTCGACCGTCTACGCGAACAACCGCGACCTCGTCGACGACGACACGGACCGCTACTTCCTCGTTCGGGACGGGGAGGCGTTCGCCGTCGAGGGCGGCCCCGACAGCGCCCACCCGCCGCTCCACCCGAGTTTCGAGGAGCGCGGCACCCGCGACATCCCCGTCGGCGACAGCGTCCTCCTCGAATCGGGCGACGTGCCCGCCGAGGGCGAGCGCGTCTGGCTGAAGGGCTTCGGCGCGGTCCGCCGCGAGGGCGACTCGCTCGTCGCCACCGGCGACGCCCTCGACGTGGTCCGCGAGGGCGACGTAGACGTGATTCACTGGGCACCGACCGACGGCGTCCCGGTCCGCATGCGCACCATGGACGGCGACGTGACGGGCGTCGCTGAACCCGATTTCGGTGACGCGCCCGAGGACGAACTCGTCCAGTTCGAGCGCGTCGGCTTCGTCCGCGTGGACGACCGCGGCGACGACGAGACGGTCGTCTACTTCGCGCACAAGTAGGTCGAGCGACGGACAGTCGCTTTCGACACGAACACTCGTTTTACCCACCCCCGCCTAAGGAGCCGTATGACCCTCCTCGACCTCACCCGCCGCGTCGAAACAGGGATGCCGACGTACCCCGGCGACCCGCCGGTCGCAGTCGAGTCGCACGCCGACTTCGAGACCGACGGCTATCGCGTCTCGCGGCTCGAACTCGGAACCCACGCGGGCACGCACGTCGATGCCCCCGCGCACACCGAGCCGGACGGCGCGACGCTCGACGACTTCCCGGCCGACGACCTCCGGTTCACCGCTCGCGCAATCGACTGTCGAGGCGCGGGACCCCGCGGTCGAATCGGCCCGGACGCGATTCCCGAACGCCTCGAACCGCGCGTGGATTTTCTCGTGTTCCGAACCGGCTGGGAAGACGAGTGGGGGACCGAACGCATGGCCGACCACCCGGCGCTCGCGCCCGAGACGGCGCGCGCCTGCGCGGACCGCGGGCTCTCGGTCGGTATCGACGCGCTCAGCCCGGACCCGACCGGCGGCGACGGCGTGCCCGCCCACCACGCGATTCTCGGGGCGGGGCTCCTCGTCGTCGAGAACCTTTGCGGGTTGGACGCGCTCCCGACCGACCGGACGTTCGACCTGTACGTCATGCCGCTTCGGGTGGACGCCGACGGCGCGCCCGCGCGGGTCGTCGCCGACGCGGAGACGGGGCTGATTCGGCGGCGAGACGAGCGGTGAGTCGGCGGGAACGCGAAAACCGGCCTGCGCTCAGAGCACCACGGTCAGGACGAACCCGACGAGCATCGAGAACGTCAACAGCGCCTGCACCGCCGCGGTGGCGAGGACGCCGACGGTGGCGACGAGGGCGCGCCGACCGCTCTCTTCCGCGTCCTGATGGTCGACGTATTCGAGGGCGAAGACGGTGCCAGCGACGCCGACGAAGATGCCGAGCGGGCCGATGAGGAACATGAGCAGGAAGCCGACGACGCCGGCGACAATCGAGGTTCGGGTCGACGCGCCGCCGAACCGCGCGGCGACCATCCCGCCGGCGTAGTCGGTGACGAGCGCGACGAGGCCGACGAGAGTGAGCCCGACGAACGCGATGGGACCGGGCTCCGAGAAGCCGGTCGACACCCAGTAGACGACCACGCCGACTACGGACAGGAGCGCACCGGGAAGCAGCGGGAGTACGCTCCCGACGACGCCGAGGACCAAGAGGGCGAGCGCGACCCAGAGGAACACGTCCATACCGGGGTGGTTCGGGCCGGGGGCTATTCACCCCACCGAGTGGGCGCGTGGCGGCCCCGACGCGGCCGCGGCGGGGGTCGAGGTACCGACTCATGCGACGAGTCGCCCGCTTTCTGCCCGTTCGGGGGATAGTTTATTGCCTCTACCGGAATATGTCACTAAGAGTCATGGCTATCGACCCGCAGTTCGAGGCAAACAGGGAGAAGGTCGGCGAGGAAAACGGCGTGGCCGTCTGGGGACCGGTCGACCCGCCGGAGAAACACGGCATCCACGGCACGCACGTCGCGGTGGACTTCGACATCTGTCTCGCCGACGGGGCGTGTCTGGAGGACTGCCCCGTGGACGTGTTCACGTGGGTCGACACGCCGGGGCACCCGGAGTCCGACATCAAGGCCGAACCGACCCACGAAGACCAGTGCATCGACTGCATGCTCTGTGTCGACGTCTGCCCGGTCGACGCCATCGACGTCGACCCCGGGCGAGCGGGACGCATCTGAGGGAAGAAACCCCGATTTTTTGCGGGTAGCCCCGCCGAGAACGACGCCGCTGAGCGGCGCAGACGTTCCAATCACCTAGCACAAAAGATTATTATGAATATGAGCTAGCATTAACTGGAGAGTGTTCTCAATGCACATGGTGGTACTTACCAAAGGCGTGCCCGACTTCCGGGAGGGCCAGGTATCGTTCGACGAGGACGGGCATCTCGAACGGGGGAAGACGCCCACAGTGATGAATCCGAACGACCGCTTCGCGCTGGAGGCGGCGCTCCAGACGCGGGTTCGACACGGCGGGCGAGTGAGCGTGATGAGCATGGGGCCGCCGGGGTACAAGGAGGTGTTACAGGAGGCGATGGAGACGGTGTACGCCGACGACCTCCACCTCGTCTCGGACCGCGAGATGGCGGCCGCCGACACGTGGGCGACGGCCATCACGCTCAGCGCGGGCATCGAAGTGCTCGGGGAGCCGGACGTGGTGTTCGCCGGGTTCAAGACCGCAGACGGGGAGACGGGCCACACCGGCCCGCAGACGAACTGGTGTCTCGACATGCCGCTCGTCACGCACGTCATCTCCCTCGACATCGACGAGGAGGCGGGGACCCTGCGCGCCAAGCGACTGGTCGAAGGCGACATCGAGGAGATAGAGACCGTGGAGACGGAGCTTCCGGCGTTCGTCGTCGCGGACCCCGAGTTCGAGCCGTCGTATCGGACGGCGGGCGAGCGCCTGACGCTGAAGGACCTCCGCGAGGAGACCCGAGCGCGCGCCGAGAACTACGAGGAGCATCTGACGGTGCGGGACCACGCCGACATCAACGTCGACCCGGACTACATCGGTCTCGACGGCTCGCCGACCATCGTCTCGTCGGTCGACCCGATTCCGAAGGCCCCGGCGGAGCGGGAGGCCACGATGGTCGACCCCGACGACGCGGGAGCCATGCAGGACGTGCTGACCGCGATGCAGTCGGCGGTGGGCGACGGCGACGGGGACGCCGCGGCCGCGGGGGGTGACTGAGCGTGACCGACTTCGACCCCGGCGACTACGAGATTTCGGAGCTCGGTCCGGCCATCAAGGACATCGACGACCTCGGCGAGTTAGAGGAGATTCTGCAGGCCGAACACCGCGGGCAGAACCGCGCGCCGGCCGTTGCGCTCATCGAGAGCCGCATCGAGAAGTTCTCCGAGGACGAGGAGCCGGCCGACGCCGACGGGCTGGACCTCGCGTCGATGAGCACCGCGGAGGTCGGAAACGCCCTCCAGAGCGTCGAGGAGGTCTCGGAGCTCGAATCGCTCCTCGAACGCGAGGAGGCGGGCGAGAACCGCGACCCGGTGAAGCGACTCATCAGAAACCGCATCGACTCCGTGAAGGGAAGCGACGAGGAGGACACGGAAGTCGAGGTGGACGACCGGACACCCGAGGAGCGCCACCCGGACCTCGACCACCCGACCCGCGACAAGCGTCACGTCCGGTCGCTCCACGGGGGAACCTACCGCGACATGTGGGTCTACTGCGAGACGCAGGCGGGCGAACTCGTAGACGTGTCCAAGGAGATGCTCGGGAAGGCCCGCGAACTGATGGACACCTACAACGACGACTACACGACCGACGAGCGGGTCGTCGCGGTGCTCATCGGCGCCGACGTGTCGAAGCACGTCGAGGACGTCATCGCCTACGGCGCGGACGTGGTCGTCGTCCGCGAGGACGCCAGACTCGAACGCTTCCAGCACAAGCCGTACACCGAGATATTCTGCGACATGGCCCGCGCGGGAGCCACCCACCAGAACTTCGAGGTCACGGACGGCCGCGACGAACCGTGGCGCGACTACGACAAGCCGCGGTACGTGCTGTTCCCGGCGACGAACAACGGCCGGGACCTCTCGGCGCTCGTGCAGGCCGAACTCGACTCCGGCCTCGCCAGCGACTGCTCGGGGCTCTACATCACAGAGGAGGTCATCTCGAACCCGGTCAAGACCGGCGTCGCCGGCGAGAAAAAGGAGTTCCAGCGCGTCCTGCACATGAAGCGCCCGGACTTCTCCGGCTTCGAGTACTCGACCATCCTCTGTATCGACAACCCGACGCGGGAGTTCCACCCGCAGGGCGCGTCGGTCATCCCGGGGAGTTTCGACCTGCCCGAACCCGACGCCGAGCGCGAGGGCCTCGTCGTCGAACACGACGCCCCGCTCGACGACGACTGGTTCCGCGTCACCGTCACCGACTACGACCGACTGGACGAGGGTATCGACCTGACCGGCCACGAGGTCATCGTCGCGGTCGGCCGCGGCATCGGTGACGACCCGACGAAGGGCATCGAACTCGCCTTGGACCTCGTCGACCAGTTCGAGGACGCCGAGGTGGGCGTCACCCGCGGCATCGTCACGGGGTCGTTCAACTTCGACGGCCACGTCGAGCAGTACACCCACGAGGACAGACAGATAGGCGAGACGGGGCAGGTCGTCGCGCCGAAACTCTACATCGCGGCGGGTATCTCCGGCGCGGTCCAGCACAAGGTCGGCATGGACGAGTCGGACACCATCGTCGCCGTCAACACCGACCCCGACGCCCGCATCCGCGACTTCTCGGACTACTTCATCGAGGGCGACCTGTTCGAGGTGTTGCCGAGGCTGACGACGGCGCTCAAGGAGGGCCGGTTCGAGGCGGCGGTGGCGAGCGACGGGGGGCGCGCGGCATCGACGCCGCCGGCCGGAACGCCCGACGATGGCGCTGGCGCTGGCGCGGCCGCGGACGACCGGGGTGAGTCGCGATGAGCGACTACGAACACTACGAGGCGCTCGTCGTCGGGGCGGGTCCCGGCGGCGCGGCGGCGGCCGCGACGTTCGCCAACTACGGCATCGAGACGCTCGTCCTCGAACGCGGCGTCGAGGCCGGGTCGAAGAACGTCTCGGGCGGGCTCATCTACGCCGAGGAGTCCGCGCCGTACACCATCGACGACCTCTTTCCGGGGTTCCGCGAGGCGGCCGCCGAGCGGCCCATCACGAAGTACCGCATCCACAACATCGCCGGCGACAAGGTGGAGTCGTTCGACCTCACGGACCTCCACGAACACGACACCGAGTGGTCCGACTCGGTCCTCCGGCGGAAGATGGACTCGTGGCTCGAAGCCCGTGTCCACGAGCGGACCCGCGAGACCGGCGGCGGCCTCCTGACGGGCGTCCACGTCAACGGCCTGCTCCGCGAGGAGGGCCGCATCGTCGGCGTCACGCTGGACGAACTCGACCCGATAACCGCCGATATCATCGTCGCGGCCGACGGGGTGAACTCCGAACTCGCCCGCGACGCGGGCCTGATGGACTGGGACGAGCCAGACGAGTGGTTCCAAGGCGTCAAGGCCGTCGTCGACATGCCGGAAGCCGCCATCGCCGACCGGTTCGACGTGGCCGAAGACGAGGGCGCGGCGCACCTGTTCTCGGGCGACCTGTTCGAGGGCGTCCGCGGCGGCGGCTTCCTCTACACGAACCGCGACACGCTGTCGCTCGGGACGGTGTTCCACCTCGACAGCCTCGTCGCGGAACGGGCCGAACCGCACGAGCTACTGGACGGGCTCTTGACCCATCCGTTGCTCGCGCAGTGGCTCGGTGACGACTACACCGAACTGGAGTACAGCGCGAAGCTCGTGCCCGACTCGAAGAAGGTCGCCCTGCGCGAACCGCACTTCGGCCGCCTGCTCCTCGTCGGCGACGCGGCCGGGCAGATGCAGGCGCAGGGGCCAATCATCAAGGGCATGAACCACGCCGTCACCGCCGGGGCGCTCGCCGCGGAGTCGTACGCGCAGGCCAAGTCGCGCAACGAACCGGAGAAGGCGGGGACGCGATACGCCCGCAAACTCCGGAGCGAGGGCGTGATGAAGAAGCTCCGGCCCCGCGGCTACGAACTGCTCCGCGGCGTCGCCGAGGACGACGGCGTGACCGACGTGGTCGACACCGTGCTCACCTCGGCGGTCGGACGCGCCGGCATCAGGGCGCTCTCGGGGCGGCTCGAACGCCTCTACAACGTCCCGACGCTGTCGGCTTTGATGCCGGACACGCGGACGCCCTACGTCACGCTCCCGACGGTCATCGCCGAGGAGTTGGGGACGCGGGTGCGCGAGACGAGTTCGGTGACGCCGCCGGACCTCGAAGCCCGCATCGGCGGGCTGACCTACGACACCGACATCGGCAACCCGCACATCACGCTTCGCGACGAGTCCTACGAGGCGAGCGGGGCCGCGGTGGCGGCCTGTCCGGTCTCGGCGGTCGATTTCGGCGGCGGCTGTTACCGCGAGGAGGTCGTCCGCACCAACGGCTCCGAGGAGCGCGTCGTCAGCCTCGACACCCAACCCTGCGTCGAGTGCGGCACCTGCGCCGTCGTCGCCGACACCGACTGGAGCCACCCGCGCGGCGACAAGGGCGTCGAGTTCAAGTGGGGATGACCGAGGTGAGCCCATGAGTCGCGACGTGACCCAATCGGAGTCCCGCCCCGTCGCTGACGGCCGCGGGGCCGCGGAGCGCCACCCCGAAGACGTTCGGTTCGGGGAGCGCGCCAGAGCCCTCGCCGCCGAGGCCCGAGAGGCCCGGGAGTCGTTCGAGCCGCCGCCGTCGTCGGCCGCGGACCGGCGCGCGCTCGAATGTGCCCGCGACGGCGTCGGCCCGGCGGTGTCGCTCTACGTCAGCGCGCGGACGGGCGACCGGCAGGTCTCGTTTACCGGCGAGGAGTTCGAACTGCTCCACCGGGCGATGAACGACTGGCTGGCCATGTACGCCCGGTGCTACGGCGTCGACCTCGACGCGGACTTCACGGTCCGCGAGGCCGCCGAAGTCCTGCTCCGGACCCACGACGTGGTCGACACCGCCCAACTGCTGACCTGCGTCCCCGCGCGGCGCTGAGGGCGGCCCGCGCCCCGCGGTCCTCGTTTCACCCGTCGGCGAAGCCGACTGTCGGCGGGTCAAACACGAACAACAATTATAAATCATGAGTGTGATTGTGTACCATGGAAGTAACTGACAGTCTCAACTTCGGACACAAAGACCGCAAAGACATCTACGAGTACATCGAGCGTCACGGGACCGTCCGCGAGGACGAGGTACGGCGGGCGCTCAACTTCGAGCCGGCGGCGCTGGGGGCGCACCTGACCGTCCTGCGACGCGACGGCTACATCCGAAAGGTGGGCAACCACGTCGAGGTGGCCTACGCGCCCGGCGAGGCGGAGACGGTCGAACTCGGTGACCTCGACGTGACGATTCGGATGGCCCAGAACGTCGACTTAGAGAGCCTCGTCAACGCCATTCACGAGGTCGCGGACGAGGGCCGGTACATCGAGGCCGAGACGGTCGCGGACCTGCTCGACCACGAGGAAGTCGTCCTCCGACACAACGAGGTCAGTTCCCGGATGGTGTTCGTCGCCACGGTCGGCGACGAACTCGCCGGCTGGGTCCACCTCGACCTGCCCGAGGCGGAGAAACTGAGCCACACCGCCGTCCTGACCGTCGGTACGCGACCGGAGTTCCGCGGCCACGGCATCGGGAGCAAACTCCTCGACCGCGGCGTCGACTGGGCGCGCGAGCGCGGCTTCGAGAAGCTCTACAACAGCGTCCCGGCGACCAACGAGGAGGCAATCGCGTTCCTCGAAGGCCACGGCTGGGAGACCGAAGCCGTCCGCGACGGCCACTACAAGATAGACGGCGACTACGTCGACGAAGTGATGATGGCCGTCTCGCTCCGGTGAGCGCGGATTCGCTCCGTCTCCGACCCTGATTTTCTGCGCGTCGTCGCGCTCGCCAGCGACGCGTCGGCTTCGCGGGTCCCGCCCACGACCGGTCGCGCGACCACCCGACCGGCTTACGACCAGTCGTCTTCGGCCCCGTCGAGGGGTTCAGCGACGACGCCGTCCTGCTGAACGAGCGCTCTCGCGTGAGCCGTACAGACGTTCCTGTCGGCGTCCCACGGCACGTGGAGCCTGACCGCCGCGACGTTCTCGCAGTCGGGTTCGCTGCACTCGGCCATACGGAGAGCGTCGGCTCCGACGACCATCGGTGTGTCGGCGGGCGAGCGACTGAGACGCGGCCGCTCCCCGGGCGGGTCTCACCGGAATCGCTCGCGTTCCTCGCGTGCCGCGTCGGTGCCGTACTCGTCCACGAGCGGTTCGTAGGCGTCGCCGAGCGCGCGCATCGCGCCCGCGGTCGAGTGGAAGTCGAGTTCGTCCGCGACGGCGTCCCACGGATGCGTCTGGAGGACCTTGCGGACCACCAGTCGCTCCTCTCGGGGGGTGAGCGACGCGCGTTCGGGGTTCGTGAGGTGCGCGAGTCCGAGACGGCGGAACGCGCCGGGCGCGGTCGTGTAGAGCCCCGGGCCGTAGGACGCGCCCACGACGACGCGCCACTCGTACTCGGAGAGGTCGGGCGAGAGGGAGCTATCGACGGCGGCGAGGGCGGCCCGCGCCACGTCGGCGTCGAGGTCCGAGAGGGCGTCTCCGAGCACGTCGCCGACGCGGCCGAGGAACCAGTTCGCGTGGCGGTCGCGGAGGTCGCGGCCGGCGGACGACAGCGGGCGCATCATGAGCGCCGAGTACTCGCCGCTGGTGTCGTTTCTGGTGGTCGAGAGGTGGACCGTGCCGTAGCCGTTGTCGCGCCAAAACGAGAGGAGCTCGGGGGTCGCGCCGAAGCCGACGCCGAGGTAGTCCGCGTCGTCCGCGAACTCGTCGCGTAGCTCCGTGAGGAGCCGCGAGCCGAGGCCGGACGACCGGACCGCGTGGTGGGTGGCGATGCGCATCACGCGGTAGCCGACGGGGACGCCCGCGCCCTCGTCGCGGAGTTGGCTCGTGAACACGTCGGGGAGCATGTTCCCGCGGATGCGGCCGCCGTCGTACATCTGCCGGCGGGTGTCGGCGTCGAGGCCGCCCTCGCGGGCGAGGAGCACGACCGAGACGACCCGGCCCTCGTGGGTGAGCGCCCGGAGCGTCAGGTTCGGGGCGTCGAGGAGGCGGGCGAGGTCGTCCGGTTCGGTCCGGTAGTGGGCGAGGACGAGCAGGCCGAACGCCTCGCGGAGCAGGTGTTCGTCAGCCAGTAGGTCGTCGGGCGAAAGCGCCCGGTAGGAGACGGTCTCAGGCGTCGCGTCCGTGACGAGCTGGTCGACCGGCGGGCGGGCGTCGAGGAGGAGCGCGCGGAACGTCCACGACTCGACGGGGTCGCCGGCGGCGTAGCGAATCGGGTCGTCGAGGCGCGCGTCGGTCACCTCGCGGTCCGCGTCGTCGAGACGGTCGCGGAAGCGGACGGCGAAGCCGCGGCCCGCGCCCTCGTAGCCGCGGACGGTCGTACAGAAGGCGACCGCGGGCGCGGCGAGGAACGATTCGAGGAGCCCGACGGGGAGGGCCGCGGCCTCGTCCACGACGAGCGCGTCGGCGTCGGCCGCCGCGTCGCCGGCCTCTGTCGGCGGGACGTAACGGACCCGCCCGCCGCGGTCGGCCGCGATGTCGAAGTCGTCCGCGCCGCCGCCGCGGAGCGCGCCGAGTTCGGAAAGAAGTCGCTCGGCGCGGGCGAACACCTCGGCGGCGTTCCGCTCGCCGGGCGCGGTCACGACCACGTCTTTGCCCTCGGCGGCGAGGCTCCCCGCGGCGAGGCCCGCCGCGCTCGACTTCCCGCGGCCGCGGTCGGCCTCAACGACGACGGCGGTCCCCGGTTCCGTCAGGGCTTCGAGCGCGGCGAGCGCCTCGGACTGGTCGGCGGTGAGGCAGTCCTCGTAGGCGCGCCGCGGGAATCGGCGGTCTTTCTCCGTCGGCACCCGCGGCGGGGCGGCGTCGAAGCTGATTCCCTGTCGGTACGCGCCGTCGCGTTCGACGGTCCCCGAATCGAGGTCGACGAGCGCGACGCCGGGGTGGTCCCGGAGCGTCGAGACGAGTCGGCCGCGGAAGCGACCGGTCACGTCCGCGACGGAAAAGGGCGGGACGGCCAGTCGCTCGTCGAACGAGTCGCGGCGAGTCGGCCAGTCGTCGAGCGAGGGGGTGAGCAAAACGAGCAGGCCGCCGCCGTCGACCGCGCCGGCGACGCGGCCGAGCGCGTTCGCCGAGAACTCCTCGTGGGCGTCGAGGACGACGAGCGTCCGGGTCGTCCCGAGGAGCGACGAGGCGCGCTTCGGCTCAACGCGGTGGAAGCGAAACCCCTCGCGGGCGGTGGCGAACGTCACCTCGTCGTCGGGCACGTCGGCCCCGCGGACCGCGTCGAAGGCGGCGTCGATGCCGGCGTCGCGGTCGCCGGCGAGGACGAGGAGGCGTCGCTGGTTCGTCGCCAGCGCCTCCTCGCGGCGGGCGGCGGCGAGCGCCTCGACATCGGGGTCGTCGCCGAGTTCGGTCATGGGATGGATACGTCGGCGCGGCTATTCACCTCCTTCGGTCGGCTGCGAGCGACCTCGTCCGTCGGTCGGTGAAGCGGCGGTTCCAGTCGGGCGTCACGCCCAGCACATGATGGGTCTAGTGACCAACCGACACGGATATTTCGACAGTCCCGTCGACGAGAAATCGGGCGATTCGCGGGTCGTGCGGACGCGTCGCACGGCGCTACGATTTTGAAAGCGCTTTTATGGGGGCCGGAGCAAAGGATGGTTACAGCCTGTCCGGGGTTGATGAACCTCCTCGCCGTAGGGATATCGTTGACCGGTCGCGACCGACCGACCGGTGTGATACCGGCGAGGGAGTCGAGCCCGCGAGCAGGATATAGGTGAACAACAATGGCTGTCTACGTAGACTTCGACGTACCGGCCGACCTCGCTGACAGCGCCGTCGAGGCGCTCGAGGTCGCCCGAGATACTGGTATCGTGAAGAAAGGAACCAACGAAACGACCAAGTCCATCGAGCGGGGCAACGCCCAGCTCGTCCTCATCGCGGAAGACGTTTCCCCCGAGGAAATCGTCATGCACCTGCCCGAACTCGCCGACGAGAAGGGCATTCCGTTCATCTTCGTCGAGACGCAGGACGACATCGGCCACGCCGCCGGCCTCGAAGTCGGCAGTGCCGCGGCCGCCATCGTCGACGCCGGCGACGCGTCCGACGATGTCGAGGACATCGCGACTAAGGTCGAGGACCTTCGATAACCGACCATGAGCGCGGACGAACAAGCCAGCGACTCGACGCCTGCCGAAGTCATCGAAGTCGTTGGAAAGACTGGGATGCACGGCGAGGCCATGCAGGTCAAGTGCCGCATCCGCGAAGGCTCCAACCAGGGCCGTATCATCACGCGAAACGTGCTGGGTCCCGTCCGCGAGGGCGACATCCTCCAGCTCCGCGAGACTCAGCGTGACGCCGACTCCATCGGAGGGCAGTAACAATGGTCGAAAAGCGCACGTGCGACTACAGCGGTGAGGAAATCGAGCCCGGCACGGGCACGATGTACGTCAAGACCGACGGCACCATCCTCCACTTCAAGGACTCGAAGGCCGAGAAGAACTACTTCCTCGGCCGCGAGGCCCGCGACCTCGAGTGGACGGAGGCCGGCCGCCGCGCGAGCGGCAAGGCGGAGGACAACTAGATGTCCGACGCAGAGCGCACCTTCGTGATGGTCAAGCCCGACGGCGTCCAGCGCGGCCTCATCGGAGACATCGTCTCCCGCTTCGAGGACCGCGGTCTCAAGATGGTCGCCGGCAAGTTCATGCAAATCGACGAGGAACTCGCCCACGACCACTACGGCGAGCACGAGGGCAAGCCCTTCTTCGAGGGTCTCGTCGACTTCATCACGTCCGGTCCCGTCTTCGCGATGGTCTGGGAAGGGCAGGACGCGACGCGACAGGTCCGCCGCATGATGGGCGAGACGGACCCCGCAGAGTCCGCCCCCGGCACCATCCGCGGCGACTACGGTCTCGACCTCGGCCGGAACGTCATCCACGGCTCCGACCACGAGGACGAGGGCGCGAACGAGCGCGAAATCGCGCTCTTCTTCGACGAGGACGAACTCGTCGACTACGAGCGCGTCGACGAGACCTGGCTCTACGAGTAAGTCTCGTCTCGCGGTTCTCACGCTTTCTTCCGAGAGGAGCGACGGCCACGTCTCCCCTCTCGTCCGCGCTCCAGCTGTCGGACATCGCGTCGTCTGCGACGGGGTGTGCGGAATACTACCACCAGCCACGCGAGGCCGGACGAGGCCGACCCTCACCGCGGCCTGACCGTCCACCGCGCGGCGAACAACGGTTTTCTCGCCTCCCGGCGAACCGCGTGTCACACGGTCGAGATGGAACCCGTGGCCCTCGCGCTCGCGGCGGTGTTCGCCGTCCGCTGGGGCGCGACCGAACGCGGTGAAGGCCCGCGGCTCTGGGGTCGCGGGTCGTGACGGACGAAAAAGAACGAACGCGAACGCGGCGGCGGTCGCTCAGTCGGCCTGCGGGACGGGCGCGTCGAGGTCGATTTCGCCGGCGTCGAGTTCGGCTTCGACCTCGCGGGCGGCCTTGACCATGTTCTCCATCTTCTGGTAGGCGACCTCGCGGGGGAGGAGCTTCACGCCGCAGTCGGGCGAGACGGTGAGCTTCTCCGGCGGGACGACTTTCAGGCCCTGCTTGATGTTCTCTTTTATCTCCTCGACGCTCTCGACTTCGGCGGTGTGGACGTCCACGACGCCGAGCGCGAGGTCCGGCTCGAACTCGGGGTCGGTGAACACGTCAATCTGCTCGTAGCCGCCGTTGCAGAGCTCCACGTCGAACTCGTCGATGGGATAGTCGTTGAGTTCGGGGTAGATGCGCGAGTAGTCGCCGTAACAGACGTGGAGGCCGATGCGGACCTCGTCGGGGACGCCCGCGACGATGCGTTCGAGACACTCGCCGACGATGGCGTGGTCGTCCGGCGTCGTCGCCAGCGCGGGCTCGTCGATTTGGATGTAGGTCGCGCCCGCCTCGACGAGCTGTTCGATCTCCTCGTTGACGAGGTCGGCCAGCGCGTACGCGAGGTCCGCCTCGGAGTCGTAGTGCTCGTTGAACGACCAGCTCGCCAGCGTGTACGGGCCCGTGATGGGCACCTTGACGGGCTTGGCGGCCACGTCGCTCGTGAACTCGAACTCGTCGACCAGCCACGGCTCGTCGTACTCGACCTCGCCGACGACGGAGGGCTTGTCGAAGTAGTTGTGGCCCCACACCTTCACCGGGCCGTTGAACTCGTAGCCGGGGATGCGGTGGGCGAAGTACTCGACCATCTCCTCGCGGCGCATCTCGCCGTCGACGACGGTGTCGAGGCCGGAGCGCTCGTGTTCGCGGGTGATGACGCGACAGGCGTCGTCGTGAGCCTCGTGGAGGTGCTCTTGGGTGAACTTGGAGTCGGGGTCCTCCGCGAGGTCGTTGGCGCGGTTGAGCCACTTGGGCTTGGGGTAGGAGCCGACGACGGTGGTGAGCAGGAAGTGCTCGGTGTCGTGGGCTTCGGGGCGGAACTGCTCGCGGTTCTCGGCGTCGCGGCTCATGCTTCCACCTCCAGTTCGTCCTCGGTGGCGGCCGCGAGGGCGGCGAGTTTCTCCGTCGCGCGGTTCTCCGGCAGGTAGAACAGTTCGGTGTTGGAGGTCACGTAGGCGGTGTCGAACGTCTGGCTCTGGACGTTGTCGAGGGTCCACTCGACGCGCTCGCGGACCGTCTCGGGGTCTTCGACCAGCGTGTTCTGGCCGTCGACGAGGCCCAGGGCGATGTCGTCTTTCGTGCCGTACTCGTTGACGTTGTAGAGCGTCTGGTCGCGGTCGCCGGCGACGAAGTCGAAGCCGATGGCGTCCACGTCGGCGTCCATGAGGTGCGCGTAGACCTTCTCGTCGAGCGCACCCCAGTAGGTGTGGACGACCACGTCGGCGTCGGTCGCGTCGGAGACGGCCGAGATGGCCTCGGGAACGCGCTCGTCGACGTCCTCGCCCGGCGGCGAGAACACGAGCGAGGGTTCGAGGAGGAACAGCGTCTCGTGGTCGGGGAAGGCGTCGACCTCGCCCGCGAGGAACTCGCTCACGGCGTCGAGGAACTCCGCCTCGTCGCCGTAGTGCTCGTCGGTCGCGAGGTCCGAAAGCGAGTACGGGCCGGGGAGGACCGCCTGCAGCGACTCGTCGCCGCCGAGGAGGTCGGCGGTGGCGTCGAGTTCGGCCGCGACGTCGCCGGAGAAGGTGAGTTCGCCGCTGACCTGCGGGTCGCGGTAGAAGTTGTTGTTGTCGTAGTAGCGGACGATGCCGCCGGTCTCGACGTTCTCGTGGACCGTCAGCGGGTGCGCGAGCATGTCGTCCCAGCGGAGTTGCCCCTCGACGACGCGGTCGAGGCCGGCGTCGGTCTGTTCGGAGACGACCTCCTCGCGGGCGCGGTCGTACGCGCCCACGATGTCGCCGCCCTCGTTACCGGAGATGAGGTCGTGTTTCTGGTGGCCCTTGAGGTCCGAAAGCTCCTGTTTCGCCCAATCCGGGAGGGGATACAGTCCCGGTGTCGTCGAGACGAGTTCAGTCATCACCTCTCGCTAAGAAATGACGGTGTATAATATTTCCTGTATCAACATATGCGCATTAGTTATTCCAACGCGAGCACCGTGAGCGTCTCGTAGGGGTACGACTCCTGAACGACGACCTCGTGGCCGAAGCCGTTCGCCTCGGCGCGGGCGAGCACCTCGTCGTAGCCGGTGAAGCTACTCACGAGGAGGAACACGGTGCCGCCGGGTTTGAGCACGCGCCCGACGGTGTCGAGGAAGGGGTCGATGATTTCGCGGCCGTCCTCGCCGCCGGTGAGCGCGACCTCCATCCAGTCGTCGCGCGCGGCTTCGAGGTCCTCGGGGAGGTACGGCGGGTTGAACGCCACCGCGTCGAAGGCGTCGTCGCGGAACGGTTCGACGAGGCTCCCGCGGACGACCTCGAACCCGCGGTGGCCCTCCTCGCGGAGGGCGGCGGCGCGCTCGGCCGCCTGCCGGCAAGCGTGGGGGTTGAGGTCGCTCGCGACCACGTCGGCGTCGGTTTTCGTCGCGAGTTGTTCTGCGACCCAGCCCGAGCCAGTCCCGACTTCGAGGACGCGTCCCGAGACGCGCCCGACCGCGGCCTGCGCGAGTAGCCCGGAGTCCTCCGCGGGCTGATAGACCGAGGTGTTCATCCCGCGGCGCTCGGCGAGGTCGGTCATTCGTCGCCTCCCTCGACGCCGCCGTCGGCCTCGGGGCTCGCCTCGGGTCGCTGGTCCGTGAGCGAAATCGGACCCGAAGGGTCGCGCTCGGACAGCGCGCGCTGCGGGAACGGGATCGCGATTCCCTCCTCGTCGAACGCCTCGCTGACGGCCGAGATGGTCGCGGTGCGCGCGCGCCACCACCGCCGAGCGCTCGGGCGGTCTATCCACGGGCGCACCCCGAGGACGACCGCCGAGTCCCCGAACCGCTTTGCGACGACCTGCGGCTTCGGTACCGACAGCACCTCGTCGAGGTCTTCGACGGCCGCCTGCGCCACCTCTGCGGCGTGGTCGATGTCGGCGTCGTAGTCGACGCCGACCTCGATGTCGAGGCGGAGCCGCCCCTTTCGGCTCCGGTTGACGAGGCTCTCCGAACTCACCACGTCGTTCGGAATCATCACGAACTCGCCGTCGAACGTCTGGATACGCGTGTTCACGACCGTGATTTCGGTGACGATTCCCTCGTGGTCGCCGACTTCGACCCAGTCACCGATTTCGAACGGTCGGGAGAACATGATGACGAAGCCCGCGATGAGCGACCCGAGGGTCTGTCTCGCGGCCATCCCGACCACGATGCCGAGGAAGCCAGCGCCGACGAGGAAGCCGCCGAGGTCGGCCCGCCAGATACCGAGGATGACCGCGAGCGTGGTGAGGTAGGTCGTCACCTGCGCGATGCGGTAGATGATTTCGCGCTGGTGGTCCGAAATCTCCGGGCGCGTGCTCGCGATTTCACCGATGAACCGGCCGAGGACGCTCGTGAGGACGTACGCGCCGACGACGAACGCCGCCGACAGCGCGATGCGGACGAACGTCTCTCTGCCGAGGTCGTACTGCGCCGAAATCGTGCCGATGTCGCCCGACAGCGACCAGAGCGCGAAGACGAACCCCCCGCCGCCGGCGACGACGACGAGTCGAAGCACGGTCACCGAGAGATGCCACACCGGCATCGAGACGGCCTCGAGTTCCTTGTCGTGGAGCCGAGCGCCGAGCCGCCAGACGGCGACGACCGCGACGGTCACGAGGACGCTCGCGGCGACGCGGAGTTCGAACGTCGGGAACAGCGACGCGATGTCGAGAACCGTACCGCTCTGGAGGGGGGTTGCCGTCGAGGCGAGGCGGAAGAGCACCGCGGCGAGTGCGGGGAGCGTCATGGATTAGCGGCCGACCGACGCGGCGAGTTGCGCGAGTTCGGCGAACTCGGCGGGTGCCATGTTGCCGGCGCGTTTTCGGAGCACGTCCTCGTCGGCGGCCTCGACGACCGCTTCGGGGTCCGACAGTCCGGAGATGTGCGCCGTGTTGCGGATGCCGTTTCTGATGGTCTTTCGCCGCTGGGTAAACAGCGCCTTCACGAAGTCGAGGAAGAACGCCTCGTCGTCGACCTCGTACTCCGGCTCGCGCGGCGTGATGCGGACGACGACGCTCTGGACCGCGGGCTTGGGGTCGAACGCCTCGCGGGGGACGTGCTCGCAGAGTTCGACTTCGCCGTAGTGTTGGGTGCTCACCGAGAGGCGGCCGTACTCCGAGGTGCCCGCCTCGGCGGCCATCCGCTCGCCGAACTCCTTTTGGAACATCAGCACGAGCGGCTTGCCTCGGGGGAGCAGGCGGAACGAAATCTCCGAGGAGATGCCGTACGGGAGGTTCGAGACGCACGCGGTGAACTCGGGGAGGTCGACGTCGAGCGCGTCGCCCTCGACGACGGTGAGCCGGTCCGATTCGACCTCGTCAGCGAACTCGCGGCGCAGGTGCGCGGCGAACGTCCGGTCCTGTTCGACGACGGTCACGCGGTCGGCCACGCCGAGCAGTCGGTCCGTGAGGACGCCCGGCCCGCCGCCGATTTCGAGGACGTGCGAGCGGTCCGCCTCCTCGGGGAGATACGTCGGGATGCGGTCGACGACGCGGTCGTCGACGAGGAAGTGCTGGTCGTGGTCCGGGTTCCCGCGAGCGCCCGCCCGCCGGATGAGGGCGTCCGGGTCGCGCGCGGCGACCTCGCGGACCTGTTCGCTGCCGTCGCTCGTCATTGGGAGAGGTATCGTGCGGGAGCGGGTAAAAGTCCCGTTCCGCTACTGTCCGTCGCGTCCGACGAACGTCTTGTACTTCACGTCGTTGTCGCGGAGTTCGTCGAGGATGCGCTCGACGATGACCTCCTTCGGGCGGTGGAGCCCCGAGACGCGTGCTTCGAGGTCCTCGAACGACTCGAACGGTCCCTGTCGCTTCCGCGATTCGAGAATCTTGTCGCGGAGCTTCTTACCGATGCCGGGCAGCAAGTTGAGCTGGTGGAGCCGCAGCGTGATGGGCTGTGCGTCGTTGTAGAAGTCGACGAACCGCCGTTCGTCGGCCTCGACGATGTCCTCGACGACGTAGTCGACTTCGGCCGTCGCCGTGTTCGAGAGGTCGCCGTACGAGAGTTCTTCGACGGACTGAATCAGCTCGCGGTCGGCGACCGGGGAGACGACCAGTCGGTCGCCGATGCTCACGTCGGCGTCTTCGACGAGGGTCAGCTCGAGGAGACGGAAGTCGGACTCTCCGAGCGCGTACGCGATGGGTGCCGCGTCGAAGCGCCGTCGGTCGTCTCCCTGACGCCCGTGGCGGAGTACGTCGAGTACGACGACGTACTCGGTCGTGGCGTCGGCGTCACCGCTCTCCGTACGTGTCATACCAGTAGTTACGGCGAGCCGATATTTAAATAGTTGGCCGCGCTGTCACGCGGTCAGACGTACTTCGCGACGACGTTGAGGATTTCGTCGAGTTCGTCGCCCGAGAGCGCGTAGCGCTGCTGGGCGAACACCGCGCGGAGTTCGTCGCGCGACTGCGGGAGGAGGTCCGCGATTTTGATGGCGGTCGGACCGTCGACCTTCTCGAGCTCGGCGAGCTCCTCGACGAGTTCGCGAGATTCCTCGGGGTCGAGGTGGGCGAACCGGTTGACGTGTTCTATCGCACGGGCCAGTTCGTAGCGCATCTCGCGCTCTTCGTCGGCGGCGCGTTCCGCCTCAACCTCGGCGAGCAGTTCCTTGACCTCGGAGGTCGTCAGATACTCCTCGTCGAGCTTTTCTTTGAAGATGGTCATCGCTTACTGCTGGGCGCGCAGGTGAGCAGGACGGACGATGACCGTCTTCTCTTTGCCGCCGTCGTTGATCTGCACCTTGAACGCGCGGCCCTGCTTCCCGGTGACTTCACCGGTGAGACCGTTGAAGCGCGGGTGGAAACGACCCTCGCGAACGCTCGGGTCGATGTTGAGGTGGACCTTCTGGCCCTCCTCGAATTCCGCGATGGCGCGCTGCGGCGGCGAAGTGCCGCGCTCGCGCGGCTTGTTCGAGAGCTTTCCTCGCGTCCCCTTCATCGGACCGTTGGAGCTCGGCATAGTCGTGAGAACGAATACTTGCGTCGCCATTATAAATTGCACGTTACGAACCGCGCGTGTGTGTCTCCCGCGTGGTCGCGCGGGAGGGACGGACTTAACCCGAGTCGGCGCGGCGCTTCTCGTATGTCCGAAGACGAGCGGCGCATCGAGACGCGCGCCATCCACGCGGGACAGGAGCCCGACGAGGAGACGGGGGCGCTCATGACGCCCATCTACGCGAACTCGACGTACGCCCAAGACGGGCCGGGCGACCACCGCGGCTACGAGTACTCCCGCACCGGGAACCCGACGCGAACCGACCTGGAATCGAACCTCGCGGCGCTCGAACACGGCTCGTACGGCCGCGCCTTCGCCTCGGGGATGGGCTCGATAAACACCGTGCTCAACCTCCTCGAAGCGGGCGACCACGTCGTCGCCGGCAACGACGTCTACGGCGGCACCCACCGCATCTTCACGCAGGTGTACGAGAAGTACGACCTCGAATTCGACTTCGTCGACACCACCGACCACGACGCCGTCCGCGACGCCGTCAGCGAGGAGACCGAACTCGTGTGGGTCGAGACGCCGACGAATCCCCTCATGCGCGTCAACGACATCGGCGCGCTCGCCGACATCGCCCACGAGGTCGACGCGCTCTGCGCCGTCGACAACACCTTCGCCACGCCGTACCTCCAGCGCCCGCTCGACCACGGCGCGGACATCGTCTCGCACTCGCTGACGAAGTACCTCGGCGGCCACTCCGACGTCGTCGGCGGCGCGCTCGTCACCGACGACGAGGAACTCGACGAGGAACTCGGCTTCTACCAGAACTCCGTCGGCGCGACGCCCTCGCCGTTCGACTGCTTCCTCGTCCTCCGCGGGACGAAGACGCTCCCGGTTCGGATGGACCGCCACTGCGACAACGCCCGCGACCTCGCCGCGTGGCTCGACGACCACGAGGCGGTCTCCGAGGTGTTCTACCCCGGACTGGACTCCCACCCGCAACACGATCTCGCGGCCGAGCAGATGGACGACTTCGGCGGGATGCTCTCGTTCGAACTCGACGGCTCGCTCGAACAGGCCTCGACCGTCGTCGAGGAGACCGAGGTGTTCACGCTCGCCGAGAGCCTCGGCGGCGTCGAGAGCCTCATCGAACAGCCCGCGGCGATGACCCACGCGGCCATCCCCCGCGAGGAGCGCCTCGAAGCGGGCCTCACCGACGGCCTCATCCGCGTCTCGGTCGGCATCGAGCACATCGACGACATGAAGGCCGACCTCCAGCGGGCGTTCGACGCGGCGTTCTGAGGCTCGGACCCCGCGACTCGTCCGCACGCGCCCGCCCTCGCGCACCCTCACGCACCAGTGGTCGACCAGTCGTTGCCGTAGATTGGGAACGCGAGTAAGGGTTATTGAATAGCACGATGAATAGTGAGGTATGTCCCAGGAGTCAGTCTCCCTGAGCGCGGAGTCCGCACAGCGACAGAGCTACGCCGAACCGACCGACAGCGTGACGGTCGATTCCGACGACCACGAGGGGTCGAGCCACAGCGCCGAGCAGTTCGGTATCGGGCTGTCTCTCGGGTTCCTCCTCGGCGGCGTCGCGGGCGTCATCGGCAACTCGCTACCCATCGGCGTGATGCTCGGACTCACGTTCGGCGTCGTCCTCGGCGTCTACTTCATGGAGCGCCGCTGACGACGGGCGACGCGGTCGCTCCGGGACTTGCCTGCGAAAAAGGTCGGTCGTCCGTTCAGATACGGCCGACGTTCTCGACGGAGACGCTCTCGACGCCTTCGACTTCGATGAACGCTTCCTCGACGGCCTCGGTGCCGCCGGCGTCGTCGGGGACGATGACGGTCGGCAGGAGGGCGACGAGTCCGAACGCGACGTCGTCGCGTTCGAAGCCCTTGATTTTCGCACCCTCGGGCAGGGAGTCTTCGAGCGCGTCCTCGAGGCTGTCGAGGTCGAGTTCGGGGCTGTTCGGCATGACCTTGATTTTAGCAGCTACTTTTCCCATGATTATGGACCCATGAAGCCGCAGTCGGGACACTCGTAGAGGTTGCTCTGCTTGCGGCACTTGGAGCAACGCGAAATCTCCTGGCCGCAGTCGGGGCACTTGAACGTCGCCGCGCTCATGCCGGCGATGTTGATGCCACAGGACACACACTGGTGCGCGTGTCGCTGTTCGGACTCGCTCATACGCTCATAAACCGGCGCGCGACTTTTAACCGTTGTCTTTCCGGGTTCCTGCGGGGGAAATCCGTGGCCCGCGTGGACACGGCTCACCCGAGCGCCAACGGTCCCATGAGGACGCACATCAGGTGGACGCGCCGACAGCCGAACCGGACGGGGAGGTGCCCGACGACCGCGGCGACGACGAGGACGGCGACGCCGCCGCCCCCCGCGAACGCCCACGAGAGCGCGACGAGCAGGGCGCAGACGGCGGCGACGAGTCGGCGCTGGTCGAGCCGTCCGACGACCGCGAGCGCCCGGTCACCGACGACCGGCACCAACCCCGCCCCGCAGAGCCCCGAGACCACCGTCACCGGCACTGCGAGACCGAGTCCCGTCGGGAGTTCCGCTTCGGTGAGCGCGACGAGCGCGCCCGTTCTGGGCGTTCCCAGGCCGGCGAGCGCGAACAGCGCGAACACCGTCGTCGCCGTCGTGGCGGCGCTGGTCGCGGTGACGTAGGCCCGCGTCGATTCGTCGGGGTCGCGGCCGGGGAGAACGGCCAACGCGAGCGTGCCGGCGACCCCCGCGGAGACGCCGGGCAGATAGCCGACGAACGCCCCGCCGCCGGTCCCAGCGGCGACGCTCCGCGCGACCGACCCCGGCGACGTTGCGAGCGCGGCGTCGCCCTGCGGCGGCACGCCGGAGCCCCGCCGCGCCGCCAAGAGGACCGGGACGCCGAACAGCCCGGCCAAAAGCGGGGCCAACACGCCGCCGACGGGGAGCGGCCCCCCGAACGGCCGGTCGAGGACTGCGAGTCCGAGTCCCGTCGAGGCGGCGATGGTCACGCAGGCCGCCAGCTTCGCCCGCCGGCTCGGTTCGGTCCAGACGAGCGCGGCGGCGACGCCGACCAGAACCAGCCACAGGTGGTCGCGGACGACGGGGTAGCCCTCGACCAGCACCTCCGTGAGCGGCACCGCGACCGGCACCGCCAGACAGAGCGCCGCACCGCTGCCGAGCGCCGACAGCCGAAGCGCCTCCCGCCCGCGCCCGCCGAGGACGAGTTCGTGCGCCGGCAACGCGCCCGGGGCGAGCGCGGCGTCGGGCACGCCGAGCGTCAACGCCGGCACCACGTCGAGGAACGTGTGGACGGTCGACGCGGCGAGGACGGCCGCCGCGACTGCGACCGGCGGGCCGGGGAACTCCGAGGCGACTCCGGCGAGAAGCAGGGCAAAGGCGTTGGCGTGGAGACCGGGGACCAGCCCCGAGCAGGTTCCGAGGCAGACGCCGGCGACCACGCCGAGGAGGGCCGCGGTCGTCGGGTCGGCCGCGGCGGACGACGCGAGCGTCGCCACTCGGCCGAGGTGGGTGACGGCCGCGCCGCCGATGAGGAGCATCGAGGCGGAGTGGCCGCGGCTTCGGGTATGAAGCTACGCGCCGCAGCGCGCCCTCGTCGCCACCGACGCCGACGGCGATGCTGGCGCTGCCGGCGCGGTCAGTATCCGAGTCGGGAGACGGACGGAGCCGCCGCTTGCGGGTTCCATCGAAAGAAATCGGAGTTTCGAAGCGAGCGTCGCCGCGGGTGCGGCGGGGTCTCGCGAGAGTTTAGCCGAAGAGCGCGCCGAGGCCCTCGCCGTCGGCTTCTTCGTCGTCGTCGCCGTCGTCGTCGCCGCCTTCGTCAGCGGCCTCTTCTTCGGCGTCTTCCTCGTCGTCGTCGTCAGCGGCCTCGACCTCGCCACCGGCGGAACCGCCCGCAGCGGGCGCGGGGGCAGCGGCGGCCGTCTCGATGGCCTCTTCGATGTCGACGTCCTCGAGCGCGGCGACGAGCGCCTTGACACGGGATTCTTCGACATCGACACCGGCGGCCTCGAGGACCGCGGTGATGTTCTCTTCGTTGACCTCTTCGTCCGACTCGTTCAGGATGAGCGCAGCGTAGACGTATTCCATTGTTGTGTACCTTGTGTGTTGTTAGAACAGGGAGCCGAGGGCGTCGCCAGCGTCTTCGTCGTCGCCGTCGTCGTCGGCGGCGTCGTCGTCTTCGGCGGCGTCTGCCTCGTCGGCGTCCGCTGCTTCTTCGTCAGTCGATTCTTCTTCCTCGGCGGCACCCGTGTCAGCCGCGGACACGCCGCGGAGTTCCTCGGGAAGCGCCTCTTCGTCGTCGATGTTCGCCGCGAGCGCCCGAAGCTGGGCGTCCGCCTTCGAGATGAGCTCGGGCATGAACTCCGGGCTCTCGATGTTGGCGAACAGACCGACGGCCTTGGCCTCGCTCGTCGCCTTGGCGATGAGCGTCGGCGCGGTCTGGGCGGTCGGGTAGACCGCGTTGACAGAGAGGTTCGTCGCGGCGGAGACGGCCGACTGGATGTCGGCGCGGTACTCGTCCACGTCGATGGCGAGTTCGTCGGGCTCGAACAGGACGCCTTCGGAGAAGACGCCGCGGAGGTCGAGACCGACCTCCTTGGGCTCGATGCCGAGTTCCGCCAGGACGTTCGCGAGTTCCTCGGAGACTTCCTCGCCCTCGGAGAGGACGTTGGAGTCTTCCGTCACCTTGATCGAGCCGTCCATGATGCGGGCGGACGCCCCGACCTGCTGGAGTTCGCCGACGAACGGACCCGGGTCGACACCGGTGTCACCCTCGGGGATGACGATGTCGTTCGGGGCGACTTCACCGGCGTTGATGGGCGCGGGCGTCTTCGACGCCTCGAGCTCCTTGAACAGGGCGAACGGGTTGTCGTTCGTGCCGATGAGGGCGACCTGCCCGGCGATGTACTCCTTGAGCTCCTCGAAGCCGTCGTTGACTTCGTCGAGCGCGCGGTTCACGAGCGTGTTCCGGCTCATGCGCACGGCGGCCGAGCCGTGAAGCTCGCGGCGCATGGACTGAAGCTGGCGGCTCGGAATGCCCGCGACGCCGACGACGCCGACGGATTCGTAGGATTCGATGAAGTCGACGAGCTCGTCGACCTCTTCACGCTTCCACTGCGGGATGACCTCGGTCTGCCGAACCTCGGATTCGCTCATGCGGGCACCTCCACGGACGGCCCCATCGTCGTCTTCACGTAGACGGAATCGATGTTGAGCGGGCCCTTTTCGAGCGTCGCTTCGAGACGACGGACGATGACGTCGATGTTCTCCGCGATTTCGTCGGGCGTCATGTCGTCTGCGCCGACGCGCGTGTGGAACGTCCGACGGTCACGCGAGCGGAGCTGCACCGTGTTCTTCATCCGGTTCACCGTCTCGACGACGTCGTCGTCGGGCTGAAGCGGGGTCGGCATCTTACCACGGGGACCGAGCACGGTACCGAGGTAGCGACCGATGTCCTGCATCAGTCCAGCCTCGGCAACGAAGAAGTCGGTCTCGTCGGCAAGGTCTTTCGCCGCATCGGTGTCGTCGCCGAAGTCTTCGAGCTCATCGGGCCCGAGAACTTCGTCGGCGGCATCCTCTGCGCGGAGCGCGGTTTCACCGGTCGCGAACACCACAATCTGGGTGTCCTGGCCGGTGCCAGACGGGAGCACGATGCTCTCGTCGACACGCTTCGACGGGTCGTTAAGATCTAAGTCTCGCAAGTTCACGGCGAGGTCAACCGTTTCGCGGAAGTTCCGCCCGGGTGCCTCGTCGAGAGCGCGAGAGACTGCGTCAACTATTGTGTCTGCCATTATTCACCTCCGTAGTACGCAGGATTGCTCCTACGGGTCAGTGAAACAGGCTACTGCCTGCCTCGTCCGGCAGGACGAGTAGGCTCAACTTAAGTCCGTCGAACTACGGGAGCCGAAACCCTCGAATTCGGGGGTTTCGCGTGCCACAGCCACACATGCGGGCTGGCGAGCACGCGAGCGATGTGAGGTCGTCGACGGTCGGGCCGCTCCGGGTCGAATCGGGTCGGTGGAGAGAAGAAAGCGGGCCGAGTCGACTCGGCCCGACGGAAAGGGCGGTTCGAACCGCCGAGACGGTTCCGAGACGATTACTCGTCGTCGAAGTAGTCGTCGAAGTCGCCGCCGTCGATGCGCTGTTTGAACGTGCGGGCGTCTTCGCCCTCGATGGTGACGCCGAGGGACGCACACGTCCCGGCGACTTCCTTCGAGGCGTTCTTGAGGTCGTACGAGAGCAGGTCAGAGGACTTCTGCTCTGCGACCTTCTTCAGCTGTTCGATGGACATGTCGGCGACGAAGTTCTCCTGGGGTTCGCCGCTGCCGGTGTCGAATCCGACTTCGTCCTTGATGAGCGCCGCCGTCGGCGGGACGCCGACTTCGATGCTGAACGAGCCGTCGTCGTCGTACTCGACGGTGACGGGGACTTCCATGCCGTCGAAGGCAGCCGTCTGGTCGTTGATGTCGTTGACGACGTCCTGCACGTCGACGGGGGTCGGGCCGAGTTCCGGGCCGAGCGGCGGACCGGGGTTCGCCTTCCCGCCGGGAACGAGTACTTCGATAGTTCCAGCCATACGTGGAAACACCGTGTGGCGACTTTTAACGGTTTTCTTTCGGCCGGAGGCGTGTGCGACAACTACGCACAGGTGGCGGAGTCACCGCCCGCCAGCCGACGGGTCGACGGGGACGCTCACAGTTCGACGCCGAACGACTCCACGTCGCCCGCGAGCGCGGCCATCGACCCGAGGAGTTCGGCCACGTCGTCGAGGTCGCTCGTGGAGACGACCTCCACGGGCGTGTGCATGTAGCGGTTCGGGATGCCGATGTTGAGCGAGGGGATGCCGGAGCGACTCGTGTAGAAGGCGTCGGCGTCGGTGCCCGTGCGGATGCCGGCGGCCTGCAACTGCACGCCGATGTCGGCCTCTCCGGCCGCGTCGCGGGCGAGCGCGACGACGTTCGGGTGGTTCGCGCTCCCGCGGGAGACGACCGGTCCCTCACCGAGTTCGACCGGCCCTTTGCGCTTGCCGGGCACGTCGGGGTTGTCCGTGGCGTGGGTCACGTCGACGGCGACCATCGCGTCGGGGTCGAGGTCGTAGCCGACCATCTTCGCGCCCTGCACGCCGACTTCCTCCTGGACGGTGCTGACGGCGTACACCGTCGCATCCACGTCGGCCTCGACGGCGGCGCGCAGTCCCTCGGCGGCCGACCACGTGCCCACGCGGTTGTCCATCCCGTTGGCCGCGACGCGGTCGCCCGCGAGGTCGCGGACCCGCGCTTCGACCGTCACGGGGTCGCCCACTTCGACGTGGTCCTTCGCGTCGCCCTTGCTCGTCGCGCCGATGTCGACGAACTGCTCTTCGAGGTCGTCGTACTCCTCGCTTCCCACGTCGCGGAGGTGGATGGCGGTCTGGCCGATGACGCCCGCCACGTCGCCGTCGTCGCCGTGGACCGTCACGTGCTGGCCCTTCGAGACGGTTCGGTCCGCGCCGCCGATGGGGCCGATGCGGACGAAGCCGTCGTCGTCGATGTCGCGGACGATGTAGCCGATTTGGTCCGCGTGGCCGGTGAAGGCGATTTCGGGGCCCTCGCCGGTGCCCTCGTGGACCGCGACGGCGTTGCCGTAGTCGTCGACCGTCACGTCGTCGGCGAACTGCGAGACGTAGTCCACCCACACGCGCTGGCCGGCGACCTCGTAGCCGGACGGACTGGGTGTGGTGAGCAGGTCTTCGAGGAAGGCGCGTCGGTCGTCGTCCATACGGGACGTTCGGGGGCGGCGAAACAAGAACACAGCGACTCCAGCACACCACACCGGAAGCCGAGCAGAGCGTCGTGGCTCGCAGCGTCCCGCGGCGGCCCGAGACGGCCCTATCAGTCCGTCGCCACAAGGCATATCCATCTTGTGAACGTACTGATGAGTATGGCCGACTTCACCCTCTTCGAGGTTCACCTGCACGACGGCTTCGAGTTCAGTCCGACCAACAGCGCGCCGCTCCTCTCCAAGGGCGTCGACGCCCTCACCGACGCCGACGACGAATCGCGCGACGACTACGACGCCGAGTTCGACGCCGACGAAAGCGACGAGTTCGACGAGGCCGACGACGCCGAGTCGGGCGGCCGCCCCGGACTGGGGCTTCTCGTCGGGCTGGTTCTGCTCGTCGGCATCGCGGCGGCGGTCCGCTACATCCGCGGCGACGACGACCTCGACGAACTGGCCGACCTCGACGACGCCGACGACGAGGAGCGCGACGAAGTCGAAGTCGACGCCTGAGCCGGCATCCCGAACACCGTTTTTCCGCGGCCGTTTCCACCGAGCGTTTCCACTGACCGGTTCTCCCGACCGTTTCCACCGACTGCTCCCCTCGACGCCCGCGGCCGGGTTCGACCGCAGTCGGATACCCTTAAGCGAATCCCGTAGCAACTCCGGGGTATGACCGTTTCGAGCGCTCCCGGCAAGGTGTATCTGTTCGGGGAGCACGCAGTCGTCTACGGCGAGCCGGCGGTCCCCTGCGCGGTCGAGCGCCGGGCGACCGTCACCGTCTCCGCCCGCGACGACGACCACGTCCGCGTCCGCGCCGAGGACCTGAGTCTCAACGGCTTCACCGTCGAGTACCGCGGCTCGACCGGCGACCGGCCCGACGTGGACGTTCCGGCACCGCTCGTGGAGGCCGCGATGGGCTACATCGACGCCGCGGTCGACCAGGCCCGCGCCGCCGCCGACGCGCCCGACGCCGGCTTCGACATCACCGTCGAAAGCGACATCCCGCTTGGGGCCGGCCTCGGCTCCTCCGCGGCGGTCGTCGTCGCCGGCATCGACGCCGCGACCCGCGAACTCGGCGTCGAACTCGAACCGCGCGAACTCGCGGAACGCGCCTACCAGGCCGAACACGAGGTCCAAGACGGACAGGCCTCCCGCGCCGACACCTTCTGCTCCGCGATGGGCGGGGCCGTCCGCGTCGAGGGCGACGACTGCCGGACCATCGACGCGCCGCCCCTCCCGTTCGTCATCGGCTTCGACGGCGGCGCGGGCGACACCGGCGCGCTCGTCTCCGGCGTCCGCGCGCTCCGCGAGGAGTACGACTTCGCCGCCGACACCGTCTCGACCGTCGGTGACATCGTCCGCCGGGGCGAGGAACTGCTGGCCGAGGCGGACCCCGACGCCGACGACCCGCCCGAAGAACTCCTCTCCGAACTCGGCCGCTTCATGGACTTCAATCACGGCCTCTTGGAAGCCCTCGGCGTCTCCTCGCGCTCGCTCGATTCGATGGTGTGGGCCGCCCGCGAGGCCGGCGCGTACGGCGCGAAACTGACCGGCGCGGGCGGCGGCGGCTGTATCGTCTCCTTGGACCCGACGCCCGAGACGCAGACCGCGCTCCGGTTCACCCCCGGTTGCGAGGACGCCTTCCGCGCCGAACTCGCCACCGAGGGCGTCAGAGTCGAGGTGCCGCCGGACGCGGATGCGGACGCCGAGGGCGAGGGCGAGCGCGAGCGCGACCCCGACGACGGGAACGGGACGGAGACGGGGGCGGACTCGTCGTGAGCCTCGTCGTCCTCAAACTCGGCGGGAGCGTCGTCACCGACAAGGACGAACCGGAGACGGTCGACGAGGCGGGACTGGCGGCCGCCGCGGACGCGGTTGCGACCCTCGCTGAATCGGGCCGCGTCGTCGTCGTCCACGGCGGCGGGAGCTTCGGCCACCACCACGCCGCCGAACACGGCGTCTCCTCGGAGTCCGGGAGCCACGACGCCCGCGGCGTGCGCGCCATCCACGACGCGATGAAGTGCCTCAACGACGCCGTCCTCGACGCCCTCGAAGAGCGCGGCGTCGCGGCCCTGCCGGTCCACCCGCTTTCGGCCGGCGCGCGCGAGGCCGACGGCTCGCTGTCGCTTCCGCTCGCGGCGACCGAGACGATGCTCGACGAGGGCTTCGTCCCGGTCCTCCACGGAGATGTCATCGCGCACGCGGGCAAGGGCGCGACCATCGTCAGCGGCGACGACCTCGTGGTGTCGCTCGCGTCCGGCCTCGGCGCGGACCGCGTCGGCCTCTGTTCGACCGTCCCCGGCGTGCTCGACGCCGACGGCGACGTGATTCCCGAGATTACGGCGTTCGCGGACGCGGCCGACGCGCTCGGCGGGTCGGACTCAACCGACGTGACCGGCGGGATGGCCGCGAAGGTGCGAAAACTGCTCGCGCTCGGCGCGCCGGCGCACGTCTTCGGCCCCGAGGGACTGTCGGCGTTCGTCGCCGGCGAGTCGCCGGGAACCGTCATCCGCGGAGAGTGAGAGGAGTCGGGATCGGATTCAGACTCGGAGTCAGACTCAGACTCAGACTCAGAGTTCGACGACCAGCCCGTCTTCTGCGACCCGGACCTCGCCGTCGAACTGTTCGCTCACGCTCGCCCGGAGGTCGTCGGTGACGCGGTCGGCGTGCGGGTAGAGATGCGTCAGGTAGACCGAGTCGATGTCCCGCCCGGCGAGCGCCTCGCCCACCTGCGACGGCGTCGGGTGGTTCGACACGTCCACGTCGTCCGGGAACGAGCAGTCGTGCGCGAGGACGCTCGCGCCGTCGGCGAAGTCGCCGAGGGCGGAGAACGCCTCGGTGTCCCCCGAGAAGACGAAGTCGGCCTCGCCGCGCTCGTTGCTGAAGCGGTAGGCGAGCGTCGGCATCGAGTGGCGGACTTCGAACCCCATCACGTCGAAGCCGGCGATGCCGAACTCGGTCGGGCCGACCTCCCGAATCTGGATGTCGAGGCGGCCTCGGAGGTAGTCGTGGACGTCGAACAGCCCCTCGACGAGTTTCTCGGTCCCCTCCGGGCCGACGATTTCGAGGCTGTCAGCGCCGGCGAGCCACCGGGCTTTCACGAGCGCCATGAGGTCCGAGACGTGGTCGAGGTGGTGGTGCGTGAGGAGGACCGACGAGACGCCCTCGTAGCCGACTTCCGTCTCGGCCAGTCGGGCGAGGACGCCCGACCCGCAGTCCACGAGGAGGGCGTTACCGTCCGATTCGAGGAGGAGCCCGGTCTGGGCGCGGCCGGTGACTGGCATCGCACTACCGGTTCCGAGGAACGTGACTCGCATGCGCAGAGCTACCACGGCGGCGGCGTTAGTCCTTGTGCTCGCATAAACGAGTCAATCCTCGTTCCCGGCGGCGGGTCCGACCACCGCGGGGACAGGCACAACCCTCATACCCGCGCAGGCTAACCCCGAGGTAATGACCCGGCGCGGCCGCTCGCTTCTCGCGTCGAGAGGCGGCGACTACGAGTTCGACCCCGAGTCGGTGTCGGTCGCCGACGAGGACGTGCTCGACCTGTTGGAGCCCGCCGTGCAGGAGTGGTGGGTCGACCGGTTCGGGGAGTTCGTCCCCGGCAACGGCGGCTTTTTCACCCCGCCACAGCGTGGGGCCATCCCGCGCATCCACGACGGCGACAACGCCCTCATCTGCGCGCCGACGGGGTCGGGCAAGACGCTCGCCTCCTTCACGGCCATCATCAACGAGCTGTTCCGCCGGGAGCGCGAATCCCCCGACGGCCTCGACAACTCGGTGTACTGCCTCTACGTCTCGCCGCTGAAGTCGCTCGCCAACGACATCCACCGGAACCTGACCGAGCCGCTGTCGGGCATCGCCGACATCGCCGCCGACCGCGGCGAGACCGTGGACATCAGACACGCCATCCGGCACGGCGACACCTCCTCGGCGGACCGCCAGAAGATGCTCTCGGAGACGCCGCACATCCTCAACACGACGCCCGAGACGCTGGCGATTCTGCTCAACTCACCGAAGTTCAAAGAGAAGCTCCGAACCGTCGAGTACGTCGTCGTCGACGAGATTCACAGCCTCGCGGAGAACAAACGCGGCACCCACCTGTCGGTGTCGCTGGAGCGACTGGAGGACCTCGCCACGTCGTCGCCGACGCGCATCGGCTGTTCGGCCACCGTCGAACCGCTCGACACGGTCGCGGAGTTCCTCGTCGGCCGCGAGGACGGCGAGCCCCGCGACTACGAACTCGTGGACACGCGGTTCGTCCGCGACTTCGACGTGCGACTGGAGTGTCCGACAGACGACCTGATTCGGACGCCCCGAAGCGAGGTCCAGAGCCGGTTTTACGACCGCCTGCACGACCTCGTGGCCTCGCACACGAACACGCTCGTGTTCACCAACACGCGGTCGGGCGCGGAGCGCGTCCTCCACAACCTCCGTGAGGAGTTCGACGACATCGACGAGTCGAACTCCGGCTGTCACCACGGGAGCCTCTCGAAAGAGCGCAGACAGGAGATAGAATCGAAGCTGAAGGCGGGCGAGTTGCGCGTCGTCACCACCTCCACGAGCCTCGAACTCGGCATCGACATGCCCCACATCGACCTCGTGGTGCAGGTCGGCTCGCCCAAGTCGGTCGCCGCGCTCCTCCAGCGGGTCGGCCGCGCGGGCCACCAGCTCGGCCAGACGGTCGAGGGCCGCGTCATCGCTCTCGACAGAGACGAACTCGTCGAGTGCGCGGTGATGCTCTCGAAGGCCGAGTCAGGGTTCGTCGACCGGGTGTTCATCCCCGAGAACGCCTTCGACGTGGCCGCCCAGCAGGTGTACGGGATGGCAATCAACGCGATTCGCCCCGAGTCGGAACTCCGCGAGACGCTCCGGCGGGCCTACCCGTACCGGAACTTCTCGGACGACGACTTCGAGCGCCTGTTCCGCTATCTCACCGCCGACTACGACGGCCTCGAAGACAAGAACGTCTACGCGAAAATCTGGCGGGACACCAACGACCCGCCGGACGGCGAACACCACTACGAGGAGTATCCCGTGGGCGAACCCCTCATCGGCAAACGCGGCCGGATGGCCCGCGTCATCTACATGACCAACATCGGCACGATTCCCGACTCCTTCACCTGCGACGTGCTGGTCCGCGGGGCCGACCAGTGGGTCGGCACGCTCGACGAGGGCTACCTCGACACGCTGGAGAAAGGCGACGTGTTCGTCCTCGGCGGCGACCACTTCGCCTACCGCTACCGCCGCGGGTCGAAGGTGTACGTGGACCGCACCTCACAGCGGCCGACGGTCCCCTCGTGGTTCTCCGAGCGCCTGCCGCTTTCGTACGACCTCGGCCGCGAACTCGCGGCGTTTCAGGCCGACCTCGTCGACCGACTCGACGCCGGCGGCGCGCCCGCCGTCAGGTCGTGGCTCCGGGAGTTCCCGCTCGACGAGAACAGCGTCCGCGCCGTCACCCGGATGTTCGACGAGCAGGTCAGATACGCCGGCCCCGAGAGCGTGGCGACGCCCGACAGGCTCGTCGTGGAGACCGAACTCGACCGCGAGGCCTACCGCCGACAGTTCTACGTCCACTGCACCTACGGCCGGCGGTTCAACGACGGCCTCTCGCGGCTCCTCGCGTACCACGCGGCCCGCCGGACGAACGCGAACGTGCGGGTCGCCGTTGCCGACAACGGCTTCTCGCTGTCGATGCCGCTCAACCGCAAAGTCGACCTCGCGGGCGTCCTCCGCGACCTCGACCCCGAGGCAGTCGAAGCCGACCTCCGGGCCGCCCTCGACGGGACCGACCTCCTGAAGCGCTACTTCCGCATCAACGCGACGCGCTCGCTCATGATTCTCAAGCGCTACAAGGGCTACGAGAAGTCCGCCGCCCAACAGCAGGTCTCCTCCGAGATGCTGCTGTCGTTCGCGCAGGACCTCGACGAGTTCGCCGTGATGGAGGAGACCTACCGCGAGATTCTCGAAGACAAACTGAACCTCGCCGCCATCGAGGACGCGATAGCGGCGATTCGGGCGGGCGACGTGGACGTGGTCGGCCAGCAGGTCTCGTCGCCGACGCCGCGGGCGTTCGGCCTCGCCACGCTGACCGCGAGCGACGTGGTCCTCGCCGAAGACGAGAGCGCGGCGCTCCGGGAGTTCCACGAGCGCGTCAAGGCCGAAATCGGTGACGACCAAGCGGACCTCGGCATCGACGTGAACTGACAACTGATAGGATAGCGGTTCGACGGTCGGTGCGCCGCGGAGACGCCTACCGCCGCGCCCACGCGAGCATCCGGTCGTAGAACGGGTCGGATGCGAGCGCGTCGGCGTCGGCGACGAGACACAGCGCCTTCTTCGCCCGCGTCAGCGCGACGTTGATGCGGCGGTGGTCCTCGAACAGCGGGCCGTCCAACTCGCCGGTGGCGACGAACGAGACGACGATGACCTCCTTCGAGGAGCCCTGGAATCGGTCGACCGTGTCGACGGTGGCGTCGGTTCGGCGGGAGATTTCCGCGACCTGCGCCCGGAACGGAGCGATGACGCCGATGTCGTCGGCGTCGACGCCGGCGGCCTCGTAGGCGGCGACGACCTCCGCGACGCGGTCGGCCTCCGTGGGGTTGGTGTTGCCGACGCGCCGGCCGCCCGGGTCGACGAAGGCGACTTGGTCCGCGAGTTCGGCGGGGAGGTCCGCGGTGTCGACGCCGAGGTCTCGGAGATGCTGGGCGGCGACCGCGCCCGTCGCCGGGCGGAGCGCGCCGTCGTAGAACTCCTTCGAGGCAAAGGCCTGAATCCGCTGGGACATGCGGTACTGGCGGTCGAGCATGACCGAGGCGTCGGGGTACGTCTCGATGAGTCGCTGGAAGAGCGATGTCTGGAGGTCGTTTTCGGCGCGGACGACCGGCGGAAGCTGTTTGTGGTCGCCGACGAGGACGAACCGGTCCGCGAGGTTGACCGCGGCGAGCGTCCCCGGTTCGGTTATCTGCGACGCCTCGTCGACGAGCGCGGCGTCGAACGACTGCTCGCGCATCACGCGCGACCCGCAGGAGGCGGTGGTCGCGGCGACGACCGGCGCGTCGCGGAGGGCGGCGGCGAGCGCGTTCGGGTCGCCGCTCCGCGAGAGGCGCACGTCCTGCATGTCCTCTCGGACGCCCGATTCGGTTCCGACGCGGACGATGTCTTCGAATCCTTGGTCGCGCAGGGCTTCGAGCGCGTTGTCGACCGCGCGGTTCGTGAAGGCCGACAGCAGGACGCGGTTGCCGTCTTCGACGAGCGCGCGGATGGTCCGGGCGATGGTGTAGGTCTTGCCCGTCCCCGGCGGCCCGTGGATGAGCGCGAGGTCGTCGGCGTCGACCGCGAGGCGCACCGCGTCGTCCTGGGCGTCGTTGTTGTCGATGAACGTGCGGCCCGCAGAGCGGTCCGAAACGTCGGGGTCGCGGCGGCCGAACAGCACGTCCTTGCGGTCGGGCGAGCCCTTGAGCACCGCGTCGTGGAGGGCGGTGAGCAGGCGGTCGACGGTGAGTTCGGACGGGTACACGTCGAGGCGGCGGAGCGGCACGGGTTCGTCGGTCGTGACGACGATTTCGTCGCCGAGTTCGACGATGCGCGCGAGTTCGGCGTGCCCCTCGACGGGGTGGCCGTCGCTGGCGAGCGCCACGTCGCCGGCGCGGAGCTTCGACACCGCGTCGTCGGTCTGCTTCGCCCGGAGTTCCCACGTGCCGTCGGCGCGCTCGGTCTGGCCGAGGGGTTCGAGGCCGATGAGCGCCCGGTCGTCGTCCGCGCGCTCCTCGGCGCTCTGGTCCCAGAGTTTGCGGTACTCGTTGTGGACCGACCGGCGCTCCTCCTCGACGGCGCGGTAGAACCGGTCGAAGTAGTCGCGTTCGTCTTCGGGCACCGGTTTCCCGACTGCGCCGGCTTTCGACTCCTGGTCGAGCCTGCCGGAGACGACCATGCAGGTGTCTTTCTCGAAGCAGTACTCGCACTTCGAGTTCACCTCGTAGCCGGTCGGCACCGACGCGTCGTGTTCCATCGCCGCGATTTCGTTGCGGGTGCGGACGACGAATTCGAGCAGGCCGCGGCCGATGGAGAAGTCCTTCGCCGGCGAGAGGTCGCCGGACTCCTCGGTGCGGTCGAGCGTCGTGTTCTTCGTGTAGAGGAGCGTCCCCGTGTCGACCGGGACGCCCCGCTCGTCGAGGATGAGCGCGTAGGAGGCGGCCTGAATCTTGTCCTGAAACCGCGGGTCGCGGTTGAGGTTCTTGCCGGTCTTGAGTTCGACGGGCGACCCCCGGCGGAGGGCGTCGGCGCGGCCTTTGATGCCGAACGTCGGTGAGATGAGGGTGTACTCCGAGCGCCACTCGTCTTCGTCGGTGAGGACGCCCTGCGAGAGCCACCCCTCGATGGCGGCGGCGTTGCGGCGCACCTCGTCCGCGACTTCGTCTACCTCGCGGCCGAGCAGGCCGAGTTCGAGGCCGCGCTCGTCGATGCGCTCGTCGATGGACGAGTCGAGGTCGCGGCCGCGGAGGAGGTCGCCGAACACGTCGTGGACGATGGTCCCCTTCACCACCGGGTAGTTCAGCGGGATGCCCGAGAGCTTGTTCAGGTAGTACATCCGCGAGCACTGCACCCACGAGCGGATGTCGGTCACGTCGACGAGGAAGTCGGGTTCGACGACGACGAACGACTCGGAGCCCGTCGAGTACGTCGTCTCGCCGCGGTACTCCGACTCCTCGGCGTCGGTGACGAGGATGTCCATGCCCGGCTCGGCGTGTTCGGCGGCGTGGGTCCACTTCCCCCAGAGGGTGACGGTGACTGGCTCTCCGGTCCCGCGCTCGGGGCGGAGCGTCACCTCCGCCAGCGAGCGCTCGCCGTACTTCGTTTCGACGTCGCGCGGCTCGCCGACCTCGACGAGCGGACCGCGAAGGTTCACGTCGAAACCGTCGGTGAGGCGCGGGCAAATAGCCGTCGGTGGAACCCGGGGACCGGACGTGCGCCCGCGACGGGGCGGGGCGCGCCCGAACCCCCCGCGACCGTCACGCTCTTTCTCTCCCGCGCGGTACGCACATCCATGCGCGTCAGAGATTGGCAGGACATCCTCTCGGAGGTCGTCGACGCGGGCCGCGACCGCGACCGCGACCCCGACGCGTGGCGGGCCGTCGCGGGGAATCGCCGCCGAAGCCTCGGCGAGGACCTCTTTCTCGCCCACCCCGACGCCGGCGTCTACCAGCTGAAGACGTACGCGAAGAACCCCTACGAGGTCCGCGGCGTCGGCGCTCGCGTCGCCCGCCGCATCGACGACGACCTCGACCCGCTGTTCCCGCGTCGGCGCGACGACGGCGACGGCGAGGCCACCCCCGGCCGGTTCGCCGTCCAGAACCCGCCCGAAGACGAGTCGCAGGCCGAGTCGATGGCGCGGCGGCTCGAAGAGACCGTGAAGGTCCACGCCGACGCGCCGACCACCGCCGACGACTTCTTCACCGACGTGATGGAGGCGCTCGACAGTCCGGCGTTCGGCCCGATGGACTACGAGTTCGACGCCCGGCCCGACCGCCTCGACGACCTCACGGAGGAGTTCACGGACGCCGACGAACTGCTCTCGTCGGACCTCGACGACCTCATCGAGTCCGACGGCGTCGACCGCGGCTTCCAGTGAGAACCTCGGTTTCAAACCCTCGGCATCCAATACACGGATATGGACGATAGGCTCGGCGGGCGGTCGCG
Source organism: Haloferax sp. Atlit-48N (assembly GCF_003383015.2). Taxonomy (NCBI): domain Archaea; kingdom Methanobacteriati; phylum Methanobacteriota; class Halobacteria; order Halobacteriales; family Haloferacaceae; genus Haloferax; species Haloferax sp. Atlit-48N. The sequence goes on along the minus strand of NZ_CP137689.1, from coordinate 1,753,195 downwards.
ACACTCCCCGCACGGCGCGACTTCGGAGGGACGATGGTCGGTTCGAGCATGAGCGACGAGGAGACGCGACTCGCCAACAACCGACTCAAAATCGGCTTCATCCTGCTGGTCGGCGCGTCGGCCGCGCTCGTCGCCGTGCAGGCGGGGGCGACGCTCGTTCAGGCCGCAGTCGCGCTGCTCTGTGGGGTGGTCATCGGGGGGCTCCTCACGTGGTATCTGCGGCGGTGGAGCCGCGAGTTCACCGCGGTGAACCGCCGGTAGCGACGCCGCCCTCAGGGCGACACCCGGGCGACCCATCGCTCGGGCGCGTCCAGTTCCGCGTCGGTCGGTAAGTTCTCCGGATGGTCCCACACCCGCGACGCGGCGACGACGCCGCGCTCGTCGGCGACGTGCTCGAAGAAGCGAGCGCCGCGTTCGTACTGCCGGCGCTTGAGGCCGAGTCCGAGGAGCCGACGCGCGAGTTTGGCGACCGGGCCGCCGCCCTGCCGACGCTCGTCGAGCTTCCGGCGGAGGTCCTCGTAGTCGTCGTCGAACGCCCGGTCCATCAGCAGTTCCGCGTAGCCCTCGACGGCGGTCATCGCCGTGTCGAGTTCGCGGAAGGCGTCGCGGTCGAGGTCGCCGTCGACGAGGGCGTCGACCCCGCGTTGCATCCGCGATTCGAGATGCGTCGAAAGCCACGGGGCCGCGCCGAACTCCGCGGCGTGCGACACCTCGTGGAATGCAATCCAGCGGCGGAACCGCGGGTAGTCCACGTCGAGGCTGTCGGCGACCCGGCGGATGTTCGGGTGGACGAAGTACAGTCCGTGGTCGTCGTCGCCGTCGGCGAGGAGCAGCGGGTCGTACTGGCCGAGGACGTTGTTGCCGAGAAACGAGAGGACGAAGGCGAACGACCCGGTGTTGACGGCGCGCGTGAACCCGGGGAGCACGGTGGGGCCGTGTTCCTCGAACGGGACCATCACCCGGCGGAACGTCGCCACGTTCGCGTCGATCCAGTGGTGTCGGTTCTGGACTTCGACGACCTCGGGCACGTCGAACTCCACCTCGGCGACGGCCGCGAGGCGGTCGCGCGCGTCGCGAACGTCTGCCGCGTAGCCCGCGCGCTCGGCGTCCGTGAGGTCGAGCGAGCCGGGGTCGGTCGCGGACTTCGCGGCCTCGGCGACGGCGTCCCAGTCGATGGTTCCGGAGCCGGTTGCCGAAGCGTCCGCGACCGCTCTGACGCTCCGAAAGAGGTTCATACCGTATCGTGGTGGGCCGGACGCAAAACGCTTCGGTCGGGGGGGTCCGACTCGCTAACTCGCAGACAGGACCGCCCCTAAGCACTATACCGAGTCGAACGTGGAAGGCGTATGGACCGAACCATCGACCACGTCGCGTTCGGTGGGACCGAACTGTACGAACTCCGGGCGGCCGCGAGCGAGGTCGGACTGACGCCGACGTACGGCGGCGAACACGGGACCGGGACGACCCACATGGCCGTCGTGCCGTTCCCCGACGGATCGTACCTCGAACTCATCGCGCCGACGCTCGGGACCGACGCCACGGACGCCGGCTTCTGGCCCGACTACCTCGCTGCCGACGCCGGCCCCGCGGCGTGGTGTCTGGAGACCGACGACGCCGCCGCCAGCGCCAAGACCGCCATCGACGCCGGCCTCCCCGTCGACGGCCCCCACGAGGCCTCTCGCGCCCGACCGGACGGCCGCCTCGTCGAGTGGGACATGTGTTTCGAGGGGTCGGACCAGCGACTCCCCTTTTTCATTCACGACCGCACCCCGCGGGGCTACCGCGTCCCGGAGGCCGCGCCGAACGCGTCGCTTCGCGGCCTCCAGACCGTCGTCGTCGCCACCCGCGACCGCGAGGCGACCGCGGCGCTGTTCGCCCGGCGACACCGGTACCCCTCGCCGGTCGATATCAACGGCCCGTTTCCCGAGTTCGCCACGCTTCCGGGCACGCCGCTCGCCCTGTGCGAACCCGGCGACGGCGCGCTCGACGCGCGCATCGACGAGGTCGGAGAGGGGCCGTGTGCGTTCCTCGTCGGCGTCACCGACCTCGACCGCGCGCGCACCGCGCTGTCGCTCGGTCCCGAGATTCGATACAGCGACCGGCGCATGGCGTGGTTCGACCACGACCTGTTCGACGGTCGGTTAGGCGCGGTCGAACTGTCCTGACCCGACCGATTCCGTCCTGAAAAGCCTCGAATCACCGACCGATGCCGGACGGTCGGCTCAGGCGGCGCAGTTGTTCGGTCCGAGTTCGAGTTCGGTCGCCTCCTCCTCGCCGCCGACCGAGGCCCGCCCGGTGTTGATGTCGATGACGCGCTCGTAGTTCGCGGGCTTCTCGGGCGTGTCCTCGGTGACGCGGGCGACGAACGCCGACTCGTCCATCGACAGCAAGTCGAGTCCCTCGCGCAGGTCGCCGAGCGTCGCGCTCACGAGTTCGCCCGGCGCGGCGACGCCGTAGCGCCCGTCCGCCCCGACGGAGACGTGGCCGGGGAGGACGCGCGTCTCGTCGGGCAGCGACAACAGCGTGTCGTGAAGCGTCTCGTAGAGGAGTTCCGCCCCCGTCGCGGCGTCCGAATCACCGAACTGGAGTTCCGTCCGGCCGACCGATTCGACGAACAGCGTGTCGCCGGTGAGGAGGAACCGACCGTCGACGAGGTAGTTCGTCATGTCCGAGGTGTGCCCCGGCGCGTGCATCGCCTCGATATCGTAGTCGCCGACGGCCAGCGTCTCCCCGTCGTCCAGCGCGGTGAACTCGTGGGCCACGTCGCGGTCGGTCGCCTCCGCCCCGAGGTAGTACGGCACGCCGAGGCGGTCAGCGAGGGCTCGCCCGCCCGAGACGTGGTCGGCGTGGACGTGCGTGTCGAGCACACCAGCGACCGTCATCCCGGCGTCGGCGGCGACGAGTTCGAACTCGTGAATCTGCCGGGTGGCGTCCACGACGACCGCCTCGCGGGCCGACCGCGAGCCGACGACGTAGCCGAGACAGCCCTTTGCGCGGCGCTGGACCTGCGCGACGAACAGATCGTCGTCGCCGGTGTCGAGTTCGACTACCTCGTACAGCTTGCTCCAGTCTTCCATGCCGCCTTTGACGACCTCCACGTCGTCGTAGCCGCGTTCGGCCAGTTCGAACCCGAACGACGTCGAAGACAGCCCTTTCCCGCAGATGGCGACGACCGGCCCCTCACCGACGAGGTCGCCGACGCGGTCCCAGTCCCAGTCGCCGCCGAGGCCGTCGACGGGGTGGAAAGGGACGTTGACCGCGCCCTCGATGTGCCACGACTCGAAGCTCTCGGGCGGCCGCGTGTCGACCACGGTGAACGACTCTCCCGCGTCCACCCTGTCTGCGAGTTCGCCCACGGTGAGCTGGTGAAGGAGTTTGCTCATGTGTTTAGCTATGGGAACGGCGCACAAAACCGTTTGTGGCGGATTCGGGGCCGCGGTCTCGCGTGGCGTCGACTCGACTCGCGTCGGCGTCGTCGTGGCTGCACCGAACTGAGCGACAACGCCGCCGCTCACCGGGCGAGCGTCAGAAAAGTCGAATCGGAAGGTCGTCCCGAACTACAGTTCGGCCTCGAAGTCTTCGAGGGCGTAGACGGTGTCGGAGCCGCGGCGGTCGAGCGTCTCGTTGGCCAGCAGCCAGTAGACGACCGACAGCGCGCGTCGACCCTTGTTGTTCGTCGGGACGACGAGGTCGACGTTCGACGTCTGGTTGTTGGAGTCGCACATCGCGATGACCGGGATGCCGACCGTGATGGCCTCCTTGACGGCCTGCGCGTCACCAATCGGGTCGGTGACGACGACCACGTCGGGTTCGATGTAGCCGGCGTAGTCCGGGTTCGTCAGTGTACCCGGAATGAAGCGGCCCGTGCGGGCGCGAGCGCCGACGGCGTCGGCGAACTTCTCGGCCGGGAAGCGACCGTACTGGCGGGAGGACGTGACCAGAATCTGCTCCGGACTGTAATTCGCGAGGAAGTCCGCGGCGGTGCGGATTCGCGAGTCAGTCTGGCTGACGTCGAGCACGTAGAGCCCGTCGTCGCGGACACGGTGGATGAACCGGACCATGTCCTTGGTCTTCTGCTGGGTACCGATGTGGACACCGGCGGCCAGGTAGTCCTCGACCGGGATGAGCAGGTCGGCGTCTTCGTCGGGCATGACGTCCTCGTCGAAGGCCGGTTCCGGCTCTGCTTCTTCGGCCTCGGCGGCGTCGTCGGCCGCCTCGGCGGTCTCTGCTGTCTCGTCTTCGGTGGCGGCCTCGGCGGGTTCCGTCTCGGCGACCGCTTCGGTCTCCGTCTCGGGTTCCTCGTCTGCGACCTCCACCGCGTCGTTTTCGTTGTCGCTCATACTGCGTCGTCCGCGATGCGGATGAGTTCGTTCAGTTTGGCGGTTCGCTCGCCCTGCACCGTGCCAGTCTTGATGAACGGCGCGTCGGTTGCGACGGCGAGGTGTGCGATGGTCGCGTCTTCCGTCTCACCGGAGCGGTGAGAGATGACGGCGTCCATCCCGTTTCGGGAGGCCAGTTCGACGGCGTCGAACGCGTCGGTCAGCGTCCCGATCTGGTTCGGCTTGATGAGGATGGAGTTCGCGGCGCCCACGTCGATGCCGTCCTGCAGACGGTCAACGTTGGTGACGAACAGGTCGTCACCGCAGATGAGCGTGCGGTCGCCCACGCGCTCTGTGAGTTCCGCGAAGCCCTCGTAGTCGTTCTCGTCGAGGGGGTCTTCGACGTAGACGAGGTCGTACTCGTCGACCATCTCGGCGACGTAGTCGATCTGCTCGTCGGTCGTCTTCGTCTCGTCACCGTAGTGGTAGACGCCGTCTTCGAACATCTCCGAGGCGGCGATGTCGAGACCGAAGCCGATCTCGAAGCCGAGTTCGTCCTCGACGTCGGAGACCGCTTCGCCCATGATTTCGAACGCCTCGGCGTCGGAGACCGGCGGTGCCCACGCACCCTCGTCGCCCTTCGCGGCGGGTACGCCGCGCTCGTCGAGAATCTCGGACGCGCGGGCGTGGACCTTCGCGTTGGCGAAGACGGCTTCGGAGACGCTCGGCGCGCCGACCGGCGCGGCGAGGAACTCCTGGATGTTCGTCGCTTCCTTGGCGTGTTCACCGCCACCGATGACGTTCCCGAGCGGCGTCGGGAAGTTGTCGCCGCGGAACGCGCCGCCGAGATGCTGGTACAGGGGCGCACCGAGCACGTCGGCACCGGCCTTGGCCGCCGCCATCGAGATGGCGACCGCGCTGTTCGCGCCGATTTCCGAGAAGTTCTCGGAGCCGTCGGCGGCGCGGAGCGTCGCGTCGACCTCGCGCTGGTTGCCCGCGTGGACCTCGTCCACGAGTCGGGGAACCGCGTGTCGCCGCGCGGCGGCGATTGCTTCGGTCGGCGGCAGTTCGATCGCCTCGTACTCGCCGGTGGATGCCCCGCTGGGGGCCGCAGCGCGACCGAACCCACCGGATTCGGTGAGCACGTCGGCTTCGACCGTCGGGTTTCCACGGGAGTCGAGCACGCGGCGCAGAGCTACGGATGTGATTCGAGTCATGTTGTCACTTACCCTCTCGTTTGACGGTGAACGGAAGTACACCTGCGTCGTACTCCTCAGCGGCGATTAATATCGGTTCTGTCTGTTCCGAATCGACGAGAACCGGGGCCCCGTAGGAGACCTGCAGCGCTCGCGCGCCGAGGATGCGTGCCTTCTCGTATCGGTTGTACCGTTGCATCATTGGTAGGGGGATACGACGTCCACGAGGTCCTTGTGCGACACCATCATCCGCCGGCAGCAGGCACGCGTGACCCCGAGGTCGTCGAGGACGTCAGCGGGGTCCTCGTCTCCCTCGCGAGCACGGGCTTTGAACTCGTCCCAGTGTTCGCCGATCACTGTGCCGCAGGTGAAACACCGGACGGGAATCATCATGGTTAAATCACCTCAGCGGTAGGACTTCTGGTAACGAGCGCGCGCGCCCGGTCCGCCCCACTTCTTGGGTTCGGACTGGCGAACGTCGTTGACCAGAAGCGAGCGGTCGAACTCCATGTACGCGTCGCGAAGCTCCGCGTCGTTCAGGTACTGCACCAGCCCACGAGCGAGCGCGGTGCGGACTGCGTCGGCCTGACCGGCCACGCCGCCGCCGTTGACGCGCACGTCGATGTCGACCTGCGAGCGGAGGTCCTCGCCTGCGATGCGGAACGGCTCCAGCATCTTGAGGCGGGCCATCTCCGGCTCGACCAGCTCGACCGGCTGGGAGTTGATTCGGACTCGACCCTCGCCTTCACGCACGGTGGCGCGGGCGATTGCGGTCTTCTTCTTACCGGACGTGTTCGTTACCATGTGACGTTAGCACCCAGCTTCTCGGAGACCTCTCCGAGCGAGATGAACTTGATGTTCGAAAGGCGGTCCAGCGAGGTGTCTTCGAGCATCTCGCCGTCTTCGTCGTACGGATTGCCGACGTAGACGCGGACGTTCGAGAGCGCCTCGCGGCCGCGGGGCTTCTTGTACGGAAGCATGCCGCGGATGGCACGCTTGAAGATGCGATCGGGACGCTTCGGGTAGTACGGACCCTGGTCCGAACCGACTTCGACGCGCTTTCTGTACTTGGCCATCACGTCCTCTTCCGAGCCCGTGATGACGGCGTCTTCCGCGTTGACGACGGCGACCGTCTCGCCTGCGAGGGCGCGCTGTGCGACCTCCGAGGCGACGCGGCCGACGATGCAGTTTCGAGCGTCGACGACGACGTCTGCGTCGAATTCTGCGAGGCTCATCGGATCACCCGTACGTTGGACCCGTCGGGGTTCTGTTCAGCGAGTTGTTCTAGCGTCACGGTGTCGCCGACCTGCTCGATCTTCTTTCGAGCGGTGGACGAGAAGTCCACGGCCGCGACTGTGACGTTCTTCTGCAGCACACCGCTACCCAGCACCTTGCCGGGCACGACGACGGTCTCGTCTTCCTGAGCGTATCGTTCGATACGACCAAGGTTGACTTCCGCGTGGGTGCGCCGTGGCTTTTCGAGACGGTCCGCGACATCCTGCCAGACGTTGGCACCGGACTCACGCGAGACCGCCTTCAGCTCGGCGATGAGACTGTTGAGTCTCGGGTTCGTCTTACTCATTGTCTACCTCCAGAGAGAAAGCGGAGTGCAGGGAGCAGGATTTGAACCTGCGGACTCCTATGAGACAGCGCCCTGAACGCTGCGCCGTTGGCCAGACTTGGCTATCCCTGCAAGCATTCCGCTGTACTTCATGCCCCGTAAAAACACCTTCGGTCCGACCCGCCGCCGTGAGGGAGTCACACGCCACGCTATCGGTGGCTGCAACCCCTCGTGGGGCGGGCGAACGCCGGTGTTGAGACGGGGCAGTGTTCATTCTTACAGTGCGACCTTCTCTTCGAGTTCGGCCGCGCGGTCACCCAAGGAGGCGACGGCGCGCGTCACGAGCTCGTCGACGTCGAACGACCCGTCCGTCTCCACACTGAAGACGAACGCGCCGGGCACGTCGTGTACTTCGACCTCTTTTCCGGGGTACCGCTCCGTCAGGTCGTTGCCGAACGTCTCCGTCGCGACGAGGTCGCCGTCTTCGGCGTCCCCCTCGGCGTGCTCCGCCGCGGCCTCTTCGATGACGCCGCGGAGGATGTTCGGCTCCTGTTCATCGAACTCGCCGGCGTCGCCGACGACCTCCACGCGCTGGAGGTGTCGGTAGCCGACGGCGACCCCGCCTTGGTTCTTGGCGTGGTCTTTTCCGTAGCCGAGGACGGCGTCGGCCTCGAACTCGAGGCGCTGGCCCTCCTTCAGCTCGATGATGGGGATGTTCTCGTCCGCCGGGACGACCATGTCGTCCGCGGATTCGATATCCCCGGAGTAGGCGGTTGCCGGCCCGTCGACTTCGAGCGCGACGGTGACGGTGTCACCGGGTTCGAAGTCGTCGAGAGGCGTGGTCAACGGAACCAGACCGAGACGAAGCCCGATCATCTCGTCGAACATGACCGAGGTGTTCTCCACGAACCGAACGGTGTCGATGGAGAACGTCGGCACGTCGGCGACCATCGCCCGGCGAATGCCGTTGGCTAGCGCCGGGGTCAGACCGCGCGCGACGAAACGGGCGCGTCGGTCTTCGCGTTCGATGAACTCGACCTGGAAGTCGTTTACCATGGTGTGTTAGAGTCGGCTGTTTTTCGGCGCGCGAGTTCCGTCGTGCGGAATCGGCGTCACGTCCTCGATGCGACCGATTTCGAGACCGGCGCGAGCGAGGGCGCGAATCGTTGCCTGTGCGCCGGGTCCGGGGCTTTTGTTACCGTTGCCACCGGGACCGCGAACGCGGACGTGCAGACCGGCGATACCGGCCGCCTTGATCTGGTCGGCGACGCTCTCTGCCATCTGCATGGCCGCGTACGGAGATGCCTCGTCACGGTTCTGCTTGACGACGGAACCACCGGACGACTTGACGATCGTCTCGGCGCCCGTGATGTCAGTCACCGTGATGAGCGTGTTGTTGAACGATGCGTGAACGTGGGCGATGCCCCACTTGTCACCGGTTTCGGATTCGCTCATTCTTGGGCCTCCGCGCGCTCAGGGTGCAGTTCGTCCGCGAGCTTCGACGTCTCGTCGAACGCCACGGTGTCCTCTTCGTCGACCTCGACCTTGCGGGAGGGGACGGTCGTCCGCGCACCGTCGACGGTCACGTGACCGTGGACGATGAACTGACGGGCCTGCTGGGGCGTCTGTGCGAGCCCCTTGCGGTAGGCGACCGTCTGGAACCGACGTTCGAGGATGTCGGTCACGTCGAGACGCAGCGTCTGGGAGATGTCGTCCTCCGCAGAGAGGATGCCGTAGCGGCGCATGCGCGCCATGAACTCGGCACCGAGCGACTCGGCTTCTTCGACGTCGCCCTGGGCCTCGCCGAGGAGGCGTCGCGCCTCGCGGCGGAGGTTGCGCAGTTCGGACTGCGCGCGCCAGAGCTCTTCCTTGTTCTTGAGACCGTACCGAGAGAGGAGGTCCGATTCCTGTGCGATGCGCTCGCCCTGGAACGGGTGGTTCGGGGTCTCGTAGAACTTGGTGTTGTTACCCGTCGTCATTCTTCAGCCTGCGCCTCCTTGATCTCCTCGACGTTGACACCGATGGTGCCTTCGGTACGTCCAGTGGACTTCGTCCGCTGGCCGCGAACCTTCTGGCCGCGCTGGTGTCGAACGCCCTTGTAGGAGCTGATCATCTTCATGCGGTTGATATCATGCCGCCGCTTCTCTTCGAGGTCCGAACCCGTGATGTGGTCGGTGTCACCGGAGAAGAAGTCCTTCCGTCGGTTTGCCATCCACTCGGGGGCGTGGTCCTCGAAGTTCTCGACGACATCGACAACGGAGTCGATCTCGCCTTCGGGGAGCTTACCGAACAGCGCCGTTCGGTCCACTTCCGCGGCGTCGGCGATGATGCGCGCTGTGCGCTTGCCGATACCCTTCATGTCCGTCAGACTGCGCTCTACCGTCTTCGTTCCGTCAAGGTCGGTCTGACCAATTCGGATGAAGTAACGGAGGTCCTCTTCCTCCTCCGGAGAGCCGTCCTGTGGTTCTTCTGCACTCATGACTTTGGAAGTCGTGTTGTGAGCGTTGCGGCGGGGATTCGAACCCCGGGGGCTTGACGCCACTGAGTTAGCAACCCAGCGCCTTGGGCCAGGCTTGGCTACCGCAACACTTCGGTCGTGTTAGTTTCGCCCTTCCGGACTCGGGGACGACATTCCCCTACATCGATTGCATCCGTTACGAGACGGGGGCATTACTTAAACATCACGAAAGGGACCTCGCGTGACAGCCCGAGTCACCGCCGCTCGCCGCCGAATCGTGGTATGGTACACCACCTCTCCAAAATCATAAGAACTCTGGTTACGTATTTCCATCAATGAGTTCGACAGAGTCCGCGACTGCGCCGACGAAGCCCGTTCGAATCGACACCGTCGAGGAACTCGACGCCCTCGTGGCCGAACACGACCGCGTCCTCCTCGACATCTACACGAAGGGCTGTACGCTGTGTCAGAGCATCGAACCCGTCCTCGGCAACGTCTCGAAAGCAACCGACGTGGTCGTCGCGATGCTGAACCCGCAGACGGATATGTCGGTCGCAGAGCGGTACACGATTCGGAGCGTCCCGACGCTCCTCCTGTTCGAAGACGGCGAACTCGTCGACCGCCTCGCCGACGGCTTCCAAGGGGCGCAGGCGGTCGTCGACTTCGTCGAGAAAGAGCGGTAAGGTCGGGTCGCGTCAGTTCGGCGTGGACTCCGTCGGGGGTTCGGACGGGGGCACTCTTGCGACCCCGCGGTGGCATCTCAGCGGTCGGCCGGGTCGTCGAGAGGGGTCGTACACCAGTGGCAGAAGTCGATGTCGGCGTCGACCTCGCGACCGCATTCGGGGCACGTAACGGTGGCCGCGTCGGGGTCGGCGACGGGGTCGGTGACGGTGGCCGCCGACTCCTCGGCGTCTTCGACGGCGGAGCGGTCCGCCCGCGCCGCGGCCTGCCGCAAGCCGAGGAAGAAGGCGTCGAGGACGCTCGCGAAACTCACCACGAGGATGGGGACCAGTTCCCTGAGCACCGCGGCGAACTCCGACGGTGGGATGACCGCACCGCCTGTCAGCGGGTCGAACGCCTCCGCCGGAACGAACAGCGCGGACACCGCGAACGTGAGAAGCACCCAGAACGCGGCCCGCCGCCAGCGTCGTAGATACAGATGCCCGAGACCCGTGATGACGAGGCCGAGTATCGCGGCGAGCCAGGGGCGGAGTTTCGTGAGTGCGGACATACGTGGACTCGATTGGGATTCGCTCATGAGAGTTCCGTTCGTAAAGCGTCGGTGGGGTCGGGGTCGGAAGCCGAAGCCAGTTCGCGTGCGATGCAGCGGCCGGGGAGCAGTAAACGGATTCGACGGGTCGGCTTGTGGAGGTTCGGGCGGTCCGTTGCGGCCGCCCGCACGCCCGAGCAACACGCGACGGTTCGTGGTGCGCACGTATAAATTGAACAGAACTACAAACGGATTCGGCGTTTCATCGTCGCCCGCGCGGCCCGGAAGTCTCGCCGTCGCCCACGCTCGGTGGGACGACGAGTGTCGGAACCTCGGCGTGGCGGACGACGCGACCGGCGACGGTTCCGGCGGCACGGTACCCCGCAAGCCGAGCCTCGTCGTCCCCACCGACGCCGAGGACGACCGCGTCGGCTCCCGTCCGTTTGACGTGCGCCAGCAGCTCGGTCGCGGGGACGCCGGTTCGGACGGTTCCGCCTGACTCGACTGCGTCTCTCGCGGCCGCGGCGGCGACGGCGTTCACGCGGGCTCTCGCCTCGTTTTCGAGCGTCCTGCACGCCTCGCGCGACGCGGTTTCGGCACCGCGCTCGTCGACGACCGCGAGCGGTTCGAGAACCCCGCGGGTCGCCGCAGCGATGCGACGAGCCAGCGTCTCGGCCGACGCGGACGGCGCTCCGTCGGCGGCGAGGAGCGCCACCCGCCGGTACGTCGGCCGGGGTGATGCCGACGGGACGACGAGCGTCGGAACCGGCGGCGCGTCGAGGACGCGCTCCGCGACCGACCCGACGAGGAACCGACCGGGACCCGAGCGGCCGTGGCGGCCGAGGACGAGGAGGTCGCCGTCACCGACGACGCGTTCGACCGCTGTCGCGGCCGGCCCGCCGACGACTTCCGAAGTCAGACGAACGCCCGCGAGGAGCGCCCGACGCGTGACCGCGCCGACGGCTTCCTCCGCTTCGAAGGCGGCGCTGGCGGACGCTCCGGCGGTTTCGGTTTCGGTTTCGGTCGTCTCGGTCGCGGAGGACTGCGGCGTGCCGGTCGCGGAGGACTGCGGCGTGCCGGTCGCGGAGACGGCGTGGAGCGACGCGTCGAGGACGCGGGCGAGAAACAGCGCGTGGGCCGCGGCGGTCGCCGCGGAGGCGCTTCCGTCCGTCGCGAGAACCACTCGCTCGACGGTGACAGTCATGCGCCCCGAGAGGTCGTCGGAGGAGAAAAACTCGCGCGTCGGAGGGGCGTTCTCAGGCCCCGATGTACTCTTCGTTTATCGTCCAGCCGTCGTCGCCGTCGCGGACGAGGTACTCGCCGTAGTACGGCACGCGGTTTTCGACGACCGCTTCGAACGTCTCGCGGATGTCCTCGCGGGTCATCTCGCCCATCGGGCGTAGGTCGTCGTTGCGGTTGAGACAGCCCTTCAGGTATCCTTCGTGCGTCACGCGCACGCGATGGCAGTTGGCGCAGAACTCGGGGTTCTCGACGGGGTCGACGATTTCGACCATGCCCTCGCCGACGTAGTAGCGGCGGCGGTGGTGCATATCGCGGACCTCCACCTCGTCGGCGAGGTCGGTCAGCCACCGGTGGACGCGCTCGATGTCGATGTTCCACTCCGGCTTGCCCGTCAGTTCGGGCATGTACTGGATGAGTTGGAGCTGTAACCCCGGGTTTTCTGCGACGTACTCGACCATCTCCTCGACGTGGCCCGCGGTCTTCGTGAACACGACCATGTTGAGCTTCACGGGCGTGAGGCCGGCGTCGACGGCGGCCTTGACGCCCTCCATCACCTTGTCGTACGCGCCGGACTTCGTGATTTGCGCGAACGCCTCGGGGTCGAGGGCGTCCTGCGAGACGTTCACCCGGTCGAGGCCGGCCGCGACGAGGTCCTCGGCGCGGTCGCCGAGGAACGTCCCGTTGGTGGTGAGCGAGGTCTCCATCGAGTCCGGCGTCCGCCGGATAATCTCTTCGAGGTCCGCGCGGAGCATCGGCTCGCCGCCGGTGAACTTCACCTTCTCGACGCCGTACTCCTCGACGACTTCGAGAAACCGGACCACGTCGTCGGCGCTCATCTCCTCGTCCGAGGCGTCCATCGGCCCGCGGGTGTCGCCCAGCCCCTCGTTGTGGCAGTAGACGCAGTCGAAGTTACACCGGTCGGTCAGAGAGATTCGAACGCCGGTTACCTCGCGGCCGAAGTCGTCCACCAGCACCATATACCGAATCCTGGGAGCGTACGTTGATAAATTCGCTGTCGATGACCGTGGCGTGGTAACTGGAATCCGTTACGCTCTCGGCGTCTCGAAGCCGGTGTCGGTCGGGTCGTCGCCTGCGACCGTCACCGCGCGACGAGACCTTACAAAACCCTTATCGGCCGCACCGCCGGAGTGACGGACATGGACGAAGCCGACGTACGCGACCGCTTGCGTGCGGTCGAGGACCCCGACCTCGGAGATGACGTCGTCTCGCTCGGACTGGTGAACGCCGTCGAGGTGGACGGCGACACCGTCCGTATCTCGCTCGCGCTCGGTGCGCCGTACTCCCCGGCGGAGACGGACATCGGCCGCCGAATCCGCGAGGTGCTCGCCGAGGACGGGCTGGAGGTCGACCTCACCGCCAAAGTGCCGACCGACCGCGACCCCGACGAGGAGGTGCTCCCCGGCGTGAAGAACATCATCGCCGTCGCCTCCGGGAAGGGCGGCGTCGGCAAATCGACGGTCGCCGTGAACCTCGCGGCCGGCCTCTCGAAGCTCGGCGCGCGCGTCGGCCTGTTCGACGCCGACATCTACGGGCCGAACGTCCCGCGGATGGTCGCCGCCGAGGAAGCGCCGCAGGCGACCCAAGACCAGACCATCGTCCCGCCCGAGAAGTACGGGATGAAGCTCATGTCGATGGCGTTCCTCGTCGGAGACGACGACCCGGTCATCTGGCGCGGCCCGATGGTCCACCAGCTGCTCACCCAACTCGTCGAGGACGTGGAGTGGGGCAGCCTCGACTACCTCGTGCTCGACCTGCCGCCGGGCACGGGCGACACCCAGCTATCAATCCTCCAGACGCTCCCGCTCACGGGCGCGGTCATCGTCACGACCCCGCAGAACGTCGCCCTCGACGACGCCAACAAGGGCCTCCGGATGTTCGGCAAGCACGACACGAACGTCCTCGGCATCGTCGAGAACATGAGCACGTTCCGGTGTCCCGACTGCGGCAACCGCCACGACATCTTCGGCGCGGGCGGCGGCCGCGAGTTCGCCGCCTCGAACGACCTGCCGTTCCTCGGGGCGCTCCCGCTCGACCCGGCCGTCCGCGAGGGCGGCGACGGCGGCAAGCCCATCGTCCTCGAAGACGACGACGAGACGGCCGACGCGTTCCGCGTGATGACCGAGAACATCGCCGACATGGTCGGCGTCGTCCAGCGGCGGAGCGTCAGCGAGCGATGAGCGACGACGTGGACACCGACGCTGACGCGGACGTGGACACCGACGCTGACGCCGGGGCGGACACCGACGGCGATGCCGAGGAGGTCGACTGGGAGATGGCCCCGGACTCCGACGCCGACTTCCCCGCGGACCCCGAGCGCGTCGCGTTCCTCCGCGAAATCGCCGACGACATCTACGGCGAGTCCTCCGAGAGCCGGCAGGTGTCGGCCATCCTCTACCGCGTCAGCGACCTCTACGACCCCGACGGCGACACCTCGCCCGAGGAGATTTACCTGAACGTCCGCCACATCATGGACATCAAGGCGCAGGGCGGCATCGACCGCTGAACCGCTCTGACCACCGAACTGCCGCCGACCGACTCGCGTTCGCCTCCGCTCGGTTCACTTCCGCTTTTCCCGATTCCGCGATTCGAGCGACAGCGTCGTCTTCACCCACGAGTCCGCCTGTTCGTCCCGCGTTCACTTTCACCACGCACCACCGCCGGCTCGGCCGAAGCCCGTCAGCGAGAGGTGGACGGACGGTGCAGGGGCGGGGTCGAGAGTGATGGACTATCTGCACGGACCGGGCGGGTTTTGGTCCCGGAGCCGAATTCGAGGGTGTGGACGCACACCAACGCCAGTTCCGGAACCCCTTCTCGATGGACACCGACTGCACGAACTGCTCGGGGCTCTGCGAGACGCGCGAGCAGGTCGTCCACGGCTACGGCGACGTGGGCGCGGAGTTCCTGTTCGTCGGCGAGGCCCCGACCGCGGCCGCGGAGCGGACCGGCGTGCCCTTTACCGGCGACGAGGCCGGAAAGCGCGTCCAGCGCATCCTCGGCGACCTCGGGTTCGTGCGGTCCGACCCGGACGCCGACGAGCCGGACGTACAGAACGTCTTTTTCACGTATCTCACGCGCTGTCGACACCCCGACCGCGGGCCGACTGACGACGAAGTGGCGACCTGCGAGCCCTACCTGAACGCGGAGATTCGGATGATAAACCCGCACATCATCGTCCCCGTCGGACAGGCCGCGCTGGAGGCACTCGCGTTCGATTACACCACGCGCGCGGCCGACAGCTTCGACGTCGACGCGGAGCACGCGACGACCATCCGCGGCCGCGGCTTCGAACTCGTCCCGATGAAGGAGCCGGAGCGCCTGACCGACGCCGACGCCGAGGCGTTCGTCGAACACGTCCGCGAGTCCGTGTTCGGCCGGGACTACCGGCAGACGAAGGGACGGCAGAGTCGCTGAGTCGGGCGGACGATTCCCGTCGCGTCCGGGGCCGCGTCCCGCAAGCGGCGGGTTCAAGGGTTCCCCGGCGCGAGGGGAGGGTATGACGGTCATCGCCGTACTCGCCGAACCGCCGCGGCCGGGACTGGTGCTTTCGGAACTCGCGGAGACGAGTCCGCTCTCGGAGGCCGAAGCCGCGGACCTCTACGCCGCGATGCTCAAAGACGTCTGTATCGCCGTCGAGCGGTCGGGCGGCGACCTCCTCGTCAACTACCGCGCCGAGGACGACCTCCCCGACGAGTTCGCCGGGGACCACGACTCGGAAGCCGAGATTCGGAGCGTCGTCGCCGACGCCCTCGGCGGCACCGACGACGCGCGGTTCGAACCGCAGGTCGGCTCGACGTTCTCCGCCCGCGCGGGTAACACCGTCTCGCATCTGCTCAACGAGGAGGAGGTCCACTCGGCGGCAGTCGTTCGACCCATCGCGCCGCTGCTCGGCCGCACGCACCTCGACAGCGCGGCGATGAAGCTCCGGAGCACGCCGGTCGTCCTCGGCCCCTCGACGGAGGGCCGCGTCTACTTCTCGGGCTTCCTCGACCCCATCGACTTCACCGACGCCTACGCGGAGCCGGAAGTCGAGACGCTCGCTCGCCGCGCCGACGACGCGGGTCACGGCCTCGACTACGTCCCGATGCTTCCGGTCCTCGAAACCGGCGCGGACCTCGCCACGGTCGTGCCGATGCTCCGGTCGCGGGTCGAATCCGAGCGGCTCGTCCCCGAGCACACGACGACGTTCGTCTTCGAGAAGGGACTCCGGGTCGAGTCGACCGACGGCGTGCTGGAACTCGTCCGCGACTGAGCGAAGCGACAACTCTTAGGTATCCGACTCAAAATCCCCGTGTGAAGGTGGGATGGCGGAGTGGCCTAACGCGCCTGCCTTGAAAGCAGGTTTCCTCACGGAATCCTGGGTTCAAATCCCAGTCCCACCGCATTTTCCACGAACCCTACGCCGCGCAGTGGCATCTGCGCGGCTCTGTGAGTGGACATCGGAGACGGACTGGGATTTGAAGCAGGGAGCGGAGCGAACGCCGTGAGCGGAGCGAGTGAGGTTCAACTCCCAGTCCCACCGCATCCACTCCAAGCGACACCAACGACCCCGAAAAAGCGACCCACAGCCCTCGACCCGTTCAGAACCGGTACGCCATCATCACCTCGTCGACGTGTTCGTCACCGATGGTGTAGTGGTCTCTGCGAATCGCTTCGGTCTCCCAGTCGTGGTCGCCGAGGAACTCCAGCGCGCGGTCGTTCGTCATCGGGACGCTGTTGTACACTTTCCGGAAGCCGTTGGCTTCGGCCCAGTCGAGGCCGCGGCGCAACAGGAGGCTGCCGATGCCCGCCCCGCGGTAGTCCTCCTTGACGCCGACGGTCTGCTGGGCGGTCTCGCGGATGCGCGACACCTGCGGGAGGTCGAGGTGCGTCCAGCCGACGACCTCCTCGCCGAGCGTCGCGACGAAGAACACGCGGGACTCGACGCGGTTGTGGCGCGTGACCGCCTCGTCGTAGAGGAGTTGTTCGGCGATGGTCTCGGCGACGACGTACGTCTCCTCGGAGGTCACGTCTCGAATCGCGTCGATGAGGCCCTCGAAATCGCGTTGACGGCCGGGCCGGATAGTGACGATGCCGGCGTCGGTGTCGTGTTCCTCGATGGTGCCTACGTCGAGCGCCAACTGGAGCGTGCCGCCGTCTTCTTCGAGGTAGCCGCGCGATTTCAGTCGGTCGAGTTCGGTTCGGAACTCGTCGGACGGCACGGGCGCGACGTCGAGGAGGACGTTTCGCTTGGCGGTGCCGTGCCGCTCGACGTACTCGTAGATAACCTTGCTCGCCTCGGATTCGAACGTCGGGCGCTCGGTCGCTCGCATGACTCCAAGAACCATGGCGTGCCACGCGTATATTTCTTGTTCATCGGTAGCAAACACCGTGACCACGCGGCGTTCCGCATGACAGATATCAACAGATGCGTAACGGCTTTGAATCGGCCTGCCAACACTCGGGTATGGATTGGCCACACGACCCGGACGGCGAAGAGGGGAGCGAAGGCGGACGCAAGTACGGCCAGGCGGTCATCGCGAAGAAGGTCGACGAAGACGAGGACTTCCCGCTGAACAAAGCGGCGTTCGTCGAGGAGTACGGCGACCACCCCATCCGACTCGACTCCGAGCGCGTCGTCTCGCTTTCGGACATCTTCGAACACGTCGAAGGCGAGGAGTTCGGCGACTTCGTCGAACTACACAAGGCCGTCGGCAAGGCGATGCGCGAAAACGACTTCTGGTTCTACGAGGGCGCAGACCAGTTCGTCACCGGCAAGAAAGCGTAGTCTTCGAAGCTCGAACGTTCGACCCGCGACGGCGAGTTAGTTTCCGGACCCGCGGAACGAGGTCCGCTCTTGGACTTCCCGCTCGATAGCGTCGCGCTCCCAGGTGCGCGTCTCGTCGCCCTCGACTTCGGCTTGCACCTTCTCTTCGAGCAGCGTGACGGCGACGCTGTTTGCCCCTTCGGGGATGATGAGGTCGGCGTGTTTCTTCGTCGGTTCGATGAACTGCTCGTGCATCGGCTTGACCGTCGAGAGGTACTGGTCGATGACGCCCTGGAGGTCGCGCCCGCGGTCGATGGCGTCGCGCTGGATGCGCCGGAGGATGCGAACGTCGGCGTCGGTCTCGACGTAGAGCCGAAGGTCGAGCATCTCGTTTACGTCCTCGTCGTAGAGCGCGAGAATCCCTTCGAGAATGATGACGTCGGTCGGCTCGACGGTCTCACGCTCGGACTTTCGGTTGTGAATCTCGAAGTCGTACTGCGGCATCTCGACCGCCCGTCCCTCCATGAGCTCCGAGAGCTGTTCGTACAGCAGGTCCCACTCGAACGCGGAGGGGTGGTCGTAGTTCAACTGCTCGCGTTCGGCCATATCGAGGTGACTCTGGTCTTTGTAGTAGTTGTCAATCGGAATCCGGGTCACGGACTCACCGACGTTCTCCGTGATGAGTCGAGCCACGGTCGTCTTTCCGGCACCGCTGCCCCCGGCGATACCGATGACGAACGACGGGATGGTCATTGTCCCAAAGACGCCCGCGAACGGGTTTGAACGCAGCGGTTCGCCGGCTTCGACTGACGAGTATATAAAACACATTGACAGGCAGTTTCACACAACCGATTCTCGCGCCGCCGTCGGTCGCAATTATCATGGCTTTTCAAACGCAGGAAGTAAGTTTTATAAGCGGGAGTTGCCATTGGCTTTCACATGGTACGTGATATCGTACGCCGCGACTTCCTCAAGGGAGTGGGAGCCGCGGGCGCGGCAGGCTTGACTGGCTTATCCGGATGCATCGGTGGCGGCGGTGGCGGTGGCGGCGGCCCCGAAGGGCTCGTCGTCATCGGCTACCCCGAAAGCGGTATTCAGCTGTTCCGCGACT
Source organism: Haloferax sp. Atlit-48N (assembly GCF_003383015.2). Lineage (NCBI taxonomy): Archaea > Methanobacteriati > Methanobacteriota > Halobacteria > Halobacteriales > Haloferacaceae > Haloferax > Haloferax sp. Atlit-48N. The sequence goes on along the minus strand of NZ_CP137689.1, from coordinate 1,734,334 downwards.
ATTACAGCGCGTCCGACGGGAGCGAGGAGATACTCGTTCCCGACGGGATGCGCTCCGGGTCGATGCCCGGGCAGGTCGGCAACGACATGGCGAACGTGACCGGGACGGCACCCGCAGCGGGCGGCCCGAACCAAGACACGTTCAATCAACTGTTCGAAGACGAGTACGACGCTGCGCCGGGCGTCTTCACGTCGCAGACGTACGACTCGGTCGCGATTCAGCTTCTCGCGAACGCCGCCGCGGGGGAAAACTCCGGGCCGGCCATCAAAGACCAGATGCGGCGGATGGCGAACCCCGGCGGGATGACCGTCGGCCCCGACAACCTCGTCGAGGGCGTCGAGGCCGCCGCGAACGGCGAAGACATCGACTACCAGGGCGCGTCGTCGTCCGTCAACTTCGACGAGAACGGCGACCCGGCGGAAGCCGCGTACGCCATCTGGACGTTCGACGCCGACAACAACGCGACGAGCCAAGAGGACGTCCAGAGCTTCGAAGGCGACAGTCCTGACGGCTCCGGACCGGCGGCCGACAGCGGCCCCGGCGGTTCCGACCGCGAGATGTCGATCGGTATCCTCCTGCCCGAGACCGGCGACCTCGCGGCCGTCGGTGCGCCGATGATTCAGGCCGGTCAGATTCCGGTCATGCAGGTCAACGACGCCAACCCGGCCGGACTCTCGGTCAACGCCCAAATCGAAGACACCCAGACGTCCCCGGACGCCGGTGTCTCCGCCGCGCAGTCGCTCGTCTCCGCGGGCGTTCCGTCCGTCTGTGGGTCCGCGTCGTCCGGCGTGAACGTCCCCGTCTCGCAGCAGGCGTTCATCCCGAACGAAATCGTCGGCTGCTCGCCGTCCTCGACGGCGCTGTCCGTCTCGAACCTCGACGACAACGACTTCATCTTCCGGACCGCGCCTTCGGACTTCTTGCAGGGCCGCGTCATGGCGCAGGTCATGGCCGAGCGCCTCGAAGCCAGTTCGGTCTCGACGCTGTACGTCAACAACGACTACGGCCAGCAGCTCTCGGAGCGCTTCGCGAGCGTGTTCAGCGACTCGTTCGACGGCGAAGTGTACAACCAGGTCGCGTTCAACATCGGCGAGTCGTCGTACTCCTCCGTCATCGAGACGGCGCTCTCCGGCCCGGATAGCTAAGACCGACCCGACAGACCCGATTTTTTCTTCGTCGCCGCCGACGCGAGCGGCCGCGCTCGGCTGTCGCGCACGACTCGGCCGACACAAGACACTCATACGACCGCTGACAGCTATGCGTCGATGAAGCGCCGCGCCCTCCTCTCGACGGTCGCCTGTTCGGCACTCGGGCTCGCAGCCGGCTGTCTCACCGACTCGGACGAGTCAGTCGAGACCCCAACGAACCCACGGACGACCACGACAACGACCGACTCGACGGCCGATTCGACGACCGAGACGAACACGTCGGGACCGAAGCCGAACCCCGGCGTCGGCCTCTCAGTCGTCAACGAGGACGACGAACCGCACACGCTGTCGGTCCGAGTGACCGACGGCGACGAGACACACTTCGACGGGTCGCTCGACGTCGGGGCCGGACCCGGATACGGCCGGAACGTCGCGAACGACCTCGTCGGCGACGGCAGCTACCGCGTCGTCGCGGAACTCGAAACGGGGGCGACGCTCGACTACGGGTGGACGGTCACGAACGAGGCGCGCCGCCTCGAACTCGTCGTCACGTCCGACGCCGACCTCGAAGCGCGGCAGCGCGTGACGCCGGTACTCGACGACGCCGACCTCCCGTACACCGTTCCGGGCGCGGCGGACATCTTCGCGCCGCCGGGGGCGACGATTCGGAACCGGAGCGACGCCGACGCTCGGCTCACCGTCGCCATCGACCACGACGGGGGGCGCGTTTTCGAACGCACCTTCGACGCGGCGACCGACCGCGAGGTTTCGACGCCGCCGCTCGTGGCGTCCCACGGGACCTACGAGGTCGTCGTGGAGACCGAAGACGGCCGCACCGCGACCCACGAGTGGGACATCCCGGAGAAATGGGGGTGGCCGACCCTCGCGGTGCTCGTCGCGGCAGATGGCTCGCTCCGGGTCGGCTCCGGTTGGCCCAAGACGGTCTCGGTTCACGTCGAAAACGAGAGCGAGGCGGAGCGCGACCTGACGCTGACGCTCGTTCGGCCCGACGGCGCGGGCGCCGACAGTGACGACGTGGATGGGACTCGCTCTGGTGACGCGGTCGTCTCGGAGACGGCCCGGACTGTCCCGCCCGGCGAGTCGACCGTCGGATTCGGGGTCCCTATCGGCGACGTGTACGAACTCACTATCGAAACGGCCACGGCGTCCGAAACAGTCGCCTACGCGGCGTGCTACTGCTGGAACACGAACACGACGGTGACGCTCAGTGGGAGTTCAGGCGGTGACGGTGGCGGCGACGGGGACGAAGGCGGCGACGGTGACGGTGGAGATTCCGGTCTCTCAGTCGAGTCGTTCCAGTACGTCTGCGAATGAGCGCCGAAAAAGAGCGTGGCCCGCCGAGACGGACTAGCCGCCGAGGAAGTCCTGTCGGACCTGCTCGTCGTCGAGGAGCGCCGTCCCGGAGTCCATGTAGCGGTTCTGTCCGTTGGCGAGGACGTAGCCGCGGTCACAGCGCCGGAGCGCCTCCTTGGCGTTCTGTTCGACCATCAGGATGGCCGTGCCGGCCTCGTTGATTTCGTCGATTTTGTCGAACATCTCCTCGACGAGGTCGGGCGCGAGCCCCGCCGACGGCTCGTCTAAGAGCAGGAGGTCGGGGTCGAGCATGAGCGCGCGACCCATCGCGAGCATCTGCTGTTGGCCGCCGGACATGGTGCCGGCCTTCTGGTCTTTCCGCTCTCTGAGGATGGGGAACCGCTCGTAGACCGCCTCCATGGCGTCCTGCGGCACCTCGTCGAGGATGTACGCGCCCATCTCGAGGTTCTCTTCGACCGTCAGCGTCGGGAAGATGTTGTCGTTCTGCGGGACGTAGCCGATGCCGACGTGGATGATGTCCTCGGGTCGGCGGCCGGTGATGTCCTCGTCTTTGAACCGGACGGTGCCGCCCATGTGGGCGGTCAGGCCGAAGACGGACTTCATCGTCGTCGATTTGCCGGCCCCGTTCGGTCCGACGATGGTGACGTACTCGCCGTCGAACACGTCCATGTCGACGTCGGTGAGAATCTGGAGGTCGCCGTAGCCGGCGTCGAGGTCGCGGACGCGCAAGAGCACGTCGTCGCGGCCCTCGACGCCCGCGCCGCTCGTCGCGTCGGTGTTGGCGTCGACGCTCATACGTTGCCTCCGAGGTAGGCCTCGATGACCTCTTCGTTGCTCCGAATCTCGTCGGGCGTCCCCTCCGTGAGTACCGAGCCCTGGTGGAGGACGATGACGTGTTCACAGTTGTCCATGATGAGGTCCATGTCGTGTTCGACGAGCAGGAACGTGTAGCCCTGCTCGCGGAGTTCGTGTACGTGTTCGAGCAACTTCTTCTCCAGCGTCGGGTTGACCCCGGCGAACGGCTCGTCCAACAGCAGCATGTCGGGGTCGGTCAGGAGCGCCCGCGCCATCTCGAGCAGTTTGCGCTGCCCGCCGGAGAGGTTGCCCGCGTACTCCTCTGCGATGTGGGCGATGTCGAAGAAGTCGAGCACCTCCCAGACGCGTTCGAGCAGTTCCGCTTCCTGTTCGCGGACGTCGTCGCGGACGCCCGGCATGACCGAGCGCCACAGCGCCTCGCCGCGCTGGTGTTTCGGCGCGAGCATCATGTTTTCGAGGACGGTCATCTCGCTCAGTTCGCGGGCGATTTGGAACGTCCGGACCATCCCGCGGTTGGCGATTTGGTGGGGTTCCTCGCCGGTGATGTCCTCGCCGTTGAACGTGACCGTGCCGGCGTCGGGCTTGAGCATGCCCGTGATGAGGTTGAACGTCGTCGACTTGCCGGCCCCGTTCGGCCCGATAAGTCCCGTGAGCGTCCCGGACTCCACCTCGAAGGTCGCGCCGTCGACGGCGGTGATGCCGCCGAAGGACTTCTCCAGTCCCTCGACCTGAAGCGGGTAGTCGACCGACGTGTCGACGCCGGAGGCGAACGCGCCGAGCGCGCCCTCGTCGACCTTGTTCGCCACGTCTTCGACGGGCTGGTCGGCGGCGTCACTCATCGGTCTCACCTCCTTCGGCCGCGGCGTCGACGCCGCCGTCGGTGCGGACCGAGTCGTCGTCGCCGCCGTCCGCGGCCATCGACTGCGGCCGCGACAGCGGGATAACCGACGCCGTCTCCTTGCGGTAGCCGAGCATCCCCTCCGGCCGGTTGTGCATCAGCCAGATGAGCACGAGGCCCATCACGACCAACTGGAGCTGTCGGATGCTGTCGACCGTGTACAGGAGGAACGGCACGGGGTCGAACTGCGAGATGAGCGGCGAGATGGCCTGTCCGAAGCCGGACGGCGAGTCGAAGTTGGGGAACACCGCCGTCACGAGGTTCTGGAAGTACCGCGGCCCCTGGTAGAGCACCGCGGCGAAGACGGCCCCGCCGAGGACGCTCCCCGTGTTCGAGCCGGCCCCGCCGATGATGAGCGCAATCCAGACGAAGAACGTCACGCGCGGCCGGAAGAAGTTCGGCGTCACCGCGCCCTGCGGGACGAGCCAGAGGATGCCGGCGAGCCCCATGAGCGCGCAGCCGAGCATGAACGACTTGATTTTGAACCGGTCGGTGTTCTTGCCGAGGGCGTTGGCCACGTCCTCGTCCTCGCGGATGGCCTTCAGCACGCGACCGAACGGCGACTCGCCGGTGCGCTTGAGCAGCCAGTAGAACGCCGCGACGAACCCGAGCAGCAACAGCCCGTAGACGAGACCGTCGACGACGGGTTTGGGGTTCGTCGGAATCAGCACTTGTGAGGCGTCGACGAAGCCGAGATAGGCGTTCCAGAGGCCGAGGCCGCGAAGCAGTGCCTCCAGCGGCGGGGCGAAGTCGAGGATGAGCCCCGACCCGCCGCCGAAGCCGACGCGGTTGCCGAACAGCTGGAACTGCTGGAGTTCGCCCGAGAGGAAGCTGAACCGGACGATTTCCGACATGGCGATGGTGACGATGGCCAAGTAGTCGGCCCGCAACCGGAGCGCCGGGAGCGCGACCACGAGCCCCAAGAGCGCAGCCGCGAGCATCCCGGCGAGGATGCCGACCCAAAGCGGGAGGCCGAGGCCGCCGACCTGCGCCGCGCCGCCGGCGACGTACGTCGGCTTCGTCACGATTGCGGTGACGTAGACGCCGACGGCCATGAAGCCGACGATGCCGATGTTGAACAGCCCGGTGTACCCCCAATGGAGGTTGAGCGCGAGCGACAGCATGGCGAAGACGCCGATGTAGAACGTCAGCGTCGCGATGGAGTTGAGCTGTCCGCGGAGCGTGTACCCGAGGACGAGCCCCGCGAGGACGTACGCGAGGTACGTCCCGAGGAGAATCAACACGATGAGGCCCGCGTCGCCGCCCGGGATGCGGGCGGTGAAGTCGTCGCGGACGCTCATGCGGTCGCCCTCCCGCTGAACAGCCCGGACGGTTTCACGAGGAGAATGACGATCATGACGACGAAGGCGGCGGCCCGCGAGAACGCCGAGGGAATCCACAGCACCGACATCGACGCCGTCAGCCCGATGACGAGGCCGCCGGCGATGGCCCCGTAGATGGAGCCGATGCCGCCGAGGATGACCGCGGCGAAGATGAGAAGCAACAGCAGCCACCCGTCGTTGAACCCGAGGGTCCCTTTCCAGAGGATGAACATGTAGCCCGCGACGCCGGTCAGTCCGCCGCCGATAATCCACGTCGCGCGGACGACGCGCTCGGTCGAGATGCCGGTGATGAGCGCGAGGTCCTTGTTGTCGGCCATCGCGCGCATCGCCTTGCCGAGTTTCGTCCGCTGTAAGAGCACGTGGACGCCGAGCATCAGCGCCGACGCGACCACGAGGAGCGTGATGTCGTGGGCGTTGATGAACACCGTGCCGTCGATGAAGTACAGCGACAGCGAGGGCGGTTGGGCGGTCGTGCCGCGCACGTCGGAGCCGAAGACGAACTGCATCAGGTAGCGAAGCGCGAACGCGACGCCGACGCTCGTGATGAGAAGCGTGATACCGTCCTCGTTTCGAATCGGTTTGAAGATGGTGCGGTCGACCGCGAGCGACAGCGCGATGGCGAAGCCGCCGGAGACGACGATGCCGGCGACGACCGCGAGCGGCGTCGAGAGCATCCCGATGCCGAGCGTCCCGCCGTAGACCGACCCCCCGGCCCCGACGAGCAGGAGCGCGCCGATATCGGCGCGTCCCAACCCGGCGATGAGGTACGTCGTCGCCCACCCCGAGAACGCCCCGGCCGTGATGTAGTCGCCGTGGGAGAAGTTAGCGAAGTTTAGAATGCTGTACGTCATCGACAACCCGATGCCCGCGAGGCCGATTACGAGCCCCCGCATCAGACCATCCCAGACGAGCGTGCCAATGTCGGCAAACTGCGTCTGCCCCGTTGCTAACCCGCGAAGTAAGTCACCGAGTAGTACGACTACGATGACCGCCAAGACGAGCGCGAACGGACGCTCGATGGCGAACCGCCTTCCACGGGAGTAGGTTTCGGCAATACCCATTGATAACTATCCTCATGATATGTGCGGACGATAAACATAGATAAATCTTTCTTCATCGGTCGTCTTTACTGACCCCGCTTGACACCCCGCAGGACCTCGATTACTCGAATTCGGTCCGAATCGTCGACACTTAAAAGCGGGTAGAGTCCCGACAGGGACCATGCGCGTCAGTTCGGCGGCGTTTTCCGAGCTCGACGACCTCGTCGAGCTGTGGGTCGAACTCGCCGCGGACCAGCGGGCGTCCGGCTCGCACCTCCGAGCCGAGGCCAACCGAACACCGATACGGGAGGCGCTGGCTCGACACGTCGCCGCCGACGGCGTCCTCGTCGCCCGCGAGGGCGATGTGAGCAATGGCGGCACGGAGGTCGGAAGCAGCGCAGAGGACGCGGACGCCGACGGCCTCGTCGGGTTCGTCATGTTCGACATCGAGGCGGGAGCGTACGAACAGGACGCGACTCGCGGAATGGTTCGGAATCTGTTCGTCCGCCCGGCGTACCGAGACGCCGGCGTCGGAACGCGGTTGCTGGCGGCGGCGGAGAACGCGCTGGCCGACGCCGGCGTCGACGCCGTCGCGTTGGACGTGCTGGCGGACAACGAGGCCGCCCGTCGGTTCTACCGGCGACACGGCTATCGGCCCCACCGCGTCGAACTGGAGAAATCGATGCGAAGCGATACACACTCAAAGGAGGACGGGTAATCGACAGACGCGCCAGGAGAGCATGGGCGGTTCATGCACTCGACTTGTAATCGAGACTTCGTGGGTTCAAATCCCACTCCTGGCTTCTCTCGCCGTTTACTCACGTTTTCCGGACCGTCGTCAGTTCCGTCGAGTGGGAGACCGAACCCGGATGAGGAGCAACGACCCCGGAACGCCGAGGACGAGCGCGCGGAACGGGTTATGCTTGATGATAACGTCGGGATCGAGCGGCTCCGACTGGAGGTCGGTGATTCGGATACACGAGTAGTAGACCGTGACGTGGGTCAGCACGTACGCGAACGCCGCGGGGACGACGACCGGATACCGAATCCCGCCCATCGCCAGCCCCTCGAACGCGAGGGCCGTGAGCGCCGAGATGAAAAGCAGATTGCCCAGTTGGAGCGTGACGCCGGTCAGCGCCGTTATCGCGGTGTCGAACAGCGACGCGCCGTAGGGCGTGTACGTGAGCGCAGTGACGACTGCCACCGCTCCGAGAAAGAGCCCGGCGAACAACCCAGACAGCGCGTACACGAACTCCATTGGGGGACCGTTAGGGGACCGACGGGTGCGAGGAATTTAGTTCTACCCCCCTCGTTATCGCGGCCGAAAATTAGACAACACCGCCGAGAGCGACGGGCCGCGGCGTCGAGACGGAATTTTATCTTTATCGGGAACGTCATGTTCGGTATGAACGGCTCCGACCAATTCATGCTCGCCGTGTCGCTTCTCATCTTCGCGCTCCTCGTCGCCGGCCTGCTTCTCGCACTCGTATAGGGAGAAAACTTATGTGATATTCATGGAGGATACTAGCTACCATGCCGGAATGTCAGAACTGTGGTTCGTTCGTGACGCCCGCATACGCCCGAGTATTCACTCCCGATGGCATGGAGAACCCGCGCGTTTGCCCGAACTGCGAGGATATGGTCCGCGACGGCGCGCAGGTGCGGGCGGCGCGCTCACCGAGAAATCACTGACTCGCCGGGCCGTCACTGAGCGACGTGGTAGTGTTCGGCGTCCTGTCGGACGAAGCCGCGCTTCGAGAGCGTGCTGAGGATGCTGTAAAGGGCGATTTTCTTCATCTCCAACCCGTTCTGCAAGTCGGAGATGGACGCGCCGTCGTGCGTGGTGAGATAGAGGTACACGAGCTTGGCCGAGGGCGATTCGAGTTCGCCGGGGACTTCGATGGTCGGAACCGTCTGTTGCATGGTCGTTGTCATCCTCTTTGCTTCGACGATAATAAAACTCTCTTACAACAATCGTCGAAGTTCGGTGGTCGGGAGTGAGGCCGCGAACGTCACGAATTCTGGAGAATCGTCGCATCCCTCACGAACGTATATCCGATTCGCTGCGGCGTTCGACGGCGCTAACTTCGACTGTCGTCGAAGGACGCTCGTCTCGGGTTCTCGGAGGACGCCGTCCCGAAGCGACGGAAGGGGCGGGAGTCGAACCACGCGAAGCCATTGAAAACCACCGGACCGACCGCGAGGGTCTGTGCCGGTGTGCTCTACCACTGAGCCACCCTTCCGGTCGCGCGTAGGGGTCGAGCGGGCAAATAGGCGTTGGTGGACTCGGCCGAAGCCCTCGGCTGTGGGGCGTTGGGTTCCATGTGATGCACCGCTCGAAAGCGGCGACGAAAGAGATTGGTCGCGACTCGGACGGGGCGCAGTCGGGTCAGTAGCTCCGCGTCTTCGGCTCGTACGTCTTGTTCTCGCCTTCGAGGATGACCGGCTTGTACCAGAGTTCCGGGCGGCCGTCGTTCCACGAGAGCATCGTGTGCTTGAGCCACTCCTCGTCGCGGCGCTCTTGGTACTCCTTGCGCCAGTGGGCTCCGCGGAACTCGTTGCGCGCGAGTGCGCCGAGCGTGATGGCTTCCGCGATGTCGAGGATGTTGCGCATCTCCAGCGTCTGGAGGAGGTCCGTGTTGAACGTCCGCGACTTGTCGCCCACGAACACCTGCTGGTAGAGTTCGCGCGCCTCGCGGATGTCGCGGAGCGCGTCCTTGAGCGCCGACTCCTCGCGGAAGACGTTCACGTTTCGCGTCATCGACTTCTGGACGCGCTCGCGAATCTCGGCCTGCTGGATGCCGTCTTCGCGCTCCAGGAGGGTGTCGATGGTCTCGCGCTCGTCTTCGACGGCGCGCTGGACGAGGTCGGCCCCGGAGACGGACGCGCCGGCGTCCGCCGCCGTCCCGCCGTCCGCGACGGCGTCTTCACCGATACCGGCTTCACCGAGTTCGACCGGCGAATCGACTTCACCGAGTTCGTACTCGCCTTCCTTGCCGGTCGTGATTTGGGCCTCCTCCATGTCCTTGCCCGCGGCGTGGTGGCCGGCGCGCTTGCCGAAGACGATGAGTTCGGGGAGCGCGTTGCCGCCGAGGCGGTTGCCGCCGTGGACGGAGGCGCAGGCGCACTCGCCGGCCGCGTAGAGGCCGGAGATGCACGTCTCGCCGTTCTCGTCGGTCTCGATGCCGCCCATCGCGTAGTGCTGGCCGGGCTTGACCGGCATCGGCGCTTCGAGGGGGTTGACGCCCTCGAAGTCCTCCGAGAGGTGGACGATGTTTTCGAGGCGGTCGATGATGCGCTCCTCGCCGAGGTGGCGCATATCGAGGTGGACGTACTCGTCTTCGATGCCGCGGCCCTCGTTGACCTCCGTCAGTTCGGCCCGGGAGACCACGTCGCGGGAGGCGAGTTCGCCGAGGTTGTTCGCGTAGCCGTACTCGAACATGAAGCGCTCGCCGTTTTCGTTGTAGAGGATGCCGCCCTCGCCGCGGACGCCCTCGGTGATGAGGACGCCCGTCGAGGGGAGCGTCGTCGGGTGGAACTGGATGAACTCCATGTCCTCCATCGGCGCGCCCGCGCGGTAGGCCATCGCGACGCCGTCGCCGGTGTTGGCGACCGCGTTCGTCGTGTGGTCGTAGACCTGTCCGAGACCGCCGGTGGCGAGGATGACGCCGTTGCGGGCGCGGAAGCCCTCGACCTGGCCGGTCTGGACGTCGTAGGCGACGATGCCGTGACAGGTTCGGTCCTCCGGCTTCTCCTCGTCGGTGACGGCCAGTCGGGTGACGTGCCACTCGTCGTACACCTTGATGCCGCGCTTGACGAGCTGCTCGTACATCGTGTGGAGCAGCTGGTGGCCCGTCTCCGCGCCCGCGTAGGTGGTCCGCGGGAACGAGAGCCCGCCGAACGGTCGCTGGCTGACGCGACCGTCGTCGTCGCGGGAGAACGCCATTCCCCAGTGTTCGAGCTGGATGGTCTCTTTCGGGCTGTCCTTACAGAGGGTCTCGGCCGCCGGCGCGTCGGCCAGATAGTCCGAGCCCTTCATCGTGTCGTACGCGTGGTCCTCCCACGAGTCGCCTTCGCGGAGCGCGGCGTTGATGCCGCCCTCCGCCGCGCCCGTGTGACTTCGGACCGGATGGAGCTTCGACACGATGGCCACGTCGGCCCCTTCCTCGTGTGCCGCAATCGCCGCGCGCAGGCCCGCCCCGCCCGCGCCGACTACGATAACGTCGTGTTCGTACATGGTGTGTTTGGGTGTGTCGTAGGGTTGGTCGAACTTCAGGGTTTCACCGGGAAGTTCACCAGAACTTCAGGTTGTTCTTAATCGCCTCGCGCTTGAGCTCCTGGATATGCTCCGTGAGGGGGATGTCCTTCGGGCACACCTCGGTACAGGAGAACTGGGTCTGACAGCGCCAGACACCGTGTTCCTGTTCGAGGATTTCGAGGCGGCGCTGCTTCATGTCCTCGCCTTCGCGTTCGTCCATGGCGAAGCGGTAGGCCTTGTTGATGGCCGCGGGACCGAGATACTCGTTGTCGCCGGCGGCGATGTTACACGAGGACATACACGCGCTACACCAGATGCAGCGGGTGGACATCTTGACCTTCTCGCGGTTCTCGCGCGTCTGGCGCTGCTCGTCGAGTTCGCCGTCCGGAAGCGAGTTCGTCTGGAAGTACGGCTCGACCGACTCCATCTGGTCGTAGAAGTGCTCCATGTCGACGACGAGGTCTTTGACCACGTCGGAGTGCGGGAGCGGTTCGACCCGAATCGGCTCCGAGAGGTCCGACAGCTGGGTCTTACAGCCGAGTCGCTGCGACCCGTTGACGAACAGCGCGTCGGACCCACAGATTGCCTGCCGGCAGGAGTGCCGGAAGGTAAGCGAGGAGTCGTAGTGGTCCCGTGCCCACATGAGCGCGTCGAGAATCGTCATGCCCTGTTTGTACGGGACGTGGAAGTCGTCGAAGCGGGGCTCCTGTTTCTCCGGCACCTCGGGGTCGTAGCGGAAGACCTTGAGGTGGTAGGTGTCGTCCGCGGAGCGCGCTTTCTCGGCCGCCTCGGCCTCGCGCTGCTCTTGGACGCGCTCGGCGCGCTCGCGCTTTTTGGCGTCGCGCTTCTGCTTGCCGGCGGACGCCGTCTCCGTGGCCGATTCCTCCTCGACAGTTTCGGGAACTTGCGTGCTCATTAGATGGGAACACCTCCGGCCCACTCGAGGGCCGTGCGGACGCCCTGCACGATGAGCAGGACGCTCGCGAGACCGAGAATCGCCTTGACCGCCGTCTTCCGGGTTCCAGAGAGACCCTGGTTGACGAGGGCGTTGTAGACGCCGTTGACCCCGTGGAACGTCGCGGTTACGAGGAACAGGATCATCAGCGAGAAGTACGTCAGCTGCTCCATGCGCGCCTGCGAGAGGGCGAACGTCACTTCGTCGGCGTGGTTGACGAAGTGGAGCAGGAAGAAGTGGAACGCCAGCACCACGACGAGGAAGGCGGCGGTCAGCCGCTGCCAGAGCCACCGCCGGCCGCCGGGCTCGAAGGACGTGTATCGTTCTGCCATTAGATGCTCACCCCCGAGAGGAACGTGGGGACGCTCGCAACGACGATGACACCCGTGAGGATGAGCGACGCGTAGAAGCTCTTGTCCTGTGCTTCCAGCCCGACGCCCAGGTCGACGAACAGCAGCCGCAGCCCGTTGAGGATGTGGAACACCGCCACCGCGAGCAGCCCGACTTCGAGAATACGCACGACCAGGAGGCTCTCCAGCGCCTGAATCGTGTTCGTGTACGCCGTCGCGCCCGAGAGGGCCGTCGATAACACGGCGATGTGGGTGAAGAGATAGCCCACAAGCACCCAGCCGGTGAACTTGTGGAATATCCAGGCCCACATGCCGGCCGAGAACTCCCGCCATCTGCTGAAGTCCTCGATGAGGCCCCGATTGTAAGACTGACTCATGCTCTTGTGAGTGTCGGGAAGGGGAGGGTATAGAACTTACGTGTATGGTGTTTCGTGAGGGTCGGCAAAAATCGCCGCCCCCGGGCGTCTCGGGTCGAGCCGAACGGTCTCAGCGCGTCGTTTCGGGGGAGCCGGACTGCTCGCGCTCGACGACGCGCCGCACCTTGTCTTTGAGTTCGACGAGGTGGCAAAGCGGGTTGCCGGGGTAGACGACCGGGTTTTCGAGGACGCCGACGAGCAGGCCCGTGAAGGGGGCGACGACCGTCACGTTGTCGTCCTTGAACGGGTTCGTAATCGTGCAGATGCGGTCGCCCTCGTGGACGAGCGCGCCGCGGTCGTGGTGCATGTCGACGATGCCGCCCGCGTCGGCGCGGAGCCACGTCTTCTCGTTTTCGTCGGAGATGACGGTGCGCCAGCCCGGCCAGTTGACCGTCGAGGTTCCTCGGAGGCCGTACTCGGCGAAGACGCTCTCGACGCCCGCCAGCGCCTCGTCGATGAGTTCGCGCTGGAAGCGGTGGGCCTCGCCCATCTCGACGGTGATAGCCGGCGTCCCGTTCGCGGACGACTCGGTTCGGAGCATCCCGCTGGACCCGGAGCTGTCGATGATGACGTGCGAGCCGAAGGCGTTGGCGAGGCGCGCGACCGCGGGGTCGGACATATCGGCGCGGACGTGGAGCATGTTGGTCCGCCCCCGCGTCGAGGTATGGAAGTCGATGCCGAGGTCGCAGGGCGCGATGAAGTTCTGGTAGATGCGGTGGGCCATCCGCTTGGCCCCCGTCGAGGTCTCGGAGCCCGGAAACGACCGGTTCAGGTCGCGGTCGTAGATGGGGAGATACCGCTGTTGGGCGAGAAAGGCCGGGACGTTCATCACCGGCATGCAGACGAGCGTGCCCGCGAGGTCCGCGAGGTCCCACTCGTAGGCCACCTCGCGGACGACCTCGATACCGTTCAGTTCGTCGCCGTGGGCGGCGGCGGAGAGGAACACGGTCGGCCCCGGCTGCTCCCCGTTGATGATGGTGACGGGGATGCGAACCGGGTCCCCGAGATACGTCTCGGAGATGCCGTACCGGATGTCCTGTGTCTCGCCCGGCTCGACCTTCCCGCCGTTGTAGGTGAAGGCCTCGTTGTCGGCCATGTGATGCGATGGGAGGGCCGGGGTTATAAACGGTCGCGACGGACCGCCCGACGCCGTCCTCGCGGCTGCGAACCGAAGGCCTCCAACTCTCGACCGTCATGTCTTTGAAACCGGGAGGATATCAACTGAGTATGTCCACCACAGACGACGCCGTGCGTGTCGGCGTGCTTTCTCTGCACAACAGTAAGGAGACGAAGGCAATCCTCAACGCGGTCGAAGACCTCGGTCACGAGCCGGTGTGGCTCCGTCGAGAGAACGCGGCGGTCAGCATCGAAGACGGCGAGGTGACAGTCGAGCCTGAGGTGGACATCATCGCGAACCGACTGCTCCTGTCGAACACCGAGGAACCCGCCGAACTGCTCGGGCTGGCGACGACGTTCAACCGCATCCGACCGATGCTCAACGAGCCGGACGCGGTTCTCGCGGCCATCCACAAGTTCGCCACGGCCGCGACGCTCGCCAACTGGAACATCCAGGTACCCGACGCGCTGCTCGCGCTCTCGAACGACCGGCTCAACAAGGGCCGCGAGCGCTTCGGCGACGTGGGCGTCTACAAGTCCGCCATCGGCACCCACGGCGGCGGGACGTGGAAGGTCGACCTGACAGAGCCCGTCAACCCGAAGGTCGGCAACCGGCAGGCGTTCCTCCAGAAGCTCATCGACCGCGACGGCGACCGCCACCGCGACCTGCGCGTCTACATCGTCGACGGCGACATCGTCGGCGCGATGTACCGCTACGCCCCGGAGGGCGACTGGCGGACCAACGTCGCCCTCGGCGGCGACGTGCTCGACGCGACCGACGAGATGCCCGATGAGGCCAAGGAGACGGCGCTCTACGCCGCCGAAGTGATGGAGATGGACTACGTCGGCGTCGACCTCGTCGAGGGCGACGACGGCTGGTTCGTCCTCGAAGCCAACCCGACGGCCGGCTTCAAGGGCCTCTATCAGGCGACGGGCAAGAGCCCCGCGCCGCACATCGCGAAGCTCGCAATCGAGCGCGCGGGCGGCGAGGTCGACGAGACGCGCGTCGAGGAGTTGTCGGCGACGCTCGACGACTCCGTCCCCTCGTGTGCCCCCAACGAGTCACCCATCATCGACGGCGAAGCGCCCCTCATCGGCTACATCGAGGAGGTCGTCGTCAACGGGACCAGCGGCTCCCAGCAGACCCTCGCGAAGTCCGACACCGGCGCGACCCGAACGAGCATCGACACGAGCCTCGCCGCCGAAATCGGCGCGGGGCCCATCAAGAGCATGACGCGCGTGAAGTCCGGGAGCCTCAAGAGCGGGAAGGCCCGCCCCGTAGTCGACCTCGTCATCGGTATCGGCGGCACCCAGCACACCGTGACCGCCAGCGTCGAGGACCGCTCGCACATGGACTACCCGCTGCTGCTCGGTCGCGACATCCTCGAACACTACCGCGTCGACGTGCGCCGCCGCGCCAACGCCGACCGAAACGACAGCGACGACGAGGAAGAAGAGCTCCTCGAAGAGTAAGTCGGCCCGCCACACCGGGCCACCAGCGCGGTCACCGCCGTCGAACGACGGGCGACCGCATCCGAGCACCCGAGACACGCGCACTTTTCTCCCCGACGACCCAACCACGAGTCGATGAGCGACGACGCCTACCGCGAACTCCGTGCGGACCCGCACCTCGGCGATGTGGTCGACGAACACGGCCCGCTCTCGCTCGACCCCGCCGACGACCCCTTCGAGCGACTGGTCGTCTCGATTGTCAACCAACAGCTCTCGACGACCGCGGCGGCGACGATTCGGGACCGCCTGTTCGACCGCGTCGAGGTCACGCCCGAGGGGATACTGGCCGCCGACGAGGACGTCCTGCGCGACTGCGGCCTCTCGAACCAGAAGGTCGGCTACGTCCGCAACGTCGCCGACGCGTTCCGAGACGGCCTGTCGGCCGAGTCGTTACGAGAGATGGACGACGGCGAGGTCGTCGCGGCGCTCACCGAGATTCGCGGCGTCGGTGACTGGACCGCCAAGATGTTCCTCATCTTCGTGCTCGCCCGCGAGGACGTGTTCCCGGTCGAGGACCTCGGGATTCGTCGCGGGATGGAACACGTCTTCGGGTTCGAACAGGACGCCGTCTCCCGCGGCGAGATGCGCGAGCGCGCCGAGCGATGGGCACCCTATCGAAGCTACGCCAGTCGGTATCTCTGGCGGTGCGTGGACTAACTTCGACAGGGTGGAAACGGAGTCTAGTCCGAGTAATCGATAGACTGCACCCACGTAGACCGCCAATCGAATAAACACAATCTGAGTTTACATTTCACGCGAGGGAAACGTTGAAACCGCGACGCAGTGTAACGTTCTTCCATGAACGTAGATGACGTCGACAGTATCACCGTGCTCGGAGCGGGCAACATGGGCCACGGCATCGCGGAGGTCGCGGCCCTCGCCGGCTACGACGTCGTCCTGCGCGACATCGAAGACGAGTTCGTCCAGCAGGGCTACGACAAAATCGAGTGGTCGCTGAACAAACTCGCCGAGAAGGACCGACTGTCGCAGGACGACGCCGACGCCGCGCTCGCCCGCGTTTCGACCGCGGTGGACCTCGGCGAGGCCGTCACCGACGCCGACGTGGTCATCGAGGCCGTCCCCGAGAAGATGGCCATCAAAAAGGAGGTGTACGCCGAGTTGGAGGAGTACGCCCCCGACCACGCGGTGTTCGCCACCAACACCTCCAGTCTCTCTATCACCGAACTCTCCGAGGTCACCGAGCGCCCCGAGCGCTTCTGCGGGATGCACTTTTTCAACCCCCCGGTCCGCATGGACCTCGTCGAGGTCATCTCCGGCGCGCACACCGCCGACGAGACGCTCGACCTCGTCGAAGACCTCGCCGAGTCGATGGGCAAGACGCCCGTCCGCGTCCGCAAGGACAGCCCCGGCTTCATCGTGAACCGCATCCTCGTCCCGCTGATGAACGAGGCGGCGTGGATTGTCCACGCCGGCGACGCGACGATGGCCGAAGTCGACTCCACGACGAAGTACGACATGGGCCTCCCGATGGGGAGCTTCGAACTCGCCGACTACGTCGGCATCGACGTGGGCTACCACGTCCTCGAATACATGCACGAGGTGCTCGGCGACGCCTACGAACCGTGTCCGCTCCTCTCGGAGAAGGTCGAAGAAGGCGACCTCGGCCAGAAGACCGGTGCGGGCTTCTACGACTACGAGGACGGCGCGGGCGCTGAAATTCCCCACGACGAGGGGAGCGAAGCGGTCAAGAACCGACTCCTCGGCGTCATGGCGAACGAGGTCGCCGGTCTCGTCGGCAACGACGTGGCCGACCCGGCCGCCATCGACCGCGCGGTCAAACTCGGCGGGCGCTTCCCCGACGGCCCGGCGAAGATGGCCGACAGCGCCGGCATCGCCGCCCTCGTCGACGCCCTCGACGAACTCCACGACGAGACCGGCGAAGCGCGCTACGAAGCCGTCGAGTACCTCCGCGACCTCGCCCAGTCGGACGAGGGCTTCTACGGCGACGGCGGCGAGGACGAATCCGGCGACGCTCCCGCGTTCGACGCCATCGCCGTCGAGGTGCGCGACGGTGTCGGCCACATCACCCTCGACCGGCCGCACCGACTCAACACCATCAGCGTCGAACTGATGGACGAACTCTCGGAGGCAATCGACCTGTGTGCCGACGACGACGAGGTTCGAACCGTGCTCCTCACGGGAGCCGGCGACCGCGCGTTCTCCGCCGGTGCCGACGTGACCAGCATCGCCGCGGGCGGCGGTGACCCCGTCGAGGGCGTCGAAATCTCGCGGAAGGGCCAACAGACGTTCGGAAAGCTCGAGGAACTCGACAAGCCGGTCGTCGCCGGCATCGACGGCTTCTGTCTCGGCGGCGGGATGGAACTCGCAATGTGCGCCGACCTCCGCATCGCCACGGAGCGCTCCGAACTCGGCCAGCCCGAGCACGACCTCGGCCTCCTTCCCGGCTGGGGCGGCACGGTCCGCCTCCAGCGCATCGTCGGCACCGGCCGCGCGAAGGAGATTATCTTCAGCGCCGACCGCTACGACGCCGAGACGATGGCCGACTACGGCTTCGTCAACGAGGTCGTCGAGAACGACGACGACTTCGAAGAACGGGCCTTCGAGTACGCGAAGCGGTTCGCACAGGGTCCGCCGGTCGCCCAGCGCTACACCAAGCGCGCCATGCACAACGGCTGGGAAGACACTGATTCGGGACTGGAAGTCGAAGCGCAGGCGTTCGGTCTGCTGTTCACCACCTCGGACTTGATGGAGGGCGTCGCCGCCTTCACGAGCGACCGCGACCCCGAGTTCACGGGCGAGTAACCGGCCGTCGTGGGTGGGTTCCTCTCACTCACCCACGATGGAACGCAACGCTTAAAATAGTCCAACGACCACTCGTGAATGCAGACGCTCGGTTGGTGTAGTCCGGCCAATCATCTTGGCCTTTCGAGCCGAGGACCAGGGTTCAAATCCCTGACCGAGCACTTCTCTGAGGAACAACGTGACGAAGAGAGAGCGGAGCGTAGGGGATTTGAAACAGGGAGCGAACAGAGCGAGCGACTGAGGTTCAAATCCCTACCGAGCACTTCTTTGCTGAACGATCTTCGAAGCGACCGCTTTGCGTGTCGCTTCGACTGTGGAGCAGGAATGCGACACAGGGAATTAGAACTAGCGAGCACCGTGTTGCGAGTGGAGTTCAACTCCCCTCCAGACATCCCATTCTACCGCAGTCTGCGATAGCTCTTGTGTCCCACCAAGTAGCGTCGCCGGATTCACGCGGAACCGTAGGTGCGGCCGCTGGGGGAGGCGTTCATGAGAGCCCCGCTGAACTCACAGTCGAACGGTGGGCTCGCTCCGGTGTTACAGGACGCGAAACACTGATTACCCATTTACCGTTCAACATCTCATGCCCTCGGACATGGAATTCAAGTTCAATGGCCCATCTGGACCGCTCGGGGTCGCACTCCTCCTTATCTTAGGACTGGGCGTTATGGGGTACGGGGGGTACAGTTACTTGGCCCAATCTTCGGCGTTGGACGCCACGGAGACGGTTGACGCGACTGTCGTTTCGACCGCAATCGAACAGGTCAACCAGCGACGAGGGACGGACGATTACAGACCGCAAGCGACTTTCAGATACACCTACGAAGGCGAACGCTATACGTCAACACATATGTATCCCGGAGGTGTTTCGCGCGAATTCGAGACGAAGGAAGACGCTCAATCGCAGTTAGGGGGTTACGAGCAAGGAGCGACCGTGACCGCCTACGTACCATCGAATTCCCCCGGTGACGCGTTCCTGATACATGAGAGCAGCACTAAGCCGCTCTACATAACCGGGTTTGGTGCTGCTCTCGTGCTTGGCACGCTCGTTTCGGTCCTTCGAAACTGAGGGTCTGGCAGATTATCCGGCTGCGTTTCTGTGTCAGAACGGGCGGGAAACACTATACGTATCCACAGTCCAACGATGACGCATGCACGGGTTCCTGAACGCTCTCCGTCGATGGGTCAACCCAACCCCCATCGGTCGGGAGAAACCGCGTCTGGAACGGTGCAGGAGCGTAGGGAATCGATGACAGACGGAACCTCCATGGCAATCCCGCTCGACGAATTTCGGGTGCCAGTCGTCGCCTACGCCGTGACGAACGGCGAGCCTCGTATCACTGCAACGAACGGGGCTTTCGAGTCGGTGTTCGAGAGTCCCTCGCCCGAAACGCCCGTAACGGCGATATTCGAGCGATTCAGTCTCGTCAACTCGACCGGTGACGAGAACCCGGTCACGCACCTCATTCGTGGCGACAGTGTCGGGATGTACCTCGACGGGGGCGGTTCGGGTGGGCCGTTCTTCGCTCGGATACTCTCTTCTGACGGTGACACCGGCTACGTTGTGTTTCGAGACGCGAACGAGTTCCCCGGTATCGCGGGCACTCCGGCCGTAGACCCCGTGAGCAGTGTGATCAGCCACGACCTCCGTAACCCGCTGGACGTCGCCAAGGCCCACCTCCGAGCAGCACGGGAGACAGGTGACACCGAGCACTTCGACGCAGTAGCCGACGCGCACGAGCGAATGGAACGTATCATCCGCGACGTACTGACTATCTCGCGGGACCGAACCGTGTTGGACCCGACCGGCAACGTCTCGATAGAAGCCGCCGCGAAGGATGCGTGGCAATCCGTCGATACCGAGTACGCCACGCTGGATGTGGCGGACACACTCCCGACTGCGACTGCCGACTCTGGACGCGTCCAGCGACTGTTCGAGAATCTGTTCCGGAACGCCGTGAAACATGGTGCCACGGCCGACCAGACACTGTCCGATGACAGCGCGGGGAGCGACTCCACGAGCAGTCGGGCGGCGAACTCGGCGCGCGCGGTGACCGTCACAGTAGGCGCGTTGGAAAACGGCTTCTACGTCGCAGATGACGGGCCGGGCATTCCCGCGGGTGAGCGAGCGGTCGTCTTCGAACCGGGATACTCGACTCGGGAGGGGGGGACCGGCCTCGGTCTCGCAATTGTCGAGCGAATCGTCGTCGCACACGGATGGGAGCTGACCCTCACGACCGCAGCGAACGGCGGGACGCGCGTTGAGGTATGGTTCTAACACTGATGTCCGAGGCGGGGCTCGGAACCAATAGACCATTGTCGGACGAACGCAGTCACTAACTATGGATGACCGACTCCGGCACGCACCCGTCGGCGTCCTCGCCGTCTCGGCGGATGGGACCGTGAACGATATCAACGAGGTCGCGCGGTCGCGCATCGGTGCCGCGGGAGACGTAGTCGGTGCCCCACTCGCCGAGGTGTTCCCCCGGTCCGTCGAGGATTCGCTGCTGCTCGCATTCGAGGGGAGTTCCATTACGGAAACGTCCTTTGAGGAGTACTATCCCGAGTTGGAACGCTGGCTCGGCGTCTCCGTCGCGTCTACTGACGACGGGGTCGCCATCTACGTCGAAGATGTGACGGAGCGGAGACGCCACGAGCAGTCGGTCGAGAAACTGCGGATCGAGCACAAGCGGACGGCCGTCATCGAAACCGTGCTTTCGGAAATCCTCACAGAACTCGTCGGAGCAACGTCTCGCGCGGAAATCGCCGAGACCATCTGCCGCAGCCTCGGAGAGACGGATATTTACGAGTTCGCCTGGGTCGGTGAGCGCGAAATCGGGAGCGACAGTCTCGTCCTTCACGCCGCCGCTGGCGACACCGGCGAGACCGTTGCAGCCGTCCGCGACGCGCTCGACGACGAGACGACCACGACGCTGGAAGAGCGTGCGGTAGAGACCGGGCGTCTGCAAGCGGCGCAACCGCTCGTCGATGACTCTCAAGTCCCGGAGTCGGTCGGAACCGCCGGATTTGCGGACGGCGTCCAATCAGCGCTCGCGGTTCCGCTCGTGTACGGCTCGAACGTACACGGTGTGGTCGGCATCTACGCCAGCGGAACCGAGGCGTTCTCGGACCGAGCGTACACCAGTTTCGAGACGTTAGGTGATGTCGCCGGCTTCGCGGTCACCGCCGCTCGGAACCGGAATCTACTGCTCTCAGATAGCGTCGCGGAGCTCACCTTCGAAGTTGGTGACGGGTCGGTCGTATCTCGATTGAGTAAGGCTCTGGATTCGACGTTGCGACTGGAGGGAGTCGTACCGCACGGAGATGACGCACTACTTTGTTTCGTCTCGGTCGAGGGCTCGACTATGCAGGCGGTCGAGGGGGCTGCCGCTGACATCGCCGGTATCGACGATTTGAGAGCCATTCGCGAGTCTGAGTCGGGGGGGTCCGTGGAACTCACCGTCAGGGGGTCCACTCCGTTGCTCGCCATCTCGTCTCTCGGTGGGACTGTTCGCCGTGCGAACTTCGACAGTGGTACCGGCCGAATCGTCGTAGAGCTGCCACCAGACGGCGACGTGCGGCGTATCGCAGACGCGGTCAGCCGCGACTACAACATGGAGTTCGTCGCCAAAGAGGAACGAGAGCGCTCCGTGACCACCGCTCGTGAATTCAGAGACGCGTTGCACGACGCCTTGACGGAGCGACAACGAACCGCACTTCAGACCGCGTACTTCGCGGACTACTTCGAATCACCCCGTGGAAGCACAGCCGAAGAAGTCGCTGCCTCCCTCGATATCACCGGCTCGACGCTCCTCTACCACCTCCGAGCGGGACAACGGAAGCTCCTCGACGCGTATCTCAACGAGAGTTCGCGGTCCTCCGAGACGCGTTGAACGCCTCTGCTGTCATCCGTCTGAGCCGTGCGATATTGGTCCGTTCGTGCTTCAGCGATGGAAACACAGCCCGGAAAGATACAGTCGCAAGCGCACGTGGATGGGTATGGTCCGAGCAGCACTAAGCGTCGTCGCCGGCTTCACAGTCGTTACTCTCCTGTTTTGGTCCCCGCTTCTGGCCATTACACGGCTCCGTGAACTGTTCCGGTGGCCGACCAACCGGCTCGTCGTGAACTATCCGCTAATCGGGAGCGTGCTACTCGCGGCGCAGTCTCTCTCGTATCTCGTCGTGATGTTACTCACCGCGGGAACGGGGACGGTAACGGGGGGTGATGCCGTCGGCATCGTTGGTGGTGTTCTCGCTGTCAATCTCCTCTTCCCGAGTACCCTCGCGCTCGTCGTTCTCCGGGTCCTGCCAGAACGTTGCCATCGGACGCCCACCGGGGATGGGCAGAGTCCCCGACTGGCCCTCGGAATTGGCGTTGTCTGGTACGGAATCGTTACGTCTGTTGGGTTCGTCCTCATCGGACTCGTGGTTACGTTTGCGAACCTGCCGATGTGACGTCGTCTCTGTGGCGTCTGTTCAGTCTCTGGGGTCAGCACGCGGGTCCGTAGAGAGGGGCTCCGCGGGAACAGACGAGTGTCAGACGCCTTCGCGCTCGATTTCGTCGAACTGGTCGAGAATGCTGTCGTCCGGCAACAGCCGCCGCGTTCGTCGTTCGAGCCGTCGCGCCCGCGCTGCGGTCTCATCGTATCCCTCGTGTTCACGGCGTCGCTCCGGGCTCAGTTCCGCTTCGAGTACCGCGCGCTTGGCCTCGACGCGAAAGAATTCTCCGAGCGTCTCGTAGGCGAGAATCCGTTGCTGCTGGTCGATTACGGCGCGCACGTCCTCCCGGTCGACGGGCTTGCACAGGTAGTCGTCGAACGGCATATCCAGGACTTCCACTCCGGGGTCGACCGCGGTCACCATGACGACACGGCCAGAGAAGTCGCGTTCGTCGAGTTCGGTCAACACGTCGTCACCGGACAGTCCCGGCATATGACGATCTAAGAGGACGATGTCGACCGGTGAATCGCGGATAACCGAGAGCGCCTCCTCACCGCCGTATGCGGTTTCGACCTCGCAGTAGCCTCGCAAGCGCAACGCGTACGCGTCCGCTACTTCCCGCTCGTCGTCCACGATGAGCGCGCGAACGTCCGCCGCACCATCAGTTCCGGGCATCTGTCTCGCTATCTACCGTGGGCGTCGTGACTGAGCCCCCATAACTGATGGCCTTCTCTTCGCAGGCTCGTCTGGACTCCTAGAGTCGGCCGCGTGGAGCGGTCTGCACTCCTAGCACATCCCTCCAGTAGGTCACGGGCCATCCCCAATCGTATGACCGCCCACCCCGAAGCATCCAGGTCAAAGCAGCCGCTCGAACGCACCGAGACCGACGACCTCACGACGGCGGAGCTCTTCGACCTCTTCGGTGACAAGTACACCCGCCGCGTCTACGAAGCCGTCGCCGAGCAACCCCGGTGTGGCAGGGATGTCGCCGAAGCCGCCGACGTCTCACGGCCGACGGCGTACCGCCGCCTCAACGCCCTTCGCGACGCAGGGCTCGTGCGAACCGAGATGTCCATCTGTGAGGACGGACACCATCGAGAGCGGTTCGAGGCCGTCCCCACCTCGCTTTCGGTCTCCCTCGACGAGAACGGCATCGATGCGATGGTTAGTGTCTCGGGGTAGCTGAGAAGCCGATTTGCACCTGTTTCAGACGGAGAAACGCAGAAAAACCTCTTATCATCAACGGGCGACACGGCCTACCTGCCCGTCATCCCCCGGACGGGTGACTGGATGGCCTCCACCTCTCTCCCTCCCTGCTCGTCCCGCAACGCGTATCGGCCTCGCTTCGAAGACAGACTGCGAGTTCACTTCCGAACCGCATCTTGGAATCCGTCCGATTCGACCGCGCGTGAACCCGCAACGAGACTGCTCACCGGGCAGTTCGAGACGCGTCATCACCGAGTTCATAATACTGTACGATAGATTGACACGAGACTCCCAATCAATGGCGTTCCAATCGACACTAGGTGCGCTCGCTCTCAACGCCGCGGCGGTCGTTCTCCTTGGCCGGACCACATGGACGGCGTTCCAGTCTCGGGAGCAACCCAGTGCGGAACCGTTCATCTCGCTCCTCGCTGCGCTGACGCTGTGGGCCGTATTCGCCTTCGGGTCCGACCTCCCGGGCGCATCGTCCGTCGCTGTGCTTTCGACGCTGTTGTCGTTTGGCCAAATCGGGGCCGCACTGGTCATCCCGGGTATCTGGGTCGTGTACGCGCTCAGCTACACCGGTCGTGGAACCGGTCTGACGTGGAAGCGAGTCGCGCTGCTCGCCGGAATCGCACTCCCGGTTCTCTTGAGCGGGCTTACCATCGTGGTCGGGCCGTCGGAGACGGCCGTCGAATACATGATCGCCTCGCTAATCGGCACGGAAGTCCTGTACCTGTTCGCACTGTACCTGTACGCGACGTACCTCTTGGTTGACCTCGGTGGCAACCACGCCAGGGTGTCGAACACACACGTCGCAATCCTCACCGGCGGCGTTTCAGCGCCCTACCTGCCCAGCCTCGCGGGGAACAGTGCCACGCTCCCCGGCAGTACGACGGTTGGCCTGCTCGTGGCCGGCGTCCTCCTCGCGGTTGCCGTGCGACGGTATCCCGTCATGACCGGCTTCCCGAAAGCCGATTACGTCGCACGGACGCGTGTGGTAGAAACCTTACAGGAGGCGATTTTCGTCCTCGATTGGGACGACCACGTTCTCGACGTGAACGAGACGACCGCGGCGTTGTTCGACAGGTCGGCAGCGACGATAATCGGAGCGCCGATTCGTTCGGTCGTCGACGGGCTCGAACGGGCGGACCTCTCCGTGGGTGCCAGCGGAACGGTCGCACTCCAGACCTCGAAGGGCCGCCGACAGTTCCAATACAGCGTCTCCGCGGTCACCGAATCCGCGACGGATGAGGAGGACAACCCGGTCGCCAGAACGGCCCTCTTCCGAGACGTGACAGACCGGCGAACCCGTGAACAGCGGCTCACAGTCCTCAACCGAATCCTCCGTCACAACGTGCGAAACGACTTGGATGTCGTCCTCGCCTACGCCGACCACGTCGATGACGAAGAGATACGAACCGGTATCCGAGACAGTACGACGGACCTGCTCGAACTGAGTGAGAAAGTCAGAGAGGCCGAGGAACTCATGTCAGCAAGTACCGAACCACCGGAATCGGTCGCTCTTACGGGCGTTGCGAAATCGGTGGCCGACCAGTTCCGAACCGGTGACAATCCGGCCGAAATAACGCTTGACTCCCCCGACGATGTCTCGGTCACCGCTCACCGAACGGTACTTCAGCAGGTGCTCACTGAGCTAGTCGAAAACGCAATCATTCACTCGGACAAGGACTCGCCGGCCGTCGAACTCCGGGTTCGAGAGCGTTCGGACGCATCGGCTGAACTCGTCGTGGCGGACGACGGGCCGGGACTTCCCGAACGGGAACAGGAGATTCTCGCTGCTGGGACCGAGACGCAACTCAAACACGGTCAGGGAATCGGGCTCTGGTTCGTCAACTGGGCCGTCACCCAGATGGGGGGCGAGCTTCGGTTCCAGCCGAACACTCCGGACGGAAGTATCGTTACGATTCGCCTCTACGACGGGGTCACGTAGCGTGTCACGCACTGACGACCGTGGTCCCCGCCAGCCTGTCACCGAGGCGCTGCTGCCGGTCCGACACCGCAATCCCGACGACGCCGACGAGGTACAAACCGGGGAACCAATCGACGAGCCGTAACACGTTCCGTATCGAGGCGGTGCCGAGCGTAAGGCCGGCCCCACCGGTACTCGTCACGCGGATGTTCACGAGCGCCTTCCCGATCGTCTTCCCGAACTGCCACTCCATGACGGTGTGATAGCCGAGCGCCAAAACGAGCCACAGTCCCAGCGCCATCGACGCAGAGCCCCCTTCTAAATCCGTGTTCAGCCCTCGTGCGCTTGTCTCGACCTGTCCGGTGAACACTCCTGCGACCAAAATCGAAACGAATAGCAGCGCAATCCACACGAACGAATCGATTCCAATCGCGACGCCTCGGATTCCGATACCACAGTGCTCCTCAGGGTTTGAATCGGCCATGCCTACACGGTGCTTCGCTTGGAAAGCGTAAACAACCGAGAGCAGTGTTTCTCCGTCGGAAATGCCGCCGGGAGACGACCACGTTCCAGACGCGTTCGACTGATGCCCGGACTGGCTCGCGTCAACGACGGTGCTCTCCGGCGCGGGAGGTGCGCCCACGTCGGTGGAATCGCCCACTGAGCGCTGCTGTCGAACCCGACCACCGAGAGCTGTCCGTGTCCCTCGGCCCCGTGACTGCGTGGGGCAAGCGGAGTTGGGCGAGTGAACGACCGCCATCTCCACATCCAATTAGCTTACACGTTTTTAACGATAGCAATTAAAATACACACGATAGCATGGAACACGGGGATACAGGGGTTCGGTGATGGTCGAAGAGTTAACCTCGCAGGTCGACCCCGTCATCGTCCGCCTGTTCGTCGCGGCGGCGTTAGGGATGTTCCTCGGCTTGGAGCGCGAGCGGTCGAAAAAGAGCGCCGGCGTTCGAACGTTCACCCTGACGAGCCTCCTCGGCGGCATCGCCGTCGCAGTCGGGAGCGACATCCTTCTGGCGGTCGGGGGCCTGTTGGTGGTCGTCCAGGCGGTGTTGCTCGGGAGTCGCGGGCTGTTCGACCGCGGGCCGAACGGGCGGGGCGACGGAGCCGACTCGCAGGACGACGCCGAAACCGAAGGCGGCGACGAGTCCGATGCCCGCCGCGACGACGACAGCACCGCTGACAGCGCCGCTCGATTAGACGACCTCGGCGTGAGCCTCTCGCTCACCACGTCCACGTCGCTTCTGGTCGCCTACGCGGTCGGCGCGGCGGTCGTAAGCGGCTTCGTCATCGAGGGGGTCGTCGTCGCGCTCACCTCGTCGCTCCTGTTGGTTCTGCGGCGAGAACTCCACGGATTCGCGCGGCGACTGACGACCGACGAGGTCCGAAGCGCCGTCGAGTTCGCCATCATCGCGTTCGTCGTCTACCCGTTGCTCCCCGAAGGGCAGGTCGGTCCGTGGGACGCCGTCAGCCCCCGAACCGTCTGGCTGCTCGTCGTCGCGGTGAGCGCAATCGGCTTCGTCAACTACGTCATCATCCGCCGGTACGGCGAGCGCGGCATCGCCATCACGGGGTTTTTCGGCGGGTTGGTGAACTCCACGGCCGTCATCGGTGAGATAGCCGGGCGGACCAGTCGAAACCCGTCGATTCGGCCGCTCGCGGCCGCCGCGATTCTGATGGCCGACGCGGCGATGGCGCTGCGGAACCTCTCGCTTGTCGCCGTGTTCGTCCCGGAACTCGCGGTCGAGGTGGGGGTTCCACTCGGTCTCGTCGCGCTCGCCGGAGTGGGCTACGCGCTGCACTCCCGCGAGTGGAACGTCGACCTCGACGTGGCGTTCGAGTCGCCGTTCAGCCTCGAAAGCGCCCTCCGATTCGGCGTCTTCTTCCTCCTCGTGTTGCTCGCCTCCGCGGCGGCACAGGAGTACTTCGGCGCGACCGGGTTCGTCGTGACGAGCTTCCTCGGCGGACTCGTGTCGAGCGGCTCGGTCGTTACGACCGCCGTCACGCTCTACGACGGCGGCACTATCGGCGGGACGACCGCGGTCGTCGGCGTCCTCGCCGGCACCGCCGCGAGCATCGCGGTCAAGGTCGCGCTCGCGGCGAGCGTCGACCGGGAGCTTCTCGGGCCGGTGGCCCGGCGAAGCGCGCTCCTCGTGGTCGCCGGCGTCGTCGGCGTCGTCATCGTCACTACCGTCGGCTTTCAGCCGTGAGCGGGACTGGCGGCCCCAACGCGAGCAGCCAGCGACCGCCGCGGGCGTGCGACCGGAGCGACGACGGCTCGCCGGGCGAGCCGATGGCTTGAGGTACGCCGAGGGCTATCGTCGCGCCACGACCAACGAGCGATGATACGCAACTCGACTCGACGAGACCGTGGCGAACCGCCCGAGGAGCGACAGCAGTCGGCTCCGAAGCCGAACGGACCGAGCGGAGCGAGGCGCGCGCCTCGTCGCGGGAGCGCCTGACCGTGTCGGACGCGACGCGCGCCACGCTCGCCGCGGGAACGCTCGTCGCGCTCGCCGCGACGAGCGGGAGCCTCTACTTCAGCCTCGGCCTCGGACTGACGCCCTGCGACCTCTGTTGGTACCAGCGCATCCTGATGTACCCGCTCGTCGTGGTGCTCGGGGTCGCCGCGGTCGAGGACCGACCCGACGTCTGGAAGACGGTGCTCCCCCTCTCGCTCGGCGGCCTCGCGCTTTCGGGCTACCATTCGTACCTGCAAGTCGCGCCCGGAGCGACCTGTACCGTCGGCGGCCCGTGTACGTCCATCCAGTATTCGATGCTCGGCGGCCTCCTGACGATTCCCCGACTCGCGTTCATCGGGTTCGCGCTCGTGACGGTTCTCGCGGTCGCCGTGGCCCGTGTCGGCGGCGAGACCGACGACGCGTGGGGCATCTAATCGGAGAAATCGACCATCGGTTCGGGGTAGTCCACGCCCAACTCGACGCCGTAGGACGCCTGTTCGGCCCCGCTGAGTTGCCACGGTTCGTGAGCGTATTCGGCGGGTAACGCGTCGAGTTGGGGGAGCCACGTCTTCACGTACTCGGCGTCCTCGTCGTAGCGCGTCGCCTGCCAGCGCACGTCGAACGAGCGGTCCCGCGAGTCGTTGCCGACGCCCGCGATGTAGGCCCAGTTGCCGTAGTTCGACGCGGGGTCGTAGTCGACGAGTCGCGTCTCGAAGTAGGCCGCGCCGCGTCGCCAGTCCAGTCGGAGGTCGTTCGCGAGGAACGACGCGGCGTTCTGTCGCCCGCGGTTCGACATGTAACCCGTCGCGTTCAGTTCTCGCATGTTCGCGTCGACGAAGGGGATACCAGTTTTCCCCGCCGCCCAGCGCTCGAACTTTGCGTCGTCGCGTCGCCAGTCGATATCGGTCCGTTCGCGGATGCCCTCGCGGCGGAAGCAGTCGCTCCCGTGTTTGGCGAACTGGAACTGGAAGAAGTCGCGCCAGCGGAGTTCGAATACGAGCCAGTACGTCGAGTCGTTTTCGACTCGGCGGGCCTCGTAGCGGTCCACCTCGGCCTTGACGTACCGCGGCGAGAGACAGCCCTCGTTCAGCCACGGCGAGAACTTCGAGGAGTAGTCGGCTCCGAGCAGCCCGTTCCGCGTCTCCTTGTACTCGCGGAGGTGGTCGCCCGCCCAGATGTACGACTCAACGCGGTCGAGCGCGGCCGTCTCGCCGCCGTCGAAGGGGAGGACGCCGCGGTCGTCGGGAGCGCGGTCGGCGTTCGCGTCCGCGGTTCCGACGAGGTCGGAGACCGCGGGGAGGTCGCCCGCGTCGGGCGCGTCGTCGGGAAGCGGCGGGACGGTCGGTTCGGGAAGCGGGTCGCGGCCGCCGGGGTCGCCGTCGCTCGCGTGCTCGTCGCCGGCTGCTGCATCGCCCGTCCCGGCGTCTTCGGCGGCCGATTCGACCGCCTTCCGAAACGTCGTGTACGTGTCCGGGAGGTCGGAAAGCGCCATCGGGAGGTCGTCGAGGTGGGTGAGCGTGTGCCCCCAGAAGCGCCGGAGTTCGACGCCGCCGTCTCGAAGTTCCGTTTCGACCGCCGATTCGACGCGCGACTCCTCGGGTGTCGGGCGCGTGTGGACCGTCACGAAGTCGGCGTCGACGGTGGCGGCCACCTCGGGGAGGACGGACTCGGGGCGACCCTCGCGGACGACGAGGTCGCTTCCGCGGTCGCGGAGCGACGCCCGCAGGTCGGCCAGCGATTCGAGGCGGAAGCGGGCGCGGTGCGCGCCGGTCTTCTCGAAGTCGAAGGAGTCGGGGCCGCCGAACGGTCGGTCGCCGTACTCGCGCGGGTCCACGCAGTAGACGGGAACCACGCGGTCGGCGTCGCAGGCGGCCGCGAACGCCGCGTTGTCGTGCAGACGGAGGTCGCGGCGGAACCACGCGAGCGAAGTTGACTCGGACATCATCGGCGGCGCTTAGGATGGGGGTGACTTGAGTCGAACGGCGGATTCGGGGCTGATGGAATCGGGGCGGGTGGAATAGGACGGACCGCGACCGTGTCTCCGAGCTACGTTCGGCTTCGCGTCCGCAATCCGAGCTCCGCGCCGGCGACGACGGCGACGGCGGTGAGCGCGAGGCCGGCGACGAGCCGCGGGTCCACGCGGTCGATGACGGGGACGCCCATCCAGCCGGCGACGAGGAGCGCGAGTCCAGCCAGACAGGTCGCGAGCGACAGGAGCGCGAAGGGAGCTTGCGTCGGCTCCGCGTCGTCCAGGAAGTAGTCGAGTTCCGCCGCGCTCGACCCCAGCGAGACGGTCTTCGCCCGCGAGTCGTACGCGACGATGCGGAGCGAGTCGAGTTTAGGGAGGTGGGTCTGGTGCAGCGAGATGTAGACGCTCTGGCGAACGTTCTTCGGGGGCGGCGACTCGCCGGACTCTATCTCGGCGATGTGCTCCGCGAGGTCACCGACCGACTCCGGCCCGTCACCGTCGCGCAGCCGTTCGAGCGCGAGCCGTCGCCGCTCGTTTCTGAGCACGTCGTGGATGTCGGCCTCGTCGAGCGAGTCGTCCGCCTGCTCTTCGTCTCCGGGCGGAGTCGACGAGTCAGCGTCGTCCATCGCTCCGCTCAGAGCCAGTCATCGGGCTTCGTGTCGTAGTCGACCTCGCCGGCGGCGATGCGGGCTTCCAGTTCGGGGTCGAGGTCGTGTTCCTCGAACGACTCGCCGTCGTACCGAATCCGGATGGCTCGCTCTTCGGGCGTCGGCTCGCGCCCCCGTCGCCGGGCGACTTCGACCTCGTGTTCGTCGAACTCCTTCGTGATGGTCATCAGATTCACCGGCCGGCCCCAGAGGTGGTAGACGCGCTCTAAGACGCCCTTGGCCTGCTTCATGTCGAGGATGACGCCGTTGTACTGGTGGCCCAAGAGGAGTTCCCCGCGGTTGTCGAAGTTCCCGTCGTACACCGCGATGGTCGGCTTCCCGAAGTTGGTGAACTGGAACAGGAGCTTCTTTTTCACGTCGCGGTACTCCGACGACGAGACGCGGAACTGCTGGGACGACTGGGAGTACTCGTAGGCGAAGTAGTGGTTCGCGCGGACGAACTCCTCGGAGAGGAATGCGTCGAGGAACGTCACGTCGTTGTGGCTCTCGCGAATCTCGCGCATCCGGTCCCAGCCGGCGGTCTTGTCCACGTCGGCGAGGGCGTCTTCGACGCTGTCGTACACCTCGTCGTCGAACATATACCGCGAGAGCTGTTCGAGTTCGGAGCGCCGAATCCGGCTGAGGAACCCGCGGTTCTGCGACTTGACGAGCGAGTAGTGTCGCTCCGCGAGCCCCTCGTAGGTGAGGAGCTTCCACGGGTACGCATCGAGGTCGAGCGAGTCGTCGCCCGACAGCGCCCTGTCGAGCGTCTCGTGGTCGACTCTCGGGTCGTCGGGGCCGAGTTCGGACAGTTCGTCGAGCGAGTCGGCGCTGACGCCGTCGATAGCTGGGTCCGCCCGGAGGTGTTCCTGCACCTCGTCGAAGTCGACCGTCTCGTGGAAGTTGCGCCACGTGACGCCCGTCACGCGCAGGAGTTTGTCTGCGACCTCCGCGCGGTTCGTCGAGTTCTCGATGTACTCCCACAGCTCCTTGCCGAGCTTGTAGGGGTTGAGTCCGGGCGAGCCGAGGACGCGCGACTGGTGGTCGGCGTAGGTGATGAACTCGTCCGTGCCCGCGAAGCGCTCGTCGCCCATCATGAGCGACTCCCAGTAGGCCGCCCAGCCCTCGTTCATCACCTTCGTCATCTTCTGGGCGGCGAAGTAGTACGCCTCCTCGCGGAGCATGTCGAGGACGTCCTTCTGCCACGGCTCCATCTCCTCGGCCTTGCCCGTCTCCTCGTCGTACCGCATGCCGTGTTCGCGGACGTACGCGAGCACGTCCTTCCGGGGGTCGGTGAGCTTCGCGGCCTCGCGTTCGGCCTCCTCGACCTGTTCGAGCCACGCGTCGTCGAACACCTCGCGGCGCACGTCGTCGGAGATGTCGAGGCTGTCCAACTGGGCGCGGATGTCCTCGGGGATGCGGCCGTCCTCGTCGGCGGCGGCCTCGCGGATGGTCCGGTGCTGGTCGATGGTGTCTTCCAGACAGAGCACGGCGTCGATGAACTTCTCCACGTCGTCCCGGCTGATGTCGGGGTTCTGGACGTACCGCTCGATGGTCTGGGCGTGGCGTTCGAGCATCGCGGCCGCGGCGAACTGCCCCTCGTCGGAGAACAGCCCGAACCACTGGTTGTTCTTGAAGAAGTCCGAGTGCGCCTCGACGTGGGTGATGACGGCCTTCTGGTCGGCCAGCGAGTTCGACTCCTGGAGGAAGGCGTTCGCGGGGTCGTCGTTGTTGACGATTTCGAACGCCTTGCCCATGCCGAACTGGTCGGTCTTCCGCTGGCGGTCGTAGGTCATCCCCCACCGCCAGTGCGGATACCGCTCTTGGAAGCCGCCGTAGGCGATGAGCTGGTTCATCTCGTCGTAGTTGACCACCCAGTAGTTCACCGGGTAGGGGTCGAGTCCGAGCTTCTTGGCGAGCGCGCCGGCCTCCCGGACGGGCTCGTCGAGTCTGGCGGCCTCGCGCTGTGCGTCTCTGCGGTGTCGTCTGAAACTCATTCTGCTGTCGCCTCCGTGCTGAGGATGGTGTAGATGGCGTCGATGACGTCGTCGGGCTCCGAGACGTACGCGACCACGACGTTACCCTGCTCTCCGAGGCTCCGTTCGACCTCTTCTGCGTGGGTTGCGTTGATTGCGGTCCCGCCGGGCTGGGTCTCCACGTAGGCGTGGAGGTTCGCGTCTATCTCCTGCATGAGCGGGACGACCCGCTCTTTCGTGTCGTTCGAGGAGTTCTCGGAGTCGCCCGCGGCGAAGACGTAGCGGTTCCACTCGCGCCACGGGTAGCGCTCGTCTAAGACCTCCTTGGCCAGCTCGTAGGCCGACGAGATTCGCGTCCCGCCGCCCGAGCGGATGCCGAAGAACTCGTCGCGTTCGACCTCCCACGCCTCGGCGTCGTGGGCGATGTAGACGAACTCGGCGTGGTCGTACTTGCCCGTGAGATACCAGTCCAGCGGCGTGAACGTGCGCTCGACGAGTTCGCGCTTCGTCTCCCGCATCGACCCCGACACGTCGCGGATGTTGACGACCACGACGTTCGACTGCTTCTTCTCGATGACTTCGGGGTGGCGGTAGCGCTCGTCCTCGCGGCGGAACGGAATCTCGCGGAGCCCTTCCCGGCGGATGCGCTGGATGGCCGTCGTCCGCTCGACGTTCTCCTCCATCTCCGCGAAGGAGGCCCACGCCCCGCGTTCGTCGTCCGGGATGCGGCTCCACTCGTCTTCTATCCACGCCATCGAGACGAGGATGTTGTTCTCGCGGCACCATTCGAACACCTCGCGGGCGGTGGTGCCCTCGACCTTCATCGCCTCGCGGACGAACTCCTCGTCGAAGTCCATCGCCAGCTTGCGCTTCAGGCCCTCCTTGAACAGGCGCTCGAAGTCGAGGGTGCTGTGGGGGCCGCTCCGGGTGATGTCGGTGAAGTCGCCTTCGACCTCCTCTACGACCTCCTTGCCCTTCGGTTCGAGTTCGAGGCCGAGTTCCTCGTCTAACGCCTCCGCGAACTGCTCGGGGTCCATCTCGTAGTACTCGTGTTCGGCCCCCTCCTCGCCGGGGTCGCCGTCTTCGCCCTCGCCGTCGCCGGGCTCGGGCTGGCCGAGCGGCTGGCCCACGTCGGGCGTGCCGCCTTTGCCCTGTCCGACGCCGCCCATGTCGAGGCGGTCGTACTTGAACTCCGGCAGGTCCACGACCTTGATTGGTATCTTGATGTCTTTCGACCCGGACGCGCCGAGGTCGCCGTAGGAGATGAACTCCTTGAGGTCTTCGCGGCGCTCTTCGCCCACTTCGCGGAATCGTTCGAGGTCGTCTCTCAGTCCCATGTGTGGCTCACCTCCTTCATCACGGCACGGCTGGTCAGTTCGGCCGACGCGGCGGTGTAGCCGCGGTCGACCAGTTCGTCGATGGTGCGGGCTTTCACCCGCGCCGTCTCGGTGTTCGCCGGCGGGTCGTCCCACTGGCGGGGGTCGAGGTCGGCAAACAGCCGGCGCACGTCCTCCCAGTCGTGGGTTTCGAGCACCGTCCGGATGACCGGAATCTCGGTGAGGTCCACGTCGGAGACGGTAAAGCCCTCGTCGCGGTTCTCCCACGCGTAGCGGTTGAGCGCGGTGATGACCTTCTCGTTTCGGAACTCCTCGACCGACTCGGAGGGCTCGTTGCCCTCGTAGTCGTCCGGCGAGAAGCGCCCGAGGTGCTCGGTCTCGAACAGTTTCATCAGAAGCGGGTCGGGGTCGACCGGCCCGCGTTCGGTCTCTATCTGTCCGTCGGACGCCCACGCGTAGACGTGTTCGACGTACTCCTCGACCGTCTCGCGCTCGACCCCTTTGTCCGCGAGGAGCGCGTCGAGCACGTCGGCCTCCTGCTGGTCGAAGATGTACGATTTGACGGCCGCGATGCGGCCCTCGTACTCCGAGGACTCCGCCCGCGAGAACACGGGCGCGTCCGAGAGTTCTGCGACCATCTCGTCGAGCACGTCGGTCGGCATCACCACCGACGACACGTCGAGGTCGGGGTGTCTGCGGTCGATGCGGTCGTGGAGCAAGTCAGCGATGACATCGCGGGTGAACGTCACGGGAATCCCGTGGGTTCCCTCGGCGTCGCCGACGAACTCGAACGCGGACACCTCGCGGCGCTGGTCACCGACTTGCAGGTAGCCGCGGTCGAACAACAGCGCCTTGTCCACGAGGTCGAATTCGAGGTCCGGGTCGCGCGGCACGTCGTCGTCGTCGAGGCGGGTTACGACGCTGTATAGCGCGGCGGCCTCGACGGTGTGGGGCGCGAGTTCGCGGGTGCGGACCTCGCCCGGTCCCTCGCGGACGTCCAATGCGACGGCCTCGGCGACGCGGTCGGCCATCGCCTCGGGGTCGTCGGTCCAGACGCTCGTCTCGTTGGTCAGTTCGCGGCGGATGAGTTCGGCCTCCAGCGAGAGGTTCGTCAGGTAGCGGAACTCGTGTTTGTTGAGCCGGCGCTTGAGCGCCTTCAGCGGGTCGCGGCCGTTCCTGTCGGCGTACTTGTCGAGTTCGGCGTCGAGGTCCGGGTTCGAGATGATGACGAGCTGGGTGTCGATGTCCATCCCGATACCCTTGTCCAGTTTGACGTGCCCCTCGTCGGGGACGTTCAGGAGCTTCTGGAGCAGGTCGGCGTGCTGGGTGGCGTCCTCGACGATGGTGAGGAGGCCGTTGCCCTGCGAGAGCACGCCGTCGTAGCTGAACGCCTGCGGGTTCTTCCGCCCGCGGGAGTTCAGCTCGCGGAGCATGCTCGGCATCCACGACCCCACCAGTCGCTCCTTGGGCGAGCCGTCGTCCTCCGAGTGGAGGACGCCGACGCCGCGGCCGACGTCGACGACGTAGTTCTTCACCCGGAGGTGTTTCGGGTCGGTGACGGCGCTGAAGAGGTCGGTTTTCCCCGCCCGGCGGAACTCCTCTTCGAGGTAGGTGTACGCCTCCAGACAGAACGGGTCGAGGTCCTCGTCCACGTCGACGGGGATGTGGTCGCCGTTCCTGCTGTTGAGGTCGGACAGCAGTCGCTTGCGCACGTCGGCGGGGAACACCGAAAGCGGGTGCGACTGGACCGGGCTCTCGTACCAGTCCTCGTCGGCGGCGTCGACCTCGCCGCCGTAGGACAGCCCGCGGGTGTCGTCGGCGTTGGCGACGTTCCACTCGACGGTGTAGCGCCGCCCCGCGTCGGTCTTCGAGTACTCCCGGAGGCCGTTGATGAGACAGCGTTTCAACTCGGATTTACCCGTGGCCGTCGGGCCGTCGAACCAGACGATTTTCTCGGCCTTGCCGCGGTCGGCGGCGATGGTCCGCAGGTCGTCGACGAAGGCGTTCAGCACCTCCGTGTTGCCGAGGACCGCGTGCTCGCCGTCGTTGGCGGGGTCGTCGAAAAAGCGGTAGCGCTGTTTCTCCTCGCCCTGTTCGACCACCTGTCTGGTCCCCATCGACTCGATGGCTTCCAGGAGGTACTTCGACGCGTGGGAGGCGATAGACGGCGACTCGAACGCGGCGTCGACGTACTCGCCGAGGCTCATCGGCTCCTCGTAGGTGCCGCGGAGCGCCTCGTCCGCCTCGCGGATGTAGTCTCGCATGGTCACCCTTCGAGTTCGGTCTTCGCCACCTCCGCACCGGCGAACTCGAGCACCTCCCGTGCGCCGTCGCGCGAGTAGCCCTGGTCGACGAGCGCGTCGATCCACGCGTTGCGCTCGTCGTCGTCCAGCTCGTTCGCGCTCACGAGCGCCGAGAAGTTGATGTTGTGTTTCTTGTCCTCCCAGAGCTTGCGTTCGAGGGCGCGGCGGAGGCGGTCGTTGTCCTGCGGATTGAACGACGTGCCCTCGCGGGCGCGCCGGGAGACCCAGTTGGAGACCTCCTGTCGGAAGTCGTCCTTGCGGTCCTCGGGGATGTTGAGCTTCTCTTCGACCGCGCGGAGGAACTTCTCGTCGGGGTCCTGGTCGCGACCCGTCAGTTCGTCTTCGACCGTCGCGTCGTCGATGTAGGCCATGACGTGGTCCATGTACTTCTCGCCCTGCCGGCGAATCTCGTCGATGTCGTAGGCGAGCGCGTGGCGCACGTCCTCGATGGCGCGCTCTTTGTACTCCTCGCGGACCATTTCGAGGTAGCGGTGGTAGCGTTCGAGGTTCTCCTCGGGAATCGACCCGTGGTTCTCGAGATTCTCTTCGAGGTGGGTGAAGGATGACAGCGGCGAGAGGTAGCCCCGGCCGCGGTGGGTCGCGTCCATGATGGCTTCGGCGATTTCGTCGCCGATGAACCGGGCGGAGACGCCGTCCATGCCCTCTGCGATGTCGGCTTTCTTCTCGCCCTCCTCGCGGAGTTTGCGCACGTCCACGTCGTCGCCGTCGTCCAGCTCGCCGTTGTAGGCCTTCGCCTTCTGGACGAGCGAGATGGTGTCGGAGTCGGGTTCGACGATGCGGGTCAGGACGCCGAACAGCCCGGACATCTCCAGCGTGTGCGGCTCGACGTGGATGTCAGGCACGTCGGCGTTGCGGAGCATCTTCCGGTAGATTTCGGCCTCCTGTTCGTACTCGAGGACGTACGGGAAGTCGATGCGCTTGGTCCGGTCGTTGAACGCCTCCATCTTCTCGTCGCCCTTCTTCTCTCGGTACTCCGGCATGTTCGTCCGCCCGACGATGACTTGGTCGATGTCGATTCGGGGGTTGTTCTTCGGCTTGATGGTCTGTTCCTGCGAGGCGTGCAGGAAGTCGTAGAGGAACTCTCGCTGGAGCTTCAGCAGTTCCTCGCCGGAGAAGATGCCGCGGTTCGCGTTACAGAACGCGCCGGCGTAGTCGAACGCCCGCGGGTCGGACTCGCCGTACACCGCGAGCTTCGAGTAGTTGACGTCGCCGGTGAGTTCCGTCTCGTCTTGGTTCTTCTTGTCCTTCGGCTCGAACGTCTCGATGCACTGGCGTTTGTTCTCGGAGGCGACGAGCCGGACGATTTCGATGTGGTTCTCGACGACCTCCTCTAAGTCGTCGTCGTAGTGGGCCAGCAGTCGGTCCATGTAGAACTCCGAGGCGGGGTCTAACGCCTGGTCGTTCCGGATGGTGTAGGGCGCGTCGAGGTTCTCGTTCAACTGCTCTATGACCACGTTGCGCTGTTCCTGCGGGAGCAACACGAGCGGGTCCTGATTCATCGGTGACTTGACCACGTCGTCGGACGGGTCCTGGTCGCGGATGACGTCGCCGAGGTTCGTCCATCGGAAGGTGTACATCCGCCCTTCGTCGGACATGGTGTAGTCCTCGAAGTAGCGGCGGGCAATCCAGTCGAAGTGCGACTTCCCGGAGCCGACGGGGCCCAACAGGAGTTTGATGCGTTTTTCGGGGCCGAGGCCGCGGGCCCCCGATTTCACCTTGTTGACGAACTCGTGTATCGACTCGTGCACTTCGCGGCCGTAGAAGACGTTCTCCCCGTCGTGAAGGGGGTCTTCGGAGGCCATGAGGTACTCCACGACGCCCGCGTCCTCGTCGTAACGGGTGCCGTAGAAGTCGAACATGTCCGCCACGCGCTGGTGGGCGTTGCGAGCGATCTTTGGGTGGGCGTAGACCTCTTCCAAGTACCACTCGAAGCTCTTGGCCTCGCGGAGGTCCGCGGGCACGGAGTCTTTGTAGTGCTTGCTCAGGTCTGCGAGTGTTTCAATTTCGCCGGTCATTGTTCGTGGAGCCTCGTCGGACCAGCCGTCCGGAGACGACCGAGGGCGACGCGCCCGCGTTCGCGGGTCGCAGACGACACACCCAGAGCCACGGACCCGCGGCGACAGACCGCGGGCGGTGAATCGAAGTGCGTCGCCGCCGCTACGCGCTCACGACGGGTCGGCGACGGGCAACAGAATCGGCGATTTGCAGGCGATGCGCGACGGCTCGCTCGGCCCGGGGACCGAGACTAATAGTGTTTGAGAGACGTTAGCATATAACGCTTTCTCCGAAGTGGTCAACTGATTGTCTCGAATCCAGGGATTTCCAGATGCGTACCGGTCTCTCTCAACCGAATCCGACCCGGAGTGTAGCGATTTAATCAGCGATTCAGTCCGTTGGCGGTCCCGTTAATCGGGTCGGCTGGGATTCATGTCGTCGCCGCCCGGTCACGTTCGAGAGGTGAACCACGGTCGTCGAACCGGCGTCGCGGCGACCGACTCGACCGACTCGTCGAGCCCGAGCGGCGGTGGCGACGGAAGCGGGAAGGCTTAGGACGCGCGGCGGACTAGCACGCTCATGACCGACCTGCCCGACGGGTGGACGCTCTGGAACGACGAACCCGAGGGGCGGCGCATCCTCGCGTTTCGCCCGGACGTGTTCAACGAGAGCGCCTTTCCCGCCGAGTGTATGCCGACCGTGTTCGTGTGGAACGGGTCGCGGGCGAACCGCCCGGGCGCGACGCAGATACGAACCGAGACGTGGCACGCGGTGCTCTATCTCGAACCCGAAATCGAGGCCGTCGTCGAGGAGTTCGACTCCCGCGAGGCGGCCGTCGACGGCGCGACCGACATCGCCGGGCGCTTTGCCGACGGCGAGATAGACTACCGGAGCGCCTACCAGGTCCCCCGCGAGGACTACTTCGAGAAGCTCGACGAACTGACCGGGCGGGAGCCTTAACCGCCTCGCAGGAGAATCCCCGCTATGACCTCCGTCACTCTCGTCGGTGCCCGCCTGACCGACCCCGGCACCGAGTTCGTCTACCACGGTGAATCGAGCGCCTGCGAGGGCTGTCCGTATCGCCGCCAGTGTCTCAATCTCACCGAGGGCGTCCGCTACCGCGTCCTCGACGTGCGCGAAAACACGCAGGTCCTCGACTGCGCCGTCCACGACGAGGGTGTCCGCGCCGTCGAGGTCGAGCCGGCCCCGGTCACGGCGAACGTCCCCTCGAAGGGCGCGTACGCCGGGAGCAAGGCCAGCCTGCAAGGTCCCTGCCCGCACACCGAGTGCCCGAGCCACGAGTACTGCGTCCCCGAGGGGGCGGAGTTCGACCAGGAGTACCGCATCCACGACGTGCTGGGCGACCCCCCGCACGACCACTGCCACCTCGACCGGAACCTGACGCTCGTCGAGTTCGAACCCGCCGACGAGTAGGCGTTCGTTGCGGTTCGCGCCACCGACGCGGTCGCTGATTCGCGGGGAGGACGACGAACAGACGGGGAAAACGAGAGAACCGACCGACTACGGGAGCGTGCCGACTTTCTCGCCGGCGTAGCCGAAGATGTCCGCGTAGCCGTACGCCGAAAGGAGAATGGGGTAGAAGTCGCGGTCGGCGACGAACTGCTCGGCGTCGGCGCGGGCGAACGTCTCGCCGGCGACGACGGGTTCGAAGTTGGTCGCGTGGACCTCGTACTGGTCGGCCGGCGGCTTGGGAAGCCGTTCGAGCAGGCGGAACACGTCGAGGCTGTGTTCCTCGGGGATGCCGAGTTTCAGCCGGTCGTCTTCGGTCTGCGACTCGGTTTCGTCGGGTGCGCCGCCGTCGCTGCCCCCGTCGCTCGCAATCGCGGGCGCGGGGAGGACGTTGGTCGCGGTGAGGAACGCCCGGATGAGCCAGTAGGCGTTGTCGGCGGCCTCGTCGGACTTCTGGAGGCCGGCTTCGACCTCGATGGTGTGGGCGTGTTCGATGAGGCGACCCTCCGCGAAGTGGTTCGTCTCGACGGCCACGTCGACCGGGAGCCGGGGAAGAATCGACCGGGAGATGGCGTCGACGGCGTCCACGATGGCGAACGGTTCGGCGTACGACTGGGTGGAGTGAATCGAGAAGGCCGTGGTGCCGCGGACCTCGCGGCCGAGGTCGTGGGCGAGGCGTCGTTCGTGGCTCTCGGCGTTGGGGTCGCCGGGGAACGCCCGGTTGAGGTCATCGTCGAGGTAGCGCTCGTCGGCCGCCAGCGCCTCTTCGTTGGCGACGATGAGCTTCACCGGCCGTTCGACGTCGGGGTCCTCCGCGACGAATCGCTCGATGGCGCGAGCACCACAGGGCTCGTCGCCGTGGATGGACCCGACGACGGAGACTTCCGGCGTGCCGTCACCGAGTTCGTAGATTCGCATTGCCGGTTCCTAGAACTGGACGCTAATGGACCTTTAGATTCTCCCGGTTCGCGCCGCTTTCGCGGACGTGTCAGCCGAGACGGTCGCCTCGGAACTTCGGTACCTCCGGTCTGACGCGATTAGTGGTCGAGTCCCTCGACGTAGTCGTAGTCGGCGGGGTAGGCGGTCGCGCGGTGTCCGTCGAGGGCGATCTGCCAGCCGTGGAGCGCCGTCGGGTCGTCCAGCGCCGCCCGGAGGGTCGCGCGCACGTCGTCCACGTCGACGCCGTAGAAGTCGCTCGGGACGCCGCTGAGATACTCCAGCGCCGTCTCGAACAGCGACCGCATCCCGACGTCGTTCTCGAAGTCGAAGTGTTTGTACGCGCCGGCGGCGACCTGCACCATCCCGTGGAGGAAGG
The DNA here is from genome assembly GCF_003383015.2 of Haloferax sp. Atlit-48N. Classification (NCBI taxonomy): domain Archaea; kingdom Methanobacteriati; phylum Methanobacteriota; class Halobacteria; order Halobacteriales; family Haloferacaceae; genus Haloferax; species Haloferax sp. Atlit-48N. The sequence goes on along the minus strand of NZ_CP137689.1, from coordinate 1,693,277 downwards.
CGCTTTCGGCGGTCCCCGCGCCGTAGTTGTACCACTCGTCTTCGAAGCAGTCGTGGCTCTCGTGGAAGTCGCCGGCGTTGAACAGGCGGACGCCGTGTTCGACCGCCCGCCGGAGCGTCGCGTGCTCCCACATCCGCAGGTCGTCGTCCCACCCCGTCGGGTTGCCGAGCGGCGGGGCGACGCTCGGGTCGCGGGTGTGTTCGTCCATGTGAGTCAGGGCGACCGGAAGGCCGGTAACTCCATCGGTGGCGACACCACGGACTCGTCGTCGAGCAGTTCGGCGGCCTCGTCTGACGTTTCGCAACGTTTTAGCGGTCCCCCTGTCGTACTTGAGTACGCGCGAGGGTAGCTAAGTCAGGAAAAAGCGGCGGACTCAAGATCCGCTCCCGTAGGGGTCCGTGGGTTCAAATCCCTCCCCTCGCACTTCTGTCGAAACGCGACGCGATGAGCGGTGGGTGCGTCCTGCGGGATTCGAATCCGGGCGTGTAAGCGGCCGCCGTGAAGTCGCGGCCCACCTTCCGCGGGCGAGCACACGGACGCCGAGGTGGGTCGCCGTTCCATATAAACCCGGTCGGGCGACCGCCGACGCCGTCTTTGCTACTCCGGTGAGTTGTTCGGCCACGCCGCCGCGGCAGGGACGCCACGCGTCTCTAGAGACATCCCGAACAATTCATCATGAACAGACCACGTTTCCGGTGAAAATAGCCGGGAGAGAGCCGACCGATGACAACATTTGACGGCGGCTTCAACTGACCTATCGGACGGTCTGACTATCGTCGTTCCCCGACTATTCAGAAAATATCAGAAACATTCATTATGTTATCGAACCTACGGTAGTGTTGCCGGAAGCGCAAGGGCGTACCGGACGACCAAACCGAATCCGTCGGGCGACGTGAAAGGCGTCGACGATGGTACGCATCGCAAGGTGCGGAGGAATGGAATCGACGCGAACACCGAGTCTTTCGTAACAGGAAGACGAGGTCAAAGTGCCGAAGAGGAACCGAAACAGCCCCGTAACCGCTCTGCGAGCGAGCGGCGGGAAGACCAAGTACCGGACCACGAGGAATCGGAGTTCGGGAAGTCGGCGCAAGCCGAATACGGTCGTGAGGGCTGTGGAAAACGTCTTCCGTCCGGGTTCTAATTGCGGATTCTGGCTTTTCCGTTGTTCGCCCTCTGAGCGGGCGAGCCGTCCCGCGCGGCGGCGCAGTTTACGACACGACGACGCGACGCATCGGGTCGGCGTTACGGGAGCGACGTTCCGCCCGGATTACGGCTGCACCAACTGACTCATCAGCCGGAGATACTCCGAGGCGACGAGCGGTTCGTCGGCCGCGGTCCGCTCGACGGCCGCCACGCCGTGTTTCAGTTTCTCCTTGAGCGGGCTCGGCGGCACCTTGTGGCCGAGCACCCGAGACGCTTCCTCGACGTGTTCCAGCGCGGTTTCGGCGTCACCGGCTCTGACCGCCGCTCTGGCGTCGTCGAACGAGTCCGCGAGCGACTCGCGGACCCGCGCCGGGAGGTCGATAGCGTCTGACACGCCACGAGCTAAACCGCCCATCGACATAAGCCACCGGGCCGCGTCGCCTCCGGGTCGGTGGATATAGGCACCTGCCGGTTCTGTCACGCCCATGAACGAACTCGACGCCCGGGCGGACCGGGCACAGCGCGCGGCCCGCGACGGCGGCGCAGTCGCGCGGCGCGCCTTCAGAACCGGCATCGCCGTCGAGACGAAAGGCGGGAAGACGGACGTGGTCACGCAGGCCGACAAGGACGCCCAGCGCCGCGTCGTCGAGCGAATCCGCGGCGCGTTCCCCGACGAACCCATCGTCGGCGAGGAAGAAGACGAACGCAAATCGGTTCCCGAGTCGGGGCCGGCGTGGGTCGTCGACCCCATCGACGGCACGAACAACTTCGTCCGCAACGTCCCGGTCTGGGCGACCGCGGTCGCCGCCGTCCGCGACGGGGAGCCGGTCGCGGCGGCCAACTACCTGCCCGCGCTGGACGACTGCTACGCGGCCGACGACGAGACGGCCTCCCGAAACGGCGAGGAAATCTCGGTGAGCCAGCGCGACGACCCCGAGACGTGTACGGTCTGTCCGACGTTCTGGTGGGACTACGACGCCCGCGACGAGTACGCCGCCGCGGCCCGCGCCATCGTCACGCGCTTCGGCGACCTGCGGCGCTACGGGAGCATGCAGGTCGTGCTCTCGTACGTCGCCGACGGTTCGCTCGACGGCGTTATCACGAACAAACGGGCGAACCCGTGGGACTCGGTCGCCGGCGCGCACCTCGTCCGGATGGCCGGAGGCACGGTCACCGACCTCGACGGCAACGAGTGGCGACACGACTCGGAGGGCCTCGTCGCCTCGAACGGCCACGTCCACGACGCGGTGCTGGAGGCGGCCCGCGAAATCGACGGGCGGTAGCACCGGCGCGAAGCGGGCGGCCGATTCCGGCGAGCCGAGGCCGCCGAACGCCGCCGCCGACGCGGGCGGATTCCCATCCGCAAGTGCGAAGTTACCCCCCATCAGAAAGGATAGCATGGACCTCGACGCGACGGACCGGGCGATTCTCCGGATTCTGATGGAGGACGCGCGGACCCCGTTCAGCGAAATCGCCCGCAGAATCGATATGTCGAGCGCGACGGTTCACGACCGGGTCGGCCGGATGGAAGACGCCGGCGTCATCGAGGGCTACCACGCCCACGTCGACCCGCGGCAGGTCGGGCTGGGAACCTCCGCGCTGGTCGGCTTCCGGGTGAAACAGGGCCGCGAGAAGGAGGCGCTCCAGCAACTCCGCGACATCGACGGCGTCCAAGAGATTAACCTCACCACCGGCGAGTGGGACGTGATGCTCCGGGTGTACGCCGAGGACACCGACGCCCTGCGCGAGCTCATGTTCGACCACATCGCCGAACTCGACGGCTTCTCGCGGTCCCAGACGATGGTCATCCTCGGGACTGAGTACGACGACCCGGTGTTGCCGATTCGCGAGCCGGACGACGAGGACTGAACCCCACCGCGGGGGCGACTCGCAGCGACGGGAACTGACTCACCCCGCCGAGGCGTGCGCCGGGAGTGCGAGAGACCGGAACCCTCAACAGGCCCGCCGTCGGGGTATCGGCTATGGCAACGGTAGCAGAGCGAATGGGTCTCGACTCCGAGCGCCTCTGGGGGCTCGGCGTCGCGGCCATCCTCGTCGCCCTCGTCGGCGGGTCGCTCGCGTTCCCTCGCGTCGTCTACGACGGCTTCATCTGGCACTACTTCTGGGGACCCGTCCAAGCCGACGCGAACTCGGCCGTCTGCGCGGTTCGCGCGGACGGCGTCACCCAGTACCTCGACACGGCGTCGGCGTGCACCGCCGCGGCCGAACCCGTCGCGTACCCCGGCTACACGCTCGTCTCCGAGGTCGGCTACATGGTCACGCTCGTCATCGCCCTCTCGGGCGTCGTGTTCCTCCTCCGCCGCCTCGACATCGGTGAGCGCCCGCGGTTCTTCTACGCCCTCTTCCCGTTCATGCTGTTCGGCGGCGCGTTCCGCGTGGTCGAGGACGCCAACGACGCCCCCGGCGTCGCCGACGCCCTCATCACCTACCCGCTGAACACGCTCGTCATCAGCCCGGTCATCTACGTGACCGTCTTCGCAATCACCCTCGTCGCCGTCGTCGGGAGCGTCCTCGCCGAGCGACGGGGGCTGGTCGACGACTACGTGAAACCCCTGTTCGGGGCGGGTCTCGCTGTGCTCGCGGTCACGCTCGGCTACCTCCTGTGGGCCGGTCTCACCGGCGCGCAGGGCGCGACGTTCTACCCGCAGGTGCTCGTCGTCATCCTCGTCGGCGCGACGCTCACCGCCGCGGCGACGTGGTGGCTCGTCGAGCGCTTCGCCCCCGAAGTCAACGAGGGGACGGGATACATCGGCCTCGTCGTCATCTGGGGCCACGCCATCGACGGCGTGGCGAACGTCATCGGCCTCAACTGGATGACCGACCTCGGCGCGGGGCACAACCTCGTCCCGAAGCACCCGGTGAATCAGGCGGTCGTCGATTTCACCTCCTCCACGCTCCCCGAGTCGGTGCTGGCCGTCACGGGCGACGCGTGGCCGTTCCTGCTCGTCAAACTCGTGGCCGCGACGGCCGTCGTCTGGGTGTTCGACGAGCAGATATTCGAGGACAGTCCGCGCTACGCAATCTTGCTTCTCATCGCCGTCCTCGCGGTCGGACTCGGACCGGGGAGCCGCGACATGCTCCGCGCGACGTTCGGCGTCTAATCGACCCGCTGTCTTTCCTCTCCGACCCCTCGTTCTCTCTCCCGCGAAGCTTCAAGTACCGAGCCGCGGCCACCGCCGCTATTCTGTGACGCACGCCGCGCGGCGGCCTGCGGGTGTCCGGCACACCGCCGCGCGGACTCGATTCGGCCCGCCTGCCGCGCGGCCGCCCGTGCCGGCTGTCAGCCACGAAGCCCACGACCCCCGTGACCCGCCAACTACGGGAACGGGTGGAACTCGCGGTCCAGTCGCGGCTCGAAGCCGAGGTCTCGCGGCACCGACTCGGCGCGGTCAGCGAAGTACGGCTCGCCGATAAACAGCGGTTGCGCCGCCGGCACGACCACGCGGACCGCCTCGAAGCCGAGGCGCGCCACGTCTCGCGGGGTGGTCCGCGCCGCGTAGGCGTCGAGACCGGCGTCTGTGACCGCCGAGACGACCGCGTCGAGTTCGGCCGCGCCTTCGGGGGTTTCGTCGGGACCGACCGAGTCCGCGGGGATGGTCGTGTCCGGCGAGACGAACGTCCGTGCGGGCTTCGGGAAGTCGGCGTAGGTCGCAATCGCGCCGCCCTGCGTCGCGGCCTGCTCTGGCCCCATGCCGCGCAGTTCGGTCCAGTTCTGAAGCGCCTCGGCCAGCGCCGACCGAGCGGCGCGGTTCGCGTCGAGGTCCGCGCCGGAGCCCATGGCGAACTTCGGCCACTCGCCGTCGCGGTGGACCGCCACCGCCACGACCGGCACGTCCACGTCCTGCGTCACGAGGAGCGCAGTCACCTCGAGGGACTCAGAGCGGGCGCGGGCCGCCAGCGTCTCGAACGTCTCGTCCGTCACGTCCAGCCCGAGCGGGTCGAACGTCGAGTACCACGCGAGCATCGTCGCGTCGCGCTCGACGACCTCGTAGAGCCCCGAGAGAATCGCCTCGGTCCCGGAGTTACCGAGGCCGAGACCGGTCGTAATCGACGGCTTGTGTCGCTCCGACGGCGGCGGATAGTGGACGAACTCCGCCGGGAGCGAGACGGTCGCCCCGGTCGCGAGGTCCTCGCCTTCGACCCACTGAATCGGTTCGTCGGGGTCGGGGTCGCGGAAGGAGTCGGGTCTGACGAAGCGACTCGGCGGCACCGCGGCCGGCCGGGACGCCGCGGGCGCGACGGCGAACTCGCTGGTTCGGTAGACGCCCGCCGAGTAGCGTTCGAGCGCCTCGCCGAGCGCCTTCATGTAGGCCTCGTCCCAGCCGGCGGCCGCGCCGCCGGCGAGTTCGGCCGCCCGAGCGTCGGCGTACACCGTCGTGTCCGCCGTCTGCGCGACGTAGTACGGCAGCGGGAACGACTCGCGCTCCCCGACCTGCCTGACGATGCCGACGCGGTCGTCAACGGCCGATTCGGCCCGCGCGAGCGCGTCGTCTAGCTCGACGGCGCGGAAGTCGCGGTCGAGAGTTCGGTCCCGCTCCGTCGGCGACGGAGTCGGGAGAAACGACCGCTCGGGGCCGGGGACTTCGACGACGGTCCCGGCCACGTCGTCGCCCGAGAGGAGCGCGATGCCGCGCTGCCCGGCCACCGCGCCGGCGAGTCGAACGGCCGCACGGTCGCCGCCGGGGCGACCCTCAGACTCCGTGGTAGACGCGACCCGCGCCCGGAGGGCCGCGAAGTCGGCGCTTTCGGGGTCGAACGCCGAGACGGCCGCGTCGAGGTCGGGGACGGCGTGTCCGCCGACGCCGCCGATTTCGACCGCGAGCCACCGCGAAGCGGTTTCGTCGGCCGCGTCGAAGGCGTCGCTTCCGGCCGCGGCGACGACGAATCCGAGGTCGAACGAACCGAGCGAGTCGGGGGTCGTCTCCGCGACCGTCGCATCGATGTCGGCGCACGCCGCGCGAATCGACTCGGCGGCGGGGCCGCTCCCGACGAGTCCGATGTCCATGCGCGCGACGAGGGGAGACGGAGGGAAAAAGCGAGGGGGTCGCGGTCGGCTACGCGTCGAGCAGTTTCTGGGCCTCGTCGGCCAGTTCGTCCGCGCCGGCGGCGACGAGTTCGTCCGCGCCGAGCTTCAGGCGGAGTCGCGGGCGGCCGACGTCGATAGGAACTTTCTCGGTGTCGATGAGGCCGAGCTCTTCGAGCTTCGTCTTCGTCCGGGAGAACGTCGCCTTGCTGGCGATGCCCACGTCCTCGCCCCACTTCGAGATATCGTAGAGGAGGACCTCGTTGCGGGCGGCGACGAGCAGCGAGATGGTCACCTCGTCGAGGCCGTCGCCGTCGCCGCGGGCCGACGACAGCGAGCCGAGCACGGCGTCGAAGTCGGCGAGCGTCTCTTCGCTGATGTCCTCGCCGAGCGTCTCGCGAACGCGCGCGAGCGGCGGCGTCCGGAGCTTGAACTCGGGAGCGTCCTCCCAGTGGGCCTGATGAGCTTCGAACGCCGTCTCGACGAACGCCTCGTCGTCGGTGACGAGGCCGGCGACCTTGTCCCCGGCGGCGACGAGCGCGACGACCGAGTTCGGCGTGACGAACAGCGTGTTCTCGACTTCGTCGGCGGCGGTTCGCATCGAGAGCGCGCCGTCGGCGACGAGGTTCGCGGCGTTCGAGGCGACGATGAAGTCGTCGAGCACGTCCTTCAGGACGCCCTCGTCGGCGACGAGCCGAATTTCCGGGAGGTCGCCGTCGATGTCTGTCGCCACGGCGACGAGCCCCTCGATGACCTCGGCGGTCGGGTTCGCGACCAACACCTCGTCTTCCGACGAGGAGAGGACGGACTGGATGATGTCTTCTACCCCCTCAGCGAGTAGATTAGAACGAATAGCCATAGCTTGAATATCGCCGGTAATATATTTAATATTAACGCAAGACGACCGGCAGAACGTATTCGAAATCGAGTTGTACCAACGCTGTATCGAGCGAATTGAGCTGCTAGTTTCAGAAATTTTACGTCTATCGTGGGGTGGGAAAATCGGTTCCGAACCGAGGGACTCGGTCGGAGCGTCGTCGTCACCCGCGGGGTCTGACCCGAGTCGTCTGTTCGGCCCGGAGACACGACGACAGAGGCGGGTCTCGCGCGTTCGTGTATCTGTTCGCGGTAGCACGCCACAGAATATACATGGGTGTGCAACACAACACCGGCAGGCGTAGCCAAATGGGACACATTTATGCCGTGATTGGACCGGATACTACGTATGGACTACAGCCACGTCCGCGACGTCGACCCCGCCGTGGCAGACGCCCTCGACGGCGAGGTCGAACGCCAGCGCGACACGCTCGCGATGATCGCCTCGGAGAACCACGTCAGCGAAGCGGTCCTCGAAGCCCAAGGGAGCGCGCTGACGAACAAGTACGCCGAGGGCTACCCCGGCAAGCGCTACTACGCTGGCTGTGAGTACGCCGACGACGTGGAGACCCTCGCCGTCGAGCGCGCGAAGGAACTCTGGGGCGCGGAGCACGTCAACGTGCAGCCCCACTCCGGCACGCAGGCCAACATGGGCGTCTACCTCGCCATGCTCGACCCCGGCGACAAGATTCTCTCCTTGGACCTGACCCACGGCGGCCACCTGAGCCACGGTCACCCCGCGAACTTCACGGGCAAGCTCTACGACGTCGAACAGTACGAAGTCGACGCCGAAACCGGCTACATCGACTACGACCAGCTCGCGGAGAAGGCCGCGGCGTTCGAGCCGGACATCATCGTCTCCGGCTACTCCGCGTATCCGCGGGCCGTCGAGTGGGAGACGATTCAGGAGGTCGCAGACGACGTTGACGCGCTCCACCTCGCCGACATCGCCCACATCACGGGCCTCGTCGCGGCCGGCGTCCACCCCTCGCCGGTCGGCGTCGCGGACTTCGTCACCGGCTCGACCCACAAGACCATCCGCGCCGGTCGCGGCGGCATCATCATGTGCGACGAGGAGTACGCCTCCGACATCGACAGCGCCGTCTTCCCCGGCGCGCAGGGCGGCCCCCTCATGCACAACATCGCCGGCAAGGCCGTCGGCTTCAAAGAGGCGCTCGAACCCGAGTTCGAGGAGTACGCCCAGCAGGTCGTCGACAACGCGAAGGCTCTCGCCGAGACGTTCGAAGACCACGGTCTCAGCGTCGTCTCCGGCGGCACCGACACGCACCTCGTGCTCGTCGACCTCCGCGACTCGCACCCCGACCTCACCGGCGGCACCGCCGAGGAGGCGCTCGAATCGACGGGCATCGTCCTCAACGCGAACACCGTCCCCGGCGAGACGCGCTCGGCGTTCAACCCCAGCGGTATCCGCGCCGGCACGCCCGGGCTCACCACCCGCGGCTTCGGTGAAGACGAGATTCGCGAAGTCGGCGAACTCATCGTGAAGGTCGTCGACGCCCCCGAGGACGACGACGTGCTCGCGGAGGTCTCCGAGCGCGTGCAGGAACTCTGCGACGCCAACCCGCTGTACGAGTAAGCGACGCTCGCAGGCGGCCACTGCGGCCCGACGTTCGGCTTTTCAAACCCCTCTCCCGAGTAACACTATTAGCCGCGCCGCCGTATCACCGTCCGATATGGCTCCGATTCGTCGGCTCGTTCTCGACGTGTTGAAACCGCACAGCCCCTCGACGGTGGAGGTCGCCCGCGAGGTCGCGGACGCGGCCGGCGTGGCCGGCGTGAACGCGACGCTCCTCGAAACCGACCGCGAGGTGCAGAACCTCAGGCTCGTCGTGGAGGGCGAGGCCATCGACGCCGACGAGGTCGAACGCCGCGTCCGCGACCTCGGCGGGACGGTCCACTCGGTGGACGAAGTCGTCGCCGGCGAGACGCTGGTGGAGTACCGAAACCAGCCGCAGGACCCGTCACCGTCGTGATGTTCGGTCGACTCGGCGCGCTCCTGCGCGACGACCGCGTCCGCGCCATCTCCCGGCGGTACTTCGTCTCGAACGGCTTCGACGGCGCGCTGACCTGCATCGGTCTCGTCATCGGCGCATACCTCACCGGCGTCACGGACGGGGTGACGGTCGTCGAAATCGGCGTCGGCGCGGCGGTGGGGCTGACGACCTCCGGCGTCTGGAGCGTCTGGGAGATAGAGCGCGCTGAAAAGCGGGCCGAACTCGGGCGCATCGAAGACGCCATGCTGGCCGACCTCGGCGGGACCGCGGTCGAACGCGACCAAGTCGCGGCGCGGGGAATCAACGCGGCCGCAAGCGGACTCGGCCCGCTCGTCGGCATCGTCGTCCCGCTCCTCCCGTTTCTCGTGGTCGGCACGCTGCTGACGATGACGTGGGCGACGCTCGCCTCGGTCGGCCTCGGAACGGCCATCCTCTTTGCATTCGGCGCGTACATGGGGTCGATATCGGAACAGCGGTGGTACGTCGCCGGCCTGCGGATGGCGCTGGCGGGCGTCGCGGTGGCCGCCGTGAATCTGCTGTTCGGGTGACCGCAGATGGCCACAGACGTGTATATTTTGCTTCTCTCGTCTCCAAGAATACGCACGAATTCGAATCTTTGAAATGCCCGGAGCGCGCTGTCTGAGACAATGACGACCATCATCGACGGCAACGCCGTCGCCGAGGAGATTCGCGACGGGCTGGCCGACGCCATCGACGCGCTCGACGAGGCCGGCGTGAAGCCGGGGCTCGCCACCGTGCTGATGAGCGACGACCCCGCCAGCGAGACGTACGTCTCGATGAAACAGCGCGACTGCGAGGAGGTCGGCATCGAGGCGTTCGACTACGAACTCGACCCCGAGACGCCCGCCGACGAGCTGTACTCGCTCGTCGACGACCTCAACGACGACGACGAGGTCCACGGCATCCTCGTCCAGATGCCCGTCCCCGACCACGTCGACGACCGGACGGTCCTCCGCCGCATCGACCCCGCCAAGGACGTCGACGGCTTCCACCCCGAGAACGTGGGCCGCCTCGTCGCCGGCGACGCCCGCTTCAAGCCCTGTACGCCCCACGGCGTCCAGAAGCTCCTCGCCGCCGCCGACGTGGAGACCGAGGGAGCGGACGTGGTCGTCGTCGGCCGCTCGGACATCGTCGGCAAGCCGATGGCGAACCTGCTCATCCAGAAGGCCGAGGGCGGCAACGCCACGGTCACGGTCTGCCACTCCCGCACCGACGACCTCGCCGCGAAGACCCGCGAGGCCGACATCGTCGTCGCGGCCGCGGGCGTCCCCGAACTCGTCACCGGCGACATGCTCTCGGAGGGCGTCGTCGTCATCGACGTGGGCGTCAACCGCGTCGACGCGGACAACGAGAAGGGCTACGAACTCGTCGGCGACGTGGAGTTCGACTCCGCGAAGGAGAAGGCCAGCGCCATCACGCCGGTCCCCGGCGGCGTCGGCCCGATGACCCGCGCGATGCTCCTCTGGAACACCGTGAAGGCGGCCGCCAAGGCCGAGGGCATCGACGTCGACCTCCCCTGAGTTCGGAGCGGAACGCGAGCCCGCGTCCACAGGCCGATTCGGCTCTCGGTCGGGCGCTGACGCCCGCCCAACCGATTTTTCTCACTCGTGAGTCGCCACGAGCAGTCGGTCGCCGTCCCGCCGGACGCAGAATCGGGTGTCGGCGTCCACGTCGAAGCTGTGCGCGGTTCGGTCGGAGATGAGCAGTTGCGAGAAGTCGTCGCCGCAGGCCGGACAGGCCACGCCGTCGCGGTTCTCGACGAGCATCGTGTCGCCGTCGTCGCGGAGTAGTTTCACCCGGTGGCGAACCTCGTGGATGTCGAATCCGGCAGTCATCGTCTGCGAAGGGTCGCCGCGGGGCAAAAACGTTCGGTGAACGCGGCGGTCGACGGCCTCAGAACAGCGCCGCGAGCGTGTCGCGGGCCGACGCGAGCGCGTCGAGGTCGTCGTCGACGAGCGCGGTGTGAATCTCGCGGGCGGCCTCGACGAGCGCCTCGGACTCCGACAGCGAGACGGCCCCGTCGAGCGCCTCGACGCGTTTGCGGTGGTTCGAGAGGGTTTCGAGCGTCGTCCTGACCTCGGGGTTCGGGTTGTCGTCGAGCCACGTCGAGAGGTCGCGACAGTAGGCGTCGATGGCCTCGGCGTAGGCGAGACCGCGGGCGTCGGTCATCGAGTCGGGCACGGCGTCCGGCGCGAGGCGTTCGCCCTCGTCGGCGCGGCGGAGCAGGCTGATGACGTAAAGCTGTTCGTCGTCGGTGGGTCGGTTCGACCGGGCGACCACGTCGACCGCGTGGAGGAGTTCGTGGGCCGCGAGCGGGGTGTCTCCGAGGGGGAGCAGTTCGCCCCCGCGGATGTAGCCCGTCTGCCGGACGTAGTCGCGGAGGTCGGATTTCAACGCCGGCGCGGCGTCTCGAATCGACCCGTCGCCGACGGCGGAGCGGTGCGCCGAGAGGTCGAGGTCGGTCTGCGTGGCGGTGTGGCGCTCCCTGCCGCCGACGCCGACGCTCCGGAGGCTCCCGCACTGCGGGCACGATACGCTTCCCGTCTCGTAGTACGACCATCGGTGGTCGCACTCCTTGCACTCGCGCTCGCCGCGTATCTCCATGCGACCGGGTTGGCTCCGACGGCGCAAAAGCACGGCGACCCGACGCGGAGAGCATCAGGAGTGAGGCGAGTCGACGCGGCCGCGAGCGGTCGCCAGTCGAGACGACCGCCGGGCTACATACGTCCGGCCGCCCACCGTCGGCGTATGCGAAGCGAATCCGAAGTTCGAGAGCAGTACGAGTTCCTGAAGGACGAACTCGACTCCGAGGAGATGCGACACGAAGGTGTCAGAAAGCTCATGACGCACTACAAGCGGGCGCTCGGCTGGGTGTTGGAAGAAGAGCATATGTGACTAACCAAACATAACTCTTCGAACAGAACGAAATCGACGAACGCCGGAATTCGGCGCGTACGTACCACTCAGATGGACAGTTAGCATCGTTGTCAACGATTGGCACGCGTCGTTATCTTTAAGTGAAACCGAACAGTAGCCGTAAGTGACGCTTCGCTTTGGAGGGCCGAAGCGTCAGCGGGGACCAATTCAGGGCGGCATGCCGTGCCGGAGATTTCCGGCACGGCTTGCTTTCCTTCTGCGCGAAACTACGACCTGAGACCGGCAGGTCCGTCTCACTCGCCGTCCGAAAACGAACTCCTGATTCCGAGTCGGCCGACCGTCTCCCCGGAACTGTCGAGGAGTTCCCTCGACCGGCGGGATTTTCGTTCCGAACAGCCATAGCGTGTTCATTGATAACAATTAACAATATTGTCGCGCAAATCGCGAGAGCCGTCCAGTTGTGGACATATCCAGTCCTCGAAACGGACACTCCGGAATATTAGTAAGATGAATAACATAATCGCGTCCAGAAGATTTCGGAGACTGGCGCGGTTTCGAGGGTGAATCGTCGGTCGAGGCCGATATGCTTATCTGAATTAGACAGTAACATACGAGTCGAATTTACCGATGTACGACCTGACAGGATTCCAGCGAGACCTGCTGTACGTCATCGCTGGTCTCGAAGAGCCGCACGGACTCGCCATCAAAGAAGAACTCGAAGCCTACTACGAAAAGGAGATTCACCACGGGCGGCTCTATCCCAACCTCGACACGCTCGTCGAGAAGGGGCTGGTCGACAAGGGCCAGCGCGACCGCCGAACCAACTACTACACGCTCACCCGCCGCGGTCGCCGCGAAATCAAGGCCCGCGACGAGTGGGAAGCGGAGTACGTCCCCGAAGACTTCGAGGCGTGAGCGAACGACCCGAGCTACCCGTCGACGCCGGCGTCGGACGGAGACCGCGAGTCTCGGCCTGACCTCGTCTCGTCCCGGTCGGTAAACGTCTCCGGAACGTCCGACTCGCCCTCCGACGACCGTTCGGTTTCGGCTGGCTCTCGCTGCGTGTCGTCCGCCTCGTCAGCGGTTAGCTCCTCGACCGGCGGGCCGTCGACCAAGTGCCCCGGGTCAACCATGTACGGCCGAATCGGTTTTCCAGCCAAGAGCTCCGGCAGGACGAGTCGGGCGAAGTTCACGAACAACACGAGTATCATCGGCATGAGGAAGATGCCGTACCAGCCGAAAAGCAGCGGGCCGAACGTGTACGCGAGCATCACGGCTCCGACGTGGAGGCTCCGACCGGAGACGTACGGCCGGAGCACGAGGTCCGGAATCGTGTCCACGATGACGAACGAGACGGCGGCGAAAAGCAGGACGAACCAGAGTCCGGGCGGGTTCGCAATCGCCGCTTCGAGTCCCATGTAGCCCGCGATGGGGACGTAGACGAGCTTCATGCCGACGACGGGGATGAGGCTCGCCACGCCCGCGAGCAGTCCGATGAGCGCCGGCGCGGGGATGCGGACGCCAGTCGGCGCGAGGACGTTCAAAAGCGAGTACGCGATGACGCCGATGGTGCCCGTGAGGATGGCGTTGAGGATGTTGCCGAAGAAGATGTTGTTGAAGTCGCGGTCCACGCCGCGCATGTAGGCTTCGAGGATGCCGTGGTCGTCGGCGAACATCGACTGGCCCCACCGTCGCAGGCGGTGGCCGTCGCGGAGGAGGTAGAACGCGAACGCAATCATGACGAACAGGTGAATCGCACCGACGCCGAGGAAAGCGAACGTGTTGGCGGCGACGCTCAGCGAGTCGAACACCGAGCCGAGCGCCTCGGGCGTCAGCACCGACCGGAAGTCGTACTCCAACAGCGCCTGCGGGCTGGCGATTCCCTCCAACAGCGTCGGGTCGATGCCGTAGGCTTCGAGGTCGATGGGCACCTCGTCCGTCGAGAGCCGGTCGGCGTACCGCAGGAACTCGCGGAGGGCGATGGTCGCGGCGTAGACGACGAGGCCGAGCACGGGAAGTGCGAGGGCGAAAAGCGCCACGGCGGCCGCGAGGCTCGGAGGCCTCACCCGGCGACGAATCCGCCGGTAGATGGGCCGCGTGGCGTAGTAGATGAAGAGCCCGAAGACGAACGTCCCGATAAAAGAGTAGACGACGTAGGTGAGCGCGCCCGCGAGGACCAACGCGAGCGACCACCACATCGCGCGGGAGCGCTGGATGTCAGGGAGAGCCATACCCAACCACGGACGCGGAGGCATCAAAAGCCTATCGCGGGAGCGACAGGTCACGACGGAACGCCGTCACGACCGGCCGCCGAAGCCGTCGGTTCGCGCGGCGAAAACCGACCGACTCGACCGAGGGGCGGCCGATATTGCATCAATAATAACGAACATCTTAACTTATGTGTCGCCGTACCGAGTCGCATGGACCGAGAGACGGCGGTGCCACGCGTCGATTCGATGCCCGGCGAGAAAGCGCGCGAGTGGGTCGCGTACCACCACGAACACGCCGCGCCGAGCACGTACGTCTACGACTTCGTCTGGGACATCACCGCGGAGTCGGAAGGCCCCTTCTGCACCGACGTCGACGGCAACGTCCTCCTCGATTTCACGAGCCACGTCGCGGCCGCGCCGCTCGGCTACAACAACCCGAAACTCACGGACCGCATGGCCGAGTTCGACCTCGTGGACCCGACGAAAATCGCCGGCCAGGACTTCTACGTCAGCGACGGCTCCGCGCCCGGCGAGGAGCGACTCCCCGGTCCCGCCGCGCTCATGGACAGACTGACCGACCTCACGAGCCACTACGGGATGGACACGGTGTTCCTGTCGAACTCCGGGGCCGAAGCCGTCGAGAACGCCATCAAAATCGCCTACGACCACGCCGACGGCGCGAAGTACGGCGTCACCTTCGAGGGCGCGTTCCACGGCCGCACCCTCGGCGCGCTCTCGCTCAACCGCTCGAAGTCCGTCTATCGCCGCAAGTTCCCCGAGATTTCGGGCGTCCTCGACGTGCCGTTCTGCGACGACCGGACCTGCTCGCCCGAGACGTGTTCCTGCGGCTTCTTCCCCGACGCCGACTCCGCCGTCTCCAAACTCCGACAGAAGCTCCACCCGAAGACGGGCCACATCGACGCCGACGAGGTCGCCTACGTCATCGTCGAACCGATACAAGGCGAGGGCGGCTACCGCTTCCCCTCCGACGCCTTCGTCGAGGAACTCGCCGCCGTCGTCGACGACTACGACCTGACGCTCATCGCCGACGAGATTCAGACCGGCGTCGGCCGCACCGGCGAGCTGTGGGGCTCCGACCACTACCCCATCGAACCCGACATCATCACCGGCGCGAAGGGCCTCCGCGTCGGCGCGACAATCTCGAACGACGAGATATTCCCCGACGAGACCTCGCGGCTCTCATCGACGTGGGGCGCTGGCGACATCGTCTCCTCGATGCAGGGCGTGTTCACGCTCGACGCCATCGAGGAGTACGACCTGCTCGACAACGCCGTCGCCCGCGGCCGGCAGTTCATCGAGCGACTGCGCGACGACGCGCCCGACACCGTCGTCGACGTGCGCGGCAAGGGCCTGCTGCTCGCCGTCGAGTTCGACACCAACGAACGCCGCGACGCCGTGCAGGAAGCGGCCCTCAAGCGCGGCCTCCTCACCCTCTCGTGCGGCTACAAGGTGCTCCGAATCCTCCCGCCGCTCGACGTGACCGCCCGCGAAATCGACCTCGGCGTGACGATGCTGGTAGACGCCATCGAGGACGTGTCGTAACGCGGCCGGTCAGGTCGCGTCGCGGTTGACGACGGGTTCGACCACGTTCCCGAGTTCGCGCATCATCCCGGCACCGACGAGGTAGTACACCGCCGATTCGACGCGCTCTTTCCACGCGGGACCGTCGCCCATTTCGAGACTCACGTCGCCGGCGCGGATTCGACTCGCCGCCTCGCTGGCGACGATGCCCGCGATGGGTGAGTCGTATTCGTCGCGCGTCGCCCGAAAGTTGCGCATCGCACGGCGTTTCGCCCGGAACGACCGACCGGAGTCGTAGTCGGTGTCGCCGGGGTCCACGTCGAGGGCGTCGAGCGCGAAGTCGTGGGCACGCCGCGCGAGGAGGGCACGGGCGGTGTCGACGAACTGCTTCGCGGTCAGTCCGCGCTCGTACTCTCCGACGTATCTGGCGTCGTTGTCGAAACAGAGCGTGAACAACTCCCACCGGGCGGCCCCGTAGGGCGTCGATTGGTCAAGGTCGCGCTCTTCTTCGATCGTGGTCCGCACCTCGCTTCGGCGCGGGTACTCGTCGATTCGAGTCCAGAACGCGTCGATGGCGTCAGCGAGTCGGTCCCGGTATGGAATCGTGTCGGCACCGAGGTTCGATCGGTACTGCTCGCGGTGGTAGCGGGCGGTCCGGAGGCGCTGTTGTGCCTGCAACTGCGAGCCCCACTCGCCGGCGAAGTCGTGTGCCGAGTAGTTCATCGACTCGCCGCCGTCCGAGTCGCCCCAGCCGACGGTCAATCGCGTGACTGAGAGGAGTCGCTCGATTGAGTAGAGAAACGCGAGGTCGCGGCCGGGGTCGGAAACGCGGTACTCGGAGACTGACGCGGCGAGGTCGTCAATCTCCTGTTCCAGTTCGCGGCCGCGCTCGACGAGGAACTCGGGGTCGTCGTCTCCGAGCGCGATGGTCGCGTAGCCGACCGTCTCACCGGCGTACTGAAGTCCGGTGGTCGCAGACCTGAGTCGGTGGCGAGCGTTCCGTTCCTCTTTCGCGGATTCGAGGTGGCCGCCGGCGGGCGACCCGCGGAGGTGAAACCGCATATCCTCGTCTACCGAGTCGAGGTCGACCTGCGAGCGCAACTCCTCGGCACGTTCGACCACAGATTCGAGGTTCGCCACCGCCGCGTCGGCGTGTTCGTCGCTCACCGGCGGCCGCCAGACGTAGTTACTCGACGGGTCTGGATACACCGTCGTCAGCCAGTCGGTAATCGGGTCCGGAAGCCACGTCGGCCTGAACCAGCCGATACCGCCGACCGCGCCCGCGCCGCCGACGAGGCCGAGCAGTTGGCGACGCGAGAGCGAGGAGCGTTCATCGGAGGGAGAGTCGTCCGCGGGAGGGGCGTCGTCGGGGGACACACGCCGGAGTTCCGAACCGCCCCGTGTAAACGTGTCGGCTGGCTGTCTGCTCGGGTCGAACGCGGCCTACGTCCAGCGGTCGAGACCGGTCTGCGTGACCGATTCCTCGATGCGCTCGAAGCCGCGGCGGACCTCCTCGGGGTCGACCTCCCACGTCTCGGTGACGAACTCGCGGGCGGCGGCCACGTCGGGGTCGATGTCGGTGTCGTAGTCGTAGTCGTCGGTGACCGGCGGGTCCAAGAAGAACTCGCGCACCCGGTCGGCGTTGGGGATGGTGTCGCCGCGGGCTTCGAGGACCGACCAGAGGTCGCCGTGTTCCGTGACGAGTTTCACGGCCGTCTTCGGGCCGATTCCCGTGATGCCCTCGTTGAAGTCGGTCCCGCAGAGCATGGCGATGTCGACGAGTTGCCCGTGGGTGATGTCGTGTTTGTCGAGCGTCGCGTCGAGGTCCATCAGCTCGGGGTCGCCCTTGCTCGTGAGCTGTCGGAGCGTGTAGGGTGCGCCGAACAAGAGGGTGTCGTAGTCCTCGCTGCCCACGTAGTCGGCATCGCCCGTGCGGGCCATGTAGGACGCCTGCGCCTCGCCCTCGGCGGGCGCTTCGACCACCGGCACGTCGAAAAGCGAGAGGAGTTCGCGGCTGGTGTCCTGAATCGTCTCGGTGAGCCGCTGGGTCCGGGCTTCCATCCGGGCGGCCTCGACCGAGTCACCCGCTTCGCGGGCCGCTTCGAGGCGTTCTTCGGCCTTCTCGCGCTGCTCGCGGCGCTTGGCCACCTCGTCGTCTTTCATCTCGGTGACGCCGCCGTCGAAGACGAAGACGGGCGTCAGGTCGTGTTCGAAGAACTTGGGGAGTCCCTGGACGATGCCGACGAGGTTGGCGACCTCCTCGCCCTCGCTCGTCGTGTACGTCTCCGAACTCGTCCACTTGACCGTCGTCGTGAGATAGCGGTACAGCCAGTTGTGGGCGTCGACGGCGACGACGCTCCCGGACACCTCGTCGAACGACACCTCGGAGAGCGCGGCGAGCGTCCGCAGATCTGCGTTTCCCATTTGCTCGGCTTTCGGGGGCCGAGGGTTTCAATCGTCCGAGTGACCGGCGTCGATTTCGGGGGGTTCAACTCCTTCGCGCGCCGCGAGAAACGCCCGCTCCGGGTCGTCGAGGTCGCGGGCGCGATAGCGGTCGAGACCGGACTGGTACGCCTCGCGGGAGACCGCCGCGGGCGCGCCGGCGGGGCGCTCCAGCACCAACTCGGCGACGCCCGTTTCGCGGCCCGTGAAGCCGAACCCGGCCTTGTGGCACGCCTCGTAGGCGAAGGGGTTGTTCGCGGCGATGCGGACCGTCTCGTAGCCGCGGTCGGCGGCGGCGTCGCAGGTCCGGCGGAGGAGGTCGGGACCGAGTCCGTCGCCCCGGCGGTCCCGCCGAACCGTGACGTACCGGAACCAGAGCGTCGTCGGGTCCGTCCGGTCCTCGTTGAACGCGACCGCGGCGACCACGTCCTCGACCAGCGGCGGCAGGGAGTCGGGGCCGCCGGTCGGCGCGGGTCGGTCGTCGTCGAGGGGCGGCAGGGACTCGTCGGGGTCGCGGAGCACCGTCTTGCCCGTCGCCGCGGTGACGAACTTCCCCGCGTAGGCGAACCGCCGGTAGTCGAGGCGGAGTCGCGGCCCGTCTTCGGGCCAGCCGAGCAGGTCAAACTCCATGGCCGAACTGGGGCCGCCGCGCGCAAGAACCTTCCCCGGCGGGGCCGTGGCGTCTGCCATGCACGGCGCTGGCGACGTTCGGTTCTTCGACCGCTTCGCACCCGTCTACGACCTCGTGATGCCGCCGGCCGACCCCGGCGCGCTCGAAACGGCGCTCGACCGCGCCGACCGGGATGTCGAGCGCGTCGTCGACATCGGCGGCGGCTCCGGACGGGCGACTCTCGCACTCGACGTGCCCGAGCGAATCGTCCTCGACCGCTCGGTCGGGATGCTCCGCCGGGCGCGCGGGCGGGGCCTCGACTGCGTCCGCGGCGACGCACGGGGACTCCCCTTCGCTGACGACGCCCTCGACGCCGTGACCGTCGTGGACGCCTTCCACCACATGCCGAACCAACGGGGCGTCGCCGAGGAGGTCTTCCGCGTGCTCGCGCCCGGCGGGGTGTTCGCCGTCAACGAGTTCGACCCCGAGACGCTCCTCGGCCGGGGGCTGGTCGCCGCCGAGCGGGTCGTCGGCTTCGGGTCGGCGTTCGCCGCGCCCGACGAACTCGTGCGCTTTCTCGAACGCGTCGGGTTCGAGGCCGCCGTGGTCGAACGCGGCTTCGAGTACACGGTGGTCGGAAAAAAGCGGGAGAGCCATTAGGGGGGCGACGAATCCACGCCTATGGCAACCTCGACGTCGTTCTTAGAGGAGCGACTCGATGCCGGGGCGTTACCCATCGCCGTGGGCGACGTGCTCGCCATCTTCCTCCTCGTCACCGTCGGCGTGATTCAGCACAACGGAGTGTCGTACCTCTCGGCCGACCCGGTCGGCTGGGTGCTCACCGCGGTCCCGTTCCTCATCGGATGGTTCGTCACCGCCCCGCTGTTGGGCGCGTACTCGCCCGGCGCGGCGGAATCAGCGAAATCGGCCGTCCCGCTCGGCGTCCGCTCGTGGCTCGCGGCGACCGTCGTCGGCATGGCGATTCGCTGGACGCCGCTTTTCGAAGGCGGCGTCGAACTCACGTTCGTCGCGGTCATGCTGGTGCTCGGCTCCGTCGCCCTCGGCGTCTGGCGGACGCTGTACTTCAAGCTCGTCTGAGCGTCGAACGCCGAGCGCCGAGTTCGGACCCCTCGAACCGCACCGGAGAACCGACCGAAACCGTATTTTCTGCCGGCCGTCCCCCCCGACCCGGAGGGCCTCCCGCTCGACCCGGTGTCAGGCGGGCGTCGGCCGCCGTCGCAACAGCGTCACGCCCAGGAGCGTCGCGGCCGCCGCGAACCCCGCGAGGACCGCGAACAACGCCGTCGAATCAGCGACCGTGAGGATGTAACCGGCGATAGCGCCGCCGAGCGCGCCGACGCCGAACACGCCGAGGTAGGTAAAGCCGTAGGAGAGCCCTCGAAGCCCGGCGGGCGTGTACTCCGCGACGGTCGCTTGGTAGAACGGCTGGACCATAAACAGGAAGAAGCCGAGCAGTGCACAGATGGCGAGAAGCGGGCCGACGCCGAGATTCGCCACGGGGAGGAAGGCGATGGCGATGACGGCGAGCGCGCCGAAGCCGGCGACGATGCCGCGCTCGGTCCTGATGCGGTCGGTGAGCTTGCCGCCGACGTACTGCCCGAAGACGCCGACCGTCAGGAGGCCGGCGTAGACGAACAGTTCCACGTCGAGCGTCGGCGCGCGGCCGGCCGACCCGGAGACGAGGCCGGCGGGCAGGAGCGCCGACACCGGAATCGGCTCGATGCCGATGACCGAGCCGAGGAGGTCCGGCAGGAACGTCGTGACGCCGCGGTAGTAGAGCCCCGAGAACATCACGAGCGCGAAGACGAGCGCGAAGCCGCCGGCGAAAAGGTGCTTCGACTGCGAGACCAGTTCCGCGGACGACTCGACGCCCGCGCCGGCTTTGCCGTCGCCGCCGGTGTCGCTATCGCCGGCGTCACCCCCCTCACCGCCGTCGGCCGCGGCGACCGCGGCCTGTTCTTCGAAGTTGGCGCGGGTGGCGAGCGCGGCGGCCGCGAGCGCCGGGAGCGCGAGCACGCCGGCGACGAGATGCCAGTCGAAGAACAGCAAGAGGAGCGCGGTGAGGAACGGACCGAATCCGATGCCGATGTTGCCGGCGATGCCGTGGTAGGCGAAGCCGGTCCCGCGTTCCTCGACGCCGGTGCTGATGAGGCGGAGTCCGGCGGGGTGGTAGACGCTGGCCGCCGCGCCCCAGACGAGGAGCGCGAGCGCGACGACGACGAGGTTCGGTGACAGCGCGAGCAGGACGAACGACCCGGCCATCCCGAGGAGGCAGGCGACGATGAGGCGCTTGGAGCCGACGCGGTCGACGAGGATGCCGCCGGGGAGCGCCCCGAGCCCGAACAGCGCGAAGCCGAGGCCCGTCATCACGCCCAGCGAGGCGGTCGTGACTGGCACCGTCGCGAGACCGAGGTCGATACTCGCGAACTCCCCGAGCCAGATGGCCACGAAGATGGGGATGGACAGTTCGTACGTGTGGACCATCCCGTGGGCGAGCATCACCAACGCGACGATGGAGCGGTCGTTACGGTTCACGTCTCCGGCCACGGTACCGACTCCCATAACCGTGTGGAGTTCCGGCAGGCGACGCGCGCACCGAGCCGGCTGTTCGACCGGGAAGCACAACCCACAGTATCGGATTTGTGATATTCTCCGAAGGAACCAATCCGACGCAGTCATGCGATTATCTGTTCATAAGTTATAAGAACGTTATTGAGAAGCCACAAGGAGAATATCAGTCATCTATGGGAAAGAATTATACCACTTACGTCCGTAGTATGGTATATATTATGACCGGATATTACGACTACATTCTTGGGCTCATCCCGCTCGCACTCCTCGGCATCACCGGCACGCTTACCGTCGCCGGGTTGCAGTTGACCACGGCAGTGCCGATGGCTGCGGGCGTGGCCGCGCTCCTCACCGGCCACGCGCTCTTCGTGAACGGGCCCTCGTCGCCGTCTCCGTCCCGCCTCAACGAACACGCCGGTCCCAACGCCGCTGACGCGCCTTCTCCGTCGGTCCTCGACGCCGACTAACCCCCATCGCACGCCCGCCCGGCCGGTTCGCCGGCCCGCAGGGTTTTGACCGCAGGTCTCGTTTTTCCGACCATGACAGCGACGTTGTTCCTCACGAGCGACGAGATTAGCGGACTGGCGACGCCGGCCGAGTACGTCGAGGCCGTCCGCGAGGGCTACCGACAGCGCGGCGAGGGCGCGCCGGCCGAGCCGCGGACCAAGCTGTTCAACCGCGAGCCGCCGGGCATGCTCACCTCCTACGCGGCCGTGTTGCCCGAGACGGGCGCGATGGGCGGTTACATGTACTCCGCCGGCTTCGGCGCGGAGGACGCGTGGTTCATGACGCCGCTTTTCGACGCCGAGAGCGGCGAGCCGCTGGCGCTCCTCGACGGCGCGAGCATGAACCCCTTCAAGACCGGCGCGGCCGGCGGCGTCGCCGTCGACTCGCTCGCCCGCGACGACGCCTCGACGCTCGCGCTCATCGGGAGCGGCGCGCAGGCCCGCGGTCAGCTTCGGGCCGCCGCGGCCGTCCGCGACCTCGACAGCGTCTGGGTCTACTCGCCCACCAAGGAGAGCCGCGAGTCGTTCGCGGGCGAGATGGACCGCACGCTCGACGCCAGCGTCGCGGCCGTCGCCTCCAGCGCCGCGGCCGTCGAGGGCGCGGACATCGTCGTCACGGCCACGACCGCCACGGACCCGGTGTTCGACGGCGACCTGCTCGAACCCGGCACGCACGTCACCGCGATGGGCCAGTACCACCCCGAAAAGCGCGAACTCGACGAGACGACCATCGAGCGCGCGACGTACGTCCCCGACCTCCGCGAGCGCGCGACGATGGACGCCGGGTCGTTCCTCGCCGCCGTCGAGGCCGGCGTCGTCGACGAAGACCACATTCACGCCGAACTCGGTGAGGTCGTCGCGGGCGTCGCCGCCGGGCGCGAGGACAGAGAAGAGATAACCGTCTTCGACAGCGGCGGCACGGGCATCGAGACGGTCGCCGCGGCCCACATGCTCTACGAGAAGGCGCGCGACGAGGGACTCGGGACGACCATCGACTTCTCGCCGGCGAGCGAGTCGCTCACCGGGCAGTAAGCGTCCGCGGGCCGGTCACATCTCAGGCGTGCGACCCGCTCGGTCCCGGCGAGGACGACCGAGGCGGACGCCAGCGCGCCGACGCCGACGGCGCTCGCCGCGAGGGCGGTGAGGCCGGACAGCGACACCGCGGCTCTGGGCGTCGCGAAAAGCAGAAACCAGAGGGTCGGAATCGCCAGTACCGACACCTCCCACGCGGCGAAAAACACCCGGTCGAGCCAGCTGTCGACCCGCTTCGTCGCCTCCGAGAGCCCGCTCCGAATCACGACTAGACGTGGGTTTCGGACGGCTAAACGGTTTCTCCGGCGTGCGGCTACTGCAATCGGTACCGGAGGACCGCCGCGATGCCCCCGAGGTTCTTCAACTGCTCGCCGGGCTGGAACTCCGCGGAGAACACGGTGACCTCGCCGCCCTTCTGTTCGACCGAGTCGATGATGTCGTTGACGTCAACGTCCCAGTCGCCGTCGCCCTGTCGCTCCGCGCGGAGCCGCGAGTCCAGAAGCAGCAGGTGTTCGACCGCGCCGAACTCCGCGGCCTCCGCGACCTGTTCGACGCCGTAGGCCGCCTTCGCGCCCGTCGAGATGTTCTCCATCAGTTCGTCGATGAGGTTGGCCTCCTCGGCGATGCGGGTCTGTTTCTGCACGTCGTCGACCGCGCCGCGCTTGAGCACCTCGTGGACGCCGCGGTCGCCGACGCCGGCGGTGTCGACGGTCGTGACGATGGTCTCCGCGACCGCGGGGAAGTTGTTCTCGAAGTAGTCCATCGCGTCGTTCTTCGTGAAGCCCGGCCCGGCGAGGATGATGGCGTCCACCTCGAGGTGCGACAGCGCGGACCCGAGTTCGTCGAACAGTTCGGACCGCGGGCGGGCGTACTCGCCTTTCCCGGTCGGCTTCGTGAGCGAGGCGTACTCCTCGGTGCCGTACTGGGCGACGGTGTGGATGTAGGCCGCGCCCTCCTCGACGGTGGCGATGGCCACGTCGGGGTTTTCCGCGGCCTGTTCGGCCGTCTCGATGCGGTCTATCTGGTCGGCCTTGAACTGTTTCTCGATGGTTATCTCGGCGCGCTCCTCGACGTTGAGGGTGTGGTGGTGGCCGAGTTGGTCCTCGCGGGAACAGGAGACGATGACGCCGCCGACGCGCAGGCGGTTGGCGAAGCGGGCGAACTCCACGTCGTCGATCTCGATGGTGACGTTGAGGTGCTCGCGCTCGCCGCCGGTGTCCCGCATCTGCTCGTCGTCGCGCTGGATGCGCCGGGTGGTGTCGCCGGAGACGAGGTCACCCGGTTCGAGGACGTACGAGAGGTGCCAGAGGTCGTCGACGTTCTCGGGGACGAGCGTGATTCGCTCGCGCCCCTCCTCGCCGCGACCGCGGCTCGAAATGCGCATACACGTCCGGTCGTCGGGGAACGGAAAAGAGTCCTGCTATCGCGGGCCCCCGCAATCGCAACCGAGCTACCCTACCATCCGGTCGACTGCCGGCCCTTACCGGTGGCGTCGGCGAAGCCGCGCGCCCACAGGTAGTACGTCATCACCTGCACGTAGAACAGGACGAAGAAGCCGACGACGATGGCCGAGAGGAGACCACCGATGAAGCCGAGCACGACCGTGACGACGAGCGCGAGCAACCACGCGACGGCGTACTCGCCGGTGAACGCGCCGGAGAGGATAGTGCGCACGTCGAAGCCGGCCCCGAGGTTGCCTTCGATGGCGAAGTTCGCTCCGGCGGCCGGCCCGATGTAGGCCGCGAGGAGTCCGAGCACGAACACGAGGAGGCCGAGGACGAGCGAGGCGATACCGAGCCCGACGCCGCCAGCGGAGGACGCCGCCGCACTCCCCGTCGCCGCCTCGGAGACGGTGAACGTGCCGATGCCGATGATGACCGAGAGGAGTATCGCCGGGACGATGGCCACTAACGCCCAGACGAACGTCACCACGAACAGCTTCAGGCCGTCGACGAACAGTTCGCCCCAGTCCGTGAACGAGGGCGCGGCCCGCTCGCCGTTCGCGGCCGCCCGCATCGCCCTGACGAAGTAGCCTTGGAGGATAATCCCTGGGAATATCAACACAGAGAGCAGCCAGAGAACCCCGCCGATAATGGTCGTCGCAACCCAGTCGTCGCTTCGTTTGAGAAACCACAGCGCGTCGGAGAGCATACCGTTGGGGTGTCGCGGCGCTATCGGCTTAGATATTCCGTCGAAAATTCGAATTCTCGCTGATAGTTCAGACGGCGGGCTGCTCGCCCGGCGTCTGGCCTTCGTCCATCATCTCGACCTCGTGGAGTTCGCCCCACGTCTTGCCGATGATGTAGTAGGCGGCGACGGCCGCGTAGAACGTCACGAACGCCCCGACGACGAAGCCGAGAAGCGGGATGACGTTCAGGACGCCGACCACGATAGACGACGCGAACAGCACCGCGAAGGACATGAGCCACGCGGTGGCGTACTTGCCCGAGGTCAGGATGGGACGGAGCGTGCCGATGTCGAACGCCGCGCCCATGCGGTCGGTCTCGGCGTAGTTCGACAGCGCCGCCGGGATGAGGTACGCGGCGAGCAGGCCGAGGACGAACGCGAGCAGGAGGCCCACGAGCGCCACGATGCCGCCGACCGCGCCCGCGGCGTCGGAGCCGCCGGCCGCCGCGCCGACGATGCCGGCGAAGCCGAACACGCCCGCGATGATGGCCGGGACGAGCGCGTAGACGAACGCGATTGCGAAGCCTTTCACGCCGTCTATCGCCATCTCACCCCAGTCGTCGAACACCGGGGGCTCCTCGTCGCCCTTCATGGTCGCGCGAACGACCCGAAGGAGATAGCCGATGACGAGGAACGTCGGGACGATGAGGACGCTCAACAGGCCGAGGACGCCGCCGATGAGGACCGTCTTTACCCAGTCCTCACCGTTTCGAAGGTAATTGAGTGATTCTGAAATCATGATGTTTCACCGAGCGCCACCACCCACTCACCGGCCGTTCGGCCGCGTGAGAACCGCGGGTTGACACGCGCGCTCGATGCAACATTACGACGAGAAAGTATATAATCTTGTACCCGAGGTGTCCGAATAATTGACTATTAAGCCGTCTAACGCCCGATTACCCGAAGGCGGCGGCGACGTTCACTCGTCGACGATATCGCTCCCGCCCGGCGGGAGGAACTCCTGAATCTGGTCGGGTGACGCGATTTTTCTGACGAACGACTTGTCTGCGAAGCGCTCGCGGAGCCGACGATAACACAGTTTCGCGGCGTCGTTCTGGGCGTACTGCCCCGGGGTGAGCGTCAGCGTCGTCTCCGCGCGCGTCTCGATTGCCGACGGCGGGCCGCCGATGACGCGCGTCTCGTCTTCGCACTGGATGCCGACCGCGACCTTCGCGGGCACGTCCTCGAAGTACTCGCGGTCGCCGCGGACGACGAAGCTCCCCTTTTCGATGTACTCGCCGGATTCGGGCGTCTTCGACACCTGCGACGGCTCGACCATGTAGGCGTCGTCGGCGAAGCGGCCCTCCTTCCAGATGGAGGAGTACGAGACGGCGAACTGCGCGGCCTCGCGGAGCGTCTCCTCGGAGAAGTCGACCGCTTGGGCGGGCTCGCTCGGCCCCGTCGCCTTCAGGAGCGTGACCGGCCCCCCGTGGGCCTGCGTGTGGAAGAAGCGGTCGTGCTTGCTCATGTACTTCTTCACTAACTCCTCGTTTTGGTCGGCGTTGCGGCCGCCGACGACGAGGTAGCCCGTGGAGGTGTGGAACCAACGGAACCGCTCGAACCAGTGTTCCGTGGACTTGACGGGCACCGAGTCGAGCGCGAGCCAGTCGGTCTCCTCGGGTTCTTCGTCCTCGTCGTCTTCGTCGTCGTCGCCGTCGTCGGCCTCCCACTCGTCGCGGCGCTTCTTTACGGCCGCTAACTCCTCGCGGGTGTCCTCGATGGCCGCCAGCGCGCCCTCCTTTTTCTCCTCGATGCGTTTTGCCTCGGTGTAGAGGCGGTCTGCGTTCTTCTCGACGCCCATCGACACGTCGAGGGTGACGGTCGCGTCGTCGAGGTCGACGGTGACCGTGCCGTTCGCGCCGTCGACGTTCGTGACGGCCTCGGCCTCGGGGATGCCCTGTTCGGCACCCTCTTCCAGCGTCGCGGCGATGTCGTCCCACGGGACGCCCTCCTCGCGCGCGCCGCGGACGGTCGACAGCACGTCGTCGACGAGGTCGTAGTTGGCGTACAGCAGTTCGGCGCGCTCGCGCTCGTCTTGGGCCTGCTGTTCGAAGCCCTCGATTGCGCCCTCCTGCTGGTCGATGATGCGCTGCTGTTTGGCGATTTGCTCCTCGAAGTCCGGGCGGTCGGAGGTCGCCTCCTGCTCGTCGGCGGTCAAATCGAGCCGGAAGAAGTACTCGTCGAGCGCGTCGTTGAACGTGTCGTAGGCCTCCTCGTCGAGCCCGGCGTTCTGGTGTTCGCGCAGCGGGAAGGGCGTCACGTCCACGACTTCGCCGTCGTCGTCGAGGTAGAGCCGCGGGTCGAACTCCCCGGCGCGCACCTGCTCGCGGAGGTCGACGATGGCGTCGTAGATGTCGTCGTAGTCGTCGTCGGTGGCGTCGGCGATGTCGAGGGTCTTCTCCACGCCGGCGCGGGTACACAGCTCCTCGGCGTAGAGGCCGCCGAGGTTCAACTGGGTGGCGAGCGTCCGCACCACGTCGGTGTCGGACTGCTCCATGTTCCGGCCGAGGGCGTCGCGGCTGACGGTGAGGGGGTCGAGCCGCGAAGCGGGGTACTCGTACTGCGACCCCGGCGCGACCGTCCGCGACTTGAGTCGCACCGTCTCCAGACTGCGGACGACTTCGCCCGTCTCGTCGAGCACCGCGATGTTGCCCTGTCCGAACAGCTCGACGACGATTTTCGTGTTCTCGTCGCCCCGCTCGAACGTGAAGGTGAGGATGCGGTCGAACTCGTACTGCTCGACGCCCGCGAAGTCGGCCCCGCTGAGCCGGTTTCTGAGCATCATCGCGAAGTTCGGCGGCCGACCGGGGGCGTCCGGTACGTGCTCCTGTGCGGCGAGGTGCGCGCGCTTTATCTCGCCCACTTCGAGGAGGAGTTCGAGCCGTCCGCGGTCGAAGTCCCGCATCTTGAGGCGAAGCAGGTCGTCGCCGTAGAGGTACGCCTTGTCGACCTTCGCGCCCTCGTACCGGTTCAACTCGGTGACGAGGGCCGCGAGGTCGACGCTCGTGAGTTCCCGCTTCGGATCCATGGACTCGCTTTTTGGCGGCGAACGAAAAGGGGTGTCGTTTCCGCGAATGCGACGCCTCCCCGACTCGGGGAGAAGATACTTATCAATAACCCTGAATATTGTCGGTGAATGCGCTCTCGCACCCTCGCGCTCGTCACCCTCGCCCTCCTCGTCGCGCTGGCCGGACTCCCGGTCGGAAACGCCCCGGCCGAAGCGCGACCCCCGCCAGAGGCCGTCTGCGGCGTCTGCGGCGAGGCGTTCGAAGAAGCGGGCGACGCCGCCGGCGTCCCGCTCACGGTCGAATCGAGCACGCTCCGAGTCCGCGTCGGCGACGACGGCGTCGGCACGTGGACCGCCCGCGTCGAACTCGACGACGACTCGGCCGCGACGTTCCGCGAGAACCCCGAACAACTCGACCGCGTCGTCCGCGGGACGTTCGACGACTACCGCGTGTTCACCGACGACCGCAGACGCCTCGAAACCCGGATGGACGGCGACACCGCGGTCGTGACCTTCGAGGTGCCCGAGATGGCGTCCCGCGGCTACGGCGACGTGCTGGTCGTGGACTACTTCCACGACGACGGGGTCAGGGGCACCGTCTACGTCGACGCCGACCGGTTCACTGTGACCGGTCCCGAGGGGTCGTCGCTCCTCACCGCGCCCGCCGAGACGCGGACCAACGGGACGGCCGCCGTCTGGAGCGCCGCCGACGAGGGCGCGTCGAGCATCGGGAGCCAGACGTACCTCACGTTCGGCCCCGACGCGGGGCTTGCCACCACGGCCGCGGCCTACGCCAGCCTCGCCGCCGACTCCGGCCCCGGCGTCCTCACGAACCTCGCGTGGGTCGCGGTCGTCCCGACGCTCGTGCTCATCGTCGGCGTGCTCCTCGTCCGGCAGTTCGACCGCCGGTTCGACGACGAGCGCGGCGCGCGGCGCTTCGGACCCCCCGTCGCGGCACTCGGTGTCATGTGGGGGCTCTGTCTCCTCGTCGTCCAAGCCTTCTCCGGGAGCGCCGCCGCGGTGGCGTGGCTCCTCGCCCTCCAACTGGTCGCGCTCGGCGTCGTCTCGGCGGCCCGCCCCGAGGCGCTCGGGTTCCGCCGCCTCGTCGCCGCCGCCGTCGGCCCGCAGGTCGCGCTCGCGGTCGCCACCGCGATTTCGATGCCGGGGGCGAACCCGTGGGTCTCGTTCAGCGCGTTCGCGTTGGCAACCGCCATCGTGTTGTTTCTGCCCCTCGGCTACGCGGCCCGGCGCGGCGGGAGCACGCGTTTGCTGTCGCTCGCCATCGTCGCCGCACCCACGGCGTTCGCGCTTCCGATGGTCCCCGTCGGCGGCTACGGCGTCCTGTTCGTCGGCGTGCTGCTCGTCGTCTGGGTGCTGGTGACGCTCGCAACCGGGTCGCTCGTCTACCGACTCGGCTGGGCGCTCGGCGGACGGACCGGCGACCGTCGGCCGTCCGGTGGGACCACCGACGCGGCGACGTGACTGGCGGTGGTGTCACGGTCCGACGGGGTCGCGTACTGGGTGCTCCCCCCAGCGAATCGCCGGGCGAAGCAGCAAATTTTGTGCATAGCTACGAAGCGTAGTCGTATCCGATACCGACGGTGGAGGTTTCGATGCGAACCGGGGCGACGCGGAACCACCCGTCTATCGGCGGTCTCGCCCCTGAAACGTCAGTGTACGGGCAGTAACGCGACGGTCGGTGACCGTTGTAGATAGGCGCAGGAGCGATGGGGAGAACTGCGTTTTTGAAAAGGGAAGCCGTTGCTGGGGTATGTTCGGGACAGTACGAACCGTGTGGGACGAGTATCGCTCGGTCCCACTCATCTATCGTATCTTCGTTGCGTTCGTCGCCGGGTCGGCGGCGGGTATCCTCTTCGGGGAACGGATGGCCGTGGTCAGCCCGTTGGGCGAGCTGTTCATCCGGTTGCTCAACATGCTCATCATCCCCATCATCGTCTTCACACTTCTCTCGGGGATTCGCCAACTTTCGCCCGCTCAGCTGGGGAAAATCGGCGGCTCGACGGTCGGGCTCTACGCGGTGACGACGACCATCGCCGGTCTCATCGGCCTCGCCGTCGCGAACATCCTGCAACCGGGGCGAGGAGTCGAGTTTCTCGATGCGGAAGCCAGATCGCAAGCGCCACCGTCGCTGACAGACGTTCTCCTGGGAATCGTCCCCAGTAACCCCGTGACTGCGCTGGCCGAGGGGAACCTGTTGGCGACAGTCTTCTTCGTCATCACCTTCGGCATCGCGCTCACGTACGTCCGAGCACGGCAGGATGACCTCGCCGAGACTGTCGATTCGATTTTCGCTGCCTTCGAAGTCGGCACGGAAGCGCTGTTCGTCATCGTCCGCGGTGTCCTCGAATACGGTGTCGTCGGTATCTTCGCGCTGATGGCGTCCGGTATCGGCACCGAGGGCATCGGCGTGTTCTCCTCGCTCGGTGAGTTGGTGCTGGCCGTCGCTGTCGCCGTCGTCGCGCACATCGTCATCACGTATCTGTTCTTGCTGATGGGACTGGTGATGAACGTCTCGCCGGTCGCGTTCCTCGCCGGCGCGAAAGACGCGATGGTGACGGCGTTCGCCACCCGTTCGTCGAGCGGGACGCTCCCCGTCACGATGCAGAACGCAGAGGAGGACCTTCGAATCGACGAGCGTGTCTACTCGTTTGCGCTCCCGGTCGGAGCAACCGCAAATATGGACGGGGCTGCGATACGACAGGCGATAACCGTCGTGTTCGCCGCAAACGTCGTCGGACAACCGCTCGTGCTCTCCGAGCAGGTGCTCGTCCTTCTGGTGGCGGTGTTGATTAGCATCGGGACCGCGGGCGTCCCCGGTGCGGGGCTCGTGATGTTGACTGTCGTCCTCACGCAGGTGGGGCTGCCGCTGGAGGTCGTCGGGTTCGTCGCCGGTGTCGACCCGATTCTCGGCCGAATCGCGACGATGAACAACGTCACCGGCGATTTGGCCGTTTCGAGCGTCGTCGCGAAGTGGAACGACGCAGTCGACTTCGACGACGGGGTGTGGGCACGGTCGGCAGACGGGCTCCGGGATATCGTGTCGTCGGCAGACTGACCGTCCCAGTGTGACGCACCCCGGTCGGGCGTCAGTTCGCGCGGCCGCTCCGAAATCGTCAGGTAGCACCCCACGAAACGTCCGACGATGACCAACAGTGACGTTCGCGTCGCCACCGGCGACGCAGAACGCGACGACGCCTTCGGCGTCCGCAAGGCCGTCTTCGTGGACGAACAGGGCGTCGACGAGGAACTGGAGTGGGACGAACACGACGACCCCGACGCCGAGGCGGTCCACTTCGTCGCCTCCCGCGACGGCGACGCGGTCGGCGCGGCCCGACTGCGCGAGTACGAACCCGGCGTCGGCAAAGTCGAGCGCGTCGCCGTCCTCGAATCGGCCCGCGGCGAGGGCTGGGGGCGGCGACTCATGGAGGCGCTCGAAGCCGAGGCGCGCGAGCGCGGCTTCGACTCGCTTCTCCTCCACGGCCAGACGACCGCCGAGGGGTTCTACCGCGGCCTCGGCTACGAGACGACGAGCGACGAGTTCGACGAGGCCGGCATCCCGCACGTCGAGATGCGGAAGTCGCTGTAACGACGCCTAATCCTCCGAAACCGACGTCTCGACCGGCTGACTGCGGCGGTCCTCCCGTAACTGGAAGCCGTCGGCCTCCTCGCGGGCGAGCAGCTCGCGCTGCGGGTAGGGTATCTTGATTCCCTCGCGGTCGAAGGCGAGTTTCACGCTCCGAAGCACCTCGGCTTTCGCCTGCGCACGGCGCGGGGCCGAGGGGCTCGTAATCCAAAAACGCAGTTGGAGGCCGATGGCGGAGTCACCGAACGTCGTCGGCATCACCTGCGGCTTCGGTACCCCCTCGACGAACTTGAGGTCGGAAAGCGCCTCCTCGGCCACCGACTCGGCGCGTTCGATGTCGGCCTCGTAGTCGATGCCCACGTCGAGGCGGAGCCGGAGGCGGTTGCGCTTCGTCCGGTTCGTTATCTTCGCGTTGGTCACGCGGTCGTTTGGGAAGACGACCGTCTCGCCGTCGGCGTTGCTCAGGCGGGTGTTGATGATGGTGATGTCGGTGACGATGCCCTCGGCGTCGTCGATTTCGACCCAGTCACCCAGTTCGAACGGTCGGGAGAACATCAGCACGAAGCCCGCGATGAGCGACCCGAGGGTCTGTCTCGCGGCCATCCCGACCACGATACCGAGGAAGCCAGCACCGACGAGCAGGCCGCCGATTCTGACCTGCCAGACCGTGAGCGCCGCCATCCCGACCGCGAGGAGGACGACCAGTTGGAGGACGCGGAAGACGATGCCCTGCTGGTGGGCGTTGATGTTGTCCGATGCGGTTGCGTACGAGTCTAGTTTCTCTTCGAGGACGTTCGTCCCGACGAGCGCCCCGGCGAACAGCGCGACCGTGGCCCCGAGTTTGGCGGCGTTCGGCACCGCGACGGCGAGCAGTTCGGTGAGGTCCGCGGCGAGGCCGGTGTAGCCCCAGAGGAGCAACAGCGAGAGCGCAGCGCCGACGAACACCGCGAGTTGGAGCGTCCGGACGACGACCGTCGCGGGAAACAGCCACGCCGCGTCGGTGACGGCATCGGGAACGCGCGGGTGGGCCAACACCCGCGTTCGGAGTTCGGCGGTCGCCCGCGAGACGAGCCGCGGCGCGAGAAAGACCGCGATACCGAGCGCGAGCGCGACGAGCGCCGCCGAGATACCGAGTCGCTCTTCTGTCGAAACGAACTGTGCGAGCGTCGAGCGGAGGTCCTGAAGCCACGTCGCCGCCTGCCCCGAACCCGCCGCACCCCCCTGTGGTGCCATCCTACCGTGTGCGGTGGGTCAGACAGTAAAAGCGTGACGGAGCGACACTCAGGAATGAGAATCGGCAGGAGAGCGCTCGTCGGCTACAACCGCTTCGACACGTACGGCCCAGTCCCACCATTTTCCGAGACTCGCTTCGCTCGTCTCGCAAAAATCTGGACCAAAAATCCAACTATTCCCTACAGCCGCTTCGACACGTACGGCCCAGTCCCACCTTTTTCCGAGACTCGCTTCGCTCGTCTCGCAAAAATCTGGACCAAAAATCCAACTATTCCCTACAGCCGCTTCGACACGTACGGCCCGTCCTGATGGTAGCCGAGCTTCTGCTTGTAGTACTGCCGGACGCCGATACCCGAGATGACCGAAATCTTGTCGTAGCCGGCGTCGCGGGACAGTTCCTCGGCGTGGGCGAGGAGCTTCTTCCCGTAGCCCTTGTGCTGCCAGTCGCCGTCGGCACCGATGCCCGCCTCGGAGCCGTAGACGTGGAGTTCGCGGACGAGCGCCGCGTCCTGAAGCTCGCGGCGGACCGGATTGCCGGGGAATCGGAGCCGACAGAAGCCGACCAGCAGGTCCTCGACGGGGTCTTCGAACGAGATGAAGTGCTCGGTCCCGCCGGCGACCTCGTAGGTCATCACGTCGAGTTCGATGCGTTCCGGGTCCGGGTCGGCCTCGTTCATGCCGACCTCGCGGGCGCGGATGTCCCGCTGGACGATGCCGCGTTCCTCGGCGCGCTGGGCGGCCAGTTGGCGGAGGTTGGACTTCCAGACGCCGGCGTCGATGAAGTCCGCGGGGATGTCCCGCTGGACGCGCTGGAGGCGTGTGTACTTCGGAATCATGCCCATGACCTCCGCGACGATGTCGGCTGCCTCCTCGTTGTTCAGCGGCTCGTACTCGTCGCGCCGCCACATGTCGTAGGTGACGGTGTCGCGGACGATGAGCGTCGGGTAGATTTTGAGATAGTCGGGCCGCCAGTCGCTGTTTTCGAACAGCTGACGGAAGTCCTCCAGACACATCTCCTTGGTCATGCCGGGCTGACCGGGCATCATGTGGAAGCCGACCTTGAACGCCGAGTCGCGGAGCCGGCGGTTGGCGTCGATGGAGGCCTGCACGCCGTGGCCGCGGTGCATCTCGCGGTTGATGCGCTCGTAGGTCGTCTGGACGCCGACTTCGACCTTCGTCGCGCCCAAATCGAGCATCCGGTCGATTTGCTCGGGGTCGCACCAGTCGGGCTTCGTCTCGAACGTCGTCCCGATGTTGCGGATGTCGTTCGTCTCGTTTTCCGCGATGACGTCCTCGATGTACTCGAACTCGACATCCTCGGGGTCGGGCTTGAACGACCGGTCTTCGGCCGGTTCCGGCTCCTTGTCGAGGTCGTAGTCGTTCATGGCTTCGAGCGCCCGCTTGACGAACCACTCCTGGTAGTCGTGGCTCCGGGCGGTCATCGTCCCGCCCATGAGGATGAGTTCGACCTTGTCCACGGGGTGGCCGATGTGTCGAAGCTGTTCGAGGCGGAGCGTGACCTGCCCGTAGGGGTCGTAGTCGTTCTGGACGCCGCGGGCGGCCGCGGGCTCGTGGCCCGTGTACGACTGCGACGAGGAGAACTCGCTGGCGGGTCCGCCGGGACAGTAGAGGCACTTCCCGTGGGGGCACATGTGCGGCGAGGTCATGATGGCGACCGGCGAGACGCCGGAGGCGGTGCGGACGGGCTTGCGCTGGACGACCTCCTTGACCTCCTCGCGGCGGTCCTCCGGGGCGTACTGCAGAATCTCGGCGTTCTTCGGGACCTTCGGCGAGGAGTGTTCCGAACAGGCGTCGAGCTTTGCGGATTCGAGGTCGTCGCGGTCGACGTCGCCCGCGAGGATGCGCTCGACGAGCGCCTCGCAGGTCCGCTCGAACGCCTCGGACTCCGTCTCGGTCTCGGCGCTCACGGCCACACCTCCCGTTCAGCGACGTGGTGGCGGTTCATGGGCGCGAATCGGGTCGTTTCGTGGATAAGCGTGTCGCTCGGGAGGCTAGAATAGGGCCCTCCGTCGAACCGCGCGAGGAGGAGTCTGGATTGCGGCTTAGAACTGCTCGGCGGCGGCGTCGAGGACGGCTTCGAGCGCCTCGTCGCGCGCGCCGGTCAGGAACTCGATGCGACCTTCGCGGATGCCCGCGGCGGCGAGGCCGGCGGCGGGCGCTTTCTCGGCGGCCGACTCGACGACTGCGCGGAGGTCGAGGTCGCCCGTGGCGCGGAGGTAGAGTTCGTCCATGCCGAGCGCGACGGTCACGAAGGCGTCGCCCTCACGGGTTCGGCGGTGGAGTTCGTCCACGAGCAGGCCCGTCGGCGGGAAGTCGAAGCGGTGACTGTAAGCGTCGGAGTCGAGGACGGCCGCGGAGATGGCACCGACCTCGCGGCGTTCGAGGTTCGCCTGCGCCGTCTCGATTTCGTCTTCGAGCTTGATGCGGAACTGCTCGGAGACGTGGCCGGCGAGGCCCTCGTCGGCGTCGAACAGCAGGTCTGCGATGAGTTCGCGCTTGTCCTGATACGACTGGTAGTAGGCCTCCAGCGCGACGGCCTCGCGGAGTTCGCGGACGCGGTCGGCGTCGAAGCCGTGCGATTCCGCGAGGTCGAGGTACTGCTGCGGGCAGTTCTCCCAGTAGCTGACCGCGGGGAGGTGCGACACGTCGTCGCGCACGTCGTCGTTGACGGCGACGGAAAGCGTGGAGGCGAGCGCGCCAACCGAGAGGTCGCGGGCGTCGGCCCCCTCGCGGGCGGGGTTGACAAGCACGTCGACTTCCGCGGCGACCTCGTCGTCGGCGGGCGCGGCGTCGACGACGACGCGCTCGGAGCCGTAGACGCCGAGCAGGCCGAGACCGTCGAGGGACTCGGCGGTCGAACCGGCACCGAGGAGAAGCACGAGCGGGAGCTTCTCGTCGTGGCGGTCGCGGTCTTCGAGCATCCGCGTCACGTCGTTCGTGGCGGCGTCCATGCCGTAGACGGCTTCTTCGAGCGGGCGACGGGTGAAGTAGTGGTACTCGGCGTCGTCGCGGGGGTGCTCCTCACGGATGAGCGGGAGCACGGCGCGCTCGACGGCCGCGCCGGCGACGTAGCCGTCGGCGGTGGCCGTGTGGCGGACGACGATGGGGCGCGATTCGAGGACGGCGCGGCGGATGGCCTCCGCGGCGTCGAGCAGCGACTTGCCGACGGCGGCGACCGGCTCGTGGGCCGCGAGGGGCGCGACGGCGTCCGGGCGGGCCTCGTCCGAGAGGGCGTCCGCGAGGCGCTGGGCCACGGTGTCGGCCTCGTCGCCGTCGAGAATCGTCAGCTCCTCGGTCTCGATTTGGAGTTCGCCGCGGCGGCGCTCGACCTCGCCGTCGATGCGGACGTAGTCGCCCACTTCGACTTCGGGGTACGCGCGGACGCCGGCCTCGACGAACGCCGCGCAGTCTGCGATGGCCGTCTCGTCGCGGAGTTCGAACACCGTCGGGCCGCCGGTCTGGCGGACGCTGGCGATTTCGCCCTCGACGCGAATCACGTCGCCGACGCGGTCGTCGATGCTGGCGAGCGTCACGCGCTCCGCCTCGTCGGCGTCGTCAGCGTCGGTCTCGACTTCCTGCTCGGCGTCGACTTCGGCGTCCTCTTCGGACTCCGAGTCGCTCTCGGGCTCACTCTCCGGCTCCGCGTCGGCTTCCTGCTCGGACTCGCCGTTTGCGGCGATGTCGTCGACGACGTCGCCGGCGGTCGGCGCGCGGTCCTCGTCTCCGGCGTCGGACTCGGACTCAGGCTCGGACGCGGCGTCCTGCTCGGGTTCGGCTTCGGGTTCGGCTTCCTGCTCGGACTGCGAGTCTGCGTCGGACTCGGAGTCGGCGGTCTCGGACGACGTGCTCACGCCGGCGGGCTTCGTCGTCTTGCCCGTCTTCGGGCGCGTCTTGACGGTCGTCGGACCGCCGCTCTCGGCTTCCTGCTCGACGGGCTGGCCGTCGGCGTCGCCGTCGGGGTCGTGGATGCGAGCGCCGCGGAACTCGGAGTCGGACTGGCGAATCGACCAGCCGAGGTCGATATTGCCGTTGTCGCGGACGTTCTTCACCTGAACGAACACCTCGTCGCCCGGCTCCCAGTCGAGGGATTCGAGGCGGCGGTCGAGTTCGCTGCGGTGCAGTAAGCCAGTCACGTTCGAAGCGAGGTCGACGAAGACACCGAAGTCGGCGTAGCCGTCGACGGTGCCTTTGTAAAATCGGCCGGGGACGAGCTGGTGGGGGCTATTGCCCCGGAATTCGAACCAGACGTCCTCCTCGTGCGTAATCCAATCCATTGCGTTGAGCAAACAACCCCTAACTAAAACGATTGTCGAAAAACGCTCAGAGAAGATTCGCGCGTTCGCGGGCGAGAAATCGCCGCTCGGTCGGTCGAAGCGGGCGAAATACGGGCCGGTTCGGCTCAGACGAGCGCGAGCGCGGCGGCGAGTTCACCGAGGGCGCGGAAGCCCCCGAAGGCGTAGCCGAACACCACGCCGGCGGGGACGGCCGCCGCGACCGCGGCTTTCGGCACCGTCGTCTGGTGGACCTCGCTGATGCCGACGACGAGGAGTACCGCCCCGTAGACCGCACAGAGGGCGCGAACGCCGGGAATCGGGAGGCTGGCGAAGGCACAGGGCGCGGCGGCGTAGGCGATGACCTGCACCGTCTCGCTCACCCCCGCGCGGCGGGACAGAAGCGGGATGAGAAGCGCCGTCTGCATGGCCGCCGTCAGGTGGAGCAACGCCGGCGCGACGAACAGCGCGACGACGAGCAGGGCGACGAGCGCCGAGACGAGCGGGCCGCCCTCGATGGCCGGAATCGTCGCCGGCGCGAGGGCGTACCCGAGGCCCTGATAGACGAGCGCCACCGCGATGGCGAACACCAGCCCGGGCGCTTGGTCGCCGGGAGCGACGCCGTCCCGGAAGAACTGGCGGGGGCGAGCGACCACGGCGACCCACGCGCGGAGGAGGCCGGCCAGCCCGCGGTCGCGGCCCTCCCGTGGGGTTTCGACCCAAGTAGTCACGCTAGCCTCTAGTCCCGCCGGAGGGTATGACAGTTCCGGCACCGCGCCTCGTAGGACTCCTCCGCGCCGACGAGGATGGTCGGGTCGTCGACGTGAGCCGGCTCGCCGTCGATGAGCCGCTGGTTCCGGGTCGCCGGCTCACCGCAGACGGTGCAGATGGCCTGAAGCTTGTCGACGTACTCGGCGAGCGCCATCAGTTGCGGAAGCGGGTCGAACGGCTCGGCGCGGAACGTCTGGTCGGTCCCCGAGACGACGACGCGCTTACCGTCGGCGGCCAGCGCCTCGCACACGTCGACCAGTTCGGCCGAGAAGAAGTTGGCCTCGTCGATGGCGACCACGTCCTCGCCGTTGAGTTCCTCCGCGATTTGCCAGACGCCCTCGCCCTCGGAGGGGACGACGCTCGCCTCCCACGACCGGCCGGCGTGCGAGCCGACCGTCGTCTCGCCGTAGCGGTCGTCGAGTTGGGGCTTGAACACCGAAATCTCCTGCCCGGCGATTTCGGCCCGGCGGAGGCGTCGGAGGAGTTCCTCCGTCTTCCCCGAGAACATAGAGCCGGAGATGACCTCTATCCATCCGCTCTGCGTGATGGCGTGCATATCCTGACAGGGGGACGAGGAGGGTCAAAACGGTTGTTCATCTGCGGCGACCGTCGGGCGTCGAGACGGGTCGGCTCCGCGGTTCGACGCCGCTGACAGGCGGGGTGGACGGATGGCCCGTGACGGCGAGTCAGTCGTCAGCGCCGACGTTTTCGCCGCTTTCGAACGTCGGCGGCTCCGGCTCGATGTTGGCGTAGACGACCGCGTCGCGGCCGAGTCGTTCGACCCGCTCGCGCAGGTCCTCGTCGGTGATGTCGTCGCCGTCGAACGACGAGGAGACGCGGGGAATCGCGACCTGATGGGGAAGCACCCACGAGTTCAGCGACCGGCAGACCGACCGGAGATGTTCGAGGGCGATCACGGGGAAGGAACCACCGGCGACGGCGAGTAGGCCGACGGTCTTCTCTCCGAACTCGTCGAAGCCGCAGTAGTCGAGGGCGTTCTTGAGGATTCCGGAGTACGAGCCGTGGTAGACCGGCGTCCCGAGGATGACCGCGTCCGCGCCGTCGACGACGCGGACGAGTTCGGCCGAGCCGCCCTGCTCGTCGAAGTCGGCGTCGAGCGGCGGGAGGTCGTACTCGCGGAGGTCCACGAGTTCCGTCGTTCCGCCGGCGGCGGACGCGCCTGCGAGGACGTGTTCGAGCGCCAGTCGGGTGTAGCTGTGGTCGCGGAGACTGCCGCAGATGGCGACCACGTGTGGCTGCGTCATATCCTGTGTCTCCGTGACTGCGTGAAAACCCCGTCGGCCGCCTCCGGGCGTGTCGGACGGGCGCAACACACAGGGAGCCGGGGGGCGAAAACCAACCGTGAACGTCGTCTTCCACGTCTCCAGCGCCGACCTCGGTGACTGGCGACACGCCATCCGCAACGTCCGAAACCTGCTCGACGACGAGACGGTCGAGACGGACACTGTCACCCTTCTTGCCAACGGCGACGCGGCGCTCCTGTTTCTCGATGACTCGCCCGTCCGCGACCGCCTCGACTCGCTGTTCGAGGCCGGCGTCCGCTGTTGCGCCTGTCGGAACTCCCTCGACGGCCGCGGGTTCGACGCCGACCGCCTGGCCGACGGCGTCGAGGTGGTCCCCTCGGGCGTCGGTGAACTCGTGACGCGACAGGCGGCCGGCGACGCCTATCTGAAAGTGCCGTAATGGAAATCGCCCGGAGGTGGCGCTACTTCGCCAGCGAGACGCGGACGCCGTCGTCGCCCTCCGCGACATCGACGAGGCCGTCGGATTCGAGGTCGTCCACGAGGCCGCGGAGCCACTCCGCACCCGTGTCGCCGCCGTAGTCGACGCGGACTCGGGGTCCTAACTCCGAGAGGCCGAGGTCGTCGTACTCGCCGAGAACTCTGACGACCCGCCCGCGGAACTGCCGCCTGCTCCCCTCGAAACTCGGCTGGGTCGGCACGTCGGGCGCGGTGAAGTCGCCGGTCTCGTAGGCGTGGCAGAACCGCCGCCACGGACAGCCGGACTCGTCGCAGGTGGGCGTCTTCCCGCAGGCCACGCCCCCCAATTCCATGATGGCGTTGTTCCAGACGCGGGACTCGCCGTCGGGCATGAGTTCCGAGGCGGCGGCTTCGAACGCCGCGTCGTCGTCGGGGACCGCGAAGGCGCGGTGCAGCACCCGCTTGACGTTGGTGTCGACCACCGCGTCGCCGTTGTTGAACGCGAAGGAGGCGACCGCGTTGGCGGTGTAGGGGCCGACGCCCATCAGCTCGGAGAGGCCGTCGGGCGTCCGGGGGAACTTGCCGCCGTGGTCCTCTTCGACCTGCCGAGCGGCCTCGTGGAGGTACTTCGCGCGGTTGTTGTAGCCCAGTCGGTGGTCCGTCCAGAAGCCGACCACGTCGGCGCGGTCGGCCGCCGCGAGGTCGGCCGTCGTCGGCCACTCGTCGAGGAACGCCTCCCACGCCTCGACCACGCGGCCGAGTTGGGTCTGCTGGCTCATCACCTCGGAGACGAGAATCTCGTAGGGGTCGTCGGTGCGCCGCCACGGGAAGTCCCGGTGGTCGGCCTCGTACCACTCGGTGAGCGCGGACTGGACTGCTTCGCGGTCGAGGTCGGCGGGGAGTTCGGACGACGCGTCGCTCATCGCCCCGGCTTGGGACGGCCGGCGTTTAGCCGTGGCGATGCCGGAGCGCGGTCCTTCCCGCGCGGTCGAAACGCGTATCCCCGTGACGGCCCCATCGCCGGGCGATGACGCTCGACGAACTCACAGACGACGTTGACGCGGCTTACGGAGACCTCGGAGACAGCCTCGACGTGTCGCTCGACCGCGAGACGCGACACGAACTCGCCATGCTCGTCGCCCTGTTCGACCCCGACGACGCGGACGAACTCGTCCGCCGGGCGGTCCACGCGCTGTTCCAGTCGGAACTCGACCGCGGCCAGCTCGACTTCCACCTCCGGCAGGGCTACGACGTGACCTACGACGAGTACCTCGCGGGGATGACCTACGACGAGATGACCGGGCAGTCGCAGGCCCCGCCGCGGGACGACGTGCGCCGCTATCAGATGTAAACGCGGCCGAGAGCGACCCGCCCCGCTCCGACCAGACCCGACTCAGACGATTTCGGCTTCGATTTCGACGCCGTCGATGCGGCGGTAGCGGTGGGGTTCGCTGTCGCCGCCGTCGCCGCCGTCGCCGTCACTGTCGCCGTCGCCATCGCCGCCACGGTCGACCTCGAACGCCCGGAGGAGCACCACCAGTCGGCCGTCACCGAGGTTGGCGCGGAGGACGACGCCCTCGCCGGTGACGACCACGTAGGGCGGGGCCGCGACGGGCGGCGCGGCCATCGGTCGACCGGTAGCCGTCACCGCGTCAGCGAGCGCCCGCGGCAGGCGAGACAGCGCGCCGGAGCCGTCGAGCGCGCGCCTGAACGGGGGCACGACGCGCTCGCGGTCCGTCACGGAATCGCCGTCCCACTCCGCGGTGACGGCGGTGGCGCACTGGCCGACGACGGTCAGCAGTCGCTCGTGGTCGTCGCGGAGCACGCGGACGGCCTCCTCGGGCCCGGCGGTGGGTGTCGCGTCAGTCACGACCCGAGGTGTGTCGTCCCCGAATAAAAACCTCCGCGAGCGCGGTCGCCACCTCCCGGACGCTTTTTCCCGGCGCGGGCCGCCAGTACGCACATGGAACTCGCCGCCATCGAGGACCTCATCGAATCGCACATCGAGGACGCCGACGCGACGGTCTCGCGGCCGCGAACGGTCGACCAGGACCACGAGGACGACCACTACGCCGCCGTCGTCGTCTCGCCCGCCTTCGAGGGGAAGTCGCTCGTCCAACAGCACCAACTCGTCTACGACGCCCTCGGCGACCACATGACGACGGACATCCACGCGATGGAGCTGAAGACGTACACGCCCGAGGAGTACGCGGCGCGCGAGGAGTGACCGAACCGCCGCGGTCGCCGCGGCCGTCGCGGTTGGCATGTCAGCCGACGCGCCGACTGACGCGCCGCGCGACCGCCGACAGTCGCGGCTGTCAGTGAGGCGCACGGACCAATGGATTTTACCTCCTGCCAAAACGACCCCCGAATCATGGGCGACGATGATTATCGAATCGAGCGGGACAGTCTCGGCGAGATGGAAGTGCCTGTCGACGCCTACTGGGGCGCACAGACCCAGCGGGCGGTCGAGAACTTCCCCATCTCCGGCATCACCTTCGGGCGGCGGTTCGTCCGCGCGCTCGGCGTGGTGAAGAAGGCCGCCGCGCAGGCCAACCGCGACCTCGGCATGATAGACGAGGACGTCGCGGCCGCCATCGTCGAGGCCGCCGACGAGGTCATCGCCGGCGAGCTCGACGACCAGTTCCCCGTCGACGTGTTCCAGACCGGTTCGGGCACGTCCTCGAACATGAACGCCAACGAGGTCATCGCCAACCGCGCCGCGGAGATTATGGGCGAGGGCATCGGTGACCGCGTCGTCCACCCGAACGACCACGTCAACTTCGGCCAGTCCTCCAACGACGTGATTCCGACGGCCATGCACGTCGCCTCCCTCGAAGCCGTCGAGAAGGACCTGCTTCCCGCGCTGGAGACGCTCGCCGCGGCGCTCGGCGACAAGGAAGCCGAGTTCGACGGCGTCGTCAAGACCGGCCGAACCCACTTGCAGGACGCCACGCCCGTCCGCCTCGGACAGGAGTTCGGCGGCTACCGCACGCAGGTCGAAAAGGGCATCCGCCGCGTCGAGAACGTGCGCGAGCACCTCGGCGAACTCGCGCTCGGCGGCACCGCGGTCGGCACGGGACTCAACACGCACCCCGAGTTCCCGGCGAAGGCAGCCGAGTACATGACCGAGGAGACCGGCGTCGAGTTCCGCGAGGCCGACAACCACTTCGAGGCGCAGGCGGCCCACGACGCGATGAGCGAGGCCCACGGCGCGCTCCGCACCGTCGCCGGCTCCCTGAACAAAATCGCAAACGACCTCCGCCTGCTCGCGTCCGGCCCGCGCAACGGGCTCGGCGAACTCGAACAGCCGGAGAACCAGCCCGGCTCCTCCATCATGCCCGGGAAAATCAACCCGGTCGTCGCGGAGGCGGTCAATCAGGTCCACAAGCAGGTCGTCGGCAACGACGCCGCCGTCTCCGCCGGTGCCGCGGAGGGCCAAATCGACCTCAACCTCTACAAGCCCGTGCTCGCGCACAACTTCCTCGAATCAGCGAAGCTGCTGGCGAACTCCTCGGAGGTCTTCGCCGAGCGGTTCGTCGCCAAACTCGAAGCTAACGAGGAACACTGCGAGACGCGGGTCGAACAGTCGATGGCGCTGGCGACGGCGCTCAACCCCGCAATCGGCTACGACAAGGCCTCGAAGGTGGCGAAGAAGGCGCTCGCTGAGGACAAAAGCGTCCGACAGGTCGCCGTCGACGAGGGCTACCTCACCGAGGCGGAAGCCGACGAGGTGCTCGACCCCGAGAAGATGACCCATCGCGGCATCCTCGGCGACGACTGAGCCCCGGCGAAAAACAGTCCACTTTTTGATACGTTGAGTCGAGCGGGCGACCCGCTCGGTTCGGGTCGCGTTCGCGTCGATTTCGGTCAGTTCAGCCGCGAAGACGGTTATATTTACTCGGTTCGCGGTAGCAATCGCACTCCGGCGCTGCCGTGACAGTCACCCCCGAGTGAAGAACTGTCACGAAATCTCGAAAATCGGTATTTTGAAGCTTGATTTTGACGATTATACCAGTATGGCCGGACTGCAACAGCAGCGGGCCCGCGGGCGAGACATGTTGGAGTGTCGAGGTTGTGGGGCCGTATTCCCGGAGGGACGAGCGACGAACGACGGGTGGACGTACGTCTGTCCCGAGTGTGAACAGGTCGAAGGTATCGGCGAGGGGCTTCGTCGCCTCTGACGGCAGACTGAATCCTTTTTTACTCCCCCCGAACGCAGGGAGTACCAATGACCGAGTACGACTACGACTACGAGGACCTCGGCCTCGTGGCTGGGCTGGAGATTCACCAGCAACTCGACACCGAGACGAAGCTGTTCTGCGGGTGTCCGACCGACCTCCGCGAGCCCGACGAGGCGACGCGCACGTTCACGCGCTTCCTCCATCCGACCAAGAGCGAACTGGGCGAACTCGACGACGCCGCGCTCGAAGAGAGCCGCGTCGAACGCGAGTTCGAGTATCTCGCCTACGACTCGACCTGTCTGGTCGAGGAGGACGACGAGCCGCCGCACGAACTCGACCACGAGGCGCGGACGGTCGCCATGCAGATTGCCGAACTGCTCGACATGAACGTCGTCGACGAGGCGCACGTCATGCGCAAGCTCGTCATCGACGGCTCGAACACCTCGGGGTTCCAGCGCTCGTCGCTCATCGCGCAGGAAGGCGAGATTCAG
Organism: Haloferax sp. Atlit-48N; assembly: GCF_003383015.2. Lineage (NCBI taxonomy): Archaea > Methanobacteriati > Methanobacteriota > Halobacteria > Halobacteriales > Haloferacaceae > Haloferax > Haloferax sp. Atlit-48N. The sequence continues at coordinate 1,648,877 of NZ_CP137689.1, read as the reverse complement.
ACCGAAGACGGCCCCGTCTCCGTCGTGGACCTCATGCTCGAAGAGGAGTCCGCCCAGCGCGTCGAAGAGCGAGACGACGGCGTCCTATACAGCCTCGACCGCCTCGGCATCCCGCTCGTCGAAATCGGCACCGGCCCGGACATCTCCTCGCCCGAACAGGCGCGCGAGGCGGCCCAGACCATCGGGATGCTCCTGCGCTCGACCGGGAAGGTCAAACGCGGCCTCGGTACCATCCGGCAGGACGTGAACGTCTCCATCGCCGACGGCGCGCGCGTCGAAATCAAGGGCGTGCAGGCGCTCGACCAAATCGACGAAATCGTCCGCTTCGAGGTCGGCCGACAGGCGGAACTCGTCGAGATTCGTGACGAACTCCAGTCGCGCGACGCCTCCGTCGGCGGCGTGGCCGACGTGACCGACGTGTTCGAGGACTCGGACTCCGGCGTCATCCGCGGCGCGCTCGACGCCGGCGGGAAGGTCACGGCCGTCCCGCTGTACGGCTTCGACGGCCTCGTCGGCCGCGAACTCCAGCCCGACCGCCGCCTCGGCACGGAACTGTCCGACCACGCCAAGCGCCACGGCGCGGGCGGCATCTTCCACACCGACGAACTCCCGGCCTACGGCGTCACCGAGGCCGAGGTCGAATCGCTCCGCGAGGCGGTCGACGCCGGCCCCGAGGACGCGGTCGCCATCGTCGCCGACGACCCCGAGACGGCCGACCTCGCCATCGACGCGGTCGCAGAACGCGCCGAAGTCGCCATCGAGGAGGTCCCCGAGGAGACCCGCGGGGCCAACGACGACGGCACGACGCGCTACCTCCGCCCGCTCCCCGGCGCGGCCCGGATGTACCCCGAGACGGACGTACCCCCCGTCGACCTCGACCCGAGCGACGTGGAGACGCCCGAACTCCTGACCGAGAAGGTCGACCGCTACCAAGCCGAGTTCGGCCTCGACGCCGGCCTCGCGGAGCAGGTCGCCTACGGCCGGACGATGCCGCTGTTCGAGGAGGCCGTGGACGCCGGCATCGACGCGACGTTCGCGGCGGGGCTGCTCGAATCGACGCTGACCGAACTCCGCCGCGACGACGTGGCCGTCTCCGAACTCACCGACGACCACCTGCTCGCGGTCATGCAGCTCGTCGAGGACGGCGACCTCGCCAAGGAGGGCGTCAACGACGTGCTCGCCACCATCGCCGAGGACCCGAGCCTCACGGCCGAGGAAGCCGTCGAGGAGGCCGGCCTCTCCGGCGTCTCCGAAGAGGAGGTCCGCGAGGCCATCGCGGAGGTCGTCGAGCGCAACGCCGACCAAGTCGAACAGCAGGGCATGGGCGCGTTCTCCGCCCTCATGGGCGAGGCGATGGGCGCGCTCCGCGGCAAGGCCGACGGCGGCGTCGTCAGCGACGTGCTCCGCGAGGAGATTCAAAAGCGGGCCTGACCGCCGAGGCCTCGGACCGCATCCCGTTTTCTCCGTTCTCCGTTCTCACGACGCCGATCGCCCGCTCTGGCGGACGAACCGCCGCCAGCCCCACCGCCCCGCGAACTCGACGCCGGCCGCGACGACGAGAAGCACCAACAGCACCGGCCCGAAGATGAGGAACATCCCCAGCGCATCGGTCTCGCCGCGGACGTGGAGGAACGCCCACCAGACGAGTTCCGTGACGCCGAACAGGCCGACGAGCGGCGCGACCAGCCCGCGGCGAGCGAACAGCAGGGCCGAAACGGCGACGAACCCGGCGAGCAGGAGGAACGAAACGCCGAGGAAGCCCGCCGCGGTCAGCGGGTCTTCGACCAGCCCCGAGGGGAACGCGTCGGTGACGAGTCGGGCCGCGGTCCAGACGGCGAGCGTGGCGAGGGCGTAGCCGCCGCCGACGAGCGCGGGCGTCAGGAAGCTTCGGGCGCTCCGGGCGCGGGTCACGTAGACGACGGCGACGGTGCCGAGCGCGGCGGCGACGGCGACGATGTGGGTGAGAAGCCAGTTACCGAGCACCGGGTCGGGCGAGCCGGGCATCTCAGCGCACCTCGATTCGCGTCATCGACTCGTCGGCCATCGCTGCCAGTCGCTCCACGCGCTCGTCGGTCGAGGGGTGGGTCGAAAGCAGGTCCGACACCGAGTCTTCGACCTCGACCTCGCCGTACACCCACAGCGGCGACAGGCCGTGTTGCGGCCGGGCGGCCCGCTCTAACTTCCGCAGGGCCGACGCGAGCGCCATCGGCTTGTCCGTCACCTCGGCGGCCCGCGCGTCGGCCGCGAACTCCCGTTTTCTCGACTGCGACCGGACGAACACGGTGAGGCCGAAGCCGAACAGCCCGACGAACTCGTCCAGTCGGAGGCGAATCCGCCCGGCGAGCGTCTCGGTCCACGACCCCGGCCGGCCGCGCATCCACGCCGAGCCGAGGGCGACGCCCGTCGTCAGGAACGTCACCGGCGAGACGAACAGGTAGCCGACGCCGACGACCGTCTGGAGGACGCTCGCCACGAGCGACTGGACCAGCCCGTCTTTCCGTTCGAGGTGCGCGAGTTCGTGCGCGAGCAGCGCCTCGAACTCGTCGGCGTCGAGGAGGCGGAACAGCGAGGCGTCGAGGACGACCACGTCGCGGCCCATCGGGTCGAGCGCCATCGCGTTCGGCGCGGCGAAACGCGCGAGCTTCAGCGTCGGCGGGTCGAGGTCCATCCGCTCGGCGAGGCGGTCGCGGAGGCGGTGGACCGACGGCGACTCCGCGGGCGACATATCCCGCGCGTCGAGTTGGCTGAGCAGGCGCACCGTGCCGAAGCGGAAGCTCAGATAGCCGAGGACGACGGCGACTGCGACGCCGACGACGGCGGCGGTCAGGGGGTCGGGGCGAAGCCGCCAGAGCGTCACCACCGCGAACGCGCTGAGCGCGCTGAGCGAGAGGTAGAACGCGAGGACGACGACGCCGACGACGACCATCGGGAGGCGAGAGCGGCGCGGGGACGTTGCCATCTCGCGTGGGGATACGGGGTCGGACCGCAAAAGCTGTCTGGCGCTCAGGGGCGGGGGAACGAAAACGGGGTGCGCTCGGCCGCGTGCGCCGCCCGGACCGCCGACACCGCTACTTTCTCCACGGGGCCGGCCGAAGGGGAGTCATGCAGTTCTTCGAGGATTTCGCGGCCGGCGACACCCACGAGTTCGGCGCGTACGACGTGACCGAAGCGGAGGTGCTGGAGTTCGCCGAACAGTACGACCCGCAGTGGTTCCACACCGACCCGGAGCGCGCCGAGTCCGAGTCGATGTACGGCGGCGTCATCGCCAGCGGTTGGCACACCACGGCGATGACGATGCGCCTGCTCGTTGACGGCTTCCTCGGTGACTCGGCCGCCCTCGGCGCGAAAGGCGTCGACGAGCTTCGCTGGTGGAAACCGGTGTATCCGGGGGACACGCTCGTCGTGGAAAACGAGGTGCTGGAGACGACCGTCGAGACCGACAGCCGCGGCCTCGTGGAGATTCGGACGACGACCCGCGCGGCGCGCGAGTCCGGCGAGGTCGAGAAAGTCTGTTCGTTCGTGAGCTACGTGATGTTCGCCCGCCGGGACGACGACGCGGAGTAGCGCGGACGCGTCAGCTCTCGTCGTCGCGGAAGCGGTCCGGGTCGCGGACGGCCTCGGCGGCCCGGCGGAACACGCCCGTCAGCGTCGCGGCCTCGCGCTCGGTCGGGTGGGCGCGGCCGAGCAGTCGGCGCATCATCCGCGAGGTCTTGGTTCGCTTGTGTTCGCGGTAGTCCACGGCGTCGAGCAACTCGTCGAAAAAGCGGTAGACGACCTCGATTTCCGCCTCTGAGGCGCGCTCGCGCTCCACATCCGGTAGCTGCGTCTCCTCGACCGTAAACCGGCGAAGTTCGTACATGAGAAGCGTCGCCGCCTGCCCGAGGTTGAGCACGGGATAGCGGTCGTCGGCGGGGATACAACAGACCTCGTCGAGCATCGCCAACTCCTCGTTGTCGAGGCCGGTTCCCTCGCGGCCGAAGACGAGCGCGGTCTTCGTCTCCACCGACTCCAGCGAGTCGGCGATTTCGACCGGCGTCTTGAACGGGTAGCGGACGTGCCGGGTGGAGTCCTCGTGGGAGACCGCGGTCGTCCCGACGGTGTGGAACTCCTCGACGACCTCCTCTAGGGTCGTCTCGGTGGCGTTCGGAAGCACGTCCTCGCGGGCGTGGCCGGCGAAGCCGTAGGCCTCGCCGTCGGGGTCGAGCGGCGGCGGGTCGACGAGGCGGAGGTCGTAGATGCCGAAGTTCTTCATCGCCCGCGCGATGGTCCCGACGTTGCCGGGCGTCTCGGGTTCGACGACGACGACGACGAACTCGCGGTCCCCGGCGTCACCGGTGGCGGCGTTGGCGGTATCGGCGGTATCGGCGGCGTCGACAACATCGACGGCGTCGGCGTCTGGGTCGTCGCTCATTTCGTCGGGTAGTCCGTGTCGAGGTCGACGCCGTCGAGGTCGTCTTCGGTCAGGGGCGTCCCGTCCTCGTCGTCCGCGCCGGGGCCGTAGTCGCGGAGGTTGATACGCTCGCCCTCGACGAAGTTCTCCTCCAGCCGGCGCTGTATCTCGTTGGCGTCCGGCGGCGACGGGAGTTCGTCGGGTTCGGTGTCGACGTACTCCAGCCCGCCGTAGCCGTCGGGCGCGCGGCCGCCGGCGGCGAACCACTCGTGGAAGGCGTCGGCGAACACCGCGTCGCCGACGAGGTCGCGGCCGTCCTCCTCGCGGAACCAGTAGAGGAAGTCCGGCTCGTGGTGCTCGCAGAGAAGCACCTCCTCGCGGGGCTCGCCGTAGACGATGGCGGCCTGTCGGCACTGCTGTATCTCCTCGTCGCCGTGGATTAGATAGCAGGCGTCGCACGGCTCCTCGACGAGCGAGACGAGGCGCATGAGACGCTCCCGTGGGTCCTCGGGAATCTCGTCGAGCGGTTTGAACTCGCCCTCGTCGGTGAATATCTCGGACTCTTCGAAGCGCCATCCGCGGAGTCCGACGCTGACCTTCGCCATGGTCCGAGGTAGCCGAGCGGCGGATAAAAGTGGCGTGATGCCGGTCAGTCGTCCGCGAGCGACGGCGAACGAGCGCCGCAGGGCTGGCTGCCCGCCTTCCGCGACCGGTCGGCATATAGTCGTGTGGTCCAACCGACGGGTATGCGCACCGTCGATGCGGCAGGACTCGAAATTGGCGACGACCACCCGCCCCGAATCATGGGCGTGCTGAACGTCTCCAAGGAGTCCCCGTACAAGCCGAGCGTGTTCAACGACCCGAGCGAGGCCGCCGAGTACGTCGACCGCGAACTCATCGACGAGGGGGCCGACATCGTCGATATCGGCCTCGAATCCGCGAACAAGCGCCTCGACGTGCTGTCGGCCGAAGACGAACTCGACCGCCTCGACACGGCGCTTTCGGTCCTCGACAGCGTCTCCGGCGACGCCGTCTTCTCCATCGAGACGCGCTACCACGAGGTCGCGGAGGCGGCGCTCGACGGTGGGTTCGACATGGTCAACGATATCTGCGGCTTCGCCGACCCGGAGATGCCTCGCGTCTGCGAGGAGTTCGACGCCGCCGTCGCCAAGATGGCGAGCCCCCCGGACCTCACCCGCCCCGGTGCAATCGAGGAGGTCGACGACATCTACGACGCCCTCGAACTGAACGGCTTCACCGACAAGACCATCCTCGACCCCGCTTTCGGCGGCTGGTCGGAGGCGAAGACGCTCGAACACGACCGCGAGACGTTCGACCGCCTGCGGGAGTTCCGCGGCTACGGCTATCCCATCCTGGTCTCCATCAACCGCAAGAACTTCCTCCGCGACGTGGCCGGCCGCTCGACCGAGGAGGCTCTGCCCGTCAGCCTCGCCGCCACGTCGATGGCGGTCGAGCGCGGTGCCCACGTCGTCCGGACCCACGACGTGAAAGAGACCCGCGACGCGGCCCTCATCGGTCACGAGTTCGCGCGCCGCCGCGTCCGCGACCCCGGCGACGTGTCGGTCGAGGAACTCGACGTGACGACGACCGGCGAGGCCGCCAGACACCTCGACCGGGTCGGCGCGAACCGCAACCTCGCGGCCGAGAGCGTCACGCGCGTCTTCGAACTGGAAGGACTCGGAGTCGACGACCGCGAGGCCCTCGAAGCCGCCGCCGGCGACGCGGGAGCCGTCTTGGCCGCCGGCGACACCGGGGCGCTGCTGGTCGGGACGCCCGCCGCGCTCGCCCGGCTTTCGACGCTCGTCACGGACGCCTCCGACGCCCTCGAAGCCGCCCTCGAAACGGTCGAGCGGGCGACGCGATAACTGGTGCGTGAACCCCTCACAGACCCGTCTCGCCGTCTGACGTTCGGCAGACGTTGACCGTTCTACTAAGAGAAAACTTATACCATCCGACTCTAAAACGGTCCTGTGGACGCCGGAAGGGCACGCGGGTAGGGGTACACGAGTGCCGTTCCGGCCCATACAGTTACATTCTGAGCGACAGCTATACCATGGATTTCACCACGTGGGAACCCGTCTACGGGCGGATTCTCGACGACTTCGGCTTCGACCGAACCGGCGACGAGCGCGCCAGAGACGCGCTCGCGGACCTCGTGAAACCGTTCGACCGCGACCGGCTGAACTGGGCGGGCGCGACCGTCGCCGTCTGCGGGGCGGCCCCGACGCTCGACGCCGAACTCGACCGACTCGACGACCCCGACGTGGACGTGGTCGTCGCCGCCTCCACCGCAGCCGACGCGGTGCGAGACGCCGGGTTCGACCTCGATTTGATGGTGACGGACCTCGACAAGAATCCCGAGACGGCGGTCGAACTAACCGAATCGGGCGTGCCCGTCGCGGCCCACGCCCACGGCGACAACCTTCCCGCGGTCCGCGAGTGGGTTCCACAGTTCGACGCCGACCACGTCCTCGGGACGACGCAGGCGGCTCCCGTCGGCCCCGTCGTCAACTGGGGCGGCTTCACCGACGGCGACCGGGCGGTCTTCATCGCCGACGAACTCGGGGCAAAGCGGCTCGTCTTCGCCGGCTGGGACTTCGACGACCCGACCGTGGACGCGATGAAAGCGCGGAAACTTCGGTGGGCGGAGCGCCTGCTCCGGTGGCTCGAACGACGCCGCGACGAGCGCTTTTCGGTGCTCGACGGGCGGCGCGACGGCATCGACTCGCTCCCCTGAGAGGCCCGCGCTCGCGCCGACCCGTCGGCGCTCGCCGGGCGCGGCGTGCCTCGCGCTCTCGCCTCGCTTACCGCGTGTTCTGCGGGTGCACGCCGGCACCCTCGTCGGACCCGGACTGTTCGGCCGCCGACTGCTCGACCACGCCGTCGAACAGCGTCGCGTCACAGCCCCGGCAGACGGCCGAGACGTGCCGTTTCGTCCCGTCGGAGGTCCGCAACCGTTCGGTTTCGACCGCGACCGCGCCGTCACAGGTCGGGCACGTCCGGAGACACAACCGAAGCGCCCCGAGGACGCGGTTCCGGTCGGCCGTCGAGAGCCGCCACCACTCGGGGTAGTACCGGCGGAACGTCGCGACCGCCGTGCGGTCGGCGACGAACGCGGCGCGGGAGGACCACCGACCGACGGTTCCGTGGTCGAGTCGCGCGAACAGCCCCCGCTCGTTCCACCCCATCTCGATTCTGTCCGAGTCGACGCCGAGAAGCGCCGCGAGCGCCTCGCGGTCGCCGTCTCGCCCGTCGGCTTCGAGCATTCGGGCTCGCCAGTCGTCGGCGAACTGTGGCGACAGCGAGAGGTTGTCGTCCGCGTCGGTCGCGAAGACGCCCGCGCCGTGCAACGCGGCGGCGAGGTCGACCCGGCCGTCGAGCGAGAGCGGCGGCGACGGCCGCGCCGACGGGAGTTGCGGGGGCGACGGCGAGGCCGACGAGAGTTCGAGGAACGCGAAGCTGAAGACGACGACGGGCGGGAGCACGCCGAGGAACGCGCCGTAGGGGACCCAGACGAGCCACCCGAGCGTCCCGCAGACGAACGTCAAGAGGAGGAGCGGAAACACGAGCGGAGACCGGAGACGCGGCTGTCGGACCCCGGAGTCAGGAAGGCAGCGATGCCCGGACATACCAGAACCGTGGGTACGACGCCGTATAGGTATGAACCGGGTACACCAGATAGCAAGAACGTAAACGTGCTCCCGTGCCGGACTTCGGTCGATAACATCACATTACCCGCGACAGTCGCGCCGCCGCGAGTGTCGACTATCGTACCACATCCATGCCAACGGGTGTCCGAACACGAGCGACTGCCGCCGCGAGACGCGGTAGGACACCGTTTCCAGCGACAGCGAGCGATTAAGTTCAGTCGAACGAGCCGGTCGGCCGATTTTTCGGCCCGTCGGCGTCCGACTGCCGCTACATTCACATAGCCGCCGTCCTGAGGCGCGCACATGCAACTGCACTGGCACCGCCGGGACCTGCGCGTCGCGGACAACCGCGGCCTCGCGACGGCCGCGGAGGCGGGCCCCGTCGCCCCGCTTTTCGTCTTCGACCGGGACGTGCTCGACCACGCCGGCGCGCCCCGCGTCAGGTACCTGCTCGACGCGCTTTCCGAGCTCCGCGACGCCTACCGAGAGCGCGGGAGCGACCTGCTCGTCGCCCGCGGCGACCCCCGGACGGTCGTGCCGGCGGTGGCGGCGGCGCTCGACGCCGAGCGGGCCGTGTGGGGTATCGACTACTCCGGGCTCGCCCGCGAGCGCGACGCGGACGTGCGGCTCGCCCTCGACGAGGCCGGCGTCGCCCGCGAGCCGGTCCACGACGCCATCTTCCACCCGCCGGGGAGCATCACGACAAACGCTGGCGACACCTACTCCGTCTACACCTACTTCTGGAAGAAGTGGCGCGACCGCGACAAGCCCGACCCGTACCCGGAGCCGGACGCCGACGACCTCGTCGACGCCGCCACGCTCGAATCCGCGGCCGAAGACCTCACCAACGGCGACGCAGAGTTCGACATCGCCGTCGGCGGCCTCCCGACCATCTCGGACCTCGGCTTCGAGGAGCCGTCGGCATCGGTCCAGTCGGCGGGGACCGAGGCGGCCCGCGAGCGCCTCTCGGCGTTCTGCGCGGACGCCATCTACCGCTACGCCGACGACCGCGACTACCCGACGCGGGACGCCACGTCGCGGCTCTCGACGGACCTCAAGTTCGGGACCATCGGCATCCGCGAGGTGTACGCGGCGACCGCCGCGGCCCGCGAGGGCGTCGGCGGCGAGAGAGACGAGTCCGTCGAGGAGTTCCAGTCGCAGTTGGCGTGGCGGGAGTTCTACGCCCACGTCCTCCGAGAGCATCCGAACGTCGTCACGGAGAACTACAAGGAGTACGAGGAGGACATCGCGTGGCGCGACGACGACGAGGAACTCGCGGCGTGGAAGGCGGGCGAAACCGGCTACCCCATCGTCGACGCCGGGATGCGACAGCTCCGCGAGGAGGCGTACATGCACAACCGCGTCCGGATGATCGTCGCGTCGTTCCTCACGAAGGACCTGCTGTGCGACTGGCGACACGGCTACGCGCACTTCCGCGAGCACCTCGCGGACCACGACACCGCAAACGACAACGGCGGCTGGCAGTGGGCCGCCTCGACGGGGACCGACGCCCAGCCGTACTTCCGCATCTTCAACCCGATGACGCAGGGCGAGCGTTACGACCCCGACGGCGAGTACATCAAGCGGTACGTCCCCGAGCTCTCGGACGTGACGGCCAACACCATCCACGAGTGGCACGAACTGACCGACCTCGAACGCGAGCGGCTCGCGCCCGACTACCCGGAGCCCATCGTGGACCACGCCGAGCGCCGCGAGCGCGCGATTTCGATGTTCGAGGCCGCCCGCGGCGACGACTGAGCGACGACTGACCCCGCCTGCTGTTTTTTGCCCTCGGTCGCCGCGGCACGAACGGCTTTCTGCTCGGGACCCGACTCAGAGTTCATGCACGTCGCTATCATCCTCTACGACGGCTTCGACGAACTCGACGCCGTCGCGCCGTTCGAGGTGTTCCAGAACGCCGGCGCGGCCGGGGCCGACTGCGAGGCCGAACTCGTCGCGCTCGACGACCGCGAGTTCGTGACCGCGAGCCACGGGATGCGCGTCGGCGTCGACGGCGCCCTCGACCCGGAAACCGACCGCCCGGACCTGCTCGTCGTCCCCGGCGGCGGCTGGAACTCCCGCGCCGACCAGAGCGCGTGGGCCGAAGCCGAGAAGGGCGAGATTCCCGATGCCATCGCCGCGCTCCACGAGGCCGGAACGACCGTCGCCGGCGTCTGTACCGGCGGGATGCTCCTCGCCCGCGCCGGCATCCTCGACGGGCGCCCCGCGGTCACCCACGGCGGCGCGCTCTCCGACCTCCGACAGACGGCCGCGGAAGTCGTCGAAGCGCGCGTCGTCGACGACGGCGACGTGCTCACCGCGGGCGGCGTCACCTCCGGTCTCGACCTCTCGTTACATCTCGTCGAACGCGAGTTCGGAGCCGAAATCGCCGACGCCGTCTCGACGGAAATCGAGTACGAGCGCCGGACGAAGCCGTTCGACGGCTGACACGCTCGCGCGAACCGGAGCTTCTCGAAGCGGAGAAATCGACCGATAGCGACCCGCATACTGTGGTTTGTGCTAGCATACCCCTCCTCAAGTTTTAACAGGATTCCGCCCGACGCATGATACGGAGGTTACACATTATGAGCTACGAACTCGACCCGCTTCCGTACGAGTACGACGCCCTCGAACCGCACATCTCCGAGCAGGTGCTGACGTGGCATCACGACACCCACCACCAGGGCTACGTCAACGGCTGGAACGCGGCCGAAGAAACCCTCGCCGAGAACCGCGAAGCAGGCGAGTTCGGCTCGTCCGCCGGCGCGCTCCGCAACGTCACCCACAACGGCTCGGGACACATTCTGCACGACCTGTTCTGGCAGAACATGTCGCCGGAAGGCGGCGACGAGCCCGAGGGTGCGCTCGCAGACCGCATCGCGGAGGACTTCGGCTCCTACGAAGCCTGGAAGGGCGAATTCGAAGCGGCGGCCGGCGCGGCCGGCGGCTGGGCGCTCTTAGTGTACGACTCGTTCTCGAACCAGCTTCGGAACGTCGTCGTCGACAAGCACGACCAGGGCGCGCTCTGGGGTAGCCATCCCATCCTCGCGCTGGACGTCTGGGAGCACTCGTACTACCACGACTACGGCCCGGCCCGCGGCGACTTCGTCTCCGCGTTCTTCGAGGTCGTCGACTGGGACGAACCCGCCGCTCGCTACGAGCAGGCCGTCGAACTCTTCGAGTAAACCCGGTACATCCCGACTTTTCTTTCGGACGCAACGCCGTCAGCGGCGGCGCTGTCCGCGTCGAACCGAATCGAATCAAATCAGTCCGCGGATGCGCTCCGCTCGACCTCAGGGCAGTCGGTCGCGGGCGGTCGGGTCGCTGAACAGGTCCGCCCCGTCGAACTCGTCGTTCAGCGCGCAGACGCGGTCGTGCAGGGCGGCGAAGTCGCGGCCAGCCCCGCGGTCGAAGCCGGCGAGGATTCCGGTGGGGCGGTCGCCGACGAAGGTCCGAAACTGCTCGAACGAGTCGAACCCGCGGACGGTGTAGCCGTAGTCCGCGTAGTACAGCGTCTCGTAGGTGTCTCTCGTGACGTATCCGAACCGCTCGTTGTCGATAAACTGCGAGATGTCGAGACATTCGAGCGCATCGGACACGTCCTCCCTGACGTAGAGGTGTTCGTACCCGTGGTGGTCGAAGACCCAGAGGTCGCGGAGGTCGTCCCCGCCGAAGCTACGGAAGGCCTCGACGAGTCGTGCGGCGGCGTCGCTCATCGTTTCGGGTCTGGCGTCACGGCTGATAAGCCTACTTATGGGGTTATCGAAGGCTGTAAGGGAGCGATGGGCACGCTCGTCAGTCGCACTGCCGTCGCCGCCGATGCTCGTCACCCGCCGCCCGCGGTCGTCGGGGTTTTGCCCGTCGGCCGAGAAGCGCACGCATGCCCAAGCCGAAAGACGACTTCGACACCCTCTACGGGTATCTCCTGTACGAACCCGCCGACATCCTCGACCCAGACTACATGTACACCGTGGGCGAAATCGCCCGCCTGATGCAGGGGCTGTCGCCGCAGGACGACCTCGCCGAGGAGACCGAAGACCGCATCATCCAGTGGACGATTCCGTGGATCGTCGCCAACCAAGAGGACTTCGTCATCAACGACCCGCGGAGCGACGAACCGGGTTACTTCGGCCTTCATCCCGACGCCGTCCCCGAAGCAGACGAGGAATAACGACCACACCCGCACCGCGCGGCTCGGTGTCCCCGATATTCTTCCGGCGTGAGAGTCGCACAAACGGTTATCTGTCAGGTCGGTGTGTTCTCTCTCGTACGATGACTCAGTTCGACACCGAAGTCGCGGTCGTGACCGGCGCTAGCTCTGGAATCGGTCGCGCGACCGCGGAGGCGTTCGCCGCGGAGGGCGCGCGCGTCGTCGTCTCCGACGTGAACGTCGAGGGCGGCGAGGAGACCGTCGCACGCATCGAAGAAGCCGGCGGGACGGCGATATTCGTCGAGACGGACGTGACGGACGACGACGCCGTCGCCGCGCTGGTCGACACGGCTGTCTCCGAGTACGGCCGACTCGACTTCGCCTGCAACAACGCGGGTATCGGCGGCCCGCAGAAACCGACCGCCGACCTCTCGGCCGACGAGTGGCACCGGGTCGTCGACGTGAACCTCAACGGCGTCTGGCGGTCGATGCGACACGAGATTCCCGCGATGCTCGACGTCGACGGCGGCGTCATCGTCAACATGGCGTCGATTCTCGGGAAAGTCGGCTTCGCGAACGCGGCCCCGTACGTCGCCGCGAAGCACGGCGTCCTCGGACTGACGAAGACCGCGGCCATCGAGTACGCCGAACAGGGCGTCCGCGTCAACGCGGTGTGCCCGGGTTTCGTCGACACGCCCCTGCTCGGGGAAGGCGGCCTCGACGACCCCGAAGCGCGCCAGGGAATCGAGTCGCTCCACCCGATGAACCGCCTCGGCGACGTGGACGAAATCGCCTCCGCGGTCGTCTGGCTCTGTTCGGACGGCGCGTCGTTCACGACCGGCGAGGCGCTCACCGTCGACGGCGGCTACACGAGTCGCTAGCGCGAGGTGACGCGGCGAGGCGACGGTTTACCTCGTCCGCGCCGCGCGGGCCGCGAGTTCGAGGTCCTCGCTCGGGCGAGTCGCGACGCTCGGGCCGTGGCCAGTGTGGAGTTCGGTCAGGTCGCCGCCGACCACCTCGCGCAGGCGGTCGATGCTCTCGACGAGCGCGCCGCGGTCGCCCTCGGGGAGGTCGGTCCGACCGAACCCGCCGTTGGCGAAGACGAGGTCGCCCGCGAAGCAGACGCCCGACCCGCGGGAGAAAAAGCAGAGGTGGTCGTCCTTGTGGCCCGGCGTGTGGACCGCCTCGAACACGTCGTCACCGATTTGGACGCGCTCGCCGTCGTCGATGCGCCTGTCTACGGCGAGGTTGCCGGTGTCGTAGCCCCACGTCTGCACGTCGAACGCCTCGCGGACGGCGTCGACGTTGCCGATGTGGTCGGGGTGCGTGTGGGTGAGGTACACCGCGTCGAGCGAGTCGGTGACCTCGCGGACCGTCGGCACCACGTCGAAGTTCGCCCCGGTGTCCACGAGCGCGGTGGTCTCGCCGTCGACGAGAAAGACGTTGCTCGTGAAGGCGCGGATGTCTCCTGCGAGATTGCGAATCACGGTCACGGGTACGAAAAGCGGGGTATTCGGTGTTGTGGGCGCTGCGGAAATCCGGGCCGAGGACGGTAGGATTTAGAGGGACCGACGACGACCAACACCCAACCAGGGCACCTCTCATGCGCCAATATCTCGACCTCGTCACGGACGTTCTCGGAACCGGGCGGCACAAACCGAATCGAACGGGCGTCGATACCATCTCGGGCTTCTCGAAGCACTACACCGTCGACCTCCAAGAGGGCTTTCCGCTGCTCACGACGAAGGACCTCTCGGGCTTCCGCTGGAACTCCCTCATCCACGAACTGCTGTGGTATCTCTCCGGCGAGGAACACATCCGCACCCTCCGCGAGGAGACGGGCATCTGGGACGCGTGGGCCGACGAGGAGGGCCACCTCGACACGGCCTACGGCCGGTTCTGGCGGCGCTACCCGGTCCCCGAGGAGGGGCTTGCGGGCGAGGCGTGGCCCGACGACGGCCACCGCTGGATGAACGACGAGGGGACGTTCGACCAGCTCGCGTACGTCCTCGACACGCTCGACGAGAACCCGAACTCGCGCCGGCTGGTCATCAACGCGTGGCACCCCGCCAACGCGGCCGTCTCGACGCTCCCGCCGTGTCACTACACGTTCGTCTTCAACGTGCAGGGCGACGAACTCAACCTCCATCTGACCCAGCGCTCCGGCGATATCGCGCTCGGCGTCCCGTTCAACCTCGCGGCGTACGCCATCCTCGCGCAGGTCGTCGCCCAGCGCGCCGGCTTCGAACTCGGGTCGTTCGCCCACACCATCGTCGACGCCCACGTCTACTGCGGGGCCGGCGAGCGCGGCGCGTGGTACGGCGACCACCTCGACGAACTCCAGTCCCGCCTCGCCGACGTGCAGTCGCCCGACGAATACCTCGACGTGCGCGAATGGCTCCTCGACGCGGCCCCCGAGGAGGCCGACGGCGAGGAGGACTACGACCACGTCCCCGGACTGCTCTTGCAGGCCTCGCGCGAGCCGCGCGAGCGCCCCGCGCTCGACGTGGCCGACGTGCCGCTCGAAGACCTCTCGTTCGAGGACATCGTCCTCCGCGACTACGACCCGGCCGACGGGATTCGCTTCGCGGTGGCCGAATGAGCGGCGAGGAGCTTTCTGGGTCCGAAACCGAGGGCGACGCCGCGGTCCGGTTCGTCCTCGTCGCCGCCGTCGCCGACAACCGCGTCATCGGCCGCGACGGCGACATGCCGTGGCACCTCCCCGAGGACCTGAAACAGTTCAAGCGGACGACGACCGGCCACCCGGTCTTGATGGGTCGAAAGACCTACGAGAGCATCGCCCGCCAGCTCGGCGGCCCGCTTCCGGAGCGTCACAGCGTCGTGCTGACGACCCGCGACCTCGACCTCCCCGAGGGCGCTGAAGCGGTCGAGTCGGTCGAGTCGGCGGTCGCCGCCGCCGAGGACGCGGCCGACGAGATGGGCGTCGAGACCGTCTACGTCGTCGGCGGCGCGACCGTCTACGAGCAGTTCCTCGGCCGCGCCGCGGGGCTGGTGCTCACCGAACTCGACGCGGCACACGAAGGCGACACGCGGTTCCCCGAGTGGGACCGCGGGAAGTGGGTCGAGACCGACCGCGACGACCGCGACGGCTTTTCGTTCGTCACGTACGAGCGCAAACAGCCCGCCGCGGCTGACCGCGGCGCGGAGGAATCCGATGAGTAACTCGGGCGAGTGGGAGTACAAAATCGTCCGCACGGCCGACGGCGGCCTGTTCAGCGGCGACACCTCCCCGATGGAAGACGCGCTCAACTCCCTCGGCGGCGACGGCTGGGAGCTCGTGGACACGATTTCGGACTCGCGCGGCGCTGGCGCGAACAGCGGGCAGACGGCGCTCGTGTTCAAGCGGCCGAAGCGCTGAGACGCCGGGCGTCACCTCACGGGCGCTCGTGAACGACCTGCGTTTCTCGTGACGCATCACGAGTAGCTTTATTGACGCGAACGACCTCGTAAGAGGGAACGAAGCTTCCCCTCGCTATGACCGCCTCGACACTCGCAGACCGACTCCGACAACCCGAGTACACCGGCGAGAACCGGTGTACGCCCTGTACCGTCGTGAACGTCGTCATCGCCGCCGCGTTGAGTCTGGTGCTCGGCGTCGCGTGGCCGCCGCTCGGACTCGTCTCGTTCGCCCTCTTCGCGGGGGCCATCTACTTCCGCGGCTACCTGATTCCCGGCACGCCGACGCTCACGAAGACGTACTTCCCCGACCGGGTCCTCCGCTGGTTCGACAAGGAGCCGACGCAGACTCGCGTCGGGGCCACCGCATCCGCGCCTGGGTCGGCCGCCGATGACGACGTTGACGCCGAATCGTCGGACGAGGAGGTCGAATCGGGGCAGTTAGACGGCGATGGCGCGTCAGTCGCGGCGTTCGACGTGGAGGCGACCTTGATGGACGCCGGCGCGTTGGAGTTGGACGAGAGCGGCGACGAACTCCGCCTCGCACCGGCGTTCGAATCGGCGTGGGACGACGAAATCGCGCGCACCGACGAGACGGTCGCTCGACGGTGGCTCGCCCGCTTGACCGGGGTCGACGAGGCCGATGTCACGCTGGAGTCTCGCGCTCGGAGCCGGTGGCTCGTGGCGATGGCCGACGGCACCACCCTCGGCACCTGGGAGTCGAACGGCGCGCTCGTCGCGGACGTGGCCGCCGACGCCGCCCTCGACGGTCGCCTCGACGACCGGGACCAGCTGACGGCCGAACAGCGGAGCGCGCTGGCGCGGGGGCTCCGCATCTACCTCAACAGCTGTCCGACCTGCGGCGGCGGCGTCCGGTTCGGCTCGGAGACCGCCGAATCGTGCTGCCGGTCGTGGGAGGTGTTCGTCGTCCGCTGTGAGGACTGCGAGACGCGACTGCTGGAAGTCGACGCCGAGGCGCTCGAACCCGAAGCCGCCTGAGCCGCCGGACTGGCGCGTCGGCCGCGACGCTCCGCCGGCGAATACATTTTTGTCGGCTGACAACAGTTTCTCCGTATGAGCAAGGCGCACTTCGAGGTGTTCGTCGACGCGGCCGACAAGTACCGCTGGCGACTCGTCCACGACAACGGGAACATCCTCGCCGACTCGGGCGAGGGCTACGCGTCGAAACAGAAGGCGAAACAGGGCATCGAGAGCGTCAAGCGGAACGCGCCCGACGCGGACGTTATCGAAGCGTAGTTCCGCGGTTCGAGCCCTCGATTCGCCTGAAACCGTCGGATAGCCCGCCGATTCGAGTACGAACCCCACACCGATGCCGGGTGTGGAGGCTTTTTCCGCCTCCGGGACTGACCGGAGAGTAATGACGAACGTCGCCGACGCGAGCGAGGAGGTCGCACGATGAACCGAAACGACAAGCAGGCCTACGACCGCGGAACGTCGCTTTTCTCCCCCGACGGACGCATCTATCAGGTCGAGTACGCCCGCGAGGCCGTCAAGCGCGGCGCGCCGGTTCTCGGCGTCCGCACCGCCGACGGCGTCGTGCTGGCGGCGCTCCGGTCGACCCCGTCGGAACTCATGGAAGCCGAAAGCATCGAGAAACTGCACAAACTCGACGACGCGCTCGGCGCGGCCACGGCCGGCCACGTCGCCGACGCGCGGAAGCTCGTGGACTTCGCGCGGACGACCGCCCAGCGCGAGCACCTGCGCTACGGCGAGCCAATCGGCGTCGAGACGCTCACGAAAACCATCACCGACAACATCCAAGAGAGCACGCAGTCCGGCGGCACCCGCCCGTACGGCGCGTCGCTCCTCATCGGCGGCGTCGAAAACGGCTCGGGTCGCCTGTTTGCGACCGACCCCTCGGGGACGCCCCAGGAGTGGAAGGCGGTCGCCATCGGCGGCCACCGCGAGGACGTCCAGGCCGCCCTCGAAGACGGCTACGCCGAGGACCTGTCGCTCGAAGACGGCCTCGCGCTCGCCGTCGAGGCGCTCGTCGCGGCCGACGAGGAAATCGAGAGCGACGAACTGAATCTCGTCACCGTCTCCGAGGCGGGCTACGAAATCGTCGACGAGGAGACCATCGCTGAGCTGTTCGCCGACGCGACCGCGGACGACGAGTCCGACGAGACGGACGAAAGCGAGGAGTAGATGACAGACGGGAGCCCGACCGACGGTAACACCTCGGCGGCCGAGGCGGAGACGACAGCGGCCGCGGCCACGGATGCGGAAGCGGGCGCGACCGCCGGCGCGGCGGCCGTGACGCTCGACCGCATCGCGGTCTACCCCGTGAAGTCGCTCGACGCCGAGTTCGTCGACGCCGCCGACATCGTCGAGAACGGCGGGCTCCGCGGCGACCGCGAGTACGCCATCTTCGACGAGGACGACGAGTACGTCAACGGCAAGCGCGAGCGGGCGGTCCACCGAATCCGGAGCTCCGTCTCGCTCGCCGACGGAACGGTCGAACTGTCGGCCCCCGAGATGGACGATTACGACGGCCCGATAGCCGAGGCCGACGGCTGGCTCTCGGCGTACTTCGGCTACCCGGTCGAACTCCGGCGCGACCCCGCCGGCGGGTTCCCCGACGACACCGAAGTCAGCGGCCCGACCGTCATCTCGACGGGGACGCTCGACGCGGTCGCCTCGTGGTTCGACGGCGTCGACGCCGACGAGATGCGCCGTCGCCTCCGGCCGAACCTCGTCTTCGACGCGAGCGAGCCGTTCTGGGAGGACCACCTGTTCGACCGGCGCGGGACGGTCGTCGAGTTCAGCGTCGGCGGGGTCGCCTTCGAGGGCGTCAACCCCTGCCAGCGCTGTGTCGTCCCGAGCCGCGACCCGGACACGGGCGCGGAGACGGCCGACTTCCGGACGACGTTCATGACGAAGCGCCGCGAGACGCTCCCCGAGTGGTCCGGCGGCGACTGGTTCGACCACGACTTCCGGCTCATGGTCAACACCGCGGTGCCGGAATCGTCGTGGGGCGAGACGCTGTCGGTCGGTGACGCGGTCACCGTCGGTGACATCGTCCCCGAGTGAGGGGGTCGGGTTTCGTCGCGTTCGAATGCCTCGCAGTCGGTCGGTTGTTCTTCGCTGACACCCGCGGCTTTAGGTCACCTGCCCGGGTTGACACACGTATGTTCACGCTAACCGGCGTGCGGGTCGTCGACGCCGACGGGACCCGCGAGGCGAACGTGGTGATAGACGAGTCGACCGGGCGCATCGCGTCCGTCGGCGACGAGACCGAAGGCGAGACGCGACACTGCTCGGGTGCGGTGGTCGCGCCGGGACTCGTCGACGCCCACGTTCACCTCATGATGGACGGTCGCCCCGACGTGGCCGCCTATCGGTCCGAGCCGGTCGAACGCGCCTGCTATCGGGCCGCGGCCAACCTCCGGAAGACGCTGGAAGCGGGCGTCACGACCGTCCGCGACCTCGGTTCGCCCGGCAACACTGCGACGAGTGCGAAGGCCGCAGTCGCCGCCGGCGAGCTCGACGGGCCGCGCGTCCTCGCCGCGGGGGAACCCATCACCATGACCGGCGGCCACGCCCACTGGTTGGGTCGGGAGGCCGACGGTCCGGACGAGGTTCGCAAGGCCGCCCGAGAGCAACTGAAGCGCGGCGCCGACGTGGTGAAATGCATCGCGACCGGCGGCGTCCTCACGACCGGCGCGGTCACGGGCGCACCCGAGCTCACGGAAGCGGAAATTCGCGCCCTCGCGGAGGCCGCGAGCGCGAAGGGCGTCCCGACCGCGGCCCACGCCCACGGCGAGGACGGTATCAAAAACGCCGCCCGCGCGGGGGTTTCGAGCGTCGAACACGGGATGTTCATGGACGAGGAAGCCGCCGACCTCATGGTCGATAACGGCACGTACTGGGTGCCGACGGCCTCGGCCGTCCGCGAAATCGTCGAGGCGGGCGTCGAGGCCGGCATCCCGCCGGAGGCGGTCGAAAAGGCTGCGGACGCCGCCGAGCGCTTCGAAACCGCATGGGAACACGCGCTCGACGCCGGCGTGAACATCGCCATGGGTACCGACGCGGGCACGCCGTTCAACGACCACGGCGAGAACGCGCTCCGCGAGATGGAACTGCTCGTCGAGTACGGCCTGTCGCCCGCCGAAGCGCTCGAAGCCGCGACCGTCGGCGGCGCGGACCTCCTCGGGTTGGACGACGTGGGGAAGGTCGCCGAGGGCTACCTCGCGGACCTCGTCGTCCTCGACGCCGACCCGAGCGAGGACGCCGGCGCGTGGCGGACGGTCCGGCAGGTGTATCGAGAGGGCAAACGGGTCGTCTAATCGCAACACGGCAGTCGGTATCACACCCGATTTGAAGCGACAACCTTTTACAATCGCGAGCAATATCTGGTGATGTACCAACGTGCTCTGTTGGTGTAGTCCGGCCAATCATATCACCCTCTCACGGTGATGACCAGGGTTCGAATCCCTGACGGAGCACTTCTCTCAATCTTGAACCGCGAGCGGCAGCGAGCGGGTTCAAGTCAGAAATTCGACGAAGGGTTCGAGCAGCGAGCAACGCAACGCGTTGCGAGTGAGTTCGAATCCCTGACGGAGCACTTCTCTCAATCTTGAACCGTGAGCGGCAGCGAGCGTGTGCTTTTACGTGGCACGATTTCGCGCTGCACCTACAAGTCGGGGTCACCGAGTTGCGACATCACGAGGTCCTCGGCGGTTCGCAGTCGGTACTGAACCGTCGAACGTGGCACGTCGAGCACGTCGCTGAGGTCTTCGACGGTCACCTTTCGCGGGCGCTCGTAGTAGCCGTGTTCGACGGCGGTTTCGAGCGCCTCCCAGTGAGCCGACGAGAGGTCGGCCGCGATGCGCGACTCGGCGTCCCAGTTACCGGCGCTCGTGAGGTGTTCGACGTCCAGTTGCAGTCCCTCTCTGAGCTGCGCCTCGATGGTCTCGTACAGTTCGCCGAGCGGGTGGTCGCCGGGATAGAGAATGCGCCAGCGGTACGCGCCCGCGCGGCGGGACGACTCGAAGATGACCCCCGGCCCGACGTGTTCGAGGACGTAGCGCGGAATCGAGTGGCAGTTGCTCACCTCCTCGCGGTAGGTGTAGACGGTCATCGAGTTGTCCGAGCGGTCGAGGACGTGGTAGTTGCGATGGGTGTGGCAGTCGGGCGCGTCGAGACACTCGTTACACCGCGTCTCGTCGAGGAACACCTCCTCGAACGCCGACAGCGCCTCCGGCGTGCCGACGACGTGGTCGACCCGCCACATCACGTCCGTGGTGGACGAACAGACCGACGACCGGGACCGCAGGCTCGGGTACTCGTAAAACAGGTCCATTAGCTCGTCGGTTCCCTCCGAGAAGCGAACGACGAATTCGAACTCGCGCATTCGGTTTTCGCTCTGTCGCGGAGCGACTTAGCAGGTACTAATCAGACACCGACCGCGTTCTACCTTCGCTCCGATTCGGACTCGGCTTCGAGGCACACCACTTGCTGAAGTTAGCAGATACCAACAGAACTGGGAGGGCACTTGAGCACGGAGTAGCGACCACGACGAACGGACACCGAACGCCGCGCGTCAGGCGTGGTCTCCACCCGCTCTTTCGGACACGCGCTCGCGTCCCGCCGGTTCGTTCGTCCGCGGGGACCGGTTCCGACCGTCCCCACCCCCACCACCGACTGCACTCGAACGCTCCAACCAACCTCGGACGACGGCCGGGTCACCACCTATTTTACGCCCGGTCGTCTACCCGCACGAGGATGTTACTCGCGGGAACGGTGGTCGTCGACGCGTCCACCATCATCGAAGAGGGTGCCGTCGTCGTCGACGGCGACCGAATCGTCGCGGTCGGAGCGCACGCGGACCTCACAGACCGGTATCCTAACCACGAGCGACGCGAGTTCGGCATCGTCGCGCCGGGACTGGTCGGCGGGCACGTCCACTCGGTGCAGTCGCTCGGAAGGGGCATCGCCGACGACACCGAACTCTTGGATTGGCTCTTCGACCACGTACTCCCGATGGAGGCCGGTCTCGACGCCGAGGGGATGCGCGTCGCCGCCGAACTCGGCTACCTCGAATGCATCGAGTCCGGCACGACGACGGTCGTCGACCACCTCTCGGTCAATCACGCCGAGCAGGCGTTCGAAGCCGCGGGCGAGATGGGTATCCGCGGACGCATCGGGAAGGTCCTCATGGACACGAACGCTCCCGAGGGACTCCAAGAAGACACCGACGCGGGCCTCGCCGAGTCCGAGCGCCTCATCGAGCGCTATCACGACAGTTTCGACGGGCGCATCCAGTACGCCGTCACGCCGCGGTTCGCCGTCACCTGCTCCGAAGCGTGTCTGCGGGGCGTCCGCGACCTCGCGGACCGCTACGACGGCGTCCGCATCCACACCCACGCGAGCGAGAACCGAAGCGAAATCGAGACGGTCGAAGACGAGACGGGAATGCGCAACATCCACTGGCTCGACGAAGTCGGTCTCACCGGCGACGACGTCGTCCTCGCACACTGCGTCCACACCGACGACTCCGAGCGCGACGTGCTCGCAGAGACCGGCACGCACGTCACCTACTGCCCGTCGTCGAACATGAAGCTCGCGTCGGGTATCGCGCCGATTCCCGACTACCTCGACCGCGGCATCAACGTCGCACTCGGCAACGACGGCCCGCCGTGTAACAACACGCTCGACCCTTTCACCGAGATGCGACAGGCCAGTCTCCTCCAGAAAGTCGATGCGCTCGACCCGACGAGCACGCCCGCCGCGACCGTTTTCGAGATGGCGACCCGCAACGGCGCGAAGGCCGCCGGCTTCGACCGCGTCGGCGAACTCCGCGAGGGATGGAAGGCCGACATCGTCGGTATCGACGCCGACCGCACGCGAGCGACGCCGCTCCACGACGTGCTGTCTCATCTCGTCTTCGCCGCCCACGGCGACGACGTGGTGTTCACCATGGTCGACGGCGACGTGCTCTACGACGAGGGCGAACACGTCCGCGCGGACGCCGACGGCATCCGAAAACGGGCGCGGGCGGTCGCCGACGGTCTCGACTCGGCACCGACGAGCGACTGAACAGCGTCTCCGCCTGCGAGACCACCTCGCACGCGAGACCGGCCGGCCGCACCCGCGAGGCCCGCCGCCATCGTCGCCTCTTTCTCTCCGCGCGACGCCACCTGAGTCATGACCGTCCGACTCCGCGCGGCGACGCCGTCCGACCTCCCCGCGATTCGGGAGATTTACGCGCCGTTCGTCGAGAACACCGCGATTTCGTTCGCCTACGACCCGCCGAGCGTCGCGGACCTCGAAACGAAACTGGAGCAGAAGACCGACTACCCGTGGCTCGTCTGCGAACTCGACGGCGAGGTGGCCGGCTACGCCTACGCCGGCGCGATTCGAGAGCGCATCGCCTACCGGTGGGCCGTCGAGACGTCGATTTACGTCCGCCCTGAGTTCCAGCGCCGCGGCGTCGCCCGCGGTCTCTACACGGCGCTTTTGGACCTGCTCGAACGGCAGGGCTACGTCTCGGCCGTCGCCGTCATCACGACGCCGAACCCCGCGAGCATCGCCTTCCACGAGTCGTTCGGCTTCGAGCGCGTCGGCCGCTTCGAGCGCGTCGGCTACAAAGGCGACGCGTGGCACGACGTGGAGTGGTGGAGCCTCGACCTCGGCGACCGACCCGACGACCCCGACGCGCCGCTGTCCGTCGCCGACGCTCGCGACCGTGACTGGTGGGACGACGCGCTCACCCGCGGTGCGGCGCTCGTCGAAAACAGCGCATAACGGTTCCACCCGAACTGAGTCAACTCCCGTCGTCTGACTCGGTCGCGTTCAGACGCCGGCTTCGAGGGAGTCCTCAGTCTCGGCGTCCGCCGAGTCGCCTTCCTCGGCCGCCTCGACTTCGTCTGCCGCGTCGGCGGCTGCTTCGCCCGTCGCTCCCTGTTCGAGTACGTAGCGCTCGACGCCGGCGGAAAGCATCGCCTGCCAGTCGTCGAACTCGGTGTTCGCGTCGACGTACCGGTCCAACTCGTGGGTCGGTATCGACTCGAAAGAATCCTGATCCGCGACCGCGAATCCGCTTTCTTCGAGGAATTCACTAATCGATGCCGCCTCACAATGTGACTCGACCCACGGCGACGGGAACAAGTCGGCCAGCGTTACCTCGCCGCCGAGACCCCCAATCTCGACGTCGAGCGTCGCGGCCGTCGTTTCGGCCTCACCCATACCCGGGTCCTACGTCCACGGATATAACGGTGTTGCGGTTGGCGTCCGAGAGAGTCAGTTGGTCGAGACGATTTCGACCACGTCGCGGTGCGAAAGCTCGTGGTCAGACCCGATTTGGCGCTTCGAGTGACAGTCGATGCCGTGGAGGAGGCCGTCGCCGATGTCCGAATGCAGATGGTACGCGAAGTCCTCGGTCGTCGAACCCTCGGGCAGGATAAAGCAGTCGCGGAAGACGCCCTGCGAGTCGCTCTTGCCGTTGGCGCTGCCGGGGAAGATGGCAATCGCTCCCATCACGTCGAACAGCGCGTTTTCGAGCGACTGCTGGACGCCCGTGCCGCCGAACTCGGTGACGAACTCGCGAATCTGTTCGAGGCCCGCCTCCTGTTCGTCGCTCACGTCGCCGACGATGTCGAAGTCGGCGTCGCCGGGGCGGTAATCGACGACGCCGCCCTCGTCGGCCTTCTTCAGCGCCTTCTCCGCGTGCGCCGAGGTCGGGACGAACGTCAGGTGTTCGTAGTCCGAATCGGCCGTGATCTCCTCGTAGTTCTCCTGGGAGACCGGTTTGTCCATCTTGTTCGCCGCGATGATGATCGGCTTCGTGCGCTTTCGAATCTCGCGGGCGAGCGACTCCTTGTCCGCGTCGTCCCACTCGTCGGGGTCGAGTTCCAAGCCGAGAGAAAGGATTATCTGCTTGATTTCGTCCTTGTTCGTCTTGAACGCGGACATCTGCTCCGCGAGGTCGACTTCGATATCTTTGTCCTCGCCGTGATAGCCCGAGCGGTAGCGGTCGATACCCTTCTCTAAGACACCGAGGTACCACATGTCCAGTTCGTTTTCGAGGAAGTCGATGTCCTCGCGGGGGTCGTGGCCCTCCGTCGCCTCGCCTTCGATGTCCGTCTCACCGGAGAAGTCGACGACGTGGACGAGCACGTCCGCCTCGTTGAGGTCGGTGAGGAACTGGTTTCCGAGGCCCTTTCCCTCGTGCGCGCCGGGGATGAGCCCCGCCACGTCCACGAGTTTGACGGGAACGAACCGCATTCCGTGGTCGCAGTAGCCGACCGAGGGCGTACACGACTCGTCGAACTCCGGGGCCGCACACTCGACGCGGACGTACGCCTCGCCGATGGAGGGGTCGATGGTCGTAAACGGATACGCACCCTCGGGTACGTCGTTCATCGTCGCCGCGTTGAAGAAACTCGACTTCCCGACGGACGGTTTTCCGACGAGACCGATCTTGTAACTCATTCGTTGGTCGGACTGGTGTCTCGAACGCTAATAACCGTTCGACGTTCGCCTCGCCGTGCGTGAAATTCACACGCCACCGGGGCCGAGGAGGGTAATTCTCCGCGCTCGACTCCCGGGTTCGAGCGCCGGAGAGGTGACGCCGTCGTCGGGTTCGGAGCGGACAGCAGCCGGGTCCGGTTCGGTGTCGGAGGTCTCCTCGGCACCGATGAGTCGACGCTACGACGCCGTCCGGTGCATCTTTGTCTTCACGTCCCCGACTGCCGGGCATGACCGACCTCGACGAGACGGCGAGCGAACCCGCATCCGCGTCGACTGCGGACTCCGGCGCGGCGACCACCGACTCCTCGACGGACGACGCGACCGACGCGGACACGTTCCGCGTCGGTATCCACGTCACGGAGACCGAACTCCGATTCGTGGTCAACGTCCCGTCCGACATCGATTCGGGGTGGACCGACCCCGACGCGTTCCAGCGCCTCGTCGAACGCGTCACCTGGGAGCAACTCGACCAGCGGCCGACGCTCCAGACCGTCGCGACAAACGCCGCCGAGGGCGAGACGGTGTTTCTCGGCACGGTGACGCTCCGACCGGACGAGACCGTCGTCGACCACACCCTCCGCGTGCCGCCGCTCGACGGCGCGTGACCCGACTCGGCGTCACCGATGACCGACCCCACGACTGAGACCGCGATTCGCGAGATGCAAGACGCCGCGCTCAGTCGCGCGCTCACCGACGACGACCACGCGAGACAGTCGCTCGCCGTCGCGGGCGCGCTCGAAACGGCCAGAACGGAAGCGACCGACGCAGCGTTCGACGGTGGCGGCGTCACGCTCGCGGCGTCGCTCGCGTTCGTCTCGACGCTGTTCGCGCACCGTCGCCTCCGCGAGTCGCTCCGGGCGAGCGTCCGCGCATCCGACGATTCGGCGTGGTATCCCAGCGGCGCTCCCGCCCGCGTCGACGACGACCTCGTGGTCGCGGGCGCGCGGCTCGCGGTTCGACGGTTCGACGCCGACCCGGCGCTCGTCGCCGCGCTCGGTGACGTTTCGATAGAAAGAGTCGCGTCGGGCGAGTGAGTAGCCCGACCGTCAGCCTCTGACAACGACGGTCGGGGGCGTAGCGGGATGGGGTGCCTCCGATCCACAGTACCCGCCCGGACGCGGAAGGGTGAAGCCCGAACCCCACGCTCGCTGCGTGGGAACGTATATTAGTTAGTTGTTGGCGTGGTCCGGCGGGCCACCGCCGTTGCCGTTGCCGTTCGAGTCGTCATCGCCCGAGTCGTCGTCATCCGACTCGTCCGAGGAGTCATCGTCCGACTCGTCGTCAGCGTCGTCCGCAGTCTCAGACTCCTCGTCGTCGGCCTGCTCGGTTTCGTCGGTCTCTTCGTCTTCCTCGTCGCTCGCCTTATCGTTGTTCGCGTGCTCCGGCGGGCCGCCGTTACCGTTCTTGGCGTTGCCGGAGTTACCGGGCGCGTCCTCGTCGCCGTCAGCGTCGTCGCCGTTCTGCGGACCGGCGTGGTCGGGACGCTTGTCGTCCGCGTTACCCGGGTTGTTCTCGGTCACGAAGTCGGAGACGGCCTGCCCGAGCGGGCCGTCGCTACCCGTGTCCTTGAGACGCTCGACGAAGCTGCTAACGAGCTGTCCGAACGGGTCCTCGGCGGCGACCTCACCCTGCAGGGTGACGGTCGTCTCGGCGGTGAGGCCGTCGTGCTCGGCCGCCACGTCGACCGTGACGGTCTGCAACGGCGAGATGAGGTCAACCGTCCCGTCCGCGTCCGTCTCGTACTCGCCCGCGTCCGTGTAGTTCCCGTCGACCGCGACCGAGGCGTTCTCGACGGGGTCGCCGTCTTCGGTTACGGTGATGGTGACCGACTCGTTTTCGTCCTGCGAGACGGCGATGTTGAGGTCGTCAGCCTCGACTTCGACCGTCGTCTCCGCGGTGAGACCGTCGGCGGTCGCGACGAACGTCAGGTTCGTCGTGGTCGTCGGCTCTGCAACCGCGACGGTTCCGTTCGCGTCCGTCTCGTACGTACCGTTGCCCGCGTAGTCGGTCCCGTTGACCTGAACCGAGGCGTTCTCGACGGCGTCACCGTACTGGGTGACGGTGGCGACGACCGTGTCGTTAGCGTCGTCAACCTCGACGGAGACATCGAGAGACTCGTCGAGCGGGACGAGGACGACAGAGGAGGCGGTCGTGTTGTTCCCCTCAGTAACGGTGACCGTCGCGTTCACGCGTTCCTGCGGATTGGGGAGGTCGACGGTGCCGTTCGTCCCCGTCGCGTACGTTCCGTTTCCGGCGTAGTTACCGCTCGATTCGACGACGACCGTCGCGTTCTCGACGGCCGTCTCGTTCCGCGTCACGGTCACTGTCGCGTCGCCCGTGTCGGCGTCCTGCGTGACGCCGACCTGGAGGGCATCGGAGCTCGCTGCTCCGACGGCCCCGGGAACCATCGCGACGGCGAGCATCGCAACGACCATGACTACGGTGAAGTGTTTGCTGCCGCGCATGCAACCCTTCCTTCTAACCCTGATACGGTAAAAGGGGAGAATCGTAACCCCGGTTTTCGCTGAATTTCACCCCAATCAACGCGTTCGAAATCGGGGCGTCGTCTGTCGATTTTATCGACTTCCGTGCCGAACGGGCGATCAAGTCGTATCGAAACAGCCCCGCAGTCGAACGCGAGCGGCTGTCGGCCGAACCGGTGTGCTCGACGCGAGCGTTGCCACTCTCGGACGATGGAAGATGCGACTCGACGGGGTCGGTGCGAGTCGCTGAACGACCGTGCGTGCCGCTCTGCATAAAATGAACAAAGCCCACTGGACACCGCGTCCAGTGGGCTTTGTGAAGTATGAGTAGGGGCGGCGAACTGGATTTCCCAGAGGATCGCTCACTCCAGTACTGACCAGAACGCAGGTGAGCTTAACTTCCGTGTTCGGGATGGGTACGGGTGGAACCTCACCGCTCTGGCCGCCTTAATGCCGACCAACGGAATCGAACCGTTGCCATACCAATATCGGTCGGGCCGTCTTACCAATGTGTCCGTGCAATCCAGTTTGCGCCTGGACCCGTTCTCGGGTCTCAGTGCGTATGAATGTGGCTTGGACTGTTAGTGCTCGCGGGCTTAACAACTCGTTGCCTCGTTGCGCACACCCCGAGTCTATCGAACTCGTCTTCTACGAGTGTCCTCAGTGGAACTTCTTTTCCGTGTGGGTTTCGAGCTTAGATGCGTTCAGCTCTTACCCCGTGGTGCGTAGCTGCCCGGCATCTGCCCTCTCGGACAACCGGTACACCAGTGGCACCCATTCGTAGTTCCTCTCGTACTATACGAACGTTCACGTCAAGTTCCTTAACACCCCCAATAGATAGCAGCCGACCTGTCTCACGACGGTCTAAACCCAGCTCACGACCTCCTTTAATAGGCGAACAACCTCACCCTTGCCTGCTTCTGCACAGGCAGGATGGAGGGAACCGACATCGAGGTAGCAAGCCACCGGGTCGATATGTGCTCTTGCCGGTGACGACTCTGTTATCCCTAAGGTAGCTTTTCTGTCATCTACGGGTCCCATGAATGAACCTCGTAGGTTCGCTAGACCACGCTTTCGCGTCAGCGACACTCGTTGGGAATGTCACTGTCAGACTTCCGTTTGCTCTTGCGCTCTTCCACGAGTTCCCGACTCGCGTGAGGAAATCTTTGGGCGCGCTCGATATCTTTTCGAGCGCGTACCGCCCCAGTCAAACTGCCCGGCTACCGGTGTCCTCCGCCAGGAGTGAGAGTCGCAGTCACTAACGGGTAGTATTTCAATGCTGCCTCGGTGGCCCGCTGGCGCGGGTACCTGTGTAACGGCTCCTACCTATGCTGCACATTAGCGACCACGTCTCAGCGACAGCCTGCAGTAAAGCTCTATAGGGTCTTCGCTTCCCCTTGGGGGTCTCCAGACTCCGCACTGGAACGTACTGTTCACCGGGCCCAACGTTGGGACAGTGACGCTCTCGTTGATCCATTCATGCAAGCCGCTACTGAAGCGGCAAGGTACTACGCTACCTTAAGAGGGTCATAGTTACCCCCGCCGTTGACGGGTCCTTCGTCCTATTGTACTAGGTGTTCAGATACCCGCACTGGGCAGGATTCAGTGACCGTACGAGTCCTTGCGGATTTGCGGTCACCTATGTTGTTACTAGACAGTCGGAGCGTCCGAGTCACTGCGACCTGCTCGGTCAAGAGCAGGCATCCCTTATCGCGAACTTACGGGACTAACTTGCCGAATTCCCTAACGTCGGTTGATCCCGACAGGCCTTGGCTTGCTCTGCCAGCGCACCTGTGTCGGATCTCGGTACGAGCTTCTTGCTTGTCTTTTCACGGGCTCTAGGTACCGCCGAGTTTCCCTATCTCACCATTCGTTCGCTTCGTGCCGTTACGGCTTCCACGAATTTCGGTGATTCGACGGGGCGAAGGCCCCGCTCGGTGTTTCCTAAAGCGTCGACGTTTAGTGCAAGAAGGTACTGGAATATTAACCAGTTTCCCTTTCATCTATTTCGAATTACGGATAGACTTAGGATCGACTAACCCTCGGCTGATTGACAGTGCCGAGGAACCCTTGCGCGTAAGGCCGTCGGGGTTCACACCCGACTCTCGCTGCTACTGAGACCATGATTTTCGTTGCTGCACGGTCCACACGAGTTCTCACCCGTGCTTCCACCCATGCAGTATGCCAACCTACGGAATCGTGTCGTGTGACACGCCGCCAGGTCTCGGAGGTGGATTTGAGTCCCGATCATTTTCGACGCCTCGAACCTCGGCCGGTAAGCTGTTACGCTATTCTTAGAGGGTAGCTGCTTCTAAGCTCACCTCCCGGCTGTTTAGGGCTCGAGACAATCTTCAATCACACTTAATCCACACTTTGGGTCCTTAACCTGGCTCTGGGTTGTCTCCCTCACGGTGCACAAGCTTACCCCGCACACCGGACTCCCTGAGTCTACGACGTTCGTAAGTTCGGAGTTTGACAGGGAAGCGAACTCCTCTCGGAGTCCGGATTCCCAATCGGTCGCTCTACCTCACGAACTATCTCATCAGAGGTCATGCTTCGACATGTTTCGGTTGGAACCAGCTGTTGCCAAGTTCGATGGGCCTTTCACCCCTACACCAGAGTCACGAGAGGGTATTGTAGGACACCAACTCTAACGGGCCTCCACGCAGCTTTCGCCACGCTTCGCCCTGCTCCGGCGTAGATCACTTGGTTTCGGGTCGCATCCGGTTGGCTCCCCGCCCTTGAAGACGGTGGCCCTGGTCAAAGACTGCGGCCGTATCGGTTTCCCTATGCCTCCGGGGGTTCACCCCTTAGACTCGCCAGTCAGATGCACTCCATGGTTCGTTTTTCAAAACGCACGACGTAACATCGGCTTCACTCGAGTCATACTACGGGATCGCTCCCAGTTCTTTCGTCGAGTGACCTTGTATGCCACGTCGCTCTATCGCCAACTGATTTCAAGCCCTATTGCACCGCCCTGTTCGGGGTGCTTTTCAGCGTTCGCTCACGCTACTTGTTCGCTATCGGTCTCGAGGAGTGTTTAGTCTTCGCAGTTGATGCCTGCGAAATTCACGAGGGATATCCAACCCCCGCTATTCTGGAACAACCCCGGGATCTGGTTCTTATGTTACGGGGTTTTCACCCTGTATCACGCTCCGTTCCAGGAGACTTCACATAAGATCCAGGTCCGTTATGGGTAGTCCGTACACCACATTGCCCGAAGGCTTCGGTTTGGACTGTATCGCGTTCACTCGCCGTTACTAACGACATCGCGGATTGCTTTCTTTTCCTGTTCCTACTAAGATGTTTCAATTCGGAACGTTCCCCATTGCGCGAGGCAATTGCGTGGGGATTCCCATTCGGAGATCCTCAGTTCTTTCCCTCCATGCGGGTCCCTGAGGCTTATCGCAGCTTGGCACGTCCGTCATCGGCTCTCGAGCCGAGCTATCCACCAGCTGGCACAGTAGCCAGTTGATATAGTCACTGTGACCCGGAGAACGGGTCCAGTGGACGCCTGGATTGCACGTACACACGGTTTCATCAAATCCCCTCGGTGACGACCCGAGGCGAATTTTCGACCCTTCCCAACCTCGCTTGCGCGGGATGGTGCATCTGTCGTCAGTATCCATTCAGTCGAAACGTCTTGCCACACTTAAGGGGCACGATCGTTTCGGAGTGGAGTACTGCTTACCATGGACCCACAGGGATTCGAACCCTGGGCATCCTCCTTGCAAAGGAGGCACTCTACCACTGAGCTATGGGCCCGTGTTAGCCCTAGTAGTTCTAAGGTGTCCGAACGGGTGTCATTGGTGAACTCGGAAGATCGCGTGTGAGCCACCCCGTCGGGGTGGTCTCGGTCGTTAGGAGGTGATCCAGCCGCAGATTCCCCTACGGCTACCTTGTTACGACTTAAGCCCCCTTGCGAAGCCCAGATTCGACCACCGTGTGGTGGCCTCATCCGGACCTCACTCGGGTGCTTTGACGGGCGGTGTGTGCAAGGAGCAGGGACGTATTCACCGCACTCTATTGAAATGCGATTACTACCGAATCCAGCTTCATGAGGGCGAGTTTCAGCCCTCAATCCGAACTACGATCGAGTTTAGGAGATTAGCGTTCTCTTTCGAGATAGCAACCCATTGTCTCGACCATTGTAGCCCGCGTGTAGCCCAGCTCATTCGGGGCATACTGACCTACCGTTGCCCGTTCCTTCCTCCGCTTTAGCAGCGGCAGTCCTTCTAATGTACCCAGCCAGTCGAAACTGCTGCTGGCAATTAGAAGTGCGGGTCTCGCTCGTTGCCTGACTTAACAGGACGCCTCACGGTACGAGCTGACGGCGGCCATGCACCTCCTCTCTACAGCGTCGTGATAAGGTCATCAACCTGATCGTCATCACTGTAGTCGGAGCTGGTGAGATGTCCGGCGTTGAGTCCAATTAAACCGCAGGCTCCTCCGGTTGTAGTGCTCCCCCGCCAATTCCTTTAAGTTTCATCCTTGCGGACGTACTTCCCAGGCGGCTCGCTTCTCGGCTTCCCTACGGCACAACACAGGCTCGTAGCCTGTGTCACACCTAGCGAGCATCGTTTACAGCTAGGACTACCCGGGTATCTAATCCGGTTCGAGACCCTAGCTTTCGTCCCTCACCGTCGGATCCGTCTTCTCGAGGTGCTTTCGCCATCGGTGGTCCGTCCAGGATTACGGGATTTCACTCCTACCCCGGACGTACCCCTCGAGCCTTCCGGTCCCAAGCCACGTGGTTTTCACCGGACGCCCGCCAGTTGAGCTGGCGGATTTCCCGATGAACCTTCGTGGCCGGCTACGGACGCTTTAGGCCCAATAATATCGGTCATCACTTGAGCTGCCGGTATTACCGCGGCGGCTGGCACCGGTCTTGCCCAGCTCTTATTCCACGACCGCCTTACAGTCGTGAAAAGCGAGGACTATATGCCCTCGCACTTGGGGTCCCCTTATCGCACTTGCGTGCAGTGTAAAGGTTTCGCGCCTGCTGCGCCCCGTAGGGCCCGGAATCTTGTCTCAGATTCCGTCTCCGGGCTCTTGCTCTCACAACCCGTACCGATTATCGGCACGGTGGGCCGTTACCCCACCGTCTACCTAATCGGCCGCAGCCACATCCTACAGCGCCTGAGCGTTTCGGGGAGTCGGCATTCCAGCATGACTCCCGTATGAACTATTAGCCTCAGTTTCCCGAGGTTATCGTTCTCTGTAGGGTAGTTTGGCCACGTGTTACTGAGCTTTTCGCCACGAGTATGAACTCGTGCAACTAGCATGGCTAAATCGGACCCCAATAGCAATGACCTCCGGCAGGATCAACCGGAATGGGTCGCGACCATTTAAACCTGGTCGCGGGGTGTTGGCGGGTGAATGGCAGCGTAATGCTGTCAAATCACCGTTCAAAGGTCCGAGTTCGCGTGACATCCGTTCGGATGTCACCGAACTACTAGGGCTAACATCAGATACCGTCTTGCGGCGTACCGCAGGGGCGGAATCCTCATTTCCTTCGGACCTGAATCGAAGCGATTCGAGGGTATAAACCCTTCGAACCCCGTTCGGTTCGGGTCCGGTGAGGCAGGACGCGTTGAATCGCCCTGCAATCGCGGTGTGTCGTTCGCATTCATCCGAAATGCCTTGGACCACTTAAGGCCGTCGTATCGTGGCGACCCCCGGGAAGGTGTGTCATCCCGGTGAGCGCCTGACGACCTTGGGGTCGGGGGCGTTCGGTGGAAGCTTTCAGGGGGAGTACCCCCGTGCGCTTCTTCGCATTAATCCGAATGCCCGGGATACATTTAACCCCGTTGATTTAGTGGCTCTGTGAGAAAAATAGACACGAGGCGTGCCATAACTTCACGCGCGGTCAGTTGTGACATCAATTCGGTCGAGCGATAAATCAATGTATTAGTTTCGCGTGCGTGCGAAGGGCCAACAGAATCGACCCGTTGAAGTCGGTTTATAACGGGTCGCTTTATAAGGCCGGAGGTACGATTCACGTGCGAGCAATGAGTGGGCCGGCAGACTCCATCGAGATTCAGAACGTAGTCGCATCGACCGGGATCGGTCAGGAGCTCGACCTCGAAGCCCTCGCCGACGACCTCCCCGGTGCAGATTTCAATCCGGACAACTTCCCGGGCCTCGTCTATCGCACCCAGGACCCGAAAGCCGCTGCGCTCATCTTCCGGTCGGGGAAGATCGTGTGCACGGGCGCGAAAAGTATCGACGACGTGCACGACGCACTCGGGATTATCTTCGATAAGCTCCGTGAGCTGAAGATTCCCGTCGACGACGAGCCAGAGATAACCGTCCAGAACATCGTTTCCAGCGCGGACCTCGGACACAACCTGAACCTGAACGCGCTGGCCATCGGGCTCGGTCTCGAAGACGTCGAGTACGAGCCGGAGCAGTTCCCCGGCCTCGTCTACCGGATGGACGAGCCGAAAGTCGTTATCCTCCTCTTCGGTTCCGGGAAAATCGTCATCACCGGAGGAAAGCGGACGGACGACGCGGAAACCGCCGTCGAGGAAATCGTCGAGCGCATCGACGCGCTTGGACTGCTCGGCTAGGCGCTCCCGAACTATCCGATTTTTCGCGGTGCTAGGTGTCTGAACACCCATAAGTGTGAAATGGCGAACAGTGTAACAGAGGTACATGAGTGCGCGGGAGGACGTAGCGTTTCTCGTTGGGTCACAGAGTCGAGAGGCGATTCTCCGGGCGTTGGCGGTCGAACCACGTCGACCGACAGCGCTCGCGGAACACTGTGACTGCGCCCGAGAGACGGCACAGCGGACACTCGCAGGATTCTGTGACCGAGGATGGGCGAAAAAGAGATCCGACGGACTGTATCACCTTACGCCGGGCGGAACGATGGTCCACGAACGGTACGAGCGGTTCATAGAGACGGTCGAATGCGCCGACCGAATGAGCGAGTTCCTGGCGAACGCCGCAGACATCTGTGAGAACGCCCCGCCCGGTGTCCTCGGTCAGATGAACATCACGACCGCCGCGGACAACGACCCGCACGCGCCACTTAACAGGTACTTGACTATCGTCGGAAGCGAGCCAGTCGACCGCTTCCGCGGAGTCACGCCCATCGTGAGTCGTGTGTTCAACGAATCGGCCGAAGCGGTGCTGGGAGAAGATACTCGGATGGAACTCATCGTCGACCGCGGCGTCCTCGAGCGTTCGATGGACGCCTACCCGGACTCCTTCGAGCGTGCGCGGGACCTTGACCAGTTCGAACTTCGAGTCACCGAGGAGAACCTCGATTTCGGCCTGCTCGTGGTCGACGGCCACGGTCTCGTCTCCGCCTACGACGAACACAACAACCTGACGGCCCTCGTTGACGGCGACGCGTCGGAAGTCGTTTCGTGGGTCGAAAACCTGTACGAGTCGGTCCGCTCGAAATCAGTGCCGATTGACCGCCTCGAACCGTGAGTCGGCGCCGACAACCGGCGTGACCGGGTCGGTCACGCGTGAATATTCCAATCACATGATGATGCAATAAACTATAAGAGGCCACTCTACGGAGGTACGCCTGCGGTGGTACGGCGTTCCCGCTAGCCGGTTCGGCCCTCACACGCCCCGGTCGAGAGTTCGATTCTCCAATCAGGAGTCCGTGTTCTCGATGAGGACGTCCCTCACCACGTCCGGATCCTCGAGCAGTTGGTGCTTGGTGTAGCTTCCCTCCGCGCTCCCGCCGCTGTGTTTCGACTGCTCGATGATGTCGAGAAAGGCGTGTTCTTTCAGGAGGTCTCGAACCCGCCGCAGCGACAGGCTATCGGAGCCCTGCTGTCGGCAGATGTTCTCGTAGACCTCGTAGACGCGGCTCGTTCGGAAGCCGTCTTGTTTTTCGTTCGAAAGCGAGAGGATGGCGAGCGCCTGCAACACGTAGCGAGAGTGAGGCGTCGACCCGCGAATCAGCTCGCGGAAGCGGTCGGTCTCCGCGCGCTGGCGCGCCTGCGTGACGAAGTTCTCCTTGACGGTACTCGCCCCCATGGACTGTGCGATTTCTCCCGCGTACCGCAGGATGTCGATTGCTTTCCGGGCGTCCCCGTGTTCGCGGGCGGCGAGCGCCGCGGCTCGCGGAATCGTCGATGGGTCCAACACGCCGTCGCGGAAGGCGTCGCTCCGGGCGTCCATGATGTCGCGAAGCTGGTTCGCGTCGTACGGTGGAAAGACGAACTCGCGCTCGCAGAGGCTTGATTTCACCCGCTCGTCCATCCGGTCTTTGTACTGAATCTTGTTGCTGATACCGATGACGCCGAGCTTACAGCCGGCAATCTTCCCCGCCTCACCGGCTCGCGAGAGCTGCATGAGGATGTCGTCGTCGCTCAGTTTGTCGATTTCGTCGAGGATGATGAGAACCACGTCGTACAGCGAGTCGAGGATGCGCCACAGGCGTTTGTAGTACGTCGACGTCGAAAGTCCCTTATCGGGGACTTTTATCCCGGTAATCGAGGTGTCGTTGACACTGTCGGCGATGGTCTGGACGGCCTGCGTCTCGGTCGTGTCCTGCGCGCAGTCCACGTAGGCGAACGTCGCTTTCACGCCCTCCTCTTCGGCCGTCTCGACGAGGCGCTGGGAGACGTACTTCGCACAGAGCGACTTCCCCGTCCCAGTTTTCCCGTAGATGAGGACGTTGCTCGGGCTCTGTCCGAAGATGGCGGGGTTCACCGCGGTCGCGAGATCCGAAATCTCGTCGTCGCGACCGACGATGCGACCCTCGCCCGGGAGGTGGTTAATCTCCAACAACTCCTTGTTGGCGAAGATGGGGTCCTCCCGGGTGAAGAGGTCGTCGCTGGCGTTAGGCATGTTCGCAACACACCACGTTTCCGGTGAAAGGACTTACCATTCGACTCAGCACACACACACCACGTTTCCGGTGAACGCCCACGAACCCCGGTTTCCCGTCCACACGAAACGGAGGTATTGATTCACCGGAAACACGGTGTGGGGGAGTCTACCTGACCCCACGAGGCCGGCTACTCTCACTTCGCGTCCCACCTGAGGACGGAGAACGCGCACGAAGCTGACGAGTTACGTCGGCACCGACGCCGTGTGTGCGCTGTTGCTGGAAGCGGTCTGTGACGAGAGTCGACTGTAAAGTCCCGTCTCGCCACGAATCGCTCAGATTCACCGGAGTTCGCGAAACCTCGTAGGACCCTCCAGAACGGACCGAAATCACGGACTGTCCTGACTCGCAAACTCCGAAAAACACACGTCTAAGACGAGCAGTTCGATTCGAACAGTACTCGAGTTACGAGTACTTCTTTACTTCACGAGTGTATCAATGGTCGTTAACACGAATATACTATTTAATCATTGCTACTCGAACTACACAGGACCCCCGACGCGAGTCGAGTGAGTGCTGGACCGCACCTGATGGACTCGCCTGGCTGACTCACCGGAAACGTGGTGTCTCATCTCAGTCTCCCGTAGTGTCCCTATACCCCAGATAGAACTCTCATTGCAGGTGTTTTCACCGGAAACACGGTGTGTTCAATATAAGTGGTTCGATTCGGGTGCCCCCGAAAATGAGGGGGAAGATACGAACGCGCACACCCGTGTTTCCATGCGTTTGCCGCTGCCAGGCGCGTGGTTCGGTTCACCGGAAACGTGGTGTGCGCGTGACCTCGCTCTGGTGACTCATCGGCTGTTCGACCGCTTTCCGACCCCCGCGGGACTCGCCTGCCCTGTATCGTATTTCACCGGAAACACGGTGTCTGTCAGCGTTGCTACGTTCTCCGCCGAACCGGACGAAGCTGACGACGGAGAGCTGGCGACGGAGAGCTGACCGGTGAGCGACCGACTGTCGTTTTCCGTCCTGACGGCTCGTGGTATCCCGGCTCTGTGACCGGGTTTTCCGGTTCTCTTTCCCCTCATTCACCGGAAACGTGGTGTCTCTGCCCGTCTCACCCGGTCTCGGGATTCACCGGAAGCGAGGTGTGGGGTGTCGCGAACACGATGTGGTGAGTCGTCGACGACGACCGACCGGACCCGGCCGAGCCGTCACCTGCCGACACCGACGTCTACACCGGTCTCGGACCGAACTTAGCTCTCACTCGTTCACCGGAAACGTGGTGTGCATGCGACTCTCGTGCATCCGTGCGTAGCTTCCCGGAACGGGTCTCGAAACGTTCTCCCCCGACGGACTGTGTCGTTCCCGTGGCGTCAATGCAATTACCCAGGGGGACGAATCGGTAACGTATGCGTGCGCTCAGTCGCTTGTGGGTGCGCCTCGGCGAGGTCGTGTTTAATCGCGACGACGACGGAGCGTGGTCTCTCGAACGCTCCCGTTCGACGGAGACGCGGTGGTCGCGCCCGGGGGAGCGAGTCGATTGCTTCCGGTTCGACGACGGCTACGTGACCACCGTCCACTACGAAGACCGAGAGGTCACGTGGCAGTTGACTCCCGGTCAGGTCCCGCTCGCGAGCGCGCTCGTGATGGCGAAGCTCTACCTCGAACACGAACTGACGCCGCAGACCGACCCGGAGGGACGGCCGTTCGTCGGTCTCGCTGAACGGGGACCGGTTCAGGTCTTCGAGGAGATTCCACCCGAGCCGGTCGAGTACGTCTATCTCGACGGCGTCCGGACGCTCGAAGAGTTCCCCGAGTTCCTCACCGTCGACGACGACTTTCGGGCCGTGTTCGACCGGATGGCTCCCGCGCGGTCGAGCACGTCCCGATAGTATCGCCTCCGTCCCGATAACGTCGTTTCAACGGGGGTCCGCTTCGACGAAGCCGAGTCGCTTCTGTCTTCTCGCACTCAGCTCGTTCGCTCCTCGCTTTCTCCTCGCTCTCCCTTCGTTCCTTCCGCCTCCGCTCCCCCTGAACCCTCGCGTGCAGCGAGTTCCCTCGCTCGCGTCACGGGCCCCGGTGTCGCAAGCCGTTTCCCCGTCGCGACCGTATTCGGCTTCGATGACTGCCGAGGACGAGGACCAAAGTCCTCCCGACGGAGACGGCGACATCGACGGGGCCGGCGCGTCCCGAGACGTGCTCGACCGATTGGCCGACGTAACCGAGGTATCCGACGTGCCCGACGCGTCCACCGTCGACGCGGACCAACCGAGCGAAATTGCCGACGGCGTCTCGCTCGCAGCGTTCTACGAAGCGCTCGAATCCGAGGGCCGGCCCGTGGTGACCGCCCAGCAGGTCGCTCGCCGCCTCGGCGTCTCGCAGGCGGACGCGATGGACGGACTCGACGCGCTCGCCGGTGCGGGGCGAGTCCAGCGGGTGAACGTCGAGACCGACCCGGTCGTCTGGTATCCGACCGAGTGGGGCGACCTCGCCTCGCGCGAGCGGGTCGTCCTCTTTCCGAAACGCCGCGAAATCGTCGTCGACAACCCGACCCAGTACACCCGGGCGCGACTCTCGCAGTTTGCGCACCTCGCGGACACCACCGGCGACCGCGAGGGCCGCGGCCGCGGTTACCTCTACCGCATCCGGCAGGAAGACGTGTGGCAGGCACCCTTCGACGACGTCGACTCGCTCCTCTCGATGCTTCGGTCGGTCCTCCCTGAGCGGTCGTCGCACCTCGAAGCGTGGGTCGAAGACCAGTGGAAGCGCGCCCACCAGTTCCGCCTCTACTCTCACGAGGAGGGGTACACCGTCCTCGAAGCCGCCACCGAGAGCCTCATGGGCAACGTCGCGCTCCAGAAACTCGACGACGACCACGTCTACGCCCCCATCTCGGACACCGAGGCGTGGGTCAGAGACGAAGAAATCGCGGCCATAAAGCGCATCCTCTACGACGCGGGCTACCCCGTCGAGGACGACCGCGACCTCGAAGAGGGCGAGGAACTCGACGTTACGCTCGGCGTCGACCTCCGCGACTACCAGCGAGACTGGGTCGACCGATTCGTCGACCAGCGCGCCGGCGTCCTCGTCGGGCCGCCCGGCGCGGGGAAGACCATCGCCGGCATCGGCGCGCTCGCCGCGGTCGGTGGCGAGACGTTGATTCTCGTGCCGAGTCGCGAACTCGCCCGCCAGTGGCGCGAGGAACTCCGCTCGACGACGGACCTCGACGCCGGCCAAATCGGCGAGTATCACGGCGGCGCGAAAGAGATTCGCCCGGTCACAATCGCCACCTACCAGACCGCCGGGATGGACCGCCATCGCTCGCTTTTCGACTCGCGGCGTTGGGGGCTCATCATCTACGACGAGGCCCACCACATCCCGAGTCGCGTCTTCCAGCGGAGCGCCGACCTCCAGTCCAAACACCGCCTCGGGCTGTCGGCGACGCCCATCCGCGAGGACGACAAGGAAGCAGAGATCTTCACGCTCATCGGCCCGCCTATCGGCACCGACTGGGGGAAGCTCTTCGACGCCGGCTACGTTCAGGAGCCCGAAGTCGAGATTCGCTACGTGGGTTGGGGCGACGACATGGCCAGAAACGAATGGGCCTCCAGCGACGGCCGCGAGCGGCACATGCTCGCCGCGATGAACCCCGGGAAGATATTCGAGATTCGTCGGCTCCGCGCCCGTCACGCCGACTCGAAGACGCTCGTTTTCGTCGACTACCTCGACCAGGGAGAGGCGATTGCCGAGGCGCTCGACGTGCCGTTCGTCAGCGGCGAGACCCGCCATCACCGCCGCGAGGCGTACTTCGAGGCGTTCCGCGACGGCGACCTCGACACGCTCGTCATCTCCCGCATCGGCGACGAGGGCATCGACCTCCCGAACGCCGGACTCGCAATCGTCGCCTCCGGCCTCGGCGGCTCTCGCCGGCAGGGCTCCCAGCGCGCCGGCCGAACCATGCGCCCGACGGGGAGCGCGCTCGTCTACGTGCTCGCCACCCGCGGCACGAGCGAAGAGGACTTCGCCCAGCGCCAGATGCAACACCTCGCCGGGAAGGGTATCCGCGTCCGGGAGACGAGCGCCGACGACCTCGACCCCGACTCGGACGGCGGTGACACCGACGCCGACACTGACACCGAAGACGACGAGTCGGACGGCGCTGAGTCGGCGTCTGCGGACGGCGCTGAGTCAGCGACGACCGACGAGTAATCACCCGTCGTCGGGCGCTTCGCCGCCCGGAATGAGAATTCTTAAGTCTGCCCGTGGATTGAGATTCTCTTGACCGCTCTTAGCTCAGCCTGGCAGAGCAGCCGACTGTAGATCGGCTTGTCCCCCGTTCAAATCGGGGAGAGCGGACTGAACTTCAACACCCGCGAGCGTAGCGGGCGGTGTTGAATGTGAAGGACTCCTCGACCCGATTTGAGCAGCGAGCAACGCGGAGCGTTGCGAGTGAGTTCAAATCGGGGAGCGCGGATTCTCTCAGTGTTGCAACTCAGAGCGCGGACCGTCTTCTCTCGTACCGGCCGGTTCACACGGTCACTCCCGACCGCCCCACACCACCTTTTCGACCAGTTCGACCGTTAGCGGCCCGTCGACGCGAAGCTGACACGAGAGCCGCGGGTAGCCGAACCGCGCCGCGAGGTCGTCGTGCCAGTGGTCGGGCGTCGGCTCGCCCGAGCGAACCCGGACGCCGCACGTCGCACAGAGGCCGCGCCCGCCGCAGTTCACTCGCTTCGTGAGCCGCGCGTACGGTGAAATACCCGCGTCGAGCAACGCGTCGCGGAGGACGGTCCCGCGTTCGACTTCGAGGTCGGTGACGCGGTCGCCGTCGGTGTCGCGGACACGAACCGTGACAGTCGAGTCAGCCGGGTCGCACTCGGTTCGAACCCGGGGCTCGCGGTCGCTCATCGGTCGGTCGTTCGGGCCGACGCGACATGGGCGTACCCCTCGGACCGGCCCCTCGTCCAGTCGCCTCGCCCACCCCTCCCGCTCGCGGCTCTCCCGTCATCTATGTAGAATCCATACCCGAAGATATCAGTATTATAACGGCTTATGACGGGCGGATTCGTAGATGAGCGTGATGGTGTCCCTCGCGTCCGCGCCGGTGTTGGTGAACGTCCGCGTCGAGATGAACGACCACGAGACGATGACGGTCGAACTGCACGAGACGAACGAAACGCGCCACCTCGTGGCCTACGAGTCCGAGCGCATCCGCGACGCGCTCGCGTCGCTCTCCGAGGGCGCTCGCGTGCCCGTCGAGATGGTCCGCGCCGGCTCGCGCTCGAACGTCTGGAAGGCCGTCGCACTGCACGGCCGACAGACGCTCCCCGCCGACCAGTCGGCGCGCACGGCGAACTGAGTCGTCCGCGACCCCGTCTTTCGCCCGCCGCTCGTTCCCGCGTCGTCGGCTTATCGCACCGGCTTCACCGGAGGCAAACCGTCGGTGCTATACCCCTCGCCCGTGTCGCGCACCGCAATGAGCTTCGTCGCCGAGGTGGAAGTCCGGTTCCGCGACCACGACTCGTTCGGCCATGTGAACAACGCGGTCTACGCGACCTACTGCGAACAGGCCCGCGTGCGCTTCTTCGAGGAGGTGTTGGACACCCCGCTTTCCGACCCGCACATCGTCGTCGCGCACCTCGAACTCGACTACCGCGCGCCAATCGAGGGCGTCGGCACCGTCGAGGTGGAAGTCGAGGCCGGCGAGCCCGGCGGAAAGAGTTTCCCCATCTACTACACGCTCTCCTACGAGGGCGAGGTCGTCGCCACCGGCGAGACGGTTCAGGTCGCGATGGACGACGAGGGCCGCCCGACCCGCGTTCCCGACCAGTGGCGCGAGGCAATCGCCGACCAACCGTAGCGTCCGGCCGCCGCTCGCACCGCGTTGTCTCTTGGAGCGACCTAGAACGACACCGGTTATTCGACCGACAGAGCCGAGACAGGAGAATTAAATACTCTCGTGATAATCCTCGGATATGCCTCGGGGAACACTAGAACGCGCACAGTCGGCGGACGCCGACGACGAGACCCCGCTGTCCCGAGCAGGCGAACGCGTCCTCCACATCGGACGCGACCGGCCGATTCGCATCAGCGCCGGCCATCGTCTCCTCCACCACGACGGCAAGTGTAGCCGCCCGCACGGGCACAACTACGAGATTTCGGTCCGCGTCGTCGGTGACCTGACCGACGAGGGCTGGGTCGTCGACAAGGGCGTCGTGACCGACGTCATCGACGAGTGGGACCACCGCTTTCTCGTCGAATCGGGCGACCCGCTGGTCGAGGCGTTCGAGCGCTCCGGCGACGCCGACGGAACGGTCGTCCTCGACGCGCCGCCGACGGCCGAGGTGATGGCCGTCGTGCTCGAAGAGAAGCTGCTGACGGCGCTCCCCGACACCGTCTCCGAGGTCTCGGTCTCGGTCAGCGAAACGTCGGAGCTCTGCGCCGGCTTCTGATGCCCGTCTCCGACACCGTCGCCCGCGACGACACCGACGCCGAGGGCGACCGCCTCCCGATAAACGAGCTGTTCGCGTCGCTTCAGGGCGAGGGTAAACTCGCCGGCGTCCCGAGCACGTTCGTCCGCACCAGCGGCTGTAACCTCCGCTGTTGGTTCTGCGACTCCTTTCACACCTCGTGGGAGCCGACTCACGCGTGGCTGAGCCTCGACGAAATCGTCGCCGAGGTCGAGTCGCTGTCCCCCGAGCACGTCGTCGTCACCGGCGGCGAACCGCTCGTCCACGACGAGACCGACGCGCTCCTGTCGGCGCTCGACGACGACTACCACCTGACCGTCGAGACGAACGGGACGCTCGAAACCGACGCGCCGGTCGACCTCGCCAGTATCAGCCCCAAACTCGCGTCGTCGACGCCGACGCCCGACAACGTCCCGGACGACGTCGACCCCGGCGTCTGGACCGAGCGACACGAGAACGCCCGCGTCGACCTCGGCGCGCTCGCCTCGCTGGTCGAAGACGCGGCGGAGTTCCAACTGAAGTTCGTCGTCACCGGCCGCGACGACCTCGACGAAATCGAGTCGCTCGTCGACGACGTGCGCGGCGTCGCAGACCGCGAAATCCGCGACAGCGACGTGTTGCTCATGCCCGAGGGACAGACCCGCGAGCAGCTCGCCCGCACCCGGACCGAGGTCGCAGACCTCGCGGCGTCGTTCGGCTACCGCTACACGCCGCGACTCCACGTCGACCTCTGGAACGACGCGCCCGAGACCTGAACGCCCGCCGAACGAACCTCGAATCCCGCCGAACCCCGCCGAACGCCCGCTAAACGAACCCCGAACACACCCCAAACACACCCCGAACGTTCCACGATAACGATGACTACCGAACCCACGTCCGACGACAAACGCGCCGTCGTCCTCCTCTCCGGCGGCATGGACAGCGCGACGACCGCTTACGAGGCAACGCAACGCGGCTACGAACTCTACGCGCTCCACACCTCCTACGGCCAGAAGACCGAGTCGAAAGAGTACGACTGCGCCCGCGAACTCGCCGACGAACTCGACGCGCGGGACTTCCTCCACATCGAGACGAGCCACCTGAAGCAGATCGGCGCGTCGTCGCTCACCGACGACTCGATGGCCGTCGCCGACGCCGACGTGGACGCCGACGACATCCCGACCTCGTACGTCCCCTTCCGCAACGCCAACCTCCTGTCGATGGCCGTCTCGTACGCCGAGGCGAACGACTGCGACGCCGTCTTCGTCGGCGCACACTCCGAGGACTACTCGGGCTACCCCGACTGCCGGCCCGAGTTCTTCGACGCCTTCGAGGCCATGGTCGACGTCGGCACGAAACCCGACACGACCATCTCGCTCGAAGTCCCGTTCGTCCACGACTCGAAGACCGACATCGCCCGCCGGGGCCTCGAACTCGGCGTCCCCTTCGAGCACACGTGGTCCTGCTACCGCGCCGAGGAACCGGCCTGCGGCACCTGCGACTCCTGTGCGTTCCGCTTGCAGGCGTTCCAGAACCTCGGCGAGCGCGACCCGATTCCGTACGCCGAGCGCCCTGACTACGCGGACGGCGACGCCGACCCCGACGCGGCGTAGGCGGCGTAGCGTCGCCCCGCACGCTGACCACTCCGCGCTCCGTGCGCCGACGTGACGGAGAGAGTTCGCCCGCGTCCCGACCTGTCTCCTCGCGCCCCTTTTTCACCGACCTGCGCGAACCCCGCGTCATGAGCGACGAGAAACGCCGAACCGCCGCCCAGTTCGGGAGCGCCGCCGAGTCGTACTTCGACAGCGAGGTCCACCGCCTCGGCGCGGACCGCGAGACGCTCGCGTCGTGGTGCCGCGGCGC
This sequence comes from Haloferax sp. Atlit-48N, assembly GCF_003383015.2. Classification (NCBI taxonomy): domain Archaea; kingdom Methanobacteriati; phylum Methanobacteriota; class Halobacteria; order Halobacteriales; family Haloferacaceae; genus Haloferax; species Haloferax sp. Atlit-48N. The sequence continues at coordinate 1,604,156 of NZ_CP137689.1, read as the reverse complement.
GACCCGCGCGCTCGACGTGGCGACCGGGGCCGGCCACACCGCGGGCGCGATAGCCGATGCCGGCGTCTCCTCGGTCGTCGCGGCCGACGCCGCCCCGGAGATGGTCGCCACCGCGGTTCGCGAGTACCCCGTCGCGGGCGTCGTCGCCGACGCCGAGCGCCTTCCCTTCGCGGACGATGTCTTCGACGCGGCCGCCTGCCGTATCGCCGCGCACCACTTCCCCGACCCCGAGGCGTTCGTCGCCGAGGTCGCGCGCGTCCTCGAACCGGGCGGCGTCTTCGCCTTCGAGGACAACGTCGCGCCCGAAGACGCCGCCCTCGCCGCGTTCCTCAACGGCGTCGAAGTGCTCCGCGACCCGACTCACGTCGAACTCCACCCGGTTTCGCGGTGGCGCGAGTGGTTCGCGGCCGCGGGCCTGTCGGTCGAGACGGTCGAAACCGCGGCGATACGTCTCCAGTTCGACCCGTGGACCGAGCGGACGAACGTCTCGCCCGCCGACCGAGACGAACTCGAACGTCGGTTCCGCGAGGCGCCCGAGGAGGCGAAAGAACTGTTCGACGTGGAGTTCGACGGCGACTCCGTCGTCTCCTTTGCCAACCCGAAGGCGCTGGTTCGAGCGCGAACGGAGTAGGTGAGCAGAGTCGCCGCCTCGAATCCGCGACCCGCCGAGACCCACAAACGGTAAGCGGACCCCCCGCGACGTGGAGGTGTGTCAACGCCCGACTCCGACGCCCCCATCTCGCCGCTCGCGGGGCTCGGCATCGCGGTCCTCGCGGTCAGCACGAGCGCGATTCTCGTCCGCTGGAGCGCCGCGCCCAGCCTCGTGAAGGCGTTTTATCGGGTCCTGTTCACTGTTGCCCTTCTCGCGCCGGTCGCGCTCGTCCGCCACCGCGACGCGTTGGCGACCATTTCGGGACGGGACCTGCTGGCGGCCGGGGGTGCGGGCGTCGCGCTCGCGGCCCACTTCGCGTCGTGGTTCGAGAGCCTCAACCACACGACGGTCGCCGCGAGCGTCACGCTCGTGCAGTCCCAACCGCTTTTCGTCGCCGTCGGCGCGTGGGCCGTCCTCGACGAGCGCGTGAGCCGCCGCACCGCAATCGGCATCGGCGTCGCGCTCGCGGGCATGGCGCTCATGTCCGTCTCCGACTTCCTCACCGCCGGCGGCGCACCGCGGCCGCTTCTCGGAAACGGACTGGCGGTCGTCGGGGCCGTGACGGCGGCCGCCTACGTCCTCACCGGCCGGAGCGTCCGCAGCAGGGTCGCCCTCGTCCCCTACGTGGTCGTCGTCTACTCGGTCTGCGCCGCCGCGCTCCTCGTCGTCGCGGTCGGCCGCGGCGACCCGCTGACGGGCTATCCGCCCCGCGAGTGGCTCCTGTTTCTCGGGATGGCCGTCGGCCCGGGCGTCTTCGGCCACACCGTCATCAACTGGGCGCTCGCCCACCTCGAATCGAGCGTCGTCTCCGTCTCCCTCCTCGGCGAACCCGTCGGCAGCACGATTCTCGCGCTCTTTCTCCTCGGTGAGATTCCCACGCTCCCGACCGTCCTCGGCGGGGCGGTCGTCCTCGGCGGCATCTACGTCAGCGCGTCCTGACCTGTCCCGGCCGATACGGGCGGTTCCGAACCCGGACACTCGTCCGAAGACGCGTCGGTTCGTCTCCCGCTCCGAATCCGTTATCGGCCCTGATAACCGCGTCACAACGCTCATTACGGTGAGCGGTCGCTACATCGTATGGACGACGGGTCGGGGGCGGACGTACGCGTTCTCCACGTCGATGACGAGCCCAGTCTGACGGACCTCGTGTCGATTTACCTCGAACGCGAGGCCGGCGACGTCGACCTGTCGGTCTCGACGTCGAACTCGGGGGCGGACGCCCTCGAACGACTCCGACAGGAACGGGTCGACTGCGTCGTGTCGGACTACGACATGCCCGACATCGACGGGCTGGAGTTCCTCCGCGCGGTCCGTTCGGAACACCCCGACCTCCCTTTCATCCTCTTTACCGGCAAAGGCTCCGAGGAGGTCGCCCGCGACGCCTTCCGCGTCGGCGCGACCGACTACATGCAGAAAGACACCGGCACGGACCAGTACACGGTCCTCGCCAACCGCGTCGTCAACGCCGTCTCGCAGTACCGCGCGAAGGCGGCCTCCGAGCGGTACGGCACCGCCATCGAGGTGCTCGACAGCGGCGTCTACTCGCTCGACTCGGCGGGGCGCTTTACCTCCGCCGACGGCGTCTTCTGCGAACTCACCGGCTACGACCGCGAGGCGATTATCGGCCGCGAGTTCGCTGACCTCGCCGCGGAGGCCGCCGACGAGATTCTGTCCGCCTTCGAGCGGGTCGTCTCCCCGAACGCTCCCGACACGGAGCGCTTCGAGACGGTGCTGTCGCCCGGCCCCGCGTACCCGCACGACGACGACCTCCTCTGTGAGGGCCACCTCGCGCTCCGTCCCACCGAAGACGACGAACCCGCCGTCATCGGGACGTTGCAGGACGTGACCGAGCGTCGACGCCGGCGGAACCGACTGCGCTACGAGACGCGGCTGAAAGACGCCGTGTTGGACACGTCAACGTCGCTGATGAGCGCCGAGACCGACGAAATCGGCACGAAAATCGAGTGGACGCTCCAGTCCGTCGGCGAGGTGGCCGACCTCGACCGCTGTTCGGTCTATCTCTACGACGACGAGACGACCGTCGCCGCCCGGATGCACGACTGGCGCGGCGGCGGCCGACGCGAGCACCCCGAGCGCGTTGCCCTCGAAGACGCCCGCTGGCTGCTCGAACGACTCCACCGATTCGAGAACGTCCGTCTCCATCGCGTCTCGGACCTCCCGCCCGAGGCGTCGGACACGAAGCGCGTGCTCACCGACGCCGAGACCGGCGGCTTCGTCGCCGTGCCGATGGTGTCGAAATGGGCGCTCGTCGGCTTCGTCGTCTTCGACGTGGTCGAGACGAGTCGCTCGTGGACTGACACCGAAGTCGACCTCCTTCGCTCTGTCGGCAACAACGTCACGCACACGCTGGCCCGCCAGCGACGCGAGCGCGAACTTCAGCGGCAGAACGACCGCCTCGAAGAGTTCGCGTCGGTCGTCTCACACGACCTGCGGAACCCCCTCAACGTCGCCAAGGGGTTCGTCGAACTCGCCCGCGAGGAAGACGACGTGACCTACCTCGACCGCGCGCTCGACGGCGTTACCCGAATGGACACGCTCCTCAACGACGTGCTCACGCTGGCCAGACAGGGCCGCAAAGTCGGTGAGACGCGCTCTGTCGCCATCGAGAACGTCGCCGAGCGGGCGTGGAAGGCGGTCGACACCGGCGACGACGCGGTGCTCGTCGTCGAGGACGGACTCGGGACCACGCAGGCCGACCAAGGCCGGTTCCAACAGGCGTTCGAGAACCTGTTTCGGAACGCGGTCGAGCACGGCGGCTCCTGCTGTGACTCCGGTGACGACGCGGCCGCGGACGACGCGCCCGCCGACGAGACGGCGTCCGCCGAGTCGCCGCCGACGGACGCGACCGACGAGCTGACCGTCCGCGTCGGTCCCACCGAGACCGGCTTCTACGTCGCCGACAACGGTCCCGGAATCCCGGCCGACGAGCGCGACACCGTCTTCGAACACGGTCACACCACGTCCGACTCCGGCACGGGCTTCGGGCTCTCAATCGTCGAGAGCATCATCGAGGCCCACGGCTGGGATATCGAGGCGACCGCCCCGGAGGCCGACCTCGGCGGCGCGCGCTTCGAGTTCGATATCGGCGGCGTCCGCTCCGAGGTCGAACCGCGGTTCTCGCTCAGCGACGACTGAGCCGTCGACGCTCCGACTCGACTCGATTCGACTCCCGCGCTACCGGTTACTGTTCTTCGAGCAGTCGCTTCGTCTCGGCGTGTCGCGCGCGGAACATCCCCTCGAAGCCGACGCCGCCGAAGACGCCCGCGAGGTCACCGAGGGGACCGAACGGTAGTTCGTACTCCACGCGGTCTTCGACTATCGTCTCGTCGCCGTCGGCGACGAACCGGTGGGTGTGGACCCACCGCGAGAAGGGGCCGCCGACCATGTCGTCGCGGAACCACGCCGTCGTCTCCCCGGCCTCGCGGTCGAGGATGCGCGAGGTCCATCGCTGGCGGGGACCGACCCCGAACGGTCGCATCGACATCTCGATTTCCGTCCCGGCGACGAGTTCGTCGGGGTCGTCGTCGCCGTCGGGGCCGCGGACCGACTCGATGTCGAGGCGCATCCACGCCGGGGTGAGCGCCTCCAGTCCGGACACGTCGGAGTGGAACTCCCAGACGCGTTCGAGCGGGGCGGCGATACGGGTTCGACGCTGGTAGACCGGCATACCCGACCGTTAGGCCGGAGACGGAAAAGCGGTGCTGGCGGAACGGGTCGAAAGAAGTCGTCGAAGCGCCGCCCGCGAGGTCGGGGTCGGGGACGGTGACGGGAACGGCAGTCGGCCGGTCGCGCCGCCTCAGAGCGTGAAGCGCGAGACGGTCGTGCCGGCTTTCGTCAGGTCCTCGTGGGTCGCGGCGGCGACGGTCACTTGGTTTTCGCCGTACTCGATGGCGACTTCGACCTCGAACGCCCCGTCTTCGGGCTCGACGAGTCGGGTCTCGCCGGGCGTCTTCACCGCGGCGACGGGAGCGTCGGTCTGCCCCGAGACGACGAGCTTGTCGCCCTTGAAGCGCGTGCTCACGCGGAGCGAGGGCCCGGTCGGGCGGTCGGACTCGACGTACCGCTCGCGGAGGAACGCGGGCGTCTCGACGGGTTCGCCCGCGTCGACGCCGTGGGCGAGGCGGACGTACTGGGCCATCGACCACGCCAGCGGCGTCGCGCTGCCGGTGCCCTCACCGAACTCCCAGTTGAAGTCGGTCGCGTGTTCGCGGTCCCAGACCTGCTCTGCGAGCATCCGGCCGGAGTTGGCGAAGGCGGCCATCGTCCGCAGTAGGTTGTCCGGTGCGAGGTCGCCGTCTTCGGTTCCCGCGAGCAGTTCGTACTCGCCGCGTTCGCCGGTGAAGATGGGCCACAGCCGGCCTTTCCCCTTGGCGTCGACGGACCACGGCGCGCCCTCTTCGTCGCGTTCGCGCTCGCCGTAGCCGTCGCCGTTGTACCGGTAGAACGCCGGGCCGTGCGGCGTGTCGACGCGGATGGTCTCGTCGACCTCTTTCAGCGAGTTGCGGATTATCTCGTCGTCGGCGGGCTTGATGCCGAGGCGGGTGAGTTCGAGGAAGCCGGCGTCGATGATTTCGCGCTCGTCGAGCGTCGGCCCGTTGTTCGCCAGCGTCCGCAGGTGTCCGGCGTCGGGTTCGCCGTCGCGGGTGATGCGGACGTAGTACGGCGTGTGCGTGTTGCGGTCGGTACCGGTCCGCGTGGCGGTCCAGTCGTCGACGCGCTCGGCCCAGTCGTCGGCCAGCGCCAGCCAGACGAGCGCGTCGTCGGTGTGGCCCTCGTCGAGCGCGATGGCCGCCGCGCAGCCGAGACCGGCGATTTCGGCCGCGATGGACGACGGCGAGTAGCCGGCCTCCTCCTCCCAGCGCTCCTGTGCGGTCGGCGGCCCGTTCCGCGCGACGTAGTCCGCGGAGTACTTGACGTTCTCGTAGCCGTAGGCCACGTCGTCGAAGGTGACGCCGCGCTCGTGGAGCATGTACGCCATCACCTGCGGGAACGAGATGTTGTCCATCTGCTCGCCGCCCCAGCGGGTCCGCCCGTTGAGGTAGGTGTTCTGCGGGATGAAGCCGCGGTCGTCCTGCTGGTAGGTGTAGATGTACTCCAGCGCGTTGATGGCCGTCTCCACGTCGCCGACGGCCTCGAAGACGGTGAAGACCTGATAGAGGTCACGCGACCAGACGAAGTTGTAGCCGTAGCCCTTCGCCTCCTCGGCGGGGACGGCCTCGCCCCACGGCACCGACGGCGAGGCGAGCCCCGCGCCGAGGTAGGTCTTGTCCTCGACCGCCCGCAGGCTCATGAGCGCGGTCTTGTACTGCGCGGCGAGTTCGTCGTCGGCGGCGACCGAGCCGGGGAGTTCCTTGTCGGCGAGGAAGTCTGCCCACGAGTCGGTGTAGGCCGCCCGCGCCGTCTCGTAGCCGCGGGTGAGCGCGCCGGCCGCCTCGCCCAGCGCGGCGGCGGTGTCGGCGTGTTCAGCGAAGCCGAGCGCCAGCGTCTCACCGAGTTCGTCGCCCGTGCCGATGCGCCCGACGAGGACGACGTTCTCGTCGTCGATGCGCTCTTGGGCGCTCGGGAGTTCGCCCTTCGAGAAGAAGTCCGCGAGGTACCGCGAGCCGGCGACGCCGACGGTCGCCCACTCGAATCGCCCGGCGGCGGTGAGCGCGATTGCGACGCTGTACTCCCTGCCGTCCTGGTCGATGAGGAGCGGTTCGTGGCCGTCGCCGGCGTCGAACGCGCCCGCGTCGCGGGCGACGAGGTGGTAGCTCCCGAGCTGGCCGAGGCGGATGCCGCGGTCTTTCGTCCCGGTGTTCGCCAGCGCCGTGTCGGCGATGGTGTACAGTTCGTACTCGTCGCCGTCGATGGACTCGAACTGCACGTCAGCGAGCATCGCGTCGTGTTCGGGGTCGAGGACGTACTCGACGGTGAGTTCCCACTCGTGGCCGCGGCCGTCGCCCGTCTCGGTGACGACGTGGCGGAAGACGAGCGCGTCGTCGTCGACGATTTCGGCCCGGCGCTCGACCGTGTCCGCGTGGTCGTCGCGGCGGGTCTCGTTGTGGGTCCGCGCCGTGTACTCGTCGTCCGGGTCGGCGTCGACGACGAGGAAGTCGAGCGTCCGGAGGTTCATCAGGTCGACCCGCGGGAAGCGGACCTCGGTCAGCGCGCCCTCGGTCAGGGTGAACCAGACGCGCGAGGGGTCCTCGGCGTAGTGGTCCGCGACGGTGCCGATGCCGTATTTCTCGCCGGTCGTCCACCGCGGCCGGTTCTCCGGGCCGGTCGGCGCGGGCTTCGGGGCCGGCAGCGCGTCGATATCTGCGAGGATGGCGGTCGTCTCCATGCGGATTGCGTGGGGCCACCCCAGCGGCGTCGCGCTGTCGAAGCGCCCGTCGTCGAACACCTGTTCCGCGAGGTAGCCCGCGTCGGTCGTGAAGGGGCCGTCGGGCTGGAGCAGTTCGTAGAGGTTCGTCGCGCGCTCGACGAAGCGGCGGCCGTCCTTCCCGAGGCGGTCACAGAGGACGCCGAACTTCGCGGCGGCGTTCGCGCCCCACGCGGTCGAGACGGACCACACTTTCTCGCCGTCCTGCCCCTCGGCGCGCCAGTAGTCGTCTTCGAACCGGACCAACCCGGCCACGCCGCCGCGGGGATTTCGGTAGAGCCCCTTCAGCGTCGCGGCCATGTGCTTGACGAGCCGATTGGCGGTCTGCGAGTCGACGTCTTCGATGTCGGCGTAGGCGTCGACGGCGTCGACGAGGGCGAACGTGGCCGAATCGAGGCGGTCGTCGAGGCCGCCGTTTCCGTCGATGCGGAGGGCGTAGACCTCGCGTTCCTCGGACCAGAGTTCGTCGAGCCCCTCGTACACCGCGGTCGCCTGCTCGGCGGCGTGCTCGCGGAGGTCGTCGTTCACGGGCGCGGCGGCGACCGTGGCGTACGCCTGAAGGAACGTCGCGGCCGTGTGCGTGAACCGGCCGCTCATGTTCTCCCACGCGTTCTGACAGGGTTTCGGGAGTCCGTCGGATTCGAGGCTGCTGTCGAGTCCCGAGACCCCCGCCGCGACGGTCGAGCGGAGCCGCCCGACGAGTTCGTCGTCGAGTTCGTCGCGGCGCTCGGCGAGGAGCGACGCGAGCGCGGCGACGACGCTCGCGGTCTGGTCGGCCTGGTACTCCTCGTCGCCGGTGCCCTCGACGCGGCCGTGTGCCCAGCCGGGGGCGACGCTCCCGTCGACGGCCCAGACCCGGTGGGGCCACGTGCCGTCTTCGAGTTGGGTTTGACAGTAGAACTCGGCGCTCGTCGCGAGGCGGTCACCGAGGTCGAGACCGAAGGCGTCGTCGGCGTGCGCGAGCGCCTGTGTGACCTCGGCGTCGTCGCGGAACCACGTGTAGCCGTAGCCGCCGGAGTGGGCGTAGAACGGGTCGAACTCGGGGCCGGCGATGCGCGCGCCGCTGGGGGCGGTCAGGAGCGACAGCGCCCGGAGGTCGGCGCGGACGATTCGCTCGCGGGGCGTCCCGTCGGGGACGAACACCTCGGCCTGCTCGCGGGCGGCATCGCGGAGCGCGTCGGCGGTGGCGTGCTGGACGGAACAGTGTCGGAGGTCGGCGAGGGCGTCGGTCCGCGCCATCTCGTTGTGGTCCGAAAGCTGGGTGACGAGGGTGGTCCGCGCGGCGCGGCCCTCCTGTTCGAGCGGGGCGCTGACGACCACGTCGCCCGAGAGATGGGTGTCCTCGTAGCGGTCGAGGACGGCCTCCCGCGGGAAGTCGAAGGTGTCGTCGGAGAGAATCTCGTCGAATCGCTCGGGAATCTGGCCGCGAACGTCGGTGAGGCCGGTCGACGCGGTGACGTAGTCGTGTTCGTTCCGGTGGAACACCTCGACCGCTTGGGTGTCGTTCGGGCCGCCGGCCTCGTGGATGAGCCGGCCGACTCGCGTCTCTCGCCCCTCGGGTGCGAAGGTGAGGAAGGCGGTCAGGTGGGCGTCGGTGGGAATCGCACCGCGGAGTTCGACGTGCGTCACGTGGGCGCGACCGAGCGTCAGGTCGTACTGGTGGACGGTGTACTCCCCGGCGTCGTACTCGGTCTCGACGAGGCTCGTCTCCCGGTAGTAGTGCTGCCGCACGGACTCCAACTCGTCGAACCAGTGCGTCTCGCCGTCCGTCTCGATGCCGAACCGAGAGCGGTCGATACCGTAGAGACCCGAAAGCGGAGCGGAATAATCCCGGAGAGAGCCGTCGAGTCCGACGTAGACGAGTCGGTCCCCGTGACCCGAAAACGCGCCGTCCGAGGTCCGACACTCCTCTGGGAAGCGCCCGCCCCGGTCGCGTTTGTATTCGTTTAACGCGGTCCGAAGTCGCATAGAGGTAGACGAGGGTCCCGAACCATAAGTATTGGCCGCCCGTTTGCCATCGGTTATGCCTGTGAACCGACGAATTCGGGAGACGCCGAGGCGACTCGGTAGAACCCGTCTCTCACCGGAACGCCGGTCCCACCAGGGGTAAACTCAAAGTCACCCGGCACGTTGATTGTGAGTATGCAACACCCAGGACCGCCGCAGTTCATGGCTGTCGGCGAGTCAGTACAACTCGCGCCTCGCGACCCGGACCCCGACGCCGACTACTCGTGGCGGGTTCGGAGCGCGCCGGTCGCCAGTAGCCTCGAACTCGACGAAGACACGGCAGTCGTGCAGTTCACGCCCGACGCGGCCGGCCAGTACGTGGTCGAACTCGACGCGCCCGACGTGACGTACACGCTCACCGTCCGCGTCTTCCCCGGTTCCTACCTGCCCGCCGGCTCCGCCAGAAGCGGCGCGAGCGGAATGAGCGGAATGAGCGGGTACAGCGGACAGAGCGGCTCAGCGCGCCCGACGGGATTCAGCGGCGGCGCGTCCGGCTCCGGGAGCGCCATCGGGGACGCCGACCGGGGACGGGGGGGTCGCCCGCGCATCAGGCTCGACGCGACCGTCGAAGACGGCGTGGTCGTCGTCCGCGCCGACCCGCAACCGAACCCCGACAGCGACACCGACCGCGACGACCTCGTCGTCGAGTTCGTCGTCGACGACCGCGACGAGGTCGACGACGCGGCCGTCGAGACCGACGGCTGGGAACTCCGCGTCCCGCTTTCGGCGGTCGGAGACCGACTCCGCGTCCACGCGGTCGCCCTCGACGAGACGTACAGCGTCCCCGACGCGGTGACCGTCGAGCGCGAGGCCGCCGCCGACGGCGGATTCGCCGAGGCGGAGACAGAAGCGGTCCAGACCGACGTGACGAGCCACGCCGACGGCTCCGGCGCGGGGAGCGCGTCAGTCTCCCGCCCCAACGACCCGCCGCAGTGGTCTCGGGAGGTGACGCTCTACGAGATTTACGTCCGCGGCTACGCCTCGGACGACGAGGACGCCGACAACACCTTCGAGGCGCTCGAAAAACGCCTCGACTACCTCGAATCGCTCGGCATCGACTGCCTGTGGCTCACGCCCGTCCTCCAAAACGACCACGCGCCCCACGGCTACAACATCGTGGACTTCTACTCCATCGCGGAGGACCTCGGCACCCGCGAGGACTACGAGCGGTTCGTCGAGGCCGCCCACGACCGCGGCATGAAGGTGCTTTTCGACCTCGTGCTCAACCACTCCGCGCGGGACCACCCCTTCTTCGAGGACGCCTACAAGAATCCCGACTCCGAGTACTACGACTGGTACGAGTGGCGCGAAGACGGCGAGCCGGGAACGTACTTCGACTGGGAGTACATCGCCAACTTCGACCACCGGAACCTCGACGTCCGGCGCTACCTGCTCGACGCGGTGGACATGTGGGCCGAGGTGGTCGACGGCTTTCGCTGCGACATGGCGTGGGCCGTCCCCGACACGTTCTGGCAGGAGATTCGGGACCGCGTGAAGGCGAAGGACCCCGAGTTCCTGCTTTTGGACGAGACCATCCCCTACATCGCCGACTTCCACGAGGGCATGTTCGACATGCACTTCGACACGACGCTGTACTTCACGCTCCGGCAGGTCGGCCGCGGCGACGAGCCCGCAGAACGCATCCTCGACGCCATCGAACAGCGAACGCAGGTCGGCTTCCCCGACCACGCGGCGTTCATGCTCTACCTCGAAAACCACGACGAGACGCGCTACATCGTCGAGTGCGGCGAGGACGAGGCGCTGGCCGCCGCGGGCGCGCTGTTTACGCTCCCCGGCGTGCCGATGATCTACGGCGGCCAGGAAATCGGCCAGCGCGGCCGCCGCGACGCCCTCGCGTGGGACCACGCCCGCGACGACATCCGCGAGCACTACGAGCGACTCATCGAGGTCCGCGACGAGACGCCCGCGCTCCGGTACGACGGGACGTTCCGCCGCATCGACTACGAGACCGACACCGACCGCGCCATCGCCTTCGTCCGCGACCACGACGACGGCTCGTACCTCTGTGCGCTCAACTTCGCGCCCGGCGCGACCACGGTCGATGTCGGTGACCTCGCGGTCGACGCGACCGATGTCGTCTCCGGCGACTCGGTCGCCGCCGAGGGCGGTATCCGCGTCGACGACGTGGTCGTCTGCCCGCTCGCCTGACGCCCGCTCGCTGACGGACCGCCCCAGTCGGAGCGGCCCTCACCACCAGATTCATACGCTCCGAACACTTTTGGACGAATGTCCACCTCGTAACGGGATGTATTATCGGGTAATATCGATAATATTCTCCTTATCTAGTTCATTTCTCTAAACATTCGGTAGGTGTTTATGGCTCATTGTGGGCAGCACTTTTCTATGATAGCCCTGTGCGTTTCGCTACATGATGTCCAAACCAATGCAAGGAAATGGTGGAAATGTACACGATTGTGTAGGTTCTTCGGGGGGTAGCGTATGGGACTCGTAAAGATGACCAAGTGGCGGACGCTGCTTCTCGCCACTATCGGGTTCAACTTCTCGTTCCTCATCTGGTTCTCGTTCGCGCCCTTCACGGGGCCGATGGCGGAGGAGTTCGGCCTCTCGCTGGCCGAAATCGGAATCCTCGCGAGCGCGGCAATCTGGCTCGCACCGTTCGGCCGCATCCTCACCGGCTGGCTCTCGGATAAATTCGGTGCGCCGGTGGTGTTCGCCATCGTCCTCGGCTACGTCGGGGTGTTCTCGATGGCGAGCGCCTTCGCGGAGAGCTATACCGTGTTCTTCGTCGAGCGCCTCATCGTCGCCACGGCGGGCATCACGTTCGTCATCGGCATCCAGCACGTCTCTGAGTGGTTCGAAGAGGAGAACCTCGGCATGGCCGAGGGCATCTACGCCGGCATCGGGAACGCCGGGGCCGCCGGCGGCGCGCTCATCCTGCCCCGCGTGTTCGGGGCCGACTGGAGCGGCCCCCTGTTCCAGAGCAACTGGCGCGCGGCGTTCTTCTACACCGGCGTCGTCTCGATTCTGCTCGCAATCGCCTACTACGTCCTCGGCGAGGCGGCGTCGAGCAAGGAGCGCCGGCAGGCGACCGCCGACAACGCGACGCTCAAGCAGTGGGTCCACACCGCGACCCGGTACGGGACCGTCGCGCTCGCGCTCGCCTACGTCATGAGCTTCGGCCTCGAACTCTCGATGAACGGCTGGCTCGCCACCTACTACCGCGAGGCGTTCAACACGGACAACCTCGTTCTCGCGAGCACATTCGCGGCCACGTTCTCCATCGCGGCCGGCCTGCTCCGGCCCATCGGCGGCTACGTCAGCGACGTGCTGGCGCGCAAGGAGATGGACATTCTGCCCGTGTTCGAGGGTCGCTACCGCGAACAGTGGACGTTCGTGGCGCTCTCGTTCATCGTCGTCTCCATGCTCGTGATGACGCTCGCCGGCCTCTCGGGGACCGTCCTCGTCGCGGTGGCCGCCGGCTTCATGGTCGGCATGGCCTGCGCGTTCGCTGAGGGCGCTATCTTCGCGCAGGTTCCCGCGATGTTCCCCAACAGTTCCGGGGCCGTCGCGGGCGTCGTCGGCGGCGTCGGCACCATCGGCGGCATCACCTACCCGCTCGTCTACTCGTCGGTGCTCCTGCCGAACCTGCACGTCGGCTACGCGCTCGTCGCGGCGACGATGGTTCCCATCGTCCTCCTGAACGCGTGGGTGTACCGCCCGCACATCGCGAAGCGCGCGACCGTCGACGGCTTCCTCGGCTCGTCGGGCTCGACCGGCCCGGCCGACGACTGAGCCGCCGACCGCGACTGCGACGTTTCATTTTTTTCGCCCGCCCGACTGCCCGCGAGCCGCCGGCTTTCGACGCTCGCCTCAGGCGACGCGCGCGTCGGTCTCGACCGAGACGCCGTCGAGGTAGTCGCCGTCGGGGCCGACCCACTCGCGCTCGCTCCCGCAGTCGGTGGTCAGCCGGCAGACGCGGGTCTCCGGCGGCCAGACGACGCGCACCTCGTCGCCGGAGCGCTCGACCGTCGCGGTCTGTCGGTACGTAACCGTCTCACCGAAGTCGCCGATATAGGTCACCACGAGGTCGACCTCGCTCGCGCCCGCCGGAACCGACAGCCGTTCTGGACCGGCGGCCAGCGGGCGGTTCGTCACGGCCACGCCCGCCGACGAGACCGACCACTCGACGGTCAGGTTCTCGGCCGTCGTCGCGTCGTAGCGGGCGTAGCCCTCGTCGGTCTCGACGCGGACCGACGCCGTGTTCGTCCCCTCGGGCGCGCCGAGCGTCGTCGTCGCGTCGACCCGCTCGCCGGCGAGCACGTCGAGTCGGGTCAGTTCGGGTTCGACGGGGTCAACAGCTCCGGTCCACGTCCCCCGATAGGTGAAGCGATACGGCGTCCGGTTCGTCGCGTCGAGGACCGCGAGGTCCCGTTCGGCCCCGCCGTCGATGGCGTACATCACCGGGCCGTCGAAGCCGGGGTCGTTGCGGAGCGCTTGGAAGGGATGGGCCGACCAGTCGCCGTACGGGTCGGGGTGGAAGACGAGCGCCTTCGTCTCGTTGCCCGGCGCGGCCGAGCCACCGCCGAGTCCGATTCCGCTGTCACCACCGCTGAGACCGCCGGCATCGACGCCCGGCACGGACGGGGTCAGCGGCGGCTGTTCGAAGCCGGCGTCGAGGAGCGGTTCGTAGGTCGCCGCGAGGTTCTCAGTTCGGAGCCGGTTTTCGTCGTAGGGGTCTTCGACCGCGCCGACCGTCACGCCGCCAGCGAACAGCGCCGACACGAGAAGCACCGAGAAGACGACGCCGCGGGCCTCCGACGCCGAAAAGCGACGGTGGGCCAGCCGACGGAGGAGGCGAGCGCCGGCAACGACGCCGGCCGCGCCGAACACCGCGAGCGGGACGAGCGCGTCGAAGTGGTAGAACGGGCCGAGAAGGTCGATGAGGCCGTTTCGGAGGCCGTTGTGCGTCCCCCAGAAGGCGGCGTTGCCGACGAACACCGAGGCGAACACGCCCGCGACGACGCAGGCGAGGGCGTCGTCGGAGAGTTCGGTGAACGCGCGGTCGCGGCCGCCGAGGCCGTGGTGGCGGCGTCTCGCGCTCCCGCGGAGGTTCCGGCCGGTCTCGTGGCCCCACCAGCGGCGGGCGGTGACGCCGAGGCCGACCACCGCGGCGACGGTGCCGAGCCAGCCCATCGGCCCCCACTGCGTCACGAGCAGGTCGAGCGCCTCGGCGGCGGTCTCGACGCCCATCGCGGGCGTGTAGACGACTTCGTAGCCGAGGATTGCCCGCTCTCCGAAGCCGATGCCGTCCCGCGGGGCGAAGGCGATGTAGGGGAACGTGAGCGGGTCGCCCGTCACGACGGCGTTGTACGCGAGCGTCAGGCCGACGAACGCGAGGCCGGGGAGCGCGATGGCGGCGTACCGACGGAAGACGACCCAGCCGGTCCCCGCGCGCCGGGCGGTCGCCAGCGCCCACAGCGAGTGGGCGATGAAGGGCAGCGCGAACAGCACGGCGGTGTAGGGGCGGGCGAAAAACGCCGCGCCGACGAGCGCGCCGGCGACGACCGCGTAGCCCGAGGAGTCGCGGCGGGCGGCCCGGACGTAACAGACGGCGAACCCGAGGTTGAGCATCGTCGTCGGCGCGTACGCGAGGAACGTCGACGACGTGAGGAGAAACAGCGGCGAGAGGCCGAGCAGGCCCGCCGCGACGACGCCGATCGTCCGGTCGAACGCGTCGGCCGCGAGCGCGTAGACCAGCGCGGCGGATATCGCGGCGATAGCGCCCAACACGAGGTTCGGAAGCCCGACCGCGAGGCCGACCGCGAACAGCGCCGGCACCGCCGGCGAGTACTTCGAGTAGAGCTGGACGCCGCCGGGGGCGCTCGGCGTCTCCTGTACCACGAAGAACCACGGCCTGACGGCCTCGGTCAGCCGGCCGGGATAGAGAAACAGCTTGCCTTCGAGGAGCATCGCGGCCTGCGTGAGGTAGACGCCCTCGTCGTCGTTGACGGTGTGGTACGGAAAGAGGTCGACCGCGAGCCACGTCACGACGAGCCCGACCAGAAGCGAGACACAGAGCGCTGCGAGTCGCCGCTGCGTCCGGGTTCGGTCGATGTCGATGGTACCGTCAAAATCGAATGCGAGTCCGCGGACTGCGGCTCGCACGCGTTCGCCAAGCGGGAGGGAGCCGCCCGTGTTCGAGTCTCGCCGGCCCATCCTCAGTCCGAGTAGAGGCCGCTCTCGGGGCGCTGTTCGCGCGGGAACCACGCGAGTTCGTGGCCGGCGTCGAGCGTCACCTCGACGCAGCCGTCGGTCGGGACGGTCTCGTCGTGGTTGTGCATACACAGCAGATTGTCGCCGCCGTGAAGTTCGACCTCGTAGAGGATTGTCGGCCCGAGGTAGCGCTTGCCGACGACTTTGCCGTGGCCGTCGCCGCCGCCGTCGCAGGGATGGGCCGACACGTCGTCGGGGCGGACGAGGATGTCGATGTCCGTGTCGTCGTACTCGGGCGCGAGGCCGTGAATCTGGTCGCGGTCGACCGTCCCCAGTTCGGTCTCGACCGCGTCGCCCGCGATGCGTCCCGGCAGGAACCCGGCGTAGCCGAGGAAGCCGGCGACGAACCGCGACTCGGGGTGTTGGAACACCTGTTCCGGTTCGCCCACCTGTTCGAGGTCGCCGTCGTTCATCACGGCCACGCGGTCGGAGATGGACATCGCCTCCTCCTGGTCGTGGGTGACGGAGACGGCCGTCACGCCGGCCTCCTTGAGGATGCGGCGGACCTCCTCGCGCATCTGGACGCGGAGGTCCACGTCGAGGTTCGAGAACGGCTCGTCGAGGAGCAGAATAGCCGGCTCCGGCGCGAGCGAGCGGGCGAGGGCGACCCGCTGTTGCTGGCCGCCGGAGAGCTCGTCGGGGTAGCTGTCGCCTTGGGTCTCCAGCCCCACGAGGTCGAGGAGGTCGGCCACGCGCTCGTCGCGCTCGGACTCACTGAGGTCCTTCAGGCCGAACGCGATGTTCTCGGCCGCGGTGAGGTGCGGGAACAGCGCGAACTCTTGGAAGACGACGCCGACGCCGCGCTCTTCGGGCGCGCGGAAGGTGTCGCCGCCGGAGACGACGTTTCCGTTCAGCCGGACCTCGCCCCCGTCGGGGCGGTCGAGGCCGGCGATGAGCCGGAGCGTCGTCGTCTTCCCGCAGCCCGACGGCCCGAGCAGCGTGAGAATCTCGCCCTCCTCGACGCTGAGCGAGAGGTCGTCGATGACCGACTCGGTGCCGTAGGACTTCGAGACGCCGTCGAGTTCGAGGACGCCGCCGGCGTCCGCGTCGTCGGTCTCGGAGTCGGTGGCTTCCGCGCGGTTCGAGCGGTCGGTGGTCGAGAGTGTGCTATTTGACATCGTATCCCTCTTGGGTGATGATGACGAGCATCGAGAGCCCGGAGACGAAAAGCAGGATGAACGCGGGCACGACGGCCTGACCGAAGTAGCCCTGCTCGTAGGCCGTCCAGATGTGGGTCACGAGCGTGCTGAACCCCGAGGGGCGAAGCAGGAGCGTCGCGGGCAGTTCCTTCATCGTGGTCAGGAAGACGAGCGCCGCGCCGCCGAACAGGCCGGGCGCGACGAGCGGGAGCGTGACGTGACGGAACGCCCCCGACGGGGTCTCGCCGAGCGTCCGCGCCGCCTCCGGGAGCGCGGGGTCGACCCGGAGGAACGACGCCCGGAGCGACCCGATGGCCTGCGGGAGAAAGCGGATGACGTACGCGAACACGAGGAGGTAGAGCGTCTGGTAGATGGGCGTCGCGTACGAACTGCCGAAGAAGACGAGCGCCAGCCCGAGGACGACGCCCGGCACCGCGTAGCCGACGTAGGTCGCGCGCTCGAAGACGGAACTCAGCCGCGAGGGGTGCCGGGCGGCGAGGTACGCGACGGGGAGGCCGGCGAGCGTCGCCGCGCCGGCCGTCGCGGCCGCCACGAGGACCGAGTTGAGCGCGTACTCCGGCTGGAACGCGAGCGACCCGCTCGTCGCGGCGACGCCCTGCGCGAGCCACGTAAAGAGGATGCCGAGCGGGACGAGGAGCGCGACGGTGGCGACGAGCGCCGCGAAGCCGAGCGCCGGGTACTTCCAGCGGCCGAGCGGCATCGGGGCTCCCGAGCGCCCGCCGGTCGTCGTGCGCTCGTCGCCCCGAATCTTCGATTCGAGGGTCAGGATGAGGAGCGTCACGGCGACCAGTTGGAGCGACAGGAGCGTCGCGGTGTCGCGGCCGAACGTCCCGAACTCGACGTAGATGACGCGGGTGAAGGCGTCGAACCGCATGATGGCCGGCGTGCCGAAGTCCGAGAGGACGTACAGCGCCGCCAGGAGCGAGCCGGCGGCGACCGCCGGGCGAATCTGGGGGACGGTCACCCGTTTGAACGCCTCCCAGCGGCTGTGGTTCAGCGTCCGCGCGGCGTCGATGAGCGTGGTGTCCATCGACTTCAGCGCGGCCCGGGTGGTGATGAACACGTACGGGTACGTGTAGAGCGTCAGCACTAAAACGGCACCGGGTAGCCCGTAAATCTCCGGGAGCGACTCGATACCGAGGGGAGCTAACAGCCGCTGAAACGCGCCCTGCGGGCCGAACGCCGAGACGAACGCGAACGCGCCGATGTAGCTCGGAATGACGAGCGGGAGCGAGACGACGACGGTCCAAAAGCGTCTGAACGGCAGGTCGGTCCGGACGGTGAGATACGCCAGCGGGACGCCCAGACCGATACACGCGGCGGTGACGAGCGTGACGAGGACGGCGCTGTTCAGAAACACCTCGACGGTCGCCGGCCGGGTGACGAGCGCCACCGCCTCGGCGAACCCCACGTCGAGCGCGGTCCTGACGAGCCACAACAGCGGGACGACGACCGCGGCGGCGACGGCCCCGCTGGCGACGGTCAGGCCGAGCGGTTGCTCGTCGTCTCCCCCACCGGTCCCCGTCTGCTGTTCGGTCGCCATGAGTGAGCTACCTCAGAGAACGCCCACCTCACGCAAGAGTTCCACGGTTCCTTCGAGGTCCGAAAGCTGCGTCAGGTCGAGCCCCTCGGGCGGGCTGAGTTCGTCGATGCTCGGCAGTTCGCCGATGGGGTCGACGCCCGAGACCAGCGGGTACTCGAAGGTGGTCCGCGCGAAGTAGTCCTGCGCTTCGGCCGAAAGCAGGTGGCGGACGAAGTTGCTCGCCAACTCGGTGTCGTCGGCGGTGTCGAGGACGAGCGCGCCCGCGACGTTGAAAATCGAGCCGGCGTCGCCCGCGGTGAACGCGGTCGAAAGCGGCGCGTTCGGCCGCCCCGCGAGGATGCGCTGGATGTAGTAGTGGTTGGCGAAGCCCGCGTTGATTTCGCCGTCCGCGACGGCCTGCGAGACGAGGAACTCGTTGTTGTACTCCGTGACGCCGAGGTCCTGCATCCCTTGGAGCCACTCTCTCGTGGCGTCTTCGCCTTCGAGGACGCGCATCGCCGTGATGAACGCCTGGAACGAGGAGTACGTCGGTGCCCAGCCGATGTTGTCGCGGAACGCCTCCGTGTCCGGGAAGGCCATGATGTCGTCGGGGATGCCCGACTCGTCGAACTGGTCGGTGTTGAACGGGACGGTCCGGGCGCGACCGGAGGTCCCGGTCCACTGGCCGTCGGGGTCGTGGAACTCGTCGCGGACGAGGTCGAGCACCTCGCTCGGGAGGTCCTGCGTGCGACCGGCGTCCTTCAGCGCGCCGAGCGAGCCGGCGTTGACCGAGAAGAACACGTCCGCGGGGCTGTTCTGCCCCTCGGTCTGAATCTGGTTGACCAGTTCGGCCGCCGAGTTGTACCGCGGGCGGATGGTGAAGTCGTCGTAGTACTCCTCGAAGAAGGTGATAAGCTCACCGACGAGCGCCTGCCCGCGCCCGGAGTAGAGCGTGAGTTCGCCCGAGAGGTCCGGCATCTCCGTGACGGACACGCCGCCGGTGATGTCGCGGTCACCGAACGGCGAGCGCCCGGACCCAATCTGCCCGACCGACTCGTTCGTACTGGATTCGGTCGTCGTTTCCGTCTCCTCGTCGCTTCCGCCGGTACACCCGGCGAGTGCGCCGACCCCGAGGGCCGCCGTCGTCGCGATGAACCGCCGACGACTGTGGCCGCGAGGCTCTCGGTCGCGTTCGTGCATATGTGAATTTAGGTCTCCCTAAACCATTTATACCTACCGATTCGTCGGGCGAAGCGGCCGAATCGCGGGCCACGGGTCAGCTTTCTCCCGCGGCGGCGCGGGGTGGCGTTCGCCGTCGCTCACTCAGTCGTCGGCCGGCGCGGCGGCCCGCGGTGCGGCGAGCGCGTCGAGGCAGTCCAGCCAGTCGCGCATGTGCTCGCCGACGTAGTTGAAGAAGTCGCCGTTGCGGTAGTCGGACCAGTCGCCGTCGGCGAGGGCGTCGGCCATCGCCTCGAAGACGCCGGCGTAGCTGTCGGCGTCCCCGCCGACCGCGTCGACGACTTCCCAGAGGTGCTCGTTGAGTTCGAGACCCGGTACCTCGTTGTTGAGGTCGTCGAACGTCGGCCGCGCGGCCTTGTTGTGCTCGCACAGCGGGTAGCCCGTCACGATGTCTTTCCCGAGCACGTCGGCGGCGCGCTTGAGGAACACGCCCGACCAGATGTCGTCGAAGCGGCCGACCTCCCACTCGTTGTCGTCCATCGGGAGCTGGTAGAACGCCGGGATGACCTCGCGCTCGAACGCGAGGTTCATCGAGCAGACGGTGAGGTACTGCCCCGGTTCGGCGACGAAGTCGCCGTCGAAGTCGTCGAAGTCCGTCCGAGTCTGGGCCTGCCCTTCGAGGTCGCCGTCCATCAGGATGCGGACCGCGTCGAGGTCGGGGACGTTCGTCCACAGCCCCTGCGAGGCCACCACGTCGCGGAGTTCGCGCGTCCCGGTCTCGACCGTCTCGTCCATCGCGGAGTAGGGATACCCGCGGGGGTACAGCCCGTGTTCGTCGGCGTTCTGGTAGAGCACGTTCACCCAGCGCTCGTCGCTCGACACCGACTCCACCTCGTCGGTGCGGTCGAGGTTCGCCATGTGGCGACCGAAGAAGTCCCACTCGTCGTGCGGGAGCGTGTCGTCGTCGATGAAGACGCCGTAGTCGAACTCGGAGTGCGCCCACACGTACAGCAGGCCGAAGCTCGTCTGGGCGTGGCTCGCCGCCGGAACGAGATGCGAGTACTCCGAGATGTCGTGGTCGTCGTACCACTCCTCGCGGGCCGTCCCGTCGAAAACCGCGCCCGAAATCCCCTCGTCGTCCAGCATCGACGCCATCCCCTCGGTGTCGCAGAAGTCCTCGGTCACGAGGAGGACGAACAGCCGGTCGAGGTCGAAACCGTGTGCCCGCGCGTTGTCGAAGTACGCCCGCATGCACTCGTACTCCCGGATAGTCGGGACGATAACACAGATATCCGCGTTCATTGCTCCTATGGATTTAGGCAACCCAAAAATAGCTGTTGGTTCGAAATAGCGGCCCTGAAATGCCGATGTAGTGATAATTACTCCGTCGGGCCGACGAGGGCGGGCGATTCACGCCCGACCGCCCGCTTTAGGCTCGCGTTCCCGTCAGCGACTCCAACAGCAGGACCGCCTCGGCTTTCGCCAGCGGGTCGTTCGCGTTTCCGCACTGCGGCGACTGCACGCAGGAGGGACAGCCGTCCTCGCAGTCGCAGTCCGAAATCAACTCGGCCGTCTGGCGCATCAGCCCCTCGACGATGTCGTAGCCGGCGCGCATGATGCCGACCCCGCCGGGGTGGCCGTCGTAGATGAAGATGGTCGACTGGTCGGTGTGGGCGTGGTACGGCGTCGAGAGCCCGCCGATGTCGCCGCGGTCACAGAGCAGTCGGAGCGGAAACAGCGAAATCATCCCGTGTTCGGCGGCGTGGATGCCGCCGTTGAAGCCGTAGTCGCGGCCCTCCGCGCGGTCGCTCGATAGCTCGCGCATCTCCGATTCCACGTCGCCGGGCACGGTGAAATACAGCGCCTTCGTCCGCAGGCTCGTCTCCGGGAGGTCGAGTAGCTGCTGGCCGATGGTCGTCCCCCGCTTCGGGTCGCGGCGCTCGAACCCCGTTATCTGCTTTCGCATCGTCACCTCCGCGAACCGGACCTCCACGTCGGACCGCGCCGACAGCGGTTTCGACAGGATGTCCCGCTCGACCGTGATGTGTTTGTCGTGGAGGACGCGGGTGTAGTAGTCCGCCCACGTCGGCCGGAGCCGGGCCACGTCGCGGTCCAAATCCAACTCCGCGACCTCGTACGTCTGGCCCTGATGGTGGTAGACCGCGCCGGGGTGGGCGTCCCGGAGCGCGTCGTCGAACGCCAGCGTGGCGATGGTCTCGTCGTTCCGCGAGTCCATCAGTTGCACCTCGCGGTCGGTGATGGTCCGGAGGCTCATCGCGTGCTGCGGGCTCTCGCCCCCGTCGTGGGTCCACCGGAGGCCGTCGTCCGTCTCCCGGCGCGCCAGCGTCCCGTCGGCTTCGAGGTCGGAGACGATACCGGGGAACGGCGCGCCGAACTTCGATTCGTCTTCCGTCGAGAGCCAGTTTTCCGCGGCCGCGCAGGCGACGTGTGAGGGGAGGAGATGGTCGTTTTCCGGGTCGGAGACGGCGCGTTCGGGGTCGCCGTCGAAGAACTCGGCGGGGTGGTTCATGAGGTACTGGTCGAGTTGGTCCTCGCCGCCGACGAGGACGACCAGTGCGGGCCTGTCGCCGCGGCCCGCCCGCCCGGCCTGTTGCCACGCGGACATCCTCGTGCCGGGGTAGCCGTCGATGAGCACCACGTCGAGGCCGCCCACGTCGACGCCGAGTTCGAGCGCGTTGGTGCTCCAGACGCCCGCGATGTCGCCGTCGTGGAGGCCGTCCTCTATCTCCCGTCGTCGGTCGTGGGTCAGCGAGGCCTGATACGCCGCCACCTCGCCCGCGAGGTCGTGTTCGCCGCGACTCCGGAGGTCGCTCGCGCTCTCGGAGGCGTACCGCTCGGCGGCCTGTCGGGCGCGGGTGAACGCCAGCGTCTGGTGGCCGCGCGCGACGAGGTCGACGAAGAGGTTCTTCGTCTCGACGTGGCCCGAGCGCCGCCGCCCCGACCCGCCGGCGTCGGGGTTCTCGTACTCCGGGGGGTTCCAGAGGAGCCAGTTGGTCTCGCCGGTCCCGCTCGTGTCCTCGTCCACGAGCGTAAAGGAGTCCTCCCGCTCGCCCGTGATGCGCGCGGCGTGTTCGACGGGGTTGCCGATGGTGGCCGAACAGCAGACGAACTGCGGGTCGGCCCCGAACCGCTCGCAGACGCGCTTGAGTCGGCGGATGAGCAGGGCGACGTGGCTCCCGAACACCCCGCGATAGCCGTGGACTTCGTCGATGACGACCGTCTCCAGCGAGGAGAAGAACCACTCCCACAGCCGGTGGGCGTGCGGGAGCAGCGCGTAGTGAACCATGTCGGGGTTCGAAAGCAGCACCGTCGGCATCCGCTTTCTCACCTCGCGTTTCTCCGATTTCGACAGCCGGCCGGTGTACTGGTCGACCGAGACGCGACTGCCGAAGCCGAGGCCGCGCGCGAGGTCCGACAGCGTGTCGAGTTGGTCGGCGACGAGCGCGTTCTGCGGGCCGAGATAGAGCGTCCGCCCGCCGTGGTCCATCGCCCGCTCGAACGCCGGCACGGTGTACGCGAGGCTCTTGCCGCTCGCGGTCCGCGTCGCCAACACGACGTTGTCCCCGTCGCGGACCGCCTCGACCGCCTCGGCCTGATGCCGGTAGAGCCGGTCGATGCCGCGGTCTTCGAGCGCCGACGCCAACCGCGGTTCGAGGTCCACGCCGGCGAACGCCGGCGCGCGCGCCTCGAACCGGCGGCGGGACCGAATCTGCCCCTCGTAGTACGGTCTGGTCCGAAGCCACTCGATGAGGTCGTCCACACGTCTACTGCGGACGTGGTCGCCCTAACGCTGTCGCAGGCCGTAACTGATAGCACACGGCACGCCCGCCGCGCCGTTTTTGTTCTTCGCGTCCCGACGGAAGATATGAACGAGTCCGCGGCCGCCGTGCTCATCTACGACGGCGAGTGCGCCTACTGTTCCGTCGCCGCGTCGGCGCTGAAGCGCCTCGACGACGTGGAAGCTATCTCGTGGTACGACGACGCGGCGCAGGCGTTTCTCGACGCCCAGTTCGCGGACGTGCCGTTCGCCATGGTCTTCGTCGACCGCCGGGAGGGGCGCGTGTACGCCGGCCGCGCCGCCGCCAAAGAACTCACCGACCGAGCCGGAATGCCCGGACTCCTCGGCAGTCTCGTCCGCGACAACTACGACAGAATCGCCAAGGTCGTCGGCGTCGCCAGCGGCCGCGGCCGCGACCCCGACGACGTCCACAGCGTCTACGACCTCGAACCCGACGCAGCCGCCCTGTTTGCGCCCCTCCTCGACAACGCCGAGCCACGACCCGCCGAACTTTCGTAGCCGGGGCGACGCACTCCGACCGATGACTGAACCGAACCACTCCACCGACGACGCGCCGACGATACACTCCCTCGACCCCGCTGCCCTCGGCACCGACGACGACCCGCTGGCGCTCGGCTCTCGGTCGCCCGTCGGAACCTACGCGCTCGTTTTCGACGCGCCCGAGGCGACCGTCGAGGTCGGCGCGCTGGGCGAACACCGCTTTCCGGCCGGTGCGTACGTCTACGTCGGGAGCGCGTTCGGAACCGGCGGCTTACGCCGCGTCCGCCGCCACCGGCGCGTCGCGGCCGGCGACCACGACGCCCGCCACTGGCACGTCGACTACCTCGGCGGCCATCCGGCCGTCGACCTCGCGCGCGTCGTCTGCCTCACCGACCGCGACGTGGAGTGTGCGGTCGCGACCGAACTCGCGTCGTCGCTCGGTTCGGCCCCAATCGACGGCTTCGGCTCGTCGGACTGTTCGTGCGACGCGCACCTCGCGCGCGGCGACTCGGTCGAGACGGTGACGCCGCTCGTCGAAGCAGCGTTTCGAAGCAAAATGTGAAGGGGAATGTCTTCCCCTTCTGACGTCCGAACCGGACCGGGCACCCCGGTTCGAACGATAAGCCGGTTGTCAGAGGCACCCCGGCGTACCTCCATACTCCGGCTACACGCTTTACTTCACCCATCGCATCACTCACTCAGTCAGTGATTTCGAGTATAAAAACGATTCGTTTGTTTATATGCTGATGGCGGGTTCTCCTGTGACTTAAGTAGTGACACGTTCATGCAGTTCGACATGGTTCGGTCCGAGGTCGCCGGGGTGTTCGACGTGCTCGCGTCGCGGGCCGACGTGCTCGAGGCCGTCGTTCGACAGTCTCGAACGACCGCGGAACTCGCGAGCGACCTCCCGGTGTCGCGGTCGACCGTCGACCGCGGCCTCCGCGAGCTAGAGCGCGCGGGCTTCGTCGAGACGCGCGACGCCGTCCACTACTCGACGCTCGCCGGCCGCATGGCGCTCGAAACGTACTCGCAGTTCGTCGAGTGCTTGGACGACATCGACGCCGCCGCCGCGGTGCTCGACGCGCTCGATTCGGACGCGCCGCTCGCGCCGGTGTTCCTCGACGGCTGCGAGGTCGTCCCCGTCGCCGACGGCGGCCCCGGGCCCGCGCTCTCGAAGCTCACGTCCTTCGTCGAGGAGGCGGAGTCGGTCCGCGGGTGCGTCCGGGGAGCGTTCCCCTCGCAGGTCGACGCCTACTATCGGGCCGTCGTCGACGACGGCACGCCGGTCGACATCGTCGCCACCGACGACGTGGTCCAACGCCTCGTCACCGCCTACCGACCGCAACTCGCCGAGGCGTGGTCGGTTGACTCTTTTTCGCTTCGGTCGACCGCGGCGCTTCCGTACGGCCTCGTCGTTTCGGACCTCCCGGATGGCCCCGTCGCGTTCCTGGTCGCGTACTCCGAGCGAGGTCTCGCGGGCGTCATCTACAACGACTCGCGGCCGGCGGTGTCGTGGGCCAGCCGGCGCATCGAAGACTGGCGGTCGGACGCCTCGCCGCTCCCCCGGCCGCCGGGCGACGAACCCTGACGACCCGCCGCCGGCAGCCGATGTTCCCGAGACCCCAACGACTTACGGGGGCGGCCGCGAAGGGGTCCCAATGACGGCAACGTTTCCTGGAATCCCCTATCTGGAGTGGATTGTCGACCGGGTGGACGAGGCCACCCACGACCTCGCGACGAGCGACCTCGGCTCCTCCCGGCGCGGTGACGACCTCGTCCCGCCGGTTCTCGCCGGTCGCTCAGACCCCGAAGACGCGACGCTCAGCGGTCAGCTCGCTGCGCGCTACGGCGTCTCCGAGTCGTCGGTCCTCGTCACCGCGGGCGCGACGAACGCGAACTTCCTCGCCGCCTGCGCGCTTCTCGAACTTGCGTCCGGCGACGACGAAGACGGCGACGACGACTCCGACGCCTCGCGCCCGCAGGTGCTCGTGGAAAAGCCCGGCTACCAGCCGCTCGTGGCCACGTCGGAGGCGCTCGGCGCGCGCGTCGACCGTTTCGTCCGGCCGCCGGAGTACGACTACGAACTCGAACCGCACCGCCTCGACGGGGCGTCGACCGACGACTTCGCCTACGCCATCGTCACTAACCGCCACAACCCGTCGGGGAAACTCACGCCGCGCGCCGAACTCGCCGAAGTCGCGTCGGCCGCGGCCGACGCCGGCGGTTACCTCCTCGTCGACGAGGTGTACGCGCCCTTCGTCGACCCCGCCGCCGACGGTCCCTTCGGCGGCACCACGGCGTCCGGCCTCGACAACACCGTCGTCACCGGGTCGCTGACGAAGTTCTACGGTCTCGGCGGCCTCCGCGTCGGCTGGATTATCGGCCCCGAGGAGGTCGTCGAGCGCGCCCGCTCGGCGTCGATGTACCTGCCCGCGGTCGCCGAGCCGAGCACCAAACTCGCCCGGCGCGCGCTCCACCACGGCGACGAGATAGAGGCCGCCGCCCGCGAACACCTCTCGGCCAACCACGACCTGCTGGCGACGTTCGTCGCTGACCGCGACGAACTCGACGGGCGCATCCACGCCGGCGGGACGTTCGCCTTCCTCGACCACGCCACTGCCGACGGCGACGCGGTCGTCGACGCCGCGTGGGACCGCGGCGTCCTCGTCGTTCCCGGCCGATTTTTCGACGCGCCGGAGTCGTTCCGCATCTCGCTGGGCGGCGACCCCGAGGCGATGGAAACCGGCCTCGAAGCCTTCGGTGACGCGCTCGACGACCTCGACGAGTAACGCGGCGTTTCTTACTGTTCGGTCTTCTCGATGAGCGGGTGTTGGAGGTAGTCGTTGACCTCCACGTCAGCGAGCGACCGGAGGCCCCCGACGCGAGCCATCCGGCGCAGGCCCAACTCGTCGACGTCCTCCGGCGAGACCGTGAGCACGTGCGCGAGCATCCGGTCGATATCGAGTCGCCTCGCGGCCATCGCCCGGTGGTGACCGTCGACGAGCAGCGTCTCGGAGCCGTGAGAGACGACGATGAGCGGCTCCGCGAGCCCGTTTTGGAGTTCGTACTTCCGGCCTTCGAGCTCGTCGCCGTACACCTCCCGCTGGGTCGGAATCAGCGAGCCGACCTCGACTTCCCGCTCGCCGACGCCGATGGACGTGTCGTGGGTCCGTTCGAGCATCTCGCGGGTGCTCTGGACCTTCGAGGGCGTCGTCCGCTCGATTTGGCTCCGCACCGCGTCGCCGTTCGAAAACAGGCCGAGCAGCACTCGGTCGTCGTCGACGACGGGCAGGAACTGGTGGCCGGTGCGGAAGATGACGCGCGCGGCGTTCTTCACCGTCATCTCCGGGCGGACGACCACGAGGTCGCGGCTCATCACCGACTCGACACGCACGTCGCCGTGGACTTCCAAGAGGTCTATCGCGCCGACGAACCCGAGGAGGTGGTCTTCGTCGTCGACGACCGGGAGCCCGCCGTACTGCGGTCCCGCTTTGAGTCGGTCGACCACGTCCGTGACCCACGCGTCGGGCCCGACCGTCTCCACGCCGGTCGTCATGTACGCGTCGACGCGCACGTCGTCGAGTTCCATCGGTGTCATGGCTGGTTCCCTCGCATCTCGGTCGTTCCGCGGTTGGCCGCCGAGCGTCCTAAACGTATCTGCGGCGAAAAACGAGGGAAGACCGCGACCCGCGTCGCGTCCGAGTCGGGCCCGCAGTGCCGCGCCGTCGGAGCGTCGCCTACGCGTCGCCTACGCGTCGATGGCGCGCGCGAGCACCTCGACGGGGTGCGGCGGGTCGTCGGTCGCGCCGTCCATGTCTTCGAGTTGCGTCCGACACGACGCGCCGGGGGCGACGACCACGTCGCCGGGGCTCTCGGCCACTTGGCCTTCGAGGATGTCCCCGATGGCCTTCGACATGGAGTAGTGTTCGGCCTCGTAGCCGAACGACCCGGACATCCCGCAGCACGTCGAGTCCAGCGGGTCCACCTCGAAGCCGGCGCGGCGGAGGACGCCCACCGCGTGGTGGTCCTTCTTCGTGGACTTCTGGTGGCAGTGGCCGTGGTACGTCAGGGAGTCGTCCTGCGGGCGGAACGACAGCGACTCGTCCAGCCGGAACGCGTCGACGTACTCCATGACGCCGTAGGCGTTGGCCGAAACGGCCTCCACGTCGTCGCCGGAGAGCAGGTCGAGGTAGTCCGACTGGAACATCACCGCGTCGGAGGGCTCACAGAGGACGATGTCCCAGCCCTCTTCGACGGACGGTGCGAGCGCCTCGACGTTCTGCTCGGCGTCGGCGCGGGCCTTGTCGAGAAAGCCCTTCGAGTGCGGCGGCCGGCCGGAGCCGGCGACGCCGTCCGGAATCCGGACGTGGACGTTTGCGGCCTCCAGCACCGCCACGGCGGCCTTGCCGACCTCGAGGTGGTTGTAGTTCGTGTAGGTGTCGGGGAACAACAGCGCCTTGCGGTCGGCCTCGGCCTTCGGGACGCCGGCTCCTCCGCGGCTCTCGAACCAGTCGACGAAGCTCGTCGAGTGGAACGTCGGGAGCGAGCGCTCCTTGGCGATACCGACGGTCTTCTCCATGACCGTCCGCGCGCCCGGAACTTTCGTCGCCGCGTTGGCGAGCGGGGCGAACGCCGACCCGAGTTTGGAAAGCGAGTCGATGTTGGCGAACAGTTTGTCGCGGAGGCTGGAGCCGTTGCGCTGGTGGTACTCGTGGACGACCTCGGCTTTCATCTTCGCCATGTCGACCTCGCTCGGGCAGTCCTTCGAACAGCCCTTACAGCCGACACAGAGGTCGAGCACCTCGTCGACGAACTCGTCGGTGAACATCTCGTCTTCCGGGAGCCCGCCGCTCATGGCCTGCCGGAGCATGTTGGCGCGGCCGCGAGTCGCCTGAATCTCCTCTTCGGCGGCGCGGAACGTCGGGCACATGACCCCGCCGACCGTGGACTGCTGGCCGCGACAGCCGGCACAGCCGTGGCAGAGTTCGACCATGCCCTCGAACCCGTTGTCGTTGTCCCAGTTCAGCGCCGGTTCGAAGCCGGCGTCGAACTCGTAGTCGGGCGAAAACCGGAGGTTCTCGGTCATGTCGTAGTCGCCGCAGATGTTCCCCGGATTCAGGAGCCAGTCGGGGTCGAACGCGGTCTTGAGGTCGCGGAAGACGTTCCAGAGGTGGTCGCCGTACAGCTTGCGGTTCCACTGGGTCCGCGCGCGGCCGTCGCCGTGTTCGCCCGAGACGGAGCCGCCGTACTTGACGACCAAGTCCGTCACCTCGTCGGCGATGGCCTCGAACGTCTCGACGCCCTCGGCGGTCTTCGTGTTGACCAGCGGGCGGATGTGCAGGACGCCCGGCCCCGCGTGGGCGTAGTACGACGCGAAGGTGTCGTGTTCGTCGAGGATGTCTTGGAAGTCAGAGACGTACGCCGGAAGGTTCTCGGCGGGGATGGCAGTGTCCTCGATGTACGCGATGTGCTTCTCGTCGGTCGTCCGCGAGAGGAGAATCGGCAGCCCCGACTTGCGCATCTTCCAGAACTTCGCGCGGGTGTCGGCGTCGTGGGCCTCCATGAAGTCGGTCGCGCGGCGTTCCGTTTCGGTCACCGAGGCCGAGCCCTCGTCGGGGGTGAACTCGGTCCCGTCGGGGTCGATGACGCGGTCTTCGATGAGGTTCGCCACCTTCTGTTTGCCCGCCTCGTCGGAGTCGGCGTAGAACTCCACGAGGAGCGTCGAGTCCGTCCCCTCGGGGAGCATCCCGACCACGTCCGCGAACTCGGCGGTGTCCCGAGCGAGGTCGAGCAGCACGTCGTCCATCACCTCGACGGCCGCGGGTTCGTGTTCGAGGATGGGCGCGACGTCGTGCATCGCGTCGATGACGTCGTCGTAGGTGAGAAGCGCCACCGACGCGGTGTTCGGAATCTCCTCCAGCGAGACGGTCGCCTTCGTCACGATGCCGAGGGTGCCCTCGCTCCCGGCGATGAGCCGACCGAGGTTGACGCGGCCGGCCTCCCAGTCCTCGTCGATGCCGGTATCGTCCGGCGTGCGGCGCTCGCCGCGCATCTCGTCGACGAGCATGTCGAGGTTGTAGCCCGAGACGTTGCGCTTCAGGTCGGGGAAGCGCTCGGAAATCTCGTCGGCCTCCTCGTCGAGTATCCGCGCGACTTCGGCGTAAACGCGCGCTTCGAGGTCGCCGTCGGGGTCGCCGGACTCGCGGAGTTCGTCGACGCTCACTTCTCCGAACGTCGTCACCGTGCCGTCCGCGAGGACGAGTTCCAACTCCTCGATGTAGTAGTCGGTCTTGCCGTACTTCAGCGAGTGCGAGCCGGTGGAGTTGTTGCCGATTGCGCCGCCGAGTGCGGAGCGGTCGCCCCACGCCGGGTCTGGCGCGAACTTCAGGCCGTGGGGGGCGAGCTCCTCGTTGAGTTCGCCGAGGCGGACGCCCGCTTCGGCCGTGGCCGTCCGCGCTTCGGGGTCGATTTCCTCGACGCCGCCCATGTGGCGGACGAGGTCGAGGACGACGGCCTCGTTGACGGTCTGGCCGGCGAGGCTCGTGCCGCCGCCGCGGGGGAGGACGGGAATCTCGCGGTCGGCGCAGTACTCCATCACCGCCGCCACGTCGGCCGTCGAGGTCGGCATGACGACGCCGATGGGGACTTGCTCGTAGGCCGACGCGTCGGTCGCGTACAGCGTTCTCGTGTAGGTGTCGAAGCGCACGTCGCCCTCGACGAGGGATTCGAGGTCTTCGACCAGCCCCGGCCGCTCGACGTCGTCGCTGACGTAGTCATAATCGCCAGCGAGCGCGGGGTCGGTGGCCGGTTCGTGCGTGTTGGATGCCATTGATTAGCTCTGTCGTATGTCGGTTTGCGTGAACGGATAAAGACACCCGGTGACGGGCGTCGCTCCGGGTCGCGCGCGGGTGGTTTTCGAGTCGATTCGCGGCCCGAATCGAGTCGAGTCGGGCCGAGGCAAGTCGGCCCGAGTCACGTCTGGTCGGTTCGGACCGAGGTAGCTCAGCCGAACCGAGTCAGGTCGGGCCGGGTCGAAAGCGCCGACCGGTCAGAACACGCCCGGGAACAGCACGTAGCTGAACAGGAGCGTGAGGACGCCGGTCGCGGTCCCGTAGTACAGAAGCGGGATGAGTTCGAGGCGGATGACGCGGCCCTCCTCGCCGACGAGGCCGACGACCGCGAGCGCGGCGACGACGTTGTGGACGGCGATGAGGTTGCCGATGGCCCCGCCGACCGCCTGCGCGCCCAGCATGACGGTCTTCGGCGTGCCGATTTGGTCGGCGACGCCGTACTGGAAGGTGCCGAACAGGATGTCGGAGACGGTGTTCGACCCCGCGAGGAACGCGCCGAACGCGCCCACGAAGGCGGCGAAGAACGGGTAGACGCCGCCCGCGATGCCGGCCATGCCCTCCGAGAGGACGATGAGCATGCTGTCGGTGCCCGTGGCGTTCCCCGACTGGAGCATGATTTGGACGGTCGCGACCGCGAACAACAGCGCGACGACCGCCGGAGTGACTTTCTCGACGGTCTCCGCCCACGTCGCTTTGACCTGTCTCGCGTCCATGTCGTGGAGGCCGATGGTGACGGCGTGGACCACGAGGAACACCGCGCCGGGCAGGTAGAGCAGTTGGAAGTCGCCGGCCAACTCCGTACCCCAGATGTCCGCGTACTCGAAGACGAGATTCGACGTGAGGAAGCTCGTCAGCGGGTCGAACACGCGGGTGACGACGAGGAGCGCCGCGACGAGGACGTACGGCGTCCACGCCTTCCACAGCGACATCTGCTGGACGGCTCCGCCGTCGGCGGCGACCGCGCCGCCGCGCTGGCTCGTCTCGCCGGGTTGGATGTCACCGACCCAGTGGTCTGGCCACTCGGTCTGCGGCGCGAAGTCCCACTCCTCGTCGGGGTGGAAGAAGCCGGCTTTGAGCGCGGAGACGGTGAGGAGCAGTCCGACCATCGCGCCGACGAGGCCGGGGAACACCGGGCCGAGGAAGTAGGCCGTCAGGAAGTACGGCACCGAGAAGGACGCCCACGCGAACAGCGTGAGGGGCAGCACTTCGAGCGCCGGCTTGATGGAGCGCTCCTCGCCGAAGAAGCGCGTCATCATGGCGACGCCGATGAAGGGGAGCACGACGCCGACGACGACGTGGTTCATCGCCGCGAAGACGGCGATTTCGGAGACCCACTGTTCGACGCCCATGCCCTGCGCGTCGAGCGCGTTCGTGATGACCGGCACGTCGTCGAAGATGTCTATCATCCCGATGATGAGGGGCGTGCCGACCGCGCCGAAGGTGATGGCCATGAGGTTCCCCGTCAGCGCGACGACGACGGCCGCGAGCGGCGGGAAGCCGAGGCCCACGAGAAGCGGGCCGACGATTGCCGCGGGCGTGCCGAAGCCGGCGGCCGCCTCGATGAACGAGCCCATGAGGAACACGAGCAGGACGACCTGTACGCGGCGGTCCTCGCTGATGGAGGCGAAGCCGTTGTTGATGGCGTCGAACGCGCCCGTCTGCTTGAGCGTGTACAGGAGCAGAATCGCGCCGAAGACGATGTACAGGATGTTCGAGGCGGTGATGAAGCCGTTGATGGTCGAGGCGATAATCCACTGCGGCGTCATGCCCCAGCCGAGGACGCCGGCTCCGATTGCGACGACCCACGCGACGGGCATCGCCCGCGTCGCGGGCCAGTACCGCCCGACCATCAGATAGGCGATGGTGATGAGCGGGAGCAGTGCGATGAGCGCGTTCGTCGCGCTAACCATGCCGCACACCTCCGCAGTTCGTTCCAGCCTGTGCCGTTCCAGATTCGTGCCTGATGCGGTGCATCGTGGCATCCGCTACACAACTTTTGTGATATATATCTATCGTTCGTCGCTATTCATGGCATATCGGTTGGGGCCGCCTTACTCGGAGTACACAACCCGGTACACTCGTGGATATTCGGACAAATACGCGGTTAAACGCCGAATCCGTGTTCTACATGGTCTATCCTGTCGGTTCGCGTTCGGAGTCGATTTTGGGAAACCGATTCTCGAAATAGCCACTACATACGTGTTTCACGGTTACAACACACGAATGAACTGGTAATTCACTCGTGTGTAAAGGCTTATGCAGTCGTGTGAAAAGGGATTCTCATGGGCGATGAGTCTCGCGCGCGCTCTCGGAACGAGCACGGACAGTACGTGGGACGCATCTCGCTGGACGCCGTCTTGGAGGTGTTCGAGGCGCGCGACGACGCCGCTCGCCCCCTGACCGCCACCGACGTGATGGAGGCGCTCGACTGCTCGCGGCGTACCGCGCACAACAAACTGAACGAACTCGAAGCACGCGGCGACCTCGCGACCCGGAAAGTCGGCGCTCGGAGCCGGGTGTTCTGGATTCCGATGCCCGCCCGCGGGGAGCCGACTGCGGGGCGGGCCGCCGACTCGACTGACTCGGCTTCGACCGCCGAAACCGCGGCCACGGACGAGGTGGAGGCCGACGGTTCTGACGACCTCGACCACCCGCCCGCCGTCTCGTCGGCCATCGAGCGCGCCGACCTGCCGGGGAGCGGCCCGATGCTCGACGCTCGCCGCGAGGCGCTGTCGGCGGCGTACCAGTACCTCACCGACCACCCGGAGGCGAAGAAGGCGGATTTCCTGCGGGACGTGTACCACGACTACCCCGCCGGCTTCGAGTCCGCCGAGGGCTGGTGGAACGCGATTCAGCCGGCGCTCAAGCAACTGCCCGGCGTCGACCCGCCGGAAGAGCGCGGCCACATCTGGCACTTCCTCGGCGGGTAGTCCGGTTTTCGAACGCGACAGCCACCCTACGAATTTATACACCATCGGGCCACAATTCCGGCAAACGCATCGATGTCAAGCGATTCGCCGTCCGATAGTGTCGTTCCGGGGGGTCTCGTCTCGTGAGCGACGGTCGCCCCGGTTCCGACGCCGACGGGTCCGCGCGGTCGGACGCGCTCGACGACTCGGACGACTCGGACGAGTCTAACACGCACCCCTCGGCGTCCGCGCCCTCGACGGAGCCGAGCGTCGCCGGCGGCGACGACGTCTACGCCTCCGAAGTCGAGGGAAAACAGTACCGCGGGACGTGGTATCTCCCGCTTCGCTACGAGGAGTTGGAGGAGTCCGACGACTCGGACGACTACCCCGAATCGGGCGAAGGCGGGTCGTTCCGCCTCGCTGACCTCCCGCGCGTCCCGCGGGTCGGCCACGTCGTCGGCCCCTCGGCCATCATGCTCGGGGCGTCGCTCGGGAGCGGCGAGACGCTCTTTTGGCCGGTGTTGACCGCGCAGTACGGTTGGGCGGTGTTCTGGGCGTTCGTCGTCGGCGTCTTCACGCAGTTCCTCATCAACACGGAGCTTCAGCGCTGGACGCTCGCCACCGGCGAGAGCATCTTCCGCGCGTTCGCACGCGTGGGGTCGTACTGGCCGTGGGCGTTCCTCGTCGGCGGGCTCATCAGCCTCGGCTGGCCCGGGTGGGCCGCCGGCGCGGCGCAGGTCGCCACGACGGCGCTCGGACTCGACGGGACGGTGGCGCTGTTCGGCGCGTCGCTCGCGACGTGGAAACTCGTCGCCGCCGCCCTCATGGGCGTCATCTGGCTCTCGTACCAGGTGTCGTCGGTCATGTACAACGCCGTCGAGGTGTTCCAAATCGGCCTCCTGTTCGTCGCCATCGGCGCGGCCCTGCTCCTCGTCGCCGTTACCGGCTCGTGGGTCGAGTTCGCTGACCTCCCCGCGGCCGCGGGGTCGGTCGGAACGCTCCCCGAGGGGCTGGACATCGCGGTCTTCCTCGGCGGCCTCGCCTTCGCCGGCGCGGGCGGCTATCTGAACCTCTCCCAGAGCCTCTGGATGCGGGAGAAGGGCTACGGCATGGGCAACTATCAGGGGCGCGTGAAGAACCCGCTCCGCGGCGACGACCCCGAACCCATCGAGCGCGACGGCTTCGCGTTCCGCCCGACGCTAACGAACCTCCGCCGCTGGCGCGGCTGGTGGCGCGTCGTTCAACTCGAACACCTGCTCACGTTCGCGTTCGGCCTGCTCCTCGTCGCCCCCGCGCTGATGAGCGTCGCCATGCGCTACGCCTCGGGGTCGACCGCCAACGCCATCCAGATGTGGCTCGGCGACGTCGTCCCGCTTTTAGGCCCGGTCGGCTCGTTTCTCGTCTTCGCCGTCCTCTTCGTCGCGCTGTTTACCACCGAGTACGCCATCGTCGAGTCGTTCGTCCGCAACAGCGCCGACGCCCTCTACGAGTCCTACGGCCGCGAGGCCGGCTGGGACCTCCCGAAACTGTTCTGGCGGCTCCTCACCGCTTTCTGCGTCTGGGGCGTCGTCATCATCCTCCTGTTTAGCTCGCCGTTCGAGGGCCAAGAGCCGTTTTTCTTCCTCGTCGTCGGGGCCGCGATGTCCGGTGTGATGATGTGGCCCTACACCGCGCTCGTCCTCGTGATGAACACGACGCGGCTCCCCGAACACGTCCAGCCCGGCTGGGCGCGCGTCGTCGGCATGTGGTGGGCGACGGGCTTCTACGGCTACTTCAGCGTCCTCCTCATCGGGACGTGGCTCAACGGCCTCGGGGTCGCGACGTTCCGAACGGTCCCGACGGTCATCGGGAGCGGGACCGGCGGCTACCTCCTCTGGGCGGGCTACTTCGCCGTGCAGGCCTACGCGGTGGCGAAGTCCGCCGCCGGAAAGCGCGAGGCGGCCGGCACGGTCGCCGACGCGGACGAGGCGGTCGGCCGGTTCTCCTGACTCCTATCCTTCATAATTAACCGACAGCGTGGTGCTCGAACCCGAAGAACGATTATGTAGAACGCGCTAGCTCAACGTATGTCAACCGGCACGGTTGCGACGTTCGAGGACTCGCTCGAACGACTCGAAGTAGGCTGGACACACGCGTCGCCCGACGGGCTGGCGGACGTACTCGAAGAACGCTGTCCGGAGCCGGCCGTCGGCGTGGAACTCCCGTACGACGGCGTCGACCTCCCCGACTGGGTGAACACCGACCCGACCCCCGCGGACCTCCGGGAGGCGAACGCGGGCGTCACGGCGGCCGGTCTGGGCATCGCGGACTACGGGAGCGTCGTCGTGCAGGGCACGCCCGACGGCATCGAACCCGTGAGCCTGTTCGGCGACCTCCACATCGCCGTTCTCCGGCGGTCGGACATCGTCCCCGGAATGCCCGAGGCGTTCGACTGGCTGGGCGAGGAGTTCCGCACGGGCCACTCCTCGGCCATCATCGCCACCGGTCCCAGCGCCACCGCCGACATGGGCGCGCTGGTGAAAGGAGCGCACGGCCCGAAGGACGTCCACGTGGTGATTCTCGATGAGTAAGGCGCGCGAGGCCAAGGCGGCGAAGATTCGACAGCTGATGGAGACCGAGGGCGACGCCGTCGGCACGAGCACCCGCGGGTTCAACGAGGGCCGCTACGAGTCGGTCCGGTCGCTCGACGACTACGAGGGGCTGAAGTCCGAAGCGCGGGCCATCAAGGAAGACGCCATCGAACGCCTCCCCGAACTCATCGACCAACTGCGCGAGACGGTCGAATCCAACGGCGGCACGCTCTACATCGCCGACGACGCGGCCGACGCGAATCGGTACGTCCGCGAGGTCTGCGAGGACAAGGAGGCCGAACGCGTCGTCAAGTCGAAGTCGATGACATCCGAGGAAATCGAGGTCAACGAGGACCTCGAAGCCGCCGACATCGACGTGGTCGAGACCGACCTCGGCGAGTGGGTCTTGCAGGTCGCAGACGAGTCGCCGTCGCACATCGTCGCGCCCGCCATCCACAAGTCGCGGGAGGCCATCGCCGACCTGTTCAACGAGACGTTCGAGCCCGACGAGCCCCTCGAAACCGCGGAGGAACTCACCATGTTCGCCCGCGAACAGCTCGGCGACCTCATCGAGGGCGCGGACGTGGGGATGACCGGCGCGAACTTCATCACCGCCGACACCGGCACGATGGCGCTCGTCACCTCCGAGGGCAACGCCCGGAAGACGGCCGTCGTCCCCGACACGCACGTCGCGGTCGCCGGCGTCGAGAAGGTCATCCCGACCGTCGAGGACCTCCGGCCCTTCGTCGAACTCATCGGCAAGTCGGGGACGGGTCAGGACATCACCTCCTACATCTCGCTTCTGACGCCGCCGGTCGAGTCGCCAACCGTCGATTTCGACGCCCCCGACACGCCGCTTTCGGAGACCGAGACGGACCGCGACTTCCACCTCGTCCTCATCGACAACGGGCGGTTCGACATGCGCGAGGACGACCAACTCCGCGAGACGCTCTACTGCATCCGGTGTTCGGCGTGTTCCAACGTCTGCGCCAACTTCCAGCACGTCGGCGGCCACGCCTTCGGCGGCGAGACCTACTCCGGCGGCATCGGCACCGGCTGGGAGGCCGGCGTCGAGGGCCTCGACAGCGCCGCCGAGTTCAACGACCTCTGTACCGGTTGTAGCCGGTGCACCACCGCCTGTCCGGTCGAAATCGATATTCCGTGGATTAACACGGTCGTCCGCGACCGGGTCAACCGCGGCGAGGTGTCCGAACTCGACTGGCTCGTCGAGGGGCTCACCCCCGACGAGGAGCCCGGCGGCGTCAGCCTCCAGAAGCGCTTCTTCGGCAACTTCGAGACGGCCGCGAAGGTCGGGAGCTTCTTCGCCCCGGTCTCCAACTGGGCCGCCGGCCTCGGCGTCTCTCGGGACCTCATGGAGCGGTTCCTCGGCATCGACGCCCGCCGCGAACTCCCCGAATTCCAGCGCGAGACGCTGAAAGACTGGTTCGAGAGCCGCACCTCGCGTGTCGACGACCCGGTCCGCACCGCCGTGCTCTACCCCGACGTGTACACGAATCACGTGCAGGTCGAACGCGGGAAGGCCGCCGTCCGCGCCCTCGAAGCCCTCGGCGTCGACGTCGTCGTCCCCGACGTTCGCTCGTCGGGCCGCGCGCCGCTCTCGCAGGGCATGATTGCGACCGCGGAGGACCACGCTCACGACGTGTACGCCGGCCTCGCGGAGCACATCGACGACGGCCGCGACATCGTCGTCATCGAGCCCTCTGACCTGGCGATGTTCCAAAGCGAGTACGAGAAGTTCCTCCCCGAGAAGTCCTTCGAGCGCATCTCCGAGGCCAGCTACGAGGTCATGGAGTACGTCTTCGGCCTGCTGGACAACGGCGCTGACGCCGACGCGCTGTCGGCGGGCGCGGGCGAGGAAATCGCCTACCACAGCCACTGCCAGCAGCGCACGCTCGGCCTCGAAGGCCACACCGAGGCCGTCCTCTCGGACCTCGGCTACGACGTCGCCACCTCCGACGTGGAGTGCTGCGGCATGGCCGGCTCGTTCGGCTACAAATCCGAGTACTACGAACTCAGCGTCGATGTCGGCTCCGAGCTACGGGGACAGTTCCAGACCGACGAGAACAGAGACCGCACCGTGGTCGCCAGCGGCACCTCCTGTCTCGAACAGCTCGATTCGCTCCTCAGCCGACCGACGCAACACCCGATTCAACTGGTCGCGCCGCGGCGGTAACGCGCCCCGTCTCGACCCCGGTCTCGGCCGTCGGCCGCGACGCCCTTTCCCCCGTCTTCTCAACCGACCAACACGTCTTCGTCCGGTGATTTCTCGCCGGCGTCGGACGCCCGTCTGCCGCGCGTCTGCGCCCCGACTCGCGGGCTACGAACAATTAAGACCCGGCATCCCATGTTGGCGGATATGGACGGGACGCCCGAAGAGATTACGACGCTCGTAGGCCGAGAGGTCTACTCGAACAACGGTGTGTTCGTCGGCGAGGTCGAAGACGTCCGCCTCGACTTGGACCACGAGACGGTCACCGGCCTCGCGCTGACGGCGCTGAACGACGAACTGTTCCGTAACCAGATCGAACCCGG
The DNA here is from genome assembly GCF_003383015.2 of Haloferax sp. Atlit-48N. Lineage (NCBI taxonomy): Archaea > Methanobacteriati > Methanobacteriota > Halobacteria > Halobacteriales > Haloferacaceae > Haloferax > Haloferax sp. Atlit-48N. The sequence continues at coordinate 1,565,813 of NZ_CP137689.1, read as the reverse complement.
GAAGGGCGTTCTCATCCCGTATCGGTGGGTCCGCGCCGTCGGCGACGTCATCCTCATCAACGACGTCATCGAACGCCTGAAGAACCCAGAAGAAGACGAAGAGTCGCTGGTCGCCTGACGTTCTAACTCCCGTTTCCGCTCTCGCTGCCCTCGACGCCCATCGCACGGAAGAGCTTGCGCTTCACCGCCTCTTCGGTGAGCTGCAAGAGCGTGTCGCGGTTGTCGTCGTTGGACTCGATGCCCGTGAAGATGCCGAGCGGAATCTCGACCGACCCCTGCGTGGAGTGGCCGCCGGCCTCACCGATGCCGGTGAAGGCGTCGCTCAGAATCTTCCCGATGTTCATGCGGATGTCCTTCGACCGCGCCGCGAGGTAGATGGTGTCGTCGGCGATGCCGAACACCGCCGTCGTGGTGATGCCCTCCAGATTGAGGAGGTGCTGGGCCGCCTGCGTCAGCGCGTCGCGGTCGCGGATGAACCCCGCGTTCGAGACGAGATGCGAGCCCTGTACGTCGCGGTTCTGGATGGCCTCGGCGAGCACGTCCAGCGTCTCCGGCGACATCGACGGCGACTCCACTTTCTCCAGGGTATCGTGGTCAGCGAAGGGGTAGAGATACGCCGCCGCGGTCAGGTCGGCGGGCGTCGTGTCGCGCTTGAAGTCGAGCGTCTCGGCGCGAATCCCGTAGAGGAGCGCCGTGGCGACCGCCTGCGACGGGCTGAGGTCGAACTCCTGGATGTACTTCGTCAGAATCGTCGAGGTCGACGAGACGTTCGGTCGCACGTCGGTAAAGCGGGCGTCGATGCCGTCGTCGGGTTCGAAGTGGTCGATAAAGACCGTGATGTCGGCGTCGCCGAGGTCGGGCATTCCCGACTTCATGTGGTCGACGAGCGCGACCGCGCCGTACTCTTGGAGCGGCTTCGAGTCACTCCGCGGGGTGAGTTCGATGCCGAGGATGTTCACGAACGCCCGGTTCTCCTGATGGCCCATATCGCCCGAGTAGAGGATGTCGGCCTCGACGTCGTACTCGCGGGCGATGGCTTGGAGGGCGACCGCCGAGGCGAGCGAGTCGGGGTCGGGGTTGTCGTGGGTGAGGATTGCCATCCCGTGGTCGGTGTCGCGCAGGATATCGGCCAGTTGGCGGGCCTTGTATTCGAGTTCGCCGGACTCGACGCTTCGGAGCGCGGAGTCCGCGATGACCTCGGAGGGGTTGATGACCACGTCGGCACCGAGCTTCGTCAGTTCGTCCTCGGAGACGGGGTCCGAAGCGCGGACGACGATGAACTGGTCTTCGTCGCGGTCGCGGATGGTCGAGACGGCGGCCTTGTTGGCCTCGACGTCCGACGAGAGGATGAGAATCACGTCGCGTCCGACGACGGCGTCGGCGAGCTCCGGGTCGGCGATGTCCGTGGTCTGCGCGTTCAAATCCTGGTCGCGCAGGGCTTCGACGCGGCTTTCGTCCTTGTCGAGGATGAGGACGTCTTTTCCCTCGTCTGTCAGTTCCTCGGCGACCGCGTGCCCGACGCTCCCGCAGCCGAGTATCGCGTACGTAGACATCGAGGAAATGCTGACCCCTGCACTCATCGTTGCCCGCTACTCCGGTCGGCCGACACTTAACACCCACCGTTTGTTCGTTGTTTCTTGCGTGTGCGTCCCTGCCGTCGTCGTGCAGAAAGGAAAGTCATTTTACCTACCGGCAGCTACGAGAGATTGCAAGGGCCGGTAGCTCAGTTAGGCAGAGCGTCTGACTCTTAATCAGACGGTCGCGTGTTCAAATCGCGTCCGGCCCACTACCTTTCCGATGGAACCACAGCCTCCAGAGAGCGGCTGATGTCTCACTGAGTGCTCTCGTAGACCGTGCGATTTGAACTAGGGAGCGAAGCGAACGAAGTGAGCGGAGCGAGTGGGGTTCAAATCGCGTCCGGCCCACTACCTTCCTTCCAGACCAACTTCGGCAGTCGAGACGCCGCTTCGACCGTTCGTATCGGATAGCCGACTCGCTTACACCCTCGGGTGTTTTATGCCCCGCTCCGAACGCTACCGACTATGAACCAGAGCGACAGGACCGAACTGGTCCTCGTCTTCATCACGCTTCTCGTCGCCATCGTCTTCGGCCTGGCCATGGGCATCGGGGACCGCTTCGACGCCGACCGGTTCGTCGCCGCGCTCACCCCGGACCTCGGGGTGTTGTTCGGGGCCGATGTCGTCGCGGGCGCGGTGCTCGTGGCGCTCTTCGGCGGTCTCGCGGTCGGTGCGAAACTGCTGTTCGACTCCTGACTACCGCCCGAGCGCGACCCACGAGTTCCCGCGGCCCGGCGACGGCGCGAGTCGAAGCGGGAACTCCGACTCGGTCGTCGCCGAGGCGAGTCGCTCCCGCAGGCCCGAACTCGCACACGCCACCACGGTTCGCAGTTCTCCGGTTTCGACCACCCGAACGGTCATCGCGCCGTGGTCGTTCATCTCCCGCTCGACGCGGACGAGGCGCGTCTCCGCACCTCTCGCCGCCGTCTTTCCACCCACCAGCTCCATGGTAACATATCTCTCGTCGTGAATGATAAAGCTCACCGCCGTTATTCGCGGGGGCTTTAGGCCGTCCGCGGCGACGGCCGGTTCCGGAACTTCTTTTCGCCGGTTGGCCGCACACAGCCCATGGACCGCACCCGTCTCAGATTCTGGACGTTGTATCTCACTCGGTTCGCCGGGGGGTTCGGCTTCATCACGCTCGTCACCCTCCTCCCGAAGTACATCAACGAACTCGACCCGGGTGCGGTCGCCGTCCCCGAACTCGCGCTCGGCGGGCTCGCGCTCGGCGGGTTCTCCCTCTCTCGTGGCTTCGTCATCGGGATGTTCACCACCGGCTTCACGCTCGCCCAGACCGTCGCCGTCGTGCCCTTGTCGTGGGCCGGCGACCGCTACGACAAACGCCTCGTGCTCGCGGGGACGGTCGGCCTCGGCGCGGTCGTCTACGCCGCGTTCCCGCTCGTCGACTCCAATCTCTCGTTTATCCTCGCGCGGGCCGCACAGGGCGTCGCCGTCACCGGCGCGGGGCTGATGTCGCTCGCGCTCGTCGGCGAACTCGCCCGCGAGGGAACGCGCGCGAACCACATCGGGAAGGCGAACGCCGCCCGCTTCGCGGCCTCCATCCTCGGCAGCGTCAGCGCCGGTACCCTCTACGACCTGTTCGGCTTCACGCCCATCTTCATCGTCATCACGATTCTCCTGACCACCGCCGTCGTCGCCATCTGGGTGTTTCTCCCGCCGGACGAGACCCGCATTCGCGGCTTTCCGTTCACGGACCTCGCGCTCAACGAGCGCATCCTGACGATGGCGACGTTCCGCGTCCAGTACGCCGTCGCCGTCACCCTCGTTCGGACGTGGGTTCCCATCTACGCCGGCGTGTCGGCGGCCTCCGGCGGTCTCGCCTACGGCGGCATCGCCGTCGCCGCGACCGTCGTCGCCGAGAAGTTCACCAACATGCTCTGCCAGCCCTACACCGGCCGCATCTCCGACGGCTACGGCCGCGCGCGGTTCGTCTTCGTCGGCGGCGGCCTCTACGGCCTCATCGCGCTCGCCGTCCCCTTCTCGCCCGCGGTCGGCGAGGCGCTCGCGCTCCCCGCGGCGTTCCCCGTCCTCGGCCCGCTCTCGCCCGCGTTCCTCCCGCTCGTCGGCCTCGCGGGTCTGCTCGGCGTCGCCGACAGCCTCCGCGAACCGGCCAGCATGGCGCTGTTCGCCGACGAGGGCTCCGGCGGCGCGGGCGTCGCCAGTAGCTTCGGTATCCGCGAACTCCTCTGGCGACCCGGCAGCGTCGTCGCGCCCCTCCTCGGCGGCTACCTCATGGCCGAAGTCGGCATGGAGTGGGTGTTCTTCGTCGGCGGCGCGACGGCCATCACCGGCGTCCTCGCCTTCCTCGCGGCCCTGACGTGGTCCCACGGGACCGACGCGCTCACGGCGTGGTAGGACTTCGTGCGTTTTGTATCGTGGTATCTGATTTATTCTGTCCCGGCCGGACTTCTCCCCGCCCGTTCCCACTCCCCAATAGGCGGGCCTAGGGTCATTATCGTGTCACTCGTATCACACGGTATGGACCACCTCGAAACCCCGGCGGTACACCGGTTGCTCACTTCGCCCGCCGGCCGACTGTTGACCTCGCGCCCGTTCGAGGCGTTCAAGACCCGCTCGCTCCCCCGCGAGTTCGGCGTCGTCCGCGCTCGCGCCGCGGCCGACGTGGCGCTCTCGGAGGGCCCGGAAGCGTTCCTCCGCGAGGTCGGCGCGCCGCCCGCGCCGCACCTCCACGACCGAATCGAACGCGCCCTCGCGCGGTACGCCCGCCTCCGCGGCGCGTACGACGAGACGATGGACCGCTGGGAGCGCGTCTTCTGGGGCGACGGCGAGTCGACGCCCGACGAGCGCGTCGCCGTCGAGCGAGAGCGCCGCGAGGTGTCGGAACGGCGGGCCAAACCGACCGACATCTTCGGCTTCCTCTCGAAGGAACACCTCGTACCGCCGGTGAAGTTCGAGACACCCCCGCCCGAGGACGCGCGGACCCGCTGGCACCACGAACTCGCTGAACCCGAGCGGCTCTACGGCTTCGTCGAGTCCAGCGCGGCCGAGGAGTTCCCTCGCGTCGAGCGCTCCGCGACCGTCCGCGGGCCGGGAACCGTCGAGTACCTGCTTCGCTTCCGGTCGCCCTCGCCGCACCTCAGCGACCGGGCGACCGCGCGGGTGTACGAACCCGTCGACATCGACGCCAACACAGACGGCGACGTCGACCTGCCGACGCTCGTCTTCCACTCCGGCTGGGGGATGTTCGACGACCAACTCACCTACTGGCCCGAAGAGGAGTCTGTCGCCCGCGCGCTCGCCCCGGAGGGCTACCGGGTCATCCTCCCCGACGCGCCGTGGCACGGCCGCCGCGAGCTACTCGGTCGATACAGCGGCGAGCCCTACATCGCCCGCGCGCCAGTCGGCCTGTTCACGCTCTACTCGGCGGCCGCGCTGGAGACCGCCGTCCTCATCGACTGGGCGCGGACCGAGGGCGCGCCGGCTGTCGGCGTCGGCGGCGTCAGCCTCGGCGGGACCGTCGCGCTCCACGTCGGCGGCCGGTGCGGCGACTGGCCCGAGTCGATGCGCCCCGACCTGCTGTTCCCCGTGGGAATGCCCGGCGCAATCGACCAGACGCTCCTCGCGGGCGGCCTCACGAAACTGCTCGACATCGACGACGCGCTCGACGCGGCCGGCTGGACCGGCGCGGCGCTCCACGAGTTCGCGCCGCTGTTGAATCCACCCAAAACGCCGTGTCTCGCGCCCGAACGCGTCTTCTCGTTCGTCGGCAGTCGCGACGAGATGGCTCCCGCCTCGACGGCCCGCGCGCTCCTCGACGAGTGGGGCGTCCCGCGGCCGAACCGCCGCGAGTGGGACTGCGGACATTTCGGCGTGCTCGCACACCTCATCAGGGACGAATCGTTCCGAACGACGGTCCGGCGAGAGTTGGACGCGGCGGCGCGGGACCGCCGAAACAGAGAATCAGTTACCGCCTGAGCCGACTGCCGGACCTCACTCCTCGTCGGCGAGGAAGTCGGGTTCCGTGCGCTTTTCGTCGTATTCGCTCCGGAGGTGGTCGCGGAACGCCTCGACGCTCACGTCCTTGGCCTCGCGTTCCTTGCGGTCGCGGACGGAGATGGTTCCGTCTTCTTCCTCGTCGCCGCCGACGATGACCATGTACGGGACGCGGTCGGTCTGGGCCTCGCGAATCTTCCGGCCGAGCGTCCACGAGCGGTCCTCGATGTCGACGCGGAAGTCGTTGAGTTCGTACTGGAGCTTCTTCGCGTACCCAATCTGGTCGTCCGAGATGGGCAGGATGCGGACCTGCTCGGGCGCGAGCCAGAACGGGAACTTGCCGTTGAAGTGCTCGATGAGGACCATGAAGAAGCGCTCGTAACTGCCGTAGAGCGCGCGGTGAATCATCACCGGCTGGTGGTCCTCGTTGTCCTCGCCCGTGTAGGTGAGGTCGAAGCGGTCGGGCATGTTGAAGTCGAGTTGGACCGTCGGACCGTCCCACTTGCGACCGAGGGCGTCCTTGAACGCGAAGTCGATTTTCGGCCCGTAGAACGCGCCGTCGCCGGCCTCGATGCCGTAGTCGATGCCGCTGTCGTCGAGGACCGCGCGCAGTTGCGTCTCGGCCTGCTCCCAGATTTCGTCGCTGCCGACGGACTTCTCGGGACGCGTGGCGAGCGCGACTTCGGCGTCCAGCCCGAACGTGTCGAACACCGTCAGGATGTTGTCGATGATGAGGTTGATTTCGTCCTCGATCTGGTCGGGGCGGACGAACAGGTGACCGTCGTCGATGGTAAAGGACCAGACCCGCGAGAGGCCCGACAGCTCGCCGCGCTGTTCCTTCCGGTAGACCTTCCCGTCCTCGAAGTAGCGCACCGGCAGGTCGCGGTACGACCACGACTGCTGGTCGAAGATGGTCGCGTGACCGGGGCAGTTCATCGGCTTCAGGCCGTACTCCTCGTCGTTCACGTCGAGGAGGAACATGTCGTCGACGTAGTTCTCGTAGTGGCCCGACTTCTTCCACAGCTCCGTCCGGAACAGGTGGGGTGTCTCGACGGGGTCGTAGCCCGCGTCGAGGTTGAGCTGTTTCGCGTAGTCCGCGAGCTCGTCGAGGATGCGCTTGCCGTTGGGCTGGTACAGCGGCAGACCCGGCCCCGTCGTCTCGTCGATGGCGAACAGGTTCAGCTCCTGGCCGAGCTTCCGGTGGTCGCGCTCCTTGGCCTCCTCGCGCATCTCGAGGAACTCTTCGAGGTCGGACTCGGACTCGAACGCCGTGCCGTACACCCGCGTCAGCGTGTCGTTGTCCTCGTCGCCGCGCCAGTAGGCCGCGGAGATGTTGAGGAGCTTGACCGCGCCGATTTCGCCCGTCGATTCGACGTGCGGACCCTTACAGAGGTCCTCGAACTCGCCCTGCTGGTAGAACGAGAGCTCGTCGTCGCCGGCGGCCTCCTCTTCGAGGATGTCGCGCTTGTAGGGGTTGTCGGCGTACTTCTCCAGGGCCTCCTCGCGGTCGACGAGGACGCGCTCGATGTCGAGGTCCTCCTCGATGATGTCGCGCATCTCGTCTTCGATGGCTTCGAGGTCCTCCTGTTCGAGGTCGACGCTCGTCACGTCGTAGTAGAAGCCGTCGTCCGTCCACGGGCCGATGGTTAGCTTGGCCTCGGGGTGGAGCCGCTGGAGGGCCTGCGCGAAGACGTGGGCCGCCGAGTGGCGGAGCACGTCCAGATACTCGTCGGACTGGTCGGTGACGATGACGAGGTCCGCGCCGTCGTGGAGCGGCGTCTCCTTGTCCACGAGTTCGCCATCGACGACGCCGGCGACGGTGTCCTTGCCGAGGCCGGGGCCGATTGCGAACGCGGCGTCTCGCACCGTCGCACCCTCCTCGACGGAGAGTTCCGTCCCGTCGGGGAGGATGACAGCGATATCACTCATACGCGCACGGAACGGACGGGGGAGAATAAGTGTTGTTGAGACGAGCGCGAGCGACGCCCGCTCGCGGCCGGTTTCGTGCGATTTGCTAGCACAACTGTGGCGGCGTCGGCGGCCTGACTCGGTTCCCGCCCCCGCGGTCGCGCCCTCGTCGTCGGCTCGCCGTTTCGACCCAAAGTACCAATTGGGTCGCCCGCGGACCCTGTGGGTATGCGACTTTCTCGACAGAGCGGGGTGTTCATGCACGTCACCTCGGTCCCGGGGCCCCACGGCATCGGCGACCTCGGCGACGGCGCGCGCGCTTTCGTGGACTTCCTTGCCGACGCCGAACAGTCGATGTGGCAGTTCTGCCCCCTCGGGCCGACCGAACCCGCCATGGCGAACTCGCCGTACCAGTCGACCTCCTCGTTCGCCGGCAATCCGCTTCTCATCGACCTCACCGACCTCGCGGACCGCGGGTGGCTCACCGACGCCGACCTCGAACCCGTCCCCGACTTCGACCCTCACGCGGTCGACTACGAGCGCGTCGGCGAGTACAAGCGCTCGCGGCTCCGCGCCGCCTTCGACCGCTTCGAGGCCGAGGCCACCGAGGACGCCCGCGCGGCCCTCGACGCCTTCCGCGAGCGCGAGGCCGGCTGGCTCGACGACTACGCGCTGTTCGCCGCCCTGAAAGACGAGTTCCGGCGGGCGTGGATAGACTGGCCGACCGAGTTGAAGACCCGCGACCCCGACGCGCTCGCCGACGCCCGCGCCGAGTACGCCGACGAGATTCGCTACCGCGAGTTCGTCCAGTTCTGCTTCGACGAGCAGTGGCGCGCCCTCGCCGACTACGCCGACGAGAAGGGCATCACCCTCGTCGGCGACCTCCCCATCTACGTCGCGCTCGACAGCGCCGACGTGTGGGCCGCCCCCGAGGCGTTCGACCTCACCGAGTCGAACGAACCCGCCGTCGTCGCCGGCGTCCCGCCGAACCCGGACGACGCCGGCCAGCGCTGGGGCAACCCGCTGTACGACTGGGAGACGCTCCGCGAGGACGGCTACGGCTGGTGGCTCGACCGCCTCCGCCGGCTGTTCGACCTCGTCGACGTGACCCGCATCGACCACTTCAAAGGCTTCGACGAGTTCTGGGCCATCGACGCCGACTCCGACGACCCCGGCGACGGCGAGTGGCGCGACGCGCCCGGCCACGACTTCTTCGAGACGGTCGAGCGCGAACTGGGCGACCTCCCGTTCATCGTCGAGGACCTCGGCTTCCTCGACGCCTCGCTCGTCGACCTCCGCGACCGGTTCGCCTTCCCCGGCATGCGCGTCCCGCAGTACGCCGACTGGTGCCGCGAGGGCGACATGTACCAGCCGATGCACTACCCGGAGAGCTCCGTCGCCTACACCTCGACCCACGACACCGACACGTTCGTCGGCTACTACCGCGACCTCGACGACCGCACCCGCGACTGCCTTCACTACAACATCGGCGCGGACGGCTCGGAGATTCACTGGTCTATCATCGACGCCGTCTGGAACTCCGCGTCCGTCCTCGCGTTCACAACCACGCAGGACCTCCTCGGGCTCGGCTCCGACGCCCGGTTCAACACCCCCGGCACGCAGACCGGTAACTGGGAGTGGCGCGTCACCCGCGAAGGCCTCGACGACGGCGTCGCTGACCGCCTCGCGAGCCTCACGGACCTCCACATCCGCAACTGAAGCGGCCGGCGACTCTCGCCTCGGTTCGACTGCACCTTTTTCAATCGTCCACCCGACGGCAACGGTATGTCTCGCCGCCTCGGCCTCGGCGCGTTCGCCGCCGGGCTTCTCGCCGCGGTCCTCTCGGCGCTCGTCCGCGCGACGACCCCGCTTTCGGAGTTCGACGTACCCAACGCCGACCTGTTTCTCTCGACCGGGCTGTCGGCCGCCGCGGTCGCGCTCGTCGCCTACGGCGTCTACCGCTTTCTCACCGCGTTCCTCGTCGCGCGCATCGCGGACCGCCGCCGCGCCCACGACGTGCGGAACGTCCTGCGACTCGGGGTCGGCGGAATCGCGCTCGTCGGCGTCCTCGGGGCGTTCACGGACCAGTGGCTCGGCGTGTTGGTCTCCTTCGGCGTCATCGGCTTCGCCGTCACCTTCGCGCTCCAACAGCCGATTCTCTCCTTCATCGGCTGGTTTTACATCCTCGTGAGCCGCCCCTACGCGGTCGGTGACCGCGTCAACATCGGCTCGGTCTCCGGCGACGTGGCCGAAATCGACTTCCTCGTCACGACGCTCTGGGAGACCGGCGGCCCCCTCGCGTCGAACCAGCCGACCGGCCGGACCGTCACCGTCCCGAACTCGCTGGTCCTCTCCTCCGAGGTCGTCAACTACGGCGCGCTGTTCGACCGCGTCTGGACCGAGATACCCGTGCAGGTGTCCTACGAGACGGACCTCCCGTTCGTCCGCCGACTCCTCTTGGACGTGGCCGACGAGGAGCTCGGCGACGACATGGACGCCGCGATGAAACGCTACCGAGACAGGCTCCGCGAGTCGCCGCTGGACCTCGATGTGGCCGACGGCCCGACCGTCAACGTCGCACAGGAGGAGTCGTGGGTCGTCTTCCGACTCCGCGTGCTCGTCCCGCCGACCCGCGCCCAGCGCGTCAAAAACCGGCTGTACGAGCGCATCCTCGACCGACTGGGTGACCACCCGGACCGCGTCAGCTTCCCGGTGAGTCGCAACCGCTGAGCGCGACGCGGTTCGACGTGGCGCGACGCGGCGCGCCTCGCTCGTCGCCACCCCGCCTCGTCGCCACCCCGCCTCGCCCGCCGGCATCGAAACCCGCAAATCCCCCGCGCCCAACGTCGAAGCGATATGGAGACGGGTGTCATCGACCTCGGGAGCCTCGACGGAGCGTTCGACCTCCAATCGACGCTGGAAAGCGGCCAGTCGTACCTCTGGGACCGCCCCGACGGCCGGATGTACGAGCGCGACGCGGCCCACGGCGGCGACGCGTGGTACCAGACGGTCGTCCCGCCGCTCGACGGCGTCTCCGACGAGTCCGCCGTCGTCAGGGTCCGCCAGACCGACGGCGCGCTGGAGTGGGAGTCCAACGTCGACGCCGTCCCGCTTCTCACCCACTTGCTCCGCCTCGACGACGACCTCGACGCCATCGTCTCGGAGATGCCCGACGAACCGCTGGTCCGGCGGGCCTACGAGGCGTACCCGGGGATGCGACTCGTCCGCGACCCGCCGTTCGGCTGTCTCGTCTCGTTCATCTGCTCGGCGCAGATGCGCGTCTCCCGCATCTTCGGGATGCAGTCGCGGCTCAGAGAGACCTACGGCGAGCGCGTCGAGTTCGACGGCGAGACGTACTTCGCGTACCCGACCCCCGAGCGACTGGCCGAAGCCACCGAAGACGAACTGCGCGACCTCAGCCTCGGCTACCGCGCGCCGTACGTCCGGCGGACGGCCGAGATGGTCGCCACGGGCGAGGCGACGCCCGCCGAGGCCCGCGGCCGCGACTACGAGGACGCCCGCGAGTTCCTGACGACGTTCGTCGGCGTCGGTGACAAGGTCGCGGACTGCGTCCTGTTGTTCTCGCTCGACTACCTCGAAGCCGTCCCGCTCGACACGTGGATTCGGTCGGCCATCGAGGAACATTACCCCGACTGCGACCGGGGGAACTACGCCGACACCTCGCGGGCCATCCGCGAGCGCCTCGGCGGTCGCTACGCCGGCTACACCCAGACGTACGTGTTTCACTACCTTCGCTCAGGCGGGGAGTGAGCGCCACGAGACGGACTGGCAAGAAGGTTGATAGCCTTCGGCACACAACCTCCTCGTACCCATGGACTGCAGAGTCGTCGTCGAGGCCGCGGTCCCGGTGTACGACGTGGAGACCGTCGACGAGGCGATTCGTATCGCCATCTCGAAGACCGGCGAGATGCTCAATCCCGACCTGAAGTACGTCGAGATTAGCATGGGCGCGCGCACCTCGCCCGGCGGCGAGGAGCTTCCCCCCGCCTTTATCGCCGCGGACGAGGCGCTCGTCGCCCTCGAACTGGAGATGACCGTCTTCAACGTCGAACAGGAGGAACACGCCTCGCGCATCGCGCGCAAGGAAATCGGCCAACGCCTCGAAAACATCCCGCTGAAAGTGCTGTCCGTCGACCGCGTCGACGACGAGTCGGTCGAGACCGATGGCGAGGGCGGCACCCGAACCGAAACCGGCGCGTCTGACCCCGACGAAACGCTCGTCGACTTCGACGACCTCGTCGACGGCCGCTGAGGCGTCGGTTCTATCGTCGTCGCTGCGGCGACGCCGCAGCCCCGTTCACAGTTTCTGCTCGCGTGCGGAACTCACTCACTCTCGGCACGGCGGTCGCTCGGGAGCGTCGTCGCGCGGGAGAGCACGGCGCGGTCGCTCTCGGATGTAGGGTCGTAGAGGAGAACGCGTTTCTTTTCTCGGTTCAGTCGGCTTGCGGTGCGAGCGGCTCTGGTTCGGCCTCGCGCATCGCTCCGGTGATTCCTTTCGCCAGTTTAAACACGGCTGCTTTGTGGTCCGTCTTGGACTTGTGGATGGATGTCGGTCGTACGCCGAGTTCGTTGTACTCGACGAGACTGATTTCCTCGTCCTCCCAGGCCTCAATCTGGGTGTGGACTTCTGCGAGCAGACCGTGCAGGTGGATGAGTTCCTGCTTCTTCATGAGCAACCACGGCTTGAGACCGGAGGGATATAGTATTATCTTGAGTCACGTTAGCATCCGACTCCCTTAAACCGCCGATTATGGGGGTCTCAGCGGAAATTTCGTGTTCGACCGTTTTCAATTGGTTTGTTGTTTCGCCCCGTCGCTAGTGAACGACGGCCGAATATCACGAGTGGTTTATATAGCTATGTAGCCCGCGCGCCGAGCGTCGGTCGCGCGCGTCGGGGGGTCGTGAGAATTTTACGCCGCCGCGCGCGTACTGTCGCGCATGGACTACGACGACCAACTGGACCGCGCGCTCTCGGCGTCCCCGGATGTCGCGGAAGGCGACGACCGCTTCAGCGTCCCGGAGCCGACGGTCCGCCAGGAGGGGAACGTCACGGTCTACGAGAACTTCGCGGCGACCCACGACCGACTCGCCCGCGAGGCGACGCACGTCCTGAAGTTCTTCCAGACGGAGTTGGGCACGAGCGCCCAAATCGACGACCGCGGCCGCGCGCGCTTCACCGGCGAGTTCCGCCAGCGCCGCATCGCCGACGCGCTCGACGAGTACGTCGAGTCGTTCGTGCTGTGCAGCGAGTGCGGGTCTCCCGACACGAAGCTCACCACTCAGCGGGGTGCCGACGTGCTGAAGTGCGACGCGTGCGGCGCGCTCTCAGCGATTCCCGATCTGTAAAAACGAACGTCCGGCGGGGACAGCCCCGTCCGAGAGACGGGCGCTCTGTTCTCTCGCTACTCGAACTGCTTGAGCGTCTGGAGGTCGCGCTCCGTCCGCATGAACTCGGCCGTGCGCCGCGTCGCGCCACAGCTCTGACACGAGTAGTTGTCGCGGTGAGCGGGGAGTTCGGTCGGATTCGTCTCCCAGTCCTTTCCACACTCGGGGCACAACAGGCGGACGAACGCTTCAACCATACCCGGTATATGCTCCGGGAGCGCGGATAAATGTTGTTGCGTGATAGCACGGCCGAGAAAAAGCACGGCTCACGATGCGCCGCGCGCCCACCGATGGCTTACGCGAGCAGGGTGCCGTCTTGGACTTCGAGCAGCTCCTTGTACCGGTTGCGGATGGTGACCTCGGAGATGTCCGCGACCGTCGAGACCTCGCTTTGGGTTACCTTCTCGTTGGTGAGGAGGGCGGCGGCGTAGACGGCGGCGGCGGCGAGGCCGACCGGCGACTTGCCCGAGTGGATGCCGGTCTCCTTCGCGTCGCGGAGGAGCTGGCGGGCCTGTCGCTCGGCCTCGTCGGAGAGACCGAGTTCGCTGGCGAACCGCGGGACGTACTGCTCGGGGTCGGCGGGCTTGATTTCGAGCTTCAGCTCGCGGACGATGTAGCGGTACGTCCGGGTGAGCTCCATCTTATCGACGCGCGAGACCTTCTCCAGCTCGTCGAGCGACCGGGGAGTTCCGGCCATCCGGGCCGACGCGTACAGCGCCGAGGTGGCGACGCCCTCGATGGAACGGCCCGGGAGCAGGTCGTCGTTGAGCGCGCGGCGGTAGATGACCGAGGCGGTCTCGCGGACGTTCTCGGGGAGGCCGAGCGCCGAGGCCATGCGGTCGATTTCACCGAGCGCCTGCTTGAGGTTGCGCTCCTTGGAGTCGCGGGTACGGAACCGCTCGTTCCACGTGCGGAGCCGCTGCATCTGCTCGCGCTGCCGCGGCGAGAGGGACTTGCCGTAGGCGTCTTTGTTCTGCCAGCCGATGTTGGTCGACAGCCCCTTGTCGTGCATCATCTTCGTCGTGGGCGCGCCGACGCGGGACTTGCTGTCGCGCTCGGCGGAGTCGAACGCGCGCCACTCGGGGCCGCGGTCGACCACGGTGTCCTCGACGACGAGGCCGCAGTCTTCGCAGATGGTCTCGCCGTGTTCCTCGTCGGTGACGAGGTGGCCGCTGCACTCGGGGCAGACCTGCGTTTCGTCCTGCTGCGTTTCGTCTCGCTCTGACTCGCGGGGACGGACGTCCCTGCTCTTTGCGTCGGCACTGTACGTTCGGGTGGTTATCGTGTCGCTCATGGTGGGGTGGAAGGCGCGGATACGTCTCGGCCGGGAAGACCTCAGAAGACGAAAGAATAATCCGGCTTGGACTGGCCTTACCAACAGTAAGTTCGAAAGCCTTATAAAGTTTTCGCCACTCCTGTGTGGGTGAATCGCACGATGTGGGCGCTTTGTCGTCACCTCGCCGACGGGAATCGGGGTTCCGCGCGATTAATGGGATAGTATAGCTCTTTCGTCGCTCAGAGCCAGTGTTCCCGGCGGAAGTAGACGAGGAGGACCACGGAGACGAGCGCCATCCCGAGCATCGTCGCCGGGTAGCCGTAGGCCCAGCCGAGTTCGGGCATGTTGAACGCCGACGCGCCGGGGTCGAAGTTCATGCCGTAGATGCCGACGACGAGCGTGAGCGGGAGGATGATGGTCGCCACGACGGTGAGCGTCTTCATCACCTCGTTCGTCGACTGCGAGAGGGTGTTGAGATAGATATCTCGCGCGCCGCGCGCGAGGTCGCGGTACGTCTCCGTCAGGTCGACCAACTCGACGAGGTGGTCGTACACGTCGCGGTAGTACTTCTCCGTCGCCTCGCGGACGTAGTCGGGGTCGCCGCGGGCGAGCACCCCGACGGCCTCGCGCGTCGGCCACACCGTCTTTCGGAACGACAGCAGGTCGCGCCGGACCGCGTTCAGCCCTTCGAGCACCTCCGGGTCGGGCCCCTCGAAGATGCTGTCCTCGATGAGCTCGATTTCCCCGCCGACCTCGTCCAACAGCCCGAAGTACTCGTCGACGATGCGGTCGATGACGCGATAGCCCACGTAGTCCGGCCCGAACCGGAGCATCCGCGGCTCTTCGCGCTCGATGGCGTTCCAGACGTAGTTTATCGGTTCCAACTCCCGGCGCGTCAGCGTCACGAGCCAGTCGTCACCGAAGCAGAGCCCCACGGGTCTGGTCTGGACCTCCTCTTCGAACACCTGCTCGCCGGCGCGGAGCGTCGCCATTCGGACGAGGACGAACGTGTACTCGTCGTACTCCTCGGTCTTCGGTCGGGCGTCGTTCCGCACGTCCTCGACCGAAAGCGAGTGGATGCCGAACGCCTCGGCGACGCGGTCGAACTCCTCGCCGGTCGTCGCGCGAACCCACGTCGTCCCGTCGGCGTCGCGCGCCGCGTCCAGCGCGGTCTCCTCGTAGGCCGACGCGCCGTCGTCGCGGTAGACGAGCGCCGAAATCACCGCACGTCACCCCCGATGGCCCAGAGCGTGATGCCGACCATGACGGCCGTCACCGAGAACGCCCGCCCCGGATAGGCGGCGAGGGTCCCGACGCCGTAGCCGACGACGCCGAGCGCCGTCACCGCGATACCTGCGGTCCGTACGCGAGTCATGGAACCACCGACCCGCGGCGACGAGAAAAAGGCTCCCCCGAGGCGACTCGCCAGAGCGACCTACGCTTCGGACGGGTGTTCGACCGAGCGAATCAGTTCCAAGACGTTCTCCTCCTCGCCGTCGAGCTGTTGGGGGTACAGCCCGATTGCGACGACGAAGTCCTCGTTGTGCTGGACCTTCGTCACGTGGACGTACACGTCGACTTCGTCCCCGCCGAACCGCGCGGTGGCGCTGTACTTCGTGACGTTGGCGGTCTGTCCGAGCATCTGGACGTTCCGCGAACTGACTTGGTCGACGTCGCTGAGGCCCTGATACCGGTTGTCGACGAGGCGGATGAGGTCGTCGTTCGAGTAGTCGCCGATGGGGCTCCGCGGCTGGCCGGCGACCTCGACCGCGGGCGTCGAGATGACGCTGAACGAACCGAGTTTGGCCTCGCCGAAGAAGCCGAGGTCAAGCGTCTTCTCGTACGTCGTGATGTGGTTGCTGGCGGCGATTTGACGCTCCTGTCCGCCGAACGAGAGCGTGCGGTTCACCGCGAACGTCTCGGTCCCGTTCGTCTCGTAGCCGGCGTTCCCGGCGACGGTCGCGTCCGCCGTGGCCGGCTCGGATTCGAACGTCAGCGTCTCCTCGCCGGTCAGAAAGCCGATACAACCGCTCGTGAGCACGAGTGCGGCGAGCGCGAGCACCGCGACTACGCGTCTGGAACTCATTGCCCCGCCATTTCCCCGCACCCGGCATAAGTTCGGTGGCCGGACGGGTCGGTCTTCGGCGTGGTGCGGCCCGCGTCGAACGCTGCGGGTTTCGCCTCAGCCGTCGAGGTCCCGCGACTCGTTCTCGCGGCGAATCACGCGGCCGCTGTGGACGTAGTAGGCGGGCGCGACGAACGGGAGCGCGAACGCCGCGCCGAACCAGAGATGTCGGGACGCGCCCCAGTCGATGCCCTGTCCGCGGAGCGACCTGATATCGGCGCGAATCAGCCCCGCGTAGAAGACGTGGGTGACGAGGTAGACCGCGAACGCCGGTTCCGGCCCGATGTACAGCGAGACGACGGTGAACATGACGAAGCCGATGGCGTAGATGACCGGCAGCACCCCACGGTAGCGGCCGCGCGCCGGGCGCTGTTTCCGCTGTCGCTCGCGCTCGACCGCCGTCCCGCGGCGGTACTCGTCGGTGCTCATGTCGCTACGGTGTCCCCCGCGGGGAAAAAGTGGTTCGCTCAGCCGAGGTATTTGACCTCGACCTCGTGCGGGCCGTCGTCTGTCGGGAGCGCGACCGCCTCGCGGAGGTGGTCGCGGACCGCCGAGCGCCACGCTCGAACCGCCTCCGTGTGGCGCTCGTGGTGCGCTTCGACCTCGTACGGGTCCGGTCGCGTCTCGTCGGGTTCGGGGAACGCGGGGGCGTCGTCAGCGACGAAGACCCGCGGCTGGAGGTGTATCGGCTCGGGGTCGGCGTAGTCCGAGGCCTCGCCGCCGGTGCGGTGAATGCGCGCCCGCATCCGCCCGTAGAACGGCGGCGTGACGCGGAGGACGACGGGGTCGTCGCCTCTGCGGTTCGCCTCCAAGGCGGTCACGAGGTCGTCGGTCGTGACTGCGAGCGAGCGGACGGCGGTCGGGTCGGACGACCCGCGCGCGCCGTTCAATCTCCGGCGCGCCGGCGACTCGTCATCGACGTGGGCCGCAGTTCGCCGCTGCACTCGGGGCAGGTCGAACGGTACGACGCGGCGCTCACGGTCGTTTGACACTCACGACAGACGTACGAAGCGCGTTCCATCGAGCATTCGTACGAGACATGGTGTGTTAAAACTTACCACAGAACGACCGGACGGCGGCCCGCGCCCGCGGGTCCGTGCCCTTTTACCCGAACGGGGCGCAATCCGCCAGTATGACAGACGCATGGTTCGCCGGCGCGGACCCCGACGACCCCGAACCCGGGGCGACGCGAGTCCGAACGGGTAGCGCCTCCGCCCCCGCCGACTGGCCGGCCGAGGCCGTCGACGCCGGGTTCGCCGCCGACGAAAGCGATTACTACGCCAAACTCCGCTCGGCGACGCTCGCCGCCGCCAGCGAGGCCGTCGCGGAGCGCGAGCGCGCCGACGACGTGCAGCTCGCCCACGCCGTGCGCGCGATGGACGACGCCGAACGGACCGCGAACGAACTCGCCGAGCGGGTCGTCGAGTGGGCCGGCACGCTCTACGAGGAGGTTCCGCGCGGCCTCGACGGCGTCCGCGACATCGCCGCCCGCGAGCCGAAGACCGCCGCCGAAGAGCGCGTCGTCTCCTACGCCACCCGCGCGGTGGACCTGCTCGACGAGCGCGACGACCTCCGAGCGTTCATCGAGGAGCGCGCGCCCACGACCGCGCCGAACCTCGCCGAGATGGCCGGGCCGGTCCTCGCGGCGCGGCTCATCGCGCTGGCGGGCGGCCTCGAACCCCTCGCCAAGAAACCGAGCGGGACGGTCCAAGTGCTCGGAGCCGAAGACGCCCTGTTCGCCCACCTGAAGGGCCGCGCCACGTCGCCCAAACACGGCGTTATCTTCACCCACGAGTACGTCCGCGGGACGCGCCCGGAAGACCGCGGGTCCGCCGCCCGCGCGCTCGCCGGGAAACTCGCTATCGCCGCCCGCGTCGACCACTACTCGGGCGACTACCGGCCGGACCTGCACGCCGAACTCACCGACCGGATGGAGACGATTCGCGCCCGCGCCGACGAGGGGGGCGACGAATGAGCGACGACAGTGGCCTCCCCGACGGCGTCGAACGCCGGACGTTCGGCGGCCGCGAGCGCCTCTCGACGCGGGGCGAACCGGTCTACGGCGAACCCGTCGATTCCGACGGCTGGCGCGCGTGGGACGCCGGACGTTCGAAGCTCGGCGCGATGCTCGAACTCGGCATGGACACGGGCCTCGTCGGCGGCGAGTCGGTGCTCTACCTCGGGGCCGCCTCGGGGACGACCGTCTCGCACGTCGCCGACTTCGCCGGGCCGACCTACGCCGTGGAGTTCGCGCCGCGACCCGTCCGCGACCTCGTCGGCGTCGCCGAGGACCGCGACAACCTCTTTCCGCTTCTGAAGGACGCGCGCGACCCCGACTCCTACGCGCACGTCGTCGAAGCCGGCATCGATTGCCTCGTCATGGACGTGGCGACCCGCGGGCAGGCGACCGTCGCCGTCCGCAACCGACAGTTCCTCGCGGACGACGGCCGACTCCTGATGGCCGTCAAGGCGCGCAGCGAGGACGTGACTGCGGAGCCGGACGACGTATTCGACGACGTGGTCGCTGAACTCGACTCGGCGTACGAACTCCTCGAAACCGCCCGCCTCGACCGCTTCCACGCGGACCACCTCGGTATCGTCGCCCGGCCGAAGTAGGTCGCCGCCGCCGGCTGGCTCCCCGAATCACGGGGGTCGCCGCCGGTGTTGGGCGTCCGCGGAACCATTCGGTCGCTGTCACGTCGTCGGATTCGACCGGCGGCGGTCGTGCGACGCGTTCGCCGGCTCCCACGGTGTTTTTAATTCGGCGCAACTTACGCCGTTGCGATGGAACTAGGGTCGGCGGATGCCTTCGACCGAATGGGGACGCTCGGCGTCGAAGAGGAATTCTACATCGTCGATGCCGACGGCCGCCCCACCTCGGGTATCGACGACTTAG
The DNA here is from genome assembly GCF_003383015.2 of Haloferax sp. Atlit-48N. Taxonomy (NCBI): domain Archaea; kingdom Methanobacteriati; phylum Methanobacteriota; class Halobacteria; order Halobacteriales; family Haloferacaceae; genus Haloferax; species Haloferax sp. Atlit-48N. Next base: position 1,546,650 of record NZ_CP137689.1, on the reverse strand, counting down.
TCTACGGACCGGAACCTCCCGAACCGCTCGCCGGACGGCTCGACCACGAGCTGTTCCAGTTCACTATCGAGACGCAGACGCCGCTCATCGAGGACCCCGACGAGGCCGGCGCGGCCGTCGAGACGGTCCGCGAGGCGCTCGTCGACCACGCCGCGGCCCACGGCTACCGCATCGCCGCGGCCGGGCTCCACCCCGCCGCCAAGTGGCGCGAACTCGACCACGCGACCAAACCCCGGTATCAGGCGCAACTCGACCGGATTCAGTACCCGCAACACCGGAACACGACCGCCGGCCTCCACGTCCACGTCGGCGTCGACGACGCGGACAAGGCCGTCTGGGTCGCCAACGAACTCCGCTGGTATCTCGCGCCGCTCCTCGCGCTCTCTGCGAACTCTCCCTTCTGGAACGGCTTCGACACCGGTCTCGCCTCCGCCCGCGCCAAGGTGTTCGAGAACCTCCCGAACACCGGCATGCCGACCGCCTTCGACGACTTCGAGGAGTTCCAACGCTTCGAGCGCCGGATGGTCGAGTACGGCTCGATAGACGACCGGGGCGAACTCTGGTACGACGTGCGCCCCCACACCGGCCACGGGACGGTCGAAATCCGCACCCCCGACGCCCAGACCGACCCCGAACGCGTCACCGACTTCGTCGAGTACGTCCACGCGCTCGTGTTGGACCTCGCCGACCGCTACGAGGCCGGCGAGTCGGGAACGTCGGTCCGCCGAGAACTCCTCGACGAGAACAAGTGGCGCGCGACCCGCTACGGCCGGGACACGGACTTCATCGCCCCCGACTCCGAGGGCGTGGTGAGCCTCGACTCGTTCGTCGAAACCGAGTCCGACCGCCTCGGCGTCGACGGCCTCCGGTCGCTTCTCGACGCCGAATCCGGAACCGCCGTCCAGCGGCGGATTCACGAGGAATCCGGGCTCGACGGCCTGTGCGAACACCTGACGCTGGACTGAGTCGCACGCCGACGCGCGACAGGAAACATTTTTTAGCGCCCCAGTTTTGACCTTTGCCGTAGCACAAATGTCTGCGGACCAGAGCACAGAGGGGAGCGCGGAGTCGACGGACGAAGACGACTCGGGCGGCGCGGCCGACTGCGCCGTCTCCGAGTTCGACGACGGGTTGGTGGACCTGCTCGCGTGGATTCTCGATACCGAGACCCGCGCGCGAATCTACGTCCACCTCCGACAGCACCCACATTCGACGAGCGAGGAAGTCGCCGAGGGGACCGGCCTCTACCCCAGTACGGTTCGGGAGGCGCTGGCCGAGCTCGCGGACGACGAGACGGTCGAGCGCCGCAAGCGGAAGAGTTCCGGGGCGGGCAACAACCCCTACGAGTACGTCGCCATCGCGCCGAGCGACCTCGTGAAGGGCGTCTCCGGACAGGTGCAGGCGCAGTTGAACGCCGTGTTCAACCTCGACCGACACCTCGGCACCGACCGCTCCGACGAGACCGAACCGGTCACGATTACGGTCCGCGAGGAGTAGCGCGGCGTCCCGACTGCTGCGACGATTCGCGCACCCTCGGAGCCCCCGCTGGCCGCGGGCGTTGGGCCGTTAGGCTAACCCGACCCGCTTAAGTCGCGCCGTACCCACCCCGAGAGTATGCACGTCGCGTTGGGCGGGACGTTCGACCCTGTCCACGATGGACATCTCGCGCTGTTCGAGCGGGCGTTCGAATTGGGTGCTGTCACGGTCGGACTCACGAGCGACGAACTCGCGCCGAAGACGCGACACGTCGACCGCTACGTCCGGCCCTTCGACGACCGCAAGGCCGACCTCGAAGCCGAACTCCGACCGCTCGCCGAGGAGTACGACCGCGAGTTCGAGGTCCGCGAACTCGACAAACCGACCGGCATCGCGACCGAGGAAGGCTTCGACGTGCTCATCGTCTCGCCCGAGACGCGGGGTGGCGGCGAGCGCGTCAACGAGATTCGCGAAGAAAAGGGCCTCAAACCCCTCCGTATCGAGGTCGTCGAACACGTCCCCGCCGAGGACGGCGAGCGCATCTCCTCGACGCGCATCGTCTCCGGCGAAATCGACCGCCACGGCAACCTCACGCCCGACCGCGAGGGCCGCGGTCGGACGCCCCCGAGCGACGAATAGTTTTCACTGTCACGGTCGTACGCTCCCCCATGCGACACGCGCGTTTCGCCAGTTTCGCCGTCGGCGTCGTCGCCGCGCTCGTCGTCGGCATCGCCGTCACCGAGGTAGCCTCGCGGTGGATATTCTTCTCGCTTTTCGTCGGTATTCCGGCCGGCGTCGCCGCCGGCGTCGTCGCCACCGCGGTGACCTACGCGGTCCTGACTCGTCGGATGGCTCCCGCGCGCTCCTCGGAGTGAGCGCCTCCAAACTACCAGCTCGGCGGTCGGAAGCCGGCCTCCCGGAGGAGGTCCTTCCAGCGCTGTTGGATGCTGAGCCGCGACACGTCCATCGACTCGGCGACGGCGGTCTGGGAGCGCTCCTCGCCGGCGATGAGCGCGCCGGCGTAGAGGCTGGCGGCGGCGACGGCCTGTTTGGAGCGCTCCTCGTCGGGCAACTGGGTGAGAAACATGTCCGAGGCGTACGAGCGGGCCTCGCTGCCGAGTTCGAGGCCGTCGGCGGCGGCGTCGATGCGGGCCAGCCACTCCCGGTTGTCTCGCTGGTCTCGGGCGCTGTACATGGTCGTCGTTGCGGCCGCGGGAGCATAATCCCCGCGGCGGGCGCTCGTGACGTTTATATATCGTTGCGGGAAATGTGCGGTCGAAGGGCGGGCGTCGCCCGATTGCGCGCGGGTAGCCAAGTGGCCAAAGGCGCAGCGCTTAGGACGCTGTGGTGTAGACCTTCGCAGGTTCGAACCCTGTCCCGCGCACTGAGCGAACGAAGTGAGCGAGGGAGCAGACAGGTTCGAACCCTACGAGACGAGCACCGCGAGTCTCGGCCCGGTTCGAACCCTGTCCCGCGCGTTTCGCGTACTGGACAGTGCTATCCGTCTTCCGTGGCTGCGAACGTGACAGCGAGGAATATCCACCCGAGTGCCATGTAAACGACGAGTTCGAGTCGGAAATAGTCAGAGAGGCGAAAGGGACCCGGCGTAAACAGTGGGGTGTAAATCAGCGCCGAGAGGATGAGAGCGACCCCCGCGATAACAGCGAATCTCGCCGTAGTGTTCACGCCCGAGATACTGACAACTGTGCTATAAATTTGTCCCCGGTCGTATCCCGGAACTCGACGTAGTATCTTGATTCTACGGACTCAGACCCATCTCCGGAGAATTCAAACAGAACTACCGGAACTTCACGTACTCCCACTTCAACTTCCAATCCACTCTTAAACACCCCGCATACGTTCGGAGGAAACCTTACCGTCGTGGTGTCCAATTCCCCGACGAATGCCTGCGCAGTCACTCTACGCTCGCATCGGCGGCCGTGAGGCCGTCGAAGCAGTCGTCTCGGACTTCTACGACCGCGTCCTCGCGGACGATTCGGTCGCCCACTACTTCGACGACATCGACATGGTCGAACAGCGCGCCCATCAGGTCAAGTTCATCAGCGCCGTCGCGGGCGGTCCCGTCGAGTACGACGGGGCCGATATGCGGGCGGCCCACGACCACCTCGACCTCTCCGGTGAGGACTTCGACGCCATCGCCGAGCACCTCGCGGCCGCGCTCGACGAAAACGGCGTCGCCCCGGAAGACGCCGACGCGATTCTCGACGAAGTCGCCGCGCTCAGAGCCCCGATTCTGGGGCAGTAGGTCCCGTTCGACCCCCTTCCGGGAGACTCAGTCGCCGGTTTCGACCGGCCGAATCGCGCACGCCACGCGTCAGACGCGACACAACCCTTTTTCTCACCCGGTGTCTCTCTCCACCAATGGCGGCGTTATCCGAATTATTGGGCGACCTCGTGGCGGACGTCGATGGGTTGTTTCTGTTCACGCCGAGCAGCTCCCACTACGAGCAGTTCGCCGAGACGGACGTTCCGACGGTGGTCATCGCGCCGGAGAACACGGTCGAAGCAGAGACGTTCGTGGAGTTGCCCCTGCAGTTCCAGAACGTCAAAGACCGCATCCGCTTCGGCGTCGAAGGCGCGATGGAACAGAGCATCGTCGAGGCCGGCGACACCATCGCCTGCAACGTCGGCATCTTCGGCGGCGACCCGGACTCGCTCGTCCGCGTCCGCGTTGAGGAGAACATGCGGTCGGGCATCTACGACCTCTTTGCGAACTCGCGGGCGGACCCCGGCGTCATCCGCGACGTGTTCGAGGTGGCCATCGAACTGGGCAAGAAAGGGCAGAAGGGCGAACCCGTCGGCGCGCTGTTCATCGTCGGTGACGCGGGCAAGGTGATGAACAAGTCGCGGCCGCTGTCGTACAACCCCTTCGAGAAATCCCACGTCTACGTCGGCGACCCCATCGTCAACGTGATGCTCAAGGAGTTCTCGCGGCTCGACGGCGCGTTCGTCATCTCCGACTCGGGGAAAATCGTCTCGGCGTACCGCTACCTCGAACCCTCGGCGGAGGGCGTCGACATCCCGAAGGGGCTGGGCGCGCGCCACATGGCCGGCGGCGCTATCACCCGCGACACCAACGCCACGGCCATCGTCCTCTCGGAGTCCGACGGGCTCGTCCGGGCGTTCAAGGGCGGCAAGATGATTCTCGAAATCGACCCGGAGGCGTACTGAGATGCCGGGGTTCGCTTCGGCGTCCCTCATCCACTCGTCGGTCGGTTCCGCGTCCACAGCCGCACTCACATCCGCATCCGCGTCCGCGTCCGCATCCGCGTCCGCATCTACCGCCCCGCTTCAGACGGTCGGCGGCGTCGTCGACGACATCGTCAGAATCGCCGGCCTCCGGTTTCTCGGCGTGCTCGCCATCCTCCTCCTCGGGCTGGTGCTCGCGTACGTCGCGGGGACGCTCGTCCATCGGCTGCTCGTCAGCGTCGGTGTCCCGGAGGCCATCGAGGGGACCGCGTTCGAGCGGACCGCCCGCGACTTCGACACCTCGACGGTCGAAATCCTGTCGTGGCTGACGCGGTATTTCGTCCTCGGCATCAGCATCTTCGCCACCCTCTCGTTCGCCGGGGTCAACTACGCCGACCGGTTTTGGGGGCTCGTCATCGCCATCCTCCCGCAGTTGTTCATCGCCATTCTGGTCCTCATCATCGGGGTCGTCGTCGGCGACAAGGTCGAACTGCTCGTCGCCGAGCGACTCCGCGCGGTCAAACTCCCGCAGGTGAACATCCTCCCGGCGCTCGCGAAATACACCGTCTTCTTTCTCGCCACGCTCGTCGCGCTCTCGCAGGTCCGCGTCGCCACGCTCGCGCTCATCGTCCTCCTCGGGGCGTACCTGCTGGGACTCATCGTGTTCGGTGCCGTCGCGTTCCGCGACCTCCTTCGCTCGGGCGCGGCGGGGACGTATCTCCTGTTCACTCAACCGTACAGCATCGGCGACGAGATAGTCGTCGGCGAGGTTCGCGGCGTCGTCCAGGAGTTCGATATGTTCGTCACCCACGTCGAATCCGAGGATACGGAGTTCGTCATTCCGAACGCGCGCGTCCTCGACAAGGGCGTCGGGCGCGTTCGGTAGGCGCTCGGAACCGAGGCCACTGTCGTCGTTCGGACCGATTCCGTGCGGTTCGGTGCCGGGCCGGCGGTCGCCGCGTCTCGAACCGCCCACTACGACGACCGATTACTGCCCGTCGGTCTCGCCGCCGGACATGGGTCTCGCGGGCACGCCGGCGACCGTCTCGCCCGCGGGCACGTCGCGCGTGACGAGCGAGTTCGCCGCGACCTGCGCGCCCTCGCCGATGCGGACGCCCGGGAGAATCGTCGCCTTCGCGCCGATCATGGCGCGCTCGCCGACGACGACCTCGCCGGTTCGGTACTCGTCCTGCAAAAACTCGTGGCAGAGGATGACCGCGTCGTAGCCGATGATAGCGTCGTCTTCGATGGTGACGAGTTCCGGCCAGAACACGTCGGGCGTCGCTTCGAGGCCCCACGAGACGCCCGCGCCGACGGTGACGCCGATGCGTCTGAGCGCCCAGTTTCGAAGTTTGAGCGACGGCGCGATGCGCGCCACGAGGACGAACACGTAGTTGAGCATCACGCGCCAGACGGGTTTGGCGTCGGTCCAGTACTGCAACGAGTTCCGCGGGCCGGGCGTCGGGTGGTGCTGGATTCGGTCGTGTCGGCGGGCCTCCGCGTCCGCCGGTGCGGCATCGTCGTCGGTCACGTCCGCCGATTGGACCGCGGGGGTAAAAGCGCCCTCGGCGCGGGGGCGACGAGAGAAACAGAAACGCGGGGTCGCGGAACCGCGTCCCGCTTACTCGCCGCGGAGTTCGGCCATGTGGTCGATGCGGCGCTGGACGAGCGCCGCCGTGCCGATGTCGTGGCGGATGTGGAAGCCCTCGCCGGCGTCGGCGAGCGCGTCCTCCGCGAGTTCCTCAGCCTCGGTGATGCTGTCGGCGACGCCGACCACGGCGAACGACCGGGAGGTCGTCGTGTAGAGGCCGTCCTCGCGGTCGTCGACGCTCGCGTAGAACAGCAGCGCGCCGGCGTCCTCGTCCACTTCGACCGTGATTTCCGCGCCGGCCTCGGGGTCCGTCGGGTAGCCCTCGGGGACGGCGTACTTACAGACCGTGGCGGCCTCGGTGAAGTCGAGTTCCGGCAGGGATTCGCCCTCGCGGGCTGCGGTGAGCACGTCGATGAAGGGCGTTTCGAGGACCGGTAGGGTGTTCATCGCCTCGGGGTCACCGAAGCGGGCGTTGAACTCGATGACCTTCGGCCCCTCGGTCGTGAGCATGAACTGGCCGTAGAGGATGCCCTTGTACTCCGGCAGCGCCTCCACGACGGCCTCGATGACTTCGACGGCGGCCTCGTAGTCGCCGTCGGCCATGAACGGCAGGGAGGGAGACACGTCGGTGTAACTGCCCATGCCGCCGGTGTTCGGTCCCTCGTCGCCCTCGTAGGCGCGCTTGTGGTCCTGCACGGCGGGGCTGACGCGGAACTCGCCGTCGGCGACGAACGCCTGAATCGTGAACTCCTCGCCGACGAGGCGCTCTTCGAGGACGACGCGCTCGTAGTCCGAGTCGCGGAGGTACGCCTTCGCCTCCGCGGGCGTCACCTGGTCGCCGATGACCTTCACGCCCTTGCCGCCGGTGAGGCCCGCGGGCTTGACCGCGAGGTCGCCGTCGTAGTCGTCGATGTAGTCGCAGGCGGCCTCCATGTCGTCGAAGGTGGCGAAGTCGGGGTTGCCCGGAATCTCCTCGTCGCGCATGAACTGCCGCTGGAACGCCTTGTCCGTCTCGATGCGCGCCTCGGCGGCCTGCGGGCCGAAGGTGTAGATACCCGCCTCGTCGAGGGCGTCGGCGACGCCGGCCGCGAGGCCGGACTCGGGGCCGACGACCGCGAGCGTCGCGTCGACGGACTCGGCGTAGGCGACGATGTCCTCGGCGGCGGTCTCCGAAATCGTCTCGAAGCCCTCCGCGAGGGCGGCGATGCCGGGGTTTCGGTTGCTGGCGCAGGCGTACAGGTCGCAGTCGGGGGCCAGCGCGCGGGCAATCGCGTGCTCGCGGCCGCCGCCGCCGACGAGGAGGACGGTCTCGCTCATGGTCGCATACCATGCGCACGGGAGTGTAAAGATTGCTCTTTATCTTCGACGAAATAGGCACGATTGTGGTCATAGACGGTCGCCAGCGAGGGTGACTCGCCGTCCGACCCACACCCCGCGCCACACCCCGAGTCGGCCACGACGGCCGTCTCCACGCCGCTTTAGTTCCCGGAGCGCCGACTCCGACGCATGTCCGACCCGGTGGGACGCAACCGACTCGACGAGGAGCAGAGCCCGTACCTCCGCCAGCACGCCGACAACCCGGTCAACTGGCAGCCGTGGGACGAAACGGCCCTCGAAGCGGCCCGCGAGGCGGACAAGCCCATCTTTCTTTCAATCGGCTACTCGGCGTGCCACTGGTGTCACGTCATGGCCGACGAGAGCTTCTCGGACCCCGACATCGCCGAGGTGCTCAACGAGGAGTTCGTCCCGGTCAAAGTCGACCGCGAGGAGCGCCCCGACCTCGACCGCATCTACCAGACCATCTGCCAACAGGTCACCGGCGGCGGCGGCTGGCCGCTTTCGGTCTGGCTCACGCCCGAGGGCAAGCCCTTCTTCGTCGGCACGTACTTCCCACCCGAACCCCGCCGCGGCGCGCCCGGCTTCCGCGATGTCGTCGAGAGCTTCGCAGAGTCGTGGCGGACCGACCGCGACGAGATAGAAAACCGCGCCGAGCAGTGGACGAGCGCCATCACCGACCGACTGGAGGAGACGCCCGACGTTCCCGGCGAAGCCCCCGGCTCGGAAGTGCTCGACACGACCGTGCAGGCCGCGCTCCGCGGCGCCGACCGCGACCACGGCGGCTTCGGCGGCGACGGGCCGAAGTTCCCCCAACCCGGTCGCATCGACGCCCTGCTCCGCGGCTACGCCGTCTCCGGCCGCCGCGAAGCGCTCGACGTGGCGCGGCAGAGCCTCGACGCGATGGCCAACGGCGGCCTCCGCGACCACCTCGGCGGCGGCTTCCACCGCTACTGCGTCGACCGCGAGTGGACCGTCCCGCACTTCGAGAAGATGCTGTACGACCAGGCCGGCCTCGCCTCGCGGTATCTCGACGCCGCCCGACTCACCGGCAACGACTCGTACGCGACCGTCGCCGCCGAGACGTTCGAGTTCGTCCGCCGCGAACTCACCCACGACGACGGCGGCTTCTTCGCCACCCTCGACGCCCAGTCCGGCGGCGAGGAGGGGACCTTCTACGTCTGGACGCCCGACGACGTGCGCGACCTCCTCCCCGAACTCGACGCCGACCTCTTTTGCGACCGCTACGGCGTCACGCCCGGCGGCAACTTCGAGAACAAGACGACCGTCCTGAACGTCTCCGCGACGACCGCCGACCTCGCCGACGAGTACGACCTCGACGAGTCCGAGGTCGAGGACCGACTCGAAAAGGCACGGAAGGCGCTGTTCGCCGCCCGCGAGGGGCGCGAGCGCCCCGCCCGTGACGAGAAGGTGCTCGCCGGCTGGAACGGCCTGATGATTTCGGCGTTCGCGCAGGGCTCGGTCGTCCTCGAAGACGACTCGCTCGCGGCCGACGCCCGCCGCGCCCTCGACTTCGTGCGCGAGCGCCTCTGGGACGACGAGACCGAGACGCTCTCGCGGCGCGTGATGAACGGCGAGGTGAAAGGCGACGGCTACCTCGAAGACTACGCCTTCCTCGCGCGCGGCGCGTTCGACCTCTATCAGGCGACCGGCGACCTCGCGCCGCTCTCGTTCGCGCTCGACCTCGCGCGGGCGACCCGCCGCGAGTTCTACGACGCCGACGCGGGCACGCTCTACTTCACTCCCGAGAGCGGCGAATCGCTCGTCACCCGCCCGCAGGAGCCGACCGACCAGTCCACGCCGTCGAGCCTCGGCGTCGCCACGTCGTTGTTCTTGGACCTCGAACAGTTCGCGCCCGACGCGGGGTTCGGCGAGGTCGCGGACGCGGTCCTCGGGTCGTTCGCCAACCGCGTCCGCGGCAGTCCGCTCGAACACGTCTCGCTCGCGCTCGCCGCCGAGAAGGCCGCCAGCGGCGTCCCCGAACTCACCGTCGCCGCCGACGAGGTTCCCGACGAGTGGCGCGCGACGCTCGCCTCGCGGTACCTCCCCGGCCTCGTCGTCTCCCGTCGCCCCGGCACCGACGCGGAACTCGACGCGTGGCTGGACGAACTCGGATTAGACGAGGCCCCGCCAATCTGGGCCGGCCGCGAGGCCGCCGACGGGGAGCCGACCGTCTACGCCTGCGAGAACTTCACCTGCTCCGCGCCGACCCACGACCTCGACGAGGCGCTGGCGTGGTTCACGGCGGGCGACGACGTCTAACTGAACATAGAGACGGGTCGGAACCCAATTCAGAGCTGAGAGCCGTCGTAGCGTCGTCGTAATTCTCTGACTTTCTCGGCGACTCGTTCGGTGCGCTCGCGGGTCACGCACGGGACGACTTTCTCACCCGTCGGCGTGTCGAAGACGAGCGTCGTTCCGTCGACGACGTCGAGGTGCCGCGCCGAGAGCGCGGAACAGTACGTCCGACTCGTCTTCCGGTCCAGCGTCGATTGCACGATTGCCGTGGTGTCGAAGCGGTAGGCGTGGTCGTCGGTCTCCCACCGCTCGTGGACCGTCGACGCCACGAACAGCCCGACCCGGTCGGCGAGCAGTTCTTGGACCGACGCCACGACTCCCTCGGAGAGCGGCGGCGACTCGCCCCAGAGCATCGACTCGTGGGGAATCGTCGTGAGCAGTTCGTCGCCGCCGTCGTCGAGGAGCGCGAGGCGAAACACGAAATGCTCACCGACCATCGTCGTCGCGGCGTCGAGAAGCGCGAACAGCGCGTCCTCGCCCTCTCTATCCGGGCCGAGAGAGAAGCATCGGGTCCTGTCGTCCGGACGCTCGGGGTCGAGCGCGTCGACGGCCGCGAGCGCCTCGACGCATCGCTCGCTGTCGTCTTCCCCGAACGCTTCGTCGAGCCATTCCTCGTCGAGTTCGACTCGAACCGCGTGCGCGACGGGAACGACCTCGGCGAACACCGGGAGGAGGTCGCGGCGGTAGTCGTCGCTGTCGAGGTGATAGCGCCGCAGGTCATCCCCGTCACCCGGACTCTCACTACTATCTCCGCCACGTTCCTCACGCATCTGCTGACCCCCGCGCCATCTGCGCCCGTCGCATCGCATCGGCGTACCCGCGGGTGTCGTATCACGGTTTCGGCGGGTTCGGCTTCGTTGGCGGATTCGACGGGTCGACGAAAACGAGAGAATCGGCGTCGGCGCTCAGTTCGACAGTTCGTCCGCGAGGTAGACCGCAATCGGAACGTCCTCTTCTTCCACGAAGCGGGCGACCTCCTCGCCGTCGAGTTCGACGACGACCGTCGGGATGAGTTCGATGTCGTACTCCTCGACGAGCGGGCCGACCTTCGAGCCGTCGTCGGCCTTCTCGACGGGGTAGTGGTCGATTCGCTCGGCGGGGACGCCGGCGGCGTCGAGCGCCGCCGCGAAGTCGGGAAGCTGTCCGCGGCAGTCGCCGCACCAGTCGCCGCCCCAGACCTTGAACGTGTAGTCCGCGGCCGCGAGAGTGTCGACCACGTCGGGGTAGGACGCCGCGTCCCACGCGGGGTTCGGTTGCATCGTTTCGAGCGTCTCGGCTTCGGCCATGCGCCGGTGTACCGGCCGCGCGGATTTAACGGGTGCGCTCGCGGCGGGGCTCGCCGCCCGCGCTCGTCGCTGTCTCCCCCCGAGACGGTGGCCGTATCGTCCGCCTCCGCCAGTCGTTTAGTGTCGCACCGTCAACGGAGGGTCGATGGACGACAGTATCCTCGACGCTATCGGGTCGCCGCTGGTCCGCGTCGACTCCCCCGAGGGGTCGACGGTCGCGGCGAAGATAGAGTCGAAGAACCCGGGCGGGTCGGCGAAGGACCGCCCCGCGTTGGCGATGGTCGAGGCGGCCGAGGAGGCGGGCGACATCTCGCCGGGCGACCGCCTCGTCGAACCCACGTCCGGGAACACCGGTATCGGACTCGCGGTCGTCGCGGCGGCGAAGGGCTACGACCTGACCATCGTCATGCCGGACTCGATGTCGCCCGAGCGCCGCGAAATCATGCGCGCCTACGGGGCGACCATCGAGCTCGTCGACGGCGACATCTCCGCCGCGAAAGAGCGCGCGGACGAACTCGAAGCCGAGGGCATGTACCAGCTCCGACAGTTCGAGAACCCCGCCAACCCGGAGGCGCACTACCGGACGACCGCCGAGGAGGTTCTCGAACAGGTGGGCGACCGCCGCATCGACGCCCTCGTCGCCGGCATCGGCACCGGCGGCACGATTTCGGGCACCGGCCGCCGTCTCGTCGAGGAGTTCCCCTCGATGCGCGTCGTCGGCGTCGAACCCGCCGAGAGCGCCGTCCTCTCGGGCCGTGAGGTCGGAAACAACGACTTCCAGGGGATGGGCCCGGGCTTCGTCAGCCCCAACCTCGACACCGACCTCCTCGACGACGTGGAAATCGTCGAACTCGCGGACGCCGAGGCCGAGTGTCGCCGCCTCGCCCGCGAGGAAGGCATCCTCGTCGGCCAGTCGTCCGGCGCGTCGCTCCTCGCCGCCAAGCGCGTCGCCGAGCGGCTCGCCGCCCCCGACGCCGACGAGGAAGACCAGCCGCTCGTGGTGACGGTCTTCTGGGACTCCGGCGAGCGCTACATGTCGACCGGGATGTTCGACGCCGAAGAATAGCGGTCGCCCCGGGGCGGCGCTCACCGACCGAACTCGTCTTCGCCCACTCTGACGACGAGCGTTCGCTCCACGTCTCTGAGGTCGTAGTCGGGCACCGAGCCGTCGACCCGCGTCACGAACATCGGCTCGACGAGGCGGCCGTCTTCGACGCCGTAGATGGCGAGGTGGTCGCCCGTGTCCTCGGGCTGAACCTTCCCGTCTCGAATCCGTCGGGCGAGGTCGCGGGAGAGCCACTCGTCGGCCGAGACGGAGGGCTCGCGGACCAACGAGAAGTCGGCGAACCGGACGAGATACCAGTTGAGGTCGTTGAGAAGCGAGACGGCCGCGCCGAGACTCACCGTGTCGACCGAAAGCGAGTTGTCGAACGGTTCGGAGATATCGTAGGTCGAAAGCGCCGCGCGCGCGGTGTCGCGCGACAGCAGTTCGTACTGGAGGTGGACGTCCTCCGCGCCGACGATACAGACCTGCGTCACGTCGAGAGGGAGGGACCGGACCCGGTAAAGCGGTTCCGGTACTCAGGCGGTCGACTCCCACTCGGCGGCGCAGGACTCGTCGCAGAACACGACGCGCTCGCGTTCGAGCGTTATCTTGCCGGGCTTGTCGATGTCTCGTTCGAGGAGGACCTGGTAGTGCGCTTCGCTCATGTCGACGCGGGCGCGGCACGCCGCGCACCGCTCGACGGCGTCGCTCCAGTCGGTCCGCGACGCCCGGTGGCTGACGCGCCACTCGGGACCGGGGTGTCCGCGACCGGGATGCGATGTTTTCGACATGGGAGAACACTAGCGCTCACGGTAAATAAAGCCATTTTTGTGCAATTGTTCATTCGAAACGAATCTAAACGTTTGGAGAATCGTGACTGTGATGGTGGTTTGCACTGTTCGTGTGGGCGTCGGTACCGCACCTCGGAGGGGTCGCCCCGGCGTTCTTTCTCGCAGTCGGCCGTCGTCTCGCGTTCCCTCTCCCGCGCTCTCTCACTCACTCACTTACTCACTCACTCGCCGTCGGGCGAGACGACGACTCGCTCGCGGGCGGCCTCGACTGCGAGGTCGAACAAATCGTCGGGTTCCGCGGCCTCGACGGCCGACAGCGAGGCGTTCGTCTCGGGGAAACTCGGCGCGACGCGCTCGCAGCCGACGGGGAGCGTCGAGTCGTCGTAGGTGCCGAGGTCGCGGGCGGCCGCGACGATGTCGGTCTTGTCGCGGGTCAAAAGCGGGCGGTGGACGGGGTAGTCGACCGCGGCCTCGGTGACGGCGAGGTTCTCGCCGGTCTGACTCGACTTCTGACCGAGCGACTCGCCGGTCACGATTGAGTGGGCGTGCTCGTCGGTGGCGACCTCGGCGGCGATGGCGAGCATGGCGCGCCGCAGCGAGAGCATCCGGGTGTCATCGACGGACTCCATCAGTCGCTCGACCACGTCGCCGGCGGGGACGACGTGGACTCGCATGTCCGCGTTCGGGGCGCGGCGAGCGATGGTCCGCACCGTCTCGATGGCCCGCGCGCGGTGGTCAGCGCCGCCGTAGTCGCCCAAATCGACGTAGACGGGGACGATTTCGCAGCCCCGGCGCATCAGCTCCCACGTCGCCACCGGCGAGTCGATGCCGCCAGAGACGAGCGAGACGGCCCGCCCCTGCGTTCCGAGCGGGAGGCCGCCGGGGCCGTCGAACCGCCGGACGGAGAGATACGCCGTCTCCTCGCGGCACTCGATGCGGTAGGTCCGGTCGGGGTCGTCGAGGTCCACGGGCGCGCCGGTCGCCTCGACGACGGCGCTCCCGGCCTCGCGTTCGAGGTCGGAACTCGTGAACGCGTGTTGGTCGGCGTCGCCGACGCGGTCGGCGTCGACGGCGAACGCCGCCCCGTCGGGGTGGTCGGACGCGAGACTTCGACAGACCGTGACGATGTCGTCGAGGACGGGGTCGCAGGCGACGCAGGGGCGCGCCCAGACGACGCCCGGCACCTCGGCGCAGGCGGCCGCGACGGCCTCGGCGTCGGCGGCGTCGCGGACGAGCAGGCGGGACCACTCCCGCTCGACGCGGCCCGGGAGCGAGCGGTCGTCGAGGACCGCCTGGAGGTTCGTCCGCAGTCTGGCCTCCATCTTCGCCCGGACGCTCGAACTCTTCGTGCCCACCTCGCCGTAGCCGACGAGGACGACGTGCGCCGTCTGATTCACGGTCGACGTTCTCCGCCGGCACCCTTCAGCGTCTCGTTTCGAGGGGCGTCCGCGCCCGACACGGCACGTCGCTCTCCGCTGCTATTAGTGTTATATATTTGTAAATAGTACAATTTACTGAACCGTAGACAGACGGCGAAACAATATAAACCGCTTAATAGATTTCACGCCGTTTTCGACTCGTACAACCACCGAACGACCCGCCGTCGCGCCCGACGCTTGCCCGACGTTCGCCCGACCCCACTCGATGCTCACTCGATGCCAATGACCGACGAGTTGCCAGCCGACATCGACCTCACAGACCCGCAGTACTATCTCAACCGCGAGCTGAGCGAACTTGAGTTCCAGTCCCGCGTGCTCAACGAAGCGCTCGACGACCGGAACCCGCTTCTCGAACGGGTCCGATTTCTGTCCATCTTCACGAAGAACTTAGACGAGTTCTTCATGAAGCGCGTCGGCGGCCTGAAACAGCAGATAGACGCCGGCGTGACAGAGCGGACGACCGACGGCCGGACGCCCCTCAAGCAGTGGGAGGAGGCCATCGACAAGGCCCGGCCCATGTTCGAGCGACAGGCCGAGTGCTACCGCGAGGAGATTCGCCCGGCGCTCGCCGGGGAGGGCATCCACATCTGTGACTACGACGACCTGACGCCCGACCAGCGGGCGGAGATGCGGGACTACTTCGAACTCTCGGTGCTGCCGACGCTGACGCCCCTGTCGTTCGACCCGGCCCACCCGTTCCCGTTCATCTCGAACCTCTCGCTGTCGCTCGCGGTCGTCACCCGCGACGACGACGGCGACCAGACGTTCACCCGGGTGAAGATTCCGCAGAACCGCCCGCGGCTCGTCGAGGTCGACACCGACGGCGACGAGGTCCGGTACGTCCTCTTGGAGGAGGTCATCCGCGCCAACCTCGACCTGCTGTTCCCGAACGTCGAGGTCGTCGACACCGCGGTGTTCAAGCTGACGCGAAACGCCGAGGTCCGCCGCAACGAGGAGGTCGCGGAGGACCTCATCGACATGATAGAGGAGGTGCTCGAACAGCGCCGCTTCGCCACCGTGGTCCGCCTCGAAATCGAGGCGGACGCGCCCGCGGCCGCGAGGGACCTCCTCGTCGAGCAGTTGGACCTCGACGACCGCGAGGTGTTCGAACTCCGCGGGCCGCTCGACTACCGCGAACTGATGGACCTCACCGACCTCGACCGCCCGGACCTCTCGCTGGAGTCGTGGACACCCCAGCCGCACCCGCGGTTTTCGGACCTCGACGCGGCCGACGCGGGGCTCGGCTCGGGCGCGTCGTCCCCCGAGGCGGCCGGCGACGACGGCGACACCATCTTCGACGCGATTCGCCGCAAAGACGTGCTGTTGCACCATCCGTACCACTCGTTCGGTGACACCGTCCAGCAGTTCCTCGACGCGGCCGCCAACGACCCCGACGTGTTGGCCATCAAGGCCGCCATCTACCGGACGGCCTCGGACTCGCAGGTCATCGAGGCGCTCATCGACGCCGCCGACAACGGCAAACAGGTCGCGGCGATGGTCGAGCTCAAAGCGCGGTTCGACGAGCAGAACAACCTCGAATGGGTCCGTCGCCTCGAAGAGGAGGGCATCCACGTCGCCTACGGAACCATCGGCCTCAAGACGCACACGAAGACCGCGCTCGTCGTCCGCGAGGAGGAAGACGGCGTCCGCCTCTACTCCCACGTCGCCACGGGGAACTACCACTCCGGGACCGCGAAGGGATACGTCGACCTCGGCGTCCTCACCGCCGACCGCGACATCGGGCAGGACCTCGTGAAGGTGTTCAACTTCTTCACCGGCCCCTCGCTCGACGAGGAGTTCCGGAAGCTCCTCATCGCGCCCGTGACGATGCGTAACGAGTTCACGAAGTGCATCCGGCGGGAGGCCGAACACGCCCGCGCCGGTCGCGACGCCCGCATCGTCGCCAAGATGAACGCCCTCGAAGACCCCGGCATCGTCGAGGAACTGTACGAGGCGTCGATGGCCGGCGTCGACATCGACCTGCTCGTCCGCGACATCTGTCGGCTCCGCCCCGGTCTGGAGGGCGTCTCGGAGACCGTCACGGTCCGGAGCGTCGTGGACCGCTTCCTCGAACACTCCCGCATCTTCTACTTCGAGAACGCGGGCGACCCCGACTACTACGTCGGTTCGGCGGACTGGATGACCCGCAACCTCGACAAGCGCGTGGAGGCCATCGCCCCCGTCGAAGACCCCGACATCCGCGAGCAGTTGCGGTTCGTCCTCGAACTCGGCTTCGCGGACAACCGGAAGGCGTGGGAGATGAACGCCGACGGCAGCTACGACCAGCGCGACCCCGGCGACGGCCACGAGATTAGCATGCAGAAGATTCTGATGGACCAGACGCTCGCGGCGTCGAACACGCCCGGCGTCCACCGCGGCATCTCGGCGTCGCATCCCGACGTGCCCGAGACGCTCCTCGTGGAGTCCGACCCGTCCGTGATGGCTCCCAGAGACGAGGCAGAGACGCAGGAAGGTGACGAGGACGAGAGCACCGACCCCGCCGTCGAATCGGGCGCGGGCGCGCCGACGAACGGCGACCCGCGGCACGTCCTCGACGATTTCCCCGAGAAGTGGTACGTGCCGAGCAGTCGGCACTACGAGTACGCGGTTCGGACGCCGGACGGCGACCGCGACTACCGGAAGACGGCCGAGGCGGCCGCGCGACTGGTCGAGAAGTACTACGGCGAGGAGTAGCGTCGTCGCCCGCGCCGGCGACGCGGCGGTCGGTGTTCTGTTTTGGTTTCGACCCGCCGCGAGGCGACGCCTCAGAACGTGCTGAGTTCGCCTTCGATGGTCCGGCGGGTGATGTCGGTCACGTTCGCGAGTTCGCGGTCGATGATGGCGATAACCTCGTCTTCGATGTCAGCGATGGTGACGCCGTCGTCCGTGATGACCTTCGCGTCGGCGACGTGGGGTTCGTCGATGGGGCGACCGATTTGCGAGAGCAGGCGGACCTGGAGGTCGCGGATGCCGTCGACCTCGTCGACGACCGTCTCGGCGATGTGGGTGGAAAGCAGGTTGTAAATCTTCCCGATGTGGTTGACGGGGTTCTTGCCGGAGGTCGCTTCCATGCTCATCGGGCGGTTCGGCGTGATGAGGCCGTTGGCGCGGTTGCCGCGGCCGACGGAGCCGTCGTCGCCCTGCTCGGCGGACGTGCCGGTCGTCGTGAGGTAGATGGAGCCTTCGTCGTAGTCGTCGGCGGTGTTGACCTCGACGTTGACCTCGCGGTCGGTGTAGTCGGTGGCGAGGTCGGAGACGAACTCGCGCACGTCGTCGACGGCGGCGACGTAGTCGTCGATGTCGTCGAGGTGTTTGTCGACCATCGCGGCGGCGACGGTCACGTCGATGACATCGCCCTCGCGTTTGCCCATGAGCTTGATGTCCTGTCCGAGTTCGGGGTGGTCGTCGCCGTAGGCCGGGCCGTTGAGGGCGCGCTCGGCTTCGAGGACGATTCGCTCCGTCTCGGTCAGGGGGGCGTGGCCGACGCCGAAACTCGTGTCGTTGGCCATCGGGACCTGCTGGGTCTCCTCGCCGAACACGTCCTGGAGGTCGCCGGAGCCCTCGCCGAGTTTCACGTCGACGATGATGTCGGTGCCCACGTCGAGCCCGGGGATGTTCTCGTTGAGGTACTCGCGGGCGGCCCGGAGCGCCGTCGAGTCGACGGGAATCTTCTCGCCGTCGTACTCCTTCGTGGCGCGGCCGACGATGAGGAGATAGATGGGCTCGATGACCTCGCCGCCGCCGAAGGCGGGCGCGGCCGTGCCGGCGACGAGCTGGGTCTCGTCGGTGTTGTAGTGCAGCACTTTGCCGACGCGGTCGAGATAGAGGTTCGAGAGGGCGCGGGAGACGCTCTCGGCGATGCCGTCGGAGATGGAGTCGGGGTGCCCGATACCCTTTCGCTCGACGATTTCGACCTCTTGGTCCTCGACCGCGCGCTTGTCGGCGGATTCGAGGCGGATATTTCGGTCGTTCATTGGCGGGACGTACCCGGCGGGCGGTTCTATAACTTGCGGAAACCTTTGGCCACACTCGTATTACCTGAGAGTATGCTCGGGCAGTATCTGCCGAGGTTGCGGACGCCCGCGGGGGTCGATAGTCCGTCTATTCTTCGGGCGACCCGAGCAGCATCCCGAGGTAGGAGGTCCGAATCTGGTCGTCGGGGTCGAGGCCGAGGTCCCGGAGGACGGCGAACGCCCCGTCGCGGGCGTCGTCGACGCCGGACTCGACTTCGATTTCGACCTCCACGAACTCGCCGAGTCCGGACACCGAATCGAGCGAGACGGTGTAGCCGTCGAGGGCGAACCGCTCGCGCTCTTTCTCGACGGTCGCGGCGGGTTCGAAGCCGACCGCCTCGCAGATAGCGTTCATCGTTTCACCGTCTTCGACGCCGGTCTCGTACTCCCGGCGGGTCTTCGACGACTCGTCCACGAGCGGTCCCTTGTAGGTGACGACGGTCTCCTCGTCGGCGAGTTCGCCGCCCTCGTAGCGCGACTCCCGGCGGAGTCGGAGCGCCTCGTCGGTCTCTGCGAAATCCCTGTGCGGGGCGTCGTAGTAGGTGTCCGTCTGGGCGACGCGGTTAACCTGTTCGCCCCCGGCCGCGTCGAGTCGCTCGCGAACCGCGCCGTGGTCCGCGCGGACCTTGACCTCGACTTCGTACATGCACTCACGGGCGCGTCCGGAGGGCAAAAACCTCGGTGACTCGCGCCGGCGACCCCTCAACACTACGGCATTTGTTATCTTTTATCATGAAAGAACCCGTAGTATGACGGGAGTATGAGTCAAGAGACGCCGAACCCGGCTACCGCGGTCGAACAGCGCGCCGGCGAGACCGCCGACTACGACATCACGGGGAACGTCATCCTCACTGCGATGGCAAGCGGCTTCGTCGGGACGGTGTTGATGCTGCCCGTCCTCGTCGGCATCCCCGAACTCCTCGGTCTGTTTACGACCGAGCCGATTACGCGGTTCGCCGGTGTGGGGGCGTTCTTCGGCTACGAACCGACGCTCGCCCTCGGAGCGTTCCTCTTCGGCATCGGCGGGGTCGTCGTCCTCCCGGTGACGTTCGTCGTCGTCGGCGCGTTCCTCCCGCCGGAGTCACCGAAGTACCTCCGCGGCGTGTCGTTCGCGACGCTCTACTGGGTCGGGTTCGTGCCGGCGTTCTGGCCGCCCGCGGACGCGTTCGTCATCGCCTCGTTCCTCGTGTTCTCGCTTCTGGCCCACTGGGTGTACGGCCTCTCGCTCGGCTACCTGCTCGACCTGTTCGCGGATATCCCGCAACACGAAGTCTGACCGAGCGCCATGGCGGGTAGCGGCCGCCGCTACCCGTCCGCCATCACTCGTCGTCGCCCGCGACTTCGCTCGTTTTGCTCCCCGCTTCGCCCTGCGACCGACCGGAACCGCCCGTTCGACGCCGCTTTCCCCGATTGCTCCGAAACAATAATCATCACGAACGTTAATTATCTTATTTGGGTGGTGTTATCAATGGTCACGGAACTCGTACTGACGGCCGCGTTCCCGCTCCAGTCGGGGTTGGTTCCGCGGGGGACCCGCGCGTTCGTCTTCGAGAGCATCTTCGAGGTGTTCCTGCTCTTGGGGACGCTCGTGGGCGTCGTCGTCGTGGGGTATATGCTCTACAACGCGTACAAGTATCGCTCCGGCTCCGGAAACGGCCACATCGACGACGGGGACCGCCTCGTCCTCGGTGAACTCCCGTCGGGGAGCGGCGGGGGCCGAAAGCTGTTCACCTCGTTTTTCATGAGCATGGTCATCGTCGTCTCGCTGGTCTCGTGGACGTATCTGACGCTCCTGTACGTCGAGGAAGGCCCCGCCGACGACGAGTCGCTCGACGTGGCCGTCGAGGGCTACCAGTTCGGCTGGCGCTTTACCTACCCGAACGGCCACACCACCGACGGCGTGCTCCGTGTCCCCGCCGACCGGCCCGTCCGACTGACGATTACCACCGCGGACGTGTTCCACAACTTCGGCGTCACGGAGTTACGCGTCAAATCCGACGCCATCCCCGGTCAGGAGACGGAGACGTGGTTCACCGCCGACGAACCGGGGACGTACACCGCGCAGTGTTACGAACTCTGCGGGGCCGGCCACTCGTATATGTCCGCCGAGGTCGTCGTGATGCCGCCCGACGAGTACGAGGCGTGGTACGCGAACACGACCGCGGACAACGCGACAGCGGACAACGCGACAGCGAACGAGTCGAGCGCCGATGAATCGGTCGCCGCGCAATCGAACCTCCGACCGGCGGTGGTTCCATGACCGACGCGTCTCCCGAACGGGACGCCGCGGCCGACGGCGGCCACGAGGTCGCTCGCGGCGGCGACGACCACGGCCACGACTTCCCCGGCACGGGGAGCATCAAGCGCTGGTTCGTCACGACGAACCACAAGGACGTGGGCATCCTCTACGTCGTCACGTCGCTTTTCTTCCTCGTGCTCGGCGGCGTCCTCGCGTGGCTGATGCGCGTCCAACTGCTCGCTCCGCGCGCGCTCGGCGAGGGGATTCTCTCGCCCGTCGCGTACAATCAGGCCGTCTCGGCCCACGGGCTGTTGATGGTGTTTTGGTTCCTCTCGCCGTTCGCGTTCGGCTTCGCCAACTACGTCGTCCCGCTCCAACTCGGCGCGAAGGACCTCGCGTTCCCGCGGCTCAACGCGCTGTCGTACTGGCTCTATCTCTTTTCGGGCATCCTGTTCGGCGTCTCGTTCTTCCAAGGGGGGACGTTCTCCGGCGGGTGGACGATGTACGCCCCGCTGAACGTCCCGACGTTCACGCCGGACGTGGGGGCGTCGACGGCCGTCTTGGCGCTCGTGCTGTTCGTCGCCTCCGTCACCGTCTCGTCGGTCAACTTCCTGACGACGATGCATCGCATGCGCGCCGAGGGGCTGACGCTCCGGAACGTCCCGCTGTTTAGCTGGACGATTCTCCTGACGGCGTGGATGATGCTGTTCGCCTTCGCGGCGCTTCTGGCGGCGCTTCTGGTGCTCTCGTCGGACCGCCTGCTCGGGACGACCTACTTCGCCATGGAGTCGCCGGCGGGGGCGCTCCTGTGGACCCACCTGTTTTGGTTCTTCGGCCACCCCGAGGTGTACATCGTCTTCTTCCCGGCGCTCGGCGTCATGGCCGAGGTGTTCCAGACGTTCACCGGCCGCCGCATCGTCGGCCGCAAGTGGTTCATCCTCGCGATGGTGCTCGTCGCCATCCAGAGCTTCGCCGTCTGGATGCACCACATGTTCCTGACGAGCATCAACCTCCAGGTGAAGACGCTCTTTATGATTACCACCATCGGCATCTCCCTGCCGTTCGACTTGATGGTGTTCGCGCTCATTTACACGATGCTGAAGGGGAAGATACGCTTCACGACGCCGTTCCTGTTCGTCTTCGGGGCGCTCCTGTTGTTCATCATCGGCGGCATCACCGGCGTCTTCCTCGGCGCGGTCGTCCTCGACTACGAGTTCCGCGGCACCTACTGGGTCGTCGCCCACTTCCACTACGTGATGGTCGGCGGGGTGACGGCGCTCGTCGGCGGCCTCTACTACTGGTTCCCGAAGATGACCGGCCGGATGTACGACGAGTTCCTCGGCAAACTCCACTTCGCCGTCTACTTCGTCGGCTTCAATCTGCTGTACTTCCCGCTTTTCGTCGCGTGGGAGACGCCCCGGCGCGTGTTCGACTACGCGCCCGAACTCGCGCCGTGGCACCAGCTCGCCACCGTCGGCGGGTTCGTCCTCGGGCTGTCGTTTCTCATCATGTTCTACAACCTGTTCAAGAGCGCCTTCGCCGGCGACCCCGCGCCAGACAACCCGTGGGAGTACGCGACGACGGCCGAGTGGGCCGTCCCGTCGCCGCCGCCGCTGGAGAACTTCGACGGGACGCCGACCTACCGAAACGGACACCTCGAATTCCTCGACGCCGGCGAGGCCGCGCCGAGCGAGGACCGCTCTAGCGGGCCGACCGGCGCGGCCGTCTCCGACGGCGGCGTCACCGCGTCGGCAACGACGGCGGTCTCGTCCGCGCTCCCGACCGCCGAAGCGACCGAAGTCGAGGGGCCGAGCCACGCGAGCATCTGGCCGTTCGTCCTCTCCGCCGGCGCGTTCCTCGTCCTCCTCGGCCTCTCGCCGCTTCAGGACGCCGCGTTCCCCGCGGGGATGGTCGGGGCCGCCTACGCGACGACGGCCGTCGCGGGCGGCGTCGTCACCCTGGGGTCGCTCGTCGCCATGGGGCTCGAACCGTTCCACGGCCCGGTCTTCGAGGAGGGCGAGGCGTGGCCCTTCGCCGGCATCGACAACGGCAAGGTCGGGATGTGGATATTCCTCGCGTCCGACGTGGTGCTGTTCGGGGGCTTCATCGGGGCGTACGTGTTCACCCGCGTCGCCTTCGGCTGGACCGGCTGGGAGCCGATTCCGTCCGACCCGATTCCCGGACTCGTGAACACGTACATCCTGCTCACGAGCAGTTTCACGGTCGTCCTCGCGCTCGTCGCGGCCGAGAAGCGACACAAGTGGGGCCTCGTGACGAGTCTCGGGGCGACGTTCGTCCTCGGCATCGGCTTCCTCGTCAACAAGGGGCTGGAGTGGCAGCACCTGTTCCACGAGGGGCTGTGGCTCTCGACGAACGTCCGCGCCTCGACGTTCTTCCTCACGACCGGCCTGCACGCGGCCCACGTCATCGCGGGACTCGTCATCGCGCTGTACCTGACCGCGCGCGCCTGGCGGGGCGCGTACCTCGAAGACAGCCGCTCGGTGGAGTACTTCGGCCTCTACTGGCACTTCGTCGACATCGTCTGGCTGTTCCTGTTCCCGCTGTTCTACATCCTGTGAGGTGACAAAGATGGTATCAACGAAACTCTATACGGCGATTTACGTGGTGTTGTTCGTCTCGGCGACCGTCCAGGTGCTGGTCGAGTTCGCCGGGCTGAGTTACTGGCTGGCCTTCGGCGTCATCATGGTTCTGTCGGCCGCGAAGGCGGTGTTGGTCGCGGCGTACTTCCAGCACCTCCGGTTCGAGCCGCGGTCGCTGACGTATCTGGTCGGCATCGGCCTCGCGGCCGCGCTGGCGCTCACGCTCGCGGCGTCGTACTCGCTCCTCTGACCGTGCGAGCCGACTCCCATCCCCGCTGGCGCTCCCGCGAAACCCTCGTCGCGGTCGGCTACGCGCTCCTGTTTTCGGTCCCCGTCGGCGTCGGCGTGACCGTCATGATGACCCGCGTCGCCCCCGGCAGGCTCACAGACCCGCTCGTCGTCGGTCCGGGTCTCGTGCTCGCGGTGGCCGTCTTCGCGCTCGTCGTCGCCGCCGCGACGACCGGCGAGAACGCGGCCTAACTGGAACGTTGTTCGTCCCCTTCTGAGGCCCTGTGAATCCGTTAGAAACTGACAGAATCCGTGTGAGGCGGGAGGGTGTATCCAGCGAAGTATCTGGGATAACGGCGAGCGTCACGAGAGATGGTTCGGCCGGTAAGTAGGGTAGCGCCAACCCGAACGACCGGTCTCCGGTCCCGTGGAGAAGATTCATTGCTTCGTCGTCCGTGACCGCAATCTGTGTCTGAACAGCCCTCCAACACCGAACCGTCTCTTGGACTGGTCGTCCAGACCATCTTTGTTCTCGCGGTGGTAATCGGCATCCCCTCGGTGTTTGCGCTCGGCGGACGGCTCCGCTTTCTCGCCCTCGCGGCTGTCAGCATCTTGCTGCTCGCGGGCTTCCTCGTCGTCGGTTACCGTCACGCACGCCGACGGAAGTCCCTGCACCAACATGTCGCGTTCTTGGTGGTCTGGTTCGGCGGCATCGTTCTGGCGGACCGCCTTGCTCGCGTGGCGAGCGGTCGCCTCCCGGAGCCGGGTCCCTACCTCGTGGCGGTGGGCGTCACCCTCGGCGCGCTCTGGCTCGGTTCGCGACTCGCCTACGGTGGCGCACTCACGCAAGCGCTGTTTGGCTCCGACTGAGACCTCACGGTAGGCGGGTACGGGTCAGTCGAGGTGGAATCGCTCGCAACGTCTCACTTCGTGCCGTATTCGCGCACTCCATTCAGTCCGACCGCAGAACCCCATCCGTAACTGAGGGCTTCAACAGCGTCTTTCTTTCCGCCGCCGCACTCGCACGTACCTTCTTTGACTTCGGTGTGGTAACGGTACGCATGAATCGGACTACTGTCGCCCTCGTGGCCGCCTTCGGGGCCGTCGTCCTCGGACTCGCGATCCTCCTCGTCTCGGAGGCCGTCGGCGCGAGCGAATCGTTCGTCGTGGTCGGCGGCGTCGTCGCGCTGGCGGGCGTCGGCGTGCTCACCGGCGTCGTGATGCGTCTGTCTGACCCCGGCGAAGGCGAACACGGCGGCGACCACGCCTGAGCCTGAGCCCCGTCCGCACTCCTCTCACAGGCTAAAACCGACGACCGCGAGCAGGAACAGCGCCGTGAAGACCACGCCGAGCGCGCCGGCGACCTTCAGGTGATAGACGAACAGGTCTTCGGCTTCGGCCTCGACAGCGGCCTCGTACGCCGCGGTTTCGCCGTCGCTCAGGTCCTCGTGCGCGTCACCGACGTGGAGGTCACGGAGTCGCTCCCGGCGGAACGGGCGGTCGCAGTACGGACACGTCGCCGCCGCGGTCTCGCCGTCGGAGACGGCGGTTTCGGGGACGACGACGGATGCTTCGCGGCTCATCCCGTGACTCGCTCTGCGACTCATCCGGCGACACCTCCGACCGTCGGTTGGGCGACGACCCACAGGCTCGCCATCGTGTAGCCGACCGTGACGGCGACGAAGGGGTACTCGCTCCGGAGCGGTTGCAGGCGACCCGGAAAGAGGTCGAACGCGCGGGCGTGGGCGACCCACACCGAAAGCAGGTGGCCGAGGACGACGAACGCCAACTGGAGGCCGCCGAACCACGCCGGAACGGCCAGCACCGAGGGGTTCGCGGGCGGCGACAGCGGCGAGGCCGCGACCGCGACCAGCGCGGGCGCGAGGCCGACGACGTAGCCGAGGAAGTGCGCGAGGTGGTAGCCGGCGGCGATGGGGACCAACGCGGGCGCGAACCAGCCGGCGACGAAGCCGACGGTCACGTACGTGTCCGCGGTTCCGCGGGCGATTCTCGCGGCCAGTCGGTAGCCGCCGAGGAAGACGAGAAAGCCCGCGACGATTCCGACGAGGTTCGCGAGCCACGCGGGGACCGGAGCCGCGGCGGCGAGGACGCCCCCCCACGCGACGGTGACGACGAGGCCGTCGAACGTCGTCACCCAGAGGAGCGCGACGACGAACGCCACGTCGTCGGCGCCGAGTCGCTCGCGGCTGCGTGTCAGCCCCGCGCCGGGAACCGAAATCGAGAGGCCGCCGCCGTCGCCCCGCCGGACCGGCGCGAGCAGGCCGTACAATCGGAACACCCGCGCGACGGGGTCGGCGCGGCGGAACCACGCGTCGCCGTAGACGACCGCGCCGCCGACGGTGACGAGGCTGTACGCGACGACCACGACGGCGAGCGCCCGCGGGTTCGCCGCGAGCGGACTGACGACCTCCAGCCAGACGAGTCCGAGCAGACCGGCGACGCTGGGCCACGACCCGAGTCGGTCGGGGTAGGGTCGCGATAGCCTCCCTCCCGCCGCGAATCGACCCCGAAGCGCCGCGCCGAGCGTCCGCCACGGATTCACCAGCGGCCACGCGTTCCCGACGAGGTAGGTGACCATCGTGAACCCGGCCCACCAGCCGACCCACACGAGCAGGACGCCGAGGTTGGCGATGCCGACGGGCGGCCCGAACAGCCCGAAGGCGACGACGAGGACGAGCGCGGCGACGCCGAGGAGCTTGAGCGCGGCCTCCGCGGTTGCGACGGCTCCGGCGAGCCCTCCGATACGGACGCCCGCGCGCTCGAAGGCGTCCAGCGTCTCGTCGTCGGTGACGAACGCCGACAGCAGAAAGGAGACGCAGACGACGCCGCCGCCGGAGACGACGACGAGCCAGAACGGGGCCGGGACCGAGCGGAGCGACCCGGCCAGCGAGCCGGCGTGCGCGAGCGCCGAAGTCGAAAAAGTGACCGAGGCGACCGCGAACGTGGCGAACCAGACTGCACCGCGCCGAACCGCGGAACCGACCATGCTTCCGGCGCGTCGGCTCATCGCCGCGCCCGCGCCGCCAGCGACGGTCCGAACGCGAGCAGGGCCACGGCGACGACGAACACCAGCGTCGAGATGTCGACCGAGAGCGCCCGGAGCGCGCTCACGACGCCCGTGCCCCCGGCCGCGCCCGCGGTGAGGCCGCCGACGAGCGGGACGGTACAGCCGACACAGGAGACGAGTCCGAGCGCTCCCGAGAGCGCGCGCCTCGCCGCGTCGAGGACGGCGGCGTAGACGAGGTACGCGAGCGCGAGGGAGCCGGCGACGCGGTACGGGACGAACGTCGCGGAGACGGCGTCGCCGGCGTAGCCCACTCGCGGCCCCCAGCCCGGCGCGGCGAGCGAGAACTGCCAGCCGGTCGGATAGTGCGCGGCGGCGTGCCCGTGGCTCCCGCCGAAAAGCGCGACGAAGTCCACGGACACCAACCCGGCCAGCGCCGCGAGGACGAGGAAGTACGCGGCGGCGACCGCGCCGGCGACGACTCGCGCCCGGGCGCTCGCCCGCGGTGGCTCGGTCCAGAGGACGGCCGCCGCGCCGACGGTTATCCAGACGAACGGATAGAACAGGTACCGGAGGCTCTCGACGCGCTCCGGCGCGGCGGAGAGGTACGCCCCGACGGCGAGCGCCTCGACCCAGCAGAGCGCCGCGAGCCACCACAGCCGCGGCGCGTGCCGTGGGTCGAGTCGCCCCGCGTACGAGGTCGCCATCTCAGAGGAGGCCCACCAACCTGAGCGCGACGCCGACGACGAACAGCAGGCCGAGCACCCACGACCCGAGAAGCGCCGCCTGCGACCGCTCCAGCCCGCGCCCCCGCGCGGCGTGGTACGTCCCGTAGAACAGGTACGTGACCACGACGGTGAGCGTCCCGGCGACGAGCACCGGCCCCGCGGCGTCCGACACGCCCTCGGGGATGGTGCTGCCGCCGACGAACAGCACCGCAACCGCGCCGAAGCCGAGCGCCGCGAGGAGGAAGACGAGCGACAGCACCGTCGGGTCGTCGGCCCAGCGGCGCGCGGCGGTCCCGCTCCCGCGCTCGCGCTCGCTTTCGTCCGCGTTCCCCGACGATCCGCCACCGGTCGGCGTCGGAACGCTCGTGACGGAGTACTGTCGCCAACCGCGTCCGGTCAGAAACACGGTGAGCGCCAGCAGTGCGACGCCGAGGACGAACCCGAGGAACAAGCCAGTTTGTGCCATGTGAACACGCCTCGTTTTCTATAACTATCGACAATGATATAAGCGATTCGACCCCGCAGCGGCCCTCGGGGTCGAGTTCCCGGTCGTCGGCCGCCTCGAACGCGTCGCGACGGCGAAACGTGATTCTTAAGGGTCGCACGAGTCACGTAGCGTGTATGAGCGACGAACAGCAGGCGGAGGCCGAGCAGGTCGATGAAGAGGTCGAGTCCGGTATTCAGGACGGCGACTTCGTCCGCCTCGCGTACACGGTGCGAACGATCGAGGACGGCGACGTCGTCGACACGACGGACAAAGAAGTGGCCGAAGAGGCCGAGATCGACGTCGAGGGCTACGAGTTCGAGCCCCGCGTCGTCATCGTCGGTGCCGGCCACGTCTTCCCCGAGGTCGACGAGGCTCTCATCGGTGCCGAGGCGGGCGACGAGGACACCGTCGAGATTCCGGCGGTCGACGCCTTCGGCGAGTACGACGAGGACGAAGTGCGCACGGTCAGTGCCAACAAAATCGACGAGGACGACCGCTACCCCGGCGCGCAGGTCACTATCGACGGCGACCAGGGCCGTCTGGAGACCATCATCGGCGGTCGCGCCCGCGTCAACTTCAACCACCCCCTCGCCGGCGAGGACCTCGAATACGAGTACGAAGTGCTCGAACTCGTCGACGACCGCGAGGAGCAGGCCTCCGGCCTCCTCGGCATGTACCTCCAGCAGGCCCCCGAAGTCTGGATTCAGACGGACGAGGTCGAAGAGGAGCAGGTCGTCGAGTCCGACGACGACGAGGACGAAGACGCCGAACCCGAGACGGAGACCGTCACCGTCGAGAAGGACACGCTCTACATCGAGGCGACGCCGCAGATGACGATGAACCAGCAGTGGATGTTCTCCAAGCAGCAGATTGCGCAGGACATCATGCAGCGGCTGGACATCGACCGCGTCATCGTCCAGGAGACCATCGAGGGCGGCATGGGCGGCATGGGCGGCCTCGGCGGCATGATGGGCGGCGCGGGCGGCGCCGACATCGAAGAGGCAATCGAGGACGTCGACATCGACGCCGACGAACTCGCCGCGGAACTCGACGCCGACGAAGAGTAAGCGACTCCGCCGCCCTCGCCGTCCCGGCGAATCGGCGGCTTCTTGATACTCGCCTTCCGACCGCCTCGTAGCCATGGCTTCGCCAGACGACGCCGCGACGGACCAGTTCCGCGACCTCACAGACGTGAAAGTCGCGCTCGTCGCCGGGGTCTGCACCGTCGCACTGACGCTCTCGCTCGAATACGGCGCCGGTATCGAGGTGCCGTTCGTCTACCGCCTCTCGCCGCTCGCACCGTACTTCGCCTACGTCTTCTCCCGCGGCGCGGCGCTGTCCGCCCGAACGTGGATGGCGCTCATTGCGGTCGTCACGCTCGGCACGTTCGGCTTCTTCGTGTTCTAACCGCCCGCCGTCCGGCCTGATTTGACCCGGCTTGACCCGGCCCGACTCGCCGCCGATGCGACGCTCAGGCGATGTCGCGGCTGGTGTCGACGCTGACGCGCTCCGCGAGCCGGAGTTTGATGGTCTCGTCGAGCGCGCGGCCGCCGCGGAACTTAGGGACCGCGAGCCGATTGACGATTTCCGAGCCGTCTATCTTCGTGTCGAGGTCGAACACCACGTCGGCCATGTGTTCTGTCAGGTCGCGGTTGTCCGGGACCGACTCGCCTTTCAGCCCGTGGAGGACGGTCAGGCCGCGCGTGTTGACCATGTGGGTCTGGAGGTCGTTGAGGAACTTCCGGTAGCGGGCGCTCTCGTTGCGTTCGAGCACGTCCGCCACGTCGATGATGAGATTCGCGCCCTCCGGCAGGTCACGGACCAGGCTGTTCGCCGTGTCGAGCGGCGCGTCGCCGCCCACGTCGCGGACCGTGGGGGTTCCGGTCGGTCCGGGACTTCGGTCGAGCGCGTCGGAGACGGCCTCGGCGGAGCGAATCGTCGTCAGCCACAGCGTCCCTCGCGTGGTCGTCAGTTCGTGTAAAAACAGCTCTGACTGGCTGGCCGGGTCGGCGGCGAGGAGGACGATGCTCCCCGCGGGAATGCCCCCGCCCAGTTGGCGGTCGAGCACGTCGATTCCCGTCGCCAGTCGAGACATAACCGTGTGTAAGGGGGTCGCTCATATTACTTCTTCCCCGGTATCTTGTCGGCTATCCGACGGTACGCGGCCCGAACTGTCGGCCGAGTGAGTACTGGCGACGACTCCTCGGGAACGGTCCCGAGCACCGGCGCGCCCACGAGGTCGGACACCGCCTCGGGAGCCACTCGTGACCGAGAGATGACACATCCGACGACCGGGGTGCCGAGCGCCCGCGCCATCGCGGCCGTCTTCGCCGCGTCGCGGAGCGCCGGCGCGCACAGCGGCGACACGACGACCACGCCGTCGGCGACGCGGAGCGGGACGGCGGCGTCGGGGCCGGCTCCCGCGGGACAGTCGACGACCGCACGCCGCTCGTCGCCCGCGGCGGTTCGGAGCCACCGCTCGAAGGCGTCGTCGTCGGTCCCGGCGGGTGCCGGCAGCACGGAGACGGTCGAGTCGGTCGGATGCGACCGAACCGACGGCTCCCGTACGGGTGCGCCAGAGGCGGCGTCCACCGGTCGTCCGACGCCGGCCATCGTGTGGAGGTTCGGCATGTCCCTGTCGGCGTCGACGGCGAGCACCGGGCCGTCGAGCGCGCTCGCCAGTCCGAGGGTCGTCGTGGTCTTCCCGCTGCCGCCCTTGCCGCCCGCGATTGCCAACATAGCCGGGGTTGGCCCCGGCCTAGTACTTGAACCTGCGGCGAAAACGAGTCGAGCGAGCCGGGTCGAGCCGAGCTTAGTCGTTACAGCAACCGCCGGCCTCGCCGCCGAAGTCGACCGCGAGCGGCTCCGAGATGGCCTCGTTAATCTTCTCTAACTCGCCGACGAGTTCGGCCTGCGCGAGGAGGTACTCCTCCATCACGGGCTCGGAGTGGAGCTCTTCCTGTGCCGCTTGGACCTTCCGGAGCCCCTCTTGGGTCGCTTCCCCCATCTGCCGGGACACGTTGAACTCCTCGCGAAGCTGGTTGAACTCCGTGATGAGCTCCTGCACGTCGTCGTCGGCTTCGACGGCGGCTTTCGCCTCCTCGTAGGCTTCGTACTTCGGATGGTCGGCGATGGCTTCGCCGAGTTCGCGCCCGAGTTCTTCGAGCCGCGTCGTCTGCGTGCTCATAGCCGCGCGTTGGGGTGCGAGCGGTTTCAACCTGCCGAACGGGGAAGGCAACGGTGCGAGCGTTTCGAGCGTCAGGCGCGCTCAGACGTGGGCGTCGACGAACGCGGCCACGTCCTGCAGTTCGTCCGGGCCGACGCCGTGGGGCGCGTTGTAGACGTTCGCCGTCACGTCAGCGCCGAGTTCGCGGAGGCGCTCGGCGGCGCGTTCGACCCGCGAAGTCGGGATGATCTGGTCCATCGACCCGCCGCCGACGAACACCGGTTTTCCCGCGATGCCGTCGGGGTCGAGGTCGGCGTGGGAGTCCGCGAGGTAGCCGTGGAGCGCGACGACCCACGCGTAGTCGTCGGGGTCGTCGAGGAGGAGCGACAGGCTGGTAATCGCGCCCTGACTGAAGCCGAGGAGGCCGATTCGGTCGGGGTCGATGTCGTACGCTTCGACCGCGCCGGCGATGGCCTCGCGGACGAGATTCCGCGAGCGTTCGAACTGCTCGGCGTGGGGTTGGCTCTCGTGGAGACCGCCCCCCGAGAGGTCGAGTTCGTACCAGGTGTAGCCGCCTTGCAGACGGTCGGGCGCGCGGAGGCTCACGACGTGGACGTGGTCGGGGAACTCCTGTGCGATAGACAGGAGGTCCTGTTCGTTCGAGCCGCGGCCGTGGAGCAAGACGACGGCGGGAGCCGGCCCGTCGCCCGGTTCCGACGGTTCGACGTGGACGTGTTCGAGGGGGATGTCCGACATGGACACCGGTAGGCCGCCGCGAGCCTTGAATCCCCGAGTGACGGGCGGGTAACCGGGTGACACCGTCGCGGGCGCCGCACCGCCGGTCGACTCGCGTGTGGGTGTGTGACGCTCGCTCGTGGGGAAGCGCGGTGGTTAAACGGCTCCGTCCGCAACGATGGGGCAATGAGCCAGGACGTCACCTCGGAGGGAGACCTTCGAAACACCGGGATGTCGCTCAAGCACGACCGGGAGTGGGACTACGAACTCGAACAGATCGTCGAAGCCATCGAGGAACGCGACGCCAAGCGCGTCGGCCTCCAGTTCCCCGAGGGGCTGAAGCGCCGCGGCCCGGCGGTCGCCGACGACCTCCGTCAGCTCTGCGACGACGACGTGACGTTCATGCTCTCCGGTCAGCCGTGTTACGGCGCGTGCGACCTCGACACCTACCTCATGCGCCGAACCGACGTGTTCGTCCACTTCGGCCACTCGCCGATGAAGGAGTCGGACAAAATCATCTACGTCCCGCTGTTCTCCAACGTCGACCCGTTCCCCATCATGGAGGACGCGCTCGACGACATCGAGGGCGACGAGGTCGGCCTCGTCACCACCGCCCAGCACATGAACCGCTTCGAGGACATGTGCGACTGGCTCGAAGAGCGCGGCTACACCGTCCAGACCCGCAAGGGCGACGACCGCCTCACCTACGAGGGACAGGTCCTCGGCTGCAACTACGCCTCCGCGGACATCCCGGCGGACGACGTGCTCTACGTCGGCGGCGGCAAGTTCCACCCGCTCGGCCTCGCGATGGAACACCCCGACAAGAACGTCGTCATCGCCGACCCCGTCAACAACGTCGTCACCATCGCGGACACGCGGAAGTTCATGAAACAGCGCTACGCGTCGGTCCACAAGGCGATGGACGCCGAGAAGTGGGGCGTCATCTTCTGTACGAAAATCGGTCAGGGCCGCATGGAAATCGCCGAGAAGATTCTGGAGGACAACGAGAACGCCTACCTCATCACGATGGACGAGGTGACGCCCGACCGGCTCCGGAACTTCGACATGGACGCGTTCGTCAACACCGGCTGCCCGCGCATCACGACCGACGACGGTCCGCGGTTCCACAAGCCGATGCTGACGCCCCAAGAGTACCGCATCGCCGTCGGCGACGAACCCCTCGACGCCCTCGAGTTCGACACGTTCCACGGCACCTGGTAAGCCGAGTAGCCGAGTCGCTCCACGACCCCCGTGAACGCCCCGCGCGACCCCGCCGCGTGTCGCGTCCTGTCTCGATGCTCTCGTCGCGCCTCGTCTCGGATATGTTCGATTTCTAGATTGTCGCCCCAGAATACCTATACGGGCCGCCCGTTCACGGACACGTATGGTCCCTCCACGAACACGAACTGCCCTCCTGAGTCTGCTCGGCGTCCTCGCGCTCGCGGGAACCGCGGCCGCGCAGAACTTCGACTCCGCACCGCAGCTTTCGCCGATGTTCCGCGCCGGCGGGAGCTTCCTCATCGACCTCGTCGTCGGCGGCATCCTCGTCGCCGCGGCCCCGTCGTACACCAGAGACGCCATCGCCGAGATTCGAGACGACCCCGGCGGGTCGTTCCTCTGGGGCCTCGGCGTCAGCATCGGCGGCGTCATCGTACTCGTCCTCCTCGCAATCACCATCATCGGCCTCCTCGTGGCGATTCCGGGGTTCCTCGCGCTCGTCCTCCTCAGCATCGTCGGCGGCGCGGTCTCGACGGTCTTCCTCGGCTCGCTCGTCACCGGCACCGCCTCCGGCGGGTCGCCCCCGCTCGGCGTCTCGGTCGCGGTCGGCGCGCTCGTCGCGGCGATTCTGTCGCTCGTCCCCATCCTCGGTAGCGTCATCCTGTTCGTCGTCGACATGCTCGGCCTCGGCGTCGTCGGCCGCAACCTCGTCCGCTCGTGGACCTGACGCCGCGTCGGCGCGACTGACGGGCGGCTCTCACGAGCACCACAACATTCAGGGCACAGGTAGCGAATTGGTCAGACAGATGTCGACGACCCACCTCTCCGTTCTCGGACTCGACGTGCAGCGGGTCGTCACCCCGCTCGAAGCCGCTGTCGCCGACGCCGACCGGGTTCGGCTGGTCCGCGACGAGGCCGACCCCGAGCAGGGTCGCGACCCGGACGACTGTACGCCCGGCGCGCCGCGCGCGAGCGCCCACGCCGCGAAAGCCGTCTCCGAACGGCTCGCGGGCCGGGGGACGCTCGACGAAGCGAGACTCCCCTTCACCGCGTCGTTCGAAGAACTGTACGCCGCGACGGCCGACCTGCTCCGCGAGGCCGCCGCGGACGGCGACGTGCAGGTGAACCTCGCCGGCGCGCCCCCGCAGGTCGCCGCCGCGTTCTACGCCGCGCGGACCGCCCTCGTCGACGGCGGCGAACTCGACCGCGGAACCGTCTCGCTCCTGACCATCCCCGCGACCGACCGCCCCGACCTCGCCGCTATCGACGACCTCCGGTCGCTCGTCGGTGATGTCGAGGCCGCCTCCGACGCGTTCGACGAGTTCCGCCGCGTCTCCGACGGCCCCGCGGCCGCGGCCGTCGCCCGCCCGCTCCGTATCGCCCTGTCGGACCTGCGCGACGCGCTCGCCGACGCCAGCGGGGAGTCCCGTCCGAACTCCCGCGCCGGCCGCACCGCGGGCGCTCGCGGGGCGCGCTCCGGCAGCGACTCGCCGCTCGGCGCGATGAGTTCCTACGTCGGCCGCGCCCGCGAACAGCTCGCGGACCTCGTCGAGTCCGAGGACCCCCGCCCGGACCCCGAAGACACTCGCGACCCGAACGCGGTCCTCGACGCGCTCGACGTGTGGCTCGACGGCGAGAGTCGCCTGCTCGCGTCGGTCGAAGACGACCCCCACGAACTGGTCGCCCGCTTCCGAACGAGCTGCGAGGCGCGCTTCGGGAAGTTCGAAGACCGAGCGACCGTCGAGCTGTTCGAGTCGCTCGACCGCTTCGAGGCGCACCTCGACGCCTACCTCGACGCTCGCTCGCAGCTTTCGGCCGCTGCCGGCCCGGTTGCCGAGCGGACGACCGAACTCTCCGAGCGGGCCGCCGAGGCCGCGACGAGCCTCTCGGCCCTCGACGATTCCGGTCCCGCAACGGGCGAGTCAGCCCTCGAACTCGACGGGCACGCGCTCTCGCCGCTGGGCGACCTCGAATCGGCGGTGCTGTCCGTCCTCGCTGCGGGGCCGCCGCGCTCTCGCCCGCGGACGCGCCGCGGGGTCGCCGCCGAACTCCGCGAGCGCGCCGAACACCACGGCATCGTCGCCGGCGCGCGCGACGAGGAGACGTGGTCGGCGTTCGATTCGTTCTGCGTGGGCGTCGCTCGCGACAGCGTGGCGGGCGACCGATTCGAAAAGCGACTCTCGAACGCGCTCGCTCCGCGGCTCGACGTGGCGGTCGAGGGACTCACCGCGAACGGATTCGTCACGACGCGCGAGCGCGAACGCGGCCGCGACGCGCTCGAACCCACGGACGCGGGTCGGCTCTGGGCGTCGACGACCGACTGGGAGTCGTTCCGAGAGACCGTCATCGACGACCTGCTCCGCGACTGCGTCGAACGCGACGAGGGCGCCGCGGACGCGTAGCGCGGCGCGACCGCCCGCTCAGACCGCGTCTTCGACGAACGCGACGGCCGCTTCCGGCGAGTCGCACGGCTCGAAGCCCTCTAGCGAGCCGACCTGTTGGGTTCTGATGCCGGCCGTCGGGCGGTCGAAGACGTTGGCGTAGCCGATTTCGGAGAGCGTCCCGCCGCCGCCGTCGACGGCGATGACGGCGTCGCCGTTCATCGCGACGAGCGCGTTTCTCGCGTGGCCGAGCCCGGTCGCAATAGGGATGTCGACGTAGGAGTTCGCATCCTCGCGGTCCTCGCCCGGCAGGACGCCGATAGTCGTGCCGCCGGCGTCTTTCGCGCCGCGACAGGCCGCCTTCATGACGCCGCCGAGGCCGCCGCAGACGACCGTGTGGCCGCGCTGGGCGAGCAGGCGACCCAGGTCTTCGGCGATGGCTTCGACCGGGTCGGGGACGACGCTCCCGCCGACGACGCTCACGCGCACGGCGAAGTCACTCCTCGGCGTGCTGTGGTGTCGCCTCGGCACTCGACGCGACCGAGACTGGCGTCTGCGTTCATGTGGTATCGGACCGCGTCGAAGATGATAAGTGCGGGGCCGCATCGCCCGACCGAAGCCGGACTGCCGTTCTCAGTTGCGTCAGAACTCGTCCGGTCGCCGCGAGTCGTCGTCCAGCGGGGAAACCGCTTCCCACGCGCCGCACGCGCGCATCGTCCGAGCCATCGAAGAGAAGTTCGCCGTTTGTTTGTGGGTTCCTGACATGGTATCTGGTAACATGAGTTGGTGCATTAAATATCTTGTCAGGGTAACACCTTATACACCACATATGTCTCTATTTTCTATTGTAGGCTACAATTTCGTCCACAAATATGCGCGGGTTGTCTGCGTATTGCTAGTCGTTGTTGTCGGGTCGTCGGGACGCGTCGGACGAGAGAGCGCAACGCTTAGTCCCCCGGCGGGAGGACACGTCTCTATGACAGTCAGCGACTGGAGCGACTGGCTCCCGCGCGCGGTCGAGTCGGCCGACCCCGAGACGGTTGCCATCTGGTATCTGGGCTGCAACGGGTTCGTCATCAAAGGTAGCAAGGGGACGACGCTGTTCGTCGACCCGTACGTCGGCATCGGCGACCCGCCGCGGACGGTCCGTATGATTCCCGTCCCGTTCGACCCCGAGGACGTGACCGAGGCCGACGCGGTCCTCGCCACGCACGAGCACACGGACCACGTTCACGGGCCGAGTCAAGCGCCCATCCTCGAAAACACGGGCGCGACGTTCGTCGCCCCCGACGACTCGCTTTCGGTCGCCTACGACGACGAGGCGTGGTTCGACGACTACGACCTCTCCGAGGACCAGTTCGAGGAGGTCGCGGAGGGCGACAGCGTCGACATCGGTGAGTTCACCGTCCACGTCGAACCCGCCTACGACCCCGACGCGTCCCATCCGGTCGCCTACGTCTTCGAACACGAGTCGGGGACGTTCATCCACGGCGGCGACACCAAGCCCGCCGAGGAGTTCGCCGGCATCGGGGAGCGCTACGACCTCGACCTCGGCATCCTCGCGTTCGGAACCGTCGGCAACATCCCCGACAAGGAGACGGGCGAGCCGGTCCGCACGACGTGGTACAACGACGAAAACCAGATTATCGAGGCCGCGAGCGACCTCGACCTCGACCGCCTCGTCCCGACTCACTGGGACATGTGGAAGGGCATGACCGCCGACCCGAAGGTGCTGCACCACCACGCCAAGAGCTTCGAGGCCCCGCGCTCGCTCGACCTCGTCGAAATCGGTGACCGCGTCGACCTCTGAGGTCGCGTTCGAACCGCCTTTTCGGGGCGGCCGTTCCGCGCCGGTCATCGCCGGCTGACAGCCGCCGCATCGAAACCGTCGAATCGGGAGACGACGGCGAGGCGACTTCGCGGCCCCGGTTGTTTTATAATGGATGTCGGGAAAGTGGCGGCCATGAGCCGCGAGTCCGAAGGGGTTACATCGGTTTCCGACGGCGAGGTCACGGTCGACAAGACCTTCGCAGCCGACGAGTTTCCCGTTCCCGCCATCAAGTTCGTCATCAGTTCGACGCGAGACGAGGCGACCCGAATCCGAGTCATCGACCGCATCCCGGAGTCGTTCCCGATGGAGAGCGTCGGGTTCCACCCCGACTTCGAGAGCGACAACTGGACGGCCTACAAGGACCACCGCGTCGAGTACGAGCGGACGCTCGACCCCGGCGAGGAGCTCGTAACGGTCTACGGCATCCGCATCACCGACGGCCACGACCAGACGGATTTCCTCGAAGAGCCGACGCTCGAACGCATCCCGGTCGACGGCGGCATCGACCCCGACGACATCGACGACATCCTCGGAGAAGACCGCAGTCAAATCGTTCGAGACGTGCTCGCGGGCAACCGCGACCCGCCCCGCGACGAGTCGGACGCCGACGACGCGGACCCAGAGGACGAGGGGGAAGTCGTCCTCGACGCGCCCGCCGACCCCGACTCGGAGGCCGAAGCAGCCGACGCCGCCGAGACGGACGCGACCGCCGCAGATACCGCAGACGCCGCCGGCGACGAGCCGAGTGACGGCGACCTCGCGGCCGCCTTCGCTGGCGGAGACGACGGGGAGACCGACTCCGAGGCGGCCGAGGCGCAGGCGGCCGACGACGGCGACGAGTCGGTCTCCACGCCCTCGCCCGACGACGACGTGCTCGGCGACGACGGGGAAGCCGATGACGGGGAAGCCGACGACGAGTCCGCCGAATCGACCGGCCCGCGCGCGGTCGCCACCGACACCGCGCCGGCCGTGACCGCGCACCTCGAACAGCCCGATGTCGATGTCGAGGCCGAGGCTGAAGACGCCGAAGACGCCGATGCCGAGGCGGACGCCGACGCCGGCGCGACCGGAAGCGCGCCCGCACCTGACGCGGACGGCCTCGTCGGGGCGCTCGCCGCCGAGATTCGCTCAGGCGCGGCCGACGAAGACGACCTCGAAGTCATCCGCGAGGCGGTCGACGCCGAGACGCGACGGAGTACCGACGTTCGCATCCGCCGCCTCCAGTCGCAGATGGAGGACCTCGCGGCGTACTCCGACGCGCTCGCGGAGTTCATCGACGAGGAGGGGACCGGGAGCGACCTCGTCTCCGAGTTCCGCGCCGAGATGACCGCGTTCCGCGAGGACCTCGACGCCCTCGACTCGATGGTCGACGGCGCGGTCGAGTCGGTCGATGACGCGACCTCACGGCTCGACGCGGCCGAAGAGACCATCGCCGCGGTCGACGACCGCTCCGACCGCGTCGCTACCCGAGTCGCGGACGCCGAGAGCCGCCTCGACGACCACGACGGCAGGCTCGAAGGCCTCGCGTCCGACCTCGACACCGCCGAAGACACCCTCGACGACTACCACGGCTGGCTCGAATCCCACAACGAGCAGTTCGAGACCGTCGAAGGCCGGCTCGACGACCACGACGAGCGGCTCGAGACCGCCTCGCGAAACATCGACGCCGGCTCCGACCGCCTCGACAGCGTCGAAGAGACGCTCGCCAAGCGCGAGGAGGAACTCGTGACGGTCCGCGAACGCCTCGACGACATCGCCGGTCGGCTCGACGAGACCGTCGACCGACTCGAAGGGGCCGAATCCAGCGCCGCCGAAGCGACAGAGCAGGCTTCGACGCTCCACGACGAAGTCGGGGACATCCGCGAGGACATCGCCGACCTCGACGGGGACATCGTGGAGACGCGGGAGGCCCTCGACGACCGCCTCGCGGAGATTCAATCGCGGGTCGAAGACGCCGCGGCCGACGAGGAAATCGAGGCGCTGCGCGACGACATCCGCGAACTGGACGACACCGTCGCGGAACTCGAAACCTTCCGCGAGCGCCTCGCGGGAGCCTTCGGTACCGGCATGGGCGGCGGCCCGGCCGCCGGCGACGACGGCGACGGCGACACCGACGAGGCGGAGTAGTCCGACCGAGCGCGCTCCCGAGAGACGTTTTCCCGAAGCGCAACCTGTTTAGCGGGCCGCCCCGACGTTCCGATGATGACAGAGACGGTGCGCGTCGCTGTTCCGCGAAAGGGTCGCCCCCTCGAAGCGGTGCTCGAACGGTTCGCCACGACCGAGAGCATCGCCGAGGTGGCGGACGAAATCACCTCGACGCTCCGATACGAGAAGTCGGTCACGAAGGGCCATACCCGGCCGGAACACGACGTGTACGAGCGACTCGCGGATTACAGCGACCTCTCGGACCCGGCCGCGCCGGAGTACACGCTCCTGCGCGACGACCGGGACGGGATGCCGCGGCGCATCGTCTTCGACAGCGTCGTCCTCGAAATCGACGGGGTCGACATCCACCTCGTCGGGCGCGAGGAGCCGTTCCGCGCCCTGCGGACCCACGAGTTCGGCCTCGGCTTCGACAGCGCCGACCTCGTGCTCGAAGAGGTCGTCAAGCTTCGCCCCGAAGGGCTCGGGAGCATCGAGGACGTGAACGCCCGCATCGACCCGATGGACACCGACGTGCGGGTCGTCTCCGGCCTCGGAGACACGGTCTACCACACGCTCATGGCCGACCCCGAACTCCTCCCGCCGGGCTCCGAACTCGACCGCGACTTCGTCGCGGACTACGCGGGCGACCTGTGTATCTCGCCGCGCTACGAGCGCCTCGTGGAGGCGGTCCTCGGGACGCGGTGTCTCGACGACGTGACGTTCGCGTACCCGGACGACGCGCCGGAAGAGGAGGCCGCCATCGCGGAGACCGGCATCGGCGTCTACCTCACGATGACCGGGTCGACCGCGCGCGAACACGGCCTCGTGCTCGGTGAACACCTGTTCCCGAGCGAGACGGTCCTGATGGAGAACGTCGCGGAGGCGACGCCGGCCGCCGAAACCGTCAAGCGGGCCATCGCGTCGCCCGAGTTAGAGACCGAACTGAAGGTCTGACTGCCGACCGACGCCCTCCGCCGACGACTCGTTTTTCCGCTCCGCGTCGCCGCAGAACAGCAGCGTCGAGAGCGTCCGCGCCTCGAAGCCGCCGTCGTCGGTGAGCGAGACGGTCGTGTTCGACGCGTTGCAGTCGAACTGCGATTTGTCGACGGTGACCGCCTCGGTCGTCCCTTCGCCCGATTCGTCCCGCCGAGCGACGCGAAGCGTGACCTCGCGGACCTCGGTCAGCGATGCACCGACCCGCGCGCCGGGTTCGAGGCGGTACGCGCCGCCGAAGGCGACCGCGCCCGCGGGCGTCTCGTAGGCGAACTCGACGACTTCGGCCACGTCGGTCGGGTTCGCGACGGCGAGACCGTGGGGCTTCGTGGCCTCGGTGGGGAGCGACCCGTCGCCGAGCGCGACCGTGACCGCGTCGTCGGCGTCGACGACGTGGGAACCGCAGGCCATTCGGGTCGACCCGCCGGAGACCGAGACACCGCCGTCGCCGGGCGAGAACGCGGTCCACGAGCGGTTACAGTCGAAGTCGTCGGGGGCGACCGATTCAGTCGCCACGGCGTCCGAGTCGATGTCGGTCACGGTCACCTCGTAGGCGGCGGGAACGCGGAGCGAGACGTTCACGGTCGCGTCGGCGTCGAGTTCGTAGGTCTCCGCGTGGCCCGCGCCGAGCGGGCGCGAAACGTCGATACGAGCGGTCCACGACTCGCCGGTCGGGTTTTCGAGGCGGATGTGGTGGGGTTTTAGCGCCCCGCCGTCGCCCGCGGGACCGTCGCCGACGACTGTCGTGAGTCGCTCGCCGGATGCGACCGAGACGGTATCCACCGGTTCGGGCGTCGGGTCGGGGGTCGATTCGGTCGTCGAGTTTCCGTCGTCAGCGTCGTCAGCGCCGTCGCCGGCACTCGCGATACAGCCCGTCAGCGCCGCCGCGAGGCCGGTTCCGGCCGCGGCGAGGAGGGTTCGTCGGTGCACACCTACTCCAACGCGTCGGGGTCACTTTCGCCTGTGTGTGGCTCAAGCGCGCCTTTGAGTCCAGGCGACGCCGAGGCTCACGAGGACGGCGAGGGCGACGCCGACGAGGAACACGAGCGCGCCGGGGCCGGCGAGGAAGGCGGAGACGAACTCCGCGACGCCCGGTTCGGGGGCGGGACCGGTCGGAGCCGGCGCGGCGTACCTGACCTGTGGCCGTCGCGCGGTCCACAGCGTCTGCACGGCGACGCTTCCGACTAGCGTGACACCGACGCCGGCGACGAGCGTCCGAAGCCCCGAGGAGAGCTTCGATTCGGTTCGCTCCGCGCCCGCGAAGAGAACGACGGCGGAGCGGGTCGGGCCGTAGACGGCCATCTCGCGGCCCTGCGCGGAGACCCACGTCGTCACGGGCTCTATCAACTCGGCGTCGACCAGTCGCTCGACGTGGTAGCCGACGGTCTGGAGCGTCGTGTCGAGCGCGTCGGCCAGTTCGGAGGCGGGGCGCGGATCGTCGTAGACGGCGGCGAGGAGCCGCCTCGCGGTGGCAGACGACAGCGCCGACAGGACCTCGTCCGCGTCGTCGTCGTCGAGTTCGACGAGAAGCGGGCTCAGTCCCCGGTCTCGAACCGATGCTGCGGCGGGTTTCAACGGGAGCAACGAACTCACGGTCTCGGGCGTCGTTCTCGCTCCGCGGATAAAGAGGCCGGTATGAGTCAAGCGCCCGTTTGAGCCTCGCTCCGCCGGACACAACGAACGTCTGTGTGGATTAGTACATGCTAGCGACACGGCGATGGCCGCTCGCGGAGTAGTACGACTGTGAACCAGATTCGAACGAACCCCGCGGAGGCACAGCGATGAACGGCGATGCGGTCCGATACGAGAGCGACCACTACAAGGCGACCGCCGGCTTCGGAGCCCGGAAGCGGGACCTGCAACTCGTCTTTTTCGACGCGCAGTACCCGCAACCGGACCCGACGGCGGCCGACCGCCCGTCGGTCGAGAGCCAGACGATGAACGCGCTCGAACGCGTGGAAGCGGCCGTCGGCCGCTCGGGACTCGACTTGGACGACGTGCTCCGAACGACGGTCTACACGACGGACCTCGACCGAATCGACGCCGTCGAGTCGGCCTACGACGCCTACTTCGACGACCGGCGACCGGCGATGACCGTCGTCGGCGTCTCCGAACTCCCGAACGACGCCGCCGTCCAAATCGAGGCGACGGGCGTCAAACGATAGGTCGCGCACACGCAGATTCAATATAGCGAGATACAGTTTACGAGTCGCGCTCCGAACAGCGGCCACGCTTCTCAGCGGAGCGAGTAAATGTTGGATTCGTACGTTTCGCGCACTCTGTCGCCCCAGTTGTGGGTGTACGTGTCGATGATGTCGCCGGCAACGTCGCCGCGGAGGTACTTGACGATGCCGCGGTCGCCGGTGCGGTCCCGAAGGTGGGTGGTGAAGAAGTGCCGGAAGTAGTGGGGCGTGACGTTCTCCTCGCGGTCGCCGCCCGCCCGGTACCAGCCGGCGTCGGCGGCGTGGGCGGTGACGACGTGGTGGACGGCGTCGGGTTCCAGTCGCCGGCCCCACCCCGAGGCGGTGCCGACGAAAAGCGGTTCGGCCGGCGACGGCGAATCCGGCCGAATCGCCAGCCAGCGCAGGAGGACGGCCTCCAACTCGTCGTCGACGGGGACGACGGTCGACCGCTTTCGCTTGTTCGAGGCGGTTCGCTCCTCGCCGTTCGTGACGCTTCCGACGCTCGGGTCGGCGGCGACGTATATCGACGGTCCGCGACCGTCGAGGGCGGCGCGGGTCGATACATCGGCCAGTGGTGTATCCACCGACAACGACACGTCTCGAAGGTCGAGGTTGCACAGTTCGCCGACGCGCATCCCGGTCTTGAGGAGGGTGACCACCAGCGCGTGGTCCAGCGGATGGGCGATTCCGCGGACGAATCCCCGCATCTGCGGGACCGAAAGCTCACGTCGAGCGGGGTTGGTGTCGATGCGCTCGTCCATCTCCTCCATCACGAGGCTCATCGGGTTGGAGTCGAACGCGCCGACCTGCGCCATGTAGGCGTAAAACCGGTGGAGGTAGGAGGCGTACGTCGCCACCGTGCTCGGCGCGACATCGCGGTTTCGAAGGGTGTGTATCCACGCCATGCAGTCGCGGTGAGTC
Organism: Haloferax sp. Atlit-48N; assembly: GCF_003383015.2. Classification (NCBI taxonomy): domain Archaea; kingdom Methanobacteriati; phylum Methanobacteriota; class Halobacteria; order Halobacteriales; family Haloferacaceae; genus Haloferax; species Haloferax sp. Atlit-48N. Next base: position 1,503,265 of record NZ_CP137689.1, on the reverse strand, counting down.
GCGTCGTCGACCGACCGGGCCGTCCCGGCGGGGTTCCGCGAGGGGTCGCCGAGAAACGACTCGAACGCCCGGAGAACGCGCTCGTAGGCGTCGCGGGTCCGGTCGGTCTTCCCGTGATAGGTCATATCCTGCAGGAAATACCCGACCGGGTCCTCCGCGTCGGCGGGTCGCTCAGCGGCCATCGCGCTCCGCCAGCGTGTAACCGCCGTGTCGCCCGCTGTACACGACTCGGCCCTTCGATTGGAGCTCCTGAAGCGTCGATTCGAGGCGGTCTTCGATGTCGTCGGTCAGCGCCGCGACGAGGTCGTCCCACGACCGGTGTGAATCGACCGCGAGCGCCTCGACGATTCGGCCCTCGAACCCGCCGTTATTTTCACTCCCACCCTCCTGATTTGAACCGTCGTTCTGGTCCCCCGTCTTTCCCCCGTCAACCCCCGGGGTTGTCGCCGCTTCATCGCCCCTCGACGGAACGTCGAAATCCCGCCGACCGGCCTGTACCATCGTCCTGACAAATTCACTTTGGCTCATCCCGAGTCGGTCCGCGTGATCCTTCCAGACGGCCTTCTGGTGGGCCGGGAGGTAGGTTTGCACCGTCGCACGGTCGACCTCGTCGCTCATGGACGGTCCGACACGGGGGTCGATATTCAATCTACCGGCACAGCCCAGAATAAGAGAAGTTATCCTGAGCAGTGCATGCGGATTTTCGGCGGCGAGTCTGAGTTATCCCGAATACTGCAATCGTATTTTTGGCAATTTGCATGCAGTATTCAGGATATTAGATTCTCCCGGAGAACGCCGATTTTGGCCGTTTCGAGCGAATCTGAGACTCGGCCAATTTCTGTCGCTTTCGAGAGGTCGAATATCACGCAGTACCGTCTCTTTTCTGTGATGACACCCGATTTTTGGATGGTACTCCTCCAACCAATTACTCCCGGAGTAATGCATGGAGAACCCACTTACACGGGTTTCGTTATTTCACAACTGATGTTACTGAATTATTATAAAAACTCGATGACGGTGATTTTGTCTCCACTTTATTTCTCCCGTCATAGTGTGAATACTCACCCATATATTTCTGTCTATTTTCACAGAAATATATTCGCGGAGCGACGCACCATCCGTGTTCTCTCGAACGGCTATATTTCAACCCAAATTAACTCGGTATTTTCACTGATTATATCAGCCATTCATCTCTGAATATATGTCGCCGGACGGAGTTTCGTTTCGAATCGGCTCTGTCTGTTATTATGTGGGGCGTCGTCTCGAAGAACTCTGATGAATGTTGTCTGATTCGAACACGCAACCACCCGGGTGACTCCGTTCCGAACCCACCCGAAGACGAACCAACTGAGGTCTTTGGCGGCTCGATTCGCCTCTGTTGACGCCTTCACAGCCCTCGTCTTCGCGGTGAGAACCGTCACTCGGGGCGTGGCCCCCGCTCAGATGGAGCGGCGCTCAAGCGCGCTGTGGCCGTCCTGACGGGATTGCGTGAATCCGAGGGTTCGGGTCTCGCTCACGGCCGGATGCCGACGACTCACTCGCTCGGCGGTGACGACCCGTTCGAGGAACCATCTCTCGGCTGGTGACTCGCTCGGGCGGACCGTCTCGAATTTCGAATGCGACGCCGCACTCCGTCTGCACGACCGGACTCGCGGCCGCGTCCCCGCAACCGCTGTACTTCCGACTGCGATACGAACCACCCGAGCCGCGAGCGCGACGCGGCTGTCACTTGCGGCGTTGACGACCCAAGCACTATCGTCCCTTGGAACCCGATTTTCCGCGTTAGCGCGACTCAATCCTCGATTCTCTGAACGCTTCGGTCGCTGGCGGTTTGTCCGATTCGAGACTCGTATATCGTATTTCGCTATATACAATTCTGGTTCTCGGGTTCGACCGAGCTCGGGAAATTCGAGGTCCCGTCGAACCCGGCTGGTTCGCGTCGAAGTCACTGAGACGACCGGATGCCAACGACTTCACCCGGCGCTACGCTTCGACTCGCTCTATCAGGTCGGGGCCGTCGTTGGCGGGGCTGTTCACCCGCGTCGAGACGGGGTACGCCGTGAGTTCGTCGTCGGGGTAGGTGTCGAGGAGCGCGGCCGCCTCGTCGGGGTCGCCGTGGAGCCACGTCTGCTCGTCTTCGGGCGCGAGGACGACCGCCATCCGGTGGTGGAGCTCCGAGACGAGGTCGTTCGGTTCGGTCGTGACGACGGTGAACGTCTCCAGCGGTTCCTGCTCGCGCGAGGGGCCGCCGCTCCCGAAGTCGCCGAGGCCGGTCTGTTTCGTGGAGGGCGTCCACCGCTCCCAGAGGCCGGCCATGGCGAACGGGCGGTCGTCCTCGAAGGCGACGCGATAGGGCTGTTTGCGTCCGCCGCGGTCGACCCACTCGTAGAAGCCGTCCGAGGGAACGAGACATCGGCGGGCCTCGTAGGCCTCGGCAAAACTTCGCTTTTCGCGGACGGTCTCCGCGCGGGCGTTGATTCGGTCGTTGCCGACACTTGCGCTGTCGGCCCACGAGGGGACGAGCCCCCATTTCAGAAAGCGGAACTCCTCGGGTGCGTCGTTGGTCACGACCGGGAGTTCCTGACCGGGCGCGCAGTTGTACCGCGCCGAAAGCGGGCGCGTCGGCGTCGCGTCGAACCGCGTTTCGAGTTCCTCGGGTGGGGTAAACAGCGTGTAGCGGCCGCACATATCTCCGGCTTCGCGCTCTGCGGGTAAAACGCCCGCGGCGGGGGAAGTGCGGAAGCGTTCTGAGAGCGTGGCGGCCGGCCCACGACGACGCATTTAGGGTTGCCGACGCCCCCCTGTCGGACATGCGAATCGAGAACAGCTTCATCCCCGTCCGCGGCGTGGGCGAGCGGACGGAGCGGAACCTCTGGCGGGCCGGGGCGACCCACTGGGACGAGTTCGACGCCTCGCTCGTCGGCGCGAAGACGGGCGACCGAATCGAGACGTTCATCGCCGACGCCGCCGCCTACCTCGACGACGGTAACTCGCAGTTCTTCGACGACTGCTTCCCCTCGGGCGAACGCTGGCGACTCTACGAGAACTTCCGCGACGAGACGTGCTTTTTCGACATCGAGACGACCGGCCTCTCGCCCGAGCGCGACTCGGTGACGACCGTCTCGTTCTATCAGGACGGCGAGACCACGACGCTCGTCAGCGGCGAGGACCTGACCGCCGACGCCCTCCGCGAGCAGTTCGTCGACGCGAAACTCATCGCGACGTTCAACGGCGCGCGCTTCGACGTGCCCTTCCTCGAAACCTCGTTCGACGTCTCCATCGACGTGCCGCACGTCGACCTCATGTATCCCTGCCGCACGCTCGACCTCACTGGCGGACTGAAGGAAATCGAGAAAGACGTGGGCATCGACCGCGACCGCCCCGACATCTCCGGGCGCGACGCCGTCCGCCTCTGGCGGGAATACGAGCGCGGCGACCAGTCGGCGCTCGACACGCTCGTCTCCTACAACCGCGAGGACGCGGTCAACCTCGAACGCCTCATGGAGACGGTCACCGGCCGACTCCACGACCGCGCCTGCGAGGGTCTCGACGCCGACCTCGCCTGAGTCGAGCGAGAAGTTGACCCCGCGCCCGCGCGAGCGCCGCCGACTCGTGCGGGCGTGCCGGAACCCCGCGCTTTTTTCATCCCCCGAAGCGACGCGCCGCACATGACCGACGACCCCGACGCCGACCCCGAGGCGGACGACTCCGCCGATTCGACCCCGTCGTCCGACGACGCGACCGAGGCAACCGAGGCGACCGACGGCGACGAGCCAGTCGACGCCGACGCGACCGTCGAAGCGGCGGACGGCGGCACCGACGAGCGCGACAACGGTAACGGAAACGGCGACGAGACCGTCCCGCACGTCGAACTCGACCTCTACGAACTCTCTGTCCGCGTCAGCGGGCAGTCCAGCGACGAACTCGACGACGTGGAGGCGTCGGCGACCCGCCTCATGGACTACCTCGTCGACCACGCGAAAGAGCTGGAAGACCAACCCGACAGCCGCGGACTGAGCTAACTCCGGCGCTCGCGTCCCTCTCCTCGGTTTTGGTAAACCTAAAAGTTCAAGAGCGGCCGTCAATAACCCCGTCCAATGACTGAGTACACCTTCGACGACCTCGCGGTCGTGATGGGGACGTACAACGAAGAGCAGGCCATCGGGTCCGTGTTGGCCGACATCGACCGGATTACCGACGGGCGCGCCGAAGTCGTCTGCGTGGACGGCTCGGACGACCGGACGCCCGAAATCGCCCGGAAGATGGGTGCGCGCGTCATCGAACAGGAGCCGCAGGGGTACGGCGTCGCGGTCGAGGCCGCGGTGCTCGCGCCCGACCGCCCGGTCGTCGTCACCACGGACTGCGACGACACTTATCCGATGGAGTATCTGCCGAAGTTCCTCGACCTCATCAACGACGGCTACGACGTGGTCTCCGGCGACCGAATCACGAAGGGCGCGGAGACGATGCCCCGACTCAACCGCGCGGGCAACATCGCGTTCGCCCGCCTCGCCAGCTTCCTCATGGGCGCGACCGTCCACGACACGACCACCGGCATGCGGGCGTACCGCCGCGAACTCCTCCACGACATCGAGTGGACGGAGAACACCGGACTGTCGGCCGAACTCCTCATCCGCCCCGCGATGCGCGGCTACAACATCGCCGAGGTTCCCATCCCCTACCGCGAGCGCGCCGGCGAGACGAAACTCGACCCCTTCGCCGGCGGCGCGGCCATCGGGAAATCCATCGTCAAAGTCTGCCTGGAAGAACGGCTCCGACTCTGACCGGGCGGTTCGTTCGGTTTCTCCGCCGTTCTGACTCCGAACCGACGTGGCTCCCGACGGTCGTGCGCTTCGATACCATACCGCACATCGCTCATACGTGGCTCGGCCGAATATCCGGCATGGCTTCGACCACGAACCGCCGTCGCTTCCTCGCGCTCGGCGTCGGCGCTGCCATCGCCGGCTGTCTCGGGAGCGAGCCACCCGTCGCGGACGACGATGCCGCGAGAGCCGACGACGCGCCCGAGTCCGCCGAGTCCGCCGCCCCCGCCGACTCGACCGACGCCGCCGCGGGCGACTACCCGGGGCCGTTCGAGCTTCCGGTCCCCGAGGGCGAACTGCGTCGAGGCGCGCCGAGAGACGCCATTCCGGCCATCACCGCCCCCGCCTTCGCAGACGACTGGACCGGGTTCGACGAGGTGGACGCGACGCTCGACGACGGCGACGAGGTGGTCGGCGTCGAACTCGACGGCGTCGCCCGCGCCTACCCGCTCGCCGTCCTGAACTGGCACGAAATCGTCAACGACGAGTTCGACGGCCGGCCCGCGGTCGTGACCTACTGCCCGCTGTGCGGGAGCGCCGTCGTCGCCGACAGGCTCGCCGGCGGCGAACCGACGTACTTCGGCGTCTCGGGCCTGCTGTGGATGTCCGACCTCGTGATGTACGACGACCGGACGAACTCGCTGTGGAGCCAGGTGCTCGCGACCGCGATTCGCGGGGAGTTGACCGGCGAGACGCTGTCGCTCCTCCCTTCGACTATCTCCACGTGGGGCGAGTGGCGGGCAGCACACCCGGAGACCGAGGTGTTGGTCCCGCCGCCCGTCTCGGGGACGATTCGCGGACGGCAGACCCGCCGGTACGACGTGAACCCCTACACGAGCTATCAGCAGTCCAGCGACATCGGTATCGGCTTCAACGACGCGGCGGACGACCGACTCCATCCGAAAGCGTCGGTCGTCGGCGTCGCCGCCGACGGGGTCGCCCGCGCCTACCCGCTCGACGCGGTCGAACGCGCGGACGTCGTCAACGACACGGTGGGCGACCTGCCGGTCGTCGTGGCGGCCTCCGCCGAGGGGAGTCTCGTCGCCTACGTCCGCCGGGTCGACGGCGAGACCGTCGAGTTCGACCGCGACGGGTCGGCGCTCGTCGCCGCCGGCTCGCGGTGGGACCTCCTCACCGGCCGCGCGCTCGACGGCCCCCACGAGGGCGCGGTCCTGACGCGCGCGAACGACCGCTCGCCGATGTTCTGGTTCGCGTGGGCCGACTTCAACCCGGAGACGGAGATACACGGGGCCTGACCGGGCGGCCGGGGCTGCGGGTTCTGAAGAGTCTGAGGGAGTCGGTCGCGCGGCGAGCGCGCGTGATTCGAGGGCGATACGCGGGGAAAACGAGGGATTCGGTCGTTTTTCGGGCGGCGATTACGACGAGTTCAGGATGTCGCGGACGCGCCGGGGTTCGCCGGAGAGCGCGGGTTGCTTCTCGACGATTTTCAGCACCTCGTGGTCGGTCACGTCGGGGTAGGACTTCCCGATTGCCTCCTCGATGAGGGCCTTTTCGAGGCGGAACTCCGTTCCCTCGTAGACCACGTCTACGCCGTCGTCGTCGAAAGAGAGAATCGTCATACCTCTCGTTGTTTCCCGCGAGTAGTTAAATACACGTCGTCACCGGGAAACCGACTGCCCCGTCGTGTCTGACGGTTGTCTTGCGGACGGTTTATTACGGCACGGGTGTTGGTTCGGAGCGTGTCACTGGGTACGGACCCGCTCGATGCGCTCGAAATCCCCGACGGGACGACGGTCGAGGAACACGACCTCGTCACCGACGGCGACGTCGTCGTCGGCGGGCAGAGCACCGTCGAGTTCGGCGTCCGCGGGCGGAACGTCCTCGCGGGCGAGCGCGTCACCTTCGGCGGCGACATCGAGGCCGAAGCCGACTGCCGACTCGACATGCTCGACGACGTGGCCGGCAACGTCCTCGTCGGCAACGACGCCTACCTCGGTGAGCGCGTCCACATCGCCGGCCGCCTGATGGTCTCTGGCGACCTCGACATCGGGGACGACGTCGATATCGAAGAGGGGTTCGAGGCCAACGGCTGGATCGTCATCCGCAACCCGATTCCGACGCTCGTGTTCTACTTTATCGTCCTCTCGCAACTCCTCCGACTCGGTGAGGACGAGGCGGCCGACGAACTCGCAGAGACCCTCGCGGGCGAGTCGCCGCACGACCCGCTCGTGATTCCACGGAACGCCACCGTCTCCGACGACGCGTGGCGCGTCTCGACGCCCGCGCACGTCGGTTCGGACTGCCGGATTCACGGCAACATCCGCGCGAAGTCCATCGACCTCACAGAGGACAACAACGTCTTCGGGAGCCTCCGCGCCCGCGACGATATCGTCGTCGGGAGCGGGACGCGCATCCACGGCGACGTGACCACCCGAAACGGCGAGGTTCGCATCCACGAGGGCGCGCGCGTCCTCGGCGACGTGTCCTGCAACGACCTCGTGCTCGAAGCCGGCGCGCACGTCGACGGCACGATGCGCGCCCGCGGCGAGATGCGTATCCACCGCGACAACCTCCCACGCGAGGCCGAGTAGTCGGCGTCGCGTCCGACCGCCCGCCCGACCGAGCGACCGCGACCACCCGCGCGCCGCGATAGCAACAGTCGCCGTTTGTGCTTACCCAACGATTAATCCTTCACGTCGAGAGTGTCGTCTATGGACAACCGACTGAAACTTCTCTCGGTCGCCCTCCTCGTCGTCCTCGCCGGCTGTTCCGGCGGCGCGGCGGACGGCGGTGTCGGTAGCGCCGGCGGTGCGGAGAGCGTCTCGCTCACCGCCGACGCGTCCGGTTCCGCCGAGGCCGAACAGACGGGCGGCGACGACCTCCCGCAGGCCCAGCGGCGGGCGGTCATCAAGAACGGCCGGATAGAACTGACCGTCGACGAGTTCAACGAGTCGCGCGACGCGGTCGAATCGACCGCCGAATCCTACGGCGGCTACGTCAGCGACTCCAACGAGTACGTCAACCGCCGGAGCGGCGGCACCTACCGCTCGGGCCAACTCGTCGTGCGCGTCCCCTCCGAGGACTTCTCGGCGTTTATGACCGACATGAAGGCCCTCGGTGAGGTCGAGCGCGTCGAGACGAACTCCGAAGACGTGACCGACCAACTGGTCGACATCGAAGCGCGACTGAGCAATCTCCGCGCCCAGCGCGACCGCCTGCGCGACCTCTACGAGTCGGCCAACACGACCGAGGACGTGCTCGCGGTCGAAGAGCGCCTGACGGACGTCCAGACCGAAATCGAGCGACTCGAAGCCCAGAAGCAGTCGCTCGAAGACCGCGTCGCCCTCTCGACCGTCCGGGTCTCGCTGTCCGAACGACCGCCCGGCCCGGCGCAGTGGTACGACACGCCGGTCTTACAGGCGTTCTCCGAGTCGGTCAACGGCGCGTTCGTCGCCCTCCGGGCGCTCGTCGTCGCCGTCGCCTACGCCGTCCCGTACCTCGTCGTCTTCGGCGGCCTCCTCGCGATTCTCGGGAGCGGGGTGGTGCTCGCCGGCCGCGCCGCGTTCAGGCGACTGACGGACTGACCTCGTCTCGCCCGCCGCTCCGTCGTCGCTCCCGCTTCCGCACACGCGAGCGTTTTTCCGCGTCCGCGACCATCGTCGACCCATGCTCTCTCTCGCGTTAGCCGGCAAGCCGAACGCCGGCAAATCGACGTTCTACACGGCCTCGACGCTCGCCGAGGTCGACGTGGCGAACTACCCCTTCACGACTATCGACGCGAACCGCGGCGTCACGCACGCTCGCACCCGCTGTCCCTGTCTCGACCGCGACGAGCGCTGCGGCAACTGCGAGGACGGCATCCGCTACGTCGCCGTCGAACTCGTGGACGTGGCGGGGCTCGTCCCCGGCGCGCACGAGGGTCGCGGCCTCGGCAACCAGTTCCTCGACGAACTGACGAACGCCGACGCCATCGTCAACGTCGTCGACGCCTCCGGGGGGACGAACGCCGAGGGCGAACCCGTCGAGGTGGGGAGTTTCGACCCCGTCGAGGAGGTCGACTTCATCGAGGAGGAACTCGAACAGTGGCTCGCGGGCATCGTCCACAAGAACTGGGAGTCCGTGGTCCGCAAGTCGCGGTCGCCCGACTTCGACATGGACGACGCGCTTTCGGACCTCCTGACGGGCGTCGGCGCGAGCGAGTACGACATCGCCGCGGTCCTGCGACAGCTCGACTACTCGCCGAACCCACGAGACTGGGACGACGCGGACCGCGTCGAACTCGCCCGCGCGATTCGCCAGCGGACCAAGCCCATCGTCCTCGTCGCCAACAAGGTCGACGTCGCACCGCCGGAGAACCTCGACCGACTCGCCGAGACCGGAAAGCCCGTCATCGCCGCGACCGCGGACGGCGAACTCGCGCTCCGGCGGGCCCGCGAGGCGGGCATCATCGACTACCACCCCGGCGACGACGACTTCGAACTCGTCGGCGACGTGAGCGGCGCACAGGAGCAGGGCCTCGAACGCATCCGCGACCTGATGGACGACCACGGCGGCACCGGCACGCAGGAAGCCATCGACACCGCCGTTTACGACGTGCTCGACCGCATCACGGTCTACCCGGTCCAAAACGAGTCGAAATGGACCGACGGTACGGGCAACGTCCTCCCCGACGCCTTCCTCCTCCCGCGGGGGTCGACGCCGCGGGACCTCGCGTACGCGGTCCACTCGGACATCGGTGACGGCTACCTCCACGCGGTCGACGCGCGAGCGAAACGCCGCATTGCCGAGGACCACGAACTCGAAGAGGGCGACGTCATCAAAATCGTCTCGACGGCGAAGTAGCTGTCAGAAGTTCGTCTTTTCCGCGCGTTCTCGTTGCTTTCGATTGGTCAGGAATCCGTCCGCCACGCCACACGCAAACCAAAATTCGCTATACAGAATTAGTCATCTCACATCCTCCGAGAGAGGACGAACACAGAAAGCGGAATCGCGCCGCAAGGTCGACTGTCGTGCGACTCACGCGTCGTGATTTGCGGCGGAAAACAGCGATTCGTCGCAGGCGGGGCTCAGAGGTCCTTGGCGACGCGAAGCTCCGAGTCGGTGACCGTTTCGACCGACTCGGCCGGCACCTCGATGTCGTCGCCGTCGGCGTCACCGAAGCCGAGGCCCTGCAGGACTGCCTCGGCGATGTCGGGGTCGGGTTCGACGTACGCGATTTGGGCGTCCGTGTCGACTTCGGTCACGATTCCGATCTGTTCGGCCTCCTCGTCCATGAGGAACTTTCCTTCGTCGGCGGTCGAGAGAACTGACATTCGACCAATCGTTATACCGGGATGACATAATATCCTGTGGCCGGCACGAACGCTGATACGCGTTGCCCGCGTACGAGAGGCATGACAATCAGTCCACAAGTCTCCGAGGCCGGCGCTCGTCGGCTCCCACTGTCGGAGACGCGGGTGCTTCTCGGCGTCGGGCTGGCGATTGCCCTCGTCGCCGGTCTCGTCTTTCGCGTCGTCGGCCAACTCGTGTTGGTGCCCTCCCGGCCGCTGGTCACGGCCGCGGTGTTCGCGCTGACGGTCCCCGCGATGTGGGCGCTCGCGGTCGGAATCTTCCGGTGGCGCGGGCTGTCCAGTGGCGCGCGGCGGGAGGCCGCGGTGCTGCTCGTCGTTCCCGGGATGCTCGTCGACGCGGTCTCGACGGCGCTGTTCTCGGTCGTCTACCCGAACATGGGCCTCGAAGCCGCGGGGCTCTTCGGGGGGCTGTTGCTCTTGGCGTACGCGACGGTGCTGGTCGCGGGGTTCGTCAGTCGATGAAAAATCGCGGTCGGTCGGGGTTAGTCGGACGACGACCCGAACGCGTTCGGGACGCTCACGTCGGCGTGTTGGGAGAGGTAGTAGGCGGCGACGAAGAGAATGAGGACGCCGACGCCGAGGAGCGCGAGCGGTCCGACGCCGTAGCCGGAGACTGTGAGCGAGCTTACGCCGTAGCCGTCCGCAAGGAACAGTCCCGTGGCGACAGTCCCGCTGAGCAGCGCGTACGGAATCTGCGTGTTCACGTGGTCGACGTGGTCCGCGCCGGCGAACATCGACGAGAGGACCGTCGTGTCGCTGATTGGCGAACAGTGGTCACCGAACAGCGAGCCGGTGAGAATCGCGCCGATGGCACCGGGGAGCGGCGCGCCGAGCTGGTAGGCAAGCGGCACCGCGACGGGGAACATGATTCCCATCGTCCCCCACGACGTGCCGATGGAGAACGAGATGATGGCCGCGGCGAGGAAGACGACCGCGGGCAGGAGTTCGGGCGTGATGACGCCCTGGGCGACGCTGACGACGAACGGACCCACGCCGAGCGCCTCGCTGACGCTCCCGATGGTCCACGCCAGCGAGAGGACGGCCACGGGGAACATGACCATCTTGAAGCCCTCGAAGATGGCGTCGCTGACGGCTTCGAGTTCGACGCGGGCGTGGCCGACGAGGATGGCGAGCAGCAGCGCGCACGCCGAGAAGACGCCCCAGAGGATGGCGTCGGCGGTGGCCGCGTCCTTCAGCGCCTCGACGGGTACCTGCCCGGGCCAGCCGCCGGAGTACAGCAGGCCGAAGCCGGTGACGGCGACGAGCGTGACGATGGGTGCGGCGAAGTACCACCAGCGCGAATCGACGTAGTCGGGCGTGACGATGTCCTCCTCGCGCGTCTCGATGAGGGGGTCGGCGTCGTCGCCGAGGACCTTCCCCTCCTCTTTCGCGCGGCGCTCGGCGCGTTGCATCGGCCCGAAGTCCCAGTCCATCACGACGAGGATGAACACGAGGGCGACCGCGAGCAGGCTGTAAAAGCGGAACGGGATGCTCTGGAGGAACACCACGAAGGCGCTCTGGTCGATGCCGAGCGAGGCGAACTGCTCGCGGATGAGACCGACCTCGAAGCCGACCCACGTCGAGACGACGGCGACGCTCACCACGGGCGAGGTGGTCGAGTCGAGCAGGTACGCGAGCTTCTCGCGGCTGATGTCGAACTTGTCGGTGATGGGCCGCATCACCGAGCCCGTAATCATCGTGCTCGCGTAGGAGTCGACGAAGATGAGCATCCCGAGGACGCTCGTCCCCAGCGCGGCCTGTTTACGGGTCTTGATGCGGGCGATGATGCGCTGTGCGAGCGCGTTCATCCCGCCCGAGAGGAATATCATCCCGAGCATCGCGCCCGAAAGGAAGGTAAACAGGAGGAGTTTGCTGTTGAACGACTCGGTCACGTTGTTGATGACCAACTGGAGGGAGTACGCCGCCCCGCCGATTGGGTTCCATCCCACCAGGATGGTCGCACCGATCCAGATGCCGGTGAACAGTGAGAGGAGCACCTGCCGACTGGCCAGCGTCAGCACGATTGCGAAGAGTGCCGGCAGCAGGCTGATGACTCCCTGCGTCTCTGCGGGCATGACAAACGTTTCGTCACCGGCTCCCGAATTTAAGGGTTTTCACTTCGAGACCTGAGAATAAGACGCATCGGATGCCGTGAGTTGTCGTAGTTCGGTCGACGAATCGACCGACTTCGGGCGTGTTGCGGGCTCAGACGACCGCGTCGTACGCCTCGCCCATTATCTCGATGGCCTCGCGGAGCGACTCGGTGTCGGTCGCGTACGACAGTCGGGCGTAGCCGTGGCCGTGTTCACCGAACGCCTCGCCCGGCACGATAATCACGCCGCGGTCGATGCACTCGTCGACGAAGCCCTCGGGCACCTCGGGCATGACGTAGAACGCGCCGCCCGGCGACGGGACGGTGAGGCCGATGTCCTCCAGTCCCTCGACGACGAGGTCGCGGCGCTCGCGGAACGTTTCGGTCATCTCCTCGATGCGGTCCTGCGGGCCGCTGAGCGCGGCCTCGGCCGCGAACTGCGCCGGCGCGGAGGCGCACGCCTGCACGTACTGGTGGACGCGGAGCATCCGTTCGACCCGGCGGGTGGAGCCGTACACCCAGCCGAGTCGCCAGCCGGTCATCGAAAACAGCTTCGAGGCCGAGTTGACGACGACGACGTTGTCCGTCTCGGCGAACTCGATTGGCGAGCGGTGTTCGCCTTCGAAGACGGTGTACTCGTACACCTCGTCGGAGATGCAGAGCACGTCGTGTTCGTCGGCGATGCGGGCGAACTCCGCGATGTCGTCGGGCGGCGACACCGCGCCCGTCGGATTGCCGGGGCTGTTGACGACGAACGCCGCGGTGTCCTCGGTGATGGCGTCTTCGACCGCCGCGGGGTCGAGCGTCAGGTCGTCGCGGAGCGGGACCGGCACCGGTTCGCCGCCGGCGAGTTTCGTGAGCGCGTCGTAGGAGACGAAGCCGGGGTCGGGGATGATGACCTCGTCGCCCTCGTTCACGTGCGCCTCGATGGCGATGTGGAGCGCCTCGCTCCCGCCCGCCGTTGCGATGACGTCGTCGGGGTCGAGGTCGACGCCCTGGTCGCGGCGGTGCTTCTCGGCGATGGCCTCGCGCAGGCTCGGGAGGCCCTTGTTCCCGGTGTAGCCGTCGGCCTCGCCGGCTTCGATGGCCTCGACGGCCGCCTGCCGGGCGTGGTCCGGGGCCGGGAAGTCGGGCTGACCCAGCCCGAGGTTGATAGCGTCTTCGCCAGCCGCCTCGAACACCTTGCGAATGCCGCTGATGGAGATGCGCTCCACCCGGTCGGAGAACTGCGTCATATCCTATCCGGTGTCGCCGTTCGGGATAGTTCTTCCCACGCACGGCCGCGGTCGACCAATCGGCTCGGTGACGTGACTGGCGGTGTTTAGCGGCCATTCATGCCGCTATCTCGGAGTCAATAGTTCAGCGAAACCGACCGTTCAAACCTCGAATACGGTCGTAGAACGGGAATAACTCGGTTTCAATGCGTCATCTACCGCGTCTATCGTTACCGGGTACGCGCCCCGAATAAGGCGCTGATTCGTAACGAGGGCAATGACAGAGGCACCACGTTCGACGTCGATTAGCCGTAGACGATTCCTGCAAGGGTCCGGCCTCGCAGCGACCGCCGGCCTCGCGGGTTGTCTCGGCGGGTCCGGCGGAAGCGGGCTGGACGAACTCAACGTCGCCTACATGCCCATCTACCCGGATATGCAGTACTTCGTGCTGGAAGAAGAGGGACTGTTCGACCAGCTTTCGGTCCCGGTCTCGGGCAAGAAGTTCTCCGACGGCCCGAGCATCGTCCAGGCGTCCGCGACGGGCGACTTCGACGTGATGATGTTCGGCATCGTCCCGGCGATGATCGTCATGGACAAGGGCATCCCCGCGAAGATTACCGCCGCGAACATCAAGAACGCGATGCAGATTCTCGCCACCGACGAGTTCGCCGCGCTGTGGGAGGAACACGGCTCGGACGCCTTCGCGGAGTTCGAGGCGGAGAAGGGTCGTAAGTTCACGTTCGGCACGTTCCCGCCGGGGTCGGTCCCGGACATCCTGCTCCGCTACTGGGTTCAGAACACGCTCGGGCTCGACCCCGAGGAGGACGTGAACATCAAGGGCCTCGGCGGCGCGGCCGCGGTCCAGCAGGCGCTCCTCTCGAACAACGTCGACGGCACGAGCATCATGGAGCCCGTGCCGACGGTCATCGACGCCAACGACGCGCCGTTCCAGTCCATCGCGTGGGCGGGCGACTTCATGCCCGGCCAGCCCGCGGCGGTCACGCTCATGCACGACCGCCTCCGGCAGGACAACCGCGACCTCGCCACGGAGTTCGTCGAACTCCACCGGCAGGCGACGAACTTCGTCGACGACGACCCCGACACGGCCGCCCAGCACGCGAGCACGGTCATCGGGGAGAGCGCGCTCCCGGTCGAGACCGCCCGCGCGGCGCTCGATTCGCCCGCCTCGGACTTCATCACAGACCCCCACGACATCGAAGGCGGCGCTGAAATCTTCGCCGACTACGCCCAGACGCTCGGGAAGACGGAGGCGCAGTTGACCGTCGACGAGATGTTCGACTACGGTATCTACGACTCGCTATGAGCAACGACGAAGTCGGCAGCGGCGTCGCCCTCTCGGAGACCGAGGCGGACGAGCGACTGCTCGACCGGCTCGCGGGGTTCTCCTCGGAACGGACGGGGCTCGCGGTCGCCGGCTTCGCGGGCTTTCTCGCCGTCTGGCACGTCGCCGCGCTGTTCCAGCCGACGTACCTCCTCCCCTCGCCCGTCGAGGTGCTCGCGGCGTTCGTCGTCGAACTCACCGCGCCGGCGTCGCTTTCGATTCCCTTCACCGGCGCGGAACTCCCGGCGACGCGGCTCCTCGTCAAATTA
This sequence comes from Haloferax sp. Atlit-48N, assembly GCF_003383015.2. Classification (NCBI taxonomy): domain Archaea; kingdom Methanobacteriati; phylum Methanobacteriota; class Halobacteria; order Halobacteriales; family Haloferacaceae; genus Haloferax; species Haloferax sp. Atlit-48N. The sequence continues at coordinate 1,488,213 of NZ_CP137689.1, read as the reverse complement.
GTCCAGAGTCTCTACCACTACGTGCCGGGCCTGCTCATCGGGACCTCGCTCGGCGTCTTCGCGGGCATCGCCATGGGCTGGAACACCCGCGTCGACAGCGTCTTCACGCCGGTCACGCGCCTGCTCCGGCCGATTCCGCCGCTGGCGTGGATTGGGTTCGCAGTCATCTGGCTCGGCGTCAACCACCAAGGCGCGACGTTCATCGTGGCCATCGGCTCCTTCTGGATTAACTTTTACAGCGCCTACGGCGGCGTCGAGGGCGTCTCCGAGGACCTCAAGGAGGTCGCGGCGACCCTCGGCGTCGACGACGACTGGACGATGATTCGGAAGGTCGTCATCCCGGCGGCCAGCCCCTCCATCATGACCGGCATCCGGACGAGCATCGGCCAGTGCTGGATGATCGTCGTCGCGGCCGAACTCATCGTCGGCGTCGGCGTCGGCTACGAGATTCTCAACACGGCGCAGAACCTCGCGATGGACGTGTCGGTCGCCTACATGCTCGTTATCAGCATCGTCTTCCTCGTGAGCGACGGCCTGTTCCGCCGGGTCGAACGGCGGGTGCTGGAGTGGAGAGCATGAGCGACGACGCGAACGCGGATGCGGGTGCGGCCGGGGACACGAGCGCAACCGCGGCCGACTCCGACGAGGCCGCGACGGTCAGCGTCGACTCGCTCGGCAAGACCTACGCGTCCGACCGGCGGACGGTCGAGGCGCTGTCGGACGTGGAGTTCGCCGTCGAGGACGGCGAGTTCGTCTGTATCGTCGGTCCCTCGGGGTGCGGCAAGACGACGCTGTTCCGCATCATCGCCGGTCTCGAAGACGCCACCTCGGGCGCGGTCACCCTCGACGGCTCGCCCGTCACCGGCCCCGGAACCGACCGCGGGATGGTGTTCCAAGAGTACGGGCTGTTCCCGTGGCGGACCGTCAGCGAGAACGTCGCCTTCGGGCTCGAAGAACAGGGCGTCGAGGAGCCGGCGCGCTCGGAGCGCGTGACGGAGATGCTCGAACTCGTCGGCCTCGACGGCTTCGCCGACGCCTATCCCAAAGAGCTGTCCGGCGGGATGAAACAGCGCGTCGGCATCGCCCGCGCGCTCGCGGTCGACCCCGAACTGCTCCTCATGGACGAGCCGTTCGGCGCGGTCGACGCGCAGACCCGCGACATGCTCCACGGCGAACTGCTCGACATCTGGGCGGAGACGGACAAGACGGTGCTCTTTGTCACCCACGACGTGGAGGAGGCGGTCACGCTCGCAGACCGCGTGGTCGTCATGGCCGCCAACCCCGGTCGCGTCCGCGAAATCGTCTCGGTCGATATCGACCGCCCGCGCGAGCGGACCGAAAGCGAGTTCGCGGTATACGTCGAGCGGATTCGCGGGCTCATCGGGGAGTAAGTTTTTCGCCCCCCGGTTCGGTAGCCCAGTTTATGATGTCTAGACGACAGATGGTCGCTGGCGCAGTTGCCGGACTCGGTGGCATCGGCCTCGTCGGAAACGCGGTGTATCAGGAACACAGGCCGAAGCTGTCGCTCTCGGTGATGAACTTCCACGACCAACCGCACTCCGTGACCGTGCAACTCGTTCGCCGCGGTGCCGACGAGTGGAGCGAAGGACTCGCGTGGATGGAGTATATCGACATCGAGGCGCAACCCGAGGACGGGGACGTTCCGAGACTGAACTTTCCGGCGGTTGCTCCCGCTCGGCCGTACATCGTCCGCATCGAAGCCCTGAGCCACAATATCGGCGACCGAGAGTTCACGTACCTGCCCGACTGTTCCGGGTACGACTCACCAACACCCAGCATGTACATCGTCATCTCCACGGACGCGGAGATTAAACTCAAAGGGACCGGGTGTAGCGATGATTCGCTGTGGTACTGAACTACTCCCGCGCCGCTCGCAATTCGTCGATGTGCGCGTCGATGACCGACAGCGTCGCGTCGGCGTCGACGTAGCCCTTCTCGTACTCCTTCATCGCGCTGTTGTAGTCGCTGAGGAACTGTGCGACCGCGTCGTCGAGGTCGTCGCTCATACACGTCCGTAGCCCCGTCATCGGATTTGAACCTTCGGCCCGCGGGCGGCGGGCGGCGGGGCGGAACCCCGCGACACTCCCGCCCGACTCGGCCCGCGTGTCCACCGCGGGACCGTCGATTTATCACCGCGCCCCGCCAACGCGCCGGTAGTGACGACCCTCCAATTCGAGGACGGAACCGTCCACATCGGCACTGACGGCGACAGCGCTGCGGGCGACGACTCCGACGTTCGGGCCGCCCTCGCCGACGTACCGAGCGTCGAAGCCGACCCCCGAAGCGGCGGCTATCGCGCCCCTGCGATTCGGTACGCCGCGGTTCGGGACGCGCTCGACGCGGCCGGCGTCGACTCCGACGACCGGGTCGCGGCCGCCCTCGACTCCCCGCTCTCGCTTTCGACGACTTACGACCTCCGCGACTACCAGCGCGCCGCCCTCGACGCGTGGCTCGATGCAGACGCAGCGGGCGTCGTGGAACTCCCGACCGGCGCGGGCAAGACTGTGCTGGCGGTCGCGGCGATGGTCGCCCGCTCCGTGCCGACGCTCGTCGTCGTGCCGACCATCGATTTACAGGACCAGTGGATACGCGAACTCGAAACCGAGTTCGACGTGCCGGTCGGGCGCTTCGGCGGCGGCGAACAGACGCAGGAGGCCATCACGGTCTCGACGTACGACTCGGCGTACCTCCGCGCCGACGACGTGGGGGGCGACTTCGGCCTCGTCGTCTTCGACGAGGTGCACCACCTCGGCGGCGAGGGATACCGGGACATCCCGCGGTTCCTCGCCGCGCCCGCCCGCCTCGGCCTGACGGCGACGTTCGAGCGACCGGACGGCGCGCACGAGCGCGTCGAGGAACTCGTCGGCCCGCGGGTGTACCGCCTCGACGTGGACGATTTGGCGGGCGACCACCTCGCTGATTACGAGGTCCGTCGCATCGAGGTCGAACTGACGGCCGACGAGCGCGAGACGTACGACGAGGCACAGGAGACGTTCGTGAACTACCTGCGCACCTCGGGGCTGTCGATGCAGTCGGGAAGCGACTACCAGAAGCTCGTGATGCGGTCGGGCAACGACCCGCGGGCGCGGGAGGCACTGCTCGCCAAGCAGCGCGCCCGCGACGTGATGATGAACTCCGAGGCGAAAGTGGACAAACTGGCGCGACTGCTCGCGCGACACCGCGAGGACCGCGTCATCGTCTTCACCGCCTCGACCGACCTCGTCTACCGCATCTCGCGGCGCTTCCTCGTCCCGCCGATAACCAACGAGACCGGGACGAAAGAGCGCCGCGAAATCCTCGACCGCTTCCGCGACGGGACCTACGACACCGTCGTCGCGGCCAACGTGCTCGACGAGGGCGTGGACGTGCCCGACGCCAACGTCGGCATCCTGCTTTCGGGGTCGGGGTCGGAACGCGAGTTCACCCAGCGACTCGGCCGTATCCTCCGGCCGAAGACCGACGGCTCGACCGCGACGCTCTACGAACTCGTGAGCGTCGAGACGGCGGAAGAACGGGTGGCGGCCCGGCGTCGGTGACGCGGAAACCCCTCTCAGACCAGCGAGACGTTCAGGTCGCCGTCGTCGGAGAAGGCGTCGTATTCGACGTCGAACTCGATTTCGAAGTCGGCGGTCCCGCCGGCCGGCACGGTGAGTTCCCGCGACTGCGTCGTGCGTTCGCCGCCGACGCTGACCCGGACTTCGACCGTGGTGAGTCGCTCGGCCCCGCCGTCGTTGAGAACCGACCCGAAGACCCGGAGACGGCCGTCGTCGGTCGCCTCGTAGTCGATATCTTCGATGCGGACCGGGGAGACCTCGGGCGTGTCCCGGGGGTTGCCCGCCGGCGCCGCCGGTGGGTTTCGCGGCCCCGTCGCGCCCGGTAGCGACCCCAGACAACCCGACGACAGGCCGACCGCGACCAGTCCGAGGAGGCGTCGTCGCTCCATACGGTGGCGTCCGCCGCGGACGCAATGAACCTTGCCGTCCGCGTCGTCGGTCGCGTCTCACTCACCGTCGCGCGCGCGCGTCTCCCCGCCGCCCGAGTCGCTTTTGTCCCGCGACCCCCTCGTTGCGAGCGTGCTGACGAAGGACCTGCTTCGGGTGTCGCGGGCGGGCGGCGGCTACCACCCGCAGTTCGCTGACCGGGGCGACCGCCCGCTGGCCGCGAAGGCCATCGGCGTCTTCCGGCGACACGTCGGCGACGCGCGGGCCGCCCTCGACGACGCCCTCGCCGACCTCGAAGCCGAGGCCGACGACTTCAAACTCGCCCGCGGGTTCGCGTCGCTGCTCGACCGCGAGGCGGTGTTCGAGACGGCGGCTCCCCTGCCGCCGGTCCGCGCCCGACGCGCCGCGTTCGAGGCCGCGATGAGCGTCGGCGGCGTGGCGACCGAGGAGGAACGGGCCGCGGCGCTCGACCGCGCGGCGTCCTCGCTCGGGTCGTCGCCGGCGGCGGTCGACGAGTCGCTCACGGCCGACCGCGAGGTCGAACAGGTGCTCTCCGAGTTCGACCCGCGGTGGACGCCCGACGAACTGCTCGCGCAGTACAACCTCTCGCTCGCCCAGACCGCCCTGTTCGACGCGACCGAGGTCCGGGTCCGAAGCTCCGACCCGAAGGCCGTCGTCTCGGCGGTCAAGCGCCTCCGGCTGATGTACGAGATTCGGAAGACCGACGCCGGCCGCGAGGTCGTCGTCACCGGCCCCGACGCGCTCTTTCAGCGAACCCGGCGGTACGGGACCGCCTTCGCCCGCCTGCTCCGGTCGGTCGCCACCGCCGGCGACTGGCGACTCGCGGCGACTATCGACGACCGCGGGACCGAGCGCGAGATGACGCTCACGAGCGACGACGTGTCGGTTCCGGGCGTCGAGCCGATGGCCGAACCCGGCTTCGACAGCGGCGTGGAGGCCGACTTCGCCGCCCGCTTCCGCGGCCTCGACCTCGACTGGTCGCTCGTCCGGGAGCCGGAACCCCTCGAAACGGGGACGAGCGTGATGATTCCGGACTTCGCGTTCGACTACGCGCACGCCGACTTCCGCGTCTTCTTCGAGATTATGGGCTTTTGGACGCCCGAGTACGTCGAAAAGAAACTGGGCCAACTCGCCGACGTGGAGGACGTGGAACTCGTCGTCGCCGTGGACGAGTCGCTCGGCGTCGGCGAGGACATCGCCGCCCGCGACCACCGCGCCGTCCCGTACGCCGGCTCCGTGCGCGTGAAAGACGTGGTTGACGTGCTGCGCGACTACGAGTCCGACCTCGTCGCCGACGCGGCGTCGTCGCTCCCCGCCGAACTCGCGCCCGACGACGACGTGGTGACGCTGTCTGCCCTCGCGGTCGCCCGCGGCGTCTCGGTCGACGCGCTCGACGACGTGGCCTTCCCGGAACACGAACTCGTCGGGCGGACGCTAGTTCGGCCCGCCGTCCTCGACGCGGTCGCCGGGGAAATCGAGGCTGGAATGTCGCTGTCGGCGGCCGAGTCCGCCCTCGACGACCGCGGCCTCGACGACGCGAGCGCGGTCCTCTCGCGGCTCGGCTACCGGGTCGAGTGGGAGGGACTGACCGGCGGGGCGGTCAGAGAGAAGTAGCGGGGCGCAGCACCGCGACCCGGTCGCTGCCGGCTATTCCGGTTTGACGAGGTCTTCCTGCCGACCCTTGGGGACGGTCGAGCGGAGTTCCCCGTGGAGGTAGAGACCGACGCCGAGGGGTTCGAGTTCGCCGGCGATTTCGTGGGCGGCGGTGAGGTAGCCCCAGTCGCCCTCCCACCGGTCGAGCTGTTGGTCGTGGCCGTCGACGAACGCCTGCGCCTCGCTCGGACTCAGTTCGATGACGTTCTTCGTCGCGTCGCCGCAGAAGCGCTGGACCGCGTTGGTCGAGGGCTTCCAGTGGCGCTGGCGGGTCCGCAGGATGCGCATCCCGAGTCCCTCGACTTCGATGGGGTCGACGACCTCGCCGTGGAACGCCCAAATCTTGCCCGCGCCCTTCTCCCAGAACGTGTAGCCGTCGAAGACCGCGGGGTCGACGCCGAACCGCTCGTCCCACCAGTCGACGACCTCCTCGCGGGAGGGCCGCCCCTCGACGACGCGGTCGTCGGCCGTCGGCGGCAGGCGGTCGAACTGCTGGCCCCAGTTCTCGTCGGGGGCGGTGTCGTCGCTCATGCGGTCACCTCCAGTTTGGCGGTGAAGAAGCCGCCCGTGTCGTTGTGGTGCGGGTAGACGCGGCGAGCCTTGGTCACCGACGGGTCGTACTCGTCGCCCTCCCACTCGGTGATGCCGGGCGCGGTCTCGAAGCCGCCGGGCACGTCCCATTCGACCACCTCGCAGTCCTCGCGGTCGAGGACGAAGTCGAGGACGGCCTCGTTCTCCTCGGGCGCGAAAGTACAGGTGGAGTAGACGACGGTGCCGCCGGCTTTCGTCACCTGCACGGCCCGTCGGAGGATGCCCTTCTGGATGCCGGCGACGCTCTTGACGTGGTTCATCGTCCACTCGTCGAGCACGTCGGGGTTCTTCCGGCAGGTGCCCTCGCAGGAACACGGCGCGTCGACGAGGACGCGGTCGAACTGCTCGAACGACGCGTCCCTCTCGGGGGTTCGCTCCCCGTAGGGCTTCATCGAGAAGTTGCGGGCGTCCTGATTCGACACGACGAGGTTCGTCACGCCGAGGCGCTCGGCGTTGTGGCGGAGCGCCGACAGCCGACCGAGGTTGTTGTCGTTGCCGACGAGGACGCCCTCGTCGTCCATCATGGCGGCTATCTGGGTCGTCTTCGACCCCGGCGCGGCGCAGGTGTCCCAGACGCGCTCGCCCGGCTGCGGGTCGAGGGCGATAGCCGGGAGCGCCGACACCTCCTCTTGGCCGTGGAGCCAGCCGTGGAAGTACGGCCAGTTCGTCCCCGGACTGCTGTCTTCGAGCTTGAGGATGCCGGGGTGCCAGTCGGTCGGTTCGTAGGCGACGCCCTCGTCGTCGAGCGCCTCGCGGGCGCGCGCCACCGTCGTCTTGATGGTGTTGACGCGGACGACGGAGGGAAGCGGCCGCTCGCAGGCCGCGAAAAAGGCCTCCTCGTCGTCCACGAGCGGCGCGTACCGCTGGAGCGGGTTCATGACACTCGATTCCGCGCGGGCGCGCTTGTCGGTTTCGGAGTCACCGGCGGGGTCGCAGGCGTCGTCGCCGGGAGACGCCACCGCCGAAGCAGTCGCGCCGGGGCGAGGCCGGCAGGCGATGACCGCACAGTCGCCCGTCGGATTTACCTCGCCCCGGCGACCATGTTCACGTATGGCACGCATTCGCGTCCTCGCGGAGGAACTCACCGACGAACTGGAGTCGCCGACGCTGGTCGAAGGGCTGCCGGGCGTGGGATTGGTCGGCAAAATCGCGGCCGACCACCTGGTCTCGGAGTTCGACATGACCCACTACGCCGACGTGTTCTGCGAGGGCGTCCCGAAGGTCGCGGTCTACATGGAGGACGACCCGGCGTTGCACCCGCCGGTCAGGCTCTACGCCGACGCGGAGCGGGACCTGCTCGTCCTCCAGAGCGACATCCCCATCCGGCCCGAGGCGGCGACCGAACTCGCCACCTGCCTCGGCCCGTGGTTCGAGGAACTCGACGTGCTCCCCGTGTTCCTCTCGGGCATCGCCCGAGAGAAGTCCGAGGACGTGCCCGCGCTCTACGGCGTCGGCACCGACGGCGCGGCGTCGCGGCTCGAAGCCGCCGATATCGACAGTCCGACGGAGACCGGCCTCGTCTCGGGGCCGACGGGCGCGCTCCTGAGCAACGCCGTCTCGGTCGGCCGGCCGGCGCTCGCGTTGGTCGTCGAGTCGGACCCGCAGTTCCCCGACCCCGAGGCGGCCCGCGTCGTCATCAAACACGGCATCGAACCGCTCGTCGGTATCGAGGTGCCCGTGGACGACCTCGTGAACAGCGCCACCGAGATACGGCAGGCCAAAGAGCAGTTGGCCCGGCGGATGCAGCAGTCCGACGAGGAGAGCACGCAGGCGCGACCGCTCGGGATGTACCAGTAGGCTGAGTGAGCGGCGCTGGCCGTCGGTCGCGGGGAGTCTCGGCCCGCGCGACGGTTCCGCCCTGAGAAGCGTTTCGGCCGACCCGCAGTCTACACGTTTAAGCCGCGTCGGACACTTCTCCCGCCCATGAGCGACGACCCTGCCGAGTCGGTCACGGACGCGAACGCAGACGCCGAGACTGACGCGGCATCCGACGCAGCGGCGCAGACGGCCGAAGACGCGGCGACGGACGCCGACGGCGAGGCGTCGAGCGCCGAGTCGGCGGCCGAGGAATCCGGCGCGACGGGCGACGGGCCGACCGTCGCTGACCGCGTCGCCGAGTACGACGACGACCTCGCGGCCGAGGTCGCGGCGCTCGAAGCCCGCGTCGACGACCTCGAAGCCGAGCGCGACGAGGCGGAAGCGACGGCCGAGGAACTCCAGTCGCGTCTCAAGCGGACGCAGGCCGACTTCCAGAACTACAAGAAGCGCGCGAAGAAGCGGCAGTCCCAAATCAAAGACCGCGCCACCGAGGACTTCGTCGAGCGCGTCGTCACCGTCCGCGACAACCTCGTTCGCGCGCTCGACCAGGACGAGGACGCCGACATCCGCGGCGGCCTCGAATCGACGCTCAAGGAGTTCGACCGCATCCTCGAAGACGAGAACGTCGAAATCATCGACCCCGAACCGGGGACCGACGTGGACCCGAACCGCCACGAAGTGATGATGCGCGTCGACAGCGACCAGCCGGCGGACACCGTCGCCGACGTGTTCCAGCCCGGCTACGAGATGGCCGACAAGGTCATCCGCGCCGCGCAAATCACGGTCAGTAAGGGCGAATAGCGCGCCGTCGACCGGGCGCTCGCCGTCGCCGGGAGCGGTCTCGCCTCCCCGACCCGGCGAGGACTTTTGTTCTCACCTCGCTATCACTACGCCATGCGACTTCGTTCCCGTCGGCGGCGGCCGACCGTGCGCGTCACCCAACACGGCGACCCCGGCGACGACGACCTGCTTTTCGTCCTCGGGTGGGGCAACGAGCCGGGTCACCGGAGCGTCGAGTGGCTCCTCGACCGCCTCACCTACGAGGGCTACCACGTCCACGCCGTCGAACTGCCGACGAACGGCTGGGAGTTCGAGCGCCAGTACGTGAGTCCGGTGCGGGCGTACGCGGTCGACCGCGACATCGACCTCGTGCTCAGCCACAGCACCGGCGGCCTCGTCGCCGCCCACCTCGACCTCGCGGTTCGGAACGTCTTTCTGAGCCCGTGGTGGGGAACGGCCGTCTCGGGGCTCGCCGCCCTCCTGTTTCCCCTCGTCAGTCGGCTGCCGACGACCAAACCTATCGTCCCGTCCGGCATCTCCCGCGAGGACCTCGGCGAACTGAAACTCGCCGCCGAACTGGCCGACGTCCCGGCTAACGCCTCGCCCGCCTTTCTCCGCATGATTCGCGGCGCGCAGGCGTCGCTGCCGCCGTTCCGCCCCGACGACGTGGTGTTCGCCTCGCTTTCGGACCGGGTCGTGGACGTTCGCGCAATCGGCGACCGGACGCCGGCGTCGAACCTCGTCCCGTACGACGGCGGTCACGAGTTCTTCGCCAGCGAGGGCCGCGAACGGACGCTTTCCACGGTGCTCGACGCCCTTGACGGGGCCGACGCGTCGTCGCTCCGGGCGAACGGCGCTGACGCGGCCGACTCGGCCGACGGAACCGAACGCCCGCAGCCGACGGACTGACGAGCAACGAGGTCGCACGGTCGGTCGGGTGCCGGGTCGCCGCCGGGCGACCACGCTCGGAGCGTCGCCGCGACGCGGTCGGCGGTTCTACATAAATCGACCGACCTCTTTTCGACGCGAGAATAGAAAATCGCAAGACGGCGTCGACCTCGGTGCACGCCGTGTGTCGCAGTATCTAGTAACCTTTAACCGGCAAAAGACGGTATTTGCGGGCAAGATGGCGAGCAACAAGATTCTGGGTATCGACCTCGGCACCACGAACAGCGCGTTCGCGGTGATGGAGGGCGGCGACCCGGAGATTATCGTGAACGCAGAAGGCGACCGAACCACCCCCTCCGTCGTCGCGTTCACCGACGACGGTGAGCGGTTGGTCGGCAAGCCGGCGAAGAACCAGGCCATCCAGAACCCGGAGCGCACGATTCGGTCCATCAAGCGCCACATGGGTGAGGACGGCTACACCGTCGATATCGAGGGCGAGGAGTACACGCCGGAGCAGATTTCGGCGATGATTCTCCAGAAAATCAAGCGCGACGCCGAGGACTACCTCGGCGACGAACTCCAGAAGGCCGTCATCACCGTCCCCGCGTACTTCAACGACAAACAGCGGCAGGCGACGAAGGACGCCGGCGAAATCGCGGGTCTCGACGTCGAGCGCATCGTCAACGAGCCGACCGCCGCGTCGATGGCCTACGGCCTCGACGACGAGTCGAACCAGACCGTGCTCGTCTACGACCTCGGCGGCGGCACCTTCGACGTGTCCGTCCTCGACCTCGGCGGCGGCGTCTACGAAGTGGTCGCCACCAACGGGGACAACGACCTCGGCGGCGACGACTGGGACGAAGCCATCATCGAGTGGCTCGCCACCGAGTTCGAAAACGACCACGGCATCGACCTCCGCGAGGACCGACAGGCGCTCCAGCGTCTCAAGGACGCGGCCGAGGAAGCCAAAATCGAACTCTCCTCGCGCAAGGAGACGACCATCAACCTCCCCTTTATCACGGCGACGGACTCCGGACCGGTCCACCTCGAATACGACCTGACCCGCGCGAAGTTCGAGTCGCTCACCGCTGACCTCATCGACCGCACGGTCGAGCCGACCGAGCAGGCGCTCGAAGACGCCGGCTACGACAAAGGCGACATCGACGACGTCATCCTCGTCGGCGGCTCCACCCGGATGCCGCAGGTCCGCGACAAGGTCGAAGAACTGCTCGGCTCCGAGCCGAAGAAGTCCGTCAACCCCGACGAGGCCGTCGCGCTCGGCGCGGCCATCCAGGGCGGCGTCCTCGGCGGCGAGGTCGACGACATCGTCCTCCTCGACGTGACGCCGCTGTCGCTCGGTATCGAGGTCAAAGGCGGCCTGTTCGAGCGCCTCATCGAGAAGAACACGACGATTCCGACCGAGGAGTCGAAGATATTCACCACCGCGGCCGACAACCAGACCACGGTGCAGGTCCGCGTCTTCCAGGGCGAACGCGAGATGGCCGAGGACAACGAACTCCTCGGCGAGTTCACGCTCTCCGGCATCCCGCCGGCCCCCGCGGGCACGCCGCAGATCGAAGTCGGCTTCAACATCGACGAGAACGGCATCGTCAACGTCTCCGCCGAGGACAAAGGCTCCGGCAACGCCGAGTCCATCACCATCGAGGGCGGCGCGGGGCTCTCCGACGACGAAATCGACCGCATGCAACAGGAGGCCGAACAGCACGCCGAAGAGGACAAAGAGCGCCGCCGCGCCGTCGAGGCCCGCAACGAGGCCGAGGGCGCGGTCCAGCGCGCGGAGACGCTCCTCGAAGAGAACGAGGAGAACGTCGACGACGAACTCCGCGCCGACATCGAGGCCGCCGTCGAGGACGTGGAAGCGGTGCTCGAAGACGACGACGCCTCCACGGACGAACTCGAAGACGTGACCGAGGAGCTCTCGAAGGAACTGCAGGAAATCGGCAAGCGCATGTACCAACAGCAGGCGCAGGCGCAGGCCGGCGGTCCCGGCGGCGCTGGCGCTGGTGCGGGCGCGGCGGGCGGCCCCGGCGGTGCGGACCCCGAGGACTTCGTCGACGCCGACGCGGACTTCGACGAGGACGACGAGGACAACTAACCACAGGTGGACGGTCGGGTCGCCGAGGGACCCGACGCCGGCGGTCGAATCCGGGCGAAACCCCCGGTTTGACCCCGTTCGCGCTCGCCGCGATACGAGAGACGGACTTTTCAAATACCTTCACCGGCTACAAGAGAGCAACTGATGAGCGAGGACTTCTACGACGTACTCGGGGTCTCGCGGGACGCCTCGAAAGACGAAATCAAGAACGCGTACCGCAAGAAGGCCGCGAAGTACCACCCCGACGTTTCCGACGAGGACGACGCCGAGGAGAAGTTCAAGAAGGTCCAGAAGGCCAAGGAGGTGCTCACGGACGACGAGAAGCGGCAGATGTACGACCAAGTCGGCCACGAGCGCTTCCAGCAGTCCCAGAAACGCGGCGGCGGTGGCGGCGGCCGCGGACAGGGCAATCCCTTCGGCGGCGGCAACCCGTTCGGCGGCATGGGCGGCGGTGGCGGCGGCTTCGAGGACATCTTCAACAACCTGTTCAACGGCGGCGCGGGCGGCCAACAGCGCAACCGTCCCCAGCAGGGCCGCGACGTGGCCCAGCGCATCTCAATCGACCTCGAAGACGCCTACCACGGCGTCGAGCGCGACGTGACGATTCGCCGCCGCGAGGTCTGTCCCGAGTGCGACGGCGAGGGTCATCCCGAGGACGCCGACGTGAACACCTGTTCGGAGTGTAACGGCTCGGGCCAGCAGACGACGGTCCAGCAGACCCCCTTCGGCCGCGTCCAGCAGACGACGACCTGTCGCGCCTGCGGCGGCGAGGGCGAGACGTACAGCGAGGACTGTTCGGAGTGCCGCGGGAGCGGGCGCGTCCGTCGCACTCGCGACGTGACCATCACCATCCCCGCCGGCTTCCGCGACGGCCAGCGCCTCCGCTACCGCGGCGAGGGCGAACCCGGCGAGAACGGCGGTCCCAACGGCGACCTGTTCGTCGAGGTCAACGTCCGCGACCACGAGGAGTTCGAGCGCGACGGCGACGACCTCCGGTACACCCATCCCATCTCCTTCCCGCAGGCCGTCTTCGGCGCGACCGTCGAGGTGCCGACCCTCGACGGCGAGGAGGAACTGAAGGTGCCCGCGGGCACCCAAAGCGGGTCGACGTTCACCGTCTCCGGCGCGGGGATGCCCCACCTCGACGGCCGGGGCCACGGCGACCTGCACGTCGAGGTCCACGTCGTCACGCCCGAGGACCTCAACAGCGAGCAGCGCGAGGCGCTCAAAGAGTTCGCCGAGGCCGGCGGCGAGGAGGTCAAAGAGGGCCTCTTCCAGAAGCTGAAGAACTCGCTGTGAGCGATTTCCGACACCGCCACGCTCTCGTGTGTGGCGGCCGTCAGTTCGGCCGATGTCCTACACGAAAGCGAACTACGAGGACGTAGACGCGGTCGGCGGCGGGCTCCACTTCCTGCGAGACGAACTCGACTGCGTCGAACTCGGCTTCAGCGTGTTGGAGGCCGACCCCGACTGGTCCGGCAAACCCCACGACCACGCCGAACAGGGCCACGAGGAAGTGTACTACCTCGTCTCCGGCGGGGCCACGCTCGTCGTCGAGGACAAGGAACTCGACCTCGAACCCGGCGACGCCGTGCGCGTCTCGCCTGAGGACACGCGCGAACTCCGAAACGGCCCCGAGGAGAGCACGTTCGTCATCGCGGGCGCGCCCTGAGTCGTCGCGCCGGCGTCGTCTCGGCGCTGCTCGCCCGGACTCCCCACGCGTTCTCGAACCGCGAGCACGCCTCGGGGGCTTTTTTCGCGCCGACTCCCTACGACCGGCCATGGACGTTATCGGTGACCTCATGGCCCGCGACCGGCGGAGCGACCGACTCGCGCTCCGGGTCGACGGCCCCGGCCGGACCTACACGTACCACGACCTCATCACGACCTCGTACAAGGCCGGGAACGTCCTCCGCTACCTCGGCGTCCGCAAGGGCGCTCGCGTCGCGGTCGACCCGGCGCCGCTCCCCGAACCGCTGTTGACGTTCCTCGGGGCGGCCCAACTCGGCGCGGTGACGGCGTTCGACCCCGCAGTGGAGGCGCGGGCGACCGTCGTTCCCGTCGACAGCGAGGAAGCATTCGAGGACCTGCCGCCGGGGCAGAAACTCGCCGTGTTCGGCGGCCCGCCGAGTTCGCCCGCGACGACCCACTGGGAACAGGAGGTCTGGAGCGAGAACCCCGCGGTCCACCCGGAAGTAGTCTCGCCCGCCGACCCGGCGCTCGTCGCTGACGACCGCGAGTTCACCCACGGCGACCTGCTCGACGCGGCCCGCGAGGTCGTCGCTGACTTCGACCTCGAAGCGGGCGACACGGTCGCGGTCCGGTCGTCGCTTTCTCACCCCGGAACCGTCGTCGCCGGCGTGCTCGCGCCGCTTTTGGCCGGCGGCACGGTTCGGATTCCCGTGGACGACGAGGCGGTCGAAGCGGCCCTCGCAGTCGGTAACGGGGTTCCCGAGTCGGTCGCGCTCGCGCCCGACGACGTGTGGTGACCACGACGCGTAGGGTGGAGAGATGTCACCGAACGCTCCAACTATTAATTCGGATTTGAGATTGAATTCTACCTCGGTGTTAAATTCGGGATTTTCACCGCTATATTTATAGTCCGGCTGTATCGTTAGTGCAAACACGTTACATGTCACAGTCTGGCATCGTATCTCTCTGGAACCAGTATCGTTCGGTCGGCATCGTCTACCGAATCGGGGTCGCGTTCGTCCTCGGGTCGCTCGTCGGCCTCGTCGTCGGCGAACCCGCGACGGCCTTGAAACCGGTCGGTGACCTGTTCGTCCGACTGCTGGAGATGCTCATCGTCCCCATCGTGGTGTTCACGCTCCTGATGGGCGTCCGGCAGCTCTCGCCGTCGTCGCTCGGTCGCGTCGGCGCGCAGGTCGTGGGGCTGTACGCGCTCACGTCCGCGTTTGCGGTCGCCATCGGACTCGGGGTGAGCAACCTCGTCTCCCCCGGCTCCCGCGGGCTCGAAGAACTGCTCGCCGGTGCCGAGGCACAGAGCGCCGAGGCCCCCGACGCCGTCGAAGTCGTCCTCAACGTCGTCCCGACGAACCCCGTGGGCGCGATGGCCGACGGTGGCGTGTTGCCGACCATCTTCTTCGTCGTCGTGTTCGGCCTCGGCCTCACGCTGGCGTGGGAAGAGACCGACGACGAGCAGGTCAAACGCGGCATCGAGACGTTCTTCGACCTCGCTGACGCCGGCGCGGAAGCGATGTACAAGGTCGTCTGGGGGGCGATGGAGTTCGGCGTTCTCGGCGTCTTCGCGCTGATGGCCAACGTCTTCGGCACCGCCGGCGTGGACGCAATTCTCCCGTTCGCGCTCCTCATCGGAACGATGCTCCTCGCGGCCGTCGTCCACATCGGGCTCGTCTACCTCGGCACGTTCGTCGTCGGCGTCGCGGGGCGGTCGCCGGTCGCGTTCCTCTCCGGAGCGCGCGACGCGATGGTGACCGCGCTGAGTATCCGGTCGTCGTCCGGGACGCTCCCGGTGACGATGTCCGACGCGGACGAGAACCTCGGCATCGAAGAGCGCATCTACGGCTTTACGCTCCCGCTCGGCGCGACCATCAACATGGACGGCACGGCGATGTACCAGGGCGTCGCGGCCATCTTCGCGGCGAACATCGTCGGCGTGAACCTCTCTCTGGTCGACCAGTTCGCGGTCGTCGCGGTGGCCGTGCTGGCGAGCATCGGCACCGCCGGCGTGCCCGGGTCGGGGCTCATCATGCTCACGCTCGTCTTGACGCAACTCGGCCTGCCGCTCGAAATCGTGGGGCTCGTCGCCGGCGTCGACCCAATCCTCGACCGCATCCGGACGATGGTGAACGTGACCGGCGACCTCGCGGTGACGACGGTCGTCGCCACGTGGAACGACGCGGTCGACTTCACCGCCGACGCGTGGAACGACGGCGTCGGCGCGGCGCTGTCCGACTGAACGAAGGCGGAAAAACCGCTTCAGGACGCGTTTTCTATCTTTTCGAGCGACTCGGGATTCTCGATACTGCTCATGTCGCCGAGGTCCTCGCCCGCGTAGATGGAGGCGATGGCGCGGCGGATGATTTTGCCCGACTGCGTCTTCGGGAACTCGTCGACGAACAGGATTTCCCGTGGGCGGAACGGCTTGCCCAACTCGTCGCCGACGACGCCCCGAAGCTCCTCGCGGAGGTCGTCGTTCTCGTCGATACCGTCTTCCAGGACGACGTAAGCGACGACGGCCGTTCCGGTGGTATCGTCGGGGACGCCGACCGCGGCGGCCTGGTTCACCGCGTCGTGTTCGATGAGCGCGCCTTCGACCTCGGCGGGGCCGACCTTGCGGCCGGCCACGTTGAGCGCGTCGTCGGCGCGGCCGTGGAGGAACCAAAAGCCGTCTTCGTCTTTCTGCGCCCAGTCGCCGTGGTCCCAGAGGTCGTCCCACGACGACCAGTAGGTGTCGAGGTAGCGGTCGTCGCCCTCCCAGAGGCTCTTGGTCATCGACGGGCAGGAGTCGCGGGCGACGAGGAAGCCCCGCTCGTGGCTGTCGGCGATGGACTCGCCCGAGGAGTCCACGATGTCGATATCCATCCCGAGGCCGGGGCCGCCGAGCGAGCAGGGCTTGAGCGGTTGGGTCGGCATCGGCATGAGGAAACAGCCGCAGATTTCGGTGCCGCCGGAGATGTTGATGATGGGGGCGTCGCCGCCGCCGACGTGTTCGTAGAACCACTGCCACGACTCGGGGTCCCACGGCTCGCCGGTCGACCCGAGCAGGCGGAGGCTCGACAGGTCGTGTTTCTCGACCTCCTCGTCGCCGTACTTCCGCAGGGCTCGGATGGCCGTCGGCGAGATGCCGAAGGTGGTGATGCGGTGGCGCTCTATCATCTCCCAGAAGCGGTCCGGGTTCGGGTAGTCGGGCGCGCCCTCGTACATGAAGATGGTGCCGGCGAAGGTGTGGTTCCCGATGAGCGTCCACGGGCCCATCATCCAGCCGATGTCGGAGACCCAGAAGAAGCGGTCTTCGGGCTTCTGGTCGAAGCCGAAGTGAATCTCCTTGGCGGTCTGCATCTGGACGCCCGCGTGGGTGTGGACGATGCCTTTCGGCTTGCCGGTCGTTCCCGAGGAGTACAGCAGCATCGACTCGGCGTCCGACGGCAGGCGTTTGGTCTCGTACTCGGAGTCGGCCGCGCCGACGGTGTCGCCCCACCACTCGTCGCGGCCCTCGGTCCACGGCACGTCGGCGTCGCTCTCATCGCCCTCGTCACCGAACCGCCGGTAGACGACGACGTTCTCGACGCAGCCCGCTTCCTCGATGGCCTCGTCGGCGGTCGGTTTCAGTCGGACCTCGGAGCCGCGGCGGTAGAAGCCGTCGGCGGTGAAAAGCACCGAGCACTCGGGGTCTTCGAGGCGGGTCGCGGTGGCGTCGACGCCGAAGCCGGAGAAGATGGGGACGGCTACCGCGCCGACCTTGAAACAGCCGTAGAGGATAGAGATGACCTCGGGGACCATCGGCATGTAGAGCCCGACGGTGTCGCCGGTCTCGACGCCGTACGATTCGAGGACGTTGGCGACGCGGTTGGCCTCGCGGTAGAGGTCGTGGTAGGTCCGCTGGACGACCTCGCCGCCTTCGCCCTCCCAGATGCAGGCGACGCGGTTCCGGTTCCCGGAACCGACCGCGGCGTGGCGGTCGAGGGTGTTGTGGGCGACGTTTATCTCGCCGCCGGGGTACCAGCGGGAGAACTGCGGCCCCTCCGAGTCGTCGCGGACCGCGTCGTACTCCTCGTAGAACTCGACGTCGAGGTAGTCGACGAGCTCGTCCCAGAACCACTCGACGCCCGAGGCACCGACGCCCGGCACCTCGGTCGTCGTTCGCTCGATGAGCTCGTCGTAGTCCTCGATGTCGTGTTCCCGCATGAAGCGGGTGACGTTGGCGTCCTCGACGAACGCCGGGTCCGGTTCGTGCACCACGGTGTCGGTGTCGGGTACGTCCATGAACCGAGCTACCGCGACCGGAACCATGAATCTTTACTGTTCTTTCGTTGGGTTCGACGGACGCGACGGCCATCGGCGGCCCGGCCCGAGGCGTTTTTGTCGGCCGGTGTGCTAGGGGTAGACATGTACGTCCGAGACGCGAAGAACCGAGACGAGGTCTGGTTGCTCGACTCGCTGGACGAACTCGGACTCGACGACGGCTCCTTCCGGTCCCGCGATTACGTCATCGCGCTCGACGAGGAGTCCGGCGAGAAGGCGGGCTTCGGGCGCATCCGGGTCCACAAGACCGACGAGCCGTTCTGCGAACTCACCTGCGTCGGCGTCTCGGAGCGGTGGCGCGGACAGGGCGTCGGCGCGCACGTCGTCGAGCGACTGGTCGACCGCGCCGCCGCCGAAGACTTCGACACCGTCTACGGCTTCACCTCGGACCACGGCTACTGCGCGCAGTTCGGCTTCGAGGCGGTCGACGCCGAGGACCTCCCCGAGGGGCCGCGGCAGCGACTCGACCGGGTCAGGGAAGCCGACGGCGACGCCATCGCGCTCCGACTCGACCGCGAGGCGTTTTCGATGCCCGAGCGCCTCCGCGAGCGGTTCAAGGCCGCCGCGCCCGCGAGCGCCGGGGACGCCGAACCCGAACTGACCGCCGAGGACTTCGGCTACGACGAGGAGACGCCGACGAAGTACTCGACGAATCTCCGGCGCTGAGCCGGGTCCGACTCAGGTCCGGTCGTCGAGGAAGTCGGTGCTGAAGACGATCCAGGTCAGCACGCTACAAAACAGAATCGGCGGGAGGATGGCGAAGCCCCAGAGCGGTTCGAGCCCTTGCAGGAGGATGAGTACCACGTCGGCCAGTCCGAGCGCGAGGAACGGCGCGGTCGCCAGCGCGGCGCGCTTGCGGTTCTTGCCGCCCGTCTCTTCCGGGAGCGGGCCGGGTGAGGCGTCGCCGGCCGAGGCGTCCGAGGTCGAGGTCGACGAGGGCGCGTCCATGCGGGTCCGTCGGGGCCCGACGAGCAAAAACGGTCCGCCTTCCGGTCGGGGTTCCACGGTCGATACGCCCCCGCGTCCGCGGCGAGCGACGCCGACTTACCGCGCGTTCTCCACGCGCGAGGCGTACTCGACGAGTCCGAACAGCACCCCGAGGAGAGCGGCCGAGAGCACCATCCCGTAGAGGCTGAAGGCGAGGGGACTTGTCGGCAGCGAGAGGACGCCGAACAGCGATATCTCGGCGGCGACTTGGCCGCCGTTCTCACCGATGAAGAGGCCGAGGATGCCCGAGATGACTACGACGCTCGCGCCGACGAGGAGCAGGATTCGTCGTCCGCCGGATGTGTCGTTCACGACGCCGCGTTAGGGCCGCGCCGTATAGTCGCTTGCGGGACGACGCGATTGGCGGTGCCCCGCGGAGCCGCCGCCAGCGTCTGCCGGCCGAGGCGACAGTCTCGGGGAGCCGAACGAACTAAGCCACCCCACGCGAATGAGCGCCCAATGCCCGAAGCACTCGTCGAACGCGCCCGCGAAGCGCTCGACAACGCCTACGTTCCCTACTCTGAGTACACCGTCGGAGCGGCGCTCAGGACCGCCGACGGCGAGGTCTACGTCGGCTGTAACATCGAGAACGCGAACTACTCCAACAGCCTCCACGCCGAGGAAGTCGCCGTCGCGGAGGCCGTGAAGAACGGCCACACCGAGTTCGACCGCCTCGTCGTCACCTCGGGGGCGCGCGACGGCGTCACCCCCTGCGGGATGTGCCGCCAGACGCTCGCGGAGTTCTGCGACGAGGACCTCCCGGTCGTCTGCGACCTCGGCGGCGACGACGTGGCCGAGTACACGCTGGGCGAACTCCTCCCGAACACCATCTCGCTGGACACGCTGGAAGCCGCCGCGGCGAAGCGCGACGCCGACGAGTAACGTGTCGCCCGCCGCCGACCGCGGAATCGCCCCGCTCGCGCTCGCGCTCGTCCTGCTCGTGGTACTCTCGGGGTGTACGTCCTCATCGCCGTCACCGCCGGTCGTAGACGCTGCTCTCGGTGCCCCGTCGGCCGACGCGAGCGACGGCGACGACGGAGCCGTCTCGGCCGCCGTCGGCGGAACCGGGTCGTCGGCGTCGGAGACGCGCCCCGCCGACACCGCCGACAACCCGTGGGGGCACGCGCCCGTCGTCGTCGGCGTCGACGCGCCCGCGGACGGTCGCGACTACGCCTCGCTCGTCGAATCGGCGGTCGACTACTGGCGGGCGAACGCGTCGGCGGTCGCCTACGACCCGGCGTTCGTCGTGAGACCGAACAGTTCGGACCCGGACGTGACCGTCTCGGTCGTCGAGCGAATCGACGGCTGCGGCGACGACGCCGGCGCGGACGCGGTCGGCTGTGCGCCCCTCTTGGACGGCGACGACCCGACCGCGCCGACGGAGCCGGTCACGGTGGTCGTCGCCGCCGGCTACGACGACGAGACGACCCAGATGGTTCTGAAACACGAGTTCGGCCACCTACTCGGGCTGACCCACGACGACGCCGACGCGTTTCCCGTGCTGTCCGAGCGCGTCGAGACGACGCGACTGCCGGAACCGGACGCCGCCGAGCGGGAGTCGCCCTTCCGCGAGCGAACCGTCGCGGTCCACGTCGACCTCTCGAACGTCTCGCCCGGCGAGCGGGCGACCCACGAGGCCGAAATCGACCACGCGCTGTCGTACTACGAGGGCGGGGCCGACGGCGTCGCGCCCGCGAACCTCTCGTTCGAACGCGTCTCCAACCCCGAGATGGCGGACGTGACGCTCTCGGTGTCGGCGTTCCGCGACGGCGGCTCTGGCGTGCGCTGGCGGCGGACCGGCGTCGACGCCGACGACGACGCGGCGCTGGAGTGGTACACCGGCGGCGACCTCGTCGTGGACGCCGACCTCGCCCCGTCGCTGGTCGACTGGTACGTCGGCGCGGGACTCGGCTACCTGTTTGCGGCCGACGAGAGAGCCGACCTCCCGCCGCCGTTCCGCGACGGCGACCCCGCCGACGACCGGGCGTGGCGCGGTCTCGCGGGCGAGACGGCGGGAAACGCGACGACGCCCGCGATGACCCCTCGGAGAACGCAAGAATTTCCATCGGTGGCCCGCGAGTAGTGCCATGAACGACAGTGAGGACCCGAACGACGAGGTCCAGTACCACCTCGAAGTCGGTCCCGCGGACCTCGCCGACGCGGTGTTGCTCCCGGGGAACCCCGAGCGCGTGGACAAGGTGACGGCGCTGTGGGACGACCACGAGGAGAAGGCCTCCCACCGCGAGTACCGGACCGCCACGGGCAGCTACGACGGGACGCCGATTTCGGTTACCTCGACGGGCATCGGGAGTCCCTCGGCTGCCATCGCCGTGGAGGAACTCGCCCGCGTCGGCGCGGACACCTTCATCCGCGTCGGCTCCTGCGGCGCGATTCAGCCCGAGATGGGCGTGGGCGACCTCGTCATCACCTCGGGCGCGGTCCGACAGGAGGGCACCTCCAAGGAGTACGTCCGAGAGGACTACCCCGCCGTCGCCGACCACGAGGTCGTCTCGGCGCTCGTCGCGGCCGCGGAACGACTCGGCTACGACTACCACGTCGGCCTCACGATGAGCGCCGACTCCTTCTACGCGGGGCAGGGTCGCCCCGGCTTCGAGGGCTTCCGCGCCGCCGGCTCCGACTCGCTGGTCGAGGAACTCCGCGAGGCGAACGTGAAGAACATCGAGATGGAGGCCGCGGCGCTCCTGACCATCGCCAACGTCTACGGCCTCCGCGCGGGGGCCGTCTGCTCGGTGTACGCGAACCGCGTCACCGGCGAGTTCCGCACCGAAGGCGAATCGCGCGCGGCCGAGACCGCCAGCCTCGCGGTCCACCTCCTCGCGAAGATGGACGAAGTCAAGCGTGAGGCGGGCGTCGACCGCTGGCACGCGGGCCTCAGTCTCGACTAATCCGACAACCGTCGAATCCGTATTTCGACGCTCTGGGGGCGTAGCGGCCAAAATTACCCCGGCTGTGGAGACGGTTTCAAAGCCCCTTTATCGGATGACTGCGCATCCGACGACATGAGCACGCAGGTCGTCGTTCTCGGCTCGGGGTACGCCGGGGCCGGCGCGGTTACAACCCTCGAAGAAGAGCTCGGTCCGGACGCGCAACTCACGTGGGTCGCCGAACACGACTACCACCTCGTCCTCCACGAGGTCCACCGCTGCATCCGCGACCCGAGCGTCGAGTCCAGCATCACCATCCCGGTCGACGACATCAAAGACGACTCGACGGAGTTCGTCAAGGGTCGCGCGACCGACGTGGACGTCGACGAGCGCGCAGTCGAGCTCGAAGGCGGCGACACCGTCGACTACGACTATCTGCTCGTCGCCATCGGCTCTTCGACCGCCTTCTTCGGTATCGAGGGTCTCGAAGAGTTCGCCCACCAGCTCAAAGGTCTCGACGACGCCCGCGAGATTCACCAGGACATCAAGGAGGCGGCCGCCGACGCCTCCCGCGACGACCCCGCGCAGGTCGTCATCGGCGGCGCGGGTCTCTCCGGCATCCAGACCGCCGCCGAGGTCGCGGAGTACCGCGACACGAACCGCGCGCCCATCGACATCAAGCTCGTCGAGGGGATGGACGAAATCTTCCCCGGCAACGACCCCGAACTGCAGGGCGCGCTCCGGCGTCGCGTCGAAGACCTCGACATCGACATCCTCACCGGCGACTTCATCTCGAAGGTCGACGAGGAGACCGTCTTCATCGGCGGCGGCGAGGACGAAGCGCCCGAGGAACTCGACTACGACGTGCTCGTCTGGACCGGCGGCATCACCGGCCAGCCCGAGGCGTCCGACGTGGAGCTCGAACAGGACGAGCGCTCCCATCGCTTCTTCGCTGAGGAGGACTTCCAGACCAGCGACGACCGCGTCTTCGCGGTCGGTGACTGCGCCCTCGTCGAGCAGGGCCCCGACAACGTCGCGCCGCCGACGGCGCAGGCCGCCTGGGACGCCGCTGACGTGGCCGGCGAGAACATCGCCCGCGCCATCGCCGGCAAGCCGCTCAAGCGCTGGACGTTCACCGACAAGGGGACGGTCATCTCCATCGGCCACGACGCCGTCGCCCACGGCGTGAAGTTCCCCGTCTTCGGAGAGTTCCCCGTCAACGTCTTCGGCGGCCCGCTCGCGCGGACGCTGAAGAAGGGCATCGCCGCGAACTGGATTGCAGACGTCACGTCGCCGAAGCGCGCGCTCTCCGCCTGGAACGACCTCTAACTCGGAACACGCGCCCGACCGCCGGGTGACGCGGCACCCGCCGCCCGACGCTCGTCGACTCGGTTTCGATTTCTCCGGCTCTGTCGCACTCCCCGAGTACTGACGAGTCGAGTCGCCGTTCGCCGGGGTCAATCGGTGGCGCGAACCGTATCACCAAGCCGAACGGACCGCTTCGCCGTCCGAACGCCGGTCCCGCCGGTCGGAGTGCGCGGAGAGTGCCCGGAAAAAGACGGAAAGTAAAGCGTGGTTAGTGCTGGGGTTCGCCGACGGGTGCCTGCATGTCGTCGATGCGGAGGATGAGGATGTTGCTCGTGTCGTCCTTGCCGTCGAGCGTGCCGTCGATGACGAGCTTCGAGAGGGGCGTCGGACCGACGCGAATCTTGTCGCCCTCGTGGAACTCGCGGACCGAGCCCTGCACGTGAATCTCGGCGCGGCACAGCTCGGGGTGGTGGACGCTGGAGAGGTCGATTTCGTCGACGTTGACGCCTTCGACTTCCTCGTCGTTGTGGAACAGGGGGACGAACGCGGGCTCGTCCATCTTGTCCACGTCGAGCGCCTCGTAGGCGTTCGCGGTCGGCTTGTAACCGCCCTTCGGACCGGGGACGCCCTCGACCAACTGGAGCGCCTTCAGGCTCTGCATCTGGTTTCGGATGGTGCCGGGGTTTCGGTTGACTTCGGTCGCGATATCCTCACCTTTTACGGCGTCTTCGGAGTCCCGATAGAGGTTGATGAGTGCAGTCAAGATAGTTTTCTGACTCGACGTGAGCTCGATTGATGACATGGAGAATGGTTCGCTACATACGTCCTTAAATCCGATGGATGACGCCTCGAATCTGCCGTTCGTCTACTTTGTAACCGTATCACACTCATGAATGTTCATTCCGAACCTCGATTCGGCCTCGATGCTGTCGATAGCACTATACGGCTCACGAGACTCCGGTAGCACATGAACGGGAAACGAGTCCTCGTGACCGGCGGTGCCGGCTTCATCGGTTCGAATCTCGCGAACCATCTCGCCGACGAAAACGAGGTCGTCGCCGTCGACGACCTCTACCTCGGCACGCCCGAGAATCTCGACGACGCCGTGGAGTTCCACGACGCGAGCGTGCTCGACGACGACCTCCCGACCGACGACGTGGACGTGGTGTTCCATCTGGCGGCGCTGTCGTCGTACAAGATGCACGAGGAGAACCCGACGAAGGGCGCGCGCGTCAACGTCGAAGGCTTCGTGAACACGGTCGAGCAGGCGCGAAACGACGGCTGTGACACCGTCGTCTACGCCTCAACCTCCTCGATTTACGGCTCGCGGACCGAGCCCTCGCCGGAAGAGATGCCGGTCGAGGCGCGCACGGGCTACGAAGCGTCGAAACTCGCCCGGGAGCGCTACGCGGAGTACTTCCACCACCACTACGATATGCGGACGGCCGGGCTCCGGTTTTTCTCGGTGTATCAGGGCTTCGGCGGCGCGGAGGAACATAAAGGCGAGTTCGCCAACACGGTCGCGCAGTTCACCGACAAAATCGCGGCCGGCGAGTCGCCGGAGCTGTTCGGAGACGGCACCCAGACCCGCGATTTCACCCACGTCGACGACATCGTTCGCGGCATCGAACTCGCCGCCGACCACCGGCTACAAGGCATCTACAACCTCGGCACCGGCGAGAGCTACTCGTTCAACGAGATGGTCGACATGATAAACGAGGCGCTCGGCACCGACGTCGAACCCGAATACATCGAAAACCCCCTCGACGTGTACGTCCACGACACGAAAGCCGACTGCACGAAGATACGCGAGGCGACCGGCTGGGAACCCAAAATCTCCTTCGAGGAGGGCCTCCGGCGCGTCTGCGAACCGTATCTCGACGAGTAGCCCGTGCGTTCCGCCGGACGACGGCCTCCCCCGAGGCGACAGATAGCATTATCAATAAGGGTGTTTTTCCGATGCCACTAAACGGCCCGAACGAGTGGGTCATCTATGGAACGGAACGTCAGAATTCTGGGTGCACCGACGGACTACGGTGCCAATCGACGCGGGGTGGACATGGGTCCCTCCGCGATTCGATACGCTGGACTCGCGGGGGAACTGGAGTCCGCGGGCGTCTCGCCGACTGACGCCGGCGACCTCGCGGTGCCGCACCACGCGACGCGGGACGCCGACGCCGGGGCGACGAACGCGAAGCACGTCAAGGAAGTCGAAGAGGTGACGCGGAGCCTCGCCGACGCCGTCTCGACCGCGCTCGCCGAGGGGACGACCCCGCTCGCGCTCGGCGGCGACCACTCCATCGCCATCGGCTCGCTGGTCGGCAGCGCCCGCGACGCCGACATCGGCGTCATCTGGTTCGACGCTCACGGCGACTTCAACACGCCGAGCACCTCGCCGTCCGGCAACGTCCACGGCATGCCGCTGGCCGCCGCGCTCGGCATCGGTGACTTCGCGGGCGTCGAGTGGGCGAACGCCGCCGGCCTCAAAGAGGAGAACGTCGCTATCGTCGGCTTGCGCTCCGTCGACGACGCGGAGGCCGAGGCGATTCGCGACAGCGACGTGACGGTGTACACGATGTCGGATATCGACGAGCGGGGCGTCACCGCGGTGACGAACGACGCCCTCGACGTGGCGACCGACGGCACCGACGGCGTCCACGTCAGCCTCGACCTCGACTGGCTCGACCCCCGCGAGGCCCCCGGCGTCGGGACGCCCGTCCGCGGCGGCGTGACCTACCGCGAGGCCCACGCGGCGATGGAACTCGTCGCCCGCTCGGAAGCCATGCGCTCGTTCGAACTCGTGGAGGTCAACCCCATCCTCGACGAGCACAACGAGACCGCGACGCTCGCGACCGAACTCGCCGCAAGCGCCTTCGGCAAGCGCATCCTCTGATGTCGACGCCGAGAGAAGCCCCCGCGCCGCACGACCTCGCCGCCGGCGTCGTCGTCCTCCGGGAGAACTCCGTGCTCGCGGTCTACGAGAAGGACCGCTGGGGACTGCCGAAAGGCGGCTCCGAACCCGGTGAGTTCTTCTTCGAGACCGCCGCCCGCGAGGCCGCAGAGGAGACCGGCGTCGAAGTCGAAATCCAGTCGCTCGCCTTCACGAGCGAGATTCGCGCTCCGGACCACCGCATCTATCTCCAGCGGTTCTACCACGCGACGCCCGTCGCCGACGATCCGACGCCGTCGCCGAGCGACCCCGACGACGAAATCGAGGCGGCGAAGTTCCTCCCGCTGACCGCCCTCGGGTCGACGCTCACCTACCGGCCGCGGGTCGAACCGCTCCGCGACTGGCTCCGGGACCGCAAGCCGCGACACTACACCTACGACCTGACCAGAGAACCCTCGGACGTGGAGAAGTAGCCGACTACGAGGTTCGACCGATGGCGGTCCCGTTTTTTCGCACGACTCGGACGACGTAGCCGACGGCCGCGCCGACCCCACCGACGGCGAGCGCGAGCGCCGCGCCGGCGACGAGCGGGTACGCGACCCACAGCGGCGACTCCATCGTCGAAACCGGGACGAACAGGTTGGCCGCGAAGCCGAGACACGGGCCGAAGGCGAGCACGATACCCTCGCCGGCGCGCGTGCCGATATTCTCGCCGCGGGCGACGTGTGCCGCGACGCCGGCGACGACCAGTACCGCGCCCGCGTCGACGACGAGCGACTGCACGGCCGTCGGCGGTTCGAGGTTCCACGCCCGAAGCGCGGTCAGGCCGCCGAGGACGACGACGAACGCGAGCGCCGAGACGCCGACGATTCTCGACCGCGGTCGCACGCTCATACCGGTAGGACCTCCGGCCGAGATAAATGTCTTCGGGGAGCGACGGTCGGAGCCGCGGCTCTCCGGCGGGAGTCCGCGAAAAAAGTCTCGCGGGGAGCCGTTACTCGTCGTCCGCGTCGGCTTTCGCGTCGGTTTCCGCGTCCTCTTCCACGCTGTCCGCGTCGTCGAGTTCCTCGGCCTCGGTCGTCATCGCGGCCGGAATCACGTCGACGGAGGCCACGGCGTCGCCCTCGTCGAGGTCCATCACGATGACGCCCATCGTGTTGCGGCCGACCGTCGAGATATCCTCGACGGGGGTCCGGAGAATCTGCCCCTCGTCGGACATGACGACGAGGTGGTCGCCCTCGCCGACGGTGTTGATGGCGCAGACCGGGCCGTTCCGCTCGTTTGCCTTGATGTCGATGAGACCCTTGCCGTTTCTGGACTGCGTGCGGTAGGCGTCGAGGTCCGTGCGCTTCCCGTAGCCGTTCTCGGTGACGGTGAGAATCCAGCTGTGGTGGTCCTCGTCGATGGCTGCTACGCCGGCGACCACGTCGTCGCCTTCGAGTTTGATGCCGCGGACGCCGCGGGCCGAGCGGCCCATCGCACGCACCTCGTCCTCGTCGAAGCGGATGGACATTCCCCGTTCGGTGCCGATGACGAGGTCGCTTTCGCCGTCGGTGACCTCCACGTCGACGAGTTCGTCGCCCTCGTCGAGTTTGGTGGCGATGATGCCCGTCGAGAGGATGTTCTGGAAGCGGTCGGTGCCGGTCCGCTTGATGTAGCCGTTCCGGGTCACCATCGTTAGATATCCCTCGATATCTTCGAGGTCGTCGCAGTTGACGACGGCCGTAATCTCCTCGCCGTCGTCGAAGTCGAGCAGATTGACCGCCGACTTCCCGCGGGCGGTCCGCGACATCTCGGGGACCTGGTAGGCCTTGAGTTGGTAGACCTGCCCGTGGTTGGTGAAACAGAGCAGGTCGTCGTGGGTGTTCGTGACGAACACCGACGAGACGTTGTCGCCCTCCTTGAGGTCCGTCCCGATGATGCCCTTGCCGCCGCGGTGCTGGGCGCGGAACCGGGAGACCGGCATCCGCTTGATGTAGTCGTCCTCGCTGACGACGACGACCACGTCCTCCTCGGGGATGAGGTCGGCGCGGGTGACCTCGCCGGTGTTGGCGACGAACGAGGTCCGCCGGTCGTCGGCGTACTCGTCTTTGATGTCGAGCAGTTCGGACTCGATGACGGCGTCGAGTTCCGACTGGTCGCCGAGGATGGTTTCGAGGCGCTCGATGGTCGCCTGCACGTCCTCGTACTCGGCTTCGATTTCGGCCGCCTCCATCGAGGTGAGCGACCCGAGCTGCATCGAGACGATGTGGTTCGCCTGCTCCTCGGAGAAGTCGAACGTCGGCAGCGGTTCACCGTCGACTTCGACTTCGACCTCGCCGCGGAGCGCGGCCTTCGCGTCGTCGCGGCTCTCGGAGTTGCGGATGGTCTCGACCACGTCGTCGATGTTGTCGAGGGCCTTCAGGCGGCCGTCGAGGATGTGCGCGCGGTCTTCGGCCTCGGCGAGTTCGTACTCGGAGCGCCGGCGAACCACGTCGCGTCGGTGGTCGAGGTAGTGTTCGAGCGTCTCCTTGAGCGTCAGCACCTGCGGCTGTCCGTCGACGAGCGCGAGGTTGATGACGCCGAACGTGGATTCGAGGTGGTTGTCGAGCAGCTGGTTCTTGACGACCTCGGCCATCGCGCCGCGCTTGAGTTCGATGACGACGCGGATGCCGTCGCGGTCGGACTCGTCGCGGATGTCGCGGATGCCCTCGATTTTGCCCTCGTTCACGTCGTCGGCGATGCGCTCGATGAGGCGGGCCTTGTTCTCCTGATACGGGAGTTCGTTGATGACGATGCGGCCCTCCTCTTCGAACACGTCGTAGTCGGCGCGGACGCGGACGCGACCGCGACCCGTCTTGTACGCCTTGTGGACCGCGTTGCGGCCGACGATGTTCGCGCCGGTCGGGAAGTCCGGCCCCTTGATGTGTTCCATCAGGTCCGCGACGGTCGCGTCGGGGTTCTCGATGAGTTCGACGGTGGCGTCGACGACCTCACCGAGGTTGTGCGGCGGGATGTTCGTGGACATCCCGACCGCGATGCCGGACGACCCGTTGACGAGCAGGTTCGGGAACGACGACGGCAGCACCGTCGGCTCCTGCTTGCGGTCGTCGTAGTTCGACTGGAAGTCGACGGTGTCCTTGTCGATGTCGTCGAGGAGTTCCTCGGCGATGGGGGACATCCGCGCCTCCGTGTAGCGCATCGCGGCCGGCGGGTCGCCGTCGACGGAGCCGAAGTTACCCTGGCCGTCGACGAGCGGGTAGCGCATGGAGAAGTCCTGCGCCATGCGCGCGAGGGTGTCGTAGATGGCGGAGTCGCCGTGGGGGTGGTAGTCACCCATCGTCTCGCCCACGATGGACGAGGACTTGCGGTGCGACGAGTTGGAGGTCACGCCGGCCTGATGCATCGCATACAGGATGCGCCGGTGGACCGGCTTCAGGCCGTCGCGCACGTCGGGCAGCGCCCGCCCCGCGATGACCGACATCGCGTAGTCGATGTACGACTGCTCCATCTCGTCTTCGATGCGCGCGTTCTTGACTTCGGCCGCGATACCCGCGCCCGGTTCGAACGAATCTGGTGCGTCAGAACTCATATTAGATGTCTACCCATTCGGCGTCGTTCGCGTGGTCCTTGATGAACTGCTTTCGCGGCCCGACGGCGTCGCCCATCAGGATGTTGAACATCCGGTCGGCGGCGGCGGCGTCCTCGACGGTGATGCGCTTGAGGACGCGGTTTTCGGGGTTCATCGTCGTGTCCCACAGCTGGTCGGGGTTCATCTCACCGAGTCCCTTGAACCGCTGGACCTGCGTGGGGTTGCCGTTGCATTCCTCCTCGATGATGCGGTCCCGCTCGGCCTCGTCCATCGCGTCGTAGGTGTTGCCGCGGTAGCGGACGCGGTACAGCGGCGGTTGGGCCGCGTACACGTAGCCGGCCTCGATGAGCGGGCGCATGTGCCGGTACAGAAGCGTAAGCAGCAGCGTCCGGATGTGCGCGCCGTCGACGTCGGCGTCGGTCATCAGGATGAGCCGCTGGTAGCGCGCCTTCTCGATGTCGAACTCGTCGCCGACGCCGCCGCCGATGGCGGTGATGAGCGCCCGTATCTCGTCGTTTTCGAGAATGCGGTCGAGGCGGTGTTTCTCGACGTTCAGAATCTTCCCCTTGAGGGGCAAAATCGCCTGGAACTTGCGGTCGCGGCCCTGCTTGGCCGACCCGCCCGCGGAGTCGCCCTCCACGATGAACAGTTCGGACTCCGAGGGGTCGCGGCTCTGACAGTCCGCGAGCTTCCCCGGCAGCGAGGTAGATTCGAGCGCGGACTTGCGGCGGGTGAGCTCCTCGGCCTGCTTCGCGGCCTTGCGGGCGCGGGCGGCCTCGACGGCCTTCGAGATGATGGCCGTCGCCGTGTCCGGGTTCTCCTCGAAGAACGTCCCGAGCTGTTGGTGGGTGACGCTCTCGACGATGCCGCGGACCTCGGAATTCCCGAGCTTGGTCTTCGTCTGGCCCTCGAACTGCGGGTCGGGGTGCTTGACGGAGATGACGGCGGTGAGTCCCTCGCGAACGTCCTCGCCGCGGAGGTTGTCGCCGTCGAGGTCGTCGAGCATGTCGTGGCTGTTCGCGTAGTCGTTGACGACGCGGGTGAGCGCCGTCTTGAACCCGGTCAGATGCGTGCCGCCCTCGCGGGTGTTGATGTTGTTGGCGAAGGCGTGAATCGACCCCTGGAGCTCGTCGGTCGCCTGCATGGCGATTTCGACCTCGATGCCCTCCGACTCGTCGTCGTAGTAGATGACGTCGTCGTGGAGCGCCGTCTTGGTCTCGTTGAGGTACTCGACGAACTCGCGGATGCCGCCCTCGAAGAGGAACGTGCTCGACTCGTCGGTCCGCTCGTCGGAGAGCGAAATCTCGACCCCGGAGTTGAGGAACGCGAGCTCTCGCAGGCGGTTTTCGAGCGTCTTGAAGTCGAACTCGGTCGTCTCGAAGATACCGTCGTCCGGCCAAAAGCGGATGGTCGTCCCGGTGTCTTCGCCGGGTTCGAGGTCGCGCACGCGCTCGAACTCCTCGACCTGCGGCTCGCCGACCTCGAAGCGGTGTGTCCACACCGCGCCGTCGCGTTTGACCTCGACTTCGAGTTCGCTCGACAGCGCGTTGACGACGGAGACGCCGACGCCGTGGAGGCCGCCGGAGACTTGGTAGGACTTGTTGTCGAACTTCCCGCCGGCGTGGAGGACGGTCATGATGACCTCCAGCGCGGGTCGGTCGTACTGTTCGTGCGTATCTACCGGAATCCCGCGGCCGTTGTCGGTGACGCTGACAGAGCCGTCCTCGTGGAGGGCGACCTTGATGGCGTCGCAGTGGCCCGCGAGCGCCTCGTCGATGGAGTTGTCGACGACTTCGTAGACGAGGTGGTGGAGTCCGCGAGAATCGGTGGACCCGATGTACATCGCCGGACGCTTTCGAACGGCTTCAAGCCCTTCGAGGACCTGAATCTGTCCGGCCCCGTACTCGTTATCCTGAGACATCTGAACAGGCCTAGGATAGCCCGTCCCTTAAAGGCTCGCACGCGCGGGCGCGTACTACTTACTGGAGTCCCGCGTAGCGGTTTCCGACATCGGAGACGCCGACCGACCGACCGACCCGCGTTTCGTGGGTGACTCTGTGTATCATGATTCGGCGTTCCGGCGCGAACGCCCCTCGAAGCGCGTCAACGCCCCGAGTTCACTTTCACTCCGCTGCCGGTGAGTACTTAACGCGGGACTGGGTAGATGCGCATCAGGAAATGACCTCGTTCCAGTCGACACTCGGTGACGAGCCGGGGATCGCAGAGGAGCTGGCGAAGGGCCAGCGGGAGATCTCCATCGCCGAGTTCTTCGAGAAGAACAAGCACATGTTGGGCTTCGACAGCGGAGCCCGCGGGTTGGTCACCGCCGTTAAGGAGGCGGTGGACAACGCGCTCGACGCCACGGAGGAGGCGGGAATCCAGCCCGACATCTACGTGGAAATCGCCGAGGCGGGCGACTACTACCGCCTCGTCATCGAGGACAACGGGCCGGGCATCACGAAAGAGCAGGTGCCCAAAGTGTTCGGGAAGCTCCTCTACGGCTCTCGCTTCCACGCGCGCGAACAGTCCCGCGGGCAGCAGGGTATCGGTATCTCCGCGGCGGTCCTCTACTCGCAGCTGACGAGCGGCAAGCCCGCCAAGGTGACGAGCCGGACGCAGGGCTCGGAGGACGCCGAGTACTTCGAACTCGTCATCAACACGGACCAGAACGAACCCGAGATTCGCACCGAGAAGACGACCTCGTGGGACCGCCCCCACGGCACGCGCATCGAGTTGGAGATGGAAGCCAACATGCGCGCCCGCCAGCAGCTTCACGACTACATCCTCCACACGGCGGTCGTCAACCCCCACGCCCGCATCGAACTCCGGGAACCCGGCCTCGACGAGCCGATGAAGTTCGAGCGGGCGACCGACCAGCTTCCGAAACAGACGAAGGAGATTCGCCCGCACCCCCACGGCGTCGAACTCGGGACGCTCCTGAAGATGCTCTCGGCGACCGAGTCGTACTCCGTGTCCGGCTTCCTCCAAGAGGAGTTCACCCGCGTCGGCGCGAAGACCTCCGACAAGGTTCACGACGCCTTCCGCGACCGGCACTTCGGCCGCGAGATGACGTGGCGGACGCCCGACGCGTCCGAGGCCGACGACCTCGTCGCCGTCGTCGAGGACGCCGTCGCCAACAAGGGCAAAGAGGCGACCGCGGCGTTCGCGGACGAACTGGTCGATATCGTCGTCGGCAAGGACCGCATCGCCCACGGCGAACTCGTCACTATCGTCGAAAACGCCGCCGAGACGGTCGGTGAGGACACCGACACCTCGTTCGGTGAGACGGTCCGCGAGAACGTCGTCGAGGCGCTGTGGCCCGCCCTCACCGACGACCGCGAGGGCGACGCGTACGCCATCGTCGACGACGTGACCACCACGCAGAAAGACGACGCCGGCAAGCTGTCGATGGCGCGCTCCATCGCCACGCAGTTCGCCGAGACGACCGGCCCGGCCGACCGCGCCACCCGCGACGACGTGGCCGAGTTCGTCTCGTGGGCCGCCGACCGAACCAAAGAGCGCGAGGACGAGACCTACGGCGAGACTGCACAGGAGAACATCGCCGACGCCATCTGGTCGCGGATGCGAACCGTCTCCGACGAGGTGCCGAAGGTCCGCGAGGTCGCCGACGACCGCGACGTGGCCCGCGACCTGCTCGACGCGATGCGCGAGACGGACATCCTCGCGCCGCCGACGGACTGTCTGTCTCCCATCTCGGCGGAACTCGTCGAAGCCGGCCTGAAAAAGGAGTTCGACGCCGACTTCTACGCCGCGGCGACCCGCGACGCCGAGGTCCACGGCGGCGACCCCTTTATCGTCGAAGCCGGCATCGCCTACGGCGGCGAACTCAAGTCCGAGGGGAAAATCGACCTGCTCCGCTTCGCCAACCGCGTCCCGCTGGTCTACCAGCAGGGCGCGTGTACCATCACCCACGTCGTCAAGGACATCGGCTGGCGGAACTACGGCCTCGACCAGCCGGGCGGCAGCGGCATGCCGAACGGCCCCGCGGTTCTGATGGTCCACGTCGCCTCCACGAACGTCCCCTTCACGAGCGAGTCGAAGGACGCGCTCGCGGACGTGCCGGCGATTCAAGACGAGGTCGAACTCGCCATCCGCGAGGCGGCCCGCGACCTCAAATCCTACCTGTCGAAGCGGCGGTCGCTCCAGAAGCGCCGCGAGAAACAGGACGTGCTCGGCCGCATCCTCCCGCAGATGGCGACGAAGCTCTCGGAGGTCACCGGGCGACCCGAGCCCAACATCGACGGCGCGCTCGGCCGCATCATGAACAACCTGACCGTCGAGCGGGCCGTCGACGACGGCGAGGTGACGCTCACGGTGACGAACCACTCCAACACGAACGAGTCGCCGGACATCACCGATATCGTCTCGGCCGAGCCGGGCGGTCTCGACGGCGAGGCGACGGTCGTCGACCTCGACGGGGAGTGGTTCGTCAAGTGGAACCCCGAGGTGTCGTCCGGTGAGACGGCGACGCTCACGTACTCGGTCGCACAGGACGCGTCGTTCGACATCAACGTCGACGGCGTCGAGACGGAGAAACTCACGGTGAACGTATAATGGCATCCGACCAGCAGACATCCGAGGAACGCGCCCGCGAGCGTCTCATCGACCTCGCGGCGGAGTTCTACGACCAGTTCGACGCGGGGGAGATTCCGCACATGACGCTCCCGACGCGGACGAAAAGCAACATCGAGTACGACGAGGACGCCAACGTCTGGGTGTACGGCGACCGGACCTCGAAGCGCTCTGCGAACAGCGTTCGGGGCGCGCGAAAGCTCCTGAAGGCCGCCTACACCATCGAGTTCCTCGCGCGCCAACTCGACGAGGACCGCTCGTCAACCCTGCGTGAGCTGTACTACATCTCCGAGTCGTGGGACAACGAGGAGGCGCACTTCTCCGACCAAGACGAGTCAAACAAGCTCATCGAGGACTTGGAAATCGTCAGCGATGTCAAGCGCGAGGACTTCCACATGCGCCCGGAGGAGTCCGGCGCGAAGCTCATGGGTCCCCTCAAAATCCGCGAGCAGACGAACCGCGGCGACCGCGAGATTCACTGCCAGTTGGACGTGGGACAGGGCGGCTACCAGATTCCGAACAACCCCGACACCATCGAGTTCCTCGAACACGACATCGAGTTCGTCATGTGCGTCGAGACCGGCGGGATGCGCGACCGCCTCGTCGAGAACGGCTTCGACGACGACTACAACGCGCTCGTCGTCCACCTCGGCGGCCAGCCGGCGCGCGCCACCCGGCGTATCACGAAGCGCCTGCACGACGAACTCGACCTGCCGGTCGTGGTCTTCACCGACGGCGACCCGTGGTCCTACCGCATCTTCGGCTCGGTCGCCTACGGCTCTATCAAATCCGCGCACCTCTCGGAGTACCTCGCCACGCCCGACGCGAAGTTCGTCGGCATCCAGCCGCAGGACATCGTTGACTACGACCTCCCGACCGACCCGCTCG
The DNA here is from genome assembly GCF_003383015.2 of Haloferax sp. Atlit-48N. Taxonomy (NCBI): domain Archaea; kingdom Methanobacteriati; phylum Methanobacteriota; class Halobacteria; order Halobacteriales; family Haloferacaceae; genus Haloferax; species Haloferax sp. Atlit-48N. The sequence continues at coordinate 1,453,256 of NZ_CP137689.1, read as the reverse complement.
CGGACTCCGACATCAACGCGCTCCAGTCCGAACTGGAGGACCCGCGGTTCATGGGCGACTACTGGACCGAGCAGATAGAGCTCCAACTCGACATCGGCAAGAAGGCAGAACAGCAGGCGCTTGCCTCCCGCGGTCTCGACTTCGTGACCGACGAGTACCTGCCGACGCGCCTCGACGAGATGGGTATCATCTAACCCCGCTCACTCCCGGTCGCCGTTTTTCTACCTCGTTTCGGTCAGATTGAACAGCGCCACGATAGTGAACCCGCCGTAGAAGCCGAGGGTGTGAATCGCCAGCTCGGTCGCGAACCCCGCGGTGGTTTGGATGGGTTTGATGTGAAAAAACAGCGCGTCGGTCGTCAGGACGACGAGCGTGGCGGCGAGACAGATGAAGAGCCGACGAACACTGAAAAGCGGGCTCGACCGGAGGGCGTCGCGCATGGCGGTTCGACGGTCGCCCGCTGTATGAGCCTGTTGCCGCGCGGAGGGTTCGGATTCGGTGGCGTCGCGGCTCGCGGTTCGCGCTTACGGATACAGCCCGTCGCCGCGGAATCCGTCGAAATAGCGTCTGACCACGCCGTTCAGTGTTCGCGGCTCGCTCGTCGCGAGGTCGTGACCCGCCCCGGAGAACAGCGCGAGCGTCGCGTCCGCGACGCCGCCTTTGAGTTCTCGAATCCGCGGTTCGGGGAACAGTCGGTCTGCCTTCCCGGCGGCGACGAGCGTCGACGCGTCGATGTCACCGAGTATCTCTCGGGAGTCGTGTTCGAGACAGGCCGTACAGGAGACGACCGCGTCGGCGGGGACGGCGGGCCGGAAGTCGACGACCCGGCCGGCCGCCTCGATGAGCGCCGGGGCGACCGTCGCTTCGAGGCCGGTCGCGGACTCCCGCTCCGCGTCCGCGACGACCTCGGCCCACCGGCTCTTGCCCGCCAGCGAGCGCCAGCGCGTCACGACGTTCTCGCCGTGGCCGCCGAGTCGCGTCCCGGCGGCGACGACCGCCAGCGAGTCCACGTAGTCGCCGTAGTCGGCGGCGAGGTACTGGGCGACGAGGCCGCCCATCGAGACGCCGATAACGTCGGCCGGCCAGAGGTCCTGTTCGTCGATGACGCCGGCGTAGCCCGCGGCCATGTCGCGGGTGGTCGAGCCGACCGGGAGGTGTCGCGGGCGGCCGACCACCCACACGTCGCGGTCGTCGAACTCGCGGAACAGGCCGGCGAGCGCCGCCGCAGTCCCGCGGTTCGGGTCGATGCGCTGGAAGGCGTCGGAGAGGCCGGGAAGCACCACGAGCGGGTCGGCGTCGGCGTCACCGAAGCGGTAGTAGGGCCGCCGGCCGCCGAGCATGCCGTAGTCGAGGTCCATACGCGAACCGACGGCCCGACGCGGCAAAATCGTTCGGTCCATTCGCCAGTCCGTCTGGTTGTCTGTCTGCCCGGCTGTCGGTCCCGCCGTCGCCGCCTCAGACCTGGTCGGGGTCGTCGAGGACGACCGGGATACCGCGGTTCGCCACGTCCACGACGAAGGCGTCCGGGTCGGTTTCGAGAAGCGGAATCGTGTCGTAGTGAATCGGAAGCACGAGGTCCGGGTCGAGCGTCTCCGCGAGGTCGGCGGCCTCGCGGCGGTCCATCACGACCGAGCCGCCGATGTTGGCGAGAAACAGCGACACTTCGAGATGTTTGTGGCCTTCGAGCACGTCGGAGTCGCCGGGCCAGAAGACGGTTCGGTCGGCAATCGAGATGTGGAAGCCGCAGCCGAACCCCTGCGGGTGAACCACGTCGCCGTCGCGGAGATGCGGGCCGTCGGGGTCGTTGAACGCCGGGAGCGACCACACGTCGACCTCACCGACGGTGAGGTGGGCTTCCTCGTCCACGCGGACCGTCTCGTAGGGGAGGTCCTCGACCGGCACCACGTCGCGGTCGATAGTCGCCGCGTCGACCCCCTCGAACGCGACGACGGTCGCGTCGGCGTCTGCGACCTGCTCGATGGCGTCGGAGTCGTAGTGGTGGTTGTGCGTGACCAAAATCAGGTCGCCGTCGCGGGCGTAGTAGTCGTCGAGGACGCCGTAGCGGCCGGGGTCGAAGTAGACGACGAAGCCGTCGGGCGACTCGATTCTGACGGTCGCGTAGCCGAGCCACGACACGTCGAGGCCGTCGTGTTTGATGGTCATACGCGATACCTCGGACCGAGGGGTAAAAAGCGCGGCTCTCGGTGAGAGTCGGCCGGTGCGGACGGGCGGCGGGTGGCGGTGGCGGGTGACGGGTGGCGAGCGACAGTGGCGGATTCGCGGGGTCCCGCTCAGACGAGCGTGTCGCGCAGGACGCCGAACACGACGAGGCTCCACAGGAACACGCCGGCCCCGTAGCACAGGAGGGCGAGTCGGAGCGACGTGTCCGTCTCGACGGGCGACCACAGCCCCGCGTTCGAGACGACCCTGTTCGTCCCGCCCTTCTCGCCCGCGTGTTCGACGTTGCTCGGACCCATCTGCCCGACTGCGCCGCCGCCGAGCACGACGAGGAGCACGCCGGCCCCCGTCAACGCCAGCAGGTACAGCCCCGAGTGCGTGGCGAGATACACCGCACCGACAGTAACCAGCCCGAGGAGCCCCGTATAGAGCGCGAGCGGCTTCAGGAGGGCGTTAACGTCCGTGGAGGGCATTTGTGTGAACCTGTGGATTTTAGCACAGTATATCTCTTTGGGCGCGACCCGCCGCGAGCGTCGCTCACTGCGAGTCGGCCAGTCGCTCCACGCGGTCCAGCGAGTCGGCCGTCTCGGCGGTCTTGTCCTCGCGGACGGTGACGAACCGCGGGAACCGAAGCGCGTAGCCCGAGGAGTACGTCGGCGAGGCCTGAATCTCCTCGTAGCCGACTTCGAAGACGACCGACGGGCGGATGTCGACCTCCTTGCCCGCCTCGCGTTCGATTTCGGGTTCGAGGAGGTCGGTCAACTCGGCCAACTCCTCGTCGGTGATGCCCGTGGCGACCTTGCCGATGGTCTCGAAGGCGTCGTCCCCGGACTCGGCTTCGACGCGGGCCGAAAGCAGGAACGTCCCGAGGAACTCCGCGCGGCGACCCTCGCCCCACTCCGCGCCGGTGACGACGAGGTCCAGCGTCTCCACGTCGGGCTTGCGCTTCAGCCAGTTCTTCCCGCGGTCGCCCGGCGAGTACGGCGCGTCGGGGTTCTTCAGCATGATACCCTCGTGGCCGGCGTCGAGGGCGTCGGCCTCGTAGGCGGCGATTTCGTCGGGGTCGTCCGAGAGGAGCAGGTCCGAGACGGCCGGTGAGTCGTCACCGAGGAGCGCGGTCAGTCGGTCGTGGCGGGCGGCAAGCGGGTCGGCCAGGAGGTCGTCGCCGGCGGCGTGCAGGCAGTCGAACGCCCGGAGTTCGACCCGGACCTCCTCGCGCATCCGTCCCACGTCGTGTTTTCGGCGGAAGCGACGGAGAATCTCCTGAAACGGCAGGGGCTCGCCGCCGTCGTCCATCGCCACGACCTCGCCGTCGAGGATGACGGGGTCGTCGACCGCGCCGGCGACGAACTCGACCACCTCGGGGAGCGCGTCGGTCACGTCCTCCATGTTGCGCGAAAACAGCGACACCTCGCCGTCGGCGTCGCGGTGGACCTGCACGCGCGCGCCGTCGAACTTGGTCTCGACCGCGGCGGTTCCCCACTCGTCGAGCGCGTCGGCGGCGGTGCCGGCCTGTGCCAGCATCGCTTGCACGGGGCGGCCCACTTCGAGGCGAACCCCGTCGAGCCCGGCTTCGCCCTCGTCGCGGGCGAGTCCGGCGACCATGCCGTAGTCGTTCGACACCTGCAAGGCGCGGGCGACGGCGGCGATGGCCTCGTTTCGGCGCTCCCGGGCGGCGGCTTCGGTCTCCGAGTCGGCGTCGTCGTCGCGGATGGCGGCGGCGTCCGCGGGGGCGACCAGGAACGCCTCCGCGACGGCGTCGCGGACGGTCCCCTCGCCGACGCCGATGCGCATCTCGGAGAGGACGAGCCGCGCGAGGAAGCGCGCCTCGTCGGGGTCGGTCCGGTTGAACAGGCCGTAGAGCGTCTTGAGCTTCGTCTCCTCGCTGCCGGAGCCGGAGGCGGCCGCGAGGGCGCGGAGCTCCGAATCGACTTCGGCGACGGTCAGGCCGTCCTGTTCGCCCGAGCCGAAGGCGGCGAGGCCGCGCTGGCCGCCGAAGTCGTAGCTCGCGGCGACCGCGCCGATTTCGCCGCGGTCGGCGAGGCGGTCCTCCACGTCGTCGGCCGAGACGTTCGGGCCGGCGGCGCGGGCGATGGCCTCGTGGCAGAGCCGCGGGCCGATGTCGAGCGTGGTCGAGTCCCACGCCGGGAAGACGCGACCTTGGACGAACCGGGCGACCGTCGGGAGGTCGTCGCCGGCGTCGGAAAAGAGGTCTGAGAGGAGCGAGACGACCGCGAGGTCCGCTGGCTCGGCTTCTATCTCGGCGGCGCGGGCGGCGAACTCGGCGAACTGCATCGTCCGTGGGTATCGCCGCGCGGGGCAAAAGCGTCTCGACAGTCGTCGGGGATGTGATTCGCTGTCGAACGTCCGGAGTGCCGGGAAGTTGAAGGCGTTCGACGCCAGAACGCCGGGTATGAGCGACGACCTCGCAGAGCGCGTCGAAGACGTGCTCGCGGTCGACGCGGCCGAGTTCGAAGCGCAAGCGAAAGCCGACGCCGAGGTGCTCAAGCGCGAACTGCGCGAGGGGACCTTCGATAACCACCAGTCAATCGTCGGCTTGGAGTACGAGTTCTACGCCGTCTCCGACGGTCGCTGGTCCGCGAGCGAAGACGACGTGCACGCGCTCATGCGGGTCCCGCGCCGCCTGCTCGGCCTCATGGGCTTCGAGAAGGAACTCGGACTCCACAACGCCGAGATGACCACGAGCCCCCAACCGCTGAACCCCCACGGCCTCCGCGCGCAGGAATCCGAGGTCCGCGCCCGACTCGACGCCGCGCTCGACTGCGCCGCCGCCGAGGGGATGCGCCTCGTCTCCGACGGGATGTGGAGCATCCCGCCGGCCGGCGAGAGCGCCCGCGAGTACCTGACCGACTCCGTCACCGACGGAGGCGTCCGCCTCGCGACGAACATGAGCAACTCCGTGCGCTACCACGCGATGGCGAACGGGCCGACCGCCCCGGCGTCGTTCACGCTCGACGCGCCGCACGTCTCGCTGAAAGCGGACACCGTGATGCCCGAGGCGCTCATCACGTCCATCCAGCCGCACTATCAGGTCCCGCACGCCGACGACCTGCCGTACCACTTCAACTACGCGCTGCGGGTCGCCGGGCCGCTGCTCGCGCTCGGCGTCAACTCCCCGTTCTTCCCCGCAGACCTCTACGACGAGGACGCGACGGCCGACGAAATTCTCGACGACGGGTGGGACGAAAACCGCATCGCGGTGTTCGAGTCGGTGCTCAACTCCGGCGACCACGAGAAGGTCGCCTTCCCCGGCGACCTCGACACCGTCGAGGACGCGGTCGACCGCGTCGTCGAGGACTCCACGATGGTCCCCATGTCGGTCGAACGCGGCGACCGCTTCGACGACGACTTCGCCACGCTCCGCCGGAAACACGGCACCTACTGGCGGTGGGTCCGCCCGGTGTTCGACGGCGCGTCCCGGTCGTCGGCCAACGCCCGCATCGAGTTCCGACCCATCGCGGGCCAGCCGACCGTCCGCGACTCGGTGGCGTTCCAGGCGGCCTTCGCCGGGCTCATGGAACGGCTCCCTCGACTCGACCATCCCGTCATCGGCCTCGACTGGGAGACCGCCGAAGAGAACTTCTACACCGCGATGCGCGAGGGGCCGCACGGCGACCTACGGTGGATAGACGTCGACGGCGACGACGTGACCGGCGCGGAGCTCTACGAGGACCTGCTCGTCCACGCCCGCGACGGGCTTCGGCTCGCGGGCTGTTCCGAGGAGGAGGCCAACTACTATCTCGAACCCCTGCGAAAGCGCGTCGAGACGGGCGTCACGCCGGCCGACTGGAAGCGCGCCCGCGTCCGCGACGCCCTCGACGGCGGCGGCGACTTCGGGGCGGCGCTCCGCGAGATGCAACGCGAGTACGTCGAACGGCAGTCCGAATCGCTGCTCGAAGGCGCGTTCTCGGACTGGTTCTGACGGCGCGAGCGCCCGCGTCCGCGACGACGCTCGCGGCCGTGCTCGCCGGCCGCCGACGCTCTCACGTCTTGTCGGAGAAATAACTATTACTGCGTCCCGCGAAGACCGCGTATGGTCTCCCGTCGGACGAAAGCGGTCGCTCAACTCGGTATCGCAGTTCTCACCGCGCTCTGGATGGTGTCGATGCGCCGTCTGCTCCGCTCCAGTGACGACGAGTCCCACGAGCCGACGCCGCTGTCGCCGGGCGGACTGGCCGTCGGCGGAGCGTGGGGAGTCGGACAGGTGTGGGCGTACGACCGCGATTGCTGGAAGGTTCGGTCGAATCGGCGTCGCGGGCTGGTCGTCAGCCTCGTCGGCCTCGCGGTCGAGCGCCGACTGCTTCCCCGCACCGAGTCGTTCACGTACAGCCTCGGCTTCGGGCGCGTCCTCGGCGTGGTCGTCTACCGGGCGTGGTACGGGCTCTTGCGGCCGCTTCCAGGCGGCGACTGAGCGAGGGATTCGGCCGCGGGGATTTCGTCGCGGGCTCCGTTACGGCGGTTTCGTCGCGGGGCTCCCACCGCGGGAGTTCCGGCCAGTCCCGCCGGTCACGAATCGCGAAAATGGAGAGAAACCGCCGACTGCGGGCGACTTATTCGAGGCCTTCGAAGTTCTGGTGGCGCTGGATGTCGACGCCGTCCTCGGTGACGACGGCGATGTTGATGCCGTTGCCCGAGGCGAGGTCGCGCTCGACCGCCGAGCGGATGGCCTTCGTGGCGACTCCCTTCGCCTCCTCGATGCTGAGGCCGTCTTCGAACTCCTGTTCGAGCACACCGAGGGCGTACTGGCTGCCGGAGCCGGTGACGGTGTACTCCTCTTCGAGGATGGAGCCGGCGGGGTCGATGCTGTAAATGTGCGGGCCGGTCTCGTCGACGCCGCCGAGGATTGGCTGGACGACGTAGAACCCGCCCGAGCGGAGGAAGTTGCCGACGAGCGTCGACAGCGCCTGCATGCTCATGTCCTCGCCGCGGCGAGCCTCGTACAGGCGGACCTCGGCGCGGAGGGAGCTGATGAGCGACTGGGCGGCCGAGACGGAGCCGGCGATGGTCAGCGCGCCCGTCGGGTGAATCTCTTCGACCTTCTGGACGTCCTTCGAGGAGACCATGTAGCCCATGCTCGCGCGCATGTCGGTCGCGAGGACGACGCCTTCTTCGGTCTTGATACCGACGGTGGTCGTTCCGGTCTTCGTCTCTTTGTCACCGAGTTCGTCGGCGCGGCGGTCGGCGTTCGAGAACTCGCCGAGCTCGGGGCCGAACACGTTCGAGCGGTCGCCGTTCAGCGAGTCGAGACGGCCGGAGAACTCGTCGTGAGTCGGGGTACGCATTGTCAGCGATTGCACTTCGGCGCTGATAAATGCAACCCTTCACCTCTCCGTTGCCGGTGCCAAAGCGTCAGACGCGTGTCGGCGGCGGCCGCGCGAGGCGGTCGCTCGCGGTGAGCGGCGTCGGAAGGAGGGAGTCGCCCGAGTCGCGTTAGCGAGCCGCGGCGCGTTCGTAGGCGGTTCCGGTCGTCTCCACGAGCCGGCGAATCGGCAGGGTCACGCCCATCCGACGGGCGGCGAGCGCGACGGGGAGCAGCGCGATGCCCATCGCGACCGATAGCTGGTAGGCGGCGAACAGGACGTACTTGGTTAGGCGGGGAATCATCACCGTGTCCTCAGTCGAGGCTCGGGCGGTGCCAGTATATAAATCTTCTCTCAATCCGACGCGGAACACCCCGACGCTGTCTGTCGATTAAAGCGAACTTGTCTCTAGACCAACTAGACCGACTATTCGGCGTGGGTCGCGCGTGACCCGCGGAGTGCTTTTCTATAAGTTATAGCGATAATCACCGTGGCATGCGCGGGTCGTGCGCGCCCCGGTCGGGCGGCGGGAGCGTCGCGAATTCGGACGCATCGCGGATTCGGTCGCGTCGCGGTCGGTGCGCGCGTCGGGCGTGTGAATCCCACGCGCCCCGACACTCGAACCACAAGACACGAAACCCCACCGGCGCGTAACGTATGTATGAGCAACTATCTCGTCGCGATGGAGGCGGCCTGGTTGGTCCGGGACGTAGAAGACATCGACGACGCCATCGGCGTCGCGGTCAGCGAGGCCGGCAAGCGACTCAACCAGAAGGACAAGGAGTACGTCGAGGTCGAAGTCGGCGCGACGCCCTGTCCCGCCTGTGGCGAACCGTTCGACTCCGCGTTCATCGCGGCCAACACCGCGCTCGTCGGCCTGCTCCTCGAAATCAAGATTTTCAACGCGGACGGCGAGAAGCACGCCTCCCGCATCGCCAAAAGCGAGGTCGGCGGCGCGCTCCGCGACGTTCCTCTCGACGTCATCGACATCCGCGAGTTCGACTCCGACGAAGAGCAGTAACGCGGCGACTCCCATCTCCGGTGGGCGACCGGAACACTTTTTCATAACTACGGGTTATCACTCCGGCATGGAACTCCCCACGCCGCAGGACCTCAGGGAACGGCGGAACTCCTTGGAGTTGACGCAGAGCAAACTCGCCGACATGGCCGGTGTCTCACAGCCGCTCATCGCCCGCATCGAAGGCGGCGACGTCGACCCGCGCCTCTCGACGCTCCGGCGCATCGTCGAGGCGCTGGACGAGGCCGAGGGTCGCATCGTGCGCGCGGAAGACATCATGAACACGACCGTCCGGAGCGTCGCCCCCGACAACTCCGTCCGCGAGGCGCGCGACATCATGCTCGACGCCGGCTTCTCGCAGTTGCCCGTCATCGAGAACGGCCGCCCGCTCGGCATCATCTCGAACGCCGACATCCGCCACGTCCAAGAGGACGACGTCACCGACCGCCCCGTCAACGAGGTCATGTCCGAGGGCGTCACGACCGTCGAACCCGAGACGACGCTGGACGAAATCGGCGTCTACCTCGACCACAACTCGGCCATCATCGTCGTCGAAAGCGGCGAGACGGTCGGTATCATCACCGAGGCCGACATCGCGGCCCACATCTGAGGCGGCCCCGAACCGACGGTCGGTCCCCGACAGCCCGCCGCTGCGGACTCACCGCCGCCGGACGACGAGCGGCGTTTCTCCCTTCGGCTGGGTCGTCATTTCGGGCGTGATTGCTAACGCTCCGTCGCCGCCCCAGTCGAGGTCGAAGTCGCGGAGGACGGTCGCGAGCACGATTTTCGCCTCCGTGAGCGCGAACGCTCGCCCGAGACAGCTCCGCGGTCCGGCCCCGAAGGGGAGATAGGCGTAGGCGGGTCGGTCGGTGTCGTCGTCCCATCGCTCGGGCCGGAACGCGAGCGGGTCGTCGTACCACCGCTCGTCGCGGTGGATGCGGATGATCGAGAGGTGGATGTCCGTGCCCGCCGGGATGACCCGGTCACCGGTCGGAAACGGTTTCGCCGTCTCTCGCGGGAGCGTGTGGACCGGCGGATAGAGCCGAATCGTCTCCTTGATGACGCGTTCGAGCACCGGAAGCTCCCGGGTCGCCTCGGCGGTCACGGGGCCGTCGCCGACGACGCGGTCGACCTCGGCGGCGGCGCGCTCGCGGGTCTCGGGGTGGGTCGCGAGCAGGTACAGCGCGTAGGTGAGCGCGAGCGCGGTCGTCTCGTGGCCGGCGAAAATCATGCCCACGAGCTGGTTCTCCAGCGACTCGACGGTCGTCGGGTAGTCTGCGTCTGTTCCGAGCGCGTCGGCGAGGCGGCGAGTGAGGCTCTCGTCGTCGGCGGTCTCGACCAGTTCTCGGACCTCCTCGCGGAGGACGCGGTCGGCGCGGTCGAACCGGCGTCGACTCGGCGTCGGCACCCACGACGGCAGCACCCACGACGCGGGCGCGAAGCGGCCGTTGAGACCGTCGGCGGCCGACCGAATCCGCTCGTCGCCGTCGCGGTCGAGTTCCCGGCCGAGGATGGTGGCGAAGATGATGTCCAAGGTGACCGCCTTCATCTCGGATTCGAGCGACAGCGTTCCCGCGTCGGGCCACGTCCGCAGGCGGCGCTCGACCTGTCGGCGCATCACGGACGCGTAGTCGTCGACCCGGTCCCAGCGGAAGAAGGGGTCTAGCTCGTCGCGCTGTCGCCGCCACTCGTCGCCCTCGGCCGCGATGACGGCGTCGCCGAAGGCGGCCTCGAACTCGCCGCCCTTGACGATTGAGTCGCGGTCGGTCACGAACGCCCGCTCGAAATGGTTGGGGTGGGCGAGGACGTACAGCTCGTCCATCCCCACCACGTCGAGTCCGACCGCGTCCTCGACGCCGTGGTCCGCGAGGAGGTCGGCGACGAAGCCGAACGGGTCGGCCGCGAAGCCGACGGTGTGGCCCACGAGCGGGAGGCCGCTCGGAGTCGGTGGCGGTGAAGTCACACCACCACTATGGCGAACATCGATAAAATAGTGCTTCTCATCGAACAGTTCGATTCGGCGCTCGGTCCGGCCTCAGAGGTCGAGGCCGCGAATCGAGACGCCGTCGCCCGCCTCGACGCGCCCGATGACGCGGCCGTCGGTCGCCTCGACCAGCGCCTCGGCGTTCTCCTCGGGGACGGCCGCGACGAAGCCGGTGCCCATGTTGAACGTCGTGTGCATCTCCTCGTCGGAGACGCCGCCGCGTTCTTGGACGAACTCGAACACCGGCTGGGGGTCGAACGCGTCGTCGACGACGTAGCGGAACTCGCCCATGCGTTCGAGGTTGGTCCACCCGCCGCCGGTGACGTGGGCCGCGGCGTTGGTCTCGGCCGCGCGCAGGTCGTCGAGCAGGTAGGTGTAGAGCCGCGTCGGTTCGAGGAGCGCCTCGCCGACGGTGTCGTAGTCGTCGCCGTCCCAGTCGTCGTCGTAGTCGCCGTCGGCCGTCGCGGCCTTGCGGGCGAGCGTGAGACCGTTCGAGTGGATGCCGGACGACGGGAAGCCGACGAGCGCGTCGCCTTCCTCGGCCTCGCCGGGGAAGATGGCGTCTTTCTTCGCCAGTCCCGCGCAGGTGCCGGCGAGGTCGAGGCCGTTGATGACCTCGGGCATGACGGCGGTTTCGCCGCCGACGAGTTCGATGTCGGCCTCCTCTGCGCCCGCGGCGAGGCCCTGTCCGACCTGCTCGGCGAACGTCTCGTCGGGGGCGTCGACCGCGAGGTAGTCCACGAACGCGACGGGCCGAACGCCGGCCGCGACGAGGTCGTTGGCGTTCATGGCGATGCAGTCGATGCCGACCGTCGAGTAGTCGTCGAGCGCCTCGGCGACGAGCAGTTTGGTGCCGACGCCGTCGGTGGCGAGTCCGAGGTAGCGGTCGCCGATGTCGAGCAGGCCGGCGTAGTCGCCCGACCCGCCGCCGACCTGTGCGACGAGCGCGGCGGTCGCGGCCTCGCTCGCTTCGATGTCGACGCCCGCGTCGGCGTAGGTCATCCCGTCGGAGTCGTCGTTCGTCATGTTCGTGTACGAGATAGGCCGAAATATAAAATCACAGGGTACGAATCATACACGTTCTCGCATAGATGAGCGTTCGCCGGCGACCCGACCGACGACGGATAGACGGTGGGCCGGCGTCGCCCCCTTCGGTTACCCACTTCCTGCCGAGCGTGCGCGCTCCGAGACGCCCCCCGCTACGACCCTCCTAACCGCCCGCTTCCGAGCTATTGTTATTGAATAATAGACAGCTATTGCAATATTTGCGAAAAAGCACGAGACGAGCGGATAAATATTCTCGGGCGATTTGAGACGTTTGTAAAACGTTACGAAAAGAGAATGTCTCCCGTAACCCGGCCTTGAACGGTCGAAAAAGGACCCGAATTCACGGTAACGCTCGGTCCCTTATATTATGGTCCCTGTCGTATGCAGAAGTGACGATGTCCGGAATCCCCTCCACGAACGACTCGATCGCGCTCGACTTCGCATCGACCGTCGGTCGCCTCGCGTACGCCCCCCTCGAAACCGTCGCCTTCTGGTCGGCAGTCGCGCTGCCCCTCGCGTACCTGCCCGTCCTCAGCGGCGGCCTCTCGACCGGCGAACTCCCCCTCTTCGTCGGCCTCATCGCCCTCCACGCCGTCGCGCTCGTCCTCGGGCGCGACCACGGCCAGCAGTAAACCGCGGTCCTCGACGCGGACGACCAACCCGGATTCGTCTCGGTTCCCCGCCGACGCAGGCCTCTCTCACGGCGCGCCTGCCCCTGCCCGACCGCGAACCGCCCGCAAACCAGTCCACCTGCCCGACTCCGACCCGAACACCGACCTCAGCCAACCTCTGCCCACCCCAACTCACCCCTGCCAACTTCAGCCAACCTCTGCCCACATCAGACACAGCCCAATCCAACCCCGCGTCTCGAACTGCACTCCACGGCCGCAAGCGTCCCCGAATCTCGACCTCGACGACCGGTCCCCGCCGCACTCGTGCGGTCCCCTTCTCCCCGCATTCGTCCTCGTAGCGCCCCGAGTACCGACTGCGCCCCGAGTCCTTCGAGTGCTCTCTGTTCTCCCGTCCGACGCTAGCGGTCGCTCGCGACTTCGAGAACGAGACGAGCCAGAAATAGCGCGATTGGGGTTGTCCGAAACGCCCGCCGGTCGGGTCAGAACCCGACGAACAGGAACAGGCCGACGGTGAGGAGAATCGACAGGACGAGGACGCCGGCGAACACCGGCGTGCTCCACGACTGGACCGTCTTACCGTCGAGCGAGCCGAGCGGGAGCATGTTGAACGCCGCGAGGAAGGCGTTGATGATGAGCCCGCGCGAGCCGACGAGCTGGATTACGTCGGAGCCGACGAGGACGCCGACGACGAGCACCGGCGCGAACGCGACGAGGAGCAGCAGGTTCGTCACCGGTCCCGCGAGGGCGATGAGGCCGTGTTCGCGCTCCGTGAGCACGCCGCGGTGATAGACCGCGCCGGGCGCGGCGAAGATGAACCCGACGAGCGCGCTCATGATGGCGACCGCGAGCATGCCGTAGTCGGCGCGGAACTCGGCCACCTGATTGAACCTGACGGCGACGACCTTGTGGGCGACCTCGTGGAGGAGAAAGCCCACGCCGGCCGTCAGGAGGCTCACGACGAGCGCGAGACCGAACGACCCGTTCGTCAGCAGTTGGATGGTGCGGTTGCCGCCGCCGGCGAAGAAGATGGCGAAGGCGAGGCCGAGCGCGACCCACGCGACGAGCAGGTCGCGGAGCTCGCGCGAGGAAAACGAGACGTTCACGTCAGGGACCTCCAGATGAGGTCGGCGCTGTTGCGCGCGCCCTCGAACATCAGGTTCGTCACGCCCGCGACGCCGCCGAGGTCGGAGGCGATGACGGGGATGACGTAGGTGACGAAGAGGAAGCTCGCGACGATGCTCCCGATGTTCGTCATGGCGACGACCATGATGAGCTTGAACAGCGGCACGTCGAACATCTGGCCGACGAGCTCGACGATGGGCGTCTCCTCGTCGTCGAGCAGTTCGTTCAGCGTGCCGATGTCACCGACGTTGACCGGCGTGTGGCGGAGTTCGACGTAGCCGGTGAACCAGCCGGGCGCGAGAAGCGGGTTGATGGAGGTCATCCACGCGACGAGGCCACCGACGAGGGCGGAGGTCCACCGCGCGCCGGCGACCTTGGCGAGCGCGGCGGCGAACACGCCGTTGATGAGGAACCACGCGCCGAAGATGGTCAGGAGTCGTTCGTTGCCGACGCCGGCCATCGCGAGGAGGACGAAGAAGGCGACGAACACGGCGGTAACGCCGAACCCGAGCAGCTTGCCCCACGGGAAGCCGTCTTTTTCCGCGACGCCGACGAGCGACTCCATCGGCGGGAGCGTCTCGGGGTGTTCGAGGTAGTTCTCGATGCCCTCGCGGTGGCCCGCGCCGACGACGGCGACGACGTGGCGGCCGGACTGCCGGAGCGCGACGAGCTGGTGGGCGATGTAGGCGTCGCGCTCGTCGATGAGCGCCTCCGCGCCGCCGGGACTGAACCGGCGGAACTCCTCCATCATCGCCGAGACCACGTCGCCGTCGGTCAGTTCGGCCATGTCGAACTCCTCGTAGTCGGCGTCGGCGTCGCCCTCGACGGGCGCGAACAGGCCGAAGGCGTTCAGGACCGCGCCGACGGTGACGCCCACGACGACGCCCGCGAGGACGCCGATGACGAGGCTGCCGACGATGGCGATACCGAGGCTCCCGAGGAGTCCGGAGACGAAGCCGGTACCGACTCCGAGGCCGAAGCCGGCGACGATACCGATTGCCGCGCCGCCGCCGAGGCCGGCGAGAATCGCGTCGTCGCCGTCGAGAGAGAACGAGGCGACGGTGTAGAGCAGATACGCGGCCACGCCACCGAAGACTGCGGCCGTGGCCGTGCGCGTCAACAGGAGGTCGGTGACGCCGACCGCGCCCCCGAACAGGCCGACGAGCGGCCCGAGGACGACGCCGACGGCGATGCCGAACACCGCGCCGACCCCGCGGGCGTCGGCGACCCCGAACAGGAGGTCGCCGGCCATGCGCATCTTTTCGAGCGTGCCCATCCGCTGCCAGAAGCGCTGGATGGTCACCTGGATGTCGCGGTCGACGAGCGCCACGTCGAGACCCTCTTCCTCGGCGGTCTCGACCGCCGCGAGCATGTCCGCGCCGGGCTTCACGTCGAACTTGTCTCCCATCCGCGACTGGACGTACGACAGCATCCAGTAGGCGATAAACTGGAAGACGGTGTTGCCGCGGAGCAGGTCGCGCGCTTCGATGTCGTCGGGCGTTCCGCCCTTCAGCTGTCGGTAGCGCCCCTCGTCGAGTTCGACCGCGACGACGTCGGGACGCTCCTCTCTGACGGTCTCTTCGACCTCTCTGACGCTGTCGGCCGAGACGTGGGCCGTGCCGACGACGCGGACGTGGCCCTCGCCGGGCGACGAATCGTTCATCGCCGGGTTTACCGCCCCACGGTTTTTATCCGTGTCGGCATCTCCCACGAACTATGCAGGAGTTCGACGCGCGAACCCCGACGCCCGCCCACGAGACGGCCATCGACTGCCTCCGCGCCGGCGTCGAGGCCGTCCTTCCCGACCGCGTCGTCCGCGAGTCGGTGTCGCTCGACGGCGACGCGCTGACCGTCGCGGACGAGACCTACGACCTGAGCGCCTACGACCGAATCCTCGTCGTCGGCGGGGGCAAAGCCGGCGACGGCGTCGCCGACGCCCTCGAAGCCGTCCTCGGCGACCGCATCGACGACGGCGTCGTCGTGACGCCCGACCCGACGCCGAGCCCCGACGGACGCATCGAGCGACTCCCCGGCGACCACCCGGTCCCCTCCGCGCGCGGCGTCGAGAGCACGCGGCGACTCGCGGCCCTCCTTTCGGACCTCGACGACCGGACGCTCGTCCTCGCGGCCATCACGGGCGGCGCGAGCGCGGTCCTCCCGGCCCCCGCCGAGGGCATCTCGATCGCCGAGTTGCAGGAGACGACCGACAGACTGCTCGAAAGCGGCGCGGAGATTCACGACCTCAACGCGGTCAGAAAGCACGTCTCGACGCTGAAAGGCGGCGGTCTCGCGCGACTCGCCGCGCCCGCGACGGTCGTCGGCCTCGTCCTCTCGGACGTGGTCGGAAACGACCTCGGCGTCATCGCCTCCGGCCCGACCGCGCCAGACGAGACGACCTACGACGACGCCCTCGACGTGCTGGACCGCTTCGACCTCGACGTGCCCAAACCGGTCCGCACGCGCCTCGCCCGCGGCTCCGCGGGCGACGTGCCGGAGACGCCGAAGCCCGGCGACCCGGTGTTCGACCGGGTGACGAACCACGTCCTCGCGGACACGTTCACCGCGCTCGACGCCGCCCGCGAGGTGGCCGACGACCGCGGGTACGAGTCGCTCATCCTCTCCTCTCGCGTGCGCGGCGAGGCGCGCGAGGCCGCGAAGACCCACGTCGCCGTCGCGGAGGAGTCGCTGGCGACCGGAAACCCGATCACCGCGCCCGCTGTGGTCCTCTCGGGCGGCGAGTGCACCGTGACGGTCCGCGGCGACGGCGACGGCGGGCCGAACCTCGAATTCTGCCTCGCGGCCGCCGCGGAACTCTCCGACGGGACCGTCCTCGCCAGCATCGACAGCGACGGAAAAGACGGCGGGACCGAGGTCGCGGGCGCGGTCGTTGACGCCTCGTCGGTCGCCGCGGGCGACGCCCACGCCGCGCTGGCGAGAAACAACGCGCTCCCGGTGCTCCGAGAGGCCGGCGCGCTCGTCGAGTCCGGCGCGACGGGGACGAACGTCAACGACCTGCGCGTCCTCGTGGTCAGCGAGGGCGTCTGAGCGCCGGCGATTTTCGGCTGGCGGGACAACAGGTTTGTATCCTCCGGCGGAGTACTCCACGCCATGGCCGGTTTGTTGCCCTCCACCCCCGACACCTCCGCCGCGGACGAGTCCTCCCCGCGGGTCATCGGACTCGAAGACGACGAGGCGTCGGACCTCCTGTCGGCGCTCTCGTCGGGGACGGCCCGCCGCGTGCTCGCCGCGCTCCACGAGGAGCCGACGAACGCCGCGGAGCTCGCGGAACGCGTCGACACGTCGCTCCAGAACGTCCAGTACCACCTCCGAAAGCTCGACGACGCGGGCCTCGTCGAGGTGGTCGACACCGTCTACTCCGAGAAGGGCCGCGAGATGAAGGTGTACGCGCCCGCCGACAGGCCGCTCGTCGTCGTCGCCGCGGGGGAGGAAACCCGGACGGGGCTGGCGTCCATGCTGACGAGCCTGCTCGGGGGCGTCGCCGTGTTGGCGCTGCTGTCGGCGCTCGTCCAGTGGGTCGCCACGCGCGGGGTCGGCGTCCTCGGCGGCGGTGGCGGTGCCGCGGAGTCCGCCGACGCCGGGGCGGTCTCGACGATGGCCGCGGAGGCCGCGCCCGCGGCGGCGCAGGTCGTCCCGCCGGGGCTCGCCTTCTTCGCCGGCGGCCTCGTCATCCTGCTCGTCGTCGCGGCCGTCCAGTTCGCCCGACGGTGAGGCCCCGCGGGGGCCGACGGCGACCGGGCCGGCCATTCGCGCTGGGGTAACTATTCGTACTCCCCCCAACTACAACGTAGCATGAAACACCGTGCCGTGGTCCGCGGTATCGGGGTCGGCGTCGGCGAAGACGGCTCGAACGTCCCGGCGGTCGTCCTCGAAGCGCGCGACGAGTTCCTGCCCATCGTCATCACGTCGGACCAGGCTCAGGCCATCCAACTCGGTCTCTCCGGCGAGCAGTTCGAGCGCCCGCTGACCCACGACCTCCTGGTCGAGATGGTGACGGAGTTCGGGGGGGCAATCGACAGCATCCGCATCGACGACCTCTCGAACGGCACGTTCCTCGCCAAGGTCGACGCCGAGCGCTACCACGACGGAGAGGCGCGGTCGGTCGTCTTCGACGCGCGCCCGAGCGACGCCATCGCCCTCGCCATCCGCGTGGACTGCCCGATTCTCGTCTCCGACGAAGTGCTCGACGCCGCCGGCCAGTCGCCCGAGGCGTTCGACGCCGACTTCGACGAGTGACCCGGGGCCGTCGCCGCCGCGCCCCACGATTTCAAGCCCCCTCGGCGTGACCCTGCTCGCATGAGCGAACCCACCGCGACGCTCGACGAGTCGCGCACCGAGATGACCGAACTCCTCCTGCCGAACGACACCAACAACCTCGGGCGAGCCCTCGGTGGCGCGGTCCTCCACTGGATGGACATCTGCGGGGCCATCGCGGCGATGCGCTTTTCGAACCGCCAGTGCGTCACCGCGTCGATGGACCACGTCGACTTCATCAGCCCCATCGACCTCGGTGAGGTGGCCGTCATGGAGGCGTACGTGTTCAACGTCGGTCGGACCAGCGTGGACGTGAAAGTCGACGTGCACGCCGAGAACCCGAAGACCGACGAGCGACGGAAGACGACCACGTCGTTCCTGACGTTCGTCGCGCTCGACGACGACGGGAAGCCGACGCCCGTGCCCCGCCTCGTCTGCGAGACCGACGAGGAAGAGGAACTCCGCGCCGAGGCGGTCGCCGCCCGCGCCGACCAGCTCGAATCCGTCATCGAGCGCATGGAGTAGGGCGGACGCTCCCACCGACGACAGCGCCGAACTCTTTTCCCCCGCGGCGACCGACTGGCGACCATGCTCGACGTTCCCGTCCCGGCTCCGCCGTCGCTCCCGACCGTCGACCCGAACCAGTACGACGACGCGCAGGTGGCGGCCGACGCCGACTTCAAGCGCGCCGAGTTGGAGGAGTTCCTCGAAGCCGGCGCGTGGGCCGACGCCTTCGAGGCGTGGGCCGCCGAGACGCCCGTCACCGAGGCGCAGTGGGAAATCGTCCTCGACCTCGACCTCCTCTCCCACTTCGACTTCTTCTGGGACGACTTCGCGGACCGCGTCGGCTACCACGCGCCGGGCATCCCCGAGGACTGGAAGGAGCGCGAACTCCACCCCGAACTCACCTCGTGGGGCGAGGTGTCGTCCATCAACGCCGGCCTCACCGAACTCGGACAGGACGTGTGCGACGTGCTCAAAGACGACTACATCGACTGGGAGTCCGAGTACGAAGCGCCCGACGACCTGCCGGACTTCGGCTGAGTCGCCGCATCTCTCCCCGTCCGTCGTTTTTCTTGGCACGGCCTCTCACGACCTCCGAAAACCGTTGGGAATATTCTTTTATTCGTGGTATTCCCGTCGAACGTACTTATTTATGGGGATATTCTGGTCAGATTTGGGAAAACGGTGATGTCCCAATCGCCGCTCTCATCTCCTGTCGCTATGACGAACATGAAACGCCGCGACGTGCTCCGTGGATTCGGTGGCGTCGCCATCGCGGGCGGACTCGCAGGATGTATGGGCGGCGGCACGGCCGACGACGAAACCGAGACGACCACGACGGCGACCCCCACGCCGACGCCGACGCCGACCTCGACGCCGACGCCGGAGCCGGAAATGGCGATGCTCCGCGTGGCGCATCTCTCGCCGGACGCGCCGAACGTCGACGTGTACGTCGACGACGCGGTCGCGCTCTCGGACGTGCCGTTCGGCGCGGTCAGCGACTACCTCTCGGTGCCCGTCGGGACCCGAACGGTGAAAGTGACCGCCGCCGGCGACGAGTCGACCGTCGCCTTCGAGGGCGACCTCGACGTCGCCGAGGCGACCTACACCGTCGCCGCGGTCGGCGAACTCTCCGAGGAGACGTTCGAACCGCTCGTCCTCGAAGACGACGTGTCGCTCCCGGCCGACGACACGGCCCGCGTCCGGGTGGTCCACGCCTCGCCCGACGCACCCGCCGTCGACGTGACCGCCGGCGATACGGTGCTTTTCGACGGTGTCTCCTTCACCCAGTCCGGGAGCGTCGAGGTGCCGGCCGATACTTACGCGCTTCAGGTCCGGGGCGACACGGAGTCGAACGACGGCGACGCGGTCGCGGAGTTCGACGTGGAACTCGCCGGCGGCACCGTCTACACGGTGTTCGCGGCGGGCTATCTGACGCCCGACGACGAGCCGGCCGACGCGGGCTTCCGGCCCGTCGCGGTCGTCGACGCCGGGTCCGGTGGCGGCGGACTCGTCCAGCGCGACGTGTCGCTCCGCGCCGCGCACCTCTCGCCTGACGCGCCGAACGTCGACGTGCTCGTCGACGGGGCGGTCGCGCTCTCGGACGTGCCGTTCGGCGCGGTCAGCGACTACCTCGCGCTGACCGCCGGCTCGCACCAAGTGACGATTCGCGCGACCGACGCGCCCGACACCGTCGTCTTCGACGAGATGCTCGACCTCGCGGCCGGCGCGTACACCGCCGCGGCGCTCGGCGAACTCGACTCGGCGGCCGACAACGGCTTCGCCGTCTCGCTCCTCGAAGACGACCGCTCGGCCCCCGCGGACGACATGGCCCGCGTCCGGGTGCTTCACGCCTCGCCAGACGCGCCCGCAGTCGACGTGACCGTCGCTGGCTCCGGGGACGCCCTCGTCGACGGCGCGGCCTTCGGCGACGCCGCGACCGTCGAGGTCCCCGCGGGCGAGTACACGCTCCAGATTCGGGGCGATACGGAGTCGAACGACGGCGACGTGGCCGCCGAGTTCGACGTCGCGGTCGAGGGCGGCCGCGCCTACACCGCCATCGCGCTCGGCTACCTGACGCCGGACGACGAGCCAGCCGACGCCGCGTTCGACCTCAGCGTCGTCGCGGACAACTGAGCCGGGGCGAGTCATCCGACCGCCCGGCGGTCGGCCTCGCTCAGCCCCACGCTTCCCCTCCGAGTGACCTCCTCTCCAACGAATGACGACGACACGACCCCGACGATTCGGACTGCCGCGCGCCCAGCGGCGGCCATGAGCGTCTGGGTCGACGCCGCGCGGCTCTCGCTCGGCGCGAGCGTCACGTTCCTCGTCGTCATGCTCGGCATCTGGGCGCGGAACTACCTGCTGTTCCGGTCGAAGCACGCGCTCGGTCTCGTCGTCTTCGGCGTCTTTCTGCTCGCACAGAGCCTCTTCGCGCTCTACTACTACCTCGTCGACCCGGCGCTGTCGGTCTGGTTCGCCACGGCCGTCCCCGCCGCGGCGTGGCGGGTGCTGATGGGAATCCACGTCCTCCAAGCGGTCGCGCTGGGGGTCCTCCTGTGGATTACGTGGGATTAAACGTTAACCCGGAGGCCTCCGAGCCTCCTTGCATGGACCGCCGAGCCCTCCTTTCGAGCGCCGCCGCGCTCTCGCTTGCCGGCTTCTCTGGCTGTCTCGCCGACGCCCGACGAACCACCAGCGGTCGAATCCGCGCCGACACCGGCCACTCGAAACTCCATCCGGCAGACGAGCGGTACGTGACCGGGTCGTTCCCCGACGACGCCGATTTCCGCGGGTGGCTCTTTTCGGACCCGCCGGCCGACCAGCGGGACGTGTTCACCGACCGCGCGATGCAGGGGCAGTACTCGAACGACCTGCTGGAAGCCGACGGCGACTCGTTCGTCCTCCTGTTCGAGGTCCGGATGCCCCGCGAGGACGCCGCGTTCTACAACGTCGCGCAGTCGCCGTCGTGGACCGGGTGGCGCGACGCCGACATCCCGATTCGGCGGTCGCCGCCGGCCGACCCCGAGGTGTTCGAGGTGGATGCCGACACGCTCGTCTGCACCCACCTCTCGACGTTCGACGTTGCGAGGGGGGCGGCCCCGACGAACGCCGCGCTCCGGGTGTTCGAGCGCGACGACGAGTCCGGCACGACCCACGGGTCCGACCCCGAACAGACTGTGGCGACCTACCGCGTCGGTCGCTGGGCGGACCGATAGCGTCGGTGGTGGCGGTGGCGGTGGCGTCGGGCCGCGAGTCGGCGTCGGAGTAAGCGTTATGTCGATTCCGAGACTTCGTTCGAACAGCATGCGACGACTCCTGACTCTGCGCCGCCCGCCCGCGGTCGGCCAGTCACGGCGCTCGGTCGTCGCCCCGTCGCCCATTATTGCGGGGCGGTAGCCTCGCACATCTCTCATCCTCGACTCCCGCCCGTATCGACTTCCGAGCGACAGCGGTCTCCCGTCCGGTGTGACCACGACCACCGGAACCCAACATGGAGCGACGCACGACCCACACCCGACAGGCGTATCGACAGCGACCAACAGACCACCGACAGCGGAGGGTCTCCCGTGTCTGAGTCCGACCCGGCGGCACGTCCCGCCGACGCGGACCAGACCCGCCGTTTTGATATATATCCGCGAGAAGGACGGGGTATGGAAGACATCGCAGACCAGTACACGCCGTCGGACGTGGAGTCCGTCGTCGGCGAGTACTGGGACGAGAACGACGCGTACGAGGCGACGAAGGAGGCACACGCCGACGACCCGTCGTTCTTCTTCGTCGACGGCCCGCCGTACACCTCCGGGCAGATGCACCTCGGCACGGCGTGGAACAAGACGCTGAAGGACGCCGTCATCCGGCACAAGCGCATGACGGGCCATCAGGTCACGGACCGCCCCGGCTACGACATGCACGGCCTCCCCATCGAGGTCAAAGTCGAGGAGGAACTCGGCTTCACCTCGAAGCGCGACATCGAGGAGTTCGGCATGGAGCAGTTCATCCAGAAGTGCAAGGAGTTCGCCGTCCGCAACCGCGAGGCGATGGACGAGGACTTCCAGTCCATCGGCGCGTGGATGGACTGGGACAACCCCTACCAGACGCTGTCGCCCGAGTACATGGAGTCCGCGTGGTGGGCGTTCTCGAAGGTCGCCGAAAACGGACTCGTCGAACAGGGCAAGCGCAGCGTCAACTACTGCCCGCGCTGTCAGACCGCCATCGCGGCCAACGAGGTCGAGTACGACGAAATCACCTCGCCGTCCATCTACGTCAAGTTCCCCCTGAAGGGCCGCGAGGGCAACCTCGTCATCTGGACGACGACGCCGTGGACCATCCCCGCGAACACGTTCGTCGCCGTCGACGGCGAGATGACGTATCAGGAGGTCCGCGCCGAGAAGGACGGTGAGAGCGAAGTGCTGTACCTCGCCGAACCCTGCGTCGAGGAAGTCCTGAAGAAGGGCCGCTACGAGGACTACGAGGTGCTCTCGGAGGTCACGGGCGAGGAGATGGTCGGCTGGGAGTACGACCACCCGCTCGACGGCGTGGTCGACGAGTACGCCGACTTCGAGGGCGCGGGACAGGTGTACACCGCCGACTACGTCGAGGCCGACCGCACGGGCCTCGTCCACTCCGCGCCCGGTCACGGGCAGGAAGACTTCGCCCGCGGGCAGGAACTCGGCCTCGACGTGTTCGTCCCCGTGGACGACAAAGGCGAGTTCACCGAGCAGGGCGGCGACTACGCGGGCACCTTCGTCCGCGACGCCAACCCGGAGGTCATCGAGGACCTCGACGAACTCGGCCACCTGCTCCACGCCGGCGAGCACGACCACCGCTACGGCCACTGTTGGCGCTGTGACACGGACATCATCTTCCTCGCCACCGACCAGTGGTTCATCACGGTCACCGACGTGAAAGAACAGCTCCTCGACAACATCGAGGAGTCCGAGTGGCACCCGCAGTGGGCCCGCGACAACCGCTTCCGCGACTTCGTGAGCGACGCGCCCGACTGGAACGTCTCCCGGCAGCGCTACTGGGGCATCCCGCTTCCCATCTGGGTTCCGCAGGACGCCGACGCCGAGGACGCACAGGAGATGATTGTCGTCGGCACGCGAGAGGAACTGGCCGAGCGCGCCGACCAGGATATCGACCCCGAGACGGTCGACCTCCACCGGCCCTCGGTCGACCCCATCACCATCACCGAAGACGGCGTCACCTACGAGCGCGTCCCCGACGTGTTCGACGTGTGGATAGACTCCTCGGTCGCCACGTGGGGCACGCTCGACTTCCCCGGCGAGACGGACGCCTACGACGAACTGTGGCCCGCCGACCTCATCATCGAGGCGCACGACCAGACCCGCGGCTGGTTCTGGTCGCAGCTCGGTATGGGCACCGCCGCGACCGGCGAGTCGCCGTACAAGGAGGTCATCATGCACGGCTTCGCCAACGACAAGGACGGCCGCAAGATGTCCAAGTCCGTCGGCAACATCGTGACGCCCGAGGAGGCCATCGACCGCGCCGGCCGCGACCCGCTCCGCGCCTACCTCCTCAGCCACGACCAGCAGGGCGTCGACCTCTCGTTCGAGTGGGACGGCCTCGCGGACACCCAGTCGACGCTCAACATCTTCTGGAACGTCTTCCGCTTCCCGCTTCCGTACATGGACCTCGACGGCTACGACCCCGCCGAGGCCGACCTCTCTGCGGGCGAACTCACCGTCGTCGACGAGTGGGTGCTCTCGCGGCTCCAGACCGTCGAGGCCGAGATGGCCGACGCGTGGGACGATTACGAGGTCTCCACCGCGCTCAACACGCTCCTCGACTTCATCACGAAGGACGTGTCGCGCTTCTACGTGAAGGCCATCCGCGAGCGCATGTGGGACGAGGAGGATTCGGCGTCGAAGCTCGGCGCGTACGCCACGCTCTCGACGGTGCTCTCGGAGTCCATCCGGCTCATCGCGCCCTACGCGCCCTACATGGCCGAGCGGATGTACCAGCGGCTCGACGGCTCGGAGACGACCGTCCACATGCTGTCGTACCCCGAGGCCGACGAGGAGCTCCGAAACGAGGAACTGGAGGCCAACATGGCCGTCCTCCGCGACGTGGAGGAGGCCGCGGCGCACGCCCGCCAACTCGGCGGCCGCAAGCTCCGCTGGCCCGTCTCGCGAATCGTCGTCGAATCCGACGACGAGGACGTCGCCGAGGCGGTCGACGCCCTCTCGGACCTCCTCGCGGAGCGCGTGAACACCCGCGACGTGCAGGTCGTCGAGATCTTCGACGAACTCGTCGAGACGGCCGAGCCGCAGATGAGCGTCATCGGGCCGGAGTTCGGCGCTGAGGCGCAAAAAATCATGGAGGCCGTCGAGGGGCTCTCGCGCGCCGCGGTCGAATCAGGCGTCGAAGTCGACGGCGAGACGTACGACCTCACCGACGAGATGGTCTCGTACCGCGCGGAACCGCCGGAACACGTCAGCGGTGCCGACTTCGAGGGCGGCACGGTCTACGTCGACACCGAACTCACCGACGACATCGAGTCCGAGGGCTACGCCCGCGACGTCATCCGCCGGATTCAGGAGATGCGCAAACAGCTCGACCTCGACGTGGAGGCCGAAATCGACGTGTCGCTCGCCGTCGACGACGAGCGCGTCGCCGGCTTCGTCGAGGAGAACAGCGACCTCATCGCCGAGGAGGTCCGCGCCCGCGAGTTCGACCTCGGAAGCGCCGAGGGCGAGACGGTCGAGACGTGGGACGTCGAAGACGTGTCGGTGACTATCGCGGTCACCCAACTCGACTGAGGCGGTCGCGCGTTTCCGTCCCTCCCCGGTCGCCGCCGGCGTTCGGCCGCCGCCGCGACCCGCGAAATGGAGGGTGCTTACCACCGATTTTTCGCAGACGCGACCGCCTCGACTTCCGACTGACCAACACTTTTGGCCTCATCGAACGTGAGGGACGGTGAGTCATGAAGAAACTCATCAACGAACCCGGAGCGGTCGTAGACGAGATGCTCGACGGGATGGTCGCGGCGCACCCCGAACTGCGCCGGCTCGACGGCACGAACGTTCTCGTCCGCGACGACGCGCCGGTCGAGGGGAAGGTCGCGGTCGTCTCCGGCGGCGGGTCGGGTCACGAGCCGACGCATGCGGGCTATCTCGGCGACGGAATGCTCGACGGCGCGGCGGCCGGTGAGGTCTTTACCTCCCCGACGGCCGACCAGTTGAACGAGATGATTCAGGCGACGGACGCGGGCGAGGGCGTCCTCTGCGTCGTCAAGAACTACGAGGGCGACGTGATGAACTTCGACACCGCCGCCGAGATGGCCGGCATGGAGGGCGTCGACGTCGAGCAGGTCGTCGTCAACGACGACGTGGCCGTCGAGGACTCGCTGTACACCTCGGGTCGCCGCGGCGTCGCGGGCACCATCTTCGTCCACAAGTGCGCGGGCGCGAAGGCCGCCGCGGGCGGCGACCTCGACGAGGTCACGGCGGTCGCGGAGAAGGTCGTCGACAACGTGCGGACGATGGGGATGGCGCTCACCTCCTGTGTCACGCCCGAGAAGGGCGAGCCGACGTTCGACCTCGGCGAGGACGAAATCGAACTCGGCATCGGCATCCACGGCGAGCCGGGCACCGAGCGCGCCGACGTCATGAGCGCCGACGAGATTACCGAACACCTGACCGAGAACGTCCTCGACGACCTCGACCTCGACGAGGGCGAGGAGGTCGTGACGATGGTCAACGGCATGGGCGGCACGCCGCTGTCGGAGCTGTACATCGTCAACCGCAAGCTCCAGTCCATCCTCGACGACCGCGGCGTCGAGACGTGGGACGCGTGGGTCGGCGACTACATGACCTCGCTCGACATGATGGGCTGTTCGGTCTCCGTGCTCCGCGTCGACGACGAGTTGAAGGAACTGCTCGGCGCGCCCGCGGAGACGCCCGGCCTGACCGTCACCGAGTAAGCGACGCGCCGCGTCGTCGGTCGCAGCGAACTCGCGCCGGCGACCCCCGACACGTCACCGATTTTTCGCGGCAGAACAGTCCCGCGGGACAAGGGATTAACCCCCGGCCGACGAAGGTCAGCCATGGCTGACGCAGAGACACAACGCGAAGCGGTGCTGGACGCGCTCGACAACGTCGCGGAGCGCCTCGCCGAGGAGAGGGAGTATCTCACGGACCTCGACTCCGCCATCGGCGACGCCGACCACGGCGCGAACATGGAACGCGGCTTCGGCAAGGCCGCCGACAAGCGCGAGGAGTTCGTCGAGATGGAGCCGAACGAGGTCGTCAAAAACGTCGGGACGACGCTCATCTCGAACGTCGGCGGGGCCTCCGGCCCCCTCTACGGCGGCTCTATCATGTTCGCTAGCCAAGAGCTCGAAGACGGCATCACCGCCGAGTCGTCGGTGGCGTTCGCCGAAGCGTACCTCGACAAGGTCAAGGACCGCGGCGGCGCGCAGGTCGGCGCGAAGACGATGGTCGACGCGCTCGTGCCCGCCGTCCACACCTACAAGAAGTCTATCGAGCAGGACGACCTCCCGCCGCTGGAAGCCCTCGCCAAGGCCGTCGATGCGGCCGAGCGCGGCGTCGCCTTCACCGTCCCCATCAAGGCGATGAAGGGCCGCGCGTCGTTCCTCGACTGGCGCTCGGTCGGCCATCAGGACCCCGGCGCGACGAGCACGCTGTTCATCCTCGAAGAGCTCCTCGAAACGGCCGAGGAGTACCTCGACGGCGAGGTCGACCGCGACGCGCGGGCCGAAGACGCGGTCGGGAGAGGCGAATGATTGGCCTCGTCGTCGTCTCGCACAGCGCGAAGGCGGCCGAGGGAATCGCGGAGGTCGCGGCGCAGATGGGCGGCGGCAACGCCCGCATCGTCCCCGCCGGCGGCGACGAAGACGGCATCGGAACCTCGCCGGACCGCATCCGCGAGGGCATCGAGGAGGCGGACGACGGCGACGGCGTCGTCGTCCTCGTCGACCTCGGCAGCGCCGTGATGAACGCGGAGCTCGCCATCGAGATGGCGATGGACTCCGAGGCGGTCATCGCGGACGCGCCGGTGCTGGAGGGGACGCTCAACGCGGCCGTCGAGACGACGAGCAAGAAGGCGACGCTCGACTCGGTCGTCGAGCGCGCCGAGGACGCCCGCGACTACCGGAAGCTGAACTGATCTGCGCTGAACCGGCCGAACTGAGTCGGTTCGTCGATTCGTGCCGGTAAAACACCGCCGCGGGAGCGGCGGGCCGTCGGTTCTTATTCTTCGTCGCCGGATTCGGGCGTCGAGAGCACTGCTTCGAGCGCGTCGAGCGCGGCCTCCGCGTCGTCGCCGTCGGCGACGAGGCGAATCTCCTCGCCGTGGCCGACGCCGAGGCCGGTGACGGCGAGCATGCTGGCGGCGGGGACGAGGTCGTCCTCGTCGGCCCGGCCGAGTTGGACGTCGGCGTCGAAGGAGTTCGCGGTCTCGACGAACTGGGAGGCGGGACGTGCGTGCAGGCCGTCTTTCGGGACGACGGTGACGATGCGTTCCATACGTCGGGTATCGACTGCGGAGCGTTATCGCTACCGGTTGCGGAACGCGGCGCAGAAAAATCGTGAACGACGGGTGCGGGGCCGGAGGCGTCCGGGTTTAGAGCCCGAGGTACGCCGAGTTCGGGATGACCCCGAGCAGGAACAGCACGCCGATGAGCAGCGAGTAGATGGTAATCGACATCGCCGGCGGGTCCACGTGCGTCCCGGAGTGCGCGTAGGCGATACGCTGGGTGAGTTCCCCGAGGAGCGCACCGATGACGCCACCGACCGCGGCGGCGACGATGATGAGCGGTTCGTTACCGCCGACCATCGGCGCGGCGACGCCCGCGAACGCCGACCCACCGAGGGTGATGTGGTGGGTGACGGGAATCTTCTCGACGCCGAGGTTCAAGAACAGCAGGCTGGCCGCCGAGATACCGTAGGCGAGGAAGAAGCTCCCCGTGATGAGCCACGCCCAGCCGCCGAGAATACCGGCCCCGAGGCCGATAACGACGATGTTGACCCACTTGTACTGGTGGGGGAGCCACGGCTCGGTCGCGGGCCGACCGCTACCGTCGCCGCGCATCTCGCCCTTCTCGAACGGCGACATGTCGAGGAGGCCGCTGCCGGCGGGCGAGCCGATGAGCGGGTAGTCGAAGGCGACGCGTGCGATGAGCGCCGTCGTCATGACCGACAGCGCGACGCTGTCGAGCGGGAGGCCGATACCGCCGGCGACCCGGGAGATGAGGAGCCCGAGGACGCCGAACAGGCCGCCGACGGCGAGGATGTCGGGCTTCGTGCCGAAGGCGTACGTGATGTCCTTCCCGAAGTGGTAGCCGCCCTCGCTGGGGTTCATGTCGGCGTACCGCTTGCCCGCGTAGGCGCTGGCGGCGACACCGCCGGCGAAGGCGATGTGCGGGCCGACGAACGGACCGAACCCGATACTGCCGGTGATACCCGTGCCGAGCTCGCCGGCGGTGACGAGGTCGGCACCTTCGAACTGTCGGATGACGATGCCCGCCGTCTCGCCGAGCAGCACGACGAAGCCGGTGAAGATGAACGACGGCAGCGCGCCGAGCGCCGCGCCGAACATGCCGCCCGCGAACGCCGCGAGCAGGAGGACGATGAACCGCTCGGTACTGACGCCGATGACCGGAATCTGGAGTGCGAATGCTTCGAACACGTGTTATTCCTCCCGTGCCCAGTCGAGCGAGCGGTCGACGGCCTCTTTCCAGCGGCCGTAGCGGTGCTCGACGTTCTGTGGGTCTTTCGGCTCGAACTCGCGGTCCACCTGCCAGTTCTCGCGGAGTTCGTCGAGCGTCTCCCAGTAGCCGACGGCGAGGCCGGCGGCGTAGGCCGCGCCGAGGGCGGTCGTCTCGTCGACCTGCGGGCGGACGATTTCCGTGTCGAGGATGTTCGACTGGAGCTGACAGAGGAAGTTGTTCTTGACAGCGCCGCCGTCGACGCGGAGACTGGAGAGGTCGATGTCGCTGTCGGACTCCATCGCCTCGGCCACGTCGCGCGTCTGGAACGCGATGGATTCGAGCGTCGCGCGGACGATGTGCTCACGGCGGGTGCCGCGGGTCATGCCGACGATGGTACCGCGGGCGCGCTGGTCCCAGTGGGGCGCACCGAGGCCCGTGAACGCGGGGACGAAGTAGACGCCGTCGGTGGACTCGACCGACCGAGCGAGCTTCTCGGACTCGGCGGCGTTGTCGATGAGCGTCATGTCTTCGAGCCACTCGATAGCCGCGCCCGTGATGAAGATGGAGCCTTCGAGGGCGTACTGGACCGGCTCACCGGAGCGCTGGAAGCCGACGGTGGTGAGGAGGCCGTGTTCGGACATAACCGCCTCGTCGCCGGTGTTCATCAGCATGAACGAGCCGGTGCCGTAGGTGTTCTTCGCGTCGCCGGCGTCGAAACAGGTCTGGCCGAACAGTGCGGCCTGCTGGTCACCGAGCGCGCCGGCGACGGGGACTTCCGCGCCGAGGAAGCCGTCGGCGTCGGTCGTGCCGTAGTAGTCGTCGTCGGACGACGGGCGGACCTCGGGGAGGAGTTCGCGCGGGACGTTGAACTCGTCGAGGAGTTCGTCGTCCCACTCCATGTCGTGGATGTTGAACAGCATGGTCCGCGACGCGTTCGTCACGTCCGTGATGTGGTTCCCCGTCAGATTGTAGATGAGCCACGTGTCGATGGTCCCGAAGGCGAGTTCGCCGTCGGCGGCGCGGTCTCGGATATCTTCGGGTCGGGAGCGCTGGAGCTTGATGGGGTCGGAGTTGTCCAGCAGCCACTCGGCTTTCGTCGCAGAGAAGTACGCGTCGGGTTCGAGCCCCGTCTTCGCGCGCACGTCGTCGGTCTTGCCCTCCGCTTCGAGCGTCTCGATGCGGTCGGTCGTCCGACGGTCCTGCCAGACGATGGCGTTGTGAATCGGCTGTCCGGTCTCACGGTCCCAGACGAGCGTCGTCTCGCGCTGGTTCGTGATGCCGATGGCTTCTAACTGCTCGGCGTCGAGCCCGGCGCTCGAAAGCGCCGCGTCGATGACCTGCTTCGTGTTGTCCCAAATCTCGTTTGCGTCGTGTTCGACCCAACCGGGCTCCGGGTAGATCTGTTCGTGCTTCTCGTAGGCGTTGGCGACCACCTTGCCGTCGTGGTCGAACACCATGAACCGCGTGCCTGTGGTACCTTGGTCGATGGCACCGACGTAAGTTTCTCCTGACATTTCTAACCAACCTCGATACGAACTCTCGGTGTGAGAGTCCTACCACTACAAACGTGTACAAATTATATGATAAATGTTTCTTTACTACTGCCCCGCATACTGTGGCGTTTGTATTCGGGGTAGAGGGCTTGTACCCACTGTATTCGGGAGTTTTATTTCACACGGGCGCTTTTTTCGACCGTTTTAACCATCGGGTCGGTCCGGCGAACAGAACGACCGCGTCCGCCGATTAACGGGGAAAAACGGCGATTAACCGGCAACACGGTCCTCTAAACCGCCGCCGAACCGGCGCGCGCGCCGAGCGCGACGCGGCCCGAGTGGTGCGGCGCTCGAACGCGTCCCGTCCGTCAGTTGTGCGCGCGAGTCAGACCAGCGCCTCTTCGAGGAGCTGGAGCGGGTGCTTGATGTCGTAGCCCGTGCCGTGTTCCATCTGCATCGAGCAGGTGGGGCACTCGGTCATGCCGACGCTCCCCTGGGCGTGCTCCATGTGGTCGAACATGTCCGCGCCGATCTGCATCGACTTGTCGTACTTCTCTTCCTTCCAGCCGTAGGTGCCGGAGATGCCGGAACAGGAGTCGCCCACGTCCTCGATTTCGACGCCGTCGAGCTGGCGGAACAGCTCGACCGCCTGCCGGTCGAGGCCCTGATTGCGGCCGTGACACGGCGCGTGGTACGCGAACGCCTGGTCGTCGACCGAGGCCTCGCGAACCGCGCCTTCGAGGTCCTCGTGGATACGGAGGTACTCCAGCGCCTCGTAGGTGTGCGCCGAGAGGTCCTCGATACCGTCGATGTCGAACAGTTCGGGGTACTCCTGGCGGAGCGACATCGAACAGGAGGTACACGACGCGATGATGTCGTAGCCCTCGGGGATGAGCCCCGCGAAGTTGTCGACGTTGATGCCGGCGGCGCGCTTGGCGTCGTCGAGCATCCCGTTTGCGAACATCGGCGTCCCGGAACAGCGCTGCTTGGGGACGACGACCTCGTAGCCGAACGACTCGAAGACGCGGACCATCGCCTTGCCCACCTCGGGCGTGTTGTAGTTGGAGTAACAGCCGTGGAAGTAGGCGACGCGCTTTTCCTCGGAGCGGACCTGCGGGCCGCCGCGTTCGTTCCACCACTCGCGGAACGTCTGGGTGGCGAACTCGGGGAAGTCGCGCTCGGCCGTGATGCCGAGCACTTTCTCGTTTATCCGCTGGACGACCGAGTTGCCCATGACGGCGTTCGCCAGCCGCGGGAACATGCTGCCCAACTGGGCGAGCGTGCCGTAGTTGGCGAGGATGCGGTTGCGGATGTACTCCCGCGAGAGCTTGTCCATCTGCTCGTCGACGTACTCGCCGCGGGCCGTGTTGTGCATCTGGCTGAGCGGGACGCCCGAGGGACAGGCGTCGTCACAGCGCATGCAGTTCGAACACGACATGATGGAGTCGTCGACGGCCTCGTCTTCCTTGCGCTTGAGCCGCCACTGCTCCGGTCCCTGGAACTTCGGCCCGGGGAACTCGTCGTCGACTTCCGCGACCGGGCAGGACACGTCGCAGGCGGTGCACTTGTAACAGTTGTCCGCGCCGGGACGGAGGTCCATATCGGTGCTGTCGGGGAACACCTCGACGGCCTCGAAGTCGTCTGTCTGTGCGTCGGGGGTCAAAGTCGGGTTGCCTGGGGATTCTGCGTCACTCATCTGGTTGCCTCCTCGCCCGCGAGTCGGCCGGCGACGGCACCCGTCGCCAAGGAGACGCCGCTCGCGGATTTCTCGCGCGCCACGTCGGCACCGCCGACGACGCCGCCCGCGGCGCGCAGGTTCTCGAAGTGCGGTTCGCCGTCTTCGTCGGTCGGTCGGAGTTCGTCGTCGGGGACGACGCCGAAGCGCGCGAACGCGTGGTCGCCGAACGCCTCGGGGGCGGACCAGTCGTAGCGGTCCTCGGGGTGCGGGACGTGACAGCCGAAGACGGGCTCCGTGACCGATTCGCGGTCGGAGTCGAGGCCCTTGCCGACGAGGCCGCCCGTCGCGAGGACGACCTGGTCGGCCGAGTAGGGCGTCGGTCGGCTCTTCTGGTCGACGACGACGGTCTCGACGCGGCCGGCGTCGGCCTCGAAGTCGACCGCCGGGTTGCCCGCGGAGATGCGGACGCCCGCCTCGTCGAGCGCGTCGAACAGGATGTCTTCGAGCTTGAGTCCGAGCAGGCTCGGCGGCCCGGTCGGCACCTCGAAGACGGGGACGCCGAGTCGGTCGGAAAGCTCCGCGCGGACGTCCTCGTCGTGGTCGTCGCCGAGCATCGCCGGGAAACCGACGCGCGACTCGCCGTCTAACTCGTCGGCGACGGTGTCAGCGAGGACGGAGCGGACCGTGCCGCCGTCCACGTCCTCGTCGCGGTCGAGCGCCTTGGCGAACCGGGTCACCTTCGCGTCGGCGCGGAACCGCTTGGGGAACTCGACGGTGACGCCGCGGGCCGAAAACGGCACGCCGGCGGCCGCGAGGTGGTCGGCCGCGACGGGCGCGTCGAAGTCCGTGAGACCCGCGAAGCCGACGAGCAGCGTGTCGCCCGACGAACTGGCGAGGCCGGGCGCGACCGACGCGGGATACCGAGCGGTCGGCTTCACCGCACCGCCGTGGGTCATCACGAGCGCGTTCGAATCGGTGTGGCCGCCGCGGTAAGCGTCACCGACCGCCTCGTCGAAGATGCGGAGACCGGCGCGGACGCCGTCCTCGCCGACGACGCGGTAGGGGTGGCCCTCCGGGAGCGCGTCGAGGCCGGCGTAGGGGTCCGAGAGGGGACCGTCGCCGCCGGCGTAGCCGAGCACGTCCACGAGGCCGCTTGCCTGTCGGAGCGTACTCTTCTTGTGGGCGAGCAGGCGCACGCGAGCGCCCGTCTCCGCGGCCGAGAGCGCGGCCGTGCAGGCGGCGATGCCGCCGCCGATGACGAGCACGTCGTCAGTTATCGCCATCTGCACCTCCGAGCGCGTCGTCGTCCGCGCGGTCCGCGGCCCGTTCGCGGCCGCCGTCTGCCACCGCGCCGCCGGACGCGACGCCCGAGGCGTCGCCCTCCGACGCGCCGCCGTCGTCGAAGGCGGCGAAGTCGATATCGGCGTCGGCCGCGGCGGGGTCCTCGTCGCGGTTCATCGTCGCCGCGTGGAGCATGTGCTTCAGCGCGGTCTGGGAGAGCTGCGTGCCCCACATGGCGTGGCGCTCGCCCTTCCAGCGCTCCTGATAGAGGTCGTCGAGGGAGGCGCGGACGGTCTTTTCGTCGTACTCGGGCGCGAGTTCGTTCGCCATCCGGTGACAGCAAATCGCGCCCTGACAGTTGCCCATCGAGGCGCGCGTCTGGATGCGCACGGAGTTGAGGTCCGTGCCCGCGGTGTCGAGGGCGTCCTGAATCTCCGCGCGGGTGACGGCCTCGCACTCGCAGACGACCGGGTTGGGGTCGACGCTGTTGAGGACTTCGTCGGCGCGCGAGCCGAGGCGCTGGGCCGACCGGCGGCCGATGGGCGACCGCAGGCCGAAGTCGTCCATGTAGTCGCGGAGGACGGTGAAGTCCTCGCTGCCCGGTAGCGGCTCGTCGGCGGTGCGGCACTCGGCGTCGACGCCGAGCTTCTCGCAGACGTGGTCAGAAATCTGTTCGGCCATCATCCGGTAGGTCGTGAGCTTGCCGCCGACGATGCTCGTCATGCCCGGCAGGTCGTCGCGGTCGGCGTGGTCCAACAGGAAGAACTCGCGGGTGATGTCCGTCGGGTCCTCCGTGCCGGTGCCCGGCGGCTCGTACAGCGGGCGGACGCCCCAGAAGGAGCGAATCGTCCGCGCGTCGGCCAGCATGGGCACGAGCTCCGAGAGCGTCTCTATCATCAGGTCGACTTCCCAGCCCTCCTCGGGGTAGTCCTCGGGGTCTTCGACTTCCTCGTCGGTCGTCCCGAGGATGCACGTCGTCTCGTGGGGGACGATGATGTCGGCGTCGCCCTTCGGCCGGCAGCGGTTGACGACCGTGTCCACCTGCCGGGTGTTCATGATGGTCATGACGCCCTTCGACGGGCGGACCTCCACGTCGACGCCCGCGAGGTCACCGATTTGGCCGGCCCACGCGCCCGTCGCGTTGACGACGTAGTCGGCGCGGATTTCCTCGACCTCGCCGGGTTCGCCGTGGACGTACGGGCCGGTGCCGGTCTGGTGGGTGACCTCGACGCCGACGACCTCGCCGCCCTCGACGAGCACGTCCGTGACCTCGGAGTGCGTCTCGATGCGCGCGCCGTGTTCGACGGCGCTCGCGGCGTTCGCCACGCAGAGGCGGAACGGGTCGACCGCGCCGTCGGGGACCTTGATGGCGCGCTTGATGTCCTTCGCGAGGTACGGCTCTATCTCGCGGGCTTCCTCGGCGGACAGCACTTCGGCCGGA
Source organism: Haloferax sp. Atlit-48N (assembly GCF_003383015.2). Taxonomy (NCBI): domain Archaea; kingdom Methanobacteriati; phylum Methanobacteriota; class Halobacteria; order Halobacteriales; family Haloferacaceae; genus Haloferax; species Haloferax sp. Atlit-48N. The sequence continues at coordinate 1,418,589 of NZ_CP137689.1, read as the reverse complement.
ATACCGCACTCGCGGCAGCCCTCCAGTTTCTTCTCGAAGTACTCGTCGGAGTCCTCGGGGCGCTGGACGAACAGCCCGCCCGTCATCTCGACGCAGTGGCCCGCGATACGCCGCAGGACGCGGTTCTCTTCGATACACTCCTTGGCGGACGGCTGGTCCGACACCGCGTACCGGCCCCCGCTGTGGAGGAGTCCGTGCATCCGCCCCGTCGTCCCGTGTGTGAGGTTCCCCTTCTCGACGAGGGTCACGTCCAGCCCGCGCATCGCGAGGTCGCGCGCGATGCCCGTGCCGGTCGACCCCCCGCCAATGACGAGGACGCTCGGCGATTTTTTCATCTGTCTTTCGTGAGGTAGGACCGACGGCACTTTATTTTACCTTCACTCGTCTCGCGCCCCGTTCGTCTCACAGAACGGACCACTTCACAGACCGGAATGCCATCGTAGTGGTCGTAGAATACCGTATCTCGGCGTTTCTACGCCGAATCAAAACGACGGCAATAATTCAAAATTATTGTTACTATTAGTTACGATTGCTTCGAGCTCGGCGGTCGTCACGAACCTCTCAACTGCCTTTGAAGCGCTCCGAACGGCCGATTTTAGTGTTTCGTGTTCTCATTCCACACGGCGGCCGTCGGTAGTGGTCGGTTTTTAGGCGTGCGCCGGATACCGTCAGCCACGGAACGTTCCACGCCATGCGCCTCGAAGACAGAATCACCAGGCGGCGTCGACGCGGCGGGAAGAGACGGCGGCTCGTCCGAGACCTGAGCGCGCTCGACCCGACGGCTCATCCCCGAGAGCCGACCGGCCGCGGTCCGACGCTCGAACGCATTCTCGACCATCTCGACCCGGTGTTCGACGGCGAGTTGCCGCCCGACGCTCACGTCCACGGGCCGAAGGGCGTCGGGAAGTCGGCGGTCGTCGCGGCGCTGTTCGAGCACCTCGCCAGCGCCCTCCCCGCCCGACGGTCGGTCATCCACACCGCGACGCGGACCGCCGCCACGCCGACGACCTCGTTCGCCTACGTCGACGCCCGGGACGCTCCGACCGAGTTCGCGCTCCTTCACGCGGCGCTCGAAACGCTCTCGAAGGAGCCGGTGCCCTCGCAGGGCGTCGGCGTCGAGGCGCTCCGCGAGCGGCTCACGGCGCGGGTCGCCCACGACGAACACGCGGTCGTCGCCGTCGACCACGTCGGCGAGCCGGAGACCGTCTCCGCGGCGACGGCGGTCGAGACGCTTTCTTCGGTGTCGCCGCACGTCTCGGTGCTCACCGTCGGCCGTGGCCCGCGGAGCGACGCGACCGAAGCCGGTGATGACGACGACGTAACCGACGTAACCGACGCGGCGTCCATCGCCGTCTCGGCCTACGAGCGCCACAGCCTCGTCGATATCCTCGTCGCTCGCGCGTCGGACGGCGTCGCCCGCAACGCGCTCCCGCACGAGGCGACGCGCGAGGTGGCCGAGTGGGCCGACGGCGACGCCCACGACGCGCTGTCGGCCCTCTACGGGGCGGCGACGCTCGCCGCGGCCGACGGCGCGGACACAATCGACACCGAGTACGTCTGCGCCGGCATCGACGCCGTCCCCGACGACGGCTGTTCGCTCGGCCGCGTGTTCGCGCTCCCAGAGAGCCGCCGGCGCGTCCTCCGGGCGTTCGTCGCGCTCGACGACGAGGAGACGGCCTCGGTCTCGACGGCAACCGAGCACATCGCCGCGTCGCCGCGGGTGTCGCTGTCGCCGGCGACCGTCCGGCGCGTCCTCTACGAGCTTTCGGACCTCGGCATCGTGCGCCGGGTTTCGGACTCCGACTCCACCGACGGCCCGGGCAGACCGGCGACGCGACCCGTCCCGAACTTCTCGACGCTGGCGTTCCGCGGGCTGGACGACGCCGAGCGCTGAGGCGTCGGCGCTCGCCGCCACGAGTTCGTCGTCGGCGTCGAGAGCGCAGGCCGCGGCGCGGTTCTCCCCGACCGCTGAACCTTTTTCCCCCGTCGCCCAACTCCGGGTATGGTTCCGCCGCTCGTACTCGACATCGACGGGACGCTCACCGACGCGGACGGACATCTCGACCCCCGCGCGTTCGAGGTGCTCCCGGCGTGGGACGCGCCCGTCATCCTCGCCACCGGCAAGGCGTTTCCGTACCCGGTCTCGCTGTGTCACTATCTCGGCCTCCCACAGACCGTCATCGCGGAGAACGGCGGGGTCGTCCTCGCAGACGGCGAGGTGACGTTCACCGGCGACCGCGAGGCCGCGCAGGCCGCCGCCGACGAGTTCGTCGCCCGCGGCGGCGACCTCGGCTGGGACGCCGCGGACACCGCGAACCGCTGGCGCGAGACCGAAATCATCGCCCGTCTCGACGCCGACGAGGCGCTCCTCCGGGCAGTCGCAGACGAGTTCGACGTCGAAGTCATCGACACCGGCTTCGCCTACCACATCAAGACGCCGGGAGTCGAGAAGGGCGTCGGCCTCGAACGCGTCTGCGAGACGATGGACTACGACCCCGAGGACTTCGTCGCCGTCGGCGACAGCGTCAACGACGCCTCGACGTTCCGGGTCGCCGGGCGGTCGTACGCCGTCGCCAACGCGGACGACGTAGCCAAGGAGGCCGCCGACACGGTGCTCGACCGGTCGTTCATGGACGGCACGCTGTCGGTGCTCGACTCGCTCCGGGAAGATGACGCGGCGTAACCGCCGACCGCGCGCCGCTCGTCGGCGTCTCAGGCCGGTTCCTCGAAGGGAGCGAAGCGGCCGTTGATGTCCCACTCGTGGATGCAGTAGGGGCTTCCGACCCGTTTCTCGCCGTCCGTCTCGTCGACGAGCCACGTCGCGGCGTCGTCGTCCCAGCGTTCCACCCGACCGCAGCGCTCGCAGGCGCGTCGCGTCGGCCGTCGAAGTTGGGGTTCCATACCTGTGAGACCGACTGCCGGGCAAAAAAGCCCATCGCCGTCGGCAGTTTCGCGGGCGGTCGCTCGGACTCGCGCCGACTCGCGCCGACCCGCTTCGACCCGGTGGCGGACTGACTCACCGGCGGCTATGCACGAGACAAACACGACTCGGGGAGGAACCGATGGGACTTACGGCTCGGGACGCGGAGTGAATCGCATGGGCTTTCACACCTTCGACGCCGACAGGGCGGCGAAACTGGACGACCCCGCGAGATTCCGGTTCGTCTCGCGGGAGGAACTGCTCTCGCACCTCGGCGTCGCGCCCGAACGCGTCGTCGCCGACCTCGGAAGCGGCACCGGTTTTTTCACCGACGAGGTCGCCCCGCACGTCGGCACGCTCTACGCAGTCGACGTGCAGGCGGTCATGCACGACTACTACCGCGAGAAGGGCGCGCCCGACAACGTCGAGTTCGTCACGGCCGACGTGGCGTCGCTCCCGTTCGACGACGACCACCTCGACGCCGCCTTCTCGACGATGACCTACCACGAGTTCGCCACCGACGAGGCGCTCGCCGAACTCGCTCGCGTCGTCCGTCCCGGCGGCACCGTGGTCGTGGTCGACTGGTCCACATCCGGCTCGGGCGAAGACGGCCCGCCGCGAGACGAGCGATTCGGCCTCGGCGACGCCGTCTCCGCGCTCGAAGCGGCCGGCTTCACCGTCACCCACGGCGAGACCCGACGCGAGACGTTCGTCTGCGTCGCCCGGCGCTGACGCGAACGAACCCGTGAAGTGACCCCGTTAGAATTGAACAGTGAGCCGTGCCGAAGTTGATTCGCTTCTCGTTCGAGTGTCCATACCGGCGTAGAATATTAATGTACTAGAGTAATTTGGTGAATATCAGGACAACGCTTACCACGAAAACCATGGTATAGTATATCATGGTGTTACATAACTCAGTCATCGACGACTATCACCCGACCGAGGGGTATTACGAGTGTCGTTCCTGTCGGACTCGGACCGTCAGCGCGAGCCACCTGTCGGAGTGTCCCGACTGCGGCGGGTCGGTTCGAAACATCGCCGTCGCCCGCGAGTGAGGCGCGAGTCGCGCGATTCCGCACGTCATCGATTCGGACGATGACCGACTTCCTTCTCACGGGGCGTCGGAGCACCCCGCTTCGATGCGCCGCTCCGATGCGCGCTCACGACTCGATGACGTCCGTGTACCGGTCGACGAGTAGGACGACCGCCGCGCCGACGACCGCGGCCACGGCGAACGAGGCGTAGAGCTCCGTCGTCCACGACCGTCCCGCGTCGACGAGCGCGGCGGTGCTCTCCACCACGGGCGCGCGGAGCGCGCCGACGATGAGGCTCACGAGGAACGCCAGCGTCGCCCGGCGGTAGTGTTCGAGCGCCCAGCGGACGACGTGCGCGATGCTGAACAGGCCGACGACGGCTCCGACCATGAACGTGACGACGACCGTCCCCGGTTCGACGACGACCGACAGCGGTGCGCCGCCGGCGACGTCGAGGAGGCTGTCGATGAACGCGTTGAGCGCCGCGTTCATGTACTCGTACTGCCCGAGAATCAACAGGATGAGCGACCCGGAGACGCCGGGGAGAATCATCGCGCTGACGGCGATGCCGCCGGCGACCGCAATCGCGGGCAGCGAGTGTCCGAACGCGCCGCCGCTCCCGCCCGAGGCGACGAACGCGAGGCCGAACCCGGCGACGGCCGCCGCGATTTGACGCGGGCCGTCGAGCGAGACTTGGGCGTACAGCACGACCGCCGACGCGGCGATGAGCCCGAAGAAAAAGCCGTAGGTGGGCACCGGCGCGTCGTTGAGCGCGATGTGGAGCACGCGCATCACGGTCACGATTGCGGTGGCGATACCCGCGCCGAGGGCGAGCAGGAAGCCGACGTCGACTTCGCGCATCGCCGCGACCGCGTCGGCCCGGCGTCCGGGGACGACGACGCCGAGGGCGCGCTTGATTCGGCCGGGTGTGATGGCCGTCACCGCGCTGATGAGCCGCTCGTAGATACCCGTGATAAGCGCGATTGTGCCGCCCGAGACGCCCGGCACGGCGTCGGCGGCACCCATGCAGACGCCCTTCAGGTAGATGAGAAGCCACGAGAGCCGGGGAGCGTCCCCGTCTGAGTTCCTCGACATTTCGTTGTCGGACCCTCTCTCGGGGAGGATATCAGTCCACCGCTACGTGATTCCGGCTGTTTCCTCAGTGAACTACGGGACTCGGAAAGAATCAAACCACCTGGCATTCACAACTCTACCAATGGAACTCAGTATCATCGGGAGTGGGTACGTCGGCACGACTATCGCGGCGTGCTTCGCTGAACTCGGACACGACGTCGTCAACGTGGACATCGACGAAGACGTCGTCGCCTCACTCAACGATGGGCAGGCCCCGATTCACGAGCCCGGACTGGCCGAGCTCGTCGAACGGTACGCGGGAGACCGACTCCGAGCGACGACCGACTACGACGAGATTCTCGACACGGACGCGACGTTCCTCGCCCTGCCGACCCCGTCGAACGACGACGGCAGCATCGACCTCGGCGCGATGACAGCCGCGGCGACCTCGCTCGGTGAGACGCTGGCCCGGAAGGACGATTCGCACCTCGTCGTCACCAAGAGCACGGTCGTTCCGCGGACGACGGTCGACGTCATCGGGCCGCGAATCGAAGAGGCCTCGGGGAAACGCGTCGGCGACGGGTTCGATATCGCGATGAACCCCGAGTTCCTCCGCGAAGGCACCGCCGTCGACGACTTCCTTTCGCCGGACAAAATCGTCCTCGGCGCGCAGACCGACCGGGCGTACGAGACGCTAGCCGAGATTTTCGCCCCGCTCGTCGAACGCGCCGGGAACCCACCCGTCGTCAAGACCGGTATCAGCGAAGCCGAGATGATAAAGTACGCCAACAACGCCTTCCTCGCGTCGAAGATTAGCCTCGCCAACGACCTCGCGAACATCTGCAAGGAGTTCGGCGTCGACTCCGCGGAAGTGTTGGAGAGCATCGGCCTCGACTCCCGTATCGGGTCGGCGTTCCTCGGTGCGGGTCTCGGCTGGGGCGGGTCGTGTTTCCCGAAGGACACGGCTGCCATCATCGCCGCCGCCCGCGCTCAAGGCTACGAACCGCGTCTGTTGCAGGCCGCCGTCGACGTCAACGACGGCCAACCGGAGCGTATGCTCGACCTCCTCCGCGAGCGATTCGACCTCGACGGCAAGCGCGTCGCCGTGCTCGGACTCGCGTTCAAGCCCGGCACCGACGACATCCGGAAATCCCGCGCGATTTTACTCATTCAGGCGCTCCTCGACGCAGGGGCCGACGTCGTCGGCTACGACCCCGTCGCCACCGAGAACATGCGGGAGCGGTTCCCCGACATCGACTACGCCGACTCCGCCGCCGACGCGCTCGCAAACGCCGACGCGGCGCTCGTCGCAACCGACTGGGACGAGTTCGCGGCGCTCGACGACGAGTTCGACGCCATGCGCGAGCGCATCGTCATCGACGGCCGCCGCATCGTCACCCGCCGCGAGGGTCTCGACTACGAGTCGCTCGTCTGAGCCGGAACCGGAGTCGGAGCCGGACCGGAACCGAAGCCGAAGACTGCTTCCGAGCGGCTTTCGCTCGGCACTCGCTTTTCGACCGTCGGCGGTTGTTCTGAACTGCGTGTGGAAAATGAAACTGCGACCGCGAGAGTCGTCGCCGTCTCGGCTCGTGTTACGCGGCGGCCGAGACCGCGCTGGCGTCGACCGACGCCGAGGTCGATGTCGACGCCGACTCGTTCGTCTGCGAGTCGTCGGACGTGCCGTCCTCGGACGAGCTATCCTCGGACGAAGAATCGCCCGGCAGGTCGAGTTCCTGTTCGTTCCGTTCGAGGGTGACTTGCACGGTACCGTCTTCGGCACCGTTGACGAGGCCCTCGTCGACGGCGACGTTCTCCGCCTGGTAGCTGACGATGGTGCTGTTCCCGGTGACCGAGGTCGGCCCGGTGAACGCGTAGCCGCCCGCCGCGCGGACGCTGACGTTCGTGTAGCCGTTGTCCGGGCCGTACTCGTCGTAGCCGGTCGTGGAGTACGGGAGCGTCATCGTGAACTCACCGTCGGCGTCGGTCTGGGCCTGCTGCGTGTAGGTGAAGTTCGTGCCAGTCGTCAGGTCGCGCATCTGGACGCGCGCGGTCACCGTCGTGTTGGCCGGGGCACCGCTGCCGTCGACCGTCGCGCCGGGGACGCGCTCGAACGTCTTGACCCACGCGGGGTTGTTGGGGACGAGCGCCTGCGGCTGGAGGCCGTAGGTGTTGCCCTCGCTGATGAGCGACCGCTGGTAGGACCCCGAGCGGAGCGCCGAGCTGTTCGAGGACTTCACGAGGCGGTAGTGTTCGAGGGCGGACACGCGCTCCTCGGGGAACGTACCGATACCGCCGATCTGGGAGGTCGGGTCGTTCGCGACGTACTCCTCCGCGGCGCTCATGTTGTCGAACGTCCTGACCGCCTGCCCGTCCGAGGGCGTCACTCTGAACGTGGTCGAGCCGTCGGCGGACGTACGTTCTTCCCAGTCGACGACGATTGGCGACGCCTCGCGGGCGCTGCCGTGGTACGCGTAGAGCCGGACCATCAGGCTCTCGTAGTACCGCTGGTCCTTGAGGCTCGACGCGGCGGCGACAGTCGTTTGCTCGCCCTGTTCTTGCAGGCGGAACATCGGGTTGTAGAAGTCCGACCTGGAGATGTTCGACTCGTCGTAGAAGACGGTCGGCGCGCTGAACTTCGCGTCGGTCGAAGCCATCTGCCAGTCGACCATGACGTAGCGGGTCTGGTCGCCTTCGCCGTCGTCACCCATCGAGGTGAGAACCGACTCAGCCTGCTGTTCATCTTCGGCGAGGAGGTAGTTCGCTGCCTCGGTGGCACCTCCTTGGAACGGGTTCGCGTTCGGGATGCGCTCGCCGAGGACGGTGATCCAGTGACCGTAGTCCCACCAAGACATGACGCCGTACGCACCGTCCGGATAGTCGAAGTCGTCCGTGTACTCGTACGTCCCGTAGTACTCCATCCGGTTCGATTCGCCGCCGAACTCACCTTCTGCGGGTGTGTTGTTCTGCATCCAGGTGAGGCTCCCGTCCCACTGAGTGACCGTTCCTGGACCGGTCTGGGACGCTTGCATGGCGGTCTGAGACACGCCGCCGTTGCCGAGTTGAATCGGGATGATGAGAACGGGCGTGAGGATGAGGAGGACGGCAATCACGACTGCTGCGACCTGCCCATACGAGATGTCGTCGAAGCGCTCGACGTTCGCGAGGCCGATGAAGTCGATTCCGAGGGCCTCTCGGAGGAGGTAGGCGTTCATCACCGCGACGACCACCGCGAGGTAGTAGTTGAAACGAACCTGCGTGAACGCTGCCGACGTGATGATGGCTGCCCACACGAGGACGAACAGACGTTCGCTCTCGTAGTCGGCTTGCATCACTGCGCCCACGATGAGTGCGGTGACGATGGTGAGGCTAACGAGCGACGATTCGACGCCCAGGGCACTGCCGATTCCTGCTGGAAGCGCCGGTATCAAGAAGAGTACTCCGATGAGGGCGAGACTCCCGACAGCGTATCCGATCTTCCGCGAGTTTCCACCCTTGACAAGCGGCTTCGCGACGAGCCACACTGCCGCGAGAGCACCTGTGAAGAAGGTGAAGCCGTACTCGGACATGATACGGCCGACAGCAGTCTGACCGTTCGACTGGAGTACGTTTGCTGCGAGGAACGGCTGGGCTTCACTGATGGTTCGGGTCGCAGCGCCGGCGCTGAACCCAACCGTACGGAGGAAGTTGCGTGCGATCGAATCGAAAACACTCGGAAGGACGAGAGAAAACAGCACTATCCCGACAAGCATGGTTCCGCCAACCACCGCAGGATAGTACCGCTCGTCGACGTCGTTCGATTCCCACCACCGGGCGAGTGCGGCGAGGAACACAGCACCGAGGGCGACGCCGAGTGAGAACAGCGGCTGCAAGAAGCCGAAGTCGGTCACCCCGAATCCCGGTTCCTCGATCGGGATGAACATCAGTAAGCCGGTGACCGTCATCGAGATGGCACCGACGAACGCCGTGTGTTCAGGCGACCGACCGCGGACGTAGTCGGAAGCCATCTTCAGGACCAAAAAGAGGCCAAAGATACCGACGAGAAGGATTCCCGGTGGCCACGACCACATGTAGATGGCCGTTGCGACACCGGCGAGAACGGACCACTTCAGGGGTTCACGGAGCGCATCGAGGTCGCGTGCCGCAACGAGTTCCCAGACGGGTTTCTCTCTGTCGGCAACCGTGAGGGCGATCATGATCGCGAGGACGGCAAAGCCCATGAAGAACGGCTCTACGATATTGTGATCTGCAAACCCAACGAGCCCACGTTGGAGGAACGCTCCTGGGAGAAGCATCAGAATAACCGCACCGAAGAGCCCACCGAGACGGCCGCCGAGACGCTTCCCGATAAGGTAGGTTGGGATAACGGTTAACGCACCGAAGACGGCCGGCGCGACCAAAAGCGACTTGGCTACGAGGTCTGATGACGGGCTTCCCAGACCGACGACGAGCGCCGCGGTCGCGACGAGTTGGTCGTAAATTGTCCCGAACTGACCTGCGGTCCGGCCGAACGGGAATTCGGTCCACGGATCGAACGGCATCGTCGCGGGCCAGTTCCGGACGGTGTATTCCACCTGGCGAAGATGATACCAGGCGTCGTTTCCTGAGAAGAACACTGTGCCCTCTCGAATGAATGCGTCATAACTGCGGAGGCGTATCCACAGCATGACGAGAATAATAGTCGAGAGGACCGGTATGTGATACCAGTCGCGAGCGAGATCCGCTATGGAGGGCGAATACTTTGTTTGCTCGTCACTCATTGTGACCAACAACCGCCAAGCCGTTCATAAGCCTTGTGATAGTCTGTGTCGGTAGAAATAGCTAGTTACAAATCGAAGGACAATGCTTATTCGGGACTCCTCGGTAACTCCGACTTATGAAAGTCTCCGTCGTGGTCTGTACGTACTCGATGGAACGGTACGAGTCATTCTCCGAGACCGTCGAGAGTGTCCTCGCACAGACCTACGAACCCCTCGAACTCGTCATCGTTGTCGATGGAAACGAAGAGGTGTTCGACCGCGTGCAAGACGACTTCGGTGACATCGACGATGTCGTTCTGCACTGTAACGACGAGAACCGCGGTATCTCGTACAGTCGGACCAAAGGTGCTGAGCTCGGAACCGGCGACGTCGTCGCGATGATTGATGACGACGCAACGGCAGAACCCGATTGGATTGAGACGCTCGTCGACACCTATGAAAACAATCCGGATGCGGTCGCTGTCGGCGGTACCGTCGTCCCCGACTGGGTCGCTCGCAAACCAGAGTTCTTTCCAGAAGAATTCTACTGGCTCGTCGGGTGTGACGAACGTGGGTTCGGCGAGCACATGGAGGAGGTTCGGAACACCTACGGCTCGAACATCTCCTTCAAGCGCGACGTTTTTCTCGAAGTGGGCGGCTACGACACGAACACCGGTCGAAAAGGAGACAAACACGTCCAGGCGCACGAAGCACCCGTCTGCATTCGTATCTACGAACAGACGGGCGAGCGCGTCATCTATAACAAACAAGCGCGCGTGAATCACAAACTCTTCGAATATCGAACTGAGTTTGACTGGCTCGTCTTTCGTTCGTTCTGGCAGGGCTACTCGAAGCGCGTGATGGACTTGTTGTATCCACAAGCGTCAGACGATAAAAACGCGTATCTGAAGGACTTGATGCTCGTCTACGTTGTTGACCGACTCAAGAATCTCGTCGAAGACCCGTCGCTGGCGCAGGTCCAACAATTGATCGCTATCTTCGTTTTCACTGCGGCGGTTGGATTTGGATACGTCTACGGTCTGTTGACGCCGAACCTCGTGGAGAAGACGAATAATTAGTTGGCGTTTCAGCGGGTGTTCCCGCGAACGTATCGGACGTACTCACGATAATACCCGAGGGCGCGAACTCCTGTCATCACTACCGAGAGAACGCCGAAGAGCAGTCGCTCGAAATCGAGACCGGACGACTCCTCATCGGGCGATTTCACGCCACTCGGACGTGGCGGAATCCCGGGACGGCCGAACCGCTCGGCGTAGTACTCTTGCCGCTGACACAAGCCGCGGCCGACGCGAAGTTCTTTTTTCACCAGCGACGAGAACGAATCTCGAACTGGGTGGTACAGTGTCGCCGCCGGTGCAAACGCTTGCCTGTACCCGGCGTTTGCGACTCGACTGCCGAACTCCGAGTCACCGCCCGACACGAGACGCTCGTCGAACGGACCGACATCGTCGACGACCTCCCGACTGACGAGGAGCCCGCACGTCGGGGCGTACTGCTGCTGACGAATATACTGCGCTATGGGAAAGGCGGTCTGTGCGTCAAACCTTGCTGCGAGCGTGTCTTCCCCATTGGTAACCAGTTCGACGTCGCACCCGACGTACGCTGCCTCGTCCATCGCGTCAACCGCCGTTTCGAGCCACGACTCGTCCATGTACATGTCGGCGTCGACGAACGCAAATATCTCCCCCGTCGCCTGTTCTATGCCAGCGTTTCGGGCCGCGTACGACCCCTGGATTTCGTCTTCGACGACGAGTGTGACGTTCTCGTGCTCGCGTTCGAACTGACGAATCACGTCGCGCGTCTCGTCTGTCGACCCGTTGTCGATGGGGAGTATGTTTACTCTCTCCGTCGGGTACGTCTGTTTGGTCAGCGCAGTCAGTGTGTCACGTATACCTGTGGGGTCGTTATAAACTGGAACGATTACAGAAACACAAGGAAACGGAGAATCAGCCATTGAAATCAGGTTTACTCCCACTAATAAAAAGCACACGTGATTAGACGTCTACTCGGTCGCCTGTGTCGTTTCCTCTTGTAGTCGTTGTTCTGCTTCGTCACGGTCTTCTGGGTAGCCGATATCCAGCCGCCACCCGTCGATACGAATCGCGTCAATAGTTCGCCCAGAGCGGATGAGAAGGTCGATTGCCTCACTAATTTCGTACTCGCCGCGGTTCGATGGTTGGACGAGATGACACGCGTGGAAGATAGCCGGCGTGAACGTGTAGAACCCGGTCATCACGAGATTCGACGGCGGTTCTTCGGGCTTCTCGATGACTTCTGTGATTTCACCGTAATCGTTGGTTACACAGACACCGTAACGGGAAGCTTCGTCCCAGTTGACTTCTTCCACGAGGAAGGCGGCGTCCGCCCGATCCTCTCGCTGTCGCTTGACGACGTCGCCGAGGTTGGCGTTGAAGATGTTGTCGCCAAGCATCAGCATGAAGTCCTCGTCAATGTGGTCTTCGACGGTGAGGAGGGCGTGTGCTAGACCTTTCTGCTCACGTTGATGCGCGTAGGTAATGGGGACGCCACGATATTCGTCGTCGTAGTGTTGAATGATGATCTCCTTCTTGTAGCCGACAACGACGACAAGTTTCTCCGCACCGAGGTCGACGAGTTGGTCAAAGCAGTGGGTGAGAATCGGTTTTCCGTCGACCTCGACCATTCCTTTCGGCTTGTCTTCAGTGAGTGGTCGAAGACGGGTTCCTTTACCGGCGGCGAGGACAACAGCTTGCATAGTAAGAGAGTCATCGAGGCCAAGTATATAAAATGAGTTGGATATAAAGACTGGTGATAGGCTTTGAGTTTAACGTCTCCTTTGCGATAGTTGTCCACCCTATACCGGTTGTTCACAAGAAAAGTATAAGTTAATATATGGCCAATTTGGGTTGGTGTCCTGCGGTTATCAAGGTAACCTCCATTTTCCACACTTTTCCTCTGTGAATGACTGTTCTGTTAGATTCATCCATTCAAGTTCCATCCCACTAAGTCTGTAATGACATGTCGAGGGGATTGTTGATGTAAAGAACAATTCTTCTATCTTGTCTGGACCATACCTGGATTTGACATTGTATTGTTCATCTGGGGGTGATCCACCTATTGTGTATTCTGTGTATCCAGACAAATGAGCAAACTGTTGAATCCCACTTTCGAGAATGGCTTGATCGGGGCCATCCCCTGAGTAAGAGTATGGGTTCGTAATGACGCCAACGCCACCCAAGGTCACTACCTGCCAAATCAACATGCAAACGACAACGGCTGTTACTATCGAATTAATTCTCTCAGACTCATACTTGGTTGATAGTTTTTCGAATGCAAATCCGATACCCATCGAAACTAGAATAATCCCAAGAAATAAATCGTCTGCACCATCGTAATCCAAGATGAATATTTGGATACAGAACCACAGCAAAAGCCCTACGACCCACCACCTTTCTCGAATGTCGTCTAGAAAGCCTAGTAATATACCGGCCATTCCAAGAAGTGCTATCGGGATCATTAATTTTAGATGAGTGACTCCTTTTACCAACCGATATAAGAATGATTGTGTCTCACCTGCATACAACGGGGCAATTATCACTTCAACAGTCATTGCAACTAGCCCACCCTGTAGATAAATTGGGAGAAGAGAAATAAAAGCAATAATTGTGGCCCCAAAAACATATTTGAGAATCAGATCTTTGCTTTTTTGCCGTGAAATAATCCCGAATGATATGATTGGGAATATAATCGCAAATTGCCACATGCCTGCTGACGCTGCTGCTGCGGCCCCAGATAGTATTGGTTTCGGGTTTCTGGAAAGATAAATACTTCCTAGTCCGAAAAGAAAAACAAAATATTTTGGCTCATACCCAAAGACTGGTGAATAATGAATAACTGGGAATGTAATAAAAACAATGCCACTAAGTAGACCCGCGAACTGATTCCCAGTGATTTCTGAGGTGATGTGGGAGATTAAATATGTTAGCAAGATCCCTGCTACTATTGTACTTACGACAGATAGAGTGTGTTGAAGATGCGGATCCCCATTAGAGATATAAGCGATGATTGTCGCAAGCTCGAGTGTCAGTGGTGGTTTTGGGTCCCATGCATCGATGTAATATCTCTTTCCACTGAAAACCATCCATCCTATATGCTGAAACATTGCTGTATCTGATGAGGTGACTGGCCAATTTCCATTGAGAACAACACGTACAACAGAAATAAGATAAACAAATGTAGAGACTATCGGGGCAGTCAATGAATTTTGACTGAATGCTGCTTTTGCTAATCGTTTCATCATACTTGGCTCTCTATTAGCAACATAGAATAACTCTGCTGTTTCCCCTGTTACTTGATTCCTGCACTGCGAAACTGCAAGCACGCTCAACAGACGAGTGCTAACTCAGGTGATTAACTAGATCTCTGCTAGAAACTATAATTTATCAATTGCAAAGTCACAACTACTCTATGGCCAAATTAGCACGCGCTTCTGCGCTGCAGTTCGGGGCCAACGTTACGCAGACATTCGTTGGAGCAATTATCACAATCTACGTGATCAATGAACTCGGCGTTGGTGCCTTCGGGATTTTTGCGCTCTCTGCAGCTTTGGTGAAATGGGCGTCTATTCCGGCTGTTGGTATCCGTGGTGCGGTAATAACACGAATGAACGAAAGTGACGACATTTCCCCAAGCGAGTATTTCACCACCGCGTCTGTCCTCACGGGAGCAATCATACTAGTTGGACTTCTCGCCCTTTTGGGTTACTCTCCCTTCGTTGAACAGTACCTTGATTACAGCGGTACACAACTGGTGGGTGGTATGTTCGTCTCGAACGTTTCGTTCCGGCTAGTCTTAGGAGGGCTTCGAGGTGAGAACCGAGTCGAGATGTCTAGTCTCTACGAAGCTCTTTGGGGAATCCTATCTTCACTTGTGAAGTTGGCTCTTGTCTACACAGGCGTGGGTGTAGATGCACTTTTCTATGGAGAGATTACCTCTAGCATTGTCATCGGTATTTTTGGTGTATATTCACTCAATATTTCATTTGTGTCTCCCACACGGAGTGCTGCAATAAGCCTCTATTCCTGGGCACGGTATGGATGGTTAGATAATTTGAAACGGATGTCATATTCTTGGTTAGATACCATAATTCTCGGCTTTTTTGTCTCAACATCGTTGGTCGGTATCTACGAAGTAGCATGGCGGATCTCGGCATTATTCGTTCTCCTCCCAACAGCTATCAGTAAATCGACATTCCCAACAATTAGTTCTCTAAGAGATACTGACAAATTAAATAAAGTTCGTCGGATTCTCACCCGTGGGCTTTCAGTGGCTGGTGTACTTGCTATTCCTGGATTAGTGGGTTCAGTTCTTGTAGGAGGTGACGTCCTTGCATTGTATGGTCCGTCAGTCTCCTCTGTTGGTGTTGCTGTATCTGTGTTAGTATTCCTCTCTGTCGTACGACTTGTTGAGTGCTACGAGACGCTAGTAATGCAAGCACTCAATGCTTTAGATCTACCTGACAGGACATTTAGAATAGGAGTTATCTTCATCACGACTAATATTATACTTAACGTATCGTTGATACCGATGTTCGGTGTGATTGGCGCGGCTATCGCTACCCTCCTTTCAATGACTCTAGGTAGCATACTCGCTGTCCGTGCACTACCGAAGGCCGTTCAAACACTGCCCCCAGTATCTGCTATCGGAAGCCAGTTTGTGAGTGCGGGAGCGATGGCTGTTGTACTCTTCACAATTCTCAACTACCGGCCAATTGGTCAACCGATAGAAGTTGTCCTATACGTCCTTGCTGGAGCCACTACGTACGGCTTTGTCCTTCTTAGCCTCTCGTCGAACTTTCGAGAACGAGTTCAACAGTTGCTATCTGAAAGTCTTGGTTGAGGTATGACTAGGTCGCAAGTACTTTCGCTTGGGATACTATCACCTACTACTAATGACTTCGGCTCTACCGTTTGTATCTGTCATCATTCCAGTCTATAATGAGGCTGAAAATATTCAAAAATGCCTCAATGCGGTAACATCACAGACGTACCCCAAGTCAAAGTATGAAGTACTCGTCGTAGATAATGGATCACAGGATGGTACGAAAGAGATCGCTCGTCAGTTTAGCACTGCTTACGACAATCTCGAAATTCTGATTGAGGATGAACAACAAGGGTCTTATGCTGCCCGAAATACTGGTATTGAGCAGTCTAGCGGCGCTATTCTTGCTTTTTTAGATGGGGATTGTTCTCCACACCAACAGTGGCTTGAACGCGGCGTGTCTACAATCTCCGGTACAGGAGTAGACCTCGTTGGAGGTAACGTGGAATTCACGTATCCAAATGGAGGAACCGCAGCTGAGCGGTACGACTCGTTTACTAATATGCAAATGAAAGAGAGCATATCTAAACGAAACGTGGCGAAGACGGTAAATCTCTTTGTTAGACAGGATGTCGTTGAGGACGTTGGTCCGTTTCCAAACCATCTTATCTCTGGTGGTGATGTCCACTGGACGAAGAGAGCTACAGACGCAGGGTATTCATTAACTTTCGCACACGACGCGATTGGTTGTCATCCTGCTCGACCGTTCGGAGAACTGTTGAAGAAGCAATTCAGAGTTGGCAAAGGTCAGATACAGGTGTGGATGTTAGACAGAATTTCTCTGAGGCGAGTATTTGCGTTGGCATTGTGGATTCTCGTTGGCTTTCTCCCGAAACCTCCACACTATCTCTCCCAAGATTTACGACGGACTGGACAGACAGTGACGAAAGCAATGTTCGTCAGAATACTTGTGGTTGCGTGGTGTTGTCGGCTCGCAGAGAATGCTGGCCGTCTTTCTTATATCCTAAGATCGGAGGAACAATGACCTCTCTTTCTGACATTCTTGCCTCCAGTGCAGAGGCTGGACTCTCACTCCAGCGATCAGATGGTTCAATGCCAGCAGGACACAACGGCCCGTACCATGATCCTGAAACACCTGTTCGAAACACGTCTCACTGGTTAGTAACATTTCTGAAGGCCCACGAACTTACGGATGAAAATAGATTTAGACAAGCTGCTTCAGATGCGGTTTCTTATCTATTGAGTGAAGAGGCACGACCACATGGCCATACGTTTGAACACAGACAAAACGATACGAAGGACCGATGCAATGGCCTGATGGGACAGGCATGGTCACTTGAGGCCCTTGCGCTTGCAGCTAGAGCACTTGACAACGAACGTGCTGCTGCTGTCGCCGCAGATGTGTTCTTATCACACCCATTCTGTGACAAGCTCAAATTGTGGCAACGTGTTGATACCGATGGGACAATATTAGGTTTTGACCGTACGTTCAACCATCAGCTTTGGTTTGCGGCCTCTGGAGGACTTGTTGCACATACTGCTCCCCAGGAGGTTTCTCAACGTGTTCGTGACTTTTTAGATAGTCTTCCTTCAACTATCGATATATACGAAAACGGACTGATCAGACATCCTCTTCGACCATCTATGGATCTGAGCGAACTCGCTGAGTCAGTGACTCATGATGTCCACCGTAGTATGGTTCGAAACCATCTCCTTCATTATCTCCGACCACCCAGAAGCAAACGACGTCTGAGGAACAAAGCTGAGGGCTACCATTCGTTTAACCTCTATGCTCTTGCAATACTCGCAAGAGAATTTCCGTCTCATTCGGTCTGGAGTACTGACCTGCTCTCGGATATCCTTGAGTATACTCTCTCCGAGGAGTTTCGAGAAGCGACTACGGATAACAAGTTCTCGCATCCATACAATCCTCCTGGTTTCGAAGTGCCTGCGGCGATGGAGACATTTAGCGTGGGTTCATATAAGGAACGAGAGATGTGGGTAAATGAACAGATACAGCACTCTTTTGACCCCAATGCCAGCTTGCTAACGAGAGGAACTGATGATAAACAGACCCATGCTGCACGGTTATACGAAGCAACCCGATTAGATGACTACGAGATATATCTTGACTAACAACAAAGAAGACGAACTATTGACAAATGACTCGCAGATTTAATATTTGAGGATGTACGACAGGTATACAGACCAGAGACAATCAGTCTTCATCTTAAATATATGACAATAGTTAAAAAAGTGGCGCGTCTTCGCGACTGGATTGCACTCAAGACAGGTGCCATCAGGTCCCCAATGATTGCCGAAGTTGGTGGATATGCTGCCAGGTTTACTGTTCAAAGTGTGGAAGAAATCTGGAGGATCAGGGATCTTCGAGGAGAGCAAGATGTTATTCGGTTGCTCCTTGAGGAGGCTGAAGAAGACGATGTTCTGTGGGATGTTGGTTCCAATATTGGGACTCACGCATGTATCTGCTCCACAAAAGCCAATGTGTTCGCCTTCGAACCAAACCCAGACACGTTTGATCGTCTAACAGAAAATTCGGACCGTGCTCCAGGAACGGTTATACCACTGAGATATGGATTATCTAGTTCTTCTGGGGATATCTCATTCGAGCCCTCCCCAATTGCAGCGAACGGGACACACAAAGTATCGACTGAAGGATCTATGACTATCAAAACAATCTCTGGAGATGAGTTAGTTGAGAGTGGAGAGGTTCCGAAACCAAATGTTGTGAAAGTTGACGTTGAGGGTCACGAATTAGAGGTTCTGAAAGGTATGACCAATGCATTGCAGTCAGTTAACTTTGTAATAGTTGAGATTCACGCTGGTGTTGACCCGAAAGACGTGACAAAACTACTCTCCGAGGCAAAACTCTCCACAGAGATTACCAAATTAAATCGCGATGAGGATTTTGTTATTGGTCGCAGACAAAATGATTAAATACACTATCTAGTTAGTGACTCCCTCAATCGGCGTTTGTCTAAGTCTCGGCACAGTTGTTGTATGTTATTGTGTTGCGCGCTGATGTGAGTCTTTCGTGGACTGTTGTGTAACTGCCTACGTACGAATTATAGAACAGTCAACCATATTTTGAGAGAAGGATAGTAGGATGTCTGTTTCAATGATGCCTCTGCTCAACGTAATCAACCGATAGTGCAGTCCAAATCGAGAGGTTGTAGTCTGATAATTATAGTTGTCAATGGGACAATCTGATTGTATCTCACCGTGAGTTGATAGACTAATATCAGTCCACATTTGATTATCACCAACTGTGTGGACCAAACGATAGACTATTTTATTCAGCACAATCATATCGAGACTAATGCCCACCCCCGATGCCGTCTGTATCCTCATCCCCACCTACAACGAGGCGGAAACAATCGCTGATGTCATCTCAGATTACCGAGATGAGGGATTCGCCAACGTCCTCGTCATCGACGGCGGCTCCACAGATGGGACACGGGAACTCGCCGAAGACGCCGGTGCTCATGTCGTCGTCCAGTCGGGGTCCGGAAAAGGCCAGGCTGTCAGAGAAGCCGTTGAAGACCACATTCAAGCGCCGTACGTCCTGATGCTCGATGGCGACGGGACCTACGAAGCGACAGACGCCACCAAGATGCTCGACCCGCTCACCGAGGGGTACGACCACGTCATCGGCGACCGATTCGCCGATATGCGGCCGGGCGCGATGACGCGGCTCAACAGAGTCGGAAACCGCATCATCAACCGGGCGTTCGCGTTTATTCACGGTCAGGACTTTCGTGATATCCTCAGCGGCTACCGGGCGTTCACCCGCGAGTCGTTTCTCGACATGACGCTCACTTCCGACGGCTTCGGCATCGAGACGGAGATGGCCGTCGAGTGCGCGAAGCGTGGTATCAAGACGACGGTCGTGCCCACGACCTACTACCCGCGGCCCGACGGCTCGGATACGAATCTCGACCCGATCCGCGACGGTGGTATCATCTTCCTGGAACTGTATCGCCGCGCCAAGACCAACAACCCGCTTTTCTACTTCGGCAGCGTCGGGTTTGCGTCGACCGCGACCGGGCTCGGGCTCGCCCTGTACGTCGCCTACGAGTGGGTCGTTCGCTCGATTTCCCACGAGGTCATCGCCGTCGTCTCTATGGCAGGTATTCTCTTCGGGGTACAACTGCTGATGTTCGGCGTGCTGTCGGATCTCATCCTCTCGCTACACCGCGAGCAGATGAAACGAATCGAAGAACTGGAGTGAGTCGGTTCGAACCGGGCCGTCGGGACTGGAGGACGCCAACCGAGACCGCCTTCAGAACGGGACGAGCGAACGAAGCCGACCCATCAGGCTCTTCGAGGCCTTCGCGCGGAACTCCTCGAACACCGGGTGAAGCGTCTCCAAGAGGTCCCGGCGAGAGTCGAATCGGTCTTTCGGCGCGGCGGCGAGGGCGTCGCTTATCGCGACCGTATTGCCCGCGGCGTCAATCGGCACGGAAACGTCGTCGAGCGCCCGTGTGATCTCGGTCGCGTCTGCCGGGTAGTCGATGTCTGCGGTGTCGACGTCATCGGCGAGCGCGGCGATACCGAATTCGATTGAGTCCGGCTCCGACGTATCGTTCTGCGGCGGTCTCGCGGCCATCGAACGTGTATAGTACGCCCCGCATGGAAAAACCCCCGACCTCCGGCGAAATCGCCAGTGAACGCCGGGAAACCGCGCCGGACGGTCCCGGTCGCCACCGTTGGGGTTAACCTCGCCCGGTGCCACGGTCGACCCATGACCGAGTACACGACGGTCTCGATTCCGAAGGAGTTGGCCGCTCGCGTCGACGACACCATCGAAGGAACCACCTTCTCGAGCACGAGCGATCTCGTCCGGTTCCTCCTGCGCAGCATCGTCATCCAGCACGAGCGCTCCGGCGGCGATCTCTCGGAGGCGGAGTTCCAAGAAATCGCGGAGCAACTGACCGACCTCGGCTACCTGCGGTAGTCGACCGAGGCGAGCGGCCGCCGCGCGCGGGCCGGCAGCGCCGGGCAGCGGAACGCGGTCGGCTCAGTCGAGTTCTTCCTGCGGTGGCTCGGCGTCGAGGACGGCGAGTTCTAACTTCCGACCGGCGCGGTCGAACGCGGCGAGCGTCCGCCGCTCCCACGGGGGGACCGCGAGGAGCACCACGGCCGCGAGGTCGTCGCGCTCCGTGAGTTCGAACGGCCCCTGCGGGTGCGTGAGAAAGCGGGCGCGGCCGCGCCCGGCGGGCGTTCCGAGGTCCATCCCGAAGACGGCGCTCACGGACTGGCCGGCCTCGGCCATGTAGAAGTGTGTGAGCACGGGCGTCTCAGGGTCGAGGCCGAGGTCCGCGTCGAACTCGCCCGCGGGTGTCGGAGCGAGCACGAGGTTCACCGACGACGGCTCGGCGTCTTCGGCCATATCGAGCAGCAGGTCGACGAGTCCGCGCGTGACGTGAACTCGTCGGCGCTCGGGTTCGGCGGTCTCGCTCGGTCGGGGTTCGGCGGTCTCTCCTTCGGTCGTGCGCTCGGGTGTCGCCTCCGCGTCCAGTGGATTCTCGTCGTCGTCGGCCGTCTCGTCGGGCATCAGTTCGAGAGCATCGAGGAGAACGCCCGGACGTAGGCGCTCGGGAGGTTTCGGCGGGCGTTCCCGAGGGCGGTCCGGAGTTCGTCGCCCGCGTCCACCGGCACGCCCGCGCCGTGGCCGACGAGCAGTCGGTCGGGGTCGTACCGGGAGAGCACGCGCCGCGGCGGGAACGGCCGGACCATCGGGTGGACGCCGAGGTGCTCGCCGCGGGCGCAGAAGTAGTCGACGGTGCCGACCGACTCGGGGACGACGAGCAGGTCGTACGCGTCGTGATAGAAGCCGACTTCCTGCCACGGCGGGACGGCGCGGTCGATGATGCGAAACGCCTCGAAGCCGGAATCAGCGAGGTCGGCGCCGAAGCGCTCGACGGGCGCGTCGAGGTCGTCGGCCACGTCGGTCATCCACGAGGCGACGTAGACGGGGACCTCGTGGCGGTTAGCGATGGCGGCCGCGTCGCGTTTGTGCCGGTCGAGTCCGACGACGACGCCGGCCACGTCGCCGAACTCGGCGAACAGGTCGTCGACGCCGTGGGCATCGACGGGGTCGAACACCCACACGTCGCCGTCGATTTCGACGGCGTGGCTGGCGCGCTGCATGGTCTCGTCGGGGTGTGCGAGCCAGCCGACGCCGTGGTCCCATCGGTCGATTTCGCGGAGGTCGGACGTGCCCTGACCTTTCATCGGCATGCCAGTATGCTGGGGCGCGCGGCGCATAAGGACTCTCCCCGCGGCTGATGCGCCCGGTTCTCGTGCCGCTCCTCGCCGGTCGCCGGTCGTCAGTCGCTGGTAGCCGGTAGCCGATTGCCGATTGCCGATTGCTGGCCGGCCGCGACGACCGCAACACGGGCCGCCCGGTCAGAGGTTGTCGGTGTTGATATCGACGCCGGGCGGGGAGACGACGAGGAACTTCCGGAAGTGCATCAACTGGCCGTCCATATCCTTGATATCGCGTGCGAAGCCCGACGCGAGCTTGTTGAGGTCGCCCTCGATGGCGAGAAAGAGGACGTTGCCGCGGGCGACGGACTGGACCCACTCCTCCGGCGGGGTCGAGCCGTCGAGGACGCCGAGGACGACGTCACCCTCGGCGTCGTCCTCGTCGAGGTGTTCTTCGGCCGTCTGCAAGTTGAGATTGAAATCGCCCATACCCGCCCGGTTGTCGAGCGACGAGAAAAGGGTTCGGTCGGGGCATGCGTTCGCCTCCGAGTGCGCAAAGCGAGCATTGTTATCACGGTTCACACGACAGTCGCGTTTCGATCCACGTTTGTCCAGTCGTCGGTGCGCGCACCGGGTGCTAAATTTTGTTTCTAAACTCTATTTAGTTGTATTATCGTTCCGTGGCTATCGAACGGTGAGCTCACATATCAAGTCAATATATGTCATGAAATCATATAAGGCCGTTTAGGTACTGCGATTACCCCCGAGAGAGGTTGTCACGTAACACCCACTGAACGTTCGTGATACTGTCGGGGAGAAACGTTTAAATAGGAGTTCGGGCACGTGACTGACACGATGTCTCACAAAGACACGGAGGATTCGTCGGGTTCCCCGGCGGGTCGAGTTCTTCCAGGGCACATTAGCCCAACAATCTGAAATCGAAGACGTACGAATCTTCGACACGACACTCCGCGACGGCGAACAGTCACCGCGAACCTCGTTCAGTTACGAGGAAAAGCGCGACATCGCCGAGACCCTCGACGACATGGGTACCCACGTCATCGAGGCCGGGTTCCCGGTGAACTCGGAGGCGGAGTTCGAAGCAGTCGCAGATATCGCTGCTTCGACGGACGCGACGACGTGCGGGTTGGCCCGCGTCGTCGACAAGGATATCGAAGCCGCGCTGGATTCCGGCGTGGACATGGTGCACACGTTCGTGAGCACCAGCGACGTCCAGTTGGCCGACTCGATGCACGCTTCCCGCGAGGAAGCCGTCGAGCGGGCCGTCCGCAGTGTCGAACACGTCCGCGACGCGGGCGTTGAAGTAATGTTCTCACCGATGGACGCCACCCGGACGGACGAGGACTTCCTCATCGAAGTCGTCGAAGCCGTCTCCGAGGCGGGCGTCGATTGGATCAACCTGCCGGACACCTGCGGCGTGGCGACGCCGACTCGCTTCGCCCGCATGGTGGCGACGGTCAGGGAACACACCGACGCGAGAATCGACGTGCACGCGCACGACGATTTCGGTCTGGCGTCGGCGAACGCGATGGCCGGCTTCGAGGCCGGCGCGGCACAGGCGCAGGTGTCGGTCAACGGCATCGGCGAGCGCGCCGGCAACGCCGCCTACGAGGAGGTCGTCATGGCGGCCGAATCCCTCTACGGCGTCGACACCGGCATCGACACGACGAAGATAACCGAGCTGGCTCGCGTCGTCGAGGCGGCGTCCGACATCCCGGTCCCGGCGAACAAGCCGGTCGTCGGCCGCAACGCCTTCTCTCACGAGAGCGGCATCCACGCCGCCGGCGTCATCGAGAACGCCGACACGTTCGAACCGGGCGTCATGACCCCGGAGATGGTCGGCGCGACCCGCGAGTTCGTACTCGGCAAGCACACGGGGACGCACTCGGTGCGAAAGCGCCTCGCAGACATCGGGTTCGACCCCTCGGACGCCGAGGTCCGGGAGGTCACCCGCCGCGTCAAAGACCACGGCGCGGAGAAAGAACGCGTCGACGATTCGACGCTCGAGGTGTTCGCCCGCGACGTGGGTATCACCCACGAGGACGACACGGAGGAGGAGGTCCGGGCCTGATGGCGCCGGGCTGTGGCCCTACGGGGCGACCGCCCTGCACGCGTCCGACCTCCCGACCGGCGTGCAATCGTTGCCCGCCGCGAAAACATTATTACCGACGGGACGGACGTGTTGCATACGATGACCTCGCACGACGAACACGCGGTTCGCGCGACCCCGGACGCCGGGGCCAGCGCCGCCGCCGTCGCTGCGATTCGGTCGCTCATTATTGTAGGGGCATAGCCCCCTACCACACCATCTCTCCGTCCCGCGTATTCGCACCGTTTTCAGACACGTCCGCAGTCCCTACAATGGCGCACCAGCACCACACGCAGTCACCAGACAGCCCGTATCGACGACCGACCACACACCACGGAGCCCACACATGAGCGAACGAACCGCAGCCACGACCGACCCCGACGCGACCGACGCCGCCGACGACGCGGCCCAGACGCCGACCGAAGTCACCTCGGGTTCGACGGCCGTCGTCCGCGCCCTCGAAAACGCCGGCGTCGAGACCGCCTTCGGCGTGCAGGGCGGGGCGATAATGCCCATCTACGACGCGCTGTACCACTCCGACATCCGTCACGTGACGATGGCCCACGAGCAGGGCGCGGCGCACGCGGCCGACGCGTACGGCGTCGTTCGCGGCGACCCCGGCGTCTGTCTCGCCACGTCCGGTCCGGGCGCGACCAACCTCGTGACCGGCATCGCCGACGCGAACATGGACTCCGACGCGGTGCTCGCGCTCACGGGACAGGTCCCGTCCGACATGGTCGGCTCCGACGCGTTCCAGGAGACCGACACCACGGGCGTCACCGCGCCCATCACGAAGCACAACTACTTCGCCTCGTCGCCCGACACCGTCGGCGACACCGTCGGCGAAGCGTTCGCGCTCGCCGCCGAGGGCCGACCCGGCCCGACGCTCGTCGACCTCCCGAAGGACGTCTCGCTCAACGAGACCGACACCGAGCCGGGGCCGGCACAGCCCCCCGAGACGTGCCGCGCCCGCACCGACCCGGCCGACTCGCAGGTCGAGGCCGCCGCGCGCGCAATCGAGCGCGCGGAGAAGCCCCTCCTGTTGTTCGGCGGCGGCGTCGTCAAGGCCGACGCGACCGAGGTGGCCCGGCAGTTCGCGACCGAGCACCGGATTCCGGTCGTCACCACGATGCCCGGAATCGGCGCGATGCCGGAGGACCACGAACTCTGCCTCTCGTGGGCGGGGATGCACGGCACCGGCTACGCCAACATGGCCATCACGCACACCGACTGCCTCATCGCGGTCGGCACGCGGTTCGACGACCGCCTGACCGGCGGCATCGACACGTTCGCGCCCGAGGCCGAAGTCGTCCACATCGACATCGACCCGGCGGAAATCTCGAAGAACGTCCACGCGGACTACCCGGTCGTCGGCGACGCCGGCCGCGCCATCGAGCGCGTCGACGCCGAACTCGACGAGGGTCCCGACGCGCGCGAGTGGGTCGACCAGTGTCTCGCGTGGAAAGACGACTACCCGATGGACTACGCGGCCCCGGACAACGAGCCGCTGAAGCCGCAGTTCGTCGTCGAGGCGCTCGACGAGGCCACGCCCGACGAGACCATCGTCACGAGCGGCGTCGGTCAACACCAGATGTGGGCCGCCCAGTACTGGACGTTCACCGAGCCGCGGCGGTGGGTTTCGTCCCACGGTCTCGGCACGATGGGCTACGGCCTGCCCGCCGCAATCGGCGCGCGGGTCGCGGCCGACGACGACGAGACGGTCGTCTGCGTCGACGGCGACGCCTCGTTCCTGATGACGATTCAGGAGCTGTCGGTCGCCGTCCGCGAGAACCTCGACATCACGGTCGCCATCCTGAACAACGAGTACATCGGGATGGTCCGCCAGTGGCAGGACGCCTTCTTCGAGGGCCGACGCATGGCCGCCGGCTACGACTGGTGTCCCCAGTTCGACAAGCTCGCCGAGGCGTTCGGCGCGCGCGGCTGGACCGTCGACTCCTACGAGGAGGTTCCCGACGTCATCGAGGAAGCGCTCGCGTACGACGGCCCCTCGGTCATCGACTTCCACGTCGACCCGGCGGAGAACGTCTATCCGATGGTCTCCTCGGGCGGCGCGAACGGCAAATTCGCACTCTCGGAGGACCAGTTATGAGCGACAATCGGACAGGACTGCAAGGCCCCGCGCCCGACGAGCGGCCGCACCCCGATGGCCGCCGCAACGCGCAGGGCATCCGCATCGACCCCGAAGCGGAATCGGAACACGAACCGCGGCGCGCGGTCTTTTCGGCCATCGTCGAGGACGAACCCGGCGTGCTCTCGCGCGTCGCCGGCCTCGCCGCCCGCCGTCAGTTCAACATCGAGAGCCTCACCGTGGGCCCGACGACAGTCGAGGACCACTCCCGCATCACGATGGTCGTCGAGGAGCCCGAACCGGGCATCGACCAGATCGAAAAACAGCTCGCGAAGCTCAAGCCCGTCATCTCCGTCGGCGAGCTGGACGACGACGCCGTCCGCGCGGAACTCGTCCTCCTGAAGGTCCGCGGCGAGGACCCCGACAAGGTCCACGCCATCACGGAGATGTACGACGGCCGCACCCTCGACGCCGGGCCGGAGACCATCACGGTCCAGCTCACCGGCGACGAGCGCAAGATAGACGACGCCGTGGACGCGTTCCGACGGTTCGGTATCATCGAAATCGCCCGGACCGGCCAGACCGCGCTCGCCCACGGCTCGAAGAAGACCGTCCCCGGAGAGGAACCCGGAACCTCCGGCGAACCCACCAAACCCAACACCAACACGCAATGACAGAACTCACCACCGAAGTGTACTACGACGACGACGCCGACCGCTCCCAAATCGACGACAAGACCGTAGCCGTCATCGGCTACGGCAGTCAGGGCCACGCCCACGCGCAGAACCTCGCGGACAGCGGGGTCGACGTGGTCGTCGGCCTGCGCGCGAACTCCTCGTCCCGAAGCGCCGCGGAAGCCGACGGCCTCCGCGTCAAAGAGCCCGCCGCGGCGGCCGCCGAGGGCGACATCGTCTCCGTGCTCGTCCCCGACACCGTCCAGCCGGCGGTGTTCGAGGAGATTCGAGACTCGCTGGACGCCGGCGACACGCTCCAGTTCGCCCACGGATTCAACATCCACTACAACCAGATTCGGCCCCCGGAAGACGTCGACGTGACGATGGTCGCGCCGAAGTCGCCGGGCCACCTCGTCCGCCGCAACTACGAGTCCAATGAGGGGACGCCGGGTCTCATCGCGGTCTACCAGGACGTGACGGGCGACGCCAAGGAGGAGGCGCTGGCCTACGCGCACGGCCTCGGCTGCACCCGCGCTGGCGTCATCGAGACGACGTTCCAGGAGGAGACCGAGACCGACCTGTTCGGCGAGCAGGCAGTCCTCTGCGGCGGCGTCACCTCGCTGGTCAAGCAGGGCTACGAGACGCTCGTCGACGCGGGCTACTCCCCCGAGATGGCCTACTTCGAGTGCCTGAACGAACTGAAACTCATCGTCGACCTGATGTACGAAGGCGGGCTCGGCGAGATGTGGCACTCCGTCTCCGACACCGCCGAGTTCGGCGGGCTGACCCGCGGCGACCGCGTCGTCGACGAGCACGCCCGCGAGAACATGGAGGAGATTCTGGAGGAGGTCCAGGACGGCACCTTCGCCCGCGAGTGGATTCTGGAGAACCAGGCGGGCCGCCCGTCGTACTCCCAGCTCAAGGACGCAGAGGAGAACCACCACATCGAACAGGTCGGCGCGCCGCTGCGCGATCTGTTCGCGTGGGCCGACGAGGAAGACGAGGCGGACGCGGAGAAAGCCGAAGCGCCGGCGGACGACTGAACACGACACCAATGACACGCGACGACACGACCGACCGAATGCGAGACATCAGCCACACCAACCCCTATACGGGCGAGACGTTCACCACGGTCTACGAGCGCGGCCCGGCCGTCACCGACGGCGGTCGGAGCGACGCGACGCCCGCGACCACGGAGCCGACCGAGACGGAGACGATGGGCGACGTGGACCACACGCCCCGCAACGGCGAGGGCGCGAACCAGGTCTGGGAACGCGGCCGCGACGACCGCGTCGTACCGGGTGACGGACATGAGTGAGGGAACGCTGTACGACAAGGTCTGGGAGGAACACACGGTTTCGGAGCTGCCGACCGGCCAGACGCAGCTGTTCTGCGGCCTGCACCTCATCCACGAGGTGACGAGCCCGCAGGCGTTCGGCATGTTGCAGGAGCGCGACCTCGAAGTCGCCTACCCGAACCGGACGCACGCGACGGTCGACCACATCGTCCCCACGTCGGACCAGTCGCGGCCGTTCCGCGACGACGCCGCCGAGGAGATGATGGCCGAACTGGAGCAGAACGTCCGCGAAGCGGGCATCAACTTCTCGGACCCCACGTCGGGCGAGCAGGGTATCGTCCACGTCATCGGGCCCGAGAAGGGACTCACTCAGCCCGGCATGACCATCGTCTGCGGCGACAGCCACACCTCGACCCACGGCGCGTTCGGCGCGCTCGCGTTCGGTATCGGGACGAGCCAGATTCGCGACGTGCTGGCGACCCAGACCGTCGCGATGGAGAAGAAGAAGGTGCGGAAAATCGAGGTCACGGGCGAACTCGGCCCCGGCGTCGAAGCGAAGGACGTCATCCTCGAAATCATCCGTCGCCTCGGCACCGAAGGCGGCGTCGGCTACGTCTACGAGTACGCCGGCGAGGCCATCGAGAACCTCGACATGGAGGGCCGGATGAGCATCTGTAACATGTCCATCGAGGGCGGCGCTCGCGCGGGCTACGTCAACCCCGACGAGACCACCTACGACTGGCTGAAAGAGACCGAGTACTTCCAGGAGAACCCCGAGCGGTTCGACGAACTCAAGCCGTACTGGGAATCCATCCGCTCCGACGAGGACGCCGAGTACGACGACGTCGTCACCATCGACGGCTCCGAACTCGAACCCGTCGTGACGTGGGGGACCACGCCCGGACAGGGCGTCGGTATCACCCAGCCGATTCCGGCCCCCGAAGACCTGCCCGAGGAGAAGCAGGACACCGCCCGGATGGCGCAGGAACACATGGGCGTCACGCCCGGCGAGACGATGGAGGGCTACGAAATCGACGTGGCGTTCCTCGGCTCGTGTACGAACGCTCGCCTGCCCGACCTCCGCCGCGCGGCGGGGGTCGTGAAGGGTCGACAGGTCGCGGACAGCGTCCGCGCGATGGTCGTCCCCGGCAGTCAGCGCGTCAAGGCCGCCGCCGAAGCGGAGGGCCTCGACGAGATATTCAAGGACGCCGGCTTCGAGTGGCGCGAGGCGGGCTGTTCGATGTGTCTCGGCATGAACGAGGACCAACTGGAGGGCGACGAGGCCTCCGCGTCCTCGTCGAACCGCAACTTCATCGGCCGGCAGGGGTCGAAAGACGGCCGCACCGTCCTGATGAACCCGCGCATGGTCGCCGCGGCGGCCGTCACCGGGGAAGTGACTGACGTACGCGAACTGAAGGAGGTGACCACGGTATGACCGACGAAATCCCCGAAATCGACTCCGCGTCCGGCACCGGCGTGCCCATCCGCGGCAACGACATCGACACGGACCAGATAATCCCGGCGCGGTTCATGAAGGTCGTCACGTTCGACGGCCTCGGCGAGTTCGCGTTCTTCGACCAGCGCTACGACGAGAACGACGAACCCAAGGACCACCCGATGAACGAGCCGCAGTTCCAGGACGCGTCCATCATGGTCGTCAACGCCAACTTCGGCTGTGGCTCCTCTCGGGAGCACGCCCCGCAGGCGCTCATGCGCTGGGGCATCGACGCCATCGTCGGCGAGTCGTTCGCGGAGATTTTCGCGGGCAACTGCCTCGCGCTCGGCATCCCGACGGTCACCGCGGACCACGAGACGGTCACCGAACTCCAGGACTGGGTCGACGAGCACCCGGACGCCGACATCGACGTGGACGTGGAAAACGAGACGGTCACCTACGGCGACACCACCGTGGACGTGACCGTCGACGACGCACAACGGAAGGCGCTCACCGAGGGCGTCTGGGACACGACGGCGCTCATGAAGTCGAACGCCGACGCGGTCGCCGAGAAAGCCGCCGCCCTGCCCTACGTCGATGACTGAGGAAATCGTCGTCATCCCCGGCGACGGCATCGGCGCGGAGGTCATCCCGGCGGCGGTTGACGTGCTGAAGGCCGTCGGCGATTTCGAGTTCGTCGAGGCCGACGCCGGCGACCACGTCAAAGAAGAGACCGGCGAGGCGCTCCCGCAGGAGACGTACGACCTCGCCGCCGAGGCCGACGCGACGCTGTTCGGCGCGGCCGGCGAGACCGCGGCGGACGTCATCCTGCCGCTTCGGACCGCGGTGGACTCCTTCGTCAACGTCCGCCCGGCGAAGGCCTACCCCGGCGTCGACGCGCTCCGCCCGGAGACGGATCTCGTGTTCCTCCGGGAGAACACCGAAGGCGTCTACTCGGGCCACGAGGACCGCCTCTCCGAGGACCTCTCGACGCTCACGCGCGTCGTCACCACCTCGGCGTCCGAGCGACTCGCCGAGTACGCCTGCGACTACGTCGGCGGCGAGGGCGGCAGCTTCCAGGTCGCCCACAAGGCGAACGTGATGCGCGAGACGGACGGTCGCTTCCGCGACGCCGTCGTCGCCGTCGCCGACGAGCGCGGCGTCGAGACCGAGGAGGTCCTGATGGACGCCTTCGCGACGCGCGTCTGTCTCGACCCCACGCAGTTCGACACCATCGTCTGTCCGAACCTCGCGGGCGACGTGCTGTCCGACCTCGCCGCCGGCCTCGTCGGCGGCCTCGGACTGCTCCCCTCGGCGAACATCGGCCCGGACGCCGCGCTGTTCGAACCGGTCCACGGCTCCGCGCCCGACATCGCCGGCGAGGGCATCGCCAACCCGGCCGCGACGATTCTGTCCGCGGCGATGCTGCTCGACTACCTCGACCACGAGGCCGAAGCCGACCGCGTCCGGTCGGCCGTCGAAGGCGTCCTCGCCGACGGGCCGCGCACGCCCGACCTCGGCGGCGACGCCTCCACGGAGGACGTGACCGCCGCGATTCTCGACCGACTCTGAGCGCCGGCGACCCGCCGAACCGGCGATTCGGCGTTCGTTTCGAACACGCTCGTTTTCGTTTCTGATCGTTTTCTCATCGACGAACACCCTGTTTTCGTTCCTGTGTGGGATTCGGCTGTTTCGAGCAGATACGGTCGGAATCCAACATAAACAATTAACACTACTCCCCGACCTACCTTCCTCGTAACGAGGAATCGCCACCGATGTTACCAGCAGAGCGCAAACGCCGCATCGTCGAACTCGTCTCCGACTCGGACGGTCGGTCGGTCGAGTCGCTGTCAGACCATCTCGGCTACTCGAAGGCGACGATACGTCGTGACCTGCGCGAACTCGAAGACCGTGGGCTCATCGAGCGGTCGCACGGCGGGGCCGTCCCCGTGACCTCCGTCGGGCGCGAGCAGACCTACGGGCAGAAGGAAGTACAGAATCTCGAAGGGAAACGCGCAATCGCGGACCGCGCGGTCGAGGAACTGGCCGAGGGGCAGGTCGTGTTCTTCGACGCCGGGACGACCACGATGGAGGTGGCCCGCAAAGTCCCCAAGGACGGGACGATACTCGGCGTCACCAACTCGCCGCGGCTCGCCATCGAACTGAACGAGGAGGACAACGAGGTCAAACTCACGGGCGGGACGCTCCGCCGGCGGACGAAGGCGCTCGTGGGACCGACCGCGGAGTCGTTCATGGAGCGGACGAACTTCGACCTGCTGTTCCTCGGCACGAACGCCTTAGACGTGGAATCCGGCCTCACGACCCCGAACGAGGACGAGGCGCGGATGAAGGAGCTGATGGTCGAGAAGGCCGCGAAGGTCGTCCTCGTCGCGGACCTCTCGAAGCTCGGTCGACGGAGCTTCGTCCAGTTCGCATCGCTCGAAGAGATTGACCTGTTTATCACCGACGGGACGCTCGACGCCGACTCGCGCGAGGAGATAGAGAGCGCGGGCGTCACCGTCGTCGACGGAGTTGCACGATGATTCTCACAGTCACCCCGAACCCAGCAGTCGACCACACGATTCACTTCGACGAACCGCTTCAGACCGGCGTCGTCCACCGGACCGACGACGCGGTGTTCACCGCCGGCGGCAAGGGTATCAACGTCGCCAAGTACGCCTCGGCGCTCGACGCCGACGTGACCGCCTCGGGCTTTCTCGGCGGCCACTTCGGGAAGTTCGTCCGCGACCGACTCGACGCCGACGGCATCGCCTCGGACTTCGTCACCGTCGACGCGGACACCCGCCTCAACACGACCGTCCTCGCGGACGACGGCGAGTACAAACTCAATCACAACGGCCCGCAGATTCGTGCAGCCGACGTGGACGAACTCGTCGAGACCGCGCAGGCGAACGAACCCGACACGCTCCTCGTCGGCGGCAGTCTCCCGCCGGGGATGTCGCTTTCCGACGTGGACAGGCTCGCCCGCGCGGGCGACTGGAAAATCGCGGTGGACATGGGCGGCGAGTATCTCGCCGAACTGGACGCCGACTACTACGTCTGCAAACCCAATCGCTCTGAGCTCGCGGCGGCGACGGGCCGGACCGTCGAGACCGAAGCCGACGCCGTCGAGGCCGCCGAGGAGCTTCACGCGCGCGGATTCGAGTACGTGTTGGCGTCGCTCGGCGCGGACGGCGCGCTCCTCGTCACCGACGACGAGGTGCTCTCCGCGCCCGCGCTCGACGTGGAGGTCGTGGACACGGTCGGCGCGGGCGACGCCGTCATGTCCGGCTTCCTCGCCGCGCGCGAACACGGCCTCTCGGACGCCGACGCGCTCCGAATGGGCGTGCTGACCGCGTCCCGCGTCGTCGGCGTCGCCGGGACCCGCGTCCCGGACCTCGAAGACGTGCTGACGAACGAGACGCACGTCGAGGTGGCGACCGTTCGGACCCGGTGACTCTCGGATGATCGTTTGTTAACGACCGAAACACGCAGTAACGTTCATATTCGAAAGGGTTTTTGAGCACATTTGCGTACGTTCTTTCGTAGGGGTGGCAACACTATGGCAAACGACGCAGAAGACGCAGTTCGGTCCTACCTCACTTCGGTGAAGGAGGACCTGATGACCGGGGTATCGTTCATGATTCCGTTCGTGACCATCGGCGGAATCTTCCTTGCGCTGGGCTACGCGGTAGCCTCGCTTTCGAACAACGTACAAGACGTGTTCAACAGCACGGGGACCGCCGGCTGGTTCCTCGCGCAGATCGGGAGCGCCGGGCTGACGCTCATGGTTCCGGTTCTCGGCGCGTACATCGCGTACGCAATCGCCGACCGACCGGGCCTCGCACCGGGCTTCATCCTGTCGTACATCATCCAGCAGGGCAACGTCCTGCAAGCGGCCGGTGACGTCATCGGTCTCCAGGGCGGCTCCGCCGGCGCGGGCTACCTCGGCGCTATCGTCGCCGGCTTCCTCGCCGGTGTCGTCGCGCGCTGGTTCAAGCAGCGCGACGTGCCCGAGTTCATCGCACCGATGATGCCCGTGCTTCTCATTCCGGTGGCGACGACGGCGGTGCTCACGCCCGTCATGTTGTTCGTGCTGGGCGTTCCGATTTCCATCGCCAACGCGGGGCTCACCGAGTTCCTGAGCAATATGCAGGGCGGCGGACAGGCGATTCTCCTCGGGGGCATCCTCGGGGCGATGATGGCGGCCGACATGGGCGGCCCCGTCAACAAGGTCGCCTACGTGTTCTCCGTCGGCCTCATCTCCGAGGGCGTCACCGCACCGATGGCCGCGGTCATGATTGCGGGGATGGTCCCGCCCATCGGTCTCGCGCTGTCGAACTTCATCGCGCCGCAGAAGTACGCGGCCGAGATGTACGAGAACGCCAAGAGCGGCGTGCTCCTCGGCTTCTCGTTCATTACCGAGGGCGCGATTCCGTACGCGGCCGCCGACCCGGCCCGCGTCATTCCCAGCGTCGTCGCGGGCAGCGCCGTCGCCGGCGCGGCCTCGATGGCGCTCGGCGTGAACATGCCGGCTCCGCACGGCGGCATCTTCGTGGTTCCGCTGTCGAACCAGCCGTTCATGTTCATCGCGTGCATCCTGCTGGGCTCCATCGTGACCGCCGTCATCGCGACGGCCATCAAGCCGAACTTCGACGCCAAGATGGCGGCCCAGAGCTCCGACGACTGACCACACCGAACTAATCTTTCCAGACTCGAACGAAGCACAATACAATGGACGTCACTGACATCAGCACCATCACACCGCTCGAACTGATATCGCTCGAAGAGCCGCCGGCGACGAAGGAGGGGGCCATCGAGTTCCTCCTCGACCTCGCGGTCGACGCCGGTCGCGTCGACGACCGCGACGCCGCGCTCGACGCCCTCCTCGAACGCGAGGAGGAGGCGACGACCGGCGTCGGCTTCGGCATCGGCATCCCGCACGCGAAGACCGACGCCGTCTCGAAGCCGACGGTCGCCTTCGCGCGCTCGACCGAGGGCATCGACTTCGACGCCATGGACGACAAGCCGGCGAAGCTCCTCTTTATGATTCTCGTCCCCGCGGCGGGCGGCGAGGACCACCTGCAGATTCTGAGCGCCCTCTCGCGGTCGCTCATGCACGAGGACGTGCGCGAGAAGCTCCTCGAAGCCGAGAGCAAACAGACCGTCCAGGACGTGCTCGCAGAGGTGGTCGAGTGATGGAGCGGACCGTCACGGTCGTCCCCGAAGACGGGCTGCACGCCCGCCCGGCCTCGCAGTTCGTCGAGACCGCAAACGAGTTCGACGCCGACGTACAGCTCGGCCGCGCCGACGAGGACGACCTCGTCCCCGCCGCCAGCATGCTCGCCGTCACCGGCCTCGGCGTCGGCCACGACGAGTCCGTCCGACTCGTCGCCGAGGGCGACGACGCGGAAGCGGCACTCGACGCCCTAGAGGATATCCTTTCCACGCCTGAAGTCAAACAGTAAGCTATGACCGAACGAACCCTCTCCGGCATCGGCGTGACACCGCTTTCGGGCGTCGGCACCGTCGTCTGGTACCGCCCGGACGCGGACCTCCCCGAGCCGCCGGCCCCGGCAGACGTGGACGCGGAGGCCGAACTGGCCCGCTTCGAGGACGCCCGCGCGGCCGCCGAAGACGAACTCGAAGCCGAGCGCGAGCGGACCGCAGAACGCGTCGGCGAGGAGGAGGCCGCGGTGTTCGACGCGCACGTCCAGTTCCTCAACGACCCGCAGATAACCGACGGCGTCTCCGACGCCATCGAGGGCGGGCTCCCGGCCGAACACGCCGTTCAGGAGACGTTCACCGAGTTCGTCGAGCAGTTCGAGAACATGGGCGGTCGCATGGGCGAGCGCGCCGACGACCTCCGCGACGTGCGCGACCGACTCGTGCGCGTCCTCTCGGACGGCGAGCGCGTCGACCTCTCGTCGCTGCCGGAGGGGAGCGTCGTCGTCGCGGAGCGGCTCACGCCGAGCGACACGGCGCAACTCGACCCGGAGCGCGTCGCCGGCTTCGTCACCGTGACGGGCGGCCGCACCTCCCACGCGGCCATCTTCGCGCGCTCGCTCGCCCTGCCGGCCATCGTCGGCGTGGGCGAGGAGCTCCAGTCCGTCGAGGACGGCACCGAGGTCGTCGTCGACGGCGAGTCGGGCGACCTCGTGGTCGACCCGAGCGACGAGCGCAAGGAGGCCGCCGCGGCCGCCGCCGACGTTGACATCCGACACGAGCCGGTCGAGACCGCAGACGGCGTCGACATCGAGGTCGCCGCCAACATCGGTACGCTGGCGGACCTCGGGCCGGCCGTCGACCGCGGGGCCGACGGCGTCGGCCTGTTCCGCACCGAGTTCCTCTTCCTCGACCGCGAGTCGCCGCCGGACGAAGACGAGCAGTACGAGGCGTACGTCGAGGCGCTCGAATCGTTCGACGGCGGGCGCGTCGTCGTCCGGACGCTCGACATCGGCGGCGACAAGCCGGTCCCGTATCTCGACCTGCCGGACGAGGAGAACCCGTTCCTCGGCGAGCGCGGCATCCGCCGGTCGCTCGGCCCGGACGCGGACCTCTTCGAGACGCAGGCCCGCGCGCTCCTGCGCGCGGCGGCCAGCGCCGACGGCGCGAACCTGTCGGTGATGCTCCCGCTCGTCTCGACGGTCGAGGAGCTTCGCGCCGGCCGCGAGCGGTTCGAGTCGGTCGCCGCCGACCTCGACGCCGAGGGCGTCGCAAACGAACTGCCCGAGTTCGGCATCATGGTCGAGACGCCCGCCGCGGCGTTCATGGCCGACCAGTTCGCGCCGCACGTCGACTTCTTCAGCATCGGGACGAACGACCTCGCGCAGTACGTGATGGCCGCCGAGCGCGGCAACGAGCGCGTTTCTGAGCTCGGAGACTACCGGCAGCCGGCGGTCCTCCGCGCCATCGACGCCACCGTCTCGGCGGCCGAAGGCGAGGACTGCTGGGTCGGCATGTGCGGCGAGATGGCGGGCGACCCGGACCTCACCGAACTGCTCGTCGGGCTCGGCCTCGACGAACTGAGCATGAGCGCCGTGACGGTGCCGCAGGTCAAGGCGGCCGTCGCGGAGACCGACACCGCGGACGCCCGCGACCTCGCGGAGCGCGTCCTCCAAGCCGACACGAAGGCTGAAGTCGCGGAAATCCTTACACTAGACCAATGAAACTCGTCGCAGTCACATCCTGTCCGACCGGAATCGCACACAGCCAGATGGCGGCCGAGAACCTCTTGCAGGCCGGCGAGCGCCTCGGCCACGACATCGACGTCGAGGTTCAGGGCGCGATGGGCACGCAGGACGAACTAGCCTCCGACGCCATCGCCGAGGCGGACGCGGTCATCATCACCTCGGACACGTCTGTCAGCCGCGACCGCTTCGACGGCAAACTCGTCCTCAAGGGGACGGTCAAGGACGGCGTGAACAACGCCGAGGCCGTCGTGCAGAAGGCCGTCGAACTCGCCGAGGCCGGCAAGACGGGCTCGGTCACGTTCGGAAGCGGTGACGACGGCGAGGACGCCGACGCCGGTGCCGACGACTCGTCCGCCGACGCCGACGCCGCGGAGTCGGACGAGCCCGTGCGCCGCGGCGGCGACCCCGAAAAGGGGCTGTTCGCCCGCCTGAAGAAGCTGTTCTCGTAACCCCCGCGACGGCTTTTCCGTTTTTTCGCTCGCTTCCAGCGGCGGCGCTCTGTCGGGCGATGGAAATTAACTCGAACGCGAACAAACGAAAACGTGCAGAATCGAAACTCGCTTCCCATACATTATTAGTCTCGCAGTCGTTGACGAAACCGAGGTGAACGCATAATGCCGTTCTACGGCGGGGAGGAACTCGCCACAGTGTACGACGAGGCGCTCGACGAAGGATTCGGCCTCATCGCGAGTAACATCGCGGAGCCGAACATCATGATGGGTCTCATGGAGGGGGCCGACCGGATGGACTCGGACCTCCTGTTGCAGATGAGCGGCGGGGCCTGTCGGTTCGCGGGCGACGGCGACGCCGTCGCGGGTCTGAAGGCCATGGGGAACTACATCGAGACCATCGCCGAGCGGTACGACATCGGCGTCTTCCTCAACATGGACCACCAGACGGACCTCGAGTTCATCGAGCAACAGATCGAACTCGACATCCCGTCGTCCATCATGATCGACGCGTCCCACGAGCCGTTCGACGAGAACGTCGCCACGAGCCGCGAGGTCGTCGAGATGGTCGAGGCCGCGGGCTCCGACGTGCTCATCGAGGCCGAACTCGGCCAGATAAAGGGCGTCGAGGACGAAATCGAGGCCGAGGAGGCGTTCTACACGGACCCCGAACAAGCCGTCGAGTTCGTCGACAAGACGGGCGCGGACCTGCTGGCCATCTCCGTCGGCACGCAGCACGGCGTCGCCAAGGGCAAGGACCTCGAACTCCGTCCGGACCTCGCCAACGACATCCGGCAAGCCCTGCGCGACCACGGCCTCGACACGCCGCTCGTCCTCCACGGCTCCTCGGGGGTCCAGCCCGACCAACTGCAAGAGATGCTCAAACACGGCATCTGCAAGGTCAACAAGGACACCCGCTACCAGTACGAGTACACCCGCACCGCGTACGACCGCTACAACGAGGAACCGAACGCCATCGTCCCGCCCGAGGGCGTCGCGGACGCCCGCGACACGTTCTTCAACGAGACCGACTGGTCGCCGAACAAGGACGTGTTCGACCCCCGCGTCGCCGGTCGCGACATCCGCGAGCGCATCGCCGACGTGCACGCCGACCTGACCGAGGTCTCCGGCAGCGCCGGCCAGTCGCTGTTCAAGTAACGCCGCGCGGACGGTGACTCGTTCACCGTCGAGCGCTCGTCGCGTCCGCATCGCGGGCCGACACCGGCCGTCGTCTCCACCCGGCACACCGCCGGTTTTTCGTTTCGTACGTCTCCCCCAGCGGCGACGCTCTCGGGGATGAGGGGGTCGAATCCGACGCCCCCACGTCGCTTAAGGCATCACGCGGCGTGGGTGTAGGTATGCCGCAGATTCACCTCGACGACGAGACGGTCGCCCGACTCGACGCGCTCCGCGAGGACGACGAGGAGTACGACGACCTCATCAACGAACTGATGAACATCTACGAGGCGAGCGAACGGACGCTGTTCCACGCCGGCGACGAGTACTGAACTCGACTCGGCAGCGACGCTCGGGCGTTTTTCTGGCGGTGTCGCGGTGGCCCGTTACAACCCGAGCCATCGCGCGAGCGCTCCCGCGAGGAGCACCAGTGCGCCGGCGGGGTTCCCCGCTATTCGAGGTAGCTGACCCGGACCTGGTTCCACTTGCCTTTCTTTTCGAGGTGGTCTTGGAGCGCGTCGGCGTACTCTTGGGTGAGTCGTTCCGCGGCCTCCAGTTTCTCCTGTTCGCCTTTCTTGCCGCCGCCGCCCATCCCGAGCGCGCCCTTGATGGAGTCGACGATGCCGCCGTCGGACGACGACTCGCCTCCCCCGCCGCCCATCGCGCCCATCTGACTGCGGATGTTGTCGAGTTCGGGGATAATCTGCGGGACCTTCTCGGTGTCGGCGACGATGCGCGCCGCCTCGGGGTCGTCCGCGTTCTCGATTTCGAACTCCGTCGCCGTCATGATGAGCCCCCACTCCTGACTGTTGAACCGGGAGTTCGTCACCTGCTCGTTGAACTCGCGGTCCACCGTCATCCGGTCGCCGACGATGCTGTCGGTCCAATGTGCCATGTGCACACGTCGTCGGCCGGTCGGTATCAGAGTTGCGGGGCAGACCGACCGCGGACGACCGCGACCGACCGACGACCCCGCCCCGACGAGCCGCCGCGAGGCGACCCGCCTCTCACGCGGCTTTAATGCGGTTGGGTGACGACCCCGAGTCATGGAGCGGTACGACCTCCTGTACAGACTGTACGGGAACTTCGACGCGGACGCGGTCCGGGACGCACAGGACTTCGTCGACCTCTTGCCGCCGCTCGGCTCGCCGGTGGCGCTGTCGCACTGGCAGCAGGTCGACGACGAACTCGCGGGGAAGAAAGACCGCATCCGCCGGGCGCTTTCGGACGGCGACCGCTACGCGGAACTCGCCGCGCGTGCGACGCGGGACCAGGCGTTCACCGCCCTCGACCTCTACACGAAGTACGGACGGGCGGTGAACGCGCTCGTCCTCGACGTGGACGAGACGCTGCGCTCTGCGGGCCAGACGGACAACGAGATTCCCCGCGAGGTGCTGCATCTCCTCACGCAGTTCCACGAGCGGGGCGTCCCCATCGTCATCTGCACCGGCCAGACCTTGGAGAACGTCAAGGGCTTCGCAATTCAGGGACTCGGCAACGAACTCGTCCACTCGGGGAACGTGAGCATCGTCTACGAGGCCGGCACCGGCGTCTTCACGCCCGGTCACGGCTCGGACACGAAGCGCCTCCTCTACGAGACGCTCGACGACTCGGTGCAGTCGGTCTTCGAATCGGTCCGCGGACGCGTCATCCGCGACCTCCCCGACGCGCTCCGCGGTGGCGTCCACTTGCAGGGAAACGAGTTCAACGTCACGCTCAAGCCGAACTTCGAGACCGGCAGCGACGACGCCGAGGAAGTCATCGACGGCGCGCTCGTCTACCTGCTGGACCTCCTCGGCGAGGCGCTCACCGACGACCCCGCCGGCTCCGACTGGGCGCGGGCGTACTTCGCGGCGCGCGACCCGGAGATACGCGACGTGCTCGACGCCCGCGACGCGCTTCCCGACTCGGACGCGGAGTCGGAGATTCCGGACCCCGTCGCACAGACGCTCGAACGCGTGACGGTCGCGTACTACCACGCCGACGCCGCGGAGCTCTCGGCGGTCGACCTGAACAAGGCGGCGGGCGTCCGCGCCGCGCTCGACGTGCTCGGGGTGGACGACCCGTTCGTCCTCGTGATGGGCGATTCGAAGTCCGACCTCGACGTGATGCGGTGGGCAGCAGCAAACGACTGCGGGCTCGCGGCGGCTCCCGAGCACTCCTCGCCGGGCGTGCTCGACCACGTCCGCGAGACCGACGAACTGGTGTTTCCCCGCGGCGACGCCGCGTCGGTGCTCCGGACCGCCTACGCCCTCAATCTCCTAGTCGACTGAGGGTGTCGCGTTGCCACGGTGTCCAGAGTTTACACCGTGCACATCCCGATGTCGTCACCCGAGTCGCCACCGCTCGAACCGTCGCCCGAGTCGTCGCCAGTGTCGTCACCGGCGTCGTCGGTCGAGTCGTCCGATGACGAGCCGGTGTCGTCGGTGTTCGAGTCTTCGCCGTTCGAATCATCGGTGTTCGAATCATCGGTGTTCGAATCGTCGTCGCCCGAATCGTCGGTGCTGTCGTCGGTCGAGTCGTCCGAGGACGAGTCGTCGGTGCTGTCGTCAGTCGAGGAGTCGTCGGTGCTGTCGTCAGTCGAGGAGTCGTCGGTGCTGTCGTCAGTCGAGGAGTCGTCGGTCGAATCGTCCGAAGACGAGTCGTCGGACGAGCCGTCGTCACCGTCATTGTAGTCCGAGACGCCGACCGGACTGCCACGCGGTCTGGTCGTCCTCGTCGGCGAGTCGGTGTCGTCGTCGCCGGTCTCGACCGTCTCGAACGTCCCGCTCTCGCTTCCGCTCTCGTTTGCGGTGCCGTCGTCGCCCGCGTCGTCGGCCCCGTCGTCGTCAGCGACGACGGGCTCTTGTTCGGTTCCGGGGTCGGAGTCCTCGGGCGGCGCGTCGTCCGCGTCGGGCTCTGTCACGTCGGCGCCGATGCTTCTGTCGGCGTCGTCGGCCGGGGCGGGCGTCTCGGGCGTGTTCACCCCGCCGGAGAGGAGCGCGAACACGACGATGACGAGGATGACGACGCCGACGCCGAGCTGGCCGAGATTCATCTGTCGGCCTCCCGAGAGTCGGGGTCGATTCCCCGCAGTGGTACATCCGTGGGGGTCAGAGACATGGTTCGAACTGTTGTTCGTCTCCCGAGGGTTTCGTTACGACTCGTCTACCGCTCGCCGCCGGCGTGGACCGACGCGCTCCGCGCGGAACCCAGCACCCGCGGTGCTTGCGCGGTCGGAACCCGTCACGGGATGCGAAAATTCGCGTTCCTAACCCGTGTTAATCCGCGAATATCGCGCCGCTCTGAGGGTCTATTTTCGACGTACTCTCTTGGTGAACTGAATGTCCGGAAAGCCTGTGGTTATCGCCCGGGTACGCGATGTCGAACGACCCCAAATGCCAGTCTCTCGCGGGGGTCTGACCCGCTTCGGCTCTGTCGTTATCTTCTCGGAGCGCGTACAGTCGTCGAATGACCGCCGCAATCGACAGAATCGTCTCGCGCGTCTCGCGTTGGCCCGGCGTCGAGACCGCGCCGCATCGCTTCGGAGGGACGGCGTTCGTCGTCGCTGGCAGGGAACTCGGTCACGTCCACGACGCCGGCGTCGTCGACCTCGCGCTCACGAGGCGCGTCCGCGACGCGCTCCTCACCGACGGCCTCGCGGACCCGCACCGCGTGGTGCCCGAGTCGACGTGGGTGACCTACCGCGTCAGAAGCGACGCCGACGTGCCGGACGCGATGCGCCTGCTCAGATTCGCGTATCTCTGGCGACTCCTCGCGGTCCGACGCCGCGGAATCGACCTCGACCCCGAGACGGACCCCGAAACCGACCTCCGCCGACTCGAACTCCCCGCCGACCTCGACGCGCTCGTCAGAGCGACGTTCCGCGACTCGCTCGACCGGCGCGCACCGGTCTGACTTCGCGTCCCGTCCCCCCGAGACCCGAGCGGAGAGCTGTCCCGGTCGGGAAAACTTTACTAACGTCCGAGTAAACCACCCTTCATGGGTAAGAACTACGCGGACTTACACGACCCGAACGCGGAGTACACGATGCGAGAGCTGTCGGCGGAGACGATGGGCGTGACGGCGAAGCGCGGCGGCGGCCGCGACGTCGAAATCACCGACGTGCAGACGACGATGGTCGACGGCAACTTCCCGTGGACGCTCGTCCGCATCTACACCGACGCGGGCGTCGTCGGCACCGGCGAGGCCTACTGGGGCGCGGGCGTGCCCGAACTCATCGAGCGCATGAAGCCGTTCGTCATCGGTGAGAACCCCCTCGACATCGACCGCCTGTACGAGCACCTCGTTCAGAAGATGTCCGGCGAGGGCTCCGTCGAGGGCGTCACCGTCACCGCCATCGCCGGCATCGAAGTCGCGCTCCACGACCTCGCGGGCAAGATTCTCGACATCCCCGCCTATCAGCTTCTCGGCGGGAAGTACCGCGACAAGGTGCGGGTCTACTGCGACTGCCACACCGAGGAGGAGGCCGACCCCGAAGCGTGCGCCGACGAGGCCGAGCGCGTGGTCGACGAACTCGGCTACGACGCGCTGAAGTTCGACCTCGACGTGCCCTCGGGCCACGAGAAGGACCGCGCGAACCGCCACCTGCGCCCCGGCGAGATTCGGCACAAGGCCGAAATCGTCGAGAAGGTCACAGAGCGCGTCAAGGACAAGGCGGACGTGGCGTTCGACTGCCACTGGACGTTCTCGGGCGGGAGCGCCAAGCGCCTCGCGGCTGAGTTGGAAGACTACGACGTGTGGTGGCTCGAAGACCCCGTCCCGCCGGAGAACCTCGACGTGCAGGAGGAGGTCACGAAGTCCACGCTCACGCCCATCACGGTCGGTGAGAACCGCTACCGCGTGACGGAGCTTCGCCGCCTCATCGAGAACCAGGCCGTTGACATCGTCGCGCCGGACATGCCGAAGGTCGGCGGGATGCGCGAGACGCAGAAAATCGCGGACGTGGCGAACCAGTACTACGTGCCGGTCGCGATGCACAACGTCTCGTCGCCGGTCGCGACGATGGCGTCGGCGCACGTCGGCACGGCGATTCCGAACTCGCTGGCCGTCGAGTACCACTCCTACGAGCTGGGCTGGTGGGAAGACCTCGTCGAGGAGACGGTCATCGAGGACGGCTACATCGAGATTCCGGAGAAGCCGGGCCTCGGCGTGACGCTGGACATGGACACCGTCGAAGAGCACATGGTCGACGGCGAGACGCTGTTCGACGAGGAGTGAACCGACTCGTCGAGCCGACGAATCTTCGATTCGTCTCGTTCGACGAGGCGTAAGCCGAAGTCGAATCAGTCGAGCTTCGCTCGACACTATTCGACGAGGAGTGAAACGACTCGTCGAGCCAACAGACGCGTAGCGTCTGTTATGTTCGACGAGGAGTAAACCGACTCGTGAGCCGGTGAATCTCTGATTCACCTCGTTCGACGAGGCGGAAGCCGAAGCAGAATCCAACCCCGAACTCACGGCCCCGCGTTCGATTTTTCACGAGACACCGCGCGGAGCCGTCGGCTCGCGCTCACTCCTCACCGACCAGTCGAACGCCGGCGGAGGGGCGGCAGGCGAACACGTCGGCGTCGGGGCCGACGCGCTCGGGGGCGGCGTCTCGAATCGCGCGCTCGGCTCGGTCGAGCGCGTCGTCATCGACTAACGCGACCGCGCTTCCACCGAAGCCGCCGCCGGTCATCCGCGCGCCGTAGACCCCCGGCGTCCCGGCGGCGAGTTCGACCGCCGCGTCGAGTTCCGGACAGCTCACCTCGTAGTCGTCGCGCAGGCTGTCGTGGGCCGCGAGCATCGCGTCGCCGACGCGGTCGAGGTCGCCCGCGGCGAGCGCGTCGCGGGCGCGACGGACGCGCTCGTTTTCGGTCACGACGTGCCGGACGCGGCGGAAGTGAACCGGGTCCAGCGCGTCGGCGTGGGCGTCGAGGAGGTCGCGGTCCACGTCGCGCAGGGAGTCGAGGTCGCGGTCGGCGTCCTCGCGGAGGGTATCGAGCGCCGCCGCGCACTCGCGGACGCGGTCGTTGTAGCCCGACTCGGTCAGTTCGTGGGAGACGCCGGTGTCGATGACGAGGACGCCGACGCCGTCGCCGAGGGGGACCGGCTCGGTCTCGCGGCTCCGGCAGTCGAGAGAGAGCGCCGAATCGGCCTCGCACAGCGCCGCCGAGAACTGGTCGAGGATGCCGCATTCGACGCCGACGCCCTCGCGCTCGGCCCGCCAGCACGCCAGCGCGAGGTCGGCGGCGGGGAGGTCGCGGCCGGAGACCGCGAGGAGCGCGCGGCCGACGGCAAGTTCGAGCGCGGCCGACGAGGAGAGTCCCGCGCCCGTCGGCACGTCGGATGCGATAGCGAGGTCCGCGCCGCTGATTGGGTCGTCCTCGCGGAGGACGCGCGCGACCGCGGCGACGTAGGCCGCCCAGCCGTCGGGGTCGTCTTCGGGGGCGAGTTCGGCCGTCTCGTCGAAATCGGCGGCGCGGACGCGGAGCAGGTCGTCGCTTCGGGGACGGGCCGCGACCGCGACGTGGCGGTCGACGGCCATCGGGAGGCAGAGGCCGTCGTTGTAGTCGGTGTGCCCGCCGACGAGGTTCACGCGGCCGGGGGCGACGGCGACCGTCGGGGCCGTCGTCGACCGCGAACGCCGACTCGGGGCGTCGCCGTCGGCTCCGAGCGCCGCGAGCG
Organism: Haloferax sp. Atlit-48N; assembly: GCF_003383015.2. Lineage (NCBI taxonomy): Archaea > Methanobacteriati > Methanobacteriota > Halobacteria > Halobacteriales > Haloferacaceae > Haloferax > Haloferax sp. Atlit-48N. The sequence continues at coordinate 1,373,661 of NZ_CP137689.1, read as the reverse complement.
CGGCCTTCGCGCGCTCGACCGGGGTTCCGGCGGCCGTATCGTCGCCGCCGCCGGTCATTCGTTGTCGTCTCCGCGTTCTCCGTGGTTCGCCGCGGCTTCGCCGCCGTCTTCGACTCGCTCGCCGCGGAGTCGCTCGGCTAGCTGGCGGCCCATCTCCCGCGGGTTCGCCTCGGTCACGCGGAGGTCGTCGTCGACGGCGACCCGGCCGGGAGAGAGCACGTCCGCGCAGATGCCGCCCCGGGACTCGCGGAGCGCCTCGCCCACGTCGTCGTCGCCGACGAGGTCCGCGAGATACGCGCACGGCGGCCTGAGCTTCGTCCCGCGGAGTTCGGCCCCGCCGAGTTGGAACGTCGCGTCGAGCAGGGCGTCGAGGTCGACGCCGCGGACGACGACGTTACGGCGGTGTTGGCCGTCTGCGAGGTCGAGGCCGTACTCGCGGGCCGCGTCGTCCAGCACCGCGGCGTCGACGAGCGTCACCTGACAGCCGTCGGTCGCCGAGTAGAAGCCGTCGCCGTCGAAGTAGCGGTCGCCTTCGATGCCGCCTCGCGCGACCGAGACGGCCTCGTGGGAGACCATCGGCTCACCCTTCGACGGCGCGGTGTAGAGCGCCTCGACGCGCCCGCGAACCTCGGAAGTCATACCATCGGCTACCACTCGGGGACACGAATAGATTGGGTCGGCGGTGCGGGGCTGGGCTGGGCGGTGCGGGGCAGTGCGGGCCGGACGTCGCGGCGTCGACTCAGCAGAGCGGCTTCGGGTCGACGCCGAGCTCGGCGAGGCCGTCGGCGTAGTCGTCGTACGCCAGTTGGACGACGTACTCTGCGACCATCCGGGCGCGCTCCCAGTCGTCGTCGGTCGCACAGCGGTCGGCCAAGAGGTCGAGGCCGGTCGCAAGCGTCTCTTCGGTCTCGGCTTTCAGGTCGCGAAAGAGGTCGGCGCGGGGCTCGTCCGCCTCGTTGACGAAGAAGCCGATGACCTGCGTGTGGGTCCGAATCGAGACGAGGCCGCGGCCGACCATGCCGGCGGCGACCCGCTCGATAGCGTCCTCGCGACCGCGGAGGTACGCGTGCATCACGCCGGGTTCGTCGGGAAGGTCGACCGCCTCGTCGAGCGCGCCGAGGACGCGGTCGAGGTGCTCGGCTTCCTGCGCCGCGGCGGCCTCGAACGCGGCGCTCGCTTCCTCGTCCGTCTCGTCTTCGGCCCACGCCGCGAACGTCCCGCGGGCCGCGTGCTCGGAGTACGCGGCGGCGCGGAGCACCGCCGGCTCGGAGAGGTCCGCCTCGGTCAGCGCCAACAGGAGCTTCGACGAGCCGAGCCGGTCGAGTTGGGTTCGCTTCGCCGTCTCGACTGACTCGCGGAACGAATCGGCGTCCATACCGCCTCTCGGTCCGCCAGCGACGTGAACGTTCGGTCCGGCCCACGAGAACGAGATTCTCACGGTTATCCCTCTCTCCCCGCTCTATCATTCGTGATACTCCGCGGAGAGGGTTGAAATACCGGTGTCTGTTGAGAGAGGTATATGACAGACTCCTCGGGGCAAGTCGACGCCAACGCGCGAGCTCGCGTCGACGGAGACGCGCTGCTCTCGCAGTTGGATATCGACGCGGCGGAAATCGACCGCCGGAAATCGTTCGTTCGCCTCTCGGACGCGGACGAGCGCCGCCTGAGCGACCTCGAACCGCTCTTGGACGAGTTCGCGGACGAGTTCGCGGCGGAGTTCTACGACCACCTCGGCGAGCACGCGACGACGAAGTTCTTCGGTCGCTCGACGAAGACCACGGAAATGCTGCGGGCCGACCAGGCGACCTACCTCCGCGAACTCGGTCGCGGCGAGTACGGCGAGGACTACTTCGCGAAGCGGGCGCGTATCGGGAAGCTACACGATATGATAGACCTCGGGCCGAAGTTCTATCTCGGCGCGTATTCGGTCTACTACGAGGGCATTCTCGGTGCCGTCGCGGACGAAGTGAAAGCGGAGTTCACCGGCGGCGACACGGTCGGGAGCGACGCCGACACCGAGTTCGAAGGCGACACGGCCGGCGATACCGACGCCGATAGCGGCCTGCTCTCGGGACTTCTCGGCGGCGCGTCCGGCGTTTCGAGCGGCCTCCGCGGCGGCGACGACCGGGTCGAAGCCGCCGTCGACGAGGTCGTCGAGCGCTTCCTCCCCGTGTTGAAGCTCCTGTCGCTCGACCAGCAGGTGGCGATGGAGACGTACATCCACTCGTACAGTCAGGCGGCGCGCGAGGCCGCCGAGCGTCGGCGCGCCCTCGCACACGAGGTCGAAGCCGACGTGAGCGACCCCGTCGAGTCGCTCCTGCGGAGTTCCGAGGAGGTCACCGAGCGGACCGACGACATCGAGACCACGGCGCGGGCGCAGGCCGACGACATGGCGACGGTCGCCGCCGAAGTGTCGGAGCTAAGCGCGACCGTCGAGGAGATTGCGGCGACCGCGGAGGAGGTCGAGCGGACCAGCGCCGACGCCGCAACGCGCGCAGCCGAGGGCGAGGACGCGGCCGACGAGGCCATCGACGTGATGCGCGACGTGAGCGAGGCCGCGGAGACGGCTTCGGAGGACGTCCAGCAACTGCACGACCAAATCGCGGAGATCGACGAGGTGCTCGACGCCATCAACGACATCGCGGAGCAGACGAACCTGCTCGCGCTCAACGCCTCCATCGAGGCCGCCCGCGCCGGCGACGCGGGCGAGGGCTTCGCCGTCGTCGCCAGCGAGGTGAAGAATCTCGCCGAGGAGTCGCAGGCCCGCGCCGCCGAGGTCGAAGGCACGGTGGGCGACATCCAGTCCGAGGCCCAGGAGACCATCGACAGCCTCTCGCAGACGACCGAGCGACTCTACGACGGCATCGACCGCGGCGAGGACGTGATGCGGAGTCTCTCGGACATCTCTGCGGCGGTCGAACAGGCCACCGTCGGCGTCGGCGAAGTCGCCTCTGCGACCGACGACCAGGCCGAAAGCGCCGAGCAGATTGCCGGCATGGTCGACGACGCGACGGAGCGCGCGACCACCGTGTCGGACCAAATCGGCGAAATCGCAGACGCGAACCGCTCGCAGACCGAGCAGGTGCTTTCGATTCGCGACGCGGCCGAACGCCTCGGCGGCGAGACGGGCGACGCCACCGGGCCGAACACGCTCCCGGAGACGGGAGCCGACGCCCCGCCCGCCGGCGGCGTCGACGGCCCACCGGAGGGCGTCCTCGGCGACTTCGATTTCGACGAACCGCCCTCGAACCGCCTGAGCAACGACGGCGGAACGACCGAGTAGCGCGGGCCGCTGCTCGGGCCGCTGTTCTCTTTCCGACCCGCGGAGCGTTCTTCCGCCCGGCGCGCGTATCGTGTGCGTATGACTCCCGAGGAACTGGCGACCCGACTCGCCCGCGGCGACCCCACGGCGGTGCTCGACGTGCGCGACCGCGACGAGTTCGCGGCGTGGCGCGTCGACGGCGCGGCCGTGACCGCGACCCAGATTCCGGCGATTCGCTTCACGCAGGCCGAGATTCGCGGGACGGTCGACGAACTCGCCGCCGAGTTCCGAGACGCCCCCTCGCCTGTGGTCGTCGTCTGCGCGGAGGGCCGGTCGAGCGCGCACGTCGCCGGCCTGCTCTCCGAGGCCGGCGTCCCCGCCGAGAACCTCGAAACCGGCATGGACGGCTGGGCGCGCGTCTACCGCGCCCGCGACCTCCCCGTCGGAGACGCGGACGGGGACAGGGACGCGACGGTGCTCCAGTACGACCGCCCCTCCAGCGGCTGTCTCGCCTATCTGGCCGTCGTCGGCGACGAGGCCGTGGTCGTTGACCCCCTTCGGGCGTTCGCGGACCGATACGTCGCAGACGCCCGCGAGCGCGGCGCTGAGGTCGTCGCCGCCGTCGACACGCACGTCCACGCCGACCACGTCAGCGGCGTCAGAGCGGTCGCGGAGCGCACCGACGCGACGCCCGTCCTCCCGGCGGGCGCGGCCGACCGCGGCCTCGACTTCGACGCGCGACTCGTCGCTGACGGCGAGACTATCGGCGTCGGCGGCGCGGAACTCGTCGCCGTCCACGCGCCGGGGCACACGACCGAGATGACCGCGTTCCGCCTCGGAGACCTGCTCGTTGCGGGCGACAGCCTCTTTTTAGCGAGCGTCGCCCGCCCGGACCTCGAAGACGGCGACGAGGGGGCGCCCGACGCCGCGAGACGGCTCCACGCGACGCTCACCGAGCGGTACGGCGAGTTCGCGGACGACACGCTGGTCGCGCCCGCCCACTACGGCCCGCGGACGGCCCCGGACGAAACCGGCGCGTACGTCGCGGAACTCGGGGCGCTCCGCGAGCGGCTCGGGGCGCTCTCGATGGACGAGGCGGCGTTCGTCTCGTTCGTCTGCTCGGATATGCCGCCGCGGCCGGCCAACTACGAGCGCATCATCGAGACGAATCTCGGTCGGAACTCGCTGACCGACGAGGAGGCGTTCGAAGTCGAGTTGGGGCCGAACAACTGCGCGGCGACGAGCGAGGCGTGAGGCGCGATTCGCGGGCAGATTGCGGGTCGAGCGACTACGTCGGGCCAGCGCGTCGGCTCGGCGGCGCGATGCGGAACTGAGAACGTGGGTCGGCGGCCGCGGGGCCGCCCCCGGAGAGTACCCGTCGTCAGTCGTCGTCTGCGGCGGTGCCGGCGGCCGCGGCGTCGTCCTCGATGCTCGGCGGGTAGACGCCGCGGTCGAGTTTGAGGTCGCTCTGCGGGCGGGCCATGCAGGTGAGCGCGAAGCGCTCGGCCTCCTCCTCGGTCAGCCCGCGGGCGGCGGGCTGGGTGACGTCGCCTTCGAGAATCTCGGCGGAGCAGGCGAGGCACATCCCGACGCGGCAGGAGTACTCCTGTGCGATGCCCTCCTCGATGCAGGCCTTGAGAATGGTCTGCTTGTCGGAGACAGTGATGGTCTCGCCCGTGCCGACGAACTCGACGGTGTACTCGGTCATACCGCGGCGTATGCGCGACCGCACCAAAACTGTTTATCAAAGCCGCGGCGACCCCGTCACCGACCGCGCCGGCCGAGGCTGTGTCTTGACTCCCCGAAACTGTCGGCCTACTCCTCGGCGTCGGCGTCGGCGTCCGTCGCTTCGTCCGCGGCGTCCGCCTCGTTTTCTTCGTCGTCGTCCAGTCGGATGGTGAGCACCGGCACCGGTGAGGTGCGGACGACGCGCTCGGTGACGCTCCCGAGCAGGTAGTGGCTCAGGCCCGTGCGCCCGTGGGTACCCATGACGACGAGGTCGATGTCGTGGCCGTCGATGTACTCCCGGATGGAGCGGTAGGCGGTTCCGGTGACGACCTCCGCCTGCACGTCGATGCCGGCTTCCTCGGCGGCTTCGCGGACGTGTCGGGTCGCGGCGTCGCCCTCCCGTTCGAGGGCGTCGATGACCACGTCCCCGCCGGCGTCGAGCGAGGTGTAGATGCTGGTATCGACGACGTACAGCGCGTGAATCCGCGCGCCGTAGGTCTCTGCGAGGTCGAGCGCGTGGTCGATGGCGCGTTCGGCGGCCTTGCTGCCGTCGGTCGGGACGAGGATTTCGCGGTACATGACAAATTATACTTAGTTCGGAACGGGGTTAATACTACTCCTCGTTCCCGTCGTCTCGGAACGACAGAATGGCTTCCTCGCACGCTTGCAGGCCGTCGATTCGCTCGGTCTCGTCGTCGAGTGCGACCGTCTCGACGACCGACCAGCCGGCGCCGTCCTCGTGGGCGATAGCCTTGACCCACCCCTCGGTGGCGACGAGCAGACTGCGGGCGGGGCCGTCGTCCTCGACGGCGACGACGAGGTCGAACGCGTCGGCGCGGTTCAAAGACGTGAGTTCCTGCGGTTCGAGCGGGCGAGCGGGCAGCGACTCGATGAGCGACATATCCGAGTGCTACCGGTCGGCGGGGATGACGCTTTCGAAGGGGCGGGCCGGCGGCCGTCCAAGTCGTAACCTTTCTGCCGCCCGGCGCGCCACGTCACCCCATGATTCCCTCCCGCGCCGGGCGGCGACCCGACCGAACGACGCTCGCCGTCGTCGCGCTCGCCGCCGCGGCACTCGTGGTCCGCCTCGTCGGCCTCGGCGACCGGCCGCTCCACTGGGACGAGGCCCGCGTCGGCTACTGGAGCCTCCGGTCGCTCGAAACCGGCTTCTTCTCGTACCGCCCCGTCGCCGGCGGCCCGCTGGTCTATCACCTCTCGCGGCCGTCGCTCGCGCTCGTCGGCGCGACCGATTTCGCGCTCCGCCTCCCCTTCGCGCTGTTCGGCGCGGCCCTCCCGCTCGCGGCGCTCCTCTTCCGCGGCCGCCTCGCTGACGACGAGGTTCTCGGGCTTGCGGCCGTCCTCGCGGTGAACCCGATTCTCGTCTACTACGGCCGGTTCGCCCGCGGCGACGTGCTCGCGGTCGGCTTCGCGCTCGTCGCCTTCGGCTTCGCGCTCCGCCTCGTCGACGGCGCGGGGCGGCGCAACGCCTACGGACTCGCCGCGGCTCTGGCGCTCGCCGTCGCCTCGTCCGGACTCGGCGTCGTCGCACTCTGCTGTCTCGGCGTCGCCGGGTTCCTCGTGTTCGACCACGCGGCGCTCCTCCCGTCGGCGCGCCCGGCCGCGATGCGCCTCGGTGAGTACGCCGCCCGAGTCCGCGGCGCGGCGACCCCCGCGGCTCGCGCGCTCCTCGTCTTCGTCGCCGTCTACGTCTTCGCGTTCGCGCCGCGGGCGGGCGACACCGACGGCGCGGGCCTCTACACGCCGGGGACGGTGCTCGGCGCAGTCGACGCGGCGCTGTTCGACTCGGTCCGGCGGTTCGTCGGCGTCCGCGTCGTCGACCGCTACCCCGACGGGACCCACGAGTACCTCCCCTATCTCGGTGACCTCCTCGGCGCGCTCGCGCTGGCGGCGCTTCCGGTCGTCCTCCTCGGCGCGGCGGTGTTCCTCGTCGACCGCTACACGGCCGGCGGGCCGCGCTCGGAGGTGTCGGCGGCGGTGTACTGGGCCGGCGCGTCGCTGGTGTTCGTCCCCATGCTGACCGAGGTGTCCGCGCCGTGGCTCGGCGTCTACGTCGTCGTCCCGCTCGCGCTCCCGGCGGGAATCGGCCTCGCGGCGCTCGTCCGCTGGGGGCGGCGCGCCTTCGACGGCCGGGACGCGCCCCGCGTCGCGGCCGCGGTCATCGTCCTGCTCGCGCTCGTCGTCCAGACCGGGGCGGTGGCGTCGAGCGAGGTGTACGGCCCGAGCGACCGCGACGCCGAACTCGCGCAGTTCGCCCAGCCGTCGGCGGAGTTCTCGTCGTTCCGCGACAACCTCTCTGCGTGGGTCGGGCCGACCGACGACGAGAGGCCGGACGTGCTCTACTACGGGAGTTCGATGTACGTCGCCGACGGCGCGGCCGACTCCCCGCCGGTGCCCGAGTCGTGGGGCGAGCGACTCCCGATGGCGTGGTACGTCGAGCGAATCGGGGCCGACACCGCGTCGGCGGCGACGCCGGAGGCGCTCGAATCGCGGTCGTCGATGCCGCCGGTGGTCATCGCGCCCGCCGACGAGCGCGGGACGGTCGCGCCGCTGCTCGACGGCTACGTCGCACACCAGTACGACACCGGACTCTGGGGGCGGCCGGTCGTGGTGTTCGTGGAAAACTGAGTGTCGCGGGCGGTCTCAATCGGTGACGGCGAGCCGGGTCGCGGGTCGGGTCTGCGGGCCGACGCTCAGCGGAAGCCCATCGCTTCGATCTGTTCTTGGTAGCGGTTTCGGATGGTGACCTCCGTCACCTGCGCCACGTCCGCGACCTCGCGTTGGGTCTTCTTTTCGTTGCAGAGAAGCGACGCGGCGTAGATGGCGGCGGCGGCGAAGCCGGTCGGCGACTTCCCCGACAGCAGGCCCTGCTCGGCGGACACGTCGATGATTTCGGTCGCCTTCGCCTGGACCTCCTCGGAGAGGTCGAGCGCGGAGGCGAACCGCGGGACGAACTGCTTGGGGTCGACGGGCTTGAGTTCGAGCCCGAGTTCCTGCGAGATGTAGCGGTACGTACGCCCGATTTCCTTCTGCGGGACGCGCGACACTTCCGCGACCTCGTCGAGCGAGCGCGGGATGCCTTCCTGACGGCAAGCGGCGTACAGCGCCGAGGTGGCGACGCCCTCGATGGAGCGGCCGCGAATCAGGTCCTCGTTGAGCGCGCGTCGATAGATGACCGACGCGACCTCACGGACCGACCGAGGGACGCCGAGCGCCGAGGCCATGCGGTCGATTTCGCTGAGGGCGAACTGGAGGTTGCGCTCGCCGGCGTCCTTGGTTCGGATGCGCTCTTGCCACTTGCGCAGGCGGTGCATCTGCGAGCGTTTCTCGGACGAAAGCGAGCGACCGTAGGCGTCTTTGTCCTTCCAGTCGATGGTCGTCGTCAGCCCCCGGTCGTGCATCGTTTCGGTGATGGGCGCACCGACGCGCGACTTCGACTGCCGCTCGGAGTGGTTGAACGCCCGCCACTCCGGACCGCGGTCAATCTGTCGCTCGTCGAGGACGAGTCCGCAGTCGTCACACACCAGCTCCCCCTGGTCTGCGTCCGTGACGATCTGGTCAGAGCCGCACTCCGGACAGTTGACTTGCTCGTCCTCTTGTGCCGTTGCCTCCTCCTCTCGTTGACGCTGCCGGCTCGGACGTTCCATTAAAAGGTTTCTGGTGGAGCGTGAATTTAAACCTTTGTAACAGAAATATGATACAGGTCGCTGTCTGTCGATTCGTCGCGTTCGGGTTCGGGCAATCGGGACGCACCTACTTATACAGTTCCCTGACTAACGGTGAATCGAATGGTCAGACGTGCTACCGCGACACTCGTTGTCGTCGCGCTCGCGGTCCTCGCGGGCTGTCTCGGCGGGGGCGGCGCGGGGACGGCGACGACGGTCGAATCGACCGCGACGGAGACGGCGGCGACGACGTCGCAGTCGGGGTCGCCGGCGACCGCGGCCGCCGCGGGCGACGTGACAGTCGAGGTGGTCGAGGTGGTCGACGGCGACACCATCAAGGTCGTCATGCCGGACGGCGCGCGCGAGACGGTGCGACTCCTCGGCGTCGACACGCCGGAGGTCCACGCCGAGAACACGCCCGACGAGTTCGAGGGCGTCCCCGAGACGGCGGCCGGGCGGACCTGCCTCCGGGCGGCCGGCGAGGACGCGAGCGCCTACGCGAAATCCCGGCTCGCCGACCGGACCGTCGAACTCCGGTACGACGGGAAGGCGGGCGAGCGCGGCTACTACGGCCGGCTCCTCGCGTACGTCGTCGTCGACGGCGCGGAGTTCAACTACGACCTCATCACCGAGGGCCACGCCCGGCTCTACGAGAGTTCGTTCGAGGAGCGCGAGCGCTACGAGCGCGCCGAGCGCGACGCCAGAGAGCGCGGGGTCGGCCTCTGGGCCTGCGCGACCGAGGGCGCGGCCGCGGGCGGCGCGGACGCGACCACCGACGACGGCCTCTCCCTCTCGATTGTCGCCGACGCGCCGGGCAACGACAACGACAATCTGAACGAGGAGTACGTCACGCTCAGGAACGACGGCGACGCCGCCATCGACCTCTCCGGGTGGACCGTCTCCGACGCGGCGGGCGCGACCTACACGTTCGCCGGGGGAACCGAACTCGACCCCGGCGCGTCGCTGACGCTCCACACGGGGTCGGGAACCGACACCGATGAAGACGTCTACTGGGGTCGCGGCGGCGCGGTGTGGAACAACGGCGGCGACACGGTCACGGTTCGGGACGCCACCGGCGACGAAGTGCTCGCGTACACGTACGAGTAGCCGCTGTTCGGGGAGACACTGTCTAGGTAGAACCTCGTGGGGCCGAGAGAACCGCCCGCGCGGCGTCAAGGGGAATGGGGGTGGAGCGTGCTCCCCCCAACGGCGGTACGACACCTTCCATCATTAGTCTCTAGGTTGTCACGTTCGCGGGGATATCCGCGGGCCACCGGCGAATCCACCCGCTAGATTACTACTGCGCATTTACAAAGATATATACATAACTAGAGAAAATGTATGTGCAACATGAGCACGCACGAATCCTCGTCCGTCGAAGCCGCCGTCGCCGCCGGTCGTCCCGCCGACCTGACTCCCGTCGTCCTCGACGCGTCGTGTCTGGAGTCGACCGCTCCCTCGCACCTCCGCGACCTGAAGGCCGGACTCGCCGAGGAGGGCTACCTCCCGGCCGAACTCACCGTCGAAGCCCGCTTCAGCGACGACGCCCCGCTCGCGGTGCAGTCGGAGTCCGACCGCCTCCGCGAGTACGTGCGCGCCGCCGCGTTCCTCGGCGTCGGGCGCGTCGCCGTCGACGTCGCGGAGTGCTGTCGCCCCGACGACGCCGAGTCGGCGCTCGCGGCGCTGGGCGAGCGCGCCCGGCGCGAGGGTGTCGCTTTTGAGCTTCGAGGTTCCATCGACGGCTGATGGCAACCAAGGCCGCGCTGGAGGCGCAGTTGGCGGTGGTCGCCGGCTTCGAGAACCCGAAGGTCTCGCTCGAACAGTACCCGACGCCGCCGGACCTCGCCGCGCATCTCGTCCATCTCGCGGACCTCCGCGGCGACATCGAGGGCGCGACGGTCCTCGATTTGGGCTCCGGAACCGGGATGCTCGGACTCGGCGCGGCGCTCCGCTCGCCCGCCCGCGTCGTCGGCGTCGAACTCGACGACGACGCGCTCGCCACCGCGACTGACAACGCCCGCCGGGTCGGCGCGAGCGCCCCCATCGACTGGATTCGCGCCGACGCCACCCGCCTGCCGCTCTGTCTCTCCGACGACCGGCAGGTCACGGTGCTCATGAACCCGCCGTTCGGCGCGCAACGGGGCAACGAACACGCCGACCGCGCCTTCCTCGACTCGGTCGCGTCGGTCGCCGACGTGTCCTATTCGGTCCACAACGAGGGGAGCAAGGAGTTCGTCGAGTCGTTCGTCGCCGACGCCGGCGGCGACCTCACCGACGCCTTTCGGGCGACGTTCGACCTCGACCGCCAGTTCGACTTCCACGACGAGGACCGCCGACAGCTCGACGCCGAAGTGTTCCGCATCGAGTGGTGAGCCGGCGGTCGCGCCGCCGACCACTCACCGCGCGAACTGCCCGCCGACACCGCGTGAATCGCCCGCCGACCGCGCCCTAATTGTATGTCTCCTGTCGCGCGATGCGGACTTTCGTCCCCCGGGATTCGGCGAAGACGAGGGAGTTCTCGCGGACGAACCGAATCCCGTCGAGCGTCGTCGTCGTGTTCTCGGTCGGCATCGGCCCCCTGACGGTCCCGCTGTCGGACGACACCTGCACGTCGTAGCCCGTCGGCGTCGGCACGACCGAGACGTTCCGCCGGGCGACGACGGGTTCGGCCCGGACCGGACCGGTCTCGTACGCCAGCCGCGCCTCGCCGTCGGCGACGAGGAACACCCGGTAGGCGACCCCCGCGCCCGTGACGACGTAGCCGTCGCGGACCGCCGTCACCCGGTCGCGCCAGCCGAGACCGCCGACTCTGACCGCGGACTCGCCGTCGAACGCCAGCCGACTCGTCGAGACGGCCGTCGTCCAGATGCCGCGCCGCTCGCTTTTGACGATGACCCCCGAGGTGTTGGTCGTCGTCGACTCGCCGAACAGTTCGACGTCGAAGACGGCGGTCAGCCCGTTCGGCACGTCCTCGGCGTACGTCACCTCGTAGTCCCTGACCGTGACGCTCTCGCCCGGCAAGTCGTCGCCGCTCGCGGTGAACGTGTTGTACAGCATCGCCGGCCCCGACAGCGCCGCGACGACGACGAGGAGCACGGCGAGGCCGGCCTGCCAGCGACGGGCCGAAAACAGCGAGTTGTCGGGTGCGTACGCCCGAAGCGGCTTGTCGGATGCCGCGACCGTCAGCGCGACGATGGTCGCGAGCGCGACGACGAGCGCGAACCCGACCGCGCGGAACAGCACGTAGGTCTCGCCGCCGCGGTACCAGTACACCGCCCACAGCGACTCGCTGACGGCAAACAGGAGGACGCCGGCGAAACTGCGGAACGCGGGCGGGTTCGAACCCCCGCGGCGGTGACTGAGCCACGCACCGAGGAGGACGCCGAACAGGAAGCCGATGGCGTGGCCCTGAATGGCGATTTGGGACCACCACGGCGTCGAGAAGACGGGGCGGGCCGACGAGACGACCTCGGGCGAGAGCATCGCGTTGTAAAACAGGCTGACGACGCGCCCGGAGACGAACGCCAGCACGGTCGCCAGCGGCCGGAAGACGAGCGCGAAGCCGGCGAACGCGAACACGACGCCGGAGAAGCCGACGACCGGGCCGAGCGCGAAGACGGAAGTCAGAAGCCCCACGCCGAAGACGACCGCCGGGAAGACGACGAGCGACCGAACGTAGGGGTTCTCGCGGGCCGACCCGAACGACGTGGACCCGCGGCGCGTCGGGTAGTGGCTCCACGCGTACTCCGCGACGGGGGCGAGGGTGAGCGTGCCGACGAGGTTGCCGACGAGGTGCCCGGGGCTGGAGTGGGCGAACGCGGCGGTCAGCATCCCGGACGGGTAGACGTACGACCACGCCCGGAACGGGATGACGACGGGCCGGTACCACGACGACCAGCCGTCCTGCACCACGAGATAGACGAGGAGGACGCCGCCGGCGCTGGCGAGCGTTCCGAGCGGGAGACCGAACAGGAAGCGCCGCCGAAGCGCCGCCGAGAGCCGACTCGGTCTGTCGACGACGGCGAGCGCGACGGCGGCCGCGAGAAGCGCGAGGAGCGCGGCGAGCCGCTGGAACGGTATCCAGCCCGGTATCTCTAGCATGAGCTACCTGTGTCGTGCGAACGGGTGATAAAGAAACCCGCGGAGAACTGCTTGAGTAGTGCTAGCGAACGACACGAACGCGGCCGTCATCGACGACTCCGCGTCGGTCGGTCAGGAGGCGCGTCGCGGTCGACGGCCGCTCAGATTTTGCCTTCGGCGTCGTCGGCCAACTCCTCCATACGCTTGCCGATACGGCCCGCGCTGGAGAACTCGTCGTCGCTCATCGCGGTCGCGAGAGCGTTGCCGAGCACGAACACGGCGTGTTTGTGTTCGCTTTTCGATTTGTGGACGTGGGAGGGCTCGACCGCAAGCTCGTCGTAGGGGTCGAACAGGCTCGAATCGACGTGGTCGCGGGCCGAGAAGTGGTCCTTGATGATAACCATCTGTTCGTGCAGCTCCAGCAGTTCGTCCTTGTGCATGAGCGTTGGGTAGGTGCGAGGGCGGTTTAAGCGTTATTGGGGGATACTGTCACTCGGCTCAGAAGACGTACTCGTCTTCGTGGCCCATCATTCCGTCGTCTTCGTACGCGCGGTCCTCGTCGGACATCGGACCGCTCGTCTTGTACGCGCGGATACCGGTCGACAGCAGGTCCTCGATGGCCTCGTCGCGGTTGACGAACTCGCCCTGCTCGACGAGTTGGACGATCTGCATCTCCAGGTGTTCCGGCACGGTAATCTCTACTTTGGGCATCTGAACGTCCGTCGCTTTGGAAGGGCCGTATATAACTCTACCGGGGGAATAATCGGGTTTTCCGAAGGTCGTCCGGGCGAACGCGAATTCCCGCTTACGTTCGGTTAGTGCGGTCGTCGCCCCGGTCGCCTGCGGGTGTCCGGAGTCGTTAGTGATAGGTGCGTCGGGCCGAAGCTTCGAGCATGGCCAACGACGTGACCCACCTCTACGAGGAGTTCGGCGACGACCGGCTCCCGCCGGGCCAACGCGAGACCCAGCGGTTTCCCGTCCTCTCCAAGAGCGGCACGCCCTCGTGGGACCCCGAGACGTGGTCGTTCGAGGCGTGGGGCGCGGTCGACACCGAACTCGACCTCTCGTTCGACGAGTTCCGCGACCTCCCCGCCGAGACGCAGGTACAGGACTTCCACTGCGTCACCGGCTGGAGCAAGTTTGACTGCGAGTTCGAGGGCGTCACGTTCCCGACGCTCGCAGACGCGGTCGGCGTCGACGACGACGCGGTCCACGTGATGTTCCACGCGATGGACGGCTACACGACGAACCTGCCGCTCGACCAGTGCATGCGCGACGAGGTCATGTTCGTCTGGGGCTACGACGGCGAGGACCTCCCCGCCGACCACGGCGGCCCCCTCCGGGTCGTCACCCCGCACAAGTACGCCTACAAGGGCGCGAAGTGGGTGTCGGGCGTCGAGTTCCTCACCGAACCCGAACGCGGCTACTGGGAGAAACGCGGCTACTCGAACACGGCGAACCCGTGGAACGAAGAGCGGTACAGCTGAGCTGAGTTTTCGGTCCGCCGACGCTGCGTTTTCGGCGTGTTCGGCGGTCGCTTCGCGTCCCGTCCGCCAGCGTTGTCGCTCGGTGGACAGATGTGCACATCCCACCGGAGTCGCCCGACCGGGGTGCGGGACAGAAGGGAGAGTTTCAAGCGTCCCCGGTCCTGAGCCACGGTCGATGGAACCGTTGCGGACCGACGAGGTGGGGACCCACCTCGTCAGCAGGTCGGTTCGACTGTCTGCGCCGCCCGTGTCGGCGTCGCTCGCGGCGATGCAGCGCCCGCGGGCGCTGTGGACCGCCCCCGACGAGCCAACCGTCGTCGGCGGCGGCGTCGCCGTGGCCGTCGAGGCCGACGGTCCCGAGCGACTCGCGCGCGTCCGCCGGGCGGCCACGGCGCTGTTCGACGGCGCGGACGTGGACGTCCCCGGTATCGCCCGCCCGCGATTCTTCGGCGGCCTCGCCTTCCACGAGGAGGCAACCGGCCGCGACCCGTGGGCCGACTTCCCGGCCGCGCGCTTCGTCGTCCCCGAGGCGCAGGTCGCCTTCGACGGCGACGACGCGTGGCTCACGGTCACCGCCGTCGACGCCGAGGCCGACGCCGAGACCGTCGACGACCGACTCGACGACCTCCGCGAGACGCTCGAATCGCTCGACGACGCGCCCCTCGAGGGGCCGCCGGGCGTCTCGGACCGCCACCGGACGACCTCGGTCGAGGCGTGGCACGAGAGCGTCGACGCCGCGGTCTCGCGCATCCGGGCCGGCGACCTTCGGAAGGTCGTCCTCGCGCAGGCGCTCGAAGTCGAACTCGACCGCCCCGCCGCCGCGCCCGACCTGCTCGCCCGCCTCGGGGGGACGTACCCCGACTGCCACCGCTTCCTCGTCGAGCCGAACGGCGGGGCGAGCTTCCTCGGCGCGACGCCCGAGCGACTCGTCTCGCTCCGCGGCCGCGAGGTCGAGACCGGCGCGCTCGCCGGGACGACCGGCCGCGGCGACACCGACGACGAAGACGAGTGGCTGGCGAACGAACTGCTCGGAAGCGAGAAGGACAACCACGAACACGAACTCGTCGCGGAGACGATTCGGGAACAGCTCGCGCCGCTGTCGGCCGAGATTCGCGTCGGTGACCGCGGGGTTCGGAAGCTCGCGACCGTCCAGCACCTCTGGACGCCCATCGACGCGACGCTCGAACGCGACGAGCACGTCCTCTCGCTCGTGGACGCGCTCCACCCGACGCCCGCGGTCGGCGGCCTCCCGCCCGAGGCCGCCCTCGGCGTGATTCGCGACACCGAGCCGTTCGACCGCGGCTGGTACGCCGCGCCCGTCGGCTGGTTCGACGCCGACGGCGACGGCAGTTTCGCGGTCGCCCTCCGCTCGGCAATCGTCGAGGAGACGCTGGCGACGCTGTTCGCGGGCGTCGGCCTCGTCGCCGACTCCGACCCCGACGCCGAGTGGGACGAGGTGCAACTGAAGTACCGACCCATCCTCGACGAACTCGAACGCGACGACTGAGCTCGGGACCGACGACCGGCACCGGAGCCGACGACTGACCTTGATTCGACGCAATCCGATTTGACGACACAGACGAGATGACAGCACCGAACCGAAACGCCCTCTGGGCACGGACCTTCGCCGACGAACTGGCACGCACCGGCATCGACGCGGTGTGCATCGCACCCGGCAGTCGCTCGACGCCCCTCACGGAGGCGTTCGACCGCCACGACGACATCGAGACGTTCTCGCACCTCGACGAGCGCTCGGCGGCCTACTTCGCGCTCGGCCGCGCCCGGCGCACGGGCGAGGTGACGCCCATCGTCTGCACCTCGGGCACCGCCGCGGCCAACTTCCACCCCGCGGTCATCGAGGCGTCGCAGGCCCGCGTGCCGATGCTCGTCCTCACGGCCGACCGCCCGCCGGAACTCCGCGACAGCGGGGCCAACCAGACCGTCGACCAGGAGAAGCTCTACGGCGGCGCCGTCCGCTGGTACAAGGACATGCCCGAACCGGAGGCCACAGACAGGAAACTACGGAGCCTCCGGACGACCGCGGCCCGCGCCGTCTCCGAGGCAACGGGCGTCGACGCCGGCCCCGTCCACCTCAACTTCCCCTTCAGAAAGCCGCTCGAACCGACGTACGTCGAGGGCGACGTGCCCGCCGACCTCGACCCCGAGGCGCTCGACGGCCGGAGCGGGAGCCGCCCCTACGTCAAGACGACCGCGGGCGCGCCGGAACTCTCCGACGACCACCTCCGAAAGCTGGCCGACGACCTCGCGGTCGACCGGGGGCTCGTCGTCGCCGGGCCCGCCGACCCGCCGGGATTCAACGCCGAGGCCGTCGCCGCGTTCGCCCACGCGACCGGCTTCCCCGTCGTCGCCGACCCGCTTTCGGGGCTCCGATTCGGCGGCCACACCCGGACGACGACCGTCCTCGGCGGCTACGACGCCTACCTCGACGAGCGCGTCACCGCCGACTGGGCCGACCCGGAAGTCGTCGTCCGCATCGGCGCGTCCCCGACCTCGAAGGCGCTCCGGAAGTACCTCGCGCGCACCGACGCCCGGCAGTATCTCGTCGACCCGACGGGTCGCTGGCGCGAGGCCGAGTTCGGCGCGACCGACCTCGTGGAGGCCGAGCCGTCGGTGCTGGCGTGGCGGCTCTCGCAACTCATCCGCAACCGGCCCGACGAGTCGTGGAACGCGCTGTGGACCGACGCGGAAGACGCCTACTGGGACCTCGTCGACGACGAGACCGACACGTTCGAGGGCCGAGTCGCCGCCGACGTAGCCGACCTCGCGCCCGAGCCGTCGACGCTGTTCGTCTCGAACTCGATGCCCGTCCGCGACCTCGACCGCTTCGCGCGCCCCTCGACGAAGTCCCGGACGGTCCTCGGCAACCGCGGCGCGTCCGGCATCGACGGCATCGTCTCCTCGGCGCTCGGTGCCGGCTCCGCGGCGACCGACCACCTGACGCTCCTGACCGGCGACCTCGCGTACTACCACGACATGAACGGCCTGCTCGCGCTCGGTCGCCTCGGCGTGGACGCGACCATCGTCCTCGTCAACAACGACGGCGGCGGCATCTTCCACATGCTCCCCATCGAGGAGTACGAACCGCCGTTTACGGACCAGTTCAAGACGCCTCACGGCCTCGACTTCGCGGCCACCGAGGACCTCTACGACCTCTCGTTCGCGTCCGTCGACCCCGACGACTTCCGCGACGCCTACGCCGAGTCGGTCGCCACCGACGGCACCGACGTCATCGAGGTCTGCACTGACGCCGAGTCGTCTCATCGCGTGCGCGAGCGCATCGCCGAGCGCGCCATCGAGCGACTGTCCGAGTCCGACTAACCGACTGAATGACCGACTGAGCGACTGCCCGAACCGGTCGACCGACTGACTTTTCTCCCGCGCTCCGAATCGTGGCGACATGTCCTCCAGACACTTCCGCCAGTACCGCGGCAGCGTCTACGCCGTCGCCGGATTCCTCGGCGTCCTCGTGTTCGCCTACGCGGCCGTCGTCGCCTACGAACCGCTCGCCGGGTTCTTCGCCGGCGGCACCGTCGTCTTCGGCGCGGTACTCCTCTCGGATATCGCTGAGCGCGGCTATCCTCCGGCGCTCGGCCGCCGCGGAACGCTCGCGCTCGTTGCAGTCGTGGTCGCGTTTCCCGTCCTCTGGTTCGTCGTCCAGCGCCCGCTCATGGGCCTCGGTCTCGCTCCGCTCGTCGCCGTGGTCGCGTGGGGTCTCGCGCGGTTCAAGGCCACCGGCTACCCCGAGTCGATGGGTCGCCGTCGGTCGCTTGCCACCGCGTTCGTCGGGACCGGACTCGTCGCGTACGGGTCGTTTGCCGGGGGGACCGCCTTCCTCGTCGGCATCGCGGCCGCGGTACTCGTCGGGCTGGCGTCGTGGCTGACGAGTCCGCGCGGGCCGCTTCGGGGCAGACTGACTGACTGACTCCTCACTCATTCCCCGTCGGCGGCCCGCCCCGAGCCGTTCGACTCCGCCCACCGCCCGACCAGCCGGCCGGCCGCCCAGTAACAGCCGGCGTCGAGGACGACCGACAGAGCACCGATGACACCGCCGACGACGCTCGCGGCCGCGACGCCGATGAGCGCGATGAGCGCCAGCGCGACGAGTGGCGCGCCGTTCAGCACCGCGCCGACGAGGACGACGCCGAGGAGGAACGCCGCCCCGATGAGCGCGCCCGCCGCGAACCCGCGGAGGACGAGTCGCCACAGGCCGTTGAGGCCGTTCCGCAGGTCGGCCAGCCCGCCGTCCGCCAGCGCCCACCGGGTCGCGGCCGCGGTGAGGAGCCACAGGTACGCGAAGACGGCGACGCCCGGAAGCGTCCCGAAGTTGGCGAGTTCGCCTTCGAGCGCGCCGCTCGCGTGGGCCGCGAGGAGTCCGACGAGGCTCAGCGCGACGAGGTTGAACGACGAGACGACCCACGTCTCGAAGCGCCCCCGCGGCCCGACGCCGCCGGCGGCCTCACCCATGCGCCAGCACCTCCGCGAGCGCGACGAGGACGAGGAGCGCGGCGGCTGTCGCGCCGTAGCTCTTGGCGAGAAGCGAGCGCCCCAAACCAGTCGGGCCGCTCCGCCGGAGCCTGAACACGACGAGCGTCCGGACGAACGACCCGAGGACGAACGCGGTCACCGCGAGGAGTTTCGCGGTCAGGAGCGACCCCCAGCGCCCGGAGGGTCCGGGCGGGCCGAGCGCGCCGAGGTTGCCGACGCCGGTGACGACCATCGCGCCCATCGCCGCCCAGAAAACCGACTCGTAGAGGGCTGCGAACGGGGTCTGGTCGCCGCCAGAGGCGGTCGAGCCGCCGGCGTCCGCGCGTCCGGGACCGCCGGCTCTGAGCGTCGCCCACGCGAACGCCGCGCCGCCGAGGACGAGCGCCATTCCGACGACGTGGACGAGTCTGACGAGGAGGGTGGTCGCGGCCGACATACGCGAGAGTCGTTCACGCACTGACAAATAGCTCCGGGCCGTGGGGGCGGTCAGGCGGCGGGCCGTCCCCCGAACCGCGGCCGCAAGCGAATCTTTTTGCGCCGCCCGCGCCGCCTCTCGGTATGGTCTCGGAGATTTTCGACCCCGACCGCTGGGAGCCAGTCCCGGGGTCCGACGAGTTCGACGACATCACCTACCACCGCGCCGTCGACGTGCCGGCGGTCCGCATCGCGTTCGACCGCCCCGAGGTCCGAAACGCCTTCCGACCCGGAACCGTGGACGAGCTGTACGCCGCGCTCGACGACGCCAGAAAGCGCGCGAACGTCGGGTGCGTCCTGCTCACCGGCAACGGTCCCTCCGAGAAGGACGGCGGCTGGGCGTTCTGTTCCGGCGGCGACCAGTCGGTTCGCGGCGGCTCGGGCTACGAGTACCGCGACGACGACGAGGCCGACGCCTCCGACGACCCGCTCGTCCGCGAGGCGAAGGCCGGTCGCCTGCACATCCTCGAAGTCCAGCGGCTCATCCGATTCATGCCCAAGCCCGTCGTCGCCGTCGTTCCCGGATGGGCCGTCGGCGGCGGCCACTCCCTGCACGTCGTCTGCGACATGACGCTCGCGTCCGAGGAGCACGCGAAGTTCCTCCAGACCGACCCCGACGTGGCCTCCTTCGACGGCGGCTTCGGCTCCGCGTACCTCGCCAAGCAGGTCGGCCAGAAGAAGGCCCGCGAGGTGTTCTTCATGGGGAAGACCTACTCCGCCGAGGAGGCGGTCGACATGGGGATGGCGAACGAGGTGATTCCCCACGAGGACCTCGAAGACGTGGCGCTGGAGTGGGCCGACGAGATGACGAAGAAGTCCCCGACGGCCATGCGGATGCTCAAGTACGCCTTCAACATGACCGACGACGGCATGGTCGGCCAGCAGGTGTTCGCCGGCGAGGCGACCCGACTCGCCTACATGACCGAGGAGGCACAGGAGGGCCGCGACGCCTTCCTCGAAAAGCGCGAACCGCGATTCCGCGACTACCCGTGGCACTACTGAGGCGCTGACGCCGCCGGCGGCGAACCGTCCTCCCGTCGGAGCGCCGAAACACGTCGCTCCGCCAATGTTTAGGCACGCCGAAAAATAGCAACGCTCTTGTGCGTTTAGGGTAGCCTAAATCCTATGGACGACAACTCCACCGGGAACGACGGACTCACGCGACGCAGTTACATTCGGTACGGCGGCACGGCGCTCGGGGCCGGGATGCTCGCCGGCTGTGCGTCGGACTCGTCGGGAAGCGACGAGACGACCGCCGCGGCCGAGACGACGACCGAGGCGGCCGCCGAGACCACCACCGCGGCCGACACCGAGACGGAGACCGACACGGCCGAGGCGGCCGACTCGTACTCGGTGACGATGGAGCCGATGGGCGAGGTCACGTTCGACTCGGTTCCCGAGTCGTGGGCCGCCTACGACGGCGGCTACGCGGACATGGCCGTCGCGCTCGGCGTCGGCGACGGGGTGACCGGCGTCGGCGGCGCGGGTCGGTACTACACCTACGTCTACGACGAACTCCCCGGCGTGAGCGTCGACCGCGAGCAAATCGAGGCGTACCCCGAGGTCAGGACGAAAGAGGAGTTCTACGAACTCGACAACGACGTCCACCTCTACGACCCGAACATGCTCATCAACTGGTTCGACTGGGACCAGGAGGACGTGGACGAAATCGCGGAGAACGTCGCCCCGTTCGTCGGCAACCTCATCTTCCGCCGGTCCGACGGCTGGCACGACTACCGCTACTACACGCTCTACGAGGCGTTCGAGAAGGTCGCGCAGGTGTTCCAGCGCGAGGACCGCTACGAGGCGTTCGCGGCGCTCCACGACGAGTTCATCGCGGAGATACAGTCGCGGCTGCCGCCGGCGGACGAGCGCCCGAACGTCTTTCTCACTTACGAGGGGACGACCGAACCCGAGACGTTCTCGCCGTACCGCCTCAACGACAAGGGCACGAGCAAAAAGCAGTGGAACGACCTCGGCGTCACCGACGCGCTCACCGGGACCGACATCGAGAACCTCAGCACGACCAACCGCGGCGAACTCGACTACGAGAACCTCCTCGAAGTCGACCCCGACGTGATTCTCATCCGCGGCCACGAGCGCAAGACGGCCGCGGAGTTCCGCGACACCGTCCTCGCGTACATGGAAGACCACCCCGTCGGCGGCGAGCTGACGGCCGTCCAGAACGGCCGAGTCTACCGCGGCGGCTACCTCAATCAGGGCCCGATTCACAACCTGTTCCTGACCGAGCGCGCCGCGAAGCAGCTGTTCCCCGACGAGTTCGGTGAGGTGACGGGCGACGCGGAACTGTTCGACCGCCAGCGCGTCGCGGACATCGTCAACGGGGAGTTCTGAGATGGCGGACGCCGGGCGCTCCGAGGAGGCGGAGACCGCGACGGAGCCGCAAGCGGCGGCGTTCGACTACGACGTGGCCATCGTCGGCGGCGGGCCGACGGGCTGCTCGGCGGGCGTCTTCACCGGCCGGTACGGCCTCGACACCGTCGTCTTCGACCGCGGCCGGTCGTCGCTCCAGCGCTGTGCGTATCTGGAGAACTACCTCGGCTTCCCCGGCGGCGTCGACATCGAGACGTTCTACGGACTCATCCACGACCACGCCGAGGCGGCCGGCTGCGACCTCGTTTCGGAACTCGTCGAGGCGGTCGAACCCGCCGGTGGCGACGGGGGCGACCCGGACGCCGACGACCCCGCCGCCACCCGCCCCGGCTTCGCGGTCACGACGCAGAGCGGCGAGACCGTCACCGCGAGGCGGGTCGTTTCGGCGGCCCGCTACGGCGGCGACTTCCTCGAACCGCTCGGTGACGACGAGATGTTCGTCACCTACGAGCACGACGGCGAGACGCGGACGAAGTTCGACCGCGACTACGCCGACATCGAGGGCCGGACCGCAATCGACGGGCTGTACGTCGCCGCGCCGGTGAGCGAGGTCAACCTTCAGGCCATCATGTCGGCCGGACAGGGCGCGCGAGTCGGCCGGTCGGTCATCACCGACCACCGCCTCGAACGGGGGTATCCCGAAGCCCTCGCGCGCCACTGGGACTGGATACGCCCCGAAGCGGAACTCGCGGGCGACGCGGCCGCCCGCGACGACTGGCGCGAGCGGTTCGACAGCCGGGTTCCCGACGACTGCGACCTCTCCGAAGCGCGACTCCGCGAACTCCGCGAGGCCGACGTGGAGCGCCAACGCGAGATGTACGTCTCCGAGGAGGCGGTCGAAGCGCGCGCCGAACGGGGCCGCGAGCGACTCGCCGCCCGTCTCGGCTTCGACGCCCGGCCCGCCTCTGATTCCGAGTCCGACGCCGGTCCCGAGTAGCGAGGAACCTCCATCCCCGTCGGCCGACGGCGGTGACCACGTCGTCGCTGACGCCGGGGAGCGCCGCGCTGGGTCGCGCCGCGCGCCGGGCCACCGTGTTCTCCCACCCACCGCCTCGGCGTCGCGCGCTTTCGGATAGGAACTTACTCACTGCTCCGGCACTCGTATGCAGACAATGAGCACGCAGGACATCTCTCGCAGGCGGGCGTGGGTGATGGCGTCGCGGCCGCAGACGCTTCCGGCGGCCGCCGCGCCGGTCGTCGTCGGCACCGCGGTCGCCGTCCACGCCGACCTGTTCGCCCCGCTGCCCGCCTTCGCGGCGCTCGTGGGCGCGCTTCTCATCCAAGTCGGGACCAACTTCGCCAACGACTACTACGACGCGGTGCAGGGCGCTGACACCGAGGCCCGAGAGGGCTTCACCCGCGTCACCGCGGGCGGGCTCATCCCTCCGTCAGAGGTCAAGCGGGCGATGTATCTCACCTTCGCCGCCGCCGTCCTCCTCGGCACCTATCTCGTCTACGTCGGCGGCGTGCCCATCCTCGTCGTCGGCCTGCTTTCGGTCGCCTCGGGCATCGCCTACACCGGCGGCCCGTACCCCCTCGGCTACCACGGTCTGGGCGACCTGTTCGTCTTCGTCTTCTTCGGCCTCGTCGCCGTCGTCGGCACGTTCTACGTGCAGGCCGCGAGCGTCCTCGCCGCCCCGCTTTCCGTCGGGATTCCGGCGGGAACCGTCACGCTCGTCGCCGTCCTCGCCAGCCTCCCCATCGCCGCCATCTCCACGAACATCCTCGTCGTGAACAACGTCCGCGACAAGGAGGAAGACGCGACCACGGGCAAGCGGACGCTCGCGGTCCGGTTCGGCTACGGCTTCGCCCGCGCCGAGTACGTCACCATGCTCGCGCTCGCCTACGCCGTCCCCGTCTACCTCTGGACCCGCGCCGGCTTCGACTGGTACGTCCTGCTGCCGGTGTTCTCGATGCCCGTCGCGGCCCGAATCGCGCGGACCGTCGTGACCGAGACGAAAGGCGAGAAGCTCAACCCCGCGCTCGAAGACACGGGGAAACTCCTCGCGCTCTACGCCGTCCTCTTTTCGGTCGGCCTCGTGCTCGCGTGACGATGCGCGTCCGCGAGTTCGCCGTCGACCTCCGAACGCCGCTTTCGACCGCCGCGGACGACATCGAGCGCCGCGAGGGATTCCTCGTCGCGGTCGACGTCGCGGGCGAGACGGGCGTCGGCGAGGCGACCCCGCTTCCGGGCTGGACCGAGTCGCTCGAAGACTGCCGCGACGCGATCGCCGGTCTCACGGAAGGCGATGCCGAGGGGGCTGCCGCGGGCGACCCCAAATCGGCGCTCGAAGACGGGGCGCTCGCGGACGCGCCCGCCGCGAGACACGCCGTCTCGCTCGCCGTCGCTGACGCCCGCGCTCGCGCCGCCGGCCGGCCGCTCGCCGCGTCCCTAGCCACCGACCCACACACCTCGCTTCCGGTGAACGCGACCCTCGGCGACGACGACCCCGAGGCGACCGTCGAAGCCGCCGAGACCGCCGTCGAATCGGGGTACGACTGCCTCAAACTGAAGGTCGGCGCGCGCGACCCGACCGACGACGTGGCGCGCCTGCGGGCGGTCCGCGAGGCGGTCGGTCCCGGCGTGGCGCTCCGGGCCGACGCGAACGCCGCGTGGGACCGCTGGACCGCCGATCGATTTCTGAACGCGGTCGAGGCGTCGGGCCTCGACCTCGATTACCTCGAACAGCCGCTTCCCGCCGACGAACTCGACGGCCACGCCGTCCTCCGACGACTCCACGACACGCCTATCGCGCTCGACGAGTCGCTTTCGGCGGTCCCGCCGGAGCGGACCATCGCCTCGAACGCGGCGGACGTGCTCGTCTGCAAGCCGATGGCGCTCGGCGGCCCGGACCGCGTCCGCGACCTCGCCGCCCGCGCCCGCGACGCCGGCGTGGCGGTCGTCGTCACGACCACCATCGACGCCGTCGTCGCCCGACTCGGCGCGCTCCACGTCGCGGCGTCGCTCCCCGGCGACCGGGCCCACGGGCTGGCGACCGCCTCGCTCCTCGACGCCGACCTCGCGGCCGACCCGGCTCCCGTGCGCGAGGGCCGGATGCGCGTCCCCGAGAGTCCGGGCCTCGGAATCGACGCGGACGCGCTGTTCCGCTGAGCGCAGTGGCAATCAACTCTCCACGAGGCAAACGTTTTTCACGATTCTGCACGTCGAACCGGGAGATGACCGAGGTCGAACTCGACTCCGACGCGGTACGGCTCTCGCTCGACGACGGCGTGGCGACGGTGACGCTGGACGCCCCGGCGGTTCGGAACGCGCTGACGGTCGAGGTGACCGCGGGCGTGCGCGAGGCGCTGGACTCGCTCCCCGACGCGGCGCGCTGCGTCGTCGTCCGCGGGAGCGACGAGGCGGGCGCGTTCTGCGCCGGCGGCGACGTGAACGCCATGCGTGAGCTCCAGGCCGACGCGATGACGCTCCCCGAGGCGGTCGACCACGTCGTCCGCGACACCGCCGACTGCGTGCGCCGCGTCTACGAGTGCGACCTACCGACGGTCGCGGCCATCGACGGCCCGGCCGTGGGCGCGGGCGCTGCGCTCGCCATCGCCTGCGACCTCCAACTCCTCCGCGACGACGCCGCCGTCAGCTTCGGCTTCCGCCGGGTCGGCCTCGCGGTCGACTCGGGGGTGTCGTATCTCCTTCCCCGACTCGTCGGGCGCAACGTCGCCATGGAACTCGTCTACACCGGTGAGGAACTCGGTCCCGAGCGGGCGCTGGAACTCGGCGTCGTGAACCGCGTCGCGGGCGAAGACGAGTTCGAGGCCGAACTCGCCGCCCTCGCGGAACGCATCGCCGGCGGCCCGACGAAGGCGCTCACCGCCTCCAAGCGCCTGCTCCGCCGCCCCGACGACTCCATCGAGGCGGCCATCGAACACGAGGCGTCGGCGCAGGCAGTCATATTCGAGACCGACGACCACGCCGAGGGCGTGGCGTCGTTCACGAGTCGGCGGGAACCGGAGTTCGAGGGGACGTAGCCGGGCCGTCGGGCGACCGCCACGGGCCGGCTTCGGGTTCGGTGCATACTTGTCGCCACCCGGCGACGCCGGGAGTATGGTCACCGTCACCGTCTGGAACGAGTACCGACACGAGAAGGAAGACGACGAGGTCGCCGCGGTCTACCCCGACGGCATCCACGCGACGATTGCCGAAGGACTCCGCGAGGCCGGCTACGACGTGCAGACGGCCACGCTGGACGACCCCGAACACGGGCTCACCGAGTCGGTCCTCGACGACACCGACGTGCTGGCGTGGTGGGGCCACAAGGCCCACGACGAGGTCGAGGACGCAATCGTTGACCGCGTTGTCGACCGCGTCCGCGACGGGATGGGACTGCTGGTGCTCCACTCGGGGCACTACTCCAAGCCGTTCAAGCGCCTGATGGGGACGACCTGCTCGCTGAAGTGGCGCGAGTCGGGCGAGAAAGAGCGCGTCTGGGTCGTCGAGCCGGGCCACCCCATCGCAGACGGGCTTCCCGAGTCGTTCGAGGTCCCCCGCGCCGAGATGTACGGCGAGCGGTTCGACATCCCCGCGCCGGACGAACTCGTCTTCACGTCGTGGTTCGAGGGCGGCGAAGTGTTCCGCTCGGGCTGTTGTTACACCCGCGGCAAGGGCCGCGTCTTCTACTTCCGGCCGGGCCACGAGACCTACCCAATCTACGAGCAGGCGGAGATTCGGACCGTCCTCGACAACGCCGTCGAGTGGGCGGCCCCCGGCGACGGTCCCGACCCGTACTTCGGCAACGCGGACCCAATCGAAGACTTCGACTGAGACGGGGGTGGACCCCCCAGCGGGACCGACCGGAGCGCCGACTATCATAAGTGGGTGCAGTCCGGAGAACGTCCATGGCACAACCGACGAGCGGGCAGCGGCGACTCATGTTCGCGCTGTTCGCGTTCGCGACGCTCGTCTTCCTCCTCGGCATCGTCGTCATCGGCTACCTCGCCGGCGCGTTCTGAAATCGCTCGGAGGCGGCCGCCCAATCGCCCGATCGCCGCGCCGGTGAGCCCCGCCCTCAGCGGGTCGCGTCGTCGGGGTGGTAGGTCTTCCCGCGCGACCCGTCGGCGGTCATCCGGCGGAGCGTCGCGGCGGCGTTGCTCGCGTCGTAGCCGAACAGCACGTCCTTCGCGTACTCGTCTGCGACCTCGATAGCGTGGATGAGGTCGTCGACGTCAACGTTCACAGCGTACAGTTCGAGCGAGAAGTCGGCGTCGTACGACTCCAGAAGCGAGACGAAGCCGCGGGCGATGGTTTCGAGCCAGTAGGTCGTCCCGTAGTTGGTGTCGTACAGCGGGACGACGAACTCGTCGACGTGCGCCGAAAGCGCCTCGATGTCGAGGCCGGCGCGGCGGTAGAGATGGCCCGGATAGGGGTCGGGATACAGCGTGAGATACAGGCGGCCGGGGACGCGCTCGGCGGCGTCGGCGACGAAGTCGGTGATGACCTCGGCGCGCCACTCGAACCACGCCTCTTCGTCGTCGGCGTCGCGGCCGCGGTCGTCGGCCCACGCCTCGAACTGCGAGGTACACCGCTCACAGAGGCAGTACTCGTCGCGCGGGAAGCCCACGTCGTCGAGGCGCACGTCGCCGTTGGCCGCGGCGGCGTCTTCGACGATTTCGAGCAGGCCGGCGCGGTACTTCTCGTTCGTCGGGCAGATGTACGCCCAGTCGAAGTACGTGCGGTCGCGCGTCGCCGGGTTCCCCTCGCCGTCGACGGGGACCAACTCGGGGTTCTCGTTGGCGGCGGCGTTGTCACCGAAACACGAAATCATGTTGACGGCGTTCGAAAGCGGTTCGGCCGCCCGGCCGGTGACGTCTTTGACCTCGTAGAACCCGCGGTCGAACTCCGGCCAGTCGACTTCCTCCTCGTTGCGCGTGACGACCCCGTACATGGCTTCGCCTTCGCGCGGGCGTCGGGTAAGTCGTTCGCTCTCGGGCGTGGGGCCCGCTCCGGCGCGGCCGCTGGACGGGCGGGAGTGGGGCTGACTCGGTCGGTGGCGACCGAGCGCCGAAAAGCGGTTACTCTTCGATTTCGACTTCGACGGTCTCTCCGCTGCCGGAGAACACGGTGTAGAGGACCGCGACGAGCGCCAGTACCAGGACCAGTTTGGCCTTCTTGGACATACCGAGGACTTCGACCGCACCGCACTAAGTGATTACGACACCGGGGCATTCGCGGACGCCGACGGGAAACTGGATACACGTTTCCTACTTGCGTTGATTAAGTGACAATTGTCACAGAAACGTTATGGTATCAGAGACCATCCTGTCGGTCGTTCAGTTCGTCCCCTTCCGCCCGATGCAACCCGATTCCTCGATTCGCGTCCTCTCCGCCGACGGCGACCGCGCGATTTCCCGCGCCGTCCAGCGGGCGGTCTCGGAGGCCGTCGTCGATGAAGCCGCGACGCTCGACGCCGCCCGTCGCGCCCTCGACGGCGACGCGTACGACTGTCTCGTCCTCGGCGCAGGATTCTCCGACGGCGACGGCGTCTCGCTGCTCCGCGAGGTTCGCGCGACCGACGACGACCTCCCGGTGGTCGTCCTCGCGCCCGGCGACGCCGACCACGCCGTGACGGAACTGGTCGATTTGGGTATCGACGCCTACCTCGACCGTGCGGCGGTCCTGCGGAGGGCGGCGCGCGCCGACGGTGACGATAGCGACGATAGCGACGACACCGACGACACCGACAGCGACACCCCCGCGGGCGCATCTCCTGACGACGAACTCGGGTCGCGCGTCCGGCGACTCGCCTGCGAACACCGCAAGGCGCGGGTCGCCATCGACGCGCTCAATGGGGACCCCCCGGCCGACGCGAGTTGGTTCATCGAGGACGCGCTCGACGCGCTCGACGACGTGTTCTACGTCTACGACGGCGACGGGAAACTCGTCTCGTGGAACGAGCGGCTCTCGGAGCTCACCGGCCTAACGGACGCCGACCTCGCCGGGATGTCGGCCGACGCGTTCTTCCACGAGGCCGACCGTCCGGCGGTCAAACGCGCCGTCGAGGAGGCCATCCGAACGGGGACGACGGTCGTCGAAGCGCGGTTGCCGACCGACGACGGCATGCTGTTGTTCCAACTCACCGGCCGTCGGCTCACGAAACCGAACGGCGAGGTCGTCGGCTTCTGTGGCGTCGGGCGCGATATCACGACCCACCGACAGCACGAAGAACAGCTCGCACAGCAAAACGAGCGACTGGGCGAGTTCGCGCGAGTTCTCTCGCACGACCTGCGAAACCCGCTTTCCGTCGCAATCGGCTTTCTCGACCTCGAACGAGAGACCAACGACTCCGAACATCTCGAACGGGTCGCGACCTCGTTGACCCGCATCAGCGACATCGTCAACGACGTGCTGACCGCGGCCCGCCGCGGAACGGCGGTCGTCGAGTTCACGCCCGTCGCCGTCGAGGCGGTCGCCCGACGCGCGTGGGACACGGTCGAGACGGGCGACGCGGCGCTCGTCGTCGAGTCGACCGCGACGATTCACGCCGACCCCGGTCGGCTCCAGCGACTGTTCGAGAACCTGTTTCGGAACTCCGTGGAACACGGGACCGCGGACGGCCGAGCCTCGCCGCTGGCCGTCCGCGTTACCGCGTCGCCGGCAGACGGGACGGTCGCGGTCGAAGACGACGGGACCGGCATCGACGCCGCTATCGTCACGCGGGTGTTCGAACGCGGCTTCACCACCTCGGCCGAGGGGACGGGCTTCGGCCTCGATATCGTCCGGTCGCTGGCGGAGGCCCACGGCTGGTCGGTCTCCGTCGGATCGGCGTCGACAGGCGGCGCGAGATTCGAGTTCGCGGGCGTCGAGTTCGCGGGCGAGGACCACCGCTGTCCGGCGAGCGCCGCGCGAAAAAGCGGGTCGGACGACTCCTAACGCGGTCAGTTCACGTCGAGGTTGGCCGCGACTTCGTCCTCGCGGACGATGGTCTCGCAGTAGTCGCAGCGCACGCCGTCCGAGAGGACCGTAAAGCGGGACTGAATGGGCTCGTCGGCGTTCGAGATGCAGTTTCTGTTCGGACACGAGATGATGCTCGCGACGGCGTCGGGGCGGACGACCCGGTTCTTCTCGACCACGTCGTAGTCGCGGACGATGTTGATGCTCGCCGCGGGCGCGATGAGCGACAGCACGTCCACCTCGGACTGGCTCAGTTCGCGGCCCTCGACCTTCACGATGTCCTTGCGGCCGAGGCGGTCGGAGGGGACGTTCATCCCGACCGAGACCGCCTCTCCGCTGGTGCCGTCGATGCCGAGGATGGCGAGGACGTTGAGCGCCTGCCCCGCGGCGACGTGGTCGATGACGGTGCCGTTTCGAATCTTCGAGACGCGGAGTTGGTGGTCGTCTGTCATCGGTCTTGGGAGAGGAGGATGTCCAGAAGCGCCATCCGGACCGGGATGCCGTTGTGAGCCTGTTCGAAGTACGTCGCGTGGTCGGTGTCGTCGATGTCCGGAGAAATCTCGTCCACGCGGGGGAGCGGGTGCATGATAGTGAGGTCGTCCGCCGCCGCGTCCAGCGTCTCCGAGTCGATTTGGTACTGTCCCGCGACCTTGCGGTACTCGTTTTCGTCGGGGAAGCGCTCGCGCTGGATGCGCGTCACGTAGAGCACGTCGAGTTCGGGGAGCACCTCGTCGAGTTCGGTGTGTTCTCTGACCTGCGCGCCCGAGGCGTGGAGGTCGTAGCGGACGTTTCGGGGGAGTCGCAGGCTCTCGGGGCTGATGAAGTGCTGGCTGGCGTCGAAGTTCGTCAGCGCCTCGGCCAGCGAGTGGACCGTCCGGCCGTACTTCAGGTCGCCCATGATGCCGATGGTGAGGTCGTCGAGGCCGGCGTTCTCCCGGATGGTGTAGAGGTCGAGGAGGGTCTGGCTCGGGTGCTGGCCCGCGCCGTCGCCCGCGTTGACGAGCGGCACGTCGACGAACTCGGCGGCCATCGTGGCCGCGCCCTCGCTCGGGTGGCGGAGCACGAGCGCGTCGGCGTAGCCCTCGACCACGCGGACGGTGTCGGCGAGCGTCTCGCCCTTCTTGACCGACGACGACTCGACCGGTCCCATATCGACGGTCTGGCCGCCGAGGCGTTTCATCGCGGAGTCGAAGCTCATCCGAGTTCGCGTGCTCGGCTCGAAGAAACAGAGCCCGAGAACCTTTCCGGCGTGTCGTTGCCGGAACGCGGCCGGGTCGGCGTCGATGTCGGCCGCGCGGTCGAGCACCGCCTCGATGTCCTCCCGCGAGAGGTGCGACGCGGAGATGAGGTGGTCCTGACGCATCGATGAATGACGCGACCTACACCGACTTGAATCCCCCGGCATCGGACGCTTCGAGTGATATTCACCACCATGCATAGAATCGGCAGCGTCTGCGACCGCGCCGGCGGTCGCGGCGGACACAGAAGCGGGGCGAACGGGTCGAACAACGAGGCGACGAGGCGGCAGGGCGAAACGCGAGACGGCACGACGAAACCGCTGAGACGGCACGACGAAACCGCCGAGGCGACGACCGGCTCCGACGCTACGGCCAGTTGCCGGCTGAGTCGTAGGAGTCCACGACGCGGCGGATGGCGACGACGTAGGCCGCGGTGCGGAAGTTCGGCAGGTCGTGGGTCTCGTAGGCGTCGACGAGTTCCTCGAAGGCGTCGACGATGACGCGCTCCAGTTCGTCGTTGACGCGCTGTTCGGTCCAGTAGAACCGCTGGCGGTTCTGGACCCACTCGAAGTACGAGACGGTGACACCGCCGGCGTTGGCGAGGATATCGGGGAAGACGTGGACCTCGCGCTCGGTGAGCACGTCGTCGGCGTCGGGCGTGAGCGGGCCGTTGGCGGCCTCGACGATGACGTCCGCCTTCACGTCGTGGGCGAGTTCGCCGTCGATGGCGTTCTCCAGCGCGGCGGGGACGAGCAGGTCCACGTCGAGGGTGAGCAGCTCTTCGTTGGTGATGGCCTCCGTGCCCTCGTAGTCCGAGACGGTGCCCGTCTCGTTTTTGAACTCCTTGACCGCGCGGGTGTCGAGGCCGTCGGGGTCGTAGATGCCGCCGGAGGAGTCGGAGACGGCGACGACCGACGCGCCGAGGTCCTCGACGAGCCTCGCGGCGATGGAGCCGGCGTTCCCGTAGCCCTGGACGGCGACGGTCGCGCCTTCGATGTCGCGGCCGAGGTAGTCGAACGCCTCGCGGGCGGTGAGCATCGTCGAGCGGCCCGTCGCCTCGACGCGGCCCTCGCTCCCGCCGTTCGAGAGCGCCTTGCCGGTGATGACGCCCGGCGCGGTGGTGTTTTCGAGGGTCTCGTAGGTGTCCTTAATCCAGTTCATCTCGCGCTGGCCGGTGTTCACGTCGGGCGCGGGGATGTCGCGGCTCTCGCCGATGAGGGGGCGAAGCTCCTTGGCGAACGACCGGGTGATGCGTTCGAGTTCGGATTCGGAGTACGCCTTGGGGTCGATGACGATACCGCCCTTGCCGCCGCCGTAGGGGATGTCGACGACGGCGCACTTGTACACCATCCAGCCCGAAAGCGCCTTCACCTCGTCTCGGCTGACGTTCGGGTGGTAGCGAATCCCGCCTTTGTACGGGCCGCGGTCGCCGTTGAACTGCGAGCGGTAGGCGCGAAACAGCTCCACGTCGCCGTCGTCCATCTCGACGGCGAGGTTCGTTTCGAGGACCCGCTCGGGGTTCTTCAGCCGCTCGATAACGTCGTCGCGCACGTCGAGGTAGGCGGCCGCGTCGTCGATTTGCTCCTGCAGACTCTCGAAGGGATTCGCCTCTTGTGCCATGCCCTAATACGGTCCGGGCATCCGGTTAAGCGTAGCGGGGATTGTAGCATACCACAGTATTGAGACACATACGCATCGATAAAAGGTGACAGTCGTCGGGCGTCCGGCCGAGTCGGCATCGGGCCGGGCCGGTCTCGCGCCGGCGCGTCGGTCCGGGTGCGCTCAGTACGACTCGCCGGCGCGGTCGAGAATGTTCTCGGCCTGTTTGACGAGCGGGGCGTCTATCATCTCGCCGTCGACGCCGAAGACGCCCCGACCCTCCCTCGCGGCCTCGTCGCGGGCGTGGAGCACCTTCTTCGCCCACGCCACGTCCTCGTCGTCGGGGGAGAACGCCTCGTTGATGACGGGCACCTGCGCGGGGTGAATGGCGAGTTTCCCGTCGTAGCCGAGTCGCCGGCCGAACGCGGCGTCCTCGCGGAGCCCCGCCTCGTCCCGATAGTCGACGTGGAGCGTGTCGATGGCGTCGACGCCGGCGGCCGCGGCCGCGACGACGACGCGCTCGCGGGCGTACAGCACCTCGGTGCCCTCCTCGGACCGGGTCGCGCCCACGTCGGCGGCGAAGTCCTCCGCGCCGAAGACGACCGCGGCGGCGTCGGGCGCGGCCGCGACCTCGGGGGCGGCGAGGACGCCCGCCGCGCTCTCGACGATGGCGATGACGGGGCAGTCCGCGCCGACCTCGCGAGCCGCGCCGGCGACGCTCGTCACGTCGTCGGCGCTCGTCGCCTTCGGGACGACGAGCGAATCTGGCGGGTGGGCGGCGCAGACGGCGGCGATGTCGTCGCGGCCGGCGTCGCCGGGGTTGACGCGGACCGCGACCTCGGCGTCGGGGTCGAACTCGGGGTCCGAGAGGACCGAAGCGACCGCCTCCCGAGCCTCGGCTTTCCTGTCGGGCGAGACGGCGTCTTCGAGGTCGAAGACGAGCACGTCAGCGCCCGAGCCGGGGGCTTTCCGCAGGAGTTCGGGTCGGTCGCCGGGGGAGAACAAAACGCTGCGTCGGGGCATGGTGTGTGTATGGAGGGGAACGGTGAAATATCGACTCGTCGCCGGCCCGGCTCAGGGCCAGAGGCCGCGGTGTTCGTGCGCCTCGGAGACGCGTTCGAGCGCGACCATGTAGGCGGCGTCGCGCCACGTCACGTCGTGTTCTTCGACGCGCTCGCGGACGGCGGTCCACGCGCGGAGCATCTCGGTCTCCAGTTCGTCGTGGACGCGTTCGAGCGACCACGAGCGGTGGTTGAGGTCCTGCAACCACTCGAAGTACGAGACGGTGACGCCGCCGGCGTTGGCGAGGATGTCGGGGACGACCGGAATCTCGCGCGTCTCGAAGACCTCGTCCGCGGCCGACGTGGTCGGGCCGTTCGCGCCCTCGACGACGAGGTCAGCCCGCACGTCGTCGGCGTTCTCGGCGGTCAGGACGTTGCCGACGGCGGCCGGGATGAGCACGTCCACGTCGAGTTCGAGCAGTTCCTCGTTCGAGAGCTTCCGCGGCGCGTCGTACTTCATGACGGCTTCCGGCTCCTCCTCGTGGGTCGGCACGTCGTGCGTGTCGAGGCCGTCGGGGTCGTAGATGGCCCCGTTCACGTCGGAGACGGCGACGACCGTCGCGCCCTCGTCGTCGAGGAGTCGCGCGGCGGGCGCGCCGACCGAGCCGAACCCCTGTACCGCGACGGTGGTGTCTTCGATATCCCAGCCGAGGTAGTCGATGGCCTCGCGGGCGATGATGGCGACGGAGCGTCCGGGCGCGGTGTCGCGGCCCTCGCTCCCGCCGACGACCGGCGGTTTGCCCGTCACGACGCCCGCCTTCGTCTCGCCTTCCTGCATCGAGTAGGCGTCCATGAACCACGCCATCGTCTGGGCGTCGGTTCCCATGTCGGGCGCGGGGATGTCTTTCGTTGGACCGATGAAGGGGCGAAGCTCCTCTGCGAACCGGCGGGTGAGCCGCTCTTTCTCGTCGGTCGAGAGGTCCTTGGGGTCGACGACGACGCCGCCTTTGCCGCCGCCGAACGGGAGGTCCATCACGGCGCACTTCCACGTCATCCACATCGAAAGGCCGATGCACTCGGCTTCGGTCACGTCGGGATGGAACCGGAGGCCGCCCTTGTAGGGGCCGCGGACGCTGTCGTGTTGGGCGCGGTAGCCGGTGTAGACCGCGGTCGAACCGTCGTCGCGTTCGAGGGGGACCGAGACGCGGTGGACCTGATTCGGGTGTCGGAGCCGCTCGATGACGCCGGGGTCGACGTCGAGGTGCGCCGCCGCGCGTTCGAGCTGTCGACGGGCCGTCTCGAGGGCTGTCTCTTCGGTCGGTTCGTCGTCCGTCGCGGTGGATGGTGCTGCGGATGCCATGATTGGTCGTGCCGGCCGAGCGCCGGCTGAGCCGAGGGACAGACGCGCCGTCCCGCGCCCGCAGTGACGGCCGAATCACCGACCGAACGGCCGACCGAATCGGCCGTCATCGGGCGCTTTCGCAATCCTCTATTGTGGATAATTATAATGGTTGTTATCTAGTTTCGTTCGGGGCAATAGTTGTCACACGAGGCGGTCGACCGGCACGATTTTATCACGGTCTGTCACACGCACCAGTATGACCGGTCTGTACTACGAGGAGTTCGAGGTCGGCCGGACCATCGAACACGAAAAACGCCGCACCGTCTCGGAGTCGGACAACCAGCGCTTCTGCGACATGACGATGAACCAGCAGCCGCTCCACCTCGACGCCGAGTTCGCGGGCGACTCGCAGTTCGGGGAGCGACTGGTCAACGGCCTCTACACGATGAGCCTCGCGGTCGGGCTCTCGATTCCCGACACGACCGACGGGACCATCGTGGCGAACCTCGGCTACGACGACGTGTCCCACCCGAACCCGGTGTTCCACGGCGACACGCTCCGGGCGCAGACGACCGTCCTCGACAAGCGCGAGACCTCCGACGGCGAGCGCGGCGTGGTGACGATGAAAGTCGAGGTGTTCAACCAGGACGACGACCTCGTCTGCGAGTTCGAGCGGACGGCGCTGTCGCTGAAACGCGAGTTCGCCGCCGACGCTGACGACGCCTGAGCTGGGTCGGGTTGTGCCACGGCGCGTCGCCCCGCGTCTCCGCGCCCACCCGCACCGTTTTCTCCCCGGCGTCGCTAGGCCGGACATGGATTTCGACGGCCTCTCCGCGCGGACCGCGTCGGTCGCTGACCGGGCCGCCGCGGTCGCCGCCCGCGCCCCCGAACCCACGACCGTCGCTCGGGTCGGCCTCGGCGCGATGGTGTTCGCCGCGGGCGTCCACAAGCTTCTGGACCCGCTTTCGTGGTCGGCGTACGTCGTCCCGTGGCTCGCGCCGCTTTTCGTCGTCTCGCCGGTGACGTTCGTGCTCGCAAACGGCGTTCTCGAAGTCGGCTTCGGCGCGGCCATCGTCGCGGACCGCTACACCGCCCTCGCGAGCGCCGTCGCTGCCGTCTCGCTGTCGACGACGTGTCTCTACCTCGCGGTCGTGTTCGTCGTCGAAGGCGGCCTGTTTGGTGACGTGCTCGCCCGCGACATCGGACTGGCGGGGCTCGCGTGGGCCGTGCTTATCGACTCGCTCCGGCGGCCTACCCGAACACCGTAACGAGGATGAGTTGCGTGTTCATCAGCCCGGCGACGCCCCACGGGACGGCCACGCCGATGGGAATCGCCCCGCGGTAGCGACTCGGGAGGACGCGCCACGCGACGACCGCGACCGCGAGGACGACGAGTTTCAGCGAGATGAGCGCGCCCACCGGCCCGAACGCGGGGATGAGCGCGAGAACGACGGGGTTGAGCTCGGCCAGCCCCCGGCCGAGGCCGTAGAGCGTCGTCAGCACGTCGAGGACGAACGCCAGCATCGTCACGGTCCAGAGGACGTGCTCGTCGCTCACCGCGTGTGCGAGTGCCGCGCGGGGCGTCTCGGGAAGGGGGAGTTCGTGGCTCATGGCGGGCTATCGGCAAGCGACGATTCCCGATGTCGCGGCGAGACGTGACGACGCGATGGGCAGAACGGGCGGGAGTCGGCCGACGATGGGGTCCGTACCACCCCCGCCGTCCTCAGTACGAACCGCTTAGGTCAGTTACCGTGAGATTACCCGCCGGAAAAACGGAGCATTAACCCCCGACTCGGCTCAGATGACGGTCCCGTGCTTCTTGTCGGGGAGCGACTTCTCCGCGTCGGCGTAGAACTCGAAGCGGGCCGCAAGCTCGTCGCGGAGGGTCGACGGCGGGACGATTTCGTCGATGACGACCTCGCTCGCCATCCGGTGGGCGTCGATGTCCTCGCGGTACTCCTCGCGGAGTTCGTCTTCCATCCGCGCCCGTTCTTCGGGGTCGTCGACGTCGGCGAGCTTGTTCGCGTACACCGCGTTGATGGCGGCTTCGGGGCCCATGATACCGATTTCGCCCGAGGGAAGCGCGATGACGCTCTCCGGGTCGTAGGCGGGGCCGCCCATGGCGTAGATGCCCGCGCCGTAGGCCTTCCGCACGATGACGGTCTGTTTGGGCACCGTCGCCGACGAGGTGGCGTAGATGAACTTCTTGCCCTTCTCCAGGATGGCGTCCTTTTCGACCTGCGACCCGGCCATGAAGCCGGGCGTGTCACAGAGGTAGAGGAGCGGAATCTCGTAGGCGTCGCAGGTCCAGATGAACTCCGCGGCCTTCTCGGCGGCGTCGGGGAAGATGGCTCCCGACCGCTCGGTGGGCTGGTTGGCGACGATGCCGACCGGCCGACCGTCGATGCGGGCGAACGCGGTGACGATTTCCTTGCCGTAGTCGGGCTTCAGTTCGAACACCGATTCGGCGTCGACGACGCGCTCGATGAGGTCGTGGGCGTCGTAGGGGCGGTTCGGTGACTCGGGGATGAGTTCGTCGATGCCGTCGGGGGAGTACCGCGGCGGTTTCGACTCGGCGCGCGGCGGCTTCTCGCCGGCCTTGTCGGGGAGGTAGGTGATGAGCTGAGAGACGAGTTCGCGGGCGTGCGCCTCGTCGCGGGCGACGAGGTCGGCGCTCCCGGACTCCTCGGCGTGCATCCGCGCGCCGCCGAGGTCCTGCATGGAAATCTCCTCGCCGGTGACCATCTTCACCATGCGCGGCGAGGCGATGGCCATCGCGGACATCCCCTCGACCATGACCGTGAAGTCGGCGAAGACGGGCGTGTAGGCCGCGCCGGCGATACACGGCCCGTAGAGGACGCAAATCTGCGGGACGTACCCCGAGAGCATCGAGTGGTTGTAGTAATATTTCCCGATGCCCTCGCGGTTGGCGAAGAAGCCGGTCTGCTGGTCGATGCGGCCGCCCGAGGAGTCCATCAGGTAGAGCACCGGCTTGCCGGTCTTGAGGGCGCGCTGCTGCATGCGGAGGAACTTCTCGACGCCGCGGCGGGCCATCGACCCGGCCTTGACGGTGAAGTCGTTGGCCATGACGTGGAGGTCGCGGCCCTCGAACTCGGCGGCTCCCGTGAGGAGGCCGTCGCCCGGCAGGCGAGTGTTCGGGTCCGCCTCGTCGACCTCGGGAGAGTTCTCGTGCCACGAGTCGAAGTTGGCGAACTTGCCGTCTTCGAACGCCAGCCCGTCGGGGAACCAGAGTTCGAGACGGTCGCGGACGAACAGCTTTCCCGACTCCGGCAGGCGCTGTTTGTACTTCTCGGGGCCGCCGCCGAGGATGTCCGCGATTTCCTCGCGGAGTTGCTCCTCGCGCTCGGTGGGACCCATGTCGTCGTCCAGCGGGAAGGTGTCCGCGGGCGGTTCGGCGTCCGCGACGGCCTCCTCGCCGTCGCCGACGAAGACGTTCACGTCCGTCCCGAGGTGTCGCGCCAGCGCGTTGGCGATGGCCTCGGCCTCGTCGCCGGTCGCGCCGTCACCGATTCTGACCTTCATACTCGGTGATGCACCACCGTATTCAAAATGGTTTTCCATGCACGATTTGCCGGTCGGTCGAACGGGGGCGGCGGCAGTCCGGCCGTCGTCCGTTTGGAGACCGGTCGCTATCGACTGCGGAGTTCGGAGAAGACGAGGTGCCCGGTCGGTTCGGTTCGCTCAGTCCAGCGCGGCTTCGAGTTTCGCCACGAGTTCGGTGTTGCCGACGTACATCGGGGTCCGCGCGTGGAGTTCGTCCTTGTCCACGTCGAGGAGCGACTTCGTGCCGTCGGAGGTCGCGCCGCCGGCCGTCTCGATGACGTAGCCGATGGGGTAGCCCTCGAACTGGACGCGGAGTTTGCCCTCGGGCGCGGACTCCAGCGTCGGATACGCGAAGATGCCGCCGTAGGTGAGAATCTGGTTCACGTCGCCGATCATCGAGCCGCCGTAGCGGAGCTTGCGCGAGGCGTCCTGTTCGACCTCGCGGGCGAACGCCTCGAAGTCGTCGGTCCAGTCGGGGACGCGGCCGCCGAAGCCGTACACCGACCCCTCGTCGGGGAGCGAAACGTCCTCGCGGACGAGTTCGTGGCTCGCGTCGTCGTGGATGACGTACTCGTCGACGGTGCCGTTGCGGGCGACAATCATCGTCATGACGGGGCCGTAGAGGACGTAGCCGGCGGCGACGAGGTCGCGCCCGTGGGCCGGTAGCGGGCCATCGTACACCGCGAAGATGGTCCCCATCGTGTTGTTCGGCTTCAGGTTCGACGAGCCGTCGAGCGGGTCGACAGCGACCGACAGCCGGCCGGTGCCCACGTCCACGGACTCGGGGCGCTCCTCGCTGGCGTACTCGCCGACGCCGTCGAGCGCGCCGATGCGCTCGCAGAGGAGGTCGTCGGCGAACACGTCGGCGGCCATCTGCGTCTCGCCGCTCGGGTTCTCGTCTTCGGCGGTGACGCGGCGACCGGGGAGGCCGGTTCGAATCTCGGGCGCGGTGCTCGCGATGATGTCGACCACGCCGTCGATGGTCCGCACGTCGCGGGCGGTGTCGGCGGTGTTGACGTCGGTCGTCGCCATCAGGCCCATCCCTCCGGGCGTCGGCGGGTCGTCGGCGAGTCGTCGGCGAGTCGAGCGCTGACCCCGAGCGTCGTCGGGGTGGGAGATACCGTCTGCGGGAAGTCGACGGCCGTGTCGGAACCGGGCATCATCTGATTCAAAATGGTGTAACTACCTATATAAAAACTGCGTCTAGAGTGGTTTAGGGTGTATTGCTGAATTCGGGCGTTATGAGGGCCGTAACAAAATATTACGGAAAAACACGGTCCGAATAGAAATTACTACTCAGATAGTAAAAATTCGGGCGGCAGTCAGAACCGGCGGTTTACTCCATGGCGTCGCGCGCCTGCCCCTTCCACGCGCTGACGACGGTCGGGTCGATTTGGAGGGCGTCGGCGACGTGTTCCGGGTCGGCGGTGGCGAGTCGCCTGACCGAGCGGACGCCCGCCTCGGCGAGCAGTTCGGCGTCGGCCTCGTCGACCCCGGCGAGCGTCGTGAGCGGTTCGGGCTTCGACCGCTCGCGCCACGCTTCTTCGGCCGCGAGCGCGTCTCCCGAACCGTCGGTCGACGCGTCGGTCGCCCCCCGCCCGGTCGGCGTCCAATCGCCCGACTCCGTGGGCTCCGAGGGGGCGTCCGCTTCGCTCTCCGGTCTCGTAGTCGTCCCCGACCCCGACGGAGTCCAGTCTCCGTCTCGCGCCGGGCCGCTCGTCTCCGTCGCCTCGCCCCGGCCGTCCGGGGTCCAATCGCCGGTGTTGCTGTTTCTGTCGCCGTCGCTGTCGTCGCTGTCGGCATCGTCACTCGCGTCCCAGTCGCCCGAACTCGCGGCGACCCACGCGCGCTCGTCGTCGCCCAGTCCGCGGACCTGCGAGGAGCGGCGGTCGAGGTCGTCGCCGGAGTTGAACGACCACGAAAGCGAGTGCCAGCGCCGAATCTTCGCCGCGACGCCGGGGTTCGTCCCGGCGGCGACGAGGTCCCGGTAACACACCTCGCCGTCGACGATAGCGGCCGCGTCGATGTTCGCCTCGGCGAGACAGTCGGCGGTCGCCGGGCCGACGTATTTCAAGGCCTCTAACTCGGTCGGGACGCCGTCGCTCGCGCGGTCGCCCCGCGGTCTGAGCAGGTGGGTCAGCGCCTCAGCAGGGTTTTTCGGCCCCTCGTCCGGCCCGTTCCCCCGGTTTGCGCCCTCGGCGTCGCTCGGGCGCGCGTCCGAGACGGCTTCCCCTCCGTCCCCGCCCGCGTCGTCTTCGTCGTATCTGCCGGCGTCGTTCACCCCAGTCACCGTTGCATATCCCCATTCTTGCCCCCGACTTGAGTCTTCCCGTGACAGTCACGAGTCTGTCACTATTCCGAACGCATCGGCAAGTTTTACCACCCTCCCTCGCGCAGACCCCGATATGTACGATACCGAAGATATCGACACGGTGGGCGTCGTCGGCGCGGGAACGATGGGCAACGGCATCGCGCAGGTGGCCGCGATGGCCGGCTACGACGTGGTCATGCGCGACCTCGAACCCGAGTACGTCGAGCGCGGCCTGTCAGCCATCGACGACAGCCTCTCGCGGTTCGTCTCGAAGGAGAAACTGACCTCGGACGAGGCCGACGCCGCGAAGGCGCGCGTCGCGGGGACGACCGAGCTCGCGGACCTCGGGGACTGCGACCTCGTGGTCGAGGCGGCCGTCGAGAACATGGACGTAAAACGCGACATCTTTGCCGACCTCGACGACATCGTCCCCGAGGGCGTCGTGCTGGCGACGAACACCAGCACGCTCTCCATCACCACCATCGCGGCCGCGACCGAGCGCCCCGAACTCGTCGTCGGCCTCCACTTCATGAACCCCGTGCCGATTATGAAGGGCGTCGAGGTCGTCCGCGGCGAGAAGACCGGCGACGACGTCGTCGCGTTCGCCCACGACTTTTCGGAGGCCCTCGGCAAGGAGACGTGGGAGTCCGACGACAAGCCCGGCTTCGTCACCAACCGCATCCTCATGCCGTGGCTCAACGAGGGCATCCGCGCCTACGACGAGGGCGTCGCCTCGAAGGAGGACATCGACCGCGGCATGACCCTCGGCACGAACGTCCCGATGGGGCCGCTCACCCTCGCGGACCACATCGGCCTCGACATCTGTCTGGACGCCTCCGAGACGCTGTTCGAGGAGCTCGGAGACCGCTACAAACCGGCGTACCTGCTCAAGCGCAAGGTCGCGGCGGGCGACCTCGGCAAGAAGACGGGCAAGGGCTTCTACGAGTACGACTAAGTCGACGAGCGTCGGTTCTCGGCGGCGCGGGCATTCGTTCACTCCCGGCCGCGGGGCGGCGAAACTGTTGCCCCGCGAAGGGGAAGGCTATCAATCCTGAAACCCTGCGCGAACGCTTTTTATGCCGTCCCGCGTGAAACTCTCTCAATGATTACGGTCGAGAACCTCCGGAAGACCTACGGCGACTTCCCCGCCGTCGTGGGAAGCGACTTCTCGGTCGAGTCGGGCGAGGTGTTCGGCATCGTCGGCCCCAACGGCGCGGGGAAGACGACGACGCTGAAGATGCTCGCCGGACTCGTCGAACCGACCGGCGGGTCGGCGTCGGTGCTCGGATACGACCCCGAGGAGCCGGCGATGCGGCGCAAACTCGGC
Source organism: Haloferax sp. Atlit-48N (assembly GCF_003383015.2). Classification (NCBI taxonomy): domain Archaea; kingdom Methanobacteriati; phylum Methanobacteriota; class Halobacteria; order Halobacteriales; family Haloferacaceae; genus Haloferax; species Haloferax sp. Atlit-48N. The sequence goes on along the minus strand of NZ_CP137689.1, from coordinate 1,331,759 downwards.
TTTCTCCCCGAGGAGTCGCCGCTGTACGAGGACATGACTGCGCGGTCGTATCTCCGATTCTTCGCCGACCTCTACGACGTGCCCCGCGACGTGGCCGACGAGCGCACCGGCGCGGTGCTCGACCGCCTCGACCTCGAATACCGCGACCGCCGACTCGGGGACATGTCGAAGGGGATGAAGCGCAAGGTCGCCATCGCCCGGTCGCTCGTCAACGACCCCGACCTGCTCATCTACGACGAACCGGCCAGCGGCCTCGACCCGCTGACGACGAACGTCGTCTTGGAGTTCGTCCGCGAACTCCGCGACGAGGACAAGACCGTCGTCTTCAGCGCGCACAACCTCTTTCACGTCGAGTCCATCTGCGACCGCGTGGTCATCATGAACCGCGGGGAAATCATCGCCCGCGGGACGGTCCCCGAGATTCGCGCGGAACACGGCGAGACGACCTACCGCGTGTTCACGACCGTCCCGCTCGCGGAGACCCTGCCCGCCGACGACGAAATCGACGGTGAGGAGCGCCACGTCGCCGTCGTCGACGAGATGTCGGCCGTCGAGTCGCTCCGCGAACGCGCCGAGGCCGCCGGCGGCCGCGTCGCCGACATCCGAACCGACGAGGCGTCGCTGGAGGACATCTTCCTCCGCCTCGCCCGCGAGGCACCGACGACGAGCGAAGCCGAGGGCGGCCGCGGGCGGGCCGCTGACGGCGAGCGCGAGTACGCCGACGACGAGCGCGAACAGCGCGTCGCCGGAGGTCGCGGGCAGTCGTGACCGACCTCCGAACCCGACTCGTCGCGCACGCCCGGACTATCCTCCGCATCGCCCGCTGGGAGGTGTCGCGCTCGGCGGGGACGCTCGACCGCCGGACCGCCGCAATCGGTCTCGTCGCCGTCCTCGTCGCCGGCGGCATCGCGGCCGGGGCGGCGGGCGGCGGGGTCGCGCTCGACCGCGACCTCTACCGCGTCGGCATCGCCGGCGACAGCCCCTACTACGACGCCGTCGACCAGTCATCCACGCTCGACCCGCGGCCCGTCTCGGACCCGAACGTCGAACTCGTCGTCAGCGAGACGCACGTCTCGGTCGTCGACACGCAGACCGGCCGGGCCGCCTACGCCGCGTTCCGCGACGCGGTCCGGTCGTACAACGAACGACAGATGGCCCGCGAGGAGAACCGGTCGGCCGCGTTCCCGGTCGTCGTGGACCTCCAGTACCGCGAGCGCGACGCGCTCGTCCCGGCCGGAAGCCGCGTCGACGGCGGCGCGGGCGGGGGTGGTGGTGGAGCCGGAACCGGTGACGGCGGCGGAGCCGACGCCGGAACCGGAGCCGGGAGCGGCGCGTCCGGTGCCGGTGACGGTGCGGGCGGGACAGCCGGCGGCGGCCCGGACGCGTCCGACGCCGCGGCGGCCGACGACGGCAGCGTCGACGCCCCGTCGCTCGGCGGGATGGCGGGCCTCTTCGGCGGCGACACCAGCGGGTCGCCGGCGAGCATCAGCCCGCCGTTCCCGTTCGCCTCGCTCGTCCTCGCCTTCGCCTTCCTCGTGCCGATGAACTTCGTGATTCAGGCCTACGGGTCGAGCGTCCTCAACGAGCGCATCAACCGCCGCGGCGAACTGCTCCTCGTCGCGCCCATCTCGCCGGGCGACATCGTCGCCGGCAAGACGCTCCCGTACCTGCTCGGGACGGTCGCGATAACCGTCGCCATCGCGGCGGCGGTCGGCGGCGGCGTCGTCTCGGTGGCCGCGGTCGTCCCCGTCGGCCTCCTGTTCCTCGCGTCGACGTTCGTCGGCGCGATGTTCGCCCGGTCGTTCAAGGAACTCACGTTCGTCACGGTGACGGTGTCGGTGTTCCTGACGACGTACACGTTCGTCCCGGCCATCTTCACGAACGTCACGCCCATCGCGCTCATCTCGCCGCTGACGCTCGTCGTGCGCGACCTCGCGGGCGAGTCGATTCCGCTCGGCGAGTTCCTGTTTTCCGTCGGGCCGATTCTCCTCGCCGCGGCCGTGTTGTTCCTCCTCGGCGTCGGCGTCTACCGCGAGGAGGACATGTTCACCCAGCGACCGGTCCCGCTGAAGTTCCTCGACGCGCTCGACAGTCGCATCTCGCGGGCGCGCTCGGTTGCGACCCTGTCGGCGCTGTCGATTCCGTTCGTCTTCATCGCGGAACTGCTGGCCATCGCCGTGCTGTTCGTCCTCCCGGTGGACCTGACCGTCCCGATGGTGCTCGTCGCGGTCGCGGTCATCGAGGAGTTGGCAAAGAGCCTCCACGTCCTCGCCGCCTTCGAGAAGGCGCGCTTTTCGCGGACGCTCCGGTCGTCGCTCGTCCTCGGCGGGCTCTCCGGCCTCGGCTTCTTCGTCGGCGAGAAGTTCACCGCCATCGCTCAACTCGCCGGGTTGCAGTCGCTCACGCTCGGCCAGACCGCCTTCGCGCCCTCCGGCGTCGGCATCGCCGGCGGCACCGGCGTGAGCGCCCTCGTCGTCCTCGGGCTGTTCCTCGCGCCGCTCGTGCTCCACGCGGTGACCGCCAGCGTGACCGCCTTCGGGGCGAGTCGGGGGCGCTCGGCCTACGGCGTCGCGCTCGTGGGTGCAATCGCCATTCACCTCGGCTACAACCTTCAGGTGGTGAACGCCCTTGGGTAGCCCGCGACTCGCCATCGCCCGGCGCGAACTCGGCAGTCTCCGTAAGGAAAAAACCATCGTGCTGGCGCTGGCTATCCAGCTGTTCGTCGCGGCGTTCTCGTCGTTCCTCGTCGTCGGCCTCGTCTCGCTGTACGACCCCGGCGCGGCGAGCTATCAGGTGGACGTGGCCGTCGCGGGCGACGAGGAGGCCGTCGAGGACCTGCTTCGCGCCGTCGGGACCGAAGACGGGCTCAGCGGGCGACCGTACGCCTCCACGTCGGCCGCGATGACGGCGTTCCACGAGCGGGAGGTCGATGCCGTCTTAGAGGCGTCCGCGGGAGAGGACGGCAGGATACGGGTCGCGGCGGTCGCGCCCGACACGGGCGTGGAGACGACGGCGGTCGTCACCCGCCTCCGCGACGCGCTCCGCGAACTGGAGCGCACCGAGCGCGCGGAACGGCGCGCGTTCCTCGAAACGGACCCGCTTTCCCTCCCGCCGGCGGCGGAGTCGAGCCCGTACTTCGGCTTCACCTACACCGTGCTCGTCCCGCTGTTGTTGTTCCTGCCCGTGTTCATCTCGGGGTCGCTGGTGGTCGACTCGCTCACGGAGGAGGTCGCCCGCGGGACGCTCGAACTCCTCCGAGTCGCGCCCGTGAGCTTCGCGGCCGTCGTGGACGGGAAGCTCCTCGCGGCCGGCGGACTGGCTCCGGTGCAGGCCGTCGCGTGGATGCTGCTCCTCCACCTGAACGGGACGGCCATCGAGAGCGTGCCCTGGCTGTTCGGCATGGTCGCCGGGCTCTCGGCCGTCGTCGTCACCCTCGGCGCGGCGGTGGCGATTACGTCGCCCGACCGTCGGGTCGCACAGCTCCTGTACTCCATCGGCGTGCTCCTCGTCTTCGCGGGCACGTCGTTGCTGCCGCTGAACCCCGCGAACACGGCCGCGCGACTGGCGCTCGGGACCGCGGGCGTCGGCGCGAGAGCCGCCGTCGCGGGGCTCGTCTTCGTCGGCGTCGTCGCGCTCGTCGGCCTCCGGGTCGTCGTCGACCGGGTGGACCCGAACGAACTCGGCTGAGACCCGGTGTCTCCACCCGCTCTCGGTGTTCGTGGCCGGTTTTCTCGCGACACCGCACCGGAAGTCGTACAAGCCCCGAGTCCGAGAGGCGACACATGGCACTCGGAGGCACCGCGAAGAAGCTCCAGAAGGTCGCAGAGATGGCCGAAGACGTGTACAAGAAGCTCAACGAACTGCGCGAGCAGGTCGTAGAGGTCCGCGAGACGGTCAACGAGACGAAGTCGCGCGTCGACCGGCTCGAAGCCGAGAACGCCGAACAGCGGGCGATTCTCGAAGCCATCGCGGAGGAACAGGGCGTCGACCTCGACGCCGCCATCGCGCAGGCGCACATCTCCGAGGCCGAGGACGACGCGGCCGGCGACGAGACCGCCGACGCCGATGCCGACGCGTCGAGTGACGCCACCACCGACGACGCGTAAGCACGCCGACTCTCCGACGCTCCCCGTTTTCTGTCGGTTTCGCACCCAGCCCTAGCCTCGTCTCGGAGTCCCCGAGAGACGACTGTGCTCGACCGACTCGGCTCGACTCACCCACGCACCGACCTCCGACGAAGGGGAGACAACGGGATGAAAACGTTCAGGGTCAGGGGCAACTTTTGCCCGCGTATGACCACGCACCGCGAACCCTTCGACTCGGTGCTCGACACCGTCGGGGAGACGCCGCTCGTCAGGGTCCACGCGTCGCCCGACGAAGTGCCCGTCTACGCGAAGCTCGAATCGTTCAATCCGGGCGCGAGCGTCAAAGACCGCATCGGGAAGTACATGCTCGAACGGATGCTCGAATCCGGCGAACTCCCCGATGGCGGCACCATCGTCGAGCCGACCGCCGGCAACACCGGCATCGGCTTCGCCGTCGCGGCCGGACAGCTCGGCATCCGCGCGGTGTTCGTCGTCCCCGAGCGGTTCAGCGTCGAAAAACAGACGCTCATGCGCGCGCTCGGAGCCGACGTGGTGAACACGCCCACCGAAGACGGGATGGGCGGCGCTATCGACCGCGCCCACAAGCTCGCCGACGAACTCGACGACGCCGTCGTCCCCCAGCAGTTCTCCAACCCGCTCAACCCCGAGGCGCACTACGAGACGACCGCGCCCGAGGTGTACGACGCGCTCGACGGCGAGGTCGGCGCGCTCGTCGCCGGCTGCGGTACCGCGGGCACGCTGATGGGGATGGCGCGCTACGGCCGCGAGCGCAACGAAGACACGTTCGTCACCGCCGTCGAACCCGAGGGGTCGCTCTACGCCCGGCTCCACGGCCGCGACGTGGCGGAGGCGTCGTACAAGACCGAGGGCATCGGCACGCACGACCCCGCGACGAACGAGCTGTTCGACCCCGAGTTGGTGGACGAAATCGTCCAAATCGCCGACCGCGACACTCACGACGAGATGCAGCGCCTCGCCGCCGAGGAAGGCCACCTCGTCGCGTCGAGCGCCGCCGCCAACTCGCTGGCCGCCATCGACGTGGCCGAGCGCGCCGCCGCCGGCGACCTCGACCTCCCGCACGACGCCGTCGTCACGGTCTTCCCCGACTCCTCGGAGCGATATCTCTCGAAGGGCGTCTACGGCGACTTCGAGTCGTGGGAAGGGTAGAACAGGCCGGCCAGAAGCTGACTCCGGTCGAATCGCCGGTTCAGCGGGCGCTCAGGCGAGCCGCGAGTGCTCGACCTTGAAGCACTTGTCCTGAACGAACGAGAGTCCAGCTTCCTCGGCGCGGGCGGCCGCGTCGTCGTCGCGGATGCCGAGTTGGAGCCAGACCGCCTCCACGTCGCCGCGGTCGGCGGCGCGCTCGATTGCGGCGTCGACGATGTCGCCCGCCTCCTCGGACGGTCGGAACACGTCCACGAGGTCGACGTCTTCGTCCACGTCGGCCAGCGAGTCGTACGCCGTCTCGCCGAGGATTTCGTCGTGGAAGGGGTTGACCGGGACGACGCGGTAGCCGTGGCGCTGCATGTACGCCGGGATGTCGTGGGCGGGCTTGCCGGCCGTGGCCGAACAGCCGACGACCGCGATGGTCTCGGCGTCGAACAGCGCGCGGATGTCGTCGTCGCTGGTGATGGGCATACCTACGACGTGGCCGTCTGCGGATAAAAACGTCAGGCGGCTGTGCGGCGCGGCCGCCGTCCCAGTCCCCAGTCCGGCGCGCGCGCCGAACCGGCTAGTGGTCCGCGATGCGGATGTCCGGCGGCGCGTCCTCGTGGGTCGTGATGATGCCGTCGAACAGCTGTTTGATGGTGTTCATCGTCCGGTCGTCGTGAGCGTCGGCGTCGATGGTGAACACGCCGAGGCCGCCCACGCTCTGGATGCGGCCGGTGAACACGTGCAGAAACCGAAAGACGGTCTGGAGGTCGGCGTACATCAGCAGCGTCGAAAGCGAGTGGAGCATGATGCGGTTCTCCGGCAGCCCGCGGTCCTGGTAGTACTCCTGGAGGATTTCCGAGAGCTTGATTCCGATTCCGGTCATGTCGACCGGCGACGACGTGTACCGGATTCGGTCGTCGTCGCGGACCTCGCCGACGCCCTGCTGTTTCGTGACGCAGTCGACGACCGCGACGGGCTTGCCCTCGTAGTCGAGTCGCTTGCCGAAGTCGTTGAGGATGCGGTCCGCGCCGTCTTTGGTCGTGACGATGACCGCCCCTTCACCGCTCCGGGTCCCCTCCGCGAGGATGTCGAGCGCCAGCGAACGCTTGCCGGTCAACGCCGGTCCGACGAGGAGGAGGTTCGTGCCCGGTTCGACCTCGACGTCGAGATCAGCGCCCAGATTATACATACAGGTACCTCGGCTCGATGTCGTCGACTCCGAGGAACGCGCTCGCGTGACGCTTCCGCTCGCCGGGGGTCATCGGATAGTACGATGATACAGTGAGCCGGTAATATTCTTTTTGATTGGAGGATCGAACAGTTCCGGCTCGTCGGGGCGTTCTCCGGGAACTTGCCGATTGTCCGTCCAGGATCACTTATAAGAGACTTCCCGCTGGCGCCGTCGCCCGTCCGAGGATGAACGCGAACGCCGCCAAGAACATCCCGTGTTTGAGTCGGCGCTGGGCCGCGGCCGGATTACCGAACGACTGCGCGGTGGCGGCGAGCATGAGCGCGTCGGCGGGGACGACCACGCCGAGGTACGCCAGTCCGAACTCCCCCCGGACGAACGGCACCGCGCTCGCGCCGACGGCGACCACGAGGACGACCGCGCCGAGCCACAGCGACGCCGCCTCGCCGACGACGATGGGGAGTGTCCGAAGCCCCTCTTCTCTGTCGCCGCCGATGTCCTCGACGTCTTTGACGATTTCGCGGGTCAGCGTCGCCAGCGCGGCGAGCACACAGAGGACGGCCGCGCCCAACGGTTCGCCGATGGCCGCGCCGCCGAACAGGAACGTTGAGCCGGTGAGCGCGGCGACGACGACGTTGCCGACGCCCGGGAGACCCTTGAAGAACTCCGTGTACGCGAGGAGCGCGACGAGGTTGACCACGGCGATGGCGATGGCGACGACCGGGAGGACGAGCGCCGAGACGACCGCGCCGCCGAACAGCGCGACGCTGAACCACTTGGCCTCGGGCGCGGTCACCGCGCCGCGGGGAATCGGCCGGTCCGGGCGATTGATGCGGTCGATATCGCGGTCGAAGTAGTCGTTGATGGCGTTGCCCGCGCCCGTGGCGAACACGGTTGCGAGCATCGCCGCGACGACGACGAGCGCGTCGCTCGGTGACGCCCCGGCGACGAACGCCCCGGTGAACGTGAGGACGCCCGCGGCGACCGCGTTTCCCGGCCGGGTGAGTTCCGCGAACCCGCGTGCCCGCGTTCCGAGAGACATACCACGTACTGTTCGGAGACCGCGTATAAATCGCGCGGAGTCGCCGCCCCGAATCAATCCATTTAAAACAGTCCACGACAGACGAAGTCATGTAGGGCGCTTAGCTCAGTCTGGACAGAGTGCTTGGCTTCGGACCAAGTTGCCACGGGTTCAAATCCTGTAGCGCCCATGATTTTTCGAGGAACGAAGTGACGAGCTAAATCTGAGCCGAAGGATTTGAATCGGGAAGCGAACGAAAACGGTAACGCGCTTCGAAGCTCTTCACACGCTCCCGCCACGCGGGGAGCGTCGAGCACCTCGCCGACGGGGGCACATCGCACTGCGACCGAGGGAGGCGACGGTCAGTCGCTGGCTTCCCGCGGAACGACTCTGACCGTGGCCGAGCGCGCGCGGTCGCCAATCATCGCGCTCAGATACGAACTCCCCTCGTACTTCTCTCGGTAGGCGTCGTCGATGTGGTCGTTTATCGGTCCGTCGACCGCCTCGAAGGCGACTTCCTTGGCCTCGTCGTTGACTTCGATTCGCCCCGCGTTCTCTCGGACTGCGGCCTGGTACCAACTGGAGTCCTGGCCGTTGTACGCGCGCACGAACAGGTCGTCGTCGACCCGAACGGACCAGACTCGGGTCGGCGTGCCGTACGTCTCGCCGTCCTCGCGGAACGGCGCGACGTACAGGTCGTTGGAGGCCGCGATTTCGCGCAGTTCGGCCACGTCCCACGCGGTCATCGGCGAACCCCCCCGTCAGTCCCACGGCGGCGGAGCCGAGAACGGCGGGCGCTCGTCCCCCTCGGTCGCTGTTCGCGTGCGGTGCTCGCCTCGCGACAACGGCCGGCGCTCGTTTCAGTGGGTCGGATTGGTCTCGTCGCCATCGGCTAGAATAACGTCGGTCGCTCTCTTGAGCGTAGTGCTGTACGAAAAGCCCGTTTAACTGGTCAGCCGATGTCAGAAAGCGGTGAACGCCGCCCCATGACCGGTCGCGGCCGTTCTCGCAGAGGCTCACCGCCCACCGTGTGTCGGTGGGCGTCCGAGCCGACGCCGGGCGACGTGGAATGCGACGATTAGTTCGATGCGGACTCGTCGTCGCCGGGCGTGAGGATAATCTTCCCGCGGGCGTGTTTCGCCTCGCTCAGCCGGTGGGCCTCCCGCGCTTCGGAGAGCGGCAACACCGTGTCGAGCGTCACCGAGACGGTGCCGTCTGCGAGTAGCTCGGTGATGTCTTCGAACCACTCGCCGTTCCAGCGGACGTTCGTCATTATCGCTTCGACGCCCTGTTCGTCCGCCAGTTCCTGTTGCTCGTCGGTCGGCGGACTCGGGAGCTTGTCGATGATACCGCCTTCGTTCAAGATTTCGAGGGACCGGTCGAAGGTCTCTCCGCCGACGCCGTCGATCACTCCGTCGACCGGCTCGAGCACCTCTTCGAAGCGCTGTTCGCGGTAGTTGACGAACTCGTCGACGCCGAGCTCTCGGAGGTACTCCTCGTTCGACCCCGAGGCGGTGCCGATGACGTGGAGGCCACGCTCCCGTGCGAACTGGACGGCGAAGTGACCGACGCCGCCGGCCGCGGCGTGGATGAGAACGCGGTCGCCGGCGTCCACGTCAATCGCGTCCAGCGCCTGCCACGCGGTCAGCGCGGCCATCGGGACGCCGGCCGCTTCCTCGAAGCTGAGCGACGCCGGTTTTCGCACGAGCTCGTCTTCCGGCGCGGTGACGGCCTCTGCGTACGTGCCGCCGCCGTACTCGAACTCGACGAGACCGAACACTTCGTCGCCGACCTCCAGGTCGCTCACGTCGGAGCCGACGGCGTCGACGACGCCGGCGGCGTCCCAGCCGACCGTCCACGGGAGTTCGTCTCGCTCGACGAGGCCTTTCCGCGTCATCCAGTCGACCGGGTTCACGCCGGCGGCGCGTACCCGAACGCGCACTTCGTCGGCGGCGGGTTCCGGCTCGTCTACGTCTTCGTACCGAAGTACGTCTGGGCTACCGTACTCGTGAATGCGTACTGCTTTCATGGTCGAGTCGTATCTCAATGGAGGCGTAGAGCCCCCCTGAACTCGGCGCTATCTGCAAAGTATATTTAAGTACTAACGCGTGTCGACCGCCGCCCGTGCGGTCACCGCGCCGCTCCGAGGTAACGACCGCGTCGCAAACGAGTCGGGGTGGCGGATTCGGGCTGGACCGCGTTCGGTACCGTCGGCAGACGGGTTACTCCGACGCCGGGCCGTACTCCTCGTCGGTGACGTGTTCTAACCAGGTGACGGCCTCGCCGTCCTGCTCTTCTTGGATGGCGATGTGGGTCATCGCGTTGTCCGGCGTCGCGCCGTGCCAGTGTTTCTCGCCCGGGGGGAACCAGACAACGTCGCCCGCGCGAATCTGTTTAATCTCTCCGCCTTCGCGCTGCACGAGGCCGCACCCGCTCGTCACGACCAGTCGCTGTCCGAGGGGGTGCGTGTGCCACGCGGTGCGAGCGCCCGGCTCGAACGTGACGCTCGCGGCCGCCGCGCGGGCCTCGCCCTGAGAGTCGAACAGGGGGTCAATTCGGGCGTCTCCCGTGAAGTACTCCTCGGGTCCTTCGACGGACGGGTTCGCACAGCCTTCGGTGATATCCATGGTTGTCTCACCTCTCAGTTGGGTGTCGTATGACTTGGTTTCGATGCTATCTGGAATGGGTGTTTAAATACTGCCGCCGGTTCGGGGTCACGGCCATCGGAACACGAAGCTGGGGTCCGCCGCTATCTGCTGACCGTGTTGACCTGCGACTGCGAGCCGAGCGCGGAGGTGAGAAGCTGGCGCTCGCCGCGGCGGAGGAGACTCGACATGGAGGGTTGCGAGATACCCATCTCCTCGGCGAGTTCCTCGGTCGAGACCTGCCGCGGGCTCTCGTAGTAGCCGCGGGAGATGGCGAGCGTCAGCGCCTCCTGTTGTCGCTCGGTCAGTCCGTACTGCGACGACTCGTCGCGTTCCCGGGGGTTCTGCGTGATAGAAATCAGCTCGATGGAGATACCGTACTCCTCGCAGCGGGTTCGCATCCCGTTGAACGCGTTGTAGTTCTGAAAGAGCTTCTTTTCGTACCAGCCGTCGGGCGTGACGACCGTCCGTTCCACCTGGGTCGCGGTGAACCGCTCGGGGGCGAACGCTTCCGAGACGACGTCGTCCAGTTCGATGGTGGTTTGGAAGACGTCCTTACCGCTCGCGCGCCCGAGCGCGTCGACGGCGACGACCTCGTCGAAGGCCAACAGGTCGGGTTCGGAGATGTCCGCGTCGGGGTCGACGTAGAGCATGAACACCCGAGAGTTCCCCTCGTGGCAGAGGCCGTGTACGCATTCGATCTGGTTCGACGGAACCGATTTCGCGAGACGGACGAACGGCAGCGCAGACGAACGAATAACGATCTCCGTAGTGATAGTCACGGGAGAAACGGAGGTGCTACTCGAAGTTAACTTTCTGGGTACCCCGAGAGACGGGCCGTATTACGCCTCCTACGGGACTTTGACGCCCGAACGAGTTTCGAGCCGGTGACGCTCGGTCGCTCCGACGGCGCGAGCCGAACGCGACGGCTCACGTTCTGAACTCTCCGCCCCGTCGGAGTTCACAATCAGAACTCGCGTCGCGCCGGAGCCCCGATTCTGCTAGGCACAACCCAGTTAGGTACGGCTCCCCTCATACTCAATCACATGGACCGGAGCGAATACGCGATACTCGCGGTCATCGCAGCCGCGACGGTCGGACTCGGCGTGTTCACGACCACACAACCGCTGGGAACGTTCCTCGTCGAGAGCGCCCGAGAGGCGCTTTCGACCACCGCGGCCATGGCGTGGGTGACGTGGTGGGCGCTCGTCGTCGGCTTCGCCATCGCCGGCGGCGTGGAGGCGTGGACCTCGGGTGAGGAGGTCTCGGAGCTACTGGAGGGCCACGGCCCGCGCGAAATCGGCTACGGCTCGCTGTTCGGCTTCGTCTCCTCGTCGTGTTCGTACAGCGCCATCGCCACCGCGAAGAACCTCTTTAAGAAAGGCGGCTCCGCGGCGGCGACCCTCGGGGCGTTCATGTTCGCCTCGACCAACCTCGTCATCGAAATCGGCGCGGTCATCTGGATTCTGCTCGGCTGGCAGTTCCTCGTGGCCGACATCCTCGGCGGGTTCATCCTCATCGGGCTGATGGCGTTCGGCTTCGTCTACCTCGTGCCCGACGAGGTGGTCGAACAGGCCCGACGGAACGTCCAAGACGAGGGAAGCGAGACCGTCCGCGACCCCGTCTGCGGGATGGAAGTCGACCCCGACGAGACGGAGTACAGCGTCGAACGCGACGGCCGGACGTTCTACTTCTGCTCGAAGTCGTGCAAGGAGAGCTTCGACCCCGAGGAGGCCAACACGACGGTTCGCGAGCGGGCCACGTCGCTGTCGGGGTGGAAGGCGCTGGCCGACAAGCAGTGGAAGGAGTGGGGGATGCTCTGGGACGAAATCGCCATCGGCTTCGTCTTCGCCGGCCTCATCGCCGGCTTCATCCCCGACGCGGTGTGGACCTCGGTGTTCTCGGGGCCGACGTTCGGGCTCCCGGTGTACGTCTTCTGGACCGCGGTCCTCGGGGCCGTCATCGGCGTCGCCACCTTCGTCTGCTCGGTCGGGAACGTCCCGTTCGGGGCGGTGCTGTTTTCGAACGGCCTGCCGTTCGGGAGCGTCCTGAGCTACATCTACGCCGACCTCATCGTCCCGCCCATCGTGGACGCCTACCGCGAGTACTACGGGACGACGTTCGCGGCCGTCCTCTCGGGGATGATATTCGTGGCGGCGGTCCTGACGGGCGTCGTCATCCACTTCGTCTTCCTCGGCGCGGGGCTCATCCCGGCCCCCGAGAGCGTCCAAATCGCGGAGGTGAGCATCGAGGCCGACTACAAACTCGTGTTGAACGTGTTCGCGACCGGCCTGTTCGGCGTCCTCTACTGGCTCCACCGCTCGGAGTCAGTTGGTGATGACGGCCACGGCGGTCACGGCGAGGCGGCGCAGGCCGGCGACTGAGCCGTCGGAGCGCGTGCGCGACGCACGTCCGAAACGCCCGAAAAACCGAAACAGCCCGAAAAACCGAAGCCGGGGTCCACCGGCCCCGCCGAACCCCCGGCTTACGCTTCGAGATGTTCGATGCCCTGCTTCGAGACGTTCGCCCGGGTGACGTGGTCGTCCATCCACTCGGGGGCGTCGTCGTCTTTCTCCTCGGTCCACGCCCAACCCTCGTAGATGTGGACGCGGTCGGTGCCGCGCTCGCGGAGCCTGAGTGTCGCCTTCCCGTCGATGTCGTCGGGGCTGGGTGCGGGATGGAGCCGGCGGGCGGCCTTCAGCGCCGCCTGCCGGGGATACGTTCCGCTGAACACGCTCGTCTCCTCGCCGTCCTCGACGAGGACGAAGTTTCGCTTGCCGTCTTCTCGTACCATGCGTGCCTATACCACGCACTCCGAATTAGTAGTTCGTGTCGCCGCGACGGTCACAGCGCGCCGTCGACGGGGCGGTTCGTCCCGGTCGACGCCACTCCCCCCACGACTCACAACCACGCGTCGAGTCGCGCTCGGTGGAAGTCGACCGCGGCCGCGCCGGTTCGCTCGGGGTAGCCGGGGCGGGTCACCTCGCCCGCCGAATCGACGGCCGAGTGGACGACGGCGGCGACCCGATAGGCGCGCGGGACCGGCGGGAGCGGCCGGACCGACTCGTAGCCCGCGCGGAACGCCCGGCGGAGCGGCGCGCCGTCTTCGACGTACCAGTCAGCGACGAGGTGTTCGACTTTGGCGACGGCGAGTCCCGGCGCGGCGGCCATCGGCTGTCCCCAGTCGAGGACGGCCGAGACCCGGTCGTCCTCGACGAGCGCGTTCCCCGGTCTGAAGTCCCACGGATAGAGCCGCGCCGGCGGGTTCGCGGGGAGCGACGCGGCCGCGACGGCGTCCGCTAACCGCTTTCGACACCCGTCGAACGCGGCCGGGAGCGCGGCGATTCCCTCGCGGGCGTAGGCGGAGAACCACGCCTCCCAATCGCTGTCGTCGGCGCTCGCGGCGTCGAATCCGCGGTTGGTCGCCGGTTCCGATTCGAACCCGGCTCCGCCCGCGGTCGCTTCGCCACCGTCGGCTCGCTGTCCGCCGCGAGGAGAGCCCGCAAGCCGACCGTAGCCGTCGAAAGTGAACTGTTCGTGGAGCTGGCCGAGGCCGACGCCGAACGACCGGGCGACCCGCCGCTGGGCCGTCGCATCGAGCGAGACGAACCGCTCGTGGAGTTCGTCGCCGGCGGCGCGCTCCGTGACGACGTAGCCGGCCCCGTCGAGCGCGCCCGACGCGAGGACGCGGGGGACCGGAATCGACGTGCGCTCGCGGACCGCCCGCGAGAGGGCGGCTTCGACGGCCAGCGCCGCGGCGTCGGCCGCCGTCTGGACGACGACTTCCCCGCCGTCGGCGAACGTCGCGACCGCGGTTTGCTTGTGGTTCCCGTTCGGAACGCGAGCCGTCGCCGCGACGCGTCGCTCGGGGAACTCGCGGGCGAGCACGCCCTCGACGGGGTTCATGGAACCACTCTACGGGTGACGCGAACAAAGGTCCAGCGGACGGCTCGCGGCGGCCGATGGCGATGGCGATGGCGACGGCGACGCCGCGGGAGCCGAGTCACGGCCCGCCGTCGAGAATCGTCGAGAACTCGGTGAGCGACCGGAGGACGTACGCCGGGGCGTACGAGGTCGGGTCCGGGTCGCCTTCGTCGCCCGTCTCGACCGGGCACCACGCGGCGTCGAGACCGGCGCGGTGGGCTCCGTCCACGTCGAACTCCAGCGAGTCGCCGACGTGGAGGCTCGCGTTCGCCTCGGCGTCGAGGTCGGAAAGCGCCCGGTCGAACGGGTCGGGGTGGGGCTTTCGCCGCGGCATGTCGCCCGCGAAGACGACCGCGTCGAACGCGTCGGCGATGCCGAGCGCGTCGAGTTTGACGGCCTGCCGCCGCTCGGGACCGTTGGTGACGAGGCCGACCGACGCGTGGTCGCGGGCGGCGGCGAGCGCGGCCTCGGCACCGGGGCGAAACGAGACCGCCGAGTGGTCGACCGTCTCGACGAATCCGCGGGCCAGCGCCCGAACGTCGACCCCCTCGCGGTCGTGTTTGGCCGCGACGCGCTCGAAGCCGTCGGCGAGGTAGCCCTCGTGGTCGTCGTGGTCCGGCGGGCCGTCGAGGGCGGCCCAGAGGTCCGACGGCTCGCCGAAGCGGTCGAGACCGGCGGCGTCGAACGCGCCGGCGTAGATGGTCTCGCCGCTCTGGTCGTTCGTACAGAGCGTGTTGTCGAGGTCGAAGAGAATCGCGTCGAACGGTGCCACACGCTCTCTTGGAGCGGCGGCGATAAAACCTCGTCCACGAGCGACGCCGACCGCGGCGGCGACGGTCCCCGAGTCGAACGGGGCGGCTCAGTCCGCGGCCTCGACGGTCGCGAGCGGGAGTTCGATGACGAAGACGCTTCCCCGCGGTTCGTTGTCCTCGATGTGGACTGCGCCGCCGAAGTTCGAGACGATGGTGTCGACGAGGTACAGGCCGGTGCCGGTGCCGGGGCTTCCCAGCCCCTTCGCGCCCTTCCCGAAGACGACCGACTTCCGGTCGTCGGCGATGCCGGGGCCGTCGTCGGCGATGCGGACGGTGACGCACTCGTCGTCCGCCGCGCCCGAGACGGCAATCGACGGGCGGTCGCGGTCGCTGTGGACGACCGCGTTCTTCAGGACGTTCGCGAACACGGAGTCGAGCAGGTCGTTGGCGAACACCGTCGCCGGCGGGAGGCTATCGACCGTGAAGGCCGCGTTCGGATAGCCCTCGCGCACGTCGTCGACGGCCTCGCGGAGCGCGTCACCGACGTCGAGGGCGCGGCGGCGCTCGTCGTCGTTCGTCGCGCGCATCAACTGTCCGAGCACGTCGGTGAGGTCCACGGTGTTGAGCGCCCGCCGGAGCGCAGTCTCCAACTGCGACCGCGCCTCGTCGGACAGCGGCTCGTGGTCGAGGACGATGTCGATGTACGCCGTCACGAGCTGCATATCGTTTCGGATGTCGTGGCGGACGATGCGGTTGAGCACCTCCAGTTCGTCGTTTCTCGACTCCAAGGCGAGTTCGTAGCGTTTCCGCGGCGTCACGTCCCGAACCGAAACCACCCACCCGAGCGGGTCGCCGGCGCGGTCCAGCGGGATGCGCGTCAGTTCGACGTAGCGCTCGCCCGCGACGAGCGCGTCGCACGTCGGGGGGTCGCCGGCGAGGTCGTCGTAGTTCGGGAGAGCCTCACTCGCCGGGCGACCGAGGAGCGGGTCGTCGGCTCCCAAGAGGGGCCGGACGTGGTCGTTGACGTGGACGACGACCTCGTCGGCGTCGAGGACGACGAGCCCGTCGGTCGAGTGCGCGCCGGCGGCCGCGTAGGCGAGCGGGAGGATGTCGAGGAGCTTGTAGCGGTAGACGGCGATGCCGAACGTCACCGCGGGCACCGCGAGCGAGGCGGGGATGAGGTTGACGCCGCCGGCGAGCGGCGGCGAGTCGGTGAGTTCGAGCGCGGCGACGACCGACGGCACGACCATCCCGACGAGGAGGAGCGTCGCCTGCGTCCGGTAGGGGCGGTCGAGTTCGAGGGCGTACTGGCCGATGACGCCGAGCCCGAGAAACAGGAGCACGAAGGCGTAGACGAGGCCGAACACGCTCACCGGGCCGTCGGTGACGGAGAGCGTCACCCCACCGTCGACGGCCGACAGCTCCCAGCCGGTGTAGCCGAGTTCCAGCGGGTTGGTAAAGAGGACGACGAGGAACACCGCGGGGACGACGTACAGCGCCGCGACGACCTGCCGGTCGAGCAGTTCCCGCCGGTCGGTGTACGCGAGGGCGAAGACGAAAAACGCCGGCGCGGCCGTCATCGCACCGACGTGGAGGAGCTTGTAGGCGAGCAGTTTCGCGCCGGGGGCGACGAGAAACAGCTTGACCGCCGTCGTCGCGGTCCAGAAGGCGACGGCGGCCGTCAGCACGGCGAACGAGACGACCGTCGGGTTCCGCCCCCGGCGGCGGACGGACTGGAGCGCGTAGCCCGAGAGGATGGCGGCGACGACCGCCGCGAACACCATCGGGTAGGCGTACACGCTGTGCTGCCAGTTCATCGAGCGCCTCGCTCGGCGGTCACGTCGCGAATCGCGGCCTCGCCGGCGCAGTCTCGGTCGTTCCCGGTATCGTCGGTGATAGCTGGAGATACTCCGGCATCGGATAAAGAACTTCTCAGGGTCGGGCCGGCGGACCGCGGGAGCGGGTCGCCCGCCGCCGACCCGTCAGGCGTGCAGTTCCTCGTCGACGAGGTCGACCGCCCGCGAAATCGCGCCGACCGAGGTGAGATGGCCCGCCCCGACGGTGGCTTTCATGGCCTTCGCGGCCTTCCCGCGGAAGATGCTCGGGCCGACCTGCGCGACCGCGCCGTCACCGACCGAGACAATCCAGCCGGGGACTTCGAAGCGATACGGGTCGGGCCGCGGGGCGAACTCGTCTTCGTCGCCGCCGGTCTCGAACTCGACCTGCGCGGCGATGTTGCCGGCGACGGTCTTCGCCTCGCGGAGCGCCGCGGAGGCGCTCGCCGGCACGGGCTCGCCGTCGGCGTCGACCGCGCGGGCCGCGTCCCCGACGACGAACGTCCGCCGGTCGAGACGGAGGTCCGCCCTGACGGCGGGGCGCTCGCCGCCCATCGCGTCGTCGCCGGCGATGCCGCCGGTCCAGACGAGCAGGTCGTAGTCGATGTCGCCGGTGTCCGCCTCGACGGTCGCGTCCGTCACCGACTCGACGGTCGTCTCGGTCCGAATCTCGACGCCCCTGTCGAGGAGTTCGTCGCGGACCGCCCGCCGGAACGACGCGTCGAACGACGGCGCGACGGCGTCCAGTTGCTCGACGAGGACGATATCGGCGTGCGCGCCCTCCTCGTCGCGGAGCGCGGCGAGTTCGCCCGCGACCTGCACGCCAGACAGCCCCGCGCCGCCGACGACGACGGTGCCGCCCTCGTCGCAGTCGTCGAAGAAGCGCGTGCGGATGGTTTCGGCGTCCGCGACGCGCTTCAGCGGGACCGAGTGGGCTTCGAGGCCGGGGATGCCGTAGTAGGCGGTCTGCGCGCCCAGACAGACCGCGCAGTAGTCGTAGCCGAGGGCGTCGCCGGCGGCCAGTTCGACGGTTCGCGCGTCGCGGTCGACGCCGGTCACGCGGTCGACGACGACCTCGGCGCGGTCGAGCGCCTCGTCGAGGGGGACCTGAATCGCGTCGGCGACCGCCGGCCGCCGAATCGCGCGGTGGACTTCGTGTTGGACGAGGTGGTGCGGGGAGTCGTTCACCACGGTCAGGTCGGCGTCGGCGGGGAGTCGGCGTTCGAGGTCGCGGGCGAGCGTGAGGCCCGCGTACCCGGCACCGAGAACCAGGACACGCATGGCTGTTCCGTCGGGCGCGAGAGAAAAGAGGGTGACGGCGGTCGCGGGCGCGGTACGCGGCGGTCGGCCGCGCGCTCAGAACAGCGCCTCGGACTCGTCGAGCACCTCGGCGGGGCCGCCGACGCCCCACACGTCGGTCTCGACGCCGCAGTCCGCGACGGCTTCCTCGACGCGGTCGACGTGCTCCTCGGTCGTGTTGATGTAGACGCTCGCGCCGGTGTCGGTCGAGAAGTAGACCGGCACGTCCTCCTCGTTTCGGAGCCTGCGGACGGCGTTGAAGACGGCGATGGTGCGCGGTTGCCAGTACACCCAGCCGGCGGGGCCGGTCATCGTCGTCGCCGCGAGCGACAGCGAGTCGTGCTCCGCGAGTTCGAAGGCGGCGTCGAAGTCGCCGTCGTACAGCGCGTCGCGCATGTCGTCTATCTGGGCGTGGATGTGGGCCATCCGCGCCTGGAACATGTGGCTGTCGGCGGCCTCGGCGTGGGCCTGCTCGGTCTCCTTGTAGGCGGGGACGTGCGCGGCGACGATGCGCAGGTCGTCTTCGAGGTCGGTCTCGATGCGCTCGGAGCGGCAGTCGGTGTCGTTCATTCCCGAGTAGAGGTGCGAGAACGCGCCCGTGACGGCGCGGGCGGCGGACGCCGACCCGCGGCGGGCGATAGTCGAGACTTCGGGGCGCGTCATGTCGAGGTCGGCCGCCTCGGAAAGCGCCATCGCGGCCGCGGCGAACCCGGACGCCGACGACCCGAAGCCGATGTTCGATGGGAAGGAGTTCTCGCTTTCCAGTCGGACCCGGTGGTCGAAGCCGGCCAGCTCGCGGACCCGGTCGACGACGGCTTGGATGCGCTCCGCGCCGCGGCCCTCGACTGCCTCGCCGCCGATGACGTAGACGTCCTCGTCGGCGTCGGGGCGGAACTCGACGGTCGTCTGCGTGTGGCTCGGTGCCGTGCAGACGCTGATGCTGTCGTGGTACGGCATTCGGCGCTCCGTGTCTCGCATCCCGTGATACTTCACGAGGCCCTGAATCGGGTGGGCCTTGGCGGTGGCCTTCATGTTCGAACGCCCGTCGGACTCGGGGTTAAACGTCCCGATAGGCGTCGGCTCCGGCGGCTCACGGTGAAAATCGGTCGGAAATCGAGTGCGCGCCGGCGGGACGGCCGGCGCGGGTCGGTCGCAATCGGTGCGCAGGAAGGTGGCACGGTCTCCCTCTCCCGCGGGAGACGGTCGAGTTCGATGCAGTCGGTCGGTTGTGTGTGTGTCGTCGTATCGTGGTGACGGTATCGTGGTTGAGTAGCTGGATTCGCTCCGATTGGTTGGTTAGTCGGTTCGTTACGGTGCAGTCGGTTCGTTACGATGCGGTCGGTTTGTTGCTGTTCGTCGTCGTGCGAGTGGTTCTGCCCGGCTTATTCCGTGGACTCGGATTCGTGTCCTCGCTCCCAGACGTTCGTGACGCTCTCGCCTGTGGGCGGTGTGTGGCTGACGTCTCGCATCGTCGCATTCGGGCGGTCACTTGTGTTGCTCATGTGTTGCCTTGGTAGTTGCTACCACGATTCGTGGATAAAGATTTCGGCGGTGTTATATTACGACTTATTAGCATACTAGGAGATATGAGGGGAGCGTCGAGTCGGACCCGAACGCGCGTGGAGCGAACGCCTGGCGGGCGTCGTCTGGTCGTCTCTCGGCGGATTTCGGCTCCCGCGGCGGCGGCGTGGAACGTGTTGGTGTCGGTCGCAGACTGGCCCGACTGGGGACCGAGCGTGTCGGGCGTCCGCGGCGTCGACGGAGGAATCGAGGCGGGGAGTCGCGGCGAGGTCCGCGTCGCCGGCGTCTGGGTCCCGTTCAGCATCCAGACGTGCGACGACGAGTCCCGTCGGTGGACGTGGCGCGTGGCCGGCGTACCGGCGACGGGGCACCGCGTCGACCCGGTCGGTCCCGAACGATGTTCGGTTTCGTTCGAAGTTCCCGTGCTCGCGGGGCCGTACGCCGCGGTCTGTGCGGTCGCGCTGCGCCGAATCGAGCGACTCGCGAAGCGGCGCGCTCGCGGGTGAGGCGGGCCGAGAACACGGGAGCGCGTGAGTTCGAAACCGAGCCAGAGCCACTCAGAACGGGCCGAACAGGACGAGCGCGGCGACGACCGCCACCACGACGACGGCCGCGACGAGGAGCGCGAGCGCCCGACCGGAGCCGGCGTTTTCGGCTTCGTCCGCCTCCGCCGCGGCGCGGGCTTCCTCGGCGTCTATCTCGTCGAGAATCTCCTCGAACTCCGGTTCGTGTGGCTCGTGATACTCGTCGATGACGTCCTCGTCGAGGTCGGCGTCTTCGAGCGCGTCTACGAGGTCGGGAAGCGCCACGAGGTCGATGGGGCGTTCGACCTCGTCTGGGTCGACGAGGAGCGCTCGGTCGCCGTCCTCGTCGGGTTCGTCGAGTTGGTCGTCGGCCGCGAACGCGAGGGCGAGCGTCTCCATGGCCTGCTCCTCGTCGCCGGTCGTCAGGAGCGTCCCGTCGATGCCGCGGTCGGCGCAGCGCTCGGCGAACGTCTCGACGCTCCGGGCGTCGAACGCGGCTTCCACGTCTATCCAGACGACTTCGGTCGGTTGCGACTCGTCTCCGGGGGCCGAAAAGAGGAACGTCCGCCCGTCGCGGTCGCTCCGTTTCGTCCGCTCCCCGCGGGCCGCACGGACCCGCTCGACGACGGTTGCCGCGTCATCAGTATCGAGAAACGAAAGCACGCTCGACAACGACACGTCGCTCATCGGTTCGAAAGACTCCGTATCCCGCGATAAAGCTTCGCGCCCCATTATCAATTTACGATAACGGGCGGGCAGCCGGAGCGGGTTCGTCGGAGCGGGTTCGTCGGAACAGGTCAGTCCGGGCGGACGAGTTCGAACCGGTCGTCCGTCGTCGCGTACTCGTTGCCCGCGAGGCGGCCGACCGTATCGAGTTTCCTCGTGTCGAGTTTGCCGTCGGTCAGCACCTCGTCGGCGACGTGCGCGTGGACGACCTCCCCCAGGACGAGCGTCGAGGAGCCGACCTCCATGCTGTCGTAGAGGGTACACTCGAAGGCGACTTTGGCGTCGGCGACGCGCGGGGCGTCGACGCGGACGGCCTCGGCCTTCTCGATGCCGGCGTGGTCGAACTCGTCGACGCCCGGCGGGACCGTCGCGGCGGTCTCGTTCATCGCTTCCACGAGGTCGCGGGTGACGACGTTGACGACGAACTCGCCGCGCGAGATGGCGTTTCGCGGCGTGTCCTTCAGCGACGGCCCGCGGCCGACCGGCGCGAAGACGAGCACCGGTGGGTCGACGCTGGCGACGGTGGAGAAACTGTACGGCGCGAGGTTGTCGGCGTCGTCGCCGCGGGTGCTCACCCACGCGATGGGCCGCGGGACGACGGCTCCCGAAAGCAGGCGGTACGGGGAGCCGAAGGCGTCGGGCGCGCCGTCCATCAGCGACTCACCTCCGCGGGCGGGCGTGGTCGACTATTCGGCGGGCGACGAGGGCGTGTCGAATCCGGTCTTGGGTCGGTCACGAATGAGTGTGTGGTGGGTTCGGAGGCCGATGAATCTGTGGGACGGCGTCGGCTCGGCCCGGTCAGAACAGCGTCAGGCCGATGGCGTAAGACCACGTCGTTCCGCTGAGCGCGAGGAAGACGAGCGCGCCGCCGAGCATGACGAGGTTCTTCAGGAAGCCGGTCATCTCGGACTCCCGTTGGTCCTCGGGGACCGCCCAGAAGTCGTGGAACACCGGCGTCCCCACGATGAGGAAGACGGCGACGGCACCGGCGGCGAGCGCGGGGAAGACGCCGAGCGCGATTCCGAGGCCGCCGAAGACGAGCATCCCGCCGGAGACGACGACGCCGAGGCGGGGGGCCGGCAGGCCCTTCATCTCCGCGTAGCCGGTCATGTGGTCGAGGTTCAGGAAGTGGTTGAGCCCCATGAACGCGAGCACCGCGCCGAAGAGGACTCGCGCGAGGAGGAACGCGATGTCCGCGCCGGGGGACGCGAACTGGAGCGCGACGCTCATCTCGGCACCTCCGTCGCGTCGGCGGTCGTGCGGCGGTCCGTCGTCCGGAGTACTACTATCATTGCGTTACCTGGTACGAGACCGAACTGATATATGTGTTTGCGGACATACATGTCACCGGGTAACCGCGCAGGTAGCCGGTTACGGCGGCGTCACCCGCGGGCCAAACAGCGCGCTGCGAACCGACGGTGCATTCCGGTCGAGGCACATTCGGGGTTCGGGAGTGTCTGAACGTTCCGTTCTCGGACCGTATATGGTACATATATAGTAGCGTTGTCCGACCCTCGAAAGATATACCCCGCTTGCCATTGCATATCAAAGCGGGACGTGTCAATCATGATGAAAACGACCAGCGGAGAGTCTCGTATATGACCGAGACGTGGGATTCCGCGGGGTATATCGCAAGCTCACGGTACCGACTGGCCGTGTGCCGATATCTCTCGGAGCACGGGTCGGGACTGCCGTCTCGAATCGCGGCGGAGTCCGACCTCGCACAGCCGCACGTGTCTCGGGCGCTCTCCGAACTTCGGGAGCGGGGCATCGTCGAACTGTTGGTTCCCGAGTCGCAACAGAAAGGGCGTCTCTACGGGCTGACGGACCTCGGTGAACTCGCCTACGAGCGGGTCGCCCTCGACCAGGAGGCCGAGATTACCGTCGTCGACGACGGCGAGTTTCCCGCGCCCGAACTGACCTCGGAGTTACAGGAGGCGTACGGGGACGCACTCCGAGCGGTCGCGTGGTGTGAGCCGGTGCAGACGCGGATTCGCTTCTTCGAGCAGTCGCTTCTCGACCGCTACGACGAGGACACCGTCAAGACGCTCGTCGCGACGCTCACGAACGAGGAGGCCATCGACCAACCGCTCGAAGACCTGCCTATCGGCGGGCCGGAGCTCGTCGCGTTCGCCATCGACAACACGCTCATCGTCCGGGTGCCGCTCGAAGACGGCGTGAAACTGCTCGTCTCGCTCGACGCGAGCATCGACGTGACGCTCAACGAACTCCGCGATTCCTGTCGGCAGATGTCGGCCGTGGCGCTCGACTCCTGAACCCAGAGCTTTTCTCTCGCTCCACGACGTAGCTCGGCCCGTGCCACAGCGATGCGTTTCCCCCGCGGTCGGCGTCGACGGCTGTCGGGCCGGCTGGGTGTGCGCCGTCGCCGGCGACGGCCTCAGCGTGCGAGTCGTCGCGGACTTCGACGCCGTCTGGGACCTCGCCCGCGAGCGAGACGCCCGGCGGGTGCTCGTCGATATCCCCATCGGGCTGCCCGAATCCGACCGCCGCGCGTGCGACCGGGCGGCCCGCGAGCGGCTCGGCTCCCGCGCCGCAACCGTCTTCTTCGCGCCCGTTCGGTCCGTCCTCGACGCCGATTCCCACGAGGCGGCCAGCGCAGCGAACCGCGAGCGGACCGGGGCGGGCCTCTCGATTCAGGCGTGGCACCTCGTGCCCAAGATTCGCGAGGCCGACGCCGTTCTCCGCGAGGCGCCGCGCGCCCGAAGCCGAGTGTTCGAATCCCATCCCGAACTCGCGTTCGCCGCGTTCGCCGGCGACCCCCTCCCGGAACCGAAGTCGACGCCCGAGGGGCGCGCCCGCCGCCTCGACGTGCTCGGGACGGCGTTCGGCGGATGCGATGGTCGGAACGGTGACGGCGATGGCGACAGCGACGACGGTTCGGAAGCCGACGCGACCGACGACCGGGAGTTCGACGCCGAGCGCGCCTACCGCGAGACGCTGGACCGGACGCTCCGCCGCGACGTGGCCCGCGACGACGTGCTCGACGCGCTCGTCCTCGCCGCCGCGGCCCGACGCCCCCTCGCAACGCTCCCGAGCGACCCGCCGACAGATGCCGTCGGACTGGAGATGGCGATTCGCGTCCCGACGGACGAGCCACCTCCGCGAACAGAGTTTGACAACCATGCATAATTATTCACGATAGCTGGAAGCACACTAGTATATAGTCAATAATAGTGTGTGGTATTCTCGGAGGAGAAGATATTTATGTGCAGTGTTCAATCGAATAAGTGGCGTGGCCGCTGCCGCCACCACAGAATACCCAGCCCAGCCCAATGCGTGATTCAGTGCCAGCACGCAGTCGGTCGCGCCTCCCGCTGCCTCTACTCGGGTTCGACGACCCCGCCCCGGGCTCGAACCCGACCGTTTCCACGTACTGAGCGGCTGCCTCGGTCGGCGCGTCGCCCGTTCCCGCCCGATTTCGAGCCCCGGCTCTCCGGCCCGAAGCTACATCTCCGACCCATCCTAACCCCGCGTATGTACACCGGCAGGACGGACCAGCCCTGCTGTCTCTGCGACGACCCGAAGACCGTCGCTCGCATCGCGGTCCCCCCGCGGGCGGTGACGCTCATGGAGAACGCCGCCCCCATCGCGTGGCGCGACATCGTCGGGGACGTGACGCTCCAGTTCTGCGAGAGCGACTGGGAACTCGTCACCGAGTTGGTGTTGGACCTCGGCATGCACCCCCTCTCGCGGTGTAACGTCGCCCGCGCGGACTTCAGCATCCGCGAGGACTTCGAGGCGCTCCTGAACAGCACCCGCGACGAACCCGACCAGACCGAACAGGAAGACCGTCTGCTCGCCGAGGCCCGCGCCGTCATCGACGACGCCGACGACCCGATGGTCGAGGAACGCGACCTCGTGGAGGCCCACGTCGTGGTTCGGGCGATGGCCGAACTCGGCGTCGACCGACCCGCGTGAGTCGGCCCCCGCTCACGCGCCGGTTCCCACGCCGAACAGCCGCGTCGACCCCCACGTGAGCACGACGATGCCGGCGACGAACACCGCCAGCGCCGCCATCATGGGAAACGGGTCGAGCGACGGCCCGCCGAGGAACGGCCCGCGGACGATGAGAAACGACGTGCCCATCGAGAGGCCGAGGCCGACGCTCGTCACGAGCGTGAAGAACAGTTTTGCGACGCCGAGTCCCCGCGTGTCGGTCCGGAAGCGCATGGGAACACGTCCCCCGAACCCCGCTTGAACGATTTGGCCGTCTCGCTGATGTTATCGCGCGGTTGTCGAGTTCCTCCGGTCAGCGCTCGATGCGAAACCCGGTCTCGCCGTCCGGTTCCTCGAAGGTAACGTCTACGTCCTCGACGGTCGCCATCGGACTCCCCTCGTGGCACCACTCGACCATCGCCTCCACGTCGTCGCGGGGGCCCTCGAAGACGGCCTCGACGCGACCGTCCGAGAGGTTCTTCACCCAGCCGTCGACGCCGCGGTCGCGGGCGGTGTCGCGGGTCGTCGCCCGGTAGTAGACGCCCTGTACGTGTCCCGAGACGTAGACGTGCGCGCGGGTTCGACCGTGTTCGCTCATGGCTCCCGATTCGACGCCCGCCCTCAAAGGCGTGCTGCCTCGGGCGGTCGATTCGGCGGTTCGCCCGGGAGCCGATTTTCGTCTCGGGAGCGCCCCCCGACCGTCCCGTGCGGCCGCCTCGCACGCGTCCCCCGAACCGTCAGCATCTAAGTACGACCCCGTCAACGCTGGACTATGGAACTCTTCGGCACCGCCGGTATCCGCGGGAGCGCGACGGAGCGAGTCACGCCGGAACTCGCCCTCAGCGTCGGCCGCGCCGCCGGCCGCGCCGCGCTCGAATCGGACGCCTCCGCCGAGTTCGTCGTCGGCCGCGACGGACGGACGACCGGACAGGGCCTCGCCGCCGCCGTCGAAGCCGGCCTGCTCTCCGCCGGCGCGGACGTGACCCGGGTGGGCGTCGTCCCGACCCCGGCGCTCGCGTTCGCCTCGCGTGGTCGCCGCGGCGTCATGCTCACCGCCTCCCACAACCCCCCGACGGACAACGGCATCAAGATGTTCGTCGACGGGCAGGAGTACGACCGCGACCTCGAACGCGACATCGAGACGCGGGTCGGGGCGGACGCGCCCCCGACCGACTGGGACGACTGGGGCGCGACGGGGACGAGCGGCGTCCTCGACGCCTACCGCGACGCAATCGTCGAGTTCGCGGGCCAGCACGGGGCGGACCTCGACGGCCTCTCCGTCGCCGTCGACTGCGGCAACGGGATGTCGGCGCTCGGCACGCCGCAGGTCCTCCGCGACCTCGGCGCGCGCGTCGTCACGCTCAACGGGCAGATAGACGGTCACTTCCCCGGGCGCGAGTCGAAGCCGACGCCCGAGACGCTCGCGGACCTCATCGCGTTCGTCGCCGACGGCGACTTCGACTTCGGCATCGGCCACGACGGCGACGCCGACCGCATCGTCATCATCGACGGGGACGGCGAGGTCGTCCACGAGGACACCGTCATCGCCATCGTCGCCGAGCACTACGTCCGCGTCTCCGACGCCGAGGACCCCGTCGTGGTCACGACGCCGAACGCCTCGGGCCGCATCGACGAGCGGGTCCGCGAGGCCGGGGGTCGCGTCGAACGCGTCCGCCTCGGCGCGCTCCACGAGGGCATCGCAAGCGCCCGCGCCGACGGCGGCGACGTGGTGTTCGCGGCCGAACCGTGGAAGCACGTCCACCCGTCGCTCGGCGGTTGGATAGACGGCGTCGCCTCCGCGGCGCTCGTCGCTCGCCTCGCCGCCGAGTCCGGCATGGCCGGCCTGCGCGAACCGGTTACAGAACGCCCGTATCGCAAGGTGAGCGTCCCCTGCCCCGACGAGAACAAGCGGGCGGCGATGGCGGCGCTCGAAACCTCGCTCCCCGAGGCGATGGCCCCCGAGTCGGTCGACACCGAGTACGGCGTCAGACTGGAGTTTGCCGACGCGTCGTGGACGCTGGTCCGCCCGTCCGGCACGGAGCCATACATCCGGGTGTACGCCGAGGCCGACGACGTTGACGCGCTCGTCGACGAGGTGACGGCCGTCGTCGAGGGCGAAATCGAGGCCGCCTGACGGACGCCGAGCGACTTCGGCGCGGTCGACGCCGCCGACGGTCGGGGGCCGACGCCCGCGACCGTGAGCCGACGGTCCTCGACTGGGATGTGCAAACGTGGTGATGCGACGCCGCTGAAACCGCGAAACGACACCTTTATGGAATTTTCGAGGCCCCTGTCTCAATAGGAGTTCATAGATATGGACAGACGTTCTTTTGTTAAAGCGGCAGGGGTCGCGGGTATCGCGGGCCTCGCAGGTTGTACGGGCGGTCCGTCAGAGGGAAGCGAAGAGACGACGACGGCCGAGCAGACGACCGAGGAGTCCGGCGGCGAGGAGACCACCGCGGCCGAGCAGACGACCGAGGAATCCGGTCCGGCGGCCAACGTCGGCATGGTCTACGCGCTCGGCGGTCTCGGTGACAAGTCGTTCAACGACGCCGCGAAGCGCGGCATCGAACAGGCGGAGTCGGAACTCGGCATCGCCTACGACGAGGCACAGCCCTCGGCGGCCGAGGAGTTCCCGCAGTTCCAGCGCCGGTTCGCGCAGTCGTCGAACCCGGACTACGACCTCGTGTCGTGTATCGGCTACGCGCAGCGCTCCGCGCTCTCCGAAACCGCGCCGAGTTTCTCGGACCAGCAGTTCATGATCGTCGACGACGTTGTCGACGAGGACAACGTGGCGAGCTACCTGTTCCGCGAGGAGCAGGGCTCGTTCCAGGTCGGCTACCTCGCTGGTCTCATCACGACCCAGGAGTTCTCTGCTGGCTCCGGTTCGACGACGGCCGACTCGAAGAGCGTCGGCTTCGTCGGCGGCACCGAGACCGACCTCATCCGCAAGTTCCAGGCCGGCTACGAGGCCGGTGTGGCGCACGCGGACGAGGAGATATCCGTGGACGTGGCCTACGTCGGGTCGTTCTCCGACTCCGCGAAGGGGAAGGAAATCGCCACCTCGATGTACGACAACGGCGCGGACGTCGTCTACCACGCGGCCGGCGGCAGCGGCCTCGGCGTCTTCCAGGCGGCGAAAGAGCAGGGTAAGTTCGCCATCGGCGTCGACTCCGACCAGTCGCAGACCGAGCCGAACTACGCCGATGTCATCCTCGCCTCGATGGTCAAGCGCGTCGAGTCGGCGGTGTACACCTCCGTCGAGAACGTCGTCAACGACGAGTTCAACGGTGGTTCCACTACGACCCTCGGCCTCGAAGAGGACGGCGTCGCCGCCGTCTACGGCGCGGAACTCGGGTCCGAGATTCCGCAGGACGTGAAGGATTCGCTCTCGGAGTCCCGCGAAGCCATCATCGCCGGCGACATCGAGATTCCGACGACGACCGAGTAACGCCACGCTCGACACACGCAGTTTTTTCGACGCCGCGCGCCGAGCGACAGGAATCCCGAACTTCGAGGACAATGTTGCCTCTTTCACACCGCAGTCGGTCGAATATGCTCGCGGGTTGAACGGTTCGAACTCCCCGAGAACCGCCGCAACGCTCCGTGTGGACCACTCCCGCGTCGAGTCGAATCCCACGAGTTTAAGCGAACCCCCCCGAAAAAAGGCTCAAGATGAGCACCGCTGTTCATCTCGACGAAATCACAAAACGGTTCCCCGGCGTCGTGGCGAACGACGACGTGGACCTGACCGTCGAGCGCGGCACGGTGCACGCACTTCTGGGAGAAAACGGGGCCGGCAAGACGACGTTGATGAACATCCTCTACGGGCTCTACGAACCCACGGAGGGGACCGTCCACGTGGACGGAAAACCGCGGGACTTCGATTCGCCCGCGGACGCAATCGACGCCGGAATCGGTATGATTCACCAGCACTTCATGCTGGTCGACCCCATGACGGTCGCCGAGAACATCGTCCTCGGCAACGAACCGCGCAAGTGGTTCGGCACGACCGTCGACCGGGAGCGTGCGCGCCAGGAGGTCATCGACCTCTCGAACCGATACGGATTCGACGTGAACCCCGACGACGCCATCGAGGACGTGAGCGTCGGCGTTCAACAGCGCGTCGAAATCTTGAAAGCACTCTATCGCGGGGCCGACATCCTCATTCTGGACGAGCCCACCGCGGTCCTCACCCCGCAGGAGGTCGAAGAGCTGTTCCGCGTCTTCGAGGAGCTGACCGCACAGGGCAAGACGATTATCTTCATCAGCCACAAGCTCGGTGAGGCCATGCACGCCGCCGACGACATCACCGTCCTCCGAAACGGGAAGAACGTCGGCACCGTGAAGGCCGACGAAACGTCGAACGAGGAACTCGCCGAACTGATGGTCGGCCGCGAAGTCCTCCTCGAACCGAAGGCCGAACCGCAGGAGCCGGGCGACGAGGTGCTCTCGGTGCAGCGGCTCTCGGCCACGGACAACCGCGGCGTGCCCGCCGTCTCGGACGTGTCGTTCGATATCCGCGAGGGCGAGGTGTTCGGCATCGCGGGCGTCGACGGCAACGGTCAGTCGCAGTTGGTCGAGGCCATCACCGGCCTGCGGACGCCGACCGAGGGCTCGATTTCCTACAAGGGCCGGGACATCACCGACGCCTCGCGTCGGTCCCGCATCGACGACGGGATGGCGTACGTCCCCGAGGACCGCCACGAACGCGGGCTCGTGATGGACTTCGACCTCGTCCAAAACGGTATCCTCGGCAGCCAGCACAGCCCGCCGTTCGCCGCCGCCGGCCGAATACACTGGTCCGACGCGCGCGAGCACACCGAGCGAATCATCGACGAGTACGACGTTCGACCGCCGCACGCCGACGCCGACGCCGAGTCCTTCTCCGGCGGCAACCAACAGAAGTTCATCGTCGGCCGCGAGTTCGAACGCGACCCGGACTTCGTCGTCGCCACCCACCCGACCCGCGGCGTGGACATCGGCGCGATGGAGTTCATCCACGAGCGGCTCTTGGACCTCCGAGCGGAGGGGAAGGCGATTCTCCTCATCTCCTCGAAGCTCGACGAGGTACAGGGCCTCTCGGACCGCCTCGGCGTCATGCACGACGGCGAACTCATGGACATCGTAGACCCACGCGACACCACCGAAGAAGAGATTGGCCTGCTCATGGCCGGCGAACGCCCCGACGCCGGCGCGACCGATGCGGAACCGCCCGTGGGTGACGCCAAATGAGCGCGGGCGAAACGGCGAAATCCGTCCTCCGGCGGCTGACGGCCGCCTCCGCGACGGAGCGAATCCTCATCAGCTTCGCCGCGCTCGTCATGGCCGTGGTCATCGGCGCTGGCATCATCCTCGTCTCCGGCCGCGTCACGACGTGCCAGACCGCGGCGACGACGCTGTTCGGAACCGGGTTCTGTTACGACCCCGTCGAAGTGTATCTCGTGCTGTTCAACGGGGCGCTCGGCGAGCCGTTCCTCGTGAACAGCCCGGGAGTTCTCAAACCGCTCAACCCCGACTGGAACCCGCTGAACTTCGGGTTCGCGCTCACGCTCAAGGAGACGACGCTCCTCATCTTCACCGGCCTCTCGGTCGCCGTCTCCTTCCGCGCGGGCCTGTTCAACATCGGGACGCAGGGACAACTCGTCCTCGGCGGCCTCGCCACGGCGCTGTTTTCGTTCTTCGTCGCGCCGCTGCTCCCGTCCGGGCTCGTCGGCGGCCTCATCCTGATTCCGCTCGCGGTCATCGTCGGCGCGCTCGTCGGCGGTCTCTACGGGGCGATTCCGGGCGCGCTCAAGGCGTACGCCGACGCCAACGAGGTCATCACGACCATCATGCTGAACTTCATCGCGGCGCAAATCGCGTTCGTCCTCGTCAGCGAGTTCTTCGGCAACCCCGACTCGCAGGTCGTCGAGACGACGCCGCTTCCCGACTGGGCGACGCTCCTCCCGGTGGCGTTCCCGCAGGGCGGCGACTTCTCGCTTCTCGCGCTCGCGTTCGGCCTCGCGCTCGTCGTCGCCGTCTGGTTCCTGCTCGAACAGACCTCGTTCGGGTACGACCTCCGGACGAGCGGCGAACAGCCCGAGGCCGCCGAGTACGGCGGCGTCGACGCCAAGCGGACGACCGTCACGAGCATGTTCCTCTCGGGCGCGCTCGGCGGGATGGGCGGCGCTATCTGGGTGCTCATGGTCATGGGCAAGTGGCAGGCCGGCGTCCCCTCGCTCGGGTTCGACGGCATCACCGTCTCCATCCTCGCGGGGAACAATCCGTTCGGCGTCGTCCCGGCGGCGCTCCTGTTCGGGACGCTCAAGTCCGGCTCCCTCGCGGTCCAGTTCGGGACCGGCGTCCCGAAACAGCTCGTCGGCGTCCTCCGCGGGCTCATCATCCTGTTCGTCGCGATGCCCGAGTTCTTCCGCATGCTCGGCTCCGCCATCGACCTCGAACCGGACCGCGAGACCGTGGCCACGGACGGCGGCCGCCTCGGAGGTGACGACGAATGAGCACGACAACCATCGACCGACTCCGCGACACCGAACTGTCTTACAGAGCGACCCTCGTCGGCGGCGCGGTGAGCGTCTTCCTGCTCATCGCGCTGCTCGGCCTCGCGTTCCCGAGCAGTATCTGGGGTAACTTCCTCGCCATCCTCACGAGTCGGAGCACGCTCTCGTCGGCGCTGCGGCTCTCGGTGCCCATCACGTTCGCCGCGCTCGGCGGTATCTTCTCCGAGAAGGCCGGCGTGGTGAACATCGGACTCGAGGGGCTGCTCATCATCTCGGCGTTCACCGCGGTCATCACGACGGCCATCGTCGGCCCCGAGATGACCGTCGTCGGCCTCCCGGCCATCTGGATCGGCTTCTTCGCCGGCATCCTCTCGTCGGTGCTGTTCTCGGCGCTGTTCGCCGTGGTCTGCATCCGCTTCAAGGCCGACCAAATCATCGCCGGCCTCGCCGTCTGGCTCATCGCGCTCGGCCTCGCGCCGTTCGCGGCGACCGTCTACTACGGCGGCGTCAACACCGACAACCTCGGGACGACGCTCGGGACGTGGACGATTCCCGTCCTCTCGGACATCCCGTTTTTCGGCGCGTTCTTCGACGCCGACCCCGCGGTGTACATGATGCTCGTCGCGGTCCCGGCGTCGTGGTACGTCCTGAACCGCACGGCGTTCGGCCGCCACGTCCGCGCGTCCGGCGAGAACCCCAAGGCGCTCGACACCGTCGGCGTCGACGTGAGCCGCGTCCGCTACGCGGGCGTGCTCCTGTCGGGCTTCCTCGCCGGCATCGGCGGCTCCGCGCTGTCGCTCGGCCTCGGCCAGTTCGTCGGCAACAACCAGACGATGGTCAACGGGAAGGGCTTCATCGCCATCGTGGCGTTCCTCTTCGGGAACTACAACCCCGTCGGCGCGTTCGGCGCGTCGTTCCTCTTCGCGGGGCTGGAGGCCGCCCAGATTCGCCTCCAGCAGGTGCCCGGCTACGGCGTTCCCGACTCGCTCATCCAGACGATTCCGTACGTGACGGTGCTCGTCGTCCTCGCGCTCGTCGGCCGCACCCGCATCCCGGCCGCGTCGGGCGAACACTACGACACCGGCGACGACAACCGCTGAGCGACGCTCGACCTCTCGGATTCCCCGTTTTCAACCCCCGTCGAGCGCCGCGTCTCGTCGCGGTCGCCGCCCTCGGACTCGCCGCGCGCGGTCGGTGCGGGAGTAAAGAGTTTTCAGCCCGCGATATGGAGGTGATACCATGTCCACAGACGAGAACGACACCGCCGAGGACTCCTCGGCGAGCCCACGGACCCAGTCCGTGGACGTGGTGGTCGTCGGCGCGGGAACCTCCGGCTGTTACGCCGCCGCCACCATCGCAAACGCGGGCTACGACGTGACCATCGTCGAGCGAAAGCCCGAGGAGGAAGCGGGCCACATCGCCTGCGGCGACGCCCTGAAGGGCGCAGACGCCTTCCCCGAGGCGATTCCGAAGTCGAAAATCGAGCCGGCGTTCACCAACACCGAGGTCGACCACGGCCGCTTCGAGATTCCGCAGGAGGACACCGTCCTCGACATCCCGGTCCCCGGCGAACTCGCCGTCATCGACCGCTGGGAGTACGGCCGGCTCATCATCGAGGGCGCGGAGGAAGCCGGTGCTGACCTCCACTACGACACGGTCGTCCAGGACGTGAAACAGGACGACGACGGCACCGTCACCGGCATCGTCGCCAAGCACGACGGCGAGGTCGTCGAGTACGACGCCGACATCGTCATCGACGGCGCGGGCTCGCTGTCGCTCCTCCAGGACAAGGTGGACTTCTCCGACGCCACCTTCGACACGAACGTCTCCTACCAGCACTTCTCGTCGGCGTACCGCGAGGTCGTCGAGGTCCCCGAGCCCGTCGAGTGGTCGGACGCGCTCGTGTTCAAACCCGCCGAGGTCGCCGCGGGCTACGTCTGGTACTTCCCGCGGACCGAGACCGAAATCAACGCCGGTCTCGGCTTCCAGATGACCGAAGAGCCGATGAAGCTCGTCGACGACCTGAAGAGGGACCTCCGGGAGCGCCCCGAGTTCGAGGGCGCGGAGGTCATCGACAAGCTCGGTGCCGCCCTCCCGACCCGCCGCCCCTACGATTCTGCGACCGCGCCGGGCTACATGGCCGTCGGCGACGCCGCGGCCCACGTCAACCCGACGACCGGCGGCGGCATCGCCGGCGCGGCCTACGCCGGCAAGTACGCCGGCGAGCAGGCCGCTATCGCGCTCGACGCGGGCGACGTGAGCGAGGAGCTGCTGTGGCGCTACAACCAGCGCGTCATGGACCACTTCGGCGGTCGCTACGCCAGCCTCGACGTGTACAACATCCTCTCGACCGCCGTCGACGTGGACGACCTGATGGGTCTCATCGCCTCCATCCCCGGCGAGAAACTGGCCGAGGCGCTCTACTCCGGGACGACCTCGTTCGGCCCGGTCCTCCTCGCGCAGACCGCGGCGTCGAGCTACGGTCACTGGAGCCAGATTTACGAGTTCTTCAAAATCAAGCGTCTGGCCGACGAACTGTTGGCCCACTACGGCCGCTATCCGAGCCGGCCGAGCGCCCTCGAAGGGTGGCAAGTCGAGCGGGACCGCATCATGGACGACATCTACGAACTCACGGGCGCGGACCCGAAGTACTGACCTCGGACTCCGCCGCGAACGAGACGCCCCGGAACTCGAACCGCGCGCCCCCGTTTTTGCCGGTCGTCGCCGTCACCTCCCAGCCGTGAGCGTCGGCGACGCCGGCGACGATGGCGAGACCGAGACCGGTCCCCCGCGAGTCGGTGCTGTATCCCGACTCGAAGATGCGGTCTTGTTCTTCCGGCGGGATGCCGGGGCCGTCGTCCTCGACGAAAAAGCCGTCTTCGAGCGGGCCGACGCGGACGTTGACGCCCGGCGTCCCCCCGTCGGCGTCGGCTCTCGCCCGGCGGCCGCTCGCGTCGGCTGCGCTCTTGTCGGCGGCGGGAGACGGGGTCTCGGTCGGAACGTCGCGGCTCGCGGTCTCGTCTGGGGACTCCCGGCGGCTCGTCGAGCCGTGTTCGACCGCGTTCCGAAACAGGTTCTCGAAGACGGCGGTGAGCCGGCCCCGGTCGGCGAGCAGCCTCGCGTCGGCCTCGACGGTGAGTCCGGACGCCCCGAGACTGGTGTTCGTCACCGCGTCGGCGGCAACGGTGGCGAGGCTGACGGGTTCGACCTCGCCGACCTCCTCACCGACGCGGGCGAGTTGGAGCACGTCCTGAATGAGCGCCTCCATCCGGTCGTGGGCGTCAGCGACCGTCGAGAGGTGTTCGGTTCCGTGCCCCTCGCGGGCGAGTTCGAGTCGCATCTGGGCGACGTTCAGCGGGTTCCTGAGGTCGTGGGTGACGACCGACGCGAACTGGTCGAGCCGGTCGTTGCGGCGGCGCAGTTCCGTCTCGCGGGCGTCGCGGTGGGTCGACCACCGGACCGCGCCGACCGCGAGCGCGACCGACCCGACGAGGAGCGTCCCGTCCTCGAAGACGAGCGTGACCGCCTCGGGCTGAGCGACGACCTCGTCGACCGCGTCGCTGACGGCGTAGACGGCGAACAGCGCGGTCCCGGCGTACAGCGGCCGCCAAACCGTCGGCACGTGGCGGACGCCGCCGACGACGAACGCGCCGGCGACGGGAATCGGAATCAAGAGGAGTTCGACGGCGAACCGAAGCCAGTGGACCTCGGAGCTGTGGGGGAAGACGGCGACCTGGACGACCGCGACGCCGACGGCGATGCCGACGACTGCGAGACCCGGACGCAGGTCTGTGTCTTCGGTCGATTCACCGCCGAGGAACCCCATCGCTGCCGGCTATGCACGGGGGGGACAAATAACCGCTGGCGGTTCGTCGCGGGCTGTTCGGCCGGCCGTGCGCCGTTTCCGACGCGGTAACGCGGCCCGAGATGGCTCGAACGACGCGCTCGGACCGTCTTAGGGACGCTCGGTCGCAATTCGGTCGACGCTTGCGGCGAGCACGTCGACGGCGATGCGGATGGTCTCTTCGTCAACGTCGAACGTCCGGGTGTGGTGGCCGCCGGGGTGGTCCGTGCCGACGCCGACGTAGGCCGCCAGCCCGCCGCGGTCCTGGACGTGCTGCATGAGGTAGGTCGCGTCCTCGCTGCCGCCGAGGTCGTCGCGGTCGAGAATCGAGGTGACGCCCTCGACGCCCTCGCTCACGCCGCCGACGATGGCCGCGAGCGCGTCGTCGCTGCGGGCGCTCGGGGCCTTGCCCTCGACCCCGATTTCGACCTCGCAGTCGTGCATCGCGGCGGCCGACTCGATGACCGTGTGAGCGCGGTCTTCCATGTACTCCATGAGCTCCGTCGTCGCGCCGCGCACCTCGCCTTCGATGAACGCCTCCTCGGCGACGATGTTCGTGGCGGTCCCGCCGCCCATCAGGCCGACGTTGACGCGGGTCGCGCCGTCCGAGTGCCGGGAGATACCGTAGAGGTTCTGCGTGGCCGCCGCGGCCGCGAGGTTCGCGTTCTTCCCCTCCTCGGGCTTCGCGCCCGCGTGGGCCGGCGCGCCGGTGAACTCGGCGCGGAAGTGCGAGACCGCGAGGAAGCCGTCGATGCCGCAGACGACCTCGCCGGTCGGGTGGTCGAGACCGACGTGGAGCGCGAGCAGGTAGTCCACGTCGTCGAGGTGGCCGCCCTCGGCGACGGCCTTGCCGCCGGCGACCTGCTCTTCGCTCGGCTGGAAGAACAGCTTGAACGTCCCCTCGAAGTCGGAGTCGATGACGGCGTCGAGGACGCCGAGGCCGATTGTCGCGTGGGCGTCGTGGCCGCAGGCGTGCATGAAGCCCTCGTTCTCGGAGCGGAAGCCCTCGGCGGCCGGGAGGTGGTCGTCGGCCTCGGACTCGGGGATGGGGAGCGCGTCGATGTCGACGCGGAGGCCGACGGTCGGCCCCTCGCCGCGCTCGACGACCGCGACCGCGCCGGTGTAGCCGCCGGCGAGGCGGTCGAGTACGTCCTCGCGCGCGCCGGCCTCGCGGGCCCGCTCGACCCACGCGTCGAGTTCGGCGTCGTCGGGGACGGCCATGCGCTCGTCGGCGTCGAGCGTCTCGGGGCCGACGTAGAGCGCGTCGAGGTCGCGCGTCTCCAGTTCGTCGACGAGGCGGGCGGTGGTGTAGAACTCGCACCACGCGGGTTCGGGGTGGCGGTGCAGGTCGCGTCGAAGCGAGACGAGGTCGTCCATCGTCGCTCGGTGGCTCATGTCTGGACTCTTTTCCCCCGGCGATGATAAACGCTCCCGACGTTTCGTGGGCAAGAAACGCAAGTTTGGAAGAAATAGTTGGAGGAAATTCGTGCCTATTATATATCCCAGTCAAGCTCTGACAAACGATGCCAGAAGAACCGGACATCGAGCTCAGTTTCCGTGGCGGGCGCCTCGTGAGCGCCCTGCCCATCGCCCTGTTCATCGCGTGGGCGATTTTCCAGAGTGGTATCCTCGGTATCGGCGATACGACCGGCCTCGTCGCGGGGATGCTGACAGGACTCATCGCGGGACTGCTGTTCGTCCGGGGAGATTGGAAGGACTACGCGGACGTCATCTTCGCCGGCATGACCCGCCGGGTCGCCGCGACGGCGGTCGTCGCGTGGCTCTGGGCGGGCATGTTCGCAGAGACCATTCAGGTCGGCGGCTTCGTCGACGGCCTCGTCTGGGCGGCCACGGTCCTGAACGTCGGCCCGGGGCTGTTTCCGGCCGTGACGTTCCTGCTCGCGGCGCTCCTGGCGACCGGTATCGGCACCGGCTACGGCACCGCAATCGCCTTCACGAGCCTCGTCTTCCCGGCGGGGCTGCTCCTCGGCGCGAACCCCGTGTTGCTGTTCGGCGCGATTCTCTCCGGCGCGGTGTTCGGGGACAACCTCGCGCCCGTCAGCGACACGACCATCGTCTCCGCGGTCACGCAGGACGCCGACATCGGCGGCGTCGTCGCCTCTCGCGTGAAGTACGCCGTCGTCGCGGCGGCGCTCGCAATCGCGGCGTACCTCGTCGCCGGCTTCGGTATCCCCGGCGTCTGGGGCGGCATGCCGCACGTCGACGTGGCCGGCGAGGTCTCGGCGTCGGTGTCGCCGTGGGGGCTCGTCCACCTGCTCGACATCGCCGTGGTCATCGCCCTCGCCGTCCGCGGCCGACACATCATCGAGGCCGTCTCGTGGGGACTGCTCCTCGCGGCGGCGTTCAACGTCGCGCTCGGCGCGGCGAACCTCGTGGACGTGTCGGCCGGGAGCATGCTCCTGTTCAGCGCGCCGCAGAACGGCCTGACGCAGGCGGTCGAGGCGCTGCCGCTCCTCGGTGCCGTCGTCGAGACCGTCCCCGCGGGACAGGTCGGCGTCGGCGGGAGCGTCTACTCCGGCGCGGCCGGCTTCTTCCCGCTTATCGTCCTGACGCTGTTGCTCGTCGCGGGCGCGGAAATCATGCGCGCCGGCGGCGGCTTCGACGCGATTCAGGAACTCGTCATCGACCGCGTCGCCACGACGGTCCGCCGCGCGGAGACCACGATGGTCGTCGGGACAGCGCTCGTCAACGCGACGGTCACCATCAACACGGCGGCCGAAATCGCCATCGCGCCCTACATCGCCACGCTCGGCAAGCGCTTCAACATCAACGGCTACCGCCGCGCCAACATCCTCGACGCCAACACCTCGGCGCTCGGCTACATCTTCCCGTGGGGCGGCGGCCTCCTCGCCGGCTACGGGGCCATGCAGGGTCTCGTCGGCGGCGAGGCGACGCCGTGGTTCACGGCCGAGATGCTCGTAAACCCCGCGTCGGTCTTCCCCTACGTGTTCCACGGCTGGTTCCTCGTGGCGGTGTTCCTGCTCGCCGCGTGGACCGGCTACGGCCGCGAGTACGTCTCCGACCGCACGAGTGAGGAGGTGAGCCGCGTATGAGCCGCCTCGACAAGCTCTTGGCCGGCTGGACGTTCCGCACCGCGACGCCGACGTTCGAACCCGGCGAGGTCATCACGGCCTACATCAGCGAGCGCAACGGCGACGGCCTCACCGTCCGCATCGGCGACTCGGTCATCCGGGTCGAAGACGGCGAAGGGGCGGCCGTCGAGGACAAGGTTCGGCTGAAGGTCACGTCGTTCGACGCGACCAACCACGTCGGCACCGGCGACGTGGTCGAACTGCTCGGGCCGGACGCCTGAGCGACCAAAAGAGGGACAAAACCGGGGACCTGCGTCTTCGTCCGCGTTCCGCGGCCGCCGTCAGCGACGGTGGCCCAGCGGCTTTTTCTGTTCGACTTCGATTTCGACGTGGACGCTGTCGGGGAACTCCCTGAGGCCGACTTCGCGAGCAATCTGGTCCGCGCCGTGGATTTCGAGCCGGCGGGTGTAGACGGGGTAGGACCACGACGAGAACTGGTCGCCGGGCTGGAGCGTCCGGTACTGCGGGACGCTCACCTGTTTCGGCTGGTCGGAGTGGGGGCCGCGGCACTCCGCGCCCTTCCGCTCGATGAACTGCTTGAGGTCGTCGACCACTCGGTCGAGGACCGCCTTATCACCGCTTTGAAAGGTGAGTTTCGTGACGAAGGCCATAGCTGGGTACTACTCCTTGTTGCACGCTCCGACGGTAAAAGCGCATCTACACGAACCGGGGACTTCGGGCTCCTCACCCCGAATCCCGAGTGAAAAACCGTGCGAACGCGCTACATCCTCCGATACCCTCTTAAAGGGTGGCACGTTTATTTCGGGTAATGGCAGTCGAAGCGGTCAGCGCTGGAGCCATTCTCTTCCGCGACACCCGCGGCCGGAGGGAGTACTTACTCCTGAAGAGCCGTCCCGGGGACTGGGAGTTCCCGAAGGGCGGGGTCGAAGGGGACGAGGAGCTTCAGCAAACGGCAATCAGGGAGGTCAAAGAGGAGGCGGGAATCCAAGATTTCCGCCTCATCGACGGCTTCCGCGAGGACTACAGCTACGTCTTCGAGGCGAACGGGACGACGATTCACAAGACGGTTCACCTCTTTATCGCGCGGTCGTTCGAGGCGTCCGCGGAGCTCTCGACGGAGCACCGCGACCTCCAGTGGCGCGACTACGAGCAGGCCATCAACACCATCACGCAGGACGGCCCCCGCGAGATATTCGAGCGCGCCCACGAGTTCCTCGACGACCTCGCCGCGAAAAACGAGGGCGAACGCAAGTACCTGAAGTAGCGTCGGCCGAACCGGCCGACGCCCGAGACGCGACGCCAGCGAGCGACAGCGCCGCGCGTCGGCGGGGCGGCGACAGCCGCGGTATCATCTGCGTCATCGTCGAACCACGCGCCGAAGCCGCCCGACCGAAACGCCTTCGGCCTCCCGCCGCAACTCCCGGTCGTGAGCGACGCCGCCGACCGCGACCGCGACCGTGACCCCGAGTTCGCCTTCGAGCTCCGGGTCTGTCGCTGGGCCGAGCGCGCGTGGCATCCCGACGGCCCGCGCCCCGCGTTCGTCGCCCGACAGCTCGGCACCCGACAGCGCCGCTGGGACACCGTCGTCGTCGAGGTCGACCCCGAGGCGTTCGCCGCCCGGCGCGCCCTCTCGACCGACGGCTTCGACTCGGACCTGTTGCGCGTCGTCCGCCACGCGCCCGCCGAGTGGGCGTGGTACAGAGACGCCATCCCCGAACCCGACTTCCCGTGGCGACACGTCGTGCCCGCGGTCCACCGCGCGGCGGGGCTCGGCCTCGTCGAGAAACGCCGCGGCTCGCGGAACCGCGTCGAGTACCGCCGGACCGCACCGTACCCCGACTGGGTCGAGCGCGTCGTCGCCATCGAGAACAAGCCGAACCTCGACGCCAGCGCCGCCCGCGCGCTCGCAGACCAACTCGAACACGACGTGTCGCGAGCGCTCGCCGACGAGGTCTGGGTCGCCACCGAGGTGACGGGCCGGCGGGTCGAACCCGCCCTGCTTGAAGACTTGCCGGTCGAAGTCGGCATCCTCGGCGTCGACGGCGACTCGGCGGAGGTGCTGTGGCACCCGAGCTCGCTCTCGCCCGACTCCGAAGACGCCCGGCGGCGACTCGTCCTCGCCGAGCGCGCCTTCGACCGCGGCTGGCGCAACTACGTGGACACGATGCGACCCGACTGCCGACAGTTCGAACTCGACCGGCGCGGCCGGGCGCTCGTCCCGCGGTGCGCCGCGAAAGACTGCTATCAGAGCCAGCGCGAGTGCGCCCACTCGTGTCCGTCGTTCGAGCCGGAGCCGCCGGCGTGGCGGATGAACGGCTGGCCCATCGAGGGCGGCCCCGGCAAGGGCGTCCGCCGGATTCTGGAGGCGCGGCGCGAGCGCGAACGAGACCGCGCCGAGCGCGGCAGTGAGAACGCCTAACTTCGCGCCCCGCCGACCGAGCGGTATGGAACGATTCCAGAACACGAGCCTGCCGGACTGGGACTGGTGGGGGAAGCTCTGGCCGACGCCGGGCGAGACGCTTCGGGACCTCGGGCTGTCGGCGGGCGACACCGTCGTGGAAATCGGGTGCGGAAACGGCTACTTCGCGCTCCCCGCGGCGCGAATCGTCGCGCCGGCCACGGTGTACGCGGTCGACCTCGACGACGACCTCCTCGCGGAACTCGGCCACCTCGCCGCCCAGCAACGCATCGACAACGTGGTCTCGGTCCGCGGCGACGCCCGCGAGCTTTCGGCGCACGTCTCGGACCCCGTCGACGTGGCGCTGTTCGCCAACGCGTTCCACGGCGTCGACGACCCCGAGGAGTTCCTGACGGAAGTCGAGTCGGTCCTCGACGACGACGGCCGGTTCGTCGTCGTCAACTGGCGGCCGCTCCCCCGAGCGGAGACGACCATCGCTGGCGAACCGCGCGGCCCGCCGACCGACCTGCGGCTCGGCCCGGAGGAGACCGCGGCGATGGTCGAAGAGGCGACCGACCTCGCTGTGACGGCGGAACTCGATA
Organism: Haloferax sp. Atlit-48N; assembly: GCF_003383015.2. Lineage (NCBI taxonomy): Archaea > Methanobacteriati > Methanobacteriota > Halobacteria > Halobacteriales > Haloferacaceae > Haloferax > Haloferax sp. Atlit-48N. The sequence goes on along the minus strand of NZ_CP137689.1, from coordinate 1,290,687 downwards.
TCCCGCCGTACCACTACGCGCTGGTGTTCGAGCGGCGCGAATAACGACCGCGGAGGCGGGCGGTTAGACGACTTCCACGTCGACCTCGTCGCGCTCGACGGCGAGGCGGAACGTGGGGACGGTCCGGTAGACGACTTCGATGACGCCCTTGCGGCGGAGGCTCTGGAGCGCGCGGCGCACGTCGTCAACGTCGGGGTCGATGTCGAACTCGTCGCGGAGCTTGTTGAGGACGCTGACGACGCTCTCGGAGCGCTCGTCGGGGCCGGCGACGACCTCGAAGACGCGGGCTTCGAGCGAGGGGACGCGGATGACGCTCGGCACGGATTCGGCCTCGTCGTCGCCCTCGACGCCGGGTTCGACGCCGACGAGTTCGGCCGCCTCGGCCGTCGCGCGGATGAGGCTGTTGTCGTCGCGGTAGTAGTAGTCTTTCAGCTCGGATTCGAGGTAGCGGTGGACCTCGCTCCCGCTTTCGAGGTCCCAGCGGTTCTGTAACTCCTTGTTCTTCGTCGGCTGGAGCCGGACGATGTCGGCGAGGCGTTCTTCCGCCTCGTCGGAGAGCGTCATATCGGTGGATTCGACGGAGGGGCTATAACGTTGTTCTGGATTCTTCAGCGCGACCGGCGAACGTTAATTATTATCCCTGTGCCTCGCGTCGCCCCGAGTATGAGCTGGGACACCCTCCGACTCGACTGGGACGGCGACGTGGCGACCATCACCATCGACCGCCCCGAGCAGATGAACGCGCTCAACGCGGACACGCTCGACGCGCTCGAAGACGCCCTCGACGAGGCCGAAGCCGACGGCGCTCGGGTGGTCGTCCTCACCGGCGCGGGCGACGAGGCGTTCATCGCGGGCGCGGACATCGGCTACATGAAAGACATCGGAACGCCCGCCGCGCAGAACTACGCCGAGCAGGGCCACCGCATCGCGACGCGCTTGGAGGAGTTCCCCGCGCCGACCGTCGCGGCCATCAACGGCTACGCCTTCGGCGGCGGCATGGAGTTCGCGCTGGCGTGCGACCTCCGGGTCGCCTCCGAGCGCGCGCTCCTCGGGCAGACCGAAATCGACCTCGGCATCATGCCCGGGTGGGGCGGGAGCGTCCGCCTGCCGGCGCTCGTCGGCGACGAGGTCGCCCGCCGGCTCATCTTCTTCGGCGAGCGCATCGACGCCAGCGACGCCCACGAGTACGGCATCGTCGGCGAGGTCGTCGCCCACGACCAACTCGACTCGCACGTCGAAGACCTCGCCGCCGACCTCGCGTCGAAGCCGCGGCACGCCCTCGCGGGCGCGAAAGCCGCCATCAACATGTCCCACGACGCGCCGCGGGACGCCGCGCTCGACTTCGAAGCCCGCGTCTGGAGCGGCCTGTTCGGCACCCACGACCAGCGCGAGGGGATGGAGGCGTTCCTCGACAAGCGCGACCCCGACTTCGAATAGAACCGAGAGAGCTCTTGTTTCCGGTTTATTCGGGCGATTCGAGTCACCGATTCTCCCGCATAGCCGTGCTAGCACGGCTCCGACAACTGCTAATACGCTCTATGTATAATGAATAATCGTGCAAGAATCGATCACGCTCGCCCGCGTCGAATCCCTCCTCGAAGACCTGTCGTACCCGGTCTCGCGCCGGGACGCCGCGACCTCCTTCGACGGTGTGACGGTGCTCATGGCCGACGGGAACGCCGACCTCGGTGAGTTAGTCCGGAACTGCCTCACGAGCGAGTTCACCGACGCGAAGGACCTGTACTACGAACTGAACAACGCGATGCCAATCGAGGCGCTCGGCGAACCGGGGCAGTCCGACGGCGACGCCTGAGTCGCCCGCTCGGCACCGGCTTTTTTCAGCGCTCACCCCGCGAGCGCGGCGCAATCCTGACGCTTAAGTCCCTCAAGCGGTAGGACGTACTATCATGGAGTTTTGCGACGACTGCGGGTCCCTGATGACGCCGCAAGACGGCGTCTGGGTCTGTCCGAACGGCCACGAGAAAGCCCGAGACAGCGAAAAAGAGAAGTCGATGGTCACGACCGAGGGCCAGGAGTCCAGCGAGGTCGTCGACATGTCCGACGTGGACAACGCCGACATCGGCCCGACGACGAAGGCCATCTGCCCGAAGTGCGGCCACGACGTGGCGCGCTACGAGATGAAGCAGATTCGCTCGGCCGACGAGTCCGAGACGCGCTTTTTCACCTGCGTCGAGTGCGACCACAAGTGGCGCGAAGACGACCACTGAGCGACCCGCTTTTTTCAGCCCTCCGTCCGTAACGCGGGGCATGGCCGACGCGCCCGCCCCGCCGACGCTCCCGCCGCTGGAGGGTTGGGTCCGCGTCGACGACGCGACGGACCGCCCGTTCGAACTCGGCCCCGTCAGCGTCGTCGCCCGGACGGTCGTCTACGAGGACGCCGCCATCCGCGAGCGCGTGCCGGCGACCGCCGACGGCCCGTGGCGCTTTCTGTTCGCCAGCCGCCTCGAAATCCGGCCGCACACACCGCCGTCGAAGTCGCTGACGAAACTGGTCGGCAAACGAGCGAGCGCCGGCTTCCGGTCGCGCCTCGAAGCCCGCGGCTTCTCGGACGTTCGGCGCGTCGAGTCGCGGACGCTCCGGGTACGAGTTGGCGGCGGTGGCGACGGCCAGCGCGACGCCGGCCGAGACGACGACACCCGAGGAGACGACGCGACCGAATCCGAGGCCGACGTGATTCGCTACGCCGCGACCGTCGAACTCGCCGGGGTCGAACTCGCCGCGGACGCCTACCTCGCGGTGACGCCGGTCGACGGCGAGTTCCGCCTGACCGGCGGCGCGTACCCCCGCGAGGTCCGCGGTGGCGACGGGGAGACGGCCGCGGCGCTCCGCGAGGCAATCGACCCGGAGCGGTTCAGAGAAGAGCTGTTTCGCGTGATTCGCGGCGTCGGGTGAGGGAACGAAGTCGGGCCGAAAGAGCGGTTGGCCCGCCGGCGTCGGACTCGCTCACTCGTTGCGGGCGAACACGAGGTAGCCGGTGTGGCCGACGCCGGCGGTCGAGGGGCGCGACCCGCGGTCGTTGAAGTCCATCTGTCGCTGAATCGTCTCGAACGTCTCCACGTCCGAGAGCCCCGCCTCTCTGGCGGCTTCGACGGCCGCGCGCGTGCCCTCCACGAACGGGGAGTAGACGGCGACGTAGCCGCCGGTCACGAGCAGGTCGGGCGCGTGGCGGACGACCTCTGGCGCGTTCTCGGTGTCGAGCGTGAGCGCGTCGAACCCCGAGTCCGCGAGTTCGTCGAGTTCGTCGGTGATGTCGCCGGTGCGAACGTCGACGCGCTGTTCGACGCCCGCGAGACGCATGTTCTCGCGAGCTACGTCCGCGAACTCGGCGTCGCGTTCGAACGTCGTCACGTCGACGCCGAGGCGGCCGAGGTACGCCGAGAGGACGCCCGTGCCGGTGCCCGCGTCGAGGACCCGCTCGCCGGCCGCGATACCCGTGTGGCCGACGATGAGGCCGATATCGCGCGGCATCATCGGCGCGCCGGTGCGCTCGAAGTGGTTGAAGAGGTCCGGGCCGCGCGGCTCGCGGACGAGGAACTCCTCGCCGATGTGGGTTTCGAGCGTCTGGCCGGCTTCCACGTCCTCGGGGACGGTGAGCATCCCGAGGTCGGTGTGCAGTTCGTCGCCGGGCGCTCGGAGGTACTCCCGGTCGCCGTGGACGAGGAGTATCACTCCAGTCGCGCGATGGCCGCGGCGAGGTCGCCGTCTTCGGCCTCCAGCGCTTCGCGGGCCTCGTCCTCGGGGACGCCGGCGCGCTGGGCCACGATGGCAACGTCGTCGGCCGGGATGGCGTCGGCGGCCTCGGCGGACTCGACGGACTCGTCGCCGCCGTCGTCGCCGGCACCGAGTTCGCGCGTCTCGGGCTCGCCGACGATTTGATACGTCTCTTGGCCCTGCGCGTCCATGCGCGTGACCTGCGCGTCGCTGAAGACGAGCTCTTCGTCGCCCGTCTTGATGACGACTTCCTCGGCATCGAGCTCCGTCACGTCGATGCCCATCTGCTTCATCATCTGCTTCATCTTTCGCGGGTTCATCCCGCCGCCTCCAAACATACCCGAACGGTCGGGGTGGGCGCTCAAAAGCGTGGCGAACGTCGGTGCGCGGCGGTCGGCGCGCGTCCCGGCGGTCGCGCGCTCACTCGACCCGCGTGCTGACCGCGAGGCCGCTGCCGACCGGGAGGACGATGGTCTCGTACCGCGGGTCGGCCCGGACCGCGTCGAGGAACGCCGCGATGCCGCGGGTGTCGGCGTCGGCTCCGTCGAGGGCCTCGGCCCGGCCTTCGCTCCAGTCGGTGAGCGCGCCGAAATCGACCGGGCCGCGCATCACGTTGTCAGCGACGACGACTCCGCCGACCGCGACGCGGTCGGAGACGAGGTCGAACGCCTCGGCGTAGCGGTGTTTCTGGTGGTCCAACAACACGAGGTCGAACTCGCCGTCGACGCCCTCGAACAGGTCGAGCGCGTCGCCTTCGAGGAACGTCGTCCGGCCGGCGAGGCCGGCCCGGTCGAGAAACTCCCGCGCCATGTCGAGTTCGTGGGCGTCGTGTTCGGTCAGGAAGAGTTCTGCGTCGTCGGCCATCCCCTCCGCGAACCACGTCGCGGAGTAGCCGAAGCCGGAGCCGAACTCGAACAGCCGCGTCGCGTCCGCGAGGTGCGCGAGGACGCGGAGCACGCCGCCCGCCTCGGGGCCGATGATGGGAAAGCCGTGCTCGTCGGCGTAGGCGGCCATCTCGGCCTGCACCGCGTCGTGTTCGGGCGCGGTCGCCGCGAGGAACCGCCGCGTCTCGTCGGTCAGGATGTCCATGGCGAAGCAGGGCGCGCGAGCGACATAAAATCGGTCGCCGCGGACGCGTTCGCGGGTTCGGCCGCCACGCTCGTGGTCGCCGCGGCCGCGGTCGGAGATGGCGACCGATATCCGCCGACCCGCGTACGCTTAAGTAGGGACAAACCACATCTTCGACCATGTTTGATCCCGACGAGCTCGAAGAGATTCGGGAGGCGAAAGCCGAGTGGGAAGACGAGACGCTGGGGCCGACGCTCGACCGCTTCGGGGAGCGGAAAGAGGAGTTCACGACCGACACGGGCGGCAACGTCGTCAAGCGGCTCTACACCCCGGACGACGCCGACGTGGACTACGACGAGGACGTTGGCTTCCCGGGCGAAAAGCCCTACACGCGCGGGGTGTATCCGACGATGCACCGCGGGCGGCTCTGGACGATGCGGCAGTACGCGGGCTTCGGGACGGCCGCCGAGACCAACGAGCGGTTCCGCTACCTCATCGACAACGGCTCGTCGGGGCTGTCGCTCGCGTTCGACCTGCCGACGCAGATGGGCTACGACTCCGACGCGATGATGGCCGCCGGCGAGGTGGGGAAATCCGGCGTCGCCATCGACAGCCTCCACGACATGGAGACGGTGTTCGACGGCATCGACCTCGGTGAGGTCTCCACGTCGATGACCATCAACGCCCCGGCGGCGGTGTTGCTGGCGATGTACGTCGCCCTCGGTGACAAGCAGGGCGTCCCCCGCGAGGAGCTTCGCGGAACCATCCAAAACGACATCATGAAGGAGTACATCGCGCGGAACCTCTACATCTTCCCGCCGGAGCCGTCGATGCGGCTCATCACGGACATCTTCGAGTTCTGCGCGGCGGAGACGCCGAAGTTCAACACCATCTCCATCTCCGGCTACCACATCCGCGAGGCCGGGTCGACCGCCGCCCAAGAGGTCGCGTTCACCCTCGGCAACGGCATCCAGTACGTCGAGGCCGCGGTCGACGCCGGCCTCGACGTGGACGACTTCGCCCCGCAGTTGTCCTTCTTCTTCAACGCCCACAACAACATCCTCGAAGAGGTGGCGAAGTTCCGCGCCGCCCGGCGGATGTGGGCGAAAATCATGGAAGAGCGCTTCGGCGCTGAGAACCCGAAGTCGATGCAGTTGAAGTTCCACACCCAGACCGGCGGCTCGACGCTCACCGCCCAGCAGGTCGAGAACAACGTCGTCCGGGTCGCCTATCAGGCGCTGGCGGCCGTCCTCGGCGGCACGCAGTCGCTCCACACCAACGGGAAGGACGAGGCGCTGTCACTCCCCACGGAAAAGTCGGTTCGGACGGCGCTCCGCACCCAGCAGATTCTCGCCCACGAGTCGGGCGCGGCCGACACCATCGACCCGCTGGCGGGCAGTTACTACGTCGAGGCGCTGACCGACGACATCGAAGACGAGGCGTTCGACCTGCTCGACGAGGTGGACGAGCGCGGCGGCATGCTCGACGCCGTGAAAAACCAGTGGGTTCAGCGGGAGATTCAGGACGTGGCCTACGAGCGCCAACGCGAGATAGAGGAGGGCGAGCGCGTCATCGTCGGCGTCAACGAGTACCAAGTGGACGAGGAGCCGACCGTCGAAGTGCAGGAGGTCTCCGAGGAAGAAGAGCAAAAGCAGGTCGAGTCGCTCGACGCCCGGAAGGACGACCGCGACGAGGAGGCCGTCGAGGCCGCCTTGGAAGACATCCGCGCCGCCGCGAACGGCGACGAGAACCTCCTCCCGCTCATCGTCACGGCGGTCAAGGCCTACGCGACGGTCGGGGAAATCTGCGGCGTCCTCCGCGAGGAGTTCGGAGAGTACGAACCCGGCATGGCCTGAGCTGCCCCTACACTCCCGAACGACCGGCGCCGGCGACCGCCCCGCACCCCGCGCCCCGTGCCAACGAGTCACTAATTCTATACTTTCACCCGTCCAACAACTTTTATTATCACCCCCCGAGTGGAGACAATCGAGGCTTATGATGCCGCTTATCGCGTTCTAAACCCGTCACACGCCCGGCCGCCGTCTGTCGGCGCGAGGTTCGCGCCACCAGTCGCTCGATTTTCGAGCGGCGGCCGTCGCGTTGCGGGGCTCTTCGACCGGAGAGCCCCCGGTATCGCATCCGATTGTCCCCCTCACCAGACGAATGTCACGACAACGCTCCAGAGACAGTCGTACCGGCTCCGACTACCACCCCTCGCATCACCGACCCGCGCCCTCGTTGGCGACGCAGGCCGCCCTGCTCACCTCGATGGCCGCGGTCGTCGCGGTCGTCACCTACCCCGTGGCGTCGCTCGCGGTCGCCGTCACCGTCGCCGCCATCGTCGCCGTCGCCCGCGTCGTCGTCACCCGGGTCGACCGCTCGATGCTGACGGTCGACGTGCCCGGCGTCCCCGTCGAGGTCACGGTCGCCCGGACCGCCCGCGACTGAGGCCCGACCCGACGCCGTGAGTCACACGCCGACTCGCTCGCTACCTTCGAACTTCACGCCCCTCGCGTCCCGCTCTTGACGCGCGCTCCTGCGCTCATTTTCGTTCCCCACTCTCGACGCGTTTCCCGCTTTCGCGTCGCTCACCGACCCCGACGAGTCGAGTTCGAAGCACTCGCCCGGCCGCCACGAAGACCATTGCCTGGAGGTAGCCGAAGACGGCGAGCGCCGGGTAGAACACCGCCGTCTCGCGGACGCCGAACTCGTTGGCCGCGAGCGTGTCGAAGAAGAAGGCGGCCACCAGCGCGGGGTAATCGACGACCCAGATTTCTCTCGGCACCACGCCGACGAAGCCGACTGCCCACACGGCCGCGAGCGCGGCGAAGACGGCGACTGTGGCCCGGTCCGTGGCGAGTCGGACGAACCTGTGTGCGAGTCGCCGCGGGTCTCGGGTGACCCGCCGAGTCGTCGGCGTCACCGTCGGCTCACGCCACGTCGGCGTTCGACTCGGACGCCGATTCCGCGTCGGCGTCGGGGTCGGTGCCGCCGACGAGCGTGACGGCGGTCCCGTAGGCCAGAATCTCGGCCGCTCCTTGGGCCACCTCGGCGGTCACGTACCGGACGCCGACGACGGCGTCGGCACCCATCGCCTCCGCCTCCGCCACCATCCGGTCTGTCGCCTCGTCGCGCGCCTCGGCCATCAGCCCGGTGTAGGACTTGAGTTCGCCGCCGACGATGTTGCGGAGTCCCTGCGTGATGTCGCGGCCGACGTTGCGGGCGCGAATCGTGTTCCCGCGGACGGCACCCAGCGTCTCCTCGATGTCGCGGCCGACGACCGTCTCCGTTGTCGTTACTATCATGACAGGAGTATCGAACCGTCTGGGTTTATCCGTTGCGCCCGACGAACTGGAGGCATGCATCTCGACCACGTCGGAATCGCCACGCCCGACGCCGCCGGACTGGCCGCGCTGTTCGCGGAGTTGTTCGACGCGCCCGTGGCTCACGAGGAGACGTTCGACGGCATGTCGGTCGTCTTCCTCGAACTCGAAAACGGCTACTTCGAACTGCTCGAACCCCACGAGGAGGGTGCCATCTCGAAGTTCCTCGACAAGCGCGGCGGCGGTATCCACCACGTCGCCGTCGAGACCGACGACATCGAGGCCGCGCTCCGGACCGCCGAGGCCGCCGGCGTCGACCGCATCGACGAGGAGCCGCGCCCCGGCGCGTGGGGCCACGAGGTCGCCTTCTTACATCCCAAGTCCACGGGCGGCGTCCTCGTGGAGTTCGTCTCGCACTGAGCGATGACGGGCGCTCCCGACGACGCGGCCGGTGGCGACGACTCCGAGTCGACCGAGGACGACGCAACCGCCGCCGACGCCCGCGGGTTCGCCGGGCCGATGCGCGACTGGCTCTCCCACCGGGTCGCCGCGACGCCCGACCGACAGGCGCTTATCCACGCCGCGACCGGCGACTCGTGGACCTTCCGCGAACTCGACGCGCTCGTCGACGAGACCGCCGGCCAACTCGCCGCCCTCGGCGTCGAGGCCGGCGACCACCTCGGCGTCGTTCTCGACCCCGGCGTCGACTACGTCCGACTCATCCACGCCGCGACGCGGCTCGGGGCCGTGCTCGTGCCTCTCAGCGACCGACTCACCGCCGACGAAATCGCTCGCAACGTCGAACTCGCGGACGTGACCACGCTCGTCTGCGGCGAGTCCACCGAGTCGACGGCGGTCGAGGCGACGACCGACGTGCCCGTCGTCTCCGTGGACGACCCGCGGTGGGAGGGCGTCATCAACCTCTCGTCTATCGCGCCCAAGCGGGTCGAACCCGCGGGCTGGTCGCTCTCGGAGACGGTGCTCCTGCTTTTCACCTCGGGGACGACCGGGACACCGAAGGCGGTGCAACTCACGATGGGAAACCTGCTTGCGAACGCCGTCGCCGGGGCGTTCCGACTCGGCGTCTCGCGCGACGACCGGTGGCTCGTCACGCTCTCGTTGCACCACATGGGCGGCATCGGCCCGATTCTCCGCGGCCCGCTGTACGGGACGACGGTCGTCCTCCGCGAGGGGTTCGACGCCGGCGGCGCGGCCGACGACATCGGCAAGTACGACGTGACGGGCGTCTCGCTCGTGCCGACGATGCTCACGCGGATGCTCGACAGCCGGGGGACGCTCTCGGACTCGCTCCGCGTGGTGCTCCTCGGCGGCGCGCCCGCCCCCGACGAACTCATCGAGCGCTGTCGGAACTACTCGGTGCCGGTCCACCCGACCTACGGCATGACCGAGACGGCGTCGCAGGTCGCCACCGCGACCCCGCGGGAGGCGTTCGACGACGTGGGGACCGTCGGGCGGCCGCTCTACTTCACCGACCTCCGGGTCGTCGACGAGGACGGAACCCCCGTCGAACCCGGCACGCCGGGCGAACTCGTCGTGTCGGGACCGACCGTCTCGCCCGGCTACTACCGGAACCCCGAGGCCACCGCCGACGCCTTCAGCGACGCCGGTCTCCGAACCGGCGACATCGGCTACCGCGACGACGACGGTCTCCTGTACGTCCTGAACCGGAAGGACGACCGCATCATCACCGGCGGCGAGAACGTCGACCCCGGCGAGGTCGCGGCGGTCCTGCGGGACCACCCCGACGTTGACGACGCCACCGTGCTCGGGGTCCCCGACGCCGAGTGGGGCGAGCGCGTCGCCGCCCTCGTCGTTCCCGCGGACCCGGAGAACCCACCGGACGACGAGGACCTCGACGACTTCTGTCGCGAGCGACTCGCCGGGTTCAAATGCCCGCGACTGGTCGCGACCGCGGACGAACTCCCGCGGACCGTCTCGGGGACCGTCGACCGCGAGGCGGTCCGCGAGCGACTGGTCGCGGCCAAGCCCGTCGCGGAGGCCGAACCGGAGCACGCGACCGATTACGACGACACCGACGACGATGCCGGTGACGACGGTGACGACGGTGACGACGACGACGAGTCCGACGACTCCGAGACCGACTCCGGCGAGGCGACGCCCGCGAGCGACGCCGACGCGGCCGCCATCGACGACGCCGAGGGCGACGCGACAGTCGCGGACGCGGAACGCGACGGAGACGAGGCCGAGGACGATAGTGAAGCGAGCGTCGACGGAGCCGAACGCGGCGACGCCGAGCGCGCGGAAGGCGACACCGACAACGGAGACGCCGACGCCGGCGATACCGACGGCGGCGACGGTGGTGATGAGTTCGTTCCCGACCGCGACGAGTGAGTGAACGCGCCCGCGGGTGACGCCGAATCCGCAGCCCGCACCACGTCGAGTCGTTTCCAAACAATCATTACGTTTTACCACAAGAGGACAGTATGGTAGGTGCTACCAACCAGACACTTCGGCCGTTCCTGTGGCGCGCGGGCAAGCTCTATCCGGACCGCGAAATCGTCTCTCGGACCGCCGAAGGGCTGGAACGCTACACGTACGCGGAGTACGAGGGGCGCGTGGCACGGCTCGCGGGGGCGCTTTCGGACGCCGGCATCGGGGACGGCGACCGGGTGGCGACGTTCTGCTGGAACCACAACCGACATTTCGAGACGTACTTCGGGGTCCCCTCGATGGGCGCGCAGCTGCACACCATCAACCCGCTTCTGCCCGACCACCACATCCAGTACATCGTCGAGAACGCGAAGGACCGCATCATCTTCGTGGACCCGTCGCTCGCGCCGAAACTCGCCGGCGCGGTCGACGAGGACGCCTTCGCCTCCGTCGAGCAGTTCGTCGTGATGGCCTCCGAGGTACCGGACGACGTGGGCCTGTCCCCGGTGACGGACTACGAGTCGTTCATCGCTGACCACCCCGACGAGTACGACTGGCCGGACCTCCCGGAGGACCAGCCGGCGGGGATGTGTTACACCTCGGGGACGACGGGCCAGCCGAAAGGCGTCGAGTACTCCCAGCAGATGCTGTGGGCGCACACGATGGCGACGCTCCCCGAATCCGGCCTCGACATCGGCGCGAAAGACGTCATCATGCCGGTCGTCCCGATGTTCCACGTCAACGCGTGGGGCCTGCCGTTTTCGACGACCGCGGCGGGCGCGAAACACGTCTACCCCGGCCCGTCGCCGACGCCCGAGGACCTCGCGACACTCATCGAAGAGGAGGGCGTGACGATGACCGCGGGCGTGCCGACGGTGTGGCTCGGCCTGCTCGACTACCTCGACGAGCACGACGCGGACATCTCGTCGCTCGAACGCATCATCATCGGCGGGTCGGCCGCGCCCAAGTCGGTCATCCGCCGGTTCGACGAGGAACACGACGTGGACGTGCTCCACGCGTGGGGCATGACGGAGATGTCGCCGGTCGGGACCGTCGCCCACCTCAAGCCGGGGATGGAGGACCTCCCCGCCGAAGCGCAGTACGAAAAGCGCGCCAAGCAGGGCCTGCTCGCGCCGGGGCTGGAGATGCGCGTCGTCGACGACGACGGGAACGAGGTCCCGTGGGACGGCGAGGAGTTCGGCGAGCTGTGGGTCCGCGGCCCGTGGGTGACGACCGAGTACTTCGAGCGCCCCGACGCGAACGAGGAGGACTACGAGGATGGCTGGCTGAAGACCGGCGACGTGGTCACGGTGGACGAAGACGGCTACGTCCAAATCGTCGACCGGGCGAAAGACGTCATCAAATCCGGCGGGGAGTGGATTTCGTCGCTCGAACTCGAAAACAGCATCATGGCCCACGACGACGTGGCCGAGGCGACCGTCATCGGCGTCCCCCACGAACGCTGGCAGGAGCGCCCCGTGGCCTTTATCGTCCCGAAGGGCGGCGTCGACGAGGACGCGCTCAAGGCCGACCTCGTCGCGCGCGTCGAAGACGAGTTCCCGAAGTGGTGGGCCCCCGACGAGGTCGTGTTCATCGACGAGGTGCCGAAGACCGCGACCGGCAAGTTCGACAAGAAGGTGCTCCGCGACCGGTACGACGACTCGTCGCTCATCGAGGGCAAGACGCCCAATTCGGAGGCTCCGTCGGACGAATGAACGTCGGGCAACGGCTATTTTAACAAAAAACAAGTTTGAAGTTTAGACTGGTTCCATGCCTATTTTTACTGTACGATTCCATGGCGTGGTATGGAACTTCTCGACGACTCCATCGTGCCCGAACACGCCCGCGACCTCAAGCAGGAGGCCCGCGAGTTCGCCGAAGCGCACATCGAACCGGTCGCGGCGGACTACTACGAGTCCAGCGAGTACCCGCACGAAGTGCTCCAAGCGGGGATGGACGCGGGGCTCGTCGCCCAAGATATCTCCGAGGAGTACGGCGGCAAGGGCTTCGACCTCCAGCAGATGCTCGCCATCTCCGAGGAGTTCTACCGCGCCGACGCCGGCATCGCGCTGACGCTCCAACTCGCCTCGTTCGGCTGCGAGATTATGGAGCACTACGGCAGCGAAGAACAGAAAGAGAAGTGGCTCCGCCCGGTCGCGGAAAACGAGCAGCTTTCGGGGCTCGCGGTCTCCGAGCCGCAGACCGGCTCCGACATGGCCGGCATGGAGACGACCGCCGAGAAGACCGACGACGGCTACGTCCTCAACGGCGAGAAGTACTGGGTCGGCAACGCCGTCGAGGCCGACTGGCTGACGGTGTACGCCAAGACCGCCGACACCGACGACCGCTACTCGAACTACTCGATGTTCATCGTGCCGACCGACACGCCCGGCTACGAGGCGGAACACATCCCCGAGAAGATGGGTATGCGCGCCTCCAAGCAGGGCCACATCGTCTTCGACGACTGCGAGGTGCCCGAGGAGAACCTCATCGGCACCGAGGGCGGCGGCTTCTACATGCTCGCGGACTTCTTCAACCACGGCCGCGTCATCGTCGGCGGCCACAGCCTCGGCCTCGCGGCCGCCGCCATCGAGGAGACGTGGGAGTTCGTCCACGACCGGCAAGCGTTCGGGCGCAGCGTCTCGGAGTTCCAAGCGGTCCAGCACATCCTCGCCGATATGCGCATGGAGTTCGAGGCGGCCCGCGCGCTCAACTGGCGCGCCGCCGAGAAGGTCGCGAACGGCGAGGACGCCGGCTTCTGGGCGGCCGCGGCCAAGACGAAATCGACCGAGACGGCGGTCGACGTGGCCGAGCGTGGCATGCAGCTCCACGGCGGCCGGTCGGTCCTCAACGAGTACAAGATTTCGCGGGTCTACCGCGACGCGCGCATTCCGGTCATCTACGAGGGCGCAAACGAGATTCAGCGCAACCTCATCTACCGGCAGGGCGGGCTGTGAGCAGGCCCCGGCACGGCCCCCGGAACTGACAACTCGTTTTCCGGTTTGGCATGGCTTGACCGGAACGCAGTTACTATCTGAGCGTCGTACCTTGAGTCAGCACCAATGGTACGCACGAGCGTTATCGGCTGCGGAAACATGGGGAGCGCCCTCCTCACCGGGCTCTGGAAGGCGGGCGGCCACTCGGTCGTCGCCTGCGACCTCGACCCCGACGCCCTCGCCGCGGTCGCCGACTACTGTGAAGAGACGACGGACGACGTGTCGCGCGCGGCCGACGCCGACGTGGTGTTCGTCGCGGTCAAGCCCGACATCGTCGAGGCCGTCCTCTCGGAACTCGATTTGTCTCCCGACCAGACTCTCGTCACCATCGCCGCGGGCGTCCCGACCGCGTTCGTCGAGGCGCACACCGACGCCCGCGTCGTTCGCATCATGCCGAACCTCGCCGCCGAGACCCGCGACATGGCGGCGGCGGCGACCGGCGACCTGACCGACGAGGTCCGCGAACTCCTCTCGGACGTGGGCGAGTTCGTCGAGGTCGAAGAGTCCCAGATGGATATCGCCACCGCGGTCAACGGCAGCGGGCCGGCCTTCGTCTTCTATCTCATCGAGGCCGTCACGCAGGCCGGTATCGCGGGCGGACTCTCCGAGGAAGACGCCGAGATTCTCGCCGCTCAGACGTTCAAGGGCGCGGCCGAGACCGTCGTCCAGGACGACCGCACCGCCGACGAACTCATCGACGCGGTCTGCTCGCCGAACGGGACGACCATCGAGGGGATGGAGGTCCTCTGGGACAGCGACGCCGACGACGCCGTCACCGAGGCGGTCGTCGCGGCCGAGCGTCGGTCGAAGGAACTCGCGGAGGAGTTCGCTGATGAGTGAACTGAGCGAGACGGCGGAGGCGTCCGAGGCGTCCGAGTCGACTGCGGCCGTCGACCCCGATGCGGTCGCCGCCGCCCGCGACGCCGCCGCCGAGGCGGACCGCGTCATCGTCAAGGCCGGCACCAACTCGCTGACCGACGAGGACTCCAACCTCGACGACGACAAACTCGACAAGCTCGTCGACGACATCGAGTCGCTGCTCTCGCGCGGCAAGGAGGTGCTGCTCGTCTCCTCGGGCGCGGTCGGGGCCGGCATCGGACGGCTCGACCACCCCACGGCGGACCGCGACACTCTCGAAGCGTCGCAGGCGCTGTCGACGGTCGGCCAGAGCCTGCTCATGCACCGCTACACCGAGAGCTTCGAGCGCTACGACCGGAAGGTCGCCCAGATACTCATCACCCAGCACGACCTGGAGAACCCCGAGCGCTTCACCAACTTCCGGAACACGGTCGAGACGCTGCTGGAGTGGGGCGTCGTGCCCATCATCAACGAGAACGACGCGGTCGCCACCGAAGAGCTCCAAATCGGAGACAACGACATGATTTCGTCGGACATCGCGGTCGGCATCGGCGTCGACCTGCTCGTGACGCTCACCGACGTGGGCGGCGTCTACACCGGCAATCCGAAGGAGGACTCCGACGCCGAGCGCATCGAAGTCGTCGGCGACAATTACAGCGACGTGGAGGACATCGTCACCGCGAGCTCGACCGGCGGCTTCGGCGGCATCCAGACGAAGGTCCGCGGCGCGCGCGACGCCGCCGAGTACGGCATCCCCGCCGTCATCGCGCGGTCGACCGAGCCCGACGTGCTGGCGAAGATAGCCGAGCGCGAATCGGTGGGAACAATGTTCCTCCCCCTCGATGGTGAACTCGATGACTGAGCGAGACACGACCGCGCAGGTCGAACGGGCACAGTCGGCGGCGCTCCGCCTCGCCAACGTCGACGCGGCCGACCGCGACGCCGCGCTCGGAGCCATCGCGGACGCCATCCGCGACAACAGCGAGGCGATTCTCGCGGCCAACCGCGAGGACGTCGAGGAGGCCGAGGCGATGCTCGCCGCCGGCGAGTACACGCAGGCGCTCGTGGACCGCCTCAAACTCGACGAGGCGAAGTTGGACGACATCGCCGGGATGGTCGAGTCCGTCGCCGAGCAGGACGACCCGCTCGGCGAGACGCTGGAAGCGCGCGAACTGGACGAGGACCTCGAACTGTACAAACTCTCGGTCCCCATCGGCGTCGTGGCGACCATCTTCGAGTCGCGGCCCGACGCGCTGGTCCAAATCGCCGCGCTGGCGCTGAAGTCCGGTAACGCCGTCATCCTCAAGGGCGGCAGCGAGGCCAGCGAGTCGAACCGCGTGCTGTACGAGACGATTCTGTCCGCCACCGAGGAGCTGCCCGACGGCTGGGCGACGCTCATCGAAGCCCACGAGGAGGTCGACCGCCTGCTCGAACTCGACGACATGGTCGACCTCGTGATGCCCCGCGGCTCCTCGGAATTCGTCAGCTACATCCAGGACAACACCCAGATTCCCGTCCTCGGCCACACCGAGGGTATCTGTCACGTCTACGTCGACGAGGCGGCCGACCTCGACATGGCCGCGGACATCGCGCTCGACGCGAAGGTGCAGTACCCCGCGGTCTGCAACGCCGTCGAGACGCTCCTCGTCGACGAGTCGGTCGCCGCCGACTTCCTGCCGACGGTCGTCGAGCGCTACCGCGACGAGGGCGTCGTCCTCCGCGGCGACGAGGCGACCCGCGAACACGTCGATATCGACCCCGCGACCGACGACGACTGGGACACCGAGTACGGCGACCTCGAACTCTCCGTCAAGGTCGTCTCGGACCTGTACGACGCGGTCGACCACATCAACGCCCACGGCTCGAAACACACCGAGTCCATCGTCACCGACGACGCCGAGCGTGCGGAGACGTTCATGACCGGCGTCGACGCCGCCAGCGTCTTCCACAACGCCTCGACCCGCTTCGCCGACGGCTACCGCTACGGCCTCGGCGCCGAGGTGGGCATCTCGACGGGCAAGATTCACGCCCGCGGCCCGGTCGGTCTCGAAGGGCTGACGACCTACAAGTACTACCTCGAAGGCGACGGCCAGTTGGTCGCCACCTACGCCGGCGAGGACGCCGTCCCCTTCACCCACGAGGCGCTCGACGCCGACTGGACCCCCGGCCACCGAAGCCGTCGGGACTGACTGACCACGTCGACCGTTCGGGCCGATTTTTCGCGGCAAACAGAACTATATCCCTGACAGTCGCCTCTCCGGTAGAGTCGCTTTCGGCCGCGACTCGGTGACTCAATGGACTTAGACGAATTCGTCAGCGCGCACGCACCGTCCGAAGGCGGCGACTCCTTCGAACTCGAAAACTCGAAGCTCCTCGACGTGGCCCTCGACGGGAACGTCATGGCGAAAGCCGGGTCGATGGTCGGCTACACCGGCGACATCTCCTTCGAGCGCAAGTCCGCCGGCGGCCTAAAAGGGATGCTCAAGAAGAAGGCCACGGGCGAGGGCGACGTCATGATGCAGGCGACCGGAACCGGCCACCTCTATCTCGCAGACCAGGCCAAGGAGGTCCAGATTCTCGAACTCGACGCGGGCGAGGAGCTGAGCGTCAACGGCAACGACGTGCTCGCGTTCGAGTCGAGCGTGAACTGGGACATCAAGATGCTGACGAGCGTCGCCGGCACCTCCTCGGGCGGCCTGTTCAACGTCTTCCTCGAAGGCCCCGGCCACGTCGCCATCACGACCCACGGCGAGCCAATCGTCGTCCCGACGCCGGTCAAGACCGACCCCAACGCGACCGTCGCGTGGAGCGGAAACGTCTCGCCCTCGTCGAACCGCGACATCGACATCAAGGGGCTGCTCGGCCGCTCGTCGGGCGAGTCCTACCAGCTCGAATTCGCGGATGAGGGCGGCTTCGTCATCGTCCAACCGTTCGAGGAAGTCGGCCCCGGTCAGTAGCGTAGCGACCGTTCGCTCCGGGTTTTCACCGTCGCTCGTCGACCACGTTCGCCGCGCGGGCCGACACGGCGCGGGCCGGAACGACGCGTATCTCTAGTGCCCGACGAACATATATTGACTGCCTGAACGGTTATGCCGGCTCCGTCCTAACCCCGGAATATGGGTGATATCAGCGTCCACCTGGTCGACCGCGGCCGCGTCCACGCCGACACCGGCTACGTCCTCGACGGCTACTCCATGGGGAGCGCGTCGAATCCGAACCCCGACCACGAGATGAGCGAGTTCGTCGTCTGGAACGCCGTCGTCGACGGCCCCGACCGGACGGTGCTGTGGGACACCGGCTCGAACCCGGCAGCCGGCGACGGCTACTGGCCCGAACCGCTGTACGAGGCATTTTCGCACGTCGACGCCGCGGAACACACGCTCGAAGGCGACCTCGGCGCGGTCGGCTACGACCCCGCCGACATCGACGCGGTGGTGATGAGCCACCTGCACCTCGACCACGCGGGCGGCCTCGTCGAGTTCGCGGGCACAGACGTGCCGATATACGTCCACGAGGAGGAACTGAAGTTCGCCTACTACTCGGCGAAGACGACAGAGGGCTCCATCGCGTACCTCGCCTCGGACTTCGACCACGACCTGAACTGGCACGTCGTCCACGGCGACGAACACACGCTGTTCGACGGCTTCCGACTCGTTCACCTGCCGGGTCACACCCCCGGCGTGCTGGGCGCGCACATCGAAACGCCCGACGGCGACGTGCTCGTCGCGGGCGACGAGTGTTACGTCGAGGGCAACTACACGGACGAGGTGCCGCTCGGCCCCGGCCTGCTCTGGAGCGAGCGCGACTGGTTCGAGAGCCTCCAGACGGTGAAGGAACTCGAACGCCGGACCGGCGGCGACGTGCTGTTCGGCCACGACCTCGACCGGTTCGAGTCGTTTGGCGACGGCTGGAACGTCTGAGACGGGGGAGACGCGTTCGGAGGACTCTGATTTTCTCGGTCTCAATCGCGCGACGGCGAACGGCCGTAGCTCTCTGTGGTCTGAAAAACGGTGAAAAGGGAACCGCGGGGGTTGTGGGGGTGGAGTAGGGTAGGGTGGGTGAGTGGATGGCTGGTGGAGACGACGGCCGGCCTAAATCATGAGTTGCACGTCGGCGTCGGCCATGTGCTGGAGGGCCGTCGCCGCGCCGACGCCGGTGGTGACGCCGTCGTAGAACTCGGCTTCGTCGTAGCCCATCAGCTCGATGGTCATCTGGCAGGCCTGGAGGTCCACGCCCATGTCGAGGGAGGTTTCGATGAGTTCCTCGACGGTCGCGGTCCCGTTTTCCTTGATTTTCTTTTCCATCATGCTCGTGGCGACGTTGTCCATGAACGGCAACGCGGCGACGGCGTTCGGCATCGGCATGCTCGGGTTGCCGACCGCGCTGAGCTTCAGGTTCTTCGACTTCTCCTCGTGGAGGATGTCGAGTCCCCAGAACGTGTGGAAGACCACGACATCCCAGCCGAAGGCGGCCGCCGTGCTGGCGAGGATGAGCGGCGGGTACGCCATGTCGAGGGTGCCTTTGGTCGCGATGATGGTCATCGACTTCTGGCCGTCGTCGTCGGTCGCCTCCCGGAGGTCGGAGACCTCTTCTTGCAGGGCTTGGACCCGCGCTCGGAGGTCTTCGACGGAGGCGGCTCCCGCGTCGACGGGCGCGTCGGCGTCCGAGCTCATTCCTTCTGGATGAAGTGGCGGAAGACCGCGTCGCCGTCTTCCTCGGCCTCTTCCTGTTCGAGCATGGCGACGCCGTCGGTGGCGTCGGCCCAGCCCTTCAGGTCGCTCATACTGCCGGAGTCGGTCGCGACGACCTGCAGAATCTCGCCGCTTTCGAGGTCGTCGACCGCGCCGCGGGTCTTGACGACGGGCATCGGGCAGGACAGTCCTTTCACGTCGAGGGTCTCGGTGGGTTCGTATGTACTCATTTTCGAGGTCACCTATGTTGGGTGTATTCCACAATATAAGGGTGCTTCGTAAAAGTGTGTCGGTTCTTGGGGAGACACCACAATACCTTATCGGAATCGTCGATAGGCGTTGAAACCGGCGTTTCTTGGGTAGTAGAGCCATTGTGTGCTCCCGTAGGTGCGAAATCGCACTAGTCCCGGCCAGTCTCCACGAGATGAATATTGCACGAAATACAAACTACCATCCGAAAGCTTAAGTCGAACCACCCGATAGTGGGTGATGCATACATGACCGTTCCAGACCTGCCGGAACTCGACGTCGACGTGCCAGTCATCGAACCCGAGGCGCTGAAAGCCCGCATCGACGAGGGCGAGGCGCTGACCATCCTCGACAACCGCGTGCCGTCGGAACACGAGGACTGGCGCATCGACGGCGAGAACGTTTCGCACGTCAACATCCCCTACTTCGAGTTCCTCGACGAGGAGCTCGACGAGTCGCTGTTCGAAGAGCTGCCCGAAGACGAGGAGTTCGTCGTCCTCTGTGCGAAGGGCCACTCCTCGGAGTACGTCGCCGGACTGCTCATTCAGGAGGGCTACGACGCCGTGGCGCTCGAACGCGGCATGAACGGCTGGGCGAGCATCTACGAGTACACCGAACTGGAGACCGACGGCGACGCGCTCGTCGCGCAGTACCAGCGCCCCTCCAGCGGCTGTCTGGCGTACCTCGTCGTCGACGGCGACGAGGCCGCCGTCGTCGACCCGCTTCGCTACTTCGCCGACGAGTACGTCGCCGACGCGAAGGCGCTCGGCGCGGAGCTGACGTACGCCATCGACACGCACATCCACGCCGACCACATCAGCGGGGTCCGCACGCTGGTCGAAGACCACGGCGTCACGGGCGTCATCCCCGAGGCCGCCGAAGCCCGCGGCGTCGACTACGACACGCCCTACGAGACCATCGCGGACGGCGAGACGCGCACCGTCGGCGACACCGACATCGAGGCCATCCACACGCCCGGCCACACGACCGGCATGACGACCTACGCGGTCGACAACGTGCTGTTCACGGGCGACGGCCTGTTCATCGAGTCGGTCGCCCGCCCCGACCTCGAAGACGGCGACGAGGGCGCGCCCGACGCGGCCGGGATGCTCTACGACTCGCTTCAGGAGCGCGTCCTCTCGCACGACGACGACGCCATCGTCGCCTCCGCGCACTTCAGCGACGCGGCAATCCCGGCCGACGACGGCAGCTACACCGCCACGCTCGGGGAACTGAAGGAGACGATGAATGCACTGTCGATGCCCAAAGACGAGTTCGTGGAGTTCATCCTCTCGGATATGCCGCCGCGGCCGGCCAACTACGTCGACATCATCGAGACGAACCTCGGCGTGCAGGAGTCGGACGACGACCGGGCCTTCGAGCTCGAACTCGGGCCGAACAACTGCGCGGCCAGCAACGAAGCCCTGACGAACTAAATGTCGGGTCTGACGCCGCTCCTCGTCGACGGGCTCTTCCCGAACGGCATCGCGCACTACGCGCTCGGCGGCCTCCTCATCGGACTCGGGACCGCCGTCATCTACCTCGGGACGGGCGTCATCGCCGGCGCGAGCACCTTCCTCGAATCGACGCTGTCGTACGTCTCCGACCTCCCGCGGTTCAACAAGGCGAAGTACGTCGCCTCGCGGGACTGGCGGGTCGTGTTCACCCTGAGCATCGTCGCCGGGGCCGCGCTCTACACCGTCCTGTTCGGTGACGGCTGGTGGGTCTCCGACGTGCAGCCGTGGCGCTTCGCCGTCGGCGGCGTGCTCGTCGGCGTCGGCACCCGCATCGGGAAGGGGTGTACGTCCGGCCACGGGGTCTGCGGCGTCGGCTCGCGCTCGCGGACCTCGCTCGTCAACGTCGCCACCTTCATGCTCGTCGCCATCGGGGTCGCACAGCTCCTGAGCGCGCTGGGGGTGTCGCCGTGAGCGACGACGAACGCGGACTCGGGTTCATGTTGGTCGTCGTCGCGGGCGGCCTGATATTCGGGTTCGGCCTCGCCGTCAGCAACATGGCCCGCCCGGAGGTCGTCCTCGACTTCCTCCAGTTCGACGACTTCGGCCTCGTCTTCGTGATGGGCGGGGCCGCCGTCGTCACCGGGACCGTCTTCGCGCTCGCCGAGGCGTTCGGTGACCGCGCGCCCCTCACCGGACGCGACTACGGCCGCCGGCTGAAGTCGTTCGACAAGAACGTCGTCGTCGGCGGGGTCGTCTTCGGAGCCGGCTGGGGCATCTCGGGCATCTGCCCCGGCGCGGCCTACGCCAGCCTCGGCGTCGGCAACTACCCAATCCTCATCGCCATCGGCGGGATGTTCGTCGGCGCGTACCTCCAGGGGCTCTGGCGCGCTCGCCGCGCCGACAGCGCGGCGACCGGCACGGCCGCCGACTGAGCCGCCCCCGCCGAATCGGATTTCGCTCGTTTCCTGCTTTCACCTCTCGACCGCGGAGCGACGGCGACGAAGCACCCGACGCCCCCATCGGTGAACCGCTGTCCCGGGCGACGACTCGACTCGCGCGCGCCGTCGAGCGGTTGGCGTCTGTCGTCGCCAGCCGCGGACCGTTCGACGCTCGCCGTAGCCCCCGATAACAACGCTGTGAGCGTCTCTCGGGTATGATATCTCCGATTCGACATCCGAGAAGATAGTATTGCACAATAAGAAGATAACTATTTTGTCATAGATAGCAGACAAATATGTTCGTAACGTCTCCTGATACAAAATAAGACTCGGCTGAGCGGTATCTGTGTGTTCATCCTGTAACTTATACGTATGCGATAACGATATGGTCTTGTATAGTATTCCCAAAAGCGTTATATCCTCACTCCGGTTAGCCAGCCATGTACAAGAAAGTATGATGCGTGCAATACACTCCGGGCGCCCCGAGGGGTGCTGGTAAGATGTTCGGAATCGAGACGCTGGGCGGGAACGCGCAGGCCGCCGCGCTCGTCGGCGTCGTCCTCGTCGAGGCGATGGTGCTGTACGTCGGCTACGGCGCGCTGACCGCGGCGCTCGGCCCGACCGTGCGGAAAGCAATCGGTGGTGAGTGAGCGTGCTGGAGCTATTCGGCATGTCGGCCGGGCTGCTGGCGCTTTTCGTCGCGTTCGGCGTCCTCATCGGCGTCCTGTTCGGCTTCTTCGGCATGGGCGGGTCGTTCCTCGTGACGCCCGCGCTGCTCGTCATGGGCTATCCCTCGCGCGTGGCCGTCGGCTCCGGGCTCGCGTTCGTCTTCGGGACCTCCGTCATCGCGACGCTGAAACACCGCGACCTCGGGCAAGTCGACTACAAACTCGGTATCTCGATGATTATCGGGACCACGGTCGGCCTCGAAGTCGGGAAGGAAATCGTCCTCTACCTCGAAGAACTCGGACTCGCCGGCAACATCATCAGCGTCACGTACGTGCTGCTCCTCGGCGGTATCGGGCTGTTCGTCACCTACGAGGCGCTGAAAGGCGGCGACGGCGGCGGCGTCAGCCACGACGTAGACGGCGACGCCGACGTCGACGCCGACGATATCCCCGAGCTGGCGAAGAAGATTCAGAGCTACTCGCTGCCGCCGATGATAACGCTCCGCGGCGGCGTGCAGGTCTCGCTGTGGATGATTCTGCTCGTCGCGTTCGCCACGGGGCTCCTCTCGGGGTTCCTCGGCGTCGGCGGCGGCTTCATCCGGATGCCCGCCCTGTTCTACCTCATCGGCGTCCCCGTACCCATCGCGGTCGGGACCGACCTGTTCGAAATCATGTTCTCGGGCGGCATCGGCTCGTTCCTCTACGCGCAGTCCGGCGGCGTCGACCTCTCTATCGTCGCGCCGCTGCTCGCCGGCTCCGCGCTCGGCGCGCGCGTCGGCTCCGCGGCGACCTCCATCGTCGACGAGGACGAAATCAAGATTTACTTCGGCCTGATGCTGCTTCTCGGCGCGCTCGCTGTCGCCGTGCGACAGGCCGGGAACTATCTCGGCGTGGGCGTCCTCGACTACGTCAGCCTCGCGCTCATCCTCGGGTCGGCGCTCATGGTCTCCGGCGCGGTGCTTTACAGCGCCGTCAAGTCCATGCGCGCGCCCTCGACTGCCGGGAGTTCGACCGCCGACTGACCGCACCGACTCGAACGCGAACCGCACTCGCATCGAACGCGAATCCGCCACACCGGGTCGCCGTCTCCCACTCGGTGTTGTGCAAACTATACAAACCCTTTTCAGGGCTGACCACGTAGCCCGAACCGACAATGGCTAGCTCGATGGTCGAATACCTGCAATCGGACATGGAGTGTGAGGGACTCCTCGAATGTCTCCACGGACTGAAGCAACTCGACCGACGGTGTTTCGAGGTGCTCGTCGAGACCGACGACCGCCTGACCGTCGACGAGGTCGCCGAAGCGGTCGAACGGGAGCGTTCGACCGCCTACCGCTCCATCCAGCGCCTGTTGCAGGCGGGCCTCATCCAGAAACAACAGGTGAACTACGAACACGGCGGCTACTACCACGTCTACCACCCGACCGACCCCAACGAGGTCGCGGACGATATGCAGCGGATGCTCAACGACTGGTACGCCCAGATGGGCACGCTCATCCAGGAGTTCCGCGACAAGTACGACGAGAAAATCGTCCCCGCGGAGTAGGTCTTCTCGGCCGACGAGCGGCCGCCGCCCCTCGATTGGTCCGCGTCCCAAATCGATTAGGTTCCGTATTCAACGGCATAGGGTCCATAGCTACTGCCACGACCACCGTATGTCGAAGAGTAAAAGCAGTCCCCGAAACAACGAGTTCGTCGAAGAGTGCCCGTCGTGTGAGTCGCGGACGTCGCACGACGTCTCCATCGAAATCAAGACGGAGAGTCGGAAGCGCGAGAACCGTCAGTTCTCCCGCGAGCCGTACCGCGTCACGCGCTGTACGCGCTGTGGCAACACGCAGTCGCAGCGCATGAACGACGCGTGAGCGACACCCGCGCCGCTCGACGACCGCTCTTGACCGGCCGCCTCCGAGTCCGCACGACCGCCTCCGAGACACCGTAGCCACGGTCCGAGCCATGACACAGACTCACACTCACGACGCGCCGACCGTCCTCCTCGTCGACGACGAGGCCGCCCTCGCCGACAGCCTCGCGCTGTGGCTCGAACGACGCTACCGCGTCCGGGTCGCCTACACCGGGCGCGAGGCGCTCCAGTCGTTCGACGACGACGTCGACCTCGTCTTTCTCGACCGCAACCTCCCCGGTCTCTCCGGCGAGTCCGTCCTCGAAGAACTCCGCCGCCGAGCCGACCCGGCGTCGTTCGGCGTCGTCATGCTCAGCGCCACGCCCGACGACGAGCTAACCGCCCTCCCGGTCGACGACGTGCTCACGAAACCCGTCACCAAAGGCGACGTGTTCGACGCCGCCGCTCGACTCATCGACGACACGCCCGAAGCAACACTCGACTAACTCTCCTCGGTCGCTCGCTCCCGCCCGCCTCAGTCGTCCGCCGGCGCTGGATTCAGCTCGTCGAAATACGTCTCGATGAGCTTTCGCTCCGCCGTCCGGAGGTGCTCGTGGAGCGTGGGCGGCGAGATACCGAGCGAGTCGGCGACCTCCTCGGCCGTGCTCCCCCGGGGCCACTCGAAGTAGCCGGAGACGAGCGACGTTTCGAGGACCGTCCGCTGCCGGTCGGTCAGCTTCGAGTCGAGCGCCCGCCGGAAGGAGTCGGGCGACTGGACGGACCGCTCGACCTCGCGCTTCGCGACGACTGAGACGCCCGGTGCGGCCGTCGCCACCGCCTCCACGAGCGCGCCGTGGTCGGCGTCGGCCGCGACGCGGAGCGCGAGACTGCCGGTCCCTTCCGAGAGCGTCAGTTGCTCCACGCTCGCGCCGTGGTCGATGGCGGTCGAAAGCGCCGCCTCGGCGTCGGTGCGGAGTTCGACGACGGACTCCCCGTCGCCCTCGGAGACGACGCGGGCCTGCGAGACGCCGTCGGCGTCGACCGCGGCCGCGACCGCGTCGCTGCTCGACGCGCCCGCGACGCTGACGAAGCAAGCGAGACCGTCGTCAAGGCGGGTCACGCCGTCGAGCGAGAGTTGGCAGTCGAGCGCCGCCGAGAGGCGGGCGAGCACGCCGGCGTCGCGGCCGACCTGAAACTCCAGTTCGACGACGCTGTCGCCGTTGAGAAGCCGCTTGCTCTGGGTCGCGTTGATGCCGTTGCCGACGGTCGCCCCGAGGTCGGAAAACAGCCCCGCGGACTCGTCGTCGAAGCCGTCGGTCTCGTCGTAGACGACGAGCGCGCCGTACATCGTCTCGCGGTAGTCGATGGAAACACAGAGCGCCGAGACCGCGTCGAGGTCGTCGGCGTCGTCGCCGAGTACGGCCGCGCGGTGCGCCTCGGAGATATCCTCGAAGACGAAGCCGTCTTCGACCGCCCCGTCGACGCCGAACGCCTCGTCGACGAAGTCGAGGTCGACGCCCGCGGGGTCGAGACCGTGGCCCGCCGCCGCGGTACACCGCAGCGTGCCGGCGGCGGTGCGCCTGAGGACGACGGCGGCCTCGTGCGCGTCCGCGACCACGTCGCAGACGGTCTGTTCGATTTCGTCGCGGGTCCGCGCGTCGATGAGCGCCCGGTCGACGTCGCGGAGCAGTTCGTTCGTTCGGTTCAGGCGGTCGAGCTGCGCCTCGCGGTTTCGAATCGCCGCCTCGTGTTCGGCCCGCACCGCCTCCAAGCGACTGCGGAGGTCCGAAAGCGCCTCCGGCTCGCGAAGCTCCTCTACGTCGCGGCTGTCGAGCGCCGCCTCGGTGGATTCGAGCGCGAAGTACTCGCGGACCCCGGACTCGAACCCCGACCGAACGAGCAGCTCTTCGACCGTCTCTTTGACCTCCGACTCCGAGACGGGCTTGACGAGGTAGGCGTCGAACGGCATCTCGACGATATCGGTGTCCGGCTCGACCGCGGTCATCATCGCCACGCGGCAGTCGAGGCCGCGCTCGCGAATCTCTTCGAGCACGTCGTCGCCCGTGACGTTCGGCATCCGGCGGTCGAGGAGGACCACGTCGACCGTCTCGTCGAGTCGGCAGAGCGCTTCCGCTCCGCCGTAGGCTGTCTCGACGGCGAACCGCTCGCCGTCGAGCCAGTACCGGCAGGTGTCTGCGAGGTCCTCGTCGTCGTCGACGACGAGGACGACCTGCTCGGCGGCCCGCTGGTCGGGGCTCTCGCGCGCCGAGCGTTCGGTGACCATCGTATCGAACACACAGTAACGGCGGACGGTAATATATCTGCCCATCGAAACAGGTGGAATTTAGGCGGTACGGCGACCCGAGTCGGCGGTCTTCGCCGTCGGATTACTCCCCGACTGAAGCGGTCCTGTTCGGGGGCGAACTCACGCCCGCGGGAGCGTGACGACGAACGTGGCTCCGCCGCGGTCGTTGTCCTCGATTTCGACCGTGCCGCCGTAGCTCTCGACGATTTCGCGGACCAGAAACAGCCCGAAGCCGTTGCCCGGGTTCGACAGGTCCTCGATGCGCTGGTCGACGATGCGGTGTTTCTCCTCGTCGGGGACGCCCGGCCCGTTGTCGGAGACGCGGAGTTCGACCGCGTCGTCGCCGGCGGCCACCTCGACTTCGACCGCGGGGTCCGGCTTGTCGTTGTGCTGGACGGCGTTTTTCAGCAGGTGCTCGACGACCTCGTCCAGCAGGTCGTCGGCGACGACCGAGATCTCCGGCAGTCGCCCGACGGCGACGCTCGCGGCGTCGGACTCCCGCCGGAGCGACTCCACGCCGTGGCCGACCGCCTCGTCGATTCGGCGCGGGCGGAACTCGTGGGACTCGCGTTCGACGATGACTTTCATGAACGTCCGCATCGTCCCGACGAGTTCGGTCATCTCGCGGACGCGCCCCTGTATCGTGTCGAGGTGGGTCAGCCCCGCGTCGTCCACGAACTCCTCGACGATGTCCGCCCGCGCGCCGACCACGTTCAAGCCGTTGAGGAGGTTGTGGCGGATGATGCGGTTGACGAACTCCAGTCGCTCCTGTTCGCGTCGCAGCTCCCGCTCCCGCTCCTTGCGGGCGGTGATGTCGTGGCCTTCGAGGACCAGAAACGACACCTCGCCCTCGTCGTCGGTGACCGGCGTGACAGAGAAGTCGACGACGACCAGTCGGTCGGTGTTCTCGCGGTCGATTTCGACCTCGTAGCGGACGAACTCCCCGTCCGCCGCGCGGTCGAGGGCGGCCCGGAGGTCGGCGACGCGCTCGTCGTCGCCGCGCCACCACGGCGTCTCCCACGCCCGCGTCCCCACCAGGTCGTCGCGGTCGGCGTCGACGAGGTCGAGCGCGGCGTCGTTCACCCGGAGCACCGTGCCGTCTGGCTCGACCAGTCCGATGTACTGGACGGTGCTGTTGAACACCGCGTCGAGCTGTTGCTCGCGGCGCTTCCGCTCGGTCATATCGTGCGTTACCTTGGCGAAACCGATGACCTCGCCGGCGTCGTCGGTCAGGGCGGTGATGGTGACGGACGCCCAAAAGCGGGTGCCGTCGGCCCGGACGCGCCACCCCTCGTTTTCCGCCCGGCCCTCGGTCCGCGCTCGGTCGAGAAGGCGCTCGGGAAGGCCGTCTTCGGCGTCTTCGTCGGTGTAGAACGTCTCGATGTGTTTCCCGAGTATCTCGTCGGCGTCGTAGCCCTTGATGGCCGCCGCGCCGCGGTTCCAGCTCTCGACGCGCCCCGCGGCGTCGAGGCGGAACAGCGCGTACTCCTCGATGTTCTCGACGATGCGCGAAAACGCCTGCTCGCGGCGTTCGAGTTCGCGCTCGCGCTCCCGCCGGACGTGGGTGTCGATGCCGTGGGCGACGGCGTGGCCGAGGTTCGAAATCGGCTCGTCGAGCTCCGCGGTGAACGCCCGCTCGTGTTCGGCGTACATCGTGAGCACGCCGTAGCGGGCGCCGTCGTAGACGAGCGGCACCGACGCCGCCGAGCCGTAGCCGCGTTCGAGCGCCGGCTCTCGGAACGGGCCGAACGCCGGGTCGTCGGGGATGCTGTGGGTCGCCTGCACCGCGTTCGACCGGACCGCGCGGCCGACGGGACCGTTACCCTCGGGCCGGTCCGCCGCCACCGACACGTCTATCTCGTCGAGGTAGCCGTCCTCGTCGCCGGCCCACGCGGTCGGCTCCACGTCGCCGGTCGTCTCGTCGACGACGCCGACCCACGCGAACCGGAGTTCGTCGGTCTGAACGAGTCGCTCGCAGACCTGCCGTTCGATGTCCGCCCGCTCGGCGGCGTCGACGATGGTCTCGTTCACGTCCGCAATCACTTCGTTGAACGTCGCGAGGATGTCGAGCCGCTGGCGCAGTTCGCGCTCGGCCGCCGACGGCTCGTCGACCGACCGCGGAGAGCCGTCTGTCATCCCTCTCGACCCCCCCGCGGACCGGCGTCCCGTCGTGCGTGCATACCCCGACTCTAACCCCCACCGACTTGTGCGTTTCTCGGTCGGCTCGAATCGAACCTAACCACGTAGGGTCGTGAATTACTACTAACCGTTCCAATCGACTATATGGCCACAGTGACCTGCCCGGGTCACTCGTCGTGCCCGCACGCCCCCACGGCGGAATCGACAACCCACCCCCTCTCTCCGCCCAGGGGACGTGTCCCTGCCCAAACCCCAACTCCCTTTCCGCGGAATCGACCGACGAGCCGCGGGTGTTTCGTTCGTGTCTCCGACAGATACATTCATTTCTAGCCGAGGCAGATACAAGACCGAAAAAACGCTTCACCGCGTCATTTACCCCCGATGAGCACATACGTGCAACCAATGAAGAAAAACGAGCTCATCCACGTCCACTCGCTGCTCGTGGAAATCGCCACGGACTACCGCGACGGCGGGATACTCACGAGCGCCGACCTCGAACCGTACAACCGACTGGGAATCGGCCCGATGGCCCTCCGGGACTGCCGCGCCGACCACGAGCGCGCCGTCCGCACGCTCACGACCACCCTCGCGGTCTGCGCGGCCCGCGACCTCGACCGCGACGCGGAGGCGGTGCCCGGCCGACACCTGCTCCGGTCCGACGAGACGGCCAGCACGGACACCGACCAGCGCGCCCCCTCGTACTGAGTTTTCTTCGCGGCCCGCTCCTCGAACAGCGGCGGCACCGCCCGACGGGTGGACCTAAGAGCGCCCGGTGAGACGCCCCCGGTATGCGACTCGAAGACTACTGGGGCGTCGGCCCGAAGACCTCGGACCGACTGGAATCGGCGCTCGGCAGGGAGGGGGCGGTCGCCGCCATCGAGTCGGCCGACGTGCGGGCGCTCGTCGACGCCGGCGTCACCCGCGGGCGGGCGGTTCGCATCCTCCGCCGCGCCGACGGGCAGGCCGGCATCGACGCGCTGGCGACCCGCGACGCCCGCAACGTGTACGACGACCTGCTGTCGCTGGCGAGCGACCGCGCGCTGACCGAACACGCCGCCGACCGCATCCGCGTGTTGACGCCGCTGCCGACCGTCGAGGCCCGGCGCGACCGCCTCGATCGCATCCTCGCGGCGCGGGAGGCGTGGGCCGACCTCGACGACGACGCCCGCGACGCCATCGAGGCGGCGTTCCGCGACTACGACGAGGCCGGCGAGACCGAGCGCGCCGCCGTTCGCGCGGCGCTCGAACTCCGCGAGGCCGGACTTCGCGGCGAGCCGTTCGACGCGCTGGCGGAAGCCGACCCCGACGCCCTCCGCGATGCGCTCGGGGCGCTCGGCTACGTCGACAACGACGGCTCGGTCGCCGCGGGTGCCGACGACCGCCTCGACAGCCTGCGGAGCAGACTCGACACCGCGAAGGAACTCCAATCCGGCTCGTTCGACGTGCTCGAAACCGTCCAGTCGCGGGGCGTCCGCTCGCTGGACGACTTCCGCGCCGCGTTCGTCCAGTACGTCGCCCAAGAGACCGACCTCTCGCGCGGCGAGGTCGAGGCGGTCGCCGCCGAGGACGCCCGCGACGCGACCGACTTCGTGAGCGCGTCGCTCCGGGCGCTCGTCGAGGACCTCGAAGCCGACGCCGCCGCCCGCGAGGAGACCGTCGCGGAGGAGCTACGCGACCGCATCTGGGCCGCCCGCGACGACGTGGACCTCGCGGTCGAGGCCGTCGACGAGGTCGCGCTGTCGCTGTCGCTCGCGCGGTTCGCGGACGAGTACGACCTGACGCCGCCGGACATCGCCGAGACGGGGCTGGCGGTCTGCGGCGCGCGCAGCCTCTTTATCGACGACCCACAGCCGGTCTCCTACGCCGTCGGTGACCACGAACTCGCGTGCGCGTCGGGGCCGACGCCGCCGGTCGGTGACCGCGTGTCGGTCCTCACGGGGGCCAACAGCGGCGGGAAGACGACGCTCTTGGAGACGCTCTCGCAGGTCGCCATCCTCGCGTCGATGGGGCTTCCCGTCCCCGCGGAGTCGGCGGTCGTCGGCCGGTTCGACTCGGTCGTGTTCCACCGCCGGCACGCGAGCTTCAACGCGGGCGTGCTCGAATCGACGCTCAAGTCCATCGTCCCGCCGCTGTCGGGCGACGGGCGGACGCTGATGCTCGTCGACGAGTTCGAGGCCATCACCGAGCCGGGGCGCGCGGCCGACCTGCTCAACGGCCTCGTGAACCTCACCGTCGAGCGCGACGCCTTCGGCGTCTACGTCACGCACCTCGCGGACGAACTGAGCCCGCTGCCGCCGGAGGCGCGCATCGACGGCATCTTCGCCGAGGGGCTGACCGACGAGTTGGAACTGCGCGTGGACTACCAGCCGCGGTTCGGGACGGTCGGCAAGTCCACGCCGGAGTTCATCGTCTCGCGGCTGGTGGCGAACGCCCGCGACCGCGCCGAGCGCGCCGGCTTCGAGGCGCTGGCGGCGGCTGTGGGCGAAGAAGCGGTACAGAAAACGCTGTCCGACGCCGAGTTCGTCGACTGAGCCGACGCGGCGTCGAAGGGGGGCGAGCGGCGGCGGAAACGCTCGTCGGCGGCGCATCGACCGCGTCGGCGTCGACGACTCAGCACATCTCGTCGAGCGAGACGAACGCGTCGGCGTCGGCGGTCAACCACGCCTCCATCCGGTCGCAGCAGCTATCGCGTCGGGGGTAGACGGTGACCTGGTCCGGGCTCCCTCGATAGGAGACGACGACACTATGGAGGAAGCGGTCTCCGGTGGTATCCGCGCCGGCGCGGTCAGCGGTCCCTGCAACCGAGTTCTGAGATGCGGGCAGTTCGGACATTCGCCGTCACGTACACAAACGCGACCGTGATTACATAACCTTCACTAAGTGTGGTAGGCATTGACAATACCGGGGGGTTACAAAACGTTGCACCAAGTGGGAGTACGGAGTGATACATAGCCGTGCACACCGACGCGCAGGTGTGGATTCCACAGTTTCGTTGCGTCGGGCGCGCTGTCTGGCGCGCCGTCGGGCGACTTCTGCCGGCGGAGACGGGTTGAAGTGCCCGGAACCGCCATCTGGGTGTCAATGGTCGATCCCACGTCCGATTTGGAAGCGAACGTAGACCCGGAAGACGCCCCGACCTGCGCGACGTGCGGGGAGCCGATTGCGAACAACCCGACGCATCACGTCGTTACGTGGGTCGAAGACGACGCTGTGCAGGCGCGGCACTTCTGCGACGACGACTGCCGGGACGCGTGGGACGACGAACGCTGACGCTCTCCTGACGACTGTCCGCTCGCCGCCGCGGCGCGACCCCGGCCGCGACTACTCGACCGACGACCAGAACTGGTCGAGGCCGAAGCCGAGCATGTCCGGGCTGACGGGTCTGAACTCCTCGCGCTCCTGTGCCGGTAGGTAGTCGCGGACGCCGTTCCACGAGTCGCGGGCGTACCGAGCGTCGACGAAGACGCGGACGCCGACCTCGTCGGTGCCGCGGATGACGCGCCCGATGGCCTGTCGCGCCTTTCTGACCGCGGGAACGGTCAAGGCCGTCTCGAAGCCGTCTCCGAACTCGCGGTCGTAGGCGGTCTTCACCGCGCGGGTCCGCGGCGACGACGTGTTGATGAGCGGGACGCCGCAGACGACCGCGGCCGAGAGTTTGTCGCCGCTGTAATCGACGCCCTCGGTGAGCGTGCCGCGGAGGCTCGTCACGAGCACTTTCCCCTCGCCGCCGAAGAAGTCGCGCTTGAGTCGCTCCGTCGCACCGTCGTCGGACGACTCGTCGAGGAGGACGGGCTTATCGACGCGGGCTTCGAGCGCGCCCGCCATCCACTCGGCTTCGGCGTAGTTCGGCATCCCGACGAGGACGTTGCCCGGCGACCGCTCGCACACCTCGACCGCGGCGTCGGTGTACGCCAGTCGCGTCTCGTTTTCCTCGCCGGGCGGCCCGCGGTTGCTGTGGGTGAACTTCGGCACGTCGACGGCGAAGCTCGCGCGGTTCGACTCGGGGAAGCCGAGGCCGAACGTCCGCTCGGCCACCGGGCGGCCGTCGTCGGCGAGGGCGTCGAGGCCGGTCACGCGCCGGAACACGTCGATGGGTTCGAGCGTCGCGCTCATGAGGACGCCGCCGCCGAAGTCGCCGAGGCGCTCCGCGATGGCCTCGCCGGGGACGCAGTTGTGGACCGACAGCCGGGCGTTGTACGCGCGCCGCCACGACTCCGGCGGCTCCATCTCGTCCCACGTCCGTTCGAGTTCGATTTCGCGGAAGTGCTTCTCGTGGTCGGCGTAGGCCCACGTCGAAAGCGCCCGCCCCGCCGCGGGGGCGGCCCGGCGCTTGTCGTCCTCTTCGACCGAGTCGAGGATGCGGGCGACCGCCGAGCCGGTCGCCTCGGCGCGGACCCACGTTCCCTCGTCGTGGCCCCTTTCCTCGGCCCACTCGGTGAGTTCGTCGACGCCGGGCTCCTCGGGGTCGCGGAGCGGGAGCTCCTCGTCGTCGAGTTCGGTCGGGTCGGCGCGCCAGCCGCCGTACTCGCGGTCGAGATGGGCGGTCACGCGCCGGTCGAGCTCCTCGCGGAGGTCGCGGATGAAGTCGCGGGTCTCCTCCAGTTCGCGGAGCGTCACGTCGGCCTCCTGAAGCTCCCCGCGGACGAGGTCGGCGTCGACGGTGGACTTGCCGGCGTCGTCGAACTTCACGGGCTGGATGACGCGCGTGAACTCGCTTTCGGCGTCGCGGAGCGTCCGGTCGCCGACGCCGACGGAGACGAGGTCGCGGACGCGGGGTTCGAGCATGTGGGCCTCGTCGCAGATGACGAACGTCGAGTCGTCGACGAGCGCGCCGGTGAACGTGCCGACGGTCGTCGGGTCGAACGCGTGGTAGTAGTTGCCGACGACGACCTCGACGTGGGGCAACAGCGCGCCCATCACGGAGTGCGGACACGACCCCGCGCCCGCGGCCAGCGAGACGAGGTCTTCGGTCCCGACGAGTCCCTTGTCGTCGAAGTCGAAGGGGACGGCCTCGATTGGGTCGCCGTCCTCGGGGAGGTCAGCGAGGAAGTTCGCGTAAAAGGGGCAGTACTCCACGTCCTCGTACTCCGGCATCGACGTCGGGTACGGCGTCGGGTCGCCCGCGGTTTCGAGGTAGTCCGGGCCCGCGGCCGTCGAGCCGGTGTCGAGGAGGCCGGTCTGTTGCTCGCGGGCGTCTTTGGCGAGCGCCTCGGCGCTGGTCCGGCCGCCGTCGCCGACGAGCCCGCGGGTCCGGTCGCGGAGGGCTTCACAGCGGTCGTAGACGGTCGCGTCGTCGATGCCGCCGCAGCCCTCGCGGCTGTAAGGACACACGTCGGACTTGCCGACGAGCGTGAGCCCCGAGACGGGCTTCCAGTCGGTCGGGAGGTTCTCGTTGATGGTTCGGAGGTCGGCCTCGAACTGCCGGAGCTGTTGCTTGACGCTCGTGAGGACGAAGACGCGCTCGTAGTCGGAGTCGGGGTCGCGGACGAGGTCGATGCCGGCGGTGAGCGCGAGCATCGTCTTGCCGGTCCCGCACGCGCCCTCAACGACGGCGAACCCGTCGTCTCGGGCGGTCTGTATCGCGGTTTCGATTCCGTCGGCCTGCTCCGGGTACGCCTCCGGGTGGCCGAACACCTCCTGCCAGGTCACGCTCTGTGGTCCAGTTGCGACGGCCATAGGGGTGTCGGTGACTGGTCGCGGACCCGTACTTGAACGTTCGCGCGAGAGCGAGCCCCCGGCGCACGGGACGCGAGGCGAACCGAGCTATTCGAGGAACGCGGAGACGACCTCAGCGAAGGCCTCGCGGTCGTCCCCGTCGCCGCCGATACAGACGACGAACGGGGCGGCGGCGGCGTACACTTTCATCTCGCGACCCTTCTCTGAGTAGCGGGTGTCGGCGACGCGGACGAGGTCTGCGCCGATGAGGTTCCCGAGATGGTGGCGAGTGTTCTGGACGGAGGTGTCGACCCGCGTCGCGAGTTCGGTCGCCGTCGCGGGCGACTCTTGCAGACACGACAGCAGGTCGCGGGCGGTGTCACAGGAGAGGCTCCCGAGGAGTTGCGCCGTCTCGTCGTCGTCGAGCCAGTGAACCCGGGGGTCTGACTCACCGGTCGTATCGACGCTCCCGTCAGTCGGCCGCGACCCTGACATACAACTGACATCACGGGTGGGGGGAAGTAAATCGTTTCGTCTATCAGTCACTCGATAGGTCGGCCCGGTCGACACCGGGGAGCCGGTTCACCGCGTAGAGGACGGCGAGCGCGGCGACGAACACCGCGAGCCCCCCGGCGAGCGTCCGAAACACCGCCTCGAAGGCGTAGTTCGCCTCGGTCAGGAAGCCGACCGCGCCGCTCCCGTTGGCCTCCAAGAGGAGCGCCGCGCCGCTGAAGACGGCGTAGGCGCTCCCGCGGGCGTCGCTCGGCAGCGACGAGAGCATGAACGTGTCCAGCGCGGGAAACAGGCTGTGGATGACGTAGCCGAGCACCGCGACGACGGCCGCGACGGCGACGAAGCCCTGCGCGTACGTCAGGGCGACGAGCGCGCCGATGAAAGCGACGAGCAGGCCGAAGATGTACGGGACGTGCGGGAGGTTGTCCGCGAGGCGGCCCGACAGCGAGAACGCGGGGACGCCGGCCGCGAAGACGATAGTGAGCATCGTGCTCGCGGTGGCGGCGTCGAACGCCTTCGCCTGCGTCATGTACGACACGAGGAAGTTGAACAGGCCCTGCCAGACGAACCCCGCGGGCGCGATGAGGAGGATGCCCGTGAGGATGAGCTTCCAGTGGCCGAGCGCGGCGGAGAAGTCGCGGTCCGCGCCCGTGCCGGCCCCCGCGCTCCCGTCGCGGGAGACGGCGTAGAGCAGGAGCGTCACGAGCGCGCCGGCGGCCGCCAGCACCCAGAACGTCTCGCGCCACGAGTACGACGCGAGGATGAAGACGACGACGGGCGCGGCGACGACGGCGGCGACCTGACTGGCCGCGCCGTGGATGCCGACCATGCGGCCGACGCGCTCGGGGTACAGTTCGCCGACGAGCGGGGTCGCGGAGACGAAGTACGCGCCCGAGGCGAGGCCGAGGCCGAACGCGCCGATTTGGAGCGTCAGCACCGACGTCGCGCTCGCGGTGAACGCCGCGGCGACGACGAGGAGCGTCCCCGACCCGAGGACGACCTTCGACCGCGAGACGCGCGTGAGGAGGTAGCCGACGGGAATGCGCGGGATGGCGGTCCCGAGCCAGACGAGGCTCGTCACGACGCCGATGGTCGCCGGGCCGACAGAAAACTGGGTCTGGAGCGTCTCGACGAGCGGCGGGAACGCGACGCGGCCGAAGTTGACGAGGAAGACGAGTCCGCAGAGAGTTCCGAAGAGGCGGCGAGTCACTACCTCGAACTCAGTCGCCCCCGAGTCAAACGTTGCGAATCCGACCCGCGACCACATGTGTTAACGCGCCGCCGGGCGAACGGGGGCGTATGATTACGAGTCGACGCATGGCCGCGGTCGACCTGAACGCCGAGGCGCTCGGCGTGCCGCGGAAACAGCTCATGGAGTCGAGCGGGAACGCCGTCGCGCGGGCGTGCCGCGACCTCGCGGACCCCGGCGCGTCGGTCGCAGTCGTCGCCGGCCGCGGCAACAACGGCGGCGACGCGCTCGTCGCCGCGCGGTTCCTGAAGGCGTACGACGTGACCGTCCACCTGCTCGGCCGCCCCGAGACGATTTCGACCGACATCGCCCGCGAGAACTGGGACGCCCTCGTCGCGGGCGAGGCCGACCGCCGGACCGTCACCGACTCGGCCGCCGTCGACCTCGGTGACCCCGACCTCGTCGTGGATGCGATGCTCGGCACCGGCGTCACCGGCGCGCTCCGCGAACCCGAGGCGACGGCCGCGCGCGCCATCAACGAGTCGTCCGCGACCGTCCTCGCGGTGGACGTGCCCTCCGGCGTCGACGCCGACACGGGCGACGCGGCGGGCCTCGTTGTCGATGCGGACCGGGTCGTCACCTTCCACGACGACAAGCCCGGTCTCGGTGACCTCGACTGCGAGGTCGTCGTCGCCGACATCGGCATCCCCGAGGCCGCCGAGTTGTTCACCGGTCCCGGCGACCTCCTCGCGCTCGACCGCGACGCCCAGAGCCACAAGGGCGACCACGGCGACGTGCTCGTCGTCGGCGGCGGTCCGTACACCGGCGCGCCCGCGCTCGCCGCGCAGTCGGCCCTCAGAGCCGGCGCGGACCTCGCCCGCGTCGCCTGCCCCGAGACCGTCGCCCGCGAGGTGCAGGGTTACTCGGAGAACCTCATCGTCCGCGGCTTCTCGGGCGACCGACTCGCGCCCGAACACGTCCCCGACCTACTCGATTTCGCCGCCGACCGCGACGCCGTCGTCTTCGGCCCCGGCCTCGGCGACGCCGACGAGTCGCTCGCCGCGGTCCGGGAGTTCCTCGCCGCCTACGAGGGGACCGCCGTCGTCGACGCCGACGCGCTTCAGGTCGTCCCCGAGGTCGACACCGAGGCGACGCTCATCTGTACGCCCCATCAGGGAGAGTTGCGGAAGATGGGCGGCGAGACCGACGCCGACTGGGAGACGCGGAGCGACCTCGTCCGCGAGTTCGCCGCCGACCTCGGCCACACGCTCCTCGTGAAGGGCGCGTACGACGTGGTTTCAGACGGCGACGCGGTCCGCGTCAACCGGACCGGGAACCCCGGCATGACCGTCGGCGGCACTGGAGACGTGCTGGCGGGGACGACCGGCGCGCTCGCGGCCGTCCTGCCCCCGCTCGACGCGGCCGCGGTCGCAGCCTACGCGAACGGCCGCGCGGGCGACCTCGCCGCCGACGAGTTCGGCGGCGGCCTCGTCGCCACCGACCTGCTCGAACGACTGCCCGCGGCCCTGCGGGGTGACGACGAATGAGCGACGAGCGCGCCGGTGCGGAGTCGAACGAGTCGGCCGACGGCGACGACCGCGACCTGACGCACGTCGACGAGGAGGGTAACGTCCAGATGGTCGACGTGGGCGCGAAGCCCGACAGCCGCCGCCGGGCGGTCGCCCGCGGGACCATCCACCTCAGTGCCTCCACGGTGCGGGCCATCCGCGACGACGAAATCGGAAAGGGCGACGTGTTGGCGACCGCCCGAATCGGCGCGATTCAGGCCGTCAAACACACGTGGGAGACGATTCCGATGTGCCACCAGATACCCATCACGAACGTCGACACCGAGTTCGAGGTGGGAGACGAGTCGGTCGCGCTCTCCGTCACGGTCGGCACGACCGGGAAGACGGGCTGTGAGATGGAGGCGTTAGAGGGCGTGACGACCGGACTCAACGTCGTCTGGGACATGGTGAAGGCCGCGGAGAAAGACGACGACGGCCAGTATCCGGGGACGCGAATCTCGGACGTGGAGGTCGTCACGAAGGAGAAAACGACGCTCGACTGAGCCGAGCCGAATCGGCGGGGCGGTGGGGCCAGCGTTGGGGACGCGACTCAGGCCGAGTCGGCCGGCACGGAGAGGTCGGACGCCTTCGCCCGCGCCTTCTCGACGATTGCCGGGCGCGCCTCGAACTCGACGTGGACCTGTTCGCCCTCGTACTCCTCGGTCTCGACGTGGGCGTGGTCGTAGAGCCACGAGACGAGGCTCATCGTGTCGTCTGCCATCGGCAACAGGAGGCGCTCGCGCTCCCACGCGGGCAGTTCGTCCTCGACGCGGGCGGCCAGTTCCTCGACGTTCTCGCCGGTCAGCCCCGAGACGGCGACGGGGTTGGGCGCGAGCGCCGACAGCGCCGCGCGCTTTTCGTCGAGTTCCGCCGCGTCGACCTTGTCCACCTTGTTGAACACGGTCACGATGGGCGCTTCGTTGCGCTCGTAGAGCGTGTCGTGGCTCGTGACGAGCTTTTCGCGCATCTCCTCGACGGGCTCGGAGGCGTCCACGACGAGCAACACGAGGTCGGCCCGGTAGACCGAATCGAGCGTGGACTTGAACGACTCCACCAGCCAGTGGGGGAGGTCCGAGACGAACCCGACCGTGTCGGTGAGAAGCACGTCTCGCTTGCCCGTCTCGGCGCGGCGCGTGGTCGTCCCGAGCGTCGTAAACAGCTTGTCTTGGGACTCCGCGGTCGGGTCGAGGTCCGGGTGGAGGTCGTCGTTCTGGCCGACTTCGAGGTCGGCGGCGAGCCGTTGCATCAGCGTCGACTTCCCGGCGTTCGTGTAGCCAGCGAGGGCGACGAGGTCGAAGCCGGATTCGCGGCGCTGTTCGCGCCGGGTCTCCTCTTTGTCCGCGATGGCGTCCAGTTCGTTCTTGATGCGCGAAATCTGGGCCTTGATGTCCTGCTCGCGGCTCTCGTCGTACTCGCCGAGGCCCATGAAGCCGGGGCGCTCGTCGCGCTTCGCCAGCGACGCCTTCGCCTCGGCGCGGGGCAGTTCGTAGCGTAGCTCGGCGAGTTCGACCTGCAACTGCGCCTTGCGGGTGTTCGCCCGCTGGCCGAAGATGTCGAGGATGAGCGTGAAGCGGTCGATGACCTCCGCGTCGTCCGGGAGCTTCTGGGCGATGTTGTACGTCTGGTAGGGGCCAAGCCGGTTGTCGAAGACGACGGCGGCGGCGTCCTCGCGCGCGACGAGCGACGCTAACTCGCCGACTTTCCCCTCGCCGAAGTGGAACGCGGCGTCCTCCTCGCGGGTTTGCGTGAGTTCACCGACAACTTCGTAGCCCGCCGCGCGGGCGAGGTCGGAAATCTCCGTGAGGTCGGCGTCGCCGCGGTCGACGCGCTTCGCGACGATGACGCGACTCATCGCCGCACCTCGATTGTGGGGTACGTAGCCTGCACTGTGTCAGTCGGTACTAGCCGCCGGAGGCACTTAAGCCCCGCTCGGCCGGGGTCACGCGTCGAGATGGCGTCCCGTCACCTCCCGTTCCATGGCCGCGTTTGGTCGCCGGGACTCTTGTAGGTTGCCCGGGCGCGACCTGACAGTTCGATGATGGCGACAGTCTCCTCACAAATCACTTATGCCGACGGGCGGGATGTTCGCCGTATGGACCCCTTACAACTGAGCATCGACCCGCAGCAGCTCGGCATCGAGTTCGGGAGCGGGGCCGTCATCGGCGGCATCATCGGCTTCGCGGCGAAGAAAATCGCCAAGCTCATCGCCGTCATCGTCGGTCTCGAACTCGCCGTGTTCAAATTCCTCGAATCGCGGGGCATCATCACCGTCGACTGGGAGCGCCTCACCGGCGGCCTCGTGAGCGCCACGCAGGACGCCGCGACCGGCGCGCCGCCGGACTGGATTTCGACGATTCTCTCGACGCTGTCCGTCTCCGCCGGCTTCTCCGGCGGCTTCCTCGTCGGCTTCAAGAAAGGATAATCGACGCGTCTCGAGGACGCGCTGTCCCGTCTCAGAGTTCGTCTTCGTCCTTGACGATGCGCGTCTCGGCCGTGCCGCTCGTGATGTTGTTCACCTTGTCGTAGAAGTCGTTTTGCATCCCCGCGGGGAACGTGATGACGCCGACCCACGAGCCGTCGTTCTGCCACTCCTCGCGTTCGAGGTCGCCGTAGCTCCGAATCTGCGCCTGTCCGCTGCCGGCGTACTCGGCGGGGAGTTGGACGGCGACGGTGACCTCGGCGAACTTGATGGGCAACACGGGGCGGAGCGCGTCGAGCGCGTCGTCGACCTGCGACTCGACGGGCTCCATCGGGTCGATTTTGAAGCCGGCCTCTTCGAGCGCGCGCTCGATTCGCTCCGGCGGGTGCGGCGAGTCGTTCATCTGGGGGTTGACCGCGTTGCGGGCGATGCGGTTGATGAGCGACTTGCGCTTCTGTTCTTGCATCTCGCGGCGCTGTTCGGCCGTGATTTGAATCTCTCCCTGTTTGACGACCTCGGGGATGATCTCCAGCGGGTCGGTCGTCCCGAACACCTTCTCGAGGTCGTTCTCGGCGGGGCGGTCGCCGCGGGAGGCGTCCTCGAACACGTCTTCGGCGGCGATGACCTCTTCGAGGTCGCCGTCGAACTCGCCGCGCTTTATCGAGAGCGCCGCGTCCGGGTCGATGAGCACCTCGAACCGCGCGCCGTGAGATTCCAGGCGGGCCGTGACTGCCTCGTCGAGTGAAATCATAGCTTCCGATTCTCTCTCCGTGGTAAAAAGCCCTCGGCGGCGTCACGCAAAATTCGCTGCGGCCCCGTTCGGAGCAATCGTTATGCTCGCCCGCGCCCCACGTCTTCGTATGAGTTCGCAGGCGTCGGAGAAGTCCCTCGAAGAACGGCTCGACCTGTTCATGCGGCGGAACTTCCCCCAAATCGAGATGCACGGCGGCGACGCGGGTATCGAGGCCATCGACGAGGAGACCGGCGAGGTGTGGATTTCCCTCACCGGCGCGTGTTCCGGCTGCGGTATCTCCCCGATGACGATTCAGGCGCTGAAGTCGCGCATGGTCGCCGAGTTCGAGGAGATAGACGCGGTCCACGCCTCGACCGGCGGCTTCTACGACGACGAGCCGGGCGCGGGGTTCGAACCCGACGTGTCCGACGCGCCCTTCTGAGCGGCCTTCTACCATCGCCTTTCGACCGAGCCGACCCCACGAGCGACGACGCTCCGAGCGCGCGCCGCGCCGTCGCTCGCCGTGAGAGATAAACGGAGAATCGGGCCGAACGGAGCTGGCGCCCGCTTACGCGGCGGCTTCGATGATGTCGACGAGGTCCTCTTTGCTCTGGACGCCGATGACCTCTTTGACCTGCTCGCCGCCGGCGTAGAACTGGAGGGTCGGGACGCTGCGAATCCCCTGCTCGCGGGCCAGCTCTTGGAGTTCGTCGATGTCGACCTTGGCGACGACGGCGTCGGTCTCCTCCGCGATTTCCTTCACGGTGGGCTCGAGCATCTTACACGGGCCGCACCAGTCGGCGTGGTAGTCCACGAGAACGACCGCGCTGTCGGCGACGAGTTCGTCGAGTTGGTCCGAACTCTCGATATGGATAGGCGCGTCGGTTGTCTTCGGAGTGCTCATATCTCCACGTATCGGCGCGACACTCTTACCCATTGCGCCTGTTTGCGCGGCGACGCACGACCGCGAAACGCCGCATTCGCGGCGAAAACGGTCGGATTCGCGGACGAGGCGGAGGCGCAGGCGCAGACTCAGCAGTTGTAGGTCAGAAGCACCCCGTCGTCGACCCGCTCCACGTCGCGGAGCGACAGCCGGGGGAAGTCGGAAACGAACCCATCGCCGTCGGCGAGCGTCGGCGCGTCGCGGCCGCCGATGACCAGCGAGCCGACGTAGAGCGTGAGTTCGTCGACGAGGCCGGCCTCGAACAGCGAGAAGATGAGTTCGCCGCCGCCCTCGACCATGAGTCGGTCGACGCCGCGCGCTTCGAGCGCGTCGAAGGCGTCGGGGAGCGACACCCGCTCCGCGCCCGCGACGACGAGTTCCGCCCCGGCGGCTTCGAGCGCCTCGCGCCGGCCTCCGGGCGCGGCCTCGGAGACGAGGAGGTAGGTCGCCGCCGCGTCGTCCAGAATCCGGGCGTCGGTCGGGGTTCGGGCGCGCGAGTCAGCAACGACGCGGGCGGGATGCGGCGAGTCGCCGCGGTCCTCGCGGGCGGCGACGAGGCCGGGGTCGTCGAGCGTGAGATGCGGGTCGTCTGCGAGGACGGTTCCGACGCCGACGGCGACGGCGTCGGCGGCCGCGCGAATCTCGTCCACGCGGGCGAAGTCGTCGTCGCCGCTTATCGTCACCTGCTCGCGGCGTCGAGACGAGAGCTTGCCGTCGAGGCTCGCGGCGGCGTTGACGTGGACGTGCATACTCGCGGGTCGTCGCCGCGGCGAAAACGCCTTTCGGTGAGGCGCTCTCACGGTGTTGCCGGACAGGAATTAAATAGGCCTCTGTGGTACATTGTGTCATCTATGACTGCCAAGGTCCTGATGCTGGGGTGGGGGTTTCCGCCGAACGTCAGCGGCGGGCTCGACACGCACGTCGGCGAGATGTTCGAGCGACTCGAAGACCGGGAGGACGTGGACATCGAACTCGTGCTCCCGGCCGAGTACGCGCCGGACCGCGAAGGCATCGTCGGGGTCCCGACGGGCGAGGGCGACATCATCACCCGCATCGGACGGCTGGGGTCGACGTTCGCGGAGCGCGCCGCCGACGCCGACATCGTCCACACGCACGACTGGTTCGGCTACGGACCGGGGTCGCGCGCGAAGTCGAACAACGAGGACGTGGAGTGGGTGACCACGTTCCACTCGCTTTCGTCGGACCGCAACATCGACCCGCCGCAGCGGGAAGTCGAAACCGAGCGCCGCATCGCCGAGCGGTGTGACCACCTGCTCGCGGTGAGCGAACTCCTCGCCGACAAGGTCAAACGGGAGTACGGCGGCGACTGCCACGTCATCTACAACGGCTTTTCCGAGTGCGAGACGACGGGTCGCGACCTCAAGGCGGAACTCGGCATCGACGGGAAGATGCTGTTTTTCGTCGGCCGCCACACCGACCAGAAGGGCATCTCGCATCTCGTCTACGCGATGGAGAAACTCGCCCGCGACGACGTGACGCTCGTCATGGGCGGGTCGGGCCACCTCACCGCCCAGCTCAAGCGGTTCGCAGAGCTGCTCGGCGTCGAAGACCGCATCGAGTGGGCCGGCTACGTCCCCGAGGAGGCGCTCGGTGACTACTACGCCTCCGCGGACCTGTTCGTCTCGCCGTCGCTGTCCGAACCGTTCGGCATCACAATCGTCGAGGCGCTCTCGACGGGCACCCGCGTCGTCGCCACGGAAAGCGGCGCAGCCGAGGTCCTCCCGGAGGACTGCGTTATCGAGGTCGAACCCGATTCGCGCTCCATCGCCGACGGCATCGAGTACGGCCTCTCGCTGGAGGGGAAACCGGAGTACGAGCCGTACACGTGGGACCGCGTCGTCGACGAGACGGCGGAGTACTACCACAGCATCCTCGACGGGAACGTTGACTCGTCGGCCGGGGCGGACAACGAAGTCGACGCCACCGACGCGGACGCCGCCGAATCGGACGCGAACTGACGCAAAATCGGAGTCGAGGAGTCGGCACTTGGCAATTCGTCCGGCCGGTCGCCCCGCGTTCAGCGGAGGAGGCGCACGTCGGTCACCGGCTCGGGGTGGCGAATCCGGTAGCCGCCGCGGGTGGGCACCATCCCCTCTCGCGGCATCGTCCCGCGGGCGGACTGGTACGGCGAGTCGTCGGTCTGGACCGACTGGTACGACGAGTCGTACGCCGACTGGTAGGGGCTGTCCGACGACTGGTAGGCGCTGTCGCTTGCGGCCTCGGCGTCGAACCCCTCCGGCGGGAGGTAGATTCGCTCGCCGGACGCCGACTGGACGACGACCGCGGAGTCCTTGTCACCTTCCATCACGATGGTCGTCCAGCCGTCCTCGATGGTCACGGAAAACGAGACCTCCTCGTCGGCGTCGCCGGCGTCCGGCCCCTCGTCGTTCGACATACGAGTCCAACTGGCACGCGAGCACTTAGTGATTCGCCCGCGGCCGGTCGCCCGGCAACACTTTTTATCCGACGGGGGCGAATCCCGACTCGATGGAACTCGACCAGCATGCCGAGGAGCTCGCCTCCGCCCTCGGTGTCGACA
The DNA here is from genome assembly GCF_003383015.2 of Haloferax sp. Atlit-48N. Classification (NCBI taxonomy): domain Archaea; kingdom Methanobacteriati; phylum Methanobacteriota; class Halobacteria; order Halobacteriales; family Haloferacaceae; genus Haloferax; species Haloferax sp. Atlit-48N. Next base: position 1,246,431 of record NZ_CP137689.1, on the reverse strand, counting down.
AAGAGGAGGTCAAATCCGACCTGCAGAACCTGCTGCAGTACAGCGTCCCGCTCGACGAGGCGAAACAGAGCGTCCGACGGAAACACGGCGGCGGCAGCTCCGGCGGGAGCGACGGCGCGCCCGCGACGAAGCGCATCGCCGACATCGACCCCGACGGCGGCAACGTCTCCGTGACGGTCCGCGTGCTCACCGTGGGCACGCGCTCTATCGTCTATCAGGGCGACGAACAGACCATCCGCGAGGGAGAACTCGCAGACGAGTCCGGCGTCATCTCCTACACCGCGTGGCAGGACTTCGGCTTCGAACCGGGCGACTCCGTCGTCATCGGTAACGCCGGCGTCCGCGAGTGGGACGGCAAGCCCGAACTGAACATCGGCGCGTCCTCGACGGTTGGCGTGGAGTCCGAGACGGTCGAGACGCCCTACGACGACCGCATCGGCGGCGAGGCCGACCTCATCGACCTGCAAGCCGGCGACCGCGGCCGAACCGTCGAGGTCCGCGTCCTCGAAGTCGACTCGCGAACCATCGACGGCCGCAACGGCGAGACGACAATCCTCTCGGGCGTCGTCGCCGACGAAACCGGCCGGCTTCCCTTCACCGACTGGGCTCCCCGCCCAGACGTGGAGGAGGGCGCGAGCCTGCGTCTCTCGGACGTGTACGTCCGCGAGTTCCGCGGCGTGCCGCAGGTGAACCTCTCGGAGTTCACGACGCTCGACGTGCTCGACGACCCCGTTTCCGTGACGGACTCCGCGCCGCGTCTGAAAATCGGTGAGGCCGTCGACGCCGGCGGGATGTTCGACGTGGAACTGCTCGGGAACGTCCTCGAAGTGCGCGACGGCTCCGGGCTCATCGAGCGCTGTCCCAAGTGTAGCCGCGTCGTCCAGAACGGCCAGTGCCGCCAGCACGGCGAGGTCGACGGCGAGGACGACATGCGCGTGAAGGCGATTCTCGACGACGGCACCGGCACGGTGACCGCCATCCTCGACCGCGACCTCACCGAGGAAATCTACGGCGGGACGATGGCCGACGCGATGGAGGCCGCCCGCGAGGCGATGGACAAGGAAGTCGTCGCCGACGACATCGCCGACACGCTCGTCGGCCGCGAGTACCGCGTCCGCGGGAACCTCTCGGTGGACGAGTACGGCGCGAACCTCGAAGCCGACGAGTTCGAGGAGACCGACGACGACCCGGCCGAACGCGCGGCCGCCCTCCTCACGGAGGTGCGCGCATGAGCGCCTCGCCGGTCGTCGGCACGCGGGAAATCGCCTACCGCGTCTTCGCCGCCGAGTTCGACGACGCGTCGCTGTCGTACTCCGAGAGCGACGAGGAGCGCGCGCCCAACTACGTGGTCACGCCCACCGGCGCGCGGCTCAACCGGACGTTCGTCGCGGGCGTGCTCACCGAGGTCGAACACGTCAACGACGAGGTGCTCCGCGGGCGCATCGCGGACCCGACGGGCGCGTTCGTCACCTACGCCGGGCAGTACCAACCGGAGCCGATGGCCTACCTCGACGCGGCGACGCCCCCGGCGTTCGTCTCGCTCGCGGGCAAGGCCCGGACGTACGAACCTGACGACGCCGACGTGGTCTACTCCTCGGTCCGCCCGGAGAGCGTCAACACCGTCGACGCCGACGTGCGCGACCGGTGGATCGTCTCGGCCGCCGAGGCGACGCTCCGCCGCATCGCCGTGTTCGACGAGGCGCTATCGATGCCGTACCGCGGCGACGACCTGACCCGCGCGCTCGAAGCCCGCGGCGTCGATTCGACGCTCGCGGCGGGCGTCCCCCGCGCCATCGACCACTACGGGACGACCCGAACCTACCTCGACGCCCTGCGGGAAGTCGCCGTGCAGGCGCTCGAACTCGTCGCGGGCGACCGCGACCAAGTGGACCCACTCGATGTCGCACCCGGCGACGGCGGCGACGCGGTGCTCGGCCCGCTCCCCGAACTCGACCTCGAACCGGCCGACAGCGTCGATATCGTGGTCGACGAGGCGGACGCAGACGCAGACGCCGACCTCGGCGCACCAGAGGCGGACGCGGACGAAGTGGAAGCCGAGCCGGACGACTTCGAGACCGAAGCCGATTCCGAACCGGCCGCAACGCTCGATTCGGAGCCGGAATTCGACGACGGTGCCGAATCCGAGGCCGTCGAGCCGGAGTCCGAATCCGAGCCTATCGCAGAACCCGATTCCGAGCCGGAGTCTGCATCCGACCCCGAGCCGGTCGCCGCCGAGACGACGACTTCGACCGAGGGCCATCCGGAGGCGTCCGAGCCGGAACCGGCGTCTGAGCCGTCCGCGACGGTCGATGCCGAACCGGAGCCGGAACCCGCGGCAGAACCCGAATCCGAACCCGCCGCGGAACCCGACCTCACGTCCGAACCCGAACCGGTGACCGACTCGCTCGACACCGAGTCTGAGCCCGACTTCGACGCCGGGACCGACGACGGCGCGCTCGGTGATTTCGAAGACGACGCCCCCGACGCGGGCGCGACCGACGCCGGTTCGCTCGACGACTCGGGAAGCGGAACCCTCGGCGACTTCGACGACGGCTTCGACGACCCCGACCCCGAGGCTGGCGATTCGACCGGTTCGACCGACTCAGCGTCCGCCGACGCCGACGACTCGGTCGACCCCGACGGGATGTACGAACTCGACGAGGACGAGCGGGCCGAAATCGAATCCGAGTTCGGCACGGAGTTCACCTCCGGCGCGGACGTCGACCCCGCCGGCGAGGCGGACATCGACGTGCCCGACGCGGACGACCTCACAGAGCAACTCGAAGACGAATCCGCCGCGGCCGCCGAGCCGGACCCGGAACCCGCGACCGACGCCGCCGCGGAACCCGAACCAGCGGTCGACTCCGAACCCGAACCCGAGCCGACGCCCGACGCGGCGTCGGACGGGGACGAAGACGAGGCCGACGCTGACGCCGACGCCGACGAGTCCGCCGAGGACATCGACCTCGAATCGGTCGTCGTGGACGCCATGGACGACCTCGACGGGGGCGACGGCGCGACCCGCGACGAAGTCGTCGCGGCCGTCGTCGACGAGTACGGCGCGGACCCCGGCGCGGTCGAAGACGCCATCCAAGAGGCGCTTCTCGGTGGTCGGTGCTACGAGCCGCAGGACGGCGTGCTGAAGGCTATCTGAGGCCGTGTCCGGACCGCTCGTCGAACCGATTCCCGGCCATCCCGCCGCGGTAGCGCGGACGAGCAGGCGCGGATTCCCCGAACGGTCGCTCGTCGTCGCTGACTACCACGCCGGTATCGAGGCCGGCCTGCGGTACGAACGCGGGGTGGAACTCCCGTCGAAGGCCGCGGTCCGCCGCGAGCGCCTGCTGTCGCTTCTCGACCGGACCGACGCCGACCGACTGGTCGTCCTCGGTGACCTCGGCCACCGCATCGGCGACCCGGACGGCGACGAGGCCGAGGAACTCCGCGGCTTCGCGGCCGCCGTGGCCGACCGCGCCGAACTGACGGTCGTCCCCGGCAACCACGACGGCGGCCTCGCGGACTTCTTCGGTGACGACGACGACGTGGAGGTGACCGACCCCGCGGGCGTCCGCCTCGGCGACGTGGGATTCTGCCACGGCCACACGTGGCCCTCGCGGGAAGTGCTCGCCGCCGACGTGGTCTGCTCGGCCCACGAACACCCGGCGGTCAGGCTGGAAGACGAGGTCGGCGGCGCGCGGAAAGAGCGCGTCTGGCTCCGCGGCGCTCTCGCTCCCGAAGTGTTCGCGGAACACCACGAGGTCGCCCCCGCCGAAGTCGCGCGAGCCGACGCCGAACTCGTGGTGTTCCCGGCGTTCAACGACACCTCGGGCGGGACGTGGGTCAACGTCCCCGGGCAGGGCTTTCTCTCGCCGTTCCTGCCCGGCGGCCTCGCGGACGGCGAGGCCTACCTGCTCGACGGCACGCGGTTGGGCGACTACCGGAACGTCTGACTCGGGTCGTCGCGGTCGCTAACCGCGGCTTCCCGTTTTTCCGACCCGCCTACGCGAAGACGAACGTGAGCGTACCGAGCACGAACACGGTGACGCTCGCCACGCGGGCGAGTCGCTGCCAGCCGGTCCACTCGCGGAAGAACTCCGGCACACCCTTCTCCCGCTCTCGAACGGCGTAGCCGACGAACCAGAGCGCCGAGAGCACGAGCACCGCGGCGAAGACGAGTTGCCACGCCGCGAGGTCGCCCCGTTGGTTGCCGAGGACGATGAAGAGGTTTCCAGCGGTAAAGCCCGCCTGCGACAGCCAAAAGGACCGTTCGGGCGTCACGTCACCACCGCGTACAGTTGGAAGGCGATGCCGACCGTGTAGAGCCCGGCGGCGGCGACGACGAGGTAGACGAGCGGCCCCCAATCGGACGGAAATCGGGCGCGGTCGGGGTCGCGGAGGGCGACGACCGCCCCATAGATGACGGTGACCGCGCCGGCGGCCGCCGCCGCGGTGCCGATATCGGCGGCTCCCGTTGCGAGGTCGAGCGCGACGCCGACGGCGGCCGAGAGTCCGAAGACGACGAACGCGAACCAGTAGGCTCGTTTCGGGGACACGCCCGAAATTGATTCACGGACGACATGAATCTCCCGGTGGGGACCGCCCCGAGCGGTGCGCTTAATCGCCTCGAACCGTAACCTCGGGCGATGCCAGACGGCGAGGCCGCCGCCGGAATGGACGCCTTCGCGACGCTCTCGTCGCCCGTTCGGAACGCGCTCTCGGAGCGCGGCTTCACGACGCCGACAGAGCCACAGCGCCGGGCGATTCCCCCGCTTGCGGACGGGAAACACGGCCTCATCATCGCGCCCACGGGCACCGGCAAGACCGAGACGGCGATGCTGCCGGTGTTTTCGGCCATCGCCGACGCCGAGGACGAGGACCGATTCGGGATTTCGGCGCTCTACATCACCCCGCTTCGGGCGCTGAACCGCGACATGCGCGAGCGACTCGACTGGTGGGGCGAACAGCTCGACATCGACATCGACGTTCGCCACGGCGACACCACGCAGTACCAGCGCCAGAAGCAGGCGAACGACCCGCCGGACGTGCTGGTGACGACGCCCGAGACGTTGCAGGCGATGCTCACGGGGAAGAAGCTCAGAAAGGCCCTCTCCGACGTCCACCACGTCGTCGTCGACGAGGTCCACGAACTCGCGTCGGCCAAGCGCGGCGCGCAGTTGACAATCGGTTTGGAGCGCCTCCGCGAGTTGGCCGGGGCGTTCCAGCGAATCGGCCTCTCGGCGACGGTCGGGTCGCCCGACGAGGTCGGGAAGTTCCTGACCGGCGACCGCCCGTTCGAGGTCATCGAGGTCGACGTGGACAACCGCGTCGAGTTCGAGGTGGTCCGTCCCGAGGTGACGAACGAGGACGAGGCGCTGGCGGGGAAACTCGCCACCGACCCCGAGATAGCGAGTCACGTCCGGACGATTCGAGATATCGTCCGCGACCACGAGTCGGTGCTCGTCTTCGTCAACACCAGACAGACCGCGGAGGCGCTCGGCTCGCGGTTCAAGTCGCTCGGCGACCCCATCGAGGTCCACCACGGCTCGCTGTCGAAGGACGTGCGCATCGACGTGGAAGACCGCTTCAAGGCCGGCGAGTTGGACGCGCTCATCTGCACGTCGTCGATGGAACTCGGTATCGACGTGGGCCGGGTCGACCACGTCGTCCAGTACAACAGTCCGCGCGAGGTGTCGCGGCTCCTCCAGCGAGTCGGTCGCGCGGGCCACCGCTTGGGCGTCGTCTCCCGCGGGACCGTCGTCACCGACCACCCCGACGACACGCTCGAAGCGCTCGCCATCGCCCGGCGGGCCGTCTCCGGCGAGGTCGAACCCGCCCGCGTCCACCACGGCAGCCTCGACACCGTCGCCAACCAAATCGTCGGCGTCGTCATGGACTACGGCGACGTGTCGGCCCGCCGCGCCTACGAGATTATCACGCGGGCGTACCCCTTCCGCGACCTCGACGAGGACGACTTCCGCGCCGTCGTCCGCGAACTCTCCGGGAACCGCCTCCTCTGGCTCGACGAGGACAAGGACCTCCTCGAAAAGTCCGGCGGCACGTGGCAGTACTTCTACGCCAACCTCTCGATGATTCCCGACGAGGAGACCTACGACGTCCACGACATCTCCTCGCGCCGGCAGATCGGGACGCTCGACGAGAAGTTCGTCCTCAACTTCGCCGCGCCGGGCGCGACGTTCATCCAGCGCGGCGAGATGTGGCGCGTCAACGACGTGGACGACGAGGAGGCGCGGGTGAACGTCTCGCCCATCGAGGACCCCGGCGGCGAGGTGCCGTCGTGGGTCGGCTCGGAGATTCCGGTGCCCGCGCCGGTCGCCGGCGAGGTGGGCGAACTCCGCGACGTGGCCGCACCGCAGTTCGAATCCGGGGCCGACCGCGAGGCCGTCGCCCGCGACATCGCCATGCGCTACCCGACCGACGAGGCCACGGTCAGGTCGGCGCTCGGCCCCATCGAAAGACAGGTCGAGGCGGACGCGCCGATTCCGACCGCGAACAGGCTCGTCCTCGAAGGCTCGCCCCGGAAGGTGACGCTGAACTCGCCGCACGGCCACCGGGTGAACGAGACGCTCGGCAGGCTCCTGTCGGCGCTCATCGGCCAGCGCACCGGCTCCTCGGTCGGCATGGAGGTCGACCCCTACCGCGTCGAGTTCGACGTGCCGGGGAAGGTCCGCCCGACGACGTTCGCCGAGGTGCTCCGCGAGACCGACCCCGACCACGTCGAGGCGCTGCTCGAACTCGCGCTCAAGCGGTCGGACTCGCTGAAGTTCACGCTCGCGCAGGTGGCCGCGAAGTTCGGCGCGCTCAAGCGCTATCAGGGGACGGGTCGCTTCGGCGGCGACCGCCTCCTCGCCGCGCTGGAGGACACGCCCGTTTACGACGAGGCCGTCCGCGAGGTGTTCCACACCGACCTCGCCGTCGAGGAGACGGTCGAACTGCTCCGCCGCGTCCGCGACGGCGACGTGGAACTCGCCGTCGCCCGCGAGCCCACCGCCATCGGCACCGGCGGCCGCGGGTCGGGGACCGACCTGCTCGTCCCCGAGAACGCCGACGCGAGCGTCATCGAGACGGTCCGCGACCGGATTCGGAACGACCGCGTGCTGTTGGCGTGTCTCCACTGCAAGGATTGGACCCGCAAGACGAAGGTCAAGCGCGTCCGCGAGCCAGTGACGTGCCCCGAGTGCGGCGCGACCCGCGTCGCCGCGCTCAATCCGTGGGACGACGAGACGGTGAAAGCGGTTCGCGCGCCGGAGAAAGACGACGAACAGGAGCGACTGACGAAGCGGGCCTACCGCTCGGCGAGTCTGGTGCAGACCCACGGCGAGCGGGCGGTCGTCGCGCTCGCGGCCCGCGGCGTCGGCCCGCACAACGCCGCGCGCATCATCAACAAACTCCGCGAGGACGAAGACGACTTCTACCGCGACATCCTCGAACGGGAGCGCGAGTACGCCCGCACGCAGTCGTTCTGGGACTGACGGGGCGGCCGGGTTCGACGCTTACTCCTCGATGGCCCACTCGTCGAGAATCTCGGTCGTCGCGGCCGCCAGCGCCTCGAAGTCCTGCATCGAGATGCCGTCGGTCGTGACGAAGACGCCGAAGTCCTCGACGGTGATGCGGACGAGGTAGCCGTTTTCGAACACGCGAATCGTGTACTCGTAGTCACCGAGTTCGGACCCGCGGTAGGCGTCCTGTGTCATCTTGAAGTCGTGCCACTCGTTGCCGATAAAGGAGTTCAGGTCGGCCTCCTGTTCGAGGTCCTCGCGGAGGTACACCTGCACGTAGTCGAAGCGGTTGAAGTAGGTGAGCGAGCGGAGGCTGTCGCCGACGGCCGTGCGGCAGACGGTGACGAGCTTTTCCTCTGCTTCCTCGGGGAGGAGATTGGACATCGCTTCAGCCTGTGCGAGCGAGTGCCAAATAGGCGGCGGCTTCGGCAGTAGACGGGTGCGGGCTGAGACGCGGCGGTCGCCCGCGACGCTGCTACTCCGACGCGTAGGCGTCCCGATAGTCGCGCTCGCGCCGGATGAGCTCCTCGACGCCGTGTTCGAGGATGTCGGAGCCGAGCGACGTGGCGCGGTAGTACGAAAACAGCCCCTCGTCGTCGGCCTGCGACCGCTTTCGCTTCTCGACCAACCCGGCGTCGACGAGTTTGTTGAGGTGGTAGTGCAGCGTGTTCGCCTGCACGTCGAGCGCCTCGGCCAGCGCTTTCGGACTTCGCTCGCCGAAGTGGACCAGGCGGTACAGCAGGGTAAAGCGCGTCCGGTCGCCGAGTGCGGCCTGCATGTCGAGGTACTCGTCCAGCGTGAGGACGCTCGTCGGCGGCAGCAATTCGGCGGGGTCCTCGGGGAGGCCGTCCGAATCGACCGGGTCGTTCGTCGCCATCTCGGTTCGCTAGACGGAGCGTATCGGTTTAACAGTTCTTGAGTCGAACTCCGCTGAAAAATCCCGACTTTATATACTGCCGCGCGGTACGTGTGTCCATGACGGACGCCATCTCGCGCGACGAGATACGAGCGGCGCTCGGGCGAACGACCTACGACCGGTTTCTCGTCTACGTGATGGGTCCGTACAAGTCGTTCAACCTCAACTACGTCCTCTCGGAGGAGGAACTCGCCGCCATCGACATCGACGACCTCCCGGGCCCGATTCGAAAGCTGTTCGCCGCGCGGGACGAGGTGGACGACGCGCTCGCGCTCCTCCGGCGGGTGCAAGGAACGCTCCGCGCCGACCCGGGCGTGAACGCTTTTCTCGCCGTCGACGTGGACCTCAGCACCGACGAGGTGGACGCCGCGACGCAGTCGCTCGCGTTCGCCGCAGCGAGCAACGCCACCGTGTTCGTGCTGCCGTTTCTCGGCCACAACTTCGGCGTCGGCGAGGAGGCGGGGTCGATACTCGAACGGCTCTCAGAGACCCACGGCGACAGAATCGTCTTCGTCCACGAAGCGACGGTCACGAGCGAGATGATTCGCGCGGCGCGCGCCCGCTGGGACCTCCGCGTCGAGACCTACGACACCGAAGCGGAACTCCACAAGCGCATCCGACTGTTCGTCGCGGACGTGATGAACCGCGAGCTACACGGGGACTTGGACCGGCTGGACTGACGTTCCTCGCCCTCGTCCTCTCCCTCTCGCCTCCTCTGGCCTTGTTGATTATTACCTCATAACACATTAAATATAATTTACACGAGGGCGACGAACGAGTCGTCATGGCCGACGACGCCCTCGGACTGGCGATGTTGGACCGGGTTCGCGGCAGTCTGCGCGCGCCGTGCGTCTACCGCGCCGGCGACGACGCCCGTGGTACTGCCGGCGACGCGCACGTCTACGAGAACTATCTCGTCCCGTCCGAGCGGTGGTCCGCCGCGAAGCGCGAGTTCGTCGATTCGCTTCGGACCCCAGTCCTCGACGTGGGATGCGGCGCGGGCCAGCACGCCCTCGCCGTACAGGAGCGCGGCGAGGTCGTCGCCTTCGACGTGAGTCCGAACGCGGTTCGCGCGGCCCGCAAGCGCGGCGTCGAGACGGCGGTCGTCGGCGATATGTTCGACCCGCCGGTCGAGGCGAGCCGAGCGGGTTCGTCGGCAGGAGGGTTCGAGACGGTCCTCGCCAACGGGACGCAGGTCGGACTCGCGGGCTCGCTGGATCGACTCGCCGACCTGCTCGCGTCGTTTGCCGACCTCACCTCGCCGTCCGGCGAGGTCGTCGTGGACTCCTACGACCCGACGCGCACCGACCCCGAGCGCTTCTTCGGTTACCGGTCAGACCCGCGAGAGGGCGTCGCTCGACGGACGTTCCGCGTCGAATACGGCGACCTCCACGGACCGATGCTCGACTTCGTTCTCGTCTCGCCCGCACGACTCCGGGCGGTTGCGGCCGAGGCGGGCCTCGACGTGCGCGATGTGACCGTCCCGAATCCCGATTCGAGTTACTATCGGGCGCGACTGGCGTGAGCTGGGTCGGTCGCGGCGGCACTTCGGGAGTGGGGTCGTCGCCGGCCGTCTCGATGACGCGTTACGGCCTACTCCCAGCGGTTGGTCGCTTCGTTGCGCCGCGGGAGGAACGGAAGCAAGAGCGCGACGGCGAAGACGATGCCCGCGATGGCGAGGTACTCGGGCGTCACGAGGACGAGCGCGACCGGCGAGAACACCGAGGCCTCGCCGTCGGCGACGGCCGAGAGGGCGTCCGCGTCGTTGTTCAGCAACACGAGAACCATGAATATCGCCTCGGCGAACGCGACCCGGAGGCCGGCCTTCGTCACCCACCACGTCGCGGACAGCGGGCCGCCGGTCAACGCGTCCCACTCCCGGCGGACCTTCCGCCGCCACGCCGCGTTCACGACACACCTCTGTTGCGAGTGAACATGGAACACAGTACGCGGCGAAACGAGATAATCTCGCAGGTGAGCGGGAACGGGCGTTCCTCGGGGGTCGCCGCCCGTCAGACCCGCGTCGGCGAGACCGATTCCAGCGCCGCATCGAAGTGCGCGCGGGTGATGCGCACCTCGTCGGCGTGCTCGTTCGCCTCGGTGCCCTCGTAGGCGTCGGCCACGTCCTGAATCGCCCGGAGCGCGGCCTCGCGGCAGACCGCGGCCACGTCGGCCCCGGTGTAGCCGTCCATGTGGGCGGCCACGTCGCCGAGGTCCACGTCGGTGCCGAGCGGCTTGTTTCGGACGTGCACGTCGAGGATGGCGCGGCGCGCCTCGATGTCGGGGGCGGGGACCTCGACGTGGGTCTCCAGTCGGCCGGGTCGGAGGAGCGCGGGGTCGAGCGCGTCCCGGCGGTTCGTCGCCGCGAGGACGACGAGGTTCGGGTTGTCGGCGGCGTTGTCCATCTCCGTCAGGAGTTGCGAGACGACGCGCTCGGAGACGCCCGAGTCGGAGCCGGCGCTGTCGCGGTCGGTGGCGATGGCGTCTATCTCGTCGAAGAAGACGATACTCGGCGCGGCCTGTCGGGCGCGGTCGAACACCTCGCGGACGGATTTTTCGGACTCACCGACGTAGCGGTCGAGCAGTTCCGGGCCGGCGACGTGGATGAAGTTGACGCCGCTTTCGGCCGCGATGGCGCGGGCGAGCATCGTCTTGCCGGTGCCCGGCGGGCCGTGGAGGAGCACGCCGGTCGGCGGGTCGGTCGAGGCCGCCTCGAACAGCGGCGCGTAGGTCAGCGGCCACGTCACCGCGCGTTCGAGCGTCCGCTTCACGTCGTCGAGGCCGCCGACGCCCTCGAACCCCTCGGTCGGTTGTTCGGCGACGTACTCGCGCATCGCAGAGGGTTCGACCGTCGCCATCGCCGACTCGAAGTCGGCGCGCGTGACGGTCATGTCCGCGACGGCGACGCGTCCCTCCTCGTCTCCGCCCTCGTCTCTGCTTCCGCTTCGGCTTCCGCTTCCGCCCCCACTCTCCCGGCGGACGCGCCGGAGCGCGGTCATCGCGGCCTCCTTGGCCAGCGATTCGAGGTCGGCACCGACGAAGCCGTGGGTTCGGGAGGCCAGTCGGTCGATGTCCACGTCCTCCGCGAGGGGCATTCGCCGGGTGTGCACGTCGAGAATCTCGCGGCGGCCCGCCTCGTTCGGGACGCCGATTTCGATTTCGCGGTCGAAGCGGCCGCCGCGGCGGAGCGCCGGGTCGAGGCTGTCGACGCGGTTCGTCGCGCCGATGACGACCACGTCGCCGCGGGCGTCCAGCCCGTCCATGAGCGACAGCAGTTGGCCGACGACGCGGTTTTCGAGGTCGCCGCCGTCGTCGCGCTTCGACGCGATGGAGTCGATTTCGTCGAAGAAGATGATGGCCGGCGCGTTCTCGCGGGCCGACTGGAACACCTCTCGCAGTTTCTCCTCGGACTCGCCTTTGTACTTCGAGAGCACCTCGGGCCCGGAGATGGTCGTGAAACTCGCGTCGACCTCGTTGGCGACGGCCTTGGCGATGAGGGTCTTCCCCGTGCCCGGCGGGCCGTGGAGGAGCACGCCCTTCGGCGGCTCGATGCCGAGGTGGGCGAACACCTCGGGTTCGGACAGCGGGAGCTCTATCATCTCGCGGACGAGGTCGAGTTCGTCGTCGAGGCCGCCGATGTCCTCGTAGGTGACGCCCGTCGCTCGGCCGCGGCTCCCGTCGTCGCCGCCGTCGTCGCTACCGGTCATGCTCTTGACGGCGTCGCGGACGGCCTCGCTCGCGTCCTTCGAATTCGCCGCCGTCACGGAGACGGTCGTCGCGTCGGTGACGCGGACCACGCCCTCCGGGGCGGTTTCGCTGACGGCGAGGGCGGCCCCGCCGAGGCGTTCGACGCGGACGCGGTCGCCCTCGCGGACCGGGCGGTTCCGGAGCTCCGCCTTCACGACCTCCTCGATGGTCTCGCGGTCCACGCTGGTCCGCTCGAAGGCGCTGGGGCCGGCGAGCGTCACGGACCGCGCGTCTTCGACGGCTATCTTCCTGACGCGGACGCTGTCACCGATTTTCACGCCGGCGTTGGCCCGCGTGTCGGCGTCGACGAGCATCTCGCCCGCCGCCGCGCCGGGGCGGGCGGGCCACATCTTCGCGACCGTCTCTCTGGAGCCCTCGATGACGACCGTCTCGCCGCTGAGCACGCCGAGTTCCCGGCGGGCGGCCTCGGGGAGGCGGGCGATGCCGCGGCCCGCGTCGCGTTTCTCCGCGGCGCGGACGACGAGCGTCACCCCATCTTCTGACATACCCCCCGGTTCGGTCGCTCGACCCTTGAGGGTTCGCCCGGAGTAACGGTTTTCCGGGACGGCGCGGTAACAGTACGCATGGTCGCCACGACGGAGAAAGACGGTGCGACGTGGTACCGGTGCGAAGAGTGCGGGATGCTGTTCGACGTGCGGTCCGACGCCGAGGCCCACGAGGAGAACTGCGACACGGACAGCCCGTCGTACTTGCAGTAGCGGGGAAGCGAGAGCGTCGGCGGCGACGGCGGCGAGCGCGAGGGTTACGCGGCGAGCGCGAGAGCTACGCCGGGTCGTGTTCGTCCGCGAGTCGCTCGGCGTGGTCCAGCGAGGTCGCGCGCTCCCAGCGGACGCGCTCGGCGTCGCCGTAGGCGAGCGCCTCTTTCAGTTCGTCGCGGAGGACGCCCACGCCGCGGCCGACGAGGTCGCCGTCGGCGTCGCCGAGTTCGTAGTAGCCGTAGGCCTCCGGAGCCTTGCCGACGGTCCGCGTTTCCAGCGGCTCCCAGCGCTTCCGGAGCATCACTCGGCGACGAACTCGTAGGAGTCTTCGCCCCAGTCGTCTTCGACGAAGACGAACACGCGGCCGCGGGCGACCTCGGGGTCGGCCTCGATTTCGAATCGATGGCCGGGCACCCGGCGGACGAGGACGCCGGGGAACAGCTCCTCTTCTTCGTCCTCACCGAGGATGACGCGGCCGACGCCGCTCGATTCGAGCACCTCGTCGTGGCTCGTGAGGTCGTTGACGTACATCATGACGCCCTCCGTCTCGGTGGGGTCGGTGACGAGGACGTGGACCTCCTTGCCGGGGGCGGTGGCGAGCGTGCCCGTGACCGCCTGGGGGACGCCCCGGTAGACTGTGGTTCGGTTGTCGAGGTACTCCACTTCGACGCCGTAGTCGTGGAGCTCGACGCCGAGCGTGCTCGGGGCGATGTCGTTGCGGGCGCGCATGGCTCACCGTTGCTCCGGGGACGGCAAAAGCGTCGCGTCTCGGGACGACTCGCGCCGGGCGTCGCTTCCGCCGCCGCGTCCCCGAACCTACGGGCGAAAACGGCACGGACCGCCACACATAACACGGTGTGCCGACCTCCCCGAAGTATGCACGGCCGAGCCACCGCCCTCGGGGCGGGCACCGTCTTGAACGCCCTCGCGACGGCGACCGGCTCCGCGTTCGCCATCGACGCGGAGACCACCGCGTCGGTCGAACTGGACGACTCCGGCGAGGTCCGCGGCAGCATCGCGGAGGCCCCGGACGCCGACGCGCATCTCGTCGAGCGCTGCGTCGAACTCGCCGTCGAGGCGTTCGGTGACGGCGAGGGCGGCACCGTCGAGACCGAAAGCGACCTGCCGATGGCCGCCGGCCTCAAGAGTTCGAGCGCCGCCGCCAACGCGACGGTGTTGGCGACGCTCTCGGCGCTCGGTCGCTCGGTCGGCCCCGGCCCGGACGCCGATATCTCCCGCCTCGACGCCTGCCGGATGGGCGTCCGCGCCGCCCGCGAGGTCGGCGTCACCGCCACCGGGGCGTTCGACGACGCCGCGGCCTCCATGGTCGGGGGCGTCGTCGTCACCGACAACACCGAAGACGGTCTCATCGCCCGCGACGAGGTCGACTGGGACGTGCTCGTGTGGACGCCCCCGGAGCGCGCTTACAGCGCCGACGCCGACGTGAGCCGCTGCGAGAACGTCGCCCCGATGGCCGACCTCGTGGCCGACCTCGCGCTCGAAGGCCGCTACGCCGAGGCGATGACCGTCAACGGCCTCGCCTTCTCGGCCGCGCTCGACTTCCCGACCGACCCCGCCGTCGAGGCGATGCCCATCGCCGACGGCGTCTCGCTGTCCGGGACCGGCCCGAGCGTCGTCGCCGTCGGCGACCGAACCGACCTCGAACGCGTCAAGGAACTGTGGGACGCCCGCGAGGGGGAGACCCGACTGACGACCACCCGAACCGACGGAGCACGAATCCAATGACAGACGACACCGTAGACGCCGCCGCAGAATCGTTTCAGGACATGTCCCTCGACGAACTCCGCGAGGAGATAGAGGATATCGACCGCGGCATCGTCGAACTCATCGCCCGTCGAACCTACGTCGCCGACACGGTGGCGAAGGTCAAAGCCGAGAAGGACCTGCCGACGACCGACGAGTCTCAAGAAGAGCGCGTGATGGAGCGCGCCGGGAAGAACGCGGCCCACTTCGAGGTCGATTCGAACCTCGTGAAGGCGATTTTCAGACTGCTCATCGAGATGAACAAGGCCGAACAGCGGCAGAATCGGTAGAATGCATCGATGTTACGACCTATTTTTGAACAGGACAACACGACTTCCGAGCCCGTATGCGAGAACGGACATCGCACTGGTTCCTAATCCAACGCCGAAGAGAAGCGTCAACAGTTCATAGGGTGACTGAACGACGACTGGCGTACCGGACAAGGTGAAATACACGCGAGAGAGTGTGTTCTCGAACGTGAACGCGCAAAGGAAGCCACTGAGGCTGCCGAAGCCAACAGCAACAGTCCATCTCATTCGACTTTGCCGTGCAAGTCCACGACGTTTGGCATCGGCGAAGACGATTCCAGCGACGAGAAGCGAGATGATTGGCGAGATGAGGAGTGGATTCAGGGCCATACAAAATGTGCGTTCGTCATCACTAAATAATCGGCAGGTGGCTCAACGGCAGCAAGACGCGGCAATAGAGACGAAAGTGGCGGCACCGAAAGACACAGTATTCTGTGTCCCCGCAGTTTTCTGTATGCCTACTATCACGGTTAACGTAGACGACACCCTCAAAGAGCAGATGGAGAAGCACCCGGAAATCAACTGGAGCGAGGTCACTCGGCAAGCCATCCGAAGCAAAATCGAGAAACTCGAATTGATGGACGAACTGACCGCCGACAGTGAACTCTCTGATGCGGATGTTGACGAAATTGCCGCCAAAATCAACGAGAGCGCACGGAAGCGCGTCGAAGAAGAGTCTGAGTAATTCTGACGAATGAAGTTGGTCGTCGATGCAAACGTCGTCATTTCGGCACTCATCGCTAACTCGAAAACTCGTGAACTCATCGTCACGCTCGAACCGGAACTCCTGACCCCCGAAGTTGTTCACGACGAAATCGGGAACTACGAAGCTCTCATCGTCGAAAAGTCAGGGATGGATACAGACAGAGTACAGCAGTTCATTGACCTCTTGTTCCAGTACATCGAGACAGTACCTGCCAGCGAATTCTCCCCGTACATCAAGGAGGCGAAAGAGTCGATAGGCGACACCGACCCCGACGACGTTCTGTACGTGGCCTGCGCACTCGCTCGTGACGCAGGTGTGTGGAGCGACGATTCTGATTTCGATGAACAAGACCTCGTGCCGGTGTTTACTACCAGTGAGGTAATCGAATCCTTCGAGACGGTGTGATTTCTTGACTCAGGAAAGTACAAAAGAACCGGAAAAGTGTGCAGTTTCGTATAATGGATTCTATCTACCTGAACAAGGCCGAACAGCGGCAGAATCGGTAGACTGACAGCTGTTTTCTCCGCCGCCGGGAGCGGGTTCGAGTTCGGAGACCCGCCGTCGCGTCACTCGCGGATGACCATCACCTTCACCCGCCGGACCGCGTCGAAGTCCCGAAGCCGATAGGTCAGCGCGCGGACGCGCGCCGCGGGGCCGCGGCAGAACAGCGATTCGAGACACCACTCGCCCTGATGGGTGTGACTCGTGTTGAGGATGACGTCCTGAAACTCGTGTTGCGTCCCGTGAAGCTCGCGAATCACGTCGTGGTGGCGGTAGTCGAAGCCGACGAGCGCGACGACCTCGCCGGAGACGTCTTCGAGTCGGGCGTGGGACTCGACGAACTCACGCATGGCCTCTCGAACCGCCCGCGACCGGTTTTCGATGCCCTCGTCGCGCCACGCCCGGTCGAACTCAGCGACCAGTTCGTCGGGGACGTTGAAACTCGTCCGCATTACCTCCAACTGACGCGTACAGCTACAAGAGTGCTCGTTATGACGATACCCGCGATTCGGTATTAACAACCCCTATACCCGTCGTTTGCCACGGATACGGTAGCACATGGCCACGAACGAACTGCTCGGCCTCGTCGCCGGCGCGGTACTCCTCGGAGCCGTCCACGGCGTCGAACCGGGTCACGGCTGGCCCGTCGCCGCGTCGTACGCGCTCGACCAAGCGAACAAGTGGGTGTACGGGTTCGCGGCGAGTCTCATCCTCGGGGTCGGCCACCTCGTCAGCAGTATCGCGATGGTGGGCGTGTTCTTCTACGCGAAGGCGTACTTCGACCTCACGCAGGTCAACGAGCCGATTACGGTACTCGGCGGCGTCCAAATCGGCGGCCCGGTCAGTCTCGTCGCCGGCGTCTTGCTCATCGTACTCGGTATCCGAGAGTACACCCACGGGCATTCTCACGGCACGCACGGGCACGACGACGACGACCACGGGGGCCACAGCCACGGCGATGACCACGGCGAGGGCCATGACCACGAGCATTCACACGACGACCGCGGCCATAGCCACTCACACGACCACGACGGTCACACCCACGACCACGACGACAGCGGACTGTTCGCTCGCCTGAAGCGTTTCGTCCCCTTCGTCGGCGGACACTCCCACTCGCACGGCGACCTCGACGACGCCGCGGACCGCGGTCTCCTCGGTATCGCGTGGTTCGCGTTCGTCCTCGGCTTCGCCCACGAGGAGGAGTTCGAGATTATCGCGCTCTGCGCCGGGTCGAACTACTGTCTCGAACTGATGAGCGCCTACGCCGTCACCGTCGTCGTCGGCATCGTCGGGCTGACGATGCTGCTGATTGCGGGCTACGAGCAGTACGAAGACGAGGTCGAGAAGTACACGCCGTATCTCCCGGCGTTCTCCGCGGCCGTGTTGGTCCTGATGGGCCTCGGCTTCATCACGGGACTGTTCTGAGCGGGTCCGACCACCCGGCCCCAACGTCGATTGCGACGGCGGTCCGTTCGGCCCCGGCGATAGAGCTATCACCCGGCGACGCATCGGAGCGGTCACGAAGGTGATGTCTATTAACCGCCACAATCGGAATCTTCGTCCGCGGACTCGTTCTCGGCGTCTCGATAGCCGCGCCGGTCGGTCCAATCGGCGTCCTGTGCATCCAGCGAACGCTTTCTAAGGGCCGGCGCTCCGGCTTCGTCAGCGGACTCGGAGCGGCGTCCGCGGACGCGGTCTACGGGGCCATCGCGGGGTTCGGCCTCGCCGCGCTCTCGTCGGTGCTGCTCGGCCACCGCAACGCAATCGCGCTCGCTGGTGGGGCGATTCTCCTGTACATCGGCATCCGGTCGATTCGGGGCGACCCGGCGTCCGTCGAGTCGGCACCGACGACCGAGCAGTCGGCCGTCGTGTCGCCCGACTCGAACGCCCGGACGCTCGCGGCCGACTTCGGGTCGACGTTCCTCCTGACGCTGACGAACCCGGTGACGATACTGGCGTTCGTCGGCATTTTCGCCGGCTTGGGCGTCGGCGTCTCGGGCGACTACCTCGCGGCGGCGGTCCTCGTCGCGGGCGTCTTCGCCGGGTCGGCGCTCTGGTGGTTCGTCCTGAGCGCCGCCGTCGACCGCGTCCGGGAGCGAGTCACCCCGGCGGTCCTCCGTCGGGTGAACCAACTCGCGGGCGTCGTCATCGTCGGGTTCGGCGTCGCGGCGCTCTGGAGCGGCCTGTGACGGGCCACCCGGCACCTCCGCATCCCGCCGGTTCGGTCCCCTCGAACGCTTCGCCGCCGCTATCTCCATATCGCTTGCGACCGTAGTGTGCGTGTCATGCCCACGCACAAGGCGGAGACCACGTGGACCGGCGGCAAAGACGGAAGCGGCGAGTTCTCGACCGAGAGCGGGACCGTCGAGGGGACGTTCACGTTCCCGACGCGGTTCGAAGACGAACTCGGGTCGAACCCCGAGGAGCTCATCGGCGCGGCCCACTCCGGCTGTTTCTCGATGCAGTTGACCGCGTTCCTCGAAGGCGAGGGCTACGCGCCGACGAGCCTCCACACCGCGGCCGACGTGCATCTCGACCCGGCCGACGGCGGCGGCTTCGAAATCTCGCGCATCGACCTGACGCTCGACGCCGACGTGCCCGGCATCGACGAGGAGACGTTCGACGACCTCGCCCAGCGCGCAAAGGAAAACTGCCCGGTGTCGAAGGCGCTCGCCGGGCCGGAACTCACGCTGACCGCGACGCTCGCCTGAGGGCGCGCGTCGCCTGCCGTGTTGTTTTTGTGAGCCGACCGAGTCGGCCGCGACACCCCACTTTCAGCGGTTCGACTCGAACCAGTCTTCGGCGAAATCGACCAGCGCGGGCTGGTCGAAGAGCGTCGCCGTCGCGGCCGCGACCGACCCCTCGGTCGCGCCGACGGTCGTCTCGAACGCCTCGCCGACCGCTTCGAAGTCGTCGGTCTCGACCTCGATGTCGTCGTACTCGACGACGACGCGCTCGCCGTCTCGGAGCAGCGGCGCGCGCTCTCTCGTCCGCGTCTTTTCGAAGTCCGCGCGGTGCTCGGCGAGGTGGAGCGACGTGTTGTTCCCGTGGCCGACGCCGAGTAAGAGCACGTCGCCGCCGCGGTCGTACACCCGCGCCAACGGCGACCCGTCGCCGAGGCCGTAATCGAGTTCGTGGCCACCGACGATTTCCTCGGCGGCCGCGCCCCACGCCGCGAAGGAGACCGTCGGATGCTCGCTGCGGACGACGCCGGGGTAGTTGCGGAAGCACTCGGGCACCGCGCCCATCCCGCGGGTCGGCGTCACGTCGGGGCGGAACGGCGGCATCGACTCGCCGATGGTTTCGACCCAGTCGTCGGGGACCGGCGGGTTCTCCCACACCGACGGGTCGGTGTACTGGCCGGTGTGGGTCGGCATGACCAGCGTCCCGTCGTCGGTCAGCACCGTCTGGAGGGCGTCTACGACCGCCTGCGGGCCGCCGGCGACCCAGCCGAGCGAACTGAGCGACGAGTGGACGAGGAGGGTGTCGCCGCGCTCGACGCCGAGCGCGCGGAGGTCCGCGGCGAACGAATCCACGGTTCCGGGTTCGTCCACGCGCTCGACGGCGTCTGCTTCGGACATACGCGTCCGTCGGCCGGCCCGGGATTCAATCTTTGGTGTCGGCCGACCGAAAGGACCACGTTCGCCCCCGGCGACGCGTTCGACATGTCACGCGTCTCCGCCCGTGACGCCCTCCGCTACGCGACCGAAGACGACGCCATCGCGCTGTTCGCCGTCATCGTCGGCGGTTGGGTGTTGCTGACTATCGGCACGTTCGCCCTCGCGGGCTACGGGTTCGGACTGATGTTCGCGCTCGGAATCGTCGCTTCGCTCGCCGGGGCGTTCGCGGCGTTCGCCGGCGTCGTCGGCCTCGCGTACAAACTGCTGGTCGACAGTCGGCGGACGGTGTCGGAATAACGTCAGTTCACCGCCCGGGAGAAGCCGACGTAGGTCACGTAACAGAGCCCGGCCGTCACGAGAAAGACGAACTGGTAGCCGGTGTTCGAGACGATGTCGAGGACCGACTGCGCCGGTCGGAGCAGTTTCAGCCACAGCACCATGCCCACACCGAGCATCGCGACGAGCCAGAGACCTCCCAAGAGCGGCCGCTGTTTCAGATAGTCGTTGAGTTCGTCGCGGTTCATGTCATTTGAGACATAACTCACTCGTGAAAAGATTGCGATGACTGCTGGGCCGTCGCGTGCGAGGGTGTCCGCGAATCACCGCTAGCGGGTCGCTCCGTCTGTCGGGACCCGGGGTCGCGGCCTCAGAAGAACCGCTCGAACAGCCGACCGAGGAGGAGGATGACGAGCGGGAGGCTGAACAGCACCGCGATAGCGACGAGGAAGCCGGTGACGATTCCCGACCGGCACCCGCGGCCTGAAGAACCGGAGTCATCGGTCTCGTCGGCGCTTCAGGCCCCTCGGCTATACGTTTTGTTGCCCGCTTCCCGCTTCGCTCACTCCAGATACGTCTCGGCGAGCGCGTCCAGCGCCTCGTGTCGGTGGGTCGTGTGCGGCGCGGTCAGCGGTGAGACCGACACGCGACCCTCGACGACGGCCCGGCGGTCGGTGCCGTCGGGGTCCGGAATATCGCCGGTTTCCATCCGCTCCCAGACGCGGTCGTGGAGCTTCACGGTGCCGTTTTCGAACTCCGCGGTCATGTCGTACAGCTCCGAGGGAACTGTCACCTGCATGTCCGCGGGTCCCCCGTCGGGACCGGACACGGGCGCGTTGACGTTGAGGTAGTCGCACTGCTCGAAGACGCCGGCGGGTTCGGCGTGTTTGACGAGGTACGACGCGGCGTTGGTCGCCTCGCGGAAGTCCCGCGGGTCGGTCGCCTTCTCGTGCCACGGCAGGTCGCCGCCGGCGGGGACGTACAGCGAGAGGGCGATGGCGGGAACGTCGAAGAACGCGGCCTCGACGGCGGCGCTGACGGTCCCCGACCGGCCGAGGACGTACGCGCCGATGTTGGCTCCCTTGTTGATGCCGGAGACGACCATGTCCACGTCGGGACACAGCGCCTCCAACCCGGCGACCGTGCAGTCGGCGGGCGTCCCCTCCAGCGCGTAGCCGAGTTCGTGCTCGGCGACGACCGCGTCGGTGGACATCTTCCGGCCGACCGCGCTCTGGTCCGTCGCGGGCGCGACCGCGGTCACGTCGGCGAACTCCGAGAGGGCGTCGTAGAGCGCGCGGAAGCCCACGCTCTCGATGCCGTCGTCGTTGGTGAGGAGGATGCTGGGTTCGCTCATGGTCCGACTCGGGACGGAGGCCGCAAAAAGCCACCCGTCGGGCGGGGCGCGATAGGGTTGTCAGCGGGCGGGCGAAGTCGGACGGCGGCGGCCGACGCGGGCCGCTCAGGCGACGCGGTCCACGAGCGTCTCGTCGTCGACGACGAGGTTGTACGCCCCCTCGTCGTCGTTCCAGAGCGCGAGGACGTTCTCGAAGACGAGCACGTCGCCGTAGTCGGCGTCGGCCACGTCGGCGTTCAGCACGGTGTCGCGCGTGCGGACGGCGTAGTGGTCGACCGCCTCGCTCCCGTCGCCGATTTTGAACACCTGGTTGTTCCCCTCCGACAGGTCGTGGCTCAGTTTGACCGCCAGCAGGTCGATGCGGTTCGTCACGTGGCGTTCCATCTCGGCCATCTTGGCGAACCGCGCGGGGTTGCCGCGCACGTCGAGGCGGCGCTCGCCGTCGGTGCGGAGGACGCTGTACGAGTACTGCACGTCCACGTTGACGAAGGTGCCCTCGTCCTCGTCGCCCGCGCGCCCCTCGTCGAGGCGGCGCTGGAACCCCGGCACGTCGAGGTCGGGCTGCACGTCGAACGACCAGCCGCGGTCCGAGGGCGCGTAGCCGTCCCAGAGGCGGAGCGCCGGCGAGTACACCGTCACGTCGCCGTCGGCCGGCGCGACCTCGCGTTCGACCTCGCGGAGGCCGATGCTCGTGTTCCGGTCGGCCGGCGCGATGGCGACGACTGCGCCGTCGGCGGCGAGCGCGTCGAGGTACTTGCGGACGACCGCGGCGGGGTCGTCGAGTTCGCTCAGGACGCTGGCGAACAGGACGAGATCGTACTCGCCGTCGGGGGCGAACGCCTCGGCGGTCTCGCGGTGGACGGTCGTCCGGAAGTTCCGGCGCGTCTCGCCGAGCATCCGGTCGAGCACGTCCGCGGAGGCGCTCGGTTCGACCGCGTGGTAGTCCACGACCGAATCGTCGGGGAGGTAGTCGTGGAGGCCGAGCGCGGGGCCGCCGGTTCCGGCACCCACGTCGAGCACGCGGGGGTTTCGCGGGAGTAGGCTCCGCTCCGCGAGGTCGGAGAGGACGTAGCCGACGGCCGCGTAGTAGTCCGGGAGGTGGTATATCGCGTAGCCGAGCGCGGCGTCCTCGTCGTACTCGACGGGGGTGCCCCGGTAGTAGTCCTCTTTCAGTTGGCGGACGCGCTCCCGGAGGCGGTCGCCCGACTCACCGACGTGCCAGTTCGCGCCGTAGCGCCCGATGAGCAGGTCTTCGAGGGCAAAGGAGTAGTCGTCGGGGAAGGCCGCGGGCGACCAGTTCCGAACCGGCGCGGGGTCGGCGTTCGCGGGGACGAACGTGCCGTCCTCGCGCTCGAACAGGCCGAGGTCGTGGGCCTCCTCGCGGAGCGTCTGTTTCACCACGGCGGGGTGGGGCGCGCCCTCGATGTAGTCGGCTATCTCGTCGGGGTCGACGGGGCGGACGTTTCTGAGGTACTTCGCGTTGTCGCGGACGGCGTCTCTGTCTATCATCGGTGGGCTGTGGAGCGAGTCGCCGTCGCCCGCGCGGGAGCTGTCGGCCCGCCGCGGGGCGTCGGCGTCGGCGTCTCCCTTCACTCGTCACTCGACAGGGTCGTGCTTGTCGGTCTGGTCGCGGGTGCGGTCGTCGGCGACGCGGTCGGCTCCAGCGGCGACACCGGAGTCGGCGCGGGAGACGCGCCGGTAGAGGTCGTCGAACGCCTCGTCGTCGGCCGCCGCGAGTTCGCGGGCCGCGTCGGCGACGCGGTCGGCCCCGTCGCCGAACGAGGACTGGATGTCCGCGTACACGCGCGGGGTGCCGCCGGCCACCGAGGCGACGAGCTCGTCGAGCGCGGCCGAAATCGGCGTGGCGAACTCCTCGCGCACGTCGTCGGCGGCGAGGCCGAACGAGAGGACGGCCGCGTGGGCGGCCGCCTGCACCGTCTCCATCGCCGCGTCGTGTTCCTCGGGCGTCGTCTCGAAGACGCGGTTGCCGGCCGCGTCGAGGTCGGAGAGCAGGGCGTCTGTGTACGCGCCCGGTTCGTCGGCGACGGCGGCGACGTTGCCGGGGGCGTTGTGCGGGGCGAAAAGCGGGTGGAGGCTGAGGCGCTCGCGGTCGGGGAGGTGGTCGCGCATCGCCGCCACCGGGGGTTCCATCGCGCCGGTCACGTCGCACATCGCGGCGTCCGCGCGGTGGGCGTTGCCGGCGACGGCGTCGGCCGCGAGGCGCATCGGGACCGCGAGACAGACCACGTCGAACCGCTCGTCGCCGTCCAGCGGGACCGCCCGCCCGCCCAGCGCGTCCGCTGCGGCGACCGCGCTCTCGGGGTCCGCGTCGGCGAACGCGAGGTCGGCGTCGACGGTGCGGCCGAACCAGCGTCCCATTGCGCCCGCGCCGACGATGAGCACGTCCATCGGTACGGGTGTGGAGGTGCGGCGGGCAAAAGGGAATCGGTGGCGGCGGGTGTGGCGAGACCGGGGTCGGCCGGAGGCGTCCGAACCACCAGTTATTTCGCTGACAGACTGGACGCTAACGAACGACGATGCCCTCCCCCAATTCAGACACCAACGCCGACCGCCGGACTCGAAGACGCGTCCTCGCCGGACTCGGGTCAGCGGCCGTCGTCGGCATCGCCGGTTGTAGCGGGCGAGTGCCCGGACTCGGCCCCGAACGAGTCGGTGCCGAGACGACGGTACGGGACGGAAGCGGTTTGGGGTCTCCCGAAATCCTCTGGCGGTACCCGCGGCGCGAGGGCGACGAAGACGGCATCGGGTACGCGGCCGTGGATGCGAGACGGGTCGACCGCCTCGAAGGCCGCTTCCCGACGCTGTCGCTCCAGTTCAACTCGACCGTCGGCGGACTCGCGGCCGACGAACCCTACGAGGGATACCGTCTCGACTGGTTCCGCTTTCGGTTCGAACCGCCGTCGTCGTACGAGCAGGCGACCAGCTACGCGGCGCGCGTCGAGCCGCCGGGACAAGGAGAAGGGGACGGGTTTTCGACGTATTACGACCGCGAGAGCACCACTAAGCGGACCGTCATCGAACTCCGAGACGTGAAGATGCAGGGGACGATTCTCGTCCCGGCCGTGTTCGCCCCGACGACCGAGTCGCTCCCGAAGACGCTGTACTGTCAGTTCACCGTGCAGGCGTCGCGCCCGGGACTCGGTGGCAAGACCGTGCGCGCCAGCGGCGAAGGTAATCTCCCGCTGGACGGTCTCAGCGGATTCTCTCCGTCGGACTGAGCGACCTCTGCGCGGAACTCCCGACGAGACGCTCACCCGCGCCCGACCCGCAAACCGCGTTCAACCGACTCCCGGTGTGCGAACCGTCAAGTGGTCGATGGCCGATAGGAAACTATGGCATTCGATGATGTTGATTTCGAGGGTCGGACGGCCTTCATCACGGGAACCAGTCGCGGCATCGGGAAGGCCATCGCGCTCGACCTGGCCGACCGGGGCGCGAACGTCGTCTCGACGGGCAAGACCGTCGACGGGCGCGAGGACCTCCCCGGGACCATCGTCGAGACGACGGAGGAGATACGCGAGCGCGGCGGCAGTTCCATCTGGTGCCAACTCGACGTGCGCGACGACGCTTCCGTGCAGACCGCCATCGACGAGACGGTCGACGCCTTCGGCGGCATCGACTTCGTCGTCAACAACGCGGGCGCGATTCACATGGCCGGCTTCGAGGACACGCCGCCGAAGCGGTTCGACCTCCTCATGGACGTGAACGCCCGCGGGGCGTACGCGACGACGCACGCCGCGCTCCCGCACCTCCGCGAGAGCGACCACGCCCACGTCGTCACGTTCTCGCCGCCGATGCCCGCCCGGCCCGCCCCGGGGAAGGTGGCCTACGCGCTCTCGAAGTACGGCATGACGTTCATCGCGCAGTCGCTCGCGGGCGAACTCGACGCCGACGACGTCGGCGTGAACGCGCTGTGGCCGGTCGCGGCCATCGAGTCCGAGGCGACGCGACACTTCGGGATGGGCACGCCCGAGGACTGGCGCACCCCGCAGATTATGTGCGACGCCGTCGCCGAACTGTTCTCGCGCGACCCGACCGACTGTACCGGCAACGCGTTCTACGACGAGGAACTGCTGTCCGAAGCGGGCGTCGACGACTTCTCGTCGTACGCCGTCGTCGAGGGGAGCGAGCCCGGACCGATGTCGGCCCGGCTGTTCGACCCGGACTACGAGCGCTGACCCCGGTTATCGGCGCTGAGACTCGGAGGCGGACGTTTATGTTCGATGAACTCGAAATACTGTGCGATGAGTTCATGCGTCGGCGCTGTGAACCCGGTCTCTCCGACGCGATATTCTACCGAATCGGCAATTAGACTTAACTACCGGTGGGGAATCGCATAGCGCATGGAGTTCCCTCGCCTCCCGACACGCGACACGAGCGGTCAGAAGGTCGTCCTCCCGGACGACCTAGAGGGTGAACAGACGCTCGTGCTCATCAGCTTCGACCGCCGCCAGCAGTCGTTGGTCGGGTCGTGGCGCGGGTTCGCAAAGGAGTTGTGCGAGACGTACGGGCATTTCGAGTACTACGAACTGCTCGTCCTCGGCGGGCGAAGCGGGATGATGCCGCCGATGTCCGGCGGCGGGATGTCTCCGGAGGCGGCCCGGAGCCGAACCCACGACAACGCGCTCATCGCGCGAGTGGACAAGACCGCGCTCCAGCGCCGCCTCGGACTGCTCGGGGAGGGCAACATCTACGCGCTTCTCATCGAAGACGGGACGGTCGTCCGACAGGCCGCCGGCGTGCTCACGCCCGAGACGGGCGACGCGCTGGAGGACCTCTTGAAACAGTGGCGCGAGGCCAACTCCGGGTGGACCGACGCGTCGCCCGCCGGCAGCCCGACCGGCGACAACGCCCTCGACAGCTAAGTTTTCACGCCGGTTTCGCGTCCGTCGCGCCGGCTACTCGACGACGAGTTCGACCGGGTACTCCGTCAGGTTCTCGTAGCCGTCCTCGGTGACGACCACGAGGTCCTCGATTCTGACGCCGCCGATTTCGGGGTCGTACAGCCCCGGCTCGATGGTGATGACGTGACCGGGCCGAAGCTCCTCGCCGCTCGGACTCAGCGACGGGAGTTCGTGCACGTCGAGGCCGACGCCGTGGCCGGTGCTGTGGATGAAGCCGGTCTCCGCCGAGGGGTCGGCGCGGAGCGTGCTCTCGCCGGCCGCCTCGTACACGTCGCAGACGGCGTCGTGGACGTCTTTGCCGGTCGCGCCGGGTTCGACGGCGTCGAGGGCGGCCTCGAACGCCTCCTCGGTGAGGTCGAACCACTCGCGTATCTCGGGCGACGGCTCGCCTTTCACGAACGTCCGGGTCATGTCGCCGTTGTACTTCGTCTCCTTGTCGCGCGGGAAGATGTCGATGATGACGGCCTCGTCGGCTCGGAGCGGGCCGCTCCCGCGGTCGTGCGGGTCGGCGGCGTCGGCTCCACAGGCGACGATGGTCTCGTCGAGGGCGCAGCCGTGGCGCAGGAGCGTCACCTCGATTTCCTCTCTGACGCGCTCGCTCGTCAGCGGTTCGCCCTCGTAGGTGAGCGTGCCGTCGTCGGCCACGTCGGCGTCGCGGATGAGGCCCTCGGCGGCGCGCATCGCGGCCTCGTTGGCGTCCTGTGCGGCGTGGATACGTTCGACTTCCTCGTCGGCTTTCACCGCGCGGATGTTCGTGAGCACGTCGTCGGTCTCGGCGTCGACCGCGACGCCCTCCTCGCGCAGGGCGTCGGCGGTGCCGAGCGGGAAGTCCGCGGGGACCGCGAGCGAGTCGACCCCGTGGTCAGCGAGGAACGCCGCGACCGTCTTGGCCTTCCCGACGACCGCGCCGTGTTCGGCGTGGTTGTCGCGGTAGTCGTAGTCCGAGAGTCGAGAGACGGTGTCGGCGCGGCTCTCCTTTTTCGCGCGGCCGAACTCCAGCGTCGAGACGAGGAGGTGGATTCCCGCGGGCGTGTAGAGCGTCACGTACGGGTCCGGCGCGTCGAACCCGGAGAGATACAGCTGGTTGGAGTCGCTGCCGTCGGCCAAGATGAGATAGCCGTCGAACTCGTCGCCGAGGAACTCGGCCAGCGGTGAGAAATCGGGTTCCATACGCCGGGGTTCGCCCGGCCGGTAGTAAAACTCTCGCGTCGCGGTCGGCGGGTTCCGGTATCGGCACCGCGACACGCCTCTTCGGGCGAGAGACGCGCCGCGGATTGACCGCCGGAACTCGCCGCGACCGCCATGCGAGCGTCGCGTGGCTCGCCGGCGCAACGGTCCGCTTCGACGGTGAGGTTCTACCGGACGTACGGTACGCTCCCCCGCGATATATGTTTGTTGGCAGACACGAAATCGAGCGACCGCGTCGCCGTCGCCGTCCGGGAGAACGTCGCCGCGTCCGGTACCCTGATACCGGACCCTGCCGACCCCTCGCGTATGGACGCGCACGTCACCCCGTCTCGGGTCGCCGGACGCACCCGAGCGCCGCCGTCGAAGAGTTACACCCACAGAGCCGTCCTCGCCGCGGGTTACAGCGACGAGGCGGTCGTCCGCGACGCGCTCGTCAGCGCCGACACCAAGGCGACCATGCGCGCGGTCGAGGCGTTCGGCGGGTCGGTCGACCGCGACGGCCAGACGGTCGAGGTCGCCGGCTTCGGCGGCCGCCCGGGCACGCCCGACGACGTGGTCAACTGCGAGAACTCGGGGACGACGATGCGCCTCGTCACCGGCTGTGCCGCCCTCGGAGAGGGCCTGACGGTCCTCACGGGCGACGCGTCGCTCCGGTCGCGGCCCCACGGCCCGCTTCTCGACGCCGTCTTCGACCTCGACGGCCGCGCCGAGAGCACGCGCCGCAACGGGCAGGCCCCGCTCGTCGTCGGCGACGGCATGACCGGCGGCACGGTCGAGATTCCCGGCGACGTGTCCTCGCAGTTCATCACGGCGCTCCTCATGGCCGGCGCGGTCACCGAGGAGGGCATCGACGTGGAACTCACGACGGAACTCAAATCCTCGCCGTACGTCGATATCACGCTCGAACTCCTCGCCGACTTCGGCGTGGAAGTGACCCGGACCGACGCCGGCTTTTCGGTCCCCGGCGGCCAGTCGTACGCCCCCGAGGGCGGCGCGTACAGCGTCCCCGGCGACTTCTCGTCTCTCTCCTATCTGCTCGCGGCCGGCGCGGTCGCCGGCGCGGAGGGCGAAGACGTTGTCATCGAGGGCGCGCGGCCGTCCGCGCAGGGCGACAGCGCCATCGTCGACATCGTCCGCGACATGGGCGCGACGGTGGACTGGGACGAGGACGCCGGCGAACTGGTGGTCTCCGCGGCCGACCTCACGGGGACGACCGTGGACGTGGGCGACACGCCCGACCTGCTGCCGACCATCGCGGTCCTCGGCGCTGTCGCCGACGGCGACACGGTCATCGAGAACTGCGAGCACGTCCGGTTCAAGGAGACCGACCGCGTGAGCGCGATGGCGGAGGAACTCGCTGAGATGGGCGCGAACGTCACCGAACAGCGGGACCGCCTCACGATTCACGGCGGCGAGACCGACCTCGTCGGCGCGGCGGTCGACGGCCGCGGCGACCACCGCATCGTCATGTCGCTGGCCGTCGCCGGCCTCGTCGCGGACGGCGAGACGACGATTGCGGGCAGCGAACACGTCGACGTGTCGTTCCCGAACTTCTTCGAGGCGATGCGCGACCTCGGAGCCGAGATGACCGAGCACTGAAGGCGCGACCCCACAGCGACCCGCACGGACGGAACTTTTTTCGCCCGCACGCACGCCGACGGTGGTATGTTCGACGCCGACGCGCAGGCGCTCCGCGAGCGACGGTCGGACGGCGAGTACCTTCTGCCGGCCTACGACGACTGGTGTTTCTCGCGGATTCCGGGGACCGTCGCAGACCTGCTCGGCGCGGACGCCGGGCCGCGACTCCCCGCCGAAGCGACCGACGGCTACGACGGCGTGTCGCGCGTGGTCGTCCACCGCGACCTCGGCGTCTGGTACGGCGACGAGGACGGGGGCAAACTCGACTTCGTCGCCATGCACGGCGACCTCCACCCCGACGAGATGCTGATTCCGTTCGCCACGGCGACGCTCGATTCACTCCGCTGAGTCGGCGTCGGGGCCGCGGCCCGTCACGCCCGTCTCCTTCACGACGGCGTCGACCCACCAGAGTTTGAGGACCATCACGCCGAGCGTGCCGAGGAACGTGCCGACCGGCCTGCGCCGTATGGCCGAGACGACGGCGTAGAGCGTGACCGGGACGTTGAGCACGTTGAGCACGTTCGGGTAGTCGAGCCCCATCGTCCCCCGCCCGGCGTCGAGCCACGCGCGCTCTGCGAGGACGATTCGGCTGAGGTAGTTGTCGGTGCGCGCGGGCCGCGGAAACAACACCGGGTTGACCGCGGTGAACGCGAGGGCGGCGAGAAAGAGCCGGCGGTCCCGGCGGTAGACGGCGTACATCAACACCGGGTAGACGAGGATGCGCGTGCCGGCGCTCCACGGGTTGGCGTGGCGCTCCCAGAACGCCGCTTCGAAGCGGTCGCGGAGGCCGGAAGCGGAAGGAGACGCGGCGGCGGGGTCGGAGTCGAGAGCGGAGGCGGCGGGGTCGGTGGAGGGCGGTGAATCCATACGCTCGGTTCGTCCGCGTCGAGCATGAACGTGGGGGCGCCGAACCCCCGCCCACGATTGCACCTTTCTACAAACACTAAATGGGCGGCCACCCGAGGGGCGGGTAATGAACGGCAACGAATTCGGTCGTCTCTTTCGGATGACCACCTACGGCGAGAGCCACGGCGACGCGATGGGCGTCACGATATCCGGCTGTCCCGCCGGCGTGGAGCTGTCGGTCGAAGACGTCCAGGCGGAACTGGACCGGCGGAAACCCGGCCAGTCGATGATTACGACGAGCCGCGGCGAACCGGACGCCGTCGTCGTCAACTCCGGCGTGCAGGACGGCTACACGACGGGCACGCCCATCGGGATGGTCGTCCAGAACAAGGACGCCCGCTCGGGCAAGTACGAGCCGTACGTGACCGCGCCGCGGCCCTCCCACGGCGACTTCACGTACTCGGCGAAGTTCGGCACGCGCAACTGGGGCGGCGGCGGGCGCTCCTCGGCGCGCGAGACGGTGAACTGGGTCGCCGCCGGCGCGGTGGCCAAGCAGGTCATCGAGCAGAGCGACCACGACATCGAAATCAAGGCGCACGTGAATCAGATTGGCGACGTGGAAGCGCCGGAGGTCTCCTTCGACGACCTGTGCGAGCACACGGAGGAAAACGACGTTCGCTGCGCGCACCCCGAGACGGCGGCGGAGATGCAGGAGCTCATCGAGGAGTACCAGAAGGAAGGCGACTCCATCGGCGGCTCGATTTACTTCGAGGCGCAGGGCGTCCCGCGCGGCCTCGGCGCGCCGCGGTTCGACTCCGTTTCGGCGCGGCTCGGACAGGCGCTCATGTCGGTGCCGGCGGCGACGGCGTTCGAGTTCGGCCTCGGCCGCGAGGCCCGCGAGTGGACCGGCCACGACCGCAACGAGAACTGGGAATTTGATGAAGAGGGCGACCCCCGACCCGTCGGCAACAACCACGGCGGCATCCAGGGCGGCATCACCACCGGCGAGCCTGTGTACGGCGAACTGACGCTCCACGCGCCCACGTCCATCCCGAAGAAACAGCGGACCGTCGACTGGGAGACCGGCGAGGAAAAGGAGATTCAGGTCGTCGGCCGGCACGACCCCGTGCTCCCGCCCCGCGGCGTCCCCGTCGTCGAGGCGATGCTCTACGTGACCGTCCTCGACTTCATGCTCCTCGGCGGACGCATCAACCCCGACCGCCTCGACGGGGGGGCCGGCGAGTACGACACCCCGTACCACCCGTCGAGTCCCGACAACGAGTAGCGAACCCGATTCCGAGTTATCGTTCACTCTATTCCGCGGGCGTGACAGTCCGTTCGTCCACTTTCGACGGTGGGAGAGTGAGTCAGTTTAACAATATTAAGACCTTCATTATCTTTACTTGTTAATCCATAGCAAAGTCTTTAATCGGACCCTCCCCAACTTTTCAGGTAGCGCCCCAGCGGGGCCGTGAGCTCAACATATGACTGACCACGAACTTATCTGGCGTATCGCAGGGGGTTCCGGTGACGGTATCGCCTCGACGAGCCAGAACTTCGCCAAAGCCCTGATGCGAGCGGGGCTACACGTTTTCACGCATCGACACTATCCGTCGCGCATCCGCGGTGGCCACACGTACACGGAAGTGCGCGTCAGCGCCGACCCCGTCAAGTCCCGCGGCGACGGGTACAACTTCCTCCTCGCGCTCGGTGACTCCTTCGCCCGCAACCCGAGCGAGGGTGCCTACTACGGCAACGAGGAGATCAAGCCGCTGTCGGAGAACCTCGACGAACTCGACGAAGGCGGCGTCATCGTCTACGACTCCGGCCTGCTCGACGCCTCCGAAATCGAGGACTTCGACGAGCGCGTCGAAGAGAACGACTGGCACGTCTACGACATCGACCTGCGCACCATCGCCCGCGAGCACGGTCGCGAGGTCATGCGCAACACCGCCGGCGTCGCCGTCACGTGCGCCATCGCCGGCATCGAACCCGACGTCATCAAGAGCCTGATGTCGGACGCGATGCCCGACAAGATTCTCGAACCCAACCTGACCGTCTTCGACGACGCCTACGAGATGGTCCAAGAGGAGTACGACGTCGAGGCTCCCGACGTGTCCGCGCCGACCGGCGAACACGACGAAGAGCAGGTGCTTCTCTCCGGCTCCGACGCCATCGCGTACGGTGCCATCGACGAAGGCTGCCGCTTCATCGCGGGCTACCCGATGACCCCGTGGACGGAAGTCTTCACCATCATGACCCAGAACCTCCCCGAACTCGGCGGCATCTCCGAGCAGGTGGAGGACGAAATCGCCGCGGCCGCGCTGGCAATCGGTGCCTCTCACGCGGGCGTCAAGGCGATGTCCGGGTCGTCCGGTGGCGGCTTCTCGCTCATGTCCGAGCCGCTCGGTCTCGCGGAAATCACCGAGACGCCGCTCGTGCTCGTCGAGGCCATGCGCGCCGGCCCCTCGACGGGGATGCCGACGAAGCCCGAGCAGTCCGACCTCGAACACGTTCTGTACACCTCGCAGGGCGACTCCCACCGCATCGTCTTCGCGCCCGGGAACGCCGCCGAGGCGTACTACCAGACGCGCAAGGCGTTCCAGATCGCCTACGAGTACCAGATTCCGTCCATCGTCCTCTACGACCAGAAGCTCGGCGGCGAGCTCTCGAACGTCCCGGCGTCGGTCTTCGACGAGGAGCCGAACGCCGACCTCGGCTCGGTCCTGACGGAAGCGGAACTCGAAGACGCGCCGCACGACGACTCCGGCAAGTACCAGCGCTTCCAGCACGACACCGAAAACGGCGTCTCGCCGCGTTCGCTGCCGGGCCAGAAGGGCGGTCGCTACCTCGCAACGGGTAACGAGCACATGCCCGCGGGTCACATCTCGGAGTCCCCCGAGAACCGCGTCGCGCAGATGAACCGCCGCATGCAGAAGGTCGACAACATCCGTGCCGAACTCGACGCAGACGGCGAGTTCAACACGGTCCACGGCGACGAGGACGCCGACCTCGGCCTCATCACCTTCGGCAGCCAGCAGGGCACCGTCGAAGAGGCCGCCGACATCCTCAACGAGAAGGGCCACTCGGTCAAGGTCCTCGGCGTCTCCGAGATGATGCCGTTCCCGAAACAGCAGGTCGCGGAGTTCCTCGACAGCGTCGACGAAGCGCTCGTCGTCGAGATGACCGCCTCCGCCCAGTTCCGCGGACTCATCTCCAAGGAACTCGGCGGCTACGGCGACCAGATGTCGAGTCTCCTCAAGTACAACGGCAACCCGTTCGAGCCCGCCGACATCGTCGAGGGCTTCGAGACGGCGCTCCTCGAAGGCGAGGAGCTCCCAGACAACCGCACGAAGTTCGTCCCCAAGGTGGGTGAATAAATCATGAGTGCATTCAGCGCAATCGGTGAAGAAACGGAGCAGGACCAAAACGAGTTCACCCCCGGACTCGAACCCCAACCGACGTGGTGTCCGGGCTGCGGTGACTTCGGTGTCCTCAAGGCGCTCAAAGGCGCGGCGGCCGAACTCGGCCTCTCGCCCGACGAGATGATGGTGACGACCGGCATCGGCTGTTCCGGCAAGCTCAACAGCTACTTCAACAGCTACGGCTTCCACACCATCCACGGCCGCTCGCTGCCCATCGCCCGCGCCGCCAAGCTGGCGAACCCCGGTCTGACCGTGGTCGCCGCCGGCGGCGACGGTGACGGCTACGGCATCGGTGGCAACCACTTCATGCACACCGCCCGTGAGAACCACGACATCACCTACATCGTGTTCAACAACGAGATCTTCGGCCTCACGAAGGGCCAGACCTCGCCCACGTCGCCGATGGGTCACAAGTCGAAGACCCAGCCCCACGGCTCGGCCAAGACGCCGCTGCGCCCGCTCTCGATGTCCCTGAACGCCGGGGCGTCGTACGTCGCGCGGACCGCGGCCGTCAACCCGAACCAGGCGAAGGACATCATCGTGGAAGCCATCCAGCACGACGGCTTCTCCCACGTCGACTTCCTCACGCAGTGTCCGACGTGGAACAAGGACGCCCGTCAGTACGTCCCGTACATCGACATCAACGACTCCGACGACTACGAGTTCGACAACACGAACCGCTCGGAGGCCTCCGAGATGATGTTCGAGACGGAGAACGCCCTCCACGAGGGCACCGTCCTCACCGGCCGGTACTACGTCGACGAAGACCGCCCGTCCTACCAGCA
The DNA here is from genome assembly GCF_003383015.2 of Haloferax sp. Atlit-48N. Lineage (NCBI taxonomy): Archaea > Methanobacteriati > Methanobacteriota > Halobacteria > Halobacteriales > Haloferacaceae > Haloferax > Haloferax sp. Atlit-48N. The sequence goes on along the minus strand of NZ_CP137689.1, from coordinate 1,212,199 downwards.
GGAGAAACAGCGCATCGGCGAGATGCCCGAAGAGCCGCTCGCGGAGCGCTACTTCGACGACTCCTACGAGTGGGAGCGGACGTTCGACAACTTCCTCGACAAGCACAAGTAACGCCGCCGACGCCGTCTCGGCGCTCGGTTTTCGGTCGATAGCCGCGCCGGTTCGATGTGACCGAGAACCCTTTTCGGATTCGCAAGATATTTTTCTCCCGTAGGAAAACCAACGGGCATGGAAACCACGTCCACGGAGGGACGCATCCTCGCGGTCTTGGAGGAAGACGCGAAAGCGTCGTACGCCCAGATTGCAGACCGGGCGGACGTGTCGAAGCCGACGGTTCGGAAGTACATCCGCAAACTCGAAGACGACGGCGTCATCATCGGCTACTCCGCCGACATCGACCCGAAGAAACTCGCCGGACAGTCCATCGCCATGGTCGGCATCGACGCGACCAGCGAGCGCTACGTCGAGGTCACGCGCATCCTCAAGGAACTCGACTCGGTGGAGGCGCTCTACACCTCTTCCGGCGACCATATGCTGATGGCCGAGGTCCGCGCCGTCGACGGCGACTCCCTCGGCGACGTCATCTCCGACGAGATTCTGTCCATCGACGGCGTCACGGCCGCACACCCCTCGTTCCTCCAAGAGCGACTGAAGTAACGCGCCCGGCTCGGCCGAGAAGCCGACGACCGCGACTGACTCGCCGCGTCCGTTCCCTCCCGCGTTACGTTCGCCGCGCTATCTGAAGCTTCAGGTGCGTCGCGCCCGTCCACTCGACCATGGCGGAGGAGACGCTGCCGGGCACGGCCGACGACGACGGTCCCGACAGCATCGTCCTTCACGTCGACATGGACTGCTTTTACGCCGCCTGCGAGCGCCTGCGCGAACCCGAACTCGAAGGCGAGCCGGTGGTCGTCGGCATGGGCTACGAGCCCGGCGAGGGCCACGGCGCGGTCGCCACCGCGAGCTACGAGGCCCGCGAGTTCGGCGTCGAGAGCGCCCAGCCGATTTCGACGGCGCTCGAACGCCTCCCGCGCATCGACGACCTCGGGCCCGACGACGACCCCGCGGCGGCGGGCCACTACCGCACCGTCGACCTCGAATTCTACAAGAGCGTCGCCGCCGACGTGAAGGCGATTCTCCACGACTGCGCCGACGTGGTCCGCGAGGTGAGCATCGACGAGGCCTACCTCGACGTGACCGACCGGACCGCGTGGGACCTCGCGGCCTCGGGCGACCGGACGCTGGCGGAGGGCTTCGCCCGCTACGTGAAACAGCGCATCGCCCGCGAGGTCGGCGTCGCGGCCTCCATCGGCGTCGCGCCGAACATGTCGACCGCGAAAATCGCCTCCGACTTCGACAAACCCGACGGGCTGGTCGTCGTCCGCCCCGGCGAGGTGCGGTCGTTTCTCGCGCCCATCTCGGTCGAGGAAGTCCACGGCGTCGGGCCCGTGACGGCCCGAAAGCTCGGGTCGCTCGGTATCGAGACGGCGGGCGACCTCGCCGACGCCGACGCCGCGGCCCTCGAGGCCGAGTTCGGCTCCCGCGGCCGCGAACTCCACGAGCGGGCGCGCGGCTACGACGACCGGACGGTCACGCCGACGGGCCGGCCCAAGAGCCTCTCGCGGGAGTCGGCGTTCACCGACCCGACGGACGACATCGAAGACAAACGGGAGGTCGTCCGCGCCCTCGCGGCCGACGTGGCCGACCGCGCGCGCTCTCGCGGGGCGATGTACCGGACCATCGGCATCAAGGTGGTCGTCCCGCCGTTCGACATCAACACGCGAGCCACGTCGCTTTCCGGGCCCGTCGACGACCCCGAACTCGTCGAGTCGGTCGCGCTCGACCTGCTCGACGCCGAGTTCGCGGAGACGACCGTCAGAAAGCTCGGCGTCCGCGTCTCGAAGCTCTCCTTCGCGGACGCCGACCAGTCGAGCCTCGACGGCTGGGAGTCCGCGGAGGCGGGCGAGACGGGCGGCGACGGCGACGAGCGCGTGAGCGACGAGCCCGAAGCGACCGCCGGTGACGACGGTGACGACGAGCCCCCGAACACCGGCGGCGAGGCCCCCTCGCGGGGCGGCCAGTCGTCGCTCGTCGAGTTCGACTGACTCCGCGGGACCGACGGGGCGAGGGGGAGGAACTATGGCGTCCGAGGGAGTCCACCAAACCGGATGACGGATTCGGACACGGAAACCATCTCGGTCGCCGAGATCAGCGACGGTCCAGGGGGAGAGGGAACCGAAGAGCCGGGGACGACGGTCGACCTGCCGGTGGTCGACATCCTCACCGGCCGGGGGTTCGTCACGGGCAAGTCGGGGTCGGGCAAGTCGAACACGGCGTCGGTCATCATCGAGAACCTGCTGTCGGCGAACTTCCCGGTGCTCATCGTCGACACCGACGGCGAGTACTACGGCCTCAAACAGGAGTTCGAACTGCTCCACGCCGGGGCCGACGACGAGTGCGATATCCAGGTGAGTCCCGAACACGCCGAGCGACTCGCCACGCTCGCGCTCGAACAGAACGTGCCCATCATCCTCGACGTGTCCGGCTACCTCGACGACGCGGCCTCCGACGAACTGGTGACGGAGGTCGCAAAACACCTCTTCGCGAAGGAAAAGAAGCTCAAGAAACCGTTTTTGATGCTCATCGAGGAGTGCCACGAGTACATCCCCGAGAAGGGCGGAATGGACGAGGCGGGCAAGATGCTCATCAAAATCGGAAAGCGCGGCCGCAAACACGGCCTCGGCGTCGTCGGCATCTCCCAGCGCCCCGCCGACGTGAAAAAGGACTTCATCACCCAGTGCGACTGGCTCGTCTGGCACCGCCTCACGTGGCGCAACGACACCAAAGTCGTCGGGCGCATCCTCGGCTCGGAGTACGCCGACGCCATCGAGGACATGGGCAACGGCGAGGGCTTCCTCGTCACCGACTGGTCCGAGTCGATTCGGCGCGTGCAGTTCCACAAGAAAGAGACGTTCGACGCGGGCGCGACCCCCGGCCTCGACGACTTCGAGCGCCCCGACCTGAAGTCCGTCGACGGCGACCTCGTGTCGGACCTCAAGGAGATTTCCGACGAGAAGGCGAGACAGGAGAGCCGCATCGCAGACCTCAGACAGGAAATCGACAAGAAGGACGCGCGGATTCGACAGCTCGAACGGGAGTTAGAGGAGGCGCGGGACCTCTCGCGGATGGCCGACCAGTTCGCGCAGGCGATGTTCCAGAAGGCCGAAGCGCCCTACCGCGGCGGCGGCGGCCGCAACCTCAACCGCCCCGCCGACAAGCAGGCCGCCCTCGGCGAGTACGGCGGAAGTGCCGACGGCGACGTGGCGGACGCGGCTGCCGACGCCGCGACCGACGCCGACGCCGGCGACGACGGGGCCGCAGACGCGGACGCGCCACCCCGACAGCCGCTCGAAGCCCCTTCCGGGCCGCCGTGGCCGACCCACGGACTGCTCTCCGAGCGCGACGAGGCGGCGGCCGACGGCACGGGCGGTCCGAGCGGCGCGGGCGCGGCGAGCGAGGCGGCCCCGTCGGCCGGCGACGAGTCGTGGCTGGCGGACGCCGAGATGGGCGACTTCCAACCGGCCGAACTCCATCCCGCGCCGGGCGCGGAGAGCCGCCGCGATGTCGTCGACCGCATGACGGCCATCATCGACGCGTTGGGCGACGCCCACCACGGGATGCTCGCGCACTACCGCGAGCGCGGCGTCTCCGACCCGTTGGCGGCCCACGTCGCCGCGGGCGAGACCGGCGACCAGCACCTCGCTTACGGGCGAAATCGGTCGCTTCGTCGGGCGGGATTCATCCGGCACGCCGGCCGCGGGAAATACGAGTACGCGCTCCCCGACCTCGTGAGCGACGAGTACGCGGACCTCTTGGGCGACGACGAACTTCGGGAGACGGTCGCGGCTATCGAGGCGTCGTTCGTCGAAGAAGAAGCCGACGGCGAGTAGTCCAGCCGTCGTTCGGTCCCGGCGGTTTTCGACGCGCGTTACAGTTTACAGCCCGGAGACGAGGTCTTCGAGCGCCGCGCGCGGGTCGTCGGCCTTGGCGACGCCGGAGGCCAGCAGGATGCCGGACGCGCCGAGTTCCTCGGCGGTCACCACGTCGTCGCCGGTCGAGATGCCAGCGCCGCAGTAGACATCGACGTCTTCGTCGACGTTGGCCGCGGCGTCGACGGCGTCGGTGACGATGCCGGGGTCGGCCGTCGCGACGGAGACGTCGCCGCCGATGAGTTCCGGCGGCTCGACGGCGACCGAGTCGGGGCCGAGCGCGGAGACCGCGCCGATTTGGGCGGGGTTGTTGGCGCAGACGCAGGTTTCGAGGCCCGCTCGCTCGGCGGCTTGGACGGAGCCGTCGATGTCAGCGAGCTTCAGGCGCTTTTCGGAGTGGTTGATGAGCGTGCCGACCGCGCCGGCCTCGGCGACGGCCTCGGCGAGGGTGCTGCCGGTGTGGCTGCCGTGGCCGTTCGGGTCTACGTGCTGGGCCCACGTCTCGACGCCGGTGTCTGCGACGCGGGAGATGTCGGCCGCCTGCGGGGAGACGGCGATGCGGACGCCGGACGCCTCGGCCACGTCGCGCGCGGCGGTGGCGACTTCGATGGGGTCACACGGGTACGCCTTGAGGTTGACTAGGATGAACACAATCGAACTCGCGTCCGGCGAGACTAATAGATTGGTTTTCGTGGGCGCGATTGCCACGAGACGGCGTCTCGCGGGCGGAAAATCGTGATAGACGAATCGAAGGGTTCGGTCGCGCGGGTCCCGCGACGGGTCGGCGTCGGGCGCTTCCGATTAGTCCTTCCGTTTGACCACGTCGCCGAGGGTGGTGGTCGTGGAGCCGCCGCCGGACCACTCGGAGTCGTCGTCGCTCTCGCCTTCGACCAGCGAGATGTCGAGCTTGCGCTCGATTTTCTTCCGGACGGAGTCCGGCGGCATGATGTCGCCGCGTTCGAGCTTGCGGATGAGGCTCGCCTTCTCGTTGAGCGACTGGGCGAGCTCTTCTTGGCTCAGCCCGCGCGACTCCCGCGCCTGCCGGATGCGGTCGTCGTAGTCGGTCGCGATTTCGTCCATGTCGTCGAACATGTCGCGGCGGCGCGTCTTCGACGACGAGGAGGAAGACGACCCCGAGGAGCGAGAGGAGTTCGAGCCCGACGAGGAGGAGGTGGAGTACTTCGTGCTCGCGCTGGAAGTCGACTCGGTGCGGACCTCCGTGCCGAACTCGGCGCAGTCGTCACACAGCTGCAGTTCTGCGCCTTCGACCTTCACAGTCTTCAGAGAGGCTTGGTCGGAGCCGCACATCTCGCACTGAGGCATACACTCACGTACCCGCCCGCCGCGTATAAAAGGCACGCCACCGGCCACCGAATCGCTCGGGACGCGACGAGGTCGCTACCGACTCCCGTCCGCCAGCGGGAGCGTCAGTTGGACGGTGCTCCACCCGTCGCGTCGGTCGTAGTCGACGCGGCCGCCCGCGGATTCGACCACCCACTTGACGACCCACAGCCCCAGCCCGGAGCCGTGGCTGAGTTGCGTGATGTCCTCGTCACCGAAGACGGCCGCCCACTCGATTTCGGGGATACCGTCGCCGTCGTCGCTGACGCGGAGCGTCGCGTCGTTCTCGCAGCGCTTCGCCTCGATGCGGACCGTCACGTCCTCGGGCGTGTGTTCGAGCGCGTTCTCCACGACGTTGGCGAGCGCCTGCGCGAGTTTCGGCCCGACCGACACCGGGAGCGACGGCGGGAGGTCGAGGTCGAAACTCGCGGCGGGGAACCGAGTCCGCCGCGGTTCGACGACGGCGCGGACCGTCTCGGTCGCGTCGACCACCTCGTCGGGACGCTGGTCGTCGAGGACCGCCGCGGCGGTCCGGGCCTTCTCGCTGACTCGGAGGAGCGTCTCCGTGTGCGCGGCGATTCGCGCGGCCGCGTGGTCGACGTGGGAGTCGGCCGTCGCTTCGCGTATCTCCTCGGCCATCCCGAGGACGACGTTCATCTCGTTTCTGAGGTTGTGCCGGAGGACGCGCTGGAGCACCTGTAAGTGCTCTCTGGCCCGGCGCTGGCTGGTGATGTCGGAGTAGATGGAAAAGCCGTACTGCTTCCCGTCGCCGCGACTGTACGGGATGCCGCGGTAGAGGAACTCGCGTCTACCCCACGCGGTCTGCCGGGTGACGACGGCGTGGTTTGCCTTCCCGTCGGCCGTCCGCTGGTCGAAGTCGACCGCCTCGTCGTCGGCGTCCGGCGGGACGATGAAGTCGTTGAGCGACTCGCCGCGCACCTCGTCGGCGTCGTAGCCGAAGACGGTCTCGAACCCCGGGTTGACCGCCCGAACGACCGGCTCGATGCCGACGATTTCGAACTCGATGACCGCGTCGTCGATGAGGTCGAACAGGTGGTCGAAGCGGTCGCGCTCGGTGTGCAGCCGCGCGGTCGTCGGTTCGGACGGCTCTCGGCAGACCGCGCCGACGACCCGGTTCGCGTCGGAGTCGGAGTCGAAGCGGTCGCCGTCCCCGTCCCCATAACCACCGCCGTCGCCGCCGCGGTACGGGGCGAACTCGAGTTCGATGTCGATTTCGGCCGGCGCGTCCCCGACCGCCGGCCCGTCGTCACCCGCCGAGAGCCGACAGCGGCACCGACGGCTCTCCCACCCGCTCGCCCTTCGCACGGCGTCGAGCGTCCCGCGAACGTCCGGCCAGTCCCCGTCGCCGACGAAGTCGGAAAGCGGTCGCCCACGGAGCGCCGCGGCGTCCGCGCCGAGCTGCGCCGCGAACTCGTCGCTCGCGTGGATTACGGTTCCCGCCGCGTCGACGACGAACATCAGTCGCTGAGCGTCGCGTACGGCGGTCGGTCCCGCGTTCGGGGCCGGCGAGTCGCCACCGAGACGCCCGCCGGTTCGGTCACGAACTCGACGGACTGTGCCGCGCCGTCGCGGGCGGTATCGGCCCCGCCGGCGCGTCTCGGGCCGCACCCCACGTCGAGAACGCCGTCGTGCGAGCGCGTCACGGCCGAACACGCTCCAGATTCAAAACTGAAGATAACCGAATCGAACGCCGGTATCGTCCCCGATACAGACGGTGTGTAGTATAATTCAGAATCATTTGAGGACGGTAACTGGTGATAATCTCAATCATATAAATCTGGTTTAGCGGGCAACATCCACACCCGACGCGGGGCGGTCCCACCTGGTTACGGGAGCGAAACGGATGCTAGAGCGGACCGAAAGAGCGCGCCGCGGCGACGGTGTCGGCTCGGGGTCGCGTCGCCCCGCGCCGAACCGAGTCGATTCGAGCGTGGGGCGTGGTTGGCTGAGTCGAAGTTTGACGGGGTGGGGAAGGTCAGGTCAGGTCGCCCCACGCGCCCCAGAAGCGCTGGACCGCGGTGAGGTGGCCGACGACGGCGAAGAACACGAGGAGCCAGCCGGCGAGCGTCAGCCCGCCGACGGCGTCGGGGTAGACGGCGGACGCGAGGCCGACGAAGCCCATGAGCGCCAGTCGGTCGGCGCGCCCGACGAGGCCGCCGTAGGCGCGCCCGAGGCCGACCGCCTGAATCTGCGTGCCGAGGTAGGAGGTCATGAGGACGCCCGTGACGGCCGCGAGGCCCAGCGCGAACGAGTCGATGCCGGCGGCGAGGCCGACGAGGACGACGATGTCGGCGTAGCGGTCCAGCACGTGGTCGAGCAGGTCGCCGGCCTTCGAGGAGACGCCCTGCTCGCGGGCGAGCGCGCCGTCCACGAGGTCGAGCCAGCCGTTACAGAAGACGAACACCGCGCCGAGGCCGTACCAAAGCGGGTCGGCGAGGCCGAAGGCGACGCCGGCGGCGACGGCGAACCCGAAGGCGACGACGCTCACGCCGTTCGGTGAGAGACCGACCGCGTCGGCGACGGAGACGAACGGGGCGAGCAGCTTGTCGGCGGTGTCGCGGTACTGGTCGAGCGTCATAGGTAGTCGATGAAGTCGACGGTTCCCGCCGAGGGCGCTCTCTCGCCCGCGATAACCGCCGCGATATCGTCGGCGACGGCGTCGGGGTCGCGCTCGGTCGTGTCGATTTCGTACACCGACTCCTCGCCGTGGAACTCGACGGCCTCGCCGAGAATCACGTCCAGCGCCTCGGACTCGCGGTTCTCGCGCGCCTTCGCCTCGGCCTCGCCGCGGTCGAGGAGACGCTGTTCGAGTATGTCGGGCCGACAGCGAAGCACGACCACGCGGTCGGCCTCGAAGTGGTGTGCGAGGTGGCTCTCGACGATGCCGTCCCAGTCGCCGAGCTCGTCGCGGGCGGCGTCGAGGTCCACGACGAGCGTGTCGCGCTCGTCGTCGCGCTCGGTCCAGAGACCCTCGTCTTTCACGAGTCGGTTGAGGTGGACCACGTCGAGGTCGAGGTCGGCGGCGACGCGCTCCGTCGCCGTGGTCTTTCCGGTGCCGGGCGTGCCGGTGACGACGACTCTCACGCCGTCGGCACCTCCGAGACGATGCGGTTGAGCACGTCCACGGCGCGCTTGGTCTGGGTTTCCGTGCCGCAGGAGACGCGGATGCACTCCGGCAGGCCGAAGCTCCCGCAGTCGCGGACGATGACGCCCTCGCGCTGGGCGGCCTCGGTGACGGCCGTGGCGTCGCCGACCTCGACGAGGACGAAGTTGCCCTCGCTTTCCCACGTCGGCGCGTCGAGGTGTTCGCGGAGATAGTCGCGGGACCACCGGGCCGACTCGACGGATTTCTCGACGTGTTCCTCGTCGTCGAGCGCGGCGAGCGCGGCGCGGCAGGCGACCTCGCTGGCGGCGAACGGCGTGTTCACGCGGGCGTAGGCGTCGGCCCACGCCTCGGGCACGCAGGCGTAGCCGATGCGGAGACCGGCCAGCCCGTACGCCTTCGAGAACGTCCGCAGGACCGCGACGTTGTCGTACTCCGACAAGAGGTCGATGGCCGACGGCTCCTCGGCGAACTCGCCGTAGGCCTCGTCGACGACGAGGAGCGTGTGCTCTTCGACCGACTCGGCCAGTTCGACGAGTTCCTCCCGCGGGAGCACGGAACCGGTGGGGTTGTGCGGCGTCGTGAGGTAGACCATGCGCTCGCCGTCGTAGGCGTCGAGGACGAGGTCGGCGGTCTGTTCGAAGTCGTCGTCCTTCGACACCTCGTACTGGACGGCGTCGCCGTGGTGGTAGCGGGCGCTCATCGAGTAGTACGAAAAGCCGGGCGCGGGTTCGAGAATCCGGTCGTCCGGTTCGAGCACCGCGCGGGTCAGGTAGTCGATAGAGCCGTCCGCGCCGGGAGACACCCACACCTGTTCGGGTGCGAGGCCCCACTTGTCGGCGAGGCGTTCGGTCAGGTCCGTGTGGGCGGTCTTCGGGTAGACGCTCACGGTCGGCGCGGCGTCTTCGATGGCGGCGACCGCCTTCGGACTCGGGCCGTGGGGGTTCTCGTTCGAGGAGAGTTTCGTCAGGTCCTCGGGGTCCATTCCGAGTTCGCGGGCGACCTCCTCTGTCCCGCGGCCGGGTACGTAGGGAGCGTGCGCGGAGAGGTCCCGTGGTTGCATGGTCGGAAAATGCGGGTCGCGGTTCTTAAGCGTGCGTACTCCGGGTCGGACGTGGCGGTAGGGGAGTCGGGTTGGGGACGCGACACCGACGGCCGTCAGCCGAGCGCCGCCCGAAGCGACTCGGCGAGTCGCACGGAGAGCGCCGCGATGGTGAGCGTCGGGTTCATCGCGCCGCCGGTCGGGAAGACGCTCGACCCCGAAATCCAGAGGTTGTCGAGGTCGTGCGCGCGGCACTCGGCGTCGACGACGCTCTCGTCGGGGTCGTCGCCCATCCGCGTCGTCCCCATGTGGTGGTACGCGGGGCCGGTCTCGTCGGGGCCGACGGTCCAGCGGTCCTCGACGCCGAGTTCGTCCAGCACGCGCGTCTGAATCTCGTTGGCCCGCGAGAGCGCGGCCTCCGTCTGCTCGTCGACCGACCAGTGTATCTCGGGGACGGGATCGCCGAGGTCGTCGGTCGTCTCCCGGTCGAGGCCGACGTAGTTGTCCTCGCGGGGGAGCTGTTCGACCAGCGCGCCCATCGAGATGTGCGTGCCGTAGCTCTCGTCCAACTGGTCGCGCAGGTCGTCGCCCCACGTGTCGGCGTGGAGGGCCTCGATGACCGGCGACGGGCCGGCGTAGTTGAGAAACTCCAGTTTGAGGCCGTTGACCGGCTCGGCGTCGTCGTAGAACTGGTGGCACTCGCTGGTGTTGAAGCCGACGTGATTCTGTCGCGTGGGGCGGTCGAGGCGGCCGCCCGCCCCGGCGAACAGGTGGTCCATGAAGTACCGACCGACCGCCCCCGAGGAGTTGGCGAGGCCGTCGGGGTAGCGGTCGGAGTCGGAGAGCAGGAGCAGTCGGACGTTCTCGACGCCGCCGCAGGCGAGGACGAACTGGGTCGCTTCCTGTCTGTGGGTCTCGCCGTCGGGCGTCGTGTAGGCGGCGGCGACGACGCGCTCGCCCGTCTCGTCGTGGTCGAGTCGCCGGACTCGCGCCCGGTCGATGACCCGCGCGCCCGCGGCTTCGGCCTTCTCGACGTGTGACTCGGCGGTGTACTTCGCGCCGGAGGGACAGACCGGCTTGCACGTCCCGTAGCCGACGCAGGACGACCGGCCGTCGTAGGGTTCGGAGTTGCGGGCGTTGCCCACCGAGTGCATGTCGATGCCGAGGCGCTCGCAGGCCGCAGCGAAGATAGAGTCGGAGTGCGACGGCCGGAAGGCGGGAAGGGGGTGGGGCTCCTCCCGCGGCGGCGCGTAGGGGTTGTCGGCCGCGCCGGCGACGCCCAACTCGCGCTCCGCGGCGGCGTAGTACGGCCGGAGGTCGCCGTAGCCGATGGGCCAGTCGGCCCCGACGCCGTGTCTGGAGTCGAGTTCGAAATCGCGCTCGTGGAGGCGCATCACCATCCCCTGCCAGTGGAGCGTCGACCCGCCGACGCCCTTCACGCGGGCGGTGTTCAGCGGGTAAAACGAGTCGCCGGAGGAGGAAAACGCGTCCCGCGGGCCGCCCATCTCCCACGGGCCGCCGAGGCCGGGGCGGATGTGCTGTTCCAGCTGTTCCCGCCTGTCGCCGTCGAACCGCGGCCCGGCTTCGAGGACGACGACCGACGCCCCCGACTCGGCGAGTCGGTGAGCCACGATACCGCCGGCGGGCCCGGCACCGACGACGCACACGTCGGCGTCTGAGACGGGTGACCTATCCATCGTGCTCACCGCCCGAGTCGGGCAGTTCGCCGGGGGCGTCCATCGTCGCCCGCCGGTAGCTTTCGGTCCCGCCGGGGTGGCCGATGGGGTTTTCGATGCCGACGAGACGGCCGCCGGTCGGTGAGGCGTAGAAGGCGTACAACAGTTCGTTCACGACGTGAAACCGGAGGCGCTCGGAGAGCGTCCCATCCTGAACCGGGTCGGCGGTGTCGACGCCGAGTTCGCGCAGGAGGCGGTCGCGGTCGCCCGCCGGGAGGTCGGCGAAGGCCGCGCCCTCCCAGTCGCGGGCCACGTCGTCTAACTCGGTCGCGGCGTCGACCATCGCATCCCGGCGCGCGTCGTCTCTCGCGCGGCCGACGACGTAGGTCTCGACGAACTCCGAGACGCCCTCGGCCGCGCTCGGAAAGACCACCTCGCCCGCGGCGACCATCGTCTCGCGCACCGCGGTCGGCGGGGCGTCGTCGCCGTCCGCGCCGTCCTCTCCGGACGAATCGCCCCTCTCATCGGTCGACTCGGCGGTCGGCGGGTCGAACCGGGTCAGCGACACGGCCCCGCCGGTGACGCCGAGACCGGCGAGCACGGCCAGCGCGTCCCGTCGCGTCAGTCGCATTCGGCGGGAATTAGGCCAGCCTAATCTTAGGGCTTGCCTTCTCAGCCCGCGCGGTCGAGGACGACGGCGACGACGCCGAACGTGACGACGGCGGGAACGACCGCGACGACCATGTTGAACCGCGCGCCGAGGTTGTACGCGAGGACGAGCGCCTGCACGTACGCGAGAAACGTCGCCAGTATCGCGTCGAAGACGGGCGGCGCGCCGGTTCCGATGCCCGAGGCGTCCGCGAGACGGGTGATGAGAAGCGCGCCGACGCCGATTGCCGGAACGAGAAGCACGCCCAGCGGGGCGGCGACGAAGGAGTCGGGGTCGCCGCCGACGCCGAAGTGAATCGCGACCGAGGATGGGAGCGCGGGAAGGAGGGCGACGCCGGCGACGGCGCTCAGTGCGAGAATCGCAATGCCGACGAGTGTCAACCGAGGGACTCGCATACGGTCGGATTGCGACTCGGTGACGAAAAAACGGGGTGTCGGTCGCGCTCAGGCCTGTCGGACTCGGTGTTCGAGGACGCCGACGCCCTCGACTTCGACTTCGACGGTGTCGCCGTCTGCCAGCGGGCCGACGCCCTCGGGCGTTCCGGTCGAGATGACGTCGCCGGCTTCGAGCGTCATGTAGGTCGTGATTTCGGCGACGAGGTCGGGAATCGAGAAGATGAGGTGTTCGATGCTTGAGTCCTGTCGCGTCTCGCCGTTCACGCGAAGCGAGATGCTCGCGTCGTCGGGGAGGTGGTCGGGGTCAGCGAGAACCGGCCCGAGCGGGGCCGAGCCGTCGAACGCCTTCCCGCGGACCCAGTTCGTCTCGATGTCTTGGTCGTCGCGGTTGGACACGTCGTTCATGACGGTGTAGCCCGCGATGACCTCCGCGGCGTCCTCGGGCGCGACGTTCCGGCACTGCTCCCCGATGACCACCGCGAGCTCGGCCTCGTGTTCGACGTCTTCCTTGCCCGCGGGGAGCGTCACGGTGTCGCCGTGGCCGGCGACCGCGTTCGGCGGCTTGAGGAACAGAAGCGGACGGTCGGGGACCTCCTCGTCGCGCTCCTCGGCGTGCTTGGCGTAGTTGCGGCCGATGCAGACGATTTTTGACGGCTCGCACGGGGGGAGCACGTCGACCTCGTCGAGGTCGTAGCGCTCGCCGCCGAAGGAGACCGAATCGCCGTGCCACTCGCCGGTTCGAACCGCGCCCGCGGGGTCGCGGAATCGGACGTGATGCATGCCCCACGCGTCGGCGGGTGGCGTGATAGGCTTTTACATCGCGCGAGTCGCCCGGTGACGCGGGACAGTGTTGCACGATTCTCATCGCTTTTGTGGCCGTGGGATGACGGACGTGTATCGGCCGTCCCGGACAGTTCGTTCGAGTGGACTCGGGCGGCCGATTCTGCTGTCGAACTCGACGCGAGAGCGCCGGGGCTGTGCCGTCGAACGACGCCGAGAGAGCCCGACGAGCGGCACCGCCGAAAAGCGGTCACACCACCCCCTGCGAATAGCTTTTTGTGTATTTCGCCTGTAACAACCGAGTGCTATGGAACTCACCTGGCACGGTCACTCGACGTGGTACGTCACGGTCGGAGACACCTCGCTTCTCATCGACCCGTTTTTCGACAACCCCGCCACGTCTCTCGACCCGAGCGACGTGGAGACGCCGGACTACGTGCTTCTCACTCACGGGCACGCGGACCACATCGCCCACGCAGGCGAGTTCGACGGCGCGACGGTCGTCGGCACGCCCGAACTCACCGGCTACGTCGAAGCCGAGATGGGCGTCGACGACACCATCGGGATGAACATCGGCGGGACGGTCGAACTCGGCGACGCGTTCGTCACGATGGTCCGCGCCGACCACACGAACGGCATCAACACCGGCTACGAGCACGTGGCCGGGATGCCGGGCGGCTACATGATTAGCGACGCGGTGCCGACACAGGAGTCCGACGCCGACTCCACGACGTTCTACCACGCCGGCGACACGGGCCTCATGACCGACATGCGCGAGATTTTCGGCGCGTACTTCGAGCCCGACGCGGCGGCGCTCCCGGTGGGTGACCACTTCACGATGGGGCCGTGGCAGGGCGCTGTCGCCGCCGATTGGCTCGGCGTCGACCACGCCTTCCCGATGCACTACAACACGTTCCCGGCCATCGAAATCGACGTGCGCGACTTCGAGCGCGAGGTCAAGGCCGCCGGCAGTCACGCCGAGGTCCACGCGCTCGACGGCGACGAGTCGTTCACGCTCGAATAACCCCGCTCGGTCGGCGGCGACCCGTTTGGGGTGGGCGCTTGTGCACACCGTTGTCCTATTGAGGAACTTTTAGGGTCGGTCGCTTCTTTCTTCGGAGTGAATGTCCGACATCCAGACCTCTACTGTCAGCGAGGACGGTTTCGCATGCACGAGCCAGGTCGGCGACTTCGACCTCCAAATCGACGCCACCGACGAGACGGGTCCGAACCCGAACGCCGCGCTCGTCGCGACGTACGCCTCCTGTTTCCTCCCCGCCTTCCGCGTCGGCGGGCAGAAGACGGGCTTCGACGACCTCGGTAAGGTCCAGATCGACGCCGACGCCGACCTCGACGACGGCGACGACCTCGAACGCATCAGCTTCGACGTCTACGTGGAGTCCGACCTCTCGGACGACGAGTTCGCTGAAATCACGGAACTCGCCGAGGACATCTGCCACGTCCACGACGCGCTCCGCGACGAGTTGCAGGCCGACGTGACCGTCGTCGGCGACGCGTTCTAAGCGTCGCTCGCGGCTGCGCCGACACGTACTCATTCTTTTCGCAGAAACCGACGCCGCCAGCGACGAGTGTCGCCGCAGGCTCGGATTCGGGTTCCGAGACGCCCCGCCGGGTCAGTCGCGGCGTTTCTTATAGCTTCGAAGACTCATCGCCTCGCCTTCCACGATGATAACCTCGCGGTCTTGGGGGTCCGATTCGACGACGTCGTCGACCTGTTCGCGGAAGTACGGGCTGTTCGGCTCTTCCATACCTCTCCCTTCGTCGCCCCTAATAAAAATCTTTGTCAGACATTCTCACACGCGATATCGTGTGAGCGGCTCGACGAATCAGTCGTCTGCGGCCGCTGCGGCCGGTTCGTGGCTGATTTCGGTGCCGAGCACGTCGAGGAACGCCGCCAGCCACTCGGGGTGGTCCGGCCACGCTTGGCCGGTAACGAGGTTGCCGTCGACGGTCACTTCGTCGACCCACGAGCAGCCCGCGCGCTCGACTTCCGCGCGGACGGCGGGGTAGGCGGTCATCTCGTAGCCGTCGAGGACGCCCGCGGCGGCGAGAATCTGCGGGCCGTGGCAGATTGCGGCGACCGGCTTGCCCTCGTCGAAGAAGTGCCGGACGGCGTCGAGCACCTCGTCGTAGCCGCGGAGATACTCCGGCGCGCGGCCGCCGGGGACGACGAGCGCGTCGTAGTCCGCGGGGTCGATGTCCGCGAACGTCGCGTTCAGCGCGAAGTCGTGGCCGCGGGTCTCCAGATACGTCTGGTCGCCGCGGAAGTCGTGGACGGCGGTCTTACACCGGTCGCCGTCCTCCTTTTCGGGACACACCGCGTGGACCTCGTGCCCCACCATCTGGAGCGCCTGGAACGGTACCATAATCTCGTAGTCCTCGACGAAGTCGCCGGCGAGGAGCAGAATCTTCTTTCCGGACATGGGCATCACCCAGTCAGTAGTTGTCGCGTCAGAACGATAATGATTGTGTAGGCAGGACCGGCGACGACGCGGAACTCGATGCTCGACTGCTCTCGTGGGCGAACCGTGCTACTCCGAGACGAGACGCCCGACCTCGCCGAGGCCGTCGAGGACGTGGTCGGGTTCGTACTCGCTGGCCGCGAGAGCCGCGTCGTCGGTCACGCCGGTTCGGACGAGCGCGGTGCCCATGCCCGCGTCGAGGCCGAACGCGATGTCGGTATCGAGGCGGTCACCGACGATGAGCACCTCCTCGGGAGGCAGGCCGAGTCTGTCGAGGACGTCCTCCTGGGCGACCTTCGAGGGCTTGCCGAGAATCGCGTCGGGGTCGCGCTCGGCGACGCCCGCGACGGCGTTGATAATCGCGCCCGACCCGGGGATGTCGCCGTCGGCGGTCGGGATGATGACGTCGGGGTCGGTGCCGTAGAAGGCGGCCCCGGCCCGGAGCGCGCGGTTGGCGTCGCGGAGGTCGTCGTAGTGGAACTCGCGGTCGATGGCGACGACGACGACCTCGGGGTCGTCCTCGGGACCGACGAGTTCGAGGCCTGCGTCGCGGAGTTGGTCGCGGAAGCCCGCCTCGCCGATGGCGAACGTTCGCGCACCGGGATGCCGGTCGGCGAGGTACGCCGTCGTCGTCGTGCCGGAGGTGACGACCTCGTCGGCGGTCGCCTCGATGCCGGCTCGGCGGAGCCGCGCCTCGTAGGCGACGGGCGCTTTCGTCGGGTTGTTCGAGACGAACAGTCGGTCGAGTCCGGCGGCGTCGACGGCGGCGAGCCCGTCGAGCGCGCCCGGAATCGCTTCGTCACCGCGGACGACGGTCCCGTCGACGTCGAACACGACACCTCGGTAGTCCATCGTCCTCGGTAGGGAGCCGGGGCTGTTGAACGTTCGCCCGAGAGAACCATTATGTTCGTTGGTGACATATGTCGTCGCATGGATGTCTCTTCGAAGCGATTGACCGGGTGGCTTCGCGGCCCGGCGACCGGCAACAGCCCCATCGGTGTCTACGGGCTGGTGACCGCGATGGTCGCGGTGTTTCTGACGTACTCCATCGTGGCCACGGTCTCCGTCGTCGGCCCGCTTCTGTCGACGACGGCTATCGCCCTCCTGTCGGTCGGCGTGTGGCTGGCGACGTGGGCGGTCCTCGACGTGGTCGCCAGCCGGACGATCCGGGAGTCGGGCGGCTGAGCGACTCGGGGTTGCGGCGGGACCGTCACAGAACCAAAGACCAATATGCGCGACGCCCTACTCGTCTACCGTGACGAATACGCAGCTGACACTCGTCCAAATCGACAACTACGGGCCGTGGACGGTCACTCCGGACCCGCGGCGGGAGATGGACCTCCAGACGCTCCAGTCGCGGCTCTTCGCCGACTTGGCCCAGTTCGTCGGCTCTCGCGACGGGTACGCGTTTTTCACCCGATTCGACAACATGGTCGCGGTCACGAACGGTCTCGACCGCGACGACCACGAACTGCTGCAGGAGTCTATCGCGAACCGCTATCCCGTGACGCTCAGTCTCGGCATCGGCGTCGACCGGTCGCCCGCAGTCGCGCTCGAACGCGCCACCGACCGCATCCAGCGAGTCGGGAGCGCACAGGACGGCGACCGCCGCGAAGTGCTCTCCGGGGAGACCCTCGCGGACGCCGACCGCACGGGAACCGACCTCCAAATCGCGCACTTCGACGTGAACGACGCGACGGGCAAGTACACCGACCGCCTCAACGAGTTCGACACGTTCATCCACATCGAACAGGGCTACGCGTCGCTCATGCGCCACCTGCGCGAGGAACACGGCGCGCTGTCGTTCTTCGTCGGCGGCGACAACATCATCTCGGTCACGCCCGACCTCACAGAAGACCAGTACCGCGACGCCATCGACCACGTCGAGGCCGAGGCGGACGTGGAACTCAAAGTCGGCGTCGGCGCGGCGTCGAACGCTCACGAGGCCGGCTTCGCGGCCAAACACGCGCTCGAAGACTGTCGCCACCGCGGCACGACCGTCGAGTACGCCGACGCCGCCGTCGAGACCGCAGACAACTGAGCGATGGAGGGTCGCGCGGTCTACTTCGTGGCCCCCGAACGCGTCGAGGTCCGCGACCGCGACGTGCCAGCGCCCGGTCCCGAGGAGGTCCGCGTCCGCACCCTGACCTCCGCGGTGAGCTCCGGGACCGAGCGACTCGTCTACCGCGGCGAGGCCCCGACCGACCTCGCCGCCGACGAGTCAATCGCGGCGCTGGAGGGCGACCTCTCGTTTCCGCTCCGCTACGGCTACGCCGCCGTCGGAGAAATCGAGGCCGTCGGTGACGGCGTGCCCGACTCGCGGCTCGGCAGCCGCGTCTTCGCGTTCAACCCCCACGAGAGCCGCTTTCTCGCGTCCCCCTCGGAACTCATCGCCGTCCCCGACGACGTGACCGACGAGCGCGCCGCGCTCCTGCCGACGATGGAGACCGCGCTCAACTTCGTGATGGACGGTCGGCCGCTCATCGGTGAGCACGCCGTCGTCTTCGGACAGGGCGTCGTCGGGCTCGTGACGACCGCGCTCCTCGCGCAGTTCCCGCTCGGGAGTCTGACCGCGGTCGACTGCGTGGCCGAGCGCCGGGCCATCGCCGAGGCCCTCGGCGCCGACGAGGCCGTCCATCCCGAGTCGCTTGACGCCCCCGCCGACGGGGCCGACCTGACGCTCGAACTCTCGGGCGACCCCGACGCGCTCGACGACGCGCTGTCGGTGACGCGGTACGACGGCCGGGTCGTCGTCGGGTCGTGGTACGGCACCAAGCCAGCCACCCTCGACCTCGGCGGGCGGTTCCACCGCTCGCGCATCAGCGTCGAGAGCAGTCAGGTCAGCACCATCGACCCCGACCTTCGCGGCCGCTGGGACGCCGACCGCCGCTTTTCGCTGGCGTGGGACCACCTCGAAGACCTCCCGCTGGACCCGCTCGTGACCCACCGAATCGGCGTCGAGTCCGCCGCTCGCGCCTACCGACTCCTCGAAGACGCGCCCGACGAGGCCGTCCAAATCCTCTTTACGTACCGGAACTGTTGACAGTTCATGTACCGCGTCTCGGTTCGCAGGGACCTCATCGCCCAGCACTACCTGACGGTTCCGAACCCCGGCCCGGAGGGTGAGTTACACTCTCACGCGTTCACCGTCGAGGTCGAACTGTCGGGACCGGAGCTCGACGAGCACGGCTACCTCGTCGACATCGACGACGTGAAGGCCGCGCTGGACGCGACGCTGTCTCGCTATCGCGACGAGACGATGAACGAACTCGTGGAGTTCTCGGGGCAGAACCCGAGCGTCGAGCGGTTCGCCCGCGAGGTGTGCGAGCGGTTCGTCGAGGCGGCCTCGCTCGACGCGCCCCAGCACGTCTCCGTCCGCGTTTGGGAGGACGACGTGGCGAGCGCGACCTACGAGACTCCGCTCTGACGTGCGTGTCGGCCTCGTCGTCTACGGCCCGCTCGACGACCGCTCCGGCGGCTATCGCTACGACTCCGAACTCGTCGGCGGACTCCGCGCCGCCGGCGACGACGTGACCGTCGTCTCGCTCCCCGAACGGCCGTACCGGAAGCGACTCCGGGACAACGTCACCGCCGTCCGCCGCCTCCGCGCCCTCGACGTGGACGTGCTCTTGCAGGACGAACTGTGTCACCCCTCGCTCGTCGGCGCGAACGCCCTGCTCGACGACGAGACCCCGGTCGTCTCCGTCGTCCACCACCTCAACTCGCTGGAGCGGTTCCGGGCGTGGCGACGACACGCCAGACGCGCCGTCGAGACCCGGTATCTCCGTTCTGCGGACGCGTTCGTCTTCAACAGCGAGACGACGAAACGGACGGTCGCGGCCGTCACCGACCCCGACCCGAGCGTCGTGGCGCACCCCGCCGGCGACCGCTTTGCGTCGTTCGGCGCGCCCCTCGACGACGACGAGATACGGGCGCGCGCCGCCGATGGGCCGCTCCGCGTCGTCACCGTCTGCAACCTCGAACCGCGGAAGAACGTCGACGGCCTGCTCCGCGGTCTCGCTCGCGTCCGCGACGACTGGAAGCTAACCGTCGTCGGCGCGGCGGTCGACGCCGACTACGCCGACTCGCTTTCGGCCCTCGCGGTCGCCCGCGGCATCGACGACCGCGTGACGTTCGCGGGCCGGCTCTCGGACGCCGACCTCGCCGCGACGCTCCGGGAGTCACACCTGTTCGCGCTCCCCTCCCACTACGAGGGGTTCGGCATCGCCGCGGTCGAGGCGATGGGGTTCGGCCTCCCGGCGCTCGTCTCGTCGGCCGGCGGCGCGAGCGAACTCGTCACGCACCGCGAAGACGGCTTCCTCGTCGACCCGACCGACCCGTCCGAACTCACCGACGCCGTGGCCCCGCTGTGTCGGAATCGCCGGCGGTTGCAGTCGCTCGCTATCTCGGCCCGCGACCGCTTTCTCGCGCACCCGACGTGGGACGAGACGGCGGCGACGGTCCGCTCGTTTTTGCTCGATATCGTCGGTGGCGCCGACTGACGCCGACGCCGACGCGGACCGGGCGTCGACGTCGACCACGGCGTCGAAGCGGCGCTAATCGCCGTGGGCGGGCGAGGGACTGCCGCCGCCACCGCCGCCGACCTCGACGGTTTCTCCGACCTGCGTGTAGACGAGGAGCAGGCCGACCGCGCCCAGCGCGGTCGCGGCCACGAAGGGGACGGCGAAGCCGAAGCCGACGAGGACGCCCGAGAACAGCGCGCCGATGGCGACGCCGAGGCCGAACCCCATCGTGAGAAGCGAGAGCGTCGACCCCGACTGCCCCGCCTTGGCGATGTCGCCGGCGAGGGCGAGCGAGGGAGCGAAGACGGCCGCGACCGCGACGCCTTGCAGGAACCGCGCGAGAATCATCAGCGCCGGCGTCTGGACGAACCCCTGTGCGAGCGTCGTCGGGAGCAGGAGGACGAAGCCGCCGACGAGGAACGGCCGCCGCCCGTAGCGGTCGCTCAGCCGGCCGATGGGGTACTGGAAGACGACGTTGGCGAGGACGGTCGCGCCGAACTGCACCGAAAACAGGAACGTCCCCTGGTCGAGGCGCTCGTTGATGACGTTTGCGAGCGGGGCGTACATGGCGATGCTCAGCGCCATCACGACGGTCGCGACGCCGAGGGCGAACACGGGGTCGAGGCCGGGGCCGTCGGGGTTCCGAACCGAAATCGAGATGTCGTCGGCCGCCTCGCTGTCGGTCCGTTCGGGGTCCTCGATGAGCAGTACGATGAGGACGAAACTGACCGCCGCGCCGACGACCGCGACGAGGAACGCGGCGTCGAAGCCGGAGAGCGCGACGCCGGCGAGCGAGTAGGGGCCGGCGGTGACGACGCCGCCGGCGACGAGCGGGCCGGTCCCGAAGCCGAGCAGTCGGAAGGTGTTGAACAGGCCGAAGTTGCCGCCGCGTTCGTCCTCGTCGGAGAGTTCGTTCACGAGCGCCACCGTGACCGGGATGGTGAACGCCGCGCCGAGACCCTGGAGCGCACGCATGACGAGTATCGAGCCGTAGTCCGTGAACACGAGGTAGCCGGCGCTCCCGACGGCGACGAGCGCGAGGCCGGTCAAAAGAAAGACTCGGCGGCGGCCCGTGCGGTCCGACAGCGACCCCGTAAACGGCTGGCTGAAGCTGTTGAGAAACCCGAACAGCGAGAGCACGACGCCGATGAGGAGTTCGGTCGAGAGAGGAATCCCAACGGGACCGAAAGAGAGCGTCGTCCCGACGAACGACGGCATCGACACCAGTTGGCTCCCGATGTACAACGGGAGGACGACGACCAGAAACGAGTTGGCGAGGGCGTCGACCATCCGAGCCAGCGCGAGCGCGAGAATCCGCGTGTCGACGTTCGGGCGCATCGTCGCTCGCTACGGTCTTCCGGTGTATCAAGCTACGCGCCCCAGCGACCCTCGCCGCGAGATGCGCGGACGCCGGCCGTACGGGCGTGACCCCGACCTCAGTCGCGGTCGGCCCGAACCCACTCTTGGAGCGTAAAGCCCTCGTAGTCGGTCTCGGCGTCGAGTTCCCACTCGGCGGCGTCCCACTCGGGGTAGTACGTGTCGCCTTCGTACTCGCCGGGGACGCGGCTCAGCACCATCCGGTCGAGGTGGGGTTGGAACAGCGCGTAGATGGCGGCACCACCGATGACGTAGGCCGTCTCCGCGTCCAGCGACGCCGCGATGTCGACCGCCTCTTCGACGCTCGCCGCGCGGTGGGCGGTGTCGACCGCGAAGGACCGCTCGCTTCGGCTCATGACGATTTGGGCGCTCCCCGGCAGGTCGTCGCGCATCGACTCGAACGTCGTCCGGCCGAGGACGACCGGGTCGTCGGCGATGCGGTTTCGGTACTGCTTTTTGTCGGCGGGGATGCTCGGCCACGGGAGTTCGCCGTCGCGGCCGATGACGCGGTTCTCGGCGAGCGCGGCGACAGAGACGAGTTCCATCACTCCCACGTCGGGCGCACGAGAGAAAATCGTTGTGCAGCGGCGGCGTCGCCTCCCGTCGTCAGCGCCCGGCATCGACCTCACCCCCGCCCGCGACCGCCCCGGCGCTCAGTTCTCCCGGTCGACGATGCGCCGGCAGTCCTCGATGAACCGCAGGAGGTCAGTCCCGACGCCGGTTCCGATGCTGATGATGATTTGCTCCGCCTCGGAGAAGGGAAACTGCAGGACGAACGCGTTCTCGTAGTAGTAGACGACCGCGCGGCGTTCGCCGGCAGGAGACGAGTCGCTACTGGGAGACGAAAACGACGTTTCGACCTGGAGGTCGGTGACGGCCGCCGTCAGCGTCCGTTCGGTGTACCGCTCCGAGAGGTCGTCGCGGATGTATTCCAGTTCGTAGCCGCCGTCGGCGGCGATGACGACCGTCCGAAGCCCGTCGCCGATGCGCCTGCTCAGATACTCGGCGAGTCGGTGCGCTGTGTCCCGTACCATACCGCCCCGTCACCCCCGGCGACTATAATCAGTTGGTATTCTTGTGGTAATTTCTTCCGACCGAACACCACTCCTTTTCAAACGAGTGATAGAGGCTCGGCGCATAGAGAAACAGCCGCGGGACCGCCGCCGCGACGGCGCGTTGGTTCTCGCCGTCGCTGTCGCTCTTCTCTGGTGGAGAATTGCTCACGAAGAACGCACCTCCTGAGTGGGTGAGAACCCACGCGAGAGCGTCGCTACTCCGTGATAAAACCCTGCGAAAGGATTAAGGTTAGAGTGGGGCCGGAGGGATTTGAACCCCCGATCGACTGATATCTCCGGTGGGCACCTCGGAACTCCAGAGGGTCGTCAACACGACCGATGATCAGTCGGTCGCTCAGTATATCAGCTGGAGTGTCGTCCCGGGCGCCAAGCCTCTGGAGTCAGTCGCCATGCCGGGCTTGGCCACAGCCCCGATTCGTTCTGTCTGCACTCTCTCGTATGGCGATTTTTCTTAAAGGGGTTTCGATTCTACTCGTCGCGGTCGTCGTCGGCCCAGTCGCACTCCTGGCATTTGTAGGCCGTCACGAACTCCGTCACGCTCGGCATGTAGCCCACCTGGATGACGTTCTCGCCGCACTCCGGGCAGTCGAAGTCGGCGTCCTGAATCGGCTCGGCGTCCATCGGGCGCTCGCCCTCGACGAGTTCGGCGAGCGTCTCGGGCGTGACCATCCGTCCTTGTACGACGCGATTGCTCATACCCGTGCAACCGTCCCGAAGTAAGTAAGCCCTCCGCCAGCGGTCGGGGAGGTGCCGGGGACCTGGCTGTCAGCGAGGCCGCGCCCCGAGTCGATTCAGGGCGTCGCAACCGTCACGGTCCGCGTGCGCGGGCCGTCGCACTCCACGAGGAGGACGGACTGCCACCGACCGAAGTCGAGAGAACCGTCCGCGACCGGTATCGAGACGCCGTTGCCGACGAGGAGCGCGCGGAGGTGCGAGTCGGCGTTGCCGTCGAGTTCGTCGTGGTCCCAGCCGTCGTCGGGGACCGCCTCGGCGAGCATCGATTCGATGTCGCCGAGCAGCCGCGATTCGGACTCGTTGACGCAGACGCCGGTCGTGGTGTGTTTCGAGAAAACGGTACAGACGCCGTCGTATCCCCGTGGAAGCGCCGCCTCGACTTCGTCGGTCACGTCGACGACCTGAAGCCGGCGCTCGGTTCGGATATCGAAAGTCCGTCGCACGCGACGTGGTTCGTCGGCCGGGAGAAAAAGTCGCCCGGCGGGTTACAGCCAGGGGGCGCGCGACTCTTCTTCGCCGGGATAGCCGTACCCCGGTTCGGAGTCGTCGTCGGTCTCGTTCGCCTCGTCGACCAGCGCGTCGTAGTCGGCCGGGTCGGCGTCGTCGCCGCCGTCTGCGACCGCCCCGTTGGCGTTCGCGTTAGGCGTGGCCGACTCGGCGGAGGCGTCGTCGACGAACTCGTCGAGGTCCGCGTCGTCGGAGCCGGGGTCGAACGCGAACAGCGCGGTGACGGCGAGGACGCCGAGGGCGACGGGGGCCTGCGTCGGCATCAGGCCGAGCACTTCGAGCGCCAGCATGCCGAGGGCGACCGAGCTCCCGAAGCGGAAGAGGTCGATGTCGACGTTGCCGCGGAGTTGCGGGGCGAACAGCGCGACCGCCCCGGCGAAGCCGACGCCCGTGCCGGCCGCCGCGCCGGCGCTGAAGAGGCGAACCGGGTTAGCGGTGAGCAGGCTCGTGCCGGCGGAGACGACCGTTTCGATGCCGCCGGGGTTGAAGCTCGCAACGAGACCGAGGCCGACGATGACGCTCGGCGACGGGAGGTACTCGCCGACCTTCGAGGAGGCCGTCTTCGCCGCCACGGCGAGGATGACGAGGCCGGCGAACCGGTGGAACCGCTCGAAGTACAGGACCTCCGCGATGACCTCCGCGAGGGCGGCTTCGGCGACGGCGACCGGGATGAGCAGCGCGCCGAGCAGGAGGATGGACGTGAGCTGTTCGCGGCGCGTGCCGTCCATCTCGGCGAGGATGACCGCGACGGTTGCCGACCCGCCGAAGATGAGCAGTCCGGTCTGGAGAATACCCGCGACCGAGGGGGTCCCGGCGGTGGTCGTCAGCGCCCCCGCGATGATGAGGGCTGGGAAGATGCCGTCGATGAGGGGCAGCCCCATGACCGTTGCGAGCAGTCTGGTGGCACCCCCTACCTGTTGCTCGAGGCGAAGGGCGACTGGGTGGCGTGAGACACTCATTCGATGTTACTGGCCTTCACCATGGCCCAAGCGGCGATACGAACGCAATTCGGACAGGGGCGTGCTGGCGCTCTGCACGCGAAGCCCATTTCGTCCGAAATTGAACTCCCGTTTAAATGTCTGCCACATCGCTGTAAAGAGAATGCCGGAGTCGGAGGTCGTTTGACCGGCAATGCGCGATGCGGCGGGACACGTGGAGTCCATACGAGATTACAATAGGACAGGAGTATTAAACGTTGTGTGGGATACGCCCGCACGGGACACGAGTATTTCTGCCTTCATTATAAAAAGCACTGACGATTCGTCGGCTATAATTTGAAATCTCGAAAATCTCGCGGTACACGTTCGTGAACATGGTGATTATTCACGATGGTCTTGCGATTCGGTACACCGTGACGAGGGGACGAACACCTCGGCGTATCGGGGGTCGGCGGCGTCCGTCGTTCACGGGCGTCATCACGTGCTTCGGTGGTCGTCTCGGTCGACCGGCGATGCAGAGAATACTCACGTATGTGGGTATATCGATGGTCGGGTTTGCGATACATCGACACGCCCGTGCTATCTCGCAACCCTTTTGTCGTCGCCGCAACCACGCTTGATATGGCGAACGACGTTCCTGACCGAGAACCCTTCACCGAGAAGCTACGGGTACCCGAATCCCTCACATTCGACGACGTGCTGCTCCGCCCGATGGAGAGCCGCGTCGAACCCGACGACGCCGACGTGTCGACGCGCGTCTCGAAGAACGTCGAACTCAACATTCCCATCCTCTCGGCGGCGATGGACACCGTCACCGAAAGCGGGATGGCTATCGGGATGGCCCGCGAGGGCGGCCTCGGCGTGCTCCACCGCAACATGAACGCCGAGCAGATGGTCCGCGAAATCGAGCGCGTCAAGCGCGCCGACGAACTCGTCATCCGTCGCGAAGACGTGGTCACGGCCAACCCCGGCCAGACCATAAGCGAGGTCGACGAGATGATGGAGCGCGCCGGCGTCTCCGGCGCACCCGTCGTCGACGACGACGACGTGGTCCTCGGCATCATCTCCGGCACCGACATCCGCCCGTACCTCGAAGTCGGTGAGTCCGACGAGGTGGGCGAGGCCATGACGGACGAGGTCATCACGGCCGAACGCGACGTGACCGCCCGCGACGCGCTCGAACTCATGTACGACCACAAGATAGAGCGCGTCCCCATCGTCGACGACGACAGCCGCCTCGCCGGCCTCGTCACGATGCAGGGCATCCTCCAGCGCCGCGAACACGAGAACGCCGCCCGCGACGACGACGGCCGCCTCGTCTGCGGCGTCGCCGTCGGCCCGTTCGACGACGAGCGCGCGCAGATGGCCGACGACGCCGGCGCGGACGTCATCTTCATCGACTGCGCCCACGCGCACAACCTCAACGTCATCGACACCGCCCGCGACATCAAGGAGTCCGTCGAGGCGGACGTGGTCGTCGGGAACGTCGGCACGCGCGAGGCCGCGGCCGAACTCGTCGACTTCGCGGACGGCATCAAGGTCGGCATCGGCCCCGGCTCCATCTGTACGACCCGCGTCGTCTCCGGCTCCGGCATGCCCCAGATTTCGGCCGTCGCGGAAGTCGCTGACGTCGCCGCCGACTACGACATCCCCGTCATCGCCGACGGCGGCATCCGCTACTCCGGCGACGCCATCAAGGCGGTCGCCGCCGGTGCCGACGCCGTCATGCTCGGCTCCTACTTCGCCGGCACCGACGAGGCCCCCGGCCGCGTCATCACGATGAACGGCAAGAAGTACAAGCAGTACCGCGGCATGGGCTCCGTCGGCGCGATGCAGTCCGGCGGTGCCGACCGCTACCTCAAGGAGGACAACGAGGACGAGGAGTACGTCCCCGAGGGCGTCGAGGCCGCGACGCCGTACAAGGGCTCGCTCGCGTCCGAGCTCCACCAGCTCGTCGGCGGCATGCAGTCCGGCATGGGCTACGTCGGTGCCGAGACCATCCCCGAGGTCAAAGAGCGCGCCCGCTTCGTCCGCGTCTCCGCCGCCGGCCAGACCGAGGGCCACCCCCACGACGTGATGATTACCGACGAAGCGCCGAATTACAGCCCGAGCGAGTAACGCGCACCCGACCGTTTCGTTTTCCCGCTGTTTCCGTCTCCTCACTGTTCTTTCTCCCCGCTCTCGGCTCGACGCCCGGAGCGAACGCGGGGCGAGAACATACGATAATTAATAGGGATGTATGTCGTGCATCTACAAGCGATGAATACCGCGGAGCTACGCACCGCACTCCGGAACGCCGGGTTGTCTCAGTATCAGGCCGAGGCGTACGTCGCGCTGCTGCAACTCGGCGCGGCGAGTGCGACCGAACTCGCCGACGCCTGCGCCGTGCCGACCGCCCGTATCTACGATGTTCTCCGCGACCTCGAAGCGAAGGGCTACATCGAGACCTACGAGCAAGACAGTCTTCACGCGCGGGCGTGCGACCCGCAATCGGTGATGGAGGACCTCAAGAGCCGCGCTGTCCAACTGGACGACGCGGCAGAGGAAATCGAGGCGCGCTGGCAACAGCCCGCGGTCGACCGGCACATGCTGAGCATCGTCAAGCGCTTCGAGACGGTGTTCAATCGGGCCGAAGAGATGATTCGAGGGGCCGACGGCGAGGTCCAACTGTCGGTCACTCCCGAGCAGTTCGACGAGCTCAAGCCGGCGCTGTCGGAGGCGTACGAGAACGGCGCGTTGGTGAAGGTCGTGCTCCACCCCGAGCGGACCGACGAACTCGAACCACCCGCCGAACGGGAGTACCGCGGGGTCGCCACGGAGGTCAGACACCGAACCCTTCCGACGCCGTTCGTCGCCATCGTCGACCGGACGGGCGCGTGTTTCGCGCCGCACGACAACTCGGTGAACCAGTACGGCGTCCTCGTCGACGACTACACGCTGGCGTACGTCTTCCACTGGTACTTCCAGACGGCGCTGTGGGAGGTCTGGGAGGTCGTCTACGACGCGCAGACCGACGAGCCGCCGATAGTGTACTCGGACATCAGACACTTCGTACAGGACGTAGAGCCGCTCGTCCGCGACGGGAACCGAATCACCGCCCACATCGAGGGCTACGAGACCGACGAGCGCGACCCAATCGAGTTCACCGGCGAAGTGACTGACGTGTACTACACGGCGGTCTCCGCGCCGACGGACGCGTTGTCGTTTTCGGAACTCGCGGGGCAGGTCTGCCTGACCGTCGAGACCGACGGGGAGACCTACACCGTCGGCGGGTGGGGCGCGGTGTTAGAGGATGTCGAGGCGAACCGCATCACCGTCGAGTCGATTTCGGGGACATCCGACAGTTAGTATCTGTTCGGTTCGCCGGAATGTATAACAACTCCGGGGGGCAATTAGTGCCCACAAGCGCGGTTTCGGACGGCGTTAGACAAGAGGTATTTTGATATACCACTGCACGACATTGAGTTTCGTGAGCGTCTCCGGAACACCACTCCACTACCAATGAGCGCAGAACAGCCACTGGTGCTCATCGTTGAAGATGAGCCTGACCTCGCCGATCTGTACGCAACCTGGCTTAGGAACGACTACGGCGTTCGTGTCGCCTACGGCGGCCGCGAGGCGCTCGATAAGCTCGACGACGAGGTTGACGTTGTTCTCCTCGACCGTCGGATGCCCGACCTCTCGGGCGACGAGGCGCTCTCGGAGATTCGAGACCGTGGCTTCGAGTGCCGCGTCGCCATGGTGACCGCGGTCGAACCCGACTTCGACATCATCGCGATGGGCTTCGACGACTACCTCGTCAAACCCGTCTCGCGCGAAGCGCTGACCGAGACCGTCTCTAACCTCATCTTGCGAAACGCCTACGACGTGGGTATCCAAGACCTGTTTTCCCTCGCGTCGAAGAAGGCGTTGTTAGAGTCGGAGAAAGACGAGGCGGCGCTGGAAGAAAACGAGGAGTACCAGCGGCTCACCGCCCGCCTGACCGAGCTCCGGCGCGAACTCGACGAGACGCTCGGGCAGCTCGACGAAACCGAAGGAATCTCCGCGGTGTACCGAGACATCGGCGGCGAGGCCGACATCGACAACTCCTGACCAGACCGGGCAACCGTTTCGGACGCCGACCGTCTTCTCTCGTCTCCGTTCTCGTAGCCGACGCGTAGTCCGTGCAGCGTACGGGTAGTTTGCACGCCGTTACGGGAACCGTTCGCCAGACTGACGGTTACTTGCGACACCCGCTCCGTTAATTAAGTTAATTTCATATCAGATATACACGAAAAATTATAATTTCTGCACGCGCCTTGGGGTAAGTGCACATGTCCGACGACAGCAACCAGATGGTAACGTACCTCCGCCAGAACCCCCGCATGATGGGCGTCCTGTTC
This sequence comes from Haloferax sp. Atlit-48N, assembly GCF_003383015.2. Classification (NCBI taxonomy): domain Archaea; kingdom Methanobacteriati; phylum Methanobacteriota; class Halobacteria; order Halobacteriales; family Haloferacaceae; genus Haloferax; species Haloferax sp. Atlit-48N. Next base: position 1,183,160 of record NZ_CP137689.1, on the reverse strand, counting down.
ACGCTCACGCTCCTGCTCTCGCAGGCCGGCAGCGTGGCGGCCGGAAACACCAGCGTCATCTACGGGCCGTAACTACGCGAGGAATTCGCAATCCCAGTAGACGGCATCGTCGTAGACAACCGGAATTTGTTCTAGCGCGAGGAACTCTCGGAGTTCGTCCTCAGAGAGCTCAGTACTCGAAACGCCATCAGAGGAGAGATAATACGGCATATCACTCGAGAGTGCAGGCCTGATTAGGGACCCAATCCCGGCCTGAGAAGTATTGAATGCGTGATAAGATATCTCGAACGCGCCGCTCGACACATCCTGAACTTCACAGTAGACTGCGACTCCACTTTCGGTCTGAACGACCGATAGTCCGCCGTCCCCGACGACGCCGTACTGGTGTGCGACATCGCTGTCGATTCGGACCACGTCGAGCGACGCTTGGAGCGGGAACCCGCCGTTGAGCAGTCGGGCCAGCGTGCGACCCACGCCGACCGCCTGACTGTTGATGACCTCGCTGAACGTGACGATACCGCCGATAGCGCCGGCCTCGACGAGCGCGAGTCCTTGGTCGTACGACTGGCACGCGTTGAGGAAGAACGCGCCCGTTCCGACGTGGTCGAGCGTCTCCGCGTCGACCCTGCCGTCGCGGCACTGGAAGCCGTCGTCGTCGATGTGGCCGATGTAGTGGAGGAAGTCGGTCGGCTCCGCGAGCGTCTGCCGAAGCTCCGCCCCGCTGAGGTCGTAGTGGGCGTCGACGTCGAACGACAGTCCGTCGCGCGAGCCGTACACCTCGTCGACGATGTCGGTCTCGTCGAGCATCTCGGGGTCGTTACAGACGACCGTGATACCGATATCACCCTGCGCCGGTTCGCGCTGGAGGCGGTTCCGATAGGCGGCGGGCGTGGTCTTGCTCGCGCCGACGGGCGTTCCGTCGCTAATCCACGCCTGCTCGACCGAATCGGTCGAACTGGGCTTGACGTACGTCTCGCTCGGCGTCGTCGCGCCGGCGCTCCTGACGGTCTCGGCGTCGATGTCCTCGGCGTCGGCGTCGTCTCGGAGGAAATCGTCGACGACGGCCGCCTGCACCTCCGAGTGCGGGACTTCGGTCCCGGACGGGGTCCGGACGACCGCGAGGTCGTTCGTGACGAAGGGGAGCAGTTCGACGTTGTCGGTCTGCGGCGCGACGTGCGTCGTCAGCTTCCACTCCGGGACGAGGTCGGCAATCTGGTCGTACGGAAGCTCGAAGTACGCCGCGAGCCGTTCGTGGAGCGGCGCGTCGTACAGCCCCTCGGCGTCGATATCCGTCCGCGACTCGACGGTCTGGCGCTCGTGGAGCGGCACGTCGTAGATGCCCTCCGTCCGAACGACGCAGTCGAGGAAGAACGTGCGCTTGAGCGCGCGCGCGACCGCCTCCTCGAACCCGTGTGGGCCGTCGAAGTCGTGGACGAACCCCCCTTCGGTGACGAGTCGGGGCGAGTCGCCGGGGACGAGCCTCGCGCCGAGATAGTACGCCAGCGGCGTCGCCACGAAGACGTGACTCAGCGTCGGCGGGAGTTCGATTCGGACGCCGGTGTCGGGGACGCGGAGTTCCGCCGGGATGTCGAGTTCGTCGCCCAGTTCGAGAAGCGGCGGGTGGCCCCGGAGCGTCGGGTACGACCGCTCGACGCTCGTGGTCTTGAGCGCGGAGCTGAACGCCGAGACGGCCTCCATCACGTCGAGCGGGTCGTCGGTCGTCGTAATCGTCGCCGCGGGGCTCTCGTGGGACGACCGCGCGCCGACGAACACCGTCTGGGACTCCTCGAACGAGAGCACGGTTTCGAGCGGCTGCGCGTCGACGGTCACTGCCCCGTCGACTCGGAGATACGTCTTGACCGCGCCGAAAAGCTCGATGCTGTACGTCGCCGCGTCGAGTTCCTCGCGACCCTGCTGGTCGACCTGTGCGAGCATCGACCCCGCCTCGTCGCGGACGCAGACGACCGTGTTCGCGGCCAACCCGATACGGTCGGTCTCGATGCGGACCGCGGCGTCCGTCGGGAGCGAGAACCGGCGTCGGTCGGTCGGCTCCGGCGCGACTGACGACGGCGTTCGAAGCATGAACTGGTGGCGTTCGATGTTGTCTCGAACGACCAACCCCGTGCCATCTGAAGGGAGCGAAAAACCGACTTCCAACGCGGAAGACGCGTCAGCCCGCTGGTCCTGCCCGGACGGTTCCATTGTGTCTACGTGACACGATTAAGGTGAAAAGCGTACTGGTCGTGCGAGATTCACGACTCCAACGGAAACCAGCCGGAGGAGGCGTCTCGCCGCCGGAGATGCCAGCGCTGGCGAGCCTCCGTGCCCTCGACGTCGAGTTCGACGACGGCGTCGAACAGCGGTTCGAGCAGCCGGGTGCGCTCGTCTTCGCGGTCCCCGGGCGACCAGACGTGGACCATCCCGTTTCGGGCGCGGACGTGGTTGGTCATGACGTGGAGGAACCGAAACACCTGGTCTCGCTGGTACCGCGAGAGGAGTGACGGCAGGCAGTCGAACGCGACGCGGAGTTCGGCCGGAGAGAGCCCGCCGGAGAGGCTGTCGAACTCGGTCACGTCGTTGGCGAGTTCCGCACCGAGCTGACCGAGACCGCCGCCAACCCGGCGCTCGTAGGTGTCCGCAGCGGTCGGCACGGCGTCGGGAGACGACGATGCCGCCGCGCTCCGTTCGAGCGTCGAGTACCGAACCACGCGCGTCCACTCTTTGGTACGCTGGATGTCGTCGTCGAGTCGGTCGGCGAGCGGCGTCGAGTCGTTGAGAACTAACAGACGGCGTCGCGGCTCGTCGGGGGCACCGAGCATCTGTTTGGACGCGCGCGAGTAGAGTTCAGTCGGGACCGACCCGACGACCAGAAGCGCGCTCCCTCGCCGCTTGAGGTCGTCCAGTCCGAGTTGAAACGTGGACGCGTCCTCGGTCACGGCGATGTCCGTGTCACCTCCCGAATCCATTCGTATTGCACGACGAAAGCGCATTTAATAATACTTTGCGTGTCGGTCTCTCGAACCGTCCCAACGGTGGCCAGCGTCGATGACGCGCTCGGTCAGCGATATCGCGGTGTGTTTCGGCCGGTCGAGCCGTCGTGGCCGCTTCGCCCCGACACCCGACTACTCGGCTGCGCGGACCGTCAACACGGGAACCGACGCGGCCCGGACGACGCGCTCCGTCACGCTCCCGAGCAGCACGCGCTCGACGCCCGTCCGTCCGTGCGTCGCCATCACGATGACTTCGACGCCGTGTTCGGTCGCGTAGTCGAGGATTGCGTCGTGCGGTGCGCCCCGCCGGACGACGCCGTGCGTCTCGATACCGCGGCGTTCGCCGCGTGCTTCGACCTCGTCGACGACGCGTCGGCCCTCCCGTTCGAGCGTGTCGAGGACCGTGCCGCCGACAACACCCGCGCTGTCCCGCGTCGTGTTCACGACGAACAACACGTGTACCGTCGCGTCGAACCGCTCCGCGAGGTCGAACACGTGCGGCATCGCCTGTTCGGCCGCCGGACTCCCGTCGACGGGGAGCAGGATTTCGTCGTACATCACTGACCGTACGCGTCCCATCCGTGTGAATGCTTCGCATACTCATGGTGGCGCTCGTTCGGAAAAAAGCGGGTGACGGGGTCGAGTCGGGTGTCGCCCGGTCGATTCAGTCGCTGACGTACGCCTCGATGCGGTCCATCGCCTCGCGGAGTTCGCGCATCCCCGTCGCGTAGGAGACGCGGAGGTGGCCCGCGCCGCCCTCACCGAAGACGCTTCCCGGGACGAGCGCGACGTTCTGTTCTTCGAGGAGGCCCTCGGCGAACGCCTCGTCGTCGCCGTCGGGGGCCTCGGGGAAGACGTAGAACGCGCCTTTCGCCTCGAAGCAGTCGAGTCCCATCTCCTCGAAGCGGGCGAGGACGAACCGCCGGCGGCGGTCGTACTCGCGGCGCATCTCCTCGACGGAGTCGTCGCAGGACCGCAGCGCTTCGAGCGCCGCGTACTGCGCCGTCGTGGGCGCGGAAAGCATCGCGTACTGGTGGACCTTGTTCATCGCGTCGATGGCCCCCGCCGGAGCCATGGCGTAGCCGAGGCGCAGTCCGGTCATCGCGTAGGCCTTCGAGAAGCCGTTGAACACGATGGTCCGCTCGCGCATGCCGGGGTGGGTGGCGATGGAGGCGTGGTCGTCCTCGTACCGGAGGTCCGAGTAGATTTCGTCGGAGAGCACGACGAGGTCGTGGTCCCTGACGAACGAGGCCACGTCGGCGAGTTCGTCGTCGGTCATCACCGCGCCGGTCGGGTTGTTCGGGTAGCAGAGCACCAGCACGTCGGCCTCGTCGGCCCCGGCGGCTTCGAGCGCCTCGGGCGTGAGTTTGAACTCGTCTTCGGCGCGCGTGGGGACCGGAAGCGGTTCGCCGCCGGCGAAGATGGCCCCCGGCGTGTACGAGATGTACGATGGCTGGGGAATCGCCACCACGTCGCCGGGGTTGACGAACGCCCGGAACGCGAGGTCGACGGCCTCGCTCGCGCCCGTCGTGACGATAATCTCGTCTTCGGGGTCGTACTCCTGCCCGTAGCGGGTGACGCGCTCCGAGATGGCCTCGCGGAGTTCGCGCATCCCGCGGTTCGACGTGTAGGAGGTCTTGCCGCGTTCGAGCGAGTCGATGGCGGCCGTCCGGGCGGCCCACGGCGCGGAGAAGTCGGGTTCGCCGACGCCGAGAGAGATGACGTCGTCGACCTCCTCGGCGAGTTCGAAGAACTTCCGAATGCCCGACGGCGGCACCTGTTCGACGCGGTCCGAAAGCTGGTCGCCGAGCGTCATGGCGACACTGAGAGTCGGTCGTCGTCGTCGCCGTCGCCGAGTTCGATGCCCTCCTCCTTGTAGGAGTCCATCACGAAGTGCGTGACCGTCTTCGTGACCTCGGGGATGGGGGCGATGCGCTCGGAGACGAAGTTCGAGACGGCGTGCATCGACGCGCCTTCGACCTCGATGAAGAAGTCGTAGTCGCCGGAGACGAGTCGCAGCGTGGCGACCTCGGGGAACCGCGCGATGCGGCGGGCAATCTCCTCGTAGCCCGTCTCGCGGTCGAGTTCGACGTCGACTTCGACCTGCGCGCGAACGTGTTCCTCGTCGACGCTGTTCCAGTCGACGACCGCCTGGTAGCCGCGGATGACCCCGTCGTCTTCGAGTTCTTCGAGCGCTGCTGCCACTGCTTCGGCGTCTGCGCCCAGCTGGCGGGCGATGTCATCTACGCTCTCGCGAGCGTCGTGACGCAGCAAGTCGAGCAGTGACTGCTTGTCCATGGACAGTCCGTTGCAGGCATCGGTAAAATGGTTTGCCCAACCGGGTGGAATTGTCATGTTGGTTGATACCGTTACTCACTGGCGGCGGCCGCAGCCGGCGGAACACTATTCCATCGCCGGGGAAAACGTGTCAGCGATGGATACCGAGTTCGATTGGATTACCCTCGACGACGACGAAGAGGTTCTCTGGGCCGACACCCCGCACCCGTACAGCCTCGTGCCCTCCTTCATCGTCGGCGTCCCGCTGTCGTTCGTCCTCGTGGGCATCCCGCTCCTCGTCGGGTCGTATCTCTCGCACAAGAACACGAACTACGTCGTCACCTCAGACGCGCTCTACCGGAAGACGGGCGTCCTCTCCCGGAACGTCCAGCGCATCGAGTTCGACAAGGTGCAGGACACCTCTTACAGCCAGACGTTCCTCGGCGGACAGTTCGGCTACGGCTCCGTCGACATCAGCACCGCCGGCGGAAGCGGCATCGAGATGAGCTTCCAGAACGTCGCCGACCCGCAGTCGCTCCAGACGCTCGTCAACGAGCGAATCAAGCGCCGCTCCGGGTCGGAAACCGACGCAGAGGGGAAGGCGGCCGTCCTCGACGACATCCTGACCGAACTCCGCGCGATTCGGCAGGCCGTCGACGGCGAGGGCGGCGTCGCGGGCGATGATGCGGGCGACGACGCGACCGACCGAGCGGGCGACGAACCCGACGCCGTCCCCGACCCCGACGCCGCAGGCGACGACGCGCTCGAACCGAGCGACTTCGAGTTCGACGCGACGACCGACGAGCGATGACGGGCGGCGATTCGAGCAACGGGGGCTCGACTGTGGCCGAATCGTCCGAGGAAACCGTCGCGGCCATCGACGACTGGCTGGCACGCGGCGACGACGAGACCGTCCGCTGGGAGGGTCGGCCGCGGATACAGACCGTCATCCCCGCGGCCGTCGTCGGGCTCGCCGTCGTCGTCGTCGCGGCCGTCGCGGCCGCCGCGAACGACGCGCCCGAACTCGCGGTCGTGGGCCTCGTCGGCCCGCTCCTGCCCGCGTGGTCGTACCTCCGGGTCACCAACACGCGCTACGTCGTCACCGACCGGGCGCTCTACCGGAAGACGGGCGTCCTCTCTCGGACGGTCCAGCGCGTCTCGCTCGACCGCGTCCAGAACAGCGCGCTCTCGCAGGGCGTCACGGGGTCGTGGTTCGGCTACGGGACCGTCTCGGTCGAGGCCGCGGGCGGCGGCGCAATCCGGTTCGAGGACGTGGACGATCCCGGCGCTCTCCGCGACCGAATCGAGGGCCACGACGACCGCGACGAACTCCCCGGCACGGTCGGGCAGTGGGCCGCCGTCCGCGACGAGGTGCGGGCGCTCAGAGCGGCGGTAGAGCGGTAAAAAAGCGCAGGTCGGTTCGATACCGCGGCGCGAGTTTTCGTCGCGTCAGTCGTCGTCCGCCGCCGGAGCGGCGGGACCGGGCTGTGCCGCGCTGTTGCCCGAGAAGCCGACGCCCGCGAGGACGAAGGCGAACAGCACGAGCGGCGAGAGGTAGCCGAAGAAGTAGTACTGGGCGTACTGGAGCGTCGAGACGCCGAGGACGCCGGCCATGTACGCGCCGCCGGCGTGCCACGGGAGGAGCGCGCCGGTCGGCGTCCCGGCGGACTCGATGGCCTGCGAGAGGTCCGAGCTGTCGAGGCCGAACTCGTCGTAGGTGTCGCGGAGCGTCATGCCTGGGACGACGATGCTCATGTACTGCTGGGCGGTGAGCGCGTTGGTCAGCATCGCTGAGATGCCGGTCGAAGCGACGAGCAGACGCGGGCTCTGGATGCCGCGCTGAAGTCGGTGAGCGAGGACGGCGAGGACGCCCGTCTGTTCGAGTAGACCGCCGAGCGTCAGCGCCGCGACGACGATGGCGATGGTCCACGCGGAGCCGGAGACGCCGCCGGACGCGAGCAGGCTGTTGACGAGTTCGGAGCCGGTTTCCGGGCCGGTGCCGCTCATGAACGTCTGCCACGCCGTGACGAACGACGCGCCCTGCACGAGGATGCTCGTGAACGCGCCGGCGAACGCGCCGGCGAGGAGGACGGTCAGCGCGGGGTAGCCAGCCGCGGCGAGGCCGAAGGTGACCGCGAGCGGCAGGAACGCGAGGAGCGTGGTGTCGTAGGTGGAGGCGAGCGCGGTCTGAATATCGGCGATTTGGCCGGCCGGAATCGTCCCGGTGATGCCGAGGCTGAGGATGACGAAGCCGACGAGCGAGAGGCCGAACGCGACGGCCGTTCCGTTTCGCATCGCGCGGATGTGGTCGTAGAGGTCGGTGTTCGTGACGGCGGCGGCGAGATTCGTCGTGTCCGACAGCGGCGACTGCTTGTCGCCCGCGTACGCGCCGGTGAGAATCGCGCCGGCCGTCATCGGTTCCGGGACGCCGAGCCCCGAGCCGATGCCGATGAAGGCGACGCCGAGCGTGCCGACCGCGGTCCACGACGAACCGATGGCGAAGGTGGCGATGCCGACGAGGAGCGCCGTCGCGGGCAGGAACACCTGCGGCGACAGCAGGTCGAGGCCGTAGTACATCAGCGTCGGAATCGTCCCCGCGGCGACCCACGTCGAGACGACGCCGTAGATGGTAAACAGGATGAGAATCGCCTGTAACCCCATCGCCAGACTGCGTTCGATGCCCTCGTAGAGGTCCTCCCAGGTGTAGCCCCAGACGAACCGACCGAGGAGGCCGACCAGCGCGATACTCCAGATGAGCGGGATGTGCGGGTCGAGCCCCAGCCACGCCGACCCGAGACCGAGGAAGGCGACGAGTCCGAGCACCGGAACGAGCGCCTGTTTCAGCGACGGACGCTGGTCCGGGGCGATGTCGTCGTACGACCGCGGTGTGTACCTATCAGTTCCCATCGTAGCTCAACAAATAACTTTAGAGCATAAAATTGTGTCGTGTTATGATTCAAGTGCATTGTTATGCAATGACGTACTTTTAGTTGACAATATAATATCCGACAGTAATTATTCGGAGGGTGGTCACGGGCGATTGCGCCGAACAGTCGCGCATTCCGATAGGTCGATAATACGGAACGTGTCAACGAGTAGGGAAACAGCCATACCGGAGGCGCGCCACGGGTCGGGCATGGCCCTCACCGAGTTCTTCTTGTTCCCCCTCGGGTTGGTCGCCCTCCTGGGGGCAGTCCCGCTCGTCATCCTCTATCTGCTCCGGCCGGAACCGGTCCGGCGCACCCTCCCGACCTTCCGGTTCCTCGCGGACGCGGCGGGGCGAAGCGCTTCGAACCCCATCTTCGACCGGTTGCTTCGGAGCCTGCTCCTCCTCATCCAACTGGTCGCGCTCGTCGCGCTCGTCGGCTCGCTGGCGACGCCGTACGTGCTGGTTCCCGAGTCGGAGACGGTCCAAGAGACCGTCCTCGTCGTGGACACGAGCGCGAGCATGGGCGTCCGCGACGGCGGCGGGACGCGATTCGACAGCGCCCTCGCCGCGGCGCGAGACGAGGTGTCCGGCACGACCTCGGTCGTTGCGGCGGGCGCGAACGCGGACGTAGTGCTCCGCCGGGGGAGCGCGACCGACGCCCGCGCCGCCCTCGACGGCCTGCAAGCGAGCGACGCGCCGGGTGACCTGCGCTCCGCGATTACCGCCGCCGCCTCCGTCGCCGGCGAGGACGCCCGCGTCGTCGTTCTGAGCGACTTCGCGGACGACTCGCCGTGGAGCGACGCGGTCCGCGAAGCCCGCGCCCGCGGCCTCGTGGTCGAACTCCAGCAGTTCGCGGGCGGCGGCGCGGGCAACGTCGGCATCGTCGACCGGCGCTTCTCCGGCGCGAACGTCACCGTGACGGTGAAAAACTACGGCGACTCGGCGGCGACGCGGACGCTCTCGCTCGCCGGAGCCACCCGAGAGGTCCGCATGGACCCCGGTGACGTGGCGACCGCGACGCTCCCGGTCCCCGCGGGCGGCGGGCGCGTCGAACTCTCACCGGGCGACGCCTTCCCGACCGACGACGCGCTGTACGTCGCGGCCCCCGGGGACGCCTCGGTGGACGTGCTCGTCCTCACGAACGACGAGAACCGATATCTGACGGCCGCGCTGTCGGTCATCCCCGAGGTGTCTTTGACCGTGGACAACCCGCCGACGGCCGTCTCGACGAACTACGACGTGGTTATTTACAGCAACGTCAACCCCGGTCGGCTGCTCGCGGGCAACGTCGAGGCCGGCCGCGAAATCGTCGCCGACGGCGGCGGCGTGGCGATTCAGGCCCAAGAGGAATCGCCGAGCTACGGCGACCTGCGGCTCGTCTCGCAGGGAAGCGTCGAGACGAATCCGACCATCGGGACCGTCGAGAGCCACCCGATAACCCGCGATATCACCTTCCCGCCGCCGACCGAGTACGTCGCGGGCGACCTCCGGTCCGGCCAGTCGCTCGTGAACACGACCGACGGCACCTCGCTCGTCGCCGTCGAGCGCCGCGGGGCCGGCCGCGTCCTCTACTACGGCTTCATGGAGGACAGCTCGGCGTTCAAGTACAACTACCAGTACCCCGTGTTCTGGAAGCGCTCGGTGTTCTACCTCGCCGGGCGCTCGACGCTCTCCGAGTTGAACCGGGCGACCGGCGGGTCGCTCGCGGCGGGCGCGAACCGGACGGTCGAGACGCCCGCGGGCGAGGCGACCGGCTCGGAGGTCCGCCTCGACGACGCCGGCTTCTACCGCGTCGGCGACGAGCGGTTCTCGGCGTCGCTCCTCAGCGAGACCGAGTCCGACGTGGCCGCCGCGCCGCTTGACGGCGAGTCGGCCCCCTCGGACTACCCGACGCGGGTCGAAGAGCGCGAGGTTCCGGACCCGCTCACCGAGTGGGCCGCGCTGGTCGCGCTCGCGGCGACGATGGTCGAGTTGGCCTACCTGCGCCGGCGGGGTGACCTCTGATGGCGGCGCTCGGGTCGGCGTCGGCCGTCCTGCCCGCGCTCGACGCTGTCGCCGCCACGACTCCCGCCGCCGCGACGACGCCCCTCGCGTGGACGGTCGAGGCCGCCGGGCGGACGCTCGGCCTCCAGCGCCCGCTGTTCCTCGTCGCGCTCCCGGTGGCCGCGCTCCTCGCGTGGGCGCTCATCTTCCGCGGGGCCGACGGGACCGCAGGCGGGCGCTCCCGGCGGCTCCTGTTTGCGTCCCGGCTTCTCGTCGTCGTCCTCTTGGTCGTCGCGGCCGCGGGACCGTACACCGTCGCGACCCGGATGACCGACGGCGACCCGCAGGTGACGCTCCTCGTCGACGACTCCGACAGCATGGCCGTCACCGAGGACGTGGCGTCGCAGCTCGCGTCGGACATCGAGGACGAAGGCGTCCCCGTCACCACCTCGACCGTTGCCCGCGGCGGGTCGTCGCCCATCGGTGACGCCGTCGCGGCAAACCTCAGGCCGAACGGGACGGTCGTCCTCGTCTCCGACGGGCAGGTCACCTCGGGGCGGAGCCTCGCGTCCGCGACGACGCTCGCCCGCGACCTCAACGCGACCGTGAGCGCGGTCGGGGTCGAACCGACCGAGACCGAACAGTACGTCACCGTCAGCGGCCCGTCGAAGACTAGCGTCGGCGTCGAGAACTCCTTCCTCGCGCAGGTCGACGGGGTCGTCCCCGACGACGTCGAGACCGCGACCGTCGAACTCGTCGTGGACGTCGACGGCGAGGAGGTCGCCCGCGAGACGGTCACCACCACAGACGGCATCGAGTTCTCCCGGACGTTCGAGACCACCGGCACCCACCGCGTCACCGCCCGCATCGACGGCGACGACCGCTTCGAGACGAACGACGTGTTCCGCAAGACGGTCCGCGTGGTCGAGCCCCCGCGGGTGCTGTACGTCTCCCGCGGCGACTACCCGTTCCGCGACTACCTCTCGCAGCTGTACGACGTGGAGACCGCCGAGACCGTCCCCGCGGACCTCTCGTCGTACCACGCCGTCGTCCTCCAAGACCTCCGCGCCGAGGACGTGGGCAACACTGACTCGCTCCAGCGGTTCGTCATCGACGGCGGCGGCCTGCTGACCGTCGGCGGGCGCAACGCGTTCGAAAACGGCGGCTACGACGGGTCGAGCCTCGCGTCGATGCTGCCGGTCACGACCGGCGAGGGCGCGTCCCAGCAGACGAACCTCGTCTTCGCCATCGACGTCTCCGGCAGCGCGGAAAGCGGGATGCGCGTCCAGAAATCGGTCGCGCTCGACGCGCTCGACCAACTCGGCGACGAGAACCGGGTCGGCATCGTCGGCTTCAACTACCGCGCCTACGACGTCGCGCCGCTCCGCCCGCTCGGGCCGAACCGCGAGTCGACCGCCGACCTCATCCGTCGCCTCGAGTCCGGCGGCGCGACCGACATCGCCGTCGGCCTCGACGGCGCGGCCCAGCAGCTCGGCGACAGGCGCGGGACGATTATCCTCATCAGCGACGGGCACGACCGGTTCCAAGACGCCGCGACGCTCGCGGACCAACTCGGTCGCGACGGGGTCAGCGTCATCACCATCGGGACCGGGCCGAACCCGAACGAACGGACCCTCCGAGCCATCGCGCGGGCGTCCGGCGGGAACTACCTCAGAGCCGACGAGACCGACCGGCTCCGCATCCTCTTCGGCGGGTCGAACCGCCAGTACGCCGGCGACGGCCTCACGGTCGTCGACCAGAACGACTTCGTCACCGCCGGGGTGGAGCTGACCGCGAACCCCGGCAGCGTCAACGACGTGTCGGTCAGGAGCGGCGCGAACTTCCTCGTCGCGGCCGACGACGGCACTCCCGCGGTCGCGTCGTGGCGCTACGGGCTCGGTCGCGTCGCCACCGTCACCACTTACGCGGGCGACGGCACGCTCGACGGCCTGCTCCAAAGTCCCGACTCGCTCCTGCTCACCAAGTCCACGAACTACGTCATCGGTGACCCCGAGCGGAAGGCGTCCGGCGTCGCCGAGGTGTCGGACACCCGGGTCGACCAGTCGACGACCGTCGTCTACCGCGGCGGCGAGCGCCCGCAGGGCGTCGAGGGACTGCGCTTTTCGGCGGTCAGCCCCGGCGTCTACGAGGCGACGGTCGTCCCCACCGAGACGGGCTATCGGGACGTGCTCGACACCGCCTTCGCGGTGAACTACCCCGTCGAGCACGCCGGGTTCGGCCGGTCGGCCGCGCTCGAAGCCGCCGTCTCCGACAGCGGCGGGACGATGTACGGCCCCAACGACGCGGCCGAAATCGCGGCCTCAGCCCGCGACAACGCCGCCGGCGTCCAACCCGTGCGCGACGACTGGGCGGTCGCGTTCGTCGCCGCCGCGTTCCTCCTGTATCTCATCGAGGTACTCGCCCGGCGTCTTCAAGTGTATCGGGGTCGAACGCAAAGTGAAGGTGGTCTGATATGAGTGCCCTGGGTCGGTCCCTGAACCTCGGTCTCGTCGTCATCGTCGTCCTCCTCACCGCCGGAACCGTCGGCGCGACGATGTTCTACCAGTACTCGGTCGATTCGCTCGACCAACAGAACGAGCAGTTGCGCGAGCGAAACGCGGCGCTCGAAGAGGACCTTTCGCAAACCCGACAGAACCTGTCGGCGACGCGGACGGAGCTACGGGAGCTGAACGACAGCCTCGAACGCACCCGAGGTGACGTGTCGCAGGTCTCCGACAGCCTCGAAGACACGGAGTCACAGCTGTCGTCGACGCAAAACGAGCTGTCGTCGACGCGGGACGAACTCCAAGAGACCGAAAGCAACCTCGAAGACGCCCGGAGCCGAATCAGCGAACTCACGGCGACGCTCGACGACCTCGAAGAACAGCGCAACCGCCTCGAAAACCAGATTGACGACCTCGAAACGGATAACGAGGAGCTCGAAGCGACGAACGACCGACTGGAGAACCAGATTGATTCGCTTCAGTCGGAGGTCTCCCGCCTCGAAGACCGGGTCGACGAACTCCGGGCCGAACTCCGGCAAGCCTGTGCCGGCTACCAAGACGGCAACCAACCGGCGGTGTGTAGCGATGTCTGAAACGACCCCCGACGACGCCGCCGCCGACGAGAGAGGTTCGCCCGACGACGCGGGAGCCGCTCGCCGCGAGGAGATGGCCGACGCCGTGAGCGAGGTTCGCCGGGAGGCCGCGAAGGCCGCCGTCGTTTCCAGCGTCGTCGACGCCGCGGTGGCGACGCTGTTGGCGAACATCGCGTTCCGGGTCGTCGAACTCCCCGTCCGGTCGTCGGTGTCGCTCGGCTTCCTTCCGCGGGTGGACCCGGCCGTCTCGGTCCACGTCGCCGTCCCGCTCGCCCTCGCGGTGGGCCTCCTCGTCGGCGTCGCGGAGTACCTCATCCTGATGCGGGTGCCGGCGGTCGAGCAGTTCGAGGAAGTGAACCCGTCGGTCGCCGAGGCGCTGCGGACCGCCCGCGACCTCGTCGCCGACGACGGGAACCCGAACCGCGACTCGCGCATGTCGGTCGCGCTCTACGACGACGTGCTGGCCCGCCTTCGGGAGTCGTCGTCGGTGGAACTGCTGCCGACCCGCCGCATCGTCGGCGCGCTGCTCGTCGCGTTGCTCCTCTCGGCGGGGAGCATCCAGGTCGCCATCTCGGACATCCAGTTCGAAGGACTCGCCGGCGAGACCACCCCGTCGGGCGACCTCCCCGACGCGTCCGACGACGAGACGCAGCTTCAAAACGGCAGTTCCATCCTCGGTGACCCCGAGGACGTGGCCGCCGGGTCGGAGCAGTTGAACGCCACCGTCGCCGGAACCGGCGGTAGCGGCGACGGCGACGGACCGGAGTCGGCGGCCGCGGCCTACGACTCGACCGGCTACGGCGGCGACAGCGCCGTCGAGAGCCAGCGCGCCGGCTATCTCGCCGACGACACGCTCGAAGAGGCCGACCTGATTCGCGACTACACCTTAGAGATACGAGAGAACGAAGATGAGTGACAACCCAGACCGATTCGGAGACGACGGACAGCGAACCGCGGTCGACGGCGACGCCGCGGTCCCGACGGACGACGACCTCAGCATCGAGGAACTCCAAGCGAGCGTCGGCGCGGTCAGAGACGAGGTCGGAAAGCGCATCATCGGCCAGCACGACGTGGTCGAGCGACTCCTCGTCTGCGTCCTCTGCGACGGCAACGCGCTGCTCGAATCGAACCCCGGACTGGGGAAGACGACGCTCGTGCGAGCCCTCTCGGACGCGACGGACCTGGGGTTCTCGCGCGTGCAGAACACGCCCGACCTGATGCCCTCGGACATCACGGGCACCGAGATCATCCGCGAGACGCCGGAGGGCCGCGACTTCGTGTTCGAGCGCGGCCCCATCTTCGCCAACGTCGTCCTCGCCGACGAGATAAACCGCGCGACGCCGAAGACGCAGGCCGCGCTCCTCGAAGCCATGCAGGAAAAGCAGGTGACCGCCGCGGGCGAGACCTACGAGCTTCCGGACCCGTTTTTCGTCCTCGCCACGCAGAACCCAATCGACCAGGGCGGCACCTACCCGCTGCCGGAGGCGCAGACCGACCGCTTCCTGATGAAGATTCTCGTCGACTACCCCGAGTTCGACGAGGAGCGGACCATCGTCAAGCAGTACGCCGAGGGCGGCGAGTCGCCCGAGGTCGAGCGCGTCCTGCCGCGGACGCACCTGCTCGCCGCGCAGCAACTCGTCCGGCAGGTACCCATCTCCGACGACATCCGCAACCGGACTATCGAACTGGTCCGCAGCACCCGCGAGGACGAGCAGGTCGAGTTCGGCGCGAGCCCCCGCGCGAGCATGGCGCTCGTGCTCGCCGCGAAGGCGCGGGCGTTCGTCCACGGGCGCACTCACGTCTCGTGGGAGGACGTGGTCGAGATGGCCCCGCCGGTCATCAGACACCGCATCATCCTCGACTTCCGGGCGGAGCGCGAGGGACTCGACCCCGACGACGTGATTCAACGGCTGTTGAACGAGTGACCGAGCGATGATAGACCCCGGCTTCCTCGACGAACTCGACCGCTTCGACACCTCGCTGAAGCGCGTCTCGAACGCCCAGCGGCAGGGCGAACAGGAGTCGCCGGACGTGGGCGAGGGGCTCACGTTCAGCGACCACCGCCGGTACGCCGCCGGCGACGACCCGCGGCTCATCGACTGGAAGGTGTACGCCCGGACCGAGGAGCTGTTCATCAAGCGGTTCGAGGCCGAGCGGAACCTGACGGTCCACGTCCTCCTCGACGCCTCGGCCTCGATGGACTTCGGCGAGGCCGACGCGAACAAGTTCGAGTACGGCGCGAAGCTCGGCCTCGGCTTCTGCCACCTGACGGCCGAGGAGAACAACGACTTCCGGTTTTCGCTCCTCGGAGATTTGCCCGACCGCATCGACACTGACGCGTCGAGCCGCGGCGAGGTGCTCCGACTGGTCGAACGGCTCAACGAGACGACGCCCGGGGGCGACGGCGACATCACGGCCGCGCTGTCGACGTACGCCGAGACCATCCACTCGCGGTCGCTCGTGGTCGTCGTGAGCGACCTGCTTTTCGACCCCGACGACGTGGCTTCCGGCCTCGCCGCGCTCGCGCGAAACGACGTGCTCGTCGCGCAGGTGCTCACCCCGGACGAACTCGACCCCGAGGCGACGGGCGACGCCATCTTCGAGGACCCCGAGTCCGAGGCGACGCGCCGGACCTACTTCGGCGGGTCGGCGGCGCGGCAGTACACAGACCGGCTCCAGCGCCACCTCGCGGCGGTCGACGAGCGGTGTCAGGCGCTCGGCATCGAGCGCGAACTCGTCGACACCGGCGCGGAGTTCTTCGACACGTTCGCCGACCTCTGGCTCGGCGCGCGGCTCGGCGGGGAACGGCGCGGTGGCCGCGGTGGCGGCTGACCGCGGTGGCGGCTGACCCACGCGCCGGACCACCGTCGCCGCGGACCGCGGGCTTTTCACGAATCACCTCCCATTGACCGGTGTGACGGAGACACAGGAGCGCCGCGTGGTCGGTCTCGTCGCCGGCTCGCACGTCGTCAACCACGCCTATCTGGTCGCGCTCGCGCCCGTCATCGGCCTCGTCGCCGACGACTTCGGCGTGAGTATCGCCGCCGTCGGCCTCGCCATCGGCGTCCAAGGCGGCGTCGTGACGCTCCTGCAACTCCCCTTCGGCTACCTCTCCGACGCGCGAAGCCGGACGCTCGTCCTCGCCATCTCGCTCGGGTTCGGCGCGGCTGGCATCGTCGCCACCGCGCTCGCGCCCTCGTACCCGTGGCTCCTGGCCTCGCAGGCGCTCCTCGGCGTCGGCATCGCGGGCCACCACCCCGCGCACTACCCGCTGTTAGCGACCGCCTCCTCGGAGACGAACCGCGGGCGGGCGTACTCGCTGCACGCCCTCGGCGGGTCGCTCGGCTTCGCCGTCTCGTACGCCATCGCCGCCGGCGTCGGCGCGCTCGGGTTCGGCTGGCGCTGGACCGTCGCGGGCATCGCCGTCTTCGGCGCGGCGTTCGCGCTCGTCGCGCTCCCGGTCGCCCGCGGCTTCCCCGAGCGAATCCGGAAACCGGCGGCGGAAGACCGCCCGTCGTCGCGCCCCACGCTCGCGGGGATTCGGCGGGGCGCGTCGGAACTCCTCTCGTCGTCGGGGCTGATGGGGCTCGCGCTCCTCTCGTTTCTCACTTCGGCGGCCGCGTGGTGCATCCGGACGTACTCGCCGCAGTTGCTCACCGCCGGCTACGGCCTCGCGCCGGGGACGGCGAACCTCCTCGTCTCGGCGATGCTCGTCGTCGGCGCGGGGACGATTCTCGTCGGCGGCGCGCTCACCGACCGGGTCGGCCCCGGCACCGTCGCCCTCGGCGGGTACGCCGCGCTCGCCGGGCTGGCGGCGCTCTTAGCCAGCGGGTCGCTCCCGCTCGCGCTCGTCGCGTCGATTCTCCCCTTCAGCGGGACCATCAGCGTCTCCCGGCCCGCGCGCTCGACGCTCGCGGACCGCCTCTCGGAGCGCGCCGACCTCGGGAAGAACTTCGCCGTCGTCACCGTCGGCATCTCGCTCGGCGGGGCCGTCGCACCTCCGGCGTTCGGGGCGCTCATCGACCTCGCCGGCGTGCGCGTCACCTTCGGCGTCGTCGCCGTCCTCGGCCTGCTGTCGTTCGGGCTGACCCGGTGGCTCCTCGGCCGGGTCGACGGGTCGGCGCGACGGCCGCAGGCGACCCCGAGCGACTGAGAGCGGCGCGTTCGTGCGCGGCGGTCCCCCCGGGCGTCGCGCTCAGTACTCCTCTCCTCGACCCACGAGCACCCCGAGCGCGATGCCGACGACCGCGCCGAAGCCGGCACCGAACGGCCCCAGAAACGCGAACCCCGCGCCGCCGAAGACGAGTCCCGGAACGAACACCGCAATCGGGGAGACGCGAGTCGTCATACGACGGGGGTTCTGACGCCGAGCCCATAATCTCATTGACGCTTCGAACTCGTCGGTGGTCGGGTCGTCATTCCCTTCCCCGGCGACGTTCGTGAGAGCAAGAATCCATAACTAAGCCGCTGTCGGCCGTCTCTCCGGACGGTGGTGGAAATGGCAGCAACATCCGAGCGAGAACAACAGCACCGAGACTCGTTCATGCGCGTGGCGGACGAACTGTGGAACAAACGCGACTACGAGGTCATCAGAGAGGAGTACGACCCGCTGGTCGAGGTACACGCCTTTTCGGACCCCGAGGGCATCATCGGGACCGACGCGGTCGAAGAGTGGGCGCGGCGGTACCACGACGCCTTCTCCGACTTCCACGTGGAACTGTTCGACGTGACGGCGCGGGACGACCGCGTCTACGGTCGGTATCGGCTGACCGGCACCCACGACGGGACGCTCCGGAGCGCTCGCGGCGACATCCCGGCGACCCACCGCAAGATGGACACGTGGGGCATCGTGGAAGCGCGCTACGAGGGTGGACTGTGCGTCGAGGAGTGGAACAGCACCGACAGCATGTCCATGCTGTCACAGCTCGGCGTCGCGCCCGAGTGAACCGGCCGAGTCGCGAAAAACAACCGTTTTTGGTCGCTATCCGGACCACTCGCCGCGGACGTCGTCGGCGACCGCATCGCGCCACATGCCGAACCCCTGTTGACAGATGGGGCTCTCTTCGAGGTGGTCCATGAACCCCTCTCCTTCGCTCTCCAGTTCGTCGAGGCAGAACGGACACCGAGTCGGGTCGTCCCACGTGTGCGCGATGACCGAGGGTTGTACTTCCTGAGACATACGCACCAATACGCGATAATACTTGATAAAAATTTGGTCGATGGCGCTATCTAGTCTCATTTGTCTATCTCCGGGGAGAATACATACTCGATTCTAAATCGAGTGATATCGGGCCGTCACCGTGTTATCGCGGTTCACTCCCGTCGGCTTGCGGTCGAATCGTAACCCTATACACGACTCGGGGCGGCGTTCTACCCGTGAACTATCTCTCGTGGGCGGTCGTCGCGCTCGGGGCCTACTCGCTCGTCGCGCCGCTGATGAAAGTGGCGACGACCGGCCAGGCCAAAATCCCGAGCGACGTGGCCGCACTGGTCGCTAACGGCGTGCTCGTCGTGGGAACCGTCGGGGTCATCGTCGTCTCCGGGCAGAGCGTCACGGACTCGGTCATCAGCCCGAAACTTCCCTACGTTCTCGCCGCCGGTGCCTGCCTCGCGGTCGGCATCCTCTCGTACTACCGGGCGCTGGCGCTCGGCCCCGTCTCTATCGTCGCTCCCATCTTCGGGATGTTCCTCGCGGTCTCGTCTGTCGTCGGCATCGTCGCGCTCGGCGAACCGCTGACGGTTCGCAAGGTGGCCGGCATCGGCTTCGCGGTCCTCGCAATCGCCCTCGTCTCCATCGACTGAGGGGCGTCTCGGAGCCGCCGAAGGCGACGCGGAACTGCCGCGGGCCAACCGCTTTTCATGTTCGCGGGCCAACGTGGCGACATGGTACTGCTCGAATCCGACTCCGAACTCGAACGCGGCGACGCCGCCCCCGACTTCGAACTCCCCGGCACCGACGGCGAGACGTACTCCCTCTCGTCGTTCGCTGACTACGACGCGCTCCTCGTCGTCTTCACCTGCAACCACTGTCCGTACGCGAAGGCGAAGTTCGAGGAGCTGAACCACCTCGCCAGCGCCTACGACGACCTCGCGGTCGTCGGCATCAACCCCAACGACGCCGAGGACCGCCCCGAGGACTCCTTCGAACGAATGCAGGAACTCGTCGCGGACGGCACGATTGGGTACACCGCCTACCTCCGCGACGAGTCGCAGACGGTCGCCGCGGAGTACGGCGCGGTCTGCACGCCCGACCCGTTCCTCTTCGAGAACACCGGCGACGGCTTCGAACTCGCGTTCCACTCCCGCATCGACGACGCGATGAGCCCCGACGACGAGGTGTCCGACTACGAGATGCGGACGGCCGTCGAGGCGCTGCTCGCCGGCGACGACATCCCCGTCGAGGAGTACCCCTCGCAGGGCTGTTCCATCAAGTGGAAAGACGAGTAACACAGCGAAATCGGAAGCGATTCGACCGGCTCGCGGACGACCCTACTCGTCGCCGAGGAGGGCGTCGCGGGCGTTCTCCACCGCGGCTTCCTTCTTCGCCGGGTAGGCCTCGACTTTCGCGCGAAGGGTGAGCCCCCCGCCGCGGCGGGCCTCGCCCTTGAACGCGGCCTGTTTGTCCAGCCGCAGGAAGAACTCCGTGTTGTCCGTGACGCGCTGGTCGAGTTCGTCGAGGAGCGTCTCGAAGTCGGGGAGGTCGCGTATCTTGTCGAGGACGTGCCGCACGTCGTTGGCGCGCTCGACGCGCGCGGAGAAGACGATGATGCGGTCGCCGTGGTGGCCGGTGCTCTCGACGCGGTCGACGTCGAACTCGTCGGGGAGGAACGTCCGAAGCGCCTCCTCGACCCGTTTTTCGTCTTCCGTCTCGTAGCAGAACGTTCGGAGGTCGATGTAGTGGAACGGAACGCGTGGCATGGTGGGTCTGAGAGGCGTCGGTCGGTCGTCGGTCGCTTACTCTTCGTCGGCTTCGTCCGCGTCGTCGCCGTCGGCGGCTTCGAGCTGGTCCTGCGCGATGCCGACCTCCTGGCCCTCGTCGAAGCTGATGGTGTAGGTCGGCTCGCCGAACATGCTCTCGATGACCTGCGTGACCGTGCCGGTCTCGCCGTCGAACTCGCTGTGCTTGTCGTTCAGGACGACCTTGTCGTCTTTCTCGAAGCTCATACCCACAGGTTCCGCGTCACCGGATAAAAGGGCGATGATTGGACGCGAAGTCGCCGGCTCCGCCGCTCGCGACGACGCGTGTCGAAGCCGATTTGTGGAGCCGCGCCGAACCGTGCGGTATGCCGAGTCGCCCGCTCGCACATCGACCGCCGGCCGCGCGCCGATGACGGTCGACGACCTGTGGTTCCTCGCGGACGAGGCGCGACAGCGCGCCGAGCAGGCGTACCACCGCCTGCGCCGGAACCACGCCGACGCCGACTACCTCGAACCGGTTCACACCCGCCGCGTCTCCCGCCCGCGGTTCCGCACGCTCGCCTCCCGCGTGAAGTCCACGGGGACGCCCTACGGCGTCCACACCGTCGTCCGCCGCCGCGACGACGAGATACTGCTCGTCCGCCACGAGGGCGTCGACCTCTGGGTCCTCCCCGGCGGCGGCGTCGACAGCGACGACGAGGGCTTCACCGAGGCCGCCCGGCGCGAACTCGCTGAAGAGGCCGGTATCACCGCCGACTACGGCGGCCTCGCGATGGCCACCCGAATCGACATCCGCTGCGACGGCCACCAGACGTGGGGCGTGATGCCCGTCTACCGCGCCCGCGTCGACGGGGCCGCGGAACTCAGCGTGAACGACCCCGACGAAGAAATCTCGGCCGCGCGGTGGTTCCGCGTCTCGGAGCTCCCGGCGGACACCCGCGACCGCGACGACCTGCTGTCGTGGTACGACCACGTCGCCGGCGACTGACCGACCCGCCGGCTCAGTCGGTCGCTTCGCGCCGTTCTCGGGTGTCCGGTGTGTCCCCCGTGTCCTGCGCGCCCTCCGCGTCGCCGGCGTCGCCGGCTTCGTCCGCGTCGCTCTCCGCGTCGTCGACGTGTTGGCCCCAGAATCCGGGGTACTTCTCCACCCGGAGGTCGCCGAGGACGACCGTCTGGCACGCGAGTCGGAGACCCGAGTCGGGGTCGTGCGGGGGGAATCGGAGCCGGCGGCGCTCCTTTTTCGTCCGGTAGGTCACGGGACCGCGAACCCCGACGGCGCAGGTGCCGCAGGAGCCGCCGCCGCGGCAGTTGAACCACGACGAGTGGCCGTTGTGCGGCGATTCGCCGGCCGCGCGGAGCACGTCGCGGAGGACGTCCCCGCGGTCGCACTCGATTTCCCGGCCGCGGAAGTGGACGGTTGGCACGTGTTGGGTGACGCCACAGGAGGCTTAATCAGTGTCGTTTGTGAGACGACTGAAATCGCGGTCGTCGGCCGTGAGTCGCCGGAGTTCCGCGTTCCCGAATCGAACCACGAAAAGCGGCAACGCCCTCCGAAACCCCGCGATTCGCCTCGGAGAATCTAAGTTCGTCCGTCCCCGACCCCGACCATGCGCAACACACGACGCGCGTACCTCGCCGCCACGGCGGGTGCGTTGACGCTGGGCACCGCCGGGTGCCTCGGCGGCGGAAGCGGCGGGTCCGGAAACGACGCCGTCGCCGCCATCGGTTGTGAGGTCCCCGAACGCGACACGGTCAGTTCGCTCCCCACGCCCGTCATCGGGTCCGAGGACGCGAGCGTCGTCGTCGACGTCTGGGAGGACTTCGCCTGCCCTCACTGCGCGACGTTCGCGGTCGACGTCGCCCCGCAGCTCCGGTCCGAGTACGTCTCGGAGGGAATCGTCCGCTACCGCCACCACGACTTCCCGATTCCGGTGGACGAATGGTGGTCGTGGAAGGGGGCCTCGGCGGCCCGCGCCGTCCAGGACGAGGCCGACGACGAGACCTTCTTCGACTTCGCCCACACGCTCTACGAGAACCAATCGGAGTTCGGCGGCGGCGACGCCGAGGGGTCGCTGTCGACGCTCCAGTCGCTCGCCGACGACGCCGACCTCGACGGCTGTTCGGTCGCCGCGGCGGCCTCGCGCGAACGCTACCGCCCGCTCGTCGACGCCGAGCGGACCGAGGCCGTCGACGAGCGCGGCTTCCAGGGGACGCCGACGGTTCTCGTCGACGGCGAGCAGGTCGCGCCGCGATGGTCCGACCTCCAGCGCGCCGTCGAGAACGCCCGGTAATCGGACGCGAGTCGCGTGGTTCGACGTCCACACCACCTCTCGCGCGGGATTCGCGCACGACACCAGCGACGCTTTACGACGGGATTCACTAGCCACGAGTATGCACACGACGCGACCGCGCTCCCGACCCCGACGAGGTGACCCCCGGTGAGACGACGCGCCCTCCTCTCGCTGCTCGCGGGCGCGGGCGTCGCCGGCGTCGCGGGCTGTCTCGGCGACGGGTCCGCACCCGCCGAAGCGGGCGACGCCGCCGAGACGACGAGCGACGTCGCCGACCCCGCCTCCGCCACCGCGTCGTCGGGGTCCGGTTCCGGCGACCTCCCGCTCGTCGTCGACACCGTCGACGCGCAGGGGTCGTCGGCCGGCGAGGTTCGAATCCCCGCCGAGGGCGCGCCGACCGTCCTCGACCTCTTCGCGACGTGGTGTGCGCCCTGCGTCGCCCAGATGGAGTCGCTGCGGACGCTCCACGAGGAGTTCGGTGACGACGTGGCGTTCGTCTCGGTGACGAACGAGCGCCTCGGCGGCGGCCTCACGATGGACGACATCCGCGACTGGTGGGCCGAACACGACGGGAACTGGACGGTCGGCCACGACCCCGACAGTAGCCTGATGCGCGCGGTCCGCGCGAACGGCCTCCCGTATCTCGTCGTCTTCGACGCCGACGGCGAGGCGACGTGGACCCACCGCGGACTCGCCAGCGAGGAGAATCTCCGCGCGGCCGTCGAGGACGTCGCCTGATGCCCGGGTTCGGTCTCGGCCCCGCGCTGGGGTTCGATTCCGCCTTCGCCGGCACGCTCGCGTTCGCCGTCAGCGCCGGCGTCGCCACCTTCTTCGCGCCCTGCGCCTACCCGCTTCTCCCGGGCTACGTCGGCTACTACCTCTCCAGCGAGGAGGCCGACCTCGGCGGCGCGGTCGTCCGCGGGGCGGTCGCCTCGCTCGCCGCGCTGGTCGTCCTCGGCGCTATCGGGAGCGCGCTCGCGGTCGTCGGCGGCCGCATCGCCTCGCACCTCGCGCTCCTCGAACCGCTCGTCGGCGCGGCGCTCGTCGGCTTCGGCGTCCTCATGTTCACCGGGCGCGCGCCGAGCCTCCACGTCGTCCTCCCGGAGTACCGGTCGTCCGTGACCGGTTTCGCCGTCTTCGGCGGGGTGTACGGCCTCGCGGCGGCCGGCTGCGTCGTCCCGATTTTCCTCGGCGTCGTCACGCAATCGCTCGCGCTCCCGACCGCGCAGGCGGTCGTCTCGCTGGGGGCTTACGCCGCCGCCGCGGCGCTCCCGCTTTCGGTCGTCACCGTCGCGGCCGCGCTCGGCGGCGACCGAATCCGGTCGCTGTCTGGCTACGTTGGCTCGGTCCAGAAAGCCGCCGCGGTCGTGATGGTGCTGGCCGGCCTCTGGCAGATTTGGCTGGCGCTGTCGTTCTTGGGACACGTCTGAGGGCGCGGCCGACCGGACACGTAAGCGGAAGCGCTCGATTCAGTCGGCTAGTCCCGGCACCTCGCCGGTCGGCGTCGGCAACGCGCGGATCTCCCGCGGCGGCACGAGGAAGTTGCCGCGGCGCTTGACGAAGATGTACTCTAAAATCCCGTTGTTGACGCGCTGGCGGACGGTCGGCACGTCGGTCAGGTCGGTGCCGTTCATCGCCTCGCGGACCTCCTCGAACGCCGAGATACCGCGCTGGAGCGACGGGAAGTGCAGGCTCGCCACGCCGTCGTCGGCCGACTCGAAGTGTCTGCGGAGGAGTCTGACGTTGCCCTCCTCGTCGCGGTTGGCGCGGGCGGCCTTCTGGGCGTGGCCGACGTGGCCGAACTCGAAGGCGTCGTCGCGGAGGCGGTCGAGCATCGCGTCGATACCGCTGTCGTCGCCGAGGTTGTCGCCGACGCCGTCGACGAGATTCTGTTCGGCGTGCGCGGGCGAAAACAGCTTCATGACCCGGTGGTAGCGGTCTTCCTCGTCGTACCAGTCCGAGAGGCGCTGGCGGATGTTCGCCACGTGCTTCGTGGTCGCGCCCGCGAACGGCCCCTCGTCGATGGTGACGTACTCTTCTGTGGCCTGATTCCCTGCGAATCCCGCTTTGAACCCCATGAACAGCGGCGACGCCTCGGGGACGGGGTTCCCGTCGGGGATGCCGTTCAGGTCGGACTGGTGCTCGGCGGGGAGTCCGGCCCCGACGAAGCCCGTCCGCCGGGACGCGACCGAAAAGACGCCCGAGAGGTCGGCGTCGACGGCGACGCCGTTGGCCTCGTCCGCCTCGCCGAGGAGGGCTTGTTCGGCTTCGAGAACCGCGTCGGCGCGGTCGGACGCGAGGTGGACGAGCGCGTCCTGCCGGTCGAAGTCGGGCGTCTCGAACGGCGACAGCGCCCGCGGTTCGGGCAGGTCCACGCTGTCGGGAAGCGGGTCGTCGAAGCGGTCGAAGTACCGCGGCGAGTAGGCGACCGACCAGATGACGCCCTCGTGGCTCCGCTCGTAGGCGCGGTCGAGGACGCGGAAGGCGTTCTCGACGGTCGCGCGGGCGGCCTCGTCGGGCGGTCCCTCGCCGTCGAGGTCGAGATAGAGGAGCACCTGATGGCGGGGCATCTCGACGTTGCCGTGGTCGTCTCCCCGACAGAACTCGTTCCACGCGTGCTGCCGGCTCGGGAGCGCCTCGAACGCGTCGGTCCCCGCCGGAACGGGGTCGTCCGGTGCCCTGTCGAGGCAGGCGGAGAGCGCCGCCGCGCCGCCGGCGGCGACCGCGGCCTTCAGGAACTCCCGGCGGAACGGAGACCCGTCGAACATACGCCCGGCTAGGGACCTCGCGGGGAAGTCCGTTCTGGTGTGTGCGTCGAAGATTTCGCCTCCGGCGTGCGGGACGAGAACACGCGCGCTACCGTTCGAAACGCACACCAAACGGCATTTGAGTGCCGGGGCGCTAGCGAGGGTAATGAAACGACGAACGTATCTCCGCGCCGCCGGGGCGGGCGCGGCCGTCGGGCTTGCGGGCTGTCTCGGCGGGAGCAACGCCAACCCGAACGTGTCGCTGTCGAAGCCGGACCGCGAGAACGACGTGTCCAGCGAGGACCTCCCGTATCCGGCGTGGGGCCAGCAGGTCCCCGACGTGACGCTCACCGACCCCATCGCGGGGAGCGAGGTGTCGGTGCGCGACATCGACGTGCCGCACTTCCACACGTACTTTTTCACCAACTGCATGACCGTCTGTCCGGTGCTCATCAGCGCGCTCCGCGAGGTCCAGATTCACTCGGTCAGCGAGGGCTACGCCGACGAGGTGTCGTTCTACCCCATCACGTTCGACCCCGCCCGCGACGACGCCGACGCCTTCCGCGCGGAGGCCGACCAGATGAACGTCGACATGGACGCGGGCAACTGGCAGTTCCTCCGGCCCGCCGACGAGGCCGAGGCGAAGTCGGTCGTCGAAGACCAGTTCGGCGTCTTCTTCGAGAAAAACGAGCCGGACGACGAGGGCAACTACATGTTCACCCACCTCGGGCTCATCTCGCTGGTCAACGGCGACGGCTACGTCGAGCGGACCTACCGCGGTAACCAGCCGGACGAACAGTCGCTCATCGACGACCTCACCGCGCTCCGGGAGGCATGACGAGTCGGCGTCGGTTCCTCGCGGCGAGCGGAGCCGTCGCGGCCGCGGGTCTCTCCGGCTGTCTCGCCGAACTCGGTCGGCTCTACACGTCGAACGAGCCGCCGGTCGTCTCGAACCGCCCGGACGAGGTGTACGTCCCGACCCACACCGAGGGGATGCGCATGGTCGGGAGCGCGAACGCCGGCGACCTCCGCGTGGGCGTCTTTTACAGCTACCCCCACCGCTTTTGGGTGATGGCCGACGAGGGCGACGGATTCGGCACGTCGAAGATGTCGGTCGAGGCCGGCGACGACGTGCATCTCATGGCGACCGTCTGGGACCCCGAGACGGGCGTCGTCGTCCCCGACACGGGCCTCTCTCTCGAAATCGCCCGCGACGGCGACCTCGTGAGCGAGGAGGTCGTCTACGCGATGCTCTCCCAGCGGATGGGCTTTCACTACGGCTCGAACTTCGGTCTCGACGGCGACGGCACCTACGAGGTGACGGTGGACGTGGGCGCGCCCTCGCTGCGCCTCTTCGGTGACCTCGTCGGCCGGTTCGACTCCCCCGCGAGCGCGACGCTCGACTTCGAGTACAGCGCCGGCGACCGCGACGACATCCCGTACACGATGCTCGACGACCAGCAGGGCGACCCCGGCGCGGTCAGGCCGATGGAGATGGACGGGCTTCCGCTCGGCCGCGGCCCCGAGACGCTTCCGGGGACGGCGCTGGGGGGCGCGACGACTGGGAGCCTCCGACTCGTCGGCACCGTCCTCGACGCCGACCGCTTCGGCGACGACCCGTACCTCGTCGTCTTCCCGCTGACGCCCTACAACCGCCTTCTCGTCCCGCGGCTGGGCCTCACCGCGACCGTCGAATCCGGCGGGTCGACCCGCTTCGACGGCCGCCTCGAACCCGGCCTTGACGCCGACCTCGGCTTCCACTACGGCGCGTCGGTTCCGGGGCTCGCCGGCGACGACGCGACCGCGGACCTCGCGGTGGACGTGCCGCCGCAGGTCGCCCGCCACGAGGGGTACGAGACGGCCTTCCTCGAATTCGACCCCATCCGCCTCGGGTAACGGCAATCGAATCGAACAAGGACAGGGCTATTTCCGTCCGGGCCGACCGACCCCGTATGGACTCGACGCGCCGCGAACGCGCGACACTCGCGCTCGCCGTCTGGGGCGTCCTCGTCTCGCAGGTGCTCCTCTATCCCGGCGTCTCCGACCTCGTGACCGCCCTCGGCGGCGGGCAAGGGGAGTACGACCTCTCGGCCGGGATGCTGTTTCTCGTCGCCGAGTTCGCCTCGTTCGTCGCCTTCTCGAGCGTCTGGGGCGCGCTCTCGGACGCGCTCGGCCGGCGGACGTGGCTCATCGTCGCGGGCGCGCTCGGCGGCGCGGCCAGCTACGTCGCGCTCCTCGCGCTCGCCACGCTCCCGTGGCTCGACGCCACGTTCGGCGCGGTCCTCATCGTCCGCCTCCTCGGCGGCGCGATGACCATCGGCGCGTTCTCGCTGTCGATTACGATGCTCGCGGACCTCTCGGGAGGCAACGGCCGGAACATGGGCGCGGCGGGCATCGCCATCGGCCTCGGCGCGGCGCTCGGCTCGGTCGTCGGCGGCCAACTCACGACCATCGACCCCCTCGCGCCGCTGTACGCGTCGGCCGCGTCGCTCACCGCCGTCGCGCTGCTCGTCACGACCGTCACCGACAGGACGCCCGATTCGACCCGCGTCGGCGTCGGCGTCGTCCTCAAGAAACTGGCCGCGCGCCCGGCGTTCGCGGTCCCGTACGCCTTCGGCTTCATCGACCGCATGACCGCCGGCTTCTTCGCCCTCGTCGGGGTGTACTACTTCCGCGAGGCGTTCGGCGTGAACGCCGCCGTCGCCGGCGGGGTGCTCGCGCTCTTTTTCGTCCCCTTCGCGCTCTTGCAGTACCCCCTCGGCTCGCTGTCCGACCGCGTCGGCCGGTTCGTCCCCGTCGTCGCGGGGTCGATGCTCTACGGCGTGTCAATCGTCGCCGTCGGCGTCGCCCCGGTCTTCGAACTCGCGGCCGCTCTCATGGTCGTCGTCGGCGTCTTCGGCGCGCTCGTCGCGCCCGCGACGATGGCGCTCGTGACCGACCTCGCCGAGTCGGGCGAGCGCGGGGCGGCCCTCGGCGGCTTCAACGTCTTCGGCAGCCTCGGCTTCCTCGCCGGCTTCCTCATCGGGGGCGTCGTCGCCGACGTGGTCGGCTACCTCCCGTCGTTTCTCGTCGTCGGCTTCGCAGAGGTCGCTATCGCCGTCGTCGCGCTCCGGGCGGTGAAGCGACTCGACGGCATCGGCGCGGCTCAGACGCCGTCGAGCGCCGACTGAAGTTCGGCGTTCACGACGAGCCACATCCCGCGGAGACAGACGACGACGGCGAGGCCGACGCCCGCGAGGACGAACGCCAGGAACAGCCCGACGAAGACGCCGCCGCCCCGCGGGTCGGGGACGGTCGGCGCGAACTCACCGAGTTGGACCGCGAAGGCGACGATACCGGCGACGAGGAACGCGAGCATCAGTTCGAGCAGTCGCCAGAACGTCTCGATTCGCAGGCCGCCGCGGCCGGTGAGCAGGAGGGCGATTCGCCGCGACGCGGCCACAAGTGAGACGGCCGTGAGAAGGAGCGTCGCGGCCGCCGCGAGCGTGAACCCGACGTGGGCGAGCGGGAGCGTCGGCGCGAGCGACGAGACGAGCGTCAGCGCGACGCCGAGGAGGACGCCGGCCGCGAGCAGCGACTCGACGCCGAGAATCGCCGTCTCCGGCTCGTCGCGGGCGAGTCGTGCGAGGGTCCCGTACACGGTCGTCCCTCACTGCGGGCGCTGAAGGCTGTTTCCCTTGGGCTTAGTCGTGGCCGGAGACGCGGACCGGCTGGTAGGGTTCTTCGAGGTAGTCGATGTCGGAGTCCGAGAGCGTGATGTCGAGGGCCTCCACCGCGTCTTCGAGGTGTTCGATACTGCTCGTGCCGACGATGGGCGCGTCAACCCAGTCCTTGTGGAGCACCCACGAGAGGGCCAGTTGCGCCATCTTGACGCCCTTCTCGTCGGCGAGTTCCTCGACGCGCTCGTTCACCTCGCGGCCGCCGCCCTCGAAGTACGGGTGGCCCTTGGCGTGTTCGTCGGTCCGGCCGCGGGTCGTCGCCTCGAACTCCTCGTGGGGGCGGGTGAGGTAGCCGCGGGCGAGCGGCGACCACGGCATGACGCCGACGCCCTGCTTCTCGCAGAGGGGGAGCATCTCGCGTTCCTCCTCGCGGTACAGCAGGTTGTAGTGATTCTGCATCGTGGCGAAGCGGTCCAGCCCGAGCGAGTCGGCGGTGTACTGCGCCTCCGCGAACTGGTGGGCCCACATCGACGACGCGCCGACGTAGCGCGTCTTGCCGCGCCGAACCGCGTCGTCGAGCGCGCGCATCGTCGTCTCGATGGGGGTGTCGTAATCGTAGCGGTGAATCTGGAGCAGGTCGAGCGCGTCCATCCCGAGGCGGTCGAGCGAGTTGTCGAGCTCCTGTTCGATGGCCTTCCGCGAGAGACCGCCGGAGTTCGGGTCGTCGTCGTCCATCTGGAAGTACACCTTCGAGGCGACGACCGCCTCGTCGCGGCGGCCCTCCAGCGCCTTCCCGAGGACGCGCTCGGACTCGCCGTTCGAGTACATGTTGGCGGTGTCGAAGAAGTTGATACCGAGTTCGATGGCGCGGTCGACCAGTTCGAGCCCCGCCTCCTCGTCTAACACCCACTCGCGCCACTCAGGCGTGCCGAAGCTCATACAGCCGAGACAGATGCGGGAGACCTCCATGCCGGTGTCTCCGAGCGTCGTGTACTCCATGTGCGAACATCCCCGCGAGTCGGCAAAAAGATGGACCAAGCGGTAGCCGCGGCGGGGGACCGGCCGACCGTCCGGGCAGGGCCCGCGCAACTACCCGGCCGGTCCTCGGGCCGAGACAGTCATCAGAAAACGGCGTTTCCCGGGGTTTGAAACCGTCTCTCTCGGTTTATGCTCTCCGGAGTCGTATCAGTAACCCGAGGCGTAGCCTCGGTGATTCCATTGTTCACAACGAAACAACTGGTCGCGCTCCTCGTGAGCCTCCTCGTGGTGGGGTCGCTCGCGGGCGTCGCGGCCGCACAACAGGGACCGTCCGCCGGCGGGGCCGTCGTCGTCGACGAGGGCGAGACCGTCGACGGCGACCTCGACGCGGTCGGCGGCACGGTCGTCGTCGCCGGGACGGTAACCGGCGACGTGTCCGCGACGGCAGGGACCGTCCTCCTGACTGAGACCGGAACCGTCGACGGGAACCTCGACGCGGTCGCGGGCTCCGCGACCCTCGAAGGCACCGTCGGCGGCGACGTGAGCCTCGCGGGCGGCGCGGTGTTCGTCCGCGACACCGCCGACATCGGCGGGTCGGTAGACGCCGCCGGCGGCACCGTCCGACTCGACGGCGCGGTCGACGGGAACGTCCGCGTCGGTGCGGAAGAACTCGCTGTCGGCCCGACCGCTCGGGTCGGCGGCTCGCTCGAATACGACGCGGCGACCGCCAGTATCGACTCCGCGGCCGTCGTCGACGGCGGCGTGCGGCAGGTGGACGACCTCGCGGTCGCCGCGCCCGTCGTCGCCGGGACGCCGTTCCAGTTCGGCCAGTTCGAAGGCCCGGTCATCCCCGGCTGGGTGGTCTCGGGCTACTGGCTCCTCGCCAACTTCGTCGTCGGCGCGATTATCGTCCTCGTCGCCCCCGGCTTCGCCCGCCGCGTGACGGGCCTCGGGACCAAGAAGGCCGTGCGGAGCGGCGGCGTCGGCCTCCTCGCCATCGTC
Source organism: Haloferax sp. Atlit-48N (assembly GCF_003383015.2). Taxonomy (NCBI): domain Archaea; kingdom Methanobacteriati; phylum Methanobacteriota; class Halobacteria; order Halobacteriales; family Haloferacaceae; genus Haloferax; species Haloferax sp. Atlit-48N. Next base: position 1,152,289 of record NZ_CP137689.1, on the reverse strand, counting down.
GCGATACCCATCGTCCTCCTGCTCCTGCTTTTGACCATCGTGGGCATCCCGCTCTCGCTGGCCGGCGGGGTCGGCTTCCTGCTCGTCCTCTGGGTCGCGGGCGTCTACGGCGCGCTCGTCCTCGGGACGTGGCTCCTGTCGCTCGCGGACTACGACAACCGCTGGGTCGCGCTGTTCGCCGGCCTGTTCGTGCTGGCCGTCCTCGACTTCGTCCCGCTCGGGGGAATCCTCGAATTCGTCGTCCTGCTCGTCGGGCTCGGCGCGTTCGCGCTGGCGCTCCGCGGGGAGTCCGCCGACGACGGCGACGAGAGCGTGAGCGCGCCCGACGAAGGCCCGCGAGAGGGCTCGCCGATGGCCTGACGGCGCGCCTCTCACGCGGAACCCGGACGAACAATTATTATGGTCTGTTCTGTCTGTCGAGCCATGGCAGTCGACTACGCGGCCGAGTCGGAATCGTTCGAGTGGGACATCCCCGAGCACTACAACATCCCCGCAGTCATCGAGTCGCACGCCGACGCCTTCGGCGACCGCGTCGCCCTCCGGTTCCGCGACGCCGACGGCGGCCGCGAGGAGCGGACTTACGGCGACCTCCGCGACGACATGAACCGCTTCGCCAACGCGCTCGAATCCATGGGCGTCGAGAAGGGCGACCGACTCATCCACCTCCTCCCCCGCGACCCCGACGTGTTCGCCGTCCAACTCGGCGCGCTCAAACGCGGCGCGCTGCTCGTCCCGAGTTCGTCGATGCTCAAGCCCAAGGACATCGCGTTCCGCGCGAACGACTGTAAGGCGACGACGGCCGTCGTCCACGAGTCGCTCGTCGAGATGGTCGACGAGGTGCGCGACGAGACGCCGCTTTCGAACTTCGTCGTCCTCGGCGGCGACGCCGACGGCTGGACCTCGTTTTCGGACCTCGTCGCCGACGCATCCACCGAACACGACGGCCCCGCCCTCCGGGCCGATGACCCGATGTCCATCAACTACACGTCGGGGACGACCGGCCAGCCCAAGCCGGTCCGCCACCGCCACCGCTGGATGCGGTGTTTCGAACTCGTCAACGCCCCCTACTGGTGGGGCGTCACGGCCGACGACGACCTCTCCGACGAACTGCTCTGGGCGACGACCGGCACCGGCTGGGCCAAGTGGTTCTGGAGCCCCGTCGGCGTCGGTCTGACGACCGGCGCGACCCAGTTCGTCTACCGCGGCGACTTCGAACCCGACGCGTTCCTCGACATCATGGAAGAGGAGGGCGTCACCCGCCTCTGCGCCGTCCCGACCCAGTACCGGATGTTCGCCCAGCGCGACCTCGGCTCGTACGACCTGCAACTGAAAGAGGCGCTGTCGGCGGGCGAACCGCTCAACCGCGAACCCATCGAGGCGTTCCGCGAGGCGTTCGGCGTCACCCCGCGGGACGGCTACGGCCAGACCGAGACGGTCGCGCTCCTGACGAACTACCCCGGCATCGACGTGAAACCCGGCAGCATGGGCAAGCCGACGCCCGGCCTCGGCACGACCATCATCGACGAAAACGAGGAGGAAGTCGGCGTCGACGAAATCGGTGAAATCGCCGTCCCGGTCGGCTGCCCCGGCATCTTCGACGGCTACTACGAGAAGCCGAACCTCGACGAGAAGACGTTCTCCGGCGACTACTACCGCACCGGCGACCTCGCCTCCCGCGACGAGGACGGCTACTTCTTCTTCGAGGGCCGCGCCGACGACATCATCATCTCGGCGGGCTACCGCATCGGCCCCTTCGAGGTCGAAGACGCGCTCGTCTCCCACGAGGCGGTCGCGGAGGCCGCCGCGGTCGCCAGCCCCCACGAGGAACGCGGCAGCATCGTCAAGGCGTACGTCGTCCTCACCGACGGCTACGAGGGCTCTGACGACCTCGTGGACGAACTCCAGTCGTTCATGAAAGCGCAGACGGCCCCGTACAAGTACCCGCGCGAAATCGAGTTCGTCGCGGAGCTACCGAAGACCTCCTCGGGGAAGATTCGCCGCATCGAACTGCGGTCCCGAGAGCAGGACTGAGTCGGCGCGCTCCGGGAGTCCATTTCCCCTTTGGCACCTTTCTTTAGGCGTCGTCGCTTGGTGACGCCCATGTACATCGCGGACCAGACGTGGCCCGAACTCGGAGACTACGTGGCCGAATCGTCGCTCGCGGTCGTCCCCCTCGGCTCGACGGAACAGCACGGCCCGCACCTCCCGCTCGCCACCGACCACCTCATCGCGGAGGCGTTGGCCCGCGAGGCGGCCGACCGGACCGGCTACCTCTGTACCCCGACCGTCAACGTCGGCGTCAGCCCCCACCACCGCCAGTTCCACGGGACGATGTGGGTCGACCCGCCGCAGTTCCGCGACTACGTGGAGTCGCTGACGCGCAACCTCGCGTACCACGGCATCGACCGGGTCGTGTTCGTCAACGCCCACGGCGGCAACGTCCAGCACCTCCGGGAGGTCGGTCGCCGCCTCCGCGACGACGGCACCATGTACGCCATCGAGTGGATGTGGGACGAGTCGATTCCGGACCTCGTCACCGACCTGTTCGACCACCCCGGTCCCCACGGCGGGCCGAAGGAGACCTCGATGATTATGCACATCGCCCGCGACCTCGTCCGCGAGGGCGAACTCGACTCGGCCCGCGACGGCGGCGTCGTCGACCTGGGCGACGACCACCTCCGAGAACACGGCGCGCGGACGTTCTACGACGCCATCGAGAACTCCGGAAACGGCGTCTTCGGTGACCAGACCGACGCGTCGCCCGAGGCCGGCGAAGAGCTGTTCGAGGCCGCGACCGACCAGCTCGTTCGCCTGCTGTCGTGGCTCGACGGCCAGCCGATAGACGACCTGCTCGCACCCGCGCACGTCGACCCCCAGCCGGGGTCGCGTCGCTGACCCCTCGGCTGGCCGACACGCTCTTTTCTCCGCCGCCGAAGGGACGCCTATGACCGTCTGGGTCCTCGGCGATCAACTCGACCCGTCGGCCGCGCCGCTCCAGTCCGACGACCGCGTGCTGATGATCGAGGCGCACGCCTTCGGCGACCGACTGCCGTACCACCCCCAGAAGCTCGCGCTCGTCTTTGCGGCGATGCGGCACTTCCGCGACGACCTCCGCGAGCGCGGCTACGAGGTGACGTACCTCCAAACCGAGACGTTCGGTGAAGGGCTCGACCGCTACTTCGACGCCGCGCCCGGCGACGACCTCGTCGTGATGGACCCCCCGAGCCACGGCGCGGGCGAGCGGCTTCGGGAACTCGTTTCCGCCCGCGGCGGGTCGCTCACGCTCGTCGAGAACGACCTGTTTCTCACGACGCCCGCCGACTTCGACGACTGGGCCGGCGACACCGACAGCTACCGACAGGAACACTGGTACCGACACGCCCGCCGGCAGACGGGCGTCCTGATGGACGGCGACGACCCCGTCGGCGGCGAGTGGAACTACGACGACCAGAACCGCGAGACGCCGCCGGAGGGGTGGACGCCGCCCGAAGCGCCGCGGTTCGACCCGGACGAGACGACGCGCGAGGTCATCGAGTTCGTCTGCGAGCGCTACCCCGACGCGTGGGGGTCACCCGAACCGTTCGTCTGGCCGGTGACGCGCGAGGCGGCGAGACAGGCGCTGTCGCACTTCGTCGAGGTCCGCCTCCCCGAGTTCGGCCCGTATCAGGACGCGATGGTCGACGGCGAGTGGGCGCTCTGTCACTCCCTGCTCTCGGCGGCCATCAACCTCGGCCTGCTGCACCCGCGCGAGGCGGTCGAGGCCGTCGAAGAAGCCTACGAACGGGGCGACGCCCCGCTCAACAGCGCCGAGGGGTTCGTGCGGCAGGTCCTCGGCTGGCGGGAGTTCGTGCGGCACGTCTACCGGCGGTCGATGCCCGAGTTGGCCGAAGCGAACCAACTCGACCAGACCGAACCGCTCCCGGAGGCGTACTGGACCGGCGAGACCGATATGAACTGTCTGTCCGAGGCCGTGGGCCACGTCCGCGACCGCGGCTACGCCCACCACATCGAGCGCCTGATGGTGCTTTCGAACTTCGCGCTGGTCTACGGCGTCGACCCGGCGGAACTCGACCGCTGGTTCCACCTCGGGTTCGTCGACGCGTTCCACTGGGTGACGACGCCGAACGTGGTCGCCATGGGGTCGTTCGCCACCGACGTGCTCTCGTCGAAGCCCTACGCCTCGTCGGGCAACTACGTGAACAAGATGTCCGACTACTGCTCGTCGTGTCCCTACGCGGTGTCGAAGACGACCGGCGAGAACGCCTGCCCGTTCAACGCGCTCTACTGGGACTTCCTGAAGGAGAACGAAGCACGCCTCCGCGGGACGGGTCGGATGGGACTCATGTACTCTCACGTCGACCGCAAGGACGACGAGGAGTGGGAAGCTATCCGGGCGCGGGCCGACGAGATTCGGCGGATGGGCCGGGCGGGGACGCTCTGAGGCGGGCGACGGCCGACCTCCACGGCCGACGGCCACGACCCGCGAGCGCCGCGGCTGGCGGCCTGAAAATGCGGAACTCTGCTTCGCTGTCGAGTCGCCGTCGGTCGGAACGCGTCGGACTCAGAGCCGCGTGACGTTCGTCGCCCGCGGGCCTTTGTCGGCCTCCTCGATGTCGAACTCCACTTCCTGACCCTCTTCGAGGTCGGGACCCTCGATGTCCTCCATGTGGAAGAACACGTCGTCGTCGTGGTCGTCGGTCTCGATGAAGCCGTAGCCGCCGGAGGACTTGAAGAACGCAACCTTACCTTTCGCCATTGCGTGTCGAAACTCATCGGTTGGCGGCATAAGGATTCCGCCGATTGCTATCAATGACCGTGGTACTCGTTTACTCACCTTCGAGTCAGTCGTCGCGCGGCTCTCGGCCGAGGGTGTGAAACTCCTCGTTCGGTCGCATATCCGCGAACATCGCCATGCGGTTGCTGAGGTTGAAGAAGGCTGTAACCGCGCCGATGTCCCATATCGCCTCCTCGGAGAAGTCGGCGTCGCGGAGTCGCTGGAGGTCGTCTCCGCCGACCTCGACGGGCGACTCGGTGAGTTTGACCGCCACGTCGAGCATCGTCTTGTGTTTCTCGGGGATGTCGGCGGTGCGGTAGTTGGCGACCAGTTGGTCCGCGAGCAGCGGGTCTTTCGCGTAGATGCGGACCAGCGCGCCGTGGGCGACGTTGCAGTAGTAACAGTGGTTGACGCCGGAGACGGCCACGATAATCATCTCCACCTCGTGGCGTTCGAGGTCGGTGTCCTCGACGAGCGCGTCGTGGTACTCGAAGAAGGGTCGGAAGTGCGAGGGTTTGTACGCGAACGCGGCGAAGACGTTCGGCGTGAAGCCGGCGCGCTCGGTCTCGTCGTCGATGCGCTCGCGCAGGTCGTCCGGGAGGTCGTCGCGGTCGGGCACCGGAAAGCGGCGCATGGCGTCGTCGTCCATGCGTCTCCGGTCTCCCGGACAGACCTTAACGATTCCTCATATCCGAGGGGCGCTCGCCGTCCCGAGTCCGGGGTGTTCGACTCCGAGTTTCAGGGCGTTCAGAGCGCGACCGAGAGGTACGCCGCCGCGGCCACGGCGAACACGCCGACGGCGAACAGGCCGTAGTTGGCGACGGCGTTGTCCGCGGTCCACAGCGAGAGCGTGAACTTCCGGGACGAAAGCGGCCACAGGGGGCGGATGCCGGCGGGCGTCAGCACGTCGGCCGCGAGGTGCGCGAGGATGGTGAGCGCGCCCACGGCGAAGCCGAACGCGCCGAGGGTCGTCGCCGCAGCCTCGGGTTGGCCCGCGTTGCTGGCGAGGAGGTACGCCCCGCCGCCGCCGACGCCGCCGACGAGGGCGGCGAAGAGGACGGTGTGGGTCGGCCCGCGGTGGGAGATGCCGGGGACGCGCATGTCGTAGTCGGGGAGCATCGCCAGCCAGCACATCGCCGCGCCGGCGACGAAGGCGAGTTCGGGGCGGCCGGCCTGCACGAGCGCGAAGCCGAGCGGAGCGAACACGAGGAGCGAGACGCCCCAGTGACCGAATCGGTACATCTGGTGTGCCCTCGCTCCCGCGGCGAACAAAACCTTTCGGCCGCCGCGACCGTCAGCGGAGCAATCGTTATCTCCGGTGGCCGCGACTTTCGCGGCATGAGCCAACACCTCTCGTCGTTCCTCTCGGGTCTGTCGGCGCTTGAGGTGACGGCCCTCGTCTTACTCATCTCGGTCGGCGGCGCGTTCGTCATGGAGACGGTGGTCATCCGCCTCCTGTTTCGATACACCAGCCGAACCGAGACCTCCCTCGACAACATCGTCGTCCAAGAGCTTCGGTGGCCCATCGTCGTCACCGTCTCGCTGACGGGCGTCTTCCTGTTTTCCAGAGCCCCGGCGGTCGCGGAGGCGTTCGTCGTCGACGCGGCGACGCTCAACGACTTCTTCGGCCTACCGTCGCTGTCGGTCGGCATCGTCGTCTGGGCGTGGGCGCTCAACCGCCTCGTCAACCGCCTCGTCGACGCGGTCAAGGACAAGGGCAGTCGCTACGACTTCGCGCCCGTCTTCTCGAACGTCTGGACCATCGTCGTCTCGGTCGGCACTATCGGCGCGCTCCTGTACATCTGGGGCATCGAAATCACGCCGCTTTTCGCCGGCGCAGGTATCGCCGGCATCGCCGTCGGCTTCGCCGCCAAGGACACCGTCGCCAACTTCTTCGGCGGCATCGCGCTGTACTTCGACGACACCTACAAAATCGGTGACTACGTCGTCCTCGACTCCGGCGAGGCCGGCACGGTCGTCAAGGTCGGCATCCGCTCGACCACGCTTCTCACCCGCGACGAACTGCTCGTGACGGTGCCGAACTCGGTGCTCAACGCCGCCAAAATCATCAACGAGTCCGCGCCGAACCGCCGCCGCCGGCTGAAAGTCCCGGTCGGCGTCGCCTACGGTACCGACGTGGACGCGTTCGAGGAACTCCTGACCGACATCGCCCTCGACGAGCCGCTGGTCCTCGACAGCCCCCGACCCCGGCCGCGGTTCCGCCGGTTCGGCCCCGACGCGCTGGAGTACGAACTCGTCTGCTGGGTCAACAGTCCGCTCAAGCGCGGGAAGGCGACGCACAACCTCAACCGCGAGATATACAAGCGCCTGAACGACGCGGGCATCGGCATCCCGTTCCCCCAGCGGGACGTGCACGTCCACTCGGCGGACGCCGAGGCGACCCGGCAGTCGCCCGCGGCCGGGCTCTCGAACGGCGGCGTCCGGAAGCCGACGCGCGGCCGAGAGGCGGCCGACGAAGTGGTGGCCGGCGATGTCGCGGACGCGGACGCGGACGAAGACGACAGCGCCTACGACGAGTGAGCGCCCGGAGTACCCCGCCGTGGACACTCCGGGGCGACTCTCGCCGGGAACGTTAACCGCGATGCGGCCGTGGATCGGATATGCTCCAACTCGGTCCCGTGGACGGGCTCATCGAGACGTTCGGCCCCTTCGCGATTCCGGTCCTGCTGTTCGCCGCCGGGTTCGTCGGCTACCTCGTGCTCGTCGCGCTCGGGCGGACCGGGCGCGACGGGAGTTGACTCTACTCCTCGACGACGATGGTACCCGTCATGCCCGCGGCCTCGTGGGGCACGCAGTAGTACGCGTGCTCGCCGGCCGTCTCGAAGGTGTGGACGTAGGACTGGCCAGACTGGACCGCGCCCTTCCCTTCGCTCCAGCCGGTCTCGGCCGCTTCTTGGGACTCGAAGCCGCCTGAGGCCCAGTACGCCGCTCCCTCGGGGAGTTCGTCGCCGTAGGCCGTGACCGAGTGGGCCTCGCCGCCGACGTGCTCGAACGCGACGGTGTCGCCGGCCGATACCGTCAGTTCCGCCGGCTCGAACGCGACGGCGGACATCTCTACGACGTGGTCGGCGTCCTCGGGGACGCCCTCGACGACGTTCGGCCCGCCGGACAGCGCCGCGTCGGCGGAACCGCCGTCTTCGGAGCCGCCCGCCTCGGGGGCCTTGCCGACTTCACCGACGACGGCGAACTGGGCGCGGGCGGTCGCCGTCGCGTACGCTTCTGCGGCGGCGTCGACTTCGCTTCCGTCCGCTAACGCGTCGACATAGTCGGATAGCGCCGCCTCGAAGCCCTCGTAGGCGTCGCGGTCGCCCCCTTCTAAGGCCTCGTGGACGCGGGCCTCCTCGAACGTCTGGAAGACGCCGGTCATGCGCTCCGAGGCGGCGGCTCCGAGGCCGGCGTCCGCGGCCGCGGTGGCGACGACGGCGTACATCGAATCGACAGCCCGCTGGCCGTAGGTCTTGGCCGCGCCGTAGGCGTCGCCGCCCTCCTCGGCCGCGGTTCGGACCGACCCGAGCGCGCCCTCGAACGACTCGTAGAGGTCGTGGTCGGCCTCCTCCAAGGTCTCGTGATAGCCGCCCGCGCCGCTCTCGAAGAAGGCGAAGGTGGACTGGACGACCGAGCCGGCGCGGGCCGACGCGCCGACCTGCGCGAGCGCGGCGGCGTCGAATCCGCGGGCACCGAAGAACGCGGCCTCCGCGGCCGACACTTCGGCGGTCGCGCCGACGGCCGCCTCGAACTCGAACAGCGCGTCCATCGCGCCCTCGGCGTGGGCCGCGGCGGCGTCGGCGTTGCCGGCGGCCGCGTCCTCGACGAGGCCGGCGAGATGCTCCTCTTCGAAGCGGTGATAGAGCTCTTCGGACTCCTCTTCGACGGACTCGTGGAGGTTCGCCTCGTTCTCTTCGAACCGGGCGAAGAGGGATTCACCGACGGCGGCGGCGCGGTCCGTCTCGCCGACGGCGACCAGCTCGCGGGCGTCGCCGAGGCGGGCGCGGAAGAACGCCGCTTCGAGCACCGTCGCGGCCTCGCCGCCGACGAGCGCCGAGATTCCCGCGAGCAGGTTCTCGTCCACCGTCGCCACCGCCTCCTCGGCCGCCGCACCGTCGCCCGATTCGGCGGCCTCGGTCAGCGATTCCAGCCCGCCCTCGAAGCCCTCGTAGGCGTCGTGGTCGGCCTCCTCTAACGCCTCGTGCGCTCGCGCGCCTTCGAAGTGGGCGAACACGTCGCTCGCGACCGTCGCGGCGAAGTCGGCCTCGCCCGCGGCGACCAGTCGTGGCACGTCGGCGGCGCGGGCGCGGTAGAGCGACAGCGCGGCCGCGTGGGCGAACTCGTCGCCGGGACCGCCGAGCCCGGCGAGCACCTCGGCGTCGAAGCCGACCGCCTGCATGAGCGCGAGGTGACCCGCCCCCGCGACCGCCTCGGGAGCGAGTTCGTAGCTCGCATCGACCGTCGCGTCGGCGGCGGTCCGGGCCGAGGCGGCGATGGTCTCGGCGTCGCCAGCGTCGGCCGCGCCCTCGACGGCCGCCTCGAACGTCTCGTACAGTTCGCCCGAGGCGGACTCCAGCGACGAGTGCGCGGGCGCGTCCTCGAAGTCCTCGTACACCGCGTTCGCCAGTTCGGCCGCGGCGTCGACCTCGCCGGCCGCGGCGAGCAGACCGGCGTCGCTGGCGCGAGCGCCGAACAGCAGGACCTCCAGCGCGTCGACCACGGCGGCGTCGACGCGGCCGCGCTGGGCCGCAAGCAGGTTGTCGGCCGCCTGCACCGCGAGGTCCGACCCGCGCTCGGCGTCGCCGGCGGCGTACGCCTCTCTCGCGCCGCCGAGGTGCGATTCGAACGTCTCGTAGTTCTGTTCGTTCGTCGCCTCCAACTGCTCGTGTGCGCCCCACTCGCCCGAAGACTGCTCGAAGCGGGCGAACACGTCGCCGGTGACGCGGGCGGCGGTGCCCAGTCGCCCCGCGGCGGCCAGCGCGACGGTGTCGTAGAGGCGGGCGCGCATCGCGTTCCACTCGGCCGCGACGGCGACGGCGGCGTCGACGCTCACCGACGACTCGGCGTCCTCGGTGGTCGTTTCGGCCGCGGTCTCCGTCTCCGAATCGGTCTCGGCGGCGGTGGTCGTCTCATCGCTCGATTGGCCGTTGCAGCCCGCGAGCCCCGCGGTCGCGACTGCGAGCCCCGTCGTCTGCAAGAGACGTCGTCTGCTGTATTCCATGGTTTTAGGCACACCTAATAGTAGAAAAACGCGTCGATTTTTAGGCAGGCCGAAAAATCCTCGTCGTCCGGGTCAGTCGGCCGTCGCGGACTCGTCGCCGCGGAAGCGGTCCAGCGCCGACTCGAAATCGTCGTCGTCTTCGACGGTGTCTTCCCACTCTTCGAGGCCGCGTTCGGCGCGGGTCCCCGCGATGGTGTTGTCGAAGAAGAAGGCGATGAGGCCGCCGACTGCCATGCCGGTCGAACCGATGACGAAGACGGTGTCGGCGACGAGTTGGGTCCCGAGGACGGGGCCGACGAGCGCGACCTGTCGCATCCCCTCGCGGAACGCCGCCGCGCTTCCGACGTTCCCCATGTAGGCGGGGACGGCGAGACCGGCGAACATGGCGACGCCGACGATGAACACGTTCCGGGAGGAGTCGAGGTCGACGTACTTCAGGTTCGAGAGGCCGACGGCGACGATTTGGCCGAACATGGCGACGTAGAGGCCGCCGACGATGGGGTCGGGAATCGTCGCGATAAGCTGGCCGAAGTAGCCGACGAAGCCCATGACGAGCATCACGACCGCCCCGACCTGCACGACGTAGCGGGAGGCCACGCCCGTCAGGCCGATTGCGCCGATGTTCTCGGAGTAGGAGGTCGAGCCGCTGCCGCCCATGACGGCCGAGAAGACGTTCATCGCACCCTCCATGCCGATGCCGTGATTGATGCGGCGCTCGGAGGGCGCGCCGACGCCCGAGAGCCGGGCGACGGCGTGGTAGTCACCGAACGATTCGACCATCGAGGCCGCGACGCCGGCGAGCATCCCGATGATAAAGGAGGTCGTGAACTGCGGGATGCCGAAGGCGACCGACCCCACGACGGGGAGCGAGACGGTCGTCGTCCCCGCGCCGCCCGCGAAGCCCCACTGAAGCGGGTAGATGGGCATGAGCGCCGGGGCCTCGATGACCGTCTGGAGGTTCACGTAACCCGCCGCGCCGGGCGCGATGACGCCCGCGACCGAGAGGCCGGCGGCGACGACGTACGAGACGATGACGCCGAGCAGCACCGGGAACAGCTTGAACGCCGGGTGCGCGGTGTCGAGATACTGCGAGAACAGGACGATGAGCGCGAGCGTCAGGCCGAGGAGCCACCAGTTGTTCGTGGCGGACGCGACCTGCGGGGCGTTGAAAAGCGACAGTCCGATGAGCGCGATGGTCGGCGCGATGACGACCGGCGAGATGAACTTCCGGAGGCGTCCGAGCAGGCCGAAGTAGCCGACGAACACCTCGACCACGGCCGCGACGATAATCGCGCCCTGGAGTTGCAAGAGCGCGCTCTGCCACGCGACGCCCGACTGGTCGGCCGCCGTCGCCACGCCGATGACGGCGAGCGCCGGCGCGAGCATCGAGAAGGGCGCGCCCTGCACGATGGGGTAGCGGTTCCCGAACGTCGTCTGCATCAGCGTCGCGATGCCGGAGACGACGAAGAACGTCCCGACGAACCGCGGAATCACGTCGGCGGGCATGCCGAGGGCTCCGGCGAGGATGAGGGGGACGGCGATGTTCGCGCCCACCATGGTGAGGTAGTGTTGGGCGCCGAGAAGGAGAGCGGTCGGAAGAGGCGGTTTGTCGTCGATACCGTACTGCACGAACGAGGAGGGAGAGGAGTCGTCCGTCACGACCATCCCCCCGTATGTGGCGGTTCGCTCCCGAGCATAGTTGTCCGAGGATTTTGTTCAGACTATATATGTCCTGCTTTTCGCGCGCGTTCGGGGAGTAACGACTTTGTTTCACCGGTTTCATTCGTGACGTGTGACCGACCGACACGGCGCTTCGGCGGCGGGGAACCGCGACCGATGGCTGTTCGGCTGGGCGCTGGGCTACGCCGCGGTGGGCGCGTCGTCGCTCGTCGTCCCGCTGTACGCCATCGAACTGGGGGCGAGCGCGCTGTTCGTCGGCCTCATCGCCGCGACCGCCGCCTTCGCCGGCGCGCCGGGCGCGGTACTCTGGGGCAGACTGGCCGCCCGCGCGAAGCGCCGACGGCCCTTCATCCTCGTCGCGCTCGCGGCGACCGCGGGCGCGCTGGCTCTCACCGCCGTCGCCGCATCGCCGGTCGCGGTCCTCGTCGCCAACGCCCTCCTGTGGTTCGCCGTCGCCGCGGCCGCACCGGTGTTGAACCTCATCGTCGTCGAGGGCGTCCCCTCGAAGGAGTGGGACCGCCGCTTCGGCGTCCTCAACCACTATCAGGGCTACGGCTGGCTCGGCGGCCTCGTCGTCGGCGCGGTCTGGTCGGCGCTGGCCCCGCGGCTGTTCGGCCTCGACGCGCTGTCGGTCCAGCGGCGGTTCCTCGTCGCGGCCGCGGTCGCCGCCGCCCTCGGGGCCGTCCTCGTCCGCGTCTGGTACCCCGAGCGCTCGACGGTGTCGACGCGACGGTTCGCCCGCGTCTCGGCCAGTATCCGTCGACAAAGCGGCCTCGTCGGGCGCTCCGTCCGCGCGGTCCCGTACGGTCCCTCGCGGCTCTACTGGGCGCTCCAGAGCCTCGACCTCGACGACCTCCGAGCGCGGATGAGCCCCGACCTCCTCCGGTATCTCGCGGCCGCGACGCTGTTTTTCGTCGGCTTCTCGGTGTTCTTCGGGCCGTTGCCCGCGTACCTCGTCGACTCCGGGCGGACCGCCGACGAGGTGTTCGCCCTGTTCGTCCTGTCGAGTCTCGGGTCGGCGGCGAGCTACGCGAAGGTCGGCGCGTTCGCCGCGCGACACGACCCCCGTCGCCTCCAGGCCGGCGCGCTGGCGACCCGCGGCCTCGCCTTCCCGGCGGTCGCCGTCGTCGGCACGCAGTTGGCCGCGTTCGCCGCGCTCGTCACGCTCGGCGCGACGTTCCTCGTCATCGGCGTCACGTGGGCGGTCATCGCGGTGACCGCGACGGGGCTGGTGACGCGGCTCGCGCCCGACCGGATTCGCGGGGAGGCCCTCGGCGCGTACACGGCGCTTTCGAGCCTCGGCGGCGGGGTCGGCTCGGCGCTCGGCGGCCTCGTCGCGGACGCCGCCGGCTACGTCGCGGCGTTCGGGCTCGCGGGCGTCGTCGTGGGCTGTGCGCTCGTCGTGGTGTTGCTCACCGGCGGTCGGGGCGTCGCGGCGGGAGAGCAGTCGCTCGCCGATTAGGGTCTCGAAAACCAAAGCGGGGCCGGTCGTCGAACCGCCTTACTCGATGGCGTGCACCGGCGAAATCCAGACGACGAGGTCGCCGTCGCGCTTGATGACGCCCTCGATGGAGTCGTCTTTTTCCAGCGGCGGGTCCTCCACGTCGTCCATCGAGACGCGCACGACCTGGTACACCTCGTCGACGAGCCAGCCGGTCGCCGCCTCGTCTTCGAACTTGTTCGGGTCGAAGATGACGATGCGCTTCGACTCGCCCCCGGCGTCGATGCTGAGAAGCGACTTCGGATTGATGATGGACGTGGTCCGCCCGCGGAGGTCCATCACGCCCTCGACGTAGTCCGGCGCGTTCGGCACCGCCGTGAGCTGGCCCTTGTCGACGATTTCGCTCACGTACTCGATGTCGACGCAGTACGTCTCCGGTCCGAGTTGGAATTCCAGCACCTGTACTTCTTCGGCGGAGTCCTCCGCGTCGGTCTCGTCCGCGCTCATCTCGGTCGTGATTGCATCTTGTCGCATGGTCAACCCCGGCGGCGACATCCGCCGCCACCTGTCTGCTTCAGAGTGGTGAGATTCAGCGTATAAAGATACGTACTCGATTATCAGCCGTGATTATCCCCGCCGAGTGTTTATATACCCGATTTCCGAACCACGGAGGTAGATGAGCGGTCAACGAAACGGCACACTAACGAAGCCACCGAGCCCTCGGCGGGGGACCCACTCGACGACTCAGCGGGACCGTCGTCTCGGCACCAACGGGTGGGGGCGATGAGTTCGACCGCCGGCGCGGGACCGACGCGAGCGGTCGTCGTCGACGACTCGCGGTTCATGCGGACGCTGATTCGCACGCTCCTCGAAGACGCAGACGTCGAGGTCGTCGCCGAGGCGGCCGACGGCCGCGAGGCGATTTCGGTGGTCGAGGAGAACCGACCGGACGTGGTGACGATGGACATCGAGATGCCCGAGATGAACGGCCTCGACGCGGTCGAGGCCATCATGGAGGAGTGTCCGACGCCCGTCCTCATGCTCTCGGCGCACGCCGAGGAGGACGCCGACGTGACGTTCGAAGCGCTCGACCGGGGGGCGGTCGACTTCGTGACGAAACCGGGCGGCGAAGTCACCTCCGAGATGCCCCGCGTCAAGCGGGAACTGGTCGAGAAGATTCAGTCCGCCGCGGCGGTCGACCTCTCGGCGACGCGCCGGGGCTCTCGCCCACCGAAAGCGGAGTCGAAGTCGCCGGCGACCGCGGGGTCGGCATCGGCGGCGTCGGAGACGACCGAGTCGCTCCCGACCGAGGGCTCGACGCTGATTATCGGCGCGTCCACGGGCGGGCCGAACGTCGTCGAACGAGTGCTCGCGGCGCTCCCCGCGGAGGCCGGCCTCCGCGTGCTGGTCGTCCAGCACATGCCGGCCGGCTTCACGAAGCGCTTCGCGGCGCGGCTCGACGGCCGCTGTGACTACGAGGTCCGCGAGGCCGAAGACGGTGAGCGAATCGGCCCCGGACAGATTCGAATCGCACCGGGCGGCTCGCACCTCCTCGTGACCGGCGACCGCGCGGGACGCCTCCGGCTCGAACTCTCCGACGACGAGCCGCTGCACGGCGTCAAACCGGCTATCGACCTCACGATGGCGTCGGCCGCGGAGGCGGTCGACGCGCCGCTGGCCGGCGTCCTGCTCACGGGTATGGGCCGCGACGGCGTCGAGGGGATGACTCGAATCGAGCGGGCGGGCGGCCACACGGTCGCACAAGACGAAGCGACCTCCGCAATCTTCGGAATGCCGAAGCGGGCCATCGAGGCCGGCTGTGTCGACACCGTCGCGGCCGACGGGCGAATCGCGGACGAAGCACTCAGCGGGCTCACTACCTGACCATGGACGAAGAACTCTACCAAGCATTCATCACCGAGAGCGAAGAGAGCATCACGCAGTTGAACAACTCGCTTCTGTCGCTGGAGTCGAACCCGGACGACACCGAGGCCATCGACGACATCTTCCGGCAAGCCCACACGCTGAAGGGGAACTTCGGCGCGATGGGCTTCGACAACGCCGCGACCGTCGCCCACGCCGTCGAGGACCTCCTCGACGAGATTCGCCACGAGCGACTCGACGTGACGGCCGAGCGGATGGACCTCGTCTTCGACGGGATGGACCTCATCGTGGACATCCTCCACGACATCGAGGAGAACGGCGAGTCAACCATCAACCCGAGCGACACGGTCGAGGAGATTCGCGCGGCCGTCGAGGACGACGGTGACGCGGGAAACTCGAATCCGGCGGCGTCTGACGAGGCCGACCGCGAGTCGGTCGACCTCGGCTCTCTCGCCGCCGACTGCGTCGACGCGGACGCGTTGGACGCGACCACACTCACCCACGCCCACGTCGAACTCGACGCCGGCCAGATGAAGGGCGTCGACGCCGGCATCTTCCTCAGCAGCATTCCCGAGGACCTCGACGTGGTCGGGGCGAACCCGCCCCGCGACGCCATCGAAGACGGCGAGTACGGCGACGGCTTCGACCTGTTCGTCGCGGAGCGCGACGCCGCCGTCGTCGAAAGCGAACTCGACGGCCTCTGGAAGGTTTCCGCGGTCGAGACGACCGACGTGTCCGACGCGCTCGCCGCCGGGGACGCGACCGCGACTGCAAGCGACGCGCCGGCCGCCGACTCCGACGCGGACGCCGAGAGAGACGCCTCGGCGCCGGACGAGACCAAGCCGAGCGCCGACGCCGACGCTGACGCTGCCGGCGACACCGGCGCGGACGCGGCCACCGACGAACAGGCGGCCGACGACGGCTCCGAGGGAGACGCCGACGGAGCCGAATCGACCGACGGCGACGGCGAAGACGACGCGGACGACGCGGACGAGGGCGACGGCGCGGAGCAGAAAAAGGAGGCACGCTCCATCTCGGCGGTCAAGTCCGTCCGCGTGGACGTCGACCAACTCGACGAACTCCACGAACTCGTCGAGCAGTTGGTCACGAGCCGAATCAAGCTCAGAAACGCCATCGACGTGGGTCAGACGACGGCGCTCGACACGCTCGACGAACTGGACAAAATCTCGTCGAACCTCCAGAACACCGTGATGGACATGCGGCTCATCCCGCTGAAGAAGGTGTTCGACAAGTTCCCCCGACTCGTGCGCGACCTCGCCCGCGAGCAGGACAAGCGCGTCTCGTTCAAAGTCGAGGGCGCGGACATCGAACTCGACCGAACCATCCTCGACGAGATTTCCGACCCGCTGATGCACGTCCTCCGGAACGCCGTCGACCACGGCATCGAAGCCCCCGACGTTCGCGAGGCGAACGGCAAGTCCCGCACGGGGACCATCCGGCTCTCCGCGCGCCGCCAACACGACACCGTCATCGTGACCGTCGAGGACGACGGGAGCGGCATCGACGCCGACGCCGTCCGCGAGAAGGCAATCGACAAGGGCGTTGCGACCCGCGAGGAACTGGACCAGATGCCCGACAGCGAGGTGTACGACTACATCTTCCATCCCGGCTTCTCGACCAACGACGAAATCACCGACGTGTCCGGCCGCGGCGTCGGCATGGACGTGGTGAAGACGACCGTCGAATCGCTCGACGGCTCGGTGTCGGTCGAGAGCGACCCCGGCGAGGGGAGCACGTTCAACATCCGGCTGCCGGTGTCGGTCGCCATCATCAAGGTGCTTTTCGTCCAGGTCGAAGACCGCGAGTTCGGCGTCCCCATCAAGTACATCGACGAGATTAGCCGCCGCGACCGCGTCCAGACGGTCAACGGCGCGGAGGTCATCGTCCACGAGGAGACCATCTTCCCCCTGATTCGGCTCCGCGAGGCGCTGGAAATCGACTCGCCCGAGCCCGACGACGGGATGGTGGTCCGCATCCGCCCCGACGACAGGCAGGTCGCGCTCCACTGCGACGGCGTGACGAAACAGGAGGAGGTCGTCGTGACGCCCCTCCAAGGGCCGCTGTCGGGCGTCGGCGGGCTGTCGGGGACGGCCGTCATCGGCGACGGGAACGTCATCCCGATTCTCGACGTGTCGACGCTTCAACTTCCCGCCGACGGCGAGCAGGCGATGCGCGAGTTCGACCCGAGCCAGCTCCCCGACACCGCCGAGGAGGCGGCCGACTGATGCCGTCGTCGGCGACCGACGACCCGGCGTTCGACCGGCTCTTGGACTACATCGAAGACTCCCTGCAGTTCCAGACGAGTTCGTACAACGACGCCTACCTCGACCGCCGAATCTCCGCCCGGATGCGGCGACGACGCGTCGACGACTACGGGTCGTACCACGACCTCCTCACCGACGACGAAGAAGAACAGCAGGCGCTCCTCGACGCGCTGTCGGTCAACGTGACGAGCTTCTTCCGCAACCCCGAGGTGTGGGAGGCGCTCCGGGAGGTGCTCCGCGACCTGAGTTCGCGGGGGAGCCGCCACGACCCAATCAAGATATGGAGCGCGGCCTGCTCGGACGGCCGCGAGGCCTACTCGCTGGCGATGCTCGCCCACGACGACGACCGAGTCGACGAGCGCCGCATCGAAATCGTCGGCACGGACATCAAACGCGAGATTCTGCGCGCCGCCAGAGCCGGCGAGTACCGCGCCTCCGAGACGAACGACGTGGCCGAACAGCTCGACCCCATCGGCCGCTGGGAGCGCTTCGTCGACCGCGACGACGACACCTTCCGGGTGAAAGACGCCGTCACCGACATGGTCCGCTTCGAGCGGCGGGACCTCATCCGCGAGGAGCCGCCGGGGACGTTCGACCTCGTCGTCTGCCGGAACCTGTTCATCTACATCAACGCCGAGTCGAAGCGCGCCGTCTTCGAGACGCTCGGCTCCGCGCTGAACCCGGACGGCTACCTCACCATCGGCATGACCGAAACCATCCCGCCGACGTGCAGACAGCAGTTCGACCCCGTCGAGAAACGACTCCGCATCTACCGCGCGAGCGACGCCGCGGTCGGGAGGTGAGCGATGAAACCCGGTGAGCAAAAGCTCGGGGACACGCGCGGGCGGTTCCTCCAAGTCGTCAAGAACGGCCGGGAGATGCACGACGTGGACTGGACGAGCGGCCGCATCCTGCTTTCGAACCGGCGGCTCATCCTCGCGGGCACGGGCGGCAAGCGGACGATTCAGCTCTCGAAGATACAGGAGTTCGGCGGCCGGTACGACGTGAACCAACGCATCGCGACCGTCTCCGACTACTTCAGCGTCCACATCCCGTCGGGCGTCGTCCTGCTCGCGCCCGTCGACTACGACGAGTTCGAGACGGACTTCTTCGGCGCGCTCCTCAACACCGAACAGTTCCTCGCGCGACACCCCGCCGTCGCCGGCGGCGTCGTCCAGAACACCGAGTGGGAGAAATCCCGGCTCAAAGTCGAGACGGAGGCCGTGAGCATGGCGACCGTCGGCGGCAAGTTCGTCGAAATCCGCCTCGACGACATCGGCGACGTGAAGACCGGCGAGCGGACCATCGTCGACGAACACCGCAGCGTCATCGAGGTCGAACACTCCGACGACGAGGGGACGAGCCTCCAGACGTACATCTCCGGCTCCGACCGCGCCGTCAGTTTCCTCTACACGCTCCTCCGCGAGGGCGAGGAGCTTTCGGAGACCTCCATCGAACTGAGCGAGACGGACAAACAGGTCCTCACGGCGCTGTACTCCGGCGTCTCGCCGTTCGACATCCCGAACTTCCTCGGCCTCGACGTGGACGAGGTCGAGGAACTCTTTCAGCGACTCATCGACCACAACGTCGTCGAGGAGATTCGCGTGCGCCACGAGGTGCAACTCAACGCCCGCGGCCGCAGTATCGCGTCGGACGCCATCAACGAGCAGTAGCCAGCATTCGGTTTTTCGCGGCGCAGTCGTCGAACCGAGAGCGACGCGTCGCGCTCGTCAGTCGTCGCTCGCGCGCTGAGAGGCCCGTTCGAGGCCCAGGCCATGAATCGCGAGGATTGGTAAAAGAGCGCTCATGACGCCGACTATGCTGTACCAGAAGTGGTCGTTCGGCCCGGACCATCGCCAGCGGTACGCGGGAAAGGCAACGAATCCGAAGCCCACAATTGTGTACGTGAGAAGCAGGGTGACGCCGACCAACGCGTCGCCGTGTCGGAAGCCGAAGGAGTAGCTGACCACGCTTCCGATTGCCAGGCCCACGAGCGACGAAGTCCGCGTCCGCATGGTGTCTGATTAGTTGACCAGTTGATGGTTCTTCGCAACCACCCGACGGAACCGATTCCGCCAGAAAAAACAGCGTCAGACGTTCACGTCTTCGATTTCCTCGTTGACGACGAACCGCCCTTGCGGCGTCAGCGAGGTCGGCAGTTCGTCGTCGCCGATGAGTTCCTCCTCGTGGAGCGTCTCCAGTTCCGCTTCGAGGACTTCCTCTTCGACGCCGAGGAGTTCGCTGAAGTCGACCTCGGCGGCCATCTCGCCGGCGGAGTACAGCCCGACGAGGACTTCGAGGCCCTGTTCGGTGATTTCGACGTCGCGGACGCCCGACTTTATCCAGTGGTAGACGAGTCTGAGGTAGCGCCCGAGGATGTTCATCTTCCGCCGCGAGTCGAGCGTTATCTCGGAGGTGACCGTCTGGCCCTGTTTGACGTGCTGGACCGAAAGCACCAGTCGCGTTTCGCCGTCGACGGTCCGTTCGAGCACCTCGAAGAAGATGACGCTCGCGAGGTCGATGTGGAACGGCTCGCCGTTCTCCGTGAGCGGGCCGTCGTCGTCGGGGAACGTGACGGCCTCGTAGTCGAGATGCAGGCCCGAGGGTCGGCGCTCCGTGTCGAGGACGCGGCCGCCGATGCGGGCCGGGTGGGTAACCTGCGCGCGCGAGCCGTTGAGCGCCGCGCGGAACAACAGCAGCGAGAACTTCTCGATGGTCTCGCGGTCGCCGCCGATGACGGTCGTCCGTCGCTGGCGGCCGATGATGTAGCCCACCATCACGGTGTAGTCGAAGAACTCCTCGACCTCCGGGGGGACCTGCCCGACGGCGATATCGAAGATGGAGGTGATGGGGATGACGGTCTTGGCCTTCGAGGTGGCGAGGATGAGCCGCCGTTGGCTCATCAGGACGCGCCCCTTGACGGGTTCGAACGAGGCGTTTCCGCCGGCGACGAAGTTGGCGACGAAGTCGACGACGATGGATTCGCCGTCGCTGGTCCGTTTTTCCGTCTGCTTCTTCGAGCGCTCCCGCTCTTGTTCCTCGCGTTCGTCCGACGGTTCGGACTTCTTCCGGCGGTACGCCTGCAGGAGATCGCTTTTCGCCACGTCGCCCCCCTCGGGCGCGCGGGAACGGGCCTCCTGTGCGGTCTGTTCGCCACCTGTGTCTGGCATCGTATCTCGGGTCTGTCTCTGTGGTCCGTCGTCAGTCATACACTAATCAGCGCTCCTGCGAGCGACGAGGTCGCGACCGCCATCAGGGAGCCAACCCAGACGAGCATCACGAAGTGGAGGTACGCGTTCGCCTTGTGCCCCCCGTCGACCATCCGAATCATGAGCGACGACAGGAGGGCGTTGAACAGGATGATGAGCGTCAGCATGTACTCGATAAAGGGCACGTCGTAGACGCCGGCGTAGATGAGCGTCCCGAACTGGAGGCTGTCGAGGTTCATCTCCGTCGAAAACGACGCGAGAATCTCGACGACTTCCAGCCCGATGAAGAAGGCGAACGACGCGGAGGCCGTGATGCCGTAGAGGACGCCGATGAGCGTGACGGTCGACTGCTTCCGCTGGCGACGGAGCTTGATAATCTCGTTCATGTTGCGGCTGATGAGTTCGCCGAGAAGCTTCGGCTTGCCACCCATCGACCGGCCGACGTTGTACATCTCGGAGAACTTCTGGACGAGGTAGGAGTTCGTCTCCGCGGTGAAGAAGAACCACGAGCGGTCGGGGTCGAGTCGCATCCGAAGCCGCGTGTACAGCCGGGCGATTTCACGCGAGAGGACGCCGAAGTCCTTCGTCTTGAGCGTCTTCAGGACGGCCGTCGTCGTGCTCTGTTTCGCCGTCTCCGAGGCCCCGAGCGCGCGGATGAAGCCGGGGTACTCCTCGTCGCGCTCGCCGATGCGTTTCTCGTGGCGGCGCGCGACGATACCGGGGACCGCGAGCGGCGTCAGCGGGGTCGAGATGAGAAGCGGGATCGGGAGCTCAATCATGATGGGCCGAACCGTCGCGCCGACGGGAGTCAGATTGAACGTGCCCAACGCGAGCACGAGCACCATCGTGATAGAGAGGCCGACCGCGCCGTACAGCGTGATGTCTATCTGCCGGTTCGCCTTCGTCCGGTACTCCCGCTGGTGGTACCACAGCGGGTCGTGCGGCGACATCGTCCGGATGACGAAGTAAAAGCCCAACTGCACGAAGACGAACAGCACGATGACCGCGCCGATGGTCATCGTCGCGTCGGTCCCCGTCAGGATGGGGAGCACGATGGCGTTGATGATGGCGAACGTCATCGACAGAATCATCGAGAGGTAGAGGTCCTTCATGACCTCCAGATTCCCGAGGGCGCTCTCGTAGACGGTGATGTACTTCTGAATCATCGCGTTCTGCTCGCCGAGGAGGAAGTCGTCGATGCTCTGCCCCGCGTTGATGGAGTACGCGAGCCGGTCGAGGAAGTCAGCGAGCGGCTTCGACGGGACCTCCCGCGCCCGGCGCTGACAGGCGTCGTCGAGCGACTGGTTCCACGCGTCGACGAGCTGGACGATGCGGTTCATCTCGGTCGCCAACTCGCCGTACTCCTCTTCGCGCGCGAGCGTTCGGAACACGGCGACGCGGTCGATGTTCGTCGTCGAGAGCACGGTCATGTGCGTGATAAGCAGGTGCAGTTGGTTCTCCAAGCTGCGGCGCGTCTGTTCGACGAGGAGCCGCGGGTAGAGAACGGCCCCGCCCAAGAGCAACACGCCGAGGAGGAACACGGGGATGCGGACGAGGAGGGGAAGTGGAAGCGCGATGGCACCGGCCACAGAGAGGAAGAAAAACACGATGGCAGGGCCGAGCACCGCGAGCAGGTACCGCGGCAGCTCCATCGGCATCTGCTCGTACGACTCGATGATGTCGCTGATGAAGTCACGGACCTGCACCGCCTGCATCGACGTGCTCTGTTCCCCTGCCATCTCGTTACACTCTCGCCATGTCGAACGGCAGTCCTTCGACGCCGTCGCGCTGGTAGTCCTCAATGAGCTCGTTCACCTCGTGGTAGCCGAGGACGTTCTCCTGAATCGCCCGGCGGACGAGTTCGGCGCGGAACTGGATGTCGTCGTAGATTTTCCGCGTGTCGTCGTAGCCGAGGAGCGTCGCCACCTTCTGTTCCATGATGAAGGAGTTGTTCATCCCCTGGAAGACGATCTCGTCTTGGACGGGGTCCCAGTAGAACGCCTCGCGGGTGACGACGCCGCCCATCTCCTTCGAGTAGCCCTCGATTTCTTGGACGCTCGTCACCCGGCGGAGGATGTCGTTGCCCCGGCGGACGCGGTTCTGGAACAGCGCGATGTCGCAGTTGTCCATGAACGTCTCGGGGACGTTGATGGGGTCGCCGGTGAAACGCTGAATCATCGAGACGATGTCGGACGCGTGGAACGTCAGCATCACCGGGTGGCCGGTCTGGGCCGCCTGGAACGCCATGCGCCCCTCCTCGCCACGGACCTCCCCGACGATGATGTAGTCGGGGCGAGAGCGGAGCGCGGCCGCGACGAGGTCGAACATGTCGACTTCGGAGTCGGAGCCGCGGCCCTCGCGGGTGAGCAGTTGCTGCCACGTGTCGTGCGGCGGGAGCACCTCGGCGGTGTCCTCCGCCGTGTAAATCTTCGAGTCCTGCGGGATGAACGAGAGGATGGCGTTGAGCGTCGTGGTCTTGCCCGACGCCGTCTCCCCGACCACGAAGATGGTTCGTTCGTTCTCCAGCGCGATCCAGAGGTACGCGGCCAACTCCGGCGAGAGCGTTCCCCACTTCGTAATCTGGAAGATCGAAAGCGGCACGTCGTCGCCCTGACGGATGGTGAGCGACGACCCCTTCAGCGACACGTCGTCGGAGTAGATGATGTTGATACGCGAGCCGTCGGGGAGCGTGGAGTCCACGATGGGGTGGGCGTCGGAGACGGGGTCACCGATGCGTTCGCCCATGTTGCGGAGCCAGTTGTCGAACTGCTCCGTGCTGTCGAACTCGACGCTCGTCTCCAGGAGGCCGAACGTGCCGTGGTCGACGTCGACCTGGGCGGGACCGATGACGTGAATGTCCTCGTTCTCCGGGTCGCGCATGATGGGTTCGAGCGGCCCGAGGCCGACGATGTCGCGGACGAGCCGGTACTGTATCTTGTCGTACGTCGTCTGCGAGACTTCGATGCCGGCCACGTCGAGTCGCTTGGCCACGGAGCCGAGCGGCCCGCGGTCGTCGCCCTCGATGTGGACGATTTCGGAGAGCAACTCCTCGATGCGCTCCTCGTAGTCGGCGCTTTCTTCGGGTGCCGGCTTCGAGACGCTGCGTTCGAGCAGTTTGTCCTTGACCCGGCCGAACACCTCGAGTTCGTCGTCGTCCATCTCGGGTTCGATGGTGTAGTACTTCGTCGTCTCGCCGAAGTTGCCGTATATCTGGCAGAACACGGGGCCGCCCAGCGGGTAGATGATGTTCGGACGCCGGGACTCGTAGTCGCCCGGCTCGTCGACGAGCATCGGGAACTCGCCGGTAATCTGCCGGAACCGCTTGAGGTGGTCCCGCAGGTGCGGCCACTGCATCGCGAGGCGCTTGAGGTCGTCCGACAGCCTGGCGGAGCCGTGTTCGGTCGCCATCTACGCCACGCTCCTCGACTCGATGACGAGCCCGATACCCGACCGGACCGAGAAGCCGACGCGGTCTCCGACCTGCTGGCCCATCCCCGCGAAGCGCTTCACGAAGATGTTCCGGCGAACGTCGTTGCCGACCTCCACCATCTCCAGTTCGAAGTAGACGTCGGCGATAGAGCGGAACGGGCCGATAGAGCCCTCGTCGACCGACGACGGGTCGACGGTGATGATGATGGTCTTGCCCTTCGTCGTCAGCTCGCGGAAAAACGAGATGATTTCGAGGGCGGCCTGCCGCTCGTCGTTCTGCCGGACCAGCGCCTCGAACTGCGGGTCGTTGCGCAGGATGGCGTCGAACGTGTCGATGATGATGACATCGGCGTCCCAGAGCGTCTCGGCGTCCATCAGCCGCCGGAGGAGCTGTTTGCGCTCCTCTTGGCTGCTCCCGCCGGAGAGCGCGCCGCTGCTGTCGATTTCGGCCTGAAGGAACAGAATCTGCTCGTCGAGCAGATGCTTGACGATGTCGTACGAAAGCGAGTGCATCTGGTCGAGGAAGCCGCGGACGCCCAGCTCGGTCGAGACGAGCGTCACCACCGTTTCCTCGTCGCAGAGGCCGTAGCTGAATCGCTGCGACAGCACGCTTTTGCCGGCGCCGTAGTCCCCTTCGATGAGGACGATGGCACCCTTGGGGATGCCGCCGCCGAGTTCCTTTTCGAGACGGTCGTGCCCGGATAGCCCGAGAGAGAATTGACTGCTCATGGTACGCGGAATTCGAACACCTCTTCGTCACCGTCGACGACGATTGTCATCCGGTAGTCGCCCGAACTCAGCGCGATGTCCGTCACCGTGAGTTCGATGACGTTGCTCGGCCGCCACTCGGTGCCGTCGACGACGTTCACCGTGACGTTGGTCTGATACTGTCCGCCGACGATGATATCGAAGCCGCCGCTGGCCGCCGGGAGCGTCCTGAGGCCGGTGTTCTTGACGTATATCGAGAGGTTGTCGCTCCCGCCGTCGTAGACGCCCGCCTGCGGGTCGCTTATGACTTCGATGTCTGTTCTGATCTCTGTGCTCACGTCGCCGCCGCGCTCGTCGAGCGAACTGCTGATACCGGTCACGGTGTCGATGAGGACGCCCGAGACGCCGGCGGCGACGACGATGCTGGCGATGAATAGGATGAGGCTCGGAACGGAGATGTCGGCCATCTAGCTCACCGCCTCCGTGGCTGCGACGCCGCTTCCGGTAACGACTTTCACCCGTTCGGGGGTTGGGTCGGCGTCCACGACGAACGAGAGGTTCTCGCCGGCGTACCAGAGGTCGGTTCCGGCGTCGCCGTCGACGCTCGCGTTGGCCGACGGCACGTCGACGTAGGCGTTGTCGACGAGCAACGTGGTCTCGCTCACCGAGAGCGTCTCCGAACCGACGTTCGTCAGGTTCACCGTGAGGCTCGTGTTGTTCGTGTCGTAGGTCGCGTTCGTGACGGCGATGTCCGTGTTCGTCCGTTCGAGCGCCCGCTCCGCGTCGGCGTCCTGCGCTTCGAGTACGTTCTCCGACGCGTTGGATGTCGCCGTGTACAGCGTTCCCGTGGCGATGAGGACGCCGAGGAAGATGATGGCGGTCGAGCCGCTAACACCGAATCCCATCGAATCTCCCCCCGTAGGCGACCAACTCCTCGTACAGCTGTCCCCGCGGAACGTCCTCCGCAAGCCGGCAGACGTACGCGAGGCTCGTCTGGTGGTCGTCGATGCGGAGTTCGTGGTCGTCGGCGTCTTCGACCGACGGCGCTATCTGTCCGACGTGGGCGTTCAGCTCGCTCTCGACGGCGCGCGATATCCAGTCCTGCTCCCGATACTGGCGGAGCGCACGCGACGCGCCGAGCGCGCCGCCGACCGTGACGAGGTGTTCGGCCCACTCGAGGACGAGCACCTCGGAGACGTAGTTCGACGGGAGCGTCGCCAGGTAGGCGTCGGACTCCTCGACCGACGCGGACGACTCGGGTTCCGCGACCGCGCCGTCCTCGTCGTCGTCCGACAGTTCGTCTTTGGTTCCCGCCGCAGTGGCGTACTCGGCCTCCAGTTCGTCGAGCGTCTTGCGGACGTCGCCGTCGGCGTCCTGCTCGCCGTCCTCAATCTCGGGGGCCGGGTCGGTCTCGGATTCGTCGGACATCTCGTCGCCCGGTTCGTCGTCTTCCTCCGCGTCGTCCGCCGTCTCGGAGTCGAGCGGGTCGGCGTCGTCGAGCGCGTCGTCGTCCTCGTCTTCGAGGTCGACCGCCGCGTCGTCGAGGTCCGTTTCGGCGTCGTCCGCCGCCGCGTCGTCCTCGTCGTCCCAGCCGTCGCCCTCCTCGTACTGTTCTTTGAGGTCGTCGAAGCTCGCGCCGCCCGCACCGCCCGCGTCGTCGGTTTCGTCGTCCTCGCCGTCCTCGTCGTCCTCGTCGTCGAGCACGTCCGCGGGGCTCTCGCGCTCCGCTTCCGCGAGTTCGTCCTCCGCGGCGAGCTCCGCTTCTTTCGCGCCCTCCTCGGCGTCGAGTTCGCCGAAGTCGTCGTCGAAGAACGACTCGGCGTCGGCGTTCGCCACCTCGGGGTCGAGATGCTCTTCGTCCTCGGCTTCCGCCTCGAAGAGGCCGAACGCGCCGCCGCCGTCGAGGCCGCCCATCTCGCGGGCGTCGTCGACGAACGGGTTGATGCCGCGGGTGACCATCTCGTAGATGTCGAGCAGTTTGCGAATCGTGTCGTCGAGCTCTTCGACGGTCTCTCCGATCTGTTTGTTCTCTTCGCGGACGGTGTTCATCCCCGACGAGATGGCGCTTACTTCGTTCTCGAGTTCGCCGACGCGATCTTCGAGCTCTGCGAGTTCCTCGCTGTTGTCGTCACCGAATCCGCCGAATTCGTCGTCGTCGAATCCGTCGTCGAGGTCGTCGCCGAAGTCACCAAACTCGTCGGAGAGGTCGTCGATTCCCTCCTCGAATCCAAGTCCATCGTCTGATGACATATGTTGTTCTTCCGTGTCCGTTTCGTCCCCGGTGTCGGCCGTGTCTTCGTCGTTCTGCCACTCCATCATGCTCGCGGCGAGCACCTCCGCACCGCCTGCGGGGCGATTCGTTCGAGCGACGGCCTGTCACCCGGCCGAGCGGCGAACCGGCCGGGGAGGTCCGACGCACTCGGGGGAGCAGGTAACATTGGTGCAAGGTACGTAAGTCGGTACAAGAAAGTTCCCGTCCCGTTATCAGTCCCGATATTTTCGTGGTTATGAATTTCTGTGCGACGAACGTGTAATAAAAGTCAGACGACGGCGTAGCGGCGGTAAGAAGAATTATCCGGCGTCGGCACGGACATTCCTCCGACAGCCAACACCCGTTTCAACACAACCATGACAGAACTAGTCAAGACCGGTGTCGAAGGACTCGATTCCATCCTGAACGGCGGTATCGTCAAGAACGCCGCGGTGCTCATCAGCGGCAATCCGGGGACAGGGAAGAGTATCCTCGGCCTCCAGTATCTCTACAACGGCGTCGACCAGTTCGATGAGGGTGGCCTGTATCTCACCTTCGAAGAGACGGAAGACGACATCCGCGAGGCGGCCGAGTCCATCGGCTTCGACCGCTGGCACGAGTACGTCGAGTCCGGCGAGATCAAGGTCTACGACAAGCGGACGCTCCTCCGCGACGGCGACTTCTCGACGACGCTCGACCGCATCCTCGGCGACCTCCAAGACACCAACTACGACCGACTCGTCCTCGACTCGCTGACGATGTTCCAGCTGTTTTTCGACGACGAGAAAGAACAGCGCCAGTATCTGTTGAAGTTCATCGACATCCTGAAAGACAGCGGTCTCACCTCGCTTCTGACGACCGAGCAGTCGGCCATCTTCCCCGAGACCGACATCGGCCTCGAGAACTTCCTGACCGACGGGAACATCTACCTCATCCAGAGTCCCGCGGGCGCGACGAGCAACCGCTACATCTGGGTCGCGAAAATGCGCAAGCAGAGCATCAAGAACTCCATGTTCCCGCTGGAAATCGCACAGGGGGGTATCAAGATATACGAGCAGGCGGCCGGGTTCTCCATGGTCGGGGAGTCGCCGCCGTGGTTCGGCGAAGAGACCGAGTAACGGGTCGGTCCTGAAGGCCGGTGGCCCCGGTCTCGCTGCGCTCTTTCTGTTTTCGCCGTCGGCTCTTTCGACTCGCTCGCACACGAGAACGCGCCCGACTCGTCGATTTGTTCGTGTTCGTCTCACCAGCTACTGTCTCCTCGCAGTTCGTCTCGGCTCACCGTCGCGACTCGGCTGCGGCGTTGCCCGTCACGTGAGCGGCGCGACCGACAGCGTCACTCGGTCGAGTCGCGCTGTGGGCCGTGCACTCCGAACAAACGACAGCGCTGCCGCTCGGCAGTCGGCGTCGATAAAATGAAAGGAAAGTTTCGGTGCCGGGTTACAGTTCGACGGGTTCGCCCTGCGTCTTGCCGGCGAGCTGCTGGGGCATCGTCAGGATGACCTGCGTCGTCCCGCCCGTGCGAGAGGTGATTTCGAGGGTGACCTGCTCGCCCGTCGAGAGACCGCCGGTGAGGTTAGTGTCGTCACCGTCGCTGGTTTCGATTGCGGCCGTGTCGATGGTGACCTCGTAGCGGTCGTTCATGCTGTTGAGGACGCCGAACGAGCCGTCGTCGTCGGTGACTTCGGAGAGGCCGAACTCGTCGCTGTCTGCGACGCCTTCCGCGGAGTCGTTCGTCGCGGAGTTCGCTCCGGACGTCACCGTCTGGTTGGTCAGGGTGACGACGCTGTCGCCGCTGAGGTACTTAATCGAGGTCTCGTTCATGTCCACCGCGTCGGAACCGGCGGCGAGACGAACGGTGAGCGTGATGTTGTCGATGTCCTCTTCGCCGCCGACCGTGCCGTGCGTGTTGAGAACTTCGACGCGGTTGGTGACCTTGTTCACGGACTGCTCTCCGGCGTCTTCGGCAGTCGCCTGCAGGAAGCCGGCCGTGTTCACGAGGACGCCCGCCGCGATTGCGGCGACCAGAACCATCGCGATGAAGACGATGAGGGTCCCGATACCGACCTGACCGCGGTCGTCGTCAGTGATGTTGTTGAACATTTGAATCTCCTCAGAGCGCAATGGGGTCGTTGTTGTCCTTGCCGGCGAGCTGCTGGGGCATCGTCAGGATGACCTGCGTCGTGCCACCGTTGCGGCTGGTGATGTCGAGCTTGACGGTCTGACCCGTGGCCGTCCCGGTGGTGTTGGCACCCTCGACCGTGGAGGTGTTGATGACGATCTCCGCGCGGTCGGACTGCTCGTTGAGAACCTCGAACGAGTCGTCCCCGTCTTCGAGGACGCCCGCGGTGAAGTTGTTCCCAGTCGTCAGGTTAGCCGGGTCTGCCGTGTCGGAGCCGGTGACGGTGTCGTTGTAGGTGAGGGTTCGCGCGGTCGTCTCACTCAGGTACTTGACCGTCGTATCTTCGAGAGAGACACTCCCCGAACCGGCCGCGAGGCGGACCGTCAGGAAAATCTGGTCGACGGTGCGTTCCTCGCCGGTCTTGTTAACCAAGCCGTGGGCGTTGACGACGTCGACGCGGTTGGTGACCTTGTTCACAGATTGCTGTCCGGCGTCCTCGGCGGTGGCTTGCAGGAAGCCAGCCGTGTTCACGAGGACGCCCGCCGCGATTGCGGCGACCAGAACCATCGCGATGAAGACGATGAGGGTCCCGATACCGACCTGACCCCGGTCTTCGTTGATGTTTTCGAACATAGATTTCGTGGGTTTGGTCCCACACTCGGTGGGGAGCGGGGAACCGTCACTCGTCAACTTGGAGAGGTCCTACATAACGCTACGGCCCTCACTATCAAGACTGATATCGAAGGGTCGGTGCGTCAATACGTAAAATTCTCCGCACGCTCACGCGGGCGATCAGCGAGCACTCGTCTCAGAAAACGTAAGAAAAGAGTCCGGAGTCGGAGCGGTTCAGTCCTGCGTAATCTTCCGCCACACGTCGTCGAGTTTGTTCTTCACCTCCGGGCGTTCGGTCACGCTGACCGTGTAGTCGTCGCCCTCGAACCGAACGACGATTTCGTCGACTTCACGGCGGTAGACGTTCGTTCGTCGGTGCTCGTCGGAGAGAACCCGGTCGTGCAGTTCGAGGAGGCCCGCCGCCGTCAACTCCTCGATCCGGCGATAACAGGTCGCGATGGGGATGTCCAACATCTCGCTGAACTCCTGTGCCGAGTGGGGTTCGTCCGCGGCACGGAGGATGTCAGGGTTGTATTCGTTTCCCAGTGCGGAGAGGGTCCTGTCAGACTCCATAGATGGAGATTTATCAGGACGCGCGGCTTGTCAATGTGTTGGTTGGCTATCTGCCACGTTCTCAGTCATAGTAGTGAGTCCGCCACGGACGGTGACGATGGGATTATATGCCACGGCACCGAGCATTCGCCGATGGACGACGAGGACGAACGTCCCCCCACTCACCAGCGAGAACAGGGGGTCGTCGGGACGGACGAACTCGATATCAGCCGCGACGAGCACGTCGC
Source organism: Haloferax sp. Atlit-48N (assembly GCF_003383015.2). NCBI lineage: Archaea > Methanobacteriati > Methanobacteriota > Halobacteria > Halobacteriales > Haloferacaceae > Haloferax > Haloferax sp. Atlit-48N. The sequence continues at coordinate 1,121,870 of NZ_CP137689.1, read as the reverse complement.
GGCGCTCGACACGGGCCGGTACGTCATCTCGACCGGGGAGGCCAAGCCGCCGGCCGCCGACGCGGCAGACGACGAGAGCCAGCCCTCCGATTCGGGTGAGAGCACAGGGTCCGATACGGAGACCTCCGGCGAGGGCGACGAGCACGACGAGCGCGGCGAGGACGCCGCGGCTCCCGAACTCGTCCTCCCGAAAGACCCGAAAAAACGGGCCGTGCTCGCTCGACGCCTGCTCGCAGAGCGCGTCGGAGCGGTCCGCGCGGACCACGCGCTCGTCACCACCGCGCTCGTCGACGGCAACGTCGCTCGCCACGAGACCGTCTCCGACGACGTGACCGAAGTCGTCAACTCCTTTCTCTCGTGGTACGCCGACGCCGTCGGCAACGCCGACACCCCGCGCGACGAGGTGCTCGGCATCCTGCTTTTAGCCTCGGAGGTGCGGGTTACCTATCCCGTTCGTGCCGTCGAGGCGCTCGCGACCGCCAACGGACTCGACCGAGACGACAGCATCGGAGACCTCCTCGACGCCGTCGAAGACACCGGCGCGTCGTTCCCGCCGCGCCGACGCTGATGCGTCGGTGACGCGGCTCGGGTGGGTTGGAACCCGATTGCTGCGGTCTGCACGACGCGACGCGGGTGGTTCGTCCTCGACATACCATATCATCCTTGATAATGGGGAGGAAGGGTTTATGGTGTGATTTTCGGAAATCTGGAGGTATGGCAAGCAAGGTACTGGTCGTGGACGACTCTGCGTTCATGCGGAATCTCCTCAAACAGCTCCTCGAGGGTGAACACGAAGTCGTCGGCGAGGCCGAAAACGGGGTCGAAGCGGTGGAACTCTACCGCGAACTCGAACCCGATGTCGTCACGATGGACGTCGTGATGCCGATTCGAAACGGCATCGAAGCGACGTCCGAGATCAAGTCGCTCGACGCCGGCGCATCGGTTATCATGTGCACGTCGGTCGGACAGGAAGAAAAGATGCGCGAAGCGGTCGAGGCGGGGGCGGACGGCTACATCACGAAGCCGTTCCAGAAGCCGAACGTGCTCCAGGCTATCGCCGACGTGATTCAGGCAGAGGCATGAATCTCGACGTCCGGTCGCTCCGCACGTTCAGTCGGCTCGCCCACTCGGGCGCGGAGAAAGCCGCCGGTTCGCTGACCACGCTCGCGGGCATCGACACGTACGTCAACGTCACCAAGGTCGAACTCGGGACGAAGTCGGACGTGGAAAACGAGTTCGCCGAGCGCGACCTCGTGAGCGTCCACATCGGCTTTTCGGGTGGCTTAGACGGCCACACCGTGTTGGCGTTCTCGCCCGAGTCCGCAGAGCGGTTGGTCGACGCGTTGATGCCGGGCATCGACGCCACCGACGCCGACGGCGAACTCGCTGAGAGTAGCCTCAAAGAGGTCGCGAACATCATGCTCGGCGGTTTCATCGACGGCTGGGCCGACTACCTCGACACCACCGTCGATATCACGACGCCGACCTACGTCGACGACGAGAACGACGGCCCGCTCGACCGCGTCGACGCCGAGGGGTTCGAAAACGGCGGCGACGACGAGCACGTCCTCGTCTTCCGCAACCAGTTGGAGGCCGCGGACAACGCCATCGAGTTCGACCTGTACATGGTGCCGACCGCCTCGTCCATCGGGACCATCGTCGAGGCGAGCGGCGACGACGGCGCGCTCCCGGTCGAGTCGTTCGCCGCCTTCTCCGAGATGATAAACGACGGCGCGACCCAGGCGTCCGAGGACATCACCGCGATGACGGGCATCGACACGACCGTCGAGGTGAGTCGGCTGAGCTTCGTCCCCATCGAGGGCGTGCCGATGTCGCTGACCGACGCGGTTCGACGCGGCGTCGTCTTGGAGTTCAGCGGGACGCCGAGCGGCTACATCGCCATCCTCTTCGACGAGCCGTCGGCCGAGAACATCGCCAGCAGCCTCCTGCCGGGCATGGAGGGCGACGAGGCGATGCGCCAGAGCGCGATTCAGGAAATCGGGAACATCACGACCTCCGGCTTCCTCGACGGCTGGGCCAACGCGCTCGAAACGACCATCGACATCTCGCCGCCGAAGCACGTCCACGACATCGGGTCGGCCATCATCGACCCGCTCGCGACCGACCTCGCGCAGTCCCAAGAGTACGCGTTCCTCATCGACTCGACTATTCGAACGGACGACGACGAGTTCACCTGCGATATCTACGCGCTCCCCGACGAGACGGAACTGCGCAAGGCGCTCAAGCAACTCTCGCCCGCCGCGTGACCCCTCCGTAGAGAATCTTAGCAATGCAAGTTTACACCACGGACACGCCCGCGGCCCGCTCCGGCCGAATCAAGGTCGGAATCGCCGACTTCGCCGTCTCCAGCGACGAGAGCACGCTGACGACGAGCGGCCTCGGCTCCTGTATCGGCGTCGCGTTGTACGACCCCGAAACGGGTGTCTCCGGTCTCGCACACGCGATGCTTCCGGAGGCGGACGACGGCAGCGAGCCGGCGAAGTTCGTCGACACCGGCGTCGAACTCCTGATCGCAGAGATGCAGGCAGTCGGCGCGGACACCGACCGAATCGTCGCCAAAATCGCCGGGGGAAGCACGATGTTCGACTTCACCTCGGCCGACGGCGACGGCAGTATCGGCGACCGAAACGTCGCCGCGACGCGAACGACGCTCGACGGGTTCGGCATCGACGTCGTCGCCGAGGACGTCGGCGGCTCCCACGGCCGTTCGCTGGAACTCGACAGCGAGACCGGCGACCTCCGCGTGCGAAGCGCGAAGAGCGGCACCCACGTTCTCTGAGCGGCTCGGCTCTTTGTCCCTCGGTCTCGGTGCGACGGTGTCGGCACGAACCCACACTCATCGTTTGGTGACCGACGACACCGACTGTCGAATGACGACGACCGAGCTCGAGCGCCCGCACATCGAGATATCACGAGTGATAATGTCTCGAATAGATTTATGTCGCCTCCTTCGAATGCTTTCACCGACACGGTACGATATCGCGTGTGACATCGCGGACAGCGCGCTGCGCGCTCCGCCGCCCCGAGTCGGGGGACTCAGGGGATTCGTGCCGTCCTGAACGAGGTGACCCATGTACCTGGACCCGGACGAATACGACCCAGACGAACTTCGACGTATCGCGCGTGACGCACCACGAGCCAGACGGAACGGCGACGGCCGATTCGACGACGGCCGGTTCGACGACGGCCGGTTCGACGACCGCGGACCGTTCCGGTTCGATAACCCGCTTTTCGACCGGAGCCGACAGGAGGCGTCCGAGGCGCTCCGGTCGAGCCAACTCGAACACCTGCTCGTCCACCAGTCCCGCGGCGAGGACGACGGCGTCGAAAAGCCGTATCTCCGCTCGCTGCCGGACAAGTACGGCGCGGAGCGCGTCGTCTTCGACTGGCTGGAGTTCCTCGTCCTCAAAAGCGGGTTCAAGCGGGCGATGGACGCCCTCCGGTACTACCAGACGGTCGGCTGGGTCACGCCGGACGTCGAGGAGACGCTCCGGGACTATCTCCTCGGCTTCTCCGCCGACGTCGACGAACCGACCGACCTCGACGTCGACGACCACCTGCTGAGCCTGGTCTACGTCGCCCGCCTCTCCTCGATGGTGTGACGCCGACCCCCGGGTCTCGAACACGGTCTCTCCTTCCGACAACCGAGTGTATCCCATGACTGCGCGAACCACCCCGCCGAGTCCGAATCGAGTTGATACCGTATGACGAACGACGCAGCCACGGCCAACGGCACTGACGCGACGCCCGAGTCCGGCGAGCGCGACGCTCCGACCGCCGTCGGCGTCAAGTTCGGGAGCGCCCGAACGACGCTCGTCTTCGACGGCGGCGACGCGGCGACGACCGTTCAGGTCCCTTCGTGTCTGGTCGACGGCGAAGACGCGCTCCCCGGCGACGAACGCGTCAGCGACGACGAGGGGGCGGTCCGGCGGTCCGGTGACCGAGCGGAGTTCATGCTTCGCTCGGGCGTGCCCGCGACCGCCCGCGACGCCGAGTTGTTCGAGCGGTTCGTCCGCGAACTCTGCGAGCGACACGACCTCCCGGCCGAAAGCGCCGTCGTCTACGCGATGCCGACCGTCGACGACAGGGTCGGCCTCGCGAACTTCGGCACCGCAGTCGGTGAGTGCGGCCTCGGGGGGACGCTCACGCGAGGGCTCCCGGAATCGCTGTGCGCGTCGATTCCGGCGCTCGGCGACGGAACCGAGGCGGTCGACGAGGTGTTCGTCGCTCTCGACCTCGGCGCGACGAACCTCGAAGCGTGCGCGTACCGACACGGAACGCGGTTGCTCCCGTTCGTCTCCGCGGCGGTGTCCGGCGACCGCGTCGACCGGCGCATCGCCGAGGCGGTCGAAGCCGAGACCGACGGGCGCGCGACCATCGACCCCGACACCGCCCGCGAGTACAAGGAAACCCACGCCGACTTCGGCGGGTTCGAACCCTTCACCGACGCGGTCGAACGCGGGGACGGAGACGGCGGCGACGGCGTCCACGAGTTCACCGTCGAACGGGGCGTGATGGAGCCGCTGGACGACTACCTCGACGACGCGGTCGCAGAGCTCAGCGACTTCTTCTCGCGGCTGGCGAGTTCGCACATGAAGACCTATCAGCTCGCTCGCGCACGCCCGCTGGTCGTCACCGGCGGGATGGCGTGCATCCCCGGCTTGGTCGCAGAACTCGAATCACGCCTCGCCGCGGAGCTCGACCGTCCCGTAGACGTGGTCGTCCCCGACGACCCGACGACCGCCGCGGCCGCGGGCGCACACAGGCTCGCGGTGCGGCTCCGGGACCGAAACGCGACCTGAACACGCTCGGCTCTCGGGTCCGCTCGTTGTCTCGTTCTCTGTTTCGGCTTTGACACGTCGATCATGCGACTCGATTACTGCGCGGCTCAGCCCGTCTCTCAGTCCGTCTCCGACTCGCCCGTTATCGTGCCGCCGTCGCTGGCGGAGGCTGCTCGGTCGGCGCTCCGGAGGCCGACGATGGCGACGGACCCCCGCGGCTCGTTCTCCGTGAACCGGAGCCGACCGTTCGAGCGGTCGATTATCCACTGGACCAGCCAGAGGCCGAGTCCGCTGATGTGCTGGAGCGGCGTCTCGGTCCCCGATTCGAGGACGGAGAGTTCGGCGTCGGGGACGCCCGGCCCGTTGTCGGCGATTCGAATCTCGACGTAGTCGTTCGAGGTCGCGCTCCGCTCGACGGTGACGCCGACCTCCGGGATGACGCGGTCGTTGTGTTCGAGCGCGTTGTCGATGAGGTGTTTGAGTGCCGATTCGATGAGGTCGTCCGCGGTGACCCACATCTCGTCGGGGAGGTTCCGGTGGACGATTGCCTCGGGGTAGTCGGACTCGATGTCGTCTAACTGCGCCTCGATGCGCTCGACCACCTCGACGGGTTCGAGTCCGGACGGCCCGCGGGTGAGCGTCGTGTCGATGTGCCGGGTCTGCTCGCCGAGTTCGACGAGCGACGACGCCTTCCGCTTTATCGTCCGGGCGTGGTCCTTCGACTCGGCGGGGATGCGTTCGTCGAGGAGGAGGTCGGCGTGGCCGAGGATGACGTTCATGTCGTTTCTGAGGTCGTGCCGGAGGACGCGATTCAACACTCGGAGGCGCTGTTCGTAGCGATGGCGACTCGTCACGTCCCGCGAGTTCAACACGACGCCGCCGACGGCGGGGTCATCGAGGAGGTTGACGCCAACCGTCTCGAACCGCCGCCACGTACCGTTTTTGTGGCGGACTCTGAACTCGGCGCGCACGGGCGGGTCGCCGGAGACCACCTCGTCGAAGCAGTCAGCGACCCGGTCTCTGTCATCGGGGTGGACGAGGTCGAGCACCGGTTCACCGACGAGCGCGTCGGTCTGATAGCCGAGCACCTCGGTCATCGAGGGACTCGTGTAGGTCCGTTCGCCGTCCTCGTTGAGGACGGTGATGACGTCCCGCGAGTTCTCGATGAGCGCGCGGAACTCCTCTTCGGTGCGGCGGCGTTCCGTCACGTCGTAGAAGACGAGCAAGCGCGTCCGGTCGCGTGTCTGGTCGCCGAGCGGTTCGGAGCGGACCTCGAAATAGCGGTTGGTCCCGTCGTCTTCGACGACCGCTTGCGCCCTGTCTCGACCCGCTAACACCGCCTGAACCTCGGACGGCACGCGAACGCTTTCGAGGACGGGCTCGCCGACGCACTCGGAGACCGGCCGCGCTAACAGTTCCGAGGCGGCCCCGTTCGATTCGACGATTCGGTCCTGTTCGTCGAGGACGACGACGGCGTCGCGCATCTCCGAGAGAATCGCGTCGCGGGCGATGGGCGTGATATCGAACAGTTGGTGTCTGAAGAGCGCCCAGAGCACGACGACCGAGCTAACGCCGATAGAGACGGGGACCGGATTGATGCGGAACGGGAAGAAGAACTCGCCGCCGAGCGCGGCGAGCGGAATCGCCCCGGCGACGAAGAGAAACCCGGCCTGTCGCCGGTGGATGTTCGAGCTTTTGAGGTACGTTCTCGCGATGACGCTCACCCCGGTGACCGCGACGCCGAACCCGTAAACGACGTGTGCGACGAGGACGAGGTCCGGGCCGAGCGGGCCGAAGAGGTCAGCTCCAGGGACAGCGAACCGGTTCGGCTGCATGGCCCGCCAGGGGCCGAGCGACGACCCGAGCAGCCCGTGGGAGGCGTTCGTCAACTTGAGGGCGATAGCGACGGCGGGCTCGACGGCCAGAAAGCCGAGCATCTGCGTGGAGAGGAGCTGGTCTTCGCCGGCGTAGACGAGCGCAAAGACGAGCCAGACCGTCGGGATGACGGCCGCGCCGGCCCACGCCAACTGCGCGTAGAACAGTTCTGCGCTGGGCGTCATCGGGAGGAAGAGGAACCCGTACGCCGTGGCCCAGATGCTCCCGGAGAGCGTCAACAGCGCAAACGGGAGGCGGACGCGCCGCGAGTAGCGTCGGAACCGGCCGAGAACAACGAGTGTGACGACCCCCGCAAGGATGCCCGCGGCGAACAGCGCGTACGCGTGTGGGTACTGCCCGACGCTGGTCATATGTGGGTCGTGGCTCGCATCTGTGACTCTCTCGGAACTGTTCTTTCCGATGAGTGTCACATCGGAGCGATATCAAACGTGTAGCTGGTACGGAACTTAAGCGATTCGCCCCACATATCAAAGTTGATAGCAAACGGAACGAAGAGAGAAATCACGCCACGCCGAGTGACACGCCCGTCAAACCAGCTTTCGACTCGTAGTCTCGTTCGGTGTTATCAACTCAACCGTTCACCCACTCTCTCGGATTGAACGTTCGTGTGGCTGTCATATGTCGGACGTTCGCCCGAACGCTTAATTCGGATGGACGCACACGCAGGGATAGATGCCGCGCGAGTCACGTCACCCGACTGACGCCGACGGCCCGACCGGGCCCGGACTCAGACGGAACTCCGGCGCTCGGTCGTTCGACTGGGTCGACGCACCGACGAACCGGGCGTGGAGCGACGTGGCTCACGAGCGCCTCCTCGCGACGACCGCGGCTGTCACCTCGGACGGCGAGCCGTTCCTCGACGAGATTCCGCGGACGCCGCGGGCCGAGCGCGTGCTGCTCGACTGGTGTGTCCACCTCGTCGAGCGACTCGGCGGTCGCGGCGCGCTGGAGATGGCGTCGTACTACCGCGATATCGGCTGGATAGGCGACGAGCCGCACGACACGATTCGCGAGCGCGTCGTCTCCTTTACCGTCCCCGCCGACTTCGAGGACGCGCCGACAGAAGAGGACCACGTCCGCAGTTTCTCCTACGTCGCTCGGCTGTCGGCGATGGCCGAGTCGGAGTGAGTCACCGCCGGCTTCGACGGCCGCTCAGAGGCCGAGTTCGCGGCCGATGATGAGGTGTTGAATCTCGCTCGTCCCCTCGCCGATTTCCATGAGCTTCGCGTCGCGGTAGAACCGCTGAGGGGCGAAATCGGTCGTGTAGCCGTAGCCGCCGAGCACCTGCACCGCGTCTTCTGCGACCTCGCGGGCGGCCTCCGAGGCGTCGAGTTTCGCCAGCGCGGACTCTCGGCTGACCCGCTTTCCGGCGTCGTACCGCGTCGCGGCCTTGTGGGTGAGGAGTCGCGCGCGCTCGGTCTTGCGGTGCATCGAGACGAGTTTGTCGCGGACGGCGTCGAACTTCGAAATCGGCCGGTCGAACTGCTCGCGCTCTTGGGCGTACGATTTGGCGTGGCCGTACGCGCCCTCGGCCAGCCCGACCGAGAGCGCCGCGATGGAGATGCGGCCGCCGTCGAGCGTCTTCATCGTCTGCTTCCAGCCGTCGCCCTCCTCGCCGAGGAGGCGGTCTTCGGGCACCCAACAGTCGTCGAAGGAGAGCTCGCAGGTCGGCGAGGAGTTGAGCCCCATCTTGTCCCACTCGGTCGTTACCTCGAAGCCGTCGTCGTTCTCGGGGTCGACGATGAACGTCGAGATGCCGTCGTAGCCCGCGCCGGGGTCCGTGACGGCCTTCACGAGGACCGAGCCGGCGACGTTCGCGTTCGTGATGAACTGCTTCGTGCCGTCGATGACGTAGCCGTCGTCGTCCCGCTCTGCGACCGTGTCCATGTCGCTGGCGTCGCTCCCGGACCCGGGCTCGGTGAGCGCCCAGCCGCCGAGGTGCTCGCCGGTCGCCAGCGGCGTAAGCCAGCGTTCCTTCTGCTCGTCGGTGCCGAACAGTTCGATAGGCTTCGACGCGAGGCTGACGTGGGCGGCGTACGACAGGCCGATGCCGCCCGAGACGCGACCGAGTTCCTCCACGACGAGCGCGTACATCAACTGGTCGCCGCCGAGGCCGCCGTACGCCTCGTCGATGGGGACGCCCATCACGTCCAACTCGGCCAACTGGTCGAATATCTCCGCGGGGAACCGGTGTTCGTCCTCGATGTCCTGCGCGATGGGCGCGATTTCTTCCTCGCAGAACTCGCGGACGGTGTCCCGAATCATCCGGTGTTCGGCCGGGATGTCGAAGTCCATGCGACCAACTATCGCCGTGCCGGACATAAACTAATCGAACAACCATGAAAGATATGCGTCGCGGCCGGCGAAGGCGGCAGCCCACGTCGGGTACTCCCATCGCGTGGGAATAGGCATCCGGGTCTTTTTGCGCCGCGGCCCGACGTTCTCGTATGTACTCCCACATCCTCTTTCCGACCGACGGCAGCGACTGCGCGGACGCCGCGTTGGACCACGCCATCGAACACGCCCGCACCTACGACGCGACGCTCGTGGCGCTCTACGTCGCGGACGTGCGCGAGGTCGGCTACGCCGCGCCCGCGCTCTCGCTCGAACGGGTCCGCGAGGCGCTCCTCGAAAGCGGCGAGCAGGTGCTAGACCGCGTCGCTCAGGCGGCCCGCGAGGCCGGCGTCGAGGTCGAGACCGTCGTCACGGAGGGCACGCCCGCGAGCGAGATTATCCGCCACGCCGACGAACGGGAGGTGGACCTCGTCGTGATGGGAACTCACGGCCGCAGCGGCATCGACCGCTACCTCATCGGGAGCGTCGCCGAGCGCGTCGTCCGCGGCTCCGACGCGCCCGTGTTGACGGTCCGACAGGAATCGTCGTAGGCCCACGAGGTTAAGCCGCCCCTCGTCTTACGGGGGTGCATGGACCTCCGTCGGCTCGTCCGCGGCCGCCTCGGGTGGCCGCGTCTGGAGACGGTCGCCCGCGAACTCGCCCGGCGATACGACCGCGACACCCTCCACATCCGATTTCTCGAGGCGGACAACTGGCTTTCGACCCCGATGGTCGTCGACGACGAGTGGTTCGTGAAGGTCATCTCCAAACAGAACTCGCTCGTCCACGCCGTCTTCACCACCGGGCGAAACCTCGGCGCGTTCTCCAGCGGGACGGAGGGCTTTTTCGGGCATTTCGGGACGCCGCTGGAGATGGCCGAACACGAACTCGAAGCGACGAAGCGACTCCGCGACATCGGCCTGCAAGCGCCCGCGCCGGTCGAGGCGTTCGAGGTGGACGGTCTCGGCGTGCTCGTCCTCGAATACCTGCCGAACTTCCACACCCTCGACACCGCCCCGCGAGCGGAGGTCGAACGGCTCGCCCCCGAACTGTTCGCGGCGCTCGCGGCGATGCACGACAACCACCTCGCTCACGGCGACCTCAGAGCCGAGAACGTCCTCGTCCGCGAGGACGGCATCTACTTCATCGACGCGACGAACGTCAACGACGAGGGGATGCGCGACGCCCGCGCGTACGACCTCGCCTGCGGGCTGGCCGCACTCGAACCGCTCGTCGGTCCCAAGAAGGCCGTCACCGCGGCGCTCGACTCCTACGACGCGGACGCGCTGTTGGACGCCGTCGACTTCCTCGACTTCGTCAACATCCGGCCCGACCACGACTTCGACGCCGCGTCGCTCAAAGGCGAAATCGAAAAGCACGCGGCGTAGCACGCGGTCGGAAAAAGCCGCGAACGCGGGGCGAGTCGCGCGTTACTCGCCCTCGACGCCCTCGTAGTCCGCGCCGCCCATGTAGAGCCGCGAGACTTCGGGGTCGTCGAGGAGGCCGTCGGCGTCGCCCTCGTAGGCGACTGTCCCCTGGTCGAGGACGTAGCCGCGGTCGGAGATGCCGAGCCCCTCGCGGGCGTTCTGCTCGACCATCAGGACCGCCGTCCCGAGTTCGTTCACCTTCTTCACGTCCTCGAACACCGACTGGACGATGTTGGGCGCGAGGCCCGCCGACGGCTCGTCGATGAGGAGCACTTCGGGCTCCATCACGAGCGCGCGGGCGAACGCGAGCACCTGCCGCTGGCCGCCCGAGAGCGTCCGGGCCTTCGCAGAGCGCTTCTCGTCGAGAATCGAGAACTGGTCGTACAGTTCGTCGATTCGCGCCTGCAAGCCCTCCGAGCGGGCGACCCCGCCCATCCTGAGGTTCTCGTCGATGGTGAGCGAGGAAAAGACGTTGTCCACCTGCGGGACGTAGCCCATCCCGACGCGGACGAGGTCCTCCGGCTCCTCGCCGGTGATATCTCGCCCACTCAGTTCGACCGAGCCGGTCCACGGCTTGAGGAGGCCGAACACCGTCTTGAGGACGGTCGACTTCCCCGCGCCGTTCGGTCCGATGATGCAGACGATTTCGTCCGATTCGAGGTGGAGCGTCAGGTCGCGGAGCACCTGCACCTCGCCGTAGCCGCTGTCGACGCCGCTGACGTCGAGGGCGCGCTCGGTCACGGGCCGGCCCCCCCGAGGTACGCCTCGATGACGCGGTCGTCGGAGCGGACTTCGTCCGGCGAGCCCTCCATGAGCACCTTCCCTTGGTCGAGAACGATGATGGGGTCTGCGAGGTCCATGATAAACGGCATGTCGTGTTCGATGATGAGGAAGGTCTGTCCCTCCTTGTTGAGTTCGCGGATGAACCGTTTGATGTCGTTCGCGAGCGTCGGATTGACGCCAGCGACCGGCTCGTCCAAAAGCAGGATGTCGGGGTTCGTCGTGAACGCCCGCGCGAGCTCGACGAGCTTCATCTGCCCGCCGGAGAGGTCGGTCGACGGCTGGTCGATGAGATGCCCGATTTCGAACCGTTCGAGCAGCTCGCGCGTCTGTTCGATGTTCGCCCGCTCCTCTTCTGTCACGTCGGAGCCGGAGAAGAAAAGCGAGAAAATCGACTCGCCTTTCTGCGGGCCGGGACCGACGAGCATCGCTTCGCGGACGGACATCCCCTCCAGCCGCCGGGGCGTCTGGAAGGTCCGAACGAGTCCCTTTCGGGCGCGCTCGTGCGGTTCGAGGTCGGTCACGTCCTCGCCGTTGACGGTGACGTGGCCGGCGTCGTTCTCGTAGAAGCCGGAGATGAGGTTGAACAGCGTGGACTTGCCCGCGCCGTTCGGTCCAATCATCCCGGTGATGGTCCCGCGTTCGACCTCGATGGAGACGTCGTCGGTGGCGACGAGGCCGCCGAACGCCTTCTCCAAGCCGGTCGTCTTCAGGACGACGTCGTCCTTGTCGAGGCGCGCGCCCTCGTACGCGTCGTCGTTCATCGGTCGTCACCCCCGTTCGAGGCGGTCCCGCCGTCGGAGGCGGCACCGGAGGGAGACGCGCCGCCGGCACCGCTTCCGTCGCGCGCCGCCGGCCAGATGAGTTCGTCCTTCGGCGGCAGGAGCCCGTCCTGCCGGAACCGCATGATGAGGATGATGAGCCCGCCGACGAACAGCAGTCGGAGCGGGGCCAAGTCGACTCCGAGCGTCTGGATGAACCCGATGTCGTTGAGGAAGCGGGTCCCCTCGCGGATGGCGATGACGACGGCCGCGCCGACGACCGCCCCGCGGTTCGACCCGGTCCCGCCGAGGATGACGGCGATCCAGATGTAGAACGTCGTCAGGGGAACGAGGTCGGAGGGGTCGATGTAGAGGTTCAGGTGGGCGTAGAACGCCCCGGCGACGGCCATGATGACCGAGCCGAGGACGAACGCCTGCATCTTGAACCGGTAGGTGTTCTTCCCGAGCGCCTTCGCGAGGTCCTCGTCGGACCGGATGGTCCGGAGGACGCGCCCCCACGGCGACCGGTGGACGCGCCGGAGGAACAGGTAGACGACGGCGATGAGGACGACCACGACGGCGGCCGTCGTCGCGGAGTCGGTCAGCGGGAGCCACGACAGGAGGTTCGGGATGCCGCTGATACCTCTCGACCCGGCGGTCCACTGGTCTTCGTTGAGGATGATGGTGCGGATGACCTCGGCGAGTCCGAGACTGGCGATGGCGAGGTAGTCCTCGCGCAGGCGGAGCGTCGGGATGCCGATGAGCACCGCGATGAGCGCGCTCACGACGATTGCCCCGAGGAACCCGAACACCGGGTGGAGTCCGAGTCCGAGCGGGGAGTTCGGCGCGGTCAACAGCGCGGCGCAGTACGCGCCGATTCCCCAGAAGGCGGCGACGGAGAAGTTGATGAGTCCGGCGTAGCCCCACTGGACGTTGAGTCCGAGCGACAGCAGGGCGTACATCCCGACGAGCGCGATTTGGAACAGGAGGAAGCGCAGTCCGACGACGCCGGTGAGGACGCCGACGACGAGCAACACGGTGATGAGTCCGAGCACCGCGAAGATGCGCCGCTCGGTCGCGTCGCGGACGAGCGTCTCGGTCACCCACGAGGTGACGGCGCTCATCCGTTATCACCCGCGATTCCGCTCGGGCGAACGAGCAAGATAGCGACCATGATGACGAACGCGACGGCCGCGGCGTACCGCGACCTGACCGGGATGATGCCCCACTGGTAGAACAGCGGAACGAGCTCGTGGACCATCCCGATGACGAGGCCACCGAGCATCGCGCCGTAGACGGAGCCGATGCCGCCGAGGATGACCGCGGCGAAGACGATAAGCAGGATGTCGAAGCCCATCCGCGGGCGGACGAGTTCCTCCAGTCCGAGGAAGACGCCGCCGGCCGCGGCGAGCGCGCCGCCGATGAGCCACATGGCGAAGATGACCTCGCCGGTCCGAATCCCGCTGACCCGCGCGAGGTCCGCGTTGTCGGCGGTCGCGCGCATCTTCCGACCGAGCGTCGTCCGCGTCAGCGTCAGGTGCAACGCCGTCACGAGGACGACGGTGAGCGCCACGACGACGAGGTTGCGCGGCGTGACCGCGATGCCGAGCGTCTCGCGGACCCACGGAATCGGGCCCTGTCGGGACACGCCGTAGCGCTCGGGCTCGGTTCCGAACGACAGGAAGACGAGCGCGCGATAGACGAGTGCGACGCCGATGCTGGAGATGAGAAGCCCGATGGAGCCGCTGTCCTTCACCGGGCGGTAGACGACGCGGTTGGTGAGGACGGCGATGACCGCCGCCGCCCCCATGCCGAACGCGAGCGCGAGGAAGAACCAAAGCGGCAGGCCGAACACGCCCGCGTCGCCCAGCATCGGTCGGAAGAAGCCGACCGAGAACAGCGCGGAGAACGCCCCCACGGTCATGAGGTCGCCGTGGGCGAAGTTCGCGAAGTCCGCGATGCTGTACACGAGCGACAGCCCGATGGCCGCGAGGACGATGATGCTCGAAAACACCACGCCGTTGGCGACGTACTGGAAGGGGCTGATTTGGAGCGGTATCACGGCTCCGGGGCCCTCCCGAGGGTCGTTCGCCGTCCGTTCCGTGCGTGCATAGTTAGCTCGTGATGTAGTCACCGAAGACGTACTCGTGGTCCTCGACGCTGTAAATCTGGTAGTAGCCCGGCGGGTCGCCGTTCTCGTCGAGGTCGACCGGGCCGCTGACGCCCTGATAGTTGATGTCGCCCGGCGAACCGCCGTCGCGGAGGACGGCCGCGGCCTCCTCGAAGTTGAAGACCTCCTCGCCCTCGGGGCGGGTCACGTCGCGGACGACCGACGCGAGCGCCTCGCCGGTGAACTCGTCTGCCGCCTCGATGGCGATGGCCGCGACCGTCACGGCGTCGTAGGCGTACGCCGACCAGACCGTCGGCGTCCCGTCGTAGTTCTCCTCGAACGCGGCGACGAAGTTCTGGTAGTTCTCCTGGTCCTGCGGGGCGCTCTCGGTGATGCCCGTCATCCCGTCCATGCTGCCTTCGGGCGTGTTTTCGATGATGGAGTCGGCGACGGTGGACTCCGCGCCGTAGTAGTCCACGGACGTGTTGTAGCCCTGGTCGAAGCCCTCGTTGACCATGACCGTGTACTCGTTCGCGTACGTGAGGAAAATCCACGCCGAGGCGTCGGTCGATGCCATCTCGGTGAGGACGCCGCTGTACGACGACTGACCCTGGTCGTGCGGTTCGTTGTAGGCGACGGTGCCGTCGAACTCGGACTCGAACGTCTCGGCGAACACCTCGGACAGCCCCGTCCCGTAGTCGTTGTTGATCCACGTGACGGCGACCGTGTCGTGGCCGTCGTCGTTGACGAGGCTGGCGAGCGCCTGTCCCTTCGCGGAACCGGAGGGGCTCATCCGAAGCAGCTCCGGCCGCGTCGTGAGTTCGGGACTCGTGCTGTTCTGGCTGATTTGGACGACGCCGGCGTCTCTCGTGACGCTGTCGTGGATGGCGATGGAGACGCCGGAGCCCACGGAGCCGATGAGAAGCGGGACGCCGTCTTGGTTGACGAGCACCTGTGCGCCGTTGACTCCGCCTTGGTTCGTACTCTCGTCGTCCTCGACGGAGATGTTCAGCGACGCCCCTTCGGAGCCGATACCGACCTCGTTGATGGCCGCGAGCGCGAGTTCGCGGCCGCGAGTGTTGCGCTCGCCGTACGGCGCGAGCGACCCGGTGAGCGAGTCGACCATCCCGATGGTGTACGACGATTCGTCGCCGCCGCTTTCCTCGGAGGCCGTGGTGGTCGTCTCGTCGTCGCCGCCGCCACCGCCGCCGCCGCTTTCCTCGGTGGTCGTTGCCGCGGGGGTCTCTTCTTCCCCTTCGAGACAGCCGGCGGTCGCCCCGACGAGCGAGAGCCCCGACAGCTTCAGCAGCGTTCTGCGGTCCATGTCGTGTGGTGACATAACAAGCAATGCTCTCCAGCTATCGTAAATATACCTGTGACCGCCCATGGTCGGGACCCCGGACCCCGTCGGACGAAACGAGCGTTCCGTGATTATTTCAGGAATATTTTTCAGAATGATTTGGTAGGGTCTCTCTTTAGGGTACGTGTCTCACAATAGCGGGTCGTGATACCCCCCATCGCGAACAACTTCGTGGCGGGCGAGACGGCCGACGGAGCGGTCTCGCACGTCGAGTCGCTGAACCGCGACGGCATCGCGGGGATACTGAACCTGCTCGGCGAGCACTACACCGACCGGACGGCCGCCGACGCCGACGCCGACGCGTACGTCGACCTCGTCCGCCAACTGGGCGCGACGGACCTCGATGGCTGCGTCTCGGTGAAGCCTTCGCAGATCGGTCTCGACATCAGCGACCGCGCGTTCCGGGAGAACCTCGACCGCATCGTCGACGCCGCGGACGCCGAAGGCGTGTTCGTCTGGGTCGACATGGAGGACCACGAGACGACCGACGTGACCCTCGACGCCGTCGACGACTTGGGCCACCGGACGGGCGGGAACGTCGGCGTCTGCGTGCAGGCGAACCTGAAACGCACGCGCGACGACCTCGAACGTCTCGCGGAGGTCCCCGGCAAGGTCCGCCTCGTCAAGGGCGCGTACAACGAGCCGGCGTCCATCGCGTACAAGGAGAAGTCGAAGGTGGACGAGGTGTACAGGGACCTCCTCGAACAGATGTTCACCGAGTTCGACGACGGCATCGCGGTCGGCAGCCACGACCCGCACATGATTGCGCACGCCCGCCGCCTCCACGAACAGTACGGGACGCCCTACGAGGTGCAGATGCTCATGGGCGTGCGCGAGGACGGTCAGCGCGACCTCGCGGACGCCGGCATCGAGACGTGGCAGTACGTCCCCTACGGGGACAAATGGTTCTCCTACTTCTACCGGCGCGTCCGCGAGCGGAAGTCGAACGCGCTGTTCGCGCTCCGCGCCGTCGCCGGTATCTGAGCCGGGACGGACACCCAATCGTCCCGCGCTACTGCGGGTCGAGCAGTTTCGACTCCGCTTTGCGCAGGTGTTCGAGCAGCGTCGTCTTCGAGATGTCCATCTCGGCGGCGAGTTCGCGGGTCGACACCTCGCGAGGCCAGCGGTAGTAGCCTTCTTCGCGCGCGAGTTCGAACGCCTCCCGCTGACTCCGGGTGAGCGTGTCGAGCCGCCGACTGCGCTCCGGTTCCGCGCCCTCAGACGTGGAGATGGAGGCGACGCGAATCTCCGCGCCGGTCTCGTCCATGACGGTCTCGATGCGGGGCTGTATCTCCTCGCGCGCGCCGGCGAACCAGACTTCCCACCGCTCGCGGCCGTTTTCTATCTGCGTGGGGGCGCTGTGGACGAAGCCCTGCTTGAGCAGCTCCGGACACATCATGTCGCTCGGGTCGTACTCCAAGAAGAACTCGCGGGCGACCGGGCCGGGCGCGACGTGCTTCCCGCGGGAGTCGAACCGCTCTTGCAGTTCCAACACCTCGCCCGTGAGCTCCGAGTCGGCGATGGCGTCGAGGAGCGTCTCGACCTCGTCGAGCGACTCGCCGTAGGCGGTGAACAGCCCGTTCGACCGCTCGACGCCCGCGGCGGGAGCGTCGTAGATGGCGTGTGCGAGGATGCCGCCGTCGTATTCGCTCGTCGATTCTATCGCCCAGCAGTTCGGATGCCACAGGTCGAGCGTAAGGCGCGTGCCTTCACCTGCCGTGCGCTCGCTCATACACCGGGTAATACGTCGTTACGTAAGATGTTATCTGTGGTCACTCGGCGTCGCGGTGATGCGTCGGTTCGGGCGCGCCCCTTCCATGGGAGGGTCCGGGGTTATTAATCCTAGTTGTGAGTCTAGAGTCATATGGCGCAGGACGAATATCAGCACTACATCGACGGCGAGTGGACGGACGGCACCGGCGACGAGACGTTCGAGAGCGCGAACCCCGCGACGGGCGAGTCGCTGGGGACGTTCCGACGCGGCACGCCCGAGGACATCGACGCGGCGGCCGCCGCGGCCGACGAGGCGTACGAGGAGTGGCGCGAACTCTCCCACATCGACCGCGCGGAGTACCTCTGGGACATCTACCACGAACTGCGCGACCGCACGGAGGAACTCGCGGAAATCGTCACCAAAGAGTGCGGCAAAGAGATTTCCGAGGGCCGCGCCGACGTCATCGAGGCGTACCACATGGTCGAGTGGGCCGCGGGCGACGCCCGCCACCCCAAAGGCGACGTGGTCCCCTCCGAGATTCCCGCGAAGGACGCCTACATGCGCCGCAAGCCCCGCGGCGTCGTCGGCTGTATCACCCCGTGGAACTTCCCCGTCGCCATCCCCTTCTGGCACATGGCCGTCGCGCTCGTCGAGGGCAACACCGTCGTCTGGAAGCCCGCCGAGCAGACGCCGTGGTGCGGGCAGATTATCGCCGAGATGTTCGAGGACGCCGGCATCCCCGACGGCGTGTTCAACATGGTACAGGGCTTCGGTGACGCCGGCGCGAGCATCGTCGACGACGAGCGCGTCGACTCCGTGCTGTTCACGGGCTCCGCCGAGGTCGGCCACGAGGTCGCGAGCAAGGTCGCCCAACAGCCCGGCAAACTCGCCGCGTGCGAGATGGGCGGCAAGAACAACATCGTCATCACGGAGAAGGCGGACCTCGACATCGCGGTCCACTCCGCGACGATGTCGTCGTTCAAGACCACCGGCCAGCGCTGTGTCTCCTCCGAGCGCATCGTCGTCCACGAGGACGTGTACGACGAGTTCAAGGAGCGCTTCGTCGAGAACGCGAAGAACGTCTCCGTGGGCGACCCGCTCCGCGAGGACACGTTCATGGGCCCCCTCATCGAGGAGGGCCACAAGGAGAAGGTCACGAACTACAACGAACTCGCGGAGACGGAGGGCGTGAACGTCCTCGTCGACCGCACCGAACTCGACGCCGACGAGATTCCCGAGGGCCACGAAGACGGCCACTGGGTCGGGCCGTTCGTCTACGAGGCCGACCCCCACGACGACCTCCGCTGCACCCACGAGGAGGTGTTCGGCCCCCACGTCGCCCTGCTGAAGTACTCCGGCGACATCGAGGATGCAGTCGAGATTCAGAACGACACCGACTACGGGTTGGCCGGTGCCGTCATCTCCGAGGACTACCGCCAGATAAACTACTTCCGCGACCACGCCGAGGTCGGCCTCGCCTACGGCAACCTCCCGTGTATCGGCGCGGAGGTCCACCTCCCGTTCGGCGGCGTGAAGAAGTCCGGCAACGGCTACCCCTCGGCCCGCGAAATCATCGAGGCCGTCACCGAGCGCACCGCGTGGACGCTCAACAACTCCAAAGAGATTCGCATGGCACAGGGCCTCTCGGCGGACATCAAGACCAAGCAAGACGACTGAAGTCGTCCGGCCGGTCACCGCGTCACGGCCCCGCAGCAGTCCTGCTTTTTCCGTCCGCTGTTTTCAGTGTCCGTCGGTCGATTCAGCCTCCCCGTGAGCGCCGGCCGCGACGTAGACGCCGGGCATCCCCGTCTCCTCGACGGTCAGCGCCACTTCCTCATCCTCCTCGGCGGGGCGGTCGGTCACGACGGTCACGGCCTCGATTGGGTCGCGGCGGACGAACGCCCAGACGAGGTCGAGCATCGAGGGATGGCCGCCCTTCCGAACGACGAGTACGTGACGCGAGTCGGCCAGCGCCCGGAGTTCGGGCGACAGGTCCTCGTCGTCGAGTTCGTCCGGTGGAATGGCGTGCAGCACGTCGCCTCGAATCGTCTCGGTCATGGTGGCTCCACGAGGGCCGGGGGAAAGAAGCGTGCGCTCTCGGACTGTCGGGCGGTCGGGGGGTCGCCGCCGAGGCGCGGCGACGCCGTGGCTCGGAGCGAAGCGGTCGTCAAAAGGCGGAGGCGAATGCGCCTCCCGCCGAATCTCGCGTCACCAGTTGGCGAAGTGAGACGAGGGGAGTTGCCCCCACCGGGCTTGGGGGCGGGAAACGACGTGGCCACGTCGTTTCGGATGCCGCAACGGACCCCGAAACGTTGCGGCGGGTGCGGCGGATGTGGAGTCGCCGACGACTGGCGAGAAAAGCGCCTATTGCGTCGGCGACTTTCGCTTAGGAGCCACGATGTATAAAGCCACCGCAACAGCCGTTCTCATACCCCGTGAGCGCACGGCTCTCGCGGTTTCTCGCCCTGTCTCACCGAGCGTCGACGGTCGTCGCCGGCGTTACGCGGTCGCTTCGAACTCGCGTCGGAGCTCCGTTTCGAGGTTGTCGAGTTCGCGGTCGAGGTTGCGCTCGAAGAACGCCTCGACGCCCGGCAGTCGGCCGTCGACGGTGAACTCGTTGACGAGGCGGCTGCCGCCGTCGTGTTCCTCGATAGTGTGTTCGCCCGTCACCCGCATCACCCGCGACTTACCGACGAACTTGACGTGGGTCGGCTCGTCGACTTCGATGTCTTCCGTCTCGACTGTCACCGTCGAACGGACGAGCGGAATCGGGAGTTCGAGATACCACGTCGCGTGGCGGCCGTCGTCGGACACGTCGAAGCGGTCGACGACGCTGATAGCCCCCGCTCGCTTGGCCGGGTCGGCGATGAACTCCCAGACGCGCTCGCCGGGAGCGTCGAACTCGAACGTTCGTTTCACGCGGACGGTCATGAGATACCATCACACCTCCACAGTAAAAATCCGTGGAATCGCCTCAGCTTCGGGTGACGCGCCACGTCGTCGAGCGGGCGCGTCCCCACTTCTCGATTTCGACGTCTTCGGACTTCTCGGCCAGCCGCGGCAGACGGGACCCGACCTGCTTCGCGGTGAGACCGATGGCTTCGGCGATGTTCTTCGCCCGGAAGTAGCCCTCGCCGCGGCTGACGCTGTCGCGGAGATAGGCGAGAATGCGTTGTTCCTCGTCGGTGTACTCAGTCATCCTCGGACCGTCTAGGGAATGGGCGTTATTAACGGTTACCCGTGTTCCTCAGCGTTGATACTCAACGTTACTGGAACAGGTGCGCGCCGCAGACCGCCAGCGAGGCCGCGATAATCGCGACCATGAACCCGAGCGCCTTCGTCAACTGGTCCGGTCCGGCGACCATCAGCCCTGCGCCGACGAGCGTGAGTACGCCGAACAACGCCGCAAAGCCGATGGACTTGTCGGATTGCACCGTCTTGGTTTCCATGTTTCCGACCTTCGCGGGTGCGCACTTAGTTCATTCGACACCGCCTGCCGTGGGGCGACGTGTCGGGGTCGAGGCGTGCGGGACGGTCCCGCGAACCGCCGTCGCGCTCGGCCGTTCGACATATGTACCACCAGTCTCGTGTGTCCACAAGATGGGACTGACATCCGCGCTGTTCGGCGGTAAACTCCGTATCGCGCTCGTCGCGCTGGTGCTCGTCGCGGCCGTCGTCGGCGCGGCGTTCGCGGCCGGAATAATCGGCGCGCCGAGCGTCGACCGAGTCGACAACCGGTTCGGCGGCGTCAACGAGACGGCGACGGTCATCGAGACCGACCTGTACGTCTCGAACCCGAACCCGCTTTCAGCGAACCTCTCCGGGCTCGCCGTCGACTACGGCGTCGAGATGAACGGGATTCGGATGGCGACCGGCGAGAAGGAAGGCGTCTCTGTCGGGCAGGGGACCACGGCAGTCCCGCTTCGGACGACGCTCGAAAACGAGCGCATCCCCGAGTGGTGGGTCTCGCACGTCCAGAACGGCGAGCACACCGACCTCGCCGTGAACGCCACCGTCTCCTCGGAGACGCTCGGCCGGACCTTCGAAGCGCCCGAGATTACCCGGAGCATCGACACCGACCTCCTGTCGGCGTTCAACTCCACGGAGACCCGCGAGATAAACGCGGAGTCGCCGGTCGTCTCCGACCCCGTGTTGTACGTCAACGAGACGAGAGCCGAGTGGGGCGAATCCACGGACGAGCGCACGGCGCTCGAACTCACGTTCGTCGTCCACAACCCCAAGCCGTACCCGATTGCGGTCTCCGAACTCGGCTACGACATCTCCATGAACGACGTGGCCGTGGGCGAGGGGACCACGAACTCCGAGTACGTCATCCCTCCGCGGTCGACGGAGACCATCGAGGCGACGACCCACATCCAGAACGACAGGCTCGACGAGTGGTGGGTCACGCATCTCGAACGCGACCAGACGACCGACCTGCGCATCGACTTCTACGCGAACCTCGACGCCGGCGGCACGACGCTTCGCGTCCCCCTCGACCCGCTGACCTACGAGAAGACGTTCGAGACGGACATCTTCGGGAACAAGGCGGCGTCTGACGGAAGCGAGACGACGGACGAACCCACGGCGACGGAGACGGCCGAGACAACCGAGACGGCCGAGTCCGAGACCGCGACTTCGACGGCAACCGCGACTTCGACAGCAACCACGACTTCGACAGCGACGACGACCGCGACGACGCCCTCGTCGGACGACGGGACCACGACCACCGACGACGGCCTCCTGTAACAGTCCCGCGTCAGACGCGGCGTCGGAGGCCGTTCGACCGCCGGCGTCTATCGAAGAATCGTCGGTGAATCCTGACTCAGCCGATAACTCTTTACCCTCGGCTACGATAGTCGATGATATGACACGGAGTACCCACGCTCCTGATCGAGTTCTTCTCCCGTAATGAGAACCCTGTGTCCGTCGAGAGCGACGACGAAACCATCGTCGTCTCCTTTGGCGACCAGTCCTGTGAACTGTCCCGAGACGCCGCCGCCGACTTGCAGGAGGCCATCGGCTCGGCGCTGACCGAGAAACGGGAGTTCTTCCGCACGGCCGGCGAGTATCGCCGGGACGGGAGCTACGTCGTCTCCCGCCGCGGCGCGGACTCCACCGGCAACGCGAAGGTGTTCACCAGTTTCGACGAGCTGCGCCGCCTGTACGACCGCCTGCCCGAGCGCTTCACCGCCGAGGACATCGGTCGCACCGGCATCACCGGGTCGCGCCGCCACATGATACTCCGGCACTTCGGCGAGCATCCCGGGTTCGACTGCCGCATCGCCAGTCGGAACCCGCTGACGGGCGAAAAAGAGTCGTCCGAGACCGAAAACGGCGAGGCGATGGAAGTCATCGCCGACTGAGCGCGGCGGTACGACGGCGCGCCGACCGCGACCCGCCTTCTCTCCCGACTTCGGTTCCGCAGCCTCAGTCTATCGTGACGTGGTCCGACTCCTCGTTGAGCGCGAGGTTCGACGCGATTTCGGCGTTCCGCATCGCGTACTGCGCGGTCTGCTGGAGGCTCACCAGCACCTCGCGAATCTGGAGGAGCTTCTGGTTTTCCATCTCCGGGAGGTCGTTGAGGATGTCGCGCTCGCGGTCGCTAATCTCGCGGAACAGCTCTCGGCACTCGATTGTGAGGTCGTAGTCGCGCTCGACGACGGCCCGCACCGCGGTCGTCGTAATCTCGTCGACGTGGTCCGTGAACTCGCGGATGCGCCGCATCGTCGACTGGTCGACGTCGATGGTGTGGCCCTCGGCGTCCATGACGATGTTGGCGATGTCCTCGGCGTTGTCGGCGGTCAGTTCGAGGTTCTTCGCCACCGAGCGGTAGCCGATGAGCGGGAAGCCCGAATCGAGGCCGACCGCCCGCGCGAGGTTGGGGTTCTGGTAGGACGTGAAGATGAGCCGGAGCAGGAGGACGAAAATCTTGTTCGCCTGCCGCTCGCGGTTGAGCGCCCGCTGGGCGAGGTCGGGGTTGCCGTGGGCGAGCGCCTTGACGGCCTCGCCGCGCATCGTGCTGCCCGTGTTTTCGAGGCGTTCGAGCAGGTTGTTGAGGGTGAAGTCCTCCGCATCGACCGAACAGCGAATCGCGATTCGCTCGGGGGTCTCCTCGATGACGCCGAGGCCCATGAGCTGGGTCTCGGCTTTGTAGACGGCGTTGATGTGGTCCGAGTCGAGCGCGCCCTCGCTTTTCTCGATGTGGATGACGCGTCGCCCGAGGACGTACTGCGCCACGATGGCGCGTTCGAGCGCCTCCGCGTTCAGACTGTCGGCGCGAATCGTCGCCTTCGAATCTTCGGTGTTGACCGATTCGGGGAGAACCGTCAGCGTTCCCTTGCCGCTCGTTCGAATCGTCACCTCGTCGCCCTTCTCGACGTTGTGTTCCTTGGCCCACTCCGCTGGAAGCGTCATCGCCAGCGTGGAGGGACCGAGACGCTGGACTTTCCGGGTTTCCATGCCAGTCAGAACCCATCCAATGACCTTAAATCTCACTATATTACACCCCGTGTGAATAATGGGTAGTGGTTCCCATTGCACACGATTCCGAATATTAAATCATCTACGTCGAGCGGCCGGGATGGAAATGGCTGACCGTCCCGTGCACCGGCGTATTAACCCCGAATTTCCCCGGAACGTCGTCGACACGGGCAGATTATAATTTTCCAGACTGTTCATAACTTTACTGCTCCGGAACCTCGTAATAAGCGCCTCCATAGCGACGGGACTGCGGAGGTACGGGAAGAGAGATGGTATCGAAAGCCACACGACAAGAGATGGAGGGAATGCTCGGTCAGGTCCCGAGTTGGATGGAGGACTTGGCAGAACCGGCGAGCGAACACAGTTGGGGGCTCTTCCGCGACCTCAATCTGGGAGAAGACACCGAACTGTCCGGGCGGGAGAAGGCGCTCATCGGCGTCGGCGTCGCGGCCGCGGTTAACTGTCCGTACTGTATCTACTTCCACACCGAGGAAGCGCGGTTGAGCGGCGTCACGGACGAGGAACTCAGGGAGGCAGTCAACCTCGCCGCCGACACGAAGTACTTCTCGACGGTGCTCCACGGGAACGAGACCGACCTCGACGGGTTCAAGGCCGAAACGGACGAAATCGTCGAGTACATCACGAAACAACAGGCACCGGCGGACGACTGACGAGACGGCCGACTGGAGCGGCCTCTCCTCGATTTTTCTGTGGTGGCGCGTTGCGCCGAGTCGGCCGCATCCGACGTGCGCCGCTCACTCGATTTTCATCATCCGGCGCTCGACGCGACCCACGCGGACTTTCGTCCACCCGCGGAGGTCCGCGTCGAGGTCGGGGTCGTCGGTGTCGACCCGGAGGACGGGAATCCCGTCGAGTTTCGACCGCGAGGCGACGACCGACACGTCACAGCGTCGAATCACGGCCGGCGAGAGTTGGGGGTTGCCGCGACCGAAGACGAATCCCTGCCCGCCGATGGGCGTGACGACGATGACGTTCTCCGCGCCGAGGTTCGCCAGAATCTCGGCCTCCGTCGCGTCGCGGGCGAGCACCTCGCCGTCGCGGTAGACGTCGACGCCGAGCGGCGAGCCGTCGATTCCCAACTCGGCTTTCACCGCGCCGACGGTGCTTCCGGGACCGAGGACGTAGGTGACGCCTTCGGTCGAGCGGATGTCGTCAGCGACGCCCGCGGCGAGCGACTCGACGGTGCCGCCGCCGGTCTGTTTCGACGACTGGAGGTCCTCCGCGACGGGGACGTGCGCGACCGCCCGAAGCTCCGGCCTGACCTCGCCGTCGCGGTAGTCGTCCTCGTCGATGTCCATGACCTCGCGGGCCTCGGTCCGCTCGAACGAGGTGACGACGTGGGCGGCGTCCTCGGGCGAGACGGCGAACACGGAGGAGTAGACTTTCACGCCCGCGGGGACGCCCAGCATCGGCACGTCGGTCCCGTCGAGCGCCTCGGCCACGTCCGCCGCGGTGCCGTCGCCGCCGACGAACAACACGAGGTCCGCGTCGGCGTCGACGAACGCCTCGGCGGCGGCGACGGTGTCGGCCGCGCTCGTCTCGTCGCCGGACGGCTCGCCGAGCACCTCGGGGTCGAAGCCGGCGTCTCGGGCGGCGGCCGCGCCCATCTCGCCGCCCCACGCGAGCAGTTCCGCCTCGGGGGCGGCCTCGAAGAGCCGAGAGAGCGCCCGTCGCGCCCGCTCGGGCGACCGCGGCTCCGCGCCGCGCGCTCTGGCCTCCGCGACTTTCCCGTCGGTTCCCTTCAGGCCGACCCGGCCGCCCATCCCCGCGACGGGGTTGACGACGACACCGATTCGCATGACTGAACGAACCCGCGCCCCGGGGAAAAGCGACGCGGTAGCCGGCGAGAGGGGAGCCGGCGAGAGGCGACTGGGTCGCGCCCCCACGGGTTCGCTGACGCTCACGCCGCGACAACTGTCGCCAGAACCTCACCGTTTAAGAACCGGACGTGGGAACTGTCACCTATGATTCCGCTATCAGCCAGCGAGCAGGTGTTGCCGACCTCGGAGACGGCCGCGACCGTGCTTCTCGTGGGTATCCTCATGACCGCCGGGTGGCTCTGGTACCTCCAGCGCTGACCCGTCGGCCGGCCGACCCTACTCTTCGTACAGGTCGACTCGCGCTTCGAGCCACGCGGCCGCCGATTCGACCGTCTCCTCGTCGGCTCCGGCGAGTTTGATTCTGACGTGGTCGCCGGGGTAGCTCCCGACGGTCACGTCGAACGCCG
This sequence comes from Haloferax sp. Atlit-48N, assembly GCF_003383015.2. Taxonomy (NCBI): domain Archaea; kingdom Methanobacteriati; phylum Methanobacteriota; class Halobacteria; order Halobacteriales; family Haloferacaceae; genus Haloferax; species Haloferax sp. Atlit-48N. The sequence continues at coordinate 1,095,955 of NZ_CP137689.1, read as the reverse complement.
ATTGGACGGCCTCGAACCGCTCGATGAGCGAGCTTTCGGGCTCCGAGGTGTGGACGAACCGGACGTGGGTCCGCTCGCCGGCGAACTCGTCGGCGACGCGGGCGAACATGGCTTTCATCTCACCGGGGACGCCGGGGAGCACGTACACCGAGCCGACGACCGCGCCGGGCGCGACGCCCTCGTCGTTCGGGAGCATCCGCGACCCCGCGGGGAGGTCGGTCGTCCCCTCCACGAGGTCCGCCGCGGAGTAGCCGCCGTTGGTCTCCAGCCACTCCTCGGCGTCGGCGTGCCGCTCCAGCGAGCGCCCGAACGCGGCCGCGACGCTCTCCATCGTCACGTCGTCGTGCGTCGGCCCCAGTCCGCCGGTGACGACGACGGCGTCGTACTCGGCGTGGTACTCGTTGACGACGCGGGCGATGTCGGCGACGCGGTCGGGGACCGTCGTCACGCGCTCGACGGAGACGCCTCGCGCCGTCAGTTCCTCGCAGAGCCACGCGGCGTTCGTGTTGACGGTGTCGCCGGCGAGGAGTTCGTCCCCGACGGTGACCACGGCGACTTGCATACCCCGAGGTAGCGCGCTGCGAGGCAAAAAAGCGTTCACACCGGCGAACCGGGTCGGCCGGGCGATACCGCGGCTCAGTCGTCCGTCGGCGGTCGTCGTTCGTCAGCGGTCGTCGTCTTCCACGTCCAAGCCGAGTTCCTGTCTGCGGTCGCGGAGCGCCCGAATCTGCCGGCGGTAGTAGAGTATCCCCGCGCCGCCGACCAGCACCGAGACGGCCGCGACGGCCGCGAAGATACCGAGGTCGCGCTGGAGGTAGAACTGCACGACAACGTTCCCATCGGTCACTTCGTCCCACCGGATGTGAAGCCGGTCGTCGACGACTTCGGTGTCGTAGCCCGACGGCCGGACCGACCCGAATATCGGGAAGTCGACGCGGCGGTCCGCGGGCAGGACGACCTCGTAGCTCCCCTCGACGAAGACGGGCAGCGAGAACCGCTTCGGCGTCGAGGACGAGCTAAACGCGAGCTTTCCGTCGCGTCCGGCGTCCTCGGGGAGCGTGACGTTCGTGATGCGGTCGTTCTGCGTCACGTCGCCGCCGCGGGCCTTCAGTTCGGTCCCGTTGAGGACGGTCCCGTTGTCGTAGCGGTAGCGGACCGCCTCGACCGAAAGCGGCGTCCGACTGCCGAAGCCGTCGAACCGGTAGAGCTCGACCGAGGAGCTGTTGACCTCGTAGACCGCGCGGAACCGGCCGTTGTCCTGCACCGTGATGTGCGCGTCGGTCTCGGCGGTCCACGCGTAGTCGCCGTCGGGCGCGGCGTCGAGCCGGTCGTTCGAGACGCTGGAGGTGCCGCCGAGACACCCGGCGGTCACGAGGAGGAGGGCGAGCGCGGCGATACCGACGAGGAGTCGCCTGTTCATCGTCTTACTGGCCGATGACGCACTTCAGCTCCGCCGGCAGGTACGAGCCGATGCTGGCGAGGAGCCCCGGCGGGTCGGTCTCGTCCCGGCAGACGATGCTCTGTTCGAGCAGGCCGAGGCGCTCGACGGTCACGATGTCCTTCGCGTGGCCGGCGCGGTTGACCGTCGCGCGGACCTCGCCGCGGGTCGCGCTGTTGACGTTGACGCGACCGCTCCCGCGGGTCCAGTCGTAGAGGCGGTCGACCTGCTCGTCGGCCAGCCGCGAGGGCCCCTCGTCGCCGCCGTAGACGAACGTCAGCGGCATGTGCTGGACGAGGCCGAAGCGGTCGCGAATCTGGGTCGCGGAGCCGCGGCCGAGGCCGAGTTCCTCGGTCGGGATGCGCACCTCGATGCCCGCGTCGAGGACGAAGCCGTCGTCGTCCCAGTGTTCGAGGGTGCCGACGTAGGTCTCGCCGGCCGACAGATGCGGCGTGACCTCGCCCCACTCCTCGCGGAGGACGTTCCGCGCGACCGTCTCGTCGTCGCCGGAGACCGTCACGGAGATGAAACCGTCGTCGCGGACGCCGATGTCGTACGTCACGTCGAGGTCGCCGATGTCGTTGGCGACGAGCGACGTGAGGCTGTCGAGCGCCCGCTCGCGGGCGTCACCGTCGATGTAGCACTTCGTTGCGAGAACGACCATTCAGTTCGTCCCCGTCACTTCGACGTTGAGCTCGTCGCGAAGCTCCTCGATGCGTCGCTCCATCGCGTCGACGAGGTCGTCGTTGTCCATCGGTTCGAGCTGCGCGCCCGTCTCGGGGCACTGGAAGCCGTGTTCCATCGCCTCGGAGAACTCGAAGCGGATGCCGGCGGGTTCCGAGAGGTAGAACTCGTGGTTGCGCTCGTAGTCGAGGCGCTCTTCGAGCGCGTCGAGGAGGCGGTACATCTCCTCTTCGAGGTTCTCGGGGATGTTCTCGTAGTGGAAGGTCCAGAGGTAGGTGAGCCAGCCGGAGTCCTCGTCGCGGACGCGGCGGTACGACGCGAGGTCGTTCTCGTAGAGAATAAACAGCGCGCGGCGCACGTCGTTGAGTTCGAGCCGCAGTTCCTCGGCGAGTTCCTCGTCGGTGACCTCGCCGTCCGGGGGTGCCGCCGCGACCGGCATCCCGGTTGGCCCGACCAACTCGTGGAGGTACTTCTGGATAACAGGGTCGTTCAGTAACTCCTCAAAAGCCATTGTGCGAAATGGCGTCAGGAACGCCATTAAGTCTTATTACTCCCGGGCAGCGGAGAACCGCAAGCGGGCGCGCCGACGCTCCGATTACTCCTCGTCGGCCGGGACGACTTTCTTGCCCGTCGCCATCGGAACCACCCGGTTTTCTGCGTCCTCCCACTCGCGGTCGAGTTCGCGCCCGTCGAACAGGCGGTCGAGGAACACCGCGAGGCCCGCGACCTCCGAGTGCGGCTGGTTCGTGACGCCGACGTTCCAGTCCGCCCCCTCGTACACCTCGAAGGGGACTTTCTCCCCGCCGACGACGACGAGGAGCGGTTCCTCGGCGTGCGCCTCGCGGATGTCGGCTTCAACGTCCTGAACGCGCTCGCCGTACATCGTGAGATGGACGACCGTTCCCTCCCAGTTGCGGATGACGCCGTTGAGCGCCTCGGTGAGTTCGACCTCGAAGGGGCCGCCGAACCGGCCCGTGATGTCCTCGACCGTCTCCATCGAATGGCCGGCGTTGTCCGGGAGGATGACCCGGTCAGCACCGAGCGCGCGGGCCGTCAGGCCGACGTGCGTCGTCATCCGGTCGTCGCGCCCCGGTCGGTGTCCGTACCGGAGGACGGCGACCTCGGGTTCGTTGTGCATGTCTCTCCGAAGACGGCGGGGGAAAGTGGTGCTTTCGGAACGCGGGCGGCGGTCGCCGGGGACGGGTTGATGGGCGTCACCGACGCCCGACCGCGGTCCCGAGGGGAAACGGACTTATCACTCGGCCGAATCATCTGTGCCATGTCGCTGGAACTCTCCGACAAGCGCGTCCTCGTGACCGGGGGCGCGGGACTCGTCGGCTCTCACCTCGCCGCACACCTCTCCGAGGACAACCACGTCGTCGTCGCCGACGACCTCTCGAAAGGCGCTCGGGAGCGGGTCCCCGACGGCGTCGAGTTCGTACAGGCCGACATGACCGACCCGGATGACGTCTCCGAGGCCGTCACCGAGGACCTCGATATCGTCTTCCACTTCGCGGCCTACACGGACACGAACTACGGCAACCCCCGACAGCTGTTCGAGGAGAACACCGAGATGACGTACAACGTCCTCGAACGGATGCAGGAGGTCGGCGTGTCGGATATCGCCTTCACCTCCTCGTCGACCATCTACGGCGAGGCCCCGCGACCGACGCCCGAGGACTACGCCCCCCTCGAACCCATCAGCATCTACGGCTCCTCCAAGCTCGCCGACGAGGGCCTGCTTTCGACGTTCGCCCACTCCTACGACTTCACGGTCTACATGTACCGCTTCGCCAACATCGTCGGCCCGAACCAGCGCGGCAACGTCATCCCGGACTTCATCGAGAAGCTCCTCGAAGACCCCGAGACGCTCGAAATCCTCGGTGACGGCCGACAGGAGAAGTCCTACCTCCACGTCGAGGACTGCATCGACGCGATGTGTCACGTCGTCGAACACGCCGACCGCGACTACAACGTCTACAACCTCGGCACGCGGACGACGACCTCCGTGACGACCATCGCTAACATCGTCGCCGACGTGCTGGACCTCGACCCCGAGTTCGAGTACACCGGCGGCGACCGCGGCTGGACCGGCGACGTGCCGAAGATGCGCCTCTCTATCGAGAAACTCTCGGCGCTCGGCTGGGAGCCCGACGGGTCGAGCGACGAGGCCGTCCGCCGCGCCGCCGAGGAACTCGCCGAGGAGCTTCGCGCCGAATACGAATAACGGCTGCCGACGCTCACAGCCGCGACCGACACCGACACCGACAATCGCGGCCGACGCCCGGGGCGACCCCGAAACCCGCCTCCGGAGCGAGCCACCTTTCTACCGCGACTCCCTACCCCGGAGCGTGCAGGTCGTCGGCTACGATACCGGAACCCCCGCGCTGCTCGTGAGCGCGAGCGACGGCATCGACTCGGTCGCGCTCGCCCCCGGCACCGAACTCGACTACCGCCTCGGCGACCGCCACTGCGCGGGCACCATCCACGACGACCGCCACGTCGCCTGCGACAATACTCGTGCGCCGTACTGTTCTGACCACCGCCACACGTGGGTCTGCGCGAAGTGTACGGGGACGTGTCTGAAAGACGAGATGGACTGCTACGAGGACCACGCGGTCTACCTCGCGGCGTTCGCCCCCGACACGTTCAAGGTCGGCGTCACCCGCGAGTGGCGGCTCGACACCCGCCTGCGCGAGCAGGGGGCGGACCGCGCGGCCCACGTCCGGACGTTCTCGGACGGTCGCGTCGCCCGCGAGTACGAGGCCGAACTGGCGACCGAGATTCCCGACCGCATCCGCGTCCCGACCAAAATCGAGGGGTTCGGCCGGTCGGTCGACGCCGCGGCGTGGGACGACCTCCTCGCCCAGTTCGACCCCATCGAGACGTTCGCGTTCGACTACGGCCTCGACCTCGACGACTCGCCGGTCGCAGAAACCGTCGCCACGGGGACCGTCCGCGGCGTGAAGGGGCGCGTGCTCGTCCTCGACCACCGCGGGACGGCCTACGCGGTGGACCTGCGCGACCTCGTCGGCCACGAACTCGACGACGGCGGGACGGACCGCGACCTCCAGTCGAGCCTCGGCGCGTTCGGGTGAGCGGTGCGGTTCTCAGAGACCGTCAGCACTTTCCGGGAGGACGGCCAATTCGCTCTCATGGCTGACGACGAACCCGCAGACGAGACGCAGACGCCCGACGAGGGCGACGACGGCGAAGAGGAGAAGTCGTTCCGCGAGCGGGTCGAAGAGATTCGACAGCGCCGCGAGGAAGAGCGCGAAGAGGGCGAGCGCCCCGACCCCGAAGAGATGATGGGCGGCGGCGGTCCCGGCGGCATGGGCGGCGGCGGCAACCCCTTCGCGCAGATGATGAGCGGCATGATGGGCGGCGGCGGCCCCGGCGGCATGGGCGGCGGCGGCATGGGCGGCGGTCCCGGCGGTATGGGCGGCGGCCAGAGCAGCCCGCGCGACCCGGAAAAGGGAAGCGGAAGCGACGAACAGCTCGTCCGCGAGGTCCGACAGCTCCGCGACGAGGTCCGTGACGTGAACCGCGAACTGCGACGCATCGCCGACGCGCTCGAAGACCGCGACTGACGCGGTTTCGCAGTCGGTCTCGCTGTTTTATTTCGACGCCAATCGGTCGTAGAGCGCTGCGAGTCGGTCGACAGAGCGGTCGACGCTCACCTCGCCGCGGCGGTCGAGACAGCGCGCGCTGAGTGCCTCCTGCTCCGCGAGCGCCCGCCGAATCCCGCGGCGGAAGCCCTCCAAATCCCCGGACTCGTAGTGATAGCCGGTCACGCCGTCGAGGACGGTGTCCTCCAGCGCGCCCTCGTTGACGCCGACGACGGGCGTCCCGCAGGCGTTGGCCTCCAGCGCGACGAGCCCCTGCGTCTCGACCGGGCTCGGGAAGCAGAACACGTCGAGCGCGGAGTAGAACGCCGGCAGCTCCTCGCGGTCGAGGAAGCCGAGGAAACGAGCGTCCACGCCGAGGTCGTCGGCGAGGGAGGATAGCTCGTCGCGTGCGGGCCCGTCGCCGCCGAAGACGAGCGTCGCGTCGAGGTCGGCCGCGGCCCGGACGAGTTCGTCGAGGCGCTTCTCGTAGCCGTGCCGACCCGTGTAGCCGATGAGCGGGCCGTCACCGAGGTCGTAGCGGCGGCGAAAGTCGCCGCCCTCGACGGGTTCGAACCGCTCTACGTCGATGCCGTTCGAGAGGACGACGATTTCGGCCTCGACGCCGACCTCGTCGACCAGGCGGCGCTCGGCGTCCTCGCTCGGGACGATGACCGCGTCGGCGCGGTCGAAGAACCACCGCTCGTAGCGTTCGGCGGTGCGCTCGACGCCGCGCTCGATAGCGCCGACGGAACTGAGGTACTCGGCGTACTCGCCGGTCGGGGTGTGGTAGGTCGCCACGAGCGGGAGGTCGCGCCGGCGGGCGAGTCGGAGGCCGGCCAGTCCGAGGCCGAACGGGGTGTGGGCGTGGACGACATCCACGTCGTCGACGGCTCCCGGAATCCGCGGCGCGCCGATTCGAATCCCCTCGTAGAACGGGAAGGGAAGGCTCCGGACGCCGTACTCGCCCGGTTCCGGGTCGTAGTCGTCGTCCGCCGGGAACACCACGTCCATGCGGCCGCCGCGGCGGTGCCACCGCTCGCGCCACGTCTGAATCGTGTAGGTGACGCCGTTGACGGTCGGCAGGTACGTGTCCGTGAACGCGGCGACCGACTGCATGGCCGTTCGTGCGACTCCGACGGGATAAACCGTTGTGACTTCCCGCTGGACTGTCGTGTGTTAGCGTGCCAGCTTCCAGATGGTCGAGTATCTCGCCGGTCAGCCTTCGAGTCGCCCGGCCAGCGCGTCCTCGTACGTCTCGACGAGCCTGTCGCCGACGCGGTCGAGGCTGTGTTCGGCGGCGGTCTCACGGGCGTTCTCGCCGAGCCGTCGCCGGAGGTCGGGGTCGCGGGCGAGGAGGTCGAGCGCCCGGCGGAACTCCGCGTCGGTCGAACACTTCAGGCAGTCGTGGCCGTGGGTGTAGAACTCCTCGAACACCGGGATGTCGCGGAGGACGACCGCCTTCCCGCAGGCCATCGCTTCGAGGACCGCGATGCCCTGATTTTCGTTTTTCGTCGCGAACAGATAGACGTCGCCCGCGCCGAACGCGCCGCGGATATCGTCTATCCAGCCGGTGAACGTGACGTTCTCGGGGGCGTTTTCGACCCAGTACCGCACCGTCTTCGAGGCGTGCGGGCCGGTGTCGTAGGGGCCGAACCATGCGAAGTCGTAGTCGGTCTCCTGCGCGAGCGTGCAGAACGTCGTGAGCCCCTTGCGCTCGAAGACGTTGCCGACGGTGAACACGGTCATCCCGTCGAGGTCGTACTCCGCTCGGTACTCGTCGCGGAGGTCTTCGAAGCCGTCGAGCGCGTCGGTGTCGACGCCGTTCGAGACGGGGCGAATCGGCGCGTCGACCGGGTAGGATTCGAGGGTTCGCTTCGTGTACTCGGAGGGACAGAGCACCACGTCGGCCTGCGAGTAGAACCACTTGAGGTACTTCCCGAGGGCGGGGGCGACCGCGGTCGACCCGCGGAAGCTCTCGGCGAAGTCCTCGCGGGTGACGTGCGAGTGGAGGACGAGCGGGATGTCGTTACGTTTGGCGTGTCTGGCCACGGCGAGCGAGCCGGGACCGATGAGGTTGCAGTGGGCCACGTCGTAGTCGCGGACGACCCCGTCGCCCCGCAGGAGGCCCGCGGCACCCGCGGCGACCGACTCGGGCCACGGGGAGGTGACGACCTCCACGTCGGTCGTGGCGAGGGCCGCCCGCTGCTGGTCGGTGGCGGTGCCGATGCCGCTACGGTCGAGTTGCGAGGCGAACTCGAGGTAGTTCAGGACGCGCACAGTCGCCGTTTTTCCGGCCGGGGTATCACAGTATCGGCTTCGGTTCCTCGGTGTCGGTCCCGCGTCGCGGTTCGGAACGTCTTTGTTCGGGCCGCTCGCCCGAACGTGTATGAACATCGCGGAGGAGCGCATCGACCGACTCCACGCCCTCGCCCGCGAGGCGGCGAGCGACCGCGACCACGACCGCGCCCGGGAGTACGTCCGCCTCGCCCGTCGCGTCGCGGAGCGGAACCGCTGCGGCCTCCCCAGAGCGTTCCGCCGGTTCACCTGCGACGACTGCGACGCCTACCTCCGTCCCGGCGTCAACGCCCGCGTCCGGACCCGCGCCGGCGGCCACGTCGTCGTCAGGTGCGACTGCGGGGCGACGAAACGCTATCCCTACTGACCGCCCGACGGCGATTTCGGTAGAATCGCCCCGTTCCCGCGTGTGTACGACAACCAAACGGCCGCCAAAGCCTTACTATTGAAGCCCTCTGGCACATAGTGGAGGCCACACATGAACACGCAGGAGCTGCGGAAGGAGGCCCACGACCTCGACGTGACCGTCTGGGTGGGTAAGAGCGGCATCGAATCGGTGGTCGGCGAACTCAACGACCAGCTGGCAGACCGGAACCTCGTGAAAGCGAAGTTCCTCCGGGCGGCGCTCGGGGGCACGACGGTCGACGAGGTCGCCGCTGATCTCGCGGAGCGCGTGAACGCGGACCTGATAGAGACCCGGGGGAAGACAGCGGTCTACCACCGATGAACGCGCTCGCAGTCCCGCTCCAACTGCAGGGTGACGGCGGTGCTGTCGGTCGAATTCTCACCCAGCAGAACGTCCCGTACGCCGAGACGCTCGGGACGCTCTTGGGTCTCGTTCTCGGCTTCGCCGTCGTCTACATCGTCGGCAAGGCCGTCGTGTCGTCCGCGCTCAACCGCGTCCTCGACCGGCGCGGCGCGGACGAACACGCGAAAAAGCCCCTGATGAAAATCGCGACCCTCGTCGTGGCGTTCGTCGCCCTCGGCGCTGGGTTCGCGTTCGCCGGCCTCGGCAACATCCTGCAGTCGCTCGCCACCATCGGCGCGGCCGCGACGCTCGCAATCGGCTTCGCCATGCAGGACGTCATCGCCAACTTCGTCGCCGGCATCTTCATCTTCACCGACAAGCCGTTCCGCATCAACGACTGGATTGAATGGGACGGCAACTCCGGTATCGTCGAAGACATCTCCTTCCGCGTGACGCGGGTTCGCACGTTCGACAACGAACTGCTCACCGTGCCGAACTCGCAGCTCACCGACGGCGTCATCAAAAACCCCGTCGCGAAGGACAAACTCCGCTTGCAGGTGCCGTTCGGCATCGGCTACGACGACGACATCCAGCAGGCGACAGACATCATCCTCGACGAGGCCGAAGCGCACGACGGCATCATGACGACGCCCGAGCCGTCGGTCAGGCTGACCGAACTCGGTGACTCGTCGGTCACGCTCAAGTCGCGCATCTGGATTTCCCAGCCCAGCCGCGCCGACTTCGTCAAGACCCGCGGCGAGTACGTCACCGCCGTCAAAGAGCGGTTCGACGAGGAGGGCATCGACATCCCCTACCCGAACCGCACCCTCAGCGGCGAACTCTCGGTCGGCGGCGCAGAGCGCCTCGCGCAGTCCAACGACTGAGGCACACGACCGACCGCGGGGGACCGCCCCGCCCGGTTCACACGCCGACTCGCCTTTTTCACACCCGATTCGACAGCGCCGCGACAGCGCCGGTTAGAGTTCGATGCGCTCGACGAGCCGGTCGTCGGACTTCGTGTTGACCGCGACGATGCGGACGTGGTCTTCGAGGCCCGAGCCGTCGAGTTTCGCCTTCAGGAGGTTGTCGACCTGATAGACGCCGGCGGCGTTGAGCATCTCGATTTCGACGAGGACCGCCGACTCCTCGCCGGGCTTGAGGACGACGTCCTTGATGGCGCGACTGGAGAGCGTGTTGATGCCGCGGCCGCCCTTCTCGTAGGGGATGCGCGACCGGCCGCGCTCCATGTCGAGCGCGTCGGCGACGCGGATGACGCCGGCTTCGAGCGTGAGCGGGTCCTCCTCGCGGTGGTGACAGAGGATGGCGTGGAGGACTTCGGCCTTGATGCGGACCGCGTCGGCGAGGTCGTAGAACTCGGGGAGGAAGCGGTCGAGGACGTCCGACGCGAGCGGAATCGAGTAGTAGGCGTGGTTGTCGCGGTGGACGACGTGGCCGATGTCGTGCAGTTGCGCCGCGAGAGCGATGATGACCGGCTCGTCGGCCTCGTCGAGCCCCTGTTCGGCCGCGCCGTTGAACTCGCAGCCGCCGGCCTTGAGCAGGTCGTACAGTCGGAGTGCGCGGTTGAGGACGATTTCGATGTGCTTCGGGCCGTGGTCGTTGTAGCCCTTGCGCGTCACCGCGTTGACGTTCTGCGCTTCGAGGAGCGTCGTCACCTCTTCGTCGTCGAGGAGCACGGGGAGCACCTCGTTGAGCTTCTCGTCGGGGAAGGCGTGGTCCGCCTCGGGGTCGTAGACGCGGCCGCCGTTCAGGGTGTCTTCGGTATCGCTCATGACCCGCAAGGTAGTCGCACGGAGAGAAAAGGACTTGGGCTCCGAATCAGGTGCGCTACCGCGTCACGCTGTGTCTCGGTCCTACGCGGCCTCGCTCGGCGCTTCGAGTTTTCCGGCGGCGGCCTCGACCGCCTCGTAGTCGGGTTCGACGCCGGGGTCGTCGCTGACCCACGCGTAGGTGACCTCGCCGTCGCCGTCCACGACGAACACCGCGCGCTTCGCCACGCGGTTGACGCCGAGGTCCGCGAAGTCCATCGTCACGTCGTAGGCGTCGACGAGTTCGCGGTTCGTGTCGCTGATGAGGCCGAAGTTGAGGCCGTTCTGCTCGGCGAACTCCGTCAGCGTGAACGGCGTGTCGATGCTGATACCGTACACCGTCGCGCCGACGTCCTCGAAGTTCGCCATCTGGTCGCGGAACGTGCACATCTCGGTGGTGCACGTCCCGGTGAAGGCCGCGGGGAAGAACGCGAGGACGATGGGCGCGTCGTCGAGATTCTCGGAGAGCGTGAACGACTCGATGTCGCCGTCGATGTCGGTGAGCGGTGCGGTGAAGTCCGGGGCGGCGTCGCCGACTGATACCATACGAGGGTGTTCGACTCCGCCCACATTATTTCACCGTCGGCGGAAATTCAGGGGTACCGCCGACGGCGGGCTCGCTGGCCGCCCCCGCAGCGGCCGACCGACTGCGCTCGACACACCGGCCACAAGCTTTTCGTAGGAGTGACGCGCCGAGACGTGTCGATTCGGCGGATGCGGGCGTTCCGACGCGCCGATATTCCGTCTTTCCAGAACCCGTAGAAGGCAAAAAGCCTATAATTGCCACTAGGTAACGCAGAAATAGATGTTCGAGACCATTACCCCACTGTTCCCGGGACTCCCGGGCGGGCCCGAGCTGCTCGTCGTGCTGCTCATCGTCGTCTTGCTGTTCGGCGCGAACAAGATTCCGAAGCTCGCTCGGTCCTCCGGGCAGGCCATCGGCGAGTTCCAGCGCGGCCGCGAAGAGATCGAAGACGAACTGCAGGACATGACGGGCGACGACGACGAAGACGAAGACGACGCGACCAGCGAGAGTTCCGCCGACTCGGTTTCGACCGACTCGGTTTCGACGGAATCGTCGAACTGACCACAGCTCACTGTCTCTCTTCTGTCCGCCCAGCGCGAACCACGCGATTTTTGACCGATCCTGAGAGACAGCGCCGTGGGGCGTGTGGCCTAGTGGACAGGGCGAGAGGTTCCTAACCTCTCGATCGCGGGTTCGAATCCCGTCACGCCCGCTTCTCTCACTGCGTTCGTTCAGCGGGCGTTCCTGAGTCCCACTTCACTTCGCTCGAGGGACTCCCGTCACGCCCGTGGTCGTGACGGCGGAGCGAGTCCGATAACGCACCATGCGGGATTCGTAATCCTACGAGACGAGCGAAGTGAGTCTCGGTCCGGTTCGAATCCCGCCGCGCCGACCTCTCTCACTTCGTTTGTTCGGGCGACGCCGCGTACATCGCAACCGCTCCGCGTGTGCTCAATTCCGTCACGCCAGACGCTCTCACGTCGTTCCTGACGCTGCCGTTCCTGCGTTCCACTCGCTTCGCTCGCGGGACTCACGCCATACGCCGACCCTGCTGGAGATAAATCCCTACTTTAACGGTGCGCTCGGCCGGGGAGTCGATACCGACCCTACATAAATGAGTATAAAAATAGAACTTAAACAGACCTTAAATTGTGAGTTAATTGGGAAAAAGACTTTTCCATCGGCCCGAATACCCGGTGACAATGGCAACCGACGACGCCGACGGAGGAGACCAACAGGCGTTATCCGGCGATGTGACGTCGCCGGCGGAGAGTGACGCCGCTCCGAAGCAGGCGTCGAACGCGCGCGTCGGGTCGTACACGTGGGCCGACTTTCTCGACGAGTACGGGAGCGACGGCGATGTCGAATCCCTCTACGGGAGCGACCCGCGGACGCAACGCGACGCGCCCGGTACGTCCCGGTGGGAAGACGACGACGGGTCGGCGTCGACGCCGACCCGGGCCGACTGGGACCGCGTCGGCCTCGACCCCGAGGAGTATCTCGACTGTCACCCGGTCGACGTGGCGGCGTTCGTGGGCGACCGCGGCGCGCACGCGAAGAACCTCAATGAGCAGTTCGAAGCCTTCTGCGACCCCGAGACGACGCCCGTCGTCAAGGGCGTCTGGCTGTGGGAACACTACAAACGCGAGTACTACTACGAGGACGACGGCGCTCGCCCGCGGGATTCGGCGGGCGAAATCGTCCCCTTCGACGGCGAGGCGGCGCTGGGCTTCGACCCCGACCACATCGAGAACGCGGTCGCGCGGGCCGGCCAGCGCGCCGAGGAACTGGCCGCTGTCGTCGACGAGCGAACGGTCGACGTCGACCCCGAGTTCGACGAGGACGCGTTTTTCTCCAGCGTCGACGGCACGACCACGCTGGCGAACCGCTACGACCTCGAAAAGGCCGTCCCGGTGGAGAAGAAGACGCACTTCCGCGAGGTCGAACGGTACTGGGTGAACAAACCCTACGCGTTCGTCATCATCTTCCACTCCGTCAAGGAGAACGAAAAGAAGTACTACGTCGTCGAACCGCACCTGAACCGCATCGAAGACGACCTGACGGAGTTCCTCACCAACAAGCTTCGGACCGCCATCAAGTACGGCGACGACAGCGTCGTCGAGGGCGGCCGCGACAACCGCGGGCGGGTCATCGAGGCCGAGACCTACGAACTGCTCTCGCGGTACGACCTCTACGACCCGCCGGCGTCGGCGTCTGCGGCCGCGGCGGCCGGAGACGACGGTTCGACCGCCGACGCGGCCGCTGACGCTGACGGCGCGGCGGAGTCGTCGGGCCTCGCGTCCCGGCTCGGACTGGGCGGTCTCTTCGGCGGCGGCAACGGCTCGTCGGCCGACGGTTCGACGACCGCCGCGACCTCCGGGCGGTTCGGCGGTCTCGGTTCTCGGTTGGGGCTGAACGCAGTCTTCGGCGGTCGCGCACGAACCGCCGACGAGGACGAACCGCTCGGCGGCATCGACGGCATCGCGGCCCGACCCGAGTCCGCGGTCCTCGCCGACGACGCCGACGTCCTGAACGACTACCAGGTGCGGAAGCTCCAGTACTACCTCCGCCGCGACTTCATCGGCTACGAGCGCATCGACGGCATCAAACACGACATCAACGTCGAGGACATCTCCTGCGACGGCTACAACTCGCCGGTGTTCGTCTACCACTCCGACTACGAGCAGATCATCTCGAACGTCTACCACGGCGAGGGCGAGCTCGACGACTTCGTCGTGAAACTCGCCCAGCGCTCCGGGAAAGGCATCTCGAAGCGACGCCCGCAGGTGGACGCGACGCTCCCCGACGGGTCGCGCGCACAGCTCACGCTCGGCCGAGAGGTGTCGGACCACGGGACGAACTACACCATCCGCCAGTTCAAGGACGTTCCCTTCACGCCAATCGACCTCATCAACTGGTCGACGTTCTCGCTGGAGGAGATGGCGTTCCTCTGGCTCTGCATCGAAAACGACAAGAGTCTCATCTTCGCCGGCGGCACGGCATCGGGGAAGACCACCTCGCTCAACGCCGTCTCGCTTTTCATCCCGTCGAACACGAAAATCGTCTCCATCGAGGACACCCGCGAGGTCGAACTGCCCCAGCGCAACTGGATTGCCTCCGTCACCCGGCCGTCGTTCGCGGACGACGACAAAGGCGACGTGGACGAGTTCGACCTGCTCGAAGCCGCCCTCCGCCAGCGCCCCGACTACATCGTCATGGGCGAGATTCGCGGCGAGGAGGGGCGGACGCTGTTCCAGGTCATGTCCACGGGTCACACCACGTACACGACGTTCCACGCGGACTCGGTCGGGGAGGTGCTCAAGCGGTTTACGACCGCGCCCATCAACGTCTCGAAGACGATGTTCACCGCCCTCGACCTCGTGTCCATCCAGACCTCGACGCGGGTCGGCGGCAACAAGGTGCGCCGGAACAAATCGCTCACCGAAATCAACCACTACGACCCCGAAAACGACGAGATTAACGTCCAAGACGTCTACCAGTGGCAGGCCGAGACCGACGAGTTCCTCCAGATGGGCTCGTCGAACACGCTCGAAGAGATAAAGTTCGACCGCGGCTGGAATCAGGAGACGGTCGAACTGGAGATATTCAAGCGACAGGTCATCCTCGCGTACCTCATCGACCGCGGGCTCAACACCTACACGCAGGTCGCAGCGACGTTCCAGGCGTTCATCAACGACCAGGACACCATCCTCGGGCTGATGGCGACCGACGACCTCGAACGCAGTCTCGAAGACCTCCGGGAGATGGAATCGGTGCACATCAACATCGACCCCGACAGCGAGGCGATGGTCCCCCGGCCCGACCCGCCCGAACACGTCCGGCAGTTGGCGAAGGATATCCTCCGCCGGGCCGAAGACGAACTGTTCCCCGACTACCGCGACCGCGACGTGGGCGAGGTCGCGGAGGCGCTCAACCACATGCGCGACGCACCGGACGTGGAGGCGACCCCCGGCGAGCGGGACGAACTCGACTCGCTCGACGCGTCGAGCGGCGACCCAGAACTCGACGAGGGGCGCGACCGAGCCGAACTGGACGCGGGCGACGACACGCCCGAAATCGACGGCGACCGCGGCCCCTCGTCGCTCGACGGCGAGAGCGAGACGCCGGCGCTGGACGCGGGACGCGACGCCGACGAGGGCGACACCGACGACACCGCCCCTGACGACACCGACGCCGACGACGAACCGGGCGGTTTCGGAGACGACGACGGCCCGTTCGGGTTCAACGACGACGGCGTCTCGTTTTCCGACCCCAACGACGGCGCAGACCTCGACGACTTCTTCGGCGCGTTCGGTATCGAGGGGGAATCGGAGTCGGGAGCGGAACCGGGGTCGGAATCGGGGTCGGAGTCGGGGTCGCCCGCGGACCCGGACGACGAACCGAGCCGAAGCGACGAGGGCGGCCACGAAGACGAGACGTGGGGCGGATTCGAGGCGGTCGATGCCGACGACCCCCCGGACGACGCGGACGAGCGCGGCTCCGACTCCGGCGAGGGAGCGTAGATGAGCAATCTCGACTCGAAGACCTCGGGCGGGCTCGACCGCAGTACCGACACCCTCGGCGACGCGTTCTACCCGCTGTTTCAGCTCCTCTTCGACGAGGACGGAGAGTTCGTCTCCGACATCGAAACGAAACTCCAGCAGGCCCGGATGCCCGACACCGTCGAACTCTATCTCTCGCGAGCGCTCGCGGTCGGCGTGCTCGTCGGGCTCGTGTCGTGGCTCGTCGGGATGCTCGTCGGTTACGGCGTCTTCGCGCTCGGGCTCGTCTCGGCGGACTCGGTGAGCCTCGGGATTCCGGTCGGGAGCGAGGCCACGGCGGACACGCTTCGGTCGCTCGCGATGCCCGCGGCGGTCGTCGTCTCGGGGCTCGTCTTCGGGTCGCTCGGCTTCGCCGGCGGGTTCGGGACGCTCGTCGCCATCCCGTACTCGACGGCGTCCGCCCGCAAACGCGAGATAAACATGCTCCTGTCGGACGCCGTCTCGTTCATGTACGCCCTCTCGGTGGGCGGGCTGAACCAACTGGAGATTCTGGAGGCGATGGCCCGTGCCGAAGACACCTACGGCGAGGTCTCTCGGGAGTTCCAGAGCATCGTCCAGGAGACGGAGTACTTCGGGACCGACTACCGCAACGCCATCCGCCAGCAGGCGCTTTTGACCCCCTCGGACGAGCTCTCGCAGTTCCTGACGGACATGCTCTCTATCGTCAACTCCGGCGGCGACATGCAGGGCTTCCTCGACGACAAGAAGGACAAGCACCTCCGAACCGCGAAACAACAGCAGGAACAGACGCTGGAGACGATGGAGCTGTTCGGCGAGATGTACATGACGCTGTCGCTGTTCCCGCTGCTTCTCATCATCATCCTCGTCATCATGAGCATGCTCGGGGAGGCCCAGTCGAGGCTGCTGTACGCGACCGTCTACGGGCTCATCCCGCTGACCGGCGTCGGCTTTCTCGTCCTCGTCTCGACGGTCAAACAGGACGAAATCGGCGACGGCTTTCTCAGCCCCGACGACGAGAGCGACCGCCTGCAAGGCCAACAGCGCGAGGGCCTCGTCCACATGGGGCTCGTCGAGAGCTACGTCGGCGAGTTCAGCCTCTTTTCGCGCATCAAGTCCCGCGAGGGGACGTTCAAGACGAAAGAGCTCCTGCGCCGCCCGCACCTGTTTTTCAAGCGGCACCCGCTTTTCACCCTCGCGTTGACGGTGCCGGCGGCGCTCGCGCTCCTCGGCGTCTCCGTCGCCGGCGGGGCCGCCCCGACGACGTGGGACGGGATGATTGCCAACCCCGTCTGGGGGACGTTCATCTGGTTTTACGTCCCGGTCTACCTCGTCGCGGTGCCGCTGACCGCCTTCCACGAGTGGAACGTCCACTCGCGGGCGGCCATCACCGGAAAGCTCTCCGACAACCTCCGCAAGCTGTCGAGCGCGAACGACACCGGCCAGACGCTCCTCGAATCCATCAAGACCGTCTCCGACACCTCCTCGGGGAAGCTCGCCGACGAGTTCGAGGTGATGCACGCGAAGGTCCACTACGGGATGAGCCTCAAGGAGGCGCTCGTCGAGTTCAACAACAAATACCACATCCCGCGGCTCGCCCGGACGGTCAAACTTATCACGAAGGCACAGGAGGCGTCGAGCCAGATTACCGAGGTGCTGACGACCGCCGCCCAAGCCTCCGAGAACCAAGACGACATCGAGCGCGAGCGCATCTCGCGGACCCGGATGCAGGTCGCCATCATCCTCATGACGTACGTGACGCTGCTCGCGGTGATGGCCATCCTGAAGACGCAGTTCCTCGACGTGATGGCCGGGCTCTCGTCGCAGGCGTCGAGTTCCGGCGGCGCGACGACCGGCGGCCCGAGCTTCGGCGGCGGCATCGACCCCGACCTGCTGTCGCTTCTGTTCTTCCACGGCGTCACCATCCAGGCGATGCTGTCCGGGTTCATCAGCGGCTACATCCGCAACGCGGACCTTCTGTCGGGGGTCAAGTTCGTCGTCATCCTCCAGACGCTGTCGCTCGCGGTGTGGATGGTGGTCGGCTGATGCGGCGACGCGGCGGCGACGACGCCCGCGAGACGAGCGGTCGGAGCGCCCGCGCCCAGACGACCATCGACTTCGCCGTCGGCGTCGGCATCTTCCTCCTCGCGGTCGCGTGGGTCGTCGGCACCATCCCGCAGATTCTCGACCCCTTCGAGGCCGAACAGGACCGCCCGCTCGTCGCCAACCGCGCCGCCGACTCGCTCACCCAGCGCCTGCTCGTCGACGACGAGAACCCCGACGTGCTCGACCCGGTCTGTACCGCGGCGTTCTTCGACGGGGACTCGCCCGACGAGCCCCCCGGCGACTGCGACTACGGCAGCGCCGACCCCAACGCCGCGACCGGCATCGGCGCGTCCTACGGGCTCAACGTCACGCTCTCACAGAACAGAAGCGTCGTCGAGACGACCGGCGAGCCGGTTCCGACCACCCGGAGCGTCGTCACCGCCCGGCGGGCCGTTCTCCTCGACGGCGACCTCCACGAGCTATCGGTGAGGGTGTGGTGACCGTGTCCCGCGCACAGGCCCACGCGCTCGAAGCCATCGTCGCCGCGATGGTGCTTCTCGCCAGCGTCACGTTCGCGCTGCAGGTGACCGCGGTGACGCCCCTGACCGCGAGCACGTCGAGCCAACACATCGAAAACCAGCAGGCCGCCGTCGCCGACGGCGTCCTGACGGCGGCCGCCGAGACCGGCGCGCTGAAGCGAACGGTGCTGTTCACGAACCCCGAAAACGGGAGCTTCTACGATATCGACGCGCGCGGCTACTACGTCGACGGCGGCCCGCCAACCGCCTTCGGAGAGATGCTCGACGAGTCCTTCTTGGACCGCGGCATCGCGTTCAACGTCTACCTGCACTACCTGCGCGACCGGGAGGTCAGGCGGACGACTCGCCTCGTGTACATGGGCGAGCCGAGCGACCACGCCGTCTCGCGGACCCGACTCGTGACGCTCGCTGACGACGACGCGCTGACCGAACCGGGCACGTCGCCGGGCGGCGACCCCCGCGCGGTCGAGACGACGAAGACGCTCGAATCGGTCGCCGCCGAGACCGACGAGACGTACTTCATACAGGACGGGAGCGCGGGACCGCTCTACGCCGTCGTCGACGTGGAGGTGGTCGTATGGCGGATGTGACCGACGCGTTCGAGCGCGCGAGCGATGCGGCTGACGACCTCCCACGTCTCGGCGGCGACGACCGCGGCCAGCTGATGCTCGTCGCCGCGCTCGCAATCGCGGTGCTCCTCGTCGGCCTCGCGCTGACGCTCAACACCGCGATTTACACCGAAAACCTCGCCACGCGCACGACCGACACGAACCTCGACGGCGCGGTGAATCACGGCGGCGCAGTCGAGGCGGGAGCGGGGACGCTCCTCGACGAGGTCAACCGCGAGGGCGGCACGTACGGCGAACTCGCCGGTTCGTTCGACGAAGCGTTCGGCAACTGGAGCGACGCGGCCGCGACGCTCGCCGCGGTCAGGGGGGCCGCGACGGACGCCGAGCGTGTCAGCCACGTCCGAGGCACGCGAATCTCCCAGCCCGACGCGGCGCGGAACTTCACGGACAGGAACGAGACGGCCGACTGGACGCTCGCGAGCGACGTCGGCGTTCGCGGCGTCCGGTTCAACGTCTCGCGCGACTCGCTTTCGACGTCGAACGCGTCGTCGTTCCACCTCGTCGTCGACGACGAGACGAACGCGGTCGAAACCGCGGTCTACCGGGACTCGTCTCGGGTCTTCGTGGCCGTCGAGGACGCCGGTGGCGTGGAGACGACTTGTAGCGTCGCGGCCGACGCGGGTGACTACGTCACGATTGACGTCGCCGACGGCCGACTCAACGGGACCGCCTGCGACCCGCTCGACGCGGTCCACACCGACCTCGACGGCTCGGTCACGGTCTCGTATCGGAACGCGTCGGAGGCCGAGGGGACCTACGAACTGTACGTGAACGAGACGAACGCCACGGTCTTCGACGCGACGAAGTACGAACCCGCGGGAAGCGGGTCGTCGCCGGTCGCACAGGAGGCGCTGTACGCCGTCACCGTCTCGTACGTCTACGAGTCGGGCGAGACGTACGTCTCCCGAGAGCTTCGGGTCGCGCCGGGTGAGATTGCGTGACGCCGCCGACGCGTCCGGGCGACCGGGGTGACCGTGCTCGGCGCGAGAGGCGCGTGAGCCGCGCTCGGCCCCGCTCGACCGACCGCGGCGTCTCGACGGCGCTCGGCTACGTCCTCACGCTCACCATCACGGTCGTCCTCATCTCGGGGTTGATGGTCGCCGCCGGCGGGTTCGTCTCCGACGAACGCGAGCGAGTCACGGAGACGGAACTCGACGTCGTCGGCAACCGGCTCGCGGCCGGCATCGAATCGGTCGACCGAATCGGGGCCGCCCCCGGCGAGTCGCGGGTCGAGGCGAGGGTTCGGCTGCCGCCGCGAGTCGCCGGCACGACATACACCATCGAGGTGCTGCCGGCGTCGAACGAACTCGTACTTACCTCGACCGACCCCGAGGTGACAGTCCGCGTTTCCGTGGAGACGGAGACCTCGCTGGCCGCGAGCCGGGTCGACGGCGGCGACGTGACCATCACCTACGACCCATCGTCGGGCGTGGAGGTGGCGTCGTGAGCAATCGCGCCGTGAGCGACACGCTCGGGTTCGTCTTCGTCTTCGCTATCGTCCTCTCGATGGTCGGCCTCGTCACCGCCGTCGGGATGACCGGCCTCCAAGACGCCCGCGACGTCGAGCGCGTCAACAACGCCGAACGCGCCCTCGACATCCTCGGGGACAACATGGAGGACATCGCCGACCGCGGCGCGCCGAGTCGGGCGACCGAGGTGAAGCTTCAGGACGCCAGCCTGACGCTCGACCGGCCCGTCGAGTTCGTCGTCTCCGGCGAGCGGACGGGAGACCCGTCGGTCAACTTCACCAACACCTACGAGGTGTCGCCAATCGTCTACGAGAGCGACGCCAGCGACGAGCGAGTCGTCTACGCGTTCGACGCGCTCTTCCGGACTCGCGGCGACACCGGGACGTTCGTCCGGCGACCCTCGCTTGTGCTCACCGACGAGCGGGTGTTGATTCCGGCGTTCGTGACGCGGCCCGACGAGGAGGCGACGACCGCCGTCGGCGGGTCGGGAACGTTCCTCATCCGCGCCGACAAGGCCGCGAGCGACGTGCTGGCCGCGCGGACCGAGGGCTCGTACGACGTGAACCTGACCGTTCGCTCCCCGCGCGCGGCGCTCTGGGAACGAGAGCTATCGAGCCGCCCCGACGTGACCTGCGACGATGTGGTTGAGCCGCCGGACGCGTACCCGAGCGTCTCGTGTTACGTGAACGGGACGGCCCGCGTTCACGTCGTCTCGACGTCGGTCGACATGACGTTCGCCGACTGAGTCGACCCGGACCCGACTCGGACCGCGACCGTCGGGTGGGCGGGCGGACCCGCTCACTCGACGTCGACTTCGACCTCGTTTTCCGTGACGTGCAGGAAGGTGATGAACTGGCCGCCCTCGGCCTGGTCGTAGTCGAGTTCGCCGCGCGAGCCGGACTCGTCGACGCTCTGGCTGTTGCCCGGCCCGTCAGTGACGGTCAGTTCGAACTGCGGGGCGGCGAGCGAGAAGTAGTGGTTGACGACGAACGCCATCGAGGCGGTGTCGCCGTCGGCTTTCGAGAACGTCTGGCCGCTGTCGGCGGCGTGCTCGTCGAAGGTGACGCTGTCGTAGGCCTCGCCGTCCGTGATTTCGGGGGCGAACTGCCACTTGTTCTGGTTACCGAAGCCCTTGTCCGACTGAATGTCGCCGTAGGTCATCGTCTCCGAACTGGTGAAGTCGACGCTGAGTTCGGGGTTGCTCGCAGAGCAGTCGATGCTCACCGCGTCGCTCGTGTCCGGGTCGAGGTCGGTCGCCTGCCAGCCGTGGTACTTGCCGTCTTCGGTGGCGTAGTAGAGCGTCAGGTCGAACGTGCCGTCGTAGCTACCGCCCTTGCACTTGTCGTCCGCCTGCACGTGGAGTTCGAGGTCGCGCTGGTCGCCGTCGTAGTACATCCCCCACTCCATGTTCTGGAGGTGTTGGTCGTTCGAGAGCGTGAGCGTGAACGCCGAGACGTTGTGGTTCCCGGCCATTCCGCGCACGTCGACCGAGGTGCCCTCGTTCGGCATCTGGAACTCGCCGACGAGGCCGAGGGTCTCCAGTTCCACGCTCGCGGTTTGGTTGGCGTCGTCGACCGTCACGGTCCCCTCGCTCCGCGACTCGAAGAACGCCGCCCACCCTCGGTAGTGGTCGCTGTGGACCGTCACGACGATTGTGCCGTTGCTGACCGGGTTGTCGTAACTGCCCGCTGTCTCGTTGTACGCCGCCGTCTCGTTCGGATAGATGCTCCGGGCACGTTTGGTCGCCGCGACCCGCGCCGACACGTCTCCTGACGACGACCCGTCGCCGGAGACACGGACGACCGGGAGCGTCAGCGTCGCCCCGCGGTAGTGGAACTCCGGCGGCGAGACCATCGTCGTGCCGCCGTCCTGCGTGCGCCAGACGCCGCCGCCCTCGTAGGCGATGCGGGCGTCGCCGTTGCGGTACTCGACGCTCCCGAGCGACTCGTTGTAAAGCGGTTGGTCGTCGCCGTCGTCGGTGTAGTTCTTGTGCGTGATGCTCAGCCAGCCGCTGTCGTCGTCGACGACGTAGGCGCCGCCGCCGGTGCCGCTGAGGTCGACGTACTGCGTTTCGCCCTCGCCGAGCGCGGAGATGGCGACTCGCGAGTCGAACAGCGTCATCGAGTGCTCGGCGCGCGTCAGTTGGGACGCCTGTTTCGTCTCGTCGAGGGCGGGGCCGCCGAGCGCGACGACGGCAGTCGTCCCGGCGACCGTAATCGCTAACAGAAGCACCACGGCAATCGGCGAGGTCTGCGCCGTCCGGTCTCTGACGACGCGATAGACCAGTGGAACCCGGGGGCGACCGCTCATTACCTACCTGAAGGAGATGCGGGGTGAAAACCTCGCGGGGTACCTGACAGTCAGGTAAGTAGACCCGTCCGATAGGTATCTTCTCAGCGACGCCGAGATAGTTCCGGGACCGCGGGTGTGTAGGTCGCCGGACGCGGACTCCGAGACTGACGAGAGCCCACCGTAACAGGGTCTGGTCCCAGAACGTGGCGGACTCGCCGGGAGTCACGTGAGTGAAACGAACGTGACGTCGGCGAGTCCACGAACGACTGAAAGGAACGAAGTGACCGAAAGGAAGTGAGTGGACTCGCCGGGACTGAGCAAACCGGAGGTTTGCGAAGGTCGTGAACGGAGTTCACGGGATTTGAACCCGGAACCAGACGTGCTCGCTCACTTCGTTCGCTGTGCGCGACTGGTAGGGCTTCAAATCCACGCGCTCGCAACGGCGAGCGCTCGGCTCGTCAATTTCTTCACTTCGTTCAGAAATGGACTCGCCGGGATTTGAACCCGGGGCCTCTCCCATGCCAAGGGAGTGATCTACCCCTGATCTACGAGCCCTCAAACGCAATCGTTCATTCCCCGGTCGAATAAATAAGGGCTTCGAATCGTTCGACGGCTGTGGGGGGAACCGCGTGGGCGGGCGAGCACTCCAGAACACGACGGCGGCGACGAACCGACTCGTTTTTTCCGTCGCTGGCGGAACCACTCGGTATGACCGACGACGACGCTCCCGACGTTCCGGTGGTGTGCGAGGCCTGCGACACGACCACTCGCGTTCCGCTTTCGGAGGTCGCGGACGCCATCGAGCGCCACAACGAACAGGTCCACGACGGCGACGACATCGCGCAGGTCGACCCCGAAATCGTCAAGCACGTGACCGACCTCGCGGCGAAGGACATGAGCGTGTTCGAAGACGAGGCGTGAGGTTTCAGACGGGGGCTAACGCCCTGTCTCGATACGTTTCAGCCACAACGATTCGGTTGCGGGAGCTCGCTACGGCGAGCGCTCGTCTCGTCATTTCTTCACTTCGTTCAGAAATGGACTCGCCGGGAGTCACGTGAGTGAAACGAACGTGACGTCAGCGAGTCCACGAACGACTGAAGGGAACGAAGTGACCGAAAGGAAGTGAGTGGACTCGCCGGGACTGAGCAAACCGGTGGTTTGCGAAGGTCGTGAACGAAGTTCACGGGATTTGAACTCACTCGCAAATCGAAGATTTGCTCGCTGCTCAAATCCCGCCTCGAACAGACACGAATTTACTCTGGCTTCGCGACTCGCTCCGCTCGTCGGAAGTCCAGAGAGAAGTGAGTGGACTCGCCGGGATTTGAACCCGGGGCCTCTCCCATGCCAAGGGAGTGATCTACCCCTGATCTACGAGCCCGCATCCTCCGATAGCCGTCGCCCGTTTAGAAGCCCTTCGATTCCGACCGGACCGAGTCGCGGTCAATTCGGAGCCGAGTCGAAACGGTTTAACCCGGTGCGCGTGGACAACCCGATGGGAATCCAGCACGGCCGCAAATCTGACTCGCCCAGTTTGGGCTTGGGATTGCGGTAGTGCCCCGGTAGTCGGTGATACGACTGCGGGGTGCTCGTTTCTGCGGTCAGTGCGGTTCCAACCCGCAACAATGGCACGAATGCACACCCGCCGCCGTGGCTCGTCCAGCTCGGACAAGCCGGTGGCAGACGAAGCACCGGAGTGGAGCGACGTCGACGCGGCTGACATCGAAGCCCGCGTCGTCGAACTGGCAGAACAGGGCAAGGACCCGAGCCAAATCGGCCTGTCCCTGCGCGACGAAGGCGTCAAGGGCGTTCCCGTCCCCGACGTCAAGCTCGCCACGGGCAAGAAGGTCACCACCATCCTCGAGGAGAACGACGCCGCAGGCGACCTCCCCGAGGACCTCCGCAACCTCATGGAGCGCGCCATCCGCCTCCGCGAGCACATGGAGGAGAACCAGCAGGACAAGTCCAACCGTCGCGCGCTCCAGAATACGGAGTCGAAGATTCGCCGCCTCGTCTCGTACTACCGCGGCGACAAGCTCGACGACGACTTCACGTACAGCTACGACGTCGCTGTCGAACTCCTCGAAGAATAACTGAATGTCCGTGAGCCCCGCCGAACAGACACCCGCCGCCGACGCCGCCGCGACCCTGCGCGAGGCGACGTTCGTTCGCCTCCGCGTCCACGGGAGCGGTGCCGCCGTCGCAGCCGCGGGTGTCGTCGGACGGGCGCTCAGGACACTCGACGTCCCCTTCCGCATCCGCGCGACCGACGCCCCCGATACTGTCGCACACGACGACGTTGTGGCAGTTGTCGGGCTGTCGGACGCCGATGCGGACCTCGAACTCGACCCGAACGACGCCGTTTCGGTCGTCCGCGAACTCGGGGTCGACCCCGACCCGGCGGTCGCGCTGGCCGGCTTCCACGCCGCCGGCACGACACCGAAGGACGACACCGACCTCGCGGACGCCGCGGCCGACGCGGGCGTCGAAGTCGGACCCGGCGTGGCCGTCCCCACGGGCGACCTCGCAGACGGGCTGGCGCATTCGACGCTCGTCCACGCGCCGTTTTCGGCCGACAGGGAGCGCGCGCAGGCGGACCTCGCCGAACTGTCGCTCCCGGCCGAACTCGACGCCGACGCCCGTAGGCGCGTCGCTTCCCTCGTCGCCATCGACGCGACGAGCGGCGAGGCGACCGCTCGCGCGGCGACCGCCGTCGAGCGCGTTTTGGGGCCGGAAGCGACTCCGAACGGACCGTTCGAAACCGTCGGCGGCTTCGCCGACGTGCTCGACGCGACCGTCCGGGAGTCGCCCGGGACCGCCGTCGCGCTGGCGCTCGGACACGACGTTCGCGACGCCGCGCTCGACGCGTGGCGCGACCACGCGCAGGCGACCCACGCCGCGCTCCGCGGAGCGACGACGGGCCGCTACGAGAGCCTCTCCGCGCTCTCCTGTGACCTGTCCTCGCCGGGGCGACTCGCCACGGTGGCGAGGCTCGCCCGCGACTTCCGCTCGCCCGAGCCGACCGTTCTCGCGGTCGGCGTCGGTGCCGCGGCCCTCGTCTCGACCGGCCCCGCCGGACTCGACGAGGACCTCGCCGCGGCCGCGAGCGACCTGCCGGCCGCGTCCGCGACCGGGTCGCCGTCGGAGGCGACGATGACGTTCGACTCCGCGGCGGAGCCGAGCGATGTCGTCGCGGCCGTCAGGGAGGTGCGCCGATGACCCGGCGTGCGACCCTGCGGACGACCCACGACGACGCCGACATCGTCGCCGGCGCGCTCGAGCCGGACAACACGGAGTCGATGCACAGCCGAGTCGAGGGGGACGAACTCGTCACCACAATCGAACGCGATTCGACCGGCGGCCTGCACGCCACGGTCGATGACTACGTCGTCAACGTGACGGTCGCCGAGACCGTCATCGAAGCCACACGAACGCACACAGACACTAACCATGAGTGAACGATCCGTCTCCAAGCAGAAGCGCGGAAAGCGATGGTACACCGTCATCGCTCCCGAGAATTTCGACCGTAAGGAACTCGGTTCGACCTTCGCGGACGAACCCGAGAAAATCAGCGGTCGCACCGTCGAGTCCACCCTCGGCGAACTCAACGACGACCAGGGCGCGAACAACGTCAAGCTCACGTTCAAGATTACCGACGTGGGCAGCGACGCCGCCTACACCGAGTTCATCCAGCAGGAGCTCACCCGAGACTACCTCCGCAGCCTCGTCCGCCGCGGCGCGTCCAAAATCGAAGCCAACGTCACGGCCATCACCAAGGACGACTACCGCGTCCAGCTCCAGCCCGTCGCCTTCACGACGAAGAAGGCCGACCGGAGCCAGGAACACGAGATTCGTCGCATCATGACGGAACTCACCCGCGAGGCCATCACGGGCCACACCTACGACGCGCTCACCGAGAGCGTCGTCGAGGGTCGCCTGTCGTCGGCCATCTACGGCGACGCGAAGGTCATCTACCCCCTGCGCCGCGTCGAGGTCAAGAAGTTCTCCCTCGAAGCCCGTCCCGAAGAGGTCGAGGCCGAAGAGGAAGCCGCCGTCAGCGTCGACGAAGGCGACGTCGCAGTCGACGTCGACGAAGAAACCGAAGCGTAAGCCCGTCTCGCCGACGGCCCGACTTCGAATTTCGACTTTTTCGCGATAGCACGCGGAGCGAGAGCCACGCCGCTCTCGGCTGTTGAATCCCGGGCGCGACGCTGCGCGCCGAGTTTACTCCTCGACGACGATGGTTCCGACCATGCCGGCCTGCTCGTGGGGGATACAGAGATACTCGTACTCGCCGGGCACGTCGAAGCTGTACGTGTAGGTCTCGCCGCTGCCGATGAGCCCGCCGAGCAAGTTGGAGTAGGCGTCGCGGGCGGCCTGCTCGGTCTCGTAGTCCCCGCTGGCGAAGAACGCGGCTCCCTCGGGGAGGGTGCCCTCGTAGGCGGTGACGGTGTGACCGCGGGAGCTCGTGTTGCGCCAGACGACCTCGTCGCCGGCCTCGACGGTCAGCGTCGGCGGGTCGAACGCGACCGCGGTCATCCCGATGTCGAAGTCGTCGCCGGACGCCGTCAGGGTCGCACAGCCCGCGAGGCCGGCGGTCGCCGCCGCACCGGTCGCCGCGAGGAACTGACGCCGCGTCCGACCGCCGTTCGAAGACCCTTGGTCTCGCATGGTCGCCTCTCGGGACGCGACCGATAAATGTCGCATGGTTCGCCCGGCGAACCGCCGAGCGGGGCGAGACGCGCCGATTCCGACCGGGGCGGGCGGTAACGACGCGGAGCCGCGGGCTGACGGACGGAACGTAAGAGGGAAAGGGCAGGTACGCAATCGCATCGGTATGAGACCCCGATTCGTCGGTCGGTTGGGCCCCGCCGACGTGGTCACCGCCGGGAACGCGGCGCTGGGATTCGTCGCCGCGGTGTTAACCGCGGTCGACGTGCACCTCGCGGCCAAGGTCATCCTGCTCGCCGCGATGGCCGACGGCCTCGACGGCGTGGTCGCCCGACGCTACGGTGGGACCGACGCCGGGCCGTACCTCGACTCCCTCGCGGACGTGGCCTCCTTCGGCGTCGCCCCGGCGCTGCTCGTCGTCGCCGTCGTCCGCGAGATGTGGGGCTTCGACCGGGTCCGGGTCGTCGCCGGCGTCGGCGTCGCCGCGCTGTTCGTCGCGGCCGCGGTCGTCAGACTGGCGCTCTACACCGCCTACGACAGCGGGTCCGACGAGACGGTCGGGGTGCCGACGACGCTCGCCGCGACGATTCTGTCTGCGGGCGTCCTCGTCGGCTTCGTCGAGCCGATGTTGCTCGTCGGCCTCTCGGCGGTTATGGCCGCGCTGATGCTCTCGGACGTGACCTACCCCGACCTCCACGCGCAGGACGCGCTCGTCATGGGTGTGGTGCAGGGCCTCGCAATCGTCTGCTCGGGGACGCTCGGTGAGGGCTTCTCGTTCGGCCTGCTGTTCTTGGCGCTCGGCTACCTGTTTCTCGGGCCGCGCTTCTACTGGGCGTGACCGGGGCGGCGGAACGGAACGCGCCCGCTTACATCCCCATGTCAGCCGCGTCCTCCGGGACGGGCAGGTCGTGCGGCGACACGCCGAGGAGTTCCGCGGCGTGGTCCAGCGCCATGTCGAAGCCGTAGTAGCGTTCGAGTTCGTCGCCCTCGGCGGTTGGGCGGACCTTCAACATCGCGTAGCCGTCGATGTTCTGGGCCACGGCGGCGGTCCGGCCGTCGCGGTCGAATTCGAGGACGCGCTCGGCGTCGGTGACGTAGTACCGCGCGGTGACGCCGTTCGCCTCTGCGGTTGCGTCGGTCATGCGAGGCGCTAGGGAGCACGGGCTGTCTAAACTATCGGTTCCGGCGGACTGGCGTGGGAGAGCGTGGCTGGACGTGACGGAGCAGACCGGCGGGCCGGCGGAACGAAAGTGACGTGTGTCTCTCCCACGAGACGGGAGCCATGTGGTTTCAGAGCGGCCGTCGGCGCGACCTGTGTGCCGTCCTCTACGACGCGGGCGAACTCCGCGGGCAGAAGCTGAAGACCCGGTTGGAACGCTACTACGACCTCCGAATCGACCCGCAGTCGTTCTACGGGACGCTCGACGCGCTCGTGGAGGCGGGCCACCTCCGACGGCGGACCGAGGGCATCTACGACGTGTACGGCCTCACCGACACGGGCGCAGAGCGGGTCGAGTCGTACCACGCGTGGCTCGCGGAGCGAGTCGCAAACGGGGCGCGGGGCGCGGAGGACGCGGAGGGGACGAACGAATCGGTCGTCGACTGACGTTACTTCTGGAGCCAGTCGCCGATGGTGTTGCGGAGAATCTCGCTCGTCCCCTCGTAAATCTCGTTGAGCTTCGCGTCGCGGTAGTAGCGCTCGGCGGCGAAGTCCTTGGTGTAGCCGTAGCCGCCGTGAATCTGGATGCCCTCGTTGGCCACCTCGCGGCTGATTTCGCTGGCGTAGAGCTTCGCCTGCGCGGCCTCCTTGATGAACGTCTCGTCGCGCATCTTCAGGTCTGCGGCCTTGTGCATGAGGAGCGTCGCGGCCTGCACCTTCGTGTCCATGTCAGCCAGTTTGTGTTTGATGGCCTGGAAGTCCCCGATGGGCTGGTCGAACTGCTCGCGCTCGCCGGCGTACGTCACGGCGTCGTCGAGGGCGGCGCGGGCGATGCCGATAGAGCGCGCCGCGATGGTGATGCGGCCGCCGTTGAGCGTCTTCAGCGCCTGCACGAAGCCGTCGCCCTCGTCGCCGAGGAGTCGGTCTTCGGGGATGCGCATGTCGTCGAAGCGGAGTTCGGCGGTCGGACAGCCCTTGTCTCCGAGTTTGTGCTCCGTGCCCTCAACGACGAAGCCGTCGTCAACCTCGGGCCGGACGACGAACGACGAGATGCCCTTGTTACCCGCGTCGGGGTCGGTCTTGGCGAAGACGACGACCGTATCGGCGACGGAGCCGTTCGAAATCCAGAGCTTGCCGCCGTCGACGACGTACTCGTCGCCGTCTTTCTTCGCCGTCGTCTCCATGGCCGGCACGTCGCTTCCCGCACCGGGTTCGGAGAGCGCGAACGCGCCGATGTCGGTGCCCTCGTTGAGCGGCGTCAGGTAGGTCTGTTTTTGCTCCTCGTTGCCGAACTCGTAGAGCATGTTGCCGGCGAGGCTCGTGTGCGCGGCGACGATGGTGCCGAGGCCGCCGGAGCCGCGAGAAATCTCTTCGAGGCCGATGGCGTAGGAGTGGTAGTCGAGGCCGGCACCGCCGTACTCCTCGGGGAAGGGCATGCCCATCAAGCCGAGTTGCCCCATCTCGGCCACGAGGTCGGCGGGGAACTCGTCGGTCTCGTCTATCTCCGCCGCGCGAGGCTTGACCTCCTCGTCGACGAACTCCGAGACCATCTCCTTGATTTGCTTCTGCTCCGCAGTGAGCGCGAAGTCCATGTCTGAATCTTTCATCGACTATGCTTATGGTTTTCTCCTGCGCCGTCTCGGCCGTCCGCGGATGCGGCCCCCCACGAGACTTTTTATCCCCCCTTCCGTAATACGGGTACGCTTCGAATGTCTCGACACGCCGATGCCCGGCCACCGGCAACTGATGACGACCTCGATTGGTGTCACGATGCAGTTCAGGGGGTCTCTCGGACCTTCGCCCTCACGGTCGACGTCCTCGACGAACCGATGGCGTCGCACATCTGTATCGGATATCTCCTCTGTCGAATCGCCGACACCGTGGAGGATTCGTCTTCAATCGCGCCCGACGAGCAGGCACACCTCCTTCGACTCTACGACCGCGCGCTCGACCCCGACGACGACACGACCGTCGACGAGTTCGTGGCCGCCGTACAGCCGCACCTCCCCCCGGAGGGCGAACAGTCCGACGACTGGATGGTCGTCGCCAACACCGCTCGGGTCTTCCGGACGTTCGAGGCGCTGCCGGAGGACGTGCGGGAGGCGGTCACGCCGCCGGTCCGCGAACTCGTCTCGGGCATGGCGATGTTCGTCGAACGCTACTCCCAGACCGGCGGGCTCCGCATCCAGTCCCGCGAGGAGCTAGAGGAGTACTGCTACTACGCCGCCGGCACCGTCGGCAACCTCATCACGAATCTCGTGACCCGCGGCAACGTCGACAGCGAGCGCCGCTCGCGGCTCTACGACACCGCCGAGGAGTTCGGCCTGCTCCTCCAGCTCGTGAACATCGCGAAGGACGTGCACGACGACTACACCTCCGAGAACAACGTCTACCTCCCCGCCGACTGGCTCGACGACGCGGGCGTCCCCCAAGAGGAGGTCGTCGACCCCGAGCACAACGACCGCACGGCCTCGGTGGTCGCGCGGACCGCCGACCACGCGAAGTCGTTCCTCGACGACGCGCAGACCTACCTGGAGACGGTGCCGCTCCGCGAGGGCAACACGCTCGCCGCGTGGGCGATTCCGTTCCTCCTCGCGGTCGGGACGCTCCGCGAACTCGTCGCCAACCCCGAACACGCGGTGACGGGCGAGGGCGTCAAAATCTCCCGACAGGAGGTGTTCGCCGTCGTCTCCGAGATGAACGGTGCGAGCTCCGAGTCGCTCGCCGAGATGCGCGAGATCATCTCGCGCCAGCCGTTCCACCGAGCGACGACGAACCTCGACTGAAGACGACGCCGCGCCGTCGGTCGGGCCTCGGTTCCGTTTTCGCGTCTCTTCTTCCGTCCGTTCGCTTCGAGCGCCGCCGAACGCGGCGGTTAGTTCCTCTCCCGCGAACGCCACGCTTCGCACCCGCCGCGACCCCGGCGGAACCGAATTCGAGGGCCATGCGGTCCCGTGACGAACGCAGTTTGGGAGGATTTTTAGTAACCCAAGCA
The DNA here is from genome assembly GCF_003383015.2 of Haloferax sp. Atlit-48N. Lineage (NCBI taxonomy): Archaea > Methanobacteriati > Methanobacteriota > Halobacteria > Halobacteriales > Haloferacaceae > Haloferax > Haloferax sp. Atlit-48N. Next base: position 1,064,513 of record NZ_CP137689.1, on the reverse strand, counting down.
TAACGGGCGTCTATGAGTACCGAAGAAGCACACGACGACCACGGCCATCACCTGCCGGCGGTTCAGGACTGGCCGCGCGGCTTCGGCGAGGCGAGCTGGTGGCCGTTCGTCACCGCCGTCGGGGGCGCGGGCATCTACGCCGGTGCCGGGCTGTACGTCATGGGACAGGACGGAATCGTCGGCCAGACGGCGGGTCCCGCCGTGTTCATCGGCAGTATCTTCCTCTTCCTGGCCGGACTCTACGGCTGGTTGTACCACGCGTTCGTGAGCCACTTCTGGTCGCGCGACGCGAGCCAGAAGAGCGCATCGAAGCTCCGCTGGGGGATGATTGCCTTCCTCGGCTCCGAACTCGGGACGTTCGGCGCGCTGTTCGCGTACTACTTCTTCATCCGCGCGGGGACGTGGCCACCGCAAGAACTCCCGCATCTCACGGGGTCGTTAGTGTTAGCGAACACCGCCATCCTCATCGTGTCCAGTCTCACGCTCCACTGGGCCCACGTCGCCATCCGCGAGGAGAACCACCGTAACTTCGTCCTCGGGCTCGCGGTCACGCTCCTGCTCGGCGTGATATTCATCGGCGGGCAGGTGTACGAGTACTACGAGTTCATCGTCCACTCGAACTTCTCGATTACCGACGGCATCTTCGGGTCGGCGTTCTACGGCCTCACCGGCCTGCACGGCCTCCACGTCAGCCTCGGCGCGGTGCTTCTCGGTATCGTCTTCGTCCGCGCGCTCCGCGGACAGTACTCCGCCGAGCGCCACGTCTCCGTCAGCACGGCCTCGATGTACTGGCACTTCGTGGACGTCGTCTGGATCTTCCTCGTCGTCGTCCTCTACGTCGGCGCGGAAGTCGGCGCGTAACCGAACCGAACCGAACCGGACCCGCCTGTCGCCGCGTCGCGGCGGCACCGATTTTTCCGCTGATTTCTCCGAGAGCGACGGACGCCGATACGACCGAGCGACGGCCGAACGACGACCCAACGACGACCGTACAGGGCCGAGCGACGACCGACAGCCGGGCCGGCCCACCCGTGACCGCCCTCGGCCGCTCACCCGAACTGCTCGTTGAAGCGGTAGATGTCTTCGTCCACGCCGGCGACGACGAGGTCGTCGTCGGCTTCGACCCGGAACTCCGGGCCGACCTCGGTGACGAGCGCGCCGTTTCGCTCGACGGCGATGACGGTGCAGTTCGTTCGGGCGCGAACGTCGGCCCCGGCGAGGGTCCGCCCCACGAGGCCGGGGGCGTTCGTCCGGACGATTTCTATCTGCGACTGCGGCGCGATGACCTCCTCGTCGAGCACCGTCGAGGCGAGCATCCGGCCGGCGACCGTCGAGAGCGCGAGGACGTAATCCGCGCCGGCGCGGTAGAGCTTGGCGATGCTTTCGGTCTCGTTGGCGCGGGCGATGACCTCCGTCTCCTCGGAGACGCGCTCGGAGACGAGCGTGGCGAAGACGGCCGTGGTGTCGTTGTCGAGCGCGAGGAGGACGCCGCGAGCCTCGGAGACGTTCGCTTCGGAGAGCGTCTGCGGGTCGGTGATGTCGCCGACGAGGTCGACGCCGGGCTTGTCCTGCTTGTCGACGACGAGGTGCGGGACGCCGGCGCTCGCCAACTTCTCGGCCGCGGTGGAACCGACCTCGCCGTATCCGGCGACGATGACGGTCCCGCGGCGGAAGCGCCGCGCCGACGACAGCGTCAGCGCGCGGAGTTCTTCGAGCTGCTTCTCGCGGCCGACGACGAGCAGGATTGTGTGTTCGTCGATGACGGCGTGGGGGGCCGGCGGGGAGACGAACTCCCCGGTGAACCACGCGCCGATGACGTTGACGCCGGTGACGTCCCCGATGCCGCTCTCGGCGATAGTCCGACCCTCGGCGGGGCTGCCGCGCTGGACGAGCAGCTCCGCGACCTCGAAGTCCTCGCCGATTTCGATGGCGTCGCCGAGTTCCGAGGAGATGGACGTGGTCGCCTTGCCCGCGAGGCTCTCGCCGAGGAGCCGGCGCGGCGAGACGACCCGGTCGGCCCCGGCGTAGCGGTGGTAGTCAGCGACGTCGGGGTCCTCGATGAGGCTGACGACGCGGGCGTCCGGCGCGGCCTGCTTCGCGGCGAGGATGATGCTCGCGTTCGTCTCGTCATCGTCGTCGGCGACGATGGCGAGCGCCTCGGCCGCGTTCGCCGCCTCCAACGACTCGACGTCCTCGGGGTCGCCGTGGACGACGTCGTAGCCCGCGCCGTGTAGCTCCTCGGCGCGGTCGCGGTCGGCTTCGAGAATCACGTAGGGCACGTCCATCGAATCGAGTTCGTCCACGAGGGCGTCGCCGCGAGGGGTGAACGTGCAGATAACGACGTGGTCCGAGCGCGTCGACGCCGTCGGCGGCGCGGTCCGCAGGGCGTCTTCGACGAGCGGGACGAGAAACAGCGGGAGCGTGAGGAAGACGGTCGTGACGCCCGTGAGTTGCATCAGAATCGACAGCGCGAGCAGCGGCGGATGGTCGACCCAAAATCGGGTCTGTTCGCCGTAGCCCGTCGTCGTGAACGTCTCGACGACGACGTGGACCGCCTGCAAGAAGGTGATGTCCTCGCCGGCGAAAAAGCCCGCCGCCCACTGGTACGCGATGGAGAACGTGAGCATCAACAGCCCGGCACCCGCGAGATAGCGGCCGAGTCGTCGCTTCGCCTTCGACAACCCGGGGCCGTCGCCCGAAATAGACATACACCCGCTATGGCCGCCGGTGGCTAAAAGCGTCCTGACGCGGGAGGCGTTCCATGAGCCGCCGTCGAGACGCCGCGTTCGCGGGGGGCTCTCCTCGCCGCCGATGATTCGTCGCGCGGCCCTGACCTGTTACGCGAGGAATACTTAACAGCCGCCCGTCCCCCTGTACGGGTATGTGTAGCACACCGTCCGACCGCCGAGGCGACAGTCGGCGGCCGTGACGCTCTCGGGAGACGGCGCGGCGACGCCGCGGACGACACGTCGGACGAGACGGCGGGTGCTCGAAACCGGCGGCGCGGCGGCCGCGGCCACGCTGGTGGTCGGCGGACTGCTCGCGGTCGAGTGGCTCTGGCTCGTCTCGCGGGCCGCGCCCTCGCCCGAGACCGCCGCGGCGACGTGGGCCGCCGGGACCCTGCTCGTCGTCGTCGGGCTCTGCGCGTACGCCTACGCGAACGCGGACGAGAACGTCGCGCCCGGAAACGCCGGAACGGCCGAATCCGCGGCGGAATCGCCCCGCGCCTACGACGACCTCGGGGTCCCGACCACCGTCACGCTCGTCCGCGGGTTTCTCGTCGCGGGCGTCGCGGGCATCGTCGGCGTGGCGCTCCACGGGTCACTGAGTCCGTCGTGGGCGTGGACCGCCGCCGGCGGCTACGGGGTCGCCGCCGCGCTCGACGCGCTCGACGGGGCGCTCGCCCGCCGACTCGACCGCGTCAGCCGCCTCGGCGCGCGACTCGACACCGCGGTCGACGCCTTCGGCCTCCTCGTCGCCCCGCTCGCGGGCGTCCTCCTCGGCGAACTCGCGTGGTGGTACCTCTCGGTCGGGGCGGCGCGGTACGTCTTTCTCGTCGGCCGCCGCCTCCGCGAGCGAGCGGGGCGACCGACGTTCGACCTCCCGCCCCGCGCCTCGCGGCGCGTCCTCGCCGGCGTCCAGATGGTCGTCGTCCCGCTGGCGCTCGCGCCCGGCGTCTTCGATTCGTGGATGCCGCTCGTGACCGGCGTCGCGGCCGCGGCGCTCCTCGTCGGCTTCGCTCGGGACTGGGGCTACGTCTCGGGCCGCCTCGGAAACGAGGGCGACGGAGACGCGCCAGTCGCGGAGTAATCAGTCGAGTTCGGCCAACACGTCGAGGTTGTGAGCGACGTACGCGAGTTCGTCGCCCGCGAGGGCGTCGTGTCGGGCGTCGAGCCACCCGTCGAGCGTCGCGCGGTCGACCGCGGCCGACTCGCCGACGGATTCCTCGACGAAGCCGAGGATGCGGTCGAGGAAGATTCGCGCCTCGTCGTCGTGCGGCGGGTGGACGACCCAATCCGAGCCGCCGGCCGCGACGACCGGCGCGCCGAGTTCCCGCAGGGTCGACAGGAGGTCGGAGCCGGTGTTCGGTCCCGCGCGGTCGCCGCCGCGCATCGTCTCGTGGTACGCGCCGAGCACCGCGTCGTCGTCGGGGTGGCTCGGGCGGAACGCGGTTCGACCGTCGAACGTGATGGGCGCGTAAAAGAGGCCGTCGTCGGTGAGCCGCGAGAGGAGCGCGTCGACCGCCCGTCGGAGCGGGAGCACGTCGAGGACCGCGTGGGCGACCACGAGGTCGATCGCCTTCGGGAGGACCGTCATCGCCTCGAAGAGGTCGCTCGTCACGTAGGTCAGCGAGACGCTGCGGCCGTGGCGTTCGATGCGGAAGCCGTCGGGCGTCGGCTCGGCGGTCCAGCCGGCGGCGCGCGCCCACTCAGCGAACGCCGCGGCCGCGTTGTCCGCCATCCCGCGCGTGCGGTCGACCATGACGTACTTGATTTCGTCGTGCGCGTCGAAGACGCCCCACGAGAGGAGCCGTCGACACATCGCGCCCGTCCCCGCCCCGACCGAGACGACGCGGAGCGGCTCTCCCGACCGCGACTCGGCGCGTGCCTCCAGCCGGTCGATGAGGCTCGCGAGCGTCGGTCGGTGGAGCGCGCGGTCGTCCACGGGCTCCTTCGCGCGGAGGTAGTGGACGAACCGGTCGTCGTGGCTGGTCACGACCGACCCGTCTCGGCGGACTCGTATAACCGTTCTCCCGGCTCGGTTCCGACCGCGGCGAGCGAATCGGTCACAGCAAGCACGCTGAAGTGTGAACTGAGCTAAACATTCGCTCGATTCGCCCGGAAAGTATTTGATTCGGTTCCGGTGATGTAACCCCAAATGGATAGCGAGATTATTGACGCGGTGACCGGGTGGGACTCCGCGCCCGCCGAACGAGGCTACGGTGGCCTCCGGTCGCTCGCGGACGACGGCTTCACAGGAGCCGTCGTCGCTGGCATGACGTGGGGATTCATGCTCAACGGCCGTCTCCTCGGCGTTTTCGACGGGGCGGTTACAGATTTCGAGGGTGAATCGTTCGAGGCGCACCGCGCACCGGACCCAGCGCTGCCGCTTCTGTACGCGATGCAGGAGACCGGCGGCGACGTCCGCGCGCAGTACTACACGGAGGAGACGCCGCTGCAAGACGCAAACGGAACGCTCTCGTCGGGCGGCTTCACCGGCTACGTCGAACTGTCCGAAAACGTGCTCTCGGGCGACTACTTCGTCGTCTACCACGGGGGGAAGTCGATGAGCGCCGCCTTCGTCGGCAACAGCAAGCGGCTCATCACCGGCGACGAGGCGTTCGAGCGCGCGAGCGACGAGGTTGGCATCTACAAGGTTTACGACGTGGACATCGACCTCGTCGACATTCCCGAAGCCGACTCCGACGAGGAAGCCGACGATGCGACGGGAGCCGCCGCGGGCGGCGTCGCTCCGGCGGACGACGAGACCGACGCGACAGACCCGTCCGAGGAGCCGAAGCCCGAACCGGCGGTCCCTGACGAGTCGGGGGCGACAACCGCTGTCGACGAGACCGCACCCGAACCCGCCGACGGTGACGGCGATGACGATGGAGACAGCGACGACGGCGAATCCGTCGACAGCGAGCCGGCGATGGCCGACGCTCCGGCCGACGAAGAACCGGACCCCGCGGCGGCCGCGGCTGACGCGACCGCGGCTGACGCGACCGCGGCTGACGCGACCGCGGCTGACGCGACCGCGGACGACGCCGAGCCGGCAGCGTCGACGAGCCCCGACGACGAGTTGACCGAGACGGGGTCCGGACCGTCTGTGACTCCGGGCGGGTCGCGGTCTCCGGAGTCAACCGAGGCGGCCGCGTCGACCACGAGCCGGCCCGTGCCGGAGGAGTCGCGGCCGCCGACAGGCGAGGGACCGGTCGTCACCGACGCCCCACAGAAGAACGGCGAGGCGGCGTCTCCGGACCCGAACCCGGACCCGGACCCGGAGGGCGGCGCGACCGGCGACGACGTGTTCTCCGCCGAGGCGCAGTGGCGAAACGCCCGGTCGATTCCGTCGCTCGACCCTCGCGACGCCGAGGGGGAGTCCGTCGACGGCCGCCCCGGGACGCCTCGAAGCCACCAGCGGAACACGACGCAGGCGACGCATCGCCGGCAGTCACAGGGCGAATCGCGGGCGTCGCCGCAAGACCAGAGCCAGCGGCCGAACCAGCGGCAGGCCCAGCCGGCCGACGGGACGCCGGACGAGCCCGCCGTCGACCCGGCGGAAGCCGAGTCGCTGAAAGAGCAGGTCGAGGCGCTGGAGTCGGAGCGCGACCGGCTCGAATCCGAGCGCGACTCACTCCGCGAGGAGCGCGACGAACACCGCTCGCGCGCCGAGGAGCTGGCAGACCGCGTCGCCGAACTCGAATCCGAGGTCGAACGGCTTCGGGGACAGCTCGACGAGGCGGGGCTTCGGTCGACCGACCGCTCGATGTCGGCCGACGAGGCGCTCCGCGGGACGAACCTGTTCGTCCGCTACGCCCGTAAGGGCGAGGCGACGCTGGAGAAAGCCCACGACGGGCAGGCCTCCCGCGAGGAGGTCGTCGAGAACCTCCGGCTCGAACACCACACCACGTTCGACACGGAGGGGCTCGGCATCGACGGCCAGCCCTACGAGGAGTTCCTCCACGAGACGCCCGAGTACGGCTTCGCCAAGTGGGTCGTCACCGACCTGCTCTACGAAATCGGCGAGACGGGCAACCGGTCGAGCCTCGCGGGCGTCTTCGACTCGATTCCGAAGGCCGACCGAATCGAACTGTACGGGAGCGTCTCGATACCCCTCGGCGACGGCGAAGCCGAGTCCCGGCAGTTCGACATCATCGTCCGCGACCAGATGGGCGAGCCGCTGTTCGTGGCGAATCTGAACGACTCGCGGGACCCGGCGACCCGTCCGATGGTCACCCAACTCATCAAGGACTCGAAGGGCGTCGCCAACGCGAAGGAGACGCTCGGCTCGGCGTTCATGGTCACGAAGAGCTTCTTCGAGCCGGGGGCGCTGGAGGCCGCGACCGAGGAGACCGGCGGCGGTCTCCTGAGTCGGTCGAAACGCAAGAGCTTCGTGAAGCTCTCGCGGAAACAGGGCTACCATCTCTGTCTGGTCGAAGCGCGGGGTGGCGAGTTCCACCTGAACGTGCCCGACCTCTGAGTCGGCCCCGATTCGACCGTCGTCGCGGTCGCTGTCGCTGTGTTAGTTTGTCTCCGCGGTTCGCCGCGGCTGTCGGCGGTACGAAGCGATAGTGAAACGACCGCGGGGCTCGGAGAGCGTCCGCGGCGAGTGTCCGTGGTGTCGGGTCGGTACCGTTCGGTTCCGACCGCGTCGAAGCGTCGCTAACGCGGTCGGTCCGATGTCGTGCCCGGAGAGACTCGTCGGACGAAACAGGATAGAACGACCGCGTGCGCCTGAAGTGTGGTTAGTTCTCGATTTCGGCCGCTTCCTCGATTTTCATCGATTCGAGCTTGCCGACGATTTCGTCGAGCTTGTCGTCGAGTTCGTCGACGAACTCCTGGGTGCGCTCGGTGGTGATTGCGCCCTGGCTGGAGGGCTCGATGAGGTTCTCTTCTTCGAGAACGCGGAGGGAGTAGCGAACCTTGTGGTGCGGGTAGCCCGTCTCGTTGGACATCTTCACGATGCCGATCGGCTCACTTTCGATAACCATCTTCAGGACCTGGAGATGGCGCTCCAACATATCGACTTCCTTCTCAAGTCGGTCTATCATGCCATTTGTTAACTCTTCTTGGGAGGCTTTAAGCCTTGCCCTCCGAGCCGGCGAAAAAATGAGATAACGCGACCTTAACGAGGACACTAATTAACCGTTGTGTTATCCGCCGCCACGCCAATGCGTGTTCATGGCGTATTCCTCGATGGTTCTGCGATAATTAGACACGAACGTGCATTGCTCGTCGGCCGCGACCGTAATCTGTTTAGTCCGGCGCGGGGAACGGCCGACGTATGACTGTTACCATCGTCGGTTCGCAACTCGGTGACGAGGGCAAAGGCGCGCTCGTCGACCTGTGGGGCGGCGACGCTGATATCGTCGTCCGCTATCAGGGCGGCGACAACGCCGGCCACACCGTCGTCGAAGACGGCGAGGAGTACAAGCTGTCGCTCGTCCCGAGCGGGGCCGTCCGCGACAAAATCGGCGTGCTCGGAAACGGCTGCGTCATCAACCCGCGGACGCTGTTCTCCGAAATCGACGACCTCCGCGAGCGCGGCCTCGACCCCGACGTGCGCCTCGCCAAGCGCGCGCACGTCATCATGCCGTACCACCGCCGCCTCGACAACATCGAAGAGGAAGCGAAGGCCGACTCGGACCTCACCGTCGGCACGACCGGCCGCGGCATCGGCCCCACCTACGAGGACAAGGCGGGCCGCCGCGGCATCCGCGTCGGCGACCTGCTCGACCCCGACGTGCTCCGCCAGCGACTGGAGTACGTCGTTCCCCAGAAGAAAGCGCTCATCGAGGACGTGTACGGCCTCGAAGCCGGCGAGGAGTGCGACGTGGAAGCGCTCGTCGAGGAGTACACCGAAATCGGCCGCCGCCTCCGCGAGGACGACATGGCCGTCAACTGCGGCGACTTCCTCGCCGAGCGCCGCGAGGCCGGCGACAACGTGATGTTCGAGGGCGCGCAGGGCACGCTCATCGACATCGACCACGGGAGCTACCCGTACGTGACCTCCTCGAACCCGACCGCGGGCGGCGCGGCCACCGGCACCGGCGTCGGTCCGACCGTCGTCGGACAGGGCGAGGTCGTCGGCATCGTCAAATCGTATCTCTCCCGCGTGGGCGAGGGCCCGATGCCGACCGAGCTGAAAGGCGACGACCGCGACGAGGAGCTCGCGGAGTTCATCCGCGAGAAGGGCGGCGAGTTCGGCACCGTCACCGGCCGCCCGCGCCGCATCGGCTGGCTCGACATGCCGATGCTCCGCCACGCCGCCCGCGTCAGCGGCTTCACCGGCATCGCCGTCAACCACCTCGACGTGCTCGCCGGCCTCGACGAGGTCAAGGTCGGCCACGCCTACGAACTGGGGGGCGAGGAACGCCTGACGATGCCCGCGACGACCGAGCGCTGGGGCGAGTGCGAACCCGTCCTCAAGGAGTTCGACACGTGGCCGGAAGTCGACTGGGCGGCCGTCGCCGAGGAGGGTTACGAGGCCATCCCCGACGCCGCACAGGACTACCTCGAATACCTCTCGGACGAACTCGACGTGCCGATTTACGCCGTCGGCGTCGGCCCCGGCCGCGAGCAGACGGTCCACATCGAAAACCCGTTCGACGACTGAGCGCCGCGCTGTCGGCCGACCGATGACGGCCCGCCGCCGTCCACCGACCACCGCGGCGACGGCGGCGAACCCGTACGCTTTTACTTCGCGCAATCCACCGTCACGACGATGAAAGAATCCCTGATGGACATCCTCTGTGACCCCCTCGACAAGAGCGAACTCGAGCTGGAAGTCGACGAGCGCGACGGCGACGAAATCATCGAGGGGCGGCTCATCGGTACGGTCACCGGCGAGGTGTACCCCATCGAGGACGGCATCCCGAACCTCCTACCGCCGGACATGCGCGACGACTGAGGGGACACCTCATCGGACCTGAACGTTTTTCTATTCTCGTCTCGACGGTGAAGCCGTGTCGAACGCGCCGCTCACCGTCACGCTGAACGACGAGCGCCCGCACGACCTCTCGGTAGCGCCGTCGTTCTCGACGAACGGGCCGTTCTCGGTCGAACTCGCGAACGAGGGGCAGGCGGTGCACGTCCACCTGCACATCGACGACGAACTCTCGCGCGCGGCGAGCCTGTCCGAAGGGAACCACTTCGTCGACGGCGACCAGACCAAGACCGTCGAGGTGTTCGTCACCCAGCCGTCCGAGCCGGTGTCGGGGAAGCTCAAAATCGTCTCGGGCCACGGCTCGGAGACGAGATACGTCGACGTGACCGTCGAACCCGGCTCCGGAGGCAAACCGCCGGTCGACGTGGACGAGACGCTGTCGAAGCCGAAACAGCCCGAACCCGAACCGAGCGTGACCGAGAGCATCGCCGACGTGTTCCCGAGCGTCGACCCGCGGGCCGCCCCGCTTTTCGGCCTCGCGCTCGTCGCGCTCGTCCTCGCGGTGGCGCTCGCCTCGGTGTTCGAGAGCTTCGCCATCACCCTCGGGGCCGGCGTCGTCGTCGGCGGCGTCCTCGCGGCGCTGGTGCTGACGATGCGGTGACGCTAACGATGCGGTGACGGCATCGGAAAACGAAACGCAGAGCGCTCGCGGCGCGGCCTACTCGTCGTCGGGCGCGTCGGTCGGGACACCGCCGAGGTTGCCGTCGTCGTCGAACAGTTTCGCGCGCAGGAACCGCGCCCGGTAACGATTCGCGCCCTCGTACACGTCGGCCTCGCGGATGTCGTCGATGCGGCCGTCCGCGACGGCGTCGATGATGTCTTCGACCTGTTGTTTCTCCGAGGGCGTGAGTTCGAACTCGTAGGTCTGGGTCTCCTCGCCCTCCAGCCGCGTCCACTTGCGGGACGCCGCGATGACGACGGAACACGGCTCGCGGCACGGGAACGCGCCGTCGCCGCCGTCGACGTCGAGGTCGGTGTCGTCGTCGTACTGCCACTCGCGGCGCTTGACGCACTGGCTGTCGGCGCAGCAGGCCTCCGCGACCCAGTCGACGTGTTCGTGGCCGTCGCCGCGGTTCCACGTCTTCACGACGCTGTACATCCCGGTCTGACGGCCGATGGCGTCCTCCCAGTGGGTCACGTCGAGTTCGCCCCGGCGCTCGCGGTACCAGTTCGGAACCGACGCGGGGTAGAACGTCTCGACGGTCTCCACGAGGTCGCGGCCGTCGAGGGCGGGGAACAGCCAGCCGCCGGCGAGGTTGCTGCCGGACTTCAGCGGGCGGTACCGCCCCTTCTCGTCGTAGGTCGCCAACTGGCGGGCCGCGAGCGGTTCGTGGTAGGCGTCGAGGTCGTCGCGGTCGGCGGCGGCCTCGTCGGCGTGGCGGAGTTCGTAGGAGCGCTCGCCGTGGTCGTCGACGGTGACCGTGACGAGCAGTTGGCCCCACTCGCGGCTGACGCCGTCTCGGAGGGCGTCGTAGCGCTCGGGGACCGAAGCGGCGTCGGCGTCAGCGTCGGCGTCGCTGGCGCTGTCGCTTCCGTTTCCGTCGCCGTCCGTATCGACCGGCGCGCCCTCGACCCAGCGGAGGAACGCCCGTCGCTGCGGGCTGGACTCGCCGACGACCTCGGACCAGAAGTACCAGTTCGTCGCGTAGTCGTCGCAGTCGTCGAGAGCCTCGCGGAGTCCGTCTTCGGTGAGCCCCGAGAGCGTCGCGTCGGGCGTTTCGAGGCGGAACCCGCCGTCGCCGTCGGGGGCGACGGTGAGCCCGTCGAGCGAGACGCCGTCGCCGGTCGCCGCGGCGTCGACGAGGGCGTCGCGGTGGTGCCCCATCAGTTCGCCTCCTGCGGCGTCTTCCGGGTGCGTTCGCGCACGACTTCGAGGCTGTTACCGATGTCGGCACCCGCGTCGGCGGCGCGTTCGAGTACCACGTCGGCCATGAGGCCCTCGGTGCCGACCGCGCCGGCGTACCAGATTCGGTGGCCCTCGACCTCGGCGGGCACGTCGTAGCCCGTTCGGTAGTCGTCGGTCAGGCCCATGTCCTCCGGGATGTCCTCCTGGGTGTGGAAGCCGTCGGCGATAAACAGCGGGACGACGACCACGTCCTCGGAGTCGAAGTAGTCGGTCACGTCGTCGACCTCGGGTTCCTCGTCCATGTAGAGCGCCTGCACCTCGTCGAAGCGGTCCATCTCGCGGATGCGGTCGGCGTGGTACTCGATTGCCTTCGCGGAGTTCTCGTTGCGCTCGGTCCCGTGGCCGACGACGGCGAGGCCGAAGCCCTCGCCGACGTTCGGGTCGCCGGTGACCGTCTCGGCCCGGCGGACCAACACCTCGGTCATCGCCGCGTGCGTCCCGACCGGCCCGCAGTAGTGAATCGTCTTCTCGGGCACGTCGCTCGCGGTGAGGGTGACGTGCGACGCCGACAGGCCGTCGGAGTCCCAGTCGGCCACGTCCCACCCGTCGAGGCGGAGTTCCCGCGGGATGACCTGCTCCGTGAAGTAGCCCTCGCTGATGAAAAGCGGGACGACGTACACCTCGTCGGCCTCGACGGTCCGGAGCACCTCGCGGATAGACGGCTCTTCCTTCCAGAAGCCGGTCCGTACCTCGTCGAACGCGCCCACCTCGCGGACCGTGTCCGCGTGGTCGTAGGTGGGGGCGCTCGAATCCGGGTTCAGGTGCGACCCGTGCGCCACGATGACCAGAGCTTGCATGTCCGGGGGTTACGAGGGGAGTGTCTTATGAACTTCGCATCGGAGAAAGGAATCTTCGGGTTCGGCCAACTCGCGTTCACTACTCGTTCAGGCGGCGCGACGCGGTGGGGCGGGGAGTCGCCTCCGAGACGGCCGCGACAGCGCCCGACGAGCGGCGCTTTTTTGCGCGCGCCCGACCACGGCTGAGGCATGTCCCTCGCCGCCGACGCGCGCGACGCAGTCCGCGAACGACCGTACCTCCTCGCCGCGCTCCGCGCGGGCGTCGTCAACTACGCCGCCGCCGCGGCCGAACTCGACCTCGGCGACGACGAGGCGGTCGCGGCCGCGCTCCGCCGGTTCGCCGCCGACCTCCCGTCGCTGGAAGCCGACCCCCGAGACGCGTCCGTGACGATGCGGAGCGGCGTCGGCCTCGTCGGCGAGGACGTCGAGGAGACCGACGACGACCCCGTGCTCTCGGTCGCCGGCGTCGACCTCGCAAGCGGCGGCCCGCTCACGGCTATCATCGCTGAGGGCGAGGTGGACCCCGCCGTCCTCGCCGCCGTCCTCTCCCGGCTCGACGCCGAGTCCGTCGTCGTCGACGCCGCGGGCGTCGCGGGCGACGCGCTCGCCGTGGTCGTGCCGCGCCGACAGGGGGCCGCCGCCCTCCGCGTCGTCGAAGCGGCCGTCAGCGATTTATACGTCTGATTCCCGGATATCAACCGTGATAGCCGACGGCCGGCGCTTATTACCTCGGAGTCGGTGAGTTCCTCAATGGTTTCGCCCAGCCCTCGCGACGACGCCGGCAACATCTCGCTTTCATCCACGGAACTCCTCGCCGAACTCGACCTCGACGGCGACGAGTTGGGCTGGCGGCAGTCGTTCGTCGGCTTCGACGACGAGGACGCCGCGCGTCTCGCGGACCTCCGAGCTGTCGTCGAGGCCCGCGACGAGGCGCTCGTCGACGGCTTCGTCGAGCCGATTCTCGCCAACGAGCGGACGACGGACGTCATCGACCGCTCGAAGACAGACGTCGACGGCCTCCGCGCGGTCGTCTCCGGCTACTACCGCTCGTTCACCGACGGGAACTACGACCAGAACCACTACGCGGCGCGCACCCGAATCGGCCTGCTCCACGACAAACTCGACATGCCGCTGCACTACTTCGGCGGGATGTTCGCCAACGTCACCGGCATCTTCGCGGACGAACTCCGCGGGCGCGCCGTCGCCGACGCCACCGAGTCGCTGTCGGGCGAGGACGCTGACCGCGTCGAAGACGCCGTCGACGAGGCGTTCGCGGACATGATGGCGGTCGTCCGCGGGCTCAACCTCGACCGACAGGTCGTCAACGCCACCTACCTCTACTCGTACTCGCTGGACGTCCGCGAGGAGGTCCGCCGGGCCAGAGAGAGCCGCGGGGACCTGGAGTCGGTCGCGTCCCAACTTCACGAGGAGACCGCGGGCACGAGCCAGAGCATCGCGGAAATCGAGGGGTTGGCGGCCCGGCAGGCCGACATGACCGAGGAAATCGCCGCCGAGCTGTCGAACCTCAGCGCGACCGTCGAGGAGGTCGCGGCCACCGCCGACGACGTGTCTTCCCGAAGCGACGAGGCCACCACGCGGGCCGAGGAGGGCCGCGCCGAGGCCGGCGAGGCAATCGACGCGATGCGGCAGGTCGGTGACGACCGCGACGAGATAACCGTGAACGTCGAGGCGCTCGTGGCCGCCATCGACGAGATTCAGGACATCGTCGAGGTCATCGACGAGGTGGCCGACCGGACGAACCTGCTCGCGCTCAACGCCTCCATCGAGGCCGCTCGCGCCGGCGAGGCCGGTTCCGGCTTCGCCGTCGTCGCGGACGAGGTGAAGTCGCTCGCGAACGAGTCGAAGTCGCAGGCCGAGCGCATCGGCCAGATGATAGAGGACGTGACAGACCACATCGAGGACACCGCCGAGGCGCTGTCGTCGGCCGACGAGAACATCGACCACGGCATCGAGCGGGTCGAATCGACCGTCGAGAGCCTCGACGAGATAACCGACTCGGTCGCCGACGTGACCGACGGCATCGACGAGGTGGCGCGGGCGACCGACGAGCAGGCGACGCTCACCTCCGACATCGCCACCTTCGTCGACGACGCGGCGACGCAGGTCGACGAGGTGACAGCGGAGATAGACCGCATCTCCGAGAGCGTCTCCGAGCAGGCCGAACAGGCCGCCGACCTCGACACGGCCGTCGAGGAGTTGGACCGCGAGGCCGACCTCGAATCGTTCCGCCGGCGCGCCGAGACGACGACCGACGGCGGCGTCGCCACCAGAGGCGGCCACTACGCGCTCGCGTCGGCGGCGAACGCCGACCGCGCGGTCAGCAGAGAGATGGGAGCGACGGGCCCGGCGGGCGACCGAGTCGGCGGCGCGGCGTCCACCCCGACCGGCGACGATGCGACCGCCGACCCGACCGACCGGATTCCGGCGTTCGTCAAGCGACTGCTCTCGGAGGAGACGCTGGCGAAGATTCGCCGCGGCGAGGCCGACCGCCCGGAGTGGACGAAGTAACCGCTGCGATGAGGTGACGGCGGCGCGGCGGTCGCCTCGGCGGGCGACCGCGTATCGACGCCGACCCGGCCGCGCTTCCGACGGGTTGAAAGTGGTCCCGGAAGTAGCCGAGTGTGATGACCCTGTCCGTGACCAACACCCTGACGGGAGAGCGCGAGGAGTTCGAGTCGCACGGCGACGAAGTGTTGCTCTACGTCTGTGGACTGACGGTCTCGGACCACGCGCACCTCGGCCACGCCCGCCTGTGGATGCACGCCGACCTGATGCACCGCTGGCTGGACTACGAGGGTTACGACGTGCGCCACGTCGAGAACTTCACCGACGTGAACGAGAAGATAGCCGCCCGCATCGGCGAGGACGACCTCGGAGACGACGAGGCGGGCGTCGCCGAGCACTTCGTCGGCGACGTGATTCGCGACATGCGCGGGCTGAACCTGAAGCGCGCCGAGGTCTACCCGCGCGTCTCCGAGCACATCCCCGAGATTATCGACCTCGTGCAGACGCTCGTCGACCGCGGCCACGCTTACGAGTCCAACGGCTCCGTCTACTTCGACGTGTCCACGTTCGACGACTACGGGAAGCTCTCGAACCAGAAGCTCGAAGAGCTGGAGTCGCGGGCGACGAAAGACGAGCGCTCCGAGAAGCGCAACCCGACCGACTTCGCGCTCTGGAAGGCCGGCGCGGTCGACCCCAAGACGGCCGCCGAACACCGCGACCCCGACCTCGACCCGCTCCACGAACCCTGCGGCCAGACGTGGGAGTCGCCGTGGGGTGAGGGCCGCCCCGGCTGGCACATCGAGTGCTCCGCGATGTCGATGACGCACCTCGGAGACACCCTCGACATCCACGTCGGCGGCCGCGACCTCGTGTTCCCGCACCACGAAAACGAAATCGCCCAGTCTGAGGCGGCGACCGGCCAGCAGTTCGCCCGCTACTGGCTCCACGTCGGCCTGCTCCAGACGGAGGGCGACAAGATGAGTTCGAGCCTCGGCAACTTCTTCACCGTCGGCGACGCCCTCGACGAGTTCGGCGCGGACGTGATTCGGACGTTCTACCTCTCGACGGCCTACGGCTCCGAGCAGACGTACTCCGCCGAGACCATCGCCGAGGCCGAAGAGCGCTGGGAGCGCCTCGAACGCGCCTACGAGGCCGCCGTCGACGCGGTCGACAGCCCCGACGCCCGGACGAAAGTCGAGGCGACCGACCTCCGCGACACCGTGACCGAGACCCGCGAGAACTTCCGCGAGGCGATGAACGACGACTTCAACGTCCGCGAGGCGATGGCCGAACTGCTCGGCCTCGCCGGCGCGGTCAACCGCCACGTCGCCGACGCCGACGAGTACGACTACCGCGCGCTCCGCCGGGCCGTCGAGGCGTTCGAGGACCTCGGCGGCGAGGTGTTCGGCCTCTCGTTCGGTGACGCGGGCGAGGGCGGCGACGTGTCGGTCGCGGAGGACCTCGTCCAACTCGTCTTGGACGTGCGCGAGGCCGAGCGCGAGGCCGGCAACTACGAGCGCGCCGACGACCTGCGCGACGACCTGACGGCGCTCGGCGTCGACGTCGAAGACGGCCCCGACGGCGCGACGTTCCGGTTCGAGTAATCCTCCCGGCTCCCCGGCTCACATCGTAAACAGGTGCGAGTCGTCCGGAATATCGAACAGCCCCATTCTGACGCCCGCATCCAGCCAGCCGTAGCCGTACGAAAAGGACGCCAGCGCGTTCACCCAGTCGTCGTCGGCTTTGAAGTGCCGGCCGTCGTCGAGGTAGGACTCGGCCATCTCCAGACAGTCGGCGGCGGCGGCGCCGAGGTGCGTCTCGTCGGGGACGGCCTGCACCGCCTCGTCGAGCGCGTCGGCGAGCATTCCCTCGTAGCGGTTCGTCTTCTCCTGTAAGTCGGCGGCCATGCGGAGTCGTGCGTCCGCGACGGATACCGGTCTTTCGCTCCGCGCGCCGCGAGAGCCGTGGCATGCGTTGTCGTGTCGGTGGTGTAGCGCGCCTCGCAATACAGCGAAACCTTAAGACGCCGGTGTAGCGAACTATCGGCTATGACAGAGGACGCCGATTCGTTCGTGGAACACAGGAAACTCATCATCGCCGGCTCGGGTATCTCCGGGCTCTCGTCTGCCATCTACGCGGCCCGCTCCAACAACGAGCCGCTGGTGCTGGAGGGCGACGAACCGGGCGGACAGCTCACGCTCACGACCGAGGTCGACAACTACCCCGGCTTCCCCGAGGGCATCTCCGGCCCGGAGCTCATCAACAACATGAAAGAGCAGGCCGAGCGCTTCGGCACGGAGATTCGCCACGGCATCATCGAGGACGTGGACGCCTCGGAACGCCCGTTCACGGTCACGCTCAAGAACGGCGACGTGTACACCGCCGACGCCCTCATCGCGGCGTCGGGCGCGTCGGCCCGCACCCTCGGCATCCCCGGCGAGGAGAACCTGATGGGCTACGGGCTGTCGACGTGTGCGACCTGCGACGGCGCGTTCTTCCGCGACGAGAAAATCATGGTCATCGGCGGGGGCGACGCCGCCGTCGAGGAGGCCAACTTCCTCACCAAGTTCGCCTCGACGGTGTACCTCGTCCACCGCCGCGAGGAGTTCCGCGCCGAGGACTACTGGGTCGACCGCCTGATGGAGAAGGTCGACGAGGGCGAAATCGAACTCATGCTCAACACCGAGGCGACCGAGCTGCACGGCTCGCCCGAGGAGGGCGTCGACCACGTGACGCTCGTCCGCAACCCCGAGGGCCACCCGAGCGACAAGCTCGACGACCCCGAGACCGAGGAGTTCGACTTCGACGTGGGCGCGGTGTTCTACGCCATCGGCCACACGCCGAACGCCGACTACCTCGACGGCACGGGCGTCCAGCGCGACGACGACGGCTACATCGTCGCTAAAGGCGGCTCCGGCGGCGGCCAGACCGCGACCGACGTGCCCGGCATCTTCGCCGCTGGCGACGTGGTCGACTACCACTACCAGCAGGCCGCGACCGCCGGCGGCATGGGCGTGAAGGCCGCCCTCGACGCCGACGACTACCTCGAAGAGCTCGAACGCGAGGAGAAGCAGGCGGCCGCGGGCGCGGCCGAATAGGCGGTCTCGCGCGCTCGCGCTCGGCGTTCGTCTCTCGGGTTTCTCTCGACTTTCGTTCGGTGCGCCCTACGTCAAAGACCGCAACAGCCACGCGAGAACGAAGCTAATCGCCACGAAAATCAGGTAGACGCCGGGCGAAAAGCGCGCGTCCACGACGCCGACCGCGTCCGCGACAGCCACGGCGAAGATGACGAGACCGACGCCGACGAGCCCGTTCCCGAGGATGTTCGGAACTCCCCGTTTGGTTTCCATAGCCGCGGTTGGAGTCGACGAAAAATAAGCGTACGGAGCGTTCCCAGCGGGTGAAAGGAGACGGCGGGGTCGGCGGCGCTCAGTCGGCCGCGCCCGGACTCGCGTCGGCACCCGCGCCGCGCTCGTCGGGCGTCAGGTAACACTGCGGGTCGGGCCCGAACAGTTCGCCCGTCGCCGCGAGCGACCGAAGCCGCGAGGAGCCGCGACACACGTCCTGATACTGGCAGGTCGCGCACTTGCCGGTGAGGTGTTCTTCCCGCTCGCGGAGTTTGGCGAGAAGCGGGTTCGACTCGTCGTCCCAGATGTCACCGAACGGGCGGTCCCGGACGTTGCCGAGGCTGTACCCCTGCCAGAACTGCGTGAGGTGCACGTCGCCGCGGTAGTCCACGTCGGCGACGCGCTCGCCGGTCGGGTCGCCGCCGTTGACGCGGAGATACCGGTGAATCCGCTCGGCGTGGTCGCGTCCGAGCTCCTCCTCGGCGTACTCGACCACGTAGGCGGAATCGGCGTAGTTGCCGACCAAGAGCGTCTCTATCTCCTCGCCCTCGGCGTGGTACTCGCGGGTCATGTCGAACAGCCGGCGGACGGCGCGGCGCTGGGCCTCGTCGTCGAGGTCGGCGTCGGCGATGTCGCCGCCGCGGCCGCCGTAGTCGAGGTGGTAGAAACAGAAGCGGTCGACGCCCACGTCGTACAGCAGGTCCACCACGTCCTCCATGTCGGCGGCGTTGTGCTCGGTGATGGTGTACCGGAGGCCGGTCTTGAGCCCCACCGAGAGGCAGTTTTCGATGCCGCGGACGGCGGCGTCGAACGCGCCGTCTTTCCCGCGGAAGCGGTCGTTGCGTTCCTCCAAGCCGTCGACGGAGACGCCGGCGTACGAGAGGCCGGCGTCGCGGAGCGCCCGGGCTTTCTCCTCGGTGATGAGCGTCCCGTTGGTCGAAAGCACCGCCCGGATGCCGGCGTCGGTCGCGTAGTCGACGAGTTCGACGAGGTCCTCGCGGACGAGCGGTTCGCCCCCCGAAAACAGGAGCACCGGCACGTCGTAGGCCGCGAGGTCGTCGATGAGCCCCTTCGCCTCGGCGGTCGAGAGTTCCCCCTGCGCGGGGTCGAGGTCGGCCCCGGCGTAGCAGTGTTCGCAGTAGAGGTTACAGCGCCGCGTCGTGTTCCAGACGACGACCGGACGTTTCTGTTTCTCCTCGCGTATCTGCTCGATGTCGGCGTCGGGGTCGTCGTAGCGGAGACCGTCGCCCTCGGCTCCCTGCCCGCAGAGGAGCTTGCTGATGGAAATCACTCGGCGGACACCCCGTTTTCGGCACCGCGGGCGTCCCCCGCACCGTCGTGCTCCATCCCGCCGTGTTCCGTCCCGTCGGTCGACTCCTCGCCCTTCGCGGCGAGGTCGTTCCCGCCGAGTCGGAGGAACTCGTCGGCCGGCGCGAGCCAGAGGTCCGCGTCGCCGCCGCCGAACAGCGTCCGCGCCTGCTCGGTCGCGAGGTCCTCGGAGGGCGCGCTCACGCTGCCGACGTGGCGCATCGGCTCGGTCGGCACGTCGCGGTAGAACACTTCCCACTGGCGGCTGCCGTCGATTCGCGGTCGTCGCCTCGGGTCGTCGTCGTCCATGCCGTCGCCTTCGGGCGGGACGGTCACGCCCGTTTCGCCCGTTTTCAGCGCGTGGGAATCGAAGCTTTCGACTTGTTCGGCCGCTCACTAGAGCCAGCTAATGACGCAACGGGTTTCCCGGCGGTCGGTTCTCCGCGCAACGGCGGCTTCGACAGGTATCGCGCTGCTTGCGGGCTGTTCGAGTTCGTCCGGCGACGGCTCCGGCGGCGCGGGCGACGGGGACGGAGCCGGCGGCGACACGTCCGGCGGGGACGACACGGCCGACCACGAGATGCGGGACTTCGGCGGCTGGTTCGACCGGACGCAAAACTACGACGGCGTCCACGACCTGACGGAACAGGACAGCGTGACGGTCGCGGTCGGCGCGGCAGGCAACGGCGGCGGCTACGCGTTCGCCCCCGCCGCGGTGCAGGTCTCGCCGGGAACGACGGTCGTCTGGGAGTGGACCGGAAACGGCGGGACGCACAACGTCGTCAACCGCGAAGACGGCCTGTTCGAGTCGGAACTCACCGTCTCCGAGGGCCACACCTTCGAGTACACGTTCGAGGAGTCCGGCGAGTACAAGTACGTCTGCGTCCCCCACGAGACGCTCGGCATGGTCGGCGTCGTCGTCGTCGAGTAAGCGTAAGCGGCCGCGGCGTTGGCGGCGTCGGCGTCACGCTGACTTCGCGGCGTCGTTCAGCGGCGCGGTACAGAGGACGCAGCCGGTCTCCCGGAGCGTCCGCATCATCGGCTCGTTGACCCGGTAGCGCTCGCCGCACTCGGGACAGGTCACGTCGAACTCGCGCATCGTTGCTCACCGGCTAGTGGTACGCCGCGGGGCCCCGAGGTGGCGCACCCTGCATTCACGGGGGACTGATACCCCGGCGACACGTCTCATCCCGTCACTCCTGGAGAATGGCACCCATGAGCTTCTTCTGCGCCATGGCGAGGTGCTCGGAGAACGTCGAGGTCGTGATGCCGAGTTCGGCCGCGACCTCGCCTTTGTTCGCGCGCCGCGGGTGGTCGAAGTAGCCCATCTCGTGGGCCGTCTCCAGCACCTCGCGCTGGCGGTCGGTGAGCTGGCCGCGCTCGACCAACACGAGGTCCCGCGACTCGTCGGTCGACGACTGGAGCAGCCGGCGCACGTCCACCGACCCCGACGACTCTCGGAGGGCGGCGACCACGTCGCGGAGCGTCTCCACGTCCGGCGCGTGGAACGTCAGAAACAGCGCGCCGTCGCGCGTCTGCACGTCCACGACCGGACAGTCGAACGCCTCGACGCGCTCGCAGGGACAGCCGACGCCGCCCTCGCGGTCGAACCGATAGACGCTGCCGTCGCCGTACTCGAACAGCCGTTCCATCTCCTCGGGAACCTCGTCGTCGTCGTCGAAGACGAACTCCTCGACGACCGACCCGCGCTCGTTGGGAGCCATGCTCCGCGAGAGCGCGTAGCCCGAGGTGTCGCCCTCGGAGACCGTCGCGACGGGACAGCCGTCCGGTCCCGTCACCTTCAACTCCGCTCTGATGCCCGCTGCGCTCGTCATAAGAGTACGAAGTCGCCCCAGCCCCTGATATAAACACCCCCGATACACCGGGCCTTTATATCGTGGTTCGTGTCACCGACGCCACCGTCGACAGGCGGGCTGCGGCCGGTCGGTGGGGGCTATAAAGCGCCCCGCATATTCGGGGTGCTCTTCGACGGACGACGCGGCCGAACGTACGAGTGAGCATGCAGACCGGCCTCAGACGCACGCCGACCGGACCGAAGCCCGCCGAGTTGGAGGCGGAACAGGTGCTGGAAGCGCTCTCGGACCGCGCGTGCCGGCAGATTCTCACGACCCTGCAAGGCGCGACCGAGCCGATGACCGCACAGGACCTCTCGGAGGCGTGCGACGTGCCGCTGTCGACGACCTACCGGAAGGTCGAACAGCTCTCGGAGGCGGCGTTGCTCGACGAGACGCTCCAACTGCGGGCGAACGGGACGCATACCCACCAGTACCGGTCGAACGTCGAGTCGGTCACGGTCTCGCTGAACGACGACCGGGGACTCGAAGTCGCCCTCGGCGGGGACCGCTGATGGGCTCGGAGCCGGTACACCCGCCGGAGTCGGGGAACGAAAACCACACTCGCCCGCGGCTCGCGTCTCGGCTGACCACCCATCCCGACGGGCGCGAGGAGTGCACGATTTACCCGGCCGATGCGACGCCCGAGACCCAACTGACGCGGTGGATTTCGGCGTTCGAGGGGAGCTTCGTCGACCTCGATGCGATGGAGTAGGCGTCGGGGTGAGAGCGACCGGAGGGTTACAGTCGGTCGGGGTTGACGCCGTCGTCGCCCTTGGTCCACGGGCGCGGGCTGTCGAGCGCCACGAGGTACTCTTCTAAGAGGGTCGGAAACGCCCGCCCGCGGAGGTTCCGCAGGCCGAAGTCGGCGGCCCAACTGATGATGCCGGTGTCTTCGGTGACGACGCCGGCGTTCAGTTCGCGCGCGAGGATGAGGAGGTCGAAGTCCTCCCGAGAGTCGAGAACCCCCTGTCTGAGCGCGCCGCGGTAGTCCTCGCGGAGGTCGGAGATGACCTTGTCAACGTCGGAGAGCTTCGACCCGCCGTTGGAGCGCTGTTTCGACTCCTCGGCCTTACGGACGGCCTTCTCGGAGACGCGGAGGCCGCGGTTGACCCGGTCGGACATCTCGTCGATGAAGCGGTAGACGACTTCGGCGGGGATGTACACCTCGTAGCGGTCGGGGTGTTTCTTGATGACCCACGTGTCGAGTTTGCCGAGCACGTCCTCCGAGACGCCGCGCTCGCGGAGGATGTGTTCCAACTCCGCGGCGATAGACGGCGGCATGTAACACGAGATGTTCAGGTCCAGTCGCGCGGCGGCGATGGTGTCGAGGAGCCGTTCGATGCCCTCCTCGAACGTCTCGTCGTCGTCTCGAATCTCCTCGGAGAGAAACAGCGAGGTGTCGAGCACGAAGCGTTGTTTCAGCGGGTACTCGGCCATCGTTCGTCAGTTGGTACCGCGGCACTATGACCCTTCCCCGCGGTCGAGGGTGAGCGGTGCCGGTGAGAGAACCCGGACGAAGACGGTCAGAACAGCGGTTCGATGCGGTCGTCGCCGGTCGAGATGAGGTCGTCGAGCGACGCCGCGCTCGACTCGCGCTTGGCGAGCATATCGCGTTGGGTCTCGATGGCGACCGCCTGTAACTCCTTGACCCGCGGCACGTCGTAGACGCCCGACAGGAGCACGACCGCGGCGACGAAGTTCGAGTCGATGGGGTAGTCGCCGCCGCGAATCTCCATCGTCCCGGTCTCGTCTTCGAGCCACGTCCGCGCGCGCTCGATGCCGCGGCGCGACAGCACGTCCGACGGGCCGGCGACGACGACGAGGCCGCGTTCCGCGCCGGAAATCTCGCAGGGCAGCGTGAGCCGCCCGAGCGCGGCGCGGCGCACGAGGCTGGTGATTCGGTTCGTCGAATCGCCGCCGTCGTCGGCCTCGGCCTTCCCGCCGGAGAGCCGAGACAGGAGGCCGCGCTTCGGGCGGTCGAGTTCGACGGCGGCGTAGCCGATAGTCGAGACGCCGCCGCTCCCGAGCGTGTTGATTATCTCGGAGGCGTCCACGACGGACTCCGCCACCGCGCCGGAGCCGTCGCCCTCGCCGGCGCTGAACAGCACGCCGAGCCGGCGGGCGAGTTCGGCGTTGAGACTGCCGTAGCCGGCTTCGAGCGACTCGCCGGTCTTCCGCCAGGCGTCGTTGTCGAACACGATGAGGTTGTCGACCTCGCGGACGAACGTCTGGAAGGAGCGCGCGGCGTTGAGCGTGTAGATGCCGCCTTCGTCCCGCGCGGGGAGGATGCCGAGCCCGTAGACGGGTTCGGTGTAGATGTGCTTCAGTTCCCGCGCGATGACGGGCGCGCCGCCCGAGCCGGTGCCGCCGCCGAGGCCGGCGACGACGAGAAAGGCGTCTATCTCGTGGACCGGGAGGTCGTCAATCATCGAGAGCACCTCGCCGACGTCCTCCGCGATGACTTCCGCGCCGAGTTCGTTGTCCGCGCCGACGCCGTGGCCCTTCACGCGCGTCAGGCCGACGAGCACCTGCCGCGACTCGGGGACGGTTCGGAGTCCCCGAAGGTCCGCGCGGGCCGAGTTGACCGCGATTGCGTCGACGACGAACCCCGTCTTCGTCCGTCGCTCGTAGTCGACGAGGGCGTCGACGACTTTGCCGCCTGCCTGTCCGATACCGATGAGTGCGAGTTTCATGTCCGTCTTCCTCTCAGAAATCCGACCGACTAGACGCGCGCTCAGATATTGAATATGCTGTGCGTAGGGCCGCGCAACGACAGTTTAACTGGAAAATAAGTCCGACACTCTGTCGTCGCTGACAGCGTCGGCGTCGGTCGATTCGGCGTCGGTCGCGCCGGACTCGTCGGCGGTCGCTCCCGTCTCGCCGCCGGCAGCGTCGGCCGCGCCGTCGTCGCGCGCTGCGAACGCGTCGCAGGCGAGTTCACCGACGGCCGACAGGAGGTCGCCCGGTTCGACGACGCGGCCGCGCTCCCGCAGGCGCTCGTAGACCGCGAAGCCGTCGTCGCCGGCGTAGTTCCGCTCCGAGAACGGTCGCTGTTCGACGAGGACGAGCCGGTCGGCCTCGGCCGCCGCGTCGAGGTTGGCGAGGTTCCCGTCTCCGACCTCCACGTCGGCGACGACGGTCACGTCGGCGGCGTCGACTCGGGATTCGACCGCGGCCCGCGCCGCGTCGTCGACCGGCGAGTACGGCGGCACGGTCACGAGGTCCGCGCCGACCCGGCGGGCCGCCTCGGCGTCGGTGTCGCCCTCGTTGAGCGCGCCGGCGGACAGCGCGTAGCCGGCCGCCGACAGCAGGTGGAGCGCCCGCGCGCCGGTGCCGCCCCCGCCGACGACGTGGACCCGGCCGTTGGCGTCGTCCGACGACGGCGGGAGGGCGGTCACGTACACCGAACCGGTGACGGGATGCCGCGAGACGACCGCCTCGGCGTCGAACGCCTCGCGTAAGTTCCCCTCGGTGAGCACCGTCTCGGGGTCGCCCGCCGAGAGGACGCGCCCGCCCGACAGGAGCACGAGCGCGTCGCAGTAGTGGGCCGCGAGGTTGAGGTCGTGGATGGCCGCGACCGCGGTCGTCCCGTCGGCGACGAGGTCGGAGACGAGTTCGAGCGTGCGCACTTGGTGGTTGATGTCGAGGCTGGCGGTCGGTTCGTCGAGGAGCAGGACGGGCGTCTCCTGTGCAAGCGCGCGAGCGATGAGGACGCGCTGGCGCTCGCCGCCGCTGACTTCCGTGACGGGCCGGTCGGCGAGCGACTCGACGGCGGTCCGGCGCATGGCTGACTCGACGGCCTCGTCGTCGCGCTCGCGCCAGCCCTCGAAGCGCCCGCGGTGGGGCGTGCGGCCCATCCTGACGACCTCGCGGACGGGGAAGTCGAAGGTGACGCTCGTGGTCTGCGGGACCGTCGCCACGAGCCTGCTCGTCGCCTTCGACGACAGGGCGTGGACATCCTCCCCGACGACGCGGACCGCGCCCTCGTCGGGCGCGAGCGCGCCGTTGAGCGTCCGAAGCAACGTCGTCTTCCCCGCGCCGTTGGGGCCGATGAGTCCGACGAAGGTTCCGTCGCCGACGTCGACCGAGACGGAGTCGAGAATCCGGGTGTTTCCGAGCGAGAGCGAGACGCCGTCGAGCCGAATCGCCGGGTCGGCGTCGCTGAAGGGGCCGGACCCGGAGTCGGAGTTAGAGTCGGAATCGCTCACGGCGAGCGCACCTCCCGCGTGCGGAGCAGGTAGAGGAAGAAGGGCGCGCCCACGGCGGCGGTGACGACGCCGACCGGAATCTCCGCGCCGCCGGAGCGGGCGACGGTGTCGGTGGCGACGAGGAACGACGCGCCGGCCAGCGCCGACGCCGGGAGCAACACCCGGTGGTCGGGACCGACGAGGAGCCGAAGCATGTGGGGGACGACGAGGCCGACGAAGCCGATGACGCCGGAGACCGAGACGGCCGCGGCGGTGACGACGCTCGCGGTGGCGAGAAGCAGCTGTTTCGTCCGCTCGACTTCGATGCCGAGGGCGTGGGCGTCCTCCTCGCCGAGCAGCAGGACGTTCAGGTCGCGGGCGTGGACGACGAGGAGGAGAAACGGGAGCGGCAGGACGAGGGAGAGCATCCCGACCTCGCTCCACGTCGCGCCCGCGAGGTGGCCCATGAGCCAGAAGACGACCTGCCGGAGGCTTTCGCCGCTCTGGAGGAGGAGAAACGAGATAATCGCGCCGAGAAACGTCTGGATGGCGACGCCCGCGAGAAGCAGGGTCGCGACCGGGGTTCGGCCGTCCTCGCTGGCGAGCAGGTAGACGACGAACGCGGTGACGACGGCGCTGACGAAGGCCGCGCCCTCCAGCCCGAACGGAATCGAAAGCGACAGCACGATAGTCGCCACCGCGCCGACGGCGGCCCCGGAGGAGACGCCGACGATAGAGGGGTCGGCCATCGGATTGCGGAAAAAGCCCTGCATCACGGTTCCCGCCGCCGCGAGCGCGAAGCCGACGAGCGCCGCGAGAAGGATGCGAGGCAGGCGGACCGAGAGCACGATGATGCGGGCGGGTCTGGGGACGGCGAACTCGAACGGCGAGACGAACTCCAGCGTCGGCGTCGGAACCGACCCGACGACGGGGAGGGCCGTCGCGCCGCCGAGCGAGACGCCGACGGGGACGGACATCGCGTCCGCGAGGATGGCGGCGACGGTCCGCGGCGGGATGGTCACGGCCCCGATACCGGCGCTCACGACGACGACGAAAAACAGGAGCCCGGCGAGGCCGAGCGACCACGTGGTCGCCCGCGTTCGAACGCTCATTGGGCACAACCGCGCTTTCAGTAGGTAAATATTTATTGAACAGCCGCTGAGGCCACTACCGTGAACCGACAACTCGTCGTCGCCCTACTCGCGTTCGCGACCGTTCTCGCCGGGGTTCCGGCACCGGCCGCGGCCGCGGTAGGTCAGGCGGCACCGCAGCAGACCGCGGCCTGTACGTTCCCGGTGACCGTCACCGACGCGACGGGGACCGAGGTCACGATCACCGACGACCCGGAGCGGGTCGTCACGACCAACCCGAGCGCCGCCCAGACCATGTGGGAACTCGGCGCGCGCGACGAGGTCGTCGGCGTCTCGCAGTACGCCATGTACCTCGACGGCGCGGCCGACAAGGGGAACGTCTCCGGCTCCGGCGGCCTCAACGTCGAGGCGGTCATCGGCCTCGAACCCGACCTCGTGCTCGTGCCGAACTCCTCGTACAACGCCGAGCCCGACCGCATCGAACAGCTTCGGTCGGCGGACATCCCGGTCGTCGTCTTCGAGTCCGGCGAGTCGCTCGCCGCCGTCGCCGACAAGACCGAGCGCGTCGGCCGCATGACGGGCAACTGCGAGGCCGGCGTCGAGCGCGCCGCGGAGATGCGCGACTCGATGGCTAACATGGAGCAGGCCCTCGACGGCGCGGAGCGCCCGGTCGGCCTCAACTCCTTTTTCGGCTACTCCTCCGGGTCGGGCACGTTCATCTCCGACATCATGACGACCGCGGGGCTGCGCAACGGCGCGGCGGAGGCGAACCTCACCGGCTTCGCCCAGATTAACGAGGAGCTCGTCGTCGAGATGAACCCCGAGTACATCGTCGTCCCCGACCACGCGCCCGTGCCGAGCAGTCCGGCGTACAACAGCACGACGGCGATGCAGGAGGGCAACGTCATCGTCATCGAGGCGCACAAGCTCCAACAGCCCGCCCCGCGAGCCATCGAGGCGAGCGAGGCGATTCTCGAAGCGGTCCACCCCGACGCCTACGAGCGCTACCAGCAGCTCGAAACCGAGTCGGCGACGGCGTCGACCGAAAGCGCGACCGAGACGACCACGGCCGCGGACGCGACTGCAACTGACGCGACTGAAACCGAATCGGCCGAATCGACCGAAGCGACGACGACGACCGAGTCGTCGGACTCGACCACCGAGAGCGACGCGCCCGGGTTCGGCGTCGTCGCCGGCCTCGCCGCCATCGGCGCGGCGGTCCTGCTCGCGCGCCGCCGATAACCATACAGACACCCACGCCGGCTCCGTTTCTCCGCCGCACGCCTCGGCTCCGTGAGACCACAACCGTATTACCGTCGGGTGGCGGACACACGGGTATGGTCGAGAACGTCATCTACCCCGCCTACCTCGACGCCTCTCTCTCGCGCAGCGAGGGTCGGCGGGTCGCCCAGTCCGCGGCGGTCGAAGCGCCGACCGTCGACGAGATTGCGAAGGCCGTCCAGCAGGTCGGCTACGACGCCGTCATCGAACGGGACAAGCGATACTCCCGCGAGTTCGAAACCCGCGGGCGCGTCCTCGTGAACAACGCCGACGACGCCACGAAAAACGACATCGTGCAGGCGGTCGCCGCCTACGTCGGAATCCTCCGCGACTGATGCGGCGAATCGGCACGGTCTCCCGGACGGCGCAGGGCCTCGCCATCGTCCGCCTCGACGACGACGACACGCCGGACATCGGTACGATGGTCCTCGACGAGTCGCTGTCGACGGTGGGTCGCATCGTCGACGTGTTCGGCCCGGTCGACCGCCCCTACGTCGCGGTCACGGCCGACAGCGGCTCGCCCGCCCGCCTCGTCGGCAGCAAACTGTACGCTCGCTGACGACGCCAGAGCGCAACCCCCATACTCCTCGGGTGGGAACGCCCCTCTATGTCACGCCGCGCCTATCGAGGGGTCGCCCTCGCCGCCCTCATCTTCCTCGTCGTGCAGGTGGGTGCGCTCGCCCTCGTGCCGACGTTCTTCGAACAGGGGTACCAGACGGTCGAAGACCCCTCCGACCCGACGAACAGCCTCCTCTACATCGGCGCGATTATCGCCATGACCGCGTTCATGCTCGCGGCGTTCAAGTACGACCTCGACCAGCTCATCCGCCTCGTCATCGTCTTCACGAGCGGCCTGCTCGCGTGGTACGTCTTCGCCGCGCTCGTTCCCAGCGCGCTCGTCGCCGTCGGCCTCTCGGCGGCCGTCGCGCTCGCGCTGCTCGTCTACCCCGAGTGGTACGTCATCGACGCCGCTGGGGTACTCATGGGTGCGGGCGCGGCCGCCCTGTTCGGCATCAGCTTCGGCCTGTTGCCCGCCATCGTGCTCCTCTCGGTCCTCGCTATCTACGACGCCATCAGCGTCTACAAGACGAAACACATGCTCGACCTCGCGGAGGGCGTGATGGACCTCCGCATCCCGGTCGTGCTCGTCATCCCGACGACGCTGTCGTACTCGATTCTCGGCGACGAGTTCGCCAGCGACGCCAACGAGGTCAGCGACAGTGGGAACGAGACCGACGGGGGCGAACCGGCGGCCGCGGCGGCCGACGCGGAGGCTGACACCGCCGCCGACGACTCCGACCCCGGCGACCGCGACGCCTTCTTCATCGGTCTCGGCGACGCGGTCATGCCGACCGTGATGGTCGCCTCGGGCGCGTTCTTCTCCGAAGCCCCGTCGCTCGGTTTCGGCGCGCTCCCGGCGCTCAACCTCCCGGCGCTCCTCGCCATGGTCGGGACGTTCGCCGGGTTCAGCGGGCTGATGTGGGCCGTGATGAAGGGCCGGGCGCACGCCGGCCTGCCGCTTCTCAACGGCGGCGCAATCGGCGGCTACCTCGTCGGCTCGGTCGTCGCCGGGGTCCCGCTCGTCTCCGCGCTCGGACTCGCGCCGTACCTCTGAAAACCGACTCCGTCGAAGTTCTCTGCCGGTGATTGTTTGTTGCGGCTGTGCTGGATAGAGCGCGAGTCGGTCATGGGAACTTGCCGGGTTTCGGCCGTTCGAATCAGTAGACAGAGAGCTATTCTTCAATCGTGAGTGTATACCTCCACTCAAACTCTTCCCATGTCGTCTCCGCTCTAACTTTCGGCGCAAATGATTCGGTAAAGCGGTGTTTACCTGCGGGAAGACAGCTCATATCTTCGGGCCGATTGCTCACCCACTTGTCCATCGTGGCCTCCAATATCTCCTGCTCCGGATAATGCAGTACAGTATAATCGGTCTGAATGCACTCCCCCGCATCGAGTGACTGCCATCTAAGCACGTCAGGAAGAACGAAGTGAACAAGATTCGCCTGCCAGCAACCATCGACCGGGCGGTCCGGAATAATCTGTTCGTCTGTTCCGAAGGCGAGTTTCTGTACCTGACGGTCACTCGGAATGAGAACGAGCCATCCGTGGCCTTCACTCCAAATACTGGAGTACGGCTGGATTGAGCCGAAGCCAACTGTTTGCTCTTCAGAGGAAAGATTCTCAAACGAACCCCGAATCTGAGCAGGTGCATCGGATGAGAAATCGCGTAGCTTCTCCATACTGAGCTGGAAGGGTTTCTTGATGGGTTGGGGGCCTTCTGTAACCGTGATACGAGGGTAGCGCCCAGAAGCCATAGAGAATCACGACTCCCCAATCAGGTAACATTATTGAACCGATGTGGGCGAAATCAGTACGCTAAGACGGTAGTTG
Source organism: Haloferax sp. Atlit-48N (assembly GCF_003383015.2). Lineage (NCBI taxonomy): Archaea > Methanobacteriati > Methanobacteriota > Halobacteria > Halobacteriales > Haloferacaceae > Haloferax > Haloferax sp. Atlit-48N. Next base: position 1,034,151 of record NZ_CP137689.1, on the reverse strand, counting down.
ATACGGACCCCAATTGAACGAGAGGTTTAGAACGTTGTCTGTGGGTAGAGCCTCTTTGTCGTGCTGAACTCACCCTCTACGTCTCGCACGCCATCTCTCTCACCTCTCTAGAATCCCAACAGCGACGTATCGCCCGAGTTCCCCGACTTCACCTCACTCTTCGTCCGCGCCCTCGCGGACGCGAACCGCCATCCCCGCGTCGAAATCGAGCATCGCGTCCGCGGAGAGTTCCGCGCGACCGACGCCCAGCAGGTCGCCGTCGGGGCCGACGACGCACACCTCGTCGCCCGAGCGAACCGCCGGGTCGGCGTCGGTGACGAACTTGGCGAAGGCGTTCTTGCCGTCGCGGACGAACGGAACCGACTCGTCGCCGACGCGGACGACGTAGGCGTCGCCGTCGAGACTGTCGTAGAGGCGGCGACCGCCGGCGACGCCGAGGGTGAACCGGCCGTCGGTGCCGTAGGAAGTGACGCGGTCGCCCTCGACGTACACCTGTCGCGGGCGGCCGCTCCGCGAGCGGGAGAGTTCGATGTCCGCGTCGGCCGGGAACAGCGCGTCGCCCGCACCGGCCCCGAACTGGTAGTCGGCAACGACCCGGAGGTCGTCCAAATCGGTCGCGTGGCCTTCGGTCATACCCCGCCGTTCGCCCCGCCGGCTAAAGTGGGTCGCGGTCCCGGCCGACCGCGTGCGCCAAGCTACCACGCCCGTTCGAGACGAAAAGTCCTAAGTACGGGACTGACCGCCCTCAGAGTATGTCTGTGGACGTTCGACTCGCCGCCGTGGGAACCGTGCTGCTGCTCGCGAGCAGCGTGCTTCTCACGCAGACGGCGCTCGACTGGCGGCTCCCGACGGTGCTCGCCGCCATCGCGGCGCTCGGCGCGGTTGCGACCGTCGCTCGGCTGGCGACGCCGACGGCCTGATATCCCACTCGCGGGCCGGCCGCGCCCCGACCACGCCGGCGTCTCGACCCTCCCGTTTTACGTATTGTCGCATCGACAGGTCGAACTATGGCTGCGATTAGCTCCCTCCAGACCGCCCTCCGAGGCATCCGGTCGAACCCGGTGTTGTTCCTCGGCAGTCTCGCCTTGGGTCTCATCACGCTCCCGCAACTCGCCACGCAGTTGGCGCAGATACCGTTCGTTCCGACCATCCTCATGGCAGTGACGTTCTTCGTCACGCCGTTCGTCGCCGCCGGTCTCTACGGCATGGCCGACGAGGCGGTCGGCCGCGGGGGCAGTGGCTCGACCTCGCTGTCGACGCTCACGGCCGTCGGCCGCGAGAAGTACGTCTCGGTGCTCCTGGCGAACTTCGTCCAACTCGGCATCGTCCTCGCCTTCGGCATCGTGTTCGTCATCATCGTGGTCGCCGTGGCCGTCTCGCTCGGTCTCGGCGGTCTCGCAGCCAGCGGTGGCAACGTCTCCAATCTCGCCCTCGGCGGCGGCTTCCTGGTCGGCATCGCCGTCCTGGGCCTCCTCGGACTGGTGTATCTCGTCGTCAGCTTCCTCATTCAGTTCTACCCGGTCGCGGTCGTCGTCGGCGACAAGGGCCCCGTCGAGTCGTTCGGCGAGAGCTATCGGCTCGTCCGGCACAACGTCGTCCCCGCGCTCGGCTACTCCGTCATCCGGTTCGTGGTCGGTCTCGTCGTCAGCATCCCCGCCACGGGCGTCATCCTCTTTGTGTCGTTCCAGAGCGTCCAGCAGGTCCAGGACGCGGCGAACCCGGCGGTGGCGCAGGCCGGGGTCGGCTTCGCGCCGATGGAAATCGCCGCTATCGCCGTCCTCTCGATAGCGACGCAGACGATTCTCGCGGCGTTCCAGTACACCTACGCGGTCGCCTTCTTCGAGGCTCACGACGCGGGGACCGACGGACCGACCGGGACGGCCGGCCCCGACATCGACGGCGACGCGGCGATTCCGCAGTTCGAGTAGTCGGCGGAATTACAGCAGGAACGTCTCTTTTCGCTCCGACAGGTCGATGAACGTGTCCGCCGCCGCGACGAGTTCCTCGGCGGTGGACTCCTTGAACGCCATCACCTCGACGCGGACGCCCTCGTGGCGGAGGTGCGTACAGAGTCGTTCGAAGTCGCCGTCGCCCGAACAGAGGACGACCGTGTCCACGTGGTCGGCGAGGCTGACCGCGTCGAGCGCGATGCCGAGGTCCCAGTCGGCCTTCTTCGAGCCGTCACCGAACGTCTTGATATCCTTGATTTTCGTCTCGAAACCGATGTCGACGAGTGCATCGAAAAAGCTCACCTCGTCGGGCGAATCCGCCCGGATGACGTAGGCGATGGCGCGGGTGAGCGCGCGGCCCGCCGTCCCCTTCTGGAGGAGCGACGAGTAGTCGATGTTCCGCGAGTAGAGGCTCTGTGCCGTGTGGTAGAGGTTCTGCGCGTCTGCGAGGATGGCGACGCGTTGGTCGGGGTGAATCTCAGTCATTCGTACGACGCTTGGGCGGCGCGGGCTAATAACCGTCCGGGGAGACGGGGGCGCGGCGGACGGGCGTCCACCGTCGCGGTCGGAAACCGGACGGAGAGCGCCGCGATTCGTGCCTCAGCCCGCCCGTCGGGTCCGGCAGGTCCTGCAGACGACGCAAGTTATATTACGTTTCCAGCACCTGCATCCGGTGTGAACGACGCGACGCGGCCCTCGCAGGTCACCACACCTTCGACAGCGTCGCGTGCCGCTTTCTTTTCGAAAAAACGTGCGTACTGAATCGCTCGTTGCGGGAGTAGCGACCCCGTCTCGGGCGGCCTTCGGCTGACGCACGTTCCGGTCACACGACCGTATCAACGCTCCCGCGACCGTCACCACATCCACCAACGACACATGACATCATTCGACTTCCGCGGCGTCTATCCCGCGATGACCACGCCGTTCCACGAGGACGGCAGTATCGACTTCGAACAGTTCCAGGCCGACGTGCGACGCCTCGAAGAAGCCGGCGTCGACGGCGTCGTGCCCGTCGGCTCGACCGGCGAGTCCGCGACGCTCACTCACGACGAACACGTCGAGGTCGTCGAAGCCGCCGTCGAGGCCGTCGAGGAGGTGCCCGTCATCGCCGGCTCCGGGTCGAACTCGACCCGCGAGGCGCTGGAACTCTCCCGGCGCTCCGCCGACGCCGGGGCCGACGCGCTGCTCCTCATCTCGCCGTACTACAACAAGCCCGAGCAGGCCGGACTCGTCGACCACTACCGGACCATCGCCGACGAAATCGACCTGCCGCAAATCGTCTACAACGTCCCCGGCCGCACCGGGAGCAACATCCTGCCCGAGACGGCCGCGACGCTCGCAGAGCACCCGAACATCACCGGCTACAAGGCCGCAAGCGGCGACCTCGGCCAGATTTCGGAGGTCGTCGAGCGGACCCGCGACGAGCAGTTCGCGGTGCTGTCGGGCGACGACGCGCTCACGCTCCCGACGCTCTCTGTCGGCGGCGTCGGGGCCATCTCGGTCACGGCGAACGTCGAACCCGCGCGCGTCGGCGCGATGGTCCACTCGGCGCTACAAGGCGACTACGAGCGCGCCCGCGACATCCACCACGACCTCGCCCCGCTGAACCGCCACCTGTTCTCCGAGACGAACCCCATCCCGGTCAAGGAGGCCATGGAGATTCGGGGCTACGGCCCGGCGCGCCTGCGCCCTCCGCTCACCCGACTCACCGAGGAGAACACCGAGGAACTGCGTCGCCTGCTGTCGGACCTCGAAGCGGAACAGGCGATTCCGGACGGAGGTGCGGGCGAGTGACGGTCTCCGTCGGCGTCACCGGCGCGACCGGCCGCATGGGCGGGGAAGTCCTCGCCGCGGCCGCCGACCGCGACGACCTCTCCGTCGCCTTCGCGGTCAGTCGCTCGCCCGGCGAGTCAGTCGAAGGCGTCGCCGTCGAAGACGCGGCCGACTTCGCGGACCTGCTCGCCTCGCACGACCCCGACGTCGTCGTCGACTTCACCGGCCCGGCGTCCTGCATCGAGTACGCGTCGGCCTGCGCGGCGGCGGGCGTCGCCTTCGTCACCGGCACGACCGGCCTGAGCGAGGGCGGCTTCGACGCGCTCCGCGAGGCCGCATCGGAGGTCCCGGTGCTGTACGCCTCGAACTTCTCGCGCGGCATCGCGGCGCTCCGGCGGGCCGTCCGCGAGGCGGTTCCGGCCCTCGACGGCTACGACATCGAACTCACCGAGACGCACCACAACGCCAAGCGCGACGCCCCGAGCGGGACGGCGCTGACCCTCTTGGACGACATCGACGAAGCACGTTCGTCGGTCCGTCAGACGCGGTCTGACGACATCGACGGCGTGCGCGGCGAGTCCGAGCGCGTCCACGGCCGCGAGGGCGACGCGCCCCGGTCCGAAGGCGAAGTCGGCGTCCACGCTCGCCGGGCGGGGGATATTGCCGGTGAGCACGAAGTATTACTGGCTGGAAATCACGAGTCTCTTTCACTCACGCACCGCGCGGGGTCGCGGGGGGTCTTCGCCGCTGGCGCACTCGACGCCGCGGCGTGGCTCGCCGACCGCGACGCCGGGTGGTACGACTTCACCGAGGTACTCGAATGAATCTGGAATCCGACGTACGAGACCTGTGGCAGCGATACGACGACGGCGACGTCGACGCCGAATCAGCTACCGTCGACGAACTCGACACGCTGGACGCGTTCCTCGACGCCCTCGAGGCGGGCGAGGTGCGCGCCGCCGAGAAGACCGGCTCCGACGTGACCTCGTGGGAGGCAAACGAGTGGGTCAAGCGGGGCATCCTGCTCAACTTCGGCCTGCGCGAGACGCTCGCCCGCGAGTACGGCGACGTCCGCTACCACGACGTGCTCCCCCTGCGCGACACCGAGGACCTCGGCGACCGCGGCACGCGCAACACCCCGGACGGGACCGCCATCCGCCGCGGCGCGTACCTCGGCTCCGACTGCATCATGATGAGCCCCTCGTTCGTGAACGTCGGCGCGCACGTCGGCGACGGCACGCTCGTGGACTCCTGCGACACCGTCGGCTCCTGCGCGCAAATCGGCGCGAACGTCAAGCTCGGCGCGAACACGCTCATCGGCGGCGTGCTCGAACCCGTCGAGGACGCCCCGGTCGTCGTCGAAGACGGCGCGGCGCTCGGCGCGGGCTGTCGAGTCACCTCCGGCTTCGTCGTCGGCGAGAACTCCATCGTCGGCGAGAACACGCTTCTCACGCCCCGAATCCCCGTCTACGACCTCGTCGACGAGGAGATTTACTACGGCCACCTGCCCGCGAACCGCCGCGCCTTCACGCGCTTCGTGGAGTCGTCGCTCGGTGACCACGACCTCTTTGCCGGCGGCGCGTACAAGCCCGCGGTCGTCGCCCTCGACATCGAGGACGACACCCTCGACGCGACCCGTCGGGAGGAGGCGCTGCGCGAATGAGCGGCGGCGGGCCGGCCGTCCGGCGGCTCTCGGACTGGGACCGCGAGCACCTGCTGTCGCTCGCCGACGAGTTCGGGTCGCCGCTGTACGTGACCGACCTCCGTCGCGTCCGCGAGAACTGTCTGCGACTCCGCGAGGCGTTCCCCGAAGCGCACGTCAGCTACGCCGTCAAGGCCCACGCCGGTCGGGCGGTGCTCGAAACCGTCCGCGAGGCCGGCGTCGACGCCGAGTGCGCCTCCGCGGGCGAGGTCGAACGCGCCCTCGACGCCGGCTTCCCCGGCGAGCGCGTCCGCTACACGGCGGTCAACCCGCCGGACGCCGACCTCGACCACGTCGTCTCGCGCTGGGAGTCGAACCCCGAGATGACCGTCACGGTCGGCGCGGCCGACACCATCGACCGCCTGCGCGAGCGCGGCTTCGACGGTCGGCTCTGCCTCCGGGCGAACCCCGGCGTCGGCGCGGGCCACCACGAGAAGGTCACGACCGGCGGCCACGCGAAGTTCGGCATCCCCATCGACCGCGTCCCCGACATCGCCGCCGACGTGCGCGAGGAGTTCGACCTCGTCGGCGTCCACGCCCACGCGGGAAGCGGTATCTCCGGCGACGACCTCTCGGCGCACCGCGAGTTGGTCCGCCGGATGGGCGACCTCGCCCGCGAGGTCGGCGGCCTCGAATTCGTGGACGTGGGCGGCGGCTTCGGCGTCCCCTATCGCGAGGACGAACCGCCGCTCGACCTCGCCGCCGTCGCCGACGCGACCCGCGAGGCGCTCGGCGAGGTGGACGCACAACTCGCAGTCGAACCCGGCCGCTACGTCGTCGCCGACGCGGGCGTGCTCCTCTCGCGGGTCAACACCGTGAAGGAGGTCCCCGAGACGACCGTCGTCGGCATCGACGCCGGCATGACGACGCTGCTCCGACCGGCGATGTACGACGCGTACCACGCGATTTCGAACCTCTCTCGGCCCGACGCCGACCCGGTTTCGACCATCGTCGCGGGCCCCGTCTGCGAGACGAGCGACGTGTTCGCGGACGGTCGCGACCTCCCCGACCCCGAGCGCGGCGACTGTCTCGCGCTCGGCAACGCGGGGGCGTACGGCTACGAGATGGCGAGCACCTACAACTCTCGTCCGCGCCCCCCGGAAGTCGTCCTCGACGCCGACGGCCCCCGACTGGCCCGCCGGCGCGAGACCCTCGACGACGTCACCGCACTCGAACGAACCGCATCCGAGCACATCCCCAACTGACCAAGCACCCACACAGAACCATGAGCGTACTCAACACCGTTCCCTTCGAAAAGTTCCACGGCACTGGAAACGACTTCTTCGTCGTCGACGCAGACGACCCGGTCCCGGACCGCCCCGCCTTCGCGCGCACCCACTGCGACCGCGAGGCCGGAATCACCCTGAGCGAGAGCGAGCGACGCGGCGCTGACGGCGTCCTGTTTCTCGCGCTCGAATCGCGCTACGACCCGCCGCGGGTCGTCATGACGCTCGTCCAGCCCGACGGCTCCGTCGCCGCCATGTGCGGCAACGGCGCTCGCGTCGCGGCCGCGTGGGCCGCCGAGCGGACCGGCACGGACGAAGTCATGATAGACACGCCCGCCGGCACCCGCCGCGCGAGCCTCGACGGCACCGACGTGACCGTCGAGATGGGCGCGCCCTCGTTTGCGCCCCGCGACGTGCCGCTCGCGGCCGACGACGAACTCGTCGACACCGAGGTCGAGGGCCTGACGGTCACGGCCGTCAACACGGGCGTCCCCCACGCGGTCGCCTTCGTCGACGACGTGGACGACGTGGACCTCGAATCGGTCGCGCCGCCGGTCCGCCACGCGTCGGTGTTCCCGGAGGGCGCGAACGTCACGCTCGCCTCTCCCGACGGCGAGGGCGGCTTCCGCCAGCGCACCTTCGAGCGCGGCGTCGAGGGCGAGACGCAGTCCTGCGGCACCGGCGCGGTCGCGGTCGTCGCGGCCGCGAAGCGCCTCGGGCGCGTCTCCGGCGACGACCCCGTGACCGTCACCCCGCCGGGCGGCGCGCTCTCCGTGACCGTCCCCGACGAGGGCGCGGCGCTCCTCGGCGGCCCGGCCGTCTACGAGGGCGACGGCGAAGCCGACATCGTCTTCCGCGAGCGATGAGCGGCGACGCCGACGGGTTCGACCCCGTGGCGTTCCTCGAACGGGCCGTCCCCGTCGCGTCGAACGACGACGTGGCCGCGATGCGCGACCTGCTGGTCGAGACGCTCGAAGCCGAGGGCGTCGACCCGACCGTGGACGACGCCGGCAACACCGTCGCCTCGAAGGGAGCGGCGGAGCCGACGACGCACCTCGTCCTCAACACGCACATCGACACCGTCTCGCCGCACGTCCCGTACGAACGCGACGAGGGCGTCATCCGCGGCCGCGGCTCCTGCGACGCCAAAGGACCGCTCGCGGCCCTGCTGGCGGCGTTTTTCGCCGTCGACCCCGGTCCCGACAGCCGAGTCACGCTGGCCGTCACGCCCGACGAGGAACTCCTCTCGACGGGCGCGGCCGCCCTCGACCTCGACGGCGATATGTACATCGTCGGTGAGCCGACCGGCCTCGACGTGTGTACGGCCGCGAAAGGCCGGTTCGAGGGGACGGTGTCGCTGTCGGGCGTCGCCGCGCACGCCGCGGAACCCCAATCGGGCGTCAACGCCGTGGACGCGCTCGCCCCGGTGCTCGACGCCCTCCGGTCGTTCGACGACGACCGCGAGGTCCACCCCGAACTCGGGCCGGCGACGCTGACGCCCACGATGGTCGACGGCGGCGCGAACTCGAATCAGGTGCCGGCCGACTGCCGACTCGTGGTCGACCGCCGGAGCGTCCCCCCGGAGACGGCCGACGGCTTCCGCGAGGAACTCCGGTCGACGCTCCGGGCCGCGGTGTCGGACGGCGTGTCCGACGACGTGAGCATCGACTTCGCGCTCACGGAGCGCCCGACGCCGTTCCTCGAAGCGTTCGCGACCGACCCCGACCACGAACTCGTGACGACGCTCGCCGCGGCCTCCCGAGACGCCGGCGGCCGGGCGGACGTTCGGCCCTTCACCGCCGCGACCGAGGCCTCCTACTTCTCTCCCGCGCCCGTCGTCGTCTTCGGTCCCGGCCACCTCGCCGACGACGAGGGCGCGGTCGCGCACGCCGACAGGGAGTACGTCCGGACCGACGACGTGCGGGTCGCGGCCGCCGCACTCCGCGCCGCGGTCGCCGCGCTCGCCGCCTAAGTGTCGATTAATCACAACGTACTTGTTATCCGAACGATACGTTTCGGACGATGCGCCCTCCACATCTCATCGTCACCCTCGCTGTCGTGGTCGCGCTGTCGCTGTCGGGCGTCGTCGCGGCCGACAGCGGAACCGCTATCGACCACGCGGGCGACGAACTCACGCTCGACGCGGTCGACGGCGAGCACGTCCACGGGACGACCCCGTTCGCGCCCGGGACGCTCATCGGCGTCCGCGTGAAATCCGTCGGTGATACCCATCCGTTTCTCGTCTCGAAGGCCGTCCGCGTCGGAGAAAACGGCAGCTTCGACGTAACGTTCGACCTCTCGGAGATGGCCCAACTCCGCGGCGGGCCGGTGCAGGTCTCGGTTCGCCGGGACCAACAGCCGATCTACGAGGAGAACGCCACGCTCGTGACGTACGATATGCCCGAGAACTCGACGCTCACGCCCGACATCCGCGACGCCGCGACGGCCGAAACGACGTCCGCGTCGACCGCGACGACGGCCGATGCGTCGTCCGGAATCGACGTCCCCGGCTTCGGCGCGGGCGTCGGCGTCGCCGCGCTCCTCGTCGCGTCGTTCGTCGCCGCCCGCGGCCTCTAAGCGCACGGTCCCGCGTTCGCCAGTTCACCCGCTCGCTCGCCCGCGCCGACCGCCCCGCCGCGCCGACCGCCCCACCGTTCTGCCGCCCCGTCGCTCCGGAACGCAACGCCCTTTTCCCACCCGCACCTGAGTCGGCGTATGTACGAGGCGGTCTACGCACACCCCGACGGCGAGAGCACGGTCAGTCGCGTCGCCGTCGCCGCCGGGCGGTACGACTACGACGGGGTCGTCGTCCGCGCGCTCGACGCCCGCCCCGACTACGACCGCCTCCGCGAGGCGATCGACGTGGACGTCGTCGACGCCGTCGAAATCGACGCGTCCAACCCGGAACGAGCCAGCGGCGCGGTCGGCAACTACCGCCCGCAGCGCGAACTGCTCATCGTCCGCGGGGGGACGAACGCGCTCAACCGATTCGCCGTCGAACAGCCGCGAGTGGACGTGCTCTCGCGCCCCATGGAGGGCGAAGGCAACTTCAACCACGTCCTCGCCAAGGCCGCCCGCGACAACGGCGTCCGCGTCGAGTTCGACTTCGGGCCGGTGCTCCGAAGCGACGGGGGAACCCGCGTGCAGGCCATCTCGGCGCTCCGGAAACTCCGCGAACTCGTCGAGTACTACGACGCCCCCTACGTCGTCTCCGCGACCCCGTCGTCGCATCTCCAACTGCGGAGCCCCCGCGAGTTGGCGGGACTGGGCGAGGTCGTCGGCTTCGACCGCGAGCAGGTGCTCGACGGCCTCCGCGAGTGGGGTCACCTCGCGGCGCGCAACCGCGAGCGCACGTCCGAGTCGTTCATAGCCCCCGGCGTCAAACGGGGACGGTATGAAGAAGACGATTGAGGAACACGCCGCCCGCTTTTCCCACATCGCCGCGGAGTACGACGACTCCCAAGACAGCGACGAGTACCGCGCGTGCGTCTCGCTCGTCGTCCACTACGCCGACCCCTCCCCCGAGGACGTGGTGCTCGACCTCGGTACCGGCACGGGCGCTATCGCCCTCGCGCTCGCCCCCGACGCGAAGCGCGTCGTCGGCCGCGACATCAGCGAGGGGATGCTCGAACAGGCCCGAACCAAGGCCGCCGAAGTCGGCATCGAGAACGTCGAGTTCGACGAGGGCCGGTTCCGAGACCCGAACGTGGGCGACGACGAGCAGATCGACATCGTGGTGACGAACTTCGCCATGCACCACCTCTCCGACGAGGAGAAACGCGAGGCCATCGGCGTCATCGCCGCCCTCGAACCGCGGCGGTTCGTCCTCGGCGACGTGATGTTCTTCGGCACGCCCGACCCCGACGAGCCGTTCTACTCGCCCGAAGTGGACGACCCCGCGACCGTCGGCTTCCTCGCCGACGCGCTCACGGACGCCGGGTTCGTCCTCACGGCCGTCGAATCGGTCCACGAGCAGGTGGGCGTCCTCGTCGCCGAACGAGCGCCGACCGCCGACGAGTGAACTGACCCGATGAAACACCTGCCCAAACACCTCCGGCCGCGACGACGATATCTCGCCGTCGAGGTCGAGACGTGGCCCGACGCCGACCTCGCCCGCGGGCCGTTCCAGCGCGAACTCTGGTACGCCGCACAGAACCTCTACGGCGACGCCGGGAGCGCCGACGCCGACCTGACCGTCCTCGGGTTCGACTACGCCGACGGCGTCGCCGAGACCGTCGTCCGCGCCCGGCGCGGCCACGTCGAAGACGCCCGGGCCGCACTCGCCTGCATCGACGCCGTCGGCGGCGACCCGGTCGGGGTGAGAGTGCGAGGCGTCTCGGGGACAGTGCGTGCCTGTTCGGAAAGGTATTTACACGGCCGGGCCGGAATTTCCGAGGAGAGAACCGTCGTGTTCGAGAACGACTCCCGAACCGCCGTCGTCCGCGACTCCCTCTTCGACGTTCGCGGTTCGGACGGGTTCACGGGCGCGACGCAACTCGATTTCGAGTGATATTCCATGCAGGGACAAGCGCAACAACAGGCGTACGACCGCGGGATTACGATCTTCTCGCCGGATGGTCGACTCTATCAGGTCGAATACGCTCGTGAGGCCGTCAAGCGCGGCACCGCGAGCATCGGCGTGCGAACGCCCGAGGGCGTCGTCCTCGCGGCGGACAAGCGCTCTCGCTCGCCGCTGATGGAACCGACGAGCGTCGAGAAGATTCACAAGGCGGACGACCACATCGGCATCGCGAGCGCCGGCCACGTCGCCGACGCCCGCCAGCTCATCGACTTCGCCCGCCGCCAGTCGCAGGTCAACCGCCTCCGCTACGGCGAACCCATCGGCATCGAGACGCTGACCAAGGAAGTCACCGACCACATCCAGCAGTACACGCAGGTCGGCGGCGCGCGCCCCTTCGGCGTCGCGCTCCTCATCGGCGGCGTCGAAAACGGCACGCCCCGCCTCTACGAGACCGACCCCTCGGGGACCCCCTACGAGTGGAAGGCCGTCTCCATCGGGGCCGACCGCGGCGACCACCAGGAGCACCTCGAAGAGAACTTCCGCGACGACCTGACCCTCGACGAGGGTATCGAACTCGCGCTGGAGGCCATCGCCTCGACCAGCGACGAGGGCACCGCGCCCGACGGCGTCGACGTGGCGACCGTCTCCGCCGAGTCCGAGCGCTTCGTCGAGCTATCCAACGACGAAATCGAGGACTACCTCGAAGCCAACGACCTGTTGGCGACCGAGGACGACGACGAACAGTCCGACGAGTAAGCCGCGTCCCGCGGTTCTCGTTTCTCGTTCCCGGTTCCGGTTCCCGCGCGGTCTTCTTCGACTCCCGCCCGGTGAGCGACCGCGCCGGCGTCTCGGACGCGACGGGGAGCGGTGGCGTCGCTCACGGCCGGAACACGAGGCGGGAACAGAACACGAAAACCGAAACAGAACCGGAAACGCGGTCGTCTAGCGGGCCACGGAGAGCGACCCCGGGCGGCTCAGTACTCCTCGTAGGCGAGGTTCATGAGCCACTGCGAGAAGGCGTTGCTGTTGGCGTTAATCTCCTCTTCGCCGATGAGCGGCGAGAGCATGTCGCCGGCCATCAGCATCGAGAAGTCGAGGTCGCGCGCGGCGGGTTCGAGATAGTAGGTGGTGTGGCCGTTGTAGACGGTCTCGGTCCGCTTGATGAGACCGAGCGACTCCAGCACCTCGGCGATGCGGCTCCCCTTCCGGGAGGAGATGTCGAGGTCTTTCCAGAAGTCGCTCTGGTGGATGCCGCCCGACTCGCGGATGAGTTCCAGTCCCGCGCGCTCGTCGGAAGAAAGGTCTTGCTCGGCTTCGCTCGCGCTCATACCATCTACACGTCGTGCGAGCGGTTTAATCCTGACGTTCGACCGGTTCGAAGGCGGTCTGACACGGCGGGCCGTCGGCGAATTCGTACGCGAACTCCGCCTCGCCGAGCGCGATGACCGACGACGAGCGCGTGCCGAACCGACCCTCCGGGTCGTGGACGCAGACGCCGAAGTCGTGGTCGCCCAGCGCCGCCTTCGCCCGCTCGCACCACGCTTCCACCGACTCGCTCGGCTCGGGCTGAAGGGCCTCCTCCAGCCGCCGGGCGTTGTCGGCCTGCCGCTTCCCCACCTCGGGGCGTCGCTCGGGGACGAACCACGACTCGGGCGTGCCGACGTTGACGACGACGCGGACGCCGGGGTCGACGTTCCGCACCGACAGGCCGCCGTCCCACTCGAAGAACAGCGCGGCGTTCTCGTCGGCGACGACGAGGTTGAAGCCGTCGTACGTGTGGTCCTCGACCGCGTGCTCGACGAACCGGGCCGCGTCCTCGGCGGTCTCGCGGCGGAGCGCGTCGCGGACGAGATGGCCCCGGGAGCGTTCGCCGCCGCCCTCGACCTCGACCCAGCGGTTGGTGATGCCGACGAAGACGCCGGCGTCGTTGTAGCCGACCCACGTTCCGCCGGCCTCGGCGTCCCGCGGGGCGACGATTGCGGGGCCGTCGCCGTTTTCCCACCGCCGGGGCGGTTCGGCGGGCCGACCGAGTTGCTCGTCGCGGTTGGCGGCGACGACGACCGGCGCGTCCTCGAACACCTGCCACGCGAGGATGAGTGTGCACACGAGGAAAGCGTAGGCACTCGGCGCAGAAAAACGTCGGTTTCGACCCGACGCGCCGGCGCTCGTCCCTCAGTCTTCGCGCTCGGCGTCGGCTTCGAACCGGCTCGGGTCCCGGGAGGCGAGCGCGACGTTCACGGCCGCGACGTTCTCCGGCACGTCGTGGACGCGGACGATGTCGGCCCCGCGGTCGGCGGCGATGGCCGTGCCCGCGACGGTCGCCGCGAGGTTGTCGCCGGGCTCCTCGCCGACGAGCGAGAACATCGACTTGTGGGAGTGGCCGACGAGAATCGGACAGCCGAGCGCGGCGAACTCGTCGGTGCGCCCGAGAAGTTCGAAGTTCTCGGCCTTCGACTTCCCGAAGCCGAGACCGGGGTCGACGATGAGGTTCCGCCGCGGGATGCCCGCCTTCTCGGCGAGCAACACCAGCTCGGTCAGTTCGTCGATGACGTCCTCGACCACGTCGTCGTAGTCGACTTCGCGAGACGGGTCGACCGGGGCGTCGATGCTGTGCATCACGATGACCGGCGCGTCGCGCTCGGCCGCGAGGAAGCGCATCTCGGGGTCTTCGAGGCCGGTCACGTCGTTGAGGATGTCCGCGCCGGCGTCGAGGGCGGCCGCGCCGACCGCGGCCTTGCGGGTGTCCACGGACACGAGCACGTCGAGGTCGGCAATGGCCTCGATGACGGGCGCGACGCGGCGAATCTCCTCGTCGACCGGGACCTCGTCCGCGCCGGGGCGGGTGCTCTCGCCGCCCACGTCGATGATGTCGACGCCGGCGTCGACCATCGCCCGCGCCTGCTCGACGGCGTCGTCGATGTCGTAGAACTCCCCGCCGTCGTGGAAGCTGTTCGGCGTCACGTTCAGGATGCCCATGACGGCCGTGCCGTCGTCCCACGGGTAGTCGTCGTGGCCGGCGTCGCTCGCGTCGCCCGCGCCGCGCTCGTCGTCTTCGCCGGCGTCAGCCGCCTCGATGTCGAGCGTCTCGCGAATCTCGGCTGCGACCCCCGCGAGCGCGTACGGTCGGTCTTCGAGGGCCGCCGTCAGGCGCTCGAACTGGTCGAGCGTCCCGGTCAGGACCACGTCGACGAGTTCGCCGCCGAACTCGTGGCCCGAGACGGCGCAGTCGCCGCCGACGGACAGCAGTTCCTCGCGGAGCACCCGCGCCTGCCGGCGCTGGACGCGCGTGTGGACCGTTCTGTTGACCGCCCGCTTCGCGCGTTCGCTCCGTTCGGCGGCGTCAGCGACGTTCGCGCGGTCGAGGGTCCGTCGGGCGTCGTCGAGTGTGCGGTGAGTCTTCGGGACGACCGCCCGCGTCCACGTGGTCCGCGCCTCGGCGACGACGTACAGCGAGCCGACGACGAGCACGCAGTCGTCGGGGTCGGCGCGGGCGCGCGCCCGGTCGAGCGCCGCGGCGACCGCGCCGCCGGTCTCGACTGCGGGGCCGTCGAGTCGCTCGAAGACGGACGACAGTATCTCGGGGTCCTCGCCCCGCGAGATGTCCGCCTTGCAGGTGACGACGGACGCCACCTCCGGGAGCGCCCCGACCATCTCGCGGTGGTCCTTGTCGTGCATCGCGCCGTAGACGAGGTGGAGGTCGTCGTAGTCGAACTCGTCGAGGACGGTGGCGACCTGCGCGCAGGCGTCGGGGTTGTGCGCGCCGTCGAGGACGACCGTCGGCTCCGTGCCCATGACCTCGAACCGACCCGGCCAGTGGGCGTTTCGGAGGCCGCGGTGAATCGCCTCCGCGTCGATATCCGGGCGAACCTGCCGGGCGAGCGAGACGGCGATGCCGGCGTTTCGCGCCTGATACGCGCCCAAAAGCGGGATGCGAACGTCGAGCGTCTCGGCGTCGGTCTCGACGGTGACGGCGGCCTCCTGGTGGTTGACGCGGCCGCCGTAGGAGACGCGAACGTCCGCGTCCGAGTCGGCGTCGGCGTCCCCGACGGTCAACACGTCGCCGGCCTCCTCGCGGATGACCGACAGCGCCTCGCCGGTCGTCCCGGTCACGAGCGGCGCGTCGGCGGGCGCGACGGCGGCTTTCGTCTTCGCGATTTCCGCGACCGTGTCGCCGAGGACCGCGGTGTGTTCGAGCGAGACGTTGGTGACGGCGCTTGCGACCGGGTCGACGGCGCTCGTCGCGTCGAGTTCGCCGCCCATCCCGACTTCGAGCACCGCCACGTCGACGCCCGCGCGGTCGAAGTACCACAGCGCGAGCGCGGTCACGGTCTCGAAGAAGGTCAGCGGCTCGCCGTCGGCGGCCCGCTCGACGAGGTACGGCTTGGCTTCGGCCACGAACGCCGACAGCGCGGACTTCGGAATCTTCCGGCCGTCGACGCGGACGCGCTCCCGCACGTCGTCGAAGTGCGGCGAGGTGTAGAGGCCGACGTGCGCGCCCGACTCGCGCAGCATCGCGTCGACCATCCGGGCGGTGCTTCCCTTTCCGTTCGACCCCGCGACCTGCACGAACGACACGCCTTCGTGGGGGTCGCCGAGGTGAGAGAGCAACCGCCGAATCGACTCGGTCCCCGGCTTGACCTGAAACCGCCGGAGGTCGAAAAGGAAGTTCACCGCCTCGTGGTACTCCATACGCGTGAGAAACCGGACGGTGGGCTTAGGCCTAACGCTCCACGTCACTCCTGCGACACGACGCCGGCCGGGGTCGCCCACGAGGGCCGCCGCCGACGCACCGACAACCGCTCGATAGCGCCGCGCTCAGTCGATGTGGACGACGAGCACCGGGCGCTTCGCGTTCTCGATGACGCGCTCGGTGACGCTGCCGAGCGACGTGAGCTTGTCGCGACCGGTCCGCCCGTGGGTCCCCATCACGACCACGTCGGCGCCGTGTTCGTCGGCGTAGTCGAGGATGACTCGATGGGGCACGCCGTCTCGAATCGCCGTCGTCGTCGACGCCTTCCCCTCGCACTTCTCGGCGCACCGCTCGACCGCATCGACCGCGTCGTCGCGGAGCGACTGGATGACGGCGTCCTGCTGGTCGCCGCCCGCGGCGAGGTACACCCGCTGGTCGACGACCGACAGCACGTGGACTGTCGACTCGTCCCCCGCGAGTTCGAGCGCGTGCTCGATTGCCTGCATCGTCCCTTCGCTCCCGTCGGTCGGCACGAGGATGTGTTCGTACATACCTCTGTGTTCGCCTCGCCGACACTTGAAGGGACACCGTCGGTGTTAGGTCGTGGGAACGGACGGGCCGTGAAGAAAGCGAGGTTCTGATAACAGGAGACAGACGCGCCCTCGCTTCGCTCAGTCGTGTCTAAAGCACCGCTGGCCGGTGAAGACCATCGCAACCCCGCGCTCGTCGCAGGCCTCGATGACCTCCTCGTCGTTCACCGACCCGCCGGGCTGGATGACCGCCTCGATGCCCGCGTCAGCCGCCTTCTCCACGCCGTCCGGGAACGGGAAGAACGCGTCGGAGGCCATGACGGCACCCTGCGCGTCCTTGCCCTCGGCGTGTTCCTCGGCCTTCATCGCGGCGAGTTCGACCGCGTCGACCCGGGAGACCTGCCCCATGCCGACGCCGACCGTCTCGGTGCCCTTGGCGAAGAGAATCCCGTTGGACTTCACGTGCTTCAGGACCTTCCACGCGAACAGCATCGTCTCCAACTGCTCGTCTGTGGGCTCGGTCTCGGTGACGACTTCGAGGTCGTCGAGCGTCGGCGTCCAGAGGTCGCGCTCCTGGACGAGTCGCCCGCCGACGAGCGCCTTCTCGGTGTAGGTCTCGGTGCGCTCGCCGAGTTCGCCCACGTCGCCAGACTGCGTCTGGCTGCCCGGCAGATGTAATCTGCCGACGTCGAGGACGCGGAGGTTCTTCTTCTCGGTCAGCACGTCGAGCGCGTCGTCGGTGTAGCCGGGCGCGACGACGACTTCCTTGAACGAGTCGATGATGAGTTCGGCCGTCTCGGCGTCGCACTCGCGGTTGAGCGCGACGATGCCGCCGAAGGCGCTCATGGGGTCCGTGGCGAGGGCGTCGGCGTAGGCCTCCGCGAGGGTGTCGGCGGTGGCGCAGCCGGCGGGGTTCGTGTGCTTGATGACCGCCGCGGCGGGCTCGTCGAACTCCTTGATGAGGTTGAGCGCGCCGTCGGCGTCGTTGTAGTTGTTGTACGACAGCCCCTTCGCACCCTCGTTGAGCTGGGGCGCGCCGACGACCGACGCCTCGTCGCACGTCTCGTCAACGTAGACGGCGGCGTCCTGATGCGGGTTCTCGCCGTACCGGAGTTCGTCGTAGCGGTCCTCGGAGATGACGCGGCGCTCGGGGAGGCCGGCGTCGACGTCGCCCTCGACGGTGACGGAGTCGTCTTCGACCGTCACGCGGCCCTCGGCAAACCAGCGGACTGCGCGCGGGTAGGCCTTGAACTCGGCGTCGTAGAGGACGCGCGATTTGAGGTCGTCGGCGTCGTCGTCGGTGTACACCGGGACGGCCTCCTGCGTGACGATGGGACCGGCGTCGACCTCCTCGTTGACGACGTGAACCGTACAGCCGGTCGTCTTGACGCCGGCGTCGAGGACCTGTTCGTGGGCGTCCATGCCGGGGAACGCGGGGAGCAGCGATGGGTGGACGTTGAGCGTCGTCGGCGCGGCGTCGAGGAACGTCGAGGTGAGCACGCGCATGTAGCCGTCGAGACAGACGAGGTCGAAGTCGTAGTCCGCGAGGGCGTCGAGGATGCGCTCCTCGTGGGACTCGCGGGCCTCGTCGTCGCCGCGTTCGACGACTTCGCTGGGGATGCCGTGTTCGTCAGCCCAATCGACGACGGGCGCGTCGGCGCGGTTCGAGACGACGACGCCGAGTTCCGCCCCGCCGGGGGCGCGGTCGGAGATGTTGCGCAGGTTTCGTCCACGGTTGCTCGCGAGACCGGCGATGGTGACCATGTGAGGATGGCGACTCGCGGTCCTCAAAGTGGTTGCGGTCCTCGACGCCGAGGTGTACTCGATTGTGTATATGTCTCTCCCACCGAGACCGAAGATGGGGGCAGAGTACGCACACTCGTGCGTACTCGTCGCTTCCGCGGCGGCGACGAACCCCCGGCGTTTAACCTCCCCCATCGTGACGACTCAGACATGACCGACGCCGACCGGCACGACCCGCTGTACGCGGTGTCCCCGCTCGACGGGCGATACGCCTCCCGAACCGCACCCCTCGCGCCGCACGTGAGCGAGGCCGCGCTCATGCGCGCCCGCGTCGAAGTCGAAGTGGAGTACCTCCTCGCGCTCGCCGGCCTCGACGCGACGCCGCTTTCGTTCTCCGAGGCCGAGCGCGCCGACCTCCGCGCGCTCTACGAGGCGTTCGACGCCGACGACGCCGACCTCGTGAAGCGGCTCGAAGTCGAGGGCGCGGCGGGCTTCTCGGCGACGAATCACGACGTGAAGGCCGTCGAGTACTTCATCCGCACCGAGACCGACGAGTCGGTCCACCCGTGGATTCACTTCGGCCTCACCTCCGAGGACGTGAACAACCTCGCCCAGCGCCTCATGGTGAAAGGCGCGGTCGAGGAGGTCATCGTGCCCGAACTCCGCGACACCCGCGACGAACTCGTCTCGCTCGCGCGGGAGTTCCGCGACGTGCCCATGCTCGCGCGGACCCACGGCCAGCCCGCGACGCCGACGACGTTCGGCAAGGAGATGGCCGTCTACGCCGCCCGCCTCGGTCGGACGCTCGCCCGCGTCGAGGCCGCGACCGACGACCTCGCCGGCAAGCTCGCGGGCGCGTCGGGCGTCTACGCGGCCCACGTCGCCGCCTACCCCGACGTTGACTGGCGGGCGTTCTCCCGCGAGTTCGTCGAGTCGCTCGGCCTCGAACACACCGCGCTCGCCACGCAAGTCAACCCCTGCGACGACCTCGCGGCGCTGTTCGACGCCGTCCGCGGCGTCAACAACGTCCTCGTCGACCTCGACCGCGACGCGTGGCTGTACGTCTCCGACCGCTACCTCGGACAGGAGGCCGTCGAGGGCGAGACCGGCTCGTCGACGATGCCGCACAAGGTCAACCCCATCGACTTCGAGAACTCCGAGGGCAACCTCTCGAAGGCAAACGCCGACCTGACGTTCCTCGCCGACTACGTGACGACCTCGCGCCTCCAGCGCGACCTCTCGGACTCCACGGTCAAGCGCAACGTCGGCGCGGCGTTCGCTCACTGTCTCATCGGCTACAAGAAGACCCAGACCGGCCTCGGTAAGGTCGTCCCGAACGAGCAGGTCATGCGCGACGAACTCGACGACACGCCGGCCATCATCGGCGAGGCCGTCCAGACGATTCTCCGCCGCGAGGGCGACACGCAGGCCTACGAGCGGGTGAAGGAGCTCACCCGCGGCCGCGAGGTGACCCTCGACGACTTCCACGACCTGTTTGCGGACCTCGACGTGGACGAAGAAACCCGAGAGGAACTGCTCGCGCTCACGCCCGCGACGTACGTCGGTCTCGCGGACGAACTCGTCGACGACATCGACAACTGAACCGAGGGTCGAGTCGTCGGGTCGGCAGGCGGCGGCCCGACGAAGCGACGCGCTCTTTTTCCCCGGTCGGTCGAACGCGCCGCTGAGTCGAGCGAGCGTCAGGAGAAAACCGAAACCGCCTCAGAGGCCGACGGGCACGGGATATCGGCCTCGGCGCGGTTCGGGCACGGGTTCGGCGGCGAGCGCCGGCACGGGTGGGCTGGACAGGCTGGTCCGCGCAGTGCGGTTCGTCATGGGCTGGTACGACGACGCAGGGCGCTCACCGTGGCCGAATTATTTACTCATCATAGAATAAGTCTTTTGGTGGGGTGGTGCGTTGGTGGAGGTATGAAAGCAATCGCCGTCGAGCGCGGGGAAGATAAGCCGGTCGTCATCGAGAAGCCGCGACCGGAACCCGACGCCGGGGAGGCGCTGGTCCGAACGCTTCGGGTCGGCGTGGACGGGACGGACCACGAGGTCATCGCCGGCGGCCACGGCGGATTCCCCGAGGGCGAAGACCACCTCGTGCTCGGCCACGAGGCGGTCGGCGTCGTCGTCGACCCGAACGACACCGAACTGGAGGAAAGCGACATCGTCGTGCCGACGGTCCGCCGCCCGCCGGCGTCGGGGACGAACGAGTACTTCGAGAAGAACCAACCCGACATGGCCCCCGACGGGATGTACGCCGAGCGCGGCATCGTCGGCGCGCACGGCTTCATGTCCGAGTACTTCACGAGTCCGTCGGACTACCTCGTCCGCATCCCGCGCTCGCAGGCCGAACTCGGCTTCCTCATCGAGCCCATCTCAATCACCGAGAAGGCGCGGGAGCACGCCTACGCGAGCCGGTCGGCGTTCGACTGGAACCCCTCGTCGGCGCTCGTCCTCGGCAACGGGAGCCTCGGACTCCTGACGCTCGCCATGTTGAGAGCCGACGACAAGGGCTACGAGGAGCTCTACTGCCTCGGTCGGCGCGACCGACCGGACCCGACTATCGACATAATCGAGAAGCTCGGCGCGACCTACGTCGACTCCCGCGAGACGCCGGTCGAAGAGATTCCGGGCGCACACGAGGACATGGACTTCATCTACGAGGCGACCGGCTTCCCCAAACACGCCATCCAGTCGGTGCAGGCGCTCGCGCCGAACGGCGTGGCCGCGCTCCTCGGCGTCCCGAGCGACTGGGAGTTCGAGGTCGACGCCGGCGCGTTCCACCGCGAGATGGTGCTCCACAACAAGGCGCTCGTCGGCAGCGTCAACTCCCACGTCAAGCACTTCGAGGCCGCGACCGTGACGTTCACCAAGCTTCCGCGGTGGTTCCTCCGCGAGTTGGTCACGGGCGTCCATCCGCTTTCGGAGTTCGAAGCAGCATTCGAAGACGACGACACCACTATAAAAACCGCCATCGAATTCGGTACTGTATGAAGAACGTCGACGACCTCATCGCCAGCGCGGCTGAGCTCGCGGACCGCGGCCTCTCGAAAGGCGAGATTGCCGACGAACTGAACGTCTCCCGCGAGACCGCCAGCTGGCTGGTCGAACGAAGCGGCGCGGCGACCGAACCCGAACCCCGTGCGGAGCCCGAAGGCCCCGACGATATCCACGTCGACTGGAACGCCATCGGGAGCGGCGGCAAGCGCCTCACCTACGTCGGGCGCGCGCTCGCCGACCTCCTCATGGAGACGAACGGCGAGGCCGACGTGACCGTCGGCATCGAGAAAGCGGGCGTCCCGCTTGCGACCTCCGTCTCGCGCGAACTCGAAACGACGCTCGGCGCGTACTCGCCCGCGAAACACCAGTGGGACGAAGGCGACCTCGAAGACCTCGGCGGCGGCTTCTCCCGGAACTTCTCGCCCGTCGAGGGCCGCGACTGCTTCATCGTCGACGACACGGTGACGAGCGGCACGACCCTCCGCGAGACCATCGACGCCATCCGCTCCGAGGGCGGCGAACCCCTCGCGTGCGTGGTCATCGTCGACAAACAGGGCGTCGAGGAAATCGACGGCGTCCCCGTCCACTCCCTCATCAACGTCGTCCGCGTCGGCGAGCAGTAAGCCACCGTCTCGGTCGGGACGGTTCGTCGGTTCCGGATTGACCGCGACGCAACTCCTTTGTCCGCCCGGCCGTTATCTGGGTGCATGACGTTCCAACCGGAGAGTTTGGACCCCGAAGAAGTGCAGACCCGCGTCGACGAGGCCGTCGCTGACAACCGCGTCGTCCTGTTCATGAAGGGCAACCGCCTGATGCCGCAGTGCGGCTACTCCGCGAAGGCGGTCGACCTCATCTCCCAGTACGTCGACGAGTTCGAAACCGTCGACGTGCTGCCCGCGCTCCCGCACTACCGCGAGGCGCTCAAGGAGAAAAGCGACTGGGAGACCATCCCCCAGACGTTCGTCGACGGCGAGTTCGTCGGCGGCAGCGACATCCTCGAAGAACTCGACGAGCGCGGCGACCTCGAAGCGACGCTGACCGGCGCGAACTGACCCCGGGAGCGACCCCCGACAGACCGCCGGACAGCGCCCCGACGCCGACTTTGTTGCTCTCGCCTACCGAGAAGGGGAGGCCATATAAGCCTCGAACTCGTACACGAACACAGGTATCGCCATCCGGGTGCGCTCGCACCGTGGCTCTCGTCGATACCGAAGCCAACAATGTCAGGCCGCGTATATCGACTCCATTCGACGTTGGAACTGCCACTCGAAGACGTGATGGACTACTTCGAAAACGACCCAGAACTGCCGCCTGAGGTCGAGAACGTAGACATCACCCGCCGAAACAACACTCTCATCATCAAAGCCGTCTCCGCCGACGACAACCTCAGCAAGTACACGCCGACGGCCCAGTTGAAAGCGAGCGTGACGGAAAATCGCGTCTACGAAGAAGAGCCGCCCCGAGCGGGCGCGCCCAACTGGGGAGACGAAGAAGAAGAGGAGATTCCCTCCGAACTCGTCGAGTTCGCCTGCTTCAAAGGCGACCTCGAAACCGTGCTCCAGAACACGGCGCTTCAGTACCCGATGTTCCTCGTCCTCCGCGAGATTGCGATGCTCTCGGAGAAGGGGACGCTGACCGCCATCACCGAGGAAAGCGACGAACTGCAAGCGACGCGCATCGTCGAAGGCGAGGTGCGTGCCGCCTCCGTCGAAGTCGTCGAGAACCCCCAGCAGAACGGTTCCTCGGACAGCGGAATCAACTGGCGCGACAACAAGTTCATCTCCTAAACGCGTCGTATCTCCTCATCCCGTCACCGCCGAACCGCGTGAGCTAGCGGCCCAAATCGTGCTCGGCGGTATCACGCGTCACACTACGCCTCGGGCAAAAAGCATTTACACCGCCTAATTAGATGTAATTACACATCATGTCGGAAGCCGAATCCTTCCCGGACTACCTCGACGTCGACTACACCGACGGCGAAGGTGAGACGCCGGAGGACTACCCGAGTATCGAGGACAAAATCGAGAAGGCCATCGAGGTCACGAAGCAGGGTCTCGAACAGTACGAGAACCCCGCGGTGATGTGGACCGGCGGGAAGGACTCGACGCTCACGCTCTACTTCATCAAGGAGGTCGCAGAGCGCTACGACCTCGAAGTGCCGCCGGCGGTGTTCATCGACCACTACCAGCACTTCGACGAAATCATGGACTTCGTCGAGCACTGGGCCGAGGAGTGGGACCTCGACGTCATCTGGGCGCGCAACGAGGACGTCGGCGCGTACGTCGACGAGAACGGCCTCGAACCCGGCGACGACATCCCGGTGTCCGAACTCTCCGAGCACAACCAGCACCACGTCCGCGAGATTCTCGAATACGAGGAAGACACGTTCCCCTTCCTGCTCGACACCTACGTCGGCAACCACCTGCTGAAAACCGTCGCGCTCAACGACACCCTCGAAGAACACGACATCGACGGCGTCATCTCCGGCGTCCGCTGGGACGAACAGGAGGCCCGCGCCGACGAGACGTTCTTCAGCCCCCGTCACGACCCCGACATCTACCCCCCGCACGACCGCATTCAACCCATCCTCCAGTTCGAAGAGAGCGCCGTCTGGGACGCCTTCTGGTACTTCGCGGTCCCGGACACCGTCGAGAACTACCCCGAGGACGGCTACGTCCCGACGAGCGACACCGATCTCCCCGAGGGCGTCACCCAGGAGGACGTACCCGTCTCGCCGAAGTACTTCGCCGGCTTCCGGAGTCTCGGCAGCGAGGTCTCGACCGACAAGTCCGCCGAGGAACCGGCGTGGCTGCAGGACATGGAGAACACGACCGAGCGCGCGGGCCGCGCCCAGGACAAAGAGGACCTGATGGAGCGCCTGCGCGACCTCGGCTACATGTGACGACGGCCGACGCCTGACGCGAACGCCGCGTCACGGCCACCTTTTTCGCGGCCCCCGCTTCGAGAGCGACCGCGACCGTCCCACAGCGGAAACAGCGATAGTCTCCGCGGCCGAGTCTTGCTGTATGGCTCACACGTTCCCAGACTACCTCGACCTCGACTACGACGACGGCCGCGAGGCGACCGCCGCGGACTACCCGACGCTGGCGGACAAACTCGAAAAGGCAGCGACAGTGGCCGCGACCGCCTTCGAACAGTACGAGCGCCCGGCCGTCATGTGGACCGGCGGGAAGGACTCCACGCTCGTCCTCTACGTCGTCCGCGAGGTCGCCGCCGACACGGGCGTCGACGTGCCGCCCGTCGTCTTCATCGACCACTTCGAGCATTTCGACGAGACCGAGGCGTTCGTCCGCGAGTGGGCCGACCGCTGGGACCTCGACCTCGTCGTCGCCCGCAACGAGGAGTTCGCGCGCCTCGGCGCGTCGCCCGGCGACGAGATTCCCCTCGCGGACCTCGGCGACGATACCCGCCGCGAACTCGCCCGCCTCGGCCACGAGGGCGAGACCGTCGTCCTCGACGCCGACAGCTTCGAGGGCAACCACCTCTTGAAGACCGTCGCACTCAACGACACGCTCGAAGCCCGCGGCTTCGACGGCGTCTTCTCGGGCGTCCGCTGGGACGAACAGGAGTCCCGCGCCGACGAGACGTTCTTCAGCCCCCGCCACGACTCCGAGAAGTACCCGCCGCACGACCGCGTTCACCCCATCCTCCAGTTCGAGGAGACCGACGTGTGGGCGGCGTTCTGGGAGTACATCGTCCCCGACTCGGTCGAGGGCTACCCTGTCGACCACGTCCCCGAAACGTCCGACGACCTGCCCGACGGCGTCGAACCCGCGGACCTGCCCGTCTCGCCGAAGTACTTCGAGGGCTACCGCTCGCTCGGTACCGAATCCGGGTCCGCGAAGTCCGACGACCGCCCCGCGTGGGCGCAGGACCTCGGCGCGAGCGCGGAACGCGAGGGGCGCGCGCAGGACAAAGAGGACCTGATGGGTCGGCTCCGCGGTTTGGGCTATATGTAGTCCGGAGGTCTATCGAAACGAGTCCGCGGCGTGCACACCGTAGCGCCTAACTCCTCCAACGCGCTATCGCCTCCATGACATCCGAGTGGGTCAGTCTCTTTTCCGGCGGCAAGGACTCCTCGTGGGCGCTCTACCGCGCGCTCGAAGAGGGGTTGAACGTCACCCGCCTCCTGACCGTCCACCCCAGCGACGACTCGTACATGTACCACGTGCCGGCGACCGACCTCGCCGCGCTCGCCGCCGAGAGCACCGGCATCGAACTCGTCGAGGTCCATCCCGGCGACCTCGAAGCGACCGCCGCCGCCGACTCCGGCGCGCAGGGCGACGCCGAACTCGAACCCCTCGAAGCGGCGCTGTCGGACCTCCAAGCCGAGATGGACCTCGCGGGCGTCACCGCCGGAGCCATCGAAAGCGAGTTCCAGACCGACCGGATTCAGGCGATGTGCGACCGCCTCGACATCGACCTGTTCGCCCCGCTGTGGCAGGAAAACCCCCGCGAACTGGGTAACGCGATGCTGGCGGCGGGCTTCGAAATCACCATCATCCAGGTCGCGGCTCACGGCCTCGACGAGTCGTGGCTCGGCCGGACGCTCGACGCCGACGCGCTCGACGAACTGGCGGCGCTCAACGACCAGTACGGCGTCCACATCCTCGGCGAAGGCGGCGAGTTCGAGACGCTCGTCACCGACGGGCCGCACATGGACCGCCCCATCGAACTGGAGTACGAGACGGAGTGGGAGGGGACCCACGGCCGCCTCCGCATCACCGACGCGTTCCTCGGGGAAGAATCAGGATAAGAACTCGCGGCCGGGTTGCGGGTTCGGCCCGCGGACCGCGTTACTGCCCGTTCGTCAACCGCGAGTGCGCCCCGATGAGGGCGTTCGAGAGGTCGAGGCTCTCGATGTGCGTCTCCTCGTCGACGATGGAGTTCTTGAGCTCCGCGTTTCGGATGACCGCGCCGGGGAACACCACGGACTCTTCGAGGACGGAGTCTTCGACCACCGCGTCGGCCATGACGTGGACGTTGGTGCCGACCTCGGTGTTCGTGAGCGTCGCCGACTCGTGGACGAAGTTCTCGCCGTCGAGATACCACGCCACGGCGTCGAGGTAGCTCTGGGGCGTTCCGATGTCGAACCACGCCTCGTCGAACGTGTAGGCGAACAGGTCGCCCGTCTGTTGGAGCCACTGCATGAACCAGCCGGGCTCGTCGGGGTTGTTGTCGCCGGAGAGATACTCGTCGAACTTGGGCAGGTCGTCCGCCGGGATGGCGTAGCAGGCGATGGAGACGAGCGTGCTCTTGGGGTCCTCGGGCTTCTCCTGGAAGTTGATGACGCGGTCGCCGTCGAGTTCGACGAGGCCGTACGCCTTCGCGCGCTCTTTGTCACCCACGTCGTAGGCGGCGAGACACGGCTCGTTTTTCTCGTAGAAGAAGTCCACGAAGTCGCCCACGTCGAAGCTGATGAGGTTGTCGCCCGCGATGACGACGAGGTCCTCGTCGACCTCCTCGCGGTCGATGAGTTGGGCGAGCGCGCCGACGACGCCGAACTTCTCGTCTTCCTCGCTCGTGTCTTCGACCGACAGCGTCGGCTTGTCGAACGGCGACTCGTCGATGTACTCCTCGAACGCGCCGGCGAAACGCTCGTTCGTGCTCACGAACACCTCCGAGACCCGGTCGTCGGCTTCCAGGTCTTCGAAGATGGTGTCGATGACCGTCTGGTCACCGACGGGTAAGAACATCTTGGGTCGGTGTTTGGTAATCGGCCACAGACGCGTCGCGTACCCACCGGCAAGGACGACTGCCTTCATACACCCCACGTCCAGCCACGTGGACAAGGCCTTTTTGCATCCTCTCTATCTTGCTGACATTTCTCGGCCGCCGGCGGCGCAAGGGATTTTCCCTTCGACTCCCAATCGAGCGATATGACAGCCCGGGAGTCCGACACGACGGCCCGCCAGCGCATCGCCGACGCCCTCCGCGACGACCCCGCGACAGCCTCCGAACTCTCGGCGAGCGTCGGCGTCTCGGTGTCGTCGGTGTACGGCCACCTCCAGCACGTCGCCCGAACGGTCCACGGAGAGGACGGCGAACAGTTCCTCGTCGCGCCGCCGGAGTGCAAACACTGCGGCTTCACCGCCTTCGACGACCCCGTGAACTACCCCTCGCGGTGTCCGGAGTGCCGAAGCGAGGGCATCGAAGAAGCCGTGTTCAAAATCGAGTAGCGAGCGCGGTTAAAACGACGCGATGGTTCGGTTGTGGTAGTCGAGAAACGCGGCATCGAGGTCGTGGTCCTCGCGGACAGAAAGCGAAGCCCCGTCTAACTCGCGTTCGTAGGCGTGGGCGATGGTGTACGTCTCGGGGTCGACGGCTATCATTCCGTAGTCGAAGTCCGCGTGGTGGTCGGGGCAGAGAACGAGGAGGTTCGCCTTGGCGTCCGGGCCATCGTGGGGCCGCCCGAGCGGTTTGAGATGGTGCGCCTCGGCGTACCCGTCGTGAACCCCCCGGCGACGACGCTCCCCACAGACTTGGCACGTGTGGGAGTACCGCGCTTTCAACTCGGCCGCAAGTGTCGTGTTCCGAATGATTCGGCTCCGCGTCGTCTCGGTGCGTTCCGCGGGCGCGAGGTCTGCGGCGGCTTCCTCGTCGTCGACTCGCTCCCGCGTTTCGTGACGGCGGCGGAGCACGAATCGATAGACGTCCCTGCCGTCGCCTTCGAACGGTCCGCACGCGTAATCGACGACCTCGACTTGGCCCTGATACTCCCAGTCGGCCTCTCCCGACTCGCGGTGGAAGAAGAATATCGGTAACGGGTGGCGTTTCGCCCGCGCCAGAAACTTGTTCCCGCCGGTGAGCGTCTGGTCACCGGTCCGTCCTTCTCCGACGTACGTGAACTCGCCGCCGGTCACGTCGTCACCGTACGGCCCGGTGTCGCTCGAAAAGAGACGGAGATACCGTTGGTCGTCGTCGTCGTAACAGATTTCGATGCCTCGCCCCGTCATGCCGCGGTCGAACCGGGAGCTGAGTTCTGACCCGCTCAACCGTTCGCCGGGTTCGAGCGAGAGCGCTGCGAGTTCCACAGCAGTTTCGACGACCGACCGACGAAAAAACGTTCTCCTGCGGCGGGCGGTGTCCCCGGGTGGGACCGACTCGTCCGCGGCTTACAGTTCGTCCAACAGCGTCTGGGCCGCCGCGGCCGACGAACCGGGGCCGCGCGCGGTGATGAGGTCGCCGTCCACGGTGACGCTGGTGTCGCTGTCGAGTTCGGCGTCCCAGACGCCGCCGGCGGCCTTCACCTCGTCTTCGACCCAGTACGGGAGCTTCCGGCCGTCGGGCATCAGGTCGTCGTCGTCGACGATACCCTCTTCCCACTCGTTGGGGAAGCCGGTGACCTCGCGCCCCTCGACGAGGAACGAGCCGTCGGCCTCGCGGGTGAATCCGAGGATACCGACCGCGTGGCAGACGACGAGCGCCTTCGAGTCGTCGCCGGCGACCGCCTGCAAGAGCGCCTGTCGGGCGTGTCGGTCCTGATTGACGTCCCACGCGGTCCCGTGACCGCCGGGGAACACCACGGCGTCGTACTCGTCGGCGTCGACCTGTGCAATCGGCTTCGGGTTCTGGAGTCGCTCGTCGTTCTCGTGGACCTCGACGACGCGCTCTGCGAGTTCCTCGCCGACCTCCTCGGGGTCGACAGAGCGCTCGTCGACGACCGGGACGCCGCCCGTCGGCGTCGCAACGGTTACGTCCACGCCGGCGTCGGTCAGAGTCGTAAGCGGCTCGATGCATTCCTCTCCCCAGTAGCCGTCTTCGCTGACGATGAAAAGCGCCGATGTCATCGCTCCCGAGTACGGCCCGGGCACAAAAAGGCCCCGCGGAGGCGGAAATCCGCGGGCGAAAGTGACGCGGCTCTGACGCCGCGGCCGTGTCGGTGTCGGGTCAGTCGTCGCCGTGCTCGTCGACGATGACGACCTCGCCGTCTTCGACGGTCACGTTGATGAGCGTCTTGACGTGGTGGTCCGAGTCGTCGAGTTCGTTCGGGCCGGCCTTCTTGATGATGGCGACGGTGTCGACGACGTCCGCGCCGATGTGGTCGAGCGCGTCGAGGACGGCCTTCATCGTGCCGCCGGTCGACAGCACGTCGTCGAGCACGAGCACGCGGTCGCCCTCGTTGACGTCGTTGATGAACATGTCGCCCTCGGAGTAGCCCGTCTGCTGGTGGAGCGACACCTCGCCGTCGAGGCCGTACTCGCGCTTGCGGATGACGACGAGCGGGATGTCCGTCATCAGCGAGACGGCCGTCGAGATGTGGATGCCCATCGCCGCCGGCGTGACGATTTTGTCGACGTTTTCGAGGTTCGCCTTGCGGATGATTTTGATGACGATTTCGCGGAGGAGCCCCGGTTCCAGCATCGGAACACCGTCGCTGATGGGGTGGACGAAGTACTCGTAATCTCCTTTTTCGATGATCGGCGCGTCGAGAAGGGACTGCCGCAACTGGTCCATGGCGCTCGTTCCGCCGGTCGGGCATAAAATGTGGCGGTTCGGAGGCTCTCGGACACGCCGACCCACGCCGTACGGTATCGCGTCTCGCGGTCGAACGCAGTCGAGCGCAACCGCTCACGACCGTGTTCGCGACTCGGAGCGCGAGGCTCCGAGGGCGGTTACATCCCGCCGAGAAGCTGTGACGCGGTCTTCACCAGCGGCTCGACGCTCTCGTCGGGGTCGACGAAAAGCAACATCCCGCGGCCGCCGCAGTAGACCTGTAACACGCCGTAGCCGTCGCGTTCCTCGAAGCGGTACTCGACGCTGTTTTGCACCGGGCTCAGCCCGGAAAACAGCCCGCGTTCCATGAACTCGCGCCGAGTCTCCTCGGCGAGCGAACTCAGGTGCGCCACGAGCTCGTCGCGACTCCGAAAGTCCTCACGGACGGTCTCGCCGACGTGGAACAGGTCGAACGCCGTCGCACCGTAGACGGCGACCAGCGAGACTGCCCCCTTCGCAGTCCCCCGGAGCGCCTCCATCGCGACCTCGCTATCGGGTCCCGGTCCGTTGACGGATGCCATCCGTGACGGGTCGATTATCATTCGTTTCCCCCCTTGCCCTGACGCCGCGCGTCTCCCTGCCCGGAGCGCGCGCCTGGACGTATCATGAATCTCAGATAGTCAGTTGTTGCTATAAATGTGGAGGTGGAATTTCGCTCGTTGAAAAACAGCGCGCTACGCGGGGTATGAAGGCTGTTTTCGGCCACCTACGTCGAGCGTGTTCCGACGCGACACCGGATATAGTGAGGAACCATGATTGATTCGACCCCGCGTCGTCAGTTGTTCTCTGACTCGACTTGATCGCCCGATACCGGGAGTGTCGAGCGGGATTCGGTCCGGAACCCCTCGTCCGAAAGGGAGACGACCGTCTCGTCGAAGTCGCACTCGTAGCGGCGGCAGTGGGTCCCGTCGTCGCGAACCTCGGTCGTCGAGGTGACGAGGCCGCACTCGCACAGCCGGTCGAGCCGTCGGTACACGGTCGGAAGCGA
Source organism: Haloferax sp. Atlit-48N (assembly GCF_003383015.2). Lineage (NCBI taxonomy): Archaea > Methanobacteriati > Methanobacteriota > Halobacteria > Halobacteriales > Haloferacaceae > Haloferax > Haloferax sp. Atlit-48N. The sequence continues at coordinate 1,003,502 of NZ_CP137689.1, read as the reverse complement.
GAGGTCGAGCGTCTCACCGAGTTCCTTGGCGGTGCGAGAGTCGCGGCGGAGCGCCACGAGCAGCGCCCGGGACTCGGTGTCTCCGAGTATATCGAGGAGTTCGTCGCTCGACACACGTCCGTCCATCCTGATGAAAGCCTCCGAATGAGCGTACAAAGTAGTTGCGCCCCTGCGACCGTGACCGCCTTCGGTGCGAACAGGCGGGGTGAGAGAGGGCCGAACCGGGGACTCCGCGACTATGACAAACGATACTGCTTACGTAACACCTCGCGTGCGGACGAAGACGGTTGACAACGGGACCGCCTCCCTCGCGAACGACGCGGTGGGGTCGCGCGCGGCCGTCGGTGAGAGGACCGCCGCGACGCGTGAGTACAGCGCCGGCCGAGTCGCGCGCGGACGAATCCCGCCGGCGCGACAAATATTCTCGAACGGACGAATGTACTCTGAGACGTAGTATGGTCGGCTGAGGATATAAATTTCGCCCTCCAAAGAAAATCATGAAAATCAGAAAAACGTAGAAGAAATCGACCGACCGTCAGATTTCGACGCCGAACAGCCAACGGGTTTGACAACACCTAAGTCGGCGGTCCCCGCAATTTCCCCCGTGCAACCCACACCGGAAGTCGTCCTCGCGGTCGTCTTCTTGCCGTTTCTCGCCGCGGCGTTCACCCCGGTAGTCTACCGGCTCTTCGGTGAGCGCACGGCGTACTTCGCGGCCGCCGTCGCGTTGGTCACGCTCGGCCTCGTGACGGACCTGTATCTCGCGGGGGCGCACGGAACCGTGCCGCTCGAATGGATTCCCTCGCTCGGAATCTCGCTGGCGTTTCACGTCGACGGGTTGGCGCTTCTCATCGCCTTCCTCGCCAGCGGCGTCGGCGTGCTCATCCTCACGTACTCCGGAGGATACATGCACGGCGAACCGGGCCAGGCGAAATACTACGCGACCCTGTTGGCGTTCATGGGCTCGATGCTCGGCGTCGCCCTCGCGGGCGACCTCGTCGCCCTGTTCGTCTTCTGGGAGCTGACGAGCCTCTCGTCGTTCATCCTCATCGGCCACTACACCGGGGAGAAGGCCTCCCAGTACGCCGCCCGGAAGTCGATGCTCATCACCGTCTCCGGCGGCCTGTTCATGCTGGTCGGCTTCCTGCTTCTCGTCTGGGCGTCCGGCCAGACGGGAGCCATCGAGGGAACGACGTACAGCATCCCGGTTTTGGTCGAACACGCGGACGCGATTCGCGAGGTCCTGACGGCCTCCGGCCTGCTCGTCCCCGTGCTCGTCCTCGTCGGCCTCGGCGCGGCGACGAAGTCCGCGCAGGTCCCGTTCCACGTCTGGCTTCCCAACGCGATGGAGGCACCGACGCCGGTCTCGGCGTTCCTCCACTCCGCGACGATGGTCAAAGCCGGCGTCTACCTCGTCGGCCGATTCCGCCCGCTTTTCCTCCCCGAGGACGCGGCGGTGCTCGGTGAATGGACGCTCATCTTCGCCGTGCTCGGCCTGTTGACGATGACCGTCGCGGCCATGCTCGCGGTGAGCGCGACCGACATCAAGGAACTGCTCGCGTACTCGACGGCCTCGCACCTCGGCCTCATCATCGCCGCCTTCGGCTTCGCCAACAGCTACGGCGCGGAGGCCGGCGCGTTCCACATCCTGAACCACGCGAGCTTCAAGGCCGCGCTGTTCATGGTCGCGGGCATCATCGCCCACGAGGCCGGAACCCGGAACATCGACCGCCTCGGCGGGCTCCGAAAACACCTGCCCGTGACGGCCGTCATCGCGGTCGTCGCGTCGCTGTCGATGGCCGGCTTCCCGCCGTTCAACGGCTTCTACTCGAAGGAACTGCTGTTCGAGTCGACGTACTACGCCGCCGAACACATGGGCGGCGTCGCGTGGGTCTTCCCCGTCGTCGCGGTGTTCGGGAGCGTCTTCACGTTCCTCTACTCCATCAAGTTCGCCTCGCTGTTCTTCGGCGACGAACCCGACGGCCTGGGTCACGTCCACCGCCCGCCCGCGGCGATGCTCGTCCCGCCGGCGATTCTCGGCGCGCTCGTCCTCGCCATCTCGGCCCAGCCGAACCTCTTTATCGAGGGGCTCATCGGCGACGTATACGGCAGCGTCGTGCCCGGCGAGGCCCACTCCTTTTCGGTCCACTTCCCGACCGAACTCACCCCGTACGTGATTATGAGTCTCATCACCATCGTCGTCGGTGCGGCCGCCTTCCCGTTCTACGACCGCATCCACGACGCCATCAACGCGGCCCTGCGCGGCCCCGTCCGCGCGAACTGGTGGTACGACAACTTCGTCGAGGGGCTGACCACGACGAGCGTCGCCGTCACGCCGAAGATTCAGACCGGCCTCCTGCGCACCTACGCGACGTGGGGCCTCTTCGGCTTCGTCGCGCTCGCGCTCGGCGGCTACGCGGCCGCCGGCGTCTCCATGCCCGGATTCAGTACACTCAGCGTCTCGATTCCCATCGTCCTCGTGCTCCTCGTCGCGCTCGTCGCCGCCTTCGCGGTCGACGTCGCGCCGTCGCACGTGGCGGGCGTCCTGACGCTGTCTATCGTCGGCTTCATGGTCGCCATCTTCTACATCCTCGCGGACGCGCCCGACCTCGCGTTGACCCAACTGGTCGTCGAGACGCTCGTGTTGGTCATCTTCCTGCTCGTCTTGGACCGCCTGCCGGCGTTCTACGGCGACGCGCCGGACCGACTCGTCTCCGTCCGCGACGGTCTGCTGTCGCTGGCCGTCGGCGGCACGGTGTTCCTCACCGTGCTGCTGTCGACGGACGCCTCGCCCGACCCGCTCTTACAGGAGTTCTTCGTGGCACGGGCGGGCGTTCCGGCGGAACACGGGCCGTTCTTCGCGGACTACGGCGGCGGCTCGAACATCGTCAACGTCATCCTCGTCGACTTCCGTGGCATCGACACCATGGGCGAGATTTCGGTCGTCGTGATGGCGTCGCTCGCCATCCTGACGCTGATTCGCATGCGAACGCGGGGTGAGACCCAATGAACGGCTCGTCCGGCCGGACGACCGTCATTTCGCGGACCGTCGCGCGCATCGTCGTCCCCATCATCTTGGTGACGGCTATCGCGCTGCTGTTCCGCGGGCACAACCTCCCCGGCGGCGGCTTCATCGGGGCCGTCCTCGCGGCCGCCGCCTTCGCGCTCGTCTACATCATCTTCGGGCTGGAGTTCATCCAGCGCGAGGTGCTCGCCATCAAACCCGACGGCTCGGAGCAACACCGACTCGTCGAGACCTACCGCTGGATGGCCTCCCTCGGCCTCGCAATCGCCGTGGGGTCCAGCCTCGCCCCGCTCGCGTTCGGCGCGCCGTTCCTGACGCAGGGCGTGCTCTTCTTGGAGCACCTGCCCCTCTACGGCGAGCTCGAGGTCGCGAGCGCGTTCGCCTTCGACCTCGGCGTCTTCTTCGCCGTCGTCGGCGGCCTGCTCACCATCGTCGCGGAGGTCGGTAACGAATGACCCAGTTCTTCCTCGCCGCCACGCTCGGCGTCCTGTTCAGCATCGGCACGTACCTCGTGCTCCGACGCGACGTGGTTCGCGTCGTCTGGGGTATCAGCATCATCAGCCAATCGGCCAACGTCTACCTCGTCACCATGGGCGGATTCGACGGCCTCGCGCCCATCCTCTCGGGCCACGGCGCGAGCGGGCCCGCGCCCTCGGACCCCATCGTGCAGGCGCTCGTCCTCACCGCCATCGTCATCGGCTTCGGGACGACCGCGCTCGCGCTCGTGTTGACCTACCGGGTGTACGAGGAACACGGAACAATCGATATGTACGAACTCGGAGGGAGCAGATGAGCACGCTCGTCATCGCACCGCTCCTCGTGGCGCTCGTGACGGCGATTCTGACGCTGCTCACGCGCCCGAGCGACATACTCCAACGGACGGTCAGCCTGCTCGGCGGCGTCGCCTATCTCGTCGCCGTCGCCGCCCTGTTCGACGCCGTGGTCCTGCCGCTCGGCGGCGAGTCGACCACGCTCGTCTATCAGGTGTCGAACTGGGCCGCGCCGTTCGGCATCACGCTCGTCGCCGACGCCCTGTCGGCGTTCCTGTTGGCGCTCACCGGCTTCGTGTCGCTCCTGACGCTCGGCTACTCCGTCGCGTCGGTCGGCTCGTTCGGCCAGCGCCTCAGCTACCACACGCTGTTCCACTTCATGGTGGTCGGCGTCACCGGCTCGTTCCTCACCGGCGACATCTTCAACCTGTTCGTCTGGTTCGAGGTGATGCTCATGTCGAGCTACATCCTCGTGCTGTTTTACTCCGGTCGCGAGCACACCCGCGCGGCGCTCAACTACGTCGTGCTCAACCTCATCGGGAGCGCGGTGATGCTCGTCGCCATCGGCGGTCTATACAGCACGACCGGGACGCTCAACATGGCCGATATCGCCCGGCGACTGGCCGAACCCGCCGCCTACGACATCGAACTCCTGCCGACGCTCGGCCTGTCGGCGGTGCTGTTTTCGGTGTTCGCGCTGAAGGCCGGCCTCGCGCCCTTCCAGTTTTGGGTTCCCGCGGCCTACCGCGCCGCGCCGTCGCCGGTGACCGCGATGCTCGCCGGCGTCGTGAAGAAGGTCGGCGTCTACGCCATCGTTCGGCTCTACTTCACCATCTTCGCCGCGGCGTCTATCGACATCGGCTTCCTCGGCATCACCGGGGAGTCGTTCCTCGGCTTCTTCGGCCCGGTCATGTTCGTCATGGCCGCGGTCAGCATCGTCCTCGGCGGCATCGGCGCGGTCGGCCGCGACGACGTGGACGGCATCCTCGCGTACTCCTCCATCAGTCAGGTGGGCTTTATCGTCCTCCCGCTGGCGGTGGCCGCCACCGCGCCGTCCGAGGCGGTTCGCGTGCTCGGCGTGACCGCCGCGCTGGTCTACGCGTTCAACCACGGTCTCGCCAAGAGCCTGCTGTTCCTCGCGAGCGGCACGCTCAAAGACGTCGTCGGCAGCGACCGCCTGTCCGACCTCGGCGGCCTCGCCGACAGGGCGCCGGTGCTCGCGGCGGGCTTCCTGCTCGGCGCGCTGACGCTCATCGGCGTCCCGCCGCTGTCGGGCTTCTTCGGGAAGTATCTCGTCTTCCAGGCGGCCGCGGAGTCGTTCGCCGCGGGCGGGGCCGGCGCGGGACTCGCGCTCGCCGTCGCGCTCGCCGGCGCAATTCTGACTATCGCCTACTACACCCGCGCGTGGAACGCGGTGTTCTGGGGTCGCCCGAGCGACCTCGTCGACGCCGCGCTCCCCGAGCGCTGGTCGGTCGGCTCCGGCGACGTGGCGATGACCGACGGCGGTGACGACGGCCTCAAACGGCTCGAACTCACCACGCAGGTGACCGTCGTCGTCGCGCTCGCCGTCGCCGCCATCGGCTTCGGTATCGGCTTCGAGGCGCTGTTCGGCGCGGCCGACGCCGCGGCCCGCGCCGCCGTCGACACGAACGGCTACGTCGACGCCGTGCTGCACGGTCCGGGCGTCGGCTTCGAATCCGGCGGGGGTGGCCACTGATGAGCCGCCGCTGGCCGGTTTCGGGGCTCGTCATGGCCGTCCTCTGGCTGTTCGTCCGCGGCGTCGAACTGACGCCGCAGCGCCTGCTGGAGGAGTTCATCATCGGCCTCGGTGTCGGGATGGGCATCGCCTTCTTCTTCCGGCGGTTCTACGGGGACGAAGCACCCATCACGCGGAGCCTCCGCGTCGCGCCCTACGCGGCGCTGTACCTCGCGACGTTCCTCTGGGAACTCCTCACGGCCAATGTCGACGTGGCGGTGCGGACGCTGTCGCCGTCGATGCCCATCGACCCCGCCGTGGTCGAGGTGCCGCTCCGCGTGCGGACGCCGCTCGCCATCACGACTATCGCGAACAGTATCACCCTCACTCCGGGGACGCTGACCATGGACTACGACGACGAAACCAACTCGCTGTACGTGCACAGCATCGACGGGAGCGACCCCGACGGCATCCTCGAACCCATCCGCCGCTGGGAGGACTACGCGCTCGTCATCTTCGACGAAGAACTGAAACCGGGCGACCCCGCGCCGCAAGTCGAGGGGGGCCCCGCGGACGGCGGCGACGCGCCCGCCGCCGCGACGGGAGGTGAGCAACATGGCTGAGCCCGCGTACCTCGCGTGGATGGACTCCGTGCTCTTCGCCGGCCTCGCGCTCGCCGCGGGGCTGACGCTCCTCGTGAGCTACCGCGTCATCCGCGGGCCGACGGTGCCCGACCGCGTCGTCGCGCTCGACACCATCGGAACGAACGTCGTCGCCATCGCGGCGCTGTACGCCATCTGGAGCCAACAGGGGTACTTCGTCGGCGTCAGTCTCGTGCTCGCCATCATCGGCTTCATCAGCACGATTACCGTGGCTCGGTACGTCACGGAGGGGGACATCATCGAATGACCGCCGCAGAGACCGCAGCTGCCGCGACGACGGTCGGTCCCGTCCGCGCGGCGCTCGTCATCCTCCTGACGCTCGTGGGGAGTTTCTTCCTCGTCGTCGGGACCATCGGTCTGCTCCGGTTCCCCAACGTCTACAACCGGATGCACGCCACCTCGAAGGCGACCACGCTGGGGGCGGCGTCCATCGCGCTCGCCGCGACGGTGTACTACCTGCCCCACGGCGACGGACTGATGGCGCTCGTCACGGTGTTGTTCCTGTTCCTCACCGCGCCGACGGGCGCGCACATGATTTCGCAGGCCGCCCAGCGCATGGGCGTCCCGTTCCTCGACGGGGTCACGTGGCCCAAGCAGGTCGCGTCGGCCGACGCCGACGGCGCGGACGGCACCGACGCCGACGCCGCAGGCGGCGACGACTGACGACCCGCCGAAGGCCTATTTTTCCAACTCGGTCGCCAGTTCGGCAGCGACGCGAGCGCCCAGTCCGTCTTTCGACCCGACGTACTCGCTCGTCTCGTCGGCACGGACGACGAGCGCGCGGGTCTCCGAGTCGCCCATCACGGAGGCGTCGTTGGCGACGACGAAGGCGAGGCCGACGCGGTCCATGATGCGGCGGGCCTCGCCGGCCATCGCCTCGTCGTCGCCGGTCGTCTCGGCCTTGAAGCCGACGATGGGGAGGTCCGGGTGCGACTCGCGGACGGTGTCGATGAGCTTCGGCGCGGGTTCGAGGTCGAGCGTGCGCGCCTCGCCGGAGCGAATCTTCTGGTCGGCCGCCTCGACGGTGAAATCCGAGATGGCGGCCGCGGAGACGAGCGCGTCGGCGTCGGCGTCGACCGCGGCCTCGACGGCCGACAGCATCTCGGCGGCCGACTCGACGGCGAGCACGTCGGCGTAGTGCGCGTCGTCGCCGTCGTGGACGAGCGTCACGTCCGCACCGCGAACCGCGAGCGCGCGGGCGACGGCGCGGCCCGTGCGACCGGAGGCGCGATTCGAGAGCGTGCGGATTGGGTCGATGGACTCGGTCGTCGCGCCGGCGGTGACGACGACGGATGTTCCGGCGAGCGTCTGGTCGGTCGTCGCTTTGGCCACGCCGGTGACGATGGCCTCCTCGGTGGCGATTTTCGCCTTCCCCTCCTCGATGCGCGGGTCGACGAACTCGACGCCCCACGACCGCACCCGCTCGATGGCGTCGAGGACGCCGGGGTGGTCGTACATGGGTTCGTGCATCGCGGGCGCGACGACGACCGGAACGCCCGCCCCGAGGGCGGTGGTCGCGGTGGTCGTCACCGGAGAGTCGTCGATGGCGGCCGCTATCTTGCCGACCGTGTTGGCCGTCGCGGGCGCGACGAGGAACACGTCGGCCCAGCCGTCGCGGCCGCAGAGGTCGACGTGTTCGACGCGGCCGGTAATCTCGGTCACCACGTCGTCGTCGGTGGCGAACTCGACCGCCCACGGGTGGATGATTCCCGTCGCGGCGTCGGTCATCACCGCGCGGACCGACGCGCCCCGGCGGCGGAGTTCGTGCGCCAACTCGACGACTTTCACGGCCGCGATACTCCCCGTCACCCCGAGCGCGACGTTCACACCTTCGAGCATTCACTCGTCTCTGCGCCCGCGACCCGCTAAAAGGATTCGCGTCCGCGGGCGACCGCGGGACCGACGGGCGGTCCGCCCGCGGCGTGAGTGGGTGTTACTCGTCGAGTCGCCCGAGTTCGTCGTCGACGAGGCTCGGGTGGGTGCGCTGGGGCTCGTCGTGCGGCCCGGCGAAGAACTCGCGCATGACCTCGCGGGACTCGCGCTCGCGGCGGGCGCGCTCGTCGGCGTCTATCTCCTCGCAGGCCGGCGGCACCTCGCGGCCGCGGTCGGTGAAGTAGCCGGTCGGCGCGACCCAGTCGTTGTAGAACGCCGTCCCCGAGTCGTGGACCAGCGTGATGGCCGTCTCCGCGGCGTCGCCGGCGGCGACGACCGCCTGATGGTAAATCTCGGTCAGCCGACCCGCGGCGTAGATGCCGGGGACGTCGGTCCGGCCGAGGTCGTCCACGCCGACGTAGGTTTTCGACCCGGCGGCCCGGAGGTCGACGCCCGTGTCTTCGAGGTACGAGGCGTCGGACCACGAGGCCGCGACGACCCGGGACGCCTCGACGGTCTCTTCGCCGTCGTCGGTCTCGACGGTCGCCCGGAACAGCGGGTCCTCGTCGTCACCGAGCACGTCGAGGTCGGTCACGCGGCCGGTCAGTCGGCCCGCGCCGTTACGGTCGGCCTGCTCGGAGAGGAGGTCGGTAAACAGCCGACTGTTGACGCCCGCCGGGAAGCCGGGGACGTTTTCGAGGTGGGCGTTCCGGCGAACGATTGGCTCGCCGTCGTTGACGACGAGGGTGTCGAGGTCGGCGCGCGCGAGGAACGTCGCGGCGGTGAGGCCGGCGACGCCGCCGCCGACGACGAGCGCGTCTCGTGGAGTCGTCTGACTCATGTCGTGCGATAGCTCAGCGGCGAGTAAAACCGTACGGATGTCGCTGAACGCTGCCGATTTCCGCCCGGAGGCGGTTCGGGCTACCGACCCAGCGACGCGCTCGGGTCGTTGAGCCAGCGGTTCTCGATTGCCTCGACGCTGACGAGGCCCGCCGAGCCGGGTGCGTGCCCCGCTCCGTTCTTCGGTGACATTCGGAGCCGGAGCCGCCAGCGCCCGTCAGACAGCGCCTCGCCGTCGAGAAAGCGCACGGTTCGCTCCGGCGTCCGCCGGACGAGAGCCACGGCGAGCGGTAGCGTCGGAATCCGGCCGGTCCGCTCCGCGAGCGCGTAGTCCCCGAAGGTGAGCTCCCACGTCCGGGAGCTGTCGTCGCCGTCGGTCCGTGCGTCGGTTCGGGCGTCGGCACCGGCAGTTCCAGCCGCCTCGGCGTCGGGTATCGGCCGCACCGAGTAGCCCTCGACGAAGCCGACGGCTTCGAGGTGTCGAAGCGCCGCGTCCACGGGGTTCGGCGTCGGGGTCGGACAGAACAGCCCGGCCGCCGTCTCGACGACCGCCCGCTGCTCGTCGGCCGAGAGGCGAACGTCCAGTTCGCTCATCAGGCTCCACACCAGCGTGAGACAGAAGTCGTCGCGGTCGTCGACGACCTCGGCCAGCGTGAGGTACGTCTCCATCGCGGCGGTCTCGGCCTCCCGATAGCCGAGTTCCGACAGCCCCTCGAACAGCGCGCCCGCGGTGTCGTGGCAGAACGCGCTGTATCGGGCGTACTCGTCCGCCGACTCCTCGGCGGCCCGTGGCGGTCCCTCGGCCACCTCGTACACGAGCGGGTCGTCGTACGGGCTGTTCGGGTCGTAGCGCCGGAGCGCCGCCCGGTAGTCCCGCGTCAGTTCCGCGGCCTCGCCGGCGGCGCGCCGGCCCGGAAACCGCTGTCCTGCGGCGGCTCCGGGCGGCGAACCCGTGCGGCCGCACACAACTGCGTAGTCGCCGTCGGAACACGCCAGAGACCGAATCTCGGCTCTGATGTCCCGAAGCGTCCCCCCCACCATCTCGGCTGTATGTCGAGACACCGACCGATTATAGGTTGCGATTGCGAGGGCGTCCGCGCCGCGCGAGCGAGCGACACGGCCCACAAGGCTTTGGTCCCGCCGACTCCATTCGACGCTCGTGGACGAGATAGCCGTCAGCACCGTCGTCTACCTGCCGCCCGAGGAGATATACGAGTTCCTCGTCGACTTCCCGCGGTACGCCGACTACTCGAAGCACCTGCGGGACGTTCGGCAGTCGGGCGACGGGTCGCCGGGCACGCGGTACGCCCTGTACTTTTCGTGGTGGAAGCTCACCTACACCGCCGAGTCGAAGGTGACCGACGTCACCCCGCCGACGCGAATCGACTGGACCATCACCAAGGACGTACACGCCGTCGGCCGCTGGCGAGTCGAGGAACTCGACGACCTGCCCGACGAGGGCGAGGCCCCGCCGGACGCCGACACCGCCTGCCGCGTCTTCTTCGAGGTCGAGTACGACCCCGACAGCGTCTCCGCGGGCGACGTCGACCTCCCGCGGTTCGTCTCGCTCGGGTGGGTCATCGACAAGCTCCGGCCGGTGCTCCAGAAGGAGGCGGAGCGAATCGTCGAGCGCATCGTCGCGGACATCGAGGGGCGACCGCGGCGCGTGGAACTGACGATACACTCGAAACCGGGGTCGTGAGCGTCGGTGCCCCGGGGATTCGAGAAGGGAAATGCACATACGCGCCCGCGGTCCAACACAGGGGTATGACAGGGGCTGGTCTCTGGTGCGCGTGATAATCATCGGTGCCGGACAGGTCGGGTCGTCCATCGCGGCCGACCTCGACGAGACCCACGAGGTCGTCGTCATCGACTGCGACCCCGAGCGCGTCGACGAACTGAACTACTCGCTCGACGTGCTGGCGCTCCACGGCGACGGAACCTCGGTGGACACGCTCGAAGAGGCCGACGTGGAGCGCGCCGACATGGTCATCGCCTCGACCGACGACGACGAGACGAACATCGTCGCCTGCGCGACCGCCAAGGCCATCTCGAACGCGTTCACAATCGCCCGGGTCAAGAACACGGAGTACCTCCGGACGTGGCAGCGCTCCGAGAAGGCGTTCGGCATCGACTTCATGGTCTGTACGAACCTGCTCGCCGCGGAGTCCATCGTCCGCGTCGTCGGCCTCCCCGCCGCGCGCGACGTGGACCCCTTCGCGGGCGGGCAGGTCCAGATGGCCGAGTTCGAAGTCGACGAGGAGAGCCCCGTCGCCAACCAGACCGTGAGCGAGGCCGACCGCTTCGACTCGCTGACGTTCGCGGCCATCCTCCGCGACGGCGAGGTCACCATCCCCCGCGGCGACTCCGTCATCGGCCCCGGCGACCGCGTCGTCGTCATCGGCAGCCCCAAGAGCGTCCAGGGCTTCGCAAGCTCCGTCTCGCCCGACGAACCGCCGGGAACCGCCGAGGAGGTCGTCATCGTCGGCGGGAGCGAAATCGGCTACCACGTCGCCCGCCTGCTCGAAGAGCGCGGCTTCAAGCCCAGGCTCATCGAGCACGACGCGGAGCGCGCCCGCGAACTCGCGGAGATGCTCCCCGGAACCATCGTCATGGAGAGCGACGCGACCGACGTGGACTTCCTCGAACGCGAGTACATCGGCGACGCCGACCTGCTCGTCTCGGCGCTCGACTCCGACGAGAAGAACCTGCTCGTGTCGCTTCTCGCCGCCCGCCTCGGCGTCGAGCGCACCGTCGCCGTCATCGACACGACGCCGTACGTGGACCTGTTCGAGGCCGTCGGCGTCGACGTGGGCGTCAGCCCCCGCGAGGTCGTCGCAGAGGAGATAACCCGCTTTACCCGCGAGGGCGGCGCGGAGAACGTCGCGCTCATCGAGTCTGACAAGGCCGAAGTGCTCGAAATCGAGGTGGACGCCGAGAGCGTCCTCGCGGGCAAGCCGATTCGGGAGTCGGTGGCGACGCTCCCCGAAGGCGTCGTCATCGGCGCGATAACCCGCCGCCGCGAGTTCATCACCCCCCGCGGCGACACCGTCATCGAACCCGGCGACCACGTCGTCGTCTTCGTCGATAGCTGCGTCATCGACGACGTGACACCCAATCTGTAACCCGGCCCGTCGCCGCCACCCCCGTCGCCGCCGACCCACGGGTGCGCCGAATCCCCACCGCGTCACGGTGTCGCGCCCCCGACTGCGAACCCGAACACGGAAGAACCCGGCGCTCGGTACGTTAGTCCACGGATGAAATTGCGGGTCGATTACAGAGCCAGCCTGCGTCTCGTGGGGACCGTCCTGAAGTATCTCGCGGTCCCTCTTTGTTTCCCGCTCGTGGTCGCGCTGTACTACGGCGAGTCGGTGCTCCCGTTCGTCGTCACGATGGCCGTCACGGTCCTCGTCGGCACGGGGCTCGAACGGCTCGCCGACGACCCCGACATCGGGGCCCGAGAGGGCTTTCTGATGGTCGCGCTGACGTGGCTAGCGGTCACGATAGTCGGCGCGATACCGTTTCTCATCGAGGCCCACGGCATCCCCTTCGTCGCGTCGCCCATCCACCCCGAATCGACCCTCGGCAACCCGGTGAACGCGCTATTCGAGACGATGAGCGGCTTCACCACGACCGGGGCGACGGTGCTCGGCGACATCTCGTTCGACTCGCACACCCGCGGCATCATGATGTGGCGACAGCTCACCCAGTGGCTCGGCGGGATGGGTATCGTCGTCCTCGCGGTGGCCATCCTTCCCGAACTCTCCGTCGGCGGCGCACAGCTGATGGACGCCGAAGCGCCCGGCCCCGGCATCGAGAAGCTCACGCCGCGCATCGCCGAGACGGCCCGCGCGCTCTGGGGCGCGTACCTCGGTCTCACCGTCCTCGAAATCGTCCTCCTCTACGGGCTCAACGTCACCGGCCACGCCCCGAACATGGGCGTGTACAACGCCATCGCCCACGGGCTGACGACGATGCCGACCGGCGGATTCTCGCCTGAGGCCCACAGCATCGAGGCGTTTTCGGCGGCCGCGCAGTGGGTCGTTATCCCCTTCATGGTCGCCGCCGGGACCAACTTCGCGCTGTTTTGGCACGTCCTCACCGGCGACCCGAAGCGGCTGTTCCGCGACACCGAGTTCAAGTCCTACCTCGGCGTCATCGGCGTCGTCTCGGCCATCCTCGCGGGAATCCTGTTCCTCGGTGACGGGCTGATGTCCGTCGCGCCCGCGGGCGAGACGTACGACCAACTCTACCTCGAAGGCATCCGCACGGCCATCATCGGCAACGTCGAACCCGCGGTTCGCCAGTCGGTGTTTCAGGTCGTCTCCATCGTCACGACGACCGGCTACGCCAGCATCGACTTCAACGCGTGGAGCGCGCCGGCGCAGTACGTCCTGCTGTTCGCGATGTTCATCGGCGGCTCCGGGGGGTCGACCGGCGGCGCGGTGAAAATCGTCCGCTGGTACGTCATCGTGAAATCGCTCCGCCGAGAGCTGTTCACGACGGCTCACCCCGAGGCGGTCCGCCCCGTCAGGCTCGCCGGCCGCGCGGTCGACGAGCGGGCCATCCGCGGCATCTACGCCTTCACGCTCCTGTATCTCGTGCTGTTTTTCGTCTCGACCGGCCTGCTCCACCTCGACGCCGCGCGCATCGGCTTCGACGTGAGCATCCTCGAAACCATGAGCGCCGTCGCCGCGACCCTCGGGAACGTCGGGCCGGGATTCGGCGTCGTCGGCCCGATGGGGAGCTATCTCGACTTCTCCAACGGCTCGAAGCTGTACATGGTGCTTCTCATGTGGGTGGGCCGACTGGAGATTCTGCCCGTGTTAGTCATCTTCACGCCGGAGTACTGGCGTCGGTAACGCCGAAAAAACCGCGTCCGCTTTTGCTCAGGGGTTCAGCCCGTAGATTGCCGACCGGGCGAACACCAACACCGGGATGATTTCGAGGCGGCCGACCCACATGTTAAAGAGGAACATCGTCTCGGCCCACGGGTTCATCGAGGGACCGGTGATGCCCGTCGAGATACCGACGTTGCCCTGTGCGGACGCGACTTCGAACAGCGCGTCGGCGTAGGTGAACTCCGGTCCGGCGAGGTTCACGAGGAGGACGCTCGACCCGACGAGGAGCAACAGCCAGAGCATCGAGACGATGGCCGCCTCGGAGAACTCGCGGTCCATCTCGGTCCGCGAGAGGCGGCGGCCGTTCATCTCGATGTTGACGACCGCGCTCTCGGGGAGGAAGACGCGGGAGAACTGCCAGCGGATGCCGCGGGAGATGGTGTAGCCGCGGATGATTTTGATGCCGCCGACGGTCGACCCGGCGGCCCCGCCGAGGGTCATCGCCCCCGACAGGAGAATCTTCCCGCCGTCTGACCACGCGCCGAGCGGTGCGGCCTGAAAGCCGGTGCAGGTGAGCGCGCTCACCCAGTGGAACGCGGCGTCGCGGACGGCGTCCGACTCCGGCCCGCCGACGACGCCGGCGAGTCCGAAGTAGTCCGCGGTCTCGACGAACGCCGAGCCCGCGGTCGCCGGGAGGCTGACGAGGTTCTGGACGGCGAGCGCGACCGCGCCGACCGCGAAGAGAACGAGGAGCCAGCGCGTCTGGAGGTCGCCCCAGAGGCGGTCGATGTCGCGGTGTTTCAGAATGGCGTAGTGGACGGGGAAGGCGATTGCGCCCAGCGCCATGATGGGGAGCAACACCGTCTCGATGAGCGGCGAGTCGTACGTGCCGATGGAGCCGTCGGTGACGGCGAATCCGCCGGTCGAAAGCCCCGTCATCGCGTGATTGAGCGCCTGCCACGCGACCTCCCACAGCGGGAGCGTCGCCCCGTAGTCGCTGGCGCGGATGGCGACGAAGAGGACGACCACCGACAGGAGCGTGTAGCCGACGAAAATCTTCCAGACCGTCCGGACCGTCGAGACGACGCTCGGGTGAATCTTCTCCTCTCTGGCCTCGCCGCGGTACAGGGCGTAGCTCCCGCTGCCGGGCCGCGAGAGGATGGAGACGGTGAGGACGATGACGCCCACGCCGCCGACCCACTGGATGAGCGAGCGCCACCACTGAATCGTCCGGGGAAGCGACGGCTCGTGGATGCCCATCGTCAGCCCGCTTCCGGTCCAGCCGCTCATGCTCTCGAACAGGGCGTGCAACGGGTCGCGGAAGTAGACGAGACTCGACTGGGCGTAGTCGACGCCGGCGGGCACGAGCGCCGTGAAGACGCCCTGCGGGGCGAACTGCGCCGTGAGGAAGAAGGGAAGCGACCCGAAGGCGGCCGTGGCGAACCAGCCCGCGGCGGCGATTATCATCCCGTGTTTCATCCGGGGGGCGGGGGCGTCCGCGAACGCCTTTCGCGCGCCCAGCCCGACGAACGCCGTCGCGCCCCCGGCGGCGAGGAACGCGAGCGCGGCGTACCACTCGCGGAAGCCGACCGCGACGAGGACCGAGGCGGTCATCAGGGCCGACTCCATGGCGAGGAGCGACCCCACGTCGCGGCCGATGACCGCGAGGTCGGCGGGCCACCCCGAGACGGTTCGTCCGCGACGGGGCATCAGTGGTCCTCGTAGTGGCCGAACACGTCAGTCACCTCGGGCGTCGCGCCCTTCGCGGAGTAGACCGTCAGGAGATCGCCCGCGCCGATGGCGGTGTTCCCGCGGGGCGTCACGGGGTCGTCGTCGCCCTCGCGCTCGACGGCGACGATGAGCGTGTCGCCGTCGAGGAGGTCCTCCTGTGCCGCCTCCTGAATCGTCATCCCGGTTATCGGCGCGTCCTCGTCGACGCGGATTTCGAACACCTCGGCGTGCTCACCGATGCGCATGTAGTCGACGATAGAGGGGCGCTTGACCGCGCGGTAGAGGTACTCCGCGATGAGCCGCTGGGGGTTCTCCATCGTGTTGACGCCGATTTGGCGGTAGAGGCTCATGTGCTCGGGGTTGTGGACGACCGAGACGATGTCGGGGATGTCGAGTTCCTTCGCCAACAGACAGACCATGATGTTTGTCGCGTCCTTGTCGGTCGTCGTGATGATGGCGTCGGCGCGGTCCGCGCCGGCCTCGTCGAGCGTCTGTTTGACCGTGGCGTCGTCGTTGAGGACGAGACAGTCGAACGTCGCGGCGGCCGCCTCGGCCTTCGCCTCGTCGCGCTCGACGACGACGACCTCGTTGCCGCCCTCGGTGGCGATTTCGATGAGCGGCGTGCCGATGTTGCCCGCGCCGACGACGATGATGTACATGACGTTCCGGCGTGGGCGTGGGGCGGTGGAAAAACTATCGGCATGGCGTTCCGTCGCTCCCTCGAACGCGAGAGACCGCGTGAGAACGGAACGAGAGCCGCGCGGCCGACTCAGTTCTCGACCGCGGACGCGGCGCGGACGATGGTCTCCTCGCCGAACTTGGGGCCGATGAGTTGGAGGCCGACCGGGAGGCCGTCGGTCTCGCCCGCCGGAACCGAGATGGCGGGGAGGTTCGCGAGGTTCACCGGCACGGTGTTCGCGTCTGCGAGGTACATCTGGAGCGGGTCGTCGAGGCTCTCGCCGAGTTCGAACGGCGGGACGGGCATCGTCGGCGACGCGACCACGTCGACGTCCTCGAACGCCTCGTCGAAGTCCTGTTTGACCCACGCGCGGGCGTCCTGGGCCTTCGCGTAGTACTTGTCGTGGTAGCCCGCCGAGAGGGCGTACGTACCGAGGAGGATGCGGCGTTTGACCTCGGAGCCGAAGCCGTCCTCGCGGGCGCGGGCGAACGCCTCGTTCCAGTTGCCGTCGTAGCCGCCGGACTTGCCGTAGCGGACGCCGTCGAAGCGAGCGAGGTTCGACGACGCCTCGGACATGGCGATGACGTAGTAGGCGGCGACGGCCTTCTCGACCGAGGGCATACTGACCTCGCGGTACTCAGCGCCCTGGGCTTCGAGTTCGTCGAGCGCGGCCCAAAACGCCTCCTCGACGCCCTCGTCCGCGCCCTCGACGAACTCGGTCGGGACGCCGATGGTGAGGCCCTCGACGTCGCCGTCGGCGGCCGCGGCGTAGTTCGAGTCGGCACCGGCGTCGCGGGTCGTGCCGTCTCGGTCGTCGGGGCCGGCGATGACGTCGAGGAGCGCGGCGGCGTCCTCGACGGTCGGCGCGATTGGGCCGATCTGTTCGAGGGAGTTCGCGTAGGCGACGAGGCCGTAGCGCGAGACGAGGCCGTAGGTGGGCTTGATACCGACGACGCCGCAGAACGCGGCGGGACAGCGGATGGAGCCGCCCGTGTCGGTGCCGAGCGCGAGGTCGGCCTCGCCGGCGGCGACGGCGGCCGCGGAGCCACCGGAGGAGCCGCCGGGGACGCGGGACTCGTCGACGGGGTTCTTGGTCGGGCCGAACGCCGAGGTCTCGGTCGTCGTCCCCATGCCGAACTCGTCCATGTTGGCCTTGCCGACGATGGTCGCGCCGGCGTCCTTCAGGAGTTCGACGACGGTCGCGTCGTACGGCGGGACGTAGTCTTCGAGCATCGCGGAGCCGCAGGTCGTCCGCAGCCCCTCCGTGGAGATGTTGTCCTTGACGGCGACGGACTTGCCCGCGAGCGGGCCGTCGTCGGAGCCGTCGAGCGTCTCTTTCGTGATGAAGGCGTTCAGCGACATCTACGACACCCGCGGGCCCTTGAAGAAGCCGTCTTCGGTCTCTGCGGCGTTCGACAGCGCCTCCTCTTGGGTGAGGCCGTCGCGGACCTCGTCGGGGCGCATCACGTTCACCAGTTCGTCCTCGCGGTCGACTTCGGGGACCTCGTCGAGGGCGTCGAAGTAGCCGAGGATGTCCGCGAACTGCGCCGCGAACTCCTCGACCTCGTCCTCGTCGAGGTCGACCCGCGCCAACTCGGCGACGTGTCGAACCTCGTCGGCGTCGACGGGCGTATCGCTCATGTATCGGAGGAAACGGAGACCGGGAGTAAGAGTTTCGGTGTGGGTCGTTTCGTCCGGTCCCCGGCGCGAGTCAGCCGGGGCGAGACCACCGGCGAGGCGGCCGGGGCCGACCGTGCGGACCCGGGCCATTCCGTCCTCCTGTCGCCGTCAGATATAAGTAACGAGGGTCAATACGAATAGACGGAGAACGACCGTTCCCAGTTGCTTCTCTCGCACACAATGACAGAAAGTGTCCGACGTTTCACGACCGGCAACGCGCGCGTGCGCAATGAGAATACGAAAGATACCGAGCAGACCGACACCGAGCGGGAGCAGACGCCCACGTGCCCCGAATGCGGCTCGGAGAGCCTCGTCTCCGACACCGAACACGGTGAGACGGTCTGCGACGACTGTGGGCTCGTCGTCGAGGAAGACGAGATCGACCACGGCCCCGAGTGGCGCGCGTTCAACTCCTCGGAGAAAGACGAGAAATCCCGCGTCGGCGCGCCCACGACGAACATGATGCACGACAAGGGGCTGTCGACCAACATCGGTTGGCAGAACAAAGACGCCTACGGGCGCTCGCTGTCGTCCCGCCAGCGCGAGAAGATGCAACGGCTTCGCACGTGGAACGAGCGATTCCGCACCCGCGACTCCAAGGAGCGCAACCTCAAGCAGGCGCTCGGCGAAATCGACCGCATGGCCTCGGCGCTCGGCCTTCCGGATAACGTCCGCGAGACCGCCTCGGTCATCTATCGCCGCGCGCTCGACGACGACCTGCTGCCCGGTCGCTCCATCGAGGGCGTCGCCACGTCGGCGCTGTACGCCGCCGCACGGATGGCCGGCACCCCGCGCTCGCTCGACGAGATTACGAGCGTCTCGCGCGTCGAGAAGGACGAAATCGCCCGCACCTACCGCTACGTCGTCCGCGAACTCTCGCTCGAAATCAAGCCCGCCGACCCCGAGCAGTACGTCCCGCGGTTCGCCAGCGAGCTCGGCCTCTCCGACGAGTCCGAGCGGCGCGCCCGACAGCTCTTGAAGAACGCCAAAGAACAGGGTGTCCACTCGGGCAAGTCGCCGGTTGGCCTCGCCGCCGCCGCCGTCTACGCGGCCTCGCTTCTCACCAACGAGAAGGTGACGCAAAACGAGGTCTCCGAGGTCGCCAACATCTCCGAGGTCACCATCCGCAACCGCTACCACGAACTCCTCGAAGCCGAAGAGCAGGTCCAACTGCCCTAACTCGGCCGGTCCGTTCGTCCGTTTCGTCCCGCTCGGTTCCGCGGTTCCGTTCCGTTCCGTTCCGTTCCGTCTTGTCTCGTTCCGTCCCGCTTCGTTCCGCAACAGCCATGCCGCTCGCTCCGGAGCCACAGCCATGGAGACGACGCGACATTTCACCTCGACCGTGTACATCGTCAACGACGGCGCGGTGGCGCTCCACCGACACGAGCGCCTCGGCATCCGCATCCCGCCGGGCGGGCACGTCGACCGCGACGAACTCCCTCACGAGGCCGGCCTGCGCGAGGTCCGCGAGGAGACGGGGCTCGACCCGGAACTCGTCGACGACACGCCGTCGGTCCCCGCGCCCGCCGGCCGGGCGCTCCCGCAGCCCCGTCAGCAGATGCTCTACGACATCAACGTCCACGGCGACGGCTCGGTCGGCCACCAGCACATCGACCACGTCTTCTACGCCCGGGTGGACGCCCGCGACATCGACCCCGCGCCGGGCGAGGCAGACCCCGAGGTCTGGGCGTGGTACGACGAGTCCGACCTCCGCGAGAGCGATATCGACCCCGACACGGTGCAGTTCGCGCTGGAGGCTATCGAGGTCGTGCGCGCCGACGAGCGAGAGAGATAGCGGGGACTCCGCGACTTCGACCTACTCCACGAGCGATTCGACGTACTGCTGGACGTGGTTCTCCATCCGCCGCTTGAACCCCGCCTGCCGCGCGAGCCGGTCGAGTTCGCGCGAGGCGTAGGTGCCGTACTGGACCGCCTTCTTGTCCGCTTCCGCGACCGACTCGGGGAGCACGCCGCTCGCGGCCTCCCTGAGCGCGACCTTCCGCCGGTCGCCGTCCACGAGTAACTCTCCGGGGAGCGGGAGCGCAGCCGAGACAACCCGGTCGTGGAGGAGCGGCGCGACGGGGTCGACCCCGGCGGCGCGGAGCACGAGCAGGTCGCGTTCGAGCTGGTCGGGGAGCGTGAGAATCATTTCGCGGGCGGCCCCGCGGACGGTGTCGGCCTCGACGCGCGGGTCGTCGGGGGCTTTCTGGACTTTGGCGTAGCCGCCGAACAGTTCGTCCGCGCCCTGCCCGACCGCGAGGCGGTCGTAACCGTCCGCGGCGACTCGCTCTGCGAGCAGGTACAGGGGCAGAACGATTTGCACGTCCATCGGGTTCGTTCGGCCGAGCGCGGCGACGATTTCCGGGACGGCGCGTTCGAGCGCCTCGTGGGTGAGTTCGACCACGGTGAGGTCGCGGTCCATCGCGGCGGCGGCCTCGCGGGCGGCGGCCACGTCGTGAGAGCCCTCGAAACCGGCGACGTAACAGGGGGCGTCGGGGACGCCGGCCGCGACGACCGCCGAATCGACGCCGCCGGAGAAGGCCACGGCGAGGCCGTCGTCGTCCACCGACCGGACCGATTCGAAGACCGCGTCGCGGACACGGTCGAGCGCGGCGTCGCGGTCGGTGGCGGCCGGCGGGTCGGGAAGCGACCAGACGCGTTCGTCGTCGCCGGCGGCTTCGCCGGTCGTCCCGCGGGCGCGGCCCGCGGGGACGGCGACCGGGTCGTCGAGGTCGCGGTGGTCGAACGACCACCTCGCGGGGTCGGCGCGCTCGGAGAAGAGCGGCTGGCGACCGAGCACGTCTCGGACGAGTCGGCCGTCGAGTTCGCCCGCGAAGCCCGCAGTTCCGGGAAGCGGGTCGCGCTCGGCGAGGGCGCGCCGGACGAGGTCGGGGGACGCGCCGCGCATCAAAACAGGTCCGTCAGGGCGTGTTTCAGTCGTCGGGTCGCGCCGCCCGCGGCCTGCCGGAACGAGATGCGCCACGGGGTCTTGTTGCCGACGACGCTGGTTCGCCCGTCGGCGACGGCCGAGAGGATGGCGTCGGCGCTTCGGGTGTCGGTGCCGACCTCGGTGACTGCCTGTCCGACCATCTCCGCGATGTGGGCGTCGCTCCCGGCGGTCATCGGGAGGTTCCGGCGCTTGGCGAACCGCTCGGCGCGCTGGTTGGCGATGCCGGTGAGGAGCCGCGAGTTGTAGATTTCGATGGCGTCGGCGCTGGCGAGCTGCGCGCTGGAGATGTGAGGGGCGACGCCGTGGCGCGACTTCTGAAACGGGTGCGGGATGACGGCGATGCCGCCCGCGTCGCGGATGCGGTCGAGCGTCTCGTCGTACGACAGTCCCGCGGGAATCAGCTCCTCGACGCCCAAGGCGAGGACGTGGCCCGCGGCGCAGGTGACCTCCATCCCCGGGATGCCGACCAGCCCGTAGTCGGCCGCGAGCTCCGCGGCTTCGAGGCTGGCGTCTATCTCGTCGTGGTCGGTCACGGCGAGGGCGTCCAAGCCGACCGCGACCGCCTGTTCGAGGAGGTACTCGATTGGGTCCCGCCCGTCGTAGGACAGAGACGAATGCGAGTGCAACTCGACCGATAACACACCGTCTCCTAACGATGGAGGCTAAAAAAGCGCCCCGGTCCCGGTGTGATTGGCGTGTGGACCTCACGCACGGTGGTCGGCGGGCGTTCGGGGCGACCCGAGCCGGTCCGGGACGGTCCGAGTCGCCGCCGTACACGCCCGCCTGAGTCGGATGCGGACGACGACGGCGACTTCGACCATATTTTGGGCACGTTCGTGCACATAGAAAGGGTTTACAATGTGCGTTCTGACCATACCAGTGAATGACGCTTTCCGACGCGGACCGCGACCTCGTCGTCGCCGAGCTCGGTCGAGACCCGACGCCGGCCGAGGAGATACTCTTCGAAAACCTCTGGAGCGAACACTGCGCCTACCGGTCGTCTCGCCCGCTTCTGTCGGCGTTCGACTCGGAGGGCGACCAGGTCGTCATCGGCCCCGGTGACGACGCGGCGGTCGTCGCTCTGGACGACGACACCTACATCACGCTCGGTATCGAGAGCCACAACCACCCCTCCTACGTCGACCCCTACGACGGCGCGGCCACGGGCGTCGGCGGCATCGTCCGCGACACCCTCTCGATGGGCGCGTACCCCATCGCGCTGGCCGATTGCCTCTACTTCGGCGACTTCGACCGCGAGCACTCGCGGTACCTCCTCGACGGCGTCGTCGAGGGCATCGCCGACTACGGCAACGCCATCGGCGTCCCCACGGTAACCGGGTCGACCTCGTTCCACGAGAACTACGAGGGCAACCCGCTCGTCAACGTCGCCTGCGTCGGCCTCCTGTCGGCCGACCGCCTCGTCACGGCCGAAGCCCAGAAGGCGGGCAACAAGCTCGTCCTCGTCGGCAGTTCGACCGGCCGCGACGGGCTCGGCGGCGCGTCCTTCGCCAGCGAGGACCTCGCTGAGGACGCGGAAACCGAAGACCGGCCCGCGGTACAGGTCGGTGACCCCTACACGGAGAAACTGCTCATCGAGTGCAACGAGGCGCTCATCGACGAGGACCTCGTCGAGTCCGCCCGCGACCTCGGAGCCGCCGGCCTCGGCGGCGCGTCCTCGGAACTCGTCGCCAAGGGGGGCTTCGGCGCGGAAATCGACCTCGAGAAGGTCCACCAGCGCGAGCCGAACATGAACGCCTTCGAGATTCTCCTCTCGGAGTCCCAAGAGCGCATGTGCTACGAGGTGACTCCCGAGAACGTCGAGCGCGTGCAGGAACTCGCCGCGCGCTTCGACCTCGGCAGCGCCGTCATCGGCGAGGTCGCCGAGGGCAACTACGTCTGCACCTTCGACGGCGAACCCGTCGTCGACGTGCCCCCGGAGTTCCTCGCCGAGGGCGCGCCGATGAACGACCTCGACTCGGTCGACCCCGAAGCCGCGGCGCGCGACCTGCCCGCGTTCGACCTCGAAGACGCGTTCGAAGCGGTCGTCTCCGACCCCAACACGGCGTCGAAGCGCTGGGTCTACCGGCAGTACGACCACGAGGTCGGCCTGCGGACCGCCCGCCGCCCCGGCGACGACGCGGCGCTCCTCGACGTGCCCGAGGCCGACACGAAACTCGCGTTCACCGGCGGCGCGGACCCCAACTGGACGACCGCCGCGCCCTACGACGGCGCGCGCGCCGTCGCCTTCGAGAACGCGACCAACCTCGCCGCGAAGGGCGCGTCGCCCCTCGCGACCGTCGACTGTCTCAACGGCGGCAATCCCGAGAAACCCGACGTGTACGGCGGCTTCAAGGGCATCGTCGACGGCCTCGCCGACATGTGCCGGGCGCTTTCGGTCCCGGTCGTCGGCGGCAACGTCTCGCTGTACAACGACTCCGTCTCCGGCCCGATTCCGCCGACGCCGACGCTGGCGATGGTGGGGAAGGCCGACGGCTCCTCGCCCGGCCTCTCGCTTTCGGGCGAGGGCGACCTGTTCCTCGTCGGCCACTCCGGCGGCGCGCTCGGCGGCTCGGCGGTCCTCGACCACCTCGGGGGCTCCGACGCGTTCCCGACGCTCCCCGAGGACGCCGACGCCGCGACCGCGGTCGAGACGATTCGGACGGTCGCGGCCGATGAGTCCACGGTCGCGGTTCACGACGCGAGCCACGGCGGTCTCGCGGTCGCGCTGGCCGAGATGGTCACCGATGAGGTCGGCGCGGACGTGTCCGTCTCCGACTACGTCTCGCTGTTCGAGGAGACGCCCGGCCGTGTCGTCGTCGAGACGACCGACGAGGCCGCACTGCGCGACCTCGCGGGCGACGTGCCCGTCGTCGAACTCGGGACGACGACCGACGACGCGACGCTCTCGCTCGCGGTCGACAGTGACGGCGACGAGGTCGCCTACGGCGCGGCCGACATCGCAGCCCTGCGCGACGTGCTCGCCCGCGAACTCGACTGAACCGAAAACCGGACTGAACGAAAAGCGCGGTCCCGCGTCGCGCGACGCTCGTTACGGTTCGAGGACGACTTTGCCGCTGCTCTTTCTGTCCTCGATGTACTCGTGGGCCGCCGCGGCGTCTTCGAGGTCGAACGTCTCGCCGACGACCACGTCGAGTTCGCCCGCGGCGAGCAGTTCGGACAGCTCCGGCACCGCGCCGAGAATCGATTCGGGGCGCTGCTCCATGGCGCTGCCGAGGTGGAAGCCGATGACGGACTTGTTCTCGAACAGCAGGCGCGTCGGGTCCGCCGCGGCAGAGTCGCCGGAGGCCGCGCCGTAGGTGACGAGTCGGCCGAAGTCGGAGAGGGCGTCCAGACTGCGCTCGAACGTCTCGCCGCCGACGCCGTCGAGGACGAGGTCGACGCCCGCGCCGTCGGTCTCGTCGGCGACGACCTCGCGGAAGTCCTCTTCTGTGTACTGGATGCCGTGGTCGAGACCGAGGTCGGCCGCGAGGTCGAGTTTCGCCTCGGTGCTGGCCGTGCCGAACGTCTCGACGCCGGCGTGGGAAGCGAGTTGGACCGCCGCGGTGCCGACGCCGCCGGCGGCCGCCTGAATCAGCACGCGCTCGTCGCCGTCGAGGTCGCCCCACTCGTGGAGGCAGTTGTAGGCGGTGAGGAACTGGACGGGGAAGCCGGCGGCCTCGGCGAACGACATCGACTCGGGCACGTCGAACAGCGTCGGGGCCGGCGTGGTGACGGACTCGGCGTACGCCCCGCCGCCGGTCATTGCGACGACGCGTTCACCGACCTCGCGGTCGATGCCCTCGCCCACCGCGTCGATGGTCCCCGCGGCCTCCATCCCCGGCGTGTACGGCGGTTCCGGGCCGTCTCGGTAGGTCCCGCGCCGCTGCATGATGTCCGCGAAGTTGATGCCGGCGGCTTCGACGTCGATGCGGACCTCGCCCGGGGCCGGTTCGGGCGTCTCGGTCTCGCGCAGTTCGAGGCTGTCGGTGCTCCCGTACTCGGTGACGACGATAGATTTCACACCGGCCGTAGCCGCGCGGGCCTGAAAAGGGGAGAGAACGCGGAAGTTCGTGCGGATTGCCGGTTTCGAGCGGTTTCGAACGTTTTTCGAGCGGTTTCGAACGGTTCTGGGCGCGCTTACGCGAGCGCCAGCGGGATGCCGAACGTGACGACGAGGCCGACGACGAAGACGAGGACGCCGGTCGTGACCTGACTCATCGAGAACTCCTGCATCGGGGAGGTGACGCGGCCGTCTTGTTCGCCTTCGTGGTGGTCGTCGTGTCCGTGGTCGTGGTCGTCGCTCATACGCGGGGCGACGGGTTCGCGGTACAAAAACGCACCTAACCGTCGTCCGCGAGCCCAACCACTGCATCGCTTGCGACCGGTCTCGCGGGCGGGCGTCACCCCGGGCGGTTCAGGACCGATATAGATACAGCACGACCAGGAACACGAGCGCGAGCGGGAGGAACGGAATCGCGGCGTCGAGCGGGACCAACAGCGCCACTATCGCGGCCATCACCACGAACTCGACGACCACGAGCAGGCTGAGGAGTTCGGCTGAATCCGTCATCGTTCGAGTCGGAACCCGTGTCGGGCTTTTCGCGGACGGGTCATCAAGCTGACTCCACACCGGTCCGAGAGGGTCTCGCGGTCATCGGACGACTCGGCCAAGTGGTCGGCGTTCGGCCACCACCTGCCGTAGTCGAAACGGTGAAACGGCTCTTTCGCAAACAATCCGGTAGCGAATGCTCACGAAGCGCATCATCCCCTGTATCGACGTCGACCTCGACGAGGACGGGAACCCCGCGGTCTACACCGGCGTCAACTTCGAGGACCTGAAGTACACCGGCGACCCGGTCGAGATGGCCAAACGGTACAACGAGGCGGGCGCGGACGAGTTCGTCTTCCTCGACATCACCGCCTCCGCCGAGGGGCGGGCGACGATGCTCGACACCGTCTCGAAGGTCGCGGACGAGGTGTTCATCCCGCTGACGGTCGGCGGCGGCATCCGCACCCGCGACGACATCAAAGAGACGCTCCGCGCCGGCGCGGACAAGGTCTCTATCAACACCGCGGCGCTCCAGAACCCCGACCTCATCGAGGAGGGCGCGCGCTCCTTCGGCAGCCAGTGTATCGTCATCTCGGTGGACGCCCGCCGGCGCTTCGACGAGGCGGGCGAGCACTACGCCGAGGTCGACGGCGAGTCCTGCTGGTTCGAGTGCACCGTCAAGGGCGGCCGCGAGGGAACCGGCGTCGACGTGGTCGAGTGGGCCAACGAGGCCGAGTCCCGCGGCGCGGGCGAGCTGTTCATCAACTCCATCGACGCCGACGGCACGAAAGACGGCTACGACATCCCGCTGACGAAGGCCGTCTGCGACAGCGTCTCGACGCCCGTCATCGCCTCCTCCGGCTGCGGCGGCCCCGAGGACATGTACGAGGTGTTCACCGAGGCCGGCGCGGACGCCGGGCTCGCCGCCTCCATCTTCCACTTCGACGAGTACACGATTCGGGACGTCAAGGAGTACCTCGACGAGCGCGACGTGCCGGTTCGACTGTAAGCCCCGCCTCCACAGCCGTTCTTTTCCGCCTCTTTTCGTCTCTCTTTTCGCGTCCCGTCCCGACCCGTCCGCCGGTCGTGCGTCCCCCGCGCAGTCGAAACCAATCTTAACCCGCCGCCGCGTCGTATCTCGACCCGAGATGACAGACGACGCGTGGCTCGACGCCCTCCGCACGCACCGCGAACAGAAGGACCGCTATCTCGCTGGGGACCGCAACTCTCCGATTCCGCCGGACCAGCGGGAGGTTTTCGACGGCCTCGACTACTTCGACCCCGACCCCGACCTCCGGTTCGAACTCGAACTCCGGGAATACGACGACCCCGAGCGCATCACCATCGGCACCTCGACCGACGGCGAGCGCGAGTACCTCGCGTGGGGGCGCTTCGAGTTCGAGGTCGACGGCGAGTCGTACGCGCTCGACGCCTACCGCGCCGACGCCGACGAGGACCGCCTGTGGGTTCCGTTCCGCGACGAGACGAACGCCGAGGAGACGTACGGAGCGGGTCGCTACCTCGACCTCGAAGCCGCGGACCGGACCGACGACGGGCGCTGGGTGGTCGACTTCAACTACGCGTACAACCCGTTTTGCGCCTACTCGCCGCGCTACGAGTGCCCGCTGGTTCCGATGGAAAACTGGCTCGAAGTCCGCATCGAGGCCGGCGAGAAGGACTACGAAGGGCCGGGCGGCGGCGGCGAGTAACCGAAGCCGAGAACTGAGAGACGCGCCGCTCGCGGCCGGAAGAAACGAGAGAGAACCCGCAGATTACGCGTCGATACCGGCGCGGTAGGCGTCGGTGAAGTCGTCGGCGGTGCGCTGGACGCCGCGGGCGGCCTCCGCGAGCGCGTCGAGGGGGTCGACGCCGGACTCCGTCTTGATGGAGAGGACGGGGTCCGTCTGTCCGCCGGACTGCTCGGGGTTCACGTCGTAGGTCGCGGCCGTGACGGTGTCGGTCTGGAGGAGTTCGCCCTTCAGGACGTTCATGAAGGTGTGGTCCTCGCCGCCGATTTCGATGCGGAGTTCCTCGTCGGTCTTGTCGATGACCCGCAGTTCCATGGCTCTCCGTTCCCTCCAGCGGCGTTTTAACGTTTCGTCTCGGGAACCGCGACCAGTTCGTCGAAGTCCGGGTCCGCGTCGAGGAGTTCGTACCGCCCGCCGTCGTCCGGGGGCGCGACGACGCCCTCGGCGACGAGGTGGTCCAGATGGGCGAACGCCTCGCCGGGGCCGTGGAGGATGTGGATGGCTTCGAGGTCGCCGAACAGGCGCGCGCTCACGGTCCACGCGTCGGCCGGCCCGTGATCGTCGAGGACGGAGACGACGCGCTCGGTGCGCTCGCGGTGGTGCTCCGCGATGACGCGCGCCCGGCCGGCGGGGTCGGAGATGGGGTCGCGGTGGCCGGGCCACGCCCGCTCGAAGTCGAGGGCCGCGAGGCGCGCGAGGCTGTCGAGATAGGTTTCGAGGGGGCGGTCGACCCGCAGGTCAGCGCCGCCGACGTTCGGGGTGTACTTCGGGAGAATCGCGTCGCCGACGAACGCCTGGCGACCCGCGCCGGGCTCGCCGTCGAAGGCGAAAGCGCTCAGGCCGGCGGCGTGGCCGGGGAGGTGGACGACTTCGAGTTCGCCGTCGCCGGCGGCGATG
This sequence comes from Haloferax sp. Atlit-48N, assembly GCF_003383015.2. Lineage (NCBI taxonomy): Archaea > Methanobacteriati > Methanobacteriota > Halobacteria > Halobacteriales > Haloferacaceae > Haloferax > Haloferax sp. Atlit-48N. The sequence continues at coordinate 975,562 of NZ_CP137689.1, read as the reverse complement.
CGGTCGCCGTCCTCGACGGGCGTCACGTCGACGCGGTCGCCCCGGAGGTCGTCGTGGCCGTCGAGGAACGCGGTCACTTCGGCGAGCGGTTCGTCGGGGATACGCCACTCGTCGAAGCGGCGCTCGCGAATCGAGCGCTCGGCCGCGACCGCGTCGGGGTCGCCCGCGACGATGCCCGCGTCGTCGGCGTGGACGTAGACCGGGGCGCCGCTCTCGGCCTGGAGTTCGCCCGCCAGTCCGGCGTGGTCGGCGTGCCAGTGGGTGAGGACGATGGCGTCGAGGTCCGCAACCCCGCACCCGGCCGCGTCGAGTCCCTCGCGGAGGTCGCGGCGGACCGAGTCGGTCGCCACGCCGGCGTCGACCAGCGTCGGTCGGTCGCCGGGGAGGAGATAGGCGTTGTTGAGGCCCTCGAAGACGGTGTTACCGAGCCGTATCCGTTCCATGCGGCCACCTAACCGCCGAGGTGCATGATTATTCCGAATGGTCTCGGGGACGCGGCGTCCCGCGGTTTGTCGCGCGCTCGCCGGCACGCGGTCGGTCACCGGCTCGATTCGCCGGGCGAACGCCCGGTACATTCAAAAGCCGGCGTCGCATCGAATCGCACGTCGAATGCCGGTGGACTTCTACGAACTCCTCGGGGTCGAACGCGACGCCGAGACGGCGGAGATAAAGCAGGCCTTTCGTCAGCGCGCTCGGGAGTACCACCCCGACGTCAACGACGACGAGCGAGCCACGGCGCAGTTCACCGTCGTCCGGAAGGCCTACGAAGTCCTCACCGACGACGCCGAGCGCGCCGACTACGACCGGATGGGCCACGGGACGTACGTCGAAAAGCGCCTCGACGGCCTGACGAAGTTCAGATACCCCGGCAAGGCCGACGAGCAGGCCGGGGCCGGCGGCTCTGGAAGCGCCGACGCCGGCGGGCGGTCAGGTTCGTCGGGGTCCTCGACCGGCCGGTCGTCCTCGTCCACGTCGTCCTCCTCGTCTTCTTCCGGTCGGTCGTCCTCCTCGTCGTCCCGGTCGTCGTCCGGGCGCGCGTCGTCTTCGTCTTCGACCGCGAGTTCGTCGCGGTCGGGTCGGTCGCGCCGCTCGGGGTCGGCTTCCTCGTCGCGCGCCTCCGGGTCGTCGTCGCGGACTACGGGCGCATCGCAGTCGTCGGCCGCGAGCGGGGCGTCGCGCGGCCGCACCCGAAACACGCAGTCCAGTCGAACGGGGACGACCGGCCGGTTCGAACGCGAACGCGACGGCTCCGAGTCGGCGTCCGCGTCAGCGTCCGGGGGGACGAACCCGCTTTGGTACGGCTGGGGCGTCTCGCTCGGCGCGCTGCTGGCGTATCTCGGCGGCTTGGCGTGGCACCTCTCGGGCGACGGCGCGGGGTTCGTGACCGCGCTCGCGTCGCTCGACACCGCCGCGCCCGCCGCGGCGCTTCTCGCGTCGTCGCCGCTGTCGGTGCCGAGCCTCGCCGCTTTGCAGACCGCGGCGGCGACGCCGACGGTGGTCGTCCTCCCGGTCGCGGCGGCGCTCCTCGCGGTTTCGGTCGCCGGAGTCATCGCCCGGTTCGGCCACGCGTGGACAACGTGGGTCTACGCGCTCGCGGCGGCCGTCCCGCTGGCGCTCGTGGTGGCCGGCGCGGTCGGCGTCGGCCGCCCCGTCGCGGTCGACCTCCTCGGCTTCGTCGTCTGCCCGCTTCTCGGGGCCGGCGGGTTCGTCGTCGACGCCGGGTGGTATCTCTTCGCCTCGCGGTAGCTGGCGCGGTGCGGGGCGTCCCGGCAGGCGGCCGCCTCGGAAGTCGCGGCGTGCGGGCCGCCCTCGCCCACGATTTTTGTCGCCCGCGCCCGACGGGCCGGTATGGCCATCCCGACCGACTCGGTCCGGCGGTTCCGACTCCGCGGCGTGAACGCGTACCTCGTCTCCGACGGCTCGGAGACGGTGCTCGTCGACGCCGGGACGCCGTGGGACCGCGACCGACTCCTCCGCGGCCTCGCCCGCTCCGACCTCGACCCCGGCGCTATCGACCGGGTGCTCGTGACCCATTTCGACCTCGACCACGTCGGGTCGCTCGCCTCGCTCAGCCTCCGCGACGACGTGCCGATTCACCTCGCCGAGCCGGACGCCTCGCACCTGACCGGCGCGTCGAAGCCGTCGCTCACCTCGCTGAAAGGCGCTGCACAGCGCGCGCTCGCGTCGTTCGTCGAGCGCCCGACGAACCCCGTGGAGGTCGTCCGCGACGGCGACGAACTCGGCGGCTTCGTCGCGTACCGGACGCCGGGACACACCCCCGGCCACACCGCGTTCGTCCACGAGGACCACGGCGTCGCGTTCGTCGGCGACATGGTCCGCGAGTCGAACGGGAGCCTCGGGCTGCTGCCGGGATTCATCGCGACCGACGCCGCGGAGAACAGACGGAGCGTCCGCGCGTTCGCGGCGCGCTGCCCGCCGGTCGACGTGGTCGCGGTGGGCCACGGCGAGCCGGTCACTGAGTACGGATACGGCGCGCTCAAGCGACTCGCGGACAAGCTCTAATCGGAGCGCGGTCGCTTTCGGAGCGCGATTCTCCGTGACGAGACGTCGAGCTATCGCTCGTGTCTGAGTTAAGAGCGGGGACCGCGGCCGAGCGCAGGTCCCCGGACTGACCAAGCCACTGTGAGGAGCACCAGTCTCACAGCTGCCTGACGCGCCCGGCGGAAGTGAATCGAACCACGCGCGTCAACACCACGTTGGACACTAGTTGTAAAAAGTCCTTTGTTATCGCCAATTAGAACCACGGCCTCCAGAACGACTGGATAAATATGCTCTTATGTGATTCATTTAGCCGTATTAACTGGACACCTAGTAACCTTCATGGTTGTTACTGGACGAACGGACGCCAGAATGGTGAAGAATCTATCGAATCCGCGGACGAGAGTCGAACGCGGCCGAAAATACGCTATCTGACCAGATACGGGTCCGCTCCGGGCATGAAGCGGCCGAGGTCGGATTCGCGGCGGAAGTCGGTCGACTGAAGCTCCAGCAGGCCGGCGACGAGTTCGTCGTGGTCGCCGTCGTCCCACTCGGCGGGGTCCTTGATGGGCAACACGAGGAAGCCGCTCCCGCGGAGTTCCTCGCCGTGGAGTGCTTCCATGTCGATGTCCGTCTTCCAGCCGACCGACGTGTAGTTGTTCAGGACGTGCTTCGTCGCCACCGCGCCGACCGGCAGGAGGACGTGGGCGGCGATGGCGCGGAGCTCCGCGTCGAAAAAGCGCTCCATGTCGGTGTAGTCGGCCGCCGACGGCGTGCCGTCCGGCACGCACATGTGCAAATACGAGAAGAACGTGCTGTTCACGGTCGGTTCGTCGCCGGCCTCGGCCAGCAACTCGCCGTCTTCGAGCGCCGGGAACAGCTTCTCGCCTGCGCCCCCCGCGAAGGGGACGCCGGTCTCGATGCCCCCGTGGACGCCGGGGTGGTCGCCGATGACGTGGAAGTCGGCGTTGGCGTCGCCGTAGCCGGGGACGTACCGGTCACACGACGGTCGCATGTCGAACGGGTTTCTCGTGCGGTCGGTTACGTTTCTCACGGTACTCTCTGTGGGAGCGGTCGGTAAAGAAGACGTGGTTCGGCCCGATATCGTACACGAACGAGCGTGAGGAACGCATCGAGAGAAAACGTCGTCCGCGCTGTCGACCGTCGACCGACGGGCTCCGGCTCAGAGTTCGACGCCCGAGGGGATGAGGCTCTGGCTCCGCAGGAGCGTCCCGTCGCCGTCGTAGACGAGGAACGTCGATTTCTCGAAGGTCTCGAAGTGGTCCCCCTCGATGGCCACGTCGACGCGGTAGCGCCCCTCGTCGTCGCCCGCGGCGCGTCCGTACTCGCGGGCCGCCCGAATGAAGTCGAGCACGTCGTCGGCGCGGGCGTTGAGTTCGAGGACGTAGTCGCCGGTCAGTCGGTCCGTCACGCTCACGACGCCGCGGGCGTCGTCGGCGTCGACGGAGTCTTGCAGCCGAAAGGAGACGTCCAGTTCCTCCGCGGCGAGCACGTCGCCGCTGGTCGAGAGGAACCGCGACCGAAGCTCCTCGGCCGGGCCGTAGAAGTCGATAGATACCGTCGGTTGGCGGGGGTCGCCGTCGTCCTCGTACCAATCGACATCGCGGACATCGAGTTCGAAGTAGTCACGCCGCATTCCGTACCGTTGGTTGTACTGCGCCGCCTATTAACGTGACGCCGCCCGAAGCGTGGTTCCGGCGTCGAAACCGGCCGATTACGCCGGTTCGACGCGCGCTCGGCACAACGGTTATCGGCCGCCGCCGCGAGCGAACCGCATATGGAACCCGTCAACCTCGACGAGAGCTTCGCGTCGTTCGACGAGACGTGGGCCCCGCGAATCGCCGCGGAGCTGAACGACTACGCGGTGAAAGTCGCGAAACTCGACGGCGAGTTCGTCTGGCACGCCCACGACGACACCGACGAACTGTTTCTCGTCCGCGACGGACGGCTCCGAATCGAGTTCCGCGACCGCGACGACGCGGACCTCGGCCCGGGCGACCTCCTCGTGGTCCCCCGCGGCGTCGAACACCGCCCCGTGGCGCTCGAACCGACCGAAGCGCTGCTCGTCGAGCCGACCGAGACGCTCAACACCGGCGACGCCGACGAGAGCGGCCTGACGCACGGCGACCCCGAACGGCTCTCCTGAGGGTCGACCGAGCGCGTCCTCTCCCGTCCTGCTGCCCCACTGGCGCGCCCCGGACTGTCGGTAGTTTTTACCTGTCAGACCGTGCGATTGTCCTATGGTCTGGGTCCGCTCCGAACACGCGGGTGCGCTGGCCGTCGTCTCGACGTGGCTCTGTGCGCTCCTCCCGTGGAACGTCACGTACACGCCGAACCTCTCGGGCGTGAGCCTGCTTTTCGTCCGGTTCCCCTTCGCGGAGGTGCAGTTCTCGTGGGGCCTGTCCAGCCGTGTCGCAATCAGAAGCCCGCTGTCCGCGCTCTCGCTCCAATCGGGGCAGACCGTCGCCGTCGCCTATCAGGCGTGGGTCGTCGGCGCGGCCGTCCTCGCGCTCGCGGTCCTGTTTTCGCTCGTGTACTACCTGCGCGACGAGCGGGTCGAAGCCGGCCCGGTCGACCCCGTTCGGGTGCTCGGCGGCCTCCTCGGCGTCGTCGGCGTCGTTCTCGCCGCCGCGACGTACCTCCTCGTGACGCGCGGGATTCCGGGGATTCCGCTCCCGCTCGGCGTCGTCATCTCGCTCGTCCTCGCCGGCGTCCTCCTGACCGTCGACCGGACCTGACGGCGAGTCGCGACCGGTCCTGCTCGTCGAATGACAGTCTCCCGCGCGGACCTTTTAAGTCTCGACCCACCATATCCCCGACCAACTGACCGGGTGACGATGGCACGAGATACGACGAGCGAGACGAGGGGAATGCGCGACCCGTCGGTGGAACGAGGGGTGTGGAGACTCCTCGCCAGCGGGGAGTTCGACGCCGCGGCCGCCGAAGCGGAGCGGCTCTTGCGCCGAACCGCCGAGATGCTTCGGGGGTCGGACCTCGACGTGCACCCGCTTTCGCCCGACGACACGCCGCTCGGAACTTACGAGGTCCCCGAGGGCCACGAGGAGGTCGAGCGCTACTGGGTGAACGCCCCCTTCGCCTACGTCGTCGTCACCTACGACACGGACGCGACCGCCCACCAGTACCACACCGTCGAACCCGACCTCGACGAGTTCGAGGCGTCGCTGCTCGAACGCGTCCGCACCGACATCCGCGACCCGCTTTTGTACCGCCGCGAGGCGGACCCCCGAACCGAGACGGCGCTGGTCGAGGAGCTTCAGTCGATTCTCGAACAGTACGGGCTGGAACTCGACATGAACACCTTCTACACGCTGTTGTACTACCTCCGGCGCGACTTCCACGGCTACGGCCCGCTGGACCCGCTGATGAAGGACCCCCACATCGAGGACATCTCGTGTGACGGCTACGACCTGCCGCTTTTCGTCTACCACGACGAGTACACCGACATCGCCACGAACGTCTCGTTCGCCGCCGAGGAACTCGACAACTTCGTCATCCGCCTCGCCCAGCGCTCCGGCCAGCACATCAGCGTCGGTGACCCCGTCCTCGGGACGACGCTCCCGAACGGCGCGCGCGCCGAGTTAGCCCTCGGGGAGGAGGTCACGCCGCGCGGGTCGGCGTTTACCATCCGCCTCTACGCCGAAGAGCCGTTCACCCCAATCGACCTCGTGCGCTACGGCACGTTCTCCATCGAGCAGATGGCCTACCTGTGGCTCTGTATCGAACACAACAAGAGCCTCATCTTCGCGGGCGGGACGGCCTCGGGCAAGACCACCTCGATGAACGCGGTGTCGATGTTCGTCCCGCCGCGGTCGAAGGTGCTGTCCATCGAGGACACCCGCGAACTCGCGCTCTACCACGACAACTGGCTGTCGTCTGTCACCCGCGAACGACTCCACGAGGGGACCGACATCTCGATGTACGACCTGCTTCGCTCGGCGCTCCGGCACCGCCCCGAGTACATCATCGTCGGCGAGGTTCGCGGCGACGAGGCCGTGACCCTGTTCCAGGCGATGAACACCGGCCACACGACGTTCTCGACGATGCACGCCGACAGCATCGAGACGGTCATCAACCGCCTCGAAAACGAGCCGATCAACGTCCCGCGCGCGATGGTGCAGTCGCTCGACCTGCTGTGCGTCCAGACGCTCACCCGTCACGGCGGCGAGCGCGTCCGCCGCTCGCAGACCATCGGTGAAATCGGCGACATCGACCAGCGGACCGGCGAACTCGACTACTCGTCGGCGTTCGCGTGGGAGCCCGAGACGGACACGTTCAGTCAAAACGACAGCTCGCTGCTCACCGAAATCCAGCGCGAAAACGGCTGGTCGCGGACCGAACTCCGGCGCGAACTCCGGCGGCGCGAGGGGTTCCTCCGATACCTCCTCGACAAGGGCGTCACCGACTACCGGCGCTTTACCGCGCTCATCAACGAGTACTACGCGGACTCGGAAGACGTGATGCGGCGCGTCGAGGCCGACGAGGACATCGTCGACGCCGGCTCGGAGGCCTGAGATGGTCGCACAGAACCTGTATCTGCTCCCGCTCGTGCTCGCCGTCCTCCTCGTCTTGCCCGTCGTCCTGTCGCCGGTGAGCCGCGCGGCCGACCTCCTCGTCTCGCGGGTCGCGCTCTCCGTCTTCGGCTTCTACGTCGCCAACGAGAACCCCCGGCGCAGGGAACAGCGAACGCAGCTGCGGGCGGCGCACGTGAGCGTCACCCACCGCGTGTACGCCTCGCGGACGCTCCTCATGGCGACCGTCTTCGGCGTCGCCGGGAGCGTCTTCGGCGTCTACCTCGCCGCCGTGACGCTCGACACCCTCGCCGTCCAATCCGAGACGATTCGGGAGGTCCTCCCCGGCGCGCTCGGCTTCCTCGGCGGCCTCACGAGCATTCAGGCGCTCCCGCTCCGCGACCTGTTTCTCGCACTGCTGCTTTCGAGCGCGACGCTCGGGACGCTCCTCGCGCTCGGCGTCTACTGGGGTCGGTGGTACGTCCTCACCGAGCGGGCGCGGACCCGCTCGTCGGAAATCGAGGCGACGCTCCCGCGGACGGTCGCGTTCGTCTTCGCGCTGTCGCGGTCGGGGATGCCGTTCCCACAGGTGCTGGAGACGCTGGCGCGAAACGAGGCCATCTACGGCGAGGCGGCGCGCGAGGTTTCCATCGTCGTCCGCGACATGGACGCCTTCGGCACCGACGTGCTCTCGTCGCTCCAGACGATGGCGACGCGGACGCCGAGTCCGAGCCTCGAGGAGTTCGCAGAGAACCTCGCCAGCGTCCTCGGGAGCGGTCGCAACCTCTCGTCGTTCCTCCAAGAGCAGTACGAGCGGTTTCAGGAGGAAGCCGAAGCCCAACAACAGCAGTACCTCGACTTGCTTTCGACGTTCGCGGAGGTGTACGTCACCGTCCTCGTCGCCGGCCCGCTGTTTTTCATCACCGTGCTCGTCGTCATCGGTCTCGTCCTCGCGGACACGCTGACGCTCATCCGCATCGTCGGCTACGTCGGCATCCCGCTGGCGAGCTTCGGCTTCGTCGTCTACATCGACAGTATCACCGAGTCGCTCCGGGGCGCGGCGGTTGCCGACGACGGCGCTGACACCGCGGCAGAGTCGGTCCGGCGCATCGACGCGACCGGCGGCGTCGGCTCGGCCCCCGCGACCGACGGCGGCGAGACCGACGCCCGAGGCGACCCGTGGCGCGCGAACCGCGAGCGGCTCGCCGCCTACGACCGGCTCCGCGCGCTCCGCAACTGGTTCGAGCGCCCGCTCGACACCCTCGGACGCAAGCCGCTCGTCGCGCTCGCGCTCACCGTCCCGCTGGGGCTCGTCTGGGTCGCGCTGCGGGCCACGATTCCCGCGGACCCCACGATACTCGGCGTCGCCGACGCGGTGGACGAACACGTCGTCGAGGCCGCAATCGGTTCGCTCGTCGTCGTCTCGGCGTTCCACGAGCTGCGAAAGCGCCGAATCCGCGCCATCGAGCGCAGCATGCCCGACTTCCTCGACCGCCTCGCGAGCGTCAACGAAGCCGGGCTGACGGTCGTCCAGAGCCTCCGCCGGGTGTCGGCGTCGGACCTCGGGCCGCTCGGCGACGAGGTCGAGCGCGCCGTCCGCGACATCGACTGGGGGGCTGACGCACAGACCGCGCTCCGGCGGATGGACCGCCGGACGGCCAGCCCGATGGTGTCGCGGTCGGTGACGCTCATCACCAACGCGATGAGCGCCAGCGGCGACCTCGCGCCCGTGCTCCGCATCGCGGCCAACGAGGCCCAAGACAGCCGCCGCCTCGCCCGCGAGCGGAACCAGGAGATGCTCACGTACCTCCTCGTCATCTACATCTCGTTTCTCGTCTTCCTCGGTATCATCGCCGCGCTGACGGTGTCGTTCATCCCGGCGGTCGAGCAGGCCAGCGCCGGAGGCGTCGGCTCCGGCGAGGTCGCCGGCGTCTCCTCGGGCGCGTTCTCGGGCCTGCGCGACGTGGACACCGAGTCGTACACGCTGTTGTTCTTCCACGTCACGGCCATTCAGGGGCTCTGCTCGGGGGTCATCGCCGGACAGCTCGGCGAGGGGCAGATTGCCGACGGCGTCAAACACGCCGCCATCCTGCTCGTCATCACCTACGTGACGTTCCTGTTCATCTGAGTGCGCGCGACTCATCAGGGGAACGACCCCCGACCGACGCCCGCGACCCGTGCGGTCTTTGTCCCGCCGCCCCGACCGACCGGCATGGACGGAGACGAACCCCGAGACGGGGTCCGCGAGACGTACGACCGCATCGCGTCGCACTTCGCGTCCACCCGCGAGTATCCGTGGCCCGAAGTCGAGTCGTTCGTCGCCGACGCGACCGAGTCGGGACCGGCCGCCCGCGCGCTCGACCTCGGCTGCGGTAACGGCCGGCACGTCGACCTCCTCTCCGAGCACGCCGACGAGGTCGTCGGCCTCGACGTGAGCCGCGGCCTGCTCGACGAGGCGGTCGCGCGGGCGGCCGAACGCGGCTTCGACGCCGGACTCGTGCAGGGCGACGCCTCGCGGCTTCCCTTCACCGACGACGCCTTCGACCTCGCGGTGTACGTGGCGACGGTTCACCACCTCGCGCCGCGGGCGGCGCGCGTTGCCAGCCTGAACGAACTCGCGCGCGTGCTCGACGCCGACGGCCGCGCGGTCGTCAGCGCGTGGAGCACCGCCCACGACACGTTCGACCGCGAGGACGGCTTCGACACGACGGTCGACTGGACGCTCCCCGGCGGCGAAACGGTCCCCCGCTTTTACCACATCTACGCGCCCGACGAGTTCGACGCCGACCTCGACGCGAGCGACCTCGCGGTGGTCGAATCGACGGTCTCCAGCGGGAACTGCTACGCCGTCGTCGCCGGCTGCTGAGCGTTGGTCGGGACTGGGGCCTCACGGACGGAATCGTGTTGGTTGCTAACGCGTTTCGGGTGGATGCCGGCCGCGCACAGGTGATGTGGGCTTAAGAGCGCCGCGACGAATTCCCGTGTATGACCGAGACCGACGAACCACGGGAGTACGAGGTTGTCGTCGTGGGCGGCGGCCCCGCGGGCCTCCAGACCGCGCTCTACACGACGCGACTGGGCCACGACACCGCGCTCGTGGACCGCGGCGGCGGCCGCGCGGCCATGATGCTCGACACGCACAACGTCATCGGCGTCACCGAGGACACCTCGGGCAACGAGTTCCTCGAAACCGCGCGCGGCCAGCTCGAAGACTACGGGACCGACATCCACCGCGACTTCGTGACCGACGCGGAGCGGTTGGACGACGGCCGGTTCCGCCTCGTCGGCAACGAGGGCGAGTTCGTCGCCGAGCGCGTCGTGCTCGGCGTCGGCTTCAACGACGAGCGCCCCGAGCCGCCGCTGCCCCGCACCGGCAAGGGTCTGCATTACTGCCTCCACTGCGACGCCTACATGTTCGTCGACGAGTCGGTGTACGTGATGGGTCACTCGGACTCGGCAGCCTACGTCGCCATGATAATGCTCAACTTCACCGACGAGGTGGACCTGCTGCTCCGCGGCGACGAGCCGACGTGGTCCGACGAGACGGACGAACTCGTCCGCGCGCACCCCGTCGACATCGTCGAGGAGGAGCTTTCGGGCATGACGAAGCGCGACGACGGCTGGCTGGAGAGCTTCGAGTTCGAAGACGGCACTGTCCGCGAGTACAAGGGTGGCTTCGCCATGTACGGCTCGAACTACAACACGACGCTGTTCGAGGCGCTCGACGTGGACCTCGACGACGACGGGACGGTTCCCGTGGACGACCACGGTCGGACCAGCGTCGACGGCGTGTTCGCGGTCGGTGACATCACCCCCGGCCACAACCAGATTCCGGTGGCGATGGGCAAGGGCGCGAAGGCAGGCATCGCCATCCACATGGAGCTCCGCGAGTTCCCCAAGAGCCTCGACGAGATTCGCGCCGAGGGCGCGGTGAGCGTCGACGACGTGCCCGGTATCTCGCCCGGCCTGCTCGACAAGGCCAAGCAGTTCAACGAGTCGCACGCGGACGATTGAGGCCGTAATTCAGCGAAATTCGGTGAAAACCGAAGTCTACGAACACCCTTCTAAAGTTCTCACGGCCAGTACGGTCTCCCACGATGAAACGTACTGGACTTGCGACTGTCCTGCTCGCGCTCATGGTCGTACTGGCCGGCTGTGCGGGCGGGGCCGGCACGATGACCGAGACGCAGACCGACGGGACCGCCGACGCGACGACGACCGCGTCGTCCGACGGCGGCGACGCGGCCCGGACGGGAACCGTGAACTTCTACGTGAGCGACGAGCAGAACGCCATCGCGGACTTCGAACACCTCAACGTCACCATCGAGCGCGTGACGCTCGTCCGCGCGAGCGGTGACGCCGAATCGGAGACCGAAGCCGACACCGACGACGCGGAGGCCGACGATGAGACCGGGACCGAAACTGAACCCGAGGCCGACACCGCGAACGACACCGACGCTGAGGCGAACGCGAGCGTCGAGGTGGAAATCGAAGCTAACGCGACGGCGAACACGACGAACACGTCCGCCTCGACCAACGGGTCGGTCGACGCCGACGCCGACGCTGACGCCGACGCCGACGCCGATGCGGACATCGAATCCGCCGACGTAAACGACACCGACGCGGCCGAAGGCGAGTCGAGAGTCGCCTACGAGGTCGACAACGCGACCGTCGACCTGACGGAACTACAAGGCGAAAACGCGAGCCTCGTCGGCGAGTACGGCGTGCCCGAAGGGAACTACACGAAGGTCTTCGTGCACGTGAGCGAGGTGAACGGGACGCTGAAGACCGGCGAACGGGTCAACGTGAAGCTCCCCAGTAACAAGCTCCAGCTCGACACGGACTTCGAAGTCGGCAACGGCGAGTCCGTGGACTTCGTCTTCGACATCACGGCGTTCGAGGCGGGCAACAGCGGGAAGTACATCCTCAAGCCCGTCGTGAGCGAGTCGGGGACGGACGTGCCGATTACGAAGGTCGGCGCGGGAGCGGAAGCCGACACCGAAGCCGGGGCTGAGGTCGACGCGGGCGAAAACGAGACCGACGAGGCCGGTGAGAACGCCGAATCCGACGCCGAAGGCGACCTCTCCGTGAGCTTCGACGGGAACGTCTCCGCCGGCGAGAACGCGACGGTCGTCGTCACGCGGAACGGGACGCCCGTGGAGAACGCGACGGTGACGGTAAACGGCGAGGCCGCCGGCACGACCGACGCCGACGGCGAGCTAGGTGTCGCCATCCCCGACGAGCGAGACGTGACGGTAGTCGCCGTGGACGGCGAGTCCGAGGCTGAGGCGGAGTTCGAGTTCGAAGTCGTCGGGAGCGCCCCCGACAACCCCGACGAGGGCGGCGAATCGACCTCCCTCGCCGCCTGACCGAAAAGGTAACATCCTTATTGGGGCGTCGAGAATGAAGAGATAGACGCGGCGTTCGCGCGCACCGGTGTCTCGGCCGAGCGAAGCGAGGCCGAGGCTCGGTGCGAGCGAGCGAAGCGAGCGAGCACCGGTGGTCTAATGGTAAGACATTGGCCTTCCAAGCCAATTATCTGGGTTCGATTCCCAGCCGGTGCATCTTCTCCGAATCGCTGCTCGCCGCGGAGAGCACTCAGCGGCTCTCACACCGTCGGAATCAGCGGCTATTCTTAACTATCATTCCGCCGATATTCGTGTGAGGTGTATTACAGATGAGTCTGCTCGACGGCCGCGTCGCGGTCGTCACCGGCGGTAGTTCGGGTATCGGACGGGGAATCGCGCTGGCCTACGCCGAGGCGGGCGCGGACGCGGTGGTCTGCGACATCCGCGAAGAGCCGAAAGAAGGCGGTGCGTCCACCCACGAGCAAATCGAGGCCGACACCGACTCGTCGGCGACGTACGTCGAACTCGACGTGACCGACCCGGCCGCGTTCGAGGCGGCGATGGACGCCGCCGAGGCGTTCGGCGGCGTGGACGTCATGGTGAACAACGCCGGTATCTGGCGGCCAGAGGAGTTCCTCGAAGTCACCGAAGCCGAGTTCCAAGGGATGCTGGACATCAACCTGAAGGGCGTGTACTTCGGGGCGCAGGCGGCCGCGAAACGGATGGTCGAGTCCGGCGGCGGAAGCATCATCAACGTCTCCAGCGTCAACGGCATCTTCGGCAACGGCAACTACCCGTCGTACAGCGCGTCGAAGGGGGCCGTTCGGACGCTCTCGTACTCGCTCGCCCACGGTCTCGGCGGCGACGGCGTCCGGGTGAACGCGATTCACCCCGGCGCTATCAGGACGAAAATCGGCCCCGAGGGGGCCGAGGAGACGGGCGAGGAACAGACCGCACAGTTGACCGCCATGATTCCGCTCGGCCGGCAGGGCGAACCGGACGACGTGGCCGGCGTGGCGGTGTTCCTCGCCAGCGACCTCTCGAAGTACGTCACCGGCGAGTCCATCGTCGTCGACGGCGGCTGGACCAGTTGGCGGTGACTGCGGGAGCGACGCGGGGCCGGTTCGGTGGCCGACGCGGTCGGCTCCGCCCGCCCGCGTCCTGTCGTGTGAACGCCCACGAGTGCCGAAACACGCGGACTACGGCGACTTCGAGACGCCGACACGGACCGTCTCTCTTATCTTCCCTCCGAACGTAACCGAACGTAATGCTGGATTCCATTCCGCTGTTCCCCGGACTGCCGGGCGGCCCAGAACTGCTCATCGTCCTGCTCATCGTCGTCCTCCTGTTCGGTGCGAACAAACTCCCCCAACTGGCCCGGTCGTCGGGGCAGGCGATGGGCGAGTTCCGTCGCGGCCGCGAGGAAATCGAAGAGGAACTGAAGAAGGGCGCGGAGGGGGGCGACGACGAAGACGAGAAAGGAGACGAGGCCGAGGCGGACGACGCCGACGCGACCGAGACGGAAGCCGAGAGCAGATAGTACGCGTCTCCCCCGGGGAACCGGACCCCTTGTGCGGTCTTTTACGGTCGCGAGTGTCTACTGTTTGCAGTCGCTCACGAGGTCGGTAACGACGCCAGACCGCGGCTTCGAGGGCCGACGGCGAGTCTACGACCGAGAGACCGGGCGGTCGGGGAGTAACTGCATGAGGTATGAATGGGTGGACAGCGAGGTTGCCCGGCGTTCCGACGTGGGGAATCCCGGTTGCCTCCTCCACCCCGCGATCCCTCGAGCGACGCACGTCCGATGGTCCGCTGCTCGCTTCCGCGCCTGGCGGGGTACCACCGATGAACCGCGCGAACCCTTCCCTGCGGAAGGGGTACGCGGAACCGCTGTCCCCGAAGGACGAGGTTTCTACGTTGGCTTCCGGGGCCCGCGCCGGTCTGACCGGACGCGCCCGTGTTCGGTCCCCGCTAAAGACCTATTTTGCGGGTGAAGAGCAGGGCCTAACTGCCCGACCTAGTCCACTCCCTCATTATCCACCGACTGTTAAGGGCCTTTCGACTCGGGTGCGGGAAAATCGGGGGACACCGTCGGGGTGGTTCGACGCGTCGGCTCCGCGAGTCGCCGGTTCCGGTCGGTCGCTCCCGGCTCACAACACGCCGCGGGCGTACCACGCGCCGCCGACGAAGGTGACGAACGCGGCGGCCACGACGGACCAGCGGTGGTAGGTGAGCCACGAGTACTGCTGGTCGAAGCTGAACAGGAGCGTCTGGTCGATAGAGAACGACCACAGCGCGGCGATGCCGAGCATCGAAAGCGAGAGGACGAAGGCGAGGCCGGCGGCCGTCGCCGGGTCGGTCCGCTCCTGTCTGCCCGAGAGGAAGACGACGGTTTCGAGGAGCGCGAGCATTCCGACGAACGAGATGCCGACCGGGCCCGCGGCGTAGTAGGCGGCCACCTGTCCGTCCCCGCCCTCGACGGTGACGGCGGGAATCGCGACGGCGATTGCGAGGAGCAGCGCGCCGACGATTCCGACGGTCGGCGCGAGGCGTTCGGCGTCCATGGCCGGTCGTTCGGGCGACCGACTGATAAACGGTTTGAGACGTGCCGGCGAGGGATTACCCGGTTTTAAATCGCGCTGCGACGACGTGCGCGTATGGACCGCGTAGCGATTATCGGTGCATCGATGACCCAGTTCGGGCAGCGAGACGCGTGGATTCGCGAACTGCTCGCGGAGGCGGGACAGGCCGCGCTGGCGGACGCCGACGTCTCGCCCGACGAAATCGAGCACCTCTACGTCTCGAACATGGCGAGCGGCGAGTTCGAGGGCCAGACGGGCGTCCCGAACGCCCTCGCCCACGACCTCGCGGCGATGCCCGCCTACACCGCCCGAATCGACCAGACCTCCTCGTCCGGCGGCGCGGGCGTCTACGCCGCGTGGCAGTCTGTCGCCTCCGGCGCGTCCGACATGACGATGCTCGTCGGCGGCGAGAAGATGACCCACCGCTCGACCGCCGAATCGACGGACGTCATCGCCTCGCTGACGCACCCGGTGGAGTACAAACACGGCGTCACGCTCCCCTCCTTCGCGGGGCTGACCGCCCGGCTCTATCTCGACACCTACGACGCCCCGCGGGAGTCCCTCGGGAAGGTCGCCGTCAAGAACCACAAAAACGGCGTCGACAACCCCCACGCCCAGTTCCGCAAGGAAGTCGACCTCGACACCGTCCTCGACTCGCCGGTCGTCGCCGACCCGCTTCGCCTCTACGACTTCTGTCCCATCACCGACGGCTCGGCGGCGCTCGTCTTCTGCCCCGAGTCGGTCGCCCGCGAGTACACCGACGATTACGCCGTCATCTCCGGCATCGGCGGCGCGACTGACACCCACGTCGTCCACGAGCGCGCCGACCCGACCACGATGGGCGGCGTCGTCAACTCCTCGGAAATCGCCTACGAGATGGCCGACCTCGAACCCGACGACATCGAGGTGGCGGAGCTCCACGATATGTTCACCATCCTCGAATTCCTCCAGTCGGAGGACCTCGGCTTCTTCGAGAAGGGCGAGGGCTGGAAGGCCGTCGAGGAGGGCGTCACCGACCGCGACGGCGACCTCCCAATCAACACGTCCGGCGGCCTGAAGTCGAAGGGGCACCCCCTCGGCGCTTCGGGCGTCGCGCAGGTGTACGAGATTTACAAACAGCTCATCGGTGACGCAGGCGAGCGGCAGGTCGACGCCGACGTGGGCCTCGCGTGTAACGTCGGCGGCTTCGGCAACTGCGTGACCACGACCATCATGGAGTCCCGATAATGTCCGACGACGAACCCGCGATGGAGGCGTACCGCTACCCCGACGGGAGCATCACCTACCCCGGCCACCCGGTCGGTCCGGGCGGCGAGGAGCCGGTCGGCACGGTCGACCTCAGCGACTACACGGCGACGGTGCTGACGTGGACCACCTCGACGGCGACGCCGCCGGGCGTCCGCCAGCCCAACACGCTCGCCATCGTCGAGTTCGACGTGGACGGCGAGCCCGTCCGCGCCATCGGACAGGTCACCGGCGAGGACGACGTCGACATCGGCGACGAGGTCCGCCCGGTCTACTGCGAGGAACTCCGCGAACCCGGCGCGGGCATCCGCGAGCCCGCGAGTCAGGAGTGGGACGGCTACCGCTTCGAGCCGGTCTGAGCGGGCGCGTCGAGAGTCTTTTTTACTCGCGTCTGGGCCGCTGGAGCATGGAGTCGCCGCTCAGCGGTCGCTCGGCTCGTCGCCCGCGCCGGCGTCGGTTCCGCCGTCCCCGTCGTCCCCGTCGTCGCCGTTCACTTCGCGCTTAATCGACTCCAGTTCGGCGTCGACATCGACAGTCGGCTCGTCGCTCCCGCTCCCGTCGTCGCCGCCGTCCGGGCCGGCTTCCTCGGTCACGTCGATGCGGACCGGCCCGGTCCCGACCGGCTCGGCGTCGCGTGAGGCTCGGGTCCCGTCACCGGAGCGCCGGGCGTCGTCGCGCCGTTGCCACTCGGATTCGAACGTGCGTTCGTCCTCGCGCCAGCGACGCTCGCGGGCGGTTCGCTCGCGTTCGGCCTCGCTGAGTCGCGCGTCGAGTTCGTCGGCCAGCGAGCGGGCGCGGTCCATCACGTCGCGCGCCTCGGGGTTCGAGGGCAGGTCGGCCTCCGAGAGCGCGTTTCTGAGTTCGTCGAGGGCGCGGTCGACGCCGGAGACGGCGCTCTTCGGGACGTTTCGCATCCGTGCCTCCGTCTCGGTTCGGGCGTCGTCCATCGCGCGGCCGGGGTCGGAAAGCCGCATGAGGCGGCGGAGCAGTTCGAGGGAGGCGATGGTCGCTTCGAGGACGGCGATGACCGTCGGGATGGTGTACGACTCGGTGAACCGCAGGACCTCACCGAACGTCGGCGGGCGCGGGGGGCGAAATCGGTCGTCGCCGGTGACGCGTCGGTCGCGGCCACGGCCGCGGTTGCGGTCGCGCTCCTCGCGGAGTTCCGCGCCGAGTTCGTCGAGCGTGTCCCCGAGTTCGTCGAGTACGTCGAGGATGTCGTCGTCGCGTCGTCGGTCGCTCATGGCCCACGGTTGGGTCGCCGCGGGGATAAGCGTTCGAGGGGGCGAACGCGAGGTGCGTTTCGGGCACCGCCGTCGCTACCGCCGCGGGACGGCGCGCTGGTACTGCGGCGGCCACTCCGCGTCGGCGTCGAGGTCGTCCGCGGCGTGGAGCGCGAAGTACGGGTCGTACAGATGCTCGCGGCCGACGATGGCGAGGTCGGCCCGCCCGTTTCTGACGACCTCGTCGGCGTGGCGCGCGGTTCGGATGCCGCCGACCGCGCCGACCATCGCGTCGGTCTCCTCGCGGATGACCTCCGCGAAGGGAATCTGATAGCCGGGGCCGGTGTTCGGAATCCGCTGGTCGGGGTGGATGCCGCCGGCGCTCACGTCGACGAGGTCGACGCCGAGGTCGTCGAGGTCGGCCGCGAGGCGAATCGACTGCTCGATGTCCCACGACTCGCGGTCGTCCAGCCAGTCGGTCGCGGAGATGCGGACGAACACGGGCTTGTCGTCGGGCCAGACCCCGCGGACCGCGTCCGTGACCTCGCGGAGGAGTCGCGTCCGGTTTTCGAACGAGCCGCCGTACTCGTCGTCGCGGTGGTTCGTCACCGGCGAGAGGAACTCGTGGAGGAGGTAGCCGTGGGCCGCGTGGACCTCGGCGATTTCGAAGCCCGCGTCGAGCGCGCGCTCGGCCGCCGCGCGGAAGTCGTCGACGACGCCTTCGATACCGTCGGCCGAGAGCTTTCGGGTCGGCGGAGCCTCGCCCTCGTAGGGCCACGGCGCGTCGCTCGGGGCGACGGTCGTCCACCCGCCGTCGTCGGGCGCGACCGGCTCGCTCCCCTCCCACGGACGGGTCTTGCTCGCCTTCCGGCCCGCGTGGGCGAGTTGGATAGCCGGCGTGCTCCCCATCGACGAGACGAACGAGGTTATCTGGCTGAGCTTCTCGACGTGGTCGTCCGACCAGATGCCGAGGTCGTTCGGTGTGATGCGCCCCTCGGGGGAGACGGCCGTCGCCTCGGACATCACGATGCCCGCGCCGCCGACGGCGCGGCTGCCGAGGTGGACGAGATGCCAGTCGTCGGCGAACCCGTCGGTCGAGGAGTACTGACACATCGGCGAGACCATGATTCGGTTTCGAACCTCCGTCTCGCGGAGCGAAAGCGGCGTAAAGAGCGAGTCCGTCATCGCCCCCGATTGGGCGCGGTCGGAAAAACCCCCCTCGATTCCGGTGATGCAGTCCGGTTTCGGCTACTCGACCGAGCCGACGAACGCGCGCTGTTCGGCCAAGAGGTCGCGGTCGAGCGTCCACACGAGGTCGCGCTCGCCGCGGTTCAGCGCGGCTGCGACCACGCCGTCGGGCCTGACGACGAGCGAGCGACCCGCGTACTCCGAACCCGCGGTTCCCGAAATCGACCCGCTCCCCGTCCGGTTCGCGCCGACGAGCCAGCGAACCCCGTCGAGGGCGCGGGCGCGACAGAGCAGTCGCCAGTTCGTCGAGTGGGCGGCGGGCCACGCGCCGACGACGAACAGGGCGTCGACTCGCTCGTCGGTCAGCGCGGCGCTGTCGCCGACGAAGTTCAGGTCGTAACAGGTGAGGATTCCCGTCCGGCCGGCGGGCGTGTCCGCGACGACGAGTTCGTCGCCCGGCGCGAGGATATCGGCCTCGCCGCCCCAGAGGTGTCGCTTGCGGTAGACGGTCGCCGAGCCGTCGGGTCGGACGTAGGCGGCCGCGTTGTGGAGCGTCTCGCCGTCGCGTTCGAGGTAGCCCGCCAGTACGTCGAAGCCGTTTTCCGCGGCGACGGACGCGAGGAAGTCGGTCGCGCGCTCCCGAGGTATCGCGCCGCTGAAGGCGCGGCTGTCCGCGACGAAGCCCGTGAGCGCGTACTCGGAGAACAGCGCGATATCGACCGACTCGGGGAGGTCGGCGGCGCGGGCGCGCACGTCCGCCTCGTTTCGCGCCGGGTCGAGGTCGAACGCGGCGCGCTGCGGGACGGCGATAGTGGGACCGGTCACGCTCGGAGGAACGGACGGGTCGCGAAAAAGTGACCCGAATGGAATCGGCGGTCGGTCCCGGTCCGAGACGCGGAGCGAAGGGAAACGCTCTTTTTACAGTCGAACGGACTTCCGGCATATGAGTGACGGGGACGACGATACGACAGAACTCTCGCCCGAGAGCTTCGACGAGCGCCTGACCGAGGCCGAGGAGGCTCTCGACGCGGCCGAGACCGAAGCCGACCTCGACGAGGTCGAGGCCACGCTCGACGACATCGAGGCCGACGTGGAGGCCGCGGACCTGCCCGAACCGGACGACGAAGACGAAGACGACCCCGCCGAGGAGCTCGAATCGCGCCTGTCCGACCTGCGCGACGACCTCGAATCCCAGCGCGGTCCCTACGCCGACGACGCCGTCGAGACGCTCGAAGAAGCGAAGTCCACGATTACGGACACTCGGTGGACCGAGCAGGGCGACGGCGAAATCGTCGCCGCGGTCGAGACGTTCGCCGACGAGTTCAACGGCGTGCTCGACGCGAGCGTCTCGGTCGACGGTGACGACGAAGACGCGCTCACCGCCGCCATCGACGACGCCGTCTCGGCCGTCGAAGCGGCCGCCCTCGACGCCGACGAGGACGCAGAGACCATCGCGGACCTCATCGAAGTCGCGGACGGCCTCGCGGACGGTCTCGACGACGCCCAGGAGTGGGACGACCTCGAGACCCGCGAGAAGCTCCAAGTGCAGGGCTTCTACGACGTGCTCGGCCACTACAAGGACTTCCCGCCGGAGCTGTCGGCGCTGAAGGAACACGAAAAGCGCGGCAACGTCGAGATGATTGCGCTCGCGTTCGAGAGCTTCCAGTCCGACTTCATGCAGGAGTACTGCATCGAGGCGTTCACGCGGATGAACGACGACCGCGCCTACGAGACTATCGAGGGGCAGGCCAAGCGCCGCGACAAGGGCGTCATCAAGGCCATCGGGAAGATGGCCGCCGAGGAGGGCGTCGAGATGCTCGTCGACTACGTCGACACCGACAGCGACCCCGCGCTCCAGAAGGTCGTGTTCAAGGCGCTCGGCGAAATCGGCTCCGAGGAGGCGACCCAATCCATCGCGAACAAGCTCGTCACCGAAAACGACAACGTCCGCTCGGCCGCCGCTCGCGCGCTCGGTCTCATCGGCGACACCCGCGCCGTCGAGCCGCTGTCGGACGTCGTCGCCGACGACGACGAGGACGCCGTCCGCGCCAGCGCCGCGTGGGCGCTCCGGCAGATTGGCACGAACGACGCGCTCGAAGTGGCCGCCGGCTACGCCGACGACCGCTCGTTCCTCGTCCAGCGCGAAGCCGAACTCGCCGCCGAGTTCCTCGGCGACGATGTCGAAGCCGAAGCGACCGTCTGAGACCGCACAACCGACGCGGCAGTCCGGCGGCTCTGCGGTCCCCTTTCGTTCTCTTTCTCTCGCAGTCGCTCGCGCTGAGTCCCCGGTCGCGAACGTTTTTGTAGGGAAACGCGACCACCGCGGGGTGTGTCTCGACGGCCCCCCACCACCGCGTTCGCCGTCTCGCTCGCCGTCCTGCTCGCGGCCGCGGCCGTCGTCCCCGCGCCGATAGCGGCCGCGCCGGGAACGGCGAACGCGACAGAATCAGCGACCGCCGCCGACCCGCCGGTATCGGGCGACCCGCGCATCGTCGCCGCGCTCCCCGACCCGGCGACGCCCGACGACCGCGGCGAGTTCGTCGCCGTCGCCGCGCCCGCGGGAACCGAACTCTCGCTGGCCGACGGCGAGGAGACCGTCTCCTTCGTCGCGCCCGGCGGGGCGGTTGCCGTCGTCACCGACCCGTCCGCGGCGTCGAACCTGACCGACCTCCCAGTGGTCGCGCCCGGTCTCGACCTCGCAAACGGCGGCGAGACGGTCACGCTCCGCGTCGTCGGTGGCGACGGCGACGCGGCCGGCAACGGCGTCGTCGCGGACCGCCTCAGCTACGACCGGAGCCGCGAGGGCGCGCTCCTCGAACGGCGGGACGGCGCGTGGTCGTGGTGGCCGCGGACGCTCCCCCGGCGGAACGTCACGACCCACGGCCCCGCGAACGCGACGCTGTTCGTGCTCCCCGACTCGCCGGGGCGTCCGATAGCGACGCTCCGGGCGGCCGACGAGCGGATTCTGCTCGCCGGCTACGTCGTCTCCTCCGCGCGCGTCGCCGACGAACTCGTCGCCGCTCGCGAGCGCGGCGTGCAGGTCGAGGTACTGGTCGAGGACAGCCCGGTCGGCGGCTTCCCGCGGCGGTCGGCGCGGGTCCTCGACCGCCTCGTCGACGCCGGCGTGTCGGTCCGCGTCGTCGGCGACCCGCACTCGTTTCACCACCCGAAGTACGCCGTCGTCGACGACGCGGCGCTCGTGATGACCGAAAACTGGAAACCCGCCGGAACGGGCGGGAAAAAGAGCCGCGGCTGGGGCGTCGTCGCGCGCTCGCCGGCCGTCGCGGCCGACCTCGCGGCCACGTTCGAAACCGATGCGAGCCTCCCAGAGACCGCTTCGTGGGAGACGTACCGCGTCGGCCGGTCGTTCGTCCGCACCGAATCGGCGAACGGCTCGTATCCGTCGCGCATCGCGCCCGAGGCGCTTCGAGTCGACCGCGTCGCCGTCCTCCGCGCGCCCGACAACGCCGAGTCCGCGGTCGTCGCCCGACTCGATGCCGCCGAGCGCCGAATCGACGTGCTACAACCGACCGTCGAGGCCGACGGCCCGTTCGTCCGCGCGCTCAAGCGCGCCGCCGACCGCGGCGTCCGCGTCCGACTCCTCCTCGGGAGCGCGTGGTACGACGAGGAGGAGAACCGCGCGCTCGCCGAGCGCCTGAACGAGTGGGCCGACCGCACCGGCAGCCCGCTCTCGGTCCGCCTCGCGCGCCCCGGCGACCGGTACGGCGCGATTCACGCGAAGGGCGTCGTCGCCGACGACACCGCGCTCGTCGGCAGTCTCAACTGGAACCGGCACTCGGCCCGCGAGAACCGCGAAGTCGTCCTCGCGCTGTCGGACCCGGCCGCCGCGGCGTACTTCCGCGAGGCGTTCGCGGCCGACTGGCGAGCCAGCGGGCGCGGAGCGGAGCCGAAGCCCGGACTCGTCGCCGCGGCGGCCCTCGCGGTCGTCGTCGGACTCGCGGCGCTCAGACGACTGGAGTTCGAAAAATGAGCGGTCGCAGTCTGAGAGTCGAACGCCGGCTTACGCCGTCGTCGACAGCTCTTCGTCGATGTCGGCTTCGGCCATCTTCTCGACGAGGCGGTCGATGACCTCCTCGCGCATGCCGCTGACGAACTTGATGGAGCCGACGACGAGGTGGCCGCCGCCGGAGACGCCGCCGCCGACGACTTCCTCGTTCAGTTCGGCGACCATCCGCGGGATGTCGAGGCGGACGCCGTCGGAGCGGAGGACGGCGAAGTCGGGACCGTAGCCGATGGTGATGACCGGCTCGCCCGTCTCCTGGACCTTGCGGTCGTGGAGCTTGCCCGTGGTCTTGCCCGGCGCGGGGTAGGTAAAGCGGTGGGCCCACTTGTCGAGGTCGATGCGGTAGAGGTTGGCCCCGCTGTCGAGGCGCTCGTGTTCGAGGTGCGGCTCCGCGGCTTCGAGCTGTCGGTCCACGTCGCGCTCGGCGCGCGTCGAGAGGAACTCGACGAGCTCGCGGTGGCGCTCCTCGTCGTCGCAGCCGACGTTGAGCACGTCGTTGACGATGGATGCGCCGTCGTTGTAGCGCAGCCAGTGGGCGGCGTAGTCGAGCGCCTCGCCCACGTCGAGGAGCTGTTCGCGGTCGTAGCCCTCGTCTTCGGCGAGCGCGATGTAGTTGTCCATGACCTCCGCCTTCGAGCGGTCGGACAGCCCGGCGACGGCGGGGACGTGACGCAGTTCGTCGGTCACGTCGGGGTGAATCATCCGCGCGAGTTCGACGCACATCATGCCGGTCGTGATGCGGTAGTCCTCGTCGTGGAGGTACGGGTTGACGTGCGCGTCGAGGAGCGGGTCGACCGCCTCGGGGTCGGGGTGGTGGTGGTCGACGACCGCGATGGGCACGTCGTAGTGCGCGAGGTTCTCGTAGGCGGGCACGTCCTCCTCGGTCGACCCGTTGTCGAGCATGAGCAGGAAGGGGAGCCGCTGGCCGTGGCGGGCGCGACCTTCGAGCGCGAAGTTCAGGTCGCGGGTCACGTCCTCCATCTCGTAGAACGGGGCCTTGCTCGGCAGGCGCTTGAACAGGTGCCGCGGCGCGTCGGGGTCGTCGTGAACCTCGGTGATGAGCCGTTCGAGGGCCAGTTGGACCGGGACGGACGCGCACATGCCGTCGCCGTCGGCGTGGTGACGGACGCGAATCGGGCGGCCTTCGAGGACCGTCCGTCGGAGCAGGCGCGCCACGTCTTCGAGGTCGTCGCGGAGCTTCTCGAACGCCGACCACTCCACGAGCGGCTCGACCGGCTCCGGCTCGGCGCGCTCGTCGAGCGCGGCGTCGATTCGCTGGCGGGCGTCGGCCGCGGTCTCGTCGTCGAGGACGGTGAGGCCGTCGACTTCGAGCTGACGGGTGCCCTCGTGGTCTTCGACGGTGCCGGCCATGCGGACCACGTCGTCGAGGTCGACTTCGGGGAACGCGCGGACGCCGGCCTCTTCGAAGGCAGCGGCGGCGACGATGCCGGAGTCGTCGGCGATGCGGAAGACGGTCGGGCCGCCGGTCTGCTTAATCTGCGTGACGACGCCTTCGACCGTGACCGACTCGCCGACCGAGAGACTGGAGATAGGCGTGATGGTCGGCTCGTGGTCGACGGTCAGGGTGCGGTAGTCGTCGGGCGTGTCCTCGGCGAACGCGATGTCGCCGTTGTC
The DNA here is from genome assembly GCF_003383015.2 of Haloferax sp. Atlit-48N. Lineage (NCBI taxonomy): Archaea > Methanobacteriati > Methanobacteriota > Halobacteria > Halobacteriales > Haloferacaceae > Haloferax > Haloferax sp. Atlit-48N. The sequence continues at coordinate 951,268 of NZ_CP137689.1, read as the reverse complement.
GCGGACGGATTCGAGGCGGACGACCAGTCGGTCCCCGACCTCGTAGTCGGCCGAGAGGTTGGACTCGTGGATGAGCCCGGAGACGGAGTCGGAGACGTCGACGAAGATGCCGTACTCCACGACGCCGTTGACGACGGCGTGGTAGTACGCGTCGGTCTCGACGTCGTCGGCGGTACAGTTCGGTGCGAGATCATAGACGATAGGTCGTGCGTCCGAATTCGGACCCGAGTCGTCGCCGGAATCCCCGGCGTGCTCGTCGCTCATAGTCCCGCTAGGTCAGGGGGTAGTGTTAAGCTTTACAAAAGCATCTCGCGTGCGCGGCCGGTTCGCACAGACCCGATTCGGCTCGAAACTCGCCTGCGCGGGGGCGTCAGTAGCCGAGTTCGTCCAGCGCGTCTTCGACCGACGGGACGTAGTCGGCCCCGAAGACGCGGACGTGTTCGAGGAGCGGAAACAGCGCGTAGACGGGCGAGCGATGCTCGAAGAAGCCGTCGGCGATGGGTCGGCGTTCGTCGTAGGCGTCGAAGAAGGCGTCGCCCGCGGCGTCGAACCAGTCGATGTAGGCCAGTTCGACCTCGGGGTGGCCGTAGTAACACGCCGGGTCGAGGAAGGCGACGACGCGGTCGTCGCGGACGCGGAGGTTCGCGCCCCACACGTCGCCGTGGACGAGTCGCGGGGCCGCCGGTTCGACGAGGAGGGCGTCGAGGTCGGCGGCGACCGACTCGATTCGCTCGGCCGTCGCGTCTGGGAGTCCCGAACCGAGCGCCGCCTCGGTCCACGGCAGGAGGCGCTGGTCGCGGAAGAACGCGACCCACGAGTCGGTCCACGGGTTCGGCTGTCGGTACGGCCCGGAGAGGGTGTCGTAGGGGAAGCCGAACGCCGGCGCGGTCGTCTCGTGGAGCGCGGCGAGGTGGGTGGCGAGGTCGCGCTCGGCGGCGGAGGTCAACTCGGACGTGCCCTCGACGTAGTCGAGGACGAGCAGGTCGGGGTCGGCGTGGTGGACCGCGGGGACCGGAAGGCCGGCCGCGGCGAGCGAGTCGAGCATCGCGGCCTCCACGTCGAGCGGCGTGTCGCCCACCTTCGCGACGACGGGGTCGCGCCCGTCGAAATCGAGTCGGTAGACGCGGCCGACGTGTCCGCCGTCGAGTTCGGTCGTCGCGGTCGGCGGCGCGTCCGCCGAGAGCGCGTCCGTCACGCGGGCGACGAGGTCGGAATCGAGCGTCACACCCGATGTCGGGCGAGCGCCGACCTCAGTATGGCGGTTCCGTTCCGGCGACCGACTCGGCGTTCCGGAACCCTTAGATGGAGCGCCCGCGGACGGTTCGGTATGCGACTCTTCCGGTCGCGGGAGGTCGTCGGCATCGCGGCCGACGCCCTCGACTTCGCGCTCGAAGCCTCTGCGGAGACGCATCCGAACGAGTACATGGGACTCCTCCGCGGCGAGGAGGCCCGACGGGTCGGCGTCGACCGCGACGGCTACGTCGTGACGGACGTGCTCATCATCCCGGGGACGGTCTCGGACCCGTACAGCGCGACCGTCAGGAACGACCTCGTGCCGAACGACTTCCGCGCCGTCGGGTCGATTCACTCGCACCCGAACGGCGTCCTCCGCCCGAGCGACGCCGACCTCGACACGTTCGGGAGCGGCCGAGTCCACATCATCATCGGCTCGCCGTACGGCCCCGACGACTGGGAGGCGTTCGACCAGTCCGGCGAGGTCCGCGACCTCGACGTGCTCGACGCAGACCTCCCCGACCCCGAATCGTTCTTCGACTTCACGCAGGACGACATCGACGCGGAGTTGGACCGATGAGACGGGTCATCGCGCAGGGCACCTTCGACATCCTCCACCCCGGCCACGTCCACTACCTCTCGGACGCCGCGTCGCTCGGCGACGAACTCCACGTCATCATCGCCCGCGGCGAGAACGTGACGCACAAGCCGAAACCGATACTCGACGGCCGCCAGCGCCGCGACATGGTCGCCGCGCTCGACGTGGTCGACGAGGCGCATCTCGGCCACGCCGAGGACATCTTCGTCCCCATCGAGGAAATCGACCCCGACGTTATCGTCCTCGGCTACGACCAACACCACGACGAGGACGGAATCAAAGCCGCCCTCGACGCCCGCGGCATCGACTGCGAGGTCACGCGCGCGACGCCCCGGGAGCTCCGCCACGACGACGAACTGCTCTCGACGGGTCGCATCATCGACCGCATCGTCGAGCGACGCTGTTGAGTCGCCGTTCGTCCGGACGATAGCCGACTGCACTGCGGCCCGCGACGAGTTCTCCGACGACCGACCGCGACGAGCGCGAGCGTCGTCACTCGGGTGGAGCGTCGAAACAGAAGGGAGGAAGCGTTACTGCGTGGAGTTCGTCGCGGTAGAGTTCGAGGAGCCGGACGACTCGCTGTTGGCCGACTGCTGTTCGTCGAGCCAGTTCTGGTACTCGTCCTGCGAGACGACATCGACGGTGAAGTACATCTGGGAGTGCGCGACGCCGCAGTACTCGGTACAGTAGCCCTGGTAGGTGCCTTCCTCGTAGGCGACGGTCTTGATGGTGTTCGTCGAACCCGGCATCGCGTCCTGCTTGAGCGCGAGTTCGGGGACGTGGAATCCATGTATCACGTCCGTTGAGGTGACCTGGAAGTAGACCGGGCGGTCCTTGGGGATGACAATCTCGTTGCCGGACGAGAAGTTACCCTCCTCGGGGTAGTACATGTTCCAGCCCCACTGGTAGGCCTCCGCCGTGACGACGACCGGGTCGTCGTCCATGGCGATGTCGTTGCCCTGGTGCGTGACGTTCTCGTTGGCCAGCACGCCGTAGGAGGCGACGCCGACGAAAAGCAGGATAATCGCTGTCGCGATGGTCCACGTGATTTCGAGCCGGCGGTTCTCCTTGGTCGGCAGTGCGCGCTCGCTGTTGCGGAACTTGATGACGGTGTAGAGGAGGATGACCTCCACCAGCACGGTGATCGGGATAGCGACGTACAGCAGCTCCCCGTTCAGCTGGTTGATGAGTTCCGACGTGGCAGACGCCTGCGCGGCGGCGGGGGTGGCAACGAGCGCCATCGCGGCCGTCGCGAGCAGGGACGCGAGCGCGAAACGCGTCTTTCTCATGCTGAGCGAGACTTAGGAACAACCGCATAAATGCGTACCGACTCTCGGCCCGCCGTTTATCAACCCCTCCCCCTCATATCACGGGGAGCGACGCCCGAACGCGAGGCGGAAAAGCGCGGGTCCTAAATACGGGACGGTCCAACACGTCCGTAGGTGAATTTCGTGGCCACGAATCGCGATTCGAACACGTTCCACGGCCTGCTCGCGGCGACCGCGATGGGCGTCTATCTCCTGCTCATCGTCGGCGCGACGACCGCGCTCACGGACGCGACCGCCGCGTGCAGCGCGTGGCCCGCGTGCGGCGACGGCTTTTCGCTCCCCGCGACGCTCAACGGCTGGGTCGCCCTCGGCCACCGCGTCGCGGCCGTCCTCGTCGGCCTCCTCACGGTCGCCACGCTCGTCTCGGCGTGGCGGGCCGACACGTCTCGCCGGGTGCGAGCGACCGTCACTGCGTCGGCCGTGCTCTATCCCGCGCAGGCCGGCCTCGGCGCGGTCGTCGCCACCGTCGGCGTCGGCCCCGCCCTCTCGACGCTCCACTTGGTCCTCGGGATGGTCATCTTCGGCGGCCTCGTCGCCGCCCTCGCGTGGACGCTCGAAGCGGCCACCGGCGACCCCGACGACGCGCCGGTCGGCACCCCGTCGATGAGCCCCCCGGCCGACGACGGCGAGCGGCCGCCCGTCCCGACCGACCCGGTCGCCCGCGCGAAGGCGACGGTCAACGCGTACTTCCGGCTCATGAAGCCGCGGCTGATGTGGCTCCTCTGTCTCGTCGCGTCGGCGGCGATGGCGCTCGCCGGCACCGTCTCGCCCGGCCTCACGCCCGAAGTCATCGCGGCGACCCTCGGCGGCGGCGTCCTCTCTATCGGCGCGTCCGGCACGTTCAACCACGTCCTCGAACGCGACGTGGACCGCCGGATGCAACGGACCAGCGACCGGCCGCTCGCGGTCGACCTCGTGCCCGTCCGCAACGCGGTCGCGTTCGGTCTGCTCCTGACGGTCGCGTCGGTGGCGCTGTTCGCGTCCGTCAACTGGCTCGCGGCCGTCCTCGGCGTCGTCGCCATCGCCTTTTATAGCGTCGTCTACACGCTCATCCTGAAGCCCAACACGGTCCAGAACACCGTCATCGGCGGCGCGGCCGGCGCGCTTCCGGCGCTCATCGGCTGGGTCGCCGTCACCGGCGACGTCGGCCTCGGCGGCGTCGTCCTCGCCGTGGTCATCTTCATGTGGACGCCCGCGCACTTCTACAACCTCGCGCTGGCCTACAAGGACGACTACGCCCGCGGCGGCTTCCCGATGATGCCCGTCGTCCGCGGCGAGACCGAGACGCGAAAGCACATCCTCTGGTGGCTCGGCGCGACGCTCGTCGCCGCCGCCGGCCTCGCGGTCATGGACGCCCTCGGAGTCGTCTACCTCGTGACGAGCATCCTCTTCGGCGGCGCGTTCCTCTACTTCGTCGTGCGCCTGCACTACGAGCGCGACGACACCGCCGCCTTCCGGGCGTTCCACGCCTCGAACGCCTACCTCGGGATGTTGCTGCTCGCCATCGTCGTCGACACGCTCGCCATCTGAGAACCGCCTGCGACACCACCCACACACATGGCAACCGCATCCGCACTTCCCCGCCCCTCGCGGGCCAGTCTGCTCCGCGCCGCCTTCGCCGTGAACACGACGCTGATTCTGGCGTTCGTCTACCTGCTTTTCACCGAGGCGAGCGTCGGCGCGCCGCGCTACGCCGTCTACGGCGTCGCGTGGGTCATCGTCGGCCTCTGGGTCCTGTTCGACACCGACGTGGCACCCGCCTCGACCGCGACGAAGCGCAAGGCGGCCGCCGTCGCTGTCGGCTACTTCGCGCTCCTCGCGGTCGCCGGCGGCCTCGTCACCTCGCCCGTGCCCGGCGGCGCGAGCGGCGTCCGCGTCGCCTTCCTCCCGCCGGGATGGGGCCCGGCGCTCGTCTACGGCGGCGACCTGTTCAACCTCGTACTCATGCCGGCGCGGGTGGTCGGCTACGCGGCGCTCGCGTTCCTCGTCTACGACACGGTCGTCGAGGCGGCGGGCGCGGCCGTCTCCGGCGTCGTCGGCCTGTTCTCCTGCGTCTCGTGTTCGTGGCCCGTCCTCGCGTCGGTCGCCACGAGCGTCTTCGGCAGCGGAACCGCGGTCGCGGCGACCGTGACGACGCTCTCGTACGACCTCTCGACGCTGGTCTTCCTCGTCACCGTGGTGCTCCTCCGGTGGCGCCCCGGCTTCGGGAAGTAGGCGGGGTCGCTCCCGCGGGCACACTCACGACCCGCCCCCTCGCTTTTACCCGCGCGCCGTGAACGTCCGCGTATGACCCAGGTCGAAATCGAATACTGCGTCCCCTGCGGCTTCCTCGACCGCGCCGAGACGCTCCAGCACGCGCTGCTCGAACAGTTCGGCGACCGACTCGACCGCGTGGCGCTCGTCACGGGCGACCACGGCGTCCTCACCGTCATCGTCGACGGCGAGCGCGTCTGGGACAAGTCGGAAGACGAGTTCGACCCGGACCTCGTGCTCCGGCGGGTCCGCCCGCACGTCGGCTGAGCGGGGCGACCCGTGAAGTCACTCGAACACGCCGCCGTCGGCGCGGTCGCCGGGGCGGTCGCCGCGGTCGCCGTGGACCCGCCGGGGAGCCTGCCGCTTCTCGTCGCCGGCGCGGTGTTCGCGAGCGTCTTCGTCGACCTCGACCACTTCGTCATCGCCCGCGTCCAGCGCGGCGACTGGGCGAACCTGCGGCTCGCGGTGACGAACCCGCGGGTCGGCCTCCTCGACCAAGAGCGAGTGTTCGAGGAGTTCGACACCGAGTTCGACCGCAAACGCCTCCTGAGCCACCACCTCGCCGGCGGCGTCGCGGTCGGCGCGCTCGCGCTCTCGGGACTCGGCTCGCTCGCGGCGTTCCTCGCGGTCGTGCTCTACGTCCACGTCGTCTGCGACTTCCTCCGAGACCTCGGCATCGCGTGAAAAAAGCAGGCATCGGTCGAGCCGCCCGTAACCGCCCGCAGTCGCCGGCGGCCGCTCAGTGGCCCCAGCGCCGGCCGTCTTCGTCGTAGCGGGCGTTCATGATGCGCTCCCACTGGTCGGTCGAGATGTCCACGTCGGCCGCGCCGACGTTCTCGTCGAGCTGGTCGGTCGTTCGCGCGCCGACGATGGGGACGACCGTCGCCTCGGGGTAGTCCATCAGCCAGCGGAGCGCGACCTGCGCGGGGCTGGCGTCGACCTCGTCGGCGACGGCGCGAATCTCGTCGAGCACCTTCCAGCCGCGCTCGGAGACGTAGAACCGGTCGAAACGCTCGTCGAACGAGCCGCGCGCGCCGTCGGGCGCGACGTACTCGGTCGGGTCGTCGGGGTCGGCGCGCTCGTATTTGCCCGTGAGGAAGCCGCCCGCGAGCGGCGAGTACGGACAGACCGCGATGTCCTGGTCGCCGCACACGTCGAGGTAGTCTTTCACGTCCTCGTAGTAGCCGGCGTGGAACAGCGGCTGCGTCACGTCGAACCGGGCGTAGTCGTTGACGTCGGACTTCCACAGCGCCTTCGTGAGTTGCCACGAGGCCATCGTGGATGCGCCGAGGTAGTTGACTTTCCCCTCCTCGACGAGGCCGTTGAGCGTCCGGAGCGTCTCCTCGATGGGCGTCTCCTCGTCCCAGCGGTGGATGTAGTAGAGGTCGAGGTAGTCGGTGTCGAGTCGGTCGAGCGTGCCCTCGATTTGGTTGCGGATGTGGGTCCGCGAGAGGCCGCGCCCGTTGGGGTTGTCCTCGTCGAACGGGAAGTACACCTTCGAGGCGAGCACGTAGTCCTCGCGGTCGCGCTCGGCCAGCCAGTTGCCGATGTACTCCTCGGAGGTCCCGTTCGGATTCCCGTAGACGTTGGCGGTGTCGATGAAGTTCCCGCCGCGCTCCTCGAACGCGTCGAGGAGTTCGTGGGCTTCCTCCTCGTCGGTCTCCAAGACGCCGCTACTCTTTCGACCGAATCGCCACGTGCCGAAGCACAGTTCCGAGACGCGGGTGCCGGTCGACCCGAGTCGTCGATAGTCGAGGCTCATGGGAGACCCCACGACGGCCGGCGACTAAAGCGTGTGAGTAGCGGCGAGCGGTTCAGCGTTGTTCGTCGGCGTCGGGCGATTCGGCGGGGGCCACGTCCGCCGCGAGCAGGTCGCGCGCGACCGGTGCGCCGCCGACCGCGAGCGCGAGCAACAGAACCGCGAATCCCTCGGTGACGAATCCCTGCGACGGATTCGCGGCGAGGGCAGTCACGTGGAGCGCCACACCGACCAACGCGAGCACGACGGCGAACCGCTGGCGGACTGCGTCGTTCACGGCCGACCCACACGAGCCACCCGGGAACCCCTTGCGACTCGCCCGCACGCTTTTGCGGCTTCCGCGCGACTGATACACCATGTTCAGAGTCGCAGGTATCGGCCTCGGAAGCCTCGGGATGCTGGAGTGTCGCCTCCTCAACGAACTGGAGGGAGTGCGCGTCGTCGCCGGCGTCGACCCCGACGACGAGGTGCGCGAGCGGTTCGGAGGCGAGTTCGACGTGCCGACCTACGAGACGGCCGCGGAACTGCTGGACGCCGAGTTCCTCGACGCGGTGACCATCGCCTCGCCGCACACCGAGCACTTCGACCAGGCGCTCGACGCGCTCGACGCCGACCTCCACGTCCACCTCGAAAAACCGATGGTGACCGACCTCGGCGGCGCGCGGGCGCTCATCGACCGCGCCGAGGACCGCGGCCTCACCCTCGCGGTCGGCTACCAGCGCCACTTCGACCCGCGGTTCCACGAACTCCGGCGCGTCGTCGACAGCGGCCGCATCGGCGACCCGCACATGGTGGTCTGCCACCTCGAACAGGAGTGGATTCGCTGGACGAAAGACGAGTGGCGCGGCGACCCGTCGCTGTCGGGCGGCGGCCAACTGTACGACTCGGGGTCGCACCTCCTCGACGCGATGCTCTGGGTGACGCGCTCGAAGCCGGTGACGGTCGCCGCGGCGGTCGACCACCGCGGCCACGACGTGGACGTGAACTCGGCGCTCGCGGTCGTCCTCGACCGCGACGGCGACCGCCTCACCGCGAGCGTGGGCGTCTCCGGCGACGGACAGAGCGTCCCCGAGCCGGGCGAGTCGCTCCGCGTCATCGGAACCGAGGGGATGGTCGCCTTCGACGGCGAGACCATCGAGGTGACGGAGAGCGGAACGACCTACACCGCCGCGCCGCCGACGCCCGACTTCGAGGAGCTGACCCGGAAGAAGCTCCGGAACTTCGTGGACGCCGCGCGCGACGAAGCCGACCTCGCCATCCCGGCCGAGGACGCCCTGCGGGTGACCGCGCTGACCGAGGCGGCCTACGAGTCAGCGACGACCGGCAGGCGGGTCAACGTCGACGGCGACGCCTGAGCAGAGTGTGATTTGAGTTCTCGACTCGGGCCGTCACACCCCGGACAGCCGGTTCAGCGCGCCCGACGACCCGGTCACGACCCCTCGGTCGCTGGTGCAGACGTACAGTTCGCCGTCGGGGTCGCGGCCGAACGCGAGGACGTTCGTCCCGCCGTCGTCGCGGTCCGTCACGGGTAGCTCCGCGATGTCCCACGGGCGCGACTCGCTCGGGCGGGCGGCGAACAGTCTGCCCTCGGACTGCCAGTCGGCGAAGACGTACGCGCCCGAGAGGTCCGGAATCGCCTCGCCGCGGTAGACGTGGCCGCCGATGACGGCCACCCCGGACGGCCCGTCGCCGCTGTGGGGGTACTCCAGCACCGGGTCGATGAGCGGCGCGCCGTCGGGCGTCTCGGTCGGGCAGTTGCCCGCGCGAAAGCAGTGTGCGCCCTCGCGGACGTTCCAGCCGTAGTTGCCGCCGCGCTCCAAGAGGTTCACCTCCTCCCACGCGCCCTGTCCCACGTCGGCGACGTAGCAGTCCTCGCCGTCGAACGAGAGCCGCCACGGGTTTCTGAACCCCCACGCGTACTGCTCGTCGCGGCCGTCGGAGCCGACGAGCGGGTTATCCTCGGGGATTCCGTAGGGCCGGTCGTCGTCGCCCGAGACGCCGCCGGTCGAGTCCACGTCGATGCGGAGGACGCTCCCGAGGAGGTTCTCGGTCACGTCCTGTCCGTTGCCGCCCGGCACGGCGTCGTACCAGTCGTCGACGTGGCCGCGCCCCTCGTCGTTCGCGCCGCCGCCGTCGCCCGTGGCGACGTAGAGATAGCCGTCCGGGCCGAACGCGACGGCTCCGGCGTTGTGGTTCGACTGGGGTTGCGGGAGTTCGAGCAGCGTCCGCTCGGCGTCGGCCGAGACGGTCGTCGCTTCGGGGTCGACCGTCAGTTCGCTCAAGACGAACGTGTGGCTGTCGTCGGAGGGCGTTCCCGGTCGCCGCGGGGCGCTGTACCGGAGGTAGAGCCGCCCGTTGTCGGAGAACTCGGGGTGGAAAGCGACGCCGAGGAAGCCGCGCTCGTCGTAGCCGCCGACGTCGACGACGCGGTCGGTGATGTCGAGATACGATTCGCTTCGCAGTCCAGAGTCGTCGTGCAACCAGATTCGACCGGGCTGGTCGACGACGAACCGTCGGCTCCCGCCGAACGCCTCGGGGATGGCCACGTCGACCGGCGAGGCGAACCCGGTCGCCACCGTCTCGTAGGCGACTTCGAGGCCCGCGAGCGAGCCGCCGCCCCCGGAATCTGCGGTCGCGGTCGAGCCGTCGGTCTCGCCGGTCGTCGCGTCGCTGTCGGTCGTCGCTCCGGCGTCGTCGGTCGGTGCGCTCGCACAGCCCGCGAAGCCGCCCAAGAGAGCCGCGCCGGTCGCGGCGAGGAACTCGCGTCGGGACCCGTTCATGTCAACGTAGTACAGCGCGAGCGGAGTAAGGCTTGCTGCGGTCGGGTCGGTTAGGGCCCCGCGCTCGTCCGCCGGCCCCGCGACTCGAATCGAGCGGCGATTCCGAATCTCTTACCACCCGATAGTGACGACGGGTACGACATGGACGAGGTACTCGCCGCCGACGGCCTCAGGAAGTCCTACGGCGACGTGGAGGCGCTCTCGGGCGTCTCCCTGTCGGTCGCCGCGGGGGAGGTCTTCGGCCTCATCGGTCCGAACGGCGCGGGGAAGACGACGCTGGTTCGCGCCCTCACGGGCACGACCGCGGTTGACTCGGGGTCGGCGGCCATCCTCGGACGCGACCCGACCGAGGTGGACCGCCAGCGCCTCGGCGTCCTCCCGCAGGAGTTCCGGCCCGCGGGTCGGCTCACCGCCCGCGAACTCGTGGCCTACTACGCGGGGCTGTACGACGACGCCCGCGACCCCGACGCGGTGCTCGACGAGGTCGGCCTCGCAGACGCCGCCGACACGTGGTACGAGAACCTCTCGGGCGGCCAACAGCGCCGCGCCTGCATCGCGCTGACGCTCGTCAACGACCCCGACGTGCTGTTCTTGGACGAGCCGACCACCGGCATCGACCCGGCGGGCCGCCGGTCGCTGTGGGGACTCGTCGAAGACCTCGCCGCCGGCGGGACGACGGTGTTTCTCACCAGCCACTCCATGGCGGAGATAGAGCGCCTCGCCGACCGCGTGGGCCTGCTCAACGCGGGCGAACTCGTCACGGTCGGCCAGCCGGACGCCCTCGTCACCGAGTACGGCGGCGAGAGCCGCCTCGTCGTCCGAACCGACGGCGACGCCGATGCCGACGCGGCCCTCGGCTCGGTGTCGCTCCCGGCCGCGCTCGACGCGACGGTGTCGGGCGACGGCATCACCGTCCACGGCGTCGGCCCGCGCGACATCGGCGACGTGGTCGCCGCCTTCGACGACGCGGGCGTCGTCTACGAGTCGCTCGTCTGGAAACAGCCCGGCCTCGAAGAGGTCTACCTCTCTTTGACCGGCGAGCAGTTCGAGGCGGCCCGTCCCGCCGCGGCCGCCGCGGTCGGAGGTGACAGATGAGCCTCGCCGCCCGCGTCCGCTCGGAGTTCGTCGCCTCGTGGCACTCGTTCCTCCGGCGGCGGACGGCGGTCTTCTTCACGTTCTTCTTCCCCGCCATCATCGTCGTCATCTTCGGGGCGCTCGTGCAGACCCAGCCGACCGGCGGCGGCCTGTTCGCCGAGCCGAAGGAGTACTACATCGCCGGCTACCTCGCGGTCGTCGTGCTGTTCACCCCGCTGTCGCGGGTCGGCAGCACCATCGCGCGCCACCGCGAGGGGAGTCGCTTCGAGAAGCTGGCGACGACGCCGCTGTCGCGCGCTGAGTGGCTCCTCGCGCACTCGCTCGTCAACGTCGTCGTCATCGGCCTCGCGGCGCTGTTGCTCCTCGCGCTGTCGGCGCTCGTGACGGGCGCGTCGATTCCGCTGACGCCCGCGACGCTCGCAATCGTCCCCTTCGTCGCGCTCGGCGTGACGCTGTTTTGCGGCCTCGGGGCCGTCATCGGGAGCGTCGCGGACTCGCAGGACGGCGTCATCGCCGCGAGCAACGCCATCGCGCTGCCCCTGTTGTTCCTCTCGGAGACGTTCGTGACGCCCGACCTGCTCCCGGCGTGGTTCGTCCCCGCGCTGAATCTCTCGCCGCTCACGTACTTCGCCCGCGGCGTCCGGGCGCTCACCTACGGCGGCGGCGACTGGCTCACCAACCTCGCGGTTCTCGCGGCCCTCGCGGTCGTCTTCTTCGCGGCGGGGACGGTTGCGATTCCGCGGACCGACTGAGGCGGAGACGCGCGACCGCGCCGCGACGCGCAGCGCGGCAACCGTGGCTCACGGGTGTGCTCGGAGCGCTCCCCGAGGGCGTCCGGCGCGCCCGCAAACTCAAGCCTTAACCCGCGGCCGACCCCACGTGGTGGCATGGTCGAAACTGAGACGTACACCATCGAGGGACCGGGCGGAGACACCGAAGCGCTGGAACTCCCCGCGGGCCTCGTCGACATCTTCGCGGAGCAGGGCGAAGACCCGACCGACGTCGTCGCCGACGTGGTCGTGCAGGCGTTCGCACAGCAGGCACACGTCGTCGCGCACCACAGCGAGGGCGGCGCGCCGGCCGACATCGCTGAAATCAACGAACAGATGGAAGAGCTGTTCGAGGAGCGCTTCGGCGTTCCGCTGTCGGACGCGCTCGGTCACTCGCACTAAGCCGCGTTCGCGGCTCGCGGTTCACAGTTTTCTCTGTCGTTCCGAGTCGAAAGCGAGAGCCACGCGTCTGGGCCGTCGTGGCGGGTCCGCCGCGCTCAGATGAACGCCAGCGGGACCATGACGGCGAAGCCGGCGACGAGGCCGGCGAGCAGTTCGACCCGGCCGCCGCGCGGGAGGCGCTTTCCGAGTTCGAGCGCCTCGGGGATGAACTCCGTGAGGACGAGAAACACCATCGCGCCCGCCGCGAAGCCGAAGCCGAACGGGAGGAACTCCCGGGCGATGCGGACGAAGTAGAACGCGATGACCGCGCCGATGGGCTGGGGCAGACTGGAGAAGATGGCCCACCAGACGAGCTTCCAGTTCGAGACGTTCATCGACCGCAGCGGGATGGAGATGGCCAGCCCCTCGGGGACGTTGTGAATCGAGATGGCGATAGTCATGAACACCGCGAGCAGCGGGACGACGAAGCCGAACAGCTGGAAGCCGCCGTCGAGGCCGAGGTCGGCAAACGAGACGCCGACGGCGACGCCCTCGGGAAAGCTGTGGACGGTGAGGATGCCGAGAATCAACAGCAGTTTGCGGAAGTCGGCCTCCTCGTACTGCTTGGGGTTGACCTCCGCGCCCTCGATGACGTGGTGGGCGACGAGGACGAGCGCGACGCCGGCGAGCATTCCGATGCCGAGTTGGAGCGGCGTCCCGTTCGCGAGTCCCTCGAAGACGAGGCCGAACAGCGACGCCGACACCATGATGCCCGAGGCGACGCCCCACAGCGCCACGTTCCAGCGGTCGCTCACGTCCGAGACGAAGAAGAACGGAATCGCGCCGACCCCGGTCGCGATGGCCGTGACGAGCCCCGCGAGAAAGACGAACGTGAGAGCGGCAAACTGGTCCATACCGAACGTAGCCACTCGGCGCCGATAAGTATTATCATATACCAGATATTTTTGGCTCGCCTAAATATTTGAGTTGCGGGTAGCAAGCCTCAGACAGTTTAGATGGGCCAAAAACTCCGACAGGAAGATGAGATAGATATTCTGATATATCGGGACTCTGCGGTCAGTCGTCGGCCGGCGACGCGCCCTCGGGTGAGTCGGTGTCGCCGCCCATCGGGGAGACGGGGGTGGCCGCGACGGAGCGGGCCGACCCCATCCAGCGCTCGACGTTGGCCGAGACGTAGTCGCGCGCGCCGAAGGCGACCGCGCCGCCGACGCCGATGGCGAGGGCCGCGGCGATGCCCCACGCGAACGCCTGCGCGATGGTGAACAGGATGGCCACGTCGATGCCCATCGTGCTCAGACCGATGACGACGGCGGTGAAGTAGAGGAACATCCGGGTGCCGACCGCGAAGACGCTCGTGTACGGCGTCTCGGTCGCCGCGCGGGTCCGGGTGATGGCGTCACCGATGAAGTCGGCGACGACGAATCCGAGGACGATGACGAGCAGGCCGGCCACGAACGACGGCGCGTACGACGCCGCGGTCGAGACCCATTCGGAAAACAGGTCGACCGCGAGCACGTCGGCGGCCGCGAGCACGGCGATAGCGTAGACGAACCACTTGCCGAGCGTCCCGAACGCGCCCGAGACGGCCTTTTCGGTCCCGCCGAGAATCTTCCCGACGGGCGTCGCCAACACGGCCTTGTCGACTTCGACGCGGTCGGCGACCCGCGTGATGAGCCGGGCCGCGATGCTGCCGATGAACCAGCCGACGATGAGAATCAACAGCGCGCCCACGAGCCGCGGGACGAACGCGAGCACGGCGTTGGTCAACTCTGCGATGGACTCGGTCAGCGTGACTTGTAACGGGTACATTGTTGCGGGTGGAACGTCGCGCTCCCCGAAGTTAGTTAAGAATACAAGAACCGTGAATAAAACCATCTCGTAATCGGAACCCTCCGGTTTCTCCGATACTCGGGGAAAACGGACGAACTGGCGATTCTATCGGTTGATCTTTGATTTCTCGACCGGCCGACTCGCGGGCGAGACGGTCTCTGGTTCGAGCGCGTCGGCCGTGATTTAATCTCAGCTTGATTCGTCGCCCCGGCCGCGAGAACCGGTGCGTTCGTCGGCGAGACGGCCGAGCTGCGTCGCGATTTCCTCCATGGCGACGACGAGTCTGGCGGCGTACCAGATGACGACGACGATGACGACGAGAAACACCCACGCGAGGACTTGCTGGGCGATGAGAAGCGCGTAGGCGAGCGTCAGCGCGAGGAACACCGCGACGGCGACTTTCGCGCCCGCGGTCCGGTGGAGTGGCGTGTCGTCCGGTGGTGGGGACATGGCCCGTCGTTTTCAGGCAACGGAGTTATATGTTTGGCCGCCACGGGCCGGCGTCGATACCCCCCACTTGACGAGCGTATTCGGCCCAATTCTGTGGTATAAATCACGAACCCTCCCGATTAATTGCGCTACTGTATCGTGCCACCAAAGGCCGTGAGAGCGCCCACACCACCGAGTTTATCAGTCAATGACGGGAATCAACAACCAATGGGAGAGCTATCCGAATTGTTCGCGCCGAACCGAATCGCGGTGGTCGGTGCGACCGAGCGCGAAGGAGCAATCGGGCGGGCAATCATGGACAACCTCATCGACGAGTTCGACGGTGAGGTCGTTCCGGTCAACCCCAAGTACGACGAACTGTTCGGCCTCCAGTGCTACGGCGACGTCGGCGAGACGGACGCCGACCTCGCGGTCATCGTCGTCCCTCCGAAGGTCGTCCTGCCGGCGATGAAGTCCGCCGGGGAGGCGGACATCCAGAACGTGGTCGTCATCACCGCCGGCTTCGGCGAGACGGGCAGCGAGGGTGCCGCCCGCGAGCAGGAACTCCGCGACATCGCGGAGGAGTACGACCTCAACGTCGTCGGCCCGAACAGTCTGGGCATCATGAACACGGACGTGGGCATGAACGCGACGTTCGGCCCCGACATGGCCCTCGACGGCAACATGTCCTTCATGAGCCAGTCGGGCGCGTTCATCACGGCCGTCATCGACTGGGCTAACGACGAGGACATCGGCTTCAAGGACATCGTCTCTTTGGGTAACAAGGCCGTCCTCGACGAGGCCGACTTCATCGAGGCGTGGAACGACGACCCCGACACCGAGGTCATCATCGGCTACCTCGAAGGCATCTCGGCGGGTCGCGAGTTCATCGACTCCGCCCGCGACGTGACGAAGGACACGCCCATCGTCCTCGTCAAGTCCGGCAAGACCGACGCCGGCGCGCAGGCAGCCTCCTCGCACACCGGCACCATCGCCGGCTCCGACGCCGCCTACGAGGCCGGCCTCGAACAGGCGGGCGTCATCCGCGCGGACTCCGTCCAGCACCTGTTCGACACCGCCCGCGTGCTGGGCGACCAGCCGCTCCCCGAGAACAAGGACGTGGCCGTCATCACGAACGCCGGCGGCCCCGGCGTCATGACGACCGACGCCATCGGCGAGTCGGAACTCCAGATGGCCGACTTCACCGACGAGACGCTCGAAGCGTTCTCCGAGTCGCTCCCCGCCGAGGGGAACATCTACAACCCGGTCGACATCGTCGGTGACGCCGACAACGCCCGGTTCAAGGAGGCCCTCGACGTGGCGCTCGCCGACGACAACGTCGGCATGGCGCTCGTCTTGACCTGTCCGACGGCCGTCCTCGACTACAACCAACTCGCCGCCGACACCGTCGAACTCCAACAGGAGTACGACAAACCCATCGCCGCCTGCTTCATGGGCGGCGAGCGCGTCGATGCCGCCTCCGACGTGATGAAAGACGCCGGCATCCCGAACTACTTCGACCCCTCGCGCGCCGTCGACGGCCTCGAAGCGCTCTCGGAGTACGCCGACATCCGCCAGCGCGAGTACGACGCGCCCACCGAGTTCGACGTGGACCGCGAGCGCGCCCGGGAAATCCTCGAAACGGTCAAGGACCGCGACGAGACTCGCCTCGGCGTCGAAGCGATGGAACTGCTCGACGCCTACGGCATCGAGACGCCGGCCGGCGACATCGTCGACGACCCCGCCGACGCGCTCGAAGTCGCGGAGGACATCGACGGCAACGTCGTGATGAAAATCGTCAGCCCGGACATCCTCCACAAGTCCGACATCGGCGGCGTCAAGGTCGGCGTCGAAAACGAGGACGTCTACGACGCCTACGAGGACCTCATCACCCGCGCGAAGAACTACCAGCCCGACGCCAACATCCTCGGCGTGCAGGTCCAAGAGATGGTGAACCTCGACGACGGCGTCGAGACCATCGTCGGCATGAACCGCGACCCGCAGTTCGGCCCGCTCATGATGTTCGGCCTCGGCGGCATCTTCGTGGAAATCCTCGAGGACACGACGTTCCGCGTCGCGCCCGTCTCCGAGACGGAAGCGGAAGACATGACGAAGGAAATCGACGCCGCGCCGATGCTCCGCGGTGCCCGCGGTAACGACCCGGTGGACATCGGCGGTATCACGGAGACCATCCAGCGACTCTCCCAGCTCGTCACCGACTTCCCGGCCATCCTCGAACTCGACATCAACCCGCTCGTCGCGCTGCCGGACGGCGTGAAGGCCGTCGACGTTCGACTCACCGTCGACCCGGACGAACTTTAAACACTTCACCACCCTATCACTCAACAATGAACACGGTACTCGTCACCTCGACCGGAGAAAGCACCGGGAAGACCGCAATCACGCTCGCACTCGGCGTCCTCGCCACGGAGCGCGGACTGGACGTGGGCTACATGAAGCCCAAGGGCACCCGCCTCCAGTCCAGCACCGGCAAGACGCTCGACGAGGACCCGATGCTCGCCCGCGAACTGCTCGACATCGACGCGGAGATGCACCAGCTCGAACCCGTCGTCTACTCCCCGACGTTCATCCAGGGCGCGGTCCGCGGCAAGGAGAACGCCGAGGAGCTTTCGGAGGTCATCTCCCACCACTTCGAGGACATCTCGGCCGGCAAGGACCTGATGCTCGTCGAGGGCGGCGGCTCCTACCGCACCGGCGGCATCGTGGACCTCACCGACGGCGACGTGGCGGACCTCCTCGACGCCGAAGTCGTCCTCGTCGCCGACTACCAGCACCCGAGCGACCTCGACGACGTGGTCGCGGCGGTCGAAGACATCGGCCCCGACCGCCTCGCGGGCGTCGTCTTCAACCGCGTGAGCGATTCCGCCTACGACGAACTCGAAACCGAGGTCGCGCCGTTCCTCGAAGCCCGCGGCGTTCCCGTCCTCGGCGTCGTCCCGACCGAAAAGGACCTCGCGGGCGTCACTGTCGAGGAACTCGCCAACGAACTCGGCGCGGACCTCGCGACCGACGCGCCGACCGACGCCTTCGTCGAGCGCTTCCTCGTCGGCGCGATGGGCGGCGACGCGGCGCTCCGCTACTTCCGCCGCACGAAGAACGCCGCGGTCATCACCGGCGGCGACCGCGCGAACATCCAGCGCGCCGCGCTCGAAGCCCCCGGCGTCAAATGCATCATCCTCACCGGCGGCCACCGACCCGTCGGGGCCGTCATCGGCAAGGCCGAAGAGAAAGGCGTCCCGGTGCTCCTCGTCAACGGCGACACGCTCTCCGTGACCGACCGCGCCGAGGACATCGTCAGCACGGGCCGCACCCGCGACGAGCGCACGGTCAACCGGATGCGCGACCTGCTGTACGAACACGCCGACATCGACGCCATCATCGGCAACGTCGAGCCGTCCGGCGACGGCGGCGCGGCTGACGACGGTGCGACTGACGACGCGGCCGCCGACGAAGACGACGAGTAACGGCCAACGCGTCGGTATCGACTACGGTACTGATTTTTTCGGGATTCGGACTCAGACCCCGTTTTCGTCGCGCTCGCGACTATCGAGGTAGTCGTTGACGAGCGACGGCGCGCCGACGCCGACGCCGAGGAGCGCGAAAAACGAGAGGACGAACTGTCCGGTGGCTAGCTCGACGAGATAGGCGGCGGGGAGGGCGGCGAGGACGAACCCGGTGACGACGAGCGTCTGTCGGGAGACCATACGCCCGCTACGGTGGTCAGGAAGTTAATAGTTCCAGGTCACGTTACCGGTGGCCGGTCAGCAGCGCCAGCCGCGGTCGGTGTCGTTCAGGAGTTCCGCGCCGTCGTCGGTGACGACGACGAGGTCCTCGATTCGGACGCCGAACTCGTCGGGGAGATAGACGCCCGGTTCGACGCTGAAGACGTTCCCGACTTCGAGTTCGCGGTCGCTCCCGGCGACGATGTACGGCTCCTCGTGTACGTCGAGACCGACGCCGTGGCCGGTCCGGTGGATGAATCGGTCGCCGTAGCCCGCCTCCTCGATGACCTCGCGGGCCGCGCGGTCGACGTCGCCGGCGGCGACGCCCGGTTCGACGGTCTCGACGGCGGCGGTCCGGGCGGCCTGTACGACGCCGTGGACCTCAGCGAACTCCGCGGGCGGTTCGCCGGCGAAGACGACGGTTCGGGTCTGGTCGCTCGGGTAGTGGTCGACGACGGTCCCGAAGTCGAGGACGACCGGGTCGCCCGACTCGATGACGCGGTCGCCGTGGCTGTGGTGGGGCATCGCGCCGTTGGGACCTGACCCGACGAGCGGGCCGAAGGGAATCCCCTCGCCGCCCTCGTCCGCGAGGTGGCGCTCGATTTCCGCGGCGAGTTCGTTCTCGGTCATGCCGACGGCGTCCGCGCCCATGTCGCGGACGCGCTCGACCGCGCGGTCGACGGTCGCCCCGGCGCGGCGGAGCGCGTCGAGTTCGGCGTCGTCCTTCCGCGCGCGCAGCGGCGCGACGACCTCGCTCGCGAGGCCGAAGTCGGCGTCGGGGAGCGCCGCCCGGAGGTCCTGCGAGAAGCGCGCCCACATCGTGTCGTCGACGAGGACGCGGCCGCCGGCGAGGCCGAGGTCCGAGACGATGTCCGCGAGGGCGTCCCGCGGGTCGTCGTCGTCGCTCCACGTTCGCACGTCAGCGACCCACGACTCGGCGCGGACCTGCGTCTCGTAGAGGTCGGGGACGAGGAACGCCGGCGCGCCCTCGCGAGGGACGAACAGAAGCAGGTGGCGCTCTGCGGGTTCCTCGTCGAAGCCCGAGAGGTACAGCAGGTTTCGGCTGGGGAACAGCACGGTCGCGTCGGCGTCCACGTCGGTCAGTCGCTCCTGACAGGCGCGGGTCCGTCGTTCGAAGGGCGTCATGCGAGTCGATACGAGCGCCGGGGGAAAAGCGTGGGCGGTCCGCGAGCGCGGCGGGTCGCGGACCACCGGCCGGCCCACCCCGGTCCGCGGGCGTCCTACGCCCCGAGGTCCAGCGGGTCGTAGAGCTGGCCGGTGATGGATTCGAAGGCGTCGGAGGCGGTCACGAGGCCGACCACGGAGCCGCTTTCGGGGTCGCGGACCATGGCGAGTTCCTGATTCTCCTCCTGAAAGCGGTCGATGAGGTCGCTGACCGAGAGGTCCGAGGGGACCGAAAGCGGGGGCGCGGCGATGTCGTCGAGGCGGCGGTCGCCCGACTGGAGGCGGTCGATGTTCGAGAGCACCGTCGGCGCGTAGACGACGCCCCGCACGTCGTCCAGCGAGTCCCCGACGAGCGGGAACCGCGAGTGCTGGGGGTTCGACCGGACGCGTTCGAGGCTCTCGTCGGTGGTCGCGTCGGCCGAGAGCGCGACGACGTGGTCGGCGGGGACCATCACGTCGCGGACGGGCAACTCACCGATTCGGAGCGCGTTGAGCACTTCCTCGCGGCGGTCCTCGGGGAGCGAACCCTGTGAGAGCACGTCCCCCATCTGGCTGCGGACCTCGCCGCGCGTGAGCCGGGTGCCCTCACCCGCGGAGCCGTCGCCGTCCTCGTCGTCGAGTTCGGCTTCCTGCCACGAGCGGGTTATCTCGACGCCGACGAGCGACAGCAGGCGTTTCGCCAGCCAGTCGGCGACGACGATGACCGGGTACATCAGCTTCGTCCAGCCGTAGAGGACGGGCGCGGTGTACTTCGCCACCGTGCGGGAGCGCTCGACGCCGAGGTACGTCGGCACCTGCTCGCCGAGGACGACGTGCGAGAGGTTGATGACGACGAGCGCCAGCCCGACCGAAAGCGACGTGTGGGAGCCCGCCGCCCCGCCGCCGCCGAGGACCGCGTCGAACGTGGCCGCGACCGCGGGTTCAGCGACGACGCCGAGGCCGACGCTGGCGATGGTAATCCCGACCTGACAGCCCGAGAGATACACTTCGAGTCGCTCCGTCATCTCCCACGCGAGTTCGAGCCCGCGGGAGCCCTCGAAAGCGGACTCGTCGAACTGCGGGACGCGCGTCATCGCGAACTCGGAGACGACGAAGAAGGCGTTCGCGAGCAACAACACCAGACCGCCGCCGAGGCGAAGCGCGGTTTCGACACCTACCATGTACCGCGAGCGTTCGAACCGGACTCCCCTGAGGGTGTCGGCTCGGCCCCGCGGTGTGAACGCCCCGCGGACGACGCCGATGGGTGGCGCTTCCGGGCGGTAGACGCGACCGGCGTGCGAGAGACACCTTAGCGCTCGAACAGCTTTATCTCGCGGGGCGTCGCATTGTCGGCCATGAGTTGGAAAGCAATCGACGCCCTCGACGACGCTCGTGACGCCACGACGTCGCTCCTCCTCCCGTTCGACGCGGGTCGATGGGCGCGCCTCGCATTCATCGCCCTCTTCGTCGGTGGTCTCGGCGGGAGCGGCGGTGCCGGAAGCAACACCGGCACGACCACCCCCACCGGAGGCGGCTCGACCGACATCCCGACCGATTCGCTCCCCGGGTTCGTGACGCCCGAAAACGTCTTCGCCGCGGTCATCGCGCTCGTGGCGGTCGGTATCGTCCTCTGGCTCGTGTGGATGTTCGTCGGCTCCGTGATGCAGTTCGTCCTCGTGGACGCCGTCGTCACGAAAGACGTGCGCATCCGCAAGCCGTTCCGCGAGCGCTTCTGGCTCGGCGTCAGGCTGTTCGGCTTTCAGGCCGGGCTGTTCGTCGCCGTCCTCGCGGTCATCCTGCTCCCGATCGCGGCGGTGCTTCTCGGTTCCGTCGCGGTCACGCCCGCGGTTGGCCTCCTCGCCATCCCGCTCGTCTTCCTCGCCATCGCGCTACTGCTCGTCGTCGCCATCGTCATGCAGTTGACGACCGACTTCGTCGTCCCGACGATGATAGCCGAAGACCGCGCGCTCCTGTCGTCGTGGGGACGGGTCGTGCCGGTGTTCCGCGCCGAACTCTCCGAGTTCGGCCTGTACGTCATCGTCCGGTTCATCCTCGGCATCCTCGCGAGCATCGCTGTCGGCATCGCGGCGCTCCTCGCCGTGCTCGTCGTCGCCATCCCCTTCGCCATCGTCGGCGGCGCGGCGTTCCTCGCGCTCAACGCCGCGAACGTCGCGCTGTTCTCGACGGTCGGCCTGGTCGTCTTCGGCGCGCTCGGCGTGCTGTTCGTCCTCGCGACCATCGCGGTCGGCGCGGTCGTCCAGATGCCCGTCGTGACGTACTTCCGGTACTACTCGCTGTTCTTGCTCGGCAGCGCCGACGACTCGCTCGACCTCGTCTCGCAGTTCCGGTCCGACGACGACTCGTCGGCCCCGGACGGCCCGACGCCCGCCTGAGAATCGAAGACTCGCTCACCGACTTGGCCCGCCCGCCGACCCGGGTTCCTTTTTTTCACCCCGCCGTCGACGTGACCGCCTCGCGGTCCAGCCGTCCGAGGAGCACGAGAATCGGAACCATCAGCGCGCCGCCGACGACGAACGGTGTCCAGAACGCGACACCGGTGTAGAGCCCGCCGGCCAGCGCCGGCCCGAACGTCCGAGCGAGGCTTCCGGCGCTCTGAGTGAGACCGAACGCGCCGCCCTGCTCGTCGTCCGTCGCCGAGCGGGAGACGAGCGTGTTCAAAGAGACGTTCGTGAGCGCGTTGCCGAACGACAGCGGCGTCATCACGACGAGCAACGCGAGCACGCCCGCCGGGAGGACGGGACCGACAGGCAAGAGCGCACCGAGGTCGGGGACGAACGCGCCCAGTTGCGGTGAGAAGGGGACGGCCGCGAGCGTGAGCACCTGAATCGCCGCGCCGCCGACCGCCAGTCGGTACTCCCCGAAGCGGTCGGTGAGCGGGCCGACGAGGCCGCCCTGGACGACCGCGAGGACGACGCCGACGTAGGTGAGAAGCACCGCGTTCTCGGTCGCGCCGTAGCCGTACTGGTCGTTGGTGAGGAAGATGAACTGGCTTTCGAGCGCCGAGAAGGCGAAGGAGACGAGGAAAAAGGAGGCGACGAGCGTGCCCAGTCCGGGCGACCGGAGCGCCGAAAGGAGCTGTTGGACGCGAGACTCGCGGGGCTCGGCCGAGGCCGGCGTCTCGTGCGCATCCGGCGGCCGCGACTCGGGCAGGACGAAAAAGGCGACGACGAGGTTCGTCCCGGTGATGACCGCGGCGGCGAAACTCGGCAGCGAGAACTCCGAGACGGGGACGAACGCGGGCAACACGCCCCGCGCGGCCGCGATGACCGATTCGCTGGCGAAGAAGCCGCCGAGCGCGGGGCCGAACACGAAGCCGAGGCCGAAGGCGGCCCCGAGGAGGCCGAGCCCCTTCGCCCGGTCGTCCGCGGCGGTGATGTCGGCGATGTACGCCTGCGCCGTGGCGATGTTGCCGCCCATCGCGCCCGCGAGCATCCGCGCGGCGAACAACACCGCGAGCGACCCGGCGACGCCGAACAGGAGCCACGCCAGAACGCTCCCCGTGAGCGACAGGAGCAGCACGGGCCGCCGACCGCGGGAGTCCGAGAGGCGACCCAAAAGCGGCGCGGCGAGGAACTGCATCGCCGAGTAGGAGGCGATGAGCAGGCTCCCGACGAACTCCGTCGCGCCGAACGAGAGGGCGTACAGCGGAATCACCGGGATGAGGATACCGAACCCGAGGAGGTCGACGAAGACGATGAGAAACACCACCCCGAGCGCCCGCCGCGGGTTCTCGACTGTCATCGTCTCCTCCGTTGGCGCGGCGTGGAATAACCACACCGATACCGTCCGTCTCGGACAGTAAGCGGTGATTAATTAATACGTTGACACGCCTGCGTGTCAGTATGTCCTTCGAATGGGTCTCGTACTTCACGTGCGAGGAGTGTGGGCTGGAGCGCCCGTCGCCGGAGGTTCCCTACGACCGACTCGGGTACGCGGTCTGTCCGGGGTGCGGTGCGGAGACGCGCCCGGCGGCCGCGGCGATGGCCGACGCCTCGACGCCGGTGGATGGGTAGACACTTCGGGCTTCGCCGCCACTCACCGGCATGAGCTGGACGGAAGTCCGTCGGGACGACCGCATCGTGGAGTGGGAGCGGAGCGACGGTCACGCGACCATTCGGCTCCGACGCGGGCCGAACGCGTGGCACGTCAGAGTCGACCGGCTCTACCAGTCCGCCGAGGGCCGCGGCTACGAGGGCGAGCGGTTCGAGTCGGAAGCCGAGGCGCGCGAGACCGTCGACGCGTGGAAAGCCGAGTACGACGTGGACGGCTGACGCCGGGCTACTGGAGTCGACGGGTCGTCTCGACAAGCGGGTGTCGGGCGTAGTCGACGATGTCGATGTCCGAGATGGAACTGAGGCCCTCCTTTTCGGCGGTCCGCTGCATCCCGAGTTCGACGGGGTCGTCGACGACGATGACGTAGGCGTCCATCTCCTCGATGCCGATGCGGTCGGCCGCGAGGACGCGGTGGTGGCCGTCCGCGAGGAGCAGCGTCCCGTTGTTGTCGATGACGACGAGCGGTTCGGCGAGGCCGCGTTCGAGTTCGTACCGGCGACCGTCGAGTTCGTCGGCGTAGACGCGGGCCTGCGTGGGGATGAGGGCCGAAAGCGAGACCGTGCGGCGCTCTTGGTGGACCGTGATGCCGTGAATCTGTTCGAGCGTTCGCATGAGTTTGCCCACCTTCTCGGGCGTCGCGCGCTCGATTTGGCTCCGGATGACATCGGTGTTCGAGATGATGCCGACGAGGTTACCCGCGTCGTCGACCACCGGGAGTTTCTGGATGCCCGACCGGAGGATGACGCGGGCGGCGTCGTTCACGTCCATCTCGGGATGAGCGACGACGAGGTCCGTCGCCATCACCGTCTCGATGGGCGCGTCGTCCGCCGACAGGAGGATATCGCGGGCCGTGACGAAGCCCTCGGCCTTGCGTCCGTCGCAGACGGGGAACCCGTTGTGTCCGTCGCTCTCCGCGATGCGTTGGGCGACGTCCGCGACCGTGTCGGTCGGAGAGACGGTCTGGACCTCGCGCGTCATGTACTCCTTGACGGTCGCTTTAGTAGTCATCTCCCACCTGATAGGGCCACCGTCGGCAAAAACGTGTGGGCGCTCACTCATCTAACGGGTACTCGAAGGCCACGTCGGTGTCCAGACTCGGCGTCGGCGTCGCGTGTTCGAGCGTCTCGAACACCCGTCCGGCGACGATGTCGGTGACGATGGTCGCGAGCGACTCCCGAGAGTCGTCGCCCACGTCGTCGAGGATGCCGAGCGGAATCTGTGCGCCCGCCATGTCGGCGTGGCCGCCGGCGCTCCCGATGGAGCCGAGCGCCTCCCGGAACGCCTCACCGAGGTCGACCCGCGCTCCGCGGGCGCGACCGGAGACGTAGACCGTCCCGTCCATCAGGCCGTAGACGACCGTCACCTCGACGCCCTCCATCCCGAGGAGGTGGTCGGCCGCCTGCGCGAGCGCGTCCCGCTCGCGGATGTCACCGACGTTCGTCGTGAGGACGTTCCCCCGAACGTCGCGGTTCGAGACGGCGCGCGCGAGCGTCTCCATCGTCTCGGAGGTCAGACTCGGCGTCTCGACCCGTTCGAGCAGGTCCACGTCGACGTGCGGGATGAGGAAGGCGGCGGCCTCGAAGTCGGCGGTCGACACCTCCCGCGTGAAGTCGTTGGTGTCGACCTGAATCCCGAACAACAGCGCGGTCGCCACCGTCGTATCGGGGACGATACCGAGCCGTTCGAGATACTCAGCCAGCAGCGTGCTCGTCGCGCCGACGCCGCGTCTGAGGTCGACGTACGCCGCCTCGACCGGCGCGCGCGGCGGGTGGTGGTCGATGACGACGTCGATGGTCGTCTCCGGCGGCAGGCGGTCGTTGACGCCCGGCCGGGAGTGGTCGACGAGCGCGAAGCCGGCGTACTCGTCGTCCGCGGGCACCTCGTCGAGGACGCGGAGGTCCAGTTCGAGGAGGTTCACGAGCGCGCGGTTCTCCTGGTGAGAGATATCTCCGAAGTAACACACGTCGGCGTCGACGCCCGCCCGCTCGGCGATGGCTTGGAGCGCCAGCGCCGCGGCGATGGCGTCGGGGTCGGGGTTGTCGTGCATCACGACCGCGAGCCTGCCGTCGACGTTCCGAAGGACCCGCATCAGCCGGTTCAGCCGCTCCGTGTGCGACGTGCCGACGGCGTCGAGGATGCGCTCTGTGACCACTCGGCGCGGGTCGATGACCTCGTCGGCGAGGTCGTAGATGTCGGCGCGCACCGACGGGGCGGCGTCGTCGCCGAGGTAGACGACGAGCGGCGCGTCCGGATAGTGGTCGCGGGCCGCGCGCGCCGCGTCGAGATTCCCCTGCGGCGACTGTCCGCCGACGACGACGAGGTCCACCTCGTCGGGGTAGGTCGACGGGTCCGCGGGGTCGCCCTCTCGCGCGGCGATGCCGTCCGAGCGGAGGTCCTCGGCGCGGCCCTGTCGGTCGGTGACGACCGTCACCGTCCCGCCGCGGCCGGCGAGTTGCCCGACGAGGCCCCCACCGAGCGACCCGCAGCCGAGAACCAGGCGACGTACCATACACGGACGGTCGAACTCCGGCCGCAAAACCCTACCGTCCTCCCATCCGGCGATGATATTATGTCATGGCATACTATGACACATATACGATGGAACTCGAGACGCAACTGCTCCCCGAATCGCGAGCCGAGTCGTTCGTCCGAACCTGTCGAACCGTCGTCGGCGACGACCTCAGGAGCGTGACGTACTTCACGCACGACCGCTGCGAGCAGATATACCTCCGGAACGACCTCGAAGCCGACGCCGACCTCACCGGATTCGTCGAACACGAGACCGACGGGTTTCAGGCCCGAACCGCCTATCGCGGCTCCGAACTCGGTGACTACCGCTACACCGTTCGCGCGTTCGACCACGGCTACCTGACGCGGGTGACCGCAGACGACAAGGGCGTGTTCGTCACGACCGACGGCCTGACGCTCAGGCGCTCCGAGGAGTTGGCGTCGGCGCTCGGCGAGTTACTGCGGGAATAAAAGAAATCGAACGGAGTTGAACCGAACCGCCGAAATGCTCAGAAGAGCGCGGCGGCGACGGTCTGAGCCGTCTCGATGACGGGCTGGAAGCCGGGCAGGAGCAGGACCGTCCCCACCGCGGCGAAGACGATCGCCACGTAGAGACCGACCGGCTGACTGCCGATTTCGAGGGGCTTCGACGGCTCCTCGATCCACATCGCCTTCACGACGCGGCTGTAGTAGAACAGCGACAGTGCGCTGTTGACCGCGCCGACCGCGGCGAGCCACCAAAAGCCGGAGCCGATGGCCGACTCGAACAGGGCGTACTTCGAGAAGAAGCCGCCGAACGGCGGAAGCCCCGCGAGCGAGAACATGAAGACGGTCATCGCCGAGGCGGCGATGGGTGCCTTCGACGCGATGCCGTTGTAGTCCTCGAACGTGCGGCCGAGGCCCCACTTTTCGACCATGGCGATGAACAGGAACGCGCCCGTGTTCATGAAGCCGTAGACGAACAGGTGAGCCATGCTCGCGCCGAGGACGTCACCGTTCGCGGCACCGCCGTCGGTGGTGATGGCCGCGAGACCGATGAGCGCGTACCCCGCGTGACCGATAGAGGAGTACGCGAGCATCCGCTTGACGTTGTTCTGCGTCGCCGCCGCGAAGTTACCGAGCGTCATGGTGACGACGGCGAGCACCGCGAACAGCAGCGACCAGTCGACGCTCCCGCCGCCGATTGCGGTGACGGTTTCGAGGGGGAACGCGACGGTGAACACGCGGAAGGCGACGGCGAAGCCGGCCGCCTTCGACGCCGACGAGAGGAACGCGCTCACAGGCGCTGGCGCGCCCTCGTAGGCCTCCGGCGCCCAGAAGTGGAACGGGACGGAGGCGGTCTTGAACGCGAAGCCGCCGGCAATCATCAGCACGCCGAGGCCGAGGACGCCGACCAGTTCGGTGCCCTCAGCGAGCGTCGCGGCGATTTCCGGGAGCACCAGCGAGCCGGTGACGGCGAACACGAGGCTGATACCGAACGCGAACACCGCCGACGACAGCGCGCCGATGAGGAAGTACTTCAGCCCGGCCTCGATGCTGCCGCGGTCCTTCTTGAGGAACGCGACGAGCGCGTACGAGGGCAGGGACGCCAGTTCGAGGCTGACGAAGACGGTCGCCAGCGAGTTCGACATCCCCATGAGGGTCATGCCGGTCGCGGCGAACAGCACGAGGGCGTAGAACTCGCCTTGGTACTGCTGGTCCGCGAGGTAGTCGTACGAGGCGACCGAGACCATCGCGGCGACGCTGGTGAAGATGAGCGTGAAGAACAGGCTCATCCCGTCGACGACGAGCGCGTCGCCGTACAGCGAAATCGCGCCGCCGGTGGACTCCATGCCGGTTCCGCCGATGAGGAACCAACCGGCGATGCCGCCGGCGGCGAGCGCGCCGAGCGTCGCCGTGCCGGCCAGGAGGCCGTTGTTCGTGGAGTCGGGGTCGATGGTGTCGATGAGCAGCAGCGCGAGCCCCGTCAACGCGAGCACGATGGCGGGAGCCGTTGCGAACCACTGGGGAGCGGACTGGAGGGGCGTCATCTAGAACGCACCTCCCAGTTCGAGAATCGGGTTAACCGCGTCCTGAATCATCGTGAAGAAGATGTCGGGCGAGACGCCGAGCACGATGGTCAGAAGCAACAGCACCGCGAGGGGTGCAACGTCGTGGAACGGTGCCTCCGTGATGTCGTAGTCGCCGTCGAACCGGAACGGTCCGAACAGCGTCCGCTGCATCGCGAACAGCAGGTAGCCGGCGACGATGACGATACCGAACATCGCGGCGCCGGTGAACAGCGGCATCGCCTCCATCACCGTGGACTCGAACGCGCCCTTGAAGATGAAGAACTCGGCCGCGAAGCCGGCCATGAGCGGCAGGCCCATGTAGCCGAACGCGCCGGCGACGAAGATGCCCGCCGTGACGGGCATCCGGTCGGCGATGCCGGACATGTCCGACACCATGCGCGTGTGGGTCGTGTTGTAGATGACGCCGACGGCCATGAACATCAGTCCGGAGATGAGGCCGTGGGCGACCATCTGGAAGGTCGCACCGCCGACGCCGTAGGTGGTGTAGGCGATGAGACCGAGGATGACGTACCCCATCGACGAGACGGAGGAGTACGCGACGATGCGCTTGAGGTCCTGCTGGGCCAGCGCGAGCAGTGCGCCGTAGATGACGCTCGCGACGGCGAGCAGGGCGATGGGCAGCGCGAAGGCGCGCGCCGTCTCCGGCAGCATCGTGAAGTTGAACCGGAGCAGGGCGTACGTACCCATCTTCAGGAGGACCCCCGCCAGCATGACCGACACCGGCGTGGGGGCCTCGACGTGTGCGTCCGGCAGCCACGTGTGAAGCGGGGCGACCGGGACCTTCACCGCGAACCCGAAGAACATCGCGACGAACGCGACAGACGCGAGCGCGCCGGCCGACAGTCCCGCGAAGCTCCCGAGCTGTCCGGCCTGCAACGCCTGCGCGATTTCGGGCAGGCGGAACGACGAGATAGAGTCGCCGAGACCGAACACGAGCGAGATGAAGCCGATGAACATCACGAGCGACGCGATGTTCGTGTAGACGAAGAACTTGATCGCCGCGTACTTGCGGCGTGGACCGCCCCAGACGCCGATGAGGAAGTACATCGGCAGGAGCACGGCCTCCCAGAAGATGAACCAGACGAAGAAGTCGAGCGCCGTGAAGACGCCGAGCAGGTTCGCCTCCATCAGGAGCATCAGGCCGAAGAACTGGGACTGACGCTCCGAGATGGGCGTCCACGCGCTGACGATAGCGAGCGTGGTGAGGATGGTCGTGAGGACGACAAGCGGCATGCTGATGCCGTCGACGCCGACCATCCAGTGAATGTCGTACTGGCCGAGTTGCAGCCAGGCGATGTCTGTCTCGAACGCGATGTTCCCGCCCAGGAGGGCGTTCCCGCTCGCGTCGTACTGTTGCCACATGTAGAGGCTCCCGACGACGGGGGCCAGACTCAGCGCGAAGGCCGCCTTGCCGGCGTACCGGTCCGGCAGGACGAAGGTGACCAGCGCGGCGAGGAACGTGACTGCGATGAGCGCTTCGATTATCATGCGAACCAACCTCCGAGCAGACCGAGACCGAGAAGCAGCGCGGTCAGACCGAGCGTGAGGAGCGCCGCGTAGTTGCTCACCACACCGGTCTGGACGCGCTTGACGCGACCGCCAGCGAACAGGCTCACGCTGGAGATACCGTTGACGACGCCGTCGACGATGCCCTGGTCGAACTTATCGAGGGCGCGCGAGATGGGCTGGACGACGCCGGTCGCAATCCAGACCTGGTACTCGTCCTGGTAGTAGTTGTTGTACAGTACGGTCTTGATGCTCCCGAGCTTGTCCGTGTGTTCGACGGGCTCGGGGACGTTGTACAGGCGGTAGGCGAGTCCGGCACCCGCGAGGGCGAGGGCCAGCGAGACCAGCCCCGGCGCGATAGAGCCGATGCCGGCCGGGTGGAGCCCCGCACCGACGCCGCTTTCGAGCACTTCGAGGTAGTGGTGCGCGGTCAGCGACGAGATGCCGCCGTCGAGCCAGTCGTGGAGGAACGTGAGGTGAATCCCCGTGAGGTCCTCCACCGGAGCCATGTTGACGAGGCCGGTGACGGCCGCGAGCACGCCGAGGACGGCGAGCGGGAACTTGACGTTCCAGCCGAAGCCGTGCGGGTCGCGCGCGGTGTCGCTACGCGGTTCGCCGTGGAAGGTGAGGAACACCATCCGGAAGGTGTAGAACCCGGTGAAGAACACGGCGATGAGCCCCATCGCGTACGCGATGAGGAAGACGGTTCCGAGACCACCGTCGGTCCCGAGCCCGTGGTTGAGCGCCTCGTAGAGAATCTCGTCTTTCGACCAGAAGCCGGCGAACGGAACGATGCCGGCGAGGGCGAGCGAGCCCGAGAGGAACGCGTAGTACGTCACGGGCATCTTGTCTTTGAGGCCGCCCATGTCCCACATGTTCTCGTTGTGGTGCATCGCGATGATGACCGCACCGGCACCGAGGAACAGAAGCGCCTTGAAGAAGGCGTGCGTGAGCAGGTGGAACGTCGAGGCGACGTAGCCGCCGACGCCGAGCCCGAGCATCATGTAGCCGTACTGGCTGATGGTCGAGTACGCGAGCACCTGCTTGATTTCTTTCTTGACGACGCCCATCGTCGCGGCGAAGAGGGCCGTGAAGCCGCCCACGAGCGCGATGATACCGAGCGTCGTCGGGGTCAGCGCGTAGAAACCGTACATCCGGGCGACGAGGTAGACACCCGCGGCGACCATCGTCGCCGCGTGAATGAGCGCGGAGACGGGGGTCGGGCCTTCCATCGCGTCCGGAAGCCACGTGTGCAGGGGGAACTGCGCGGACTTACCGACGACGCCCCCGAGAACGAGGAGGCCGACGACGGTGAACCACGCCTGTTCGCCCATGCCGAGGAACGTGTTGACCGCGTGCTCGCCGTGGAGCGCCTCCTCGGCGAGGACGGGGAACGCCTCGGGACCGGCGAACGCGGCCGAGCCGAACGTCGCGAACACCGCGACGACGCCGATGAGGAAGAAGTAGTCACCGAAGCGGGTGACGAGGAACGCCTTCTTCGCGGCGCTCGGCGGGCCCTCCTGGCGGAACCAGAAGCCGATGAGCAGGTAGGAACACAGCCCCACCAGCTCGAAGAACATGAACGCCATGAGGAGGTTGCTGGACACGACGAACGCCAGCATCGACGCGGTGAATAGGCCGAGCCCGGCGTAGTAGCGCGGGAGGCCCGTCTCGCCCTCGTCGTTCATGTAGCCGAGGCTGAAGATGTGGACGAGGACGGCGACGAGCGTCACGATGACGAGCATCATCGACGAAAGCGGGTCGATGAGTAGGCCGAAGTCGAGCGTCACCGCGTCGCCGGCGCCGGTCGCCCACGTGTAGATGTGTTGGTTGTAGGTCTGTCCGCCGCTGACGGCGAAGAACGTCGCGATGGACAGGACGAACGAGCCCGCCGTCGCGCCGATACCCGCCAGCGCGCCTCCCTTCGGCATGTACCGTCCCGCCCCGAGCGCGATCAGGAACGAGAGGAACGGGAGGAGGACGATGGCCGGAGCGAAGTCTAAGATACCTGCCATAGATTACCACCTCATCGTGGTCGCGTTGGTCACGTCCACGCCGTCGAAGTTGCGGTACAGTACGAGGATGATGCCGATACCGACCGCCACCTCGGCGGCGGCGAGCGCCATCGTGAACAGCCCGAACGTCTGGCCCGTCACGTTACCCCAGTAGTAGGAGAACGCGACGAGGTTGATGTTCGCGGCGTTCAGCATCAGTTCGACCGACATCAGGAACAACAGCGCGTTCCGACGGGTCAAGAGGCCGAAGATGCCGATGCAGAACACGGCGGCCGACAGAACGAGGTAGTACTGCGCGGGCACCATCAGTTGTCACCCTCCTCGTCGTCGAACAGCGTCTGCTTGAGCTCCCGACCGCCGTCGGTCAGGATGGTCCGCATCTGCCCCGTGGTGTCCTCGCGGCGAGCGAGGAGCACCGCGCCGGCGAGCGCGGCGACGAGCACGAGGTCGATGATTTCGAACGCGACCAGCATGCTCTCGCCGTCGACGCTTCCGAACCCGAGGTTGAACATCGAATAGCCGATGCTCGCGGTGATGTTTGCTCCCTCCGGGAACCCCTGTGGGTTCGGGAACGACGCGCCGAGGAACACGACCGCCATCACGACGAACAGCGCGACGGCAGCGAGTCCGGGCACGAGGTGCGAACCGAGTTTCAGCTGCGGTTTGGTTGTCATGTACTACTCACCTCCGGATTGATACGCGTCAGCATCACGGCGAACGTGATGAGAATCAGGACCCCGCCGACGTAGACGAGGACCTGCATGGCGGCGAGGAACTCCGCCTGCAACATCACGTAATGCACCGCGACGCTCAAGAGCGCGCCCCCGAGCAGGAGTGCGGAATGCCAGATGTCCCGCACGAGGACGACGCCCAGGCTGCAACCCACGGTGACGAGGGCGAACAGCGCGAACGCGATGGTTTCATAAACCATTGTGTGTGTCTCCTTGAGATATCCCTTTGAACATTTCGAGAACGTCCTCAGCGTCCGGTAGCGGACGCGGGCTGACGGGACTCGAACGATTCACTCGCGGTCATGTTACTGGTAGTCGACCTCTCCTTCGCCCTCGCCGACCCACGCGTTGCGGTCGGGGTTGCGGGAGTTGAGCGGGTCGATATCCTTGTACCACGGGACGTTCTTGAGCTGTTCTTTGTTGTAGACGAAGTCGTTTTTCGTGTCCGCCGTGAACTCGAAGTTCTGCGTGAGCAGGATGGCGTCGACGGGACAGACCTCCTCGCACAGCCGGCAGTAGATACACTGGCCGATGTGGAGGTTGTACTGCTCGCCGTTGCGCTGGTCGTCCTGAACGATCTGAATCGTGTCGTTCGGACAGACGTTCTCACACTGGCGACACCAGATACACCGCTCTTGGCTGAACTTGTGGACGCCGCGGAAACGCGGGCTCACTTCGGGCGCGGTCTCGGGGTACTCGACCGTGAACGTCTGCCCGTCGAGCGCGTGCTTCAGCGTCACTGCCATGCCTTTCAGGATTCCGATCATGCAATCACCCCCACGATGATGGCCGTGAGAACCAGGTTGGCGAAGGAGAGCACGAGCATCCCCTTCCAACCGATTTCGAGGAACTGATCGACGCGAAGGCGCGGCACTGCGGAGCGCGCCCACTGGGTGAACAGGAAGAACGCCCAGATTTTGATTGTGAACCAGACGAATCCGGGCAGGACCGGGCCCGCCGGACCGCCGAGGAACAGGGTCGCCGCGATAGCGCCGCCGAGGAAGATGTGGATGAACTCACCGAGGTAGATGAGCACGAAGTAGACCGAGGAGTACTCGGTCTGGTACCCGGCGACAATCTCGGTCGGCGCTTCGGGGATGTCGAACGGGTTGCGGCCGACCTCCGCGAGGTTCGCGATGACGAACAGCGCGAACGCGAAGGGGTTCACGAACGCGAACCACGTCGGAATCGTCACGCCGGCGACCGAAAGCAGCGGTTCGGCCTGCACGGCGACGATTTCGCTCATGCGGAGCGACCCGGCGAAGATAACGACCGAGGCCGCCGTGACGACCAGCGGAATCTCGTAAGCGATGTTCGCCGCGACGGCGCGGAGCGCGCCGATGAGCGAGAACTTGTTGTTCGATGCGTAGCCGGTCATGACGATGCCGAGCGAGGCGATAGACGCCGCGGCGAAGGCAAAGGCGAGACCGGTTTCGGGGTCCGCGAGCTGGATGCCGTTGCCCATCGGGATGACGGCGAATCCGAGCAGCGCGGAGAAGGGAATGACCATCGGCGCGAGGTCCCAGGCGGGACGGTCGACGCCCTCGGGGACGACGAGTTCCTTCGACAGCAGACGGACCGCGTCCGTGACGATGGTCAGGAGACCGAACGGACCGATTCGGTTGACCGCGATGCGGTCGGCGAATGCGGCCGTGATTTTCCGCTTCGCCCACGGCCCGGCGAACGCCGTCATGATGAGCATGATGTTGGCGACGAGGAACGCGCCGACGAGGCCGCCGACGACGTCCCCGAGGATGCCTTCGAGACCGAGGAGGCCGCTGACCGTGTCCGGAAGGACCGCTTGCAGATGCATCACCTGTCCACCTCTCCGAGCACGATGTCGAGGCTGCCGAGCGAGGCAATCATGTCCGGAATGTACTCACCCTCGGACATCTCGGGGAGCGTCTGGAGGTTCGAGAAACACGGGCTCCGAATCTTGAAGCGAGCCGGCTTGTCCGTGCCGTCCGCGCGGATGTAGATGCCGAGTTCGCCCTTCGCGCCCTCGACGGCGCGGTAGATCTCCGTGTCCTCGTCGGGCTTGAGGGTGCGCGGAACGTTCGCCTGGATGTTCCGCTCGTCTTCGGGCCAGTCTTCGAGCAGGTCGACACACTGCTGGATGATCTTGGCCGACTCCTCGACTTCGCGCATGCGCACGAGCAGGCGCGAGAAGTTGTCGCAGCCGTCCTCGACGACGACGTCCCAGTCGAGTTCGTCGTAGTAGCCGTAGGAGTCGTCGCGACGGAGGTCGTAGTCGATACCGGAGCCGCGGGCGACCGGCCCGGTCGCGCCGTAGCTCTTTGCGACTTCCGGCGGCAGGACGCCCGTGCCGACCGTCCGGGCCTGCAGGATTTCGTTCGAGGTAATCATGTCGTGGTACTCCTCGAGCGCCTGCGGGAGCCCGTCCATGAAGTCGCGAATCTTCTCGAAGAACTCCTCGCGGGGTTCGGGGAGGTCCCAGACGACCCCGCCGAGCCGGAAGTAGTTGAACATCATGCGCTGGCCCGTGAGGTCCTCCAGAATGTTCTGGACGATCTCGCGGTCCCGCATGGCGTACATGAAGATGGCCGTGAAGTCGCCGTAGACGTCCAGCGCGAACGTGCCGAGCGCGATCATGTGCGACGCGATGCGGCACAGTTCCGCACCCATCGTGCGGATAATCTGGGCGTACTCGGGCACCTCGATGTCCGCGAGGTCCTCGGCGGCGCGGGCGTACGCCCACTCGTTCAGGAGACCCGACGAGATGTAGTCCCAGCGGTCGGGGTACGGCATAATCTGGTGCCGGTAGGTCCCCTGTTGACACATCTGCTCCTCGCAGCGGTGGAGGTAGCCGATGTCGGATTCGAGGTCGACGACCTGTTCGCCGTCGACGACCGTCTCGACGTGCAGCACGCCGTGGGTCGCCGGGTGGTGGGGACCGATGTTGATGTACATCGTGTTGCTGTCCCCGGCGCGGTGGTCCTCTTCGAGCGGGTTGGCGTGCTCGCGGAGCGTCGCAATCTGCGGGCGGTCCTGGTCGTAGTCAAGCCCGAGCGGGTGACCCTGCCACGTCTCCGGCAGGAGGATGCGACGCAGGTCCGGATGGTCCTCGTACTGGATACCGACGAGGTCGTACGCCTCCCGCTCGTGCCAGTCGGCCGTCCGGAACACCGGCTCGGCGGACTGACTGACCGGGTTGTCCTTCGACGTGGGCACGACGACCGAGACCTCGTCGGTCCGGTCGTCGAACTTCGTCAGGTGGTAGATGGACTCGTAGCGGTCCTCGTACTCCTGTGCGGTCACACACGAGAGGTGGTCGAAGCCCGCTTCGTCGCGGAGCTTGAACAGCGCGTCTTGGACCTCGTCGGGACGGATGACGAGGCCGGGCGCGTTCAGGTGCTCTTCGCGGCCGACGACGAGGTCGCCGAGCAGCTCTGCGAGTTCGTCGCCGCGGCTGACGCCCGATTCGAGTTCCGCGGGGTCGTCGGACTGCTGTTCTTCGAGGCTCATGGCGAATCAGCCCAGTTGTACCGCATGACGAGGTCCTCTTCGTCGATCTCCTCGGCGAGCTTGTCGACGATTTCGTCGCGTTCGAGGTCGCCGAACTGCTCCAGCTCGTACGGCTTGACCGTCACCGGGCTGGACTCGCCGTTGGCGATGCGCTCTTGCAACTTCGCGATACCGTAGATGAGCGCCTCCGGGCGCGGCGGACAGCCGGGGATGTGAATGTCCACCGGAATGACCTCTTCTGCGCCCTTGATGACGTTGTAGCCCTCCTGGAACGGGCCGCCGGAAATCGTACACGACCCCATGCCGACGACGAACTTCGGTTCGGGCATCTGGTCGTAGACGCGCTTCATGCGCGGGGCGAACTTCGAGACGATGGTCCCCGGCACGATAATCACGTCGGCCTGCCGCGGCGACGCACGCGGGACCCCGGCCGCAAAGCGGTCGAGGTCGTGTTTCACCGAGTAGGTGTGCATCATCTCGATGCTGCAGCACGCGATACCGAACTGCAGCATGAACATCGAGGACCCGCGGACCCAGTTCATGAACTTGTCGAACTTCGTGAGGATGAACGGTGACGAGCCGAACGCCTCCCGAAGCTTCGAGTTGAACCGGTCGTCCGCCCCCGCCATGCGGGCGTCGCGAGTCTCGGTCTGTACCTGTGTGTCGTCCGTGACGAATGGCTTCTGTTCGCTACTCATGCATCTTGCCTCTCTGTCTTACGACGGTTTGCCTGCGGGCTTTTGACCCACTTGACTGCGCCGTTGCGCCACGCCCAGACGAGGCCGACGACGAGGACACCGATGAAAACGAGCATCGGCGTCAGAATCGTCGCCAGCGACGCGCCCTGTTCGAGGGCCGAGCGGTAGATGACCGTCCAGGGGAAAATTAGGACGGTCTCGATGTCGAATACGAGGAACAGCAGCGCGACCATGTAGTACTGAATGTTAAACTGGACGCGCGCCGTGCCTGTCGGCACCTCACCACTCTCGTACGTGGCACTCTTTCCTTGTTCCGGTACGCTTGGGCGAAGCAGCGCCGACACCGCCATCATCGCGAGCGGTATGCCGACACCGACCAGCCCCATCGCACCGATTGCAATCCAATCACTCATGCCGTGTCTCCCTGACGTGCGGCGGTTAGAAGCGCTCCCCTATAAACATTGATTTGTGTGTTTCGGGCGCGAGAGGGCTTCTATTTGGAAAATACGCGAGAGACGCCCGGAACCCCGCACGGGCGGGGTTTCGCCGCCGGAATCGACCCCCACAGACGCGGAAACGACCGGGCGGTGACCGACCGCGAAACGCGCCCCGCTACCGCGACTCGCGGAAGCCGGCGACGCCGAGGTCGTGGAGCGCGGCCGAGGTCTCGGCCACGTCGGACACGAGGTCCTCGTGGTAGTCGACGAGTCTGTCTTCGAGTTCGGGGTAGCCGCGGGAGAGCGCCTGTACGGCCGACAGCGCCGCGTTGAACGACTTGCCGGCGTCGACCGCGACGATGGGTGCGCCGGTCGGCATCCCGATGACCGAGTCGACCGACTTCTCCTGAACGGGGACGCCGACGACCGGAATCGGGTACGCGATGGAGGCAGTCATGTTCGGGAGGTCCGCGGACTTGCCGCCCGCGCCGGCGATGATGACCTCGACGCCGCGGTCGCGCGCGGTGTCGCCGTAGGCGTACATCAGGTCCGGCGTCCGGTGCGCGGAGACGACGTACGTCTCGTAGGTGAATCGCTCCTCGGGCGGCGCGTCGAAGTCCGTCTGTTCACCGAACCCGAGCGTGTCCAGCGCCTCGTGCGCGCCGGACATCACGTCGAGGTCGGAGTCGGACCCCATGATGATACCCACGTCGGGCGTCGTCTCGGGGTCGCGGTCGGCGTCGGCCTGTGCGTGCAGTTCGTCGATGAGGTCCCGTTCTGTCGTCATGGTGAATCAGTCGAAGCGCAGTCCGTCGCGAAGCTCGCGTGCGCGTGCGAGAAGCGTTTCGAGGTCGGCGTCGTCGCCGCCGACGGCGGTGAGGTGGCCCATCTTGCGGAGGGGACGAACCTCGTCTTTGCCGTACCAGTGCAGCGAGACGCCCGATTCCGCGAGCGCGTCGTCGAGGCCGCCGAGTCGCGCCGGCTGGCTCTCGTCGACCGTGCCGAGGACGTTCGCCATCACGGTGGGCGACCGGCGGGTCGTCGCGCCGAGGGGCCACCCGAGGACCGCGCGGACGTGCTGTTCGAACTGCGAGGTGAGCGCGCCCTCGATGGTCCAGTGGCCGGAGTTGTGCGGGCGCGGGGCGACCTCGTTGACGAGCACGTCGCCCGCGGCGGTCTCGAACAGTTCGATGCCGAAGACGCCGCGGCCGGGCAGGTGCGACAGCACCTCTCGGGCGACGCGGTCGGCCTCCTCGCGCACCTCGTCCGTCGTCCGCGCCGGGACGACCGTCTCGCGGAGAATCTCCTCCTCGTGGACGTTCTCGCCCGCGGGGAACGTCCGAACCTCGTCATCGCCGCGGACGCCGATGACCGAGAGTTCGCGCTCGAAGTCGACGAACGCCTCGGCCATCGCCGGGCCGCCGACCTCCTCGATGGCAGCCTCGGCGTCGTCGGGGTCGGACACGGGGACGTTCCCGCGGCCGTCGTAGCCGCCGGTTCGGGCTTTCAGCATGACCGAGCCGAACTCGTCGAGCGCGTCGCGGAGGTCGGCCGCGTCGTCGACGCGGTGGAACGGCGGAATCTGGATGCCCGCCTCGCCGAAGGTGTCCTTCTGGACCAGTTTGTCCTCGATGGTCCGAAGCGCGTCGGGCGACGGGTGGACCGCGATGCCCTCCTCGGCGGCCAGTTCGTCGAGCAGGTCGGGGTCGGCGAGTTCGATTTCGAACGTCAGCGCGTCGGCCCGGGCGGCGAGTTCCGCCATCGCCTCGGGGTCGTCGAAGCCGCCGACGATTTGGTCGGCGACGGCCGACGCCGGGCAGTCGGGTGTCGGGTCGAGCACGACGATGTCGACGCCGAGCGGTGCGGCGGCCTCCCCGAGCATACGCCCGAGCTGGCCCCCACCGACGACGCCGAGCGTGGGTCCGGGTACGGTGACGGTCACAGTCGCGGATTCAGTACGTCGGTGCATAAAC
Source organism: Haloferax sp. Atlit-48N (assembly GCF_003383015.2). Taxonomy (NCBI): domain Archaea; kingdom Methanobacteriati; phylum Methanobacteriota; class Halobacteria; order Halobacteriales; family Haloferacaceae; genus Haloferax; species Haloferax sp. Atlit-48N. The sequence goes on along the minus strand of NZ_CP137689.1, from coordinate 912,384 downwards.
GTTGCCACATTCGGTGCCGAGATAGTCACATACGTGGATAGAATTGGACAACAGCCGACGCCGAACGCGCCGGGCGCTCGCGGCGCTCACCCTGTCGAACGCGAGGAAAAATCGAGGTGGTCGAACGCCCCGACCGAGCGTCAGCCCCGCGTCTCGTTCGCGGCGTCAAGGGCGTCCTCGTCGATGAACACGACCACGTCCTCGCTCCAGAGCTTGAAGGCGTGTTGGCGCGCGACGTAGCCGTCGAGTTCGGATTCGAGTTCGGCGCGGTCCCACTCGTAGGCGATGACGACCGGCGGCGCGTCGGCGGTCACCTCGGAGACGTTCGCGTCGGGCGCGCTACTGGTGCGCTCGACGCCCGCGCTCTCGAAGTACCACGGGAGCGGGAGGCGACTGTGCCACGACGGCCCGTCGAGGGGGGCAGACTCGTTTTCGACGTAGAAGTGCGTCTCGTCGCTGTCCGGCGGATGCGTGCCGTACAGGAGCACGTCCGTCCCGGAGTTGGCGGCCGACACGCGCTCCACGTCGTCGAGGGTGGCCTGTAAGTCGTTCGCGGGTTGCGCCCACTGGAGCACCTCGCTGTCCTCGTCGGTCGAGGCGTTCCAGTAGTCGACGTTCGCGGCCGCGACGCCGCCGACGGAGGCGACCAGCACGAGCGCCGCGAGGCCGACGCCGACCGTGTCTTTGGCGTCGAGCGCCTGCACGCCGGAGCGGAAGACGAACGCCGCGCCGACCGCGGCGGGAACCGCCAGCGGGACGACCGCGTGGACGACGACCCACGGCGCTTGGATGTCGGTCGCCAGCGGGTAGCCGAAGATACACACGACGCCCCAGTAGGTGGCGAAGGCGACGAGCCACCGGATTCGGCCCGCGACGACGCCGTAGCGGTCGACGACGATGCCGACGAGCGCGAAGACGATGAGCACCGGCGCGCCGTAGACGAACGTTTCGAGGAAGTCCTTCAGATACGGGAGGTACTCGTGGGACTGGTGGCCGCCGCCGAGCCAACTGCCGACCATCTCGGAGACCGCGCCGACGCTTCCGGCTTCGAGAACCGGGAGCATCGAGGCGGAGCCGCCGAGCGCGTTCCAGAGGTCGGGCCGCGGCGCGTAGAAGAAGACGAAGACGGCGAGGAACGCGAGCAGGCCGCCGAGGACGCCCGCGGCGTAGCGAACCGCGCCGTAACCGAGACTTCCCGCCCCGCGTGCGCGAAGTCGCTCGCGGATACTCGCGGGCAGTTCGGAAAAGAGGATGTCGCGGGCGGACTCGCCGGCCGACGTGCGGGCGAGCAGCCGGTGGTCGAAGACCAGGAACGCCGCTCCGAGGAAACAAGCGAGGTAGACGACGTAGTTCTCTTTCGTCGCCGCTCCCGTTGCGAAGGAGGCCCCGGCGGGGATGAGGTAGGCGAGGCGGCCGGTGTCGTACGCGCGGACGACGAAGCCGAGCGCGGCGAACGAGAAGGCGGCCACGAGCACGTCGTTGCGCATGAACCGCGAGTAGTAGACCAAAAGCGGGTTCGCTGCGAGGAAGAACGCGAGCGCGACCAGCTCGTCGCGGCGGAGGTGCTCGCGGAACAGCCAGACCGAAAGCGGGAGCAGGCCGCCGACGAGCGCCACGGGGAGCCGCGCCGTGAAGTCGGTCGCCGGGAGGACCGCAAAGAGGTAGTCGTTGACCACGGGGAGGAACGGACCGTGGATGATGGGCCGGTAGGAGAACTCGCCGGTCTCGTGATACCGCAGAATCCAGTAGCCGACACGGCCTTCGTCCCAGTGGAAGATGCGGCCGCCGAGGTCGGCGAGGCGGGCGAGGAGGGCGAGGGCCGTCACGCCGAGAATCGCCAGGAGGGCACGGGACCGAGCGACCGCCTCGGTCCCACTGTCAGTACTCATGCCCACCCATCGCGACGCCGACAATACAACTTTTGTGCTTGCCCGTCGCCGGGGCCAAATTCGGTCGGTGTCGGTAGTTCTTTTATCCGAGACGGGAAGGGTCGGCCATGGTCTCTCTCGGACTCGTCGTGGCCCGATTCAACTCGTCGGTCACGGAGCAGATGGAGGAAGCGGCCCGCGACGCGGCCGCCGAGCGCGACGCGGCGGTCGTCGAAACGATTCAGGTCCCCGGCGCGTACGACTCGCCGCTCGCGGCCGACCGACTCGCCCGCCGCGACGACATCGACGCCGTCGTCGTCATCGGCGCAATCGTCACCGGCGACACCGACCACGACCGCGTCATCGCCGACGCGACCGCGAAGTCGCTGACGGAGGTCTCGCTGGACCGCGACAAACCCGTCTCGTTCGGCGTCTCCGGTCCCGGCATGAGCGGCGCTGAAGCGCGCGAGCGCGTCAGCAAAGGTGCGGAAGCGGTTTACGCCGCGACCGATATGGTGGAGGCGTTGGCATGAACTTCGATTTCAGCGACCGAGTCGGCCGCGTCGAACCGAGCGCGACGCTCGCCATCTCGAACCTCGCGAGCGAACTGGAAGCGCAGGGCGAAGACGTCGTCGACCTCTCGGTCGGCGCGCCGGACTTCCCGACCCCGGACAACATCACGCAGGCGGCGAAGGACGCCCTCGACGCGGGACACACGAGCTACACCTCGTCGAACGGGATTCCGGAACTCAAGGACGCAATCGCGGCGAAGCTCCGCGGGAACGGCGTCGACGCAGAGGCCGACGAGGTCATCGTCACGCCCGGCGGCAAGCAGGCGCTGTTCGAGACGTTCCAGACGCTCGTCGACGACGGCGACGAGGTCGTTCTCCTCGACCCCGCGTGGGTCTCCTACGAGGCGATGGTCAAACTCGCCGGCGGCACGCTCAGCCGCGTCGACCTCGCACAGCACGACTTCAGGCTCGAACCCGCGCTCGACGAACTCGCCGAGACGGTCTCCGACGAGACGAAACTCCTCGTCGTCAACTCGCCGTCGAACCCGACCGGCGGCGTGTTCTCCGACGCGGCGCTCGAAGGCGTCCGCGACCTCGCGGTCGAACACGACTTCGCCGTCATCTCCGACGAGATTTACGAGCGCATCGTCTACGACGGCTTCGAGCACACCTCGCTCGGCTCCCTCGACGGGATGGAAGACCGCACCATCACCATCAACGGCTTCTCGAAGGCGTTCTCGATGACCGGCTGGCGGCTCGGCTATCTCCACGCCCCGTCCGACCTCATCGCGCAGGCCGGCAAACTCCACTCGCATTCGGTCTCCTGCGCCGTGAACTTCGTCCAGCACGCCGGCGTCGAGGCGCTCTCGGAGCGCACCGACGACGACGTCGAGGAGATGCGTCAGGCGTTCGAGGACCGCCGCGACATGCTCGTGGACCTCCTCGCCGAACACGACGTCGACGTGGCCGTCCCGAAGGGCGCGTTCTACATGATGCTCCCCGTCGACGACGACGACCAGGCGTGGTGCGAGGGCGCGATTCAGGACGCGAAGGTCGCGACCGTCCCCGGAAGCGCCTTCAACGCACCGGGCTACGCCCGTATCTCCTACGCCGCGAGCGAAGAGCGCCTCCGCGAGGCCGTCGAGCGTCTCGCCGAGCACGACTACATCTGAGCCGCCCGCGACGACCGTCTCTTTTCGGGGTGGCGGACCGATCTCCCAGCCGATTCGTGACTTCCATCTGAACTGTGTGCTAGCAATGAACGTCATTTTTGTTGTCTAATACTCGATTAGATTTATGTTCGAGAGTGCCCATGTAGCATCCATACATACCGAACTCCGGGTGGGATTTCCGCGGATAAACCGCGTATGTATACGAGAGCCAACACATGAAACTCAAACAACTATTCGAAGACGACGACGCGGTGTCGCCGGTCATCGGTGTGATTCTGATGGTCGCGATTACCGTCATCCTCGCGGCCGTCATCGGGACGTTCGTGCTGGGACTGGGTGAACAGACGGCGACCGCTCCGCAGGCGAGCTTCAGTTTCGACTACAACCAGAGTTCCCCAGACCACCTCAACATCACTCACGAGAGCGGTGGAGCAATCGATTCGGACCAACTGAACATCACGACGGGCGTCAGCATCTACGGGACCGCCGAATCGGATGCCACTGATGCAGCAGAGAGCCGCACGTGGACCGCGTTAAACGGTGATACGCAAACTGACGTGACGGCCGGGACCTCAGTCACCATCATACCCGACGGTGACTCGCTCTCCGACCAGACCGTCCGCATCGTCTGGACCGACGAAGCGGGGTCGAGTTCCGCGACCCTCCAGCGATGGTCCGGCCCTAACGCGTAACGCAGTTCGTGCCAAATCCGCGATAATCGGCCACCACGCGGCCGACGACTTCGATTTTTTTATCGGCGCATCGCCCCGAGAGTCCCGACTTTCGCACCACTCACCGGCTGCATTGGTTGCTGTCCCCACCGATTTCTCGCCGCCCGAACGCCGGGCCAGACGGTGACCGATGAACCCCCGCCGGCGAAGATACTTATGTGAGTCCGCCGCCACCACTGTGACAGATGCGCGTGCGCGACCTCCCGCTGTCGTCGGCCCTCGTCTCCCACTACGAGTCGAACGGTATCGAGGAACTCTATCCGCCGCAGGCCGCCGCCGTCGACGCCGGCGTCGCGGCGGGCGGTCGCGTCGTCGCCGCCATTCCGACCGCCAGCGGCAAGACGTTCATCGCGGAACTCGCCATGCTCACCGCCGACGGGCCGGCGCTGTACATCGTCCCGCTTCGCGCGCTCGCCCGCGAGAAGTACGAGACGTTCGACCAACTGCCCGGCGTGAGCGTCGGTATCTCCACCGGCGACTTCGACGCCGCCGAAGAGGAACTCGGCGACCACGACATCGTCGTCGCCACGAGCGAGAAAGTCGACTCCGCGATTCGAAACGGCGCGCCGTGGGTCGACCGCCTCGCCTGCGTCGTCGTCGACGAGGTCCACCTGCTCGGCGCGCCGGGGCGCGGGCCGACGCTCGAAGTGACGCTTTCGACCCTCCAGCGTCGCGTCCCGGACCTCCAACTCGTCGCCCTCTCAGCGACCGTGGACAATCCCGAAGCCATCGCCGACTGGCTCGACGCGGAACTCGTCGAGAGCGCGTGGCGGCCCGTCTCGCTCCGCACCGGCGTCTACGCCGACGAGACCGTCGAATTCGACGACGGAACCGACCTCGACGTGGTCGTCCCCCCGACCGGCCCGAACGACGACGAGGCGACCGAGGCGACCGTCGCGCTCGTCGAAGACGCGGTCGAGACCGGCGGACAGTGTCTCGCGTTCGTCCGGTCGCGCCGCGAGGCCGAAGCGCTGGCCGACCGCCTCGCCGACGAGGAGCTGTCGCCCGCGCCCGCCCTCGGCGACGAACTGGACGAACTCGGCGGCACCGCGACCGGCCGCCAGCTCTCGGAGTGCGCCCGGACCGGCGTCGGTTTCCACCACGCCGGGCTGCGGAGCGCCCACCGCGTCGCCGTCGAGAACGCGTTTCGGGACCGCCGGCTCGCAGTCATCTGCGCGACGCCGACGCTCGCCGCCGGGGTGAACGTCCCCGCCCGGCGGGTCGTCATCCGCGACCAGAAGCGCTACACCGGCGACGCGATGGAATGGATTCCCGTCCTCGACGTGCACCAGATGTGCGGCCGCGCCGGTCGCCCGCACCTCGACCCGTTCGGCGAGGCGGTGCTCGTCGGCGACGCGGACACGAAAGCCGAACTGGTCGACCGCTACGTCACCGCCGACGCCGAGGCCGTGGACTCGCAGTTCGACGACCCCGAGGCGCTCCGGACGCACGTGCTGTCGGTCGTCGCCTCCGGGTTCGCCGACAGCCTCGACGGCGTCGCCGACGTGTTTTCGGCGACCTACTACGCCCACCAGCACCCGAGCGTGGACCTCGCGGACCTCGTCGCCGACGTGGTGTCCGACCTCGAAGCGATGGAACTCCTCGACGCGACGGGTGAGACGCTGTCGGCGACGGCGCTGGGCGCACAGACCTCAAAACAGTACGTGTCGCCGACGACCGGGGCGCGCATCGTCTCGGGCATTCGCACCATCGAGGAGATGGCCGACGAACACGTCACCGCTCGGACCGCCCTCGAAATCGTCTGCGACACGCCGGATATGCACGACACCTACCTCGGCAACCGCGAGCGGGCGCAGATGTACCAGTACGCCCGGAGCTACGCCGCGGAGTTCACCACCGCGATGCACGACGCCGACCCCTTCGAGGAGTGGCTGACGGCGGTGAAGACCGCCCGCATCCTCCACGAGTGGACCGAGGGCTCGGACATCGAGGAACTCGTCGAGCGCTACCGAATCGGGCCGGGCGACGTGGAGTCCCGCGTCGAGCGCGCCGAGTGGTTGTTGGGCGCGGCCGACGCCCTCTGTACCGCCCTCGACGCGGACGTACCCGAGTTCCGCGAGGTCCGGGCGCTGCTGTCGCCCTGAATCGGAGGCCCGGACGCGTGACGCTCCCGTGATGACATCGCTTCGCGCCGAACCGTTCCCTTTCGCGTCGCGGGGCCAAAGGCGCTTCGGGATGCCGTTTTAAGCTTCGCGGGGGCGTAGGCGAGGCTATGGGTATCACGTACGAAGACTTCCTCGACCTCGACTACGAACCGACCGACGAGGACCTCGTCTGCACCTTCCGTATCGACCCCGCGACGGGGATGTCGAAGGAGGCGGCGGCGAGTCGCGTGGCCTCGGAGTCCTCCAACGGGACGTGGGCGGCCCTCCAGACCGGCGCAGACTTCACCGACATGGGCGCGACGACGTTCGACATCGACGGCGACCTGATTCGGGTCGCCTACCCCGCCGGGCTGTTCGAACCCGGCAATATGCCGCAGGTGCTGTCGTGCATCGCCGGCAACATCATGGGTATGAAGGCGGTCGACACGATTCGCCTCCTCGACTGCGAGTGGCCCGAATCGGTCGTCTCGGCGTACCCCGGCCCGCTGTACGGGTCGTCGGTCCGCGAGGAGATATTCGGCGTCACCGACCGCCCCATCACGGCGACGGTGCCCAAGCCGAAAGTCGGCCTCTCGACGGCGGCGCACGCGCAGGTCGGCTACGACGCGTGGGTCGGCGGCGTCGACCTCCTGAAGGACGACGAGAACCTGACCGACCAGGCGTTCAACCCCTTTTCGGACCGCCTGACCGAGTCGCTGTCGCTCCGCGACGACGCCGAAGACGAGACGGGCGAGAAGAAATCCTACCTCATCAACGTCACCGCCGACACCCAGACGATGCTCGACCGGGTGGACGAGGTGGCCGCGCAGGGCGGCGAGTACGTCATGGTAGACATCATCACCGCGGGCTGGGCGGGCCTCCAGACCGTCCGCGAGCGCACCGAGAAACACGGTCTCGCCATCCACGCCCACCGCGCCATGCACGCCGCCTTCGACCGGCTTCCGGCCCACGGCGTCTCGATGCGGGTGCTCGCGCAGATAAGTCGCCTCTGCGGCGTCGACCAACTCCACACCGGCACCGCCGGCCTCGGCAAACTCGCCAACGAGGACACCGTCGGCATCAATGACTGGCTCACCGGCGACCTGTACGGGACGACCGACGTGCTGCCGGTCGCCTCGGGCGGCCTCCACCCCGGTCTGCTCCCCGACCTGCTCGACGCCACGGGGACGAACGTCTGTGTCCAGCTCGGCGGCGGCATCCACGGTCACCCCGACGGAACCCGCGCGGGCGCGGTCGCGCTCCGGTCGGCCATCGACGCCTACGCCGAGGGGCGGTCAATCACCGAGGCCGCCGAGGAGACGCCCGAACTCGCCGTCGCCCTCGATAAGTGGGGGACGGAGACGCCGCGGTAGGCGGAGAGGAACGGCGCGGTCTCCTCGCGTTCGCAATTGTTGCTGTTTTGTGACAATGGTTCGAAACGTGTTGAGTGATTATTGCAATACCGAGTGCGAGTCTCGGCCCGCTATTTGGCGGGAATCACGAGGGAATCCGGGGTCCGAGTATCGGTAATAATAACCGGCGAGTGAGATTTATACGGTTGTTTTTGTAGAGCTATATTCAGAGTGAACCGGGCGATTTCTCGGTCAAACAGCGCATACTGAGGAATTCCGGGGGCCGACGATATCAATCAAACCATGAAGATACGAACGAAACTCATCGCGCTCTGTCTCGCCATCTCGCTGATACCCGTGTCAGTCGTCGGCGTCGCAGGCGTCCAAGGGATGAGTAGCATTGGAAACTACGCCCAAGACCAAAGCGAGGCGACGCTCGAATCACAGATTACCGGCGACCTGAATCAGACCGTCGCCGCCCGGCAAGAGGAGATACAAAACCTCCTCGACGCCCGCCGAATCGACGCGCTCGCGCTGGCTGACTCGGCACCGGTGCAGAACTACGAGGCCGCCCGCGACGGGGAGATGGAGCTCGTCCAAGAACAGAGTCAAGCGCAGTTGGGCTACATGGCGCTCCAGATGCGCGCCACCGTCGAGACCACGAAACAGAGCGTCCTTGCGAACCAGTACGGCGGGCAGGACTGGGCGGACCTCTCGCCGGCGCAACAACAGCAGGTGAAAGACCGTGTCGAGGCTCGAATCGCCGGAACCGCCGGAGACGGCGTCCAACAGAGCGGGACGCTCTCCGACGCGTTCCGACCGGGCTACGTCGGGTCGACCGGCTACGCGTTCATCCTCGACGGGAACCTCGATTTCGTCGTCCACCACGGCCTCGAAGACGGGGTTAACACGGTCGACGACGCCGGGATAGCGACGTTCAATCAGGTGCCCGCCGAAATCGAGTCGAACGCCGCCGTCCGCAACGGCGAGGACTGGGGCATCGTCGAGTACGAGTGGGAAGACACCACCCAAGAGGGCAACCCCGTCGAAGAGAAGTTCGTCGCGTACACCTACCACGAGGACTTCGAATGGGTGCTCGCGCCGAGCGTCTACTACTACGAACTCCAGACGGCCGCCGTCACCGACGCGCGCGACCAGATTAACGACTCGTTCCGGAGCTACCTCGAAACCCGCGCCGTGACCATCGACGGCGAGGAACACCCCGCCTACGACGAGATTCTGTTCACCGACGAGAACGGGCAGGGCATCGTCCGAGCGACGCGCACGGGCGACGGCATCGCCACCGAGTCGGTGTCCGGCACCTCGTTCGCGGACGAGGCGTGGTTCGAGACCGCGACAGAGCTTCAGAAGGGCGAGATCCAGGTGAGCGAGGTGACGACCGTCGACGGCGACGCCGCCGTGTACGTCACCGCGCCGGTGTACCGCGGGGGAGAACTCGCCGGAACCATCACGCTCCAGTTCAACTTCGAACTCCTCAACACGCTCATCGACGACATCCAGGTCGGTGAGACCGGCCACCTGACTATCGTGAGCGAGCGCGGGACGCTGTTGACCGACTCCCGGGAATCGCTCGGCTCCGTCGAGTCCGAAATCGCGGAGAACGCGACGGCGCTTGTCGGCCAGTCCGGCCTGACCACCCACGAGACGACCGGCGACGGCGGCGAGGCGGCTCGCTACTTCGTCGGTTACGCGCCGCTCAACTTCGGTAACGGGCAGTACGAACTCGTCGCCACCGTCCCCGAGTCCGACGTGACGGGGCCGGTCGAACAGCTCGGGCAGGCGATGAACGACCGGGCGGACACCGCTCGAAACATCATGCTCCTGTTAATCGTCGGCATCATCGCGGTCGTCGTCGGCGTCGGCTACGTCGCCGCGCGGTACTTCTCGGAGCCGATAGAGGCGCTCCGGGACCGCGCCAAGTCGCTCGCCCGCGGGCGGTTCGACGACGGCGAGGACATCGACGCCAACGACGACGAACTCGGCGAACTCGTCGAGGCGTTCGACGACATGCAGGAGAACCTCCAACGGCAGGTCTCAGAGCTTCGGACCGCCGGGACGGAACTCGGAGACGGCAATCTCGACCAGGACCTCCGGACCGACCTCCCCGGCGAGTTCGGAGCCATCATGTCCGACCTCGACACCGGGATTCAGAAGCTCCAAGACGGCTTCGTCGAGGTGCAGTCGGTCGCCGACGAGTTCGCTGCGGTGAGCAACGAGACGGTGTCGAGCGCGAAGGAGATAGAGTCCGCGAGCCAGGAGACCGCGCGGTCGGTCGAGGAAATCGCCCACGGCGCGGAACAGCAGACCGAGCGGCTCCAGACGGTCGCCGACGAGATGAACGACCTCTCGGCGACCATCGAGGAGGTCGCCGCCTCCGCCGACGGCGTCGTCCAGTCCGCCAACGAGGCCGTGTCGCTCGCCGACGAGGGGCGCGACCACGCCGCGGAGGCGACAGCCGAGATATCGACCATCGAGACCGAGGCCGACGAGGCGGTCGAGCGGGTCGAAGCCCTCGGCGAGCAGGTGGGCGAAATCAACGAAATCGTCCAGCTCATCAACGACATCGCGGAGCAGACGGACCTGCTCGCGCTCAACGCCTCTATCGAGGCGGCCCGTGCGGGCGAGGCCGGCGAGGGCTTCGCCGTCGTCGCCAACGAAATCAAGGCGCTCGCCAAGGAGGCGAGCGAGGCCACGGACGAGGTGGAGTCCCGAATCGGCGAGGTGCGCGAGAGCGCCGACGACACGGTCGACGACATGCAGTCCATGCAGGACAGCGTCGAGAGCGGGTCCGAGACCATCGGCGAGGCCATCGAGATGTTCGACCACATCTCGGGGGCGATTCGAGAGGCCGAACACGGCGTCGAAGAGATTTCGCAGGCGACCGAGAACCAAGCCGTCTCGACCGAGGAGGTCGTCTCGATGGTCGACGACGTGTCGAGCGTGAGCGAGGAGACCACCTCGGAGACGGCGACGGTCTCGGCGGCGACCGAAGAACAGACGGCCGCGATAAACGAGGTCACGCGGAACATCCAACAGGTGTCGGAGTCCGCCCAGTCGCTCAAGGACCTCGTCGGCCGGTTCGACGTCGGCGACGCCGGCGGAAGCGACCGCGGTGGCGACGCCGCACCGAGCGAGACGAGTCCCGCCGCGTCGTCGCAGTCGATGAGTCGGGCGGTCACCGACGGGTCGGGGACCGGCCCCGCCTCGCCCTCGGACGACTGAGCCGGCGGCGACGCGCGACGCCGGCCGTCCCGCCGCCGACTACCGGTCTACTTCTCCCATTATCGTGTCGAGACTTCCGAGCGCCGCGATGAGGTCCGGGATGTACTCGCCTTCGGCCATCTCTGGGAGCGACTGGAGATTCGAAAACGAGGGGCCGCGAATCTTGAACCGCGCCGGGGTGTCGGTGCCGTCGGCGCGGATGTAGATACCCAACTCACCTTTCGCGGCCTCGACCGCGCGGTAGACCTCGGTGTCGTCGTCCGGTTTGAGGGTGCGCGGGACGTTCGCCTGGATGGTCCGCTCGTCGTCGGGCCAGTCTTCGAGCAGGTCGACACATTGGGCGACGATGGTGGCCGACTCCTCGACCTCGCGGAGGCGGACGAGCAGGCGCGCGAAGTTGTCGCAGTCGTCCTCGACGGCGACCGACCAGTCGAGTTCGTCGTAGTAGCCGTAGGGGTCGTCGCGGCGGAGGTCGTAGTCGATGCCGGAGCCGCGGGCGACCGGCCCCGTCACGCCGTAGTCCTTGGCCACCTCCGGCGGGAGGAGTCCGGTCTCGACCGTGCGGGCCTGCAAAATCTCGTTCGCCGTCAGGAGGTCGTGGTACTCCCGCAGTTTCTCGGGGAGGCCGTCGACGAACGTCCGAATCTTCTCGAAGAACTCCTCGCGGGGTTCGGGGAGGTCCCAGACGACCCCGCCGAGCCGGAAGTAGTTGAACATCAGCCGCTGGCCCGTGAGGTCTTCGAGGATGTTCTGGACGAGTTCGCGGTCCCGCATGGCGTACATGAACGTCGCGGTGAAGTCGCCGACGACGTCGAGGGCGTACGCGCCGACCGCGAGCATGTGCGAGAGGATGCGGCTCAGTTCGGCCGCCAGCGTCCGGAGCACCTGCGCGTACTCGGGCACGTCGATATCCGCCAGCGCCTCCGCGGTGCGGGCGTACGCCCACTCGTTCAGGAGGCCGCCGCCGCCCCAGTCCCAGCGGTCGGGGTACGGCATAATCTGATGTCGATAGGTTCCCTGCTGGCACATCTGCTCCTCGCAGCGGTGGATGTAGCCGATGTCGGGCTCCACGTCCGCGACCTGCTCGCCGTCCAGCGTGACTTGCAGATGCATCACGCCGTGAGTCGCCGGGTGGTGCGGCCCGATGTTGAGGAGCATCGTGTTCGTGTCGGCGCGGCCGTCTTCGGCAAGCGGGTTCGCGTTCTCGTCGTACCGGACGACCTGCGGGCGCGTCCGGTCGTAGTCCAGCCCGAGGGGATGACCCTGCCACGTCTCCGGCAGGAGGATGCGGCGCAGGTCCGGGTGGTCTTCGTACTGGATACCGACGAGGTCGTACGCCTCCCGCTCGTGCCACTCGGCCGTCCGAAACACCGGCGCGGCGGACTCGCTCACCGGGTCCGAGCGCGGCGTCGGGACGACGACGCTCGCCTCTCGGGTCGGGTCGTCGTACGATTTCAGGTGATAGACGGACTCGTAGCGGTCCTCGTACTCCTGTGCGGTCACACACGAGAGGTGGTCGAGACCGAGGTCCTCGCGGAGGGCCGAAAGCGACGACTGCACCGCGTCGGGGCGAATCTGCACCGCGGGTGCGTGAACGTGCTCCTCGGTGGCGAGGACGGCGTCTCCCAACGCCCGCCGGAGCGCGTCGGCGTCGAGGGGACCGGAGGCGTCGTCGGCGGGCGCGGCGGGGTCGTCGTCGGAGTCGGGGGTCTGTCGCGGGCGTTCGAGTGACATGGCGGCTGACACCCGTTCGTTCGTCCGAACGCCGGTTCGGCGTTCTGCCTCACGAGTGCGGCCAGTTTTTATGTCGCGGTCGAATCAACCCGCGGGCATGAAATCGGTCAGGCTTCGCTTCACGCCCGACGACGGGCAGCTGCATCCGATGCACGAGTTCGTCGTCGACCACGAGGCGTTCGAGCGGACCGAACTCCACCACTGGAACCCGACGGTGACCGACAGAAACACCATCGTCTTCGAGGTCGTCGGCTCCGACATCGAGGCCTACGAGGCGGCGCTCGCGGAGACGGAGCGCATCCTGTCGTACGAGGTCTCACAGCTCCCCGGCGACTCGTTTTTCATCGTGGTGAACGAGCGGCTCGACGCCGCGGGCGCGAGACAGACGGCGGCCGTCACGCGGGGCGACCTCATCGTCGTTCCGCCGGTCGTCTTCGACGGCGACGGCACGGTGTCGGTGACGCTCGTCGGCACCGACGACGCCCTCCAGTCGGCGGTCGAGGAGCTGCCGGAGGGTCGCGGCCTCGAAGTCGTGCGGGTGCGGGAGTACACGGGACCGGGGAGCGTCTCCGCCGGGTCGCTGTCGCCCCGCCAGCGCGAGGCCGTCGAGGCCGCCGTCGACTGCGGCTACTACCGCGAGCCGCGGACCGGGGCGGTCGCCGACGTGGCCGCGCGGCTCGACTGCTCGACGAGCACCGCGGCGGAACACCTGCGAAAGGCGGAGATGAAGGTCATGGCCGACCTCGTCGGCGGGCCGTGACCGCCTCCGATCGGCGGCGTCGAACCGACCTGACTACGGTTCGACCCACGGCTCCGAGGTACCTTCTCCGAACAGTTCCCGCATCAGGATGACGACGCTCTCGGGCGGGAACTGCCCGCGCTCGGTGACGATGGCGTCCACGTAGCGCGGCGGCGTCACGTCGAACGCGGGGTTCTCGACTGTCGGGTTGCCGAGGTCCGCGAGCGTCTCGTCGTCGACGACCTCCGCGGTGTCGCGCATCTCGATATCGACGGTGTGGCCGGTCATCGTCCCCGGGTGGAGCTTGAGCGTCTGCGCGGCGACCATGATGGGCGTCCCCCGGTCGCGGGCGTTGACCGCGAGACCGCTCGTCCCGATTTTGTTGATGACGCTCCCGTCGGCCGCGACGGCGTCCGCGCCGACGAGCACGTGGTCCACGTCGTTGAGGTAGCGCCGCGCCGCCGAGTCGACGACGAGCGTGACGGGCACGCCCAGTTCGTCGAGCCGCTTCGCGGTGATGTGCCCCTGGTTTCGCGGCCGCGTCTCCTTGACGACGGCCTCGATGTGTTTTCCCTGCTCGACCGCCGCCTCGACGCACGCCAGCGCGTCCGTCGAGTGACAGTGGGTCATGACAGTGTCGCCGTCGCGGAGGCGGTTCGCGCCGACCTCCCCGAGGTCGGCCTGCGCGCGTTCGAGGCGGGCGCAGAACTCGTCTGCCGACTCGACGACGTTCTGTCGGAGTCCCTCGACGGTCGTACTCGACATGCCGCGGAGGACGTACCGGAGGGCGTTGGGGAGGCTCACGGCGGTCGGCCGCGTCTCGTAGAGCGCCCGCGCGGCCGCGCGGAGTTCGCTTCGGAACGCCTCGGCGTCGGTGGCGTCGCTCTCCGTGGCCTGCGTGCGGAGCGCCCGCGCGGCCGCGTCGGCGATGGTCGCCGCGCCGCGAATCTCCATCGTGTCGATTTCCGTCGCGGTGCGCCGGACCTCGGGGTGTACGCGGTCGTCCATGCGAGAACTACGGGCGTCGAATGGAAAAAGGTCGCCGCGGCGAGGGATTTCACACCCGCTCGACCAGCGCCTCGTCGGGGTGTCGCACCCGGACGGTCTCGACGCGCTCGGTGAGCGCCTTCGCGTCGGCGAGTTTGTCCTCGGACTCGGCGTGGACGGTAAACAGCGTCTCGCCGCTGGCGGCCATCTCGCCGACGCGGCGGTGGAGTTCGAGGCCCGCACCGGGGTCTCGCGGCGCGCCGGCCCGGCGGGCGACCTCGTTGACGAGGCGGTTGTTGACGTGCGTGACCACGCCGTCCCGGTCGGCGCGGACCGAAATGGTATGCCGGCCGGGCGAGAGGTCCGCGGCCTCCACGTCGGGGTCGCCGTTCTGCACGGCGAGTATCTCGCGGAAGGTTTCTTCGGCCTGCCCCGAGTCCAGAATCTCGGCGGCGTCGGCGTCGACGCCGGTGGATTCGAACAGCAGGTCAGCGAGGCGAATCGCCTTTATCCGCAGGTCGTTCGGGCCGCCGCCGGCGAGCGTGGCGAGGACCTCGCGGGCTTCGAGCACGGGGCCGACGCCGCGGCCGACCGGCGCGCCCCCGTTCGTGATGGCGCACTCGACGGCCATCCCGAGGTGGTCGCCGACGCGGTTGAAGTCCTCCGCGAGTTCGCGCGCCTCCGCGAGGCTCTCGACTTTCGCGCCCTCGCCGTAGGGGATGTCGACGACGACGTTTGTCGAGCCGGCGCTCTTCTTCTTCGAGAGGACGGAGGCGATGAGCTGTCCTTTGGGGTCGATAGAAAGCGGCGTCTCGGCGCGGATGATGCGGTCGTCGACCGGCGAGAGGTTCACCGCGCCGCCCCAGACGAGACAGCCGCCGGTCTTCCCGACGATATCGCGTATCTCCGCGACGGAGAACGCCACGTCGCAGAGGACTTCCATCGTGTCGGCGGTGCCCGCGGCCGAGGTGACGGCTCGCGAGGAAGTCTTCGGAATCTTCAGCCCCGCCGCGGCGACGATGGGGACGAGAATCGGCGTGACGCGGTTGCCCGCGACGCCCCCGATGGAGTGCTTGTCGGCGATGACCGGCTCCTCCCACGCGATGGTCTCGCCCACGTCCGCCATCGACTCCGTGAGGTGCATCGTCTCCTCCATGGACAGCCCGTTGGTGTAGGTCGCGGAGACGTACGCCCCGAGTTCCACGTCGGCGAGGCGCTCATCGTAGATGTCGCGGACGATTTGGGACAGTTCGTCGGCTTCGAGCTCGATATCGTCGAGCTTCTTGCGGATGTAGTACACCGAGTCGGGCTGCGGCGCGACCGACACCTCCACGTCGCCCTCGATGTGGCCGAGGCGGCGCGTCACGCCGAGGGTCCCCTCGGAGACGAGCTCGTCCGTCAGCTCAACGATGCCGATGGCCGTCCGCTCGCCCCACCGGAGTTGGATGCGTTCGAGCGCGTGGACCCCGAGTTCGGCCGCGTCGCTCTCGTTCAGGAGGACCGTCGGCGACCGAGTTCCGATGTCGATGTGCTCGGCGACGAGTTGCATACCCGACGGTCGGGCGAGAGAGTCAATAAATCGACCCCGAGTCTCGGGGACCGAGAACGCTTACGCGAGGTGGGCTTCGACGAGGTTCTTCAGGTCGTCGTAACCGCGGACGCCGACGAGCTGTTCGACCGCCTCGCCGTCGGCAAACAACACCATCGTCGGGACGCCCCGAACCTGGTACTGGGCGGCGAGCTCCTGATTCGCGTCCACGTCGACCTTGGCGACCGCGGCGTCGGTGTTCTCCGCGAGCTTCTTCACGGTGGGTTCGAGCATCTTGCACGGACCACACCAATCCGCGTAGAAGTCCACGAGCACCACGTCGTACGAGGCGACGGCGTCGTCCAGCTCGTCCGCGCCGTCGATATGGATGGGCTCTGCCGGGCCAGCCGAGGCTTCTTTCGCCGCACTCCCGCCGTCGCCGCGGAGCTTGGATTCGAGTTGTTCGCGTTTCTGCTTCCGGATGTCGGTCAGTTCGTCGTCGGACATACCTACCGATACCGGCCGCGACGTAATAACGGTTTTGCACAATTCGAGCAATAATATCTCCAAAGAGTGGTTCGTGGTGACAGACGGCACGCTCCGGAGACGCCGCTGTGGGTTGCGACCGAGAGACGAGACAGAGACGGCGGCGACGCGACCGCGAGTTACGGGTTGGTTCGGGGGCGGCTCGGGAAGTTCGAAAGCCGCCTTTCGGTCCGGCTCAGTCGACGTACAGCGAGTAGGTGATGACCGCGAAGCCGATGAGCGTCAGCACCGAGTCGATGAGCAGTCCGGTGGCGAGGTCGACGTTGAGAATCACGTCGAGCGCGCCGCCGAGCATCGCGCCGAGGGTGACGACGCCGAAGCCGAGCGCGAGCGCGCGGAGCGACGCCGCTCCCGTGTTCCGGTACGCCTTGTAGCTGAAGTAGGTGATGAGCCCGCCGAGGACGAGGATGCCCGTCTTGACGACGATAATCATCGTCGTAATCGTCGGCGAGGCGCTGAGGTGCCCCATCAGGTCTCCCTCCGGACCCGCGACCAGATGTCCGCGAGGCGTTCGTCGGGCGTCTGCTCCGGGCGGCCGACCGCGACGTCGAAGTCGCGCTCGTCGTTGAGGGCGATTCGCACCTCGTCGAAGGCGACCTCGTAGGTCGTCGCGTGGTGACCGTCCGCGCGAATCTGGGTCCCCTCGGAGAGGAGCGCCGCGTCCGTGAGCAGGTCCAGCTTCCTGTACGTCGTCGAAAGCGGGATGTCACACGTATCTGAGATTTCGCTTGCCGTCATGGGTTCTTCGAGTCCTCTGATGATGGCTCGGGCGTCCGCGTCGTCGAGCGCGTCGAGCACCGCCGTCAGTTCGGCCGACTCCATCGCGGACCGGTCGCGCGCCATTATCCAGAACTCCGGCGAGAGCCTTATTAACCCTCCGGGTCGGCCTCGTCGGCGTCCGCGGTCTCGGCGTCTGTATCGTACGCGCCCTCCATTCTGAGGGTCCCCGCGCGAGCCAACACCGCGGGGGTTCGACAGACGCCCGGCGCGCCCGTCGCCTGCGGCACCGCGCAGTTGTTGCAGTTCTCGCAGACGACCCGCGTGTCGGCCGACACGTCGCGGCCGAGCAGTCGCGCCGGGAGTTCCGGTTCGGCGTAGAACGGCCGGGCCATCCCGACGGCGTCGCAGGCGTCTCCGAGCAGTCGGTCGATTTCGCCGCGCTCGCGGATGCCGCCCTCGCAGAGCACGGGCGCCGAGACGGCGTCGCGGACGCGGCGGCACAGGTCCGCGTTCCACGCCGGGTCGAAGTCGTACCACGCGGCCTCGATTCGGTTGCCGAGTTCGACGAGCCGCGCCCGGAGCGGGCCGCCGAAGGCCGCGGCGTAGCCGTCGCGGTAGCGGTCGTCGCGCCACGCGCGGGCCGGGAACGACCCGCGGACGATGCTCGCGTCCCAGAACACCGACCCCGAGACGGGGACGAGCGCGTCGTAGCCCGCGTCGTCGAGGCGGCGACAGATTCCGACCGCGTCGGCCTCGGTCAGGCGTCGGCGGATGCCGGGCGGCGCGGCCGTCTCGGCCGGCACTTTCGTCGTGAGCGGCACGTCGCCCGCCCGCGAGCGCACCTCGTCGGAGACGACCTCCAGAAATCGGACGCCGTCCCCGAACTCGTCGTCCCGGCGGTTGTAGAACGGCGAGAGGAACTGGTGGACGATGCCCATGTTCGCGCCGGCGACGTGGACCACGTCGTAGCCGGCGTCGACGGCCATCGCCGCGGAGCGACCGAAGTCGGCCGCGAGGTCGTACACCTCGTCGGTCGTCATGACGTGCGCGTCGTAGTCGAGGAAGCCGAGGGCGTCGAGCAGTCTGAGGAGTCGCGGCGGCCGGGAGACGGCGAGCTGTTGTAACTCCGGGTGGTCGCGTCGGTACGCGGCGTGCCACGTCTCCATGCTCCGCAGGCCGCCGTACTCCAACTGGACCGCGACGGCCGAGCCGTGGTCGTGGAGTCGCTCCGTCACCGCCGACAGCGACGCCGCGAACTCGGAGTCGGCGATTCGCGTCATCCCCGGCGCGGCACAGCCGCCCGTCTCGCGGACGATAGTCGCGCCCTGACAGACGAGGCCCGCGCCGGCCCGCGCCGCGGGTTCGAGTTCCGCCGCGAGGCGCTCGGGCGCGTCGGGACCGGTGCCCGCGCATTCGAGCACCGGCGCGCGGTAGAGCCGGTTTCGGAGCGTGAGCCCGCCGATGTCGAGCGGGTCGTCGAGCCGAGGAGTCGCCATGAGGACGACATGGCGCGCGAGCGACGTAAATCGAATCGACGCGGCGGTCGGCCGCCGGTCAACCTTCTTACCCGTCCGCTCCGATGGCCGTCTCATGGACCCCGAACCGTTCAGGTACGACTCGGAGGTGCCGCCGGGCGAGGTGCGACACCTCAGATACGAAATCAGCGAGACGTACCTCGGCGACCCCGTCGAGATACCCGTCACCGTCATCAACGGCGAACAGGGCGGGCCGTCGGTCTTCATGACCGCGGCGCTCCACGGCGACGAACTCAACGGCGTGAAGGTGATGCAGGAGGTCGCGAGCCGGTACAACCCCGCGGACATCCACGGCACTATCGTCTGCATCCACGTGGCGAACGTCCCGGGCTACCTCGCCCAACAGCGCTACATCCCCATCTACGACCTCGACCTGAACCGGTCGTTCCCCGGCCGCGACGGCGCGAACACGGCCGAGCGCATGGCGAACCAAATCTACCGCCGGTTCGTCGAGCCCTGCGACCTCGGCATCGACTTCCACACCTCGACGCGCAACCGGACGACCATGTACCACGTCCGCGCCGACATGAGCCGACCCGAGGTCGCCCGCCTCGCGCGGTCGTTCGGCGCGAACCTCATCCTCTCGGGCGAGGCCGAGGCGAGTTCGCTCCGCACCGTCGCCACCAACGACGGGATTCCGACCATCACCGTCGAGATGGGTCGCGCCCACCGCTTCCAGCCGGCGATGGTCGACCGCGCGCTCGACGGCGTCGAGAGCGTTCTCGCCGAGTACGGCGTCCTCCCGGACGAGGCGGTCAGCTGGCCGGGTTGGACGCGCGTCATCGACTCCGCGACGGACAAGACGTGGCTCCGCGCCGACGTGGGCGGCCTCGTCGAGATGCAGTACGGCGACGTGCCGCTGGTCCACGAGGGCGACACCATCTGCACCATCTCGGACCACTTCAAGACGAGAGAAAAGCGCGTCTCGGCTCCCTTCACCGGCCTCGTCGCCGGCGTCCTCCAGAACCCGGTCGCCGCCCCCGGCCACCCGCTGTGTCACCTCGTCAGCGTCGACGACGCGACGCTCCGCGAGATAGAGCGCGAAATCGAGGCCGGCGAGTTCACGGAGCGCCCGTGGAGTTAGGGCGGACGCGGTGAACGCGTCGCCGACGACGCCGCCCGGTCAGTCGTCCGCGCCGACCTGCTCGTGGGTGTGGTGGAAAAACCGGACGTGCGGCCGGCCGTCGCGTTCGACCGGCTCGAAGCAGACGCGCCGGTAGCGCTCGTTGTCGAGGAGATTGACGAGCAGGCCGCGGTCGTGGAGCGAGACCGAGTCGTAGGGCGTCGCACAGACGGGACACAGTTCCGGGTCGGTCGCGTCGCTCATGCTCACTCGCCCGTGCCCGAACCGACCGCGTCAGCGACCCGCGAAATCGTCTCGAACTCGTCGTCCGCGTAGGCGACGAACCGAACGTCGCGGAGCGAACTCGGCTCGAACGCCCGAATCTCCTCGCAGATGAGTCGCGCGCCGTCGACGAGGTCGAACCCGGCGACGCCGCAGCCGAGCGCCGGAATCACGAGCGACTCACAGCCGCGGTCGTCCGCGGCTCGAAGGGCGTTTTTTGTGGCGTCGCGGATGCTCGCGGCGGTCGCCTGCCCGTCCCCGTCGTGGGGCATCGCCGCGGCGTGAATCACGACCTCGGCGTCGAGGTCGAAGGCGTCGGTGACGGCGACCGCGCCGAGGTCTATCGGTCCCTTCGCCATCGCGGCCTCGTTCAGTTCGGGGCCGCCGCCGCGACGGAGCGCGCCCGCGACGCCCGACCCCATCCGGAGGCTCGTCCCCGCGGCGTTCACCAGCGCGTCGGCCGACTGGGCGGCGATATCGCCCTGTACGACGGTGAAGTTCACGTCAGGCCAGTCGGTCCATGTCCTCGTCGTCGAGGGCGATGTGCGAGGCCGCCACGTTGTCGCGGAGGTGCGAGACGCTGGACGTGCCGGGGATGGGGAGCATCACGTCCGACCGGTGCAGCAGCCACGCGAGGGCGATTTGCTGGGGCGTCGCGTCGTGTTTCTCCGCGACCGCGGCGACGGCGTCGGCTCGGTCACCGAGGTCGCCCGCGCCGAGCGGGTACCACGGGATGAAGCCGACGCCGTACTTCTCGCAGGCGTCGAGGCTCGCCTCGAACTCGCGGTCACCGATGTTGAACCGGTTCTGGACCGTGGCGATGTCGACGATGTCGCGCGCCTCGTCGAGCTGCTCGACCGAGACGTTCGAGAGGCCGACGTGTCGAATCAGCCCCTCGTCTTTCATCTCCGCGAGCGCGTGGACCGAGTCCTCGAAGGGAACGTGCGGGTCCGGGCGGTGGAGCTGATAGAGGTCGATGGTGTCCACGCGGAGGCGGTCGAGGCTCCCGAGGACGGCGTTCCTGAGGTAGTCGGGGTCGCCGTTGGGCTTCCAGTCGCCGTCGGTGTTGCGGAGCAGGCCGCCCTTCGTGGCGACCACGAGGTCGTCCGGGTAGGGCGCGAGCGCCTCGCCGATGAGGCGCTCGGAGACGGCGGGACCGTAGGAGTCCGCCGTGTCGATGAGGTCGACGCCGTGAGTGAGCGACTCGTGGAGGACCTTCTTCGCGTTCTCCACGTCGTCCGGCTCGCCGATGATGTCGTCGCCGGTGATGCGCATCGCGCCGAAGCCGAGTCGATGCACCGTGAGGTCGCCGCCGATGTCGAACGTGCCGCTGGCGTTTTCGAGTCCCATGGGTGACAGTTCGTCGCCAGACACCTGTGCGTTTCGTTGGGGGAAATCGGCCGCAGGGAACGGAGCGATGCCCGCGACCGCCGAAACCCACACCCGTCGGCGGGCCGAACGGCCGCCATGGACCTCCTGTCGATGCGCTGGCGGCACACGCTGTTCGCCCACTGGCCGGTCGACCCCGAACTCGTGGAGCCCCGACTCCCCGACCGGCTCTCGGTGGCCACCTACGACGGGCGGGCGTGGCTCGGCGTCGTCTCGTTCGACATGACTGACATCCGCCCGCGCGGGTCGCCCATCGGACTGGGGTTCCCCGAGGTGAACCTCCGGACCTACGTCGAACCCGCCGACGGCGGCCCCCGCGGCGTCTACTTCTTCACCCTCGACGCCGCGGACCGCCTCGGCGTGACGATGGCCCGACTGGGCTACCGGCTCCCGTACCACTACGCGAACATCTCGGTCGAGGAGCGAGACGGCGCGGTCGACTACGAGAGCTACCGGCCCGCGACGGCCGAGACGCCGGACGCGCGGTTCGAGGCGACCTACCGGCCGACCGGCGAGGTCCGAACCCTCGACCCCGGGTCGCTCGACGCGTTCCTCGTCGAGAACTACCGCTTCTACACGGACGACTGGCCCGTCGTCATCGGCGACATCGACCACGACCCGTGGCCGATACGGGACGTGGAGGCCGAGATTCGCGCGAACACGATGTTCGAGGCCTGCGGCTTCGACCACCCCGGCGGCGACCCGATACTCCACTACGCGGCCGACCTCGACGTGACGGCGAAGCCGCCCGCGGTGCTTCGGTGAGGTTGGTCGCCTCGCCGCTGTCGCTCACTCGCTGCGTGCGCATGAGGCTGCGCCACCCGCCTCGCCCGCCCGAAGGTGAAACCTTCAAGCATCGCTGAACTAACCCGACGGACATGGCACTCATCGACACCGTGATGGCAACGCTCCACCTCGTCGTCGGCGGTCTCTGGACGGGGAGCGTCCTCTTTTTCGCGCTCGCCGTGTTACCGACCGCTCGCGCCGGAAACATCCGCGCCGCCGCGTTCGAATCGGTCGTTTCGCGCCTGACGATGTGGTCCCGCGGGGCCTCGCTCGTGATGTTCGCGACCGGCGGCCACCTCGCCGGCACGCGCTACACCGCCGAGAGCCTGCTCGGCACCGGCCGCGGCCACCTCGTCCTCGGGATGCTCGCGCTCTGGTTCGTCCTGACCGGCCTCGTCGAAGTCGGCCGCGCCCGCGCGAAGGACGGCCTCGCGGAGAAGAAGGTCCGCACGCCCGCCGAGAAGGCCGCACCGTTCTACCTCGGTGCCGCGCTCGTCGCCGTTCTCCTCCTCGTCGACGCCGGCCTGCTCCTCAACTGACGCCGGCCCCGACTCCCGAGGACTCCGTAGAGTATCTATATCTACGTTCGAAAATATATATTCTATGCGACATGTTTATCATCTCGCTCCGGGTGGGTCCACGTGTATGCACGGGGACGAGACGCGCGCCACCGAGTCGCCGCTTCGAATCGAGTTGTGTCCCGACACCGGGCGGATACGCGTCCACCGGGAGACCGCGCTGGGGACGTTCACGCGGACCATCGACCGATGAGTCCGGACGCCCCGCCGACAATCGGGGAGACGCCGGTTGGAAGCCCCGACGAGCGCGGTCCCGGTCCCGTGCTCGCACGCCTCGGCCGGCCGGTCTCGGAGACGCCGACCCGGCTCGCGGTCGTTTCCGACCCGCACGTCACGCCGACGGGCTCCGGTACGTGGAAGGCCTACCACCGGAGCGAGACGCGGCTTCGAACCGCCGTCTCGACCATCTCCGACCTCGACGTCGACGCGACGGTCCTCCTCGGCGACCTGACCCGCGACGGTCGCCCCGAGGAGTACGACGTGGTCGACGAACTCCTCCGCGACCTGCCGGGGCCGCGGGTCGCGGTGCCCGGCAACCACGACGTGCCGAAGCGCTGGGACGACTACGACGCCCCGACGCCGGCCGAGTTCGCGGCGCGCTACGCCGACGGCTCCCTCCCGTTCGTCCGCCGGGTCGGCGGCGTCGACGTCGTCGGCCTCGACTCCGCCAGCGGCGGCCCGGACCTCGCTCTCACCGACACCCACGAGGGGGCCGTTCCCGACGCCCAACTCCGCTGGCTCGACACCGTCCTCGCTGACGCGACGACCCCAATCGTCGTCCTCCACCACAACGTCTTCCACCCTCGCCGCCACACCGGCCAGTTCCCCGACGCCGACTTCTACCAACTCCGCAACGCCGACGAACTCGCCGCGGTGCTCGCGCGCCACGACGTGCCGCTCGTGCTCTCCGGACACATCCACTGGCCCGCGACGGCCGTGCGAGCCGGCGTCCGCGAACTCATCGCCCCGGCGACCTGCTCGTTCCCGCAGTCGTTCGTCGTGGTCGATGTCGACCGCCGCGGGACGACGGTCCGACTCGTCCCGCTCGCGGGGCCGAAGGGCATGGCCGAGGCGTACACGCTCGCCGCCAGCGGGGCCGCTCACGGACAGGGCATCGCCGCGCACGCCGACCACGGACAGCTGTCGGCGCTCCCCCTCGTCGACGAGCGGACGCCGCCGCGACGGGTCGTCGGCTCGGACGTTCCGGGGGCGGTTCGATGGCGGTGAGTCTCGACCGCCTCGACGACGCCCGCGAGGCACTTCGCGCCGAGCGCCGCCGCTGCGTGGACGAACGCGAGGCGTTCCGGGCGTTCCGCCGCGAGGTCGCCGCGTCGCAGGCGACGGCGTCGGCTCCGAATCAGGCCCCAGCGGCCGGGACGCTCGTGGGCCAGCGGGGCGGGCGGGGGCGAACCGACGCCGCGCTCTCCGGCCTGCGCCGGAGCTACGAGCGGACCGTGATGTCCGTCCCGCACTACGACGAGGAGTACGGCGACGACTTCGAGGAGAGCTTCGCCGCCGAGTTCGGCCCGGACGTTGCGACCGCGTTCCGGTCCGCGAGCGTTCTCTCGGCCCCGCTCCGGCGCACGATTGCAGCGGCCGCCACCTCGTCGCTGGACGAACGCGGGCAGTTCATCGACGTCGTCGACGAGGAGGCCGAATCCGTGGCGTCGATGCGCGACGATATCGCATCCCTCCTCGGGCGGCTCGATGACCTCGACAGAACGCCGCTGTCCGACCGCGGCTTCGACGCGCTGTTGGCGCTTTACGAGGAGCTTTCGGCGCTTCGCGAGCGACTCGAAGCACTCGTCGCGGCGCGACAGGCGACGATTTCCCACCATCGGCGGACGCTCTCCGGGCTGGTTCCGGACGTGACGGAGTTCTTCTACGCCGACCTGTCGGTCCGGTACCCGGTGCTCGCGACGCTCGCGGCGGTCGGCGCGACGCTCGCCACCGCGACCCGCCGGGTCGAGCGCCACCTCGCCGCCACCCCGTAAGCCGATTCGGGCGCGGCCACAGTTATTTATCCGTTCGAGGAGACGCCGGAGTGTACGATGTTCACGCGCTCGGAGGGATTCCCGTGAATCGCCTCCACCCCCGTATCCGTCTTCTCTGGGTCGCCCGAGCGGTCGTGTTCGCGCTCGTCGCCGGCGGCGTAGCGACCGCAGCGACGCTGTTCGCGCCCGTCTCGATACCGACGTTCGTCCCCGTCGCGGTCGGCGTCGTCTTCCTCGTCGTCGGCGTCGCCGTCGCGCTCCTCCGGTATCGGGCGTGGGGCTACGAGGTCCGCGACGACTCGCTGTACCTCCAACGCGGCGTCCTCACCAAGGTCAACACCGTGGTCCCGTTCGTCCGGGTCCAGCACGTCGACTCGGCCCGCGGCCCGCTCGAACGGCTCGTCGGCCTCGCATCGACCGTCGTCTACACCGCCGGCTCCCGCGGGGCCGACGTGGCGATTCCGGGGCTCACTCCGGAGGGCGCAGAGGACCTTCAGGACCGACTGAAGCGCCTCGCAATCGCGTCCGAGGGCGACGACGCGGTATGACCCGGCTGTCGCCGCTCTCGGTTCCCTATCGGGCGGTCCAGCGCAGCGCTAGCATCGCTTTCGCGCTCGCGTTCCTCGCGTTCACCGGCGGGACCACGTTCGGCGGGTTCCTCGGCGGTCTCGGCGCGGTCGCGCTCGTCGGCGTCGTCGTGGTCGCCATCGCCGGCTACGAACTCGCCTACTTCCGCCGGTTCGAGTACGAACTCACGCCGGACACGCTGGACATCCGGTCGGGCGTGTTCTCCCGGCGCAACCGCGAAATCCCCTACCGGCGCATCCAGAACGTCGACATCTCCCGCAACGTCGCCCAGCGGCTGGTCGGTATCGCCGCCGTGGACCTCGAGACCGCGGGCGGCGGCGAGACCGAAGGCAGTCTCCGCTTCGTCAGCTACGAGGAGGCCCGCCGCATCCAGTCGGAGGTCGCCCGCCTGAAACGCGGCGGTACAGACGGCGACGCGTCCGAACCCGAACAGGAACTGCTGTTCGAACTGACGCCCCGCGAGTTGGCCATCGTCGGCGCGCTGTCGTTCGACCTCCGACTGCCCGGACTCGTCTTCGTGTTCGGGTCGACCGTCTTCCCCATCGTCGCGTCGTACGTGGACGTGCCGGTCCCCGCCGGGAGCGCCGCGGCCGCGGGGGTCGGCATCGTCGCGCTCGTCCTCCTCGTCGCGCTCGTCTCGTGGGCCGCCGGCTTCGCCTCCGCGGTGGTGAACTACTACGGCTTCCGGCTGAGCCGCGTCGGTGACGAACTCCAGTACGAACGCGGCCTCCTCCAGCGCTACAACGGGTCGATTCCGCTCGACAAACTCCAGACGCTCACCGTCGAGGACAACCCCCTGAAGCGCCGGTTCGGCTACGCGACGCTCCTCGTCGAGACCGCGGGCTACGCCCCCAGCTCCGACGGGACAAACGGGTCCGGCGGCGGCGGTCGCGGCTCCGAGGCGGCCATCCCGCTCGCGACCCGCGACCGCGTGCTCGGCCTCGTTGCCGACCTCGAAGGCGTCGAGCTGCCGACGTTCGAGGGGCCGCCGACGCGCATCCGCCGGCGCTACGCCGTCCGCTACTCGCTCGTCCTCGGGGTTGCGACGCTCGCGCTCTACGGCGCGGACCGGCTCCTCCCGCAGGAGATCCCGTGGTTCGTCCCGCTGGCGCTCGTCCCGGTGGCCGTCGTCGCCGGCGCGCTCCAGTGGCGGCACCGCGGCTACGCGCTCACCGAGGACCACATCGTCACCCGAAACGGATTCTGGAAGCGCGAGACGCGCTTCGTCCCCTACTACCGGGTGCAGACGGTCATCGAGCGCCGGACGATTTTCCAGCGTCGCTGGCGCGTCTCGACGGTCACGGCCGACACCGCGGGGAGCATCTCTCTCGTCGGTGGCGACGCGACCGCCGTCGACATCGAAGTCACCGACGCGGCGGAGCTTCGAGAGACGCTGAACGACCGCCTCCGCGAGGCGCTTTCGGCGCGCCGCGAGGCCCGACAGCAGTCCCGACAAGCCGCACTCGGCATCCGCGACGCGGAGCCGGACCGCGACGCCGACGCATCGGATTCGGTGGCAGTCACCGACGCCGAGGCCGACGTGAGCCAGACGCCCGAGTTCGTCGAAGAAGCCGAACCCGCGGCCGCCGGGGGCGACGCCGACGCTGAAGATACTGCGGACACTGGAGACACCGACGACGCTGACACCGACGACAACGCAGACACCGAGGACGACGCCGACGAGCCGGCGAGAGCGGACGACCCCTTCATCTGGGGCGAGTCGGTCGAGTCTGAGGGCGAGGACGACGAAGACGCGGACGACCCCGAAGAATCGAGCGACGAGCGGGATGCTATATAGAGTCGGGACGAAACGTAATCCAATGACGCGAACAGTGCTGGAGTCGCTCTTGACCGGGAACGCGCGACACGTCGAGAGCCTCGGCGTCGACCACTTCGAGGGCGTCCGCGAGGCGCAGTCGCCGGCGGTCGTCTCGGTGAGCTGTTCGGACTCCCGCGTCCCCGCCGACGCGGTCTGGAGCGCCGACGAGGCCGGCGAGCTGTTCACGTCGGTCAACGTCGGCAACCAAGTGTGGACCGATGTCGACGGGCGACTCGTCGTCAACGACGCCGTCGGCTACGCCGTCTCGGCGCTCAAGTCGACCGACGTGGTCGTCCTCGGCCACACGGGCTGTGGCGCGGTGACGGCCGCCTACGCGACGGCCACCGGCGAGAGTGTCGGGGACCTGCCCGCGTCGGTCGAAGCCGCCGTCTCGCGGCTCGTCCCGCTCGTCGAGGAGGCCCGCGAACTCGGCGTGTTCGACGCGGACACGCCGGGCGGCGAGGCGGTCAACCGACTCGTCGAGTACGCGGTCGTCCGGCAGGTGGAGTACCTCACCGAGAGCGACGAGGTGCCAGAAGCGACCGACTGCTGGGGCTTCGTCTACGACTTCCAGCGCGTCTACGGCGACGACGACGGCGCGGCCTATCTCGTCGCGGCCAACGGCGAGTCTGACCCCGACGCGCTCGCGGACGTGGTTCCCGAGGGGTTTGAGGGGCGCGTGCAGTCGATTCGGTGAGGCGTAGTTGATGGAGTACGGAATGAGACGGTTGGTCCCGTTCGAGAATATCAGTAAATTCTCGCTCGCCAATCGTATTGGTATTCGTTGAGCCGAGGTTAGCGCGGAATTCCAATGTGGTTGAATAATTGTCATTTTTCCAAACTCTTATCACAAGCAATGAATTTCTAATTGACATGGCAGGGAGCATGATAGACTTTAACAGACAAGGCCTACGGAAGGCAACAAAGTTCGTAGAGGGGGATTATAGTGGAATCAATCCACGTCGATTCTATCGAACGCTAAAGCGTAGCCTCGAAGAGATTCAGGAAGGGAACGATTTCAAATACCAAACAACGGGATCCCAAGAGTCTGACTTAGAGATTAAAAGCGAAGACGTAGGCCAGAATACCGGGGTAGTAAAAGGTCGGTTGCTCGCAGAGTCAGACTGGTATATCGTGGGAGATGGTAATCTCGAATATCGTCCGTACGGGCCCCACGGTGCACTTGCGATCGTCATAGGACTGTTCTTCCTTTTGTTGGGTATCGGCGATGCGGTATGGGGTATCGTCGGAATTCTACTCATCGTTGCGGGTGGCTACGGATACTGGCAAACTGAGAGTGGTGAATTTGCGATTTCGCGGCAGGACGTCATTCGTGTATTGATGACCGGCGAGGTTAGCGAACGGACTGTCGATACCGAACAAGAGTCCAGAACGGATATCTTCGCAAATATGAGTGTGGTCTACGCAGGAGACGCCTTCGTCGCTGTCGAGACGACGGAGATTGATGAATTAAAGTGGACGCTCCGTCGAGAACTGGTGAGCCAAGTCAAACGCTGGCACAACCAAATCGTCGACTCTGAACAGGAGCAGTTGACAGTCGAAGGCGGCTTTACCTGGCATCTGAAAGCGTGGGCCAATCGAGATCTTGAGTCAGATCGTCACGAAATCGACTCGGTCCAGAGTAAATTGCTCACCGGCCCGTTTGAGTATCGGCTCAACTACACAGACCGTCTCGAAAAACAGCTTTCTGACGAGATGCAACAGCAACTGGCAGGTCATGAGGAGGAACTGATGGTCGAGCTCGAAGAACTCGCAGAAGATCTCGATATTTTTGTCGAGCGCGAAGGCCTGGAACATACGAATCGAGTTGAACAGCGTCAAAACACCGATACCCCACAAGTAGAGGGCAGAAAAGACAGCCTGTAACTGACTCGCCACACTATTCAACACGACTCCGACAACATAGCGTCACTACGAACGCCGAAAAGAACTAGCGATTCGACTCGTCTCGATTCCGGGCGACTCGTCCCCCTATCTCAGTCGTCCCGAGCGTCGTCGATGATATTCGAGAACTCGCGGGCCGTTTCAGTGATGACCTCGAAGTCGCCGTTTTCGATTGCCTCGTCGTCCATGAGCGCGCCGCCCGCGCCGACGACGACCGCGCCGGCCTCGATGTAGTCCGCGGCGTTGTCGAGACCGACGCCGCCGGTCGGCATCATCGGAATCTGCGGGAGCGGCCCCTTCATGCTCTTGAGGTGACCGGGACCGAGCGAGGAGGCGGGGAACACCTTCACGAGGTCCGCGCCCGCGGAGTACGCGTCGGTCGCCTCGGTCGGCGTCATGATGCCCGGCGCGACGAGCGTCCCGTAGCGGTTGCAGGTCTCGACGACGCCCTCGTCGAAGTTCGGTCCGACGACGAACTCCGCGCCGGCCTGAATGGCCGCGTTGGCGGTCGGGGCGTCGAGAACGGTCCCGGCGCCGACGATTGCCTCGTTGTCCGAGAAGGACGCCGACACCTCGCGGATGAGGTCCATCGCGTCGGGGTTGTCGGCCGTGATTTCGTAGGCGGTGACGCCGCCCTCGTGGAGCGCGTCGGCCACGTCGATGATGGTGTCCGCGTCCGCGCCGCGCATCACCGCGACGACGCCGCTGTCGGCGAGTCGTTGCATGTCCTCGTGTACGTCGAGTGCGACCATCGTTGTCTCGACGTTTACTACATATAGTATTAAATTGGGGGCCTCGCGGCATCGCTTCGGTCGCACGACGGGGGCTGCGGCGGCAGTCGCATCCTCGTGAGTGAGCCCGAGAGAGAATAATTTTTTGACAGTTCTGTGCGAACTACGACCGTGTCACCGACATCGACGACGCCCACGGACGGCGGTTCAAACGTCGTTCCGCCGGATAAATCGCTGTTCGCCGAAATCGCACCGTTCCGGCTGGCCGTCGGCGTCGTCTTCTGCGCGTTCGCCGTCGCCGCGGTCGCGTTCGGCTGGCTCCCGCCGATGAGCGCCGACGTGGTCGGCATCGCGCTCCTCTGTGTGGTCTTCCTCGCCGGCGGGTTCGTCCCGTTCAACGGAACCCTCGCGTTCTACGTCGCGCAGGCCGCGGCGTTCCTCGTCTGGGGCGCGCTCCGGTTGGCGGTCGACGGCTTCGACGTGATTCCGCTCCTGTTGGGCGCGGCCGGGGCCGTCGGCCTCGCGGTCTACGGTCGGCGGGCGCTCCGCGACGGGCTCAGGGCGCTGGTCTGAGTCGGCCTCGCTTCGCTCTCGCCTCACTCCCTGACGGTCAACACGGGCACGTCCGAGAGCCTGACGACCCGCTCCGTCGTGCTTCCGAGAATCGCGTGTTCGAGCCCGGTTCGCCCGTGGGTCGCCATCACCACGAGGTCCGCGTCGGCCTCGGCGGTCGCGTCCAGAATCTCCCGGTACGGCACGCCGATTCGGATTTCGGTCGCGCAGTCGACGCCCGCGTCTCCGGCGAGCGATGCGATTTCCTCGACGGCCATCTCGGCGGCGTCGCGGAGGCTCGCGCGCACTCGTTCGACCGGCGCGTCGGCGGCGGTCCACAGCCCGAGGTCGTCGACCTCGATGACCGAGAGGGCGCGAATCGACCCGCCGGACGTACCCGCGAGGTCGATGGCGCGGCGGGCCGCCGCGCGGGAGCGGGCGCTTCCGTCGGTGGGGACGAGAACGGTATCGTACATATCAGTTCATTGGCGTCCCGACGATATCGTCTTTTGTGCCGGCGTCGGAACGCTCGGGGCGACGCCGTCGCTCGTCGGGTCGGAAAACGGAGCATGGAGGTCAGCGGAGCCGTGGTGCGGTCGGCGTCGAGCCCTCAGACGCGGGTGCGCGGTTTGGGGGCGACCCGGCGGACGCTCGCGGCGGCCGCGACGAGCAGGCCGCCGAAGAGGACGGA
Source organism: Haloferax sp. Atlit-48N (assembly GCF_003383015.2). Lineage (NCBI taxonomy): Archaea > Methanobacteriati > Methanobacteriota > Halobacteria > Halobacteriales > Haloferacaceae > Haloferax > Haloferax sp. Atlit-48N. The sequence continues at coordinate 881,234 of NZ_CP137689.1, read as the reverse complement.
CACGAGGAGCTCCGGAGCGACGGTCAGGCCGTCGATGCCGCCGAACGTCGTAAACAGCGCGTAGCCGGCGACCGCCGTGAGGGCGATGCCGATGACGACCGCGAGGCCGATGCCAGCTTTCATCAAGTCGAGGTTGCTCATGGTCGCTTAGACGTAGGCGAGACGACCGAATATAAACGGAGACTGCTTCCCAGCGTCCGGGAAACTGACCGGGGGTCTCCCACGCTATCGCGGGGGTTTTATGTCGAGTCGGCGGCCGGCGCTGACGGTACTGCGGCGACGGCGCGAAAATCAGGTGTCGAAACTGCAAGTCGGGTCGTCGGCTACGCCGCCGACTCAGACCCCTCGCCGTAGAGCCCGTACAGCACGAACAGCAGGGCGAGGAACAGGAACTCGATGACCGCCACGGCGATGAGCGGGAGTTCGACGTTGAAGAACCCTGCGACCGTGCGCAGTTCGATAGCGACGGGGACGCTAATCGCGATGAGGACGAGCGCCCGCGCCTTCGTGAGCTTCACGCGACCACCCCCCAGAGGGTGTTAAAGGCGCTCGTGACCGTCGTCAACACGAGGTCGACGCCGGCCGAGACGGTCGCCGGGACGGGGAGGCCGCCGCCGAACAGCCCGCCGCCGTTCTGGATGATGCCGGCCAGCGGGAGCGTGTACGCGAGCACGACGAGCACCGCCGCGATACCGGTCCACATCGTCAGGTTGTCGAGGATGCGCGGGCTTCCCTCGGGCCCCGAAAGTGGCTCGGGGAGGTAGGAGTCGACCGGGCGGTCGGACTCCTCGCCGAGCGAGGTCAGGAGGATGTTGAACAGGAACAGCACCACCGACAGGAACAGGAGCGTCCCGCCGAGGGCAATCTGCACCCGAAGCTCGAAGATACTCCCGATGGGCGTCAGGAACTCGAAGTTCTGGTACTGCGGTTCGGCGGTGCGCCGCGGGATGCCGGCGAGGCCGGCGCGGTGCATCGCGTTCGACATGAACACCATGCCGACGAACCACATGATGACCTGCAGGAGGCCGATGGGGCGGCTGTAAAGCTTCCTGCCCGTGACCTGCGGGACGAGCCAGTACGACCCGGCCATCATCGTCAGCGCGACGGCCGTGCCGACGGTGAGGTGGAAGTGCCCCGGCACCCACAGCGTGTTGTGGATGAGGTAGTTGATGTTCATCCCGGCGTTAATCATGCCGGAGAAGCCGCCGGCGGCGAACATCGCGCCCGCGAGCGCCATGCCGGTGAAGGCGGGGTCGCGCCACGGGAGCGCGCCGAGCCAGCGGAGGTAGCCCTCACCGCCGCGTTGGCGCGCGCCGTGTTCGACGCTGGCGACGACGGTGAACGCGGTCAGCAGCGACGGGAGGAGCAGGAACATCGTGTTCGTCATGGCGATGAATTTGAAGCCCTCCGCGATGCCGGGGTCGAGGTACTGGTGGTGAATCCCGACCGGCGTCGAAAGCAGGAGGAACAACACGAACACCACGCGTGCGAGCGGGTCGCTGAACAGCCGCCCGCCCGCGAGCTTGGGGAGCACGGTGTACCAAAGCAGGTACGCCGGCATCAGCCAGAAGTAGACGATTGGGTGGCCGAAGTACCAAAAGAGCGTCCGCGTCAGAAGCGGGTTGACGCTCTCGATGAGGCCGAGCGACCACGGGATGAGGAAGAACACCACCGAGACGGCGACGCCGAGGGTGGAGATGTACCACATAATCATGGTCGTGAGGACCATGAACGTCTGCAGCGGGATGCGCTCGTCGGGGTGCTCCTGCCGCCACGCGCGGTAGGAGAGGAACCAGTCCGCGCCGGCGAGCCACGTCCCGACGATGAACATCGCGAGGCCGATGTAGAATATCGGATGGGCTTGGAGCGGCGCGTAGAACGTGAACAGCACGTCCGCGCTCATGCCGAGGTTCGGGACGAGGCCGCCGAGGATGGCGACGGTGGCCAGAACCGTGCCCGTCGTCATCAGGCCGACCCACGCCCACGAGAACAGCGCGCTCTCGGCGGGCCGGTCGAGGCTTCTGGCAACCGCCCAGTGGAACACCCCACAGAGGAAGAAGATGGTGAAGACGATGGCGAGCAGCACGCCGTGGCCCGTCAACACCGTGTAGTAGTCCGCCGAGTCGATGACGCGGAGGACGTTCGTGCGGTGAAGCGCCTGAATGAGACCGAAGAAGGCCCCGATGCCGAGCGAGACGAACGCGATGAGGAAACTCGCCTTGATGATTGCCGCCTCGTCGGGGAACTTATCGACGAACTCGCTGCCGCCGCCGGACGCGGTCGCCATCAGTTCTCAGCCTCCCCTTGCGCCTGCTGCTGTTCGTACCAACTGTCGAATTCTCCTTGTTCCATAACCACAATCTTCCCTTCCATCACGTGGTGGCCGGAGCCACAGTACTCGTTGCACAGCATCCCGTACTCGCCGGCCTCTTCGAACTGGACGGTGAACTCCGAGACCTGCCCGGGAATCGCCATCGTGTTCGCGTTCGTGCCGACGACCTCGAAGCCGTGGATGACGTCGGCGGCGGTCACGTGGAAGGTGACCGTGCTGCCGGCGGGGACGCGAAGCGGCTCGGTCGTCCCGGGTTCGAAGACGAACTGGCGGGCGACCACGTACACATCGTAGCTGTTCTCACCGGTCCGCTCGATGCCGGGGTCACCGAACTTCGGGTGCTGGTCGAGCGTCGCCGGGTCGACCGTGCCGCCCTCGTCGTCTATCATCTCGATACCCGCGCCGGCGGCCCCGTAGGTAATCGTCCCGATGAACCCGACGATGAGGACGAGCGCCAGCGCCAACCAGAGCTTCTCGTAGGCGTGAATCTCCATCTATCCCACCACCGTGAGACCACGTCCGAGGAACTCGACGAAGTACATGAACACCCACATGCCGATGAGAATCGCCATGTAGATGAGCACGAGCACGAGCGTCCCGACCGGGTCGAAATCGTCGTGTTCGAGTTCGCGAACGATACCGTCGTCGGCCGTCCCGACGATAGAATCCACCGGGGGGTCAGCCTGCCCGGAATCTCCTTGGGAATCCGCGTTTGCTGGCACGCCGCCATCGGTGGACGCGCGCGCGGCAGAGGACGCGGCTCCCTCTGCTGTCGAATCAACGGCCATACCCGGTCATGAGGAATAACGGGACTTTAACGCAACACCCCATTCCAACGCGGTGGGAATAGGCGAAATCAGAAACACCGTGGTCGCGAATGGACCGATATGGAACTCACGCCACGGCGCGCCGGAACCGTCGCACTGCTCGCGCTCCTCCCCGCGGTTATCTTCGGCGTGACGCAAAACCCCCTCGCAGGGGTCGTCACGGCCGTCAACGTGCTTCTCATCTCGACAACCATCTACCTCCTCATGAGTCCGACCGAGGGCGGACACGGACACGACGGCGACGCCGACCCCGAGACCGACGCCGAACACGCCGCCTGAGATGGACGGCGGCATCTCGCTCGGACTGCCGGCCGCGACGCCCGAGGCCGTCGCGTTCCTCCTCGTCGGCCTCTTCGGCGGGGCGCACTGCCTCGGGATGTGCGGCCCGCTCGTCAGCGTGTACGCCGACCGTCTCGCCGACCGCGAAGGCGTCGACAGTCGGTCGCTCACGCTCCGACAGGTCCGCCAACACGCCCTGTTCAACGTCGGGCGAGCGCTGAGCTACGCCGCCATCGGAGCCGTCTTCGCCCTCGTCGGGGGCCTGTTTTTCGACGCGTTCGACTCTGTGGCCGCCGTCGGGAGCGGCGTCCGCGCGACGACCGGCCTGCTCGTCGGGGCAGCCATCATCCTCACCGGCGTCGGCTACCTTGTCGGCCAGTCGGCCGCCATCGACCGATTCACGCCGACCGCGGTCACGCGCCTGTTCGGTCGCGTCAGCGGCTGGGCGACCGCCCGCGTCGACAGACTCGTCGGCGGCCCGCGAATCCTCGGGCTCGGGGCGATTCACGGCCTGCTCCCGTGTCCCATCATCTACCCGGCGTACCTGTACGCCTTCTCGACGGGCGACCCGCTCCGGGCCGCCGCCTTACTCGGCCTGCTCGGCCTCGGGACGATTCCGACGCTGTTCCTCTACGGGACGCTCCTCGGTCGCGTCTCGGCGCGCCGGCGGGCGACGCTCCACCGGGCGCTCGGGGCGGCGTTCCTCGTCCTCGGCTACATCCCGCTGTCCCACGGGCTGATGCTTCTGGGCGTGTCGGTCCCGCACCTTCACGTGCCCTTCTACCAACCGTTGTGACGATGTCGACCACGACGCGGTCCCGCGGGTCGGCCGGCGGCGGAAGCGACGGCGACGACAGCGAGGGCTGTGACCTCTGCGGCCTGCCGACGCCGACGCCGCCCGTCACCGGCGACGAGGTGGACGGCGAGTTCTGCTGTCGCGGCTGTCTCGAAATCACCCGCGCGCTCGGCGACGCCGCGAGCGCCGACCCCGAGACGGTCGAACGCGAACTCGCGGGCGAGACAGACGAAGTGCCCGACGACGCCGAGCGGACCTACATGGCCGTCGACGGGATGCACTGCGCCACCTGCGAGGCGTTCGTCTCGGGAACCGCGCGGACCTGCGAGGGCGTCTACGCCGCCGAGGCGAGTTACGCCAACGACATGGTCCGCGTCACCTACGACCCCGAAACCGCCGACTTGGACGGGCTGTCGGGGACGCTCGCGCGCTACGGCTACGGCACGCGCGACCCCGAGGAGCGCGAGGCGGCCGAGCGGTCGGACAATCAGGTCGCTCGGTTCGTCATCGGCGGCGGCGTCTTCGGCATGATGGTGATGCTGTGGTACGTCCTGTTTCTGTACCCGACCTACGTCGGCTTCCAGCCGGTGGTCGAACTCGGCGTGTTCGACGGGGTCTACATCCTCGGCAACATCTGGGTGATGACCTCCATCGTCCTGTTCTACACCGGCTTTCCCATCCTCCGGGGGGCGCTCGTCAGCCTCCGCGCCGGCCAGCCGAACATGGACCTGCTCGTCTCGCTGGCGGCGACGAGCGCCTACGTCTACTCGACGGCGGCCGTCCTCGCCGGCGAGACGCACGTCTACTTCGACGTGACCGTCGCCATCATCCTCGTCGTCACGCTCGGCAACTACTACGAGGACCGCATCAAGCGGAAGGCCGCCGGGATGCTCTCGGACCTCGCGGCCTCGCGCGTCTCGGAAGCGCGCCGGCGAGTCGAAGGCGACGCCGACGGCTCCGGCGACACCGCCGTCGAGATGGTCGCGCTCGACGCGCTCGAATCGGGCGACCTCGTCGAGGTTCGACCGGGCGAACGCGTCCCGGTCGACGGGACGGTCCGCGAGGGGACCGCAGCAGTCGACGAGGCGCTCGTCACCGGCGAGTCGATGCCGCGGACGAAGCGCCCCGGCGACGACGTGCTCGGCGGCACCGTCGTCACCGACCGCCCGCTCGTCGTCGCGGTCGGCGAGGACGCGACGAGCACCCTCGACCGACTGGTCGAACTGCTCTGGGACATCCAGAGCGCCCGCACGGGCGTCCAGCGCCTCGCCGACAAACTGGCGACCATCTTCGTCCCGACGGTGCTCGTCCTCGCCGCCGTCGCCTTCGGCTGGACCCTCCTCGGCGGCGGCACGCCGACCGACGCGCTCCTCGTCGGCCTCACGGTCCTCATCGTCTCGTGCCCGTGCGCCCTCGGCCTCGCCACGCCGTTGGCGGTCGCCTCGGGCATCAAGGAGGCCGCGGGCCGGGGTATCGTCGTCGCCTCCGAAGCCGTCTTCGAAGCCGTCCCCGACGTTGACGTGGTCGTCTTCGACAAGACCGGGACGCTCACCGACGGCGACATGGCGGTCCTCCGGGTCGTCGGTGACGGCGAGAACAGTGGGGGCGACGGCGAGAACGCCGCGCTCGCCGCGGCCGCCGCGCTCGAACGGTTCTCGGCGCACCCGCTCGCGACCGCCGTCGTGGAGGCGGCCGAAGACCGAATCGAGGCGGCGGGGGCGAACGCGTCGATTCCCGACGTTGCGGCCGACGACGTGACCGTCCACGACCGCGGCGTCTCCGGAGAGGTCGACAGAGGACGCGGGCGCGTCGTCGTCGGTCATCCCTCGCTCCTCCGCGACGAGGGCGTAACGCTCGCTCCGGCCCACGAGGACGCCATCGAGGCCGCCCGCGACGAGGGCGCGGTGCCCGTCGTCGTCGGGTGGGACGGGCGCTCTCGGGCGGTGCTCGTCGTCGGCGACGAACCGCGCGAGGCGTGGGACGACGTGGTCGCGGCTGTCGCTGACGACGGCCGCCGCGAGGTCGTAGTCCTCACGGGCGACTCCGAGCGCGCCGCGCGCCGGTTCCGCGACCACCCGGACGTGGCAGACGTGTTCGCGGGCGTGCCGCCGGAGGCGAAAGCCGAGACGGTCGAACGCCTCCGCGCCCGGGGGACCGTGGCGATGGTCGGTGACGGGAGCAACGACGCGCCCGCGCTCGCCGCCGCCGACATCGGCATCGCGCTCGGCACGGGGACGGACATCGCGGGCGACGCCGCCGACGCGGTGCTCGTCGGCCGCGACATCGACGCGATACCCGAGGTGTTCTCGCTTTCGACCGGGGTGAACCGCCGCATCCGCGGCAACCTCGCGTGGGCGTTCGGCTACAACGCGGTCGCCATCCCGTTGGCCGCCTTCGGCGTGCTCAACCCGCTTTTCGCCGCCGTCGCCATGGGCACGTCGAGCCTGCTCGTCGTCGCCAACTCGGCGCGGTCGCTCGACTGAGTCGCCTTCCCGAGACGGTCACCGAAAGCGGACCAGTCAAGTCGCTCCGTCTCGTCGGGAACGATAATGACAGACGACCCCTTCTCGCTCGCCGTTCCGGAGGGGTGGACCGTCGAGACCGACGTGGACACCGACGAGGCGAGCGCTAAGACCGTCTACGAGTCGCCCGACTCGGACCGGCGCGTCACCATCACCGAGTTCGCGCGCGGGCTGACGCTCTACTGGTGGGTCGACATCTTCGCCTTCGCTGACGGGGAGTGGCACCGCCGCGAGGTCGGCCTCGGTGACTCCTACCGCGACGTGGACGCCGTGAGCGACGCCGCACAGGACGCCCTCGACCGGCTCGCGTCGTCGGGCGAGCGAATCGAATCGGTAGCCGACGACTGATTTATCACGGCCTCGCCGTCGGGCCGTCGCAGTCCGGCACGCACCACCGTTTCATGTGTCACGGCCGCGAACGTCACGTATGCGAGATATCAGATTCGTCTACACCGTCGGCACCGACCCCGAAACGGTCGCCGAACGCCTGTCGAACGCCTCGTCGGGCGTGCTGTCGCTGGCCGACGGCGGCCGCTCGTATGCGATTCCCGCGCACGTCTCCTACGACGCCGACGGCGGTCGACTCCTGTTCCGACTGACCGACGACGGCGAAAGCGAGAAGTTCGCGTTCATCGAGGAGACGGAGGAGGCGACGTTCGTCTGCTACGAGGACGCCGGCAAAGACTCGTGGAGCATCATGGCCCGCGGGTCGATTCGCGTCCTCCCGGACGACGAGCGCCCCGACGCGGCGACGATAAACGACCTGTTCGGCGGCGTCCGCGTGTTCGACGAGGAGGTCGACGACCTCGAATTCCACCTCGTCGAACTCGAACTCGACGAGCTGACGGGCCGCGAAACCGCCAGATAGTCGCTTCGCGGGTGTCGTCTCGTGGCGTCGTGGCGGGTCAGTAGAACCCGACGACCGGCTCATCGGCCGCGAGCGAGGTCGCAACCACGCGGTCGACGCGGGGGTGCTCACCGAGCCAGCCGGCGATTTCCGCGGCCGTCTCGGCCAGTCGCTCGTCGTCGACCATGTTGAGGACCGGGACGACCCGCGCCGTCTCGGGCACGCCTTTCATCCCGCCGCGGTCGTTCGACAGCACGGCGGCCACGTCCCACTCGGATATCGCGTCGCCGACGGCCGTCCCCGACACGTCGGAGACGAGTTCGGGTCGGTGAACGCGCTCGTCGGAAAGCGGTTCGCCGACGACCCGGACGCTGGCGACCGGACAGACGAGGTCGGCCGTGTCGGGGAGTTGCGGTTCGTCCTCGCCGGGGGCTTTCAGCCAGCGCGAGCGCGCGCCGTCGGCCTTGACGAGCACCACGTCGTCGGTGGCGCGCGCGATTCGGTCGACCGTCGCCGGGTCGTAGCCGCGGTAGCGGTCGGAGCGCTCGCGCTCCGGCACGACGCCGAGCGGGCGGGGTTGCGTCTCCGCGACGGCGGTCTCCGGGTCGTCGGTGACGACCACCTCGGCCACCTCGTCGTCGAAGATTGGGATGCGGACGGTGCTCGTGACCACGCCGTCGAGGTCGCGGGCGAGTCGGTAGAGAAGCGATTTCTTGCCGCCCGCGCCGACGGCGCAGACGAGGTCGTCCGGGCCGATACCGAGGGCGTCGGCGAGCGTCGGAGGCGAGGCACTCGGCGCGGGCGACGCCGACGGGTCAGTCATCGGCCGCCACCTCCGGTTCGACCGTCACGCGGACGGCGCTGTGTTTGTACTCGGGTATCTTCGCCACCGGGTCGAGCGCATCGCCGGTCAGCCGGTTCACGAGCGGGTCGGCGTAGTGGAACGTGGCGAAGACGGTCCCGCGGCGGACGGCGGGCGTCACCTCGGCCGCGACCGCGACCTCGCCGCGGTCGTTTTCGACGCGGACGGTCGCACCGTCGTCGATGCCGCGGGCGGCGGCGTCGTCGGGGTGAATCTGCAAGCTGTCCTCGCCGCGCATCCGCATCAGCACGCCCGAACGTCGGGTGAGCGCGCCGCTGTTGAACTGTTGGAGGACGCGCCCCGTCACGAGGACGAGTTCGTCGTCGGCGACGGGGTCCGCCGGGTCGACGTGTTCGACCACCCGGAACGGGGCGGTCTTCGACCCCGATTCGAACGCGTCGGCGTGGAGGATTGCGGTCCCCTCAGTCGCACCCTCGGGGAACGGCCAGCGCTGGCTCCCCGCGCCGATGCCGTCGTACGACATCCCGGCGTAGATGGGCGTCACCCGCCGGAGTTCGTCGAAGACGCCCTCGGGGGTCGCCGGCGCGTCGAGGCCGGCCACGCGGGCGGCGAACTCCCGGAGGATGTCGAGGTCGGCGCGGGCGTTCCCCGGCGGCGCGACGTTCCGGTTCATCCGGATGACCTGTCGGTCGGTGTTCGTCACCGTCCCCGACTTCTCGGCCCAGACGCTCCCCGGAAGCACCACGTCCGCGAATTCGACCGTCTCGGTCGGGAACACGTCGTGGACGACGCAGAAGTCGAGGGATTCGAACGCCTCGCGGACGCGGTTCGCGTTCGGCTCGGTCACGGCGGGGTTCTCACCGAAGACGTAGGCCGCCCGCACCTCGTCGCCGAAGCGGTGGGTCGCTTCGACCTCCGTGAGCCCCGGCAGGGCGGGTGGTTCGAACCCCCACACGTCGGCAACGGCGGCGCGGGCGTCGTCGTCGGTGACGGGGCGATACCCCGGCAGGACGTTCGGGAGCGCGCCCACGTCGCCCGCGCCCTGCACGTTGTTCTGCCCGCGGAGGGGGTTGACGCCGGTGCCCGCCTTCCCGACGTTGCCGGTCAAAAGCGGGAGGTTGATGAGCGCCTGCACGTTGTCGGTTCCGCAGTGGTGTTGGCTCATCCCCATCCCGGTGAAGACGGCCGCGCGGTCGGCCTCGCCGTAGGCGCTCGCGGCGGCTCTGAGGTCGGTGGGGTCGACGCCGGCGCGCTCGGCCTCAGCGTCGATATCGAGCCCCGAGAGAGACTCGCGGAGCGTCTCGAACCCCGTGGTGCGCTCGGCGACGAACGCCTCGTCGACCAGTCCCTCCTCGACGACGACGGCGGCCATCGCGTTGAGAAGCGGGATGTCGAACCCCGGCTTCACCGGGAGGTGGATGTCCGCCGCCTTCGTCGTCTGGTTCTCGCGGGGGTCGACGTGAATCATCGTCGTCCCCGACTTGAGCGCCGGCAGCAGGTACGAACGGAAGATGACCGGGTGCTGTTCGGCGGGGTTCGCGCCGGTCACGAGGAACACGTCGGCCTCGCCGAGGTCAGAAAGCGAGTTCGTCATCGCCCCCGCGCCGAAGCGGTCGCCCATCGCCGCCACCGTCGAGGCGTGACAGAGCCGCGCGCAGTTGTCGACGTTGTTCGTCCCGAGCGCCCGCGCCGTCTTCTGGAGCAGGTAGTTCTCCTCGTTCGTGCAGTTCGACGACGAGAAGAAGAACGTCGAGTCGGGGCCGTGGTCCGCGACGACGCGGGAGAACTCGCGTTCGATGCGGTCGAACGCCTCGTCCCACGTCGCCTCGACGAGCCGGCCGTTCACTCGCACCAGCGGGGTGGTCAGGCGCTCGTCGTGGTCGACCACGTCCCACGCCGCGGCCCCCTTGGGACAGAGTTCGCCCCGCGTGTTGACCGGGCCGTTCCACCCGACGGCGCTCCCGCGGTCGGCGTCGTAACGGATGCCGCAGCCGACGCCGCAGTACGGACAGACGCTCTCGCTCGATGCCGCCACCCGCTCAGGCACGCTGACACACCACACACATAGTCGAACGTGCGACCCGAACGGTATTCATCGTACCGCCGACTGCGGCGGGGTGAAAATCGCCGGTGGACATACGTCGGTTCGTGTCGTTCGGTCGAACTGTGCACGAGCAGGCAACCGCGCATCGGGAGGCCGAGGAAGCGAGCGGACGCGAGGACGTGCCGTGGCACGCGCTCGAAGGCGAGGCGGCGCTGGAGCGACTCGGGGCGAGCCGAGACGGCCTCGACGACGACGACGCGGCCCGCCGACTCGACGAGGAGGGGCCGAACGAACTCGCGGACGAGGAGGGCGTCTCGCCGCTTTCGCTCCTCGTCTCGCAGTTCACCGGGCCGCTCATCCTCCTGCTTTTCGTCGCCGCCGGTCTCTCGCTGGCCGTCGGCCTCCTGCCCGGCCGCGACCCGGGCTACACCGACGCGGCGCTCATCCTGCTCATCCTCTTCGGAAACGGCCTGTTCGGCTTCGTGCAGGACTACCGCGCCGAACAGGCGCTCGCGGCGCTCCGGGAGATGGCGACGCCGGACGCGACGGTCCGTCGTGGGGGGTCGATTCGGGCGGTCCCCGCGACCGAGGTCGTGCCGGGCGACGTGGTCGTCCTCGAAGCGGGCGACGCCGTTCCCGCCGACGCCCGCATCCTCACCGCGGCCGACTGCCGCGCCGACGAGTCGACGCTGACCGGCGAGAGCGTCCCGGTGGACAAGGCGGTCGACCCGGTCGAATCCGACGCGGCGCTGGCCGACCGGAGAAGCGTCCTCCACGCCGGAACCACCGTGGTCAGGGGTCGCGCCGAGGCCGTCGTCGTCGCCACCGCGATGGACACCGAACTCGGGGGCATCGCAGACCAACTCGGGCAGGCCCGCCAGCGCGAGACGCCGTTCGAAATCGAGGTCGACCGCCTCGGCCGCCGCATCGGCGTCGGCATCGTCGCGCTCATCCTGCTCATCGCGGCGGTCCAGCTGTTCCTCACCGCGACCGACCCGGTGGTCGTCCTCCTCGTCGCCGTCACGCTCGCCGTCGCGGCCGTCCCCGAGGGCCTCCCGGCGGTCGTCACGCTCACCCTCGCGCTCGGGTCGCGGACGCTCATGGAGCGCAACGCGCTCGTCCGCAACCTCGCGGTCGTCGAGAGCCTCGGCGCGGTCGACTACATCGTCACCGACAAGACGGGGACGCTGACCGAAAACCGCATGACCGTCACCCGCGCGTGGCTCCCCGACGACCGGACGGTCGAACTGGACGGTGGTTCGGATTCGACTGCCGCCGCGTCGGGAGACGGCGACGCGAGCCCCGACGCAGGGGCCGTGTCGGACCCGGACCCGGCGCTCGCGGCGCTGCTGTCCTGCGGTGCCCGCTGCAACGACACCAAGGAACTCGACGGCGGCGACCACCGCGGGGACCCCACCGAAGTCGCGCTCGTGACCGCCGCCGCCGACGCGGGCCTCGACGGCTCGCGCGACCCCGACGACAGGCTCCGCGAAGTCCCCTTCACTTCCGAGCGAAAGCGCATGTCGGTCGTCGTGGACGACTTCGACGCCCCCGGCGACGGCCCCGTCGCGCTCGTGAAGGGCGCGCCCGAGGAAATCGTCGCGCGGTGCGACCGCGTCCTCGTCGACGGGGAAATCGAGGCGTTCACCGACGAGCGCCGCGAGCGCGTCGAGGCGACCGTGGCCGCCTTCGCCGACGACGCGCTCCGCGTGCTCGGGTTCGCCTACGCGCCCGCGCTCGACCCCGACGCCGACGACGAGACGCTCGAATCGGGGCTCGTCCTCCTCGGACTCCAGGGCATGACCGACCCGGCGCGCGAGGGCGTCGCCGAGGCGGTCACCGACTGCCGCGACGCCGGCGTGCAGGTGACGATGGCGACCGGCGACACACCGCGGACCGCCCGCGCCATCGCCCGCGAGGTCGGCATCGACGCCGACTCGGTCGTCACCGGGACCGAGGTGGCCGCCATGGACGACGAGGAACTCGGGCGAGTCGTCGAGGAGACGAACGTGTTCGCCCGCGTCGCGCCCGAGCACAAGGTCCGCATCCTCCGGGCGCTTCAGGACGCGGGCTACACGGTGGCGATGACCGGCGACGGCGTCAACGACGCGCCGGCGCTCGGCAACGCCGACGTGGGCATCGCCATGGGCGACCGTGGGACGCAGGTCGCACAGGGCGCGTCGGACGTGGTGCTCCGCGACGACAACTTCGTCACCATCCGCGACGCCATCGCGGAGGGCCGCGGCATCTTCGACAACATCCGCAAGTTCGTCAACTACCTGCTGTCGGCCAACGCCGGCGAGGTGTTCGTCGTCTTCCTCGGGACGCTCCTCGGCGCGGCGCTGTTCCCCGAGGTGTTCGCGTCCGAGTCGGCGCTCGTCATCACGCCCGTCGCGCTCCTGTGGCTCAACCTCGTCACCGACGGCTTCCCCGCGCTCGCGCTCGGCGCGGACCCCAAGTCGGACGACGTGATGCACAGGCCGCCGCGCCCCCGCGACGAGGGCGTCCTCGACCGCCGGACCGTCGCCTCGATTCTCGGCATCGGCGTCGCGCTCACCGCGACCGGACTGGGCGTGTTCTTCTACGCGCTCTCTCGCTCCGGCGACCTCGTCGTCGCTCAGACGGTGCTGTTTACGTTCCTCGTCACCGCCGAGTTGGTCCGCACGCAGTCGGTTCGGCTCCGCTATCGGCTGTCACCGCTTTCGAACCCGTGGCTCCTCGGCGCGGTCGGCCTGTCGCTCGCGCTCCACCTCGTCCTCCTCTACACGCCGGTCGCGGACCTGTTCGGCGTCGTCCCGCTCGGCCTCACGGAGTGGGGCTGGGTCGCGGGCGCGTTCGTCCCGTTCCTCGTCGCGAACCTGTGTCTGGTGTGGCTCAACGACCGGCTGTTCGCTCCGTGAGCGACCCGAGCGCGCCCATGAGTCGGTCGCGGTAGAGATAGCCGAGGACCGACGCGGCGAGCAACGCGCCGACGAACACCGCGGTGAGTTCGGCGTTGCCGTCGGCGGCGGCCGCGCCCGCGAGGTTCACGAGCAGGAAGCCGGGGAGCCGGCCCACCGCCGCGACGACGACGACCCTGCGAACCGGGATGTCGGTGAGGCCGGCGGCGAAGCAGATGGCGTCGTCGGGGAGGCCGGGGACGAGAAACACGAGAAAGAGGACGGCCAACCCGTGGGTCTCCATCGCGTCGTCGAAGACGGAAAGCGCGTCGGCGGTGACGACGCGCTCGACGTACGGCCGGCCGAGAAATCGCGCGAGCGAGACGGCGAGCGCCGTGCCGAGGACGATGCCGACCATGCTGTAAACCGTCCCCCAGAGCGCGCCGAACAGGTAGCCGCTGGCGAAGCCGAGCGCCTGTCCGGGGATGGGCGCGACGAGCACCTGCGCGATTTGCACGCCGACGAACGCGAGCGGGGCGAGCGTCCCGAATTCGAGGAGCCACGCCCGCAGCGCCGTCGGATTGGCGAGAAACGGAAAGCGGTCGACGAGCGTCGTGCCGACGAGGGCGAGGAGGGCGACGACGACGACGGCGAGCGCGAGCGTCCGCCATCGGTCGCGCCGCGATTCGAAGAGGTCGGGGACTGATACCACGGATACCCACTCGCACGCCGCGGTGAAAAGCCCGGCGCGACCCCTCCCGGCGACTCCGCGAGCGCCCCACCGACCGCGGGAGCGCTTTTGTCCCGAGACGTTGTAGTAATAATCGTGATGAATACGATTCTCGTCGCCGTCGACGGCTCCCCGCTGTCGAAGCGCGCGTTCGAACAGGCCCTCTCGCACGCCGACTCGACGGTCGTCGCGCTGCACGTCATCGACCCGACGGACCCGGGTTACAGCGCGCCGTCGGACGCGGACATCAGCACGGAACCGCTCCACGGCTCCGAGGAGTGGTACGAGCGGGCGCAGGAACTCGCGGACGGAATCTTCGAGGAACTCGCGGCGGTTGCCGACGGGAGCGAGGTGGAACTCAGGACCGAGACGCTCCGCGGCGACCCCGCGCGGACCATCGTCGACTTCGCTCGTCGGGAGGGCGTCGACGCCGTCTACCTCGGCGGCCACGGCCGCGCCGGCGAGACGGACCTGCTTTTCGGCAGCGTCGCCGAGTTGGTCGCCGGCCGCGCGCCGATGAGCGTGATGGTCGTCCGCTGACGGGCGCACTCGCGCTCGTTCGCGGTCGCCTCGCGGCCGGCTGTCGGCCCGAGCGACGCGCCTCACGTCACGTCACGTCACGTCACTCGTCGTCGTCAGCCGGCGGCACGCACAGGACGGGCACGTCCGAGAGCCTGACGACCCGCTCCGCGACGCTCCCGAGCAGGTAGCGCTCCAGCCCGCTCGTCCCGTGGGTCCCCATCACCACGAGGTCGATGTCGCGCTCGTCGCCGTAGTCGATGATGGTCTCGTGGGGCAGGCCGACCCGAATCTCCGTCTCGACGGGCACGTCGCGGTCGGCCGCGCGGTCGGCAACGACACCGACCGCCGTCTCCCCGCGCGTCTGCGAATCGTCGTCGTCGACGGGCGCGTCCGCGTGGCCGGTCCGAACGTCGACGACGTAGAGAACGTGCAGGGCGGCCCCGTAGGTCGCCGCGAGGTCGACCGCGTACTCCGCCGCGCGGACCGCGTGGTCGCTGCCGTCGGTGGGGACGAGAATGTGGTCGAACATATCCGCACAGACGCGCGCCGAGCGAATAAAACCGAACCCGTCCGGAACCGGGGTGGCCGAGCCGAACCTTCCGCGTCGCATCCCGAACCGACCACACCCGTCGCTCTCGCTCGCGTTCCCGATTCCCGGCCACCGGGAAGGATGAGTCCGCCTTATGCCCGAATCGCGCGTACCCTTCACCGGGTGGTGAGGAGCATGCAGACTGACGGTGAACGGAGGGTGGAACTGTGGATTCGTCCGATTCGGGACGGCCTTGGGGAGGAACACCAAGCGCTCGTCGTCCGACTCGAACGGCTCGCGGACGAGGGGGTCGTCGACGACGTGTGCGTCCGAACGTGGGGACGAGAGGTCGATGTGGAGTCCGACACCGCGCCGACGAAGCGCGACGCGGTCGTCCGCGAGCGACTCGCCGAGTGTCGCCACTGGGCGCGAAGGGAAGGGGTCGCGCTCCCGACGCTCGACGAGCGGGCGACGGTCGGGTCGGGGCGGATGGGGCCCGAACACGACGCGGTCGTCCTCCCGCCGACGCTGGGAATCGTCTTCCGGAGCGACGAAATCGAGGTCGTCTACCCGCACGAGCGAGACGAGGGGCTCCGAACGCTCTCCGACTGGGTCGAGACCGCGAGGTCGTCCCTCGGCGTCGACCGCGACCGCGCCGAGGTGTGACCGGGGAACAGCCGTCGGTTCCCCGTCGGATTTTCTGGACAATCGCCCCTGAGCGAGTCGAGCGAGAGCGGCGAAGCGTCACGCTTACTCGGGACCGTGTAGTGGTCGAGGTATGAACGTCCCCTGCGTCCGCGTGCCCCGCGAGTCGGGCGAGGCGGCGCGCCGACGCCTCGCCGACGCCGGGTTGCTCGACCACGACCACGAGATTACCGTCGACGAGGGGACGCTCTACATCCCCGTCGTCGACGCCGACGCCGTCCCCGACGACTTGGCGGTCGTCGACTTCGAACCCCCGACCCGCGAAACGCAGACCACGCCCGCCGACCTGCTCGGCTTCGAACCCTCCTACGAGCGCCTCGGCGATATCGTCATCCTCGACGAGGACGACCCCGACCGCGCCCGCGAGATTGCCGACGCTATCGTCGCCTCCGACCTCAAGGCCGAGACGGTCGTCAACCGCGCCTCGAAGGTCAAAGGCGAACTCCGCGTCCGCGACTGGGACGTGCTCGTCGGCGACTCGACCGAGACGGTCCACCGCGAGTACGGCCACGAGTTCCGCCTCGACATCGACACCGTCTACTTCTCGCCCCGACTGGCCACCGAGCGCCACCGCGTCGTCGAGGCGATTCAGGAGGGCGAACACGTCTTCGATATGTTCGCCGGCGTCGGCCCGTTCGCCGTCCCGGCCGCCGCCGCGGGCGCGGAGGTCGTCGCCTGCGACCTCAACGAGGCGGCCGTCGCGTTCCTCCGGGAGAACGCCGCGCGGAACGACGTGGCCGACCGACTCACCGCGATTCACGGCGACGTGCGCGAAGTCGCCGCCGACTACGAGGGCTGGGCCGACCGGCTCATCATGAACCTCCCGCACAGCGCCAGTGGCTTCCTCGACACCGCCGTCCGCCTCGCGAGCGACGACTGCGTGATTCACCTCTACGACATCCAACACGAGGACGACCCGTTCGGCCCGGGACTCGCCGCCGTTCGCGCCGCCGCCGAACCGACCTACGAGGTCGACGTCGTGAACGAGCACGTCGTCCGGTCGTACGCCCCCCACGAGTACAACGTCTGTCTCGACGTTCGCCTGACGAAGCGGGCGTGAGCGGGCTGGTGCCGACCGACAGACGCCGGGGTGATTCGCAAGTCTTAATTACGTAACCGGGGTACGGAAGAATGCGTTCGAAAGCCCACCGCGCCGGTGTAGCTCAGCTGGCAGAGCGATTCCTTCGTAAGGAATAGGCCGAGGGTTCAAATCCCTCCACCGGCTCTTTCTGTCGAACGAAGTGAAACGAAGTGAAACGAAGAGCCCTGCGTTGAGGATTTGAAGCAGGGAGCAACGCGGCGCGTTGCGAATGAGGTTCACAATCCCCTCCACCGGCTTACGTTTTCAGCAAACTAACTCGTCGAGCATCCCGTGTGCGCGACCGCTCGCGAGCGAACGAATGTGAGCAACTGAGGGAGTTGGACGAGCCGAAGACGAGGTCACGCAAACCGGAGCGACGCCTGCTAGAACGTCAGCCGTTCGAGCAGCCGCTGTGCGAACGTCGGCTGTCGGGAGTCGTGCGGGTAGACGGTGATTGTCGTACACCGCGGGGGCGTGCCGGCCGGTCGGTCGGTGAACAGGGCGCTCCGAACACCCCGTTCGGGGCCGCGGCGGACCACTACGTCCGGGTCCTGCGACCAGCCGCCGTCGGCCCGCAGCGGCTCCGAGCGAACCGACACGGAGAGCAGTTCCGAGAGCTCGGCCTGGTACTCCCCGACCGTCCGTTTGTGCTGGTCGGTCATCTTCGGAGTGGCGGGCTGTCGGAGCAGCACGTCGCCCCCGCTGGCGGCGGCGACGGCTTCTGCGACTCCGACCGCTCGCGGCGGGTACGGCCCGCCGTCGCCGGCGAGGACGACCCGTTCGGGGTTGTCGTAACCGAGGTTGTCGACCAAGAGGACGTCGCAGGGCGCGTGGCGAACGACCCAGTCGATGGGGTCACCGAACAGCCGCGAGCGGAGTCGGAGCGGCTCGTGTTCGGCCACGACGGTGTCGACCCCGCGACCGTCCGCGAAGTTGACGACCGCGCGTTTCGTGTCGTGGCTCACGATTTCGTCGGCCTCGATGTCGACCCCCAGCTCCGCCGAGAGCGCCTCGATTCGCGCCTCGTACGAGATGTCGGTCGACGACTGCGCCGCGGCGTCTTCGGTGAGCGGGACTTGGTCGGGAACCTCCTCGAAGCGGACGACGACGACGCGGCCGTCGTCGGGGCGAACGAGGTCCGCGGCGACGGCGACGAGCGACCGTTCGCGTTCGTCGTCGAGGTCCTTCGTGAGCGCGACGAGGACCTCACGGGGGGTCTCGTGCATCGCCGACGCCGTTCGGGTGAGCGCGCTCTGTCCGACTTGCCGGCGAACGGCGTCCGTGACGACGCCTTCGCGGCTCACCCGCGACCGGGCGTACAGCACGTACCAGACGACGCTCCCGAGCGTGATGGCGACGGCCCCGAGCAGGGCGGTCGAGCCCATCTGCGTCAACAGGAGCGCCGCGGTGACGACGCCGAACACCTGCACCCACGGGTACAGCGGCGAGGTGAACTCGGGCTCGTACTCCGCGTTCCCCTCGCGGAAGGCGACGACGGCCACGTTGATGAGGCCGAACACCAGAATCTGGAAGGCGCTCGCGAGCTTTGCGATATCGAGAATCGGGACGAACGCGATGAGCACCAACAGCACCGCGCCGGTGAGGGTAATCGAGGCGACGGGCGTCCCGAACCGCTCGCTCACGGCCGAGAACGACGGCGGCGCGAGCTTGTCCCGGCTCATGGCGAAGGGGTACCGCGACGAGGAGAGCACGCCCGCGTTGGCCGTCGAGACGAGCGCGAGGATGGCCGCGAGGATGACCACGACCACGCCGAACTGGCCGAGCGTCGACTCGGCGGCGACCGCCATCGGCGTGAGCGACCCGGCGACGCTTCCGGGGTCCGTCACGCCGACGAGCACCGCCACGATAGCGACGTACAGCACCGTGGTGAACGCGAGCGACCCGAGGATGCCGAGCGGGATGTTCCGGCCGGGGTTCTCGACTTCCTCGGCGATGCTCGCGACCTTCGTCACGCCGGCGTAGGAGACGAACACGAGGCCGGTCGCGGCGAGGAGCCCGCCGATACCGGCGTCGAAGAAGCCGGCGTAGTTGGCCTGCTCGACGCTGGGCGCGCTCCCGGCGGCGAACCAGCCGAGCGCGGCCAGCATGACGACGACGATGGCGACCTGCAAACGGCCCGTCTGCTTCGCGCCGACGACGTTGACGAGTATCAACACGGCCGCGAGTCCCAACGCGACGGGCTGGAGCGGGAGGTCGAACAGGAGAAGCAGATACGGGACGCCGCCGACGAGCGCGAGCGCGCCCTTGAACGACAGGGAGAACCACGTGCCGACGCCGGCGACGGTTCCGAGCAACGGCCCCATCCCCCGCTCGATGTAGATGTACGTCCCGCCGGCTTTGGGCATGGCGGTCGCCATCTCGGACTTCGACAGGGCGGCGGGCACGACGAGCAGGCCCGCGAGGGCGTAGGCGACTATCACCGCCGGACCGGCGACTTCGAGCGCCAGCGCGGGCAGGATGAAGATGCCGCTGCCGATCATCGCACCGATGCTGATGGCGAAGACGGACGGCAGTCCGAGGTCGCGCTCTAACTCCTTCATACGGCTCCCGCGAGCGTGCCCGACAGGACGGAGGTCGCACAGACCGGCTGGTGGCCGGCCTCGGCGAACAGCTCGAAGCGGTCCGGCGTGTTGACCAACACGACGACGTGCTCGACGTCGAATCGGGCGCGAACGAGCTGTGCGATGAGCAGGTTCCGGCTGTCCGACGCCGTGGCCACGACGACCGTCGACGCGGACGAGACATCGGCTTCCGTCAGGGTCCGGACGTCCGCCGGGTCGCCGCGAACCCCGTCGGTGTCCGAACGGTCGTGAAACTCGTCGACCACGCGGACGGCGCGGCCGTCCGCTCGCAAGTGCCGGGCGACGGCGGAGCCGAGGTGCGCGCCACCCAAGACGTAGTACGTGCGCTGTTCACAGTCCGTGAGTCGCTCGTCTGCGACGGAGTGATTCGACGTCATGTGTGCTGAATGTGGTGGGCCGGAGTTGGCTCCGACCGTGCGTACATCCCCGTTGGTGACGGAAGTGCTTAAACTAGCGTGTTATTTTGACGAGTCGTCAAAGGAAATTCCTAAAATACATAATCCGTCATTATATTCTGGGTCGTCGGTCAACTCGTCGGGGGTCGGCTGTCGAACACGGACACGACGCATGGAACAGACTCATAGTCGCACCGCGTCCAGAGTAGCCCACGCATGAAAGACGGCGAGTTAGACTCGATAGACAGGCGCATCCTCTACTACCTCCAGCAGGACGCCCGAGGAACGTCGTCCAGCGACATCGCGGAGAAACTCGGTCTCTCGTCGAGCACCGTCAGAACGCGACTCAACAGACTCGAAGACACCGGCATCGTCCGCGGCTACCACGTCGACATCGACTACGACCTCGCGGGCTACCCGCTCTACACGAAGATCATCTGTACCGCGCCCGTCCCGGAGCGCTCCGCGTTGGCGAATCGGGCGCGCGACGTCCACGGCGTGACCGCGGTTCGAGAGATAATGACCGGCGAGCGGAACGTGTACGTCAACGCCATCGGGACGGACCACGACGACCTCAATCGCATCAGCGAGGAACTGGATGGGCTCGGCCTCGACATCGTCGACGAACAGCTCATCCGCGACGAGTTCGTCTGCCCGTATCACGGGTTTCTCGACGAGGACGGCGCTGACCAGTAGGCGACCAGTATCTCGCGGTTGGCGACGACGCGACGGCGAGCGGGCCCGGAGCGCTCAGAACCCGATGTGCGACGTCGAACTGGGGATGTCGTCGTCGTCGCCGTCGTCGCCGTCCTCGTCCTCGCCCGCCGCGCCAGCGGAGAGATAGGTGTACTCGTCGTCGGTCAGGAAGACGCCGCCGTCGGTGACCGCGATGTCCACGTCTGGCAGGCTGGTGCCCGCCGCCTCGCCGTTTTCGCACGCGCCGGAACAGGTGTCGAACATCGACCCGTGTTTCGGGCAGATAATCTCGCCGTCGCGCACCGCCGCGCCGGTCCCCCGGTCGAACCGCTGGTTCTCGTGGGTGCAGGTGTTCGGCCACGCTTCGATACCCGGCTCGTCGTCGCACCGAACGAGAATGAGTTCCGTTGGCCGCGAGTACGCGTCCTCCGCGGTGAACAGATACGACCCGTTTTCGGGGACCTCGTCTACGGCCGCGACTCGGGTTCCATCGACCATCGGCCACAGCTATCGACCGAGCGGAAAAGTAGCTATCGACGACGCCGCGGCTGGCCCCGCACGGGGGACGAACGCCGCATCGATGCCGATTACGCCGAGACGAAGCGGTCCCACACCGCCCGACAGTCGTTACAGAGGAACCCCGTGAACTCGTCTACCGCGTGTTTCCGGACCGTCGTGTCTCGTCCGCACCGTTCACACCACATACTCACTCGTTCGGGAGACTGTCGTATTGTTATGAAGCTCATAGTCGCTGACTCGACGCTCGCGCGATTCGGAGCGAGAGCCCGAACCGGCGAGCGACCGGCTCAGTCGTTCTCGTCGAGGTTCACGCCGCAGACGCCCGCCTCGTCGCCCATCTTCTCCACGCCGGGAGCGAACCGACCCAACTCCCACGCGGGGTCGTGGCCGGTCTCGGCGCGGTGTTCTTCGATTCGGAGGCGCGCGTCAGCGAGCTTCGAAAAGCGCTCTTCGAGCCCGCACGTCGGACAAGCGACCGTCGCACGAGGGGTCGACATCACTCGAAGGGAACACGCCAGTCGAGATAGTTCCGTCGGGTCAGTCCGCGGAGGACGGCGAAAAAAGCGGTCGCTTGCGCACGGCGGTCAGCCCATGACGAGGCTCATCCACCGGTTGCGCCGCACGAACTCCATGTTTTCGAGGTAGGCGTCGACGCCGAGGATGCGGCCCGCGCCGAACGCGCCGAGACCGAACAACAGCACCGCGTAGACGATGTGGTCGTCGACGACCCAGCCGTGAGCCAGCGGGAGTCCGGCGAGGATGCCGCCTTCGAGCGCCGCCGCCCAGTAGAACAGCATCATGACCGCACCCCAGAAGGCGCTGAAGCGGACGAACGCGCCGAGGATGAGCGCCAGTCCGGCCAGCGTCAACCCCCACATGTTCAGCATGTCGATGAGGGGGCTGCCGGCCATCGAACTCCACAGCCCCATGAGGGGGTTCCCCTCGGGAATCGCGTTGGCGAGGTAGCCCGCCGCAGTCCAGTTGTTCGAGGGGTCTGAATCCAGGTAGGTGACGAGCTTCGTGATACCGCCTTGGAACAGCGTCCACCCCATTACCACTCTGAGCAGGAACAGCGAGTAGCCCACCCAGCGCTCCGAGTAGTCGAACCGCACCGCTTGTCCGAACAGTTCCGTCTCTAGTGTACGACTATCTGTTGACATACGGAGGAAATATTTTCCGGCAAACTACAATAGTGTGTTGGGTAATCTCACGCAATGGGTATCCGTCGTTCCGCCGAGGGTCACGCCGCTTATCACCGACGGCGACAGAACACGGACATGCTCACGTTCATCGGACTCGGCCTGTACGACGAGCGCTCCGTCACCGTCGAAGGGCGGGAGGCGCTCGCGGACGCCGACCGGGCGTTCGCGGAGTTCTACACGAGCCACCTCGTCGGCGCGACCGTCGAGGAACTCGAAGCCTACCACGACATCGACATCGAGGTCCGCGACCGCGCCGGCGTCGAACAGGACCCCGAGCCGATACTCGACGCCGCGGAAGACGAACACGTCGTGTTCCTCACCGCCGGCGATACGATGATTTCGACCACGCACGTCGACCTGCGACTCCGCGCCGAAGACCGCGGCATCGAGACGCGCCTCATCCACGGCGTGACCGCCCAGTCCGCGGCCAGCGGCCTGACCGGACTCCAGAACTACCGCTTCGGGAAGGCCGTCACGCTCCCGTTCCCGTACGTCCACGGCGGCGACCCCGTGCCGAAGAGCGTCGTCGACTCGCTCGAAGCGAACCGCGACCTCGGCTTGCACACGCTCGTCTACCTCGACATCAAGGTCGACTGGGAGGGCCGCCGCGGCGTCGAGGTCGACGGCGACCAGTACATGACCGCCGACTACGCGGCGGAGCTGTTCGCCGAACACTGGGACGCCGACGCCCTCGGCGTGGCCGTCTGCCGGGCCGGAAGTCCGGACCCCGTCGTCGCCGCGGACCGCCTCTCGGCGCTCGCGGAACGCGACTTCGGCGCCCCGCTCCACATGCTCGTCATCCCCGGCGAGGTCCACCACGTCGAAGCCGACGCGCTCTCGGCGCTCGGCGGCGCGCCCGAAGAACTGTTCGACGACGAAAACTGAACGTCACTCCGACGGCGTAATCAGTCGAGCCCTAACTCGTTTCTGAGGTCGTACTCGTCGCCGGTCACCATGTAGAGCACGTCCTCGATGACCGTGAGGAGTTCCGGCACTTCGTGGACGACGAGGTAGGTGACTCCCACGAGCGCGACGACCGCGAGCGCCTGACTGATGATGCGGTCGGAGATGAAAAACGACACCATGTACGGGTCCGACGAGCCGAAGAGGAACAGAATCTCGTCGACGAACAGGTGGAAGTACTGCTTGCCGACCGAGATGGCGATGAACGTCGTCCGAAGCAGGTTCAGCGCGTAGATGATGGGAACGGCGATGGCGAGCCCGCGGAGTTTCCGGCCCATCGGCGCGTCGACGGCGGCGATGAGGCCGGCGAAGATGGCGATGCTCCCGAGGCCGGTGCAGGCGAGGACGACCGAGATTTCGAGTCGGTGCGAGCCCTGCATCCACAGGAACGTGTTCAGATAGCCCTGATCACCGACAATCATCTGCGGCGTGTAGCCGAGCGATTCGATGAGAAAGCGCGTCTGCGCCGCGACGGTCTCCATGAGGACGCCGCGGGGCGCGGGGACGGTCGCCCCGAGAAGGGTAAACGCCGGAATCGTCTCGAACGGGAGGTAGACGACGCCCATGGCGGCGACGGCGCGCGAGAGGACGAACAGCGTGTCACGGCCGTTGTAGAGGAGCCAGCCGGCGTAGAGCGACGCCGGGACGGCCGCGATGGTCAACAGCCCCTCGATGTAGCTCTTGTGGACGAGCGTGAAATGCGGGATGAGTTGGAGCCAGAAGAGCGCGAACAACACCCACGCGGCAGTCATCACCCGCCGGCCGAGTTCGCGGTCTCGCCCGTTTGCGACCGCGCCGGCGACGAAGGTTCCGATGACCACCCACGCGAGGATGTCGGAGAGGAGACCGGGCATACGTATTGGATGCGGTGGACCGATTAAATCCCTTGCCGTTCCGGACGCCGACTGCCGGTGCGAGCCGGCGGTCCGAATCCGCAGTGCCGCCGCTGTCTCGACAGTCGAGAGCGACGAGAAAACGAGACGCCCGGGGCGTCAGACTCGACGCGGGTTACTCCGGCGACTCGAAGTCGGCCGGGATGACCTCGATTTCGTGGCCGTCGGGGTCCTTCGTGAACGCGAACATGTCGTCGCAGGACTCGGGGTCGCGGTAGTCTTCGGCCTCGCGCTCCATGAGCGTCTCCCAGTAGTCGTGGAGGTCGTCGGCGCTGACGGCGAGGTGGCCCCACGCGTCGCCCATCTCGTAGCTCCGGCCGTCGTAGTTGTAGGTGAGTTCGACGGCCATCGCCTCCTCGGCCGCGCCCTCGGGCTTCATGAAGTAGTTCGCGAAGGTGTCGGACTCCCAGCGACCGGTGTGTTCGTAGCCGAACTTGCGGGTCCAGAAGCCGAGCGCCTCGTCGGCGTCCTCGACGCGAATCATCGTGTGGTCGAGGCTCCACTTCGCGCCGTGGTCGCGCTTGACGATTTCGACCTCGTGGCCGTCGGGGTCCTTGACGAACGCGTAGCGACCGCCGCAGGACTCGGGGTCGCGGTAGTCCTCGACGCCCTCGTCCATCAGCTGCTGGTAGGAGGATTCGAGTTCGTCCTCGGGGACGCGGACCGCGATGTGGCCCCACGCGTCGCCCATCTCGTAGGTGTTGTCGCCGTGGTTGTAGGTGAGTTCGAGAACCGCGCCCTCCTCGTGGAGGTCCTCGGGGCCGAGGTAGACGTTGGTGAACGTGTCGGCCTCCCAGCGACCCTTCTCCTCGTAGCCGAGATGGGTCGTGTACCAGTCGAGCGACTCCTCGAGGTCTTCGACGCGAATCATCACGTGGTCGAGGGTTCCGGACATACCCGAGTGATGTGTCGCGCCGGCGAAAAACGTACCGAACGCGGAAGCCACCGTCGATGGTTGCCACACGCCGTCTACGGGAGTTTTCGGCCCGTTACGAGATACATAAGTACCACCCGAAGTTACGATTCGGCAGTGTTCCCGGTCCCCAACCCCGTTCGCCTCCTCATCCTCGGCATCGGGCTCGCGCTCGCCCGTCTCGGTCTCCTCGACCGCGAGCGCGCCGTCCGCATCGCCGACCTCTCGTGGCCCCGCGTCGTCACCGGTCTCGCCCGGATGTCGAAGAACGCCGTCGACGTGGCGATGGTGGGTATCGCCTCGGGGACCGTCGCCATCACCGGCGTCGGGTTCGCCGGGCCGTACTGGGGGCTCGCCTTCGCACTCGGCGGCGGTATCGCCGGCGGAACCATCGCGCTCGTCTCCCAGCGGTTCGGCGCGGACGCGATTGACGAACTGGGGCTCGCGGTGCGGTCGAGCGCGCTCTTGACCGTCGTCGCCACGCTCCCGGTCACGGCCGTCTTCTGGCTGTTCCCTACCGAACTCATCTCCGTGCTGAGCAGCGACCAAGGGGCCATCGAACTCGGCGCGGCGTACCTCCGAATCGTCGGCCTCGGCGTCCCCTTCGCCGGTCTGAACCTCATCGGGAGCCGCGTTCTCGTCGGCAGCGACGACGCCTACACCGCGATGACGCTCCGTGCGAGCGGTGCGGTCATCAACATCGTTCTCAACGCGGTGCTCATCTTCGGTCTCGACCTCGGCGTGGAGGGGGCGGCGCTCGGAACCGTCCTCTCGAACGTCGTCGTCACCGGCGCGTTCGCGGTCGGTCTGTCGCGGGGGTCGCTCCCCGGCGTGGGCGCGTTCCCCGTCGTCGTCGACCCGTTCGGCCCCTTCCTCGACACCGAGACGATACGCGACCTCGTCAAAATCGGCGTCCCCGTCATGGGTCGGAGCCTCGTCTGGACGGTCGCGGAGTTCCCGATGCTCGCCATCCTCGACAGCTTCGGACCCGACGTGGTCGCGGCGTTCGTCATCGCCCGCCGCATCTGGGGGCTCATGAACACCCCCGGCTGGGGCTTCGGGCTGGCGTCGTCGAGCCTCGTCGGGCAGGCGCTCGGCAAGGACGACGAACAGACCGCCGAGGCCTACGGCAACGAGGTCATCCGGTTCGCCGTCGCCACGTACCTCGTCTCGGCGGCGCTCGTGGCGATATTCGCCCGCCCCATCGTCCTCGGGTTCGTCGATAACCCGGCTGACCCGGCGGTCCCCATCGCCATCGACCTCGTCTACGTCGCCTGTATCGCCGTCATCTTACAGGGCGTCTCCGGCGGCTCCGCGGGCCCGCTCGACGCCAGCGGCGACACCCGCTGGACGTTCGGCAGCCAGTTCGTCGGGATGTTCCTCGGGTCGATTCCGCTCACCTACATCGGCTCTATCACCTCGCTCGGACTCACCGGGCTCTACTTGGCGTTCCTCGCCGAGACGACGATTCCGGCGGTACTGAACTACTACCGGTTCAAAACCGGGACGTGGAAGGTAGTGAGTCGGGGCTACCGACCGAAGACGGCCGCAGACGACTAAGCGAGAGGAGAGCGGACGCGTCGTTCGGTTTTGTGTGTTGCGCTCAGCGCGAGGAGCCGTCGGCGTCGCGCTCGTTCGCGCGTGACCAGTACAAGAACCCCGCCACGGCCCACAAGAGAACGGTCCCGACCGGCCACGCGGTTCGACCGGGTTGGACCGAAAAGCCGCGGGCGACCTCCAACTGGGTCACGCCGGCGAGGGCGAGCCCGGCCGCGGTGAGCCGAACGTCCTCGCGGCCGAACAGGACGCCCGAGAGCGCGCTTCCGAGCGCGACGAGGTAACAGGCGACGCCGACCGGCCAGACGAGGATGTAGTCCGGAAGTCCCATCGTAAAGCGCAGGAAGAAGTCGGTGATGGTCGTCACGCTCCCCGTCGCGGAGCCGACGAGCCCCCACGGGAACAGGAGCGTGGCGCTCCCGGTGGTGAACGTCTGGACGGACCACGGGACGAGACCGAGGACGAAGACGAGGAGTAGCCGGAGGCGGCGACGCGCGGGCGACCGCGACGCCGACCGGGACGCCGAGTCGGTCGTCACCGCTGGGCGATGATGCGGAGCACGTCCTCGTCGGCGAGGACGTGGTCGCGGCCGACCTGCTGGTCGTCGTGTTTCGCGCTCGGCCCCGAGACGCGGGCGAACCGGAACCGCTCGTCGAGTTTGGCACCGAGTTCGTGGATGGCGTCGTCGATGGTGTCGCCCTCCCGGAGGACGAGCGGTTCGTCGTAGTCGACGCCGCGGCCGGGTTTGTCCATGTAGATGCGGATGAGACCGAGCGCGTCCCAAATCTCCTCTTTGAGCGCGTCGAGGCCCTTCTCGGCCTCGGCGCTGATGAACGTCACCTCGTCGGGGTCGAGCCCGACTTCGCGGAGGTTCTCCTCGACCGTCGGGAGGTAGTCCTTGTCGATGAGGTCGGCCTTGTTGACGGCGACGATAGACGGCAGGTACACCCGGTTTTTCATGATGCCGTCGACGAGTTCGTCGATGGTCGTCTCGCCGCGCAGCGTCACCTCGGCGTTGACGAAGCCGTGCTCGCGGAGGATGCCCTTGATGGTCTCCTCTTCGAGGTCGACGCTGTCGCTTTTGGTGACGTTGATGCCGCCTTTCCCCTTCTTGTTGATAGAGAGGTTCGGCGGCGACGTGTCGAGCCGAATCTTGTTGTTGTAAAGCTCCTGTTGCAGTCGCTCGTAGCGCTCGATTTCGAACACCGAGAGCATGAACACGACGAGGTCGGCGGTGCGGACGACAGAGAGGACCTCCTTGCCGCCGCCGCGGCCGCCAGCGGCCCCTTCGATGAGGCCCGGCACGTCGAGTATCTGGATGTTCGCGCCCTTGTACTTCAGCATCCCCGGGTTGACGTTGAGCGTCGTGAACTCGTACTCGCCGGTCTCGCTGTCGGCGTTGGTGAGCGCGTTGATGAGCGTCGATTTGCCGACGCTCGGGAAGCCGACGAGCGCGACCGTCGCGTCGCCGGTCTTCTCGACGGCGTACCCTTGGCCGCCGCCGGCCGAACTCTGGTTTTCGAGTTTCTCTTTCAGTTCCGCGAGTTTCGCCTTCAGCCGACCGATGTGCGCCTCGGTCGACTTGTTGTACGGCGTGTTAGATATCTCCTCGCGGATATCTTCGATCTCCTCCTCCAGTCCCATCGTCAACAGTTCCGCCGCGTCCGTCGAAAAACCCTTTCCTTCCGCGCGGCGGATTCCGCCGGGCCGACGCGTCGGATATCGTGGCGGTCGCGCGTACGCGGGAAAACAAGTATCGGCACGGTTATACACGACCCCTTCGACCGCCCGATGAACACCGATGCCCGACCCCCGGACGCTTCGCGACAGCACGCAAATCGTGCTCCCCTGCGACCTCTTGGAGAGCGTGCGCGACGACCTCGAAGCGGAGTTCGTCGTCTCCGTCCACCGAGCGGACGGAGAGACGTGCCGGATTATCGGAAGCCCCGTCGAGATTCGCGCAGTCAGCGACTTCCTCGCCCGACAGGGTATCTCTCTCCGCTAGTCTCGGTTCCGAAGGGCTTGTTACCACACAGTCCAACGGACGCGTATGGACGAAGCGCCGGGACTCTCCGACCAGTACCGCACGGCCAGTCCGTGGCCCGTGTTCATCGCGCTCGGGATACCCATCTCCGAGTTGGGTCTGCTGTTTGGCCTGTTTCCACTCGCCGTCGGCGGGCTGCTCCTGTTCGGCGGGAGCGTCGTCGGCATCCTCAAGGAGTCCGGCTACGTCACCTCGACGATTCGCGCAGTCACCGCGCTTGCGGTCGTCTTCCTCGCGTTCGGCGCGGGGCTCGCGTTCACCGACATCGCCCTCGTGACCCGGGGCTACGCGGTCATCGCGGCCGCGATTCTGCTGGCGGTCGGCGGCGTCGTCTTCGAACTGTTCGTCCGCGAACAGCGACAGACGTTCTGACCGCCGCGGGCGACCCACGGGTGACCCCGCGGCCGTTCCCACTCCCCACAGTCGGACGAGAAACCAACAATCTATTTGAACGGCGTCCCCGAGTGTCTCGATATGGCAACCAAGACGTTCGACAAGGACACCATCCTCGACCTCACGGTCAACATGGTTCCGCTGGCCATCATCCTGTTTTTCGTGGTGGCGTTCACCTTCGTCAATCCGTTTGGGTTCGAATCGCTCACCTCGGGGCTCCAGTACACGCTCCTCATCGCGCCGTTCGTGCTCCTCGCGGCGCTCACCTACCTCTCGGGGAAGGCCATCGCCGGCTCCGAGAAGGAAGGCACCGTCTACGCGCCGGGTCGGGCGACGGTCCCCGGTGCGAAGCCGCTTCACGAAGAAGAGAGCGAGGGAGCGGCCGAACTCGAAGAATCGCCGGCTGACGACGCCGTCGAAGCCGCGGACGAGACGGCTTAAAGCACCTCGAATCGCAGGGCGGTCCCGAATCTTTCATTACCCTGCACTACTCAGGCACTTCCATGGAGGTTAACGGACAGTTAGCACTGACGGTGCTCATGGGGGTCTTCCTCATCGCCGTCGCCGCGTGGCTCGCGCGGGTCGAAGACTGGCGGTCGTACACTCCGCTCGCGGGCGGAGGGACGGTCGGTGGTACCGCAGAGCAGTACGTCTCGGAGGAGAAACCATCCGGGGTCATCCGTTGGTTGACGACGGTCGACCACAAGGACATCGGGATGCTCTACGGCGCATACGCGCTCGTCGCGTTCGCCGTGGGGGGTCTCATGGTCGTCCTGATGCGGATTGAACTGGCGGACCCGTCGATGACGCTTATCTCGAACACGTTCTACAACTCGTTGCTCACAAGCCACGGGATTACGATGCTGTTCCTGTTCGGGACGCCCATCATCGCCGCGTTCTCGAACTACTTTATCCCGCTTCTCATCGGCGCGGACGACATGGCGTTCCCGCGTATCAACGCCATCGCGTTCTGGCTTCTGCCGCCGGCGGCGCTGCTCATCTGGGCCGGGTTCTTCCCCATCCCGGACGTCATCCCGGCGCAGACCGCGTGGACGATGTACACGCCGCTTTCGGCCGGTGTCGGCTCCGGCAACCAGATGAACGCCGGCGTCGACCTGATGCTCCTCGGCCTGCACCTCTCGGGTGTCTCGGCCACGATGGGCGCGATTAACTTCATCGCGACCATCTTCACGGAGCGCGACGAGAAGGTGTCGTGGGCGAACCTCGACATCTTCTCGTGGACGATTCTCACCCAGTCCGGACTCATCCTCTTCGCGTTCCCGCTTCTCGGCAGCGCCATCGCGATGCTGCTTCTCGACCGGAACTTCGGCACGATGTTCTTCTCGGTCGACGGCGGCGCGATTCTCTGGCAGCACCTGTTTTGGTTCTTCGGCCACCCCGAAGTGTACATCCTCGTGTTGCCCCCGATGGGCATCGTGAGCCTCGTCCTCCCGCGCTTTGCGGGCCGTCGGCTCTTCGGGTTCAAGTTCGTCGTCTACTCCACGCTCGCCATCGGCGTCCTCTCGTTCGGCGTCTGGGCGCACCACATGTTCGCGACGGGTATCGACCCCCGGCTTCGCGCCTCGTTCATGGCCGTCTCGCTGGCCATCGCGATACCGAGCGCCGTGAAGACGTTCAACTGGATCACGACGATGTGGAACGGGAAGATTCGCCTCACGACGCCGATGCTGTTCTGTATCGGCTTCGTCTCGAACTTCATCATCGGCGGCGTGACGGGCGTCTTCCTCGCGTCGATTCCGGTGGACCTCGTGCTCCACGACACCTACTACGTCGTCGGGCACTTCCACTACATCGTCATGGGGGCCATCGCCTTCGCCGGCTTCGCCGGGCTCTACTACTGGTTCCCCATCTACACCGGCCGGATGTACCAGGTCACGCTCGGCAAGTGGCACTTCTGGCTCTCGATGGTCGGGACGAACCTGACGTTCTTCGCGATGATTCTGCTCGGCTACGGCGGTATGCCGCGTCGCTACGCGACCTACCTGCCGCAGTTCGCGACGCTCCATCAGGTCGCGACGGTCGGCGCGCTCATCCTGCTCGTCGGCCAGATGATATTCGTCTGGAACTTCGTCCAGTCGTGGCTCGAAGGTCGCAAGGTCGAAGACGGCGACCCGTGGGACCTCGCCGACGACGACCTCACCACCGCCGAGTGGACCTGGTTCGAGCGCAAACTGGAGACGGCCGTCACCGACGGCGGCGAAGACGAGACCGAACTCGCCACCGACGGCGGGCAGACGGTCGACGACGCGGACGCGGACGCGAACTCCGCTGACGACGCGTAATCGACGCCGCTCGCCGGCGGTTCGGGTTATTTTTTCGGACGCTGTTTTCGAGAGCGAGAGCGAACGCGCGCGACGACGCCGACTGTCCGTGCTCGCAGACGGGGTGTCGTTCGATGCAATCCGTATTCGAGCGCTCGCCAGCGCCGCCGCTCGCGGGCGACGGGAGTCACGACTGGAGAGAAGCGGCCGCTCTCGGCGGCGGCGACGCGGAAAAGCGGCGGGGGCTCAGACGACGAGGAGGATGCCCGTCGCGAACATCAGTATCGCGATGGCCCCGAGCACGAGTCCGAGGATATCGGTATCCGACATACTCCGACCTTAGCGCGTGCGGCAAAAGGTGCATCGGTACGCCGGGGCCGCCGACCCGACGTGCCGAACGGAAACCCTAACAGCGTCCGCTCCCGAACGTCGGCCGTGAGTTCGAACGTCGGCGGTCATCGCTTCGTCCTCGGGTTGTACGCCGCCCTCGTCGCCGTCGCCGGAGTCGCGGGCTACCTCACCGGGACGTTCGTCTCGGATCTCAGCGCGCCCCGGTTTCTCTTCTTGGTGCCGTTTCCACCGACGCCGGCCGGCTTCGCGGCCTACGGCGCGCTGACCATCGCACTCGTCCTCGGCGTCCCGCTCGCGCTCGTCGTCTACGTCTCGGCCGGCCTCGACGACGCGGCCTAATTCAGCATTATCGTTCAGCACAAATACTAAGCCCGACGACCGGGACGTGATAGTATGTACCACGTGGTAATCGGTGTCGATGACGACGCGGAACACGCGCTCGCGTGCGTCGAAGAGGTCGCGAAACTCCCCGGCGAACCCGACGAGAAGGAAGTGACGCTCGTCCACAGTTTCACCGACAACCCGAGCGGGGCGTCGGCGACGCAGATTCACTCGGTCCGGGAGGCCGGCGAGTTCCTCGAAGACCGCGGTATCGAGTACGACGTCAACGAGTCGTCGGGCGACCCCGCGGAGGTCATCATCGAGTTCGCAGACGAGGAGGACGCGGACCTCATCGTCACCGCCGGGCGGAAGCGCTCGCCCGCGGGCAAGGCGCTGTTCGGGAGCGTCACGCAGACGGTGATTCTGAACTCCGACCGCCCCGTCATGGTGACGGGGTCGACGAAGCGGAAACGCTAGTACACCCGGTCGAGGACGGCCGCGACCTCAGCGGGGGTCTGGCGGCCGGACGCTCGTTCTCGCAGTTCGCCGTCACGAACGCACAGGAGCGTCGGCGCAGAGTCGACGTCGAAGCGCCGACAGAACTCGTCGGCCGCCTCGCCGTCGACCCCCGCGGCCGCGACCCCGTCTGGGACGCGGTCGAGGATGGCGTCGAGGTCCGCTTTCATCGCGTCGCAGGGCTCACAGAAGCGTCGCCACACGAGGACGACGGCGTCCGGGTGCGCTGCAAGGTACGATTCGAAGGAGTCGTCGTCGAGTTCGTCGAGGGCGTCCGGCACCGGCGACGACGGGGTTATCTCGACGAGCAGGCCCGCCATGACCAGAAGGAGGTCCTGGCCGACCGGCGCGTCGAGGAACGACTTGGCCGCGAGATAGGCCACCACGTCGGCTCTGGTGACGCCGAACTCGTCGAGTCGCGCCTCGACGTTCTCGGGGGCGACGCCGAAGAGCTCGGAGACGGTCCGGTGGAACTCCTCGGTCGAGACCGCCCCGTAGATGTCGTGGTAGACGGCGAGCGTCTTCTCGAACTCCGCCGTGGTCGAGAGCGTTCCGTCGGGCGCTTCGTCGACCGCGCCGGCGGCGATGAGCGTTTCGAGCGCGGTCTCGGGGTCGGCGTCGATGTCGGTCGCAGCCATCGTCAGACCCCCAGATACCGCTCGCGAGTCTCGTCGTCCTCGCGGAGTTCCTCGGCGGTCCCGTCGAAGACGATGCCCCCTTGGTCGATGACGTACGCGCGGTCCGCGAGCTTGATGGCCGCCGCGGCGTTCTGCTCGACGAGCAGGATGGTCGTGCCCGCGTCGCTGATGCGCTCGACCGCGTCCTCAACGTCCTCGATAATCTTCGGCGCGAGCCCCTCGTAGGGCTCGTCGAGGAGCAGCAGGTCCGTGTTCTGCTTCAGGGCGCGCGCGATGGCGAGCATCTGCTGTTCGCCGCCCGAAAGCGTCCCCGCGCGCTGGTCTCGCCGCTCGTCCAGTCGGGGGAACTGGTCGTAGACCTCCTCGGTCGACATCCCCTTGTGGCCGAACGACAGCGACCGGCCGAAGGTGTTCGACTTGTTGTTGACGACCTCCGCGAGGTGGAGGTTCTCGGCGACGGAGAGGTTCGGGAAGATGCGCCGCTCCTCGGGCACCAGCGAGATGCCCCGGACCGACACGTCTTCGGCGGGGACGCCCGTGATGTCGTCGTCTTTGAACCGGATAGTGCCCTCTCGTACTTCGGGCGGCGTCGCGCCGGCGATACACCGGAGCGTGGTGGTCTTGCCCGCGCCGTTGCGGCCGAGGAGCGCGCATATCTCGCCTTCCTCGACGCTCATCGAGAGGTCGCGGATGATGTGGCTCTCGCCGTAGTAGGCGTCGATGGCGTCGATTTCGAGGAGGCTCATAGCTCGACACCCCCGAGGTAGGCCTCTTGGACGGCTTCGTTACCCCGAATCTCGTCGGGGGTCCCCTCGGCAATGATGCCGCCGCGGCTGAGGACGACGATGCGGTCTGAGATGCTGAAGACGATTTCCATGTCGTGTTCGACGAGGACGAACGTGAGGCCGTGGTCGCGTTTGACCTGCTCGATGAGGTCGACCGTCGACTTCGTCTCCTCGGGAGACATGCCGGCGGTCGGTTCGTCCATGAGGAGCAGGTCGGGCTCGCTCGCGAGTGCGATACCGATTTCGAGGCGACGCTTGTCGCCGTAGGGGAGGTCGGTCGCGATAGTGTCCGCGCGGTCCAACAGCCCGACCGAGTCGAGCGTGTCGCGGGCGACGCCGTGTACGTCCGTGAGGCTGTCGCGATGTCTCAGGAACTCGAAGCCGAACGCACCGCGCTCGGCCGCCAGCGCCGCGATTTCGGCGTTCTCCCTGACGGTGAGGTCGGGGAAGATGGAAGCGGTCTGGAACGACTTCGAGACGCCGCGTTGGACCACCTGGTGCGGTTCGAGGCCGACGATTGACTCGCCTTTGAAGCGGATGTCGCCGCTGGTGGGGTCGAGCCGTCGCGTGATGAGGTTGATGAGCGTCGACTTCCCCGCGCCGTTGGGTCCGATGATGGAGACGCGCTCGTCCTCCTCGACGGTGAGGTTCACGTCGTCGGTGGCGACGAGGCCGCCGAACTCCTTGACGAGGTTCTCGGTTTCGAGGAGCGTCATCGACCGTCACCCCCGTTTCCGACGCGCGAGCGGACGCGGTTCGCCGCCCTCGAACCGAGGTCGACCGCGAGTTCGCGGAGGCGGGTCAGGATGCCCCACAGGCCGTCGGGGACAACCCAGACGACCACGACGAAGACGAGGCCCAAGAGCAGGTGCCAGTAGAACCCGAAGTCCCGGACGAGCACGATGCCCGTGAAGGGAATCGTCAGCGCCTGGATGGTGCTGACGATGTTCTCGATGTAGAGGTACAGCCCCACGCCGAGAACCGGCCCGAACATCGAGCCCGCGCCGCCGAGGACGGTCATGACGACGATGTCGCCCGACTCCGTCCAGAACAGCGACTGGAGGGGGACGTACGCCCCGTGGATGGTAAAGAGGCTCCCGGCGATGCCGGCGAACGCGCCAGAGATGATGAACGCCATGAGCTTGTAGCGCCAGACGTTGAGGCCGACGAACTCGGCGCGCTGTTCGTTCTCGCGGATGGCGCGGAACACCATCCCGTACGGGGAGTTGAGGATGCGGTAGGCGACCGCGACCGCGCCGACGAAGAAAGCGCCGACGAAGGCGTACAGCCACGTCCCGAGGAGCATCCCGCCGACGGACGGGATGTCGGCTTCGAGGTGGATGACGCCGAGGAAACTGCCGACCTCGACGCCGGTCAGGCCGTTTTCGCCGTTGGTCAGAAACGCCAGCGGCGACGCGGCCATGTAGTAGAACATCTGGGCGAACGCCAGCGTCAGGATGGAGAAGTAGATGCCGCCGCGGCGGAGCGACAGGAAGCCGAGCACCCACGCGAGCAACACGGCGAACAGCGTCCCCGAGACGACCATCACGATGGGGTCGCCGCTGACGTTCTTGGCGACGATGCCGGCGGCGTACGCCGCGCCACCCCAGAAGGCCGCGTGGCCGAACGAGAGCAGCCCGGTGTAGCCGAGAAGCAGGTCGAAGCCGATGGCGAAGATGCCCCAGATGAGGATGAGCGTCGCGAGGCTCTGGTAGCCCTGTAAAACCCCCGAGACGACGGGGGCACGGGCGAAGATGTACGGGAACACCGCGACGAGGATGGCCGTGATGCCGACGACCGTCCCCTCGCGGCCGCGGAGTTTCTCCCAACGACCGAACAGACTGCCGCCGACGAGCGCGTCTTTGGCGCTCGGGTTGGCGTCCTTCTCGCTCATGGGGCCACCTCCTCGTCGCCGAGCAGACCCTGCGGTCGCGTCAGGAGGACGATGGCCGCGATGGCGTACAGGCCGACCTGCGACCACGCGGGCGCGAAGGAGACGAGCGCGGCGGTCGTGAGACCGAAGACGATGCCGCCGACGACAGCGCCGGCGATGCTGCCGACCCCGCCGATGACGACCGTCAGGAACGCCGGGACGAGGATGTTCGTCCCGATAGTCGGGTTGACGACGTTCAGCGGGCCGCCGACGACGCCCGCCACCCCGGCGAGCGCCGCGCCGATGCCGAAGACGACGATGTACGGGCGGGTGATTTTGATGCCGAGGAGTCGGACCATCTCGGCGTCGCGGGTCCCGGCGCGGACGACGAGACCGAAGTCGGTGTACTCGACGAGCAGGT
Source organism: Haloferax sp. Atlit-48N (assembly GCF_003383015.2). Taxonomy (NCBI): domain Archaea; kingdom Methanobacteriati; phylum Methanobacteriota; class Halobacteria; order Halobacteriales; family Haloferacaceae; genus Haloferax; species Haloferax sp. Atlit-48N. Next base: position 844,953 of record NZ_CP137689.1, on the reverse strand, counting down.
ACACGAGCGCCACGAGGACGGCCGTGATGCCGATGACCCAGAGCCGCCACTGCGGGAAGTTACCGACGATGGGCAGCGCAATCGGGCCGGAGACGGGAATGCCGGCGAACGAGCCGACAGAGAGGATTCGCTCGGGCTGTTCGAACGGCAGGCTGTTGCTGCCGAACAGGACGCGAAACAGCTCCTGAACGACGATTGCGAGGCCGAACGTGACGAGAATCTGGTCGGTGTCGGGGCGGTCGTAGAACGCCCGCGCGAGGTACCGCTCCATCAGCAGTCCGACGCCGAAGACGAAAAGCGGGACGAAAAGCAGGGCGGCCAGAAAGCCGATATCGAGCCCGAAGCTCGAAAAGCCCCACTCCGCTAGCTTCCCGTTCGAAAGCGGCACGTTCAGCGCGACGAACAGCCCCGCGTAGGTGCCGACGAGGTACAGCGCGCCGTGCGCGAAGTTGACGAACTTGAGCGTCCCGAGGATGATGGAGAGACCGACCGCCAAGAGGACGTAGATGGCCCCCTGCTGAAGTCCGTTGAGCAGGATGACGAGCACGTCCGACAGAAGACTCATCGACCACCACCCCTCCGGCTATTCGAGGCATGAACTACCATGGGTATGCTAATCTTACTCATTTACGTGTGCGTGGTTGTCTGCGATTAACTTTCATTAAGATAACGGTGGGGAGAGTGGCTACTCGTAGGACCCGAGTTCACACTCGGCCGCTGGTCCGGCGTCGCACGCGTAGCCGAGGTCGTCGCGGCTGGTGATGTTGACGATGTTGAAGTACGTCCCCTCGCTCTGTTCGGAGCCGGGAAGCCCCTGGACGACCGGCACGTCGCGCTGTGCCTGGTGGTCGCAGCCGCGCATCGTCTCCGCGCCCATGCCGATGTTGTCGTACTCGTAGTCTTCGAGCTGCCTGATGACCTCCGGCGGGTAGAAGGTGCCCGCGCGCTCGACGGCGGCGGCGTACTGGAGCGTCTGTGCGTACGCCAACTGCGCGGGGCCCGAGGGCGTCCGGTCGTACTCGTCACGGAACGCCTGCGTGAACTCCTGCGACGGCGTGTTATCTATCTGCGAGTCCCACGCGACGGTGCCGTAGATGCCCTCTATCGCGCCGCCGGCCGCCTCCGCCATCGGGCGGTTGTACAGCGGAACGATGATTTCCATGTCCTCGTCGATGCCGGCGTCGATGGCCTGCTGCATGGAGTTCGCGCCGTCGAGCCCGTAGTGGTTCAAGATGAGCACGTCCGCGCCCGAGCTCTGGGCCTCCGAGAGGTACGTCGAGTAGTCGGAGGTGCCGAGCGGGGTCGCGACCGACTCCACCTGCTCCCAGCCGGCCACGTCGGTCATGAACTGCTCCATCGACGCCTGCTGGGTCTGGCCCCAGCTGTAATCGGCGTAGAGCTGATAAAACTGCAAACCCTCGCCGTAGGCGTCGCGGACGACCGGCGCGAGCGCCTGTCCGGTCATGTAGGCGTTGAACATCTCCCGGAAGGAGTAGCGGACGCAGTCCTTTCCGGTGGTGTCGTTCGAGTGCGTCAGACAGCACATGAACATGACTTTCTCGTTTTGACACAGCCCTTGGACCGCGATGGCGACCGCCGAGGACGAGCCGCCCGAAATCATAATCGCGTCGTCGCGCTGAATCATCCCCGAGGCGGACTGTCGCGCCTGGTCCGCGTCCGTGGCCGTGTCCCCGTCCACGTGGTCGATGGTGTAGCCGAGCACGCCGTCGCCGGAGAGGTCGTCGAACTGCGAGTCGACCCAACCGCCGCCCTCGTTGAGGTGCTTCACCGCGAGCTGATAGGCTCGAAGCTCGTCTTCACCCTCCGAGGCGTACGGTCCCGACTGCGGGACGTTGAATCCGAACGTGGCCGTGTCGCCCTCGATGGGGAAGTTGCCCAACGCCGGGTAGTCGTCGCCACCGCCGCCACCATCACCGCCGCCGCCGTCGCTACCGCCGCCACCATCACCGCCGCCGCCGTCGCCACCGCCGGTACACCCCGCCAGCCCTGCCAAGCCAGCGGTTCCGACAGCACCAGTCGCCTTCAACACATCTCGCCTATTGAGCGGCTTGCTATCCCGTGCCATAGACACATCGGCGGATACATCGTTAATAATAGTTATGTATTGATTCCCTAATATCTGTGTAATCAATCATTATAGATTGGTGGGCTCTACAACATGATATAAGGTGTCCGTCGTCCCGACCGGCGGTCGGCTCCCGCAGTGCCCACTCCGCGTCGCGGGACGTGTCACTGGCGCAAAATACGGGCCGGTGTCGGACTCGCCCCGCACAGTCGTTCGCCCCGTCAGGCATCGAGAGCGACGAGTCCGCCGTGCAGTCCGTCTCGTCGCGACGCACGCCGCACCAATCTCACCGCGTCGGAACCGACGTGAGCGGCGCGAACGGCCGGCCGACAACTATCAGAATACTAGATATATATCCCCGGATAGCGCCGTTTCAGCGCCGTTTCCGCGCGTTCGTTGACCAGTTAATCTCGTACCGTCGTGAATGTTCGATTTATAACTAACCCCGGAACGCGCGAACACCGATGCAGCCACGCCCGTGGCACCACTATGACAGACGACACGAACGACGGATTCAGACCGACTCGGCGCTCCGTGCTCCGACTCGGCGCGATGTCGGCGCTCGGCATCGGTATCGGCATCCCCGCGGTTTCCGGCTCGGTGGCGGCGACCATGTGTCCCAAGACACCCGGCTACTGGGCGAACAACCCGGATTACAGCAGTCCCACCGACAACTGGGCGGTCCTCGGTCCGAACGGTGACACGAACTACGCCCTCCGCGGCGTCACGATGACCCACGACGAGTGGCGCGAGTTCCTCGTCGCGCCCACGAAGGGCGACAAGGCGAACATCATGGCGAAACACTACCTCGCAATCGTCCTCAACCTCCGGAACAGACCGGGCGACGACCCGGGCTGCACGAGCGACGGTGCGACCATCCAGTACGGCGACTACGCGGGCTACACCATCGAAGAGGTCAAAAACATGGCCGGAAACTGGCTCGGTAACTCCGCGTGGTCGAACGGCGGCAAGCAAAAGAGCTGGTACGTCTCCGTCGGCGGCGACATGGTCGACGGCGAGCCGCTCAAAGACACCCTCGACGCGTTCAACAACGACCCCGGGTCGCTCGGCCTCGACTGCCCCTGCAACGACCGCTGAACCGTCCCCTCCTCGAAACGAGACGCCGCGGCCGCGGTTAGGAGCCTGCTACCGGCCGAAACGCGAGCTTAACGCGGTCGTTGCTATCCTTCTCCCACCATCCGCCCTTCGTCTTCCCACTCGCGCTCGCGCAGTTCGTACTTCTGAATCTTCCCGGTCGCGGTCTTCGGCAGTTCGGTGACGAACTCGACTTCCTTCGGCACTTTGTACGTCGCGATGCGCTCCCGACAGAACGCGATGAGCGCCTCGGCGGTGACGCCCGGCGCGTCGGGGTCGCCGCTCGTCGGCACGACGAACGCCTTCGGCGACTCGCCCCACTCGTCGGACGGGACGGGGATGACCGCCACGTCTGCGACCTCGTCGTGGTCGAACAGCGTGTCCTCCAGTTCGATGCTGGAGATGTTCTCGCCGCCGGAGATGATGATGTCCTTCTTGCGGTCCTGAATGCTGATGAAGCCGTTCTCGTCGACGACCGCGAGGTCGCCCATGTGGTAGTAGCCCTCCAGCCGCGCCGAGAAGGCCTCCTCGGTCTCCTCGGGTTTGTTCCAGTACTTCTCCATCACCTGATTGCCCGCGACGACGATTTCGCCGACGGACTGCTCGTCTCTCGGCACGTCGTTTCCGTCCTCGTCGACGACGCGAACGTCGGTGCCGAGGTAGCCGATGCCCTGTTTCTTCTTCACGCCGAAGCGGTCGTCGCCGTCCGTCAGGTAGCGCCCGGCCTCCGAGGTCGTGATGAGCGGGCCGGTCTCGGTGGCCCCGTAGACGTGCATGAGCCGCCAGCCGAACTCGTCTTCGACGGTCCGAATCGTCGCCTCCGGCGGGGCCGCGCCCGCGGTCGCCGCCCGGACGGGGCTCGCGCCGGTCGTCTCGACGCCCCCCTCCTCGCGGTAGTGTTTCATCAGGATGTTCAGCACCGTCGGGGCGGCGCAGAGATACGACACGTCCTCGTCGCGGATGGCGTCCAACACGGCCTCAGCCTCCACCCCGCGGGTGCAGACGTGCTTCGCGCCGTGGCCGGTAATCGCGTAGATGTGGCCCCAGCCGTTGACGTGGAACATCGGGAGCGTCCAGAGATACACGTCGTCGTCCGCGATGTCCTGATGCATCGAGATGAGGTAGGCGTGAATCGTCTCGGCGCGATGAGTGCGGCAGACGCCTTTCGGGTCGCCGGTCGTCCCCGACGTGTAGTTGATGGTGATGATGTCGTCTTCGTCCATCTCTGGGCGCTCGTAGTCGGTCGACTCCGCGACCAGTTCGTCGAAGTCGAGCCACTCCCCGTCGGTCGATTCGGCGGCCTTCTCGGGGTCGTTCGTGACGAAAATCTCAGCGGGAATCTCGTCGCGGACCGCGTCTATCTTCTCGGCGAAGGCGTAGTCGGCGTAGACGGCCGTCACGCCCGCGTCGTTCAGCACGTACTCGAAGTCCGCGGGGACGAGCCGGTAGTTCAGCGGCATGTGGACCGCACCCAACTGCATCGACCCGTAGGCGGCTTCGAGGTGGTAGTGCGTGTTGGGGTCGAGCACCGCGACACGGTCGCCCTTCTCGACGCCGCGGGACTGGAGCGCCGCCGAGAAGCCGTCGGCGCGCTCCCCGAGTTCGTCGTATGTAAAGCGCTCGCCGGTCGTCGCCACGACCGCCTCCTCGTCCCCGTAGTACCGCCGCGCGCGGTCGAGGAACTCCGTCACCAGGAGTGGTTTCTTCATACGCGGTATCCTTCACTAACGTTCAAAATAAATGTGCGGGCTGCTACCGCGGTGCGCATCGTTGAGAACAATTCGCACACCGAGTGACAATAGCCCACGACTCGGGCCGCGGGAGACTATATTACTACACAAACTATGCAGGAAAATACCTTATTCGTGGAGTTCGTAGCGCGCGTATGGCACTTTCGGACTACACCGGACGCTCGCCGACGGGCCGGGACGAGACCATCGTCCGCGTCGTCCCCCATCGGCTGTGGCGGCCGGGCGACGAGCGAATCGAACCGTGTACGTACAGCGGCGAGCAGATTCGGCTCTCCGAGAAGCATCTCCTCGCCGTGGTCGAACGCGACGGCGTCCGCGAGCGGCGCTACTTCCGCGACGAGTCGTCGCTGTCGGCGTGGTTGGAAGAAAATCCGCGATAGAGCAGGGCCGACGGCGGCGGAACCGGCGGTTACTCGCTTTCGACCTGCCGCTGAATCGACTCGACGACTTCGGGGTTCCGAAGCGTCGTCGTGTCACCGAGTTCCTCGCCGTTCGCAATCTCTTCGAGGAGCCGACGCATAATCTTGCCAGACCGCGTCTTCGGCAGTTCCGGCGTGAACACGACCATCTCGGGGCGAGCGATGGGGCCGATGGCGTCCTCGACGCCCTCGATGATGCGCCCCCGCATCTCGTCGTCTTCGTCCTGGCCCTCCTCGGTGATGACGTAGGCGTATACGGCCTCGCCTTTCACCTCGTGGTTGCCGCCGACGACCGCCGCCTCCGCGACACCCTCGACGCCGACGATGGCCGACTCGATTTCCATCGTCCCGAGGCGATGGCCCGAGACGTTGATGACGTCGTCCACGCGCCCGAGGATGGTGATATAGTCGTCGCCGTCGATTTTCGCGCCGTCCTCGGGGAAGTAGACCCAGTCGTCGAGGTCGTCGCTGTCGGTGTCGGAGTACTCCTGCCAGTACTCCTGAATGAAGCGCTCGTCGTTCTTGTAGAGCGTCCGGAGCATGCCGGGCCACGGCTTGTTCACCGTGAGATAGCCCGCCCGGCCGGCGTCGACCTGTTTTCCGCTCGTGTCGACGATTTGGGCGTCGATGCCCGGCAGCGGCGGCCCGGCGGAGCCGGGTTTCATCTTCTTGATTCCCGGGAGCGTCGTAATCATCATCCCGCCGGTCTCGGTCTGCCACCACGTGTCTACCACCGGGCAGTCCTCGTCACCGATGTGCTTGTAGTACCACTTCCACGCGCGCGGGTTGATGGGTTCCCCGACCGTCCCGAGCAGGCGGAGGCTCGACAGGTCGTGCTGTTCGGGGAACCGGCTGCCCCACTTCATGAACGCGCGAATCGCCGTCGGCGCGGTGTAGAAGATGTCGACCGCGTACTTCTCGATGATGTCCCACAGGCGGTCGCGGTTGGGGAAGTCGGGCGTCCCCTCGTACATCACCGTCGTCGTGCCGAGCGCGAGCGGCCCGTAGACGATGTACGAGTGGCCCGTAATCCAGCCGATGTCGGCCGAACACCAGTAGGTGTCTTCCTTCTCGATGTCGAGGACGGCGTGGGAGGTCCACGCGGCGTACGCGAGGTAGCCGCCGGTGGTGTGTTTGACCCCCTTCGGCTGTCCCGTCGTGCCCGAGGTGTACATGAGGAACAGCATGTCCTCGGCGTCGCGTTCGACGGGGTCGATGCGCTCGCCGGCGTGCTCGTCGAGGAGGTCGTCCCAGTCGTGCTGGTTGCCCTTCAGGTCGTGGCCGAAGCCGTCGTCGCCGAGGCGGTCGACGACGACCGTCGCGTCGACGCCGTGGTCGACGCCGTCGAGGCCCTCGTTGGCCTTGTCGAGGTGGTCGAGCGGGTCGCCGCGGCGGTAGTAGCCGTCGCAGGTGACGAGGAAGCGGGAGTCCGCGGAGTTCATCCGCGTCGCCAGCGCGTCGGCCGAGAAGCCGCCGAAGACGACCGAGTGCGGCGCACCGATGCGGGCGCAGGCCAGCATGGCGATTGGCAGTTCCGGAATCATCGGCATGTAGAGCGTGACCACGTCGTCTTCCTCGACGCCGAGGTCGCGCAGGGCCGCCGCGAACTCGTTCACCTCGCGGTAGAGGTCCTGATAGGTATAGGTCCGCGTCTCGCCGTGTTCGCCCTCCCACTTGATGGCGACGCGGTTCTTGTCCCCGTTTTCGACGTGACGGTCCACGCAGTTGTACGAGACGTTGAGCTTGCCGCCGGTGAACCACTCGTAGAACGGCGGGTTCGAATCGTCCAGCACCTCGTCGTACTCCTCGTCCCAGTCGAGCATCTCGGCGGCCCGCTCCCAACAGTCGGGCCAGTTCTCCTCGAACTCGTCGTAGACGGCCGGGTCGGAGACGTTCGCCTGCGCGACGAACTCCTCGGAGGGTTCGAACTCCTCCTGCTCGACCAGCCGTGCCTCCAGTTCGGTGTCACCGTCTGCCATAGTACGTGCTAACTACACCAATCCTCCATGATAAATCTATGTAGTCCAGTCGTCCGCGTGGGGAACTTCGGCACGGGCGGTCGCCGGGCTGTCGGTCGGTTACGCGCGTCTCCGGCGCGCGTTCCAGTCAGCGAACGTTCATGTCATCCCCGACGTTTCGGGGGGAGGTGGCCGCGTCGACGACCCTCACATCACGCCGATGGACTCGCGGTACGTTCCGTACTCCTCGGCGAACACGTCCATGATTTCGCCCATCGTGACGTACTCCTTGACGGCGTCGACGAGCACCGGCATGACGTTGCCGCCGTCGCGGACCGTCTCGCGGAGCTCTGAGAGCGCGGCATCGACCGCCTCGTCGTCGCGGTCGTCCTTCACGGATTCGAGGCGCGCGAGCTGTCGGTCCTGTACCTCGTCTTCGACGTGGAGCAGGTCGGGACGGGTGTCCTCCTCGGTGTCGTACTTGTTGACGCCGACGACGATTTCCTCGCCGTCTTCGACCCGCGACTGGTACTCGTAGGACGCCTCGCTAATCTCGCGGTGGTAGTAGCCCTCGTCGATGCCGGCGAGGACGCCGTCGCGGACGGAGCCGTCGCCCATCTCCCGAATCTCCTCGATGTAGGCCATCGCCTCGGCCTCGATTTCGTCGGTCAGCGACTCCACGAAGAAGCTCCCGCCGAGGGGGTCGATGACGTCGGCCGCGCCGGACTCCTCGGCGATTATCTGCTGGGTGCGGAGCGCGACGGTGACGGCCTCCTCCGAAGGGAGCGCCAGCGCCTCGTCGAAGCTGTTGGTGTGGAGCGACTGCGTGCCGCCGAGGACGCCCGCGAGCGCCTGTATCGTCACGCGCACGACGTTGTTGAGCGGCTGTTGGGCCGTCAGCGACTGCCCCGCGGTCTGGGTGTGGAACTTCAACTGCGTCGAGCGCTCGTCCTCGGCGTCGTACCACTCCGACATCACGTCGTGGTAGATGCGGCGGGCGGCGCGGAACTTCGCCACCTCCTCGAAGATGGAGTTGTGGGAGTTGAAGAAAAACGATAGCTGAGGGGCGAACTCGTCCACGTCGAGGCCGCGGTCGACCGCGTCTTCGACGTAAGCGAAGCCATCAGCGAGGGTGAAGGCGAGTTCCTGTACCGCCGTCGACCCGGCCTCGCGGATGTGGTAGCCCGACACCGAGATGGGCCGGATGCGCGGGGTCTCCTCGGCGGCGAACTCGACGGTGTCGGTGACGAGTTTGAGCGACGGTTCCGGCGGAATTACCCACTCTTTCTGCGCGATGAACTCCTTGAGCATGTCGTTCTGGAAGGTGCCGCCGATTCGGTCGCGGGGGACGCCGCGGTTGTCCGCGAGCGCGACGTACATGGCGAAGACGACCGGCGCGGAGGGGTTGATGGTGAAGGAGGTCGTCACCTCGCCGATGTCGATGCCGTCGAACAGCACCTCCATGTCGCGGAGGGTGTCGACCGCGACGCCCTCCTTGCCGACCTCGCCGTCCGAAAGCGGGTCGTCGGAGTCCTTGCCCATGAGCGAGGGCATGTCGAACGCCGTCGAGAGGCCGGTCTGGCCGTTCTCGATGAGGTAGTGGAAACGCTCGTTGGTCTCCGTGGCCGTGCCGAAGCCGGCGAACTGCCGCATCGTCCACGTCCGCCCGCGGTACATCGTGGGGTACACCCCGCGCGTGTACGGGGACTCACCGGGGAAGCCGAGGTCCGACTCGTAGTCGAGGTCGGCCACGTCGGCGGGCGTGTAGAGGTCGTCTACCTCGTGGTTCGAGACGGTGGCGAATCGGTCTTTGCGCTCGCCGCCCTTCTCCACGAAGGGGTCGCGGGTCTCCGATTCCCACTCGTCGCGCGCCTCGCGGATGGACGCCAAATCGTCCTCGTCGTACATGTCCACCAATCCGTATGGATGATGATTAAGGATTCGGGTCGAAGTCGGCCCCGAAAGCGGTTCGCCCTCGGCCCCGGGGCTTCGACGCACAGACCATCGCACATATCACCCCCGGACCGCTTAGCACCGGCTATGCACGGCTGCGCGACAGATGCGGGATTCCCCGACGCGGCGGCTCGGCCCGCCGCAGTCCCCGAGCCCGTCGGAGTCGGGCGCTGACCGATGGCGCTTCTCACGCCCGAGACGACCCGCTGGGTCGCCGCCGCGACGGCGCTCGTCTTCGTCCTCGCGAGCGTCTCCTTCGTCGTCCCCGCCTCCGGGTCCGTCTCGCCGGTCGCCTTCGACGACACGGTCAAGACCGGCGGCACGTCGGTCGACGTTCGCACGGCCGAGGTCGAGGGGTTCGAGGTCCCGCTCGCGCAGGTCCACTTCTCGCGGTACCGCTACGTCATCGGCTACTACGACGTACGGACGGCCGCCGCCGACGTGTCCACGCCCGAGAGCGCCCGTCAGTTCGGTGACCCGCTCGCGGTGTTCGTCACCGACTACGCGACCGTCTCGCCCGACCTCGACGGCGACGGCTACCTCCGAACCGAACACAACCGCAACCCCGACTGGACGAAGGCGTCCGAGGCGTCGTTCGTCGTCGACTCGGGCGCGCGGGTCCCCTCCGGCCCGATTGCGGTCCCGTTTTCCGACGCCGACGCGGCCCGCTCGTTCGCGGACGCCCACGGCGGCGAGGTCGTCGATTGGGCGACGCTCCGCGACCGCGCCGGCGACCCGCTTTCGTCCCGCCTCGCCGCCTTCGAGTCGTCGGTCGCCGCCCACCACGAGTGGGCGAACGGGACCACCGCTGCGAGTGATGCGCTGTTCGACAGACCCGTCTCGACCGTCGTCGGCGAGGACGCGCCGACCGTCGAGGCGGCGGTCACGGCGGCCCCCGCGAACACGACCGTCTACGTCCCCGCGGGCACCTACTCGGTCGACGCGGTCGACCTGAACCGCTCGGTGACGCTCCGCGGTGCCGGACGCGACACCCGACTCGTCGGCGACGGCAACGGCAGCGTCGTCCACCTCCGCGCCGACCGGAGCGCGGTCGGGAACCTCGCAATCGCCGGCGTCGGCGGGGTGGGGACGCGACGAGTCCGCGCCAGCAACGAATCCGTCGACTGGGACACGCGCGTCGAACTCGCCTACGGCCGCGGCGACGCCGGCGTCGTCCTCGACGGCGCGAACGAGTCGGCGGTCCGCGGCGTCGAAATCGACACGCCCGCGAGCGGCATCATCGCCCGCGAGAGCGCCGACAGCGTCGTCGACGGCGTGACCGTCCGCGGGGCCGACGAACCCTCCGACGGCTTCATGGGCGTCGTCCTCATCGGCGAGCGGGCGGTCGTGCAGGACTCGACGTTCATCGACGGCCGCGACGGCGTCTACACCCACCGCGCCGACGGGAGCGTCGTCCGCGACAACCGCATGGAAGACGGTCGCTACGGCGTCCACCAGATGTACACCTCCGAGGCGCTCGTCGCCGGCAACGTCGTCCGCGGGGACCGCATCGGCGTCGTCCTCATGACCCGGCCCGTCGGCAACCTCGTGGTCGGAAACGACGTGCGCGAGTCCGACTTCGGGTTCATGCCCGCCGGGAGCGACACCTACGTCGCTGACAACGTCTTCGCCGGCAACGACTACGGCATGGACGTGAGCGGCGACCGGCAGGTGTACGTCGGAAACGTCGTCGCCGGCAACGGCGTCGGCGTCCGCGGGAGTTCGACGTTCCCGACGAACGTCGTCGTCCGAAACGACATCGTCGACAACGACGTGCGCGTCGAGTCGTCGCTCGGCCCGATGCGGACGTGGACCGCCGGCGGCGAGGGCAACCACTGGGGCGACCTCCCGCTCGAAGACGCCGACGCCGACGGGGTCTACGACCGGGCGTACCAGCCCTCCGGGCCGGTCGACGCCGAACTCGGCCGCGAACCCGGCGCGCTCGCGCTCTCGGAGTCCCCCGCGATGCGCGCGCTCCGCCGCGCCCGCGACGCGGTGTCCGGCCTCCGCGGGTCCGGCGTGGTCGACGCCGCGCCCCGAACCGAGCCGGTTCGACCGGAGACGCTCGCCGCCCTGAACGCGACGGAGGAGACCGATGACTGACCGCGACCAGACACCCCCGACGACTGACGACCCCACCACGATGCCGAGTCCCGACCCCGCGGCGACCGCCGAGACTGCCGAGACAGACTCCGACGAATCGACGGGCGAAGCAGCCGTCTCGGCCTCGAACGGGCCGGCTATCGCCGCGACCGACCTCAGTCACGCCTTCGGAGACGTGGGCGTCCTCGACGGCGTCTCGCTGTCGGTCGCGCCCGGCGAAATCGTCGCGCTCGTCGGCCCCAACGGCTCGGGGAAGTCCACGCTCCTGCGGTTTCTCGCGCGAGTCCGCGCGCCCGACGAGGGGACCGTCACGGTGGGGTCGACAGAGAGCGGCGGCGGCCGGGGCCGCGTGGGCTACCTCCCGCAACAGCCCGGCTTCCGCGCCGGCTTCTCCGCGGCCGACACGCTCGACTTCTACGCGCAGTTCGTGGACGAGGACGTGGACGTGGCCGGCGTGCTGGAGCGCGTCGGCCTCGTGGACGCCGCGGACCGCCGGGTGGGCGCGCTCTCCGGCGGGATGACGCGCCTCCTCGGTCTCGGGCGGGCGCTCGTCGGGGACCCGGCCGTGGTCGTCCTCGACGAGCCGGCAAGCGGCCTCGACCCCGGCATGGTCGAGCGACTGTTCGACATCGTCTCCGACCTCGCCGACGCGGGCGTCGCGGTCGTCCTCTCGTCGCACAACCTCGGTCCCGTCGAGCGGACCGCCGACCGGGTGGTCGTCCTCGGCGGCGGCCGGTTCGTCGCCGACGGCGACCCGCGGGCGGTGGTCGAATCCGTCGGCGCGGCCGACCTCCAGACCGCCTTCGGTGACCTCGTGGCGACCGAGGGGGTGACGGGGAGATGAGCGACGCCGGCTCCGGCGGCGTCAGCGACCTGTTCGCCATCGCGGCCCGGGAGCTCCGCACGGTCGTCAGGACTCCGGCTGTCGTCGCGCTGTCGGTCGTCTTCGGGCTGACGGTCGTCGCGGTCGCGGCCGCGGGGTCGGGCGCGCGCGGCGGCTACGTCCCGCTGGTTCTGGATTTGGTCCCGTTCGTGGAGGCGCTCGTTCCGCTTCTCGCCGTCGCGCTCTGTTACCGGGCGGTGCTCTCGGACCGCGAGTCGGGCGAACTCGACGTGCTAAGGACGTTCGACGTGTCTCGCCCGGCCTACGTCGGCGGCGTCTACCTCGGCCGGGGGCTCGCGCTCGTGTTCGTCGTCTTCGGGTCGTTGCTCGCCGCGGGCGCGACCGTCCCGGTGCTCTCGCCGCCGGACCCGACGTTTCTCGCGCTGAACGAGGCCGCCGACTCGCCGGTCGCGTTCCTCCGCTTTTCGGTCCTCGCGGTGCTGTTCGCGCTCGCGGTCGCGGCCGTCGCGCTGGCCGTCTCGGCCGCCGCGCGGACCGCCCGACAGGCGATCGCGCTCGCCGTCGGCCTGGTCGTCGCCTTCGTCGTCGGCGTCGACGCCGCCGCCGTCGCCGGGCTTGCCTCGGGGACCCTCGGCATCGACGCGGTGCCGCTCGCGCTCGCGGTGAGCCCGAACGGCGCGTTTCGGTCGCTCGTCCTCGGCGTCGCCATCGAGACCGGCGGGGGCGGGTCGCCGGCCGCGGCGCTCGCGGGGCTCGTCGGCTGGGTCGTCGTCGCGCTCGCGGTCGCGGTGCTGACGGCGTGGCGGCCGGTAGAATAGTGTTCCGGGCGGCGCGAGCCCGCGGACGGCGCAGGCAGCGCGCGCGAAGCGGTTACCCGAAGTTCTCGACCTTCGCGGCGTCGGCGTCGCCGCCGGCGGCCTCGACGGCGTCGGTCGCGCGCGAGACGAAGTCGGCGAAGCCGTAGACGAACAGCTGTTCGCCCTCGTCGCCGGTGAGCGCGTCGGCGACGGCGTCTGCGAGGTCGGACTCGTCGCCGGTGACGACGACGCTCGCACCGTCGTCGCGGAGCGCGGAGAGCCGTTCCTCGTGGGCGGGCGCGTCGTCGAGATAGACCACGGCGGCCTCGTTGCCGTCGGCGACCGCGGCCTCGGCGATGCCGACCGCGGGGCCGACGCCGGGGCCGCCCGCGAGGACGACCACGCGCGACTCGCCGTCGTAGTAGCTCCGGCCGAACGGCCCGGAAATCTCGACGTCGTCGCCGGCGGCGAGCGAGTCGAGGTGCTGGCTGAACGGCCCTGCCTCCTCGGGGTCGATGCCGACGGTCACTTCGAACGTGTCGCCGACGCCGGGCGACGAGAGCGTGTAGAACCGCGCGTACGACTCGCCGTCGACCTCGGCGGAGAGCTTGACGAACTGGCCCGGCTCGGCCTCGAAGCCGTCGGGCGTCTCGAACTCGATGGCGACCGTTCCGGGACCGACGTCGCGGGCCGCGGCGACGGTGACGATTGCGTCCATGCGACCGGGTTGGTCGCAGGCTCACAAGGGCCTTGCCTTCCCGGACGTGCGCGCCGGAGTCAGGCTCGAACCGTGCCGACCGTGCACATAGTGTGAACCGGAGATAATTGCCACGAGATGGTGAAACACACCTCAATTAGACATTTGGTCGGTTCTATTCCCACAATTCGTATATTAGTCCGCAGGTCGGCCTATTTTAGGCACTCACAGAACTCACTCGTCAAATTTTCATTTATTATCAGTACCATCGTTTAACACCAATTTTCAGAAGGCTTTTGACCCGGCTATGGGTAGATTTCACCCAGCATGCCTGCGGACTTCAACTGGGCCATCGGCGGCGAGGCTGGCGATGGCATAGACTCCACGGGGAAGATTTTCGCTCAGGCACTCTCCCGGGCCGGACGCCACGTGTTCACGTCTAAGGATTTCGCTTCGCGAATCCGGGGCGGATACACCGCGTACAAGGTTCGGACTGCCATCGACCCCGTGCAGAGCGTCGTCGACAGACTCGACGTGCTCATCGCGCTCACACAACGAACAATCGACGAGAACCTCGACGAGTTGCACGAGGGCTCCGTCATCATCTACGACGGCGACCGCTCCACCATGGCGGACGTCGAAATCCCCGAGGGAATGGTCGGGCTGGACATCCCCCTCAAGGCGCTCGCCGAGGAGGCGGGCGGCGCTATCATGCGCAACGTCGTCGCGCTCGGCGCGGCGTGCGCCGTCGCTGACTTCCCCATCGAGAACCTCGACAGCGCGCTCCAGAAGCGCTTCGGCGGGAAGGGCGAGGCCATCGTCGAGAACAACAAGAAGGCGGCCCGCGCGGGCCTCGAATACGTCCACGACGAGTACGACCACGAGTTCGACTACGACCTCGAGACGACCGACGAGGACTACGTGCTCATCAACGGCGACCAGGCCATCGGCATGGGCGCCATCGCCGCCGGCTGTCGCTTCTACGCCGGCTACCCCATCACGCCCGCGACCGACGTGATGGAGTACCTCACCGGCCGCATCGAACGCTACGGCGGCCACGTCGTGCAGGCGGAAGACGAGCTCGCGGCCATCAACCTCGCGCTCGGTGCGGCGCGCGCCGGCGCGCGGTCGATGACCGCCACGTCCGGTCCGGGTATCGACCTGATGACCGAGACGTTCGGTCTCGTCGCCACCTCCGAGACGCCGCTCGTCATCGTCGACGTGATGCGCTCGGGCCCCTCGACGGGGATGCCGACCAAGCAGGAACAGGGCGACCTCAACATGATGCTGTACGGCGGCCACGGCGAGATTCCGCGCTTCGTCGTCGCGCCGACGAGCATCGACGAGTGCTTCTGGAAGACCGTCGAAGCGTTCAACTTCGCCGAGAAGTACCAGGTCCCGGTGTACGTCGCCGCCGACCTGGCGATGGCGGTCACGGAACAGACGTTCTCCCCCGAGACGTTCGACATGGACGAAGTCGAAATCGACCGCGGCAAGGTCGTCGACGACGACTCCATCGACGAGTGGCTCGACGAGGAAGGTCGCTTCCAGCCGCACGCGCTCACCGACGACGGCGTCAGCCCGCGCGCGTTCCCCGGCACGGAGCAGGGCGCGCACATGTCGACCGGCCTCGAACACGACGAACTCGGTCGACGGACCGAAGACCGGTCGATGCGCGTCGAGCAGGTCGACAAGCGCGACCGGAAGGTCGAGACCGCAAAGCAGACCGAGGACTTCTCGCCGCGCGAGTTCGGTGACGCCGATTCGGACACGCTCATCCTCTCGTGGGGCTCCAACGAGGGCGCGCTCGTCGAGGCGCTCGACTTCCTCGAAGAGGACGGCATCGACGTGCGCTTCCTGTCGGTCCCGTACATGTTCCCGCGGCCGGACCTCACCGAGGAAATCGAGGCGGCCGACGAGGTCATCGTCGTCGAGTGTAACGCGACGGGGCAGTTCGCCAACGTCGTCGAGCACGACACATTGACCCGTGTCAAGCGCATTAACAAATACGACGGCGTCCGCTTCAAGGCGGACGAACTCGCAGACGAAATCAAAGCCACCCTCGACGCAGAGGAGGTCTCAGCATGAGCTCAAACGTCCGCTTCACCGACTTCAAGTCAGACAAACAACCGACCTGGTGTCCCGGCTGTGGGGACTTCGGGACGATGAACGGCATCATGAAAGCCCTCGCCAACTCCGGCACCGACCCCGACAACACGTTCATGGTCGCCGGTATCGGCTGTTCCGGGAAAATCGGGACGTACATGCACTCGTACGCCATCCACGGCGTCCACGGGCGCTCGCTCCCGGTCGCCGCCGGCGTCAAGCTGGCGAACCCCGACCTGACCGTCGTCGCCGCCGGCGGCGACGGTGACGGCTACTCCATCGGCGCGGGCCACTTCATCCACGCCGTCCGCCGCAACGTGGACATGGCCTACACCGTCATGGACAACCGCATCTACGGCCTCACCAAGGGGCAGGCCTCGCCGACCTCGCGGGAGGACTTCGAGACTTCGACGACCCCCGAAGGGCCCCAGCAGCCCCCGGTCAACCCGCTCGCGCTGTCGCTGGCCGCCGGCGGCACGTTCATCGCGCAGTCGTTCGCGACGGACCACAAGCGCCACGCGGAAATCGTCCAGGAGGCCATCGAACACGACGGCTTCGGCTTCGTGAACGTGTTCAGTCCCTGTGTCACGTTCAACGACGTGGACACCTACGACTACTTCCGCGACAACCTCGTCGACCTCGCGGACACCGACCACGACCCGACCGACTACGACGCGGCCAAAGAGAAGATTCTCGACTCGTCGAAGGAGTACGAGGGCATCATCTACAAGGACGAAAGCTCCGTCTCCTACGAGGAGAAGTTCGGCGTCGACCAGGATATGTCGGACATCCCGTCGGGCGCGCCCGACGACGCGATGGACCTCGTCCGCGAGTTCTACTAACGACGACCGCCGAACTCGCGGTTGACGCCGCGCGGACCGCTCACCGAACTTCGACCGTTCTTTCGACCGTCTCCGACTGCTCGATAGGCCCGCGAGCGCCGCGAACGCTTCACCGCCGAAAAGAGTCGACTGACCGAGTCGGTCCGAGCGGGACCACGGAGGTCCGGGCGACCGAGCCGACCGACCGCCACCGAGTCTCCCGACGACCCGCTCTTACGCCACCGTCTCGATGTTGAGCCGGTAGCGCGTCCCGCAGTCGAGACACCGCGCGTCGTCGGATTCGATGAGCTCCGTCACCAACACCTCACCGAACTCGCAGTTGGGACACTCGTAGACGAGCGAGTCACCCGCGATACGGTGTGCGAACGCGTTCGTGTTCTCTTCTGTCAACGGCTCTGATGCGGACGACATTCCTGACCACCAGTCAGATATGCTATCACATGACACATAAACTATCCGCCGCCGAGCGTCGGGCGGCGTCGAGCGGCATCGGGTGACGAGCGTCTGAGACCCCGTGTGACACACCCTCAGGCCGTGAAAGCCGGAAATTTGCCCGCCCTTCCGGAACGTCTTTTCAACTCGCGGCCCTTGAATCAGCCATGACGGAGAACCTCGCTTCAGCAGACGACGCACCGCGAGCGAACGGGATGCCGATGCTCGGGCTCGGGACGTGGCAGAACACGAACGCCGACGAGTGTCGCAACGCGGTGCAGACGGCGCTGGAGATGGGCTACCGGCACATCGACACCGCCCAAGCGTACGGGAACGAGGCGGAGGTCGGTGAGGGCATCGCCGCCGCCGACGTCGACCGCGACGAGGTGTTCCTCGCGACGAAGGTGTGGGCCGACGAACTGTCCCACGACGACGTCATCGAGAGCACCGAAGCGAGCCTCGAAAAGCTCGGCGTCGACTACGTCGACCTCCTGTACGTCCACTGGCCGTCCCGCGAGTACGACGCCGAAGAGACGCTCGCGGCCTTCGACGAACTCGTCGAGCGAGGGCTGACCGAGCGCGTCGGCATCTCCAACTTCGAGCCCGAACAGGTCCGCGAGGCCGTCGAACTGTCCGAGTCCGGCGTCTTCGCCAACCAAATCGAGATGCATCCGCTCTTCCAGCAGGAGGAACTCCGCGAGGTCTGCGCCGAGGAGGACATCGAAATCGTCGCGTACTCGCCGCTCGCCCGCGGGGAGGTCTTCGACGTCGACGTGCTGTCCGACATCGCGGAGAAACACGACGCGAGCGAGGCGCAGGTGTCTCTGGCGTGGCTCCGCGAGAAGGGCGTCACCGCGATTCCGAAAGCGACGGGCGAGGTCCACATCCGCGACAACTGGGAGTCGCTCGCGCTCCAACTCGACGACGAGGACGTGGCCGCCATCGACGCCATCGACGTCGAAGACCGCCGCGTCGACCCCGACTTCGCGCCCTGGTAAGCGACCGAACCCGCCTGTTCCCGGTTCGACTCTCGATTCGTCGCCCGGAGCCGCAACGGATTTGTCGAACGAGTCCCGACAGAATCCCATGGAGTTCGACCTCCCCAAGACAGTCGCGTTGCTCGTCGCGCTCGTCGTCGTCGGAACCGCGGCCCTCGTCGGGATGGGCGCGATGGCGACGAGTACGGTCCTGATGATGGTGACGCCGTCGATGCTCGTCTTCGGGGCACTCTGTCTCGCCATCGGCGTCAAACACGGCGAGTACCGGGCGTCGAACTAACGAGGGGACGACACGAAAACACGGGACAGAAATCCTCAGCTCTCGTTTTCTCTGGGCGTGTCGACGACGTCCTCCAGGGTCTCGTCCGAGACGCTCGCGGAGACGCGGACGCCCACGACGCTCACGACGACGCCGGCGACGATGAACATCGCCAGCCGCTGGACCGGCGTGAGCGCGAGTCGCCCGAGCAGTTCGAGGTTCGCTAGCTCGCCCTGTCGTTCGAGGAGGAACCCGGCGAACCCGCGGACGACGAGCCCGATGGCGACGACGCCGAACGGGAGGTTCATGTACGACGTGGAGACGCGCTCGCTCCCGATGAGTTCGTCCAAGAGGCGGCCCGCACTCGCGGTCAGCGCGGCGAGCGCCAGCCACGGCGCGCTGTGGTAGACGAACAGGAGCGACGGGACGAGCACCTCCTCTCCCCCGCCGACGCCGGGGGACCGAATGGCGAGCGCGCCGAGGAACAGCCCGACGATGGCCAGCCCGGCCGCGACCGCGTAGGTGACGACCGACACCTGCCCGGAGTAGAGGGCGTCGCGAATCTGGTCCGGGGCGTCCGAGAGGACCTCGTCGATGGCCAGTCCCTTGTAGAGCAGCACCGCGCCCATCAGGGCGGCGACCCCGGCCATGGCGACCTCGGGGCTGAACTGGACGAGCAGCAACGGGACGAGAAGCAGGCCGACGCCGAGCGGGACGAGTACCGTCGAGCGAAGCTCCTCGTCGCCGAGGAACTGCTTGAGCAGGTAGTACGTCGACTCGATGTCGTGGGCCTGCCGGACGACCACGCGGTCGACCGCGTCGACCCGGAACCTGCTTTCGACGACCGGGACGAGCCGCTCGTCTTCCGCGCTGTCGATGACGACGACGGCGGACTCGACGTCGAACTGCTCGGCGAGGTCGTCGAGCTGTCGCGCGACGGCGCGGTCGGCTCCGACGGCGCTGTCGCTCGTCCCCGAGATGACCGCGATTTCGGCGTCCTCGCGCTCGTCTCTGAGCTCGCGGGTCGTCCGCAGCGCCGCGAGAAGGCAGTTGACGCTCGAATCCTCGGGGTCCGAGAGCCCCACGTCGGTGACGAGCGACCGGACCGCTTCCCAGCCGACGACGGGCGTCGAGAGCCCGGTCTTGCGGCCGATGTCGTTCGCCCGGTCGACACAGAGGACGAGCGTTGTCACGTGGAAGACGAACGGGGGCGCGGGCTAAAAAGCCTCCCAGTCGTCAGAACCGAAACGAGAAGCCGTCGTCGGGGTCGACCGACGAGGCGAGTCCCGCGCCGAAGGCGTACGCCGCCCCTTCGACGCCGCCGCGGAGCCGGTCGGTGAGGCCGACCTCGGGGGTGAACTCCCGCACCGACACCTCGTCGCGGCCGAGGCGTTCGGCGAGTCGGTCTTCCACGTCGTCGCGGCTCCCCAGCGAGTCGACCAAGCCGAGTTCGTGGGCCTCCTCACCGAGGTAGACGCGGGCTTCGGTGTCGCGGACGACCTGCGGGTCCATGTCGCGGCCCTCGGCCACGCGCTCGACGAAGTCGTCGTAGTAGTCGTCGATGAGCCCCTGGAGGTACTCGCGTTCGTCCTCGGTCGGCTCTTTCAGGGCCATCCCGGCGTCCTTGTACTTCCCCGCGGCGAACCGCTCGTAGGAGAGCCCGACCTTGTCGGCCAGCTCCGAGGCGTTGACCGACGAGCCGATGACGCCGATGGAGCCGACGACGCTCACGTCGTGGGACCACAGTTCGTCGCAGCCGCTGGCAATCCAGTAGCCGCCCGAGGCGCAGGTGTCCGTGGCGTAGGCGACCGTCGGCCCGTCGAAGTCGGCAACGGCCCGGCGGATATCGTCGCTCGGCAACACCTCGCCGCCGGGCGTGTTCAGTTTGACCAGCAGCGCGTCGACGCTGTCGTCGTCGGCCGCGGCGTCGACCTGCTCGACGATGTCGTCGGCGGGCGTCCCGCCGCCGCGACCCGGAACCGGACCGCCGCCGCCGTCGCGGGAAATCGGTCCTTCGACGGCGACTTCGGCCACGTCGTAGTCGGGGAACGCCGAGGCGGCGAGCCTGCCGCCGACGCGGAGCGCGGCGACGACCGTCCCGATGAACAGGAGGAGTCCCGCGAGGTCCGCGAGCGTGTCGGGGACGCGGTAGAACAGAATCCAGCCGACCGCCGCCCCGACGACGGCGAGAACGACCACGATAGCCAGCCGGTAGACGCGCGTGAAACTGTCGGTCACGGTGAATCACTCATGGCTGTCGCTCGGGCTTCGAACGGCATAAAAATGATACGTCGCAAGCGCGACGAAGAGAGAGAGAAAGTGACCGAAGTTTAGAGCAGCCCGGACTTCTGGAGCTTCATCAGGTCCTCGGTCTCGAGGGTCTCGCCTTCCTTGAACTTCTGGTAGATTTCCTCGGCCTCGGCCTTGGCGGCCTCGCGCTCCTCGGCGCGGGAGTCCTTGCGCTGGCGCTCTTCCTTCTTGTCCAGCTCGCGGAGGCGCTTCTGGACGCGGACGAAGTCCTCGTGGTGACGGTCGGCCGCTTCCTGGGCTTCGACGAAGAGCTCGTGCATCTCGTCGGCCTTGTCGCGGATGTCGTCGGCCTCGCGGTAGGCCTCGATCATCTGGTTGTGGTGTTCCTGGGCGTCGTCGGCCAGCTCGGTCACCTTCTGGTGGTGCTGGGACGCCTCGGAGCGGACCTCTTCTGCCTCTTCGATGAGTTCTTCGAGGTCACCGCTCTCTTCGACCTTGTCCTTTTTCTGGCGAAGCTCTTCGCGCTTGTTCTCGATTTTCTCGATGAGCTCGCGCTCGTCTTCGGTCGAGAGGACTTCGGTCTGCTGGCGGAACTCGAGTTGCTCGATCTCCTCTTTGAGCTCGTCGATGTCCTTGCCGTCGTCGAGCTCGAGGTCGCTTTTCATCTCGTCGACCTCGTCGAAGAGCTCGTTGGCCTTCGCGTTGAGCTCGTTGCGGCTCTGCTTGTGTTCCTGCACCTGCGAGTTCATCTCGTCGCGCTTCTCGCGGTGCTTCTGGGCTTCGTCGACCTTCTCGCGAGTCTTCGCGTTGAGGTCGTCGCGCTTGGACGCGCGCTCGGAAGCCATCTGGTTTAGTTCATTGCGGCGGTCACGGAGTTGACCGGCGAGTTTGATGAGTTCGCCTTTCGAGCCGCTCTCGAGCTTTTCGTCTGGGAGATCGATGTTTCGTGCCTCGTCGAGTTCCTGCACGTCGAACTCGCTAAGTACTTCCTGCTTCGTTACCATGCGTAATCAATCCTCGATACCATCACCACTCCGTGCGTGGCGGCTGCTCGTGGGAGTGCGACCGACCGTGGATAAGAATTCCCGATCATTCTGCGTGCGATGCCGCCGGAACGCCGGAGGCGCTCAGGTACATACACATACAAGCGACCAGTTAATAAATACTTCGGTGGAAATTCGGGTGAAAACAGTTACCACACCGCTCGTATCGACCGTATTCACCATGTTAGTCGTTGCCAAAGGCGTATATAAATGGGATGTGAATCGTGGGGGCTAAACCGAGTCGGGTCGGATGCCACGTCATGAGAGAGGTCATTCGCGCACGCGGCCACGAACACGTACGCGCCGAACACGCGAGCACCTTCGAGGTGACGACGGACGACTGGCTCACCCCCGCGGGCGACTGTATCATCGGCGTCGAGGCCGACCGCACGCCCGCCGACTTCGACCCAGCGTTCGTCGAGGCCTGCCAGTCCCGCGACGCGGCTATCGACGTGCACGTCCGCGTGGACGCAGGCGACGAAACCCACGAGCAGGCCGTCCACGCCCGCGGACACCCGGACCTCACGTTCGAGGGCGACCGCAGCATCGTCTTCCGCACGAGCGACTACGTGGACGACCGAACCGGCGCGGTCGACGCGGCTCACGCCGCGGCGGGCTTCGACCGCGACCTCGTCTCGGCGCTCGCCGACGGGGCGGAACTGACCGTCACTATCGAAGTCGAGTAACTCGGCGCAATCGGCCGAGGAGTCGGCCGACGGGATGCGTTTTTCACCGCGCGGTCGTAACCTCCGGCCATGCCCGACGAACCCGCAGAGAACATCAGCGGCGGCGCGAGCGGCGGCGGCCGAGAGACGGCGTTCGACCCCGCCGACCCCGAGACCGCGACGCGCGCCGAGGTCGTCGTCGACCGCCTCGGCGAGCGCTACTGGCGGAAGGCCTACGGCGGGCAGGGCGGCTTCGAGTGTCTCGTCCGAACCATCCTGAGCCAGAACACGAGCGACAAGGCGAGCCAGCCCGCCCACGACGAACTCATGGCGCAGTACGGCGGCGGCGACCTCGCCGAGTCGCTGGCGGCGGCCGACCGCGAGGGCATCGTCGAGGCCATCCGCTCCGGCGGCCTCTACAACCAGAAATCGAAGCTCATCCGGGGCGTCGCGGAGGAGGTGCTGGCCGACTTCGGGAGCGAGGCCGACTTCGACCGCTACGTCCGCGAGGAAGCGCCCGCGACGGTCCGCGACCGCCTCTTGGAGATGAAAGGCGTCGGCCCGAAGACCGCCGACTGCGTCCTCCTCTTTGCGGGCGGGCGCGGCGGCGTCTTCCCCGTCGACACCCACGTCCACCGCATCGCCCGCAGGATTGGGCTCGCGCCCGCCGACGCCGACCACGAAGGCGTTCGGGCGGCGCTCGAACGCGACATCCCCGACGAGAAGTGCGGCTTCGGCCACACCGCGATGATTCAGTTCGGCCGCGAGTTCTGCACGGCCCGCAAACCCGCGTGTCTCGACGGCCCCGACGCGTGCCCGATGGCCGACGTGTGCGACATGGTCGGCGTCGACGCGGCGGCGCAGTCCGTCACCGACCCCGCGGCCGCGGACGACTGACTAACAGGCCGTCGCGTCGAGTCCGCTCACCGGCGAACCGTCGTCCTCGTAGCTCGATTCGATGCCCGAGTCGGCGAACATCGGGAGAGTCATCGAGTAGTCGTAGACGACGCTGAACCGCGAGAAGGGGTTCGAGAGGAACGCCGCGGCGGGACCGACGCCGTCGAAGGCAACCCCCGCCCGGAGTTGGACGATGGAGTCGTTGCCGACGGAGCCGCTGGCTTCCATCCCGAAGCCGCCCTCGCCGCCGAGGTTCTCGAACATCGAGAGGAAGACCACGAGGTCGATGCCCGCACCCTCGCCACCGATGTCGAACTGGTGGCCCTCGCCGGGGAAACACGGCGAGGTCGGCCCGGTCGCGGCGGCGACCGGGGCGGTCGCGACAGTGAGAATCACGGCGAGCATCAGAGACGTGCGAGTCGCGGCGTGCATACCGTCGCCTCCGGCGCGCTGCTAATTAAGGATACGCCGCGATTCTCAGGCGTGATACCGTCTCTCGAAGCGAAACGAGGCGATGGACGCGGGGGTCGCGGCGCGGTTCGGTCGCGGCGCGGCTCAGTTCCGGAGACTACACCTCGCCGTCGAGCTGTCGGATGAGTTCGTCGAGGACGGCGTCGGCGCTGGCGAGGTTGGTCGCAAGCGGCGTCTGGTGGACGTCGCAGATGCGGAGCAGGGCGGTGATGTCCGGCTCGTGGGGCTGGGCGGTCAGCGGGTCGCGGAGGAAGATGACGCCGTCGCAGGTCTCGCTCGCGATCTCCGCGCCGATTTGCATGTCGCCGCCGAGCGGCCCGGACTGCTTGCGCTCGATGTCGAGGCCCGTGGCGTCGATGAGTCGCTGGCCGGTCGTGCCCGTCGCCATGAGTTCGAAGCGTTCGAGGTCGTCCTGCCGCTCCTCGGCGAAGGCGATGAGGTCCGGCTTCTTCTCGTCGTGCGCAATAAGTGCGAGACGCATAGCAAACACTCGTTCGAGAGTCCTGATTAATGTTCGCCCGGATGCCGTCCGTGAGAAATCGTTGTGCGGCGGCGGTTGACGCGCCGGTGAGGGTCGCCGTGACTGCGAGTCGTTACTTGAAGCGGAACGTCTCGAGGTTCTTCGGCGCGAACGTCCGCATGTTGTAGTCGTGGTAGAGCGCCGACGAGAGGTCCTGCACGGAGCGTTCGTCACCGTGAACGCACAGCACTTTCTCCGGACGGGGGTTCATCGTCTTGACGAAGTTTTCGAGGCCCTGCCGGTCGGCGTGACCGGAGAAGCCGTCGACCGTCTCCACGTCCATCTTGAGCTTCAGCGTGTCCGACCGGCCCATGCCGTCGCGGCCGTTGACCGGAATCTCGTCCCAGCCGTTCTGGATGCGGCGGCCGAGCGTCCCCTGCGCCTGGTAGCCGACGAAGACCAGTCGGGACTTCGGGTCGGGGCCGACGTGGCGGAGCCACGACATGATGGGGCCGCCGGTGACCATCCCGGAGGTCGAGAGGATGATGGCCTGCTCGCCGTCGGCGACGTCCTGTCGCTCCTCTTCGCCGCCGTCGATGTGGTTGAACTCCTCGGCGAGGAACGGGTTTTCGTCCTCGTGGAAGATGCGGTCGCGGAGGTCGTCGCGGAGGTACTCGGGGTAGGTCGTGTGGATGGCCGTCGCCTCCCAGATCATCCCGTCGAGGTGGACGGGCATCTCCGGAATCTTGCCCGAGCGCATCGCCTCTTCGAGGACGAGCATAATCTCCTGTGAGCGACCGACGGCGAACGCCGGGATGACGACCTTGCCGCCGCGGTCGTACGTCTCGTTGATGACCTCGATGAGGCGCTCCTCGGAGTCCTGCTGGTCGGTCTGGTAGTCGTTGCGGCCGCCGTAGGTCGATTCGAGGACGAGCGTCTCCACGCGCGGGAAGTCGTTGACCGCGCCGTTGAACAGGCGGGTGTCCTCGTAGTGGATGTCGCCGGAGAACGCGACGTTGTAGAGGCCGTCACCGATGTGGAAGTGCGAGACGGCGGAGCCGAGGATGTGACCCGCGTTGTGGAACGTGAGCTTCACGTCGGGCGCGATGTCGGTCACGTCGCCGTACTCAAGCGGGATGGTGTGCTTGATGGCCTCGCGAACCATCTCGGACTCGTACGGCGGGGTGCGTCCCTCCTTCGAGGCGACGTCGAGGTAGTCGAGCGTGAGTAGGCCCATGAGGTCGCGGGTCGGCTCGGTCGTGTAGATGGGGCCGTCGTAGCCGTACTTGAACAGAAGCGGGATGAGCGCCGAGTGGTCGAGGTGAGCGTGGGTGAGGACGACCGCGTCGAGCGAGTTCGCGCCCGACCCGAGCGCCTCGGGGACCTGCAGATACGGCACGTCGTCGGAGCCGGGTTTGTCGCCGCAGTCGACGAGGATTCGGGTCTCGGGCGTCGAGACGATGAAAGACGCGCGGCCGACCTCGCGGCAGCAGCCGAGGGTCGTGATGCGGACCCACTCGTCGTCCGAGAGCTGCTCGCGGTGAATCTGCCGGCCGGTGCGTTCGAGGATGCGGCGGCGGTCCTCGCGTTCCTGCTTCAGGAAGTTGCGGACGTTCGAAACCGTCGAGGATTCGATGGGGGGAGTGCGGACGACTTCGGGCGTCCAGCCGACTTTCTGCGTGATTTCGCGGAGCGTCGAGCCGTGGCGACCGATGACCATGCCCGGTTTCTCGGCCTCGATGACGACTTCGCCGGTGTCGATGTGGAAGTCGAGGTCGGTGACGCCGGCCTCCTCGGGGATGACGCTCAGAATCTTGGGTTCGGCCTCGCGGGGGTCGGACAGCACGTCCGGGTCCGGGCGAACCGTGATTCGCTTTCGGAGCTTACTCGCGAGTTTCCGGATGAGGTCGCCGTTCTGAGCGAACTTCTTCGGGTCGCGCGTGTAGACGACGAGTTCGGGACCCTCGTACTTGACGTCGGAAACCGAGATGTCGCGGGGGAGTTCGTTCGTAATCTCTGCCTTCAGATTCTCGAGTTGTTTATCTACGGAGCTCATAGTTACGAGCGACCCGTCCGGTCCTGCGCCGGCAGGTCTCGGGAACCCCTACCTCAGGAGCGTCGACGCGAGCCGGTCCACGTGTACGAGTGCCAGTCTCGGCCGACTGCGGAGAGAGCATAGTGAACTGAATACGGTTGTATCTCGACTGCGGGAAGAGGCAGGGAAAACCCGCTTACCCGACAGTACCATGTCGCCAGTATAAAACCCTTCGCAAAGCCGAAGCGTCTCGGGGCCGACCGACGACCATGGAACTCACACCGGCGGCCGTCTCGGCGGAACACGACTGGGTTCGAGCGCGCGCGGACGTGGTCGTCCCGCTCATCAACGAGACGCGACGGCGACTCGGCGAGCAGTTCGACACGCGCGTCGGCGCGGTCGACGAGGCGGCCTACCGCGAGGCGGTCGACGCGGTGTTCGCCGACGGCGAGGTCGGCGTCAACGTCGCGGCCTACGTCCGCATCCTCAAGCGGCTGGACGTACAGGACGACTACCCGGGGTTCGTCGTCGACGAGGTGCTCGGGCGCGAGCTCGCGGCGACCATCGCCGGCGGCGAGCCGCTCCGACTCCTCGCGCAGGCGACGTTCCACTTCGCGGACGTGGCCGTCCACACCGACGGTCCCGCCGGCCGCGACGACCTCGACGCCGCGCTCGCCGCGGGCTTTCAGACGCGCCTGCCGGGGTGGTCGTGGCGCGAGGGTGACTCGCCGTTCGACAGTCGGCGCTGACCACCGGACGGCGTCGCGCGAAAAAGAGGTTCGAGTCGCGTCTTACCACTCGATACGAACCGGCTCCGACGAGGTTTCGGACTCGCGTTCGTGTTCCGAGTCGAGGTCGCGGAGCCGTCCACGGAACGCGCCGACGCACTCCTCGCACGCTGTCACGTGCGCGAGCACGCCGTTTTCGTACTCTGCCATGACCGCTCGCGGGGTCCGCCGCGTCAGCCGCTCGGGGCCCATCCGTCCGACGCCGCGCACGCCGAGGTCGCCTAATCCCGTCAGCCGCTCGCCGTGTGTCGCCGCCCACTGGGCGTACGACGCGAGCCGGTCGCGGACGCGTCGCTCGCGCGGACTCAGGCTCCCCGAAAGGTCCACGAACCGGTCCCACGTCTCGACGGTGTACTCCTCGATAAGGCCGCGCCCGACGGCGTCGTCCAGTCGGTCGATAACCGGTGTGAACTCCGCGCGCCGCCCGCTCGGAACCCACAGTTCGATTCGGACCGTCCCCTCCCGAGGAGTCGGCCGTTCGCCGCTTACAATTGTGTCCATTGTTAGCACACCAACCACCACGTACTGGTAGGATAGCCGGCGATATGTATCTATGCGTCCGCCGGAACCGCCGACCGTCGTCGACGAGAGGTGGTCTGCGCGGCGGGGCGGCGCGCCGGCACCTTCGGGGCGTTTAAGGGTTCGCTGCGGCTACCGATGGGCAATGAGCGACGAGCAGGAACTCGGTATCACCGAGTCGAAGCAGTACAACACCGGCGAGTGGTACGCCGAGGTCGTCCAGAAGTCGGGTCTCGCGAACTACGGCCCGGAGGGCATGAGCGGTTTCATCGTGACTCGCCCGCGCGGCTACGCGCTGTGGGAGTCCATCCAGAACTACCTCGACGGCGAGTTCAAGAAGACGGGCGTCCAGAACGCGTACTTCCCGCTGTTTATCCCCGAGAGCTACCTCGAACGCGAGAAGGACATCGTCGAGGGGTTCGACCCCGAGGTGGCGTGGGTCACCCACGGCGGCCACGAGAAACTCGAAGAGCGCCTCGCCGTCCGCCCGACCTCCGAGTCCATCATCGCGCCCTACATGGCCCAGTGGGTCCGTAGCCACCGCGACCTCCCGCTCCGCGTGAACCAGTGGGCCTCGGTCGTGCGCTGGGAAGCGACCGAGACGAAGCCGTTCTTCCGCACCAAGGAGTTCCTCTGGCAGGAAGGTCACACGGCCCACGAGACCCGCGACGGCGCGTGGGACGAGACGATGACCCGCCTCTCGCAGTACCAGTCGCTCTACGAGGACGTGCTCGCCATCCCCGTGCTCCGCGGCGCGAAGCCGGAACACGACAAGTTCCCCGGCGCGGACACGACGACGACCGTCGAGGCGCTCATGCCCGACGGCAAGTCCGTGCAGGCCGGCACCTCCCACTACCTCGGCACCTCCTTCGCAGAGGCGTTCGACCTCACCTACACGACCGAAGACGAGGACGAAGAGCCCGCCCACACGACCTCGTGGGGGCTGTCGTGGCGCTCGCTCGGCGCGCTCATCATGACGCACTCCGACGACCAGGGCCTCGTCCTGCCGCCGACCATCGCGCCCGAGCAGGTCGTCATCGTCCCCATCTGGCAGGCCGACACGCAGGAGAAGGTCCTCGACTACGCCGAGGACATCGCCGAAGACCTCGAAGACGCGGGCGTCCGCGTCGAACTCGACGCCCGCGACGAGCGCAACCCCGGCTTCAAGTTCAACGAGTGGGAGCTCAAGGGCGTCCCCGTCCGCTTCGAAATCGGCCCGAACGAGGTCGACGACGACGTCGTCACGGCCGTCCACCGCCCCGACGGCGAGTCGGTCGAACTCGACCGCGAGAACATCGCCGAAGCCGTCCAAGCGCAGTTCGACGAAGTGTACGCGAAGCTCTACGCCGCCGCGGAGGAGAACCTCGAAGAAAACGTCCGCGAGGCGTCCGAGCGCAACGAGATTCTCGGCACCATCGGCCAGCACGGCGGCTACGTGAAAGCGCCGTGGTGCGGAGACGAGGCCTGCGAGGACGAGATTAAGGAGCAAATCGCCGCCGAAATCGTCATGGTGCCCCTGAACGACGAGGACGCGGAGATTCACGACGGCGAGGACTGCGCGGTCTGCGGCGGCGACGCCGAGGAGACGGCGTACTTCGCGAAGTCCTACTGAACCGGCCGCCGGGTTTTACACGATTGTTCATATTTTTCGTCGTCCGTCGAATCATCATTAGTCTCCATACTATGTATGGATACATCCTTATATGACATTGTAACACCCTTATGGTTTCAGGAAAAGTTGCTTATGCGGGTAGCCGTACTATTGGCGTATGACCAAGCCACACATAGACGCACCCTTCGCTCAGGACGGGTTAGCCGACCCGACCGACGAGCGGTCGAACTGCGGCGTTGGGGCCGTCGTAGACCTCGAAAACGGCGCCTCGCACCGAGTCGTCGCAGACAGCCTCGAACTCCTGGAGAATCTCGAGCACCGCGGCACCACGGGCGCTGAGGAAAACACCGGAGACGGGGCGGGTATCCTGCTGCAACGACCCGACGAGTTCTTCGAAGCCGTCCTCGAATCCGAGCTTCCGGACCTCTACGCGGCAGGTTCGGTGTTCATGCCGACCGACGACGAGGTTCGCGAGCGCGTTTCGGCGGTTGTCGAGGACTCGCTGGCCGACCACGGGCTCTCCGTGTTCGACTGGCGCGACGTGCCGACCGACAACGCCGACCTCGGCGCGAC
The DNA here is from genome assembly GCF_003383015.2 of Haloferax sp. Atlit-48N. Lineage (NCBI taxonomy): Archaea > Methanobacteriati > Methanobacteriota > Halobacteria > Halobacteriales > Haloferacaceae > Haloferax > Haloferax sp. Atlit-48N. The sequence goes on along the minus strand of NZ_CP137689.1, from coordinate 815,300 downwards.
CGCGCTCGAATCGGAGCCCGACGTCTGGCAACTGTTCGTCGAGCCGGCCGACGGGATGACCGCAGACGAGTTCGACCGGGCGCTGTACCTCGCCCGCCGAGCCGCAGAGAAGGCGGTCGACGACCTCGCTATCGAGGGCGCGGGACGGTTCTACGTCTGCTCGCTCGACCGCAAGACCATCGTCTACAAGGGACTGCTCACGGCCGAACAGCTCCCGAACTACTACCCCGACCTCAGCGACGAGCGGATGGTGACCGAACTCGCGCTCGTTCACGCGCGATTCTCCACCAACACGCTCGGCGCGTGGCATCTCGCCCACCCGTACCGCCAGGTCATCCACAACGGCGAGATAAACACCATCCGCGGCAACGTCAACTGGATGCGCGCCCGCGAGACGGACCTCCAGCACGAGGCCTTCGGCGACGACATCGAGACGCTCATGCCCATCACGAAGGCCGACCAGTCCGACACCGCGAGCGTGGACAACGTGGTCGAACTGCTCCTCAAGAGCGGCCGCGAACTCCCGCACGTCCTGCGGATGCTCATCCCCGAGGCGTACCGCAACGACGACGCGATGGACCAGGCGCGCCGCGACTGGTACGACTTCCACGCCTCGCTCGTCGAGCCGTGGGACGGTCCCGCGCTCGTCGCGGCGACCGACGGCGACCGCATCGCCGCCGTCCTCGACCGCAACGGCCTCCGTCCGTGTCGCTACGAGGTGACGACCGACGGCCGCCTCATCGTCGCCAGCGAGGTCGGCGCGCTCGACACCGACCCCGCGGAACTCGAATCCCGCGGTCGCCTCCAGCCCGGCGAGATCTTCATGGCCGACCCCGAGGAGGGCCGCGTCATCCCCGACGCCGAAGTGTTCGACTCCCTCACCGACGAGAAGTACGGCGAGTGGGTCGACCAACAGCAGCGCCATCTCGACGACATCGCCGGCGACACCGACTCCACCTCGCGCGGACAGGTCGAGTCGCTCCGCGCGACGCAGGCGGCGTTCGGCTACACGCACGACCAGCTCAACCATATGATAGAGCCGATGGCCCGCGACGGCAAGGACCCCGTCGGCTCGATGGGCGACGACACGCCGCTTTCGGTGCTGTCGGACCTCAACCGCCCGCTGTTTACCTACTTCAAGCAGCTGTTCGCGCAGGTGTCGAACCCGCCTATCGACTACATCCGCGAGAAGCTCGTGACGAGCCTGGAGTCGCGGCTCGGCTGCCAGCGTAACCTCCTCGACGAGTCACCCGAGCACGCGCGTCAGCTCGTCCTCGACTCGCCGGTCCTCACGGACGCCGAGACTGCGGCCATCAAGGACCTCGACGACGACATGCGGAGCGAAGTCGTCGACATCACCTACGAGAAAGGCGGCGACATCCGCGAGGCCATCGAGGCCGTCCGCGACGAGGCCAAGGCGGTCATCGAAGACGGCGCGGACATCGTCGTCCTCTCCGACCGCGCGGTCGGCCCCGACCGCGTCGCCATCCCGAGCCTGCTCGCGACGGGCGCGGTCCACCACAGCCTCGTCCGCAACGGCCTCCGGAACCACGCCGGCCTCGTCGTCGAGTCCGGCGACCCACGCGAGGTCCACCACCTCGCCACGCTCGTCGGCTACGGCGCGGGCGCGGTGAACCCCTACCTCGCCTACCAGACCATCGAGGACGTCGTCGCCGGCCCCGACGGGGCCGACGAGGGCGAGGCCATCGACGCGTACGTCCACGCGCTCGAAGACGGCCTGCTCAAGACGATGGCCAAGATGGGCATCTCGACGGTCGAGAGCTACCGCGGCGCGCAGATTTTCGAAGCCGTCGGCCTCGAATCCGACTTCGTCGCCGAGTACTTCGAGGGCACCGAAATCCGCACCGAGGGTATCGGCCTCGACGTCATCGAGGAAGACCTGCTGACCCGTCACGCCGCCGCGTTCGGCGCGGACCCGAAGCTCGAACGACAGGGCGAGTACGAGAACCGCTCGGCCGGCATCCACCACGGCTGGAACCCCCAGACCGTCGGCACGCTCCAGCAGTCCGTCCGCGCCGGCGACTACGAGAAGTACAAGGAGTTCGCGGAGCTGGTCAACGACCAGTCGAAGCAGCTGAAGGCGCTCCGCGGCCTCCTCGAATTCGATTCCGACCGCGAGCCGGTGGACATCGACGAGGTCGAACCCGTCGAGGATATCGTCACGCGCTTTTCGACGGCCGCGATGTCGCTCGGCAGCCTCTCGCCGGAGGCCCACGAGAACAACTCCATCGCCATGAACCGCATCGGCGGCAAGTCCAACTCCGGCGAGGGCGGCGAGCCGCCGGAGCGCTTCGGCACCGAAAAGGAGTGTAACGTCAAGCAGGTCGCCTCCGGCCGCTTCGGCGTCACCTCTCATTACCTCTCGTCGGCCGACGAGATTCAGATTAAGATGGCGCAGGGCTCGAAGCCCGGCGAGGGCGGCCACCTCCCCGGCAAGAAAGTAAACGAGATGATTGCGCACGTCCGGTATGCGACGCCGGGCGTCGGCCTCATCTCGCCGCCGCCGCTGCACGACATCTACTCCATCGAGGACCTCAAGCAGCTCATCTTCGACCTGAAGTCGGCCAACCCCGACGCCGACATCAACGTCAAGCTCGTCTCCGAGGCCGGCATCGGCACCATCGCCGCCGGCGTCTCGAAGGCGAAAGCCGACGTGGTCCACATCTCCGGCTACGACGGCGGCACCGGCGCGTCGCCCAAGACTTCCATCAAGAACGCCGGTCTCCCGTGGGAACTCGGCCTCGCCGAGGCCAACCAGATGCTCCGCGCGACGGGGCTTCGCTCCCGCATCCGCGTCTCCGTCGACGGCGGCATGAAGACCGGCCGCGACGTGGCCGTCGCCGCCCTCCTCGGCGGCGAGGAGTACGTCTTCGGGACCGCGTCGCTCGTCACCTCGGGCTGCGTGATGGCCCGTCAGTGCCACGAGAACACCTGCCCGGTCGGCGTCGCCACGCAGGACGAGAACCTGCGCCGCCGCTTCCCCGGCGAGCCCGACCACGTCATCAACTACATGACGTTCATCGCGCAGGAACTCCGCGAGATTATGGCCGACCTCGGCTTCACCTCGCTCGACGAGATGATCGGTCGTCCCTCCCTGCTCCGGCAGGTCGAGACGGACCACGAGAAGGCGAAGCACCTCGACCTCTCGTCGGTGCTGGCCGAGCCCGAGACGGGCGCGCGCCGCAAGACCGAAGACCAGGTCCACGCCGACATCGAGACGCACGTCGACCACAAACTCATCGACGAGGCCGCAGACGCCATCGAGAACCGCGAGCCGGTCGTCATCCGCCGCGACCTCTCGAACGTCGACCGCGCGGTCGGCGCGATGCTCTCGAACCGCATCTCGAACGCCCACGGCGGCGAGGGACTCCCGGACGACACCATCCGCTGTGAGTTCGACGGCATCGCCGGCCAGACGTTCGGCGGCTTCCTCGCCCGCGGCGTCACGATGCGGCTCACCGGGGCCGCCAACGACTACGTCGGCAAGGGCCTCTCCGGCGGCCGCGTCATCGTCGACACGCCCGCCGAGGCCAACTACGAGGCCGCCGAAAACATCCTCATCGGCAACGTCGCCCTCTACGGCGCGACGCAGGGCGAATGTTACGTCAACGGCCTCGCCGGCGAGCGCTTCGGCGTCCGCAACTCCGGCGTGAAGGCGGTCGTCGAGGGCGTCGGCGACCACGGCTGTGAGTACATGACCGGCGGCGTCGTCGCCGTGCTCGGGGAGACGGGCCGCAACTTCGCCGCGGGCATGTCCGGCGGCGTAGCCTACGTCTACGACCCCGACGACGAGTTCGCCGCGAAGGCGAACACCGAGATGGTGACGCTCGAAGACCACCTCGACGACAAGGACGAGGCGATGCTCACCCGCCTCGTCGAGAACCACCGCACGTACACCGACTCCGACCGCGCGGCCGAACTGCTCGACGACTGGCAGTCCGTGCTCGGTGACTTCGTGAAGGTGATGCCCGACGCGTACGCCGAGGTCATCGCCGAAGACGGCCGCGAGGACGTTCGCAACGAACTCCCCGCGAAGGCGGGCGCAATCGTCGACGCCGGAGCCGACAGAGTCGGCGCGGCGACGACGAGCGACGACTGAGACGGAGACGGACCCCGGCCGTCTCGAACCGCCGCTAACGGCGAGCGGGTTCCGGCACCCGCAACCGATTCTCTCACGTTTTTCACCGCGCGCGCCTTCGACCGAGACATGGACAACGCACTCGTCATCGGCGGCACGCGATTCATCGGCCGCCACCTCGTCTCGGAACTCCTCGACAGCGGCTACGCCGTGACCATCTTCAACCGCGGGAACCACGACAACCCCTTCGAGGACGACCCGCGCGTCCAACACGTGCAGGGCGACCGAACCGACGACGAGGCGCTCCGGACCGCGAAACTGACCGTCGACCCCGACGCGGTGTTCGACTGCGTGGCGTACAAGCCCGCGGAGGTCGCCTCTGCGGTCGACGTCTTCGCTGACGTGGACGCCTACGTCTACATCTCCAGCGGCGCGGCCTACGGAAGCGAGGTCATCCCGAAGCGCGAGGGCGAGACGCCGCTGTGCGACTGCACCGACGAGCAGGCGGCGGACGACTCGGGTGCGAGCTACGGCCCGCGGAAAGCCGAGGGCGACCGCGTCGTCTTCGAGGCGGCCTCGCGGGGCATCAACGCGATGTCCGTCCGGCCCTGCATCGTCTACGGCCCCGACGACTACACCGAGCGCCTCGACTACTGGATCGACCGCGTGCTGAACTACGACCGCGTCGTCGTCCCCGGCGACGGGACGAACGTCTGGCACCGCGCCTACGTCGAGGACGTGGCGAGCGCGATGCGCGTCGTCGCCGAGGAGGGCGAGGCGGGCGAGGCCTACAACGTCGGTGACAGACGGCTCGTGACGCTCGAAGAGATGGTCGAAGTCATCGCTGACGCCGCCGGCACCGGCGTCGAGGTCGTCCACGCGGGCGAGCGTGAACTCGCCGCGGCCGGCCTCTCGATGGACGACTTCATCCTCTACCGCGACTACCCGCACGTCCTCTCGACGGACAAACTCGCCCGTCTCGGCTGGGAGTCCACCCCCGTCGAGGAGGCGATGCGCCGGTCGGTCGCCGACCACCGCGACAGCGACCGCGACGGCGCGGAACACGACCCCGGCCGCGACGCCGAAGAACGCGTGCTCTCGATTCTCGACACGCTCTGAGACGGGATCGTTCGCTCGAAAAAACGAGGCGGCGAGGCGGCGGTTCCGACGAGCTCAGCCGCTGAACTGGCCGTCGTGGTCCATCTCGGGGACCTCCTCTTCGAGCCACTCTCGGAACCACTTGACGCGCTTGAGCCGCTGGTGAGCGAAGCTCTGGGCGGTGTCGGTTTCGAGCCGGTCGGAGGCGTCGCGGCCGCGCTCGAAGACGCGTTCGACCATCTCGGCGGCGTCCATGTGGGTCCGGGCCTCGTAGCCCATCCGCAGGAGCATCAGCGCGGTGCCGTTCGCGCCGATTTTGTCGAGGATGTCGGCCTCGATGAGACAGCGCGTCTCAAGCGACACGTCGGTCAGCGGCCCCTGATACGAGTGGTCGGAGACGACCTGACACACCTGGTCGACGAAGGAGTCGGGGTAGTCGCCGTGGCTGCTGAGGAACTCGCGGGCGACGCGAGCGCCCTCCTCCGCGTGGACCTCCTGGTCGGCTTCGAGCTTCGAGATGTCGTGAAAGAGGGCGGCGACGCGAACGACGTTCACGTCCGCGCCCTCGCGGTCGGCGATGCGCGTCGCGAGGTCGACGACGTTGAGGATGTGGTTGAACCGGTACTCCGCGGAGTGCCACGGATACCAGCGCATCCGCCCGCCGTCGTCTTCGTTTTCGACGCTCGCAGAGAGATAGTCCGAGACGAAACGCTTCATATCCTCGAACTCGGCGTCGGAGACCGCCGACTCTTTGATTTCAACGCCCACGGCAGAACCTCCGTCGGTGTTGGCACGTGCGTATTCTCATTACACGGAATGAGGGTCGTTCCACTCTTAGGCGTTACGACCACCCTGAGTCGCGGGAACCGGGCTCTCGGGCGAACAGACCGGGTCTCGTGGCCGCCAATGTGAACCGCTGGCACATCGATGAGAGTTAACTCGCCCGCCCGCGTCGACCCCGACGTGACCGAAGCACGATACCTCGACGACGCGACGACACACGAGTTCGAGGCGACCGTCGAGACGGTCCGCGGAACCGACCGCGTCGTCCTCGACCGGACGTACTTCTACCCGACCGGCGGCGGCCAACCGCACGACACGGGCACCCTATCGGTAGACGGCGAGGATTGCGACGGCGAGACGTGGGACGTGACGGACGTCCAGAAACGCGACCGAATCGAACACGTCGTCGCGGGCGACGCGCCCGACCCGGGGGCGACCGTCACCGGACGCGTCGACGCGGCGCGGCGGCGCGCCCACAGCCGCTACCACACGGCCCAGCATCTCCTCTCTGCGGTCCTCCTCGACGAGTTCGACGCCGAGACGACCGGTAACCAACTGTACGCCGACCACGCACACCTCGACTGCGCCTACGACCGCTTCGACGGCGACGACCTCCGGACCATCGAGACGCGCCTGAACGACCTCGTCGCGTCCGACCTCCCCGTCCGGTGGTACAGCCTCGACCGCGAGGAGGCCGAAGCGACGCTCGACCCCGACCGCACCAGGCTCCACCTGCTTCCGGAGTCGATTCGGGAGGTCCGAATCGTCGAAATCGGCGACGCGGACGACCCCTTCGACCGGACCGCCTGCGCGGGAACCCACGTCGAATCGACGGGCGACATCGGCACGGTCTCCGTCGCCGGCCGGACGACCCAAGGCTCGGCACACGAGCGCGTGAACTTCGCCCTCGAATAGCCGGTCGCCGGTCGAACCGACTCCTCGGACGCGACTACGTGGACCGGGACGCTTCTGCCCGCGCCCGAGGCTCGCATACCCAGCCCTCGCGGACCGGAACCAGCTCGTAGCCCGACTCCCGGAGCAGGGCCTTCGCCGCCGCTTCGTCGTGGCTCCCGCGGGCGTCGTGCAGTTCGAAATACACCGTCGGCCGGTGCTCCCGAAGGACCGCCTCCGCCCCCCGGAGCACGTTCAGGCCGAACCCTTCGACGTCAACCTTCAGGTGGTCCGGCGGCGGGACCGTCCCGGACTCGACGAGCGAGTCCAGCCGTCGCATCGATACCGACGCCGTGTCGACGACCCGCGCCCCCCACGCGCTCGCGTGGTCTCGCGAGAACGACCCCAGTTCGTCGTAGCTCGACAGGTGGAACGCTCGGGATTCGTCGGTTTCGCCGAGGCCGCAGTCGAGGAGGTCCACCCGGTCGTCGAAGTCGTTGACCTCGACGTTCGCCCGCAACTGGTCGACGACCTCGGGATGCGGCTCGACGGCGACGACCTGCGCGGAGGGTTCGCTGGCCGCGACCGCGAGCGTGTAGGTCCCCGTGTTCGCGCCCACGTCGACGACCACGTCGCCGCCGTCGAGGTCGAGCAACAGCGCTTGCAGGAGCACGTCGTTACCGTGACGGTTGTACAGTTCGTAGCTCCGGAAGCTCGTCCGCCCGACGTGTTTCTTCGTGGCGACGAGCCGTCGCTCGTAGTTCGCCCGAACGAGCGCGTAGTGGAGGGTGTACGCGAGGTGGCGAGCGGCCGACACCGGATGCAGCAGAGACACGTTAGTGTATTGTCATTGTGCGGCGATAAAAATCGCTCGGCGGCGACGCGACTCGGCGTGATATGGATTCGCAGGAGAAGTTCGAGTAGTCCCGGGCGGATTCGAACCGCCGTCAGCGGCTGTCTTCTCGGCACGCAATGAACCGTACCAATCCAAAGGCCGCTATGATTGGCCACTACACCACGGGACTGCGCACTCGTCGGTTGTCCGCTGGTAAATGAAAACGCTTCGGTTCCGGTCGGGCGGCGTCGGCGATTAATCGGCGGCTTCCGTCTCCGTCTCGGGTTCCGCGCCGCACACGTCGAGATACTCGCAGGCGTCCGTCTCGGGGTCGAAACAGTCGGGACACTCGGAGTTACGGTCGATGATGGTGTCGAGTCGCTCCGCAATCATCCCGTCGATGACGGGTTCGAGTTCGCGGGCCTCCGCGCGGAACTCCTCGACGTCGAGGACGTTCGAGAGGAAGCGCTCGATGATGCAGTAGGTCTGGAGCGCGTCGCGGGCGCGGACGATGCCGTCGTCCGTGAGCGTGACGCCCTTGTACTTCTCGTGTTCGGCGAGGCCGCGGGATTCGAGTTTGCCGATCATCTCGTTCGCACTCGCGGGGCTCACCTCCATCATGTCCGCGAGCGCGCCGGTGGCCGCCGGGCCGTTCTCCATCTCCTGCAGCAGGTAAATCGCCTTGACGTATTGGTCTGCCGTGTTCATCGTTTCACTCGCGGTCTTCCATGATTCGCGTCACTTCTTCTACGCCCTCGGCCTCCTCGTCGCGAATCGCCGACAGGGTGGCGACGAGTTCCTCGCGGTCGATAGAGAACTGTGCCTCGCTCGCCTCGATGGCCTCGATGACGTCGTCGTAGAACTTGTAGGCGGTCTCCTCGTTGCAGAGTTGGTCGTAGAGGACGCCGTCGAAGTCCTCGGGCTTCGTCTGGCCGTACTGGGCCTCGACCAGCGCCTCTATCTCCTCGAAGGGGACGCTGTCGACTTCCAGCCGGTCGATGACGGCTTCGAGGCGCTCGCGGTGGTCCGCGGACTCCTCGGCGGCGTGCGAAAGCAGGGCTCGAATCTCCTCGTCGAGCGCGTCTTCGTCGAGTTCCTCGTGGTGGTGGTAGGCGCGCGCCTCCACGACCTCTTCGAGGACGATACCGATCTGGAGGAGTCGGGCGAGCTGGTGGTCCGAGCTGACCTGATAGCCGACGCTCATGGACTCGTCCCCCTCAACGTTCGAAGACACGGTCCCGCGACGTACATACACACCTCTCCGGGAGTAACCGACTTAAGCGGTTCCCTCGCGGGTCGACGGGATCGGAGAAAAAAACGCCCGGCGAAGTCGCGCCGCGGAGGCCGGACTACCGCAGGCGCGCCGCGATGAGCTCTTCGAGGTCGTCGCGGAACTCGTCGACTTCGATCTCTTCGAGGACGGGCACGAAGAAGCCCTCCACGAGCATGTTACGGGCCTGTTCTTCGGGGACGGACCGAGAGACCATGTAGAAGAGGTCCTCGGCGTCGACCTGCCCGACGGAGGCCGCGTGGGACGCCTCGGTGTCGTGGTTGTTGATGATGAGCTTCGGCGACGCGTCGGCCTCGGACTGGTCCGAGAGCATCAGCGTGTTCTCGCGCTGATAGGAGTTCGTACTCCACGCGTCGCGGCCGACGTCCTGGACGCCCTCGTACACCGAGCGCGCCTCGTCGTCGAGGACGCCGCGGGTCACGAGGTCGGCCGTCGTGTTCTCGGCTTTGTGCCAGACGCGGGCGTTCACGTCGAGGTGCTGGTCGTCGTGACCGAAGAACGCGCCGACGATTTTCGTCTCCGACGCCTCGCCGTTGAGTTCGGTCTCGACGTCGCTGCGGGTGAGCCGCGAGCCGAGGTTCCCCTCGATCCAGTTGACCGTGGAGTAGGTGTCGGCGTCGGCGCGCTTGAGCGAGTACGTGTACGTCTCCTCGTCGAGGTTTTGCAGGGAGCCGTACTGGACGTACGAGTTCTCGCCCGCGTCGATTTCGACGAGGTTCGAGAAGTACCGCGCGTCGTCGACGCTGTCGCCGGACTCGATGGCTTCGAGGATGGTGACCGACGAGGACTCCTCGGTGACGACGAGCGTGTGGCTGAACAGCGACCGAGAGTTCATCTCGGCGCGAATCTTCACGTCCTCGGCGTCGACGCCCTCGGGGACGTAGATGAACGTGCCCGTCGTGAACAGCGCCGCCGAGAGGGCGGTGAGGTAGTTCGTGTCGGGAGCGACGACCGACCCGAAGCGCTCCTCGATGAGGTCGCCGTACTCGGAGAGCGCCTCCGTGAACGGAAGGACGACGACGCCCTCGGGCGACTCGCGGGTCGTCTCGTCGGCCTGGTTCAGCGGGTCGACGAGCGACTCGAAGTCGAGCGCTTCGAGGTTGGTCCAGCGGCGACCGGGCGTCTGGATGACGTCCGGCAGTTCGAGCGCGTCGAGTGCTTCGAGGGCTTCGAGGCGGGCCTCGAGGAGCCACTCCGGCTCGTCCCGTGCGTCCGAAATCTCTCGTACCGTCTCTGCGGACAGGTTCGCGGGAAGTTGCGCACTCATTGGTTATCCGAGGCTACCCTCCATCTCGAGTTCGACGAGTCGGTTGAGTTCGACCGCGTACTCGATGGGCAGTTCCTCCGTGATGGGTTCGATGAACCCGGAGACGATCATCTGCTTCGCGTCGTCGTCGTCGAGACCGCGCGACTGGAGGTAGAAGATGTCCTCGTCGCCGATCTTGCCGACGGTCGCCTCGTGGGCGACGTCCACCGTGGACTCGTTGATTTCCATGTACGGCATCGTGTCCGAGGTGGACTCGTTGTCGAACATGAGCGCGTCACACTCGACCGCGGTCGAGGAGTTCTTCGCGCCGTTGGCGATGTGGACGAGACCGCGGTAGTTCGTGCGGCCGCCGTCCTTCGAGATGGACTTCGACTCGATGGTCGACTTCGTCTCGGGGGCGTTGTGGTACACCTTCGCGCCGGTGTCGATGTTCTGGCCCTCGCCCGCGAAGGCGATGGTGATGTGGTTGTCCGACGCGCCGCGGCCCTTCAGAATCGACGCCGGGTAGAGCATGGTGGCCTTCGAGCCCATCGAGCCCGAAATCCACTCCATGCGGCCGCCCTTCTCGACGATGGCGCGCTTGGTGTTGAGGTTGTAGGTGTTCTTCGACCAGTTCTGGACGGTCGAGTACTGGACGTGGGCGTCCTCGCCGACGAACACTTCGACGCCGCCGGAGTGGAGGTTGAACGCGGAGTACTTCGGGGCCGAACAGCCCTCGATGTAGTGGACTTCGGAGCCCTTCTCCGCGACGATGAGCGTGTGCTCGAACTGGCCCATGCCCTCGGAGTTCATGCGGAAGTACGCCTGCACCGGCATCTCGACCGTCACGTCCTCGGGGACGTAGACGAACGAGCCGCCGGACCAGATGGCGCCGTGAAGCGCGGCGAACTTGTTGTCGCTCGGGGGGACGCACTTCGTCATGAAGTACTCCTTGACGATGTCTTCGTGCTCCTGGACCGCCTGGTCCATGTTCATGAAGACGACGCCTTTCTCCTCCCAGCGCTCCTGCATGTTCTGGTAGACGACCTCGGACTCGTACTGGGCGCCGACGCCCGAGAGGGCGTTCTTCTCGGCTTCCGGGATACCCAGTTTGTCGAAGGTGTCCTTGATGTCGTCCGGCAGGTCGCGCCAGTCGTCGACGCCGCCGCGGACTTCCACGTCGGGTCGGATGTACGGGACGATTTCGTCCACGTCGACCTCGGAGAGGTCAGGCTGGCCGGGCCAGTCGGTCGGCATCGGCATGTTCTGGTACTGCTTGAGCGCGCGAAGGCGGCGCTCGAGCATCCATTCGGGCTCGTCTTTGTCCTCCGAGATGACGCGGATGGTCTCTTCGTTGAGACCCTTCTCGGCCACGAACGCGGCCTTCTGCTCCTTCTTGAACTCGAAGCGAGCTTCCGTGTCTGTCTCTTTGAGGTGGTCTTGGTCGGAACTCATGATGTTGGGGGATTACGCGGCTTCGTACACTTCCTCACGGACCCAGTCGTAGCCCTTGTCTTCGAGCTCGGACGCGAGCGACGCGTCGCCGCTCTTGACGACCTTACCGTCCAGCATGATGTGGACGTGGTCCGGCTCGACGTATTCGAGGATACGCTGGTAGTGAGTGATCTGGAGGATACCCGTGCCCTGCTCGTCGCGCAGCGCGTTGATACCCTTCGAGACGTCCTGCAGGCGGTCGATGTCGAGACCGGAGTCGATCTCGTCGAGCACCGCAATCGACGGTTCGAGAATCGCGGCCTGAAGGACCTCGTTTTGTTTCTTCTCGCCGCCGGAGAAACCGGCGTTGAGGTAGCGCTGCATGAACTTCTCGTCCATGTCGAGAAGCTCCATCTTCTCTTTGAGGAGCTGCTGGAACTCGGCGACGCCGACTTCGTCGTCGTCGACGTTACCCTCCATCGGGGAGGTGTCGTAGCCGGCTTCCTCTTCTGCTTCCTCGTCGTCGTCCTCGCCGAAGAGGAGCTCCTCGCGCTCGTCGATCTTCGCGTTGAGCGCGGTGCGGAGGAAGTTCGTCATGGTGACGCCCTCGATTTCCGCGGGGTACTGGAAGCCGAGGAAGATGCCGAGCGCGGCGCGCTCGTTCGGCTCCAGTTCCAGAAGGTTCCACGTGCGGGCGTCGTCCGGAATTTCGAGGTCGCCGAAGTCGTCGTCCTCCAGGTGGAGGAGGATTTCGCCTTCGGTTACTTCGTAGGCGGGGTGCCCGGCGATGATTTTAGAAGTCGTAGACTTGCCGGACCCGTTGGGACCCATCAGCGCGTGGATCTCGCCGGATTTGACTTCCAGGTCGACACCTCGCAGAATCTGCTCACCGTCTTCCTCCGCGACTCGTGCGTGGAGGTTCTTAATCTCGAGAGTTGCCATCGTTGGTTCGTTGCCTCGTACTCGAAAGGTGGGGAGTATCGCCCATAATGCTTGCGCATTCACCCCCGCCACCTTTTGTAGAAAGAAAATTTGTTTTCAAATCCGCAAAGAATCACACCGATTCGCGACACGCGTCCGGGTTTCGGACAGCCGAACGAAGTTACGGTTCCGGCGACTATGTAACCGAATATGGTTTCGTTAGTCGGTGACGGGAGCGGTCACATGAAGCTCCCAAGGCCGGTCTGTTCCTGTCCGCTTTTCACCTCGTCCCACGACATCCCGAGCGCCTCGATAACGCGGGAGATGGGCCCTTCGAGCGTCTTGGTGAGCATCGTCTCCCAGTCGACTTCGAATTCCTCGGGAATCTGGTCCGCGTACTCGAAGCAGATGACGTCGGGGTCGCGCTTGAACTCGCGGTAGCGGTCGTCGACCTGCGGGTCGAACTCGCTGGACTCCATCTCGCGGAACCACGACGGGTGGACTTTCTTGAGGTAGACCCGCTTCGGCTTCGACCCGCGGCCGAAGTTCGTCCCGAGGAAGGCGTTGGCGTACTGCGCGCCGCGGACGTGCGCGGTCGGCGTCTCGTACGCCGAGAGGCGTTTGCCGATGCCGCCGGGGATGCCGACCTGTTCGAGCGGGAGGTTCCCCGCCTCGAAGTCCGTGATGATGTCGTGGAGGTAGTCTTTGATGACCTCGGTGTCCTCGCCGTGGACGATCATGTCGATGACGTTCTTCTGGACCTCTTTGGTTATCTGTGCGATATCCGACCGTTTGTACTCGAAGCCCGTGATGTCGATGTCGTCGACGTCCTTACCCTCCTTCCAGACGATGTGGCCCGCGTAGCGCTTTTTCTTGCCCGCCTGGAAGAACCGCCGGTAGAGCTTCTCGAACTCGATTTGGAAGCGATGTTCGTCCGCGCCCAACTCGTCGCGCGCGAAGTCGTCGTAGGCGGCGTTGATGTGCTCCTCGATGTCGAACGACTGCTCGATGGCTTCTTCTTTCGACACGTCCGGGCCGAGTTCGAGCATGACGGAGTCGGTGTTGTGAAGGACGATACCTCCAACACCGTCGACGAAGTTTTCGTTTTCTTCGACGCTCAAGTCGTACACGTAGCCGTCGTGGTCGACTTCGGTCAGCACGGGGTCTCGGCCTTCCCGGTAGGTGCTACACGTCCGAATAGTGTACGAGTCTTTGCTGTCCCGATACTTGAGCGAGTGTTTTTGCCCCCGTTGCGTGAGCAACATCGAGAGACCGGCAGCAAGTTCTCGGCTCGTCGTCTCGAAGTCGAAGTTTCGCTGTGCGTACGCTTCGGTGTATCGTGGGAATTCGCGAGACCCATCGCCTTCGACGAGCAACGTCAGGAACAAGTCTTGCTTCTCCTCAGGAAGGTGGAAGACGAATGAGGGGATCCGTTTACCACGCGACGTCTGCCCTGCGAACTCGCGGAAGAACACAGCAGCGAGTTCGTTCATCATCTGCAGTTTCAGCGTCTCGTCATTGTACGTGACCGACGCACCGCCTGTGTCCGTTTGATACTCGACGGTTCGCTCCGCTCGTCGGTCGCTCGTAATGATACCGGCGGTCGTGTTCTCGAACAGTCGAGAGTAATCTCGCTGGAGTTGGGCTAGCCACTCACGGTCGGATTCAGCGATACTTGCCCCGAATTTCGACGTCGCCGTCTCGCCAGTGGATGCGCTTCCTTCAGAGACGTACGCACCGAGGAGCCGAATGAGTGCTGCACCATCTTCGCTGTCGATATCGACGAATCGTTTGACTTTGACGGTCGAGTCGACGTCTCGGTGGTGCTCGTGGCCGAACCAGACATACTCGTCGTCCGCGTGGATTTGTTTCCGCTTCGTTATCGAATTATCGCTCCCGACGCTCCGCCCGTCCTCGTACTCGCGTTCGTACCCGCGAAGGACCTCGTAGACGTCGACCTGCTCGATAGGCTCGACATCGGGTACCCCGGAGACGCGATACGGCTCCGCCACGTCGTCCGGAGAGACAGTTGTGAGGCCGTCTTCACCGGGGACGACGTACGAGTGGTCTCTCGTCGTCGTCGACTCACCGAACTTGTGTTGGAGGTTCACCACCGGTTTGTCCGTTTTATGGCGAATCGCCTGCGCAATCGGTTGCCACTCCGCCTCTCCAACTTCGTTCACAGAGAGGGCGTCCCACCCGTCGAGCGCTCGGCGAGTCTTCCCGGGAGTGGCACTTGCGACGACGTCCCCGTCGGCAGCGATGAGTACCTCAGATTCAGTCGTTCCGCGGGCAAACAAGTCCTCGATAGGAAGGATTCGAACAGTCCCACCGGGGTCTCTGACGACGACCGGGCGATCTCCCGTCACGCTGTCGCCGTAGGCCACGTCGTAGCCGATTTGGTTCGCCGCCTGCTCCGTGAACTCGATGACCTTCCGGCCGGTCGCCGTCACCGCCGCGCCCATCTCCTTGTCGTAGAGGCGGAAGCGGTCCCAGCCCAGCACGCCGTACAGCGAGTTCATGATGACCTTCACCGCGGCCTGCTGGCGGTCGAACTGCTCGTACTCCGACGAGCCGGGGTCGTGGGAGTTCCGAAGCGACTTCTTTTCCTCCCGCTCGGTGAGGAGTTCGTCGACCATCTCCCGAATCATGCCGTCCGGCTCCTGCTGGAAGTGCGTCCCGTTGGGTGCGCGGAACACCTCGCCGTCGTAGCGCTCGGGGTCGACTTTCGTCTCCGGCGAGGCGTTGATAGTCACCATACACATCGGGTACAGCGACTTCAGGTCGAGCACCGTGACGTTCTCCTTGACGCCGGTGATGGGGTCGAAGACGGCCCCGCCCTCGTAGTCCTCCGACTCCTGTTTCCCCTTCGAGGGGAGCGCGAACTCGCCGTGGACCTTGTGGAGGACGTAGATGTCGACGGTGTCGCCGGGCGTCGGCGCGTCTTCGAGCTTACAGCCGACGAACGTCCGCACCTCGTCCCAGAAGGCGATGATGTCCTGTTTCCGGTCGATTTCGACGCACAGCTCCACGTCGCGGAGGTTGTATTCGAGCAGGCGTTCGGGGTCTTCCTCCCAGAGGTCACCGATGTCGCCCGAGTAGCGCTCCTTGCCCGCGTCGAGTTCGAGTTCGCCCACCGCGTCGAGGCGGTAGGATTCGAGTTCGGTGAACTGGGTGCGCTTGTAGGCGTACAGCAGGTCGAAGACGACGCGACCCTTGATGTCCGGGCCGCCCCAGCCGCCGCGCCACACCTCGCCGAGCCGCGAGATGCGGTTGTAGTCGAGGTTCAGGTCGGTCCGCTTGTCGACTTCCTCCAAGCGGTCGAGGAAGTACGGCGCGTCGAAGTCCTCGAAGTTCCACCCGGTGAGGATGTCGGGGTCGGTCTCCTCGATGTACGTGAGGAAGGCGTCGAGCATCTCGGCCTCCTCGTCGAACGTCCTGACCTCCACGTCTCCGTCCTCCCCGAGGAAGTCGTAGTTCGGCAACGCGTCGGGGCGCTTGCCGAGTCCCTCGTCGGCCACGGCGTGCCAGACGACGTACTCGTCGCGGTAGGAGTCGTGGCTGGTCAGACAGATAATCGGCTCTTCGCCGTCCTCGGGGAAGCCGTTCCGGTCGTTGACCTCGATGTCGAAGGTGTTCACCCGGAGGTTCGCGTCGACCTCCGCGGGCGCGACTTCCTGGTGAGGAATCTGAATCGTCCCGTCGTCGAGGCGGCGCTCGGGGACGCTGACGCCGCCTTTGATGTCCTTGTCGATGAGCAGGCGGTTCGGAAAGAGGATGTCCGCCTCGTAGTGGTCGAACTCGTCGCGAATCTGCCCGACGTCGCGGGGGGTGCGGCCGAAAATCTTCGTCAGCTCCTCGCCGCGGATGCTCTCGTAGCCGTCCTCGGTGCCGGTGATAACGTCCTTGTCGAGGTCGCCGTCGTCGAGGCTGTCGGTGGGGGCGTAGAAGTACGGCCGAAATCCGAGTACGCGGACGTGTTCGGTCTCGTCGTCGGCCGTCCGGCCGAAGATGTGAATCACCGGGTACTCGTCGCGGCCCGCGCCCTCGATGGTGTAATCGACCTGCGTGACGGCCAGTTCGACCGTCCCGTCCGGGTCGGGAAACCGCACCTCGTCCGTGTCGACGACGTCGGAGACGTGCTGGCCGGCGTCGCCGGCGACGATGGCGGCCTCCTCGTCAGGCCGCGCGTCGCCCGCGCCGTCGGCGTCGTTTCCCCCGAAGTCGGTCAGACCCGTCTGCGTCATGGCAATCGCTTCGGCGGCGCGGCTAAAAACCCCGGCGTTTCCGCGAACCGCACCCGGAACCACGGAAAGACATTTATCCATGTATGACATTCCTTGTCACACGATATGACCGACCACGCAACTCCGGAGCGGTGGGATGGCACGATCGACGGCGACGGACCGACTGGTCCGACGGGAGCCGAGACGGTCGAATCCTACGATATCGACGGTGGCGTGGTGTTCTACGACGCGGAGAACCCACTCGCGTGGGTCGAGGCCTCGAGTTCGATGCGCCTCGACGACTGCGCCTGACTCGGCCGAAACGGACACTTTTTCTCGGCACGGCGTCTCGACGCGAGCGTGACGGACGACGAGCGACGCGAGGGAACAGCCACGGACGCGGCCGACGAAGACGACGACGCGGAGCGTCCGTCGGCGGACATGGCCTCGGAGATCGACCCCGAAAAGCGGTGGGGCGACCCCGAGGCCCGCTGGGACCCGGAAACCCGCTGGGGGAACCCCGAGAAGGACCTCCCGACGATTCCCCGCGTCGGCATCCCCGGTGAGGACGCCGGCGACGACGGCGACTCCAACGGCGACGGCGGCGACGACGCGCCGGAGTTCTCGCCCGACGTGAATCCCGAGGCCGCCCGGCTGTTCTGGGCGAGCGTCGTGCTCGCGAACGTCGGCCTCGCGGGACTCACGGTGGGGCCGATGCTCGTCTACTTCCGCGGCGATACGCTCCTCGGCGGCGGCCTGTTTCTGTTCGGCGCGGTCGTGCTCGTCCGCGTCCACTCCATCTACCGAGAGTTCAAGCGAGGGGAGTGGCGGGACGACGACGGCGACGACAGCGACGGCGATGACGCGGACGACGGCGACTCAGCCGAGAGCGACGACGCGTCGGGAACTGATGACGAACGCGAAGACGCCCCCGAGCGCAACCGCTAACAGTCGCCGCGCCCTTCGCCGGGACGTATGCGAACCGTCCGCGGACCCGACGGCCGGACGTATCTCCTCGTCAAGCAGTCGAGCGACGCCAGCCGCGTCCGCGACCCGGAGACCGGCGAGGAGCGGCACCTGCCGAACGACGACCTCGAAGCCGTGAGCGGCGAGTCCCCGCTCGAAACCGCCGCGCGCGCCGTCCCCGAACCGGTCCGCCGAATCCTCGTCGCGGTCCCGACCGAGCGCGGACTGGGCCTGCTCGTCGACCTCGTCGACCGCGGGCCGCTCCCCGTGGTCGACCTCCTCGGAGCCTACGACCTCTGCGAGAGCGACCTCCACGGTCTCTTAACCGAGTTCCGGGCCGCCGGCCTCGTCGTCGAGGCCACGGTCTACGGGGAGCGCGGCTACGAGGCGACCGATGCCGCGAAAGAGGGAGTCGAATTACTGCGGGCGAACGGCGCACGCGAGTAGGCTATCGCGGCGGAGCCGACCGCCCTCCTATCGCGGCGGAGCCGACCGCCCTCAGTCGTCCGCGAGCGCGCCTTCGACTATCGGCGCGTCGGTCCGCTCGACCGTCGAGCGGTTCGTCGTCGGGTTCTTCTCCACGCGGACGAGGTCGTCGGCCGCGCCGACCAGGTCTTCGTCGTGGCTGACGATGAGAATCTGCTTGACGCCGCGGCTCTGCATGTCCTCGACGAGGTCGACCAGCCGCGAGACGTGGCCGCCGTCGAGGAACACCGTCGGCTCGTCGAGGATGAGCGGCGGGAGCGGGGCCGCGCCGTCGATGCCCTCGGCGAGGAGTCGGTAGATTGCACACCTGAGGCTGAGGTTGAACAGGGCGCGCTCGCCGCCCGAGAGCTGTTCGGGTTCGAGCGCGGTGCCGTCCTTCTGGAACACCGTCAAGCCGTACTCGCCGTCGAGTCGGATGCGCGAGTAGGCGTCGTTGGCGTAGACGAGATCGAACGTCTCGTTGAGCATCCGTTCGAGCACCTCGACGTTGCGCTGTCGAAGCTCCGCCCGGAGGTCGCCGTAGGTCGATTCGAGCGTCGAGACCTCGTCGTGGACCGATTCGAGGGCGTCCACGCGCTCGGCGAGGTGGTCGCGGCGCTCTCGGAGGTCGTCCAACTGTTCGAGTTCGGCCTCGACGCCGCCGACGCGACTCTGGAGGTCATCGCGCTTCTCACGCAACTCGGGAAGCACCTCGTCTTCGACCCGTTCGAGGTACGCCGCGGCGTTTTTCTTGCGCTGTTTCGCCCCCTCGACCGCCTCCTCGTCGACCGTCTCGCGGAGTTCGTCTCGGCGCTCGCGACGCTCGCGGAGGTGTTCGCGACGCTCGCGGTTCACCTCTGCGAGCGTCTCGCGCTTCTCGCGGAGCCGGTCCCGCGCGTCGATTTTCTCGGCCCGCGTATCGACCAGCGATTCGACGCGGTCGAGCCGGTCGCGCCGGTCGTCGAGGGTGTCGAGGTCCGATTCGAGCGAATCGACCGTCTCCGCGACCTCCTCGGCCCGCTCGGCCTGCGTCGTCGCGGCCTCGCGTTTCTCCTCGGCCTCCGAGTCGAGTTCCGCGGCGGCCTCGCGCTTTTCTTCGGCGGCCTCGCGGCGGTTCTCGACGGTCTCCTCGCGGTCGGCGATGCGTTCGTCCACGAGGTCGAGTCTGTCGCGCCGGGAACTCGCGCGGGTCTCGACCTCGACGAGCGCCTCGGCCGCCTCGACGGCCGCCGAGCGCGACTCGACTGCCGATTCGAGCGATTCGCGGTCGGCCTCCAGCGACTCGACCGCGGCCTCGCGCTCGCTGATGGCGTCGACGTGGGGTGACCCCTCGACCGACTGTCCGCACTCGGGGCACTTGCCCGCGTCGCGGAGGCGCTCGGCCTCGGCGAGGCGCTCGCGCGCGTTCTTCAGTTCGGTCTCCGTCTCCGCGAGCGACTCGCGAGCCTCGGAGCGCGCCTCGCGTCGTTCTTCGAGCAGGTCGGCGGCCTCGCCGAGTTCGACGGGGGCGTCCTCGAACCGCGCTTCGGCGTCGTCGAGCGCCGACCGAAGCTCCGCGCGCGTTTCGCGGAACGATTCGAGTTCTCGTTCGGCCTCGGCGGCGGTCTCCGCGTCGGCCTCGGCGGCCTCGCGTTTCTCCTCGGCGCGCGATTCGAGGTCGTCGGCGCGCTCGCGGAGGCGCTCGGCCTGCGTCTCGAAGGCCTGCGCCCGCGTCCGCGCCTCGGAGAGGTCGTCGCGCAGTTCGGATTCGCGCGCCGACAGCGCCTCTCGCGCGTCGGCTATCGCCTCGTCGCTCGCGTCGTCGAGGTCCGCCCGGGCGAGGGCGTCGTCGATGTCGGATTCGAGTTCGTCGGCGGCGGCGTCGAATTCCCGGACGCGCTCCGAGAGGTCGTCGCGCTTCGTCTCGTCGGCGGAGATTTTCGCGGTCAGGTCTTCGATGGCCGACTCGATTTCGTCGAGTCGCTCCCGCTTTTCGGCGTGTTCGTCGAGCGTCGCCTCGGCGGCGTCGAGCGCCGACTTCGCCTTGTCGCGCTGGCTCTCGTAGTTCGAAATCTCCTCGTCGAGGGAGTCGAGCTCGGATTCGAGCGCGTTGAGCGTCGCGTGGAGGTCCGCGTCCTCCTTGGCCTCGATTTGGGACTCGACGTCTTCGAGGACGCTCCGCTTTTTCGTCAGCACGTCTTCGACCCCGAGCCGGGCGTTGCCGGCGCGCTCGCGGTACGTTTCGAGCTTTCCGAGTTGCAGGAGGTCGTCAATCATGTCCTGGCGCTGGCTCGGCGTCGCGTTGATGAGCTTGTTGACCTCGCCCTGCTGGACGTACGCGCAGTTCACGAACGCCTCGGCGTCCATCCGCAGGAGCGACGCGACGTGCCGGCGAACGTCGCGCGCGCCTTCGACGGTTCCCTCGGGGCCGTCGAGGACGCACTTGGCGGTGGTCGCGCGGTCGCCGGAGACGCGAACCCGGCGGTCGATGCGGTACTCGCCGCCGTCGTGGACGAATTCGAGCGTGATTTCGGCGTCGTCCGCGCCCGTCGTCACCACGTCTTCGAGCGTCCCCGCGAGCGCCTTCGAGCCGTAGAGCGCGAAGAAACACGCTTCGAGGAGCGACGACTTGCCGCTGCCGTTGACGCCGTGGATGACCGTGACGCCGTCTCGAAGGTCGAGTTCGGCGTCCTCGTAGGGTTTGAAGTTCCGGATGGCGATTCGGGTGAATCTCACGCGAAATCACCCAGCGAACTGTCGCGGCTCGCCGCGGGGTCCGCGGCGGTCTCCGAGTCGGTGTCGGCCGTCGTCTCGGTGTCGGTGTCGGTCGCCGCTTCAGCGGCCGTCTCGGCCGTGTCTTCGACGGCCGCCGCGTCTTCGCCGTCCGCCGCGTCCTCGACGCTCTCCGACTCCTCGGCTTCGGCGTCGCTCTCGCGCTCGGCGGCGACGAAGGCGTCCGGGTCGTCCGAGAGGAGCGATTCGACGCGCTCGCGCACCTCGTCGCGGACGTTCGAGTCGGCGACCTTGCTCGCGCGGACCGTCTCGTCCACGTCGAGGGCGGCGCTCGACAGGCCCATCTCGCGGACCCGCTCGCGCACCGCGTCGTCGGGGTCGGCGAAGGTCACGTCGGTCGCCAAGTCGCCGTCGTCGTCGATGTCGCGCTTGTCGTTGACGCGGGCGACGAGCGCGCCTTCCTCGACGGCGAACGACTCGACCGCCGCGGGCGTGACGGTTTCGCCCTCGCCCCGCAGTTCGACGATGACGACCGCGTCTTCGAGGTCGAACTCGCGGACG
Source organism: Haloferax sp. Atlit-48N (assembly GCF_003383015.2). Classification (NCBI taxonomy): domain Archaea; kingdom Methanobacteriati; phylum Methanobacteriota; class Halobacteria; order Halobacteriales; family Haloferacaceae; genus Haloferax; species Haloferax sp. Atlit-48N. The sequence continues at coordinate 793,772 of NZ_CP137689.1, read as the reverse complement.
CGCTGGCGGACGCGCTCGATACCCTCGTCGCCGGCGAGGTCGACCTCGACGAACGCGAACGGGCGCGTTTCGAGGGTTCGCCGGCGGATGTCGACCGCGTCGGGCGTGAACTCGACGAGGTTGTACCCTCGGGGGTCGCGCTCGCTCGCGCTCGCGCGCTCGGTCGAGCCGCAGTAGGTCACCCACGTCCCGTCGAGTTCGGCGGTGTCGGGGACGTGGTTGTCGCCGAGGAGGACCGCGTCGAAGTCGACGTTCGACTCGGCGAGGACGGTTTCGGTCTCCCAGTCGGCGTGCGCGAAGGGCGTGAACAGCCCGTGGGCGACGAGCACCGCGCGGTCGGCGTCGACGGAGTCGAACTGGTAGTCGAGTTCGTCGCGTCGGGAGCGCGGCACGTGGTCGAGGCCGTAGAACGCCACGTCGCCGACGACGTGGGGGTCGCGCCCCAGTCTCGTCGCCAGTCCGAGGCGCTCGAAGAGGTCGAGCCACTGCCCGCCGCGGGTCGACTCGTGGTTGCCGACGATGGCGAGGAAGGGAATCCCGGCGTCGTCGAGGCGGCGGAGCGCGGCGAGCGTCCCGAGGAGGTCCGGGAGTTCGGGACGGCGGTCGTGGTAGAGGTCGCCCGCGTGGACGACGGCGTCCACGTCCCCGTCGAGCGCGTCCGCGACGACCCGTTCGAAGGCGTCGAGGAAGTCCTGGCGGCGCTCCGGCGAGTGGTACTGCTGATACCCGATGTGGGTGTCGCCGGTGTGTATCACCCGTGTCATCTATCACTCGGTTCGCCACCGCCGCTGAAAACGGTTGTGCGACCGGAGCGGAAGTGGTCGGCGTCCCGCGGTCGCCCCTCGGCGGCGCGAGAACTCCGGTTCGGAGCCTCGGCTGCGCCGGCGTCCGCGAGCGCGACGTGGAGTCGGTCGAGGTCCGCGAGGAGCGACCGCCCGCGACGCGCGCAGTCGTGGTGTCCGCGTCGGGCGGCCTCACCGACCGCTCGGCGGAGCGTCAGTTCACCGCCGTCGGAGAGAAAGCGGGCGGCAGCGGAAAGCGATTGGAAGGCGTCACGCGCCTCGGCGACGACTGCGGCGGGCGGGCGCGACTCGGGTCGGTCGCCGGTATCGGCGTCAGCGTCGGCGAGCGCGGAGAGAGCGCGACCGACATCGTCGGCAGCGGGCGAAGACATACGGCGACGTGGCCGCGCGTTCGGATTTAAATGTTGAGCGTGTAGAGGCGCTTGCGCGCGTCGGAGAACGAAAACCGGGAGTCGACCGCGCCCTCGTCTTCCAGCCGGGAGAGCGCGTAGCGGACGGTTCGCGGGGGCAGAAGCGACTCCTCGGCGATTTGGCTCTGGGTGAGCGTGTCCTCGTAGTCGAGAATCTTCGCGACCAACTTGGCGCTCGGGGGCATGTCCCGAACCGACGCCCAGCGGTCGTCTGCGTCGGGTTCGGACTCGCGTTCGACTGCTTCCGTAGTGCTCATCGTACGATACACCAAGCAATGCTATTAGATAATATTTGCTATCCAGATTTATTACTGATGGAAATTTGTGTGACACGCGTCAGACTCGTCATCCGGGCGGCAGACGCCCCCTAGGCGGCGAATCCCTCACACACCCGAAGCCTCTTATGAACCTGCACCCTATGCCGGATGATGACCGATACTGTGGACGACGTCGATCTCCCCTACGATAAGGACTCGGCGTCGCAGCAGGAGAAGATCACCGCCCTTCAAGAGCGGCTCGAAGTTCTCGAAACGCAGAACGAGGAGATGCGCGACAAGCTCCTCGACACGAACGCCGAGAACAACAAGTATCAACAGAAGCTCGAGCGCCTTACCCACGAGAACAAGAAGCTCAAGCAGTCGCCGCTCTTCGTTGCGACGGTTCAGGAAATCACCGACGAGGGGGTCATCATCAAGCAGCACGGTAACAACCAAGAGGCCCTCACCGAAGTGACCGACGAGATGCGCGAAGAGCTCGAACCCGACGCGCGCGTCGCCGTGAACAACTCTCTCTCCATCGTCAAGCGACTCGACAAGGAGACGGACGTCCGGGCGCGCGTGATGCAGGTCGAACACAGCCCCGACGTGACCTACGAGGACATCGGCGGCCTCGAAGAGCAGATGCAGGAGGTCCGCGAGACGGTCGAGATGCCGCTCGACCGCCCCGAGATGTTCGCTGAGGTCGGCATCGACCCGCCGTCGGGCGTGCTCCTCTACGGCCCGCCGGGCACCGGGAAGACGATGCTCGCGAAGGCCGTCGCCAACCAGACGAACGCCTCGTTCATCAAGATGGCCGGCTCCGAGCTGGTGCACAAGTTCATCGGCGAGGGCGCGAAGCTCGTCCGCGACCTGTTCGAAGTCGCCCGCGAGAACGAACCCGCCGTCATCTTCATCGACGAGATAGACGCCATCGCCTCGAAGCGCACGGACTCGAAGACCTCCGGCGACGCGGAGGTCCAGCGCACGATGATGCAGTTACTCGCCGAGATGGACGGCTTCGACGAGCGCGGCAACATCCGCATCATCGCGGCGACCAACCGCTTCGACATGCTCGACCCCGCGATTCTCCGCCCCGGTCGGTTCGACCGCCTCATCGAGGTGCCCAAGCCGAACGAGGACGGCCGCGAGATAATCTTCCAGATTCACACCCGGAAGATGAACGTCTCCGACGACGTGGACTTCGTCGAACTCGCCGAGATGGCCGACAACGCCTCCGGTGCCGACATCAAGGCCGTCTGTACGGAAGCCGGGATGTTCGCCATCCGCGACGACCGCACGGAGATATTCATGCAGGACTTCGTCGACGCCTGGGAGAAGATTCAGCAGGAAGCCTCGGACGAGACCGAAGTCTCCCGCGCGTTCGCGTAACCGACGCGAGCCGCGGTTCGCTCCGTTTCGGACCGTGTCCTTCGATTTCGTTTTTCGCGCGACGCCGACCGCCGAGTGACTACGCCGCGAACGCGACGTACGGCAGGACGAACAGCGCGAGGAACATCGCCGTGAGGATGAGCCCGTAGCCGCCGAGCGTCGCGGCCGCGGTCAGCCACGATTCGCGTCGGCCGGGGAGTTCGAGCGCGGACATACTCGGTCGGTCGCGGTCGTGAATCATAAATCGTCTGGGTTCGGCTCCGACGACCGCCGCGGCGACCACCGGAACCCGAACGACTGAAACCGACCGGGTCGCACCCACAGGTATGGGCACGCCACTCGAAAGCCGCGAGGCGCAGGCCGAGGAGGTCCTCGACCGACTGTACGAGGAGTACCCCGACACCACCATCTCGCTTTCCTACTCGAACCGCCTCGAACTGCTCATCGCCGTCATGCTCTCGGCGCAGTGTACCGACGAGCGCGTCAACAAGGTCACCGCGGAGCTGTTCGAGAAGTACGACGACGCCGCGGACTACGCCGCCGCCGACCAAGAGGAGCTGGCCGACGACATCAGCTCTATCACCTACTACAACAACAAGGCGAAGTACATCCGCTCCGCCTGCGCGGACATCATCGAGAAACACGACGGCGAGGTTCCGGACACCATGTCCGCGCTGACCGACCTCGCCGGCGTCGGCCGGAAGACCGCGAACGTCGTCCTCCAGCACGGCCACGACATAGTCGAGGGCATCGTCGTCGACACCCACGTCCAGCGGCTCTCGCGCCGCCTCGGCCTGACAGAGGAGGAGTACCCCGAGCGAATCGAGGAGGACCTGATGCCGGTCGTCCCCGAGCGAGACTGGCAGCAGTTCACGCACCTGTTCATCAGCCACGGGCGGGCCGTCTGCGACGCGCGCAACCCGGACTGCGACGCGTGCGTGCTCGAAGACCTCTGTCCCTCGTCGAAGCGCGACCACGACGTCGACCTCGCCAGCGGCGAGGCGTGGTAATCAGCCGAACACGTAGCCGCTCAGGTAGCGGTAGATGCCGAGCACCCACGCGAGAATCCAGAAGACGACGTAGCCGAAGACGCCGACGCGGAGGCGGCCGCGCCACGCGCCCATGTTCTCGTGGAGGTCGTCGAGCGACACGTCTTGGTCGGGGTCGCGGTAGAGGTCGGCCTCCCACTTGGCCTGGAAGATTCGGACGATGCCCGTGAGCGCGAAGACGAGCATCGCGTACGCTTGCAGGCCGAGAATCGCGTGCAGGGCGCTGAGGCCGTTGAGTTGCTGAAAGAGCCGCGGGAGCATCCACGTGACGACCGGGACCGTGTTCAACACGAGGCCGGGGAAGATGATTTTGAGGTGGTAGACGAGCACGTCCCACGACACCGTCTCGGCGTCTATCATTATCCACGCGCCGTAGAGGTAAAACGGAAAGCTGGCCGTGACGGTAATCGCGGCGAGCGTGGCAAAGGTCGTCTCGTCTGCCATCGCACGGCGTTAGGACCCGGTCGGCCTAAAGGGACCGATGCGCGGCGTCCCGTTCGAGCGCTAGACCACGCGGCGGCCCCCGAACGTCGGCCGCGACGCCCCAGATTCGAGTCCCGAACCACGCTTTCGAGCGCCGGACCAACCCCGGCGGCGTGCTTCGGAGCGTCGCGCGGCGAGTCGCCCGCGACGAACGCGCTCGGGGTCGGAACACGTTTACCGGCGTGGACCCTACTCCGGGCCGATGTCAGACTCGTCTTCCGCCCCGGCCGACGACGGCTCGTCACCGGACGCGGACGCCGACGCCGCGATGTCCGACGCGGAGCTCGCGGCCCTCCGCGAGGAGGTCGAAGCCAAGTACGACTTCGAGAACTTCGGCCCGGCCGACATGGCGAAGATGACGCCCGAGGAGTGGGACGCCGCGTTCGACCCCGACTCGTGGATCGTCGGCGAGGAGCTGCTCGACCGGGTCGAACAGGAACTCCGCTACCGCGTCGCGATTCGCGAGGTGTTCGCCGTCCTCGAACGCGTGACCGAAGACGGCGAGCCGCGGATTCTCGCGTACTCCGACGAGGGCTACGCCGTCGTCTACCCCGACGGGAGCGTCGAAGGCGAAGGGACCGTCCTCCGCGACGTGAAACCGACCGTCGCGCTCTGTTCGATGGAGGACTTCGAGGTGAACGACGCGCCCGAGACCGTCAGGCTCCCCGAGCCCGACGAGGTCGCACAGGGGACCGGCGACTTCGGCAATCGGATGCTCCAAATCGTCGCGTTCGGCCAGTTGCTCGGCGGATTCGCGCTCATCGGGGCGTGGCTCGTCCTCCCCGACCTCGAGTCGATTATCGCGCCCCTGGCCGGCCTGGGCTTTCTCGTCATCGGCTGTTTCCTCTTCGTCGTCGTGGCCAACGCCCGGCTCTCGGACCGCTTCCGCGCCGAGGAGTACCGGGATAGGCTCCGCGTCATGGGTCTCGAAGGCGGGTCGCGTCCCGAGTTCGTGCCCGCGTTCGACGGGGACGAAACCGCCGCGCCGTTGATCGAGGCCCCCGAGGGAGACGCCCACAGTTCTGAGGGCTGAACCCGGCCCGAACCCACCTCGTAAACCACCTCCGTGACGGCATAGTCGGTGGGTTTAAGCGCGTCCCATCCTGACGAACGACCGTATGAAAAGGCGGGAGTTTCTCCGAACGGCTGGCGGTGCGACAGCCGCCGCGACCGCTGCCGCCGGGACCGCTGCTGCGCAGGAAGGCGGCGGTGGAGCGCAGGTTCAGCCCGACTTCGGTGGCTACCTCGACGGCATCGACGGAGGGTACGAAGACCTCCGCGGCCAAAGCGAGGTCACTATCGAGGTCGGCGCGTCCGGCAACGGCGGGAACCTGGCGTTCGCACCGGCTGGCATCTGGATCGACCCCGGCACGACCGTGACGTGGGAGTGGACCGGCGAAGGCGGCGGACACAACGTCGTCGCGAGCGAGGGTGCGTCGCTCGACTCCGGCGCGTCCGTCTCCGAGGCCGGAAGCACCTACGAGTTCACGTTCGAGAACGGTGGCATCACGAAGTACCACTGCGTGCCCCACGAGGCGCTCGGCATGCTCGGGGCGGTCGCCGTCGGCGACGACGTGGCGACTATCAGCACCGGCGGTGGCGGCGAGAAGGAACTGCACGAACTCGGCGTCCCGATTCAGGCCCACTGGGTCGGGTCGGCGACGATTCTCGGCATCCTCGTCACCATCATCTACACGTTCTTCATCTTGAAGTACGGCGAGTCCCCAAATACGGGTAACACCGGAGGTGGCGAATAATGTCTTCGACCGGCAGCACATACGGTGACATTCACCGATACGAACCGGCGCGAGAGAGCACCGCCGCGGCCATCGCAATCGTCCTCCTGACGGTCATCGAGGTCGTGTTCGTGTTCCTCTTCACGTACGGCTTCGTCTCGGGCTGGGGACTGACCGACACGGGGAACATGTTCCTCGGCGGCATCCTCGCCGTCATCTTCGTGGACCTCGCGTTCATCCTCGCGCTGTACCGCAAGGAGTTCCTCCCCGACGTGATGATCGTCAAAAAGCGGCGTCGCAAGTGGGAGGACCTCTACGTCCGCGAGGAGGACGTCGACGGTGTTACCGTCAGCAGCGATGACGCGTGGGAACAGGTCAAGCGCGCGGTGTACCCCTACTACAAGCGATAAACAATGAGTCTCGAACGCAAAGACGACTACGACCACAAGGCCTGGATGAAAAAGAAGGACCTCACTCCGGTCGAGGCCACCTTCCTCACCACGCTTATCTGGCTGGATAAGCGACTCCGCATCGTCGATTATCTAGAGCTTCTGGAGACACTCTACTACCGAGTCAACCTCCAGATGCCGAAGAGCCACACCGAGCAGTACAACCTCGACAACAAGTTCTGGTACTGGTACCCCCTGTACACACTGGGCTTGTTCTCGACGCTCGCGTACGTCGTCGCGGCGATAAGCGGGGCCCTTCTCGGGTTCTACTACTCCCCCGCGACGACCGGCGACCCGACCACGGCCTACAACAGTATCGAGTTCATCATGCGCGACTTGCAGTTCGGCTTCATGCTCCGCTCCGTCCACCGCTGGGCGGCGCAGGTCATGGTCGCGGCCGTGTTCCTGCACATGCTCCGTGTCTACTTCACGGGGTCGTACAAGGAACCCCGCGAGCTGAACTGGCTCCTCGGCATCGTCCTCATCAGTCTGACGATGGTGTTCGGGTACACCGGATACCTCCTGCCGTGGGACCAGCTCGCGTTCTGGGCCGGGCAGATCGGCGTCGAGATGGCGCTGTCGGTCCCGCTCGCCGGCGAGTGGGTCGCACAGCTCCTGTTCGGTGGCTTCTCGCTGGGCCAGTCGACGTTACAGCGTATGTACATCATTCACGTGTTCCTGCTCCCGTTCGTCGTGACGACGCTCATCGCGATCCACATCGGTATCGTGTGGGTGCAGGGCATCGCGGAGCCGCACTGAGGTGACAACTATGAGCGACAACGAACCCGAAAACGAGGAGATTCGATCCGACGGCGCGGGCATCGTGGCCCCGGACGACGAGACGCCGACATGGAGCGAGCGCAAGGCTCGCAAGACCGGCCTCTCTCGGCTCACCTACGAGTACTTCGAGCGCGCACGTCGCGAAGACCAGGACCTCCGCACGGAGTCCGACTACGTCGAACGCGACGTGCTCGCGTTCCCCACGTGGCCTCACGAGACCGTCCGCAACCTCTCTATCGCGTCGTTCTTCGTCGGGATGATTCTGTTCCTCTCGGCGACGATGCCGCCGCACATCGGCGGCCCCGCGAACCCGTCGAGCACGCCGGCGGTCATCCTGCCCGACTGGTATCTCTACTGGTCGTTCGGACTGCTCAAACTCGGTCCGCTCAACCCCGAAATCGCCATTCTGGGCGATCAGATGCTGATGGCCGACCGCACGTACGGCGTGCTGGCCAACGGCGTCGTCGTCGGCTTCATCGCCATCGTGCCCTTCCTCAACAAGGGCTCGGCCCGGCGACCCGTCGAACAGCCGTTTTGGTCCGCAGTCGGCGTCTTCGGCGTGGTGTTCGCATTCACCATCTCGCTGCTGGCCATCAAGAACCTCATGCCCATGAACGTCGACCTGCTGTTCGACCTGACGTTCCTGCTGCCGTTCGTCTTCGGGACCATCACCTACGCGGTGTTGAAGACGATGCGTGAGGGGTATATGTACAACCTCAACCGCCGCTACTACCGGCTTCGCCCGCCGAAATAGAGCGGAACCACTACCAACCGTCCCTTCTTAGCGTCACTGATGACAGATAGCGACGCAACCGGTCGGACCGGCGACAGCGACGGGACGGAGCGCGGACGCCGCGGCCGGCGCGACATCGTCGTTCCCATGCGGCTCTACAAGACGATTACCGTCTTTTCGACGCTCATCGCCGTCGTGGGCGTGGTTCTCGGCTTCGTCTTCCTCGACGCTGCGACGCTACAAGTGAGCGCCCTCCGCGCGGTCGTCGCCGGCGCGCTCGGCGCGCTCGGCATCGGCGTCGCAGACGGGCTACTCAGCACGGCGCTCGCGGTCGTCGGGCTGAGCATCATCGCGTTCGGCGCGGTCGTCTACACGCTCGGCACTCGCTTTCGCGCCCAAGGAATGGGAAAGTCTCAAGAGGACTCCGGCGAAGACTCGAACAATGGCTGACGAATTCATCAAGGGTCTGGGTATCCTGACCGGCTCCGGACTCGCGTGGCTGGTGCTGGCGTCGTGGTACCGGACGACCAGCTTCGAGAGCACCCAACAGCTCATCGCACCGCTGGAGTCCGGTGCGACCGAGGGACTGTTCAACATCATCGGCGTCACCCTGATGGACGTGTTCCTCTGGTTCGCACTCCTCGGCGCGCTCACCTTCTGGGTGCTCATCCCGGCGGGACACCAGATCATGGACGCGCTCCAAGAGCGCCGCAACGCGCAGTAAGCCGACACGACACCGTCTCTGCTCCTCTCATTTCGATTCGCGTCGCGGAAAAGTCCCTCAGAATAGCGGTTGCGCTCGGCGCGGTCTCCCGCGTCGGATTGGAAAAACTCTAATGAGTCTCGCCCCGACGGTCCTGTATGCACCCATTACAGTTCCTCGTCCCGCTCGACCAGTTGGCGGCGGTCGAACCGGTCGTCCCGCACGTGGCGCTCGTGCTCGTGCTTGCGAACTTCGCGACGCGTTTTCTCGGCCATCGGTCGCACGTCCGGCAGGCCGAGGAGGGTGGTGAGGAGGCCATCTCCCGGTATCTCCCGCACACGATCACTTCGGGCGCGCTCGTGGTGACCTCGTTCCTCTTCTTGGTCGTCGAGCCGCACGGCGGCATGGTGCTGTCCGTGCTGGTCGTCGGGATGTTCGTCACCGACTTCTTCGAGTTCGAAGCGCGCAAGGTCGAAGCCCGCACCGACAAACCGCTCGAACGCCCGAACGGCTCGCTCGTCGCCGCGGGGCTCGTGCTCCTGTACGCCGGGTTCCAGAGTCTCTTCTTCCTCGTCTCGGACTACTGGAGCCTCATCGTCTAAGCCCGCGACGCTCGCTTTTCCGCGTCGCGCTTCGCACCGCGCACGAGGAACACGTATTTTCGTCACGTCGAGCGCCGCGGCTCGACGGCTCAGTCGCGTCGAACGCGGCGCTCACTCGACCAGCATCGGGACGCTGCCGTCGCGGTCGACGACCACAGACTCCGACGGAGAGACTTCCCGGATGACCTCGTCGTCGGCGACGAGCGAGACGGGCGCGTCGTCGCGTTCGACCGACAGTCTGACCGGGGGTTGGAGAACCCACGAGTTCGTCTGGGTCGCGTACGGCGAGACGGGAACGACCGCGAGCCCGGCGGCCGGGCCGACAACCGCGCCGCCAGCGGCGCGCGCGTAGCCGGAGCTTCCGAGCGGTGTGGCGACGACGACGCCGTCGGCTCGGAACTCGTCGACCGAGGTCCAGCGCGCCGCCGCGCGCGACTCGTCGGGCGGGTCGGACGAAAACGGGACCGCCGCCTCCGCGTGGGCGACGCCGTACTCGGAGATGTGCGCCGGCTCGCTCGTGACGAGCATCGCGTCGAGGAGCGCGCGGCCCACCGCGTCGCCGCCGACACGGAGCGAGAGCGTCGGATGGTCGACGACCCGGCCGTCGCCCGCGGCGAACGCGGACAGCCGCGCTTCGAGGTCGCGCCGCGGCGTGGCCCACGGCGCACCGCAGTCGACGGGGACGACCGGACACGCCCACTCGGAGCCGAGCGCGACCGTCGAGAGCGCCGACTCGCCGACCGCGACGACGGCGTCCGCGTCGGCCGGCTCCGATTCGACCGACGCACCGGCCGCTCTGACGGCGGTGGCGACCGAGTCGTCACCGACGATACCGAATTTCATCGTCGTCCACCCGCGGCGAGCCCCCGTAGCATCGTCCCGTGCTACGCCGCGGCGAATAAAAGCCCTCGTGGTTCGGTCCGGTGGTGGGCGGCGCGGGCCGGGCGGTCGGGCGAGCCGGGCGGTCGGGCGAGCCGGGCGGTCGGGCGGGCCGGACGGGTGCTGTGCGTCGCCGGCGCCTCAGAACGGCCAGTCGCCGGTGACTTTCATGCCTTCCGCTTGGTCTTCGGCTTCGAGCGCGGCCGCGATGTCGGCGGGGTCTGCGTGGGGTATCTCGCGGTCGGCGTCGGCGAGTTCGACGGTCAGTTCGGTCAGGAGAATCGCCTGCTCGCGGAGCGTCCGCGACTCCAGTTTCTCGATGGTGTCGGCGTGCGTGTGGCCCCAGCCGCGGCCGCGGCCCTCCTTTTCGCTGCCGACCATGTACGCCGGGACGCCGTGGGCGACGAACGGCCAGTGGTCGCTGTGCGGGAGCTGTTCGGGTAGCGTCGAAACGTCGTGGTCGAACCGCTCGGCGACGGTCTCGGCGGCGGCTTCGAGTTCGTCGAAGCCGTGGGTGGTGAGCTTGAGCGTCCGCCCGGCGACGACGCCGTCGTTGTTGACGATGGCTTTCACGTTCGCCCGGTCGTCGCCGAGGCGCTCGGCCTCGTACTCGGAGCCGACGAGGCCGACCTCCTCCGCGCCGAAGCAGACGAAGCGAACGCGCGTGTCGAGTTCGTCCTCGCGGGCGGCGAGCGCGCGGGCGACTTCGACCACCATCGCGGTGCCCGCGCCGTTGTCCATCGCGCCCTCGGCGATGTCGTGGGCGTCGAGGTGGCTCGTGACGAGCACCTCCTCGTCGGTGTCGGGGCCGAGTTCGGCGTGGACGTTCCCGCTTTCGGCCGCGGGTGCTTCGCAGGTCACGTCGACGGTCACTTCGTCGCCGTCGAACCGACGGCGGAGGCGCGCGCCGACCTCTTTGCTCACGCCGACCGCGGGGATGTCACCGATGGGCGCGTCGGCGGTGCCGACGCTCCCCGTGGGCGGGAGTTGACCGGGAACGTGGTTGGCGAAGACGAACGCGGCCGCGCCGGCCTCGACGGCGTAGTAGTACTTCTCGCGGCGGTGGATGAAGCGGTCGTAGTGGTCGGGCACCGTCGTGGAGACGACGACGACCTTCCCCGAGAGGTCGCGGTCGAAGTCCTCGGGCAGGCCGTAACCGAGGTCGACCAGTTCGCCGCTCGCGGTCCCGGCGGGACTGCGCGGGAGCGCGATGCAGTCCTGGGTGGTGTCGGCGGCGTAGACGGCGCTGTCGCCGCGCTCCCAGCCCTGAATCTCGAAGGGGTCGATGCGGGCGTTCCGCGCGCCGACGCGTTCGAGGGCGTCTCGCGTCGCCTCCATCGCCTCGCGCTCGCCGGGCGAGCCGGTCATCCGGTTGCCGATGTCGACGAGCCGCTCTAAGTGGTTCCAGCCGACCTCGCTGGTGAACGTGTCGCCTATCCAGTCACTCATAGTGGACCGTCTCGCGGGACCGTGGTAACGGTTGCGATGGGTCGAAAACGCGGCGGTGATGCGACGGAGAAATCGGCCGACACCGGCGGGACGCTCGCTTCGTCGCGTCGCGGCCGCGAGCGCGGGGGAGCGAGAGCCGAACCGCGACTCCGCCCGCGGGCGAGCGGCAGGTTCAAGGACCATCTATCACGTACGTTCATCCATGACTGACGTGCGAATCGCCGGGGTCGGACTGACGAAGTTCGGCAGTCACCCCGAGCGAACCGGCCGCGACCTGTTCGCGGAGGCCGCCCTCGCCGCCCGCGAGGACGCCGGCGTCTCCCGCGACGACTACGAGGAAATCTTCTACGGCAACTTCATGGGCGAACTCGCCGAGAAGCAGGGCCATCAGGGGCCGGTCATGGCCGAGGCCGCCGGCCTCGACTGCCCCGCGACCCGCTACGAACAGGCCTGCGCCTCCGCGGGCGTCGCCTTCCGGCAGGCCGTCGCGACGATTCGGAGCGGCGCGGCCGACGTGGTCCTCGCCGGCGGCATGGAGCGCATGAACAACCTCGGGACCGCCGAGGTGACGCAGTCGCTCGCCATCGCCGCGGACGAACTGTTCGAGGTCCGCGCGGGCGTCACGTTCCCCGGCGCGTACGCGCTCATGGCCCGCGCGTACTTCGACGCCTTCGGCGGCGACAGCGAAGACCTCGCGCACATCGCGGTGAAGAACCACGCCAACGCGATGCAGAACGACTACGCGCAGTTCCACCGCGAAATCACGGTCGACGACGCGCTCGAAAGCCCCGTCGTCGCAGACCCGCTTTCCCTCTACGACGCCTGTCCCATCACCGACGGCGCGAGCGCGGTCGTCCTCGTCAGCGACGACTACGCCGAGCGACACGGGCTCGACGCGCCCGTCACCGTCACCGGGTCGGGACAGGGCGGCGACAAGGCCGCGCTCCAAGACAGACCCCATCTCGCGCGGACGCCCGCCGCGACGAAAGCCGCCGACGCCGCCTACGCGGACGCCGGTATCGGCCCCGACGACGTGGACGTGGCCGAGGTCCACGACTGCTTCACCATCGCCGAGGTGCTCGCGCTCGAATCGCTCGGCCTCTACGACCACGGCGAGGGCGTCGGCGCGGCCGCCCGCGGCGAGACGACCCGCGACGGCGACCTCCCGGTGAATCTCTCGGGCGGCCTCAAGGCGAAGGGTCACCCCGTCGGCGCGACGGGAACCGCCCAAGTCGTCGAGATGACGAAGCTCCTCCGCGGCGACCACGGCAACAGCGACGCCGTCCCCGACGCTCGGGTCGGCGTCACCCACAACGCGGGCGGGACCGTCGCCAGCGCGGTCGTCCACGTGCTGGAGGTGGACCGATGACCGACACCGGCTACGACGAGTGGCTGGCCGCAATCGCGGACGGCGAGGGGTACTATCTCGCGTGTCCCGACGGCCACGGGTCGCTGCCGCCGCGGCGCTCCTGTCCGCACTGCGGCGCGGCCGAGTTGACCGAGGAACCGCTCCCGGCGACGGGCGAGGTTCTCACCTTTACCGAGGTGCACGTCCCTGCGCCGAACTTCGCAGACGAAGCGCCCTACGTGACGGCCGTCGCGTCGTTCGGCCCGGTCAAGCTCACGGGCGTCGTCCGCGACCTCCCCGCCGACGAGGTCGACCTCGGCACGACCGTCTCGGTCGGCGTGGGCGAGAACGCGACGACCGACGAGCGGTTGGTCGTGTTCCGGCCCGCGAGCGAGTAGCGCCGCGGCCACTTACTCGTCGCGCGCCTCCACGGCCTCCAGCGGCGAGCGCCAGCCGAAGATGTACGACCCGAGGAGCCACGCCCAGAAGCCGGCCGCGAGGAGCGCGATGGCTCCGTACAGAAACAGCGAGAACAGCGAGAGGGAGTCGAGCATCGGTTCAAATCACGGATTGTGTTGCGGTCGGGACGCGACGCTCAGTCGAGGGCGTCGCGGACGGTGTCGACGAAGGCGTTCGGGAACTCGACGTGCGGGAGCAGCATCGCGTCGTCGAAGACGACGAGCGTGCAGTCCGCGGCGTCCGCGAGGTCGCGGCCCCGCTTCAGCGGCGTGATGTCGCTCTCGCGGCCCCAGACGAGCGTCGTCGGCACGTCGAGCGCCGCCAGCGCCCCGCCGAGGTCGATGTCGGTGTTGAGGTAGCCGGAGATGAACGACGCCGGCGCGAAGCGCGCGCCCTCCTGATGAGCCGTGCGCCACTCGTACTCCTGCCACTCCTCGCCGGCCTTCTCGGGGTCGTAGTAGCCGTGGTCGGCGTTGAAGTAGCGAATCGACGGCCGGGAGGCGACGACGTTGAACAGCGCCTCGCCGACGACCGGCGCGCGGACGAGTTCGCGGAGCCACTCCTTCGGGTCGGGGCCGCCGCGCGACGTGGGGCAGACGAGGACGAACCGCGAGACGGACACGTCGTCCCGCTCCGCGGCGGCGACGGCATAGGCCGCGGTGAGCGACGAGGCGAGGACCGCGGGGTCGTCGTACTCCGCGAGGAAGTCGCCGGCGAAGTCCTCGTAGAGCGCGGGCGAGTAGTACAGCGCCGGGCGGTCCGACAGGCCGAACCCGGGGAGATCGGGCGCGACGACGTGGTAGTCCTCGGCGAGCGTCGAAAACACCTCGCGGAACTCGCCGGACGACCCCGCGGCGTTGATACCGTGGAGGCAGACGAGCGTCGGGTCGTCTTCGCTCCCGGCCTCGACGTACGACACGTCCATGCCGCGCCAGCGATACGTCCCGTGCGACCCGGACAGCGGCGGTTCGAGGGGTTCAACGCGCTTCGAGAGGGCCGCGTTGGCCGCGGCGGTGAGGCCGACGCCGGCGGCGGCCAGTCCGATGGCTCGTCGGAGTTTCATGTCACGTAGATGGCGCGCGGTGGCCTTAATTCGCCCGCCCGTGGCGGGATGGTGGGCGGGGCAAACGTCGTCTTGGCCTCGGTCGGCTCAGTCGGCTCGGTCGTCCAGACACTCCCGGAGCGGTTCGAGCACGTCTTCAGCGACCGCGTAGGGGTCGGTCTCCTTTTCGACGACGGCCTGAGCGAACTCCTCGACTCCGCCGCGTCGGTCGAGTTCGGCTTCGAGGAGCCGGTTCACGTCGCTTCGGAGGAGCTGTCGAATCTCCTCGCCCGCGCGTTTTCGGGCCTTCTCGGCCAGTTCGCCGGAGGCGTCGAGGTAGTCGCGGTGGTCGTCCAGCGTCTCGACCAACTCGTCGATTCCCTCGCCGGTCGTGGCGACCGTTTCGAGGACTTGCGGCGTCCAGACGAGGGGTTCGTCGGCGTTGGATGGGTCACCCTCGGCGTCGCTTTCGGCGTCGCTCGCGTCCGCGTGCCCGCCGTGACCGCCGCCGTGGCCGTCGTCGAACGCCGCGGCCCCGTGGTGGCCCGTATCGAGGTTCGCCCGCGGGTCGTCGCGGAGGTGAATCATCTCCTGTAACTCTGCGACGGTACGCGATGCGCCCTCCATGTCGGCCTTGTTGACGACGAACACGTCGCCGATTTCGAGGATGCCCGCCTTGAGCATCTGCACGTCGTCGCCGCTGCCGGGTTGGACGAGGACGACGACCGTGTCGGCGGTCTTCACCACGTCCACCTCGTTTTGCCCCGCGCCGACCGTCTCGATGATGATACGGTCTTTCCCGAAGGCGTCGAGCGCCTTCACGGCGTCCGCGGTGGCGGTCGAGAGGCCGCCGAGCTGGCCGCGAGCGCTCATCGACCGGAAGAACACGTCCATGTCACCGACGTTCGAGGCCATGCGGATGCGGTCGCCGAGGACGGCCCCGCCGGTGTACGGCGAGGAGGGGTCCACGGCGATGACGCCGACCGTCTCGCCCTGGTCGCGGTAGTACTTCGCCAGTTTGTCCACGAGCGTCGATTTGCCGGCCCCCGGACTGCCCGTGATGCCGACGACGGACGCGTCGCCCGTGTGCGCGTGGAGTTCCGAGACGATGTCCCGGTAGCCCGGCGACTGCGACTCGATTTTCGTGATGGCGCGCGCGAGCGCCCGGTGCTCGCCGTCGAGGAGTCGCTCGACGAGGTCGGATTCGACCGCCCGACTCATCGTCACGGTCGCTCGGGCGCGTGTTCCTTCACGAAGTCGATGGTCTCCTGCATCGGCGTGCCGGGGCCGAAGATGGCGTCGACGCCCTCTTCGAGGAGACCGGGTCGGTCCTCTTCGGGGATGATGCCGCCGACGATGACGAGCGTGTCGTCGAGCGCGCCGTACTCTTCGAGACCGGCCATCACCTTCGGGACGAGCGTGTTGTGCGCGCCGGAGAGAATGGAGATACCCAGCACGTCAACGTCCTCTTGGACCGTCGCCTGGATGATTTCGTCCGGGGCGCGATGCAACCCCGAGTAGATGACTTCGAATCCCGCGTCGCGGAAGGCGCGAGAGATGACGTGTGCGCCGCGGTCGTGGCCGTCCAGTCCCACCTTGGCGATGAGACACCGGATCGTTCGCTGTTCGGAGTCCGCGCTCATAGACGGGGATTCGATGTCCCGCGCTTTGACTCTAACGGAAAATAAGGTAGGTCCGCCTCAGTCGTCCGCGGCGGGCGCGCTCCGGACGTACTCGTCGAGGAAGTCTGCTATCTGAGAGTACGCCTCGATGCGGTTCTCCAGTTTGGTAAAGCCGTGACCCTCGTCGTCGAAGATGAGTTCGCGGACGTGGGCGTGTTCCCTCGCCTCCTCGACGAGTTGGTGGGCCTCGCTGACCGGCACCCGCGGGTCGTTTTCGCCGTGGAGGACGAAAAGCGGCGCGCGAATCGTCTCGACGTTGTTGATGGGCGAGATGGATTCGAGGAACTCGCGGTCGTCTTCGAGCGAGCCGTACTCCGCCTCGCGGAGTTCGCGCCGCCAGTCGCCCGTGTTTTCGAGGAACGTCACGAAGTTCGCGATGCCGACGATGTCGACGCCGGCGGCCCAGAGGTCGGGGTACTCGGTCATCGCCGCGAGCACCATGAACCCGCCGTACGAGCCGCCCATGGCGACGATTTTGTCCGGGTCGACCGCCGGGTGGTCGTGGAGCCACTCGACGGCGGCCTCGATGTCGGCGACGGAGTCCATCCGTTTTTCCACGTCGTCGAGGTGGCCGTAGGCCTTCCCGTAGCCCGCCGACCCGCGGACGTTCGGCTCGAAGTAGGCGTACCCCCGCGAGAGGAAGTACTGCTTGACCGCCGAGAACGACGGCCGGCGCTGGGACTCCGGCCCGCCGTGGATGTCCACGATGACGGGCGTCTCCCCTTCCGGCGACTCCTCGGGGAGCGTGAAGAACGCCGGGATGTCGCGGCCGTCGAACGTCGGATACCGGACGAGTTCGGGCGGGACGAACGTGTCCCGCGGGATGCCCGCCGTCGCCGCGAGCGTCCACCGCTCGGCGTCGCCCGTGGCCAACTCGACCACGTAGACGTTCGCGGTGTCGGCGCTGGCGGTGACGGTGACCGCGGCGCGCTCGCCGTCCGGGGAGAACGAGACGCCGCCGGCGACGCCGTTCGGCAGGTCGGGTTGGGGGAGCGCGTCGATGCGGTCGGGCGCGGTGAGTTCACCGAAGGTGAGTTCGGTGTAGCCCTCGACGTTCCGCGAGTAGACGAGTCGGCGCGAGTCGCGGTCGATGCTGAGACCGTCCAGTTCGTGGTCACCGCCGGTCTCGACGGTGGTGAACTCCCCGGAGGCGAGTTCGTAGCGGACGAGTTCGAGCGTGTCGCTCCCGCGGTCGGTCACCATGTAGACGTTCTCGCCGTCGGGACCCCACTCGGGGCTCTGGAAGCGGACCGTCCCCTGATGCGGCGTGAGGTGGGTCAACTCGCCCGTGGAGAGGTCGAGCACCGACACGTCCTGGTCGAAGTTCGAGTACGCCTCTTGGACGATGAGCTTCGAGTCGTCGGGCGAGAAGCCGCCGACGGTGAGCCAGCCGTCGCCCTCGTGGACGAGTTCGGCGTCGGTGCCGGTCCCGTCTCGGGCCTGCACGTACACGTCGAAGACGGCGTTGTCGCGGCGGTTCGAGGTGAACGCGAACCGCTCGCCGTCGTGGCTCCAGCCGCCCCAGCGGTGCTTGGCGTCCGGGTGTTCGGTCAGGTTCTCGATGACGCCGGTGTCGGGTTCGAGCCGGAACAGCTGGGCGCGCTCGTTGCCGCCGTTGTCCATGCCGAAAGCCAGTTCGGGTCGCTCGGGCGACCACGAGGCGAAGGTGACGCGCTCCTCGTAGAAGGTCCGCTGTTCGGGCCACGCGCCGGGCGAATCGACCGTCCAGACCTGCGGGACGCCCGTCGTGTCCATGAGGAACGACAGGCGCTCGCCGTCGGCCGAAAAGGACGCGCCGTAGGCGCTCCTGATGTTCAGGTAGCGCTCGATGTCGTACGTTCGCATACCTCGAATTGCCCCGGCGACGAGAAATCGGTTTGGGTGTCAGAAGTCAGAGAGTCGGGCGTCCTCGCGGTCGGTCCAGCCGCGCATCTTCGCGTACGCCTCGGGGTTCGTCGGCACGCCCTCGGTGTTGAGCAGGCGTTCGGGGTACAGTTCGAAGGCGATGCCGATGAGTTGGTACTCCAGTTCTTCGAGGTACGGCCGCGTGTCGGGGTACGGCCCCTCCGTGCCGACCGCCCACGGTTCGACCCAGAAGTACACCGGCTCGCGGAGCCGCGGCGGGTCGGTCGAAGCGAACAGCGCGTCCAGCCAGCGGTCGTACTTCCCCGGCCCGTCGTCGCGGAAGGCGGCCGACGAGAGGTCTCCGAAGTGGTAGTAGTTCCCGTAGCCCCAGCGCGCGAGTTTGCCGTCGTTGGTGTCGACGTTCCGCAGATTGCTGTTGAGGTCGGTGCCGGACGCGCCGAACTTCCCGCACTTACCGAGGTATCGGGGGACGACCTCGTCGCCGGCGAGGGTGTACATCATGTAGACGAGCCCCTCGTAGCGGCCCTCGCGGCGGTCGTAGTCGGTGACGACGCGGCCGCCGGCCTCGCGGAGCCGCCGCTCCATGCGTTCGCCGCGGCGGAGCGTCCGCCGACCGGAGCGACCGTACGCGATGGTGTCGACGGTCCCGTCGGCGGTCGTCTCGAACAGTGAAATCGGGTCCGCGGCGTCGACGAAGCGGTCGACGAAGCGGTCCCAGAGCGCGCGTTTCGTCTCGGTCACGCGACGACCGAACTCAGATCATGCCTTCGGCCTTGAGGCCGGCGATGATGTCGTCGACGAGGCTCTCGGCGTCCTCGTACGGGAAATCCTGATGCTTGCCGAGCTTGGCGGCCAGCTCCATCGCCGTGACGGTCACGTCGTCCGTCTTGAACTTCGTGCCCGGACCGTTCGGGAGCGCGGGGACGAGCGACATCTGATTTTCCACGGGGAAATCCGCGTTTTCGAACGCGTCCATGAACTGCTCGCGGAGCTGAGATTCGGTATCGGACATACGGTGTACCTTCGGAGAGAACTGGAAAAGCGTTCCGGAAAAACAATGACTATATTTAGAGTTCTTCCGAGACGGCGCGGCGGACCATCGAGTGCCGGCACGGTCGCCCGGGACTGATGGACTTATCTACACCGGCAATTCATGCACTCGCATGGAGTTCGACTTCGACCGCCTGAAGCAGCTTACCGAGACCAGCGGCGTCCCCGGCTATGAAGACCGCATCCGCGCGCTCGTCCGCGAGGACCTCGAAGCGACGACCGATTCCGTCCGGGTCGACGGGATGGGCAACGTCGTCGGCACCATCGAAGGCGAGAGCGACTACGAGGTCGCCGTCGCGGCCCACATGGACGAAATCGGCTTCATGGTCCGCCACGTCAACGACGAGGGCTTCCTGCAACTCGACGCCCTCGGCGGCTGGGACCCCCGCGTCCTGAAGGCCCAGCGCGTGACCGTCCACGCGGAAGACGAAGACCTCACGGGCGTCATCGGCTCGGTTCCCCCGCACACGCTGACGGAAGAACAGAAGCAGAAGGAGCCGAAGGTCGAGGACGTGTACGTCGACCTCGGCCTGCCCGCCGAGACCGTCGAGGAGACCGTCTCCGTCGGCGACCTCGTGACGATGGAACAGACGACCGTCCGCATGGGGAACCACGTGACGGGGAAAGCCATCGACGACCGCGTCTGCCTGTTCGCCATGCTGGAGGCCGCCAAACGCATCGAGAACCCCGAGGTGACGATTCACTTCGCCGCGACGGTCCAAGAGGAAGTCGGCCTCCGCGGCGCGCAGGCGCTCGGCGTCGACCTCGACCCCGACCTCGCGCTCGGCCTCGACACCACCGTCGCCAACGACGTGCCCGGCTTCGACCCCGCCGACCACGTCACGAAACTCGGTGCGGGCGCGGGCATCAAGCTCAAGGATTCGAGCGCCATCGCCAACCCGAAGGTCCACCGCCGCCTCCGCGCCGTGGCCGAGGACGACGACATCCCCTACCAGATGGAACTGCTCCCCGCGGGCGGCACCGACACCGGCGGCTTCCAGAACAGCTACGGCGCGAAGCCCGTCGGCGCGATTTCGATGCCGACGCGCTACCTCCACACCGTCACCGAGAGCGTCCACGAGGACGACGTGGTCGCCTACATCGACCTCCTGACGGCCTTCCTGGAGAGCGAGACGGGCGAGTTCGACTACACGCTGTAAGCGACCCTCGGAAGACGAGCCCGGAAGCGACCCTCGTCGGCGCGGCCGACATCGCGGGGTCACCCCCCTATATCGAGGCGCGACACCCCCGACCGGCGGACGAGAACCAAAGTATTCACTACAAGCCCACACCAAGCGGCGGACATGACCGACGGCAACGTGGATATGTCTCGGCGGGCGTTCCTCGGGGCGGCCGCTGGCGGCGCGGCGGTCGCCGCCACTTCCGGCACGGCCGCGGCGCAGACGGAAGAACCGGACTTCGGCGGCCACCTCGACGGCATCGACGGAGGGTACGAAGACCTCCGCGGCCAAAGCGAGGTCACCATCGAAGTGGGCGCAGAAGGTAACGGCGGCGCACTCGCGTTCTCCCCCGCGGGCGTCTGGATAGACACCGGCACGACCGTGACGTGGGAGTGGACCGGCGAGGGCGGCGGCCACAACGTCGTCGCGAGCGAGGGCGCGTCGCTCGACTCCGGCGCGGCCGTCTCCGAGGCCGGAAGCACCTACGAGTACACCTTCGAAGAGGGCGACGCGGGCATCACGAAGTACCACTGCGTGCCCCACGAGGCGCTCGGGATGCTCGGCGCGGTCGCCGTCGGCGGCGACGTGCCGACCGTCAGCACCGGCGGTGGCGGCGGCCCGAGCCGCCCGCAGGTCCCCGACAGCGCGAAGTCCCTCGGCGTTGCGACGACGTTCGCGATGATCGCGACGCTCGGCCTCGCGTACTTCTTCATGAAGTACGGCGGCGACTACGACGTCCAGGACTGACGCGGTCGTCACTCCTCTCGATTTTTGCCAGTCGCGAGCGGCCGCGCTCGCCCGACTTCGGTCGCCGTCACGACGGCCGCCACCGCGACAGCCGCCACGGCGGTCGACTCAGAAGAAGCCGTAGTCGTCGCGCTCGGTCTCGTAGACCGATTCGTACTGCTCGATGACCCGTCGGAAGTCGTAGCGCGCGAAGTCGTCGTCGACCGTCTCGTGGTCGTACCGGCGGGCGGCGACGATTTCGTCCGCCAGCTCTTGGGGACTCGTGACGAGCGACCCGCGCTCGCGCCCCTCGACGAGTTCGTGGGCCGACGACCGCGCCTGATACTCGACGATGGACACACAGCCGCAGGCGAGCGCCCACAGCAGGTTCGTCGCGAAGGGCTCGACCGTCGCGGTCTGCGCGAAGACGTGCGCGCCCTTCATGATTGGCACCGCCTCGTTCGCGGAGAGTTCGCCGAGGAACTCCACGCGGTCGTCGATGCGGAGGTCGCGGGCGGTCTGTTCGGCCGTCGAGCGCTCGGGGCCGTCGCCGATGACGACCGCGGACCAGTCCTTGTCGCGGAGTTCCGCGAGCGCGAGGAGGAAGCTCTCGACGTTCGCGTGCTCGTCGAGGTCGCGGGCGTACACCACGTCCGCGCGCTCATCGGCTTCTGCGCTCCGGACGAGGTCCATGTTGATGGGCTCGGGGACGAGGTGGGTCGAATCGACCGCAGCGCCGAGTTCGCGAACCTGCGTGCGGACCATCTCCGAGGGGACCAAGACGGCGTTCGGGGATTTCGCCGCCCGCCGGTAGGCCCGCGAGCCGCCGCGGTCGTCGCGGGTCCACCAGTCGGCGACGACCGGCGTCCGGAGGAACCGCGCCGCGGTCCTGACCGCCGTGACGTGCGACGGCGGGTAGCTCGCGACCTGAATCACGTCGGGTGAGACCTCGCGGAGGGCGAAGGGGACGCGGGAGGCGAAGCCGCCGACGGCGGGCGTGTCAGTCACGCGGTGATAGGTCACCCCGTCCTGTTTGAACTCGGCAACCTCGCCGTCCCACCACTTCGCACAGAGCACCGTCACCTCGTGGTCGCGCTCGGCGAGGAGTTCGGCCGTTCGTCGGAGCCGTCTGGTCGCTCCCGTCTCCTCGTGGTGCGTCGTGTACATCGAGACGAGCGCGACTCGCATATTCGCCGCCACTACGTCGCGCAATAAAAATCCACAGTTTTCGAGGACGCGACGCGACCGGGAACCGGAGCGCCGCGGGGGAACGGTTCGCCGGGGCGACGCGCCTCAGACCCCGACGACGGGCGCGAGGAGCGCGCCCGCGGACTCGACGGCGGTGACCGTGTACTCCCAACTGTACACGTGGTTGAGAAGCAGGTACGTCACGACGCCGAGGGCGAGCGAGACGAGCCACGCGCCGGCCGCGATACGGCCGACCTTCCGGTGGGGCGTCTCGGTCCGGAGTTCGCGCTCGGAGTGGGTTATCCCGAGGATGAGCGCGTAGAGGACGACCGGCACCGAGACGATAGAGAGGATGATGTGAATCGCCAGCATCGCAAGATACGGGTAGTACGCGAATGCGGGGCCGACGAACTCCTTGGTGCCGCCGCCGCCGATTTTCGCGAGATACATCACGAGGAAGACGAGGATGAGGCCGAACGACGTGACCATCGCGGCCGCGT
Organism: Haloferax sp. Atlit-48N; assembly: GCF_003383015.2. NCBI lineage: Archaea > Methanobacteriati > Methanobacteriota > Halobacteria > Halobacteriales > Haloferacaceae > Haloferax > Haloferax sp. Atlit-48N. Next base: position 771,008 of record NZ_CP137689.1, on the reverse strand, counting down.
GCTTCCGGACCTCGTCGCGACGAATCCAGCGCCAACCCGCCGCGATGACGAGGACGTTCACCGTGTTCACGACGGCGATGGCGTCCGAGAGGAGATTCACCTGTGGGAGCGACAGGTCGGGAAAGACCCTCCCGGGGACGACGCCGAGGAACGTCCCGATGACGAGGGCGTACCCGACCACCGAGAGGACGGCGGTCGCGGCCGCGGGGTGTTCCTTCAGGGGGTTGTCTGCGCTCGCAGTTGCCATGGCCGGGGATTGGGAAGACGACGTATTCCGTCTTCGGGTTCCGGACGGCGTTTGAGAGCGGTACCACCAAGAGTCAACTCACTCCAGCGGCTGTGCGAAGTCGACTTGCTTCGGTCGGAACCCCGCGTCACGGTAGAATCGGCGTGCATCCTCGTTTTGCCATTCACAGGAGACCGTGAGGTGGTCGCACCCTCGGTCGCGGGCGATGTCTTTCACTCGTGCAAGGATGTCCGTGCCGTAACCCTGGTTCCGGGACGCGTCATCGACAGCGAGGTTCACGATTCGAAGGGACTGTGCGTACTGCCGGGACGGGTGGTGGTCCTCGCGGAGCGTGACGAAGCCGATTGTCTCGCCCTCGTGGACGACGAGATAGTCGGTGACCGCCTCGTCATCGAGATGGGCGCGGAAGCCACCGACGGCGGTTTCGGTGACATCCGCGGCGAGAGCGTTCAGTTCGTCGTGTGCTTCCATCGCTTTCGCGAGTGAATACCAACGCTTGACGAGCGCGTCGAGGTCCGCTGCGGTGGCTTCGACGAGTTCCATACTGTGCGCCCGGGGCGCTCGCCCTTCAGAGTTCACCCGGTCCCGAGACCACCACGTCGCGACACGAACTTTTTGCGCCGAGCGGTCGCTCCGCGACCCGAGGCTAAAAAGGTGGGCTTAGATGACGCCCGTGATGGTCGCGGCCTCGATGGCCGCCTCCTCGCTGACGCCGTTGCCGAGAATCGTGTAGCGGTCGCGAATCTCGTGGGCGGTCGTGAGCGCCTCGATAATCGTCTCGTCGTCGATGCCGAGTTCGTCCGCGGTCGTCGGCGCGCCCATCGTCGACAGGGCGTCGCGGATGTCGGTCCACTCGCCGCGCGCGCCGCTGTGGAAGTACTCGGTCATGATGGAGCCGACGCCGACCTGGTGGCCGTGGAGGGCGCTTCCGGGCGCGATGCGGTCGAGTTGGTGCGAAAAGAGGTGTTCCGCGCCCGACGCGGGCCGCGAGGAGCCGGCGATGGACATGGCGACGCCCGAGGAGACGAGCGCCTTCGTCACGATCCACGCGGACTCTTCGAGCCCCGGTTTGATGGAGTCGGCGCTGCCGACGAGCATCTCGGCGGTCATCTGCGAGAGCGCGCCCGCGTACTCGGAGTACTCGACGTTCTTCAGGCGGTGGGCGAGTTCCCAGTCTTTGACCGCGGTGTAGTTCGAGATGATGTCGGCGCAGCCGGCGGTCGTGAGCTCCCACGGGGCCTCCGCGAGCAGTTCCGTGTCGGCGACGACCGCGAGCGGCGGGTCGGCGGCGACCGAGTGGCGGGTGTCGCCCTCTGGAATCGACGACCGACCCGAGACGATGCCGTCGTGGCTCGCCGCCGTCGGGACCGAGATGAAACCGCAGTCGAGGCGGTCGGAGGCCATCTTCGCCACGTCGATTGGCTTGCCGCCGCCGAGGGCGATGAGGTAGCCCGCGTCGGCCTCGCGGGCCGCGTCGACGACGCGCTCGACCGACTCGAAGCTCGCGCGGTCGAGCGAGATAGACGTGATGCCGTCGAACTGGTCGCGAACCCGGTCGCCGGCGATGCGGTCGGGCGACGGGCTCGTGACGAGAAACGGGTCGCCGGAGAGGTACAGCTCGTCGACCGCGGCCGAGAGGTCGTCGAGCACGCCGTGGCCCTGAAGCACGTTCCGGGGCAGCTTAATCCACGTCGATTTATCGAACATACGCGGGAATCGACCACCACGGTTCATAGTGTTTCTCGTCTCGCCGGCCGGAACGCCGTCGGTTCCGTCATCTCGACCGCGGGACAGTCGTCCGGTTTCGGGTGACCGTTGGGACAATATCTCAACGTAGCATACCGTAGTTTGATTTAATATATTTCGACTCGCAGAAAAGGTGCCCACAGACGAGTGGGTAGATAACTCATGGCACGTAGACGGCAGTTTCTCGCGACGACAGCAGCAGCGCTCTCCGGACTCACGGCCCTCGGAAGCGGCCCCGCGGCCGCCGCGTCGGTCCCCTACGTCTCGACGCGCGACCACTTCGACGACGACGGCTCGCTCGCGTCCGGTCACACCGCCCGCGGCTACGACACCTCCGGCGACGTGCCCGGCGTCGACGCCGGGTGCGCCGCAGACCTGACCGTGTTCGTCCACGGCTGGGACAAAGACGGCGACGACCCCGAAGCGGCCGCCCTCGACAAGATAGCGACGGCCGACGCCGAACTCGACGCCGCCGGCTACGGCGGCACGGTCGTCGGCTACACGTGGGACAACGACAAGGGCGGTGGCCTGGATTACGGCTGGGGCGAATCGCAGGACATCGCCCAAGCGAACGGCCGCAAGCTCGCACAGTTCGCCGTCGACCTCAAGACGACCTGTCCGGACGCGACCCTCCGGTTCGCCAGCCATTCGCTCGGCGCACAGGTGGTCTTCAGCGCCCTCCGCACCCTCGACGGCCGAAGCGACTGGACCGACCCGAGCCACGAAGTGGCGACCGTCCACCCGTTCGGGGCCGCGACCGACAACGAGGTCCCCGGCGAGGAAGAGGGACGGGCTACCTACGAGGCCATCCGCGACCGGACCGGTCACGTTCACAACTACTACAACCAGGCCGACGACGTGCTCCAGTGGGTGTACAACGCCATCGAGTTCGACCAGGCCCTCGGCGAGACGGGTCTCGAAGACGGCGACACGCCGCCCGCGAACTACACCGACCACGACGTGGAGGAACAGGTCGGCGACGACCACAGCAACTACCTGAACACGATTGCCGACGACATCGTCGACGATATGTAGCGACCCGAGGCCCCATTTTTCCGCGCGTCAGAGCACGAGCGACCGCACCGCGTCCCAGATGAAGACGACGCCGAAGCCGCCGAGGACGACGGCGCTGACGGCGGCGACGGCCGGCGCGAAGGAGTCGACGCGCTGTTCGGCCGCGACGAGCGCCGCGGGGAAGCCGGTCACCCAGACCGCGATGCCGCCGAAGAAGCCGAGGATGAGCGCCGGGCTTCCCGTCTCCACGATGAGGAGGTTCGCCAGCGACGCCCCGAGATACGGCGTGTGGGCGAGCACGTCGACGGTGCCGGTCTCCAAGAGACCGACGCCGATGGTGAGCCAGAACAGAATCTGGTAGGGGTTCGTCAGCGCGAGCACGAACGCCTTCGTGAAGCCCGCGCTGTCCTCGTCGGGGTCGGCGGCCTCGCGGAACGTGGTGTCCATCTCCTGTACCGCGCCGTAGGCGAAGTAGAGCATGAGGACGCCGCCGACACCGACCATGACGGCCTGCGCCGTCGGGAACTGCTCGACGAACGCGACGAGGCCGAGCGCCGCGAGAACGAAAAACAGCGCGTCGGCGCTCATCGCGCCGAGGCCGGCGCGAGCGCCCGCGGTCCACCCGCGGACGACGCTCTCCTCGGCGATGACGGCGTTCATCGGGCCGGGCGGCGCGGCGAGCGCCAGCCCGAACACCAGCCCGGCACCCAGAGACGGGAGAAGGGTAGACATGGCTCTCCTTTGGGCGCGATACCGTGAAAAATGGCGCGGAAGCGACGGTGCGGAGGTCGTGGCCGGCGAGGGGCGCGCGCGGCCGGTCAGAACAGCGCGAGGACGGCGTCGCTGGCGGTGCCGACGAGCGTCTCCCAGACGGAGAATCCGGTGGCAAGGGAGAGGAGAGTGTCGGCGGCGAAGAAGGCGAACAGGCCGGCCGCGCCGAGGTACGCCTTGCGCGTGTCGAACCGGTGGGAAAACCGGTGGAAGAAGTACGCGTTGGCGATGCTCACCGGGATGATAGCGAGCATCTCGCCCGCCCAGATGGCCGAGGTCGCGCCGTACTGCACGGCCAGCCCGATGGTGACGAGCTGGGTCTTGTCACCGAACTCGCCGGCGGCCATCATGGCGAAGATGGGGAGGAAACCGCCGAATCCCTGCGTCGACAGCTCGCGGCCGAACACGGTCGGCGCGTCGTCGAGGCCGGAGACCCCGCCGTCGGTGGTCGCGGCCTCGCTCTCCGCGGACGCGTCGGGCGCGGAGCGGTAGAGCAACACCGCGAACGTGGCGAACAGGACGGCGGTGATGGCGTCGAGCGCGGCCGGCGGGAGCGCGTTCTTGAGCGCCTGTCCGAGCAGGATTTCGAGCGCCGTCCAGATGGCGAACGCCGAGCCCGCGGCCGCGACGACGACCTTCGGGTCGAAGCGGGTCGACAGCCCCGCGATGATGAACTGGACCTTCTCGCCCGGCAGCACCGCAAGCTGGGTGACGAGCGCGACGACGAGAATCTCCCACCAGCCGGTCACGCGGGCGACACCTCCTCGTTACTCGGCTCGTCGGGCGGTCGGACGCGAATCGTTCGGGCCACCGACTCCGGGAGGCTCTGCTCGCGGCCGCCGTCGCCGACGAGGACCGTCACCATCCCGAAGGGGGCGATATCGGTCACTTCGATGGTCGTGCCGGGCGTGACGCCCGCCTCGGAGAGATACTCCAGCTCCGCGGGGTCGCGGTCGCTGACGCGGGCGACGACGAGGCGGTCGCCCACCTCGCAGTCGGAGAGCGCCGACAGCCCCGAGGAGTCCGGGGGCGTGAGGTCGGCGCTCGGGATGGGGTCGCCGTGGGGGTCGACCTCGGGTTCACCGAGGGCGGCCGCGACCCGCTTTTCGAACTCCTCGCTGATGTGGTGTTCGAGCGCGTCGGCCTCGTCGTGGACCTCGCTCCACGAGTAGTCGAGGTGTTCGGTGAGGTACGCCTCCAAGAGGCGGTGGTGTCGGAGCACTTCGAGCGCGACCGTCTCGCCCTCCGCGGTCAGTTCGACGCCCTTGTACTTCTCGCGGTCGACCAGCCCGCGCTCTTCGAGCTTGCCGACCATGCTCGTCACGGTCGGCGGCGTTTTCCCGAGATACTCCGCGATGTCGGAGGTCGAAACCGGCGGTCCCTGCTCCATCTGGAGCGTGTAGATAGCCTTCAGATAGTCCTCCATCACGTCGCTCAACATACCACGGATTAGATGCGTCTAAAGTAAAAGTCTGATGGAGGTAACGAGAGGGTTCGAGCGGGAGACCAGTCGACCGAATCGGGCGCTCAGACGCCCTGTCCCATCAGGTGGCTGCGGAGGATGTCGGCGTTCTTCGTCCCGGATTCGGTGTTGACGACGACGACCGTGTCGTCTTCGTCGAACTCGTCCGCGAGTTCCCACGCGCCGGCGAGCGCGACGCCGCCCGCGGGACCGACTTCGACGCCCGCGGTCTGGGCCGCGGTGACGGCGGATTCGAGCGCGTCGTCGTCGCTGACGGCGACGGCCGCGCCGCCGGACTCGCGGACGGCGCGGAGCGCGAGCGACCCGCCCGTGGGGTCGGGAATCTCCAGTTCACCGACGATGGTGTCCGGCTGGTTCCACGCCTCGTGAGTGTCGCTGTCGGCCTCCCACGCGGTGGCGACGGGCGAGCAACCGACCGACTGCGCCGCGACGAGCTTGGGCATCGACTCGACCAATCCGAGTTCGACGAGGTCGGAAAAGCCCTTGTAGACGCCGTAGGCGAGTTCGCCGGTCGAGACGGGGACGACGACCCAGTCGGGGACCGACCAGTCGAGGCGCTCTGCGACCTCGTAGGCGATGGTCTTCGCGCCGTCGTGGCGGTAGGGGTTGTCGAACTCCTGTAGGGTGTACCAGTCGCTTTTGAGCTGTTCGTGGAGCGCCGAAAGCGCGTCGGGGTAGCGCCCGCCGACGACCTTCATCTGGCCGCCGTGGACGTTCACCATGGCCTTGTTCGGGAACGGCGTCCGCGAGGGGACGAAGCCGTAGGAGCGAGCGTCCACGAGGCCCGCGTAGGAGGCCGCCGACTGCGCGCCGTTGCCGGGCGAGGCGTGCGCGACGACCTCGGCGTCGGCCTCGCGCGCGGCGGTGACGGCGAGCGAGAAGCCGCGGTCGAGGAACGTTCCGGTCGGGTTGCGGCCCTCGTCCTTGATGAGGAGCGAACCGACCTCGGCCTCCTCGGCGAGCGCGTCGGCCGCGACGAGGGGCGTCGCGCCCTCGTTTGCCGTCACCGGCTCCGCGAAGGGGAGCAGTTCGCGGTAGCGCCACATCGTGTCGAAGGGGCGCTCGGCGAGCGTCTCGGCGTCCCACTCGACCGCATCGAGGTCGTAGGCGGGGTCGAGCGGCGCGTCGGCGTCGCTCGGGCCGGTCGCGGCCGCGTCGTACTCGTCGCCGGTCTCCGTGCACACCAGCCCGGAGAAGCTGTCGGACGTCTGCATGGCCGGGGCTTACGGGGGGAGGGACTAAGCCCTTCCCGTCGGTCGATGGCCGCCACCCGTAGCGGCTTTGTGTCGCCCGTCCGAGAGACGTGGTATGGACGATAGCCACATCGCGGTCGTCGGCGCGGGCCTCGCGGGCCTCGTCGCCGCGCGACACCTCGCCGCCGACGGGGCCGACGTGACCGTCGTGGAGCGGCGCGACGACGTCGGCGGGCGGGTCCGCACCCGGACGAAAGACGGCTTCACGCTCGACCGCGGGTTTCAGGTCCTCTTCACCGACTACCCCGCGGTCCGGCGGGAACTCGACCTCGACGCGCTGGACCTCCGGCGGTTCACGCCCGGCGCGACCATCTGCCGACCGAGCAGGCGCGCGGTGCTCTCCGACCCCCTTCGCGACATCGGGAGCCTGTTCGAGTCCGTCCGCAACCCCGAGGTGACGACGAGCGACAAGCTCCGGACGCTGGCGCTCAGACAGGACGTGAGCACCCGCGACGAGGACGAAATCTTCGCCGCCGCCGACCGGAGCATCCGGTCGTACCTCCGCGACTGGGGCTTCTCCGAGGACTACATCGAGCACTTCGTCGCGCCGTTCTACGGCGGCATCACGCTCGACCGCTCGCTCTCGTCGTCGAAGCGGGTGTTCGAGTACACGTTCAAGATGCTCTCGACGGGGAGCACCGCGGTCCCCGCGGCGGGGATGGGGGCGGTTCCCGAACAGCTTGCCGACGCCGCCCGCGACGAGGGCGCGACGTTCCGCCTCGGCGAGCGCGTGGAATCGGTCGAATCCCGCGGCGACGGCGCGGTCGTCACCACGGGCCGCGAGTCGCTCGAAGCCGACGCGGTCGTCGTCGCCACCGACCCCAAGGAGGCGCGCCGGCTGACCAGCGTCGGGTCGATTCCGACCGAGGCCCACGGCTGTGTCACCCAGTACTACACGCTCCCGAGCGGGAGCGGACTCGACGCGGGCAAGCGCATCATGCTCAACGCGCCGAGTCCCGACCCCAACACGGTCGTCCCGCTGTCGACGGTCGCGCCGGAGTACGCCCCGCCGGGCAGAGAACTCCTGAACGCGACGTTCCTCGGCGCGGCCGCGCAGGACGACTCCGAGGAAGCGCTGTTCGAAAAGACCCGCCGGACGCTCGAAGCGTGGTACCCCGAGCGCTACTTCGACGACCTCGAACTGCTCCACACCGACTACATCTCCTTCGCGCAGTTCGCCCAGCAGCCGGGTGTCCACGAGTCCCTGCCCGACGCCCGCGACGCACCCGGTCGCGCGTACCTCGCCGGCGACTACACCGCGTGGTCGTCGATTCAGGGCGCGATGCGGAGCGGCAAGGAAGCGGCCGACGCCGTCCGCGACGACCTGTCGTAATCGCGCGCCTCACGTCGTTTTTCTATTCACCGCCTACTTCGACAGTCAGAGCAACCGTCGAAGCTTCCCCAGCGGCGGGAACGTGAGCGTCTCGCCCGCCTCCGCGTCGCGGACGAGCGGCCGGAAGCGACCCGCCTCGCGCACCAGCGGCGAGTCGAAGTCGGCCCCTCGCATCCCGTTTACTACGACGCCCGCGGCGAGACGGGTGAACGCCGGTAACATCAGCACGTCGCCGCCGCGGTAGGCGTCGGGTCCGTAGAGGACGCAGGGCCGCCGGCGGCCCTCGACGGCGAGCGTCGGGTGGTCGTGGCCGACGACGTAGCGCTCGGCGTCGCCGTCGGGGTCGCGGTGGCCGTGGCAGACGAGCGTCCCGTCAGCGAGGCGGTACTCGTCGTGAACCTCGCCCGACCGGACCGCCGCGAGCATCGTGTCGTGGTTGCCGGCGACGAACACCGGGTCGGCACCGGCGTCAGTGCACGTCTCAGCAAGGGTTTCGAGGGCCGCGACGTGGCGCTCCGAGACGCGGTCGAACCGGTGGAGCACGTCGCCGGCGAAGACGACTTCGCGGGGGTCGAACTCGGCGCAGTAGGCTCGCAGGCGCGCCGCGAGGTCGGTCCCCTCGCCGAGCGGGAACTCGACCGCCGAGGCGTCGGCTCGGCCGACGTGGAGGTCCGCGAGGACGAGCGCGTCGGCGTCGGGGAGAAAGATGGCGCGCTCGCGGACGGAGACGCTGGTCACGGCCGAGTGGAGGGTCGGCGGAGACAAATCACCACCGGAGGCGCGCGCCGCGCCGAGGGCCTGCGAGCGGGCGGTCGAACCGCGTGGTGGAGCAGGGGCCTTTTTAGTCAGTGCGTCCCACGTTCGGCACATGAGCGGCGCACTGGAGGACAAGCGCACCGCGACCCGGTTTCGCATCCTCGCCGAGATAGCCGACCGACAGCCGGCGGTGAGCCAAGGCGAAATCGCCGAGGCGGTCGGGGTGACGAGTCAGGCGGTCTCCGAGTACATCCGCGACCTCGTCGAAGACGGGCTCGTCGAAAAGCAGGGCCGGTCGCGCTACCGCGTGACGAAAGAGGGGGTCGACTGGCTGTTTCAGGAGGCCCGCGCCCTCCAGCGGTTCGCCGAACACGTCACCGACGACGTGCTGGAGAGCGTCAACGAGGACGCCGCAATCGTCACCGAGGACGTGGCGGCCGGCGACACGGTGACGCTGTCGCTCCGCGAGGGGCTACTTCACGCCACGCCCGGCGACGACGGGCCGGCCATCGGGGTCGCCACCACCGACGCCGAGGCGGGCGGCGCGGCCAGCGTCACCGGCTTCGAGGGCGTCATCGAGATGGAACCCGGTTCGGTCCGCGTGCTGCAAGTGCCGCCGGCGCGACTTGCCGAGTCCGACGCGGTCGATTCGGACGCGCTCGCGGCGGCGTGCGACGACGCCGACATCGTCGTCGCCGCGGGCGTCGAGGCCGTCGTCGCCTGCCGCCACGCGTCGGTCGACGTGCGGACGTGGTTCGCGCCGGGCGAGGTCGCCGCCGACGCCGCGGCCCGCGGCCTCGACGCCGCGGTCGTCGCCAGCACCGACACCGCCGGGCGCGTGACCGACGCGCTCCGCGACGCGGGCGTGCTGTTCGAAGTGACGGAGCCGTAGCTCCGCGCCGGGTTCGGTTTTTCTCGCAGTCGAATTCTCAGCCCTCGGCGTGTTCTCGCGCCATCGTGTACGCCTCCCGTAGCTCGCGGAACCGCTCTCGGTCGCCGCCGTGGTCGGGATGCACGTCTTTTACCCGTGCGCGGTAGGCGTCCTGAACGGCCTCGGAGGAGGCGGTCGCGGGGAGGTCGAGGCGGTCGAACGCGGCCGACACCGGGTCGTCGAGGTCGGCCAGTTCGGGCTCGACGTCCGGCACGTCGAAGGGGAGGCGGCGACCGAGCTGACCGCCGGGCATCTCGTGTTCGCAGAGGACGGCGTAGACGCCGGCGCGTTCGAGGCGGAAGAACGCCTGCGCGTCGAAGGTGATGGCGACGCCGCGGTCGGGGAGGAAAAACGCCACCGTCTCGCCGCGGACCGGGCGGTCCTCGACGAACCGCTCGTCGATGGAGCTGAGGTAGTCGCGGATTTCGACGCGACGGCGACCCGTTCCGTCGACGCGGGGGCCGCGAGAGACCTGCTGCTCCGGGAACACACGGCCGCCGACGACGAACACGCCGGCGACGACGACGGAGGCGACCGCGCCCGCCGCGAGGCCGACGACGAGCCACGGCGGGAGCAGAAAGACCCACTCCGGAAGCACGCTAGCACCCAAGTGACGAGCGGTTATGAACCCCTCGCTGCCCGTAGGGATTTGCCGCCGGCGGCACAAGCGACGGTATGCGACCGATTCGATTCGAGGAGGCCGACAGCGCCGAGCGCACCCAAATCGGCGAGGGACTGACCCGGCCGGCCGTCGCCGCCGGACGACTGGAGACGGGCCGCGACGAGGGGAAGTACTTCCTCCGCCACGACGACGGCTGTGCCGTCTGCGGGACGCCGGTCGAAGCCGGGTCGCCGTTCTACCTCGACCCCGACGCCGGCGAGGTGCTCTGCGAGGAACACGGGCGGGAGCGCAGAGAGTCCTAAAACCGGGCGTCTCCGCGCCGTCGCCGCAATTTCATACTCGGCTTCGAGTGAGTTTTCATTCATACTTGTTTCGTTCGCAAACTTCTTTATCGGGGTGCGGGACCATACGAACATCACATGGCTGTAGTCTGGCTGGACGACGTACGGGCCGACGACCTCGACCTGGTCGGCGGGAAAGGCGCGTCGCTGGGTGAACTCACGGGTGCGGGGCTTCCCGTGCCGCCGGGATTCGTCGTGACGGCGAGCACGTACCGCGCGTTCATCGAGGACGCGGGCATCGACGACGAGCTGTTCGCCGCGGTCGAGGTCGACCACGAGGACTCCGCGGCGCTCCAGGCGGCCCACGAGGCGGCGCACGACCTCATCATGGAGACGCCGATGCCGGACGACGTGCGGGAAGAGATTCTCGACGCCTACCGGAGCGTCGGCGAGGGCGACGCCTTCGTCGCCGTCCGGTCGTCCGCGACGGCCGAGGACCTGCCGGACGCCTCCTTCGCGGGCCAACAGGAGACGTTCCTGAACGTCACCGAGGAGGACCTCCTCGACCGCGTCAAGGAGTGTTGGGCCTCGCTGTTTTCCGAGCGCGCCATCTACTACCGCAACCGGAAGGGATTCCCCCACGACAAGGTCGATATCGCGGTAGTCGTCCAGCAGATGGTCGACGCCGAGAAGTCCGGCGTGATGTTCACCCGCCACCCCTCGACCGGCAAGAAGGAGATTATCATCGAGGCCGCGTGGGGGCTCGGCGAGGCCGTCGTCTCCGGCACCGTCTCGCCCGACAACTACGTTGTCAGCCGCGAGAGCGGCGAGGTCGAAACGGCGACCATCGCGGACAAGAAGACGATGTGCGTCCGCGACGAGGAAAGCGGCGAGACCGTCATGCGCGACGTGCCGAACGGTCGCCGGCACGAGCGCGTCCTGACCGACGACGAGGTGTCCCGCCTGCTCGAACTCGGCGAGTTGGTCGAAGACCACTACGAGAAGCCGCAGGACGTGGAGTGGGCCGTCTACGACGGCGAGGTGTACATGCTCCAGTCGCGCCCGATTACGACCATCGCGGAGGGCGACGACGGCGAGGAAACCGAAAGCGAAGGCGACAGCGGCGGGAGTTCGCGGGCGACCGCGACCGGCGACGACGTGCTCATCCGCGGCCTCGGCGCGAGCCCCGGCATCGCCTCCGGCCGCGCCCGCATCGTCACCAAACTCGACCACCTCGACCAAGTGGCCGAGGGCGACATCATCGTCACCGAGATGACCATGCCGGACATGGTGCCCGCGATGAAGCGCGCCGCCGGCATCGTCACCGACGAGGGAGGGATGACCTCCCACGCGGCTATCGTCTCCCGCGAACTCGGCGTGCCCGCGGTGGTCGGCACCGGCGACGGGACGAAGACCCTCGAAGACGGCGAGGTCGTCACCATCGACGGCGACAAGGGAACCGTCCGCGAGGGCGAAGAGCCGGAGGAGAAACAGCGCCAGCCCGTCGAGGAGGCCCGCCCCAAGACGCCCGTCAAGCCGATGACCGCGACCGAGGTCAAGGTCAACGTCTCCATCCCCGAGGCGGCCGAGCGCGCGGCCGCCACGGGCGCTGACGGCGTCGGCCTGCTCCGCATCGAGCACATGGTACTCACGCTCGGCAAGACCCCCGAGCGGTTCATCGAACAGAACGGCGAGCGCGCCTACGTGGACGAAATCGTCTCGGGCGTCCGCGAGGCCGCAGAGGAGTTCTACCCGCGGCCGGTCCGCGTCCGCACCCTCGACGCGCCGACGGACGAGTTCCGACAGCTGGAGGGCGGCGAAAACGAGCCGCGCGAGCACAACCCGATGCTCGGTTACCGCGGTATCCGCCGCGGCCTCGACAACCCGAGCGTGTTCCGCCTCGAACTGCAAGCGTTCCGCCGCCTGTTCGACATGGGCTACGACAACCTCGAAGTCATGTTCCCGCTCGTCAACGACGCGGAGGACGTGCTGCGGGCGAAAGAGCACATGCGCGAGGCCGGCATCGACCCCGAAAAGCGCGAGTGGGGCGTCATGATAGAGACGCCCGCGGCGGCGCTCTGCATCGAAGAACTGGCCGACGCCGGCATCGACTTCGCCTCCTTCGGCACGAACGACCTGACGCAGTACACCCTCGCGGTGGACCGCAACAACGAGCACGTCGCCGACATCTACGACGAACTGCACCCGGCGGTGCTCAAACTCATCGGCGACACCATCGAGACGTGTCGCGAGGTCGGCGTGAAGACGAGCATCTGCGGGCAGGCCGGCTCGAAGCCCAAGATGGTCCAGTTCCTCGTCGACAAGGGCGTCAGCTCCATCTCGGCCAACATCGACGCCGTCCGCGACGTGCAACACGAGGTCAAGCGCGTCGAACAGCGACTCCTCCTCGACTCGGTCCGCTGAGGTCCGTCGAAGTCGAGGGCCGACCACCCGCGTTCCGCCTTTTCTCGACCCAGTAGCGGTGGCCGTCGGCTGGGCGACGCGGCGCACCGGAGCGGAACCGATATACTGGGCGTGGGTATAGTGGGATGCATGCAGCGCGCGGCACCGCAGGAGTTCGACCGCGTCCTCTCTTCGATGTGCACCCGACCGCACCCGGCCGCCCGAAAGGCCGCAGAGCGGTTCTTTGCCACCAACCCCGGCGACCCGGCGACCTATCAGGCCGTCGCCGCCCTCGAAGAAGACGCACTCTCGTACCTCGGCGAGATTACCGGCCTCTCGGCCACCCACGGCTACGTGACGAGCGGCGGGACCGAAGCCAACATCCAGGCCATCCGAGCCGCGCGAAACCACGCCCGCGACGACGACCCGAACGTCGTCGCCCCCGAGAGCATCCACTTCAGCTTCCAGAAGGCCGCCGACGTGCTCGACGTGGAGCTCCGAATCGCCCCCGTCGACGACGACTACCGCGCGAACGTCGCGGCCGTCCGCGAGGCGGTCGACGACCACACCGTCCTCGTCGCCGGCGTCGCCGGCACGACCGAGTTCGGCCGCGTCGACCCGATTCCCGAGTTGACGGCGGTCGCCCACGACGCCGGCGCGCTGATGCACGTCGACGCCGCGTGGGGCGGCTTCGTCCTCCCCTTCACCGACCACGAGTGGTCGTTCGCCCACGCCCCCGTCGACTCGATGACCATCGACCCCCACAAGTACGGGCAGGCGGTCGTCCCCGCCGGCGGCCTGCTGTTCCGCGACAAGTCGGTCGTGGACTCGCTGGCGGTGGATACGCCGTACCTCGAATCCGCCTCGCAGGCGAGCCTCACCGGGACCCGAAGCGGCGCGGGCGTCGCCTCCGCGGCCGCCGCGATGCGCGAACTCTGGCCCGACGGCTACCGCGACGCCTACGAGCGCCAGCAGGCGAACGCCGACTGGCTCTACGACGAACTCCGCGCCCGCGGCTACGACGCCGTCGAACCCGAACTCCCGCTCGTCGCCGCGAGCGTCCCCGACGAGCAGTTCGAGTCGCTCCGCGACCTCGGCTGGCGCATCTCGCGGACCGCGAGCGGCGAACTCCGCATCGTCTGTATGCCGCACGTCTCCCGCGAGTCGCTCCGGGCGTTCCTCTCGGACCTCGACGACCTCCGGTCGGGACCGGCGCGTAACTGACCGGTCCGAACCTGAAAACTTACAACCGACTGGCTTCGACCCTCTCGTGTGTCCCTCACCGCGTTCGCATCGCTCGCAGACCTGACGCTCAGTCTGTACCCCGACTTCTCGTGGCTCTCGTCGCTCGTCGAGACGGCCACCGGCTGGGTCGGGCTAGTCATCATCTTCGCCTACTCGTTTCTCATCGCCTTCGCCCTCCCGGGCGTGAGCGAAATCGTCCTCGCCGCGCCGCTCGACCTCGGCCTCTCCCACGGCGCGAAGCTGGCGGTCATCATCCTCGTCAGCGGCGCGGGCAAGGCCGCCGGGAGCGTCTTCGCGTTCCACATCGGCCGCCAGACGAAGGAGTCGGGCTACGTCGAGCGGGCGCTCGAACGGTTGCCCGTCGACGTGATGGGCTGGACCGAGCGCAAGGCCGTCCAAATCGCACAGAACTGGGGCTTCGCCGGGCTCGCGGCCGCGCTCTGCGTGCCGGGCTTTCCCGACACGCTCTCGATTTACGCGTTTTCAGTCCTCGAAGACGACTACCTCAAGTTCGCCGCCGCGACGTTCGTCGGCTCCTGCGGCCGACTCGTCGTGACCGTCATCGGCATCGAGGCCGCGCTGGCGTTCCTCTGATTGGGGCGAGGGGCGAGCCCCCAAGCGTCCCGAGCACACCGAGCGTTGCCGGAGCGTCCCAACAATTTATACGCCCGCTCGGCTTCAGTACCGGTGTGACCGCGACGGGTCTCCCCGACAACATGCGTATGCGCGCTCCCTTTTAGCCGCGGGTGGACCCGCCTCCAATCGTCGCCTCGGTAACGTGAGACGACGGTCGGACCCGGCGAACCTCGGGGCAGAATCGCACCGCCAGACAGACGCATCCGAAGCGGCGGGCTTTAGGCCCGCTTCCGAGATACACGACATATATGAGTCACGAGGACTTCCCCACGGAGAACCCAGCGGTGGTGACGTGTGGACTGCCGTACGCGAACGGCGACCTCCACATCGGCCACCTCAGAACGTACGTCGGCGGCGACATATACAGTCGCTCGCTGCGAACACTCGGCCAGCAGACGGCCTTCGTTAGCGGGTCGGACATGCACGGTACCCCCGTCGCCGTCAACGCCGAGAAGGAGGGCGTCACGCCCGAGGAGTTCGCGCTCCGCCACCACGAGAAGTACGAGGCGACGTTCCCCCGCTTCAACATCGAGTTCGACAACTACGGCCACACCCACGACGAGACGAACACCGAACTGACGCAGGAAATCGTCCGCACGCTCGAAGCCGAGGGCTACGTCTACGAAAAGGAGATTCCGGTCGCCTACGACCCCGACGCGGACCAGTGGCTCCCCGACCGCTTCGTCGAGGGCGCGTGTCCGTACTGCGGCGCGCACGCCCGCGGCGACGAGTGCGACGAGGGCTGCGGCCGCCACCTCGAACCCGGCGAAATCGAAGACCCGACCTCGACGCTCACCGGCAACCCCGCGGAGTACCGCGAGCGCGAGCACAAGTTCTTCGCCGTCTCCGACCTCCAAGACTACCTGCAAGACTTCATCGACCGCCTCGAAGGCACCTCGAACGCCCGGAACCAGCCCCGCGAGTGGATCGAGGGCGAACTGCAAGACTGGTGTATCACCCGCGACATGGACTGGGGCATCGACTACCCGGGCGTCTCCGAACCCGCCGAGGATTCGGAGGCAGACCAGACGGAGTCTGGGCGTGACGAGGGCGACGAGTCGGACGGCAGTTCGTCGCCGTCCGACACCTCCGACCTCGTCCTGTACGTCTGGGTCGACGCCCCCGTCGAGTACGTCTCCTCGACCAAGCAGTACACGGAGCGCGTCGGCGCCGACACCTTCGACTGGGAGGCCGCGTGGAAGGACGCGGGAGACATCGTCCACATTATCGGCCGCGACATCATCCAGCACCACACCGTGTTCTGGCCGGCGATGCTCCGCGGCGCGGGCTACGTCGAACCGCGTGCGGTCATGGCCTCCGGCTTCATCACGCTCAACGGCAAGGGCTTTTCCACCTCGCGCAACCGCGCCGTCTGGGCCGACGAGTACCTCGACGAGGGCTTCCACCCCGACCTGCTTCGGTACTACCTCGCCACCAACGGCGGCTTCCAGCAGGACGTGGACTTCTCGTGGTCGAAGTTCAAAGACCGCGTGAACAGCGAACTCGTCGGCACGGTCGGCAACTTCCTCTACCGGTCGATGCTGTTCGCGTACCGCAACTTCGAGGGGACGCCGGACGCGGAGGTGTCCGAGGAAGTCGGAGCCCGCATCGAGGAGGCCATCGACGAGTTCGAAGCCGGCATCAACGACTACTCGGTCCGGAAGTCCGGCAACGCCGCCGTTCGCCTCGCGCAGTTCGGCAACGAGTACATCCAGCGCAACGAGCCGTGGAAGCTCACCGACGAGGACCCCGAGGCCGCGGCGCAGGTCATCCGCGACTGCGTCCAAATCGCGAAGGCCATCGCCGTGCTGTTCTTCCCCGTCGCGCCGGAAAAGATGCAGGCGCTCTGGGAACAGCTCGGTGAAGACGGCTCGGTGGCCGACACCGGCGTCGACGACGCCTTCGAGGCCCCGCCGGCGTCCTTCGGTGAGCCCGAGGCGCTGTTCGAGAAAATCGAAGACGAGCGCGTCGAAGAGCTCAACGAGAAGCTCGAAGCGCGCGTGGCCGAGACGGAATCCGAAAGCGACGAGTCCGACGGGGACGCCGAGGAGGATATGGACGCTGACACCGACACCGACATCGACTTCGAACCCATCGCGGACGACCGAATCAGCTTCGAGGAGTTCCAAGAACTCGACATCCGCGTGGGCGAAATCGTCGCCGCCGAGGGCATCGACGGCGCGGACAAACTCGCCAAGCTCACCGTCGACATCGGCGTCGAAGAGCGCCAAATCGTCGCCGGCATCAAGCAGCTTCACGACCTCGATTCGCTTTCCGGCTCGAAGGTCGTCATCGTCGCCAACCTCGAAAAGGCCGAACTGTTCGGCGTCGAGTCCAACGGGATGCTGTTGGCCGCGGGCGACGAGGCCGACATCCTGACGACCCACGGCGACGCCGTCCCCGGCACGAAGGTGCAGTAGACGGCCGTTCCGACCCGATACGCGACTGACCGCGACCCGATATTTTCGACGCGCCGTGTCGCTGCCGATACCGTCCTCGTGGCAGACGCGGACCACAGCGCCTAACTGCGCCGACCCCCGAGCGTCGGCCATGCGAATCGGAAGACGGGAAGCGGTCGGAGTCGTCGTCGCGCTCGCGGTGTTCGCGGGCGTCGTCGCCGCGGTCACCGGCGGCGGCGCGGGCACCCTGACCGTCGAGCGCGTGGACGAACTCCCGCAGGGACAGGGCGCGGTCGCCTTCGGCAACCTCGACCCCGACCAGCGCGAGACGTTCGCGGAGGCCGTCTCGACCGGCGAGCCGGTGGCGCTACCGAACGAATCGGCGCGAAACGAGTTCGTCGACCCCGGCTACGTCCGGTACGACGGCGACATCTACCGGACGACCGTCTCCGACTGAGCCGGCGTTCGGCGCTCGAATCCCGCCCCGAGACCGGAGCCGATTTGAGCGGCGACGCTGGAGCGCCGTCCATGCGAGTCAGCGTGTTGCTCGCCGCGGCGCTCGTCCTCTCGACGGGCTGTCTCGGCGGCGGAAGCGGGACGGCGAGGCTGAGCGTCACCCGAGTCGACGACCTCCCGCAGGGCGAGGGGGCCGTCTCGTACCAGAACCTCGCCCCGGACCAACAGTCTGCGTTCCGGCAGGCGCTCGGGGGCGAGCCCGTGACGCTCCGGGAAGGAACGGACAGAAACGAGTTCCGCGACCCGGGATACGTCAGATACGACAGAGGAATTTATCAAACGACCATTATAGTTCCGTGAGGCCGCCCGAGCGGTCAGTTCGACGGGCGAACTATAGAGAGTACGTATGCGAACCCGTTACTCGGCACCGAGTTCATCATCGGGCTTTTTTATCAGTCACTCGTAGGCGACGCCATGAGAAACGCAAAAATCGTCTGCACCCTCGGTCCCGCGTCGTTCGACCGAGAGACGATTCGCGGGCTCGCCGACGCCGGCATGAGCGTCGCCCGGATGAACGCGAGCCACGGCAACGTCGAACACCGGTCCGACGTCATCGACAGCATCCGCGCCGTCGACGACGCGACCGACGAACCGCTCGCGGCCATGCTCGACCTGCAAGGCCCCGAAGTCCGAACCGCCGACATCGACGAGGACATCTACCTCGAAACCGGAAGCGAGGTCCGCTTCTACGAGGGCGACGAGGCCACGCCCGAGGCCGTCGGCCTGTCGTACTCCATCACCGCCGCGGAGGCCGGCGACACCATCCTCCTCGACGACGGCCGCATCGAGGCCACCGTCGAGTACGTCGAGGACGATTCGGTCCACGCGACCATCGTCTCCGGCGGGGAGCTCAGCTCGCGCAAGGGCGTGAACGTCCCCGGCGTCGACCTCGATATCGACCTCATCACCGACTCCGACTACGAGAACCTGAAGCTCGCCGCCGAGAAGGAAGTCGACTACGTCGCCGCCTCGTTCATCCGCGACGCGGAGGACGTCTACACCATCAGCGACACCCTCGAGAACCTCGGCGCGGAGATTCCCATCATCGCCAAAATCGAGCGCGCCGGCGCGGTCGACAACCTCGACGAAATCATCCAGGCGGCCCACGGCGTGATGGTCGCCCGCGGCGACCTCGGCGTCGAGTGCCCCCTCGAAGAGGTGCCCATCATCCAGAAGCGCACCATCCGCAAAGCGCAGGCCGCGGGCGTGCCGGTCATCACCGCGACCGAGATGCTCGACTCGATGGTCCGCTCGCGCCGCCCGACCCGCGCGGAGGCGTCCGACGTGGCCAACGCCGTCCTCGACGGCACCGACGCCGTGATGCTCTCCGGCGAGACCGCAGTCGGTGACCACCCCGTCCGCGTCGTCGAGACGATGTCCCGCATCGTCAAGGAAGTCGAAGCCAGCCCCGAGTACGACGAGAGCCAAGAACAGCGCGTCCCGACCGCCGACGAGGGCTCCCGCACCGAGGCGCTCGCCCGCTCGGCGCGCTACCTCGCCCGCGACGTGAACGCCGCGGCCGTCGTCGCCGTCTCCGAGTCCGGCTACACCGCCCGGAAGACCGCGAAGTTCCGCCCCGGCGTGCCCGTCGTCGCCGTCACGCCGAACGACCGGACGCGCCGCCAGCTCGCCGTCTCGTGGGGCGTCTCGGCGCAGTACGCCGATTACAGCCCGAGCGTCGAGGGCGTCATGGACGACGCCGTCACCGCCGCGCTCGACGCCGGCGTCGCGGAGTCCGGCGACACCATCGTCGTCCTCTCCGGCATGATGACGGAGCTCGAAGGGACGAACACGACGAACATGCTCAAGGTCCACGTCGCCGCCGAGCCCGTCGCCACGGGCCGGAAAATCGTCGGCGGCCGCGTCGCCGGCCCCCTCTACCGCACCGAGGACGGCGACCTCACGGACGTCCCCGAGGGCGCGGTTCTCGCGCTGTCATCCGAGTTCGACGGCGAGTTCGACGGCGACGCCGACAAGCTCGCCGGCATCGTCGACGCCCGCGCGGGCATGACCGGCTACCCGGCGCTCGTCGCGCGCGAACTCGACATCCCGATGGTCTCGGGCGCGCCGCTGCCGAAGACCATCGCGCAGGGCGCGACCGTCACGCTCCACGCCGAGCGCGGCATCGTCTACGAGGGCGACGTCATCAACCACGACCGCGACAGCCGGTAGGAGTGCGGTAGCCCTTTCCCGCCGCGACGCCTACGCACGAGTCGATGTCCCGCGCACCCTCTCCCGAGGCCGACGACGACCGCGACGGTGACGGCGATGGCGATGGCGACGGCGACGGCGACGGCGAGTGGCGCTTCGGCGTCGACGACGTCGGCCCCGACGGCATCATCGACGACGAGCCCGAGTTCGAACAGCTTCCCATCGAACCCGAGTCGCCGCGGGCGGAGAACATCGTGTTCGTCCTGCTCGGCGTCCTTCTCGCGGTCGGACTCATCGTCGTCACCGTGTACCCGGGCGCGTTCTGAGCGACCCGCCGGACGCAGACCGCGACCCACTGTGAGAGCCGGCTTCCGCCGTCCGACTTTCCGTTTTGATAATCGGGACTGTTGATTTATGTGACCCCGAGGGGAACCACCGCCAACTCCCCGGCCCAGCCGAGTTGAGTCGCGCAGTCCGCACACCTCCCGTGGTGGTCGCCGCGTCGGTGCGCTCCGCGGCACGCCGGGTTCCGACGCCGGTGGTCGCGCCGCCCGCGCCCGCGACGGACCCACCCGCGGTAGCGACCCCACGGTGGCGACGATATCCCTCCCGGCCGTCGCGTGCTTCGCACCGAACCGGCCGCACGGCGGCCGCGACGCCGACGAACACCCAGACGACAAGATGACACACGACCGACGACGCGGACACGACCGACGACCCGCCCCCGACGGCCCGGAGGGACGCGAACAGTGACGAGACTCGTCGAACTCGAACCGACGAAGTTCGTCCGCTTTCTCTCGGACCTCTGGACGCAGCGAAACTGGCAGACGAACGCTCAGCCCCGCGGCGAGGGGAGAAACCTCGTGCAGGGCCAGCGCGGCGACGGCACGAAGGGACTCATGCTCGTGCTTCCGACCGTCGAGACGACCGTCGAAACCGAGCACATCAAGGGCTTCGTCGCGCACGCGAAAAAGCGCGGCGTCGACACCGTCGTCGTCGCCACGCAGGGCGAGTTCGCTGACGCGGTCCGCGGGTTCGCCACGAACCACGACGTGACGCTGTTCGACCGCGACGAACTCGGCGAGACCGTCGCCGACGAGGGCCTCGAACAGACCGTCAAGCAGTACACCGACGGCGACGTGTTCGAGACCGCCGAGGTCGAGTTCGGCCTGCCGTTCGACCTGCCCGAACCCGTGGAAGACGCGTTGGCGTCGCTCCCGATAGCCGCCGTCCGCGAGCGACTCGCCGGGCTCATCGACGGCCGTGGCGACGCCGGTGGTGGTGACGGCGATAACGGCGGCAATAGCGGTGACGGCGGTGGCGGCGATTCCTCGGCGGGCTCGCTCCGCGACAGGCTTCCGTCGTCGGTCGACGACCTGAAATCCGGGTCGCCGCCGAGCGTTCGCGTCGTCGTCGTCGCCGTCCTCTTGCTCGTCCTCGCGCTCGGCTCCGTCGCCGTGCTCGGGCCGATGCTGGACGGACTCGGCGGGTCGAGCGGCGGCGGTTCCGGGGGCGACCACGGCGTCTCCGTCTCCGCCCTGTCGAGTGCGAGCGCCGACTCGGCCGACGTGGTCGCCCGGTGGAACGCCCAAACGACCGACACGCTTCGGGTCGGCAATCAGACGTACGCCCCGCCGGAGGGAGAGCGGTTCGTCGTCGTCGGCTTCAACGCGACGGCCACCGGCGACTCGCCCGGAACCCTGTCGCAGTCGGCGCTCGTGTTCGAATCGGACGGCGTCAGATACGGGCACCAACCGCTGTCGAACGCGACCGGCTTCGACAACGGCGGGCTGTTCGCCCCGGGCGATGACGCGCACGTCTGGACCGTCTTCACCGTGCCGACGAACGCGACCACGGGGACCGTCCTCGTCCAGCCGACCAACGAGGACACCGTGGCGTTCGTCCACGACGACGCCGTCTCGACCGACCCGAACGGCGACGACTGAGCGCGGCCGAATCCGGCGCGTCGAACGCGCGCCGCGTTCGACCCTCAATCCTTAATCGGGCGACGGCCCTAGACCCGGTATGGCATACCCGCCGCTCCCGTTACAGACCGGTCTCGTCAGTCCCGAGACGCTCCCGCTGTTGCTCGTGCTCGCGGGGCTCGGCCTGTCGCTCGCGGAGGCCATCGCCCCCGGCGCGCACTTCGTCGTCCTCGGCGTGGCCCTCCTCGCGGCGGGGCTGGCCGGTCTCCTCATCGCACCGCTGGCAAGCCCGATTATTCTCGGGCTGCTCGTCTTCGTCTTCGGCGCGCTCGCGCTCTACGGCTACCGAGAGCTCGATATCTACGGTGGGAAGGGAGAAGGGAAGACGAGCGACTCGGACGCGCTGACGGGCAAGATGGGGCGCGTCACGGAGCGCGTCACGCCGACCAGCGGCGAGGTCAAACTCGACGAGGGCGGCTTCAACCCCTACTACGTCGCCCGGTCGGTCCACGGCGAACTGGAGGCGGGAACCGAGGTCATCGTCGTCGACCCCGGCGGCGGCAACGTCGTGACCGTCGAGGGAGTCGGTCCCGGCGAGGACGAAATCGACCGCGAACTCGCCCGCGAACGGGCGCGGCGGCACGAGGAGTCCGCGGAGCGAGACGAAGAAGAACTCGAACGCGAGGGCACGGGAGGCGTCTGACCGCCGGCCACGACGCCGCGGTCGGCCCGAACCCCCACCGACCCGAACCGCCATCTGACGCCCCGTCAGCCCCGAAACCGTCCGACGTGACGCCCGTATCACACGAATACTTATCATTCTGCCAACCCAAGGCGGGCGTATGGACCTACTTGCCCTCCAAGCGGGGCTGGGTATCGGAGGCGTCGTCGTCGGCCTCCTCGTGCTCGTCCTCGCCATCGTGACGGTGTACCAGATGGTCGAAATCGTGGACGCCTACGAGAAGAAGGCGCTCACGGTGTTCGGTGAGTTCCGACGGCTCCTCGAACCGGGTATCAACTTCATCCCGCCGTTCGTCTCTCGGACCTACGCGTTCGACATGCGGACCCAGACGCTCGACGTGCCCCGGCAGGAAGCCATCACGCGCGACAACTCGCCGGTCACGGCCGACGCGGTCGTCTACATCAAGGTGATGGACGCGAAGAAGGCGTTCCTCGAAGTCGACGACTACAAGCGCGCCGTCTCCAACCTCGCCCAGACGACGCTCCGGGCGGTCCTCGGGGACATGGAACTCGACGACACGCTCAACAAGCGCCAGGAAATCAACGCCCGCATCCGCAAGGAGCTCGACGAGCCGACCGACGAGTGGGGCGTCCGCGTGGAGTCCGTCGAGGTCCGCGAGGTCAACCCCAGCGCCGACGTGCAGCAGGCGATGGAGCAGCAGACCTCCGCCGAGCGCCGCCGCCGCGCCATGATTCTCGAAGCGCAGGGTGAGCGCCGCTCCGCCGTCGAGCAGGCCGAGGGTGAAAAGCAGTCGAACATCATCCGCGCGCAGGGTGAAAAGCAGTCGCAGATTCTCGAAGCGCAGGGTGACGCCATCTCGACGGTGCTCCGCGCGAAGTCCGCCGAGTCGATGGGCGAGCGCGCCATCATCGACAAAGGCATGGAGACGCTCGAACGCATCGGACAGGGCGAGTCGACGACGTTCGTCCTCCCGCAGGAGCTCACCTCGCTCGTCGGCCGCTACGGCAAACAGCTCACCGGCTCCGACGTACAGGACATGGAGGGCCTCTCCAGCAAGCAGTTCGACGAGGAGACCCGCGAGCTCATCGGCCTCGACGACATCGAGGAGATCCTCGGCCAGATAGACCAAGCCGCGGAGATGAACGTCGAACAGCTCGAACAGGAGGCCGAGGCCATCAAGGCCGGCGCGGAGGTCAACGACATCAAGTCGCCCGACGAGGTCATCGCCGAGGCCGACGAGGACGAACAGCCCATCAAGTCGTCCGACGAGGTCGTCGCGGAAAGCGAGGGCGCAGGGGACGCGGCCGCGACCGACGGCTCGGCGGACGCGAACTCCGCGGGCAACGGCCAACCGGCCGCCGACGAGGCCGACGACGACGAAAGCGAGATGTCCTTCGAGAAGGACCTCGAATAGTCGCATCGACTGACCGTCCCGGATTCAGACGGGTGTACACGCCGAAGCCCTTTTCTTCGCGCCGTCTCGTATGTGGAGGTAGATGTCGAACCGCCGGGTAGACGAAGACAAGCGCGCGACCCTCCGTCGATTCGCCGCGCTCGGGGCCGCCACGCCGCTCGTGGGCCTCGGGGGCGGCGACGACGGCGAGGACGACTCGTCGGGGTCGAGCGACGCGCGGGACGCCATCGTCGGTTACGTCGCGTCGACGCCCGGCGCGCACTTCTCGAAGGTCCGCGACGACCTCCAGTTGGGAACCGGCGAGACGCAGTACCACCTTCGGAACCTCGTCGACGACGACACCCTCGAAGTCAGCCGCGACGGCGACTACAAGCGGTTTTTCCCCGCGGGCCGGTTCTCGGAGTTCGAGCAGGTCACCCTCGGCTACCTGCGCCGCGACACGCCGCGCGGGATGCTCGTCCACCTGCTTCGCGACCCCGCGGCGACGGGGAGCGAACTCGCCGCCCGACTGGGCGTCTCGCGGGCGACGGTGAGCACCTACGCGAAGGAACTCGACGCCGTGGGCCTCCTCTCGCGCGAGGACGGCTACGCGGTCCGCAACCCTGAGACGGTTATCACGCTGCTGATTCGCTACGCCGACTCCTTCGGCTCCGACGCCGCGGCGTTCGCTGACGACGCGGCCGAACTCATCCGCTTCGACCCCTGACCGGGCCGGGAGTCGGTGCCGGCGCTGCTCCGTCGATTCGGAACCAGAACATTCAGCGGCGGCGCTGGGACGCGAAAAAACCCGAAAAAACAGGGATGGAACGACGTGGGGTGGGAGACGACGGCGTTCCGTGCGTGGTGGCGCGAGGGAGGACGCGCCGGGGTGCACGCCGGAGACGGCGTGCGGCGGGGCAGAGTGAAGCGTCAGCGGGGGCTCAGACGGTCACCTTCCACGTCGTGCCGGAGGAGTAGCCCCACTTCTCGACGGTCACGTCGAAGTCGCCGTCGAGGATGGGACGCATGTTCGCGCCGACCTCCTTCGCGGAGAGGTCGAGGTCGTCGGCGATGAGGCGGGATTTGAAGTACGTCTTCGCGCCGGCGTTCGAGCGGAGGTAGTCGAGGATGCGGCGCTGTTTCTCCGAGAGGCTGGGTTTGGTGTCGGGGGCTTCGCCCTCGACCGCGGCGGCGGAGGCGGTCGTGCTCATACCTACACAGAGAGACGAGACGCCTATCAGGGGTTTGGTACGGGAGCTTAACACGTCGCCGTCTTGCGATTTTCCCCAAAAACGAGCCCTCGGGGAGGCCCCACCGCGCCGTCGCAGGTACAGTCGCCTAACAGCCACGCAACGCGGACACATCAACGGGGAGACAGTCGGGGGAGACCGGCACGCCGTCGAACGCGCGAGCGCTCCGAACTTCCGTCTAAGCGGAGCGTACCGACTCCAAGACAGAAAATTCATACGCGGATAGCGGCCATACGACGACAATGGGTCGCCCGACAGAACGACGCCCGACCGCCGCAACCGCGGCCGGCGTCGAAGTGAGCGTTGTCCTCCCCGCCTACAACGAGGCGCGGACCATCGAGAACACGGTCCGCGTCACCGTCGAGACGCTCGAATCGTTCCTCCCCGCCGACGCCTTCGAGGTCATCGTGGCCGAAGACGGCTGCGACGACGAGACGCCGGCGATAGCCGACCGGCTGGCCGCCGAGGACGACCGGATTCGCCACTACCACAGCGACGACCGCCTCGGCCGCGGCGGTGCGCTCGAACGCGCCTTCGAGGCCGCCCACGGCGGCACGCTCGTCTACTTCGACACGGACCTCGCCACGGACATGCGCCACCTCGAAGAGCTGGTCGAGCGCGTCCGCTCCGGCGAGTACGACGCCGCGACCGGGTCGCGCTGGATGCCCGACCGCGTCGCCGACCGCCCGCCGAAACGCGGCGTGCCGAGCCGCGTCTACAACGGCCTCGTCCGCCTGTTCCTCCGCTCCGACCTCCGAGACCACCAGTGCGGCTTCAAGGCGTTCAGCCGCGAGACGTTCGAGGCGCTCCGAGACGACGTGGAAGACGACCACTGGTTTTGGGACACGGAGATGCTCGTCCGGGCGCAGCGCGCGGGCTTCCGAGTCGCCGAGTTCCCCGTCGATTGGGAGCCGAAAGGCGACACGAAAGTCGACCTCGTCCGCGACGTCCTCGGGATGGGAAGCCAGATTCTCCGGACGTGGTGGCAGCTCACGGTCCGGCCGCGCATCACCCGCCGGGTGACCATCGTCGCCGGCCTGCTTTTGACCGTCTTCGCGCTCGCGCTGATGACGCTGTACATCGACCCCTCGGAGGTCATCTCGGTGCTCGGCGACGCCGACCCCGCGCTCGTCGCGGCCGCCGCGATTATCTACGTCGTCTCGTGGCCGCTCCGGGGGATTCGCTACCGCGACATCCTCCGCGAACTCGGCTACCGCGAGAAGGCGGGCTTCCTCACGGGGGCGATATTCATCAGTCAGACCGGGAACCTCGTGTTCCCCGCCCGCGCGGGCGACGCCGTGCGCGCCTACGTCGTGAAGGCGCGCCGGAACATCCCGTACCCCTCGGGCTTCGCGTCGCTGGCGGTCGAGCGCGTCTTCGACCTGCTCACCATCGCGGGGCTCGCGGGCGTCGTCCTCGTCGGCCTCGCGGCGACCGGCGGCCTCGACGACATCGCCACCGTGCTCGCGACCGGCGTGAGCGGCGGCTCGGTCGACGTGTCGGCCGACGACGTGCGCACCGTCGCCTACGTCGCCACCGGCGTCGGCGTCGTCGCCATCCTCGGCGTCCTCGGCATCGCGCTGTCGGCCCGCGCGGACCGGAACGTCGTCCGGGCGTTCGTCGGCCGGTTCTCGTCTGACTCCTACGTCGAACTCGTCGCGGGCGTCATCGAGCAGTTCGTCTCCGACTTGCAGGCGGTCGCCGGCAACCGCGCCGCCTTCGGCCGCGTCGGTCTGACGAGCCTCGCCATCTGGACCGTCGACGTGGTGACCGCGGTCGTCGTCCTGCTCGCGCTCGGCGTCGACATCGACCCCGTCGTGCTCGTCGGCGTCTCGTTTTTCGCCGTGAGCGTTGGCAACCTCGCGAAGGTGCTTCCGCTCTCGCCCGGCGGCGTCGGCCTCTACGAAATCGCCTTCACGGTGTTCATGGCCGCGCTCGCGCCGGTCACGCCCGCCGCCGCGCTCGCCGCCGCGGTCCTCGACCACGCGGTGAAAAACGCCGTCACCATCGTCGGCGGCGTCGGCTCGATGCTGTCGCTCAACGTCTCGCTGACGACCGCGGTCGAAGAGAGCGCCGAGGTGCGCGACCGCGAACACGAACTCGCCGACTCGAAGTGACGTGCGCAGTCGGCTCAGTCCGACTCAGTACAGTTCACACCGGAACGGCGCGAACGCGCCCGTGACGGCCGATTCGAGCGCGTCGGTTCGAGTGAGGCGGCCGCCGGTGAACACGCCCGCCGCGCCCTCGTTTTTCGCGATATCGTCGGTGCCGAGCACGTCGTCCATCACCGGGCCGAGTTCCTCGCCCGCGTCGATGCGGTCCGCGATGCGGGCGGGGAGCGCGAGGCTCGGTCCCGCCGCGCGACCGACGCGCTCGCCGTCGGTCACGGCCGCCCACATCACGAGGTACAGGTCGGTCTCGTCTGTGCCGTCGCCGGCCGAGAAGGCCGCCACGCCGCCCTCGATGCCGACGCCGAAGTCGTAGTCGCCCGCGTCAAGGGCTCGTTCCGCGCGGGTGACCGCGCCCGCGATGGTCTCGTCGTGGCCCGTCGGCTGTTCGGAGACGCCCGAGTCGACGGCGACCGCCGCCACGGAGGCGTCGGGACAGGTTCGTTCGACCGCGCGCCGCTTCACCGGGTTGCCGCTTCCGACCGCGATGTCCATGTCGGAAGCGCGTCGCCCGGTTATTTCCCTTCGTCGGATTCGGTCGGGGTCGCGGTCGCAGTCTCGGACGCGGCCGCCCACGGCTCGGGGAGGTCGGCGTCGGGGTGCAACAGCCGCGCGAGGCGGTCGACGCCCGAGACGACGGCGGGACTCGGCTGATTGAGAAGCGAGTCGTCGACGGCGTGGACCGCGGCGTCGAGATTCCACCCGCGAGCGTCGAACGCCTCGGGGTCGCCGCGCTCGCCTTTTCCGCAGGGATGGAGAACCACGTGGTCGGGGTCGGCGGCCGCGACGGTCTCGGGGTCGACTTCGGCGGACCGCTCGCCGGGCGCGACGAGCGGAGCGGTACCGCCGGCGACGCGGACGAGGTCGGGAACCCAGTTGCCCGCGGCCATCGGCGGGTCCGCCCACTCCTCGCAGTAGACGGCCGGGCGGTCGCGGCCGGCGACCGCGTCGGCGACGCGGGCGAGGTGGTCGCGGCAGTCGTCGGCGAGCGCCGCCCCCGCGCCGGCGTCGCCCGCGGCGTCGCAGACGACGGGAAACGAGTCGAGCACCTCGTCGAGCGTCGCGGGCGCGACGTGAACCACGTCGTAGCCGCGGTCGCGGGCCGCCGTCGCGACGTCCGACTGGAGGTCGTCGCAGGTGCAGACGGCGTCGGCGTCGAGGTCGTCGACCCGGTCGAAATCGGGGTTCAGCCAGCCGCCGACGACCGGCTTGTCGGTCGACGAGTGAACGGTCGCCCCGACGACGTGGGCGTCGAGACCGGCGGCGGTGAGAATCGCTGTCGCGCTCGGCGCGAGCGAGACGACGCGGGGGGTCGCGGCCATGTGTAGTCGTAGCAACGCACCTTCGTGAAAAGTATGTGTCGCGTCGTCGGCCGCCGGGACGCCGGCGGGGCGTCACCGATGAGTCGCCGGCGAGGTCTCGAATCCCTCACGAACCTCAATCACTCGTGTGATGGCCTCGCACGGGTGAACGCCGCCGCTTGCCGAAAGCGATACCAAACCATTTATGCGGTCGTCTGCGGTTGCTGGTGTTACGGACAGCATCCGGGTTCTAGCCGCCTCTAACCACCCATTCCCGGAGCACCCGCCGTCGTATCCATGAGTGAACGAATCTGGACCCGAAACCCCGGCGCACAGGAGCAGGAACGAAACACGCAGAACGGCCGACAGGAGGCCGAGACCGAACAGGAAGAGACGAAGGGCGACACGCTTCAGTGCCCCGAGTGCGGCGGTCACGTCGTCACCGACGACGAACACGGCGAGACCGTCTGTAACGACTGCGGCCTCGTCGTGACCGCCGACTCCGTCGACCGCGGCCCCGAGTGGCGCGCGTTCGACGCCCGCGAGAAAGACGAGAAGTCCCGCGTCGGCGCGCCGACGACCAACACGATGCACGACAAGGGCCTGTCGACCAACATCGACTGGCGCGACCGCGACGCGTACGGGAACTCGCTGGGCGCGCGCCAGCGCCAGAAGATGCAGCGGCTCCGCAAGTGGAACGAGCGGTTCCGCACCCGCGACTCCAAGGAGCGCAACCTCAAGCAGGCGCTCGGTGAAATCGACCGCATGGCCTCGGCGCTCGGCCTCCCCGAGAACGTCCGCGAGACCGCCTCGGTCATCTACCGCCGCGCGCTCGACGACGACCTGCTGCCCGGTCGCTCCATCGAGGGCGTCGCCACGTCGTGTACCTACGCCGCCGCCCGCATGGCCGGCGTCCCGCGCTCGCTCGACGAAATCGCGGAGGTCTCGCGCGTCGAGAAGAGCGAGGTCGCCCGCACCTACCGCTACATCGCCCGCGAACTCTCGCTCGAAGTCAAGCCCGCCGACCCCGAGCAGTACGTCCCGCGGTTCGCCAGCGAGCTCGGCCTCTCCGACGAGTCGAAGATGCGCGCGCGCCAACTCCTGAAGAACGCCAAGGAGAAGGGCGTCCACTCGGGTAAGTCGCCGGTCGGCCTCGCCGCCGCCGCCGTCTACGCCGCCGCCCTCCTCACCAACGAGAAGACGACGCAGGCCGCCGTCAGCGACGTGGCCGACATCTCCGAGGTCACCATCCGCAACCGCTACCACGAACTCCTCGAAGCCGAGGAGAACCTCGGCCTCGTCTGAGGACCGAGTCGGACCCCCGCGCCGAACCGCGGTTCGACCCGGACGAGCGTCTCGATTTCCGCTTATTCGCCCGCCAGCGGCGGCGCTCGACGCGACGGGTCACGGTAGAATCGAACCGCACGAGCCGACGGCACCGCGGCGGCCGTCCCCGCGCCGAGGCGAAGGGTTTTGTTTCGGGGGAAATACGTCCGTACGATGCGCACGACGCACGCCCTCACGGTGGGCGACGCCGCCGACACCGGACTCGCCGACGAGAGCGTGAACCTCGTCGTCACGTCGCCGCCCTACCCCATGATAGAGATGTGGGACGACCTCTTTTCGGCGCGCGACGACGCCGTCGACGCGGCGCTCGACGCGGGCGACGGCGACGCCGCGTTCGAGGCGATGCACGAACAGCTCGACGCCGTCTGGGACGAGGTGGCCCGCGTGCTCGCGCCCGGCGGGGTCGCCTGCGTGAACGTCGGTGACGCGACCCGGAGCCTCGACGGGTCGTTTCGCCAGTACCCCAACCACGCCCGCGTGCTCACGGCGCTCAGCGAGCGCGGACTGACGCCGCTTCCGGACGCCGTCTGGCGGAAGCCGACGAACCGCCTGACGAAGTTCATGGGGTCGGGGACGCTCCCGACGAACGCCTACGTCACCCTCGAACACGAGTACGTGCTGGTGGTTCGGAAGGGCGACCCGCGGTCGTTCCCGCCGGGCGACGACCGGCGCTACGAGAGCGCCTTCTTCTGGGAGGAGCGCAACCGCTGGTTCTCCGACCTCTGGGAGTTCGGCGGGACCGACCAGCGCCTCGATTCGGGGGCCAGAGAGCGCTCGGCGGCGTTTCCCGTCGAACTGCCGCTGCGCCTGATTCGGATGTACTCGGTCTACGGCGACACCGTCTTCGACCCCTTCGTCGGCACCGGGACCACGACGCTCGCGGCCATGCTCGCCGGCCGGGACTCCGTCGGCTACGACCTCGACGCCGACCTCGTCTCGGGGTTCGAACGCCGACTCGACGACCTCCCGGAACGCTCGCGCGCGGAGGTCGAACGCCGACTCGACGCCCACCGCGAGTTCGTCGCCGGCCGCGACGAGCGCCCCGGTCACGACGCCGAACACTACGACTTCCCGGTCGTGACGAAACAGGAGCGCCGCATCCGTCTGTACCGAGTGTCGTCGGTCGAGGCGTCGGCCGACGGCGCGAACCGCGAGTTCGCCGTCGAACACGAGCCGTTCGACGGGACCGAGGCGGCCGCGGCGTCGGAGCGCTCCGAACCCTCGGAAGACGCGACGACGACCGACTGAGGTCGAACAACTCGAATTCGAGAGTTTCAGACGCCATCAGCGGGATTCGGTAGTGAGTTGCTGACTGTCCGACAATCCAGACGTTTAAGAGCGCGGACGACGACGCCAACGAACGATGCCCGATGCTCGTCGTCGCGCGTTCGTCGCCGCCCTCGTCGGCGTGGTTGGTGCCTCGCTCGGAATCGCCGGGGCGGGCCACGTCTACCTCCGCGAGTGGCGACGCGCAATCGCGTGGTTCACCTTCGTCGTCGGCGCGGGACTGGTGTTGCTCTCGACGTTCACCGACCCGGCGACCGTGACGGTGGACTCGCTTCCCAGAGAGGTGCTGTTCCCCGTCCTCGGACTGCTGTTTCTGAGCGCGCTCGACGCCTACCGCGTCGGAAGCCGCCCGCGCGGCCGCAACGCGAACGGCGAGCCGACCTGCCCGGTCTGCGGCGGCGAACTCGACCGGAACCTCGACTTCTGTCCGTGGTGTGCGACGGAGCTCGAATGGTACACGGTCGAAGGATAGAGAACGTCGACGAACGCCCGCCGCTGCGCGCGACGCTGCGTTCGAGTCCGAAAAAACGCGTTCCGTCCGTTACTTCTCGATGATGCTCTCTTCGACAGCCTCACCGAAGTGGCGCGCCGTGTCTTCGTAGTAGATGAGCATCTCGTCGCCGGGTTCGAGGTCGGTGACCGCGGTCCGACCCTCTCGGGTGTGGACCTTGATTGTCTCGGCGTTCTGGAGGAGCGTCGTGACGCGGTCGCCCTCGTAGTCCGCGGAGATGCGGAACATCGGCCGCTTTTCGATTTTCACGCGCCCGACGATGGCCTCGCGGGTGTTGCCGTTCGTGTCGATGAGCTGTACCTCGTCGCCGCTTTCGAGTTCGGAGAGGTAGACCGTGCCGCCGTCGGGGGTCCGCGCGTAGGCGTGGACCGCGCCGGCGTTGACTCTAAACGGCCGAGACGCGACGTACGGAGACTTCGCCGTCTCGGCGTGGACGAAGAACAGGCCGCGGGCCATCGAACCGACGAGCATCCCCTCGTCGTGGTCCATAATCGTGCCCGTATCGACGCAGACGCGGTCGGCCATGCCCGTGCGTTCGACCTCCGTGACCTCGGCCCAGACGAGGTCGAGCGACTCGCGTTCGGCCTCGTCGCGGACCTCGACGGTCTTTCGAATCTCGTCGGGGTCGTCGCTGTCGAGGAGGACGCCGTCGGAGCCGAGTTCGAGCGTCTCGAAGGCGGTCTTGGCCTCCTCGGCGGTCGTGACGCCCGCGATGAGGTCGGTCTCCTCGCCGATGCGGGCGATGAGGTTCTCCAGCGGGATGATGGTCCAGTCCTCGCCGATGACGATGGTGTAATCGCCGTCGCGGGCGGCCTCCTCGGCGAACGCCTCGTAGTCCTTGCTCAGGATGCGGACGTACGAGCCGTTTGCGAGGTCGTCGCCGCGGCGGAGCGTCGTCAGGTCGGCAGACCCGGAGAAGTCCGAGGGGAGTTCGACGGTCGCGTCGCCCTCGCCGTCCTTGCCGACGATGTAGGCGTCGGCGAGCGCTGCGGGCTCTCCGTCGTCTTCCTCTGCTTCCATCACGTGGACGTCCGCGTCGGTCCGGAACGCGGCGACGTTGACGTCGCCGAGTTCGCGCACCCGCTCGACGTCGGCCTCGTCGACGAGGACCCAGTCGACGCCGGCTTCCAGTCCGGCCGTGATGCGTCGCTTCCGCGTCTCCCAGTCGCCGACCGCGTCGTCGGCTTTGAGCCAGACGCTTCGTGTCATTATCGACTTCACTCGGTGGGCGGGCTTGAACGTGGCGAATGAACCAACGGACGGCGAGCGGATAGCGAACGGACAGCGACGGGCCGGGACGCTTGAGCGCCCCACCAGAATTCCATATCGCGCTATACGATTTATTAGAGTGGATTCGGGGCAGAATCGACGGTCGGACGACGATTCCAACCGCCGACGCGAGTCGAGCGAGAGCGGCGACTCGCCTCACTCAGTTACTCTCAACTCCCACCGAGTCGGCGGTTTGGTCGTCCCGACTCGGGTCAGTGTGCCTGCAACCTCGAAAGACAGCAGGTCGCGCGTGACTCGTGAATGCGTCGTCATCGGTGTTTCTGTCATCGAGCTCGCCAATCCACGGAAATAGAACACAGCGGCCACACCGAATCAACCGCCGACACCACGAGAGCGACGACGGAGGCGATTCGTCAGCACCGCACACCCGTACCGAGAAGGTCGCTGAAATCGACCGCGTGGGACCCCGTCTCGGGTGTAGAACTCCGGGTTCGAGGCTGGAAGACGGGGGTCGCGGCCGGTCGAACGTCGTTCTCTCACTCTATCCGCGGAATCCGACAACGACCGGCCAGACAACTGAACCGCGTCACGAACGCGGTTCCGCGAACGACGCGTCAGAACCTGGAGAAACCGATTCTTGGGTGCGCGCACGGCGCTCGCACCACACCGACCACGACAGCGCCCGGCCGGTTCGACAGTCAATAAACCGATTACGGCGATATGAAATCAGTCAAATCGGTCCAGCCCCGTCTGGACCGCGCCGCGCTCGTGGTCGAGAAGCGCGCGCTTCAGAGCGACGCCGCCGGCCGCGGAGAAGCCGCCGAGGGAGTCCGCGCCGACGACGCGGTGGCACGGGACGACGAGCGGGACCGGGTTCCGTCCGCAGGCCTGTCCGACGGCGACCGCGTGGCTGTCGAGTTCGGCCGCAACCTCGCCGTACGTTCGGGTCTCGCCGTACGGAATCGACGCCATCACGCGCATCACGTCGCCGGTAAAGGAGTCGGGAAATCGCACGTCAACGTCGAACTCGCGGCGCTCCCCGCGTTCGTACTCGACGAGTTGGTTTCGGAGCGAGTCGGCAGCACAGTCGATACGTCGGTCGTCTACCTCGACCGCGAACCCCCACATGGTGACGCGCATGGGTAGCGTTCGCGCTCGGCGGGTATCTAGTTGTAGGCCAGCGGTGTCGGGAAAACAGAACCCCGTCGGAACGCCGCGAATCGCGAGTCGCGTTACGCCTCGATGCCGAGCCCGGCGCGTTCGAGCGCGGTGTCCACATCTGCGTCGTCGTGGATGACGGCGCTGACGGCGCGAGTGATGGCCTCGGGGTTCTCGTGCTGGAAGATGGACCGACCCATGGAGACGCCGGCCGCGCCGGCGTCCATCGTGCCGCGGACCATCTCCACCGTCTCGCGGTCGGTGCCGCGACTGCCGCCGGCGATGACGACCGGCAGGCGCGTGGCCTCGACGACGCGACCGAAGGACTCCGCGTCGCCGCTGTATGCCGTCTTCACCACGTCGGCACCGACCTCCTCGGCGAGGCGGACGGCGTGGGCGAGCGCCTCGGGGTCCTGTTCGTCGATGCCGGGGCCGCGGGCGTAGGACATCGCGAGAACGGGCACGCCGAAGTCGGCGGCGCGAGAACAGAGG
This sequence comes from Haloferax sp. Atlit-48N, assembly GCF_003383015.2. Classification (NCBI taxonomy): domain Archaea; kingdom Methanobacteriati; phylum Methanobacteriota; class Halobacteria; order Halobacteriales; family Haloferacaceae; genus Haloferax; species Haloferax sp. Atlit-48N. Next base: position 736,456 of record NZ_CP137689.1, on the reverse strand, counting down.
TCAGCGAGCTGCGTCATCTGGTCGGGCTCGTAGTCCGAGCCGACGTTGATATGGAAGGAGACGGCGTCGGCACCGACGCGGAGGGCGTCTTCGACGGTTCCGGTGAGTCGCTTGTCGTTTTCGTCCGGGCCGATGTCCGTCGAGCCGTTTACGTGGACGATGTAGCCTTTGCCGTTTTTGTTCGGGTGGACGCGCGGCGCGGTCCCCTTGTGCGTGAGGACGGCGTCAGCGCCGCCGCGCGTGATGCCGTCGATAGTGGATTCGATATCGACGAGGCCCGTGACCGGGCCGAGGGTGATGCCGTGGTCCATCGGGACGATGAGGTATCGCCCGTCTGTGGAGATGCGGTCGAGTCGTGCGGAGAGTCCGATGTCGGTGTTCATGTATGAGAAAGGGTGGCAGAGCAGTTATGTGCGTTCCGGATGCGGTGGGCGTTGCGACGCGCCCGCTACCGCACCGTCTTTGAGTTCGCGGGCGAGCGTTTCGAGTCGGTCCGCGACCGTTTCGGCGTCGTCGCCGTTCTCGTGGCCCTCGGCGACGATGTCGACGAGCGCGCTGCCGACGATGATGCCGTCGGCACCGCTGGCGACGATGCGCTCGGCGTGGTCGCCGCTGCTGATTCCGAAGCCGACCGCCTTGGGCACGTCGTAGTCGGTGAGTCGTTCGAGCGACGAGCCGGTCTGGTCGGAGACGCTCGACTGCGCGCCCGTCGTGCCGAGGCGCGCCTGCACGTAGACGTAGCCCGAGACCTGTTCCATGATGCGGTCGAGGCGCTCGCCGCGGGTCGTCGGCGCGACGATGAACACGAGGTCGAGGCCGAACTCGTCGCAGGCCTCGCGGAGCGGGCCGGCCTCCTCGGCCGGCAGGTCGGGCACGACGAAGCCCTCGATGCCGACTTCGGCGGCCTTCTCGACGAACGGCCGCGGTCCGGGTTCATCGCCGTAGCGATAGATGAGGTTGTAGTAGGTCATACAGACCAGCGGCACCGACACGTCGAGGTCCTCGACGAACTCGAAGAAGCGCGTCGGCGTCATGCCGCCTTCGAGCGACCGAACCACCGCGTTCTGGATGGTCGGCCCCTCGGCGATGGGCTCCGAGAACGGAAGCCCGAGTTCGATGACGTCCGCGCCGCCGCGTTCGAGCGCCTCGACGTATTCGAGCGAGGACTCGTAGTCGGGGTCGCCGGCGGCGAGATAGGGGACGAACGCCGGGCCGTCGGAGAAGGCGTCTTCGAGCGACATCACAGGCCCCCCGTGAACTCGTCCATGTTCGGCGCGATATCGATGTCGCGCTCGTAGGTCTCCTCGATGGCCGATTCGAGGTCTTTGTCGCCGCGACCGGAGACGTTGACCACGACGTACTCGCCGAGGTCGTCCGCGTTCTCGGCGTCGGGCGCGTCGGGACCGACGACCGATTCGAGGTAGCCGAACGCGTGGGCCGACTCCAGCGCGGGGATGATGCCCTCCATCTGCGAGAGCCGGTGGAATGCGGTCAGCGCCGCGTCGTCGTCGACGTTGACGGCGGTGACGCGGCCGGTGTCCACGAGGTGTGCGAGTTCGGGGCCGACGCCGGCGTAGTCGAGGCCGGACGACACCGAGTGCGACTCCATAATCTGGCCGTCGCGGTCCTGCAAGAGCCGGGTGCGCGCGCCGTGGAGAATGCCCTCCGACCCGGTCGTGAGCGACGCCGAGTTGGGCGCGACGCCGGCTTCCTCGTCCACTTCGAGCGTCGAGCCGCCGGCCTCGACGGCGTAGAGCGCGGTCTCCTCGTCGTCGACGAACTCGGCGAACGCGCCCATCGTGTTCGAGCCGCCGCCCGCGCAGGCGACGACGGCGTCGGGGAGCCGGCCGAGTTTCTCTCTGGCCTGCGTGCGGGCCTCCTCGGAGATGACCGACTGGAAGTCCCGAACCATGCTCGGGAACGGGTGCGGGCCGACGACGGAGCCGATGACGTAGTGGGTGTCCTCGACGTTGGTCGCCCAGTCGCGCATCGTCTCGGAGATGGCCTCCTTGAGCGTGCCGCGGCCAACGGTGACGGGGTTCACCTCGGAGCCGTTGAGCTTCATCCGGAAGACGTTGGGGCGCTGGCGGTTGATGTCGCGCTCGCCCATGTAAATCTCGCAGGGCATATCGAGGTGCGCGCAGGCCATCGCCGTGGCGGTGCCGTGCTGGCCCGCGCCGGTCTCGGCGATGATGCGCTCTTTGCCCATGTACTTCGCCAGTAAGACCTGCCCGAGGGCGTTGTTGAGCTTGTGCGCGCCGCCGTGCAGCAGGTCCTCGCGCTTGAGGTAGACCTCGCGGTCGTAGCGCTCCGAGAGTCGGTCCGCGCGCTGGAGGGGCGTCGGTCGCCCGCCGAAGTCCCGCAGTCGCGCGCGGAAGTCGTCCATGAAGCCGTCTTCGTTGTCGAGGACGTACCGCTCGTACGCGTCGGTCAGTTCCTCGATGGCCGGCATGAGTGCCTCGGGAACGTACTGTCCGCCGTAGTCGCCGAATTTGCCGTCTGCGCTCATTGTGTGAGTGTCTCCGTGTTCTGTCGCACGTCGCCGTCCATGATGGCGGTCCCGACGAGGAGGGCGTCGGCACCGGCCTCGCGCATCCGCCGCGCGTCGTCGACCGTCTGCACGCCGCTTTCGGCCACGAGAAGCACGTCCTCGGGCGCTTCGGGCGCGAGTTCCTCGAACGTGCCGAGGTCGACTTCCAGCTTCCCGAGGTCGCGGTTGTTGATGCCGACGATGTCGGCACCGGCCGCGAGCGCCGCCGTGAACTCCTCGCGCGTGTGGACCTCCACGAGCGGCTGGAAGCCGCGGTCGCGGGCCGCCTCGACGAGGGCCGGGAGGTCCTCGCCGACGAACCGCGCGATGAGGAGCACGAGGTCGGACTCGACGACGTCCAGTTGGGCCTCGTTCATGATGAAGTCCTTGCGGAGCACGGGCACGTCGACGGCCTCGCGGATGCGCCGCAGCGACTCGGCGGAGCCGCCGAAGTGCTCGGGTTCGGTGAGGACCGACAGCGCCGTCGCGCCGCCGGCGACCATCTCGCGGGCCAGTTCGACCGGGTCGTCCTCGCGGACGCCCTCGGTCGTCGGACTCGTGGGCTTCACCTCGGCGATGACGGGGACCCGACCCGCGGCCTCCGTCTCGGCCACGGCCTCGGGGAACGACCGCGCGTCGACCGACACGCGCGTCTCCCCGCCGGGTCGCTCCCGCGCGGCCTCCAAGATGGCGCGCACGTCGGGAGCTAATTCGTCTCCACTAGCGTTCATTGATGTACACTAACGCACGTATCTGTACATAAGACTTGCGTCGGCGGGGACACTCACCGTCTCTCACGTGCGCGCGGGCGAGAGCGCACGGCGAGGTATCGGCCACCCGAACCAAGCGCAGTCACCCCAACCGCACGCGGTCGCCGGAAGGGTCAAGCGTCCGGCGACGGGAGCCGAACGTATGCCCGTCTCGGGAATCTACGCGCGCGAATCGTCCACGCTCGGCCGCCCCGTGCAGGTCGGCGTGGTCAGCGGGAAGGTCATCGACGTCTCGTTTCCGGACTCGCTGCCGGCGGACGCCGAGTCGGACCACGACCACCTCGACGCCGTGTTGGCCGCCATCGACCGGGGCCAGACGGACCTCTCGTCGGTCCCCATCGGACTGACCGTCCCGACCGACCAGCGAAGCGTGCTGGAGTCGCTTCGGAACGTCCCGCGGGGTGACTCGGTCGACGTGGCGCTCCTCGTCCGCATGGCCGGCCTCGACCCCGAGGACGACGACTCGGAGCGCGTCGTCCGCAAGGCGCTCGCGGCGAACCCGGTCCCGGTCGTCGTCCCCGACCACCGCGTGAAAGACGGCCCGAGCGCCGCGCCAGACGACGTGGTCGAGGCGCTCCGGAAGTCCGAAGGAATCTAATTCTGCGGACCGCCCCTCAGAACGGCATCGCGTCGGTCTCGCGGCGGAGCGCGAGGTAGCCGAGCAGGCCGGCGAGGAGGAACAGCGTGCTCGCGAGTCCGACCGACTGGACGCCGGTCGCGAGCTCGGCGAACTGCGAGACGCCGGCGAGGAGGAAGCCGCCGCCGGCGACGTATTTGAGTTGACTGTCGACCGGAATCCGGAGCGTGACGACGCCGAGGAGAACCGCCGTCAGCCCGAAGGCGGCGTCGGCGGCGAGCCGGAGCGTCGGGTTCCCGGTGGCGAACGCCGCGACGACGAGCGCCAGATAACCGATGAGCCCCGCCTGCGTCAACTGCCGCGTGTCGATGTCCATACCGGCTACGCGTGGTGCGGACACTTGAACGCATCCCCGCGCCGCGGCCGCGACGGCGGGTGGTTCGGCGGTCGTCACCGACGCCGACGCAGGGAGACCCCGCTACCAGCCGAACAGTTCGTGGCCCGCGAACTCCAGCGCGTTCACGAGGTAGTGGGCGACGACCACGACCAGCAGGCTCTCGGTGAGGACGAACGCCGCCGCGAGGACGAACCCGAGGAGGCCGGTGACGATGATGCCGAGTCGACCCTGCGCGCCGTGCCCCGCGCCGAAGGCGGCCGACGACACGGCCGCCATGAGCCACGGCGACACGTCGAAGCCGGCGGCGACCGCGCCGACGAGCGCCCCCCGGAACAGCAGTTCCTCGAAGCCGGCGATGAGGGGGAGCGCGACCGCGAACAGGAACACCCAGCCCGCGGTCGTCCGCGGCGTCAGCGACTCGCGGACCGCCTCGTCGGGCGCGATGCCGAACCGCTCGCTGACCGACGAGCCGACCCGGTTCGCCCCGTAGAGCGCGAGCCCGAGTCCGACGCCGATAGCGAGCTTCGTCGGGAGGCCGGTGACGGAGAGGCCGAGCGCCGCGGCCGGCACGCCGGCGTACCACGCGCCGAGGCCGAGGAAGCCGCCGAGGAACGCCTGCGAGAGCGCGACGTTGGCGAGCAGGAGGTGCGGCGGGAGGTCGTCGGCGGACGCGGAGCGCTCCGAGACGGCCGAGGCGGGGCGTGCGGTGACGCCGGGTATCGTCCGGTCGGTCTCGGTCTCACAACCGGCCGCAGCGTCGGGGTCCGCGTCGCGGTCGGCGTCGTCCGCAACGTCGCCCGCCGCGAGCGTCGGCGGCTCGGGTCGCGGCGACGCGTCGGTCGAATCGACCGAAAAAGAGGCCAGCGGGAGGGCGTCGGGGTCGGCCGACTCGTCGGAATCGGCCGGGTCGGCGGGGGTCGAAACCGGGTCGTCCGGCGTACCGACTCGGGAGTCAGTGTCGGAAGCGTCGGGGTCGGAGGCGTCGCCGCGGATAGCGTCGTCGGGCGCGGCGGGCGCGGCGGAGCCGGTTCCCTCAGCGTGCGGGACGCCGCGAGAAAAGTACGCGAGAGAGAGTAAGACGGCGAGGACGAGGCCGGTGAAGCCCGCGAACGCCGCCCAGTCGGTCATCCGGCGTTACTGCGGGCTGGGGCTGGACGGCCCTTTGACGCCCTGCCCCTTGTTGAGGGCGGAGCCGGTGATGCTCTTGAGGCGGTCCACAAGCGAGTCCTTCTCGGGTTCGCCTTCGAGGGCGACGTCGAGGACTTCGCTGATGTGCGAGACGGGGATGATGTCGACCATCTCCTTGTACTCGTCTTCGATCATCACGTCCTGCTCGTTGGCGGCGGGGATGATGACCGTCGAACAGCCGGCCTTCGCGGCGGCCTCGATCTTGTGGGTGACGCCGCCGACCGGGAGCACGTCGCCGCGCACCGACAGCGAGCCGGTCATGGCGACCGACTGGTCGATGGGGATGTCCTCCAGCGCGGAGATGACGGCGGTCGCGACCGTGATGGACGCGGAGTCGCCGTCGACGCCCTGCTGGCCGGTCTGGACGAACTGCACGTGCACGTCCATCTCCGAGAGGTCTTGGTTGGAGAACTTCTTGATGATGGCCGAGACGTTCTGGACGGACTCTTCGGCCATCTCCTTGAGCTGGCCGGTCGCGATGACCTGACCGGGGCCCTGCGAGGGCGTGACTTCGGCCATCACGGGGAGCATGATACCGGAGTCTTCGCCCATGACGGCGAGACCGTTGACGCGGCCGGTGACGAAGCCGTCGTTGACCGACAGCTCGTAGTCCTTGCGCCGCTCGATGTACTGGTCCGCAATCTGCTGCTCGATGGAGCGCGCGCGGCGCTTGGCCTGGAGCACGTGGTCGCGGGTGGTCAGCTCGGCGTTCTCGCCGCGGGCGATGTCGCCGGCGACGCGGACGAGGCCGCCGAGGTTACGGAATTCGAGGGTGAGGTGGCCCTTGCGGCCGGCGCGGCGGCGGGCTTCGAGGATGAGCTCCTCGACCGCCTCCTCGGTGAAGTGCGGGAGCCGGCCGTCGTTGGTGACCTCCTGGGCCACGAAGCGCGCGTACTTGCGGCGCATCTCGGGGGTGTCCTCGATGGTGTCGTCCATGTACACCTCGTAGCCGTAGCCCTTGATACGGGAGCGGAGCGCGGGGTGCATGTTCTCCATCGCGTCGAGGTTCCCGGCAGCAATCATGATGAAGTCCGTCGGGACGGGCTCGGTCTGGACCATCGCGCCCGAGGAGCGCTCGGACTGGCCCGTGATGGAGAACTCGCCCTCCTGGATGGCCGTCATCAGGTGCTGCTGGCTGCGCACGTCGAGCGTGTTGATCTCGTCGACGAACAGGACGCCCTTGTTCGACTTGTGAATCGCGCCGGGTTCGACGCGGTCGTGGCTGGGCGTCTCCATGCCGCCGGACTGGAACGGGTCGTGGCGGACGTCGCCGAGGAGCGCACCCGCGTGAGCGCCCGTCGCGTCCTGGAACGGCGCGGACTTCTGGTCGGCGTTGTTCACGATGAGGTTCGGAATCATCGCGTCGCTGCCGCGCGAGCCGTAGCGGAACGCGAGATAGATGATACCCGCGGCGAGGATGCCGAGCAGGACCTGCTGGGCGATGATGAGCGAGTAGCCCAGCACGACCGCGATAATAATCCACATGAGGAACGAGCGCATCTGATTGCGCTTGCGTGCCTCCTCTTTGTGCGCCTCGACGATCTGGTCACCTTTGCCCGCGGGGACCGTGCGGACCTTGGGGCGATTGCCGTCGTCGGGGTTGTGGTAGACGAGCACGTCCTGGAGCTCCTCGCGGGGGAGAAGCTCGGACATCGCCTTGGCGAGCATCGACTTCCCCGTCCCCGGGGAGCCGATCATCATGACGTGGCGGCGCTGCTTGGCCGCCTTCATGATGACGTCGCGGGCGTGTTCCTGCCCGATAACCTGGTCGACGAGGCGGTCCGGGACGGGAATCTCGTCGGTCGTCTCTATCTGGAGACCACCGAGGAGGTCGTTCTCGTCCACGTTCTCGGCCACGTCGGCGTCGATTTCGACATCGCTCCCGAGGTCGTCGATCGTCTTCTTGTCGACCTCTTCGGCCTCGTCGTGCTGGAGCGACCCCCCGTCGTCGATACCCTCTTCCGAGGGCGCGTCGTCGGGTGAATCCTCCCGCTCGTGGAGGCTGTCGTCGGTGTTCGTATCGTTACTCATAGAACTGTCGTCGCTACTTCTAACGTAGGCCCTGCGACTGATATACTTTCTCCCCGTCACCATCCGGTGGCTCTTGCCGTAATCTCGCGTTTCGACCTTCCTACCACCAGAATACCGGAGTTCTCCGAACTCGGCGTATTTATAAGTAATCCGGACTAACGCCCGACGCATGCGGGGGTTCTACATCGGCCGGTTTCAGCCGTACCACAACGGCCACCACCGAATGGTCGAAGAGATTGCCGCCGAGGTCGACGAGCTCGTCCTCGGTATCGGGTCCGCGGGCGACTCCCACTCGCCGCGGAACCCGTTCACCGCGGGCGAACGAATCATGATGGTCAACAAGGCCGTCTCGGATTTCGACATCACGACCTACGCGGTCCCCATCGAGGACCTCGACCGCAACTCGGTGTGGGTCAGCCACGTCCAGTCGATGTCCCCCGCGTTCGAGGTGGCGTACTCCAACAACCCGCTCGTCATCCAACTGTTCACGGAGGCGGGCGTCGAAGTCCACCAATCGCCCATGTTCAACCGCGAGGTGCTAGAGGGCACGGAGGTCCGCCAGCGCATGATAGAAGACCGCGACTGGGAGTCGCTCGTCCCCGACGAGGTGGCCGACGTGGTCCGCGAAATCGACGGCATCGAGCGCCTCCAGCGCGTCACGGCCACCGACGGGGCCGAGCGCGTCGACGACGACGAGGACCCCAACCCCTGTTGAGATGATTACGCTCGCGTCCGACTTCGGGCTCGCGTACCCCGCCGCGATGAAGGGCGTCGTCCTCTCGCGGACCGACGCGCGACTCGTGGACGTGGCCCACGACCTCCAGCGACAGGACGTTCGCGCGGCCGCCTTCTGGCTCCGCGAGACGCTTCCGTACTTCCCGCCGGCGGTCCACCTCGTCGTGGTCGACCCCGGCGTCGGCACCGACCGCCGCGCGGTCGTCCTCCGGGTTGGCGACCACGTCTTCGTCGGTCCCGACAACGGCGTCCTCCGCCCGCCGGCGCGACGCGTCGCCGCCGGACTCGACGACGACGCCCCCGTCGAAGCGTACGAAATCGACGTTCCGAACCCCGAGTCGACGACCTTCCACGGGCGGGACGTGTTCGCGCCCGCGGCCGCCGACGCCCACGTCGCGGGCGCGTCGGCGCTGGAGTCGGTCGACAGATTCGAGCCGGTACCCGTCGACTCGCTCGCCGAGTGCCGCTTCCCCGAGGCGGCCGTCTCGGCCGACGGCCGCGAGGCGACCGGCGAGGTGCTCGTCGTCGACGACTTCGGTAACTGCATCACCAACGTCCCGGGCGAATTCGTCCGCGACGCGGCGGGCGAGACCGTCTCGGTGAACGGCGAGTCGGTTCCGGTCGGTCGCACGTTCGAGGCTGTCCCGCGCGGCGAGAAACTGCTCACCGTCGGCAGTCACGGCAACGTCGAGTGCGACGTGAACCACGGCCGCGGCGACGAGGCGTTCGGCCTCGCGCCCGGCGACCGCGTCGAACTCCGGGTCGACTGATGGGCGTCGCCGCGCTCGTGTCCCTTTCTGTGTCCGCTCCCGCCGCGGTCGCCGTCCCCGAAATCGACCCCTTCGCGGTGATGAACGTCGTCGGTCTCCTCGCGTTCGCGGTCGCCGGCGCGCTCAAGGCCGCCGAAGCCGGTCTCGACGTGTTCGGGGTCTCCGTGCTCGGCATCGTGACCGCCCTCGGCGGCGGGACGACCCGCGACGTGCTCGTCGACCGGCTGCCGGCCTCGCTCGCGGGGACGTGGGACATGAGCGTCGCGCTCGTCGGCGTCGCCCTCGCAATCGTCCTCATCCACTCGATGGAGGGGCGCGTGCGCGACCACCCGGCGTTTCTGACCACCGACGCGGTCGGGCTGTCGGCGTTCGCGGCGACCGGCGCGCTCGTCGGCGTCGACGCCGGCGTCACGTCGTTCGGCGTCGTCATCCTCGCCACCATCACGGCCGTCGGCGGCGGCTCCATCGCCGACATCCTCATCGGGCGCGTGCCGGTCGTCCTCCGCGACGACTTCTACGCGACGCCCGCCGTCGTCGGCGGCCTCGCCTTCCTCGCGGCCCGCGCGGTCGGCGCGCCGACCGGCGTCCCCTCGGGGCTGTGCGCCGCGGTCGTCTTCTCGGTTCGGGTGCTCGCGCTCCGCTACGACTGGCGGCTCCCGCGGGTCTGAGGCGGGGCTGGGAGACCACCGGGAACGGAATCCCTACAACTCGTTTTCGACGCGTCGTTCCGCCGACCGAACCTCGCTTGCGATGCTCTCGCGCTCGAAGTAGAGCACCTCGACGCCGACGACGACCACCGCGAGTGCGAGGACGGTCCAGAACGTCCCGCGCTCGGCGTCGAACAGGTGCCACAGGAGCGCGGCCGCCGAGCTAACTCCGCCGACGGTCCCGACGGCGGGAATCACGGCCGTCGCGAGGTCCTCGCGCTCCCGGAACGCGAGAAACGAGAGGCCGCCGAAGATGCTGATGAACGCGAGCGACGCGAACGAACTGATGGCGTCGAGGCTCCCGAGAAAGGCGAACCCGGCGGCGAGCACGCCGAGCGTCGCGAGCGGGCGAACCGGCTCGTCGGCGGACGCGTCGCGGAGGCGACTCGGGAGCAGGTCGTCGGCGACGAGGCGCTTCGAGAGCCGCGCGGAGCTGAACAGCGTGGCGTTGATGGCGCTCCCCGTCGAAAACAGCGCCGCGACGGAGATGAGGACGAACCCGGCCTGCCCGAGGAACGGCCGGGCGGCGACCGCGAGGGCGGTCTCGGCGTGCTGTTGGATGGCGTCGATGCCGGCGAGGTTGGTCGTGACGAGCGCGACCATGATGTACAGCCCCGTCGCGCCCGCGATGGAGATGTAAATCGCCTTTCTGACGGTCTCGCGGGGGTCGGCGATGTTCTCCTGGTCGAACAGCAGGAGCTCCCAGCCCTCGAAGGCGACGAAGGAGACGGCGGCGGCGACGAGCGGGCCGATACCGAGGTTCGACAGGCCAAAGGAGAGGCCGCCGTGGGTCGCGCCGTAGGCGACGCCGCCGACGCCGAACACGAGCAGGATGGCGACCTTGAGGCCGACCAGAACGTCTTCGGCCCGCCCCGAGGCGTGCGCCCCGAAGACGTTGAGGCTCACGAACGCGGCGACGGTGAGCGCGGAGACGAACGGCTGTATCGAGACCGACGCGACCGTCGAGACGCCGGTGAGTTCGACGAAGTAACCGCCGAAGGCGTAGGCGTACATCGCCATCGTCCCGACGTAGCCGAAGACGAACGTCCAGCCCACGACGCCCGCGAGCGTGGTGTTGTCGTCGGTGAAGCGCTCGACGTAGCCGACGGGCGACCGCGGCGACTCGCACAGCCCGTTCAGTCGGAGCAGCGAGTAGCCGGCACAGGCCGCGAGCACGCCGGCGACGACGAACGCCGCCCAGGCGAGCGTCCCGGCCGCGCCGGCGACGACGCCGAGCACGGCGAAGATGCCGCCGCCGACCATGCCCCCGATCGCCATCGACACGGCTTCCGGAAGCCCGACTTCGTCGGACATGGCGTGCAGTTCGACGCTCGCGACGGAAGAACGTAGCGGCCAGTTGAGAGGTATTATTCGGCGGCGCGGCTCCGGAGAGAGTGGCTGTGGGCGGCACGACCGCGAAAAGCGACACGAAGTGGCCCGGCGGCGGGAGCGCCGCCGGAGATGGGTTTGATGGGGGGAGTGCGTTCTGCGAGCGGAGCGATTACTTGGCGGCGATGACGTCGTCGATGCGCACGATCATCGTCGCGGCCTCGGTCGCGGACTCGATGGCTTCGCGCTTGACCGCGACGGGGTCGATGACGCCGAGTTCGACGGGGTCACCGATTTCGCCGGAGCGGCCCGAGGAGATGATGCCGGCGAGGCCCTCGTTCTCGTAGCGGGCGCGGAGGTCGACGAGCGCGTCGATGGGGTCCATGCCGGTGTTCTCCGCGAGGGTGCGCGGGAGCGCCTCGACGGCGTCGGCGTAGGCTTCGACGGCCAGCTGCTTGCGGCCCTCGATGCCGGCGGCCTCCGAGCGGATGCGGTCGGCGATGGCGATTTCGGTCGCGCCCGCGCCGGGGACGACGCCGCCCTTGTCGATGGCGGCGACGACCACGTCGACGGCGTCTTCGATGGCGCGTTCGAGTTCGTCGACGACGTGTTCGGTGCCGCCGCGGAGGAACAGCGTGACGGCCTTGGCCGCCGCGCCGCCCTCGACGAACGCGAGGTCGTCGTCACCGAAGCTGCGGATGCTGACGGCGTCGACGCGGCCGAGGTCGGACTCGTCGAGGTCCGAAAGCGAGCCGAGGCGCTTCGCGCCGGTCGCGCGGGCGAGGGCCCGGGCGTCGGACTTCTTCACGCTCTTGAACGCGAGGATGCCCGCGTCAGCGAGGAAGCCCGCGACGCGGTCGTCGATGGACTTGGTGCAGAACACCACGTCGACGCCGGCGTCCGCGAGCGCCTTCGCGTAGCCGCGGAGTTCGCTGTCCTCGGCGTCGATAGCGGCGGTAAGCTGGTCGACAGAGGTGATGTTGTACTCGGTGTCGACCTCGCTCTTGCGCACGTCGAGTTTCATGTCGAGGACCGCGACGGTCGCGTCGGAGACGGACCGCGGCATATTCTCGTTGACGGGCTCCTTGTCGAGGACGACGCCCTCGACGAGTTCGGTCGCCGAGGAGGACGCGCCCGTGCGGGTGAGCACGCGAACATCGTCGCGGTGGAACACACCGTTGTCGTCTTCGTGGACCATCTGGACCGCCTTGACGACGTGTTTGGCGAGCACGTCGGCGGTCACGTCGCCGGTGCCCTTGCCGGTCATGGAGGACTCAGCGACCTTCCGGAGCAGGTCGTCGTCGAGCGTCACGTCGAGAACCATGTCGTCGATGGCGTCCTGGGCGATGCGGGCGGCCTCGGTGTAGCCCTCGACGATGACCGTCGGGTGGAGGTCGTCGTCGAGGAGGTCCTCGGCGTGCGCGAGGAGTTCGCCGGTGAGGACGGCCGCGGTGGTCGTGCCGTCGCCGACTTCCTCCTCTTGGGTCTGGGAGACTTCGACGAGCATCTGCGCGGCGGGGTGCTCGATGTCCATCTTCTCCAGAATGGTCGCGCCGTCGTTCGTGATGACGACCTCGCCCGAGGAGTCGACGAGCATCTTGTCCATGCCGCGTGGCCCGAGTGTGGTCCGTACGGCTTCGGCGACCGCCTTTCCGGCGCGGATGTTGGAGTCCTGCGCTGAGCGGCCGTGCGTTCGGTTCGTCCCCTCTGCGAGAATGTATAACGGTTGCTGCATTCGTGAAGCCATGTTGAAACCTCAACCGCTATCAACGATTGCAGTTCTATAAATACGTTTCGCCGGGAGTGAGCTACGAAATCGCACGACAGGGCGACGGTTTTCGAATCTCGTCCGAGGTGTCAACGGCCCGAATCAGCGACCGGGCGAGGTTCCGTCGAAACGGGCGCAGGGCTACTCGTCGAGCGGGTGGACGGTGAGCGTCCCGTCACCGAACAGCGAGACGAGGTGGCCCGCGTACTGGAACGAGAACCGCCGAGACGGGTCGTGAGAGGGGTGAAAGAGAACGTCGAGGGCTTCGGGGTCGACGCCGATGTCCGAGAGCGGCGGGAGTTCGAGTGGGCTGAGTTCCGTGGCCGTCGCGACCGCCGAGGCGATGGCGACCGCCACCTCGTCGTACCGGTCGACGGAGGTGGTTACCACGGACCCAACTCCATCTTCGAACGGGTCGTCCATACAATCCGAATGGGTAGTGGAGTACCTATTGGTGTGGGTTGATTATGTAACCCGCTATTGTGGGGGTTGCTCGTCTCGAATTCGCTCTGCGAGCGTCCGGTACGCGCGTTTGAGACGGGCGGCGACCGCCTGCCGCGAGATGCCGAGTTCCGCGCCGAGTTCGGCCAGCGACGTGGCCCGGTGTTCGTCGAAGTAGCCGCGTTCGAGCGCGAGCAGCAGGGTTTCGAGCTGCGCGTCGGTCAGCTCCTCGCCCGGCGGCGCTTCCTCGGCCGCGACCGTGGTGATGCGGTCGAACTCGGCGTCGATGCCGTGGGCCGCCCACTCGCGTCTGAGGTCGGTCAGCACCCGGTACGACGACACCCGAAGCTTGAGCCACCACGAGTCGACGGTCGAGCGGCACTCCAAGAGGACCGCGTCGCGTTCGGCCAGCGCGTCGAAAATCGGGACCTGTGAGACGTTCCAGCTGACGCCGTAGAGCACCCGCCCCGAGACGGATTCGACGAGCGTGAGGTCGTCGACGCTCGGAAGCGACCGCACCGCCTCCCCGAACGACGCCGCGTCGGGACCGCGGACCCAGACGAACGACACCGACCGCGAGGCGGTCGGAACGGAGCGTTCCAGTTCGAGTTCCACGTCGTGTTCCACGACCGCGGACCCGAACGGGACCGCGGACAGCGGCGCGACGACCTCGGCGATGAGGCACACGCGTGAACGATAGGAGTATCAAGCCAAAAAGTTGCGTTTCAGGCTCTCTCCGTACCGTCGTGGAGGAATGAACGTCACGCGTCGATGAACGAACCCCGGCGGGCGAGCGGCCGATACTGTGAGCGCGGTGAAACGACGACGGCGGATTCTACAACCTATTTGACGGCCACCGGAGAGTGACACCACAATGCTGGAGTTGGAACACGGGTTCAGGGTCGTGGACGTGAACGCCCGCCTCGACCCCGACGAGCGGTCGGTCGCGGTACGCGGGCGGGAGATAAGCCCCGAGCGCCTAGAGCGCGAACTGCATCAGGCGGGCGTCGTTCGCGCCGTCGTCTCGCCGGGCGCACAGCGGGTCGCGGGGAGCTACCTCCGCCCGAACAACGCTGTCGCGCGGATGAGCGTCGACCGCCCGTTTCTGGCGTTCGCCCGCATCAACGGCCCGCGCGACCCGAGCGGCCGGGCCTCGGCGCGGCTCCGGAACTTCAGGTCGTCGCGGGCGGACCACCACGCCGACCCCGACGACATCGAACAGTACGCCTACGACGACCGCTTCCACGGCTTTTCGCTCGCGCCGGCGGTCGACGGGCTCCCGGACGACGAGACGCTGGCGATGCTGGAGGACGTGGGGCTGCCGGTCTTCGTCGAGGGCGGGCAGGCCTTCGAGCCGAGCGCCGTCGCCCAGTCGCTGCTCGGGCGGTTCCCGGTCATCCTGTCGGGGTTCGGCGGCTTCCCGCTCGACCGCGGGCTGATGGACGAGGCTATCGACCTCCTCGACGACCACGAAGACCTCTATCTCGACACGAGTTTCGTCCGCTACCGGAGCGTGCTCGAACGCGCGCTGCTCGAACACCCGGACCGGGTGCTGTTCGGCAGCGGCGCGCCCGAGACCCACCCGAACGTGGGCGTCATGGAGATACTGACGCTCGACGTGTCGGAAGACGCGCTGGCGAAGGCGTTCTCGAAGAACGCGGCGCGGGTCATCGCGGCGCTCGGCCCCGGAGAACAGTAAGGAGGCGAGTCAGCGCCGGTCGTATCGGGCGACGGCGCGGTCGGCGCGCTTCGACCGGCCGTGGGGGTTCCGCGTGCGAGTTCGGTCGCGGGCGCGGGCGACCAACCCGTCGGAGACGCCCGTGGCGATGCCGCCGACCACGTCGCGGCCGGTTCCGACCCAGCCCGACGGCGTCACGTCGCCTCGCAGGACGCCGAGGGCGGCGTCGACGCCGTCCGAAACCGCGTGTGTCACCGTCCGCTTGACGGTCCCCGGTCTGATGCCGTAGTTCTTCACGAGTCGATAGGTCAGAGAGCGGTACTTCCAGCCCCAGTCGCGCTCCGAGACGCCGCCGTCGGCCTCGAACTCGCGGCGGACGCACATCTCGGGAGCCCACGCGACGGAGCGGTCGAACCCGGCGAGGCGGTGGGCCGCGTCGCGCGCGCCGCCCGTCTGGAGGTACTCGTCGAAGCCGTCGAGGGCGTCGATGGCCCCGCGTCGGAACGCGACGTTGCCGCCGTTGAAGTACGTCACCGTGCGGCCGCCGATGGCGTTCCGTTCGATCGACTCGGTCGTCATGCCGTTGCGGAGCGTCTGGTGCATCGGCCCGGTAACCACGTCGGCGTCGGCGATGCCGGCTTCGAGCGCCGACAGCCACGACGACTCGACGGAGAGGTCGTATCGAAGGAGTGCGACCACGTCGCCGCCGGCGACTTCGAGGCCGGCGTTACGGGCGACGTTGAGGTTGCGGTCGGAGATTTCGACCAGCACGTCCACGTCGTCGCGCTCTCTCACCATCCCGGTCGTGCCGTCGGCGGAGGGACCGTTGACGACGACGACTTCCGCGTCGGGGGCGTGCTCGGCCAGCGCGTCGAGGCTGGTGGCGAGCCGGTCCCGACCGTTGAGCGTCGGGAGCACAACCGAGAGGTCCATACCCGACAGTTGCGGTGGACGTACTTAAATGTGAATCGAGAACCGTGTTAAAATCTGCCGTGAGAACGCCTCACTCGGCGTCGCTCGCCCGCGTCGCCGCGCGAGACGACTCGTCGGCGGATTCGACCCGCGCGTTCCAGTACGACACGGACGCGAGGTCGTCGCCGAGCGGCGAGTCGCCGACGGCGAGGTCGAGCGAGCGGAAGGGCTGTGCGATGCCGTTGGGGACCTTCCGGTAGAAGCCGAACGGGATGACGAAGTCGTGCTTCGCACCCGCGAGGTCGAGTCCGGCGTCGCCGAGCAGCCGCCGCACGTCGCGTTCCGAGTAGAGCCGCGACCCCATCGGGAGCAGCCAGTTGTAGGCCACCCGGAGGCTCCCGTCGTTGAAGGTGTCGAAAAACACCTGCCCTTTCGAGACGCGGGCCATCTCGGCTAAGAACTTCGCCGGGGTGTCCGCGAGGTGGAAAAACCGCATCGCGAACACCGCGTCGAAGTGGTCGTCCGGGAACGGCAGCCGCGCCGCGTCGCCGCGGAGGAACTCGATGCGGTCGGCGACGCCCGCTCTGCGGGCCTTCTCCCGCCCCTGTACCATCATCGCCCGCGAGATGTCCAGTCCGACGACGTCCGCCCCCTCCTGGGCGAGCATCACGGTGAACCGGCCGGTCCCGCAGGCGATTTCGAGGATGTTCTTGTCCTCGACGGGGCCGAGCGCCGCGAGGACCGCCTCCTTCTCTCGCCGGTCGATGAGCCGACCGCCCTTGGAGAACCGCTTCGAGTCGTACTCCTGGGCGACCTCGTCGGCCTGGTACCACTCCTTTCCTTTCACGCTACGCATACTCGCGGGGGGGACCGTAAAACGGTACTGGATACGCGGTGCGGAAGCGGGGTTCGACGGGCGGAGGGGAGGGGTTTTCGTCCGCCGAGCGCGCACCATGGTATATGCCAACGTGTAGAAACTGCGGCGCGACCTGCGAGGCGGACGCGTTAACACGACACGTCAGCGAAGGGTGGCTCGTCGTCCACTGCCCGGACTGTCACGCGCCGCTCGGGAGCTATCGACTCGGCACTCCAGCGGTCGATACGATGCGAAACGTGGAGTGAGACGCCTACTCGCGGTCGATTTCCCAACAAACGCACGATATTAATATGTGTATTATGTGTCTGGATTCTTTTCACACACTTGTAGCTAACCCTTAACACGGAGCAACCGACTGTGACGGGTATGAGCACCACCACCGCAGAGCCAGATACTGAAGACCTGCTCTCGGAAGCCGAGTTCCGAGAGCGCCTCCGCGAGCTTCCCCCGAGCGCGAAGCTCGTCGCAAAAGTCCTCGAAAGCGACGCGCCCCTCTCGCAGGGCCAGCTCGCGGAGGAGTCGCTGCTGCCGGACCGTACCGTCCGCTACGCGCTCAACCGTCTCGAAGAGTCCGACCTCGTCGGCTCGCGCTACTCCTTCAAGGACGCGCGAAAGCAGGTCTACTTCCTCAACACGTAAGCGCGCGGTCCCACCGATAGCGCGACAGACCACCGCCCGCGGGGGCGCACTCCCGCAGACCAAGCCACCACTTCTCTCGAACGACCTAACCCGCCGGCGAGCGTAGCCGCCGCCATGCACGCCACGCGCGTCTCCGTCCCCGTCGCAACCCGCGCGCCGACCGGCGCGACGAACGCCTACCTCGTCGCCGGCGGCGGCGACACGCTGCTCGTCGACCCCGCGGCCCGCACCGACCGCCTCGACGACCTCGTCGCGCGCGAGGGCGTCGACCACCTCGCGGTCACCCACACCCACGCGGACCACGTCGGCGCGGTCGCCGCCTACGCCCGCGAGACCGGCGCGACGGTCTGGTGTCGTCGCGGCCGCGAGCGCGCCTTCTCGGCCGCGACCGGAGTCGACCCCGACCGGACGTTCGCGGAGGGGACGACCGTCCCCGTCGGCGCGGGCGTCGAGGTGCTCGACACGCCGGGGCACGCCCGCGACCACGTGAGCTTCGTCGCCGGCGACGACGTGCTCTGCGGCGACCTCGCGGTGGCCGAGGGCAGCGTCGTCGTGGGCGCGCCCGAGGGCGACGTTCGGGCCTACCTCGTCGCGCTCAGGCGACTCCACGCGCGCGGTCCCGAGCGACTGCGTCCGGGTCACGGCCCCGAAATCACGGACCCGCGGGCGACGCTCGCCCGACTCGTCGCGCACCGAAACGACCGCGAGCGGGCCGTCCTCGACGCGGTGCGCGCCGGGAACGCGACGCCGGACGCCGTGACCGACGCCGCCTACGACAAGGACGTGTCCGCCGTGCGCGACCTCGCCCGCGCGACGGTCGTCGCCCACATCGAGAAACTGGCCGCCGAGCGGCGGGTCCGCTGGGACCCCGAGGTCGAGCGAGTCGAACCGCGATAGGGCGCGCGTCGTCGGTGTCCGAGACCGCGGGTGGCCGGGGGTCGCGCCCCCGCGAAAACCGCGCCCCTCTTTGGGCTCGCGCCCGCATCGCGGGTATGGACCTCGACGCCGAACTGGCCCGCGCCCGCGACCTCGACGTGTCGGAACTCGCCGACGCCATCGAGTCCATCGGCTTCGAGTGCACGCGCTGCGGGGCCTGCTGTAAGGGCTACGAGGGCGACGACGGCCCCGAACCGCACACGGCGACCGTCTTCCCCGACGAGGTGCGCGCCTTGCAGGAGGCCGGCGGAGACGACTCGGAAGGCGAGTCGGGAACCCCGATGGAGTGGCGGGACGTGGCCCGACCGATGCCCTACGGCCTCGTCGAGGGCGACGACGGCCCCGAGGGCGAGACGTTCGAGTGGGCGCTCCAGACGACCGCCTGCGGCGACTGCCGATTCTACGAGGAAGACGACTCCGGGCGGGGCGCTTGTCAGGTCCACGAGGACCGCCCGCTCATCTGCGAGACCTACCCGTTCAGCGTCGCCCTCGGCGGCACGAGCCAGCCGATGGGCGAGGCCGTCGACGAGGAGGGCGTCGTCCGCGCCCACGAGTGCGAGGGCCTCGGCCGGGACATCTCCCGGGCGGACGCGGAGGAACTGGCTCGGGCGCTGAAAGAGCGGGCGATTCGAGAGCTCCGCGAGGCGCGGGGCGTCACCGACGCCTACGAACCGGTCGAGACCGGTCCGGGCGAGGTCGTCGTCCACGACTCGGAGGGCGCGAAACGGCCCGACGGGACGCGGGTTCAGTAGTCGAATCCGCTGACTGCGGTACATCTTTAACACTCCGGCCTGACCACATATTGGAGGTCTTACGGTGGAAATCTCAGATAAACTCCTGTGTCTGTTCAATGCTGACGTTCGCACCGAGGACGACCGTTACGTCGTCGAAATTCCGCGCCGCGAAGTCGAGACCGGGACCGTCGAACCCGGCGAGACGTACCGCGTCGCGCTCATCTCCCGCGAGTCGAACGAACCCGCCGAGTCCGAACCGAACGCCGGACCGACGCCCACGAACGAACCGCAACCGCCCGTCGAAGCCGGCGAACTCCGCTACGTCGAAATCGAGGACATCGGCAAGCAGGGCGACGGTATCGCCCGCGTCGAACGCGGCTACGTCATCATCGTTCCCGGCACGGAAGTCGGCGAGCGCGTGAAAGTCGAAATCACCGAAGTCAAGTCTAACTTCGCCGTCGGCGAGGTCGTCGAAGACGACTTCTGACGGCGCTCTTTTCGCGGTTCGACGCCGTCCGCCGCACCGACAGTGCTCACCCCACCGACAGACCACGGCTGCAAGTGAACGACGCACCACGCTTGCGAGTGAACGCGGCGGTCGCGTCGGGCGCGCAGAGAGAGCGCGGTTGCAGGTGAAGAACGTCGTTTCGAGGACTGAAAGCGCTACTGAACGTACTTCGTCACGTCGGCGTCGACGCCCACGTCGGCCGCGTCGGCGTAGGGACGGTTCACCACGATGTCGCCGGCGGTCGACCGCCCGATGCCGGGGATGGCGGTGAGTTCGTCCATCGACGCCTCGTTGAAGTCAAGCGGGTAGGGGACGCCGGTGACGGAGCGGTAGCCGTGGTCGACGACGGCCACGTCGATTGTCTTCCCGAGTTCGCGCTCGCCCGGAATCCCGACCAAAAGCGGGTAGGTGCCGAGTTGGCGGCCGAACGTGCGGCCGTCCTGGTGGTACTCGAGGTGGACGTTCGGGAGGACCGTCCCCGCGGGGGCGACCCGGCGGAGCATCGGCCGGTCGATTTCCTCGCGGACCTCCGTTTTGTACGTCTTGAACAGCTGTTTGTGGTCGCGGGCGATGTCGGCACCCGTGTCTGACATGTCGGTGCCGTCGAACGCCATCACCTGCCGGATGTTGATGCGGCGGACCATGAGGCCCTCGTCGTAGACGCGCTGGAGGAACCGCTTGTTGTGCTCGAACGTCTCCTCGCGCTCGCCTTTCAGCCCGTGGAGGAGGTTGATGCCGGGGAGGAGCTTCGGCAGGCGGTTCGCGGCGTCCGAGCCGTGGGTCGGCGCGTCCGCGGGGTCGTCGCCGGGTCGCCAGCCGGCGACCTCGTTGACGATTTTGACCGCCTCGAAACACTCGTCGGCGGTGACGTTGAGGTTGTTCTCCTCCTGCACCACGGGGTCGGCGGATTCGAGGCCGAACGCCGCGGTGTCGCCGGCCGTGTTGTGCTCGGCGATGATGCGGAGCGCCTCGCGGGACTTCTCGGGCCAGCCGACGATGGTGATGGGGTTGACGTTGTCGAGGTGGAGCGTGCCGAGGTCCGGCGCGACCTCGCGGATGCCGCCGTAGAGCCGGCGGAGCGCGTCGGGGTTCGGAGCCTCGCCGTCGCCGCCGAACGCGAGGATGTCGGCCTGCCGGCCGAGCCGGAAGTGTCGCGCGCCGCGGTCGTAGAGGTTCTCGACCTCCTTGACGACGGAGTCGGCGGTGCGGAACGCGGGGTTGCCGTACAGCGGTTCGGTACAGAACGAACAGCGGTAGGCACAGCCCCGCGAGGTCTCCATCTCGCAGATGAGGTGGTCGGGGTGGTTCGGGTGCTGTTCGACCACGAACGCGCCCATGGCGGCCCAGCGGTCGAGTTCCTCGTTGTCGCGCATGCGGTTGCCGAAACCTTCGAGCCCGGAGTCGACGAGGTCGTAGGCGGCCGCCTCGATGTCGCCCTTGGCGACGAAGTCGTAGTCGAGGTTCTTGCGCTCCATGTCCTGGCCGCCGGCGTTCTCGTCGCCGACGCCGAAGCGAATCGGCCCGCCCATCAGGGCGGTGCCTTCAGCGACCCACGCGAGTTCGCGCACCTCGTCGGGTTCGGCGGGCGTCCCGCCGACGTACTTGCCGGGGACGGTCATGCCGCCGATGTAAATCATGAGGTCGGCGTCGGCCACGTCGCGCCACTTCTGTCTGTCCTCGCGGAGTTCGTCGATGGTGTGGTAGACGACGTTGGACTCGGGGACGCCCGCGTCGACCACCGCACCCGCGGTGAACCTCGGATACGTCGAGATGTACGGCGGCACGCCGAAATGCGCCGGCTCGTCGACGTATCCGTCGACGATAGTCACGGTGAGGTCGGCGGGGTCGGTCATCGGTCGCGGTTCGGGTTCGACGCGGAAAACGCAACCGGTCGGCGGTCGCGGCCCCGAACCGCGTCGTGGGGGCGCTTCCGCCTCCCGCGCGTTTATGAGCGTGGGAGCGTAACTGACGGCCATGCCCGCGACCCTCGAAGTCAAGTGCGCCAACGAGGACTGCGAACTCGACATGTTCGAGCTGCACTACACCTACGACATGCCCGACGACGTGACGGTGGCGGACTTCTCCTGTCCGTACTGCGGCGAGTCCCGCGCCCTGGAGGAGATTCAGCTATGAGCGACCTGCGGAAGTACGGCGAGTCGGCGGCGAACGCCGTCCTCGAACGGGTCGGCCGCGGCGTCAGCCAGATGCAGGAGCGCAAGCCGCTCGCCCACGACCTGCTCGAATCCGAAGACGCCTACCTCGTCGTCTTCGACGCGCCCGGCGCGCGCGCCGAGGACGTGCAGGTCCGCTTCCTCGACGGCGAGGTCGAGATTCGCATCGACCGCTTCCGCGACTTCCACGAGGGCTACGAGATGCGCTTCCCCGGCCGCGGTCTCACGCTCTCGGGGACGGCGACCATCCCCTCCGACGCCTCGGTCGAAGCCGCCGAGGGAACCGCCACGGTCGGCAAGCACGGCACGCTCCAGATTCGGATTCCCAAGGACGAACGCGCGAGCGACATCGCCGTGACCGAGGAGGAAGACGAAGCCGACGGCGAGGCCGACACCGAGTCCGACGACGAAGTCGACTTCGGCGACGTGGACGACCAAGACGCCTGAGTCTCAGTTTCGGGCGCGACGACCCCTCCGAACCTCCGTTTCGCGCTAGTCGCCGTCAAGCGTCATCCCTTCGACCACCGCGAACTCCTCGTCGCCGTCGAAGCGGCGAGGGTCGAACGCGGCCGGAATCCGTTCTTGACCGTCTCCGAGCACCGCCTCCGCGAGTCGTTCCCCGATTGCCGGGGCCCACATGAAGCCGTGGCCGTGCCAGCCGGCGGCGACGTAGACGCCTTCAGCGACCGCGCCGACGAGCGGGTTCCGGTCCGGGGTCGCCCCGCAGAGGCCGGCCCACGCGCTGTCCGGCTGGTCGGCCTCGGCCGCCGCCTCGCCGGCCTCGTCGAAGCCGTCGATGCCGGTCCGGTGGCGAACCCCGTCGAGGGCGTCGGCGACGAACCAGTCGTCCGCGGTCGGGTCCCAGTCGTCGGGGTCGGGTTCGACCGGTTCGACGCCGTCGCCCGCGAGGACGCCGCCGGGATGCGGCCGCAGGTACGACTCGTCGGTCGCGTCGTAGACGGTCGGCCCGCGGTAGTCGCAGTCAGCGACGAGCGCCTGCGCCCGGTAGGGCTTGAGCGCGATTGGGTGGCCCGCGTCGGCGAGCAGGCGGCGCGAGTGGACGCCCGCGGCGACGACGACGGCGTCGAAGCGGGCGGTCACCACGTCGTCGACGGCGACGCCCGGCGGGTCGGTTCGAAGCGTCACCGCGTCGCCGACGCGGAACGCGACGCCGGCCGACTCGCACTGCTCGACGAACAGGTCCACGTAGGCCGCGGGGTCTGCCCAGCCGGCGTTCTCCGCGACGCCCGCGAGGAGCACGTCGTCGGTCCGAATCGGGAACCGGTCGCCCAGTTCGTCGGCTCCGACGAGCGACACCGCGCGGTCGTGGACGCGCATTCGCTCGACCGACTCCTCGAGGGCCGCGGCCGCCGCGTCGTCGCCCTCGCGCGCGAGAAAGACGTAGGGCGTCTCGTGGAAGGCGAACCCGCCCTCGCCCGACAGGCTCCGAAAGCGGTCCATCGCGCTCCCGGCGACGGCCGCGTCGATGTCCTCCGCGTAGGCGTCGTAACAGATGCCGGCGGCGCGGCCAGTCGACCCGCCGCCGGGGGCGTCGCGCTCGAACAGCGTGACTCGCGCCCCGCGCTCGGCGAGGTCGAAGGCGGTCGTCAGGCCGACCGCGCCCGCGCCGACGACCGCGACGCGCGCTGATTCGTTCATACCCCGTCTGCGTCGGCGACCGACTTGAATGGCAGTTGCTCGCCGGTCGTGGGGCGAGAGTGGTCGAGAACTGCGCGGCGCGGTCGCTCAGGATTGTAGAGAGACGGGGTAGGTCGGCCGGCCGTGGCCCGCGTGGAAACCACGTGGGTCCGAAAGGAGCCACCCGACCGTGCCGTCACCTGTCCTCTCCGGCGACCGCGTAAAAGGCCTCCGGTGCTCGGCGCGGCACAGGCGGGGCGAACCGCAGGAGGCGGAGAGCGGGCGACCGCCCGGCGCGCCGGACTACTCTGCGAACTCGTCGACGCCGCGGGCGGGGTAGCCGACCACGAGGTCGATACCGGCGTCGCGGAGGTCGTCGATTCGCCGGCGGATGTCGTCGACCGAGCCGATGAGCGCGTAGTCGCGGGCGGCTTTCAGGAGCACCTCGCGGGCGCGGCCCTCGGCCGAGGCGTCGGTCGCGGCGTCGTCGGGGAGCGCGCGAGCGACGGGACGGCGACGGGAGACGTACGCGCCGACGGCGTCGAGAATCTCGTCGTCGTCGTCGGTGAGGGCGGTCGGGGCGTAGAGCGCGACCTCGCCGCCGAAGCCGGCCGCCCGGAGCGCCCGAACGTCTCTGCGGGTCGACCGCGAGAGGAGTTCGTACTGCGTGCCGCCGGCGGCGAGGGCGATTCGCTCGATGCCCTCGGTGCCGACCCACGCGTCGGGCGCGCGCTCCCTCGCGGCGCGGAGCCGGGGGGCGACCGCCCGGCGCGCCTCGTCGTCCGTCAGATACGCGCCGTGGCCGGCCACGAGCACCTGCCGAACCCCGTCGGGGAGCCACTCGTACAGCGAGTCGTCGCCGAGCGGGTCGAAGCCGTCGGTGCGGACCGGCGTGGTCAGTCGGACCTCCTTTTCGGCCGCGAGGTCGCGCAGTACGTCCTCGTCGGGGAGCCGCTCGCGGCCCTCGTAGTCGATGGCAACGACATCCAGCGGGACCGAAAGCGCCTCGCGCACGTCGCACTCGGCGGGTTTGAGCGCGACTGCGTCCAGACCGGCTTTCGAGACCGCACGCTCGGCGGTCAGCATGCTATCACCACAGAAGTTTCAGTACCGTCGCGGAACGCGATCCATCGTCTGTGCGACCATGTGAGAACGAGTAGCGCGGAGGAGGGCAAAACCCTGTCGGTGACGGCGATGCTGGCTCTCCCGGCGGTGTTTATATACCCTGCATCGCCCCGGCAGCGACCGGTTCCGCAGCGCGTGTCAGCCGGTCGCACTGCGAGAGACCGCCGTGTTCACCCGCGTCTCGACACGATTGTATTTAGGACACAATTCTATGTCTCGATTAGTAGTCGAAAACGAATCGTGACAGTCTCAGACGCCCGTTTTCGGTCATTCCCAGTTCTATGGATTCGGAAATCGCGTCGCCGTTATATGGGGTTCGCGGCCGACGATTCAGATGTAAGGTGAACCGAGATGCCCGCTAACGCACAAATCGAGATGCTGGGGAACAGAATCGACTTCGACTACTCGCGGGGCGTCACGGGCTACGTGCTCGTGTTGACCCGCCTCATCACCGGTTACTGGTTCCTCCACGCGGGGCTGGGGAAGATAACCGGTGAGCCGTTCAGCGCCGCGGGCTACCTCGCGAACGCCCCCGCAGCCTCGCCGCTCCAAGGCTTCTTCGCGTGGGCCGCCGCGACCCCGTGGCTCCTCGACCTCACGAACGTCATGGTTCCGTGGGGCGAGTTCCTCATCGGTCTCGGGCTCATCGTGGGTGCACTCGTCCGGCTCGCCGCCTTCTTCGGCGGCGTCCTGATGGTGTTCTTCTACCTGGGGAACGCCGAGTGGGGCCACGGCGTGGTCAACGGCGACCTGTTCGGGCTGATGATGTTCGTCATCGTCGGCACGCTCGCGGCGGGCCGCATCCTCGGCCTCGACGCCATCATCGAGAAGATGGAGTTCGTCCGCCAGCGCCCCGCGCTCAAGTACCTCCTCGGCTGAGGGGGTACTCGGGGGGCAGAAAGGGAGTTGTCGTGGGGACGACGACACGCTGACGCGGTTTTGTTTTTCGGAACTGACTCAGACACCGTGAGCGGGCGCGCTGGGGGCAGTACGCCGAGGAGAACGAGACGTCGAGTGGGGACGCTACACCGGGTAGTCGGCGTCGGGGTCGACCACGCGGTCGACCTCCTCGGGGACGCGCCAGTCGGTCGTGAGTTCGAGCAGTTGCACGAGCATCCGCCCGGTCGCGCCCCAGACGGTGTAGCCGTCGACGTGGAAGAAGTGGAGCCGAATCTCGCCGTACTGCGGGTGGTCGCGGCGTTCCGACTCGTAGTTCGCGCGGTCGATGAGGTCGCCAACCGCGAGCACCGCGATTTCGGCCACCTCGCGCTGGTCGGGTTCGTACGCGCGGTCGGGAACCGTGGCGACGAACGGCGAGACGGCGTAGTCGGTCACGGTTCGGATGTCGTCGAGGCGGCCGTGAAACGCCGCCTCCTCGGGTCGAAGTCCGATTTCCTCGTTGGACTCGCGGAGCGCGGTCGCCCGCAGGTCGGCGTCGCTCGGTTCGCGGCCGCCGCCGGGAAAACTCATCTGGCCCGGGTGCTCGCCGAGGTGGTCGGCGCGCTTGGTAAACAGGATGTGCGGCCGCTCGTCGCGGAACACGACGGGGGCGATGACGGCCGCCCGCCGGCCCGCGTCGACGGTCACCGGTTCGTGTCGAGTGACGCCCGCGAGGTCCATCGTCACGGTTCGTAAAGCGATGCCGCGACTTAGGCCTGCCCCTCCGCGTCCAGCGCGGCGTCGAGGCGCTCGCGAATCGACCCCACGTCGGTGTCGGCCCACGCTTCGAGGTCGTACGTCACGTCCAACAGCCGCTCGATTTCGTCGGCGTCGCCCGTCTGCACCGCGCTCGCGGCCGCCGCTCGGAGGCGGGATTCGACCTGCGTCGCGAGTTCGTCCCGCGGCACCTCGCGGGTCGGGTAGTCGAGGATGTGCGGCAGGTCCTCCGCCCGGTCGGGGAGCGTCGGAAACGCCATCGGGCCGACCGTCAGGAGTTCCGCGTCCGTCTCGTCGTCCTCGTAGGGGACGAGGTAGTAGGCGTCGACCGCGTCGGAAATCGCACCGGAGAGGGCGTCCCCGTCGGTCTCGCGGCCCTGTTTGAACGCGAGTTCGTCCAGCGCCGTCGCCAGTTCCTCGCGGGTGAGCGCGCCGAAGAGGTCGACGACGCCCGCGAGGTCGTCGTAGGTGGTCTCGCTCATCGGCCCGCGCCCTCCCGAACGTCGTCGAGGTCGTCGCCCGCGGCGGCGAGCACCTCGTCGGGCGACAGCGACGTGTCGTTCCACGCCGGGAGCCGCGTGTCCTCGCCGGGTTTCGAGATGGCATCGGCGTAGGTGGCGACCTGCTCGCGCTCGTCGCCGCGGTCGTAGTCGAAGCCGTTGAACGCCGCGTCGGCCGCGTACTGCTCGACCAGCCGGTGTCCGGCCTCGCGGTAGCGCTCCGCGAGCGTGTCGAACTCGACGCTCCCGCCGTGTTCGACGACCGCTCTGAGGAGCGTCCGCCCGACCGACTCGCTCATGTCCGAGAGGCCGGTCGGGCCGCTCACGGAGCGGTGGTCGTGTTCGTACTCGCCGAGGTCGACCTGCGCGCTCCGGTCGAAGCCGGCGTGGGCGAAGGCGTCGCCGAGGGTGCCGACTTCGAGGCCCCACTTCCGCGGCGACCGCATCCGCACCGCGAGGTCCGAGGTGGCGGCGAACTCCCCGGCCAGCGCGTACCGAAACGAGTCGAGATACCGGACGATGGGGGCGTCGGTCTCGGCTTCGAGCGCGCGGACGAGCGGGGCGTAAAACAGCCTGAACAGCCGGCCGTAGAGCCGCTCCTCCTCGACGCGGGCGTAGTAGCCTTTCGAGAAGTCGTGGCCGTGCGCGAGCGGGAACAGAAGCCGCGGGACGTAGCGCTCGTCGTAGGTCTTCGTGTCCGCGTCGTGGACGACGACGTACTCCTCGCTGGCGGCGCAGCCGAGCGCGAGCCACACGTCGCGGCCCTTGCCGCGCTCGCCGTCGAGGCCGTGGGAGTCCAGCAAGTCGGCAACGCGGGGGCCGTCGCACCACAGCACGTCGAGCGGCAGGTCGTACTCGTCGAGCCAGTCGGTAAAGGGGGCGACCCGGTCGGCGGGCGCGCGGAGGGGGACGACGACCCGCGCCGGCGAGAGCGACTCCAGCGTCGACAGCACCCGGTCGGCCGCGAGGCCGGCGTACTCCCGCTCCGTCATCGGCACGACCACGGCCGCGCGGTCGGTCGGGGCGTCGGGGACCGAGCCGGAGAGGTCGTGGAGCGTCGTGACCCGCTCTTGTACGTACTCCATCGTGTCGGCCGTGGGACCGGGCGAGCAAAAGTGCGGCGAGAGCCGAGTCGGCTGCCGACTTCGCTCCGGGCGTCCCCGGTCGCCCCCCGGTCACCCCCGGTCGCCCCTCAGTTCGGGATGCGCCCGGCGTGTTGGAGCGCGATGAGGCCCGCGACGACGACCGCCAGCCCGACCGAGAACCAGAAGAACACCTCGTCGAACGCGTAGCCGACGTCGGTCAGGGTGCCGACCGCGCCCGACCCGCTGGCCTGGAATATCATCATGCCGAACGAGTACACCGAGTAGGCGCTCCCGCGGCTCTCGTCGGGGAGCGTGTCGAGCAGGTAGGCGTCGAGCGCCGGAAAGAGGCTGTGGATGACGTAGCCGACGACCGCAGTGACGACGATGAGACCGACGAGGCTCGACGTCATCGTGAGGACGAACACCGAGACGACGAAGGAGACGAGCACGCCGAGGATGTAGGGGATGCGCGGAAGCTTGTCCGCGAGTCGCCCCGAGAGGAAAAACGCCGGCACGCCCGCGCCGAAGACGACCGTCAGCATGTTTCGCGCCGTCGTCGCCGGCAGGCCCTTCGACACCATGTACAGCTCGTAGAAGTTGAACAGCCCCTGCCAGACGAAGCCGGTGAAGCCGAGGATGACGATGCCGGTGAGGACGACCCGCCACTCCGTGCGGGCCGCGCCGAGGAGGTCGCGGTCGGCCGCGCCCGCGTCCGGGAGGTCCGTCGAGCGGGCCGTGACGAACAGCGCGAGCGTCACGACGGCGGCCGCGAGGCCGACGCAGACGAAGACGAGCTGCCACGCCGCGGAGACGAACGGGAGGCGGTCGACGAGGTCGGGGCCGACCGCGAGGACGAGCGTGACGAAGGGGGCGACGCCGACGGCCGCGAGCTGGCTGGCGGTGCCGTGGATGCCCATCGCGCGGCCGACGCGGTCGGGAAACAGCTCGCTCACGAGCGGGTTGGCGGCGACGAAGTACGCGCCCGAGGCGAGCCCCATCGAGACCG
Source organism: Haloferax sp. Atlit-48N (assembly GCF_003383015.2). Lineage (NCBI taxonomy): Archaea > Methanobacteriati > Methanobacteriota > Halobacteria > Halobacteriales > Haloferacaceae > Haloferax > Haloferax sp. Atlit-48N. Next base: position 707,748 of record NZ_CP137689.1, on the reverse strand, counting down.
CGCCGACCATCAGCGCCTCGATGGTGGTCGCGCTGGCGGTCACGCCCGAGGCGACGACGAGGACGACGCCGGTCCCGAGCACCACGCGATGTCTCGGCACGCGGGTGAGCAGCCAACCGGTCGGGACGCGGAGGGCGGCGCTCCCGAGCCAGACGAGGGTGGCGACGATGCCGACGGTGGCCCGGTCGACCTCGAAAAAGAGAATGAACTCCCCGAGAAGCGGTGCGAAGACGACCCGAGCGAGATTGACGAGTAACACCATCCCGCAGAGCGTTCCGAAGAGGCGGCCACGTGACACGGACGGAACCGCGCGCCGCGAGGTGACAACAGTTTCGGCTGAACGAGACCGCGGGGCGTCGTGCGGGTCGAAAACGGGGGTGTTGTGCGGGTCGAAAACGGGGATTGTCGTCGGGTTTTTATGTTCGTTGCACAAACGGGAGCGTATGAAGACAACGCGGAAGGGGCTTCGAGACGGGGAGTTGGAAAAAGACACCTACGGACGGCTGACCTGCTCCGAGTGCGGCGAGTCGCTGAAGAAGAAAAACGACCCCGACGAGGTGTTCTCGGTCCGTATCTGCGCCGACTGCGGGCGCGAGTGGAAGGAACTCAGATAACCGCGAGTCGACCGAAAGCGGCCGTCCGAGAACGGGGGCGACTGCTCACTCGAAGACCGAATCGAACGTCCGCGCCCCGAGGGGGTCGAACGTGCCGGCCGCGACGTTCTCCGCGACGTGTTCTACCGACGATGCGCCGACGAGCGCCGCGGTCACGCCGGGCGCGCTCCGCGAGAAGTTGAGCGCCCGCTGAGCCGCCGTGTCGCCCGCGAGCACCGAGTTCACCGACGCCGGAATCTCGGCGGCGAGGTCGCCCTGCGCGAGGCTGGCGCTCGTGAAGGCGTGCAGGCCGTGTTCGTGGGCGTACCAGAGCGCGCTCATCGCCTCGCCCGCGTCGGTGTCGTGGGCCTCGACGGTGAACGCGTCGGCCATCACGACGTTGAACGGGAGCTGAATCGCTTCGAGCGAGTGGTCGTCGTTGCCGACGGTCTCGGCCGCGCGCTCCGCCCGACGGACGAGTTCGGGCAGCGACAGGTAGGCGTCGTGGTCGGGTGCGACCCGGAGCGCCTCCCACGTTGCGACGCCGTACCGACCGATGTCGGCGGCGGCGACCCGGCGTTCGAGCACCTCGAAGGCGGCCTCGACGCGGTCGTACACCGTCTCGCGGTCGGTGACGGCCAACTGCGTCTCGGGGTTGTGGAGGTAGTAGCAGTCGACGTGGTCCAGTCCCGTCAGGTCGAGCGAGCGGTCGACCATCTCGTCGACGAAGGCGGGCGCGATGGTGTGACTGCCGTGTGCGAGTTCGTCGGGGTCGGCGAGGCCGGCGTCGAGGACCGTCTCGCGGACGTACGCGCCGGGGTCGTCGGGGCGCTCGCGGTCGAAGGGGACGAACCCGGCCTTCGAGGCGACGACGACGGCGTCGCGGTCGACGTCGGCCCCGCGGACCGCGTCGCCGACGACCCGCTCTGCGCGCCCGTGACGGTAGTTCGACGCGGTATCGACGAGGTTGACGCCGTGTTCGAGCGCGGAGACGAGCGACTCGCGGTAGCGGTCGTCGACCGCGTCGGTCGGCTCGCCGAGGTAGGTTCCGATGCCGATACTGGAGACGACGCCGGGGCCGAACCGGCGGTAGAAGGTGCGGCCGAAACTGTCGCCGAACCGGTCGCGGTAGGCCCACGTCGCCCGTCCTGTTGCCATGGGCGGGGCTACGGCGGCCGGCTGTTAAGGGCCACCGGTCCGGGTCCGCGATAGTGGTCCCGGTCCGGTCCGATTCGGTCCGGTCCGAGAGTCAGATATCGCCCGACAGCGCCTCGAAGATGTGTTCGACGAGTTCGTCGCGGGGGACGGACTCGCCGTTGCCGCCGTCGGTGACGGCGTCGGGCCGGATTATCTGGCCGCCGCCCATCCGGGCGTGACCGCCGGCGCTCGCCCCGCGGTAGTGGTCGAGCGCGGATTCCAGCGTCCGGCCCATGTGGACCCGGTCGTCGCGGGAGCGCCCCGAGAGGTAGACGTTGCTCTCGCGTTCGCCGCAGACGACGGCGGCGGTGACGCCCTCCAGTTGGATGAGTTCGTCGGCCGCCTGCGGGATGGCGTCGACGTTCGAGATGGTGCCGATGTCGGCGACGGCGAAGGGGCCGCGCACGTCGCGGCCGGCGATGGCGCGGGCTTTCGCCTCCAACACCTCGCGGGAGACCTCGGGGTTGGCGATGCGGTCGAGGTGGTCCTCGTTGACGCCGGGAAAGAGGAAGCCGGCGGCGTCGAAGTCGGCGGCCGAACAGCCCGCAGTGAGGTGTTTGGTGTCCGTGAGAATCCCGTAAACGAGGCCCGTCGCGACCTGCGAGGGGACGGTGTACGAGGCGTTCACCTCGCTTGCGTGCATGTCCGGCGGGACGGGTTTCGCGCCCACGTCGCGGAAGTACTCGGCGACGATACTCGAACACGCGCCGTAGTCGGTCCGCACGTCCGTGAAGGCCTCGCCGGTCCCGTCGCCGGGATGGTGGTCGACGACGGCGTAGGGGAGGATGCCCTCCGCGCCCGCGAAGCCGCGCGGTTCGTTGTGGTCGACGAGGACGACCGCTTCGGCGGCGAGGTCGCTCACGTGGTCGATTGGGTCTAAGTCGAGGTCGAGAACGGTTCGGAACGCGCGATTTTCTTGGTGTCGAATCTGGCCGGCGAACTGGATGGTCGGTGTGGTGCCGACCTGTTCTGCGAGACAGGCCACGCCGATTGCCGCGGCCATGGCGTCGGGGTCCGGGTTCGGGTGCATGAGGACGGCGATTTCGTCGACGCCCTCCAGCGCCTCAGCGAAGCGCGTGCCCATCGGCCGCTTGAACCGAATCGCGGCGTAGACGACGAGCGCGAGGGCTCCGAGCGCGACGACGAGCGCCGCCGCGACCTCGGGGTGAGTGCGCACGAACGAGTCGAGAGACTCGAAGATAGCACCCGTGTCGAACTGCCCCACCGGACCGAACATACACAACACGACCGGGGCCTACCGTATGAATATTCCCCCTAATCGAGCTGTCCTGAGTGACAGAATTTCGGCGGTTCGAACCTGTCGTCCCCCGAATACGGTCAGTCGCCGTCGGCTCGGTAGGCGTCGATTGCCGCCCGGTAACCCTCCCGATACGTCGGATACGCGAACGAATAGCCGAGTTCGCGGAGGTAGTCGTTCGAGCAGCGCTTGCTCGTCAGGATGCGGCGACGGGCGGCCTCCGAGAGGTCGCCCGCGTCGAGGCGTTCTTCCTTCGTGCGCTTTTCGGGGCGCGGGACGCCGCACTCGTCGGCCAGCCAATCCGCGAACTCGTGTTTCGAGACGGGTTCGTCGTCGACGACGAGGACGGTGTCGTCGCGGGCGCGGTCGGTTTCGAGGAGGGACGCGACGGCGCCCGCGGCGTCGTCCCGGTGGACCATGTTGAGGTAGCCCGCCGTGACCGGGCCGGTCAGATAGCGGTCGAGTCGGTAGCGGCCGGGGCCGTAGAGGCCGGCGAACCGGGTGACGGTCCCCTCGATTCCCCGCTCGGCGGCGTGCTCGCGGGCGACGCGCTCGGCCTCCGCGAGGACGCGCGTCTTGTCGGTCGTCGGGTTCAGCGGCGTCGATTCGTCGACGAAGTCGCCGCCGTGGTCGCCGTAGACGCCCGTACTCGACGTGTAGACGAGGCGCTCGGGCGGCGAGTCGCGGGCGGCGAACTGGTCGATTGCCGTCCGGAGGCCCTCGACGAAGACGGTCTGGGCGGCGTCGGCCCCGCGGCCGCCGGAACTCGCGGCGAAGACGACGTGGTCCACGTCGGGGACCGCTCCGAGGGAGTCGGCATCGGTCACGTCGGCGCGAACCGCTTCCGCGCCGGTGGCTTCGACGGCGTCGAGGCCGTCGTCGGAGCGGCGGACGCCCCACACGTCGTGGCCGTCGGCGACGAGCGTGCGGGCGAGTTCGAGGCCGACGTAGCCGCAGCCGAGGACGGCGACTCTCATCGCTCGTTTCGGACGGCGATGACGTGGTGGATGGCGGCCAGTTCGTTCAGCGTGGCGGCGGTGCGGCCCTCGATGGCCTGCTGAATCTCCTGTCCGGAGAGGTCGAGGTCGACCTCGGACGCGAGCGTGTCCACGTCGAGGATGCCGCTCGTCATGCCCATGAGGAGGTGGTCGCGGAACTCCCAGACGATGGCGTCGGCGTCGGGGTTGTCGTCGGCGAGTTCGAGGACGGCGGCGGCCTGTTCGAGCGTGAGGTCCAACACGCCGTTCGAGAGCGCGGCTTCCGAGACGCCCGCGGCCTCGGCGGCCGTCTCCGGTCCGGCGGCGTCGACTGCGCGGCGAATCTCGTCCTCGTAGGCGGCCCGCAACTCGTCGGCCGAGAGGGTTCCGGGCTCCGCGGCGGCGTCGTGCAACATACACCGCGGGTTCGGCGTTCCGGCGGCAAAACGGTTGCCACTCGGGTCGTATTGGCGGCTACTCGTCGAGCGGGCAGTCGGCCGCGACGGTACAGCCGGGGCCGCCCTGCCACCCCTCGGAGCGCTCGTCCGCGTCGCCGTCGATGTCACCGACGCCGACGCCCGACGGCGGCACCGCGACGACGATCGTCGTCTCCACGTCGAACGAGACGCGGTCGCCGCGACCGACCGTCTCGGCGGTGCCGTCGTCGTCCCAGTCGAGGGCGACCGTCGAGCCGTCGCGGGCGTACGTCAGCGACTCGGCGTCGCCGCGGGCGTGGACGCGGAACTGCGCGAACTCGCCGGCGACCGCCACGTCCCAGACGTTGACCGTGGCGTACCAGGAGCCGGGAACGGGCGCGACCGGCATTCCGGCGGGGATGCGCTTGAACGACGTGTCGAACCGCGAGTCGAGCGTGTCGTTCAGGCGGTCTGCGACCGCGTCCTCGGTCGCGCTCATCGCCGCATCGGTCGCGGTGTCGGAGACGGCCTGCTGGCGGGCGGTCCGCGTCGTCTCGACGGTCCGGTTCGTCAGCCGCTGTGGGACCGTCGTCGAGCGGTCGCTGCGAACGGCTCGGAACGCATCGTCGAGGCGGAGTTCGAGGAGGTCGGCCTCGACGGTTCCCGGAGCGGCGGCCTCGACGGCGATTGCGCGCGCCGCGGAGCCGTTCGTAATCGCCAGCGCCCGATGAGCCGGGTCGTCCCACGCGCCGAGCGAGCGCTCCAAGATTCGCTGGCGCTCCGTCACGGAGTGGTTGGTGTGGTCGCGAAGCGTGTGGCGGGCGGCCTCCTCCGCGGGAACGACCGACCGGTCGACCGCGGTTTCGAGCCTGTCGCGGCGGTCGGCAAGCGTCTCGTTCGTTGCGTTCGTGTTTTCGAGCGTCGAGTCGGCCGCGAGGAGCGTGCGGGCCGCGACGCGGAGGGGAACGCGGCGGTTCGCGCCGAACAGCGGTTCGAGAACCGTGTCGGCGGCGTCGCCGTAGGGGAGCGTAAACAGGTTCGTGTTGCGGGCGACGAGCGGGTGATACGTGCCGCCCCGGGCGACCGTGGGGACCGCAGCGCCATCGAGGCCGCCGAGCGAGAGGTACATCGGGTCCGCGTCGGGGACGAATCTGACGCCGCTTTCGTTGGCAGTTCCGTTCGCGCCGTCGGCTCGCGAGTCACCGAGCGCCGCGCGGGCGACCTCCTCGGCGCGGACCGCCTCCGAGAGCGAGCCGAACTCCGCGTCCTTGCTCTCGTTGTTGGCCGCGTCGCTCGCCGCCGCGGTCTGGTTCGCCCGGCGGTCGAGCGTCGCCAGCACGCGGTCGAGGTAGGTCGCGCGAACCGCGACGCGAGCCCGGTCCGCGACGCCGTCGTAGGCGGCCGGCGCGTCCACGAGGTCGCTGCGGTCGGTGCGGAGGTCGGACGCGAGCTCTGCGGCGGGGTTCACCTCGCCCGCGGCGACTCGCCGCGCAGACACCGTCACGCGCCGGTCTCTGACCCGGTCAGCGAGCGCGATGAGGTCCGAGCGAACCCAGCGGTCGAGGCCGGCTGCCATCGGTGCGGTCGTCTGTCGCGGTTCGGGCGGGGTGCCGGTCACAACATCGCAGGCGATGTCGTCGAAGCCGCCGCGCGTCACGACCATGTCGGCGGCCGCGTCGGCGGCCGCGGCGAAGTTTTCGCCGTCGAGCGCGCCGCCGGAGGTGGCCGCGGGGTCGATGGGTCGAACGGGGGCTGAGACGGCGGCCGGGTCGACGACGGCCGCGAGGTCGACGCGCGTCCTCGTCTCCGTTCGCGCTTCGGTCTGGAGCGTTTCGTTGCCCCGGCGGAACGTTCGAGTGGTCGTCTCGACCGTCGTCACGATGCGGGAGCCGGCGTCGACGACGACGGTGTCGGCGTCGACCGCCGGAGTTCGCGTCGGCACCGTCTCGGCCGACGACGACGTGTCGGTCGAGATGCTGACGAGTGTCCATCCGCGTCCGGAGTTCTCCGGCGGGTCTTCGGTCCGAGAGAGAACGTCCGTTTCGGCGTCGATTTCCACCCCGGCGCGGTGGGCGTCCGCGACCACGTCGTCGTAGGCCGGCGCGTCGCCGCGGCCGTCGAGGAGGCCGACAAGCGCGTGGTCGGCGGCGGAGCCGACGGAGGCGTTGATGGTCCGGTTCGTCGGGACCTCGCTCGCGGGCGACTCCGCGTCCGGGTTCGGTGCGGGGAGCGCGTTCGCCAGTTCGGGCGCGGCGGGGGCGCCGGTCTGCGAGAGCAGGCTCTGGGCACCGACGCGGACGGCGTCGCGGCCGGTCGCGCCGCGGGCGTCGGCGTCCGTCGCCCCGAACGCCTGCTGTTCGGCGAGGAGGACGCCGGCGTTCGTCGCCAGCGCGGCGTGGTCGTTCGAGACGACGTTGTCCACGGGCGCGCCGGCGTACTGGCTCCAGCCGCGGGTCCACGCCGAGGCCCACAGCGCGGTCGTCACCGTCGCGTCGAGCGTCCCGCCGTCCAGCGCGTTCGCGTCGAGGCGGCGCTCGAAGGATTCGGTCCGGTCGTGGAGCGCGAGGACCGGCGTCCGGACGCCGACCGTCGTAGTGACTGAGTCGGCGGCGACGGTGCGGCCGCCGCGGGCGACTTCGACGGAGACGTTCTCGACGGTCGCGACGAGGACGGTTCCGTTCTCGCGACTCGATATGGAGACGCGGTCCATCGCGTCTCGCAGGCTCGACTCGTTCGTCGGTCGCGGCAGGGTCGCGGTCGCGTTCACGTCGCCGCGGCCGACCGAGACGGCGCGGAGCCGCTCCGTCGCGGCCAGCGCGATGCGGAGCCGAAGATAGTCGCGGAAGGTGTGCTCGTCCGAGAGCAGTCGCCCGGCGGTCGTGTTCGCGGGCGAGGTGACGGGGTTCGCCGCGGCCTCGCGCGCCGCGTCGCCGACGGCCGCGCGGACGGCGGCGTCGGCCTGCGCGGTCGCGCGGTCCATCGCGTCGTCGACGCGGCGGTCGGCCACGGGGTCGTGGGCCGAGAGCGCGCCGGAGAACGTCGCGCTCCCGACGAGCAGTAACACGCCGAGCAGGGCGAACGGAACCCGCCCCCGGTCGTCGGCGGCGAGTCTCACGGCGACCACGTCCTGACGACGACGGTGACGCGTCCCGCGGAGACGGCCTCGGCGGCGGCGCGCGGGGTGTCGTACCGGGCGCGCATCGTCTTTGCGAACCGCGGATTCAGCGCCGCGGCGAGGTCGGCGTTGGCGGCGCGAGTCTCCTCGCGGGCGACCTCGGGCGCGACGGAGGCCCCCGCCAGCGCGCCGGCCCGCTCGTAGCGGTGAGCCATCAGCGTCGATACCGGCTCGTCGCCGCGGAGCGCGAGCCGGGCGAGCGTCGGCGGGAACAGCCCGGCGACGGTCCGGTCCGCGACGAGCCGAGCGACGGCGTCGAAGCCGTCGTCGCTGGCGGCGATGGCGTCTTCGCGCGCTGCGGGGAACCCGCTCGGCACGTCGAGCGTCGCGGAGTGAACCGTCGCCGAGGACGGCGGCTCGGGACCGAGCGTGTCGTTCGCGCGGACGGACGAACCGGGGAACGGCGTCCACGAGACGGCGACGGAGACGCCGCGCGTCGGGAGTTCGGAGGCGGCGCGGGCGGCGGCCCGCTTCCGGAAGTCGTCGCGGGCGCGGGTCAGGCGAACGCCGTCGACGGTGACTGCGCCGAGCGTCGAGCGGGCGAGGAGTCCGGCGAGGCTGCCGTGGGCGGTCCGTTCGAGTTCGCGGGCGTCGATGTCGTCGGCATCGAGCAACGACGGGTCGGCCGCGTCGACGCCGGGTGAAAGCGAGTAGTTGACCGTCGCGGTGCTCGTGGCCAGCGACGAGGCGACCCCGTCGGCGTCGACGGCGGCATCGCCGTTGAGGCCGGTGTCCGCGCCGGCGTCCGCGGTGACGACGAGGCCGATGCTCGCGCTCACGAGGAGTAGACACACCGTCACGTCGAAGACGAGGTCGGTCATCGCCACACCTCGACGCGGAGCGTGCCGAAGCCGACGCGTCCGGGCTCGGCGCGGACGGTGACCCGAGTCGAATCGGTGTCGGCGTCGGCGGGCGCGTCGGGGCCGACGGCGCGGCGGTCGTCGTCGACGGCGACGACGACGCGGCAGGAAAAGCCGTCCGGACAGGCGTCACGGGCGTCGGAGAGCCGCGAGAGGACGACGACGCCCGAGTCGTCTTCGAGCGCGGACTCGACGTTCGACAGGGTCGCGAACGCGAGGTCGCGGTCGGCGGTCGGCATCGACTCGTCGAGCACCGTCGCGTAGCCCGAAATCGCCGCGCAGACGACGAGCAACGCGGTGAGCGCGGCGACGGGCGAGGCCTGTGCTCTACGCCGAGACGACGGTGACATCCGTTCCCTCCCAACTGACGTGGCGGACGACGAGCAGTTCGCTGGCGGGCCGCCACGAGGCGTCCCGGTCGCGTGCGGTCTCGGCCGCGGCGTCGAACTCGGCGGCCGTGTCGAAGACGGCGCTCGGGGGTGCGCCGCGGGCGACCGAGCCGAGTCGAGAGTCGGGGGTTGCCGGCGTGACCGGGCCGAATCCGAACGTGGCGTGCGCCGCGCCGCCGTCGTTTCGGAGCCCGATGCGGTGCGGGCCGATGCGGACGGCGTCGGCGTCGAGGTCGTGTTCGGCGGTCGCGTCGTAGTCGGCGACGGCCACGGTATCGACGGCGTCCGCGACCCCCGAGGCGTCGGGTGCGGGCGTCACCGGGAGGCCGGCGACCGTCCCGATGAGGACGGTCGCGGCCACCGAGAGCGCGGTCCACGTGTAAAGCGTATCGAGCGGTGCGTCGAGCATAGACCGGGGTGGTCCCGTCCGGGTATATAAACCTCAGCACGAACTCGCGGCGGCTCAGACGAGCGTCCCCGCGGCGGCGAACGCGACGGCGAACGTCGCCGTCGCCGACACGAGCGCGCGGCCGACGCGGGAGGCCACGAGGTGGCGGTCGAGGCCGTGTTCGACGCCGACCGAGAGCGTCGTCAGAATGACCGCCGAGAGGAGGACGTACGCGCCGACGGCGAGTCCGAGGTCGGCGGTCGAAAGCGGCGTTGCGACGGCGGTCTGGTCGAGCGTCTTCGCGGGGGCCATCCCGTCGGCGAGCGCGACGGTCGCGCCGGCGACGAGCGGCCCGAAGACGGCGGCCGTGTTCGACAGCGTCTCCGTGACCGAGGCGAGTTCGCGGCGGGCCTCGGCGTCGAGTCGGGACAGCGCGGAGAGCTGGTCGGCCATCGAGACGATGGCGCGGCCGGCGGGGCGGCCCTCGCTGGCGGCGAGGCCGAGGAGCGTCGCCACGCCCGCGACCCGGGGGCTCGGCGTCGATTCGAGGACGCCGTACTCGCCGCGGAACGACTCGACGACGCCCACGCGGAGGCGACGCTGGACGCCGACGGCTTCGTCGAGCAGGTCGCCGGTTTCGCCCGGGACCGAGGTCGCCGCGCGGGCGAGCGCGGATTCGACGGCTTCGCCCTCGCTGACGGCGCGTCCGACGAGGTAGAGCGCGTCGGGGAGGCCGTCTTCGACCGCGCGGACGCGGGCTCTGAGCGCCACGACCGGGCGGGCCGCGACGAACAGCGCGGTTCCGGTCCCGAGGCCGGCGGCGGCGAGCGGCGCGAGCCACGGTGCGACGAGCGCGTCGGCGGCGACGAACCCGACGATGCCAGCGACCGCGCCACCGGCGACGCCGAGGAGTCGGTGGTCATCGACCGCGGGGTGGGACGCATCGACCGAGAGCGGCGCGAACGCGACCGGCCGGCGGACGAGCACCCACCCGACGGCGGCGAGGAGGCACGCGGGAAGCGCCACGTCGTAGACGAATGCGACGTGCGCGGCGGTGACGCCGACGCCGGCGACGCGGGCGGCGGGGAGCGCGCCGACGAGCGCGAGCGGGAGCAGGACGCCGAAGGCGTAGACCGCCGTCACCGGCCCGCGGACGGAGCCGACGAAGTCGGCGAGGCGGTCGCGGGTTCCCTCGCGAACGACCTCGTGGGCGCGGTCGAGGGCGCGGTCGCGCTCGCCGGCGGGAACGTCCGCGGCGGTCTGCAAGAGCGCGGTCGAACGGTCGAGCGCCGGGAACCACGCGCGCCACGCGTCGGCGAACGCGGAGAGTCCCGCGGTCGGCGTTCCGCGGGCGCGGTCGGTGTGCGCGGCGAGCGAGGTCGAAAGCGGGTCGTCGCCGCCGCGCGCGGCGAACGCGCTGGCCCGCTCGACGGAGGGCTCGATGCGCATCCGAAGCGCGATGCGGCCGACGAGTTCCGGCGCGTTCCCGAGCGCCCGCGTCCGGCGGAGCGTCGCCAGCCAGACCGGGAGCGTGTGAACCGCGTGGGTCGCGCCGAGCGCGGCCGCGAGCGCGACGAAGACGACGGTGACGGTCGGAAGTCGAGCGACGAGCGCGACGAGTCCGCCGAGCAGTCCGGCGGGGAGCGCCGCGCCGTAGCCCGCGGCGACGACCGTCTCGGGAGCGAGGTCCGAATCGAGAAACGCGAGCGAGCGGCGGAGTTCGTCGCTCGGCTCGGCGTCGATGGAGTCGGGCGAGAGCCGCGCGAGCGTCGTCGCGGCCGTGCGGACCGCCGGATTCGAGTCGGGGTCCGCGGGCGCATCCGTGTCCGGGTTCAGCATCTCGAACCACGCTCCGCGCGGGCCGCGGCGAGGTCGTCTGGAGCCGTCCGCTCCGTCTCGGCGAGCGAGGCGAGGTGAGTGGCGCGGGCGTCGAGCGCGTCGAGCACGTCCGCGTACGACTCGCCGGGGCGGGCCAGGGATTCGACCGCGAGGCTGTCGCCGCGCGCGACCGACCCCGTGGGTTCGAGGGCGCGCCCGTCGTGTTCGAACAGCGTCTCGAACGCCGCGTCGTCGCCGACGGGGCGGACCTCTTCCACGCGGGCGACGCGGTGTTCGTCAGCGTGTTCGCAGGTGACGACGAGGTCGGTGGCGGCGAACGACGACGCCGGGACGCCGAGGTCGGAGACGACGCGCTCGCGCACGTCGGCGGCCCCGTCGCCGTGAATGGTTCCGAGGACCGCGTTGGCGTTCGCGCCCACGCGCATCGCCTCGTAGAGGACGGCGGCCTCCTCGCCCCGGACTTCGCCGAGCGCGAGCGCGCCGTCGCCCAGTCGGAGCGCCGCGTGGAGCGCCTCCTGCGGCGTCGGCTCCGGGCCGCCGGTCGTGTCGGTTCGGAGCGACTGTACGTCGCGGTCGGCGTCAAGCAGGCTCGACGCCGGCAGCTCCGGCGTGTCCTCGATGAGCACCGTGCGAACGTCGCGCGGGAGTTCCCACAGGAGCGAGCCGAGGAACGTCGTCTTGCCGGCCCCGCGGGAGCCGGCGACGAGGAGCGAGGCCCCGCGTTCGACCGCGAGCGAGCAGAGCGCCGCGGCGTCGGCCGACAGCGTCCCGTTGGCGACGAGCGCGGGGAGCGTCAGCGGCGTCTCGTCGTGGCGGCGGAACGCGAAGCCCAGTCCGTCGCTGGCGGGCGCGGTCACGCCCGCGACCCGGACGTTCGCGCCGCCGGCCTCGACGACGGTGTCGAGCGTCGGGTCGGCGCGGGAGAACGACGCGCCGCTCACGCGTCGCAGGCGGGAGGCGAGCGACTCCGCGCCGCCGGGCGCGAGGCGGACGTTCGTCGGCATCGAGACGCCGTCGGCGACGACGCGAATCGGGTTCTCGTCGGCGGGCGTCGAGACGTACACGTCCGAGACCGCGGGGTCCGAAAACAGGTCGTCGAGAACGCCGTTACCCGTGGTGTGCTTCGCCAGAATCGCCGCGAGCGTCTCGACCGGGGCGTCCGCGTCCGCGGCGAGTCGGACGGCGCGACCCGGCGCGCGGGGGCCGGCGTCGACGATGCCGCGGGCGAGTCGGTCGTGGGCGGCTTCGAGGGTCCGCGCGGCGCGCTGGTCGAGCGTCGATTCGGGCGGCGTGAGATGGTAGACGGGGCCGCGCGGGCACTCGTAGCGGCGGGCGACTGCGCCGGTGTCGAGGTCGGTCGCCTCGACGAGCCGCCCGTCGGCCGGTGGACGGGGGTCGACGCGAGAGCGTGCGAGCGTCGGTCCGACCACCGCCCGGAGTGCGTCGCCGTAGTCGGCGCTTCGGGACGCGCCCTCCGCGAGCCCGGTCTCGACGGCGGCGCGGCGGACCGGCCCGGCGCGACCCGTCGCCTCGTGGGCGGCTCCGAGCGGGTCCTCGCGGGCGCGGTCTGCGAGGCGGTCGTCGCGGAAGCGGACGCGCTCTGCGAACCGGCCGGCGGCGACGAGCAAGCCGGTCGCGTCGGCGTCGTACCGGCGTTCGAGTCCGTCGGCGCGGACGACGAGTCGGTCGGCGTCGCGGGTTTCGAGCGCCTCGACGACCGCCGCGCGGCAGGGGGCCGAAGTCGAGAGCGACCCGCGGTGCGGGCAGTCGCCGGCGTCGACCGCGAGCGTCACGGTGTCGTCGTCGGGGCGGTCGGTGGGCGTCGAGAAGGCGGGTTCACAGCCGCAGTCGCCGGCGGAGTCACGGGAGTCGCGCTGGCTGCCGGTCGCGTCGGCGAGCCGGTCGCCGAGCGCGTCCGGGAGCGCCGCGGCGACGGTTTCGGAGAGGGAGTCGATGGAAGGTGAGCCGAGGGGCATACGGGGTCGTGGTCCCGTCCGGGTATTTGAACCTACGCCGCCGACTGGTTGGCCGTCGCGGGGGCGATGACGACGACAGAACCGCCCGCAGCGGCTTCGAGCGTCAGTCTGAGTCGATGCTCGCCCGGTCCGAGGGCGAGTCGGTCGCCGGCGACGCGAGTCCGAGGACCGCCGACGCGACGGACGACAGTCGAGCCGGTGGTGACACTCGCCGACAGTTCGACGCCGTCGCCGCCGCGAACCGTGAGGTTGGAGACACCGGCGGCCCGCCACGACCCGGACGGAACGTCGAGGACGACGTGCCGCTGCGCGCCCGCGACGCCGGCCGGCGTCGGGTCTTCCGCGGCCGAAAGCGTCGTGGCGGCGTGCGCGATATCGTCGGCCAGCGAGCCGATTTTGACCGTGGTCGCGTCCGCTCTCGCCGCGTCGGCCGCCGGGAAAACGACGCCCGCGATGGCGACCGCGAGCAGACACGTCAGAACGACGCGAATCACAGCGCGTCGCGGAGGCGGGCGGCCAGTCCACGGTCGGCGGAGTCGCCGCGGGAATCGGTGGGTGCGCCGGAATCGGGAGCGGCGCGAGACTCGGGTGAGGGGGTGGCGGTGCCGGTTCCGAGACCGGTCTCCGCGGCGCGCTGGGAGCCACTACCGTCACCACCGTCGGTAGTCCGTCCGGCGTGCGACGCCGCTTCCGAGGCGAGCGCGTCGGTCGACCGCGAGGGCGCGGGCGACGCCGTCTCGTCGACGAGTTCCGATTCGAGCGACTCGGCCTTGGCGAGCGCGGCGTTCGCCCGGCGTTCGACGTCTTCGTTGACCGCGCGGACGCCGCCGAGGTAGCCGCGCATCGCCTGCGTCGCGGCGTCCATCTCGTCGAGGCGGTCGGTGAGCGACTCGACCGCCGATTCGAGTTCGGTGACCCGGCGTTCGATGGCCGCGAGGTCTTCGAGCGACGAGAAGTCGGCGTCGCCGTCGGTGATGGTGCGCTCGACCGCGTCGAGTCGCGCGGCGAGGTCGGCGGTGCGGTCGGCCGTACGGTCCGCCGCGGGCGGGGCGCTGGAAGCGGGCGAACCGAGTTCGGTGTCGACAGCGGCGTCGGAGCGAGTTGGGTCGGTCGTCATAGACCGGCGTGGTCCCGCCATCCGTCATAAAGCTCCGGGCCAGCACCCGAGTCGAACAGCCAGATGAGATAACAGTCCCCATGTGAGGAATGTTCAAGGGGGTCGCCGGAGTGAATCATGTATGAAAACCGTCCTGATTGGTGTGGGGCAGGCGGGTGGGAAGCTCGCGTCGGCGCTCCAGTCGTTCGACCGGCAGATGGGCTTCGGCGCGGTGCTCGACGCGGTCGCGGTGAACACCGCGAAAGCGGACCTCCAGTCGCTTCCCGTCGAAACCGTGCTCATCGGCCAAGACCGCGTCAACGGCCACGGCGTCGGCGGCGACAACGAACTCGGAGCCGCGGTCATGGAGTCGGACCAGACCGAGGTCATGTCCGCCCTCGACGGCCGCGTGACGGCCGAGGCGGAGTCGATTTTCGTCGTCGCCGGCCTCGGCGGCGGCTCCGGGTCCGGCGGCGCGCCCGTCCTCGCGAAGGCGCTCGCCGGCGTCTACGACGTGCCGGTGTACGTCCTCGGCATCCTGCCCGGGGCGGACGAAGGGGCGCTGTATCAGGTGAACGCCGGCCGGTCGCTCAAGACCGTCGCCCGCGAGGCCGACGCCGTCCTCCTCGTCGACAACGACGCGTTCCGCTCGGCCGGCGAATCGATGAGCGAGGGCTACGACGCCATCAACGAGGCCATCGCTCGCCGCGTCGGCTTGCTTCTCGCGGCCGGCGAAGCCACCGAGGGCGTCGGCGAGAGCGTCGTCGACACCTCCGAGGTCATCAACACCCTCCGTTCGGGCGGTATCGCCGCGCTCGGCTACGCGAGCGCCGAGGCCTCCCCGAACGCCGAGGACAACATCAACGCGGTCATGAGCACGACCCGCCGGGCCGTCCTGACGGGGACGAGCCTGCCCGACGCGAGCGACGCGGACGCCGCGCTGGTCGTCATCGCCGGCGAGCCCGACACCATCCCGCGGAAGGGCGTCGAGCGAGCGCGTCGCTGGGTCGAAGACGAGACCGGCAGTATGCAGGTCCGCGGCGGCGACTTCCCGCTGGAGAGCGGCCGACTCGCGTCGCTCGTCCTCCTCGGCGGCGTCGAGCGCTCCGAGCGGGTCGAGTCGTTCATGGAGCGCGCCCGCGAGGCCATCGACAAGGCGGAGACCGAACCCCGAGAAGACCCCAAAGGGATGTGGCACAGCGACGACCTCGACGACCTGCTGTGACAACCGACCCCTGTCGTTTGCGACACGAACGACCAACAAACGAGTCATTTTAAAGACGGTTGTCCATCGATTCCGCGACGACTGCCCAGTCTGCGAATACTTTTTCCGTCTCCCTTCCCATCCGTGGTATGTGTTAACAATATCTTCTCTCGGGGGCGCGAAACGATGCACGTGAGAACTGACTCGGCACAACGCCGGAGTCGCCATGTCTGAGTCGGCCTCGGACCCGCTCCGGCGAAGTATCGAAGTCGAGTACTGGGTCGTCGAGGAAGACGGGTCGTTCACCGACCCGGGTGGGCTCGTCGACGCCTCACCCGGGGCCGAACGGGAGTTCGTCGAGCCGGTGTTGGAGGTGAAGACGACGCCGTGCGACTCGGCGGCCGAGTTGCGCAAAGAGCTGTACGAACGGCTCGGCGACGTGCTCTCGCGGGCCGAGGAAGTCGGCAAGCGACTCGTCCCGCTCGCCACGCCGGTCAGCGACGAGACGGTGACGGAACTGGAGAGCGACCGGACGCGCATCCAGAACCGCGTCGTCGGGTCGGACTTCCAGTACGCGCGGCACTGCGTGGGGACGCACGTCCACGTCGAACAGCGCCCCGGCCGCGAAATCGACCAGTACAACGCGCTCGTGGCGCTGGACCCCGCGCTGGCGCTCGTGAACTCCTCGCCGTACTACGACGGGAAGCGGTTGGCGGCGGGCGCGCGGTCGAAGCTGTACCGCCGGATGACCTACGACGACGTGCCGCATCAGGGTCGGCTGTGGCGCTACGCCGACGACACGCGGGAGTGGTCGCGCCGCCTCGAACGCCGGTTCGAGGAGTTCCTCGTGCGCGCCGAGGAGGAGGGCGTCGACCGGGCGACCATCGAGGCGAACTTCGACCCCGAGAGCGCGATTTGGACGCCGGTGCAACTCAGGGCCGAGTTCGGCACGGTCGAGTGGCGCTCGCCGGACTGTTCGCTCCCGAGCGACGCGCTCAGGCTGGCGAACAGCGTGGGCGACGTGGTACACCGTCTCGACGACGCGACGCTCAGAATCGAGGGCGAGACGGGGCGCGTGACGGACGACCGGGTCGTGCTCCCCGAGTTCGACGCGGTGCTCCGGTACGTCAACGCCGCCATCGAGGACGGCCTCGACTCCGAGACGGTGCGGTCGTATCTCGACCGGATGGGGTTCGACGTGGGTGCGTACAGCCCGGTGTCGCACGAAATCGACGGCCGCGAGACGGTCACGGCCGCGGAGGCGCGGGAGTTGCGACTGACCCACGCCGACCGGCTCGAACGGGACGTTCGGAACGCGGTCCGGCAACGAGAGTGAGAAACCGCCGACCGCTTACTGCTGGATGAGGCTCGCGCCGTCGAGTTCGGTGCGGCTGTACTCGACGTCCATGAGGTCGAGGATGGTCGGGGCGATGTCGTAGAGGTCGGCGTCCTCGATGACCGCGCCGGGGTCGTCGACGTACAGCGTCGCGTTGTCGAACGAGTGCATCCCGTTACGGGGGCCGACGCCGAACACGTCGTCGTGGCCCTTGAAGCCGGACTTCAGGTCGAAGCCGTGGTTCGGGATGACGACGAGGTCGGGGGCGATGTCGTCGTGGTCGCCGCGGAAGGCGTCTTCCTTGACGACGACGCGGTCTGCGACCTTGTTGCCGTCGGGACCTTCGAGCGCTTCGAGTTCCGCCTTGAGTTCGTCGCGGACCGCCTCGTACTCGGACTGCGGGACCGACCCCCGTGGCTCGCGGCCTTCGAGATTGACGAAGAAGCGGCCGGGGATGAGCGAGTACGCCTTCGAGTCCTCGTCGATGTCCGACAGCGCGTCGTGGTCGTCGTCCTCGTAGGAGAGCCAGCCGTTCTCTTCGAGCCACGTGTTGCAGTGGACCTCGTAGTCGAGCGAGGTGAAGCCGTGGTCGGACGCGACGATGAGCGTCACGTCCTCGGGGAGGGCGTCGCGGATGCGGCCGAGGTAGTCGTCGACGGTGCGGTAGAACTCCATGAAGGCGTCTTTGTTCTTCCCGTCGCGCTCGTAGTCCTTGAACAGGAAGTGGTTGACGCGGTCGGTCGTCATGAAGACGCCGAAAAAGAGGTCCCAGTCGTCCTGGTCGATGTAGTGCTCGAACGCCTCGTAGCGCCGGTCGAGCGTCTTCCGGGCGTCCTCCATGAACGCGGTCTTGTCCTCGTCGTGACCGAGCTTCGCGTTCACGTCGATTTTGTAGTTCATCTCGGAGAGCGTGTCGCGGAAGTCGTCGGGGTAGGCGGCCTTGTCGACGCCGGGCGAGAGGAAGCCCGAGACCATGCGCTGGACGTTGCGCTGGGGCGGGAACGTCACGGGGACGTTCATGACGGTGGCCTTGCGGCCGGCGTCGGTGACGCGGTCCCAGACGCGGGTGGCCTGCACGTCGCGTCCCATCGGGACGTACGTGTCGTAGGAGCCGACCTCGCGGTCTTGGAAGCCGTAGACGCCGGTCTCGCCGGGGTTGACGCCGGTCGTGAGCGCCGGCCAACACGCCGAGGACTCCGGCGGGACGATGCTGTCGATGTCGCCCGCAGAGCCCTCGTCGGCCAGCGCCGCGAAGTTGGGGAACTCGTCGGGATGCTCAGAGAGGAGAGTGAACGGAACCCCGTCGATACCGATGAAGGCGACGCGGGGGTGGTCTTTGCCGCGGAGACGGTCGAACAAACCCATACCTCACGGTATCCAAGACGAACCATAAGAAGGTTCGTCTCTCCGCCGGGGCTTGCGACGAGAGACGACGGAGACGCGGCCGCTGTCGGAGAAAGCGGCGAATCTCTCCGGGCGACCGCGGGGCGCTGGCCCGTCGATGACCTGTCAACGTCGAAGCAGGCCCGCAGGAACGACGACGCCGGACGCGTGGCCCAGTCGAGGCACACACCGAACCGGGCGAAGGAGCGAAGTGCCGCGCGGGACAACGACAGGACGTGAAGGAGTTCGAGCGTAAACAGCTCTTGGAGCGCGTCAATCGGGAGGGTGCGACCGTCGGCACGCAGATTCCCGACCGCATCGAGGTCCAAGGCGAGGAGATAGACCTCAGGCAGTTCGTCTTCGAGATAAAGCGTCGCGACACCATCCCGTCGGGGGAGAAAGAGCGCGTCGACCGGGCGAAGCGGAACCTCCGCCGCGAGCGCCTCGAACGGCTCCAACGAATCGAGGACAACGAGGTGAGCTACGACGAGGGGCGGCGACTGGCCGAGGACATCGTCGGCATCGACCGGGCGCTGAACGCCCTCGAACAGCTTCGGCCGGTCGACCTCGAACAGGAGGAACACCGCCAGAACGCCGCGGACCAGAAGCGCTGGATGAACTTCCTGAAGAAGGCGCTGGGCCGCGACGGCGGCAAGGGCAAACGGGGCGGCCGATGAGCCGAAACGACGAGATAGCGACCCTGCTGGAGGAGTTCGCCGACCTGCTGGAGGCGAAAGACGTGGCCTACAAGCCGTCGAGCTACCGCCGCGCCGCCGAGAACGTCCGCGAGCACCCGACGCCCGTCGAGGAACTCGCGGAGGCGGGCGAAGACGCGGTCCAAGAAATCGACCGCGTCGGCGACGCCATCGCCGCGAAAATCGTCGAGTACGTCGAAACGGGACGCATCGAGGAGTTGGAGGACCTCCGCGAGGACCTCCCGGTCGATATGGCCGGCCTGACGAGCGTCGAGGGCGTCGGCCCGAAGACGGTCGGAAAACTGTACGAGGCGCTCGGCGTGTCCGACCTCGACGACCTCGAAGCGGCCGCTCGCGACGGGGAGATACAGGCGGTCAAGGGGTTCGGCGCGAAGACGGAGGCGAACATCCTCGACGGCATCGAGTTCGCCCGCGAGGCGACCGGCCGCGAACTGCTCGGGAGGGCGCGGCCCGTCGCCGACGACCTGCTCACGTACCTCGGTGACTACGACGCCGTCGGGCGGGTCGAACCCGCGGGGTCGATGCGGCGGTGGCGCGAGACGGTGGGCGACATCGACGTGCTCGCCGAGAGCGCCGACGCCGAAGCCGTCATCGACCGCTTCCTCGCGTGGGACCTCGTCGGCGACACCATCGAGGCGGGCGAGCAGAAGGCGAGCGTCCGGGTGAACGGGATGCAGGTCGACCTCCGCGTCGTCGAGCCCTCGGAGTACGGCGCGGCGCTCCAGTATTTCACCGGGAGCAAGGACCACAACGTCCACCTCCGCAACATCGCCATCGACCGCGGCCTCAAGATGAACGAGTACGGGATGTTCGACATCTCGGACGTGGACGACCCCGACGACGGCCCGCGGGCCGGCACGCGCGTCGCCGGCGACACCGAGGCGTCGATGTACGCCGCGCTCGACCTCCCGCTCGTCCCGCCGGAGCTACGCGAGGACACCGGCGAAATCGAGCGCGCCGCCGACGGCGACCTGCCGGACCTCCTCGCGGAGGGCGACCTCCGCGGCGACCTCCACACCCACACCGACTGGTCCGACGGCGACAACAGCATCGCTGAGATGGTCGCGGCCGCGGCGGAACGCGGCTACGACTACCACGCCGTCACCGACCACGCCACCGGCCCCGGCATGGTCGGCGGCGTCGGCGTCGCGGACGACGACCTGCTCGACCAGATTGCCGAGGTCCGCGCCGTCGCCGACGACGCCGACATCGCGGTGTTCACCGGCGTCGAGGCCAACATCGACGCCGAGGGCGGCATCTCCGTCGCCGACGACGTGCTCGACCAACTCGACGTGGTCGTCGCCTCGCCCCACAGCGCGCTCGACCAGGACCGCGAGACGGCCACCGAGCGACTCGTCACCGCGATGGAACACCCCGCGGTGAACATCCTCGGCCACCCGACCGGTCGGCTCATCAACCAACGGCCCGGCCTCCCCCTCGACTACGAGCGACTCGCGGAGGCCGCCGTCGACAACGGCGTCGCGCTCGAACTCAACGCCAGCCCGTACCGTCTCGATCTGAACGGCGAGGCGCTCAAAATCGCCGTCGAGGCGGGCGCGACCGTCGCCATCGACACCGACGCCCACCGACCGGGTGAACTCGACCACGCCCGCTACGGGGTCCACACGGCCCGTCGCGGCTGGGTCGAGACCGCTGACGTGCTGAACGCGCGGTCGGTCGAGGAACTGTCCGACTTCCTCGCGTGACCGACGACGTTGGAGCCGGCCACCCCGGCACGGTCGCCTCGGGCGTCGAGCGAGCCGCGCCCGGCGACACGGCGCTCCTTCTGGACGTGATGCTCGGCAAACTCGCCACGTACCTGCGGATGTGCGGCTACGACGCCGAATACGCGCTCGACGGCGGGGACGAAACAGAAGACGGAGCGGACGGAGCGCGCGACCCCCGAACCGACCCCGGCGACGACAACCTCCTCGCGCGGGCGGACGCCGAGGGGCGCGTCCTCCTCACCCGCGACGTGCGACTTGCCGAGCGAGCCCCGCGGAACGTCCTCCTCGCCGAGCGGGAACCACTCGCGCAACTCCGCGAACTCGAAGCGGTCGGCTTCGCGGTGTCGCTGGACGAGGAGCCGTCGCGGTGTGGCGTCTGTAACGGCCGCGTGGAGGCGGTCGGCCGCGACGAGCCGGTTCCCGACTACGCGCCCGACCCGGGGGAGACGGCGCTGTGGCGGTGTCGGGACTGCGGGCAGGTGTTCTGGCGCGGGAGCCACTGGCGCGACGTGGAAACGAGATTGAACGGCGGAGAACAGTAAGCGGAAACGGTCGGGGCGGTCGGGTCAGACGGGCCGTCCGAGTCGTCGACAGACTACTCGCGGCGGCGCGGGAACCACTCGTCGCAGGCTTCCATGTCCTGCATCATCTCGTCGTGGGCCGCGCAGTAGGGCTTGAGCCCGTCGGAGGTGCGGACGTACTCGAAGTACGTGCAGTTGCCGCAGTAGCGGTCGCCGACGGTGGCGTTCGCCGGGCGGTCGGCGTCGGGGTGGTCGGCCGCGCCGGCCGGCGAGCGCGCGGACTCGGTGGACTGGACGGTGTCGACGCCGGAGCGGTTCGTCGCCGCGCCCGCCGAGCCCGCCGACTGAGTCGCGTCCGCCCCGTCGGACGAGGGCGACGCCGAGGGCTCGACGTCGAGCGGGGTGATGTCCTGCGTCGACGCGCCGCCGTCGGTCGCGCCGGCGCTCGCGGTCGAGGTCGACTGGTTCGTCTGCGTCTGGACGTCGCCGTCGGGCGTGCCGCCGAGGAAGCCGATGCCGCCGAGTCCGCCGCCGCCGGAGTTCTCGACTTCGACGACGCGGGTCTCGCCCTTCTTCGTCACCTGCACCGTGGCCGTGCCGCCCGGGTCGTTCCGCGTCTTGAAGTTGGCGACGCCGACGAACAGACACCAGAACGTCGTGACCGTGCCGAAGAAGTAGACGGCGACGGTTTCGAGCGTGAGGTCGGGGAGGCCGGCCCCGCAGGTCGCGCCGGTCCACTGGCACGGGTACGCGTGCGAGAAGAGCGCGACGCCGAGGACGGCGATGCTCGCGCCGATGAGCGACGCGGCGCGGGTTCGACGGCTCGCGGGGAGGACCGCGAGGACGCCGAGGAAGACGGCGGGAACGCCGATGCCTCCGAGGATGCCCCCGAGTTCGCGCGCTTCGCCGAGGGTCGCCCCGCCGGACGTGTACACGTCGGTGGTCGCGACGACGATGCCCGCGACGACGAGCAGCACGCCGAGGAGGAACCCCCCGAATCCCAGGGACAGCCGTCGGAGACTCGGCCCGCCCCGGCCACCGTGGTACGCCTCCGAAAGACTGGTCATGGCCCCGACTACGAAACCAGCCCCTAAAACGATGCGTCAGACGATTGTCTGCTTCTCGACACGTCGCGGGCTATCGATATCGGCGCGTCGTCCCGTCGGCGCGCCGGCGGTGCGTCGCGGTCGCATGCGAATCTCGAAGGGATTATCATGCGCGGTGGCTAACCCTCGCGCATGGCTGACGAGGAAGCAGACGAGGAACCCGCCGTCGAACTCGGCACGGGCGCGTCCGTCGAAGGTGCGCCGCTCGCGCGCGTCGCCTCCCGACTGACGTGGCCCCAAGAAAAGAGCAGCATCCTGAACAAAGAAGGCGACGCGGTCATCCGCACGCCCGACGGCCCCCAGAGCCTCGAAGACGTGCTCGCCGAGGCCGACGAGACCTACTTCGACACGCGACAGGCCTTCCTCGACGACGTGTTCGACATCGTCGGCCGCGACCCGGTCCAGACGGAATAGCGGTGTTACGCCGCCGGCTCGCCCGCCTCCCGTGGCTCTACCGCGCCCTCATCGTCGGGGGCGTCGTCGGGGCCGCGTGGAGCCTCTGGCCGCTTCCCGCCGGCGACCTCACCTACCGCGCGGTCCACGACGCCCTCCTGTTCATCCTCGTACCCGGAGCGCTCGCGCTCGCCCACGGCCGAAACCTCGGCTGGAACGTCGACCGCGCGGCGCTCCGAAACACGCTTTTGCTCGCGCTGTTCGTCCTCCCCTTCTACCTCGTCGGGTCGAGCCTGCCGTCGATTCGGGCGTACTACCCGATGTGGCACACCTCGACCGCGCTCGCTGACTTCCTCCCGCACGCCGCCCAGCAGCTGCTCGTCGTCGTCGCCGCCGAGACGTACTACCGCGGCCTGCTCTGCGTCGGCGTCCGAGAAATCGGTCGGAAGAGCGCCCTCATCAGTCCGATTCTCTACGCGTTTCACCACGTCGGCAAACCCCCGATAGAGATTCTCCTGTCGGCCCCGACGGACGTGCTGTTCGGCCTCGTCGACTACGAGAGCGACTCGATTCTCCCCTCCATCGTCGCCCACGGCGGCGGCCTCATCCTCTTGGACTGGCTCGTGCTCCACCCGCCGCTGTTCCCGCCCGAGCGAGTCGCCACGGCGCTCCAGTGGCTCCCGATTCCGCTATGAGCGACGGCGACGGCGACGGCGAGTTGGTTATGTGAGGTAGGCACACTACCATACCTTTTCCTCGCCGGAGAGTCAAGAGAAGTGCATGGCACTCCCAATCGACCCCAGCGCCATCAGACCGGAAGACATCGGCGAGGAACGCGTCGTTCTCGAGATGGAACACGAGGCGGCAATCGAGCGCGTCCGCGAGGCGTTCACCGACGCCGGGTTCGGTGTCGCCACCGAATTTTCGCCCTCCGAGATGCTCAACGAGAAGGTCGACGCCGGCCGCGACCCCTACTACGTCCTCGGCGCGTGTAACCCGAACATGGCGGACCGCGCGCTCGACGCCACCGACAAGAAGATGGGCGGGCTGTTCCCGTGCAACGTGGTCATCTGGGAGGAAAAGCCGGGTAAGCAGGTCGTCTACCACCTGAGCATCATGCGCGTCGCCCGGCTCATCGGCATCGCACCCGACGACGACGAGATGGCCGACATCATCGCGGACACGGGCGAACTCGTCGAACAGGCGCTCGCCAACCTCGACGCGGCCGACGCGTAGGCGAGATACCGAGCGCCCTCGGGTGGCTCGACTTACACTCCGTCTCGTGCGTCGAGCGCGTCCGCGATGCGCTTCACGTCGCCGCGAATCTTGTACAGCAGATACAGCGCGACGAGCGCCGCGATTACGGGGAGGAGCGCGAAAATGCCGTAGATGAGGATGATGATGAGCAGTTCGGGACCGCCGGGAACCTGTAACGGAACCATGCGAGAACGTATCGCCCGGCTGTCAAAATAGTTGCTCAGGCGAAGTCGAAGATGTCGGTCTGGAGACCGGCGGCCATCGTGGACTTCCGGCGGAGGTCCGCGAGCGACACCGGGAGGTACTCCGTCACGTCGCGGACGGCGTCACCGAACGTCTCGGCGTCGGCCATCTCGCCCTCGAAGGCGTGGCGGATGGACTCGCGTATCTGCCAGACGCCGACCGGCCCCCAGTAGTCGTCGGAGACGTGTCTGATGACGAGCGCCTTCGCCTGTCGACCGCGCTCTTGGAGGTGTTCGAGGACGCCGAGGCGGGAGGCGTGGTACGCGCCGGCCGTCTCGTTCACGTAGCCGGTCCGGCCCTCGTAGCCCTCGCGGTCGGCCGCGAGGTACATCCCCGCCTCGGGGTCGGGGTTCCAGACGCTCCCCGGCGCTTTCAGCTCGATGAGTTCGAACTCCCAGCGCCCCGGCGCGAGGATGACCCAGAAGGCGTTGCCGATGAACTCGTTGCGGTAGATTTCGACGCCGTCGACGCTCTCTGCGTGTTTGACCTGCCCGCGGAGGTACTGTCCGAGCGTGTCGTCGACGGCGGTGATGGACCACCGCGTCGGGACGAGCCGGCGCTGTTCGGTCTGGCCGAGCGCGCCCGCAGAGAGGATGGTGTTGATGTCGTACACGTCGAAGCCGCGGCGGTAGAGATACGTCATCGCGCCCTCGGCGTTCCAGTCGTCGTCTTCGAGCGTCTTTTGCACCAGTTTGGGGACGTGCGGGTTCTCCGCGAGGTCGGCCGACCGGGCGCGGGCCCGCGGGCCGACGGGGGTCGCCACGTCGTCGGCGCTGGCGTCGAGGTCGAGCGACGGCTTCCCGTCGAGACCGATTTCGACCGTCACGGGACGGTCGGCGATGGCGACCTCGCGTTGCGTCCCGAGGAAGCCGTCCCACGAGTCGGCGACGTTCGTCACCTTCGTCCCGCGATTCGAGTTCAGAAGCGAGGTGCGCCGCTGGAACACGTCGTCGATGCTCACGCCCTCGTCGTACCACGCGGCGCTCGTCTCGAACGAGGCGGCGTCCTCGTCGTGGCCGACCGGCGAGAGGATGCCCGTCGAGACGTTCGGGTAGTTCGACCGACCGACGAAAATCGACGGGGAGACGCCGCCGTACAGCGAGTCCCCCTGCACCGTCTCCTCGAACCGGTCTTGGAACGTTTCGAGGTGGTCGAGGATGCCGTAGGACTTCTCCTCGGCGAGTCGCCGCCGCTCGGCGCGCTCGTCCCGCTCGATGTCCATGTACTCGTCGAGCCGCATTCACCGGACGTGGGTCGCCCGCGGATATGAACCTTCGGCGACGGGTCCGGATCAGAAAGGGATGCGACTCGCGCGGGCGACCGTCAGGTGTGGATGCCCATCGCTTCGATCTGTTCTTGGTAGCGGTTGCGGATGGTGACCTCCGTCACCTGCGCGACCTCCGCGACCTCGCGCTGGGTCTTCTTTTCGTTGCAGAGAAGCGACGCGGCGTAGATGGCGGCGGCGGCGAAGCCGGTCGGCGACTTCCCGGAGAGAAGCCCCTGTTCCGCGGTCGTCTCGATAATCTCGTTGGCCTTCGACTGGACCTCCTTCGAGAGGTCGAGTTCGGAGGAGAATCGCGGCACGTACTTCTTGGGGTCGACCGGCCGCATCTCCAAGCCGAGTTCTTGGGAGATGTAGCGGTACGTGCGCCCGATTTCCTTGCGCTCGACGCGCGACACCTCGGAAATCTCTTCGAGGGAACGGGGAATTCCCTCCTTCCGACAGGCGGCGTACAGCGCCGAGGTGGCGACGCCCTCGATGGAGCGGCCGCGAATCAGGTCCTCGCTGAGCGCCCGGCGGTAGATGACCGAGGCGACTTCCCGGACCGACCGGGGGACGCCGAGCGCCGAGGCCATGCGGTCGATTTCGCTGAGGGCGAACTGGAGGTTGCGCTCGCCGGCGTCCTTGGTCCGGATGCGCTCTTGCCACTTGCGCAGGCGGTGCATCTGCGACCGCTTCTTCGAGGAGATAGAGCGGCCGTAGGCGTCTTTGTCCTTCCAGTCGATGGTCGTCGTCAGCCCCTTGTCGTGCATCGTCTGCGTGGTCGGCGCGCCCACGCGCGACTTCGACTGCCGCTCGGAGTGATTGAACGCCCGCCACTCCGGGCCGGGGTCGATGCGCTCTTCTTCGATGATGATGCCGGTCTCCTCGTGAATCAACTCGCCGTCGCCGGTCCGAACGACTTCCTCGGGGTCGAGGTTGTCGAGGTCCAACTCTTCTTCGGATGTCTCGTCGTCCTGTGACTCGTCTCCCCATCGAGTCCGGTCGTGCTCACGCTCCCGCTGGCGGGTAGGCCGTTTCATCGCATTTATATATTGTCTATTTCCTTGCACTTCAACCTTTGGCGGCGTTCGTCGGTGTGTCACCGCGGCCGCAACGACGAACGGAGCGCCTTTACCGAGTCCCCGGCGAGGTGACGGTATGCCGACCGTCGAGTGCGACCCCGACGAAGCCCGACGACGACTCGAAGCCGCGGGCGTGTCCGTCTCGCCCGGAAACACCGACCACGAGCGCTGGCGCGCCGAGCGCGGCGACGCCAGCGCGGTCGCCTACGACGGGAAAGTCGTCGTACAGGGGTCGCGGCCCACCGACCTGCTCGCGCTCATCCGGCCGAAAGGCGGTCGCGCGCACGTCTACTTCGACGGCGCGAGCCGGGGGAACCCCGGACCCGCCGCCATCGGCTGGGCCATCGTAACGAGCGACGGCATCGTCGCCGAGGGTTCGAAGCGAATCGGCGAGACCACCAACAACCGCGCGGAGTACGAGGCGCTCGTGGAGGCGCTATCGGTCGCAGAAGAGTACGGCTACGACGAGGTGGACGTGCGCGGAGACTCGCAGTTAATCGTCAAGCAGGTCCGCGGCGAGTGGAACACGAACGACCCCGGGCTCAAAGAGCGCCGCGTGAAGGCCCGAGAGCTGCTGTCGGCGTTCGACCGCTGGTCGCTGGAGCACGTACCGCGAGAGATAAACGACCGCGCCGACTCCCTAGCCAACGAGGCCCTCGACGATGCCTGAGTCAGAACTCCCCGAAGACGTGGTTTCCGAAGCCGAGCGGCTGACGCGACTGGCCCGCGACGCCGTCGACCCCGACGAGGCCGCGGCGTATCGGTCCGCCCGCGACGACGTCGTGGGCGAGTACGAGTTCCGCGCGCGACACCGCGAGGAAGACGACGTGTTGGTGCTCCACCCCGACGAGTGGGTCGACGACGACGGAATCGTCGACCCGGCGGAGATAGACGACGTTGACCGCGGAATCGAACGCCCGCTGTCGGGGACCGGCGAGGACCACGAGTGGAGCGCGGTCGAAGAACACAACGCGGCGTGCGTCGCGGCCGTCGCCGAGGAACACGGCGCGGCCCACGCGGCGAACGCCCGGGCGTTCGCGGACTTCCTCGGCAACCACTACGTCCGGCGAATCGAGACAGCCGGCGCTCCAGAGGTGCGCGAGTTCGTCGAAGAATATTATCCACGCAACGCGTGGCCGACCGCTGAACAGCGGTCGTTGTTACCGGAGTCGCTCGAGTTGCTCTTCGACGCCGCAGACGCCGAAGTGCCCGAATACAACTGAGCGAACCCCGCGGTTCGTGCGGTGGACGCAGCCGATTACAGCTTGTTTTCGACGAGTTCCGAGACCATCTCGGCGCGCTCGTCGTCGGTGACGAACTTCGCGAGCATCCAGTCGAAGCGGTCGAGGACCGCCTGGAGGCCGTCGTCGGTCAGTTCGTACTGGTTCGTCCGCTTGTCGAGTTCGCTTTTCTCGACGAGACCCATCTCGACGAGGTCGTCGAGGTTGGGGTACAGACGCCCGTGGTTGACCTCGGTGTCGTAGTACGATTCGAGGTGACGCTTGATAGCCAGACCGTACATCGGCTCCTCGGCGAGAATGACGAGGATGTTCTGTTGGAACGCGGTGAGGTCCCGAGCCGCACCGGATTCGTTGCCAATTGTTTGTGCCTCTGACATGCATATGGAAATGTCATCGGCCTATTTAAACTTTGTCAACGCGCAGTCTGTTTCACTACCAATCGAGGTACCATTATACGAAGAAATCGGGGCGGAGCGGACACGAGTGGCGAGTATTGCACACAGACGAGCCACGGGTGAGAACCGAGAGACAGCGCGCGGGAGTCGAGCGGTCATACCCGGGGAATATCTCACACGCATAGCGGTAACGTCGCGGGGTTCTGTCGATAATACCTCTACATATAGAGGGGTTCAAAGCCGCCGACGAAATCCGGACGACGGCGATACGAGACTAATCCCGAAAGGACTTTTGCCCGTATCGAGGATGGATTCGGTATGGTGAACCTCTGGGAAGATATGGAGACCGGCCCGAACGCGCCGGACGAAATCTACGCAGTCGTCGAGTGCCTCAAAGGCGAGCGCAACAAGTACGAGTACGACAAGGACATCCCCGGCGTCGTCCTCGACCGCGTGCTCCACTCCAACGTCCACTACCCGTCGGACTACGGCTTCATCCCGCAGACGTACTACGACGACGAGGACCCCTTCGACGTGCTCGTCCTCGTCGAGGACCAGACGTTCCCCGGCTGCGTCATCGAGGCGCGCCCGGTCGCGCTCATGAAGATGGACGACGACGGCGAGCAGGACGACAAGGTCATCGCCGTCCCCGTCGAGGACCCCCGCTACGACCACATCGAGGACCTCGACGACATCCCGCAGCAGACGCTCGACGAGATTGACGAGTTCTTCGCGACCTACAAGAACCTCGAAGCCGGTAAGGAAGTCGAGACGCTGGGCTGGGAGGACAAACAGGCCGCCAAGGACGCCATCGAACACGCGATGGACCTCTACGAAGAGAACTTCGCGTAAGCGACTTCAACCACGCGCTTTTTTCGACGCCGCCTTCGACCGAGAGCCGCCGCGCCCGTCCGCGGCCCCCGAGAACCGTCCGGGCAGGAGACCGACCGCCGTCGTCGCCACAGATACCCGACAGTTATGGCCGGCGCACCGACCGATGAATTATGCGCATGGGTAATCTTTAGTCCCTGTGTCGGCTACGTTGGGACGAGTATGGCAGCCAAGCAACCCCGCCTCGGGCTTCAGCACCCGACCGTCGTTCCCACGAACTTCACGCCCGCCGACGAGGCGGCCGAAGACGCCGACGAAGCGTCCGACGAAGACGCGTAATCTCGCATTTCTCGCGCGACGACTGCCGAGAGCGACAGCGTCGCCCGCGCCGACGAGAGACAACAGTCATCCTGGAAACCGGCTATTCCGGCCGCCTGGGGCGTCTGCGGTTCGAATTCGTCTCCTAACCAAGAGGTGCGTCAACACGCCCCATCTATGAGGGAACCCCTTTTTATCTCGCCGCCGTAAGGCGTTGGTAATGCCTATCTGCGACGTGTGCGGCAAAGACGAGAGTCTGCCGTACCGCTGCTCGCGGTGTGGCGGGACGTTCTGTTCCGAACACCGCCTCCCCGAGAACCACGACTGCACGGGGCTCTCCGACTGGGACGACCCCGCCGGCGTCTTCGATAGCTCTTTCGACGATTCCGTGAACAATGAGGGCGGCCGCGGCGGCGGCCTCTTGAGTTCGCTCACGGGCGCTGGCGGCGTGTTCGGCTACTTCCGCGGGAACGTCACCTACCTGTTCCTCGCGCTGATGTGGCTCACGTTCTTCTCACAGCTCGTCTTAGAGCAGTTCCTCGGACTGTCCGACCTCTCGATTAGCGCCTTTTACCTCACGAGCATCCACCCCGAGTACGTCTGGACGTGGGTCACCTCGATATTCGCCCACGGCGGCTTCTACCACATCGTCGGCAACTCCATCGTGCTGTTCTTCTTCGGCCCGCTGGTGGAGCGCTACGTCGGCTCGCGGAAGTTCGCGGCGCTGTTCCTCGTCAGCGGGATGCTCGCCGGACTCGCGCAGGTCGGCTCGTCGATGCTCCTGTCGCCGGGGAGCCTGAGCGCCGTCGTCGGCGCGAGCGGAGCCATCATGGCCGTCCTCGGCGTCTTGACGGTGCTCAATCCGGGGCTCCGTATCTACCTGTACTTCATCATCCCCGTGCCGCTGTGGCTGTTCACGCTCGGGTTCGCCGGCATCTCGGTGTTCTTCTTCGTCAGCCAGAGCGCCGACGGCATCGCCCACTTCGCGCACCTCATCGGGCTCGTCATCGGCCTCGCCTACGGCCAGCGCGTGAAGGGTCGCCGGAGCGTCCCCTCGCAGATGTCGCTCGGCGGGCGCGGCCCCGGCGGTCCCGGCGGTCCCGGCGGCCCCGGCCGCGGTCGGTTCTGAGATGCGGCCGGCCCGTCCCGACCTCGCGCCCCGCCCCGGCCTCTCGCGCGACGAGATGGAGTCGCTCCAGCGCCGCGTCGCCGAGACGGCCGTCTTCGCGGACGACCTCCCGTTCGACCCGGCGGCCGTCTCGCTCGCGTCCCCCGAGACGGAGCACCAGACGCTCGCGGAGGCGACGGCGCTTGACGCCGACGCCGACGCCGCCGCCGACTCGCCGCCGCTCGTCGCCGGTATCGACCAGTCGTTTCTGGACGACCGCGCGCTGAGCGCCGTCGTCGTCCTCCGCGGCGGCGAGGTTGTCGAGCGCGCCCACGCCGTCTCCGACCTCGAGTTGCCGTACATCCCCGGCCTGCTCTCGTTCCGCGAGGGCGACCCCATCCTCGACGCGCTCGCCGAACTCGACTGCGACCCCGACCTGCTCGTCTTCGACGGCTCCGGGCGCATCCACTTCCGGCAGGCCGGGCTCGCCACCCACCTCGGCGTCGTCTGCGACGCGCCGAGCATCGGCGTCGCCAAGTCCCTCCTCTGCGGGACGCCGGACGAGGACGTGGACGGTCGGCCGGAGGGCTGGCGAACGCCGATTCGCGCCGACGACTCGGTCGACGCCGTCGGCGGCCACCCCGCCGGCTCGGAGACGACCATCGGCTACGCCTTCCAGTCGCGGCAGTACGACTCGCGGCCCGTCGTGAACCCGCTGTACGTCAGCCCCGGCCACCGCCTCTCCGCGGCGACGACAGTCGACCTCGTTTCCCAGCTGTCGGGGTCGTACAAGCTCCCCGAGCCGACCCGACTGGCCGACGCGTACGCCGACGAGGCGAAGGCCCAGTACGAAGACTGAGACGATTCCGGGAGGTGTCGCGGCGGGCGACAACCCCAATCGTGGCGAACCGCGTACACTTAACAGCGCGCGGTTCGACCTACCGACGTGCATCAAAAGACGGTCCTCATCACCGGATGCTCCTCGGGAATCGGGCGCGCGACGGCGCTCGACTTCCTCGACGAGGAGTGGGAGGTCTACGCCACCGCCCGGAACCCGGCCGACATCGAGACGCTGGGGGAACGCGGCGCGAACATCGCGACGCTCGACGTGACCGACCAGGGGGACGTCGACCGCGTCGTCGACCGCATCGTCGACGAGCAGGGCCGCATCGACTGCCTCGTCAACAACGCCGGCTACGGCCAGATGGGCCCCGTCGAGGACGTGCCGACCGAGAAGGTCCACGACCAGTTCGACGTGAACGTCTACGGCCCGCACCGACTCGTCCGCGCCGTGTTGCCCCACATGCGCTCGCAGGGCGACGGCACCATCGTCAACGTCTCCAGCGTCGTCGGCCGCGTCGCCTTCCCCGGCACCGGCGTCTACGCCGGCTCGAAGTTCGCCCTCGAAGCGATGACCGACGCGCTCCGAACCGAAGTCGAGGAGTACGGCATCGACGCCGTCCTCATCGAACCCGGCCCGGTCGAGACGCAGTTCTCGAATCGCGTCGAAGCCGAGGTCAACGGAAACGGCGACGAGGCCGACGGCCTCGACCGCTCGGGCGCGTACGAGAAACTCTACAAACTGTTCGACGACTCGCAGGCGCTCGGCGGTAGCGGCCCCGGCGCGATTCCACCCGAACGGGTCGCGGAGGATATCGTCAACGCCGCGAGTTCGACCAAGCCGCGGGCGCGCTACCAGCCCGGCACGGTCGCCCGCGTCGGCGTCCTCGCGCGCTTCCTCCCCGACGCGTGGCGCGACGCGCTCTACGGTTTCGCTCGTAAACTGCCCTGAAACGCGCCGTCGCGGTCGGCCTTCGAAATCGTTCGTCTCGTTTCGTTTTGTTTCGTCTCGGCGTCAGTCGAGACAGGTCGCGACGACCCGAAGGGCGTCTTCGCCCTGTACCTGTTCCGCGAGCAGCGGCACCCGCTTCACGTCGCGGCCGCGGAAGAGGTTCGTCGCCGAGCGCAGCGCGTCCTGCTGGACCTGCCACCGACGCTGACAGAAGCCGCAGTTCTCCAAGTCCGGCGACTCTATCCACTCGGGGTCAACGTTTGCCACGTCCTCGACGGACTCCATGACGCGGTTGACGACGAGCGTCTGGACGGGGATGTCGAACTCGTCGAGCCGCGAGACGAGTCGCTTGGACTCCACGACGCTCATCTCCTCGGGAATCATGACGACGCGGAAGTCGGTCCGCGTCGGGTCCCGGAGGACCGCGCGCAGGCGCTCGATGCGCTCGCGGAGGTCGTCGAGGTCCGCCATCCTCGCTTGCGGGTCGTCGGGACCGCCGCCGAACATCCCCTTGAGGTTGTCCATCATGCCGGAAAAGCGCTGGCGCATGCGGGCGATGCGGCCGAGCATGGAGTCCATCAGTTCGGGGAGTTCGAGCAATCGGAGCGTGTGGCCCGTGGGCGCGGTGTCGACGACGACGCGGTCGAACCGCGGGTCGTCCATGTATTCGAGAAGCTGCTGCATCGCCGCGGCCTCGTCCGCGCCGGGCATCGGTCCGCCCATCCCCATCGGCCCGTCGCCGCCGAGGAGGTCTTCGAGACCGCCCATGCCGCCGCCCATCCCGCCGAACGGGGAGTCAGCGTCACCCGAGCCGCCGCCGGCGAAGGGGTTGTCGTCGTCGTACTCGCCGGTGTCGTAGTCGGTCTCGTCGTCGAAGCCCTCGTCCGCGCCGTCGCCGCCGGCGAACGGCCCTTCCATGACCGCGTCGGGGTCGATTTCGGCCGCGTAGAGGGGAATCTCCTCGCGGATGCGACTCGGCTTGTCCGGGACCGGCACGCCGAGCGTGTCGGACAGAGAGTGCGCGGGGTCCGTGGAGACGACGAGCGTCGCGGTGCCGTCGGCCGCGCTGGCGAGCGCCGTCGCCGCGGCCATCGTGGTCTTTCCGACGCCGCCCTTGCCGCCGTAGAGGACGTAGTCGGGCGCGTCGATACCATCGGGGAGGCCCTCGGTGTCGGTCGAGGCGACCTCGTCTGGGTCGGTGACTTCCACCTCGATTTCGGCCGGCCCGTCGTCGCCGGCGTCGTCGTCTTCGTCGGCGTCGGGTCGCTCCGTCGGCTCAACGTCGATGTCCATGTCGGACCCGACACCGCGGGGCTTTGTGTACTTCTCGGTCTCGGAACCGCCGGAGGACTTTTGCCCGGTCGCGCCGGTCCCGACCGCGGCACTACCCCCGCAGATGGCCTCCCCGTCCGCTTTTGTCCCGACCGCCCGTGGTCGGTCGTATGCGCGAGTTCGCATCCGACCCGCCCGAGGAGGTCCGCGCCGGCGACGCCCTCCGCGAGGCGGGCCACACCGTCGCCGTCGCGGAGTCCTGTACCGGCGGCCTCATCGGGTCGCTCCTGACCGACGTGCCCGGCTCCAGCGACTACTTCGACCGCTCGCTCGTCACCTACTCCTACGACGCCAAGCGCCACGAACTGGCGGTCTCGCGGGAGTCGCTGGACGAACACGGGGCCGTCTCCGAGGCCGTCGCCCGCGAGATGGCCGCCGGCGTCCGCGACGTGGCCGACGCGACGTGGGGGCTGGCGACGACGGGCATCGCCGGGCCGGAGGGCGGCCTCCCCGGCAAGCCGGTCGGCACCGTCTTCGTCGGCGTCGCCTTCGCCGCGCCGTGGGGGTCCGGCGACTCCTACGCCCGCGTCGAGCGCTTCGAGTACGACGGGTCGCGGACGCAGGTGAAAGAACGGATTGCGCGCGGGGCGCTGGCGCTCCTCCGCGAGGAAATCGAATCCGAGTCCGTCACGACCGGCTGAGCCGGCCGCACGGCCGCCGTCGGTCGGTTCCGTGGGAAAGCTTTGTATCCCGCCGGACCAGTCTGCATCCATGAACAAGAAGGGACACGTGCTCAACGCCATCCTGTTGGCGCTCGGGCTCGGCGTCATCCTCACCGTGGACCCGCGGTCGTTCGAACCGACGATGGATTCGGCGTTCCTCCTCGCTCAGAAAATCGGCCAACTGTCGCTTCCGGTCGTCCTCGGCGCGCTGTTTCCCGACGTGGACACCGCCTTCGGCAAGCACCGCAAGACGCTCCACAACCTCCCGGTGCTGGTGATATTCCTCGCGTTCCCGCTCGTCTTCGACAACCTCCAGTTCGTCTGGATTGGCGTCGCCACCCATTACGTCCTCGACATGGTCGGCTCGAAGCGCGGCATCGCGCTGTTCTACCCGCTGTCGCCGCAGGAGTACGACCTGCCGACCGGCGTGGCGACCAGTTCGAAACACGCCGACGCGGTGACCGTCGTCGTCACGGTCGCCGAACTCGGCGTTCTCGCGGGCGTCCACTACTTCCTCTTTTCGCTCGACGTGTCCCTCGCGGACGCCGCGGCGTCGTTCACCGCGGTGGTCTGAGGGCGGGGCGGCCGCAACGCTGGCGCGGTCGGGCGCGCTCGAAGATATGTTGCGAATCAGTAGACGCTCACGTCGTCGAACCGGCCGTCGTAGGCGATGTGATTCGGGTGTGTCGGCTCCATCCCCGAGAGCAGGAGTCGGTCGATTTTCCCCCACGAGTTCTCGTAGCCGAGGTGGGCGAACTCGGCCGCGCCGCGGAACCCGTGGGAGACGCCGGTGCGGCGGACGACCCGACGTTCGGCCCCCTCGCGGAGCGCGGCGACGAGGTCGGCCTCGGAGTCGATGTCGCGGTCGAACTCGGTCCACGCCTCACCGACGGTGCCACGGAGGTGCGCGTACGACGACGCGAAGCCGGGCAGCCCCGTCTCGCGGGCGATGTCGCGCCCGCGGCGGTTGTCCCGCGGCAGGGCCTTCGTGTTGTACGTCTCGACGGCGTCGATGTCGTCGCGGCGGGCGGCCACGTCCTCGGCGGTGAGACTCACCGTCAGGAACGTCGGGTGGGGGACGAGCGTCGCCGCGCCCTGCCGGTCGAACTCCGCGAAGGCTCCGTCGAGAGTGATGAAGTCGGGAACGGGGTCCGAGAGCCCGACCGCGAGGACGTGTTTGCGGTCGCGCCACGACCCCGTGAACACCTCGCGGGCGGGGACGACGAGCAGGTCGTCGTCGGAGAATCGCGCCGCGCGGGCGCGAGCGTCGGGCAGGCGGACGAAGTGCGGCGCGTAGACGAGCACGTCGATGCCGCGGGCTTTCGCGCGAGAGACCACCCGCTCGTCGAGAATCTTCACGTGCATATCGACCCGCGTCGTCGTGGTCGCGCTCACACGATACGGTCGGGTCAGCCACCAGTTAGTGGTTGCTATTTGTCGAACGGCGGCCGGTCGAAGAAACGGTTTTGTGGCTCACGGCCGTCGGGGGGAACATGTCCCGGTGGAAGTGCGGCATCGAAGGGTGTGACGGTCGGTTCGAAGACGTGGAAAGCGCGGTCATCCACCAGACGGTGGACCACGAGCGCCACGAGTGCAAGGTGTGTGGGACGGTCGTTCCCGAGGGCTACTTCGCGATTCGCCACGCCTTCGACGAGCACACCCGCGCCGAGTTCGTCCGCGCGTACGACGCCGATTCCTCGGCCGTCCGCATCCGCGAGGACGTGAAAGACGCCGTCGAGGCGGACGCGGACCTCAACAGCGTCGTCGAGACGCTCCGCGAGCGGGGCGCGCTGTAAGACCACGCGAGACCGGCGGGTCGCGGTCGCGGTGGGACGCGACGCTGCTCGCCCGAGACGGCGCTCGTCGGGGACTGTCGGGGGACATGGGAGTCGCCGGGGACGCGCGGCTACACCGCTCGTCACGCGCTGCGTCGAGCCGAAAACTGAGAGAGAAGAACCCTTCGTCGGGGCGGACGCTTACCGCTCTTCGGAGTCGAGGACGCGAATCTGGTCGCCGCGGACGGTGACCGGAATCGGAACCGTCGCCTCGTACAGTTCGACGGTGACCTGGTCTTTCGTCTCGTCGATGCGCTGGACGCGCGCCTTCTCGCCTTTGAACGGGCCGGCGATGAGCTCGACGATGTCGCCCTCCGCGATACCCTCCACGTCCGGCGTCGGCGAGAGGAAGTGCTCGACTTCGGCCATGC
The DNA here is from genome assembly GCF_003383015.2 of Haloferax sp. Atlit-48N. NCBI lineage: Archaea > Methanobacteriati > Methanobacteriota > Halobacteria > Halobacteriales > Haloferacaceae > Haloferax > Haloferax sp. Atlit-48N. The sequence goes on along the minus strand of NZ_CP137689.1, from coordinate 671,467 downwards.
TGGAGGTGCCGACCGCGCCGCCGCTCTCGACGAGGCCGCGAGCGTGGGGAATCTCTTCGAGGACACGCGTGACGATGCCGTCGTCGTCGGCCTCGACCATCACGTAGCTCGTGAGCGAGTCGGGCGCGAGGACGGCGTGAATCTGTTCGAACTCCTTCGTCGCGATCATGTCCGCAACCGTCTGCTCCTGGCGAGCAGTGGTCTTCACGGCGAAGATGGGCATCTCAGACCCCTCCGGGGAGGAAGCTCATGACCGCGAAGATGATGAAGCCGAGCAGTCCGACGAGGAAGATACCCGCGCCGGCGATTTTGGAGATTTGGGAGAACTCCTGCCAGGACGGGGTGCTCGCGAGTTTCAACACGCGAACGTAGCTGTTCAGATCGTACTTGACGTCCATGTTGCTGGGGCCTACGGCGTCGGGCTTTTTCTATCTATTGATGCACCGGCGGGTGGGATTCGGAGCCGAACGCGGGCGAAAACGCCGGATTCGACGGCGTGACGCCGCTGTGCGGAACCTGAGCGGAGCGAAAAGGAAGCGCGTCGAGACCGCGAGCGCGGTGCGTGCGGGACGACTCGACTACTCGACGTAGTCGATGTCTTCGAGACGCTCTTCGGCCTGCGCCTGTGCCTCGCCGTTGCGGCCGTAGATTTGGGGCGACTCGACGCCGGTGACGACGATCATCGTCCGCATCATGCCTTCGAGTTCGTCGTCGACGGAGGTCCCCCAGATGATGCGCGCGTCGGGGTCGATGCGGTCGTAAATCTCCTCGACGACGCCCTCGGCCTCCTCGATGCTCATGTCCGAACCGCCGGTGACGTTGACGAGCGCGGAGTTCGCGCCGGAGATGTCCACGTCGAGAAGCGGCGAGCGGAGGGCGGACTTGACGGACTCCTGAGCCTTGGACTCGGAGTCGGACTCGCCGAGACCGATCATGGCGACGCCGCCGCGCTCCATGACGGTCTTCACGTCGGCGAAGTCGAGGTTGACGAGACCGGGCTTGGTGATGAGTTCGGTGATGCCCTTGACCGAGCGCATCAGCACCTCGTCGGAGACCTTGAACGCCTGCCGGACGGGGAGTTTGCCCACGGCGTCGAGCAGGCGGTCGTTCGGGACGACGATGACCGTGTCCGACACGTCGCGGAGCCGTTCGAGACCGGCCTCGGCGTTCGTCCGTCGCACCTCGCCTTCGGCCGTAAAGGGCGTCGTGACGATGGCGATGGTGAGCGCGCCCGACTCGCGGGCCGCCTTGGCGACGACGGGAGCCGAACCGGTGCCGGTGCCGCCGCCGAGTCCGGCGGTGACGAACACCATGTCGGAGCCCTCAATGGCGTCGTAAATCTCCTCTTGGGATTCGAGGGCGGCCTCCTCACCGACCTGCGGGAGCGAGCCCGCGCCGCGGCCCTGGGTCTTCTGCTCGCCCATGAGAATCTTCGTATCGGCCCCGATTTCCACGAGGTGCTGCACGTCGGTGTTGGCGGCGACGAGCTTCGCCCCCTTGATTCCCTCCTCGTGCATCCGGTTGACGGTGTTACCGCCGGCACCGCCGCACCCGACCACCGTGATGTTGGTCTGGAGGTCTTTGAGAACCGCTTTCAGTTCGTCGTCAGTCATCGTCCCGGACCGGTTGATGTTGGCCGCGCCGTCGACCTGAGCCGACTCATCCCCCATGTCCTCGGCCTCGGCCTCGTCAATTGCGTCGCCGACGATAGAGTCCATATTTATGGAGACGGTTTACGGAGGACGACTAATTATCTTTCCCCCTTGCGTCAGACATCTGTCCGACGCGCCGTCGATTCGTGCCGAAACGTGACATGTGAGCCCGCGGCACAGACCGTCTCTCCGGCCGAAATCGGTCGGCCGCCTCCCGATGGCGACTACACCGAGAACTCGACGAGCCGCTCTTTCGACACGTCCTCGGGCGCGACGGTCTCGCCGTCGACCTCGACGGACTGCCCGGCCGAGAGCTTGCCGAACGCCGGCCCCTCGGGGACGCCGAACTCGCGTGCGGCGGCGGGGTCGAAGGCGCGCGTGGTCGCCGTGACCGCCCCGTCGTCGCGGACGACGCTGTCGTATTTCTCGCGCAGCACGTCGCAGAGCCGCGACACGAGTTCGTCGTAGCCGTCGCCCGCGACCGCGGCGCGGCCCACCGCGCGCGTGCCGCCCTCGGTCGTGTGGAAGGCGACGGTGGTCTCGCGGACGGCGGAGAGCGCGGCGTCGAGGTCGATGCCCTGCGCCTCGCCGAGCAGGCCGTCGGGCAGCGAGACGACCTCGTAGTCGTCGGCGTCGACGCGCGCGCCGAAGCGGAGGCCCTCCTCGACGGTCGTCACGTCGGCTTCGAGGGCGGCGACGCGGTCGAGGGGGACGCCCGCGGTCTCGCGGACCCACGTCTCGGAGACGACCCGGAACCCCTCGGCTTCGAGGGCGGCCGCGAGGTCGTCGCGGTCGCCGTCGACCAGCGCGAGGTCGGCCGCCGACGCCTCGAACGCCCGGCGGAGCACGTCGCGGTTGTCCTCGGGCGCGCCCATCGCCTTGAGTTGCCAGTCGGCGGCGATGTGGCCGACGCGCCAGTCGGTCTCGTTGAGGACGCGCTCGAACCGCGGGGCGTAGTGGCCGCCGCCGAAGCCGACGAGTTGGCGGTCCGCGTCGGGCGCGACGCCCTCGATGTCGAGGACGGCCGCCGCGACCGCGCGGGCTCCCTCGGGGTCGCCCCACTGCGCCTCGTCGCTGCCGAGTTCGACGAACATCGAGGGAACCGTCGGCTCGGTCGGACCGTGGTGGGTCGCCTCGATGCCGACTTCGTAGCCGTCGGGGGCACGGTCGCGGAGCGCCTCGATGACGGCGCGCTGGGCGTTAGGGCACGCGCGGGCGAATCGACCGGGGTCGCCGCCGTAGTCGGCGGGGCCGAAGTTCCCGGTGAAGTGCGCGGTCAGAAGCGGGCCGGTCTCGCCGGCGTGCCGGGAGACGACGACGAGGAGGTCGAGGTCGGCGTCGAACGCCGCGGCGGGGTCGTCGAGGTCGATGTGCAGGTCGTCGAACTCGCGGAGTTCGAAGCCGTCCCGGGCGAAGACGGTGCCGCCGCCGTCGGCGTCGGGTCGGTCCCCGTCGGTTCGTTCGTCCCAGTCGGCGAGTTCGAGCAGGTGCTCGCCGATGTGAACCGATGCGCTGTCGGCGCGGCTGACGACGATTCCAATCACGGTACGAGGGTCGCCGAGGGCGGCGAAAAGGGCGTCGGAAGCGGCGAGGGCGGCCGGTCGGTCCTCGACCGCGGCCGGGACCTCGGTCGCGCCGTCGTCGCCGCGGACGCGCCGGTCATTGGCGACCGCGGAGGTCGTGGCCCCGAACTCTCCCGAGACGGGCGCGAGTGACGAATGTCACCGCGACAGACACCGATTACGGGAGGATGAGCCAGAAGAAGACGAGATAGCCGCCGACGAGGATGCCGCCGTCGAATCGGGACACGTTGTGGTTGCGGAGCATCAGCGCGATGACCCCGAAAGTGAACGCGAGGAGCGCCGGGAAGTCCAGCGAGATAGTGCTCGCGGGGACGTTCACGGGGACCATGATGGCGAGGATGCCGAGGACGGCGACGACGTTGTAGATGTTCGAGCCGACGACGTTGCCGATGCTGAACTCCGACTCGCCGCGGACCGCGCTGATGACCGACGCCGCGAGTTCGGGCAGCGACGTGCCGAACGCGAGGACGGTCAGCCCGATGAATCGCGGACCGAACCCGAAGGCTTCGAGCAGTCCCTGCCCGCCCTGAATGAGCCAGTTCGAGCCGACGAACAGGAGGAGCAACCCGAGACCGAGATAGAGCACGTCCTTGAACTGCGCGGACACCTCGTCTTCGTCTTCGATGTCGATTTCGTCCGTGCCGAGGGCGTCGGCCTTCGCGGACCGCGCGCGGTAGAGCAGATAGCCCGTGAACGCGACGAGGATGAGCAGGAGGACGACCCCGTCGGCGGCGCTGAGGTTTCCGTCCATGCCGAGCGCGACGAGCGCGACCGCCGCGGCGATCATAAACGGGACGTGTCGGCGGAGCGTCGTCGTCGAGACGCCCATCGGCTGGATGAGCGCCGAGATGCCGAGCACGAGACCGATGTTGGCGATGTTGGAGCCGACGATGGCACCGAGTCCGAGGTCGGCGCTGTATCCCAACCCGCTCAGGACCGCGACGAACAGTTCTGGCGTCGTCGTCGCGAACGCGACGATAGTCACACCGACGATAGCCGCCCGGAGACCGAGACCGATTGCGAGTCGGGAAGCGCCCTCGACGAGCGCTTCGGCCCCGAGATAAAGCCCGACGATACCCGCCACGAGGAGCGCGGTATCGAAGGAAAGCAAGGTTGCGAGTGCCGACATACGCGGGAGTAGACCCACGGGAGACCAAAAGCGCGCCGGTACACGGTACGCCCGCGACGAACTCTCACGGGAGCGCGAAACCGGCCGCCTACCGGTCTCGCAAGCGCGGTCCGAGTCCCGGCGGAATCCGACGCGGGCGGGCGAGTTATATCGTCGGCAGGTCACCTCCCGCCCATGCAAGTCTACGGTCTCGTCGGCAACCCGGTCGGCCACTCGCTGTCGCCGCCGATGCACGAGGCGGCCTACGAGGAAACCGGCCTCGACGCGCGGTACGTCACGTTCGAACCCGCCCGCGACGACATCGCGGCCGCCGTCGGCGGCGCGGACGCCCTCGGCGTCTCGGGGCTGAACGTCACCATCCCGTTCAAACAGGACGTGCTCGAACTGGTCGACCCCGACCCGCTGGCCGAACGCATCGGCGCGGTCAACACGGTCGATTTCGGCGGGGAGACGCCGACGGGCTACAACACCGACGCGGCGGGCGTCACCCGGTCGTTCGAGCGCCACGGCGTCGACCTCGACGGGACGGACGCCGTGGTCGTCGGTGCCGGCGGGGCGGGTCGCGCCGCCGCGTTCGCCCTCGCCGACGCCGGCGCGTCGGTCCACGTCGCCAACCGGACCGCCGAAACCGCGGTCGAACTCGCCGCGGCCGTCCCCGGTGCGACCGGCGGCGGACTGGACACGCTCGACCGGATTCGGGAGGCGGACGCCCTCGTCAACGCGACCAGCGTCGGGATGGAGTCGCCCGACGAGACGCCCGTCTCCGCGGAGTACCTCCACGGCGACCTCGCCGTGCTCGACGCGGTCTACACGCCGCTTGAAACGCGACTCCTCCGCGAGGCGGCCGCGGCCGGCGCGGTCACCATCGACGGCGCGTGGATGCTCCTCTTGCAGGGCGTCGAAGCGTTCGAACTGTGGACCGGCCGCGACGCCCCCGTCGAGTCGATGAACGCCGCGCTCCGGAACCACCTCGAAAGCGACTGAGGCCGCCGGTTTTTAAATAACGGGATTGCATAGGAGAAGGTAACATGGGCTTGCTTGACACTATTTCGTCGTTCTTGAAATCCCTCGTTGGTGGCGACTCGTCGTCCTCCTCGTCGGACGGACGTGACGACACGGCGACCGTTACGGTCGAACGCGACACCAGAACCGAGCGCGAGGAGCCGGACACCGAAACCGAGGCCGCGGTGAAAGAGTCGGTCGAGGAGACAGAATCGGCGGACGAGACGGCGGACGAAGAGGCCGACGACGCGGTCGAACCCGAGGCCGACGCGGAGCCCCACGCGGACGACGAGGACACCCGCGACGACGCCGAGGTGGCGGCCGACGCCATCGAGGAAGCCGAACCGGAGGACGAAGCAGTCGAACCGGAGCCTGAGTCCGAGTCCGAGGTCGAAGTCGAAGTCGACGGCGAACCTGAGGTCGAGGGCGAACCGGAACTCGAAGACGAGGACGAGTCTGAATCCGCCGACGCCGACGAGGACGAGGACGAGGACGAGGACGAGGACGAAGACGAACCCGAGGAATCGGACGAAGAAGGGACCGAAGCGGAAGACGCGACCGAGGACGAGGAATCCGACGGCGCGGAGGTCGAAGACGAAGAGTCCGACGACGAGACGGCCGACGACGCCGACGCGCCCACCGTCGACACGATTCGCGGCATCGGCCCGGCGTACGCCGAACGCCTCTCGGAAATCGGCATCGAGACCATCGCGGACCTCGCGGCGGCCGACGCCGACGAGGTCGGCGACGAAATCGACGTGTCACCGAAGCGGGTCCAGCGCTGGATCGACCGCGCCGGCGAGGCGTAACCGACGCGGCTGTTCTCCCGACTGACGACCGCTTTCGACAGCTCGTCGATACGTCGCGAAACCGTTTACCCGGCGGACGGACTGGTGTGGGTAATGACCGCACCGACCGTCGTCACCGACCGCGACGACTTTCGCGCGACCGCCGCGGTCGCGTCACCCGGCGCGCGCGTCCCCGTCGAGGTCCGCGTCGCCGTCTCGGACCCCTTCGACGCCTATCGACGCGCCCGCCGGGATGCCGGCGGCTTCTTCTACGAGACGACCGGCGGGCAACCCGGCTGGGGGGCCTTCGGCGTCGACCCCGCGGAGCGCCTGACCGCTGACGCCCCGACCGACGACTGGGGAGACCCCGGCGTCGACACCGCACCGAGCCTCGCCGCGCTCGAATCGTTCGTCGATTCGGAGACGCTCGTCCGCGGCGACTGCGACGCGCCGTACCCCTGCGGCCTGTTCGGCTGGCTCTCGTACGACGCGGCCCGCGAACTCGAATCGCTCCCCGAGCAGACGACCGACGACCGGGGACTCCCGCACCTGCAACTCGGCCTGTACGACCTCGTGGCGTCGTGGGCGGAACCCCGGCCCGACGACGGCGAGACGACGCTTCGCGTCACCTGCTGTCCGGCCGTCGAGGCCGACGAGAACCTCGACGCCGTCTACGACGAAGCCCGAGCGCGCGCGACCGACCTCGCCGTCGAAGCGGTCGAAGGCGACCCCGCGCCCGTCTCCGCGCCCGTCGAGGCCGACGAGGCGACGTTCGAGAGCGCCTGCGGCCGGGAGGCGTTCGCTGATCGCGTCCGCGCCGCGAAGGGGTACGTCCGCGACGGCGACACGTTTCAGGCGAACCTCTCGCAGCGACTCGTCGCGCCCGCCGCGGTCCATCCGGTGGACGCCTACGCGGCGCTCCGGAAGGTCAACCCCGCGCCGTACTCCGGCCTACTCGAACTCCCCGGCGTCGACCTCGTGAGCGCCAGCCCCGAGCTCCTCTTGCGCGTCGAGGGCGACCGCCTCGTCACCGAACCCATCGCCGGCACCCGCCCGCGGGGGGCGACGCCCGAGGAAGACGAGGCGCTTGAGGCCGACCTGACGGCCGACGAGAAGGAGCGCGCCGAACACGCGATGCTCGTCGACCTCGAACGCAACGACCTCGGGAAAGTCTCGGAATACGGGTCGGTCGAGGTGACGGAGTACCGCCGGGTAGACCGCTACTCGGAGGTGATGCATCTCGTCTCGCTGGTCGAGGGGACCCGCCGCGAGGGGACCAGTCTGGCCGACGCCATCGCCGCGGTGTTCCCCGGTGGGACCATCACGGGCGCGCCGAAGCCCCGGACGATGGACATAATCGACGAGCTCGAAGCCACCCGGCGCGGCCCCTACACCGGGAGCATGTTCGCCGTCGGCTTCGACGACCGCGCGGTGCTGAACATCGTCATCCGGACGCTCGTCCGCTTCGAGGACGAGTACCACCTCCGCGTCGGCGCGGGCATCGTCCACGATTCGGACCCCCAACGCGAGTACGACGAGACGCTGGCGAAGGCGCGGGCGCTCATCACCGCCATCGACGAGGCGCTGGGCGAGCGCGCGAACATGACCGTGGGGACGGAGCGATGACGCGCATCCTCGTCGTCGACAACTACGACTCGTTCGCCTACAACCTCGTGCAGTACGTCGGCGAGGCGGTCTCCGAGGCGCGGGGTGGTGACGAGAGCGCGGATGGGAGCAGTTCGGACGGCTCAGACGACGTGCTCGTCTATCGCAACGACGCGCTCTCGACCGACGACGTGCGCGACATCGACCCGGACGGCATCGTCGTCTCGCCCGGACCCGGCACCCCCGCGGAGGCCGGCGTCTCGGTGTCGGTCTTCCGCGACCTCGACTACCCGACGCTCGGCGTCTGTCTCGGCCACCAGTCGCTGTGTGCCGCCCTCGGGAGTCGCGTCGGCCACGCGCCCCACGTCGTCCACGGGAAGCCCTCGCTCGTCGAACACGACGGCGCAGGGGTCTTTTCGGGGCTGCCCGACCGAATCGAGGTCGGCCGCTACCACTCGCTCGCGGTCGAACACGAGGACGTCCCACCCGAGTTGGCGGTGACCGCCTACACGGTCGCAGAAGGGTCCGAGGCCGGGGGTTCGGACGGCGACACGGGAACCGAGGGCGACGAACCCGCGGTCGTGATGGGCGTTCGCCACCGCGAGAAGCCCCACGTCGGCGTGCAGTTCCACCCCGAAAGCATCCTCACCGATTCGGGGAAGGACATCGTCCGCAACTTCGTCGCGCTCGCCGCGGGCGACGGCCCGGCGGCAGCGGCGTGGGAGGGAGAGCGATGAGCGACGACGGAGTTGGAGACGGCGATGGCGACGCCGACGCCGACACCGGTGGGCGGTCGCTTCGCTACCACGTCGACGGCGAGCTCGTCCCCGCCGAGTCGGCGTCGATTCCGGTCACGGACCGCGGCTTCCTCTACGGTGACGCGGCCTTCGAGACGCTCCGCGCCTACGGCGGCGAGGTGTTCCACTGGGACGCCCACGCCGACCGACTGGCCGAGACGTGCGACGCGCTCGGGATGGACCACGGCCTGTCCGACGACGACCTTCGCGCGCGAATCGACGAGACGCTGGCGGCGAACGACCTCGACGAGGCGTACGTCAGGCTCTCGGTCACCCGCGGCAGTCAGGGTGGCCGCCTCACGCCGGCCGAGGCGGTCGACCCCCGCGTGGTCGTCATCGTGGAACCGCTCTCCCGCGGCGGCCGCGGCTCCGACCCGGTGTGGGACGGCCCCGCGACGGTCCAGACGGTCAAGACCCGGCGCATCCCCGACCGGTCGCTCCCCACGCGGGCGAAGACGCACAACTACCTCAACGGCATCCTCGCCCGCGTCGAACTCCGCGTCACCGGCGCGGACGAGGCGCTCATGCTCGACGCCGACGGCTACGTCACCGAGGGCGCGACGAGCAACCTCTTTTTCGTCGACGATAACGCGCTCTGCACGCCGAGTCTCGACGGGCCGGTCCTCCCCGGCATCACCCGGCGCGTCGTCCTCGACCTCGCCCGGCAGGAGGGCATCCCGATTCGGGAACGGCGCTTCACGCCGGACGACGTGCGCGACGCGAACGAGGCGTTCCTCACGAACTCGACGTGGGAACTCCGACCCGTAGAGACGGTCGACGGCATCGAAGTCGGTGACGGCCCGGTGACGAAACTGCTCTCGCGGCTCTACGACGACTACGTGGAGCGACGCCACTACGGCGGCGACGGGGGCAGCGATGACGCCGACAACGGTGGCGACGCCGACAGCGTCGGCGGCGACGAGAACTGAGAACTGCTGTCGCTCCCGCCGCGCTCGCCCTCAGAACTCGACGTTCGAACTCGAACTCCGGTCGGCCGGGTCGGTCTCGATTTCGCCCTGCCCGACGTAGTCGAACTCGTCGTCCGAGAGGAAGACGTGGTCGCCGTCGACCGTGATATCGAGGTCGTCGAGCACCGCGCCCTCGCAGGGGCCGTAGTTGCAGTAGCCCGTGTCGGCCTCGAAGTACGCGCCGTGATTCTGGCAGATGACCTCGCCGTTGCGCATCGGCGCGCCCGACCCCTTGTCGAGTTTGATGTGCGTCAAGTGCATGCAGTAGTTCAGCCAGCCTTGGATGCCGTCGTCGGTGCGCACGAGGATGGCCTCGCGTTCCTCGGCGTCGGCGTCGTCGGCCGCGCGGACCCGAAAGAGAAAGGTCGTGTCGTCGGGCACGTCGCCCACCGCGCAGATTCGTTCGAGGTCGCTCATTGTGCTCTCGTTGGGTCGGGGTCGAAAATCTCCTTCGAAAGCGGTCAACTGGTGGGCAGTCGCTCTTGTTGTGAGAAAGGAAGGGGGGATTTGAACGACGCGACTCTCGCTTCGTTCGAGTCTCTGGTTCAAACTACCTGTTGCGAGTACCACGGAAAACGGGCCGCCGCAGCGCGATAAACCGCCCCGCTTGGGGCGTCGTTTTCAGGAGAATAGCGGGAGGTAGATTTGAACCCCGGTCGCTGACGCTCCCCGGTTCAAATCTACTGCGCTATGAGGCCGACCTCGTGGGCCGCGCCGAGCCGAGACTCGGCGCTTAGGAGTTGAGGTCGGCAAAACCATAGCGGGAGGTAGATTTGAACTACCGATCTCCGGGTTATGAGCCCGGCGGAATCTCCTGGCTATCCCATCCCGCTGAATCAACAAACGAGTCTGCTATTGTTAAGACTTCTGTTTCGGGAGCCGTGTGTCAATTTTCACCGTGAGTCGCGCTGACTCGAACGGGTCGCGATGCGCCACGTGAACAGGCTTTCTGCGACGTAGTTCAGGAGCATCGACGCGCCGATAGCGAGGGGCAGCGGGATGAGTTCCCAGAGGTCGATACCGGCGACCTGAATCGACAGCGGTACCTCCCCGAGCGCCCGGACGACGAGCACCTGCACGAGGAGGCCGCCGCTCCGCACGAGGTTCGACTTCACGAAGCGCCGGACCTTCGCGGTGAGCAGGTCCGAGCCCGCGCCCGCGAACGTCCAGCGGTCGTTGATGACGAACATGACGACGATTGCCAACTCCGCGCCGGCGAGCTTCGCGAGTTCGTTGGCGACGCCGAAAAAGACGATGAGGAGACTGCTCAGAGAGAGGTCGAACACCGCGCCGACCGCACCCACGGAGGCGAATTTGCCGAAGCGAGTGCCGGAGACGAGCGCCGAGAGCCGGTCAGTCATCCGCGACCTCCGTCGAGAACTGCTCGACGAGGGTCCGTTCGTCGCTCCGCGCGTCGATGAGTTCGTGGAGGCGGTCCTCGCGAATCGTCCGGGCGCGGTGGCGCGACCGGAGCAACCCGCGGGCCATCTTGACCGTCGTGTCGACCGGCGAGACCGTCGAGTTCGGCTGGTCCTCCCAGACGACCGGCACCTCGGCCACGCGGTGGCCGAACGCCCCCGAGACGGCGATGAGTTCGATGTCCCACGCGAACCCCGGCTCGTACAGGTGGGTCCGAACGTCGTTCCACGCCGCGGCGGTGACGGCCTTCGCGCCGCACTGGTAGTCGTACAACGGGACCTCGGTCAGGTGGCGGGCCAGCCACGCGAAGCCGTCGCCGAGGTAGCGCCGCGCGACCGTCTGATGGGAGGCGACGGTCGCGTTCGGGTGGCGGCGCGACCCTACCGCGAGGTCGGCACCGTCGCGGACGGCGGCGACGACATCGGCCATCGACGCGGCCGGCGTGCTCCCGTCGGCGTCGGCGAACGCGAGGATATCCGTGCGAAGCGATTCGAACCCGGCGGTGATGGCCGCGCCCTTGCCGCGGCGGGTGTCGACGTCGTTCACGCGGGCGACGGCGGGGAGGGCGTCGAGGGCGTCGAGCGTCTCGGGCCGCGGCGCGTCGAGTTCGACGCGGACCGCATCGGGGTCCAGCGACTCGACGAGGGCGTGGACGTAGGGGACCAGACGCTCGGGGTCTGGTCGATAGGCGGGGACCACCACCCCGACAGACTGCGACATGCACGACCATTCACTCAATGGGGTAAAAAGCGAACCGCTCTGGCCGCACCGGCCATCACAAAACGTATTGCATCCGCGGCGCAGTCAACGGATAGATGGAGTACGCCCTCGTTGTCCGGTGGTTACTGCTGTTCGCAGCCCTCTGGGCGGTCGGCCTTCCCCTCTCGGCCCGCCTGTTTCGCCGCCTCCCCGGCCGCGGCGCCGGACTCGCCCTCCCCGTCTCGCTCGTCGCGTTGACCCTCCCAGCCTACTACGTCGGCCACCTCTCGTTCGGCCCCGTCGCCCTCGTCGCCGGCGTCGGGACGCTCCTCGTCGCGTCCGCGGTCGCGGGCCTCGACTTCGGCGCGCTTCGCCGCGGCGACCGCCGACTCGCACTCGGCCTCGACATCGACCGACGCGCCGTCGCCGACGCGGCCGCGGTGTTCCTCGTCGCCTTCCTGTTCGCCGTGGCGCTCCGCGCGCTCGACCCGGCGGTCCACGCCGGCGGCGGCGAGAAGTTCCTCGACTTCGGCCTCCTCCAGTCGCTCGCCCGCGCGTCGGTCCTCCCGCCGGAGGATATGTGGTTCGCCGGCGAGCCGGTCCGCTACTACTACGGCGGTCACCTCGCGTCGATTCTCCTCGCGCGGCTCACCGCCACCGACCCGTCGTTCGCCTACAACCTCGCGCTCGCCGGCTTCTTCGGGGTCCTCGTCACTGCGGCGTTCGAACTCGGGCGCGGCGTCGCAACTGCCGCGGGCGCGAACGGTCGGCTCGGCGGCCTGCTGTCGGCGTTCTTCGTCGGCTTCGCCAGCAACCTCGTCACCGCGGGGCGGTTTCTCCTCGCCGCGCTCCCCGAGGGGTTGCGCCGGCCCGTCGCGCGGGCCGTCGCCGAGCGGTCGCAATACACCGTCGAGCAGGTGCTCGCCGGGGCCTCGAACTTCTCGTACTGGAGCGCGAGCCGCGTGATTCCGGGCACCATCAACGAGTTCCCGCTCTTCGCGTGGCTCAACGGCGACCTCCACGCCCACATGATGGGCACGCCGTTTCTGCTCCTCGCGGCCGGCCTCGCCTTCGCGTACTTCCGGACGCCTGAAGAGGCGGTCGGTGAGCGCCGACGCCTCGTCGCCGCGACGACGCTCGTCGGCGCGTTCCAAGTCGTCGTCGACACGTGGAGTTTCCCGTCGGTGTTCGGCGTGCTGTTTCTCGGGATAGTCTTCGCGCCCGCACGCCCGTGGACGTTATTTCCGGGGCGAGAGCGCGTTCGCTCGGCCGTCGGCGGCTCGGCGGTCGCGGGCGAACTCGCCCGCCTCGGCGGCACGGTCGCGGCGGTCGGACTCGCGGGCGTCGCCGCCACCGTCCTCGCCAGTCCGTTCCTCCTCGGCGCGGTCGCGGGCGGGGGAAGCGCCCGGACGGTCGAGCTTCTGTCGCCCGACCAGCGAAGCGGGTTCGGCGCGCTGGCGCTCGTCCACGGGGCGTTCCTCGCGGCGTTCGCGGGCTACTACGTCCGCCGCCTCGGCGCGCAGGACGGACTCGGCGGGCGCGAGTGGGCCGTCCTCGTCGGGAGCTTCGCGGCGCTGACCGTCGTCGCGGCCGCCCAGTCGTTCGCCGCGCTCGCGCTCGTCGCGCCCCTCGTCGCCGTCGGCTGGGTGCTCCTCCGGTTCGCCGACGACCCGCGGTTCGAAACGGTGCTCGTCGTCGCCGGCGCGGGCCTCGTGATGCTCGTCGAACTCGTCTACGTGAACGAGCAGGCCGGGCCCGGGCGGATGAACACGGTGTTCAAGACGTACATGCAGGTGTGGGTGCTCTGGGGGAGCGTAATGGGGGCCGTGTTGGCCGGCTTCGTCGGCGACGCGGTCGCCGCGAGCGACGTGTCGCTCCCGAGGGTCGACCTCGGCGTCCGCGGAGGCGCGGTCAGCGCCGTCGGCGTTGGCTTCGTCGTTCTCCTCGTGGCCTCCACGTCGGTGTACGGCGGGCTGGCCGTCACCGAACACACCGGCTCGGCCAGAGAAGAGGCGACGCTGGACGCGACGGCCTTCGCAGACTGGCGGCACGAAAACGAGTCGACGGCCATCGCGTGGCTCGACGAGACCGTCGAGGGCAACCCGACGATGCTCACCGCGCCGGGGACGAAGTGGTCCGAGGCGGTGACAGACAAACGCGAGGACGTCATGTACGACTGGCGCGGGAATCCCGAATCGAGCCTGACGGGCGTCCCGACGGTCGCCGGCTGGGCGCACGAAGTCGGCTACCGCGGCCCCGACGCGTACTACGACCGCGTGCGCGACGTGGACGCGATGTACGTCGGCAACGAGTCGACGCGGGCGCGGCTCGTCGAGCGCTACGACGTGCAGTACGTGTGGGTCGGGCCGGGCGAGCGCGCCCGCTACGGGGAGATAGAGACGGACGTGGCGTGGCTGACGCCGGTCCACCGGTCGGGGTCGGTCGCGGTCTACGAGGTAGAAGAAGCGAGACTACCTTAGGCCGCGCCGCGCTCGCGGACGACCTCGACGGCCTCGGCGTCGACGCCCTCGGTTTCGAGCCAGTGCGGGACGAACTCGCGCTTTTCGAACGTCTCGCGCTCGTCTTCCGTGCCGGCGGTACACCACAGCTGGACGCGGTCGGGACCGTGCCAGTCGCCCTGCCGGTCGACCGAAAACAGGACGTACTCCTCGCCGTCGTACTCGATGACGCCGTCGCGCCGGACGCCGGGGTCGCCGTGGATGATGAGCTTCTTCATGTGCCGGGATTGGCACAGTCACCGCTTAATCGCTTCGGCTTCCGGCGTGCGGTGTGCGACGGGGGAGACCGCGGACGGTGCAGTCACCGTGGGCTGCCCACACGTAACACGGCGAACGCCCGGTCACGGCGGGTTCAGGGGCCGCGTCGAACCAAACGGGTTTTAACGGGCCACACCAAAACCCACCACAAGGTCGATATCTATGCAGATGCCACGCCGTTTCAACACGTACTGCCCGAACTGCAAGGGTCACCACGAACACGAAGTGGAGAAGGTCCGGACGGGACGCCCGACCGGAATGAAGTGGAACGCCCGTCAGACGCGACGCGGCAAAGCCACTATCGGTAACGCCGGTAAGTTCTCCAAGGTGCCCGGTGGCGACAAGCCGACGAAGAAGACCCACCTGAAGTACATCTGCTCCGACTGCGGCAAGGCCCACATGCGCGAGGGCTGGCGCGCCGGTCGCCTGGAGTTCCAGGAGTAAATCATGGCAGGAAACTTCTACAAGGTCGCGTGCAGCGACTGCGAGAACGAACAGGTCGTCTTCGGAAAAGCCTCCTCGGTCGTCAACTGCGCCGTCTGCGGGACGACCCTCGCCACGCCGACCGGCGGCAACGCCGAGTTCCACGGCGAGGTCGTCGAGACGGTCGAGCGTCGCGACAGCGACGAACTTGAGGCGTAACTCCCTGGAGGACCTCGTATGAAGTACAGCGGATGGCCTGACCCCGGCGAACTCGTCGTCGGAAAGGTAGACGACATCGCGGACTTCGGCGTCTTCGTCGACCTCGAAGAGTACGAAGACAAACGCGGCCTCTGCCACATCAGCGAGGTCGCCAGCGGATGGATCAAGAACGTTCGCGACCACGTCCGCGAGGGACAGACAGTCGTCGCTAAAGTGCTCGAAGTCAACGAGAGTTCCCAGCAGATAGACCTCTCGATTAAGGACGTCAACGAGCACCAGCGCAAAG
The DNA here is from genome assembly GCF_003383015.2 of Haloferax sp. Atlit-48N. Lineage (NCBI taxonomy): Archaea > Methanobacteriati > Methanobacteriota > Halobacteria > Halobacteriales > Haloferacaceae > Haloferax > Haloferax sp. Atlit-48N. The sequence continues at coordinate 656,120 of NZ_CP137689.1, read as the reverse complement.
AGAAGATTCAGGAGTGGAAAAACGAGCAGAAGGCCGACAAGTGGATGGCGCTGGCGTTCGGCGAGGACATCGCCGACGACCGCTACCAGTCCATCGCCAACGCCCTGCTCGCGGAGTTCGAGTCGCTGTACGACGGCTTCGAGCAGGCCGCGATTCACGGTATCGAGGCGCTCGACGGCGTCGAACTCGACGACGACGAACTCGAAACCATCGTCGAGACCGCGCGTCAGAACGTGTCGGTCCCCTACGTCAACGTCACCGGCTACGTCGACCTGCGCTCGCCCGCTGGCGACGGCGTCGACGACGTGAAGGAGGCCCTCAAGGCCGCCGAGGGCGACGGCGAAATCGGCGACGAAATCGAACTGTCGGTCACGTACGTCGGCGCGCCCGAGTACCGCGTCAAGGTCAAAGCGCCCGACTACAAGACCGCCGAGACGGAGCTCGAATCGAGCGTCGCGCGGGCCCGCGAAGCCATCGAGGCCGCGGGCGGCACCGCGGAGTACCACCGCGAACGCAGCGGCGACGAAGAGTAATCGAATGAAATCAGACATCCGGGTGTGCAGCGCGTGGCGCGACCGCCACGACCGCCCGGTGTACTCGCTTTCTGAGACCTGTCCGGAGTGCGGCGCCGCCACCGAGAACAGCGCGCCCGCACCCTACAATCCCGAGGACCCCCACGGCGAGTACCGCCGCGCGCGGAAGCGCCGCCTCGCCGAGGAGTCGGAGTAGCCTCCGTCTTCGGCTACCGACGCTCTCTTAACCGGCGCGGCCGCCACTACGTGCATGGACGACATCGAAATCGAGGCTGTCGAGGAGGTCGACCTCACCGACCCAGTCCTCATCGAGGGGCTGCCGGGCGTCGGCAACGTCGGCAAACTCGCCGTCGAGCACCTGCTGGAGGAGTTCGAGGAGGCCACGCTGGTCCGCCGCGTCTACGCCGACGCGTTCCCGCCGCAGGTGAGCATCGACGAGGGCGTCGCCGAGCTGACCCACGTCGCGATTCACGCCGTCGAGACGCCCGGCGAGGGACCGGACCTGCTGCTTCTCACGGGCGACCACCAGGCGCAGTCGAACGAGGGCCACTACCACCTCACCGACACCTTCCTCGACATCGCCGAGGAGTTCGGCGTCGAGCGCCTGTTCGCGCTGGGCGGCGTCCCGACCGGCGAACTCGTCGACGAGCCGTCGGTCCTCGGGGCCGTCGCCGACGAGTCCCGCCTCGACGAACTCGACGAGGCGGGCATCGAGTTCCGCGAGGGCGAACCCGCCGGCGGCGTCGTCGGCGTCTCCGGCCTCCTTCTCGGCCTCGGCGGCCGCCGCGGCCTCGACGCGACCTGCCTGATGGGCGAGACGAGCGGCTACCTCGTCGACCCCCAGAGCGCGCAAGTCGTCATCGAAGTCTTACAGGACCTCCTCCAGTTCAGCGTCGACTTCGAGTCGCTCGAAGAGCGCGCAGAGGAGATGAAGGAAGTCGCCGCGAAGATTCAGGAGATGCAACAGCAACAGCAGGGGAGCATCGCCAGCGACGACGACCTCCGGTACATCGGCTGAGGCCGCCTCGGCCCTCGCGGCCCGTCTCGTTTTCAGCCCGGAGAGTCAGGCTTCGATGATGTCGTCGTCCGCGAACTCCGGGACGACGATTTCGCCGTCGAGCGACTGCACCGCGCGGCCGCCGACGCGTATCTCAGCGCCGACCTGCACGCGGACGGTTCCCGGTCGGTCCACGAAGTGGCCCTGTTCGAATCGGAGTTCGTCGGGCATCGAGTCGAACGCGCCGACCTGCCGGAGGTACGCGCCGCACGCGCCGGCGGCGGTTCCGGTCGCGGGGTCCTCGGAGATGCCGATGCCGGGAGCGAAACACCGCGCGTGAAGCGTGGAGTCGCCGTCGATAGCGTCGAAGGTGTAGGCGTAGACGCCCGCCGCGTCGTGTTCGGCCGCGAGGTCTGCGATGGCGGCGTCGTCCGGGTCCGCAGCCGAGAGGTGTTCGAGGAAGTTGACCGGGACGACGAGGAAGGGAAGCCCGGTGGAGGCGACCGCGACGGGGAGGTCAGCGCCCACGTCGCGGAGGGCGGCGTCGTCGACGCCGAGCGCCGCCGCGAGGCGGTCGTAGTCGACCTCCAAGGGCCGGACCGTCGGGGCGTCCTGCGTCATCCACACCTCGCCGAGGTCACCGAGTTCGATGTCGAGGGTGCCGACGTTCGTCTCCAAGGTGTGCGTCCCCGGTTCGAGGTCGCGTTCGGCCGCGAGGTGGGCGTGGGCCGCGATAGTCGCGTGGCCGCAGAGGTCGACTTCCTGTTGGGGCGTGAAATAGCGGATGCGGCGGTCCGCGGCGGCCGACGAGCAGACGAACGCCGTCTCGCTCGCGCCGAGTTCGGCGGCGATGGCGCGCATCTGTTCCGCGTCGAGTCCGTCGGCGTCGGGGACGACTCCGGCCGCGTTACCGGACAGCGGTTCGGTCGTGAAGGCGTCGACGAGGAGGGCGCGTCGGCTATCCATGGAAAGGCGCACTACACGGCGATGTATCAAACCAGCGGGTCGGCGGTCGGGTCGTATGAGAAGGGAGGAGGGCGATACGAGCGGGCGCGGTCCGGGCGCGAGTTGGTCGACCGCGACCGATTCACGCGCGGGTCCACCGGACGCGGCCGCTCGTTTGAGCTGCGCCGTCGCCCTGCGTCACTTCGCGCATGTTCATACAGGCTGGACACCCGACGACCTCGTCCATGTCGTTGCCGAAGACGCGGACGAAATCGCGGGAGACGAACTCACCACAGTTACCACACGTGTGCATTCTATTTCACCTACAAATCCGCATACTCCGGCACTCGATATAACTATGTCCCTTGTTAACATGCGTTAGTATCCGCCTGAACGTCTGGTTCTCCGGTTAGTCACCGAATAACGTCGGTTCGGGGGGTTTTGGCACGCCGACACACGGGCGGGCCGAGTCGTACAGATTAAAGGGCGTCAGGCGCGGCAGTACGCACGGTGAACGGAAGATATGGGCGACCTCCCCGACGAGTTTAACTGTACTATCACGAACTGGGAGTACATCTACGGCCTCTGCCGCGACGTTTCCGACGAGGTCAAAACGTCCGAGTTCGAACCCGACGTCATCGTCGCGTTGGCCCGCGGCGGCTGGTTCGCGGGCCGGTGTATCTGCGATTTCCTCGGGCTGGACGACCTGACGAGCCTGAAGATGGAACACTACGTCGGGACGGCCCAGAAGTCGAACGAGCCGGAGGTCCGCTACCCGATGCCGGAAGGCAGCGTCGAGGGCAAGGACGTGCTCATCATCGACGACATCGCCGACACCGGCGGCTCCATCAAGCGCGCACACGAGTACGTCAACGAGCGCAACGCGGGCGAGGTCCGGACCGCGACGCTCCAACTCCTCCAGACCAGCGAGTTCGAACCCGACTACGTCGGCGAGCGCCTCGAAGAGTGGGCGTGGGTCGTCTACCCGTGGAACTTCATCGAGGACATGATAGACCTCACCTCGGGCGTCATGGCGAAAGCCGACGACGACACGTTCGAACTCGAAGACATCCGCCACTACCTCGCGGAGTTCCACGACGTGGACCGCATCGAGATGGAAATCGCCCAACCCGACCGGATGCCGGAAGTCATGTCCGAGATGGAGCGCCGCGGCTACGTCGAGTCCACCGGCGACGGCGCGTGGCGTCTCCTCGAAAACGACGGCGTCGGGGCCTGAAACCGGCTCGTTCGGTCCGCCCGGCTTCGTTCGACCTCGCGCTCCTTCTCGGGTCCGCTTCGACACCCAGTTTCGGCTGTCTCTCCGGCCGCCTGCGTCCGAGTTCCGTCGGGACTCGCTCGAAGCGAAACGTTCGTTTGCGTGACGCGCTTCGGCACGCGCATGTCGCTGTTTTCTATCTTCGCCGGCGCGCTCCTGCCGATTCTCGCCATCGGCGCGGTGGGCTTTCTCCTCGGTCGCGTCCGCGACGTGGACCCCGAACCGCTCAACACGGTCACGGTGTACGTCCTCGCGCCGGTCCTCGTGTTTTACAGCCTCGCGACGACCGAACTCGCCGGCGAGACGCTGGCCGCCCTCACCGCCGGCGTCGTCGCCTACCACGTCGCCATGCTCCTCGTCGCGGGCGGCGTCGCCCGACTCGCGGGGATTTCCGACCCCCTCCTCGGCGCGCTCGTCCTCGTCGCCGCCTTCCCGAACTCGGGGAACTACGGCATCCCCGTCAGCTCCTTTGCCTTCGGCGATACCGGCCGCTCGACGGCCGTCGTCTACCTCGCCGTCCAGAGCGTCCTCATCTACACGCTGGGCGTGTATATCGCCGGACGCGGAGCCGACCGCGACGACGCCCCGCCGGGGTGGCGCGTCGGCCTCGAACGCATCGTCCGAATCCCGCTCGTCTACGCCGTCGTCGCCGCGCTCGCCGCTCGCTGGCTCGGCGTCGTCCCGCCGACGGGCGTCCCCGCGATGGAGACGCTCAGGCTCGTCGGCGACTCGTCGATTCCGATGATGCTCCTCATCCTCGGCATCCAACTCGCGGGTGCCGACCTCGGCTCGACGCTCTCGGAGGTCGGCGTCGTCGCCGCGCTCAAGATAGTCGTCGCGCCCGCGGTCGCGGTCGGCGTCGCGCTCGTCGCCGGCTTCGGCGACCCGACGGTCGCGCGGACGTTCGTCCTCGAATCCGCGATGCCCGCCGCGGTCACGCCGCTCATCCTCGTCGCGGAGTTCGGCGACGCCTCGGGAACCGGCTCTGCCACCTCGCTCGCCGAGTTCGTCTCCGCGGCCGTCTTCGCGACGACGCTCCTCAGCGTGCCCGCGCTCTCGGTGCTCATCTACCTCTTGAACCACGGCTTCGTGGTGTAGCGCCCGTTTCGCCACGATTTTGTGCGCCCTCCCCGACCTTCGAGTATGAAAATCGGATTCATCGGTGGCAGCGGTATCTACGAGGCGCTCCCGCTGGAGAACACCCGCGAGGAACCCGTCGAGACGCCGTTCGGCGAACCCTCGACGACGCCCGTCGTCGGCGAGTTCGGTGACACCGGCCGCGAGGTCGTCTTCCTCCCGCGACACGGCCCGGACCACCAGCACTCGCCGACGACGCTCCCCTACCGCGCGAACATCTTCGCGCTGAAGCAGCTCGGCGTCACCCACGTCCTCGCCAGCAACGCCGTCGGCAGCCTCAAAGAGGACCTGCCGCCGCAGACGCTCGTCGTCCCCGACCAGATTTACGACCGCACGAAACACCGCCCCTTGACGTTCTTCGACGAGGGCATCGTCGTCCACCAGCCCTTCGCGATGCCGTACGACGAGGAACTCGTCTCCATCCTCGCCGAGGCCGCCGAAGAGGCGACCGACGCGCAGGTCCAAGAAGGTGGCACCTACGTCTGCATCGAGGGGCCGTCGTACTCCACGAAGGCCGAAAGCGAACACTACCGCGCGCAGGGCTGGGACGTCATCGGCATGACGACCATCCCCGAGGCCAAACTCGCCCGCGAGGCCGAGATGGCCTACGCGACCATCACCGGCGTCACCGACTACGACGTCTGGAAGGACGACAGCGAAGTCACCCTCGACGAGGTGCTGAAGAACGCCGCCGCCAACGAGGAGGCCATCAAGGAGACCGTCGAGGCCGCCATCCGCAAGATTCCCGACGGCCACGAGACCGACAGTCACTCCGCGCTCGAAGGGACCATCAACACGCCCGACGAGGCCATCCCCGCCGAGACGAAAGCAAAGCTCGCGCCACTCATCGACGAGTACGTCGACTGAGCCGGTCTCAGTCGTTCAGTTCTGCGGATTTGCCCGAGTCGCCTTCCGACTCCCCGACCTCGCGTTCGCCACGCGCCGCTTCATCGGTCGGTGAGAACTCGACCCCGTGACAGCGCGTGCAGTACTCGTTTTCCCCGCGGTCGGTCGTCGCGAGCGGGATGCCCGCGACGACGAACTGCGTGCTGAACGCCCGGGCGACGCCCCGGTCGTCGGCCTCGCCGCAGACGACGCACTCGCGGACCGCCCGCGGCGACGTGACCACCTCGCGGACGCGACCGAACGCGGTCGGACTGTACGAGACGTAGCCGGGAAAGTAGCAGTGCAGCCAGAAGATGGGGAGGAAAAACAGGAGCGCCCACGTCCAAATGGCCGACTGGGGGAACAAAATAGCCGCCGCGAGCGCCGCGAACAGCGTCGACGTGACGAGCGAGACCGCGACCGTCAGTCGTCGGAGCGTGCTGGAGAGCAGGGTCGGATGGGGCACGTCCGAGAGTGACGGCGGGCCCGATAAAATAGCTAGTCGTCCGCGATGGCCTCGGCTTCGAGTTCGGGGTCGTCGCTGTCGGCGTCGTCGGCGTCGTCGGCGTCGAACACCTCGGGGTTCCGAATCCAGAGGTCGCCGAACAGGTCGTCCTGCTTGAGGTAGACCGTGCCCCGGTGGGACAGAAACAGGAGCGCGAGATAGGTCGTCATCACGGTGTCGGCCACGTCGCGTATCTCGGCGAACAGCACCTCGTCGCGGCCCTTCTCGTAGTGGGTGGCGAGCACGTCGCCGACGGCTTCGACGACCGCCTCGATGTCCTCGTTGTGGGCGGTCCCGGTCACGTCGTCTTCGGTGGGTTCGCCCGCGCCGCGCATCTCGCCGGGCGTGTGGTAGTCGAGCGTCTGCGTCCCGCGGGAGAAGCCGCGGGGCGACTCGGAGGTGTCGTACTCTCGGCGGCGCTTCCACCACGACCCGCGTTCGACCTCCCGGAGTTCGCGGACGAGTTCGTCCAGCGTTTCGGGCGACCCGCGGGCGTGCTTGCGTTCGAGCCGACGGTCCATCTCGTCTTCCAGCGCGTCGATTGGGTCGAACCCGGGTGGCCCCTCGCCGTCGTCGCCGGGGTGGCCCTCGTCGCCGCCGCTCTCCAAGGCGAGTTCCCACGGTTCGAGTTCCTCCTCGTCGGGTTCGTCCGGGGCGAGGAGTTCGTCCGACTTCATGCGCAGGAGGACGCTCGCGTAGAACAGCGCCCGGCCGGTCGTCCGGAGGTCCATCGCGTCGAGGCGGTTCAGGAACGCGTCCGTGACCTCCACGATGTCGATGTCCCACGGGTCGATGGTTCCCTCCTTGGCGAGTTGGACGAGGAGTTCGACCGGTTCGACCTCGTCGTCGTCCGACTCGGAGACGTCCTCCGGGAGTACCTCGTCCATCGCGTCGGGTTCGGCGGGGGCGGCGTCTGCCTCGGAGTCGGGCGCGGCGTCGTCGCCGGCGAACGAGAAGACCCCGTCGTCATCGTCGTCGCCGTCGCTTCCGTCTCGCTCGCCGCGCCCGCGAGAGAGGTTCAGTTCGGGGATGTCGTCAGTCATCCGCCGGAACCTCCGCTTCCACGTCCGCGTCGGCCTCGCCGCCGTCACCACCGTCCGCGTCGTCGTCGGGGCGGTCGCCGCCGTCGGAGTCGCCGGAGTCGTCGCCGCCCGAGCCGTCCGCGTCGCGGCCGTCACCGCCGTCGCTTCCAGCCCCGCCGTCGCCGCCGAACTGGATACCCGTGACCGCGCTGACGTTGTCGCCCTGCATCGTCACGCCGATAGCGCGCTCGGCGCGTTCGAGGAGCGCAGAGCGGTGCGAGACGACGACGAACTGGGCGTCGCCCGCGAGGTCGTCGACCATCTGGCCGACGCGCTCGGCGTTCGCGGCGTCGAGGAAGGCGTCCACCTCGTCGAGCGCGTAGAACGGCGCGGGGTTGTGCCGCTGGATGGCGAAGATAAACGCGAGCGCCGTCAGCGACTTCTCGCCGCCGGACATGGCGTCGAGGCGCTGGATGGGCTTGTCGCCCGGCTGGGCCTTCATCGTCAGGCCCTCCTCGAAGGGGTCGTCGGGGTTCTCTAACTGGAGGTGCCCCGTCCCGTTCGACAGGCGCTCGAAGATGTCCGTGAAGTTCTCGGCGATGGCGTCGAACGACTCCATGAACGTCGCCTTCTTCTGGGACTCGTACTGGTCGATGCGGTCGGCGATGGCGTCGCGCTCTTCGACCAGCACGTCGCGGCGCTCCTGGAGGGCTTCGAGGTCGGCTTTCACGTCGTCGTACTCGTCGATAGCGAGCATGTTGACCGGTTCGAGTTCCTCCATCTCCTCGGTGAGTCGCTCGATTTCCGACTCGACCGTGTCGTGGTCGGGAATCTCGTCGGGGTCGTAGTCTCCGACCTGCGACTGGAGTTCGTCGATTTCCCATTCGAGCCGTTCGGCGGCCGAGCGCATGCTTTCGAGCTTGGATTCGACCGCATTCACCCGGTCTTTCTTCTCGTCGCGGGCGCTCCGAGCTTCGCGGAGGTCGTCTTGGAGCTCCGTGCGGTCCTCCTTGAGGTCGACCAGTTCCTCCTCGAGTTCGGCGACCGCCTCGCGCTTGGCTTCGAGGTCGTCCTCGCGCTCCTCGATTTTCGACTCCGCCTCGGAGATGGACTCCCGAGCCTCGGCCTTGCGGTTCTGGGCGGCCTCGACCGTGTCGTGGAGGTCGTCGACCGCGTCCTCGGCGTACTGCTTTTCGAGTTGAATCTCGTTGAGCCGGCCGTCGAGCGTGGACATCCGGTCTTCGAGGTCGTCGAGCGCCGCCCGAATCTCGTCGGCGCGGGCGGTGAGTTCCGGAATCTCGGAGTCCGCGAGTTCGGCTTCGATGTCCTCGATTTCGGCCTCGACCGTCTCGATTTCGTCGTCGAGGTCGGCGATTTCGTCGTCGAGGTCGGACATCTGTTCGTCCACCGACTCGCGTTCGGACTGGAGTTCGTCGAGGCGGTCTTCGAGCCGGTCGATTTCGGCTTCGGCCTCCTCGATATCCTCCTCGGCGTCCTCGATTTCGCGCTCGATGGTCCGAACGCGGTCGGCGGCGTCGGAAGCCCGCCCGCGGGCGTCGTCGAGGTCGTCATCGATGTCGCGAATCTCCTCGTTGAGCGAGCGGCGGCGGTCTTCGAGCTTCGTAATCTCCTTCGCGAGGCGGTCGAGTTTGCCCTCGCCGGACTTCGAAAACGAGTAGCGAGAGCCGCCGCCGGAGCCGCCGGTCATCGCGCCGGAGCGCTCCACGAGGTCGCCGTCGAGGGTGACCATGCGGTAGTCGCCCATCAGGTCGCGGGCGGTCTCCATGTCCTCGACGACGAGCGTCGACCCGAGGACGTACGAGAAAATCGACTCGTACTGCGAATCGTAGTCGACGAGGTTGCGCGCGAAGTCCACGACGCCGGGGTTGTCGGGCTCGCGCGGCAGGCTCCGGTTGTCCATCTTCGTGATGGGCAGGAACGTCGCGCGGCCCGCGTTGCGGGACTTCAGGTGGTCGATACAGGACGACCCCACGCCGTCGTCGTCGACGACGACGTTGGCGAGGCGACCGCCGGCGGCCGTCTCACAGGCTTTCGCGTACTCGCCGTCGACGGAGCCGAGTTGGCCGACCGCGCCGTGGACGCCGGAGATGCCGGCGTTGAGGATGGTCGTGACGGCGCGGGGCCACGAGTTATCACCGTCCTTGCCGGCTCGGGCTTCGAGGCGGGCGTACTCGGACTGCTTGGTCTGGAGTTCGTCCGTGACCTCGGACAGTTCGTCGTTCAGGTCGGCCTTCTCGGCCTGCAAGTCCTCGATGACGCCGTCTATCTTCGCCTCGTTCTTCTCGGCGGTGTCGAGTTCGCTGTGCAGGTCGGAGACGGTCGCCTTCAGTTCGGGGATGCGCTCGCGGGCGCGTTCGAGTTCGTCCCGGGTCTCCGAAATCTGGTTCGAGCGGCGGCGCGCGTCGTCGAGCAGGCGGTCCTTGGCGCGCTGGCGGTCGTTCTTCTCGTCTTTGAGCTCGTCGAGCGTCTCCTTTCGCTCCGCGAGTTCGGACTTCAGCTCGTCGAACTCGGTGTCCACCGAGTCGATTTCGGCCTGCACCTCGGAGAGTTCGACCCGCTTGGACTGGATGTCGCTTTTGACCGACGCCTTCTCGACTTTGACCTCGCGGATGTCGTCTTCGAGGTCGTCAATCTGTTCTTGCTTGCGGTCGATGTCGACGAACGCCTTGCGGCGCTCGGCCTCGGCGTCGTCGCGCTTCTCCTCGGCGGCCTCGATGGCGTTCTCCAGCCGGGAGATGTCGCCCTTTATCTCCTCCATCTCCGACTTGATGCGGAGCTGTTCATCCTCGCCCTTGCGCTCGATTTCGCGGGTGAGGTCTTCGAGGTCCTCTTCGAGGCGAGTGACTTTCCCCTGTCGCTCGTCGAGTTCGGCCTGTAACGCTTCGAGGTCGGCTTCGGTGGACTCGATGCGCGATTCGGTCCGCGAGAGGTCCTCGCGCTTGTCTTCGAGTTCCGCGGCCTTCAGGTAGCCCTCGTACTCTTCTTTCTCCTCGCGGAGTCCTTTGTAGGTGAGCGCCGTCTCGCGCTCGTCTGCGAGCTGGTCGAGTCGCGTCTCCTTTTCCTCGATGCGGAGGTCCGCCTCGTCGACGCGCTCTTCGACCGCCTCCAACTCCTCGAAGGCGGCGTCTTTCTTCTCGTCGAACTCGGCGACGCCCGCGATTTCGTCGATGATGCCCCGCCGCTGGTAGGGCGTCATGTTGATGATTTCGGTCACGTCGCCCTGCATGACGACGTTGTAGCCCTCGGGGGTGATGCCCGCCTGCGCGAGCAGGTCCTTGATGTCCGAGAGGTTGACCGAGCGCTCGTTGAGGTAGTAGTACGAGTAGTAGTTGTCCGGCGTCTCCTTGACGCGGCGCTTGATAGTTATCTCCTCGACGCCGCCGACTTTGTCGGTGCCGGCGGCGTTGACGACCTGCGAGCGGTCGAGCGTCCCCTCGGAGTTGTCGAGGACGACCGTGACGCTGGCCTCCTTGGGCTTGTCGGGGGCCTCGTCGCTGCCGTCGGCGTGGCCGGGGTTGTAGATGAGGTCCGTCAGCTTCTCGGCGCGAATCCCGCGAGTGCGGGCGAGGCCGAGCGCGAAGAGGACGCCGTCGATGATGTTCGATTTGCCGGAACCGTTCGGGCCCGTAACGACCGTGAAATCCTCGTAGAACGGGATGCGAGTCGGCCGCCCGAAGCTCTTGAAACCGTCAAGGACGAGCTCTTTGATGTGCATGGGTTGGTGTTCACGCGGGCGACGCCCGCAGGTGGAACGCGCCGCATGAACACGGGGCGCGCTCGCTCGGACGGCGCGCCCGATTACGCGACGATGATATCGTCGTCGGGCGTCTCGCCGTCCCCTTCGTCAGTCTCGTCGGCCTCGTCCGGTTTAGTCTCGTCGGCGTCGGCCGGCGAGGTCTCGTCGGCGTCGGCGGGCTCCGCGGCGGCGGCCTCCGCGTCGGCCTCGTCTTCGGTCTCCCAGTCGCCGCGACGGGTCGCGGCCCGCGAGGGGACCTGCACGTCGTTGGCGTCTTCGAGCTGGCGGAGCCGTTCTTTGGTCTCGACGAGCTCCTCGGTGAGCCCGTTGACGGCGGCCTGAAGTTCTGCGACTTTGGATTCGAGTTCCTCCACCCGGTTACTCATGGGTAACATAGCCCCGCGCGTGAGACATAAATGTGCGTCAGACAATCACCGAAAATGTGATACGTGTGAAGGGGGTCCCGGGGCGGAACCCCCATCGCTGACATCTCAGTCCCGGTACGACTCGGTCGTCGTCGCCCGGAGCGACCGGACCGCGTCGAGGTACTCTTCGCGACTGCGCTTTTCGGCTTTCGCTTCGCGGACCGCCGCCATCGCCTCGGGGCTGGTGAGCAGGTCGACCAGCGTGCAGGCGGTGAGCTTCGCGGGGATGACGTAGGCCATCTCCTCGTCGACGACGCGGAAGTCGCGGGCGTGAACCGCGCCCTCGAAGCCGCCGGTCCACGGGTGGATGCCGGGGACGAGTTGCGTGATGTCGCCCATGTCGGTCGACCCCGAGAGGTGCGGCGTCCCCGGCGTGACCGCGTCGGGACCGACGATGTCGCGGGCGTTCTCGTCGTAGAACGCGACGATCGTCTCGTCGGTCCGAAGCGGCATGTAGCCGGGGTAGTCCTCGATTTCCACATCGCCGCCGACGCCCATCGCGCCCGAGGCGAGCGCCCGATTGACCGACTCGTTGGCGTCCGCGACCGCTTCGACCGAGGCCGCGCGGACGTACGACTCCATCGTCACCTCGGCGGGGACGACGTTGACGCCGTCGCCGCCGCGGGTGATGATGGGGTGGACGCGGACGTGGTCCTCGTCGCGGAAGCGCTCGCGCTGGGCGTGGACCGCGTTCATCCCGAGCATCGCGGCGTTGAGCGCGTTGACGCCCTCCTCGGGGGCCGCGCCGGCGTGCGCCTCGGTCCCGCGGTAGGTGACGAACTTGCCGACGAAGCCGTTGGTCGAGAAGTCGCTCGTAATCGTCCGCTCGGGCGTGTCGCTGCCGGCGTGCATCATCGCGGCGGCGTCCCAGTCGTCGACGTAGCCGCGGCGGATGAGCTCCTGTTTGCCGCCGAAGAACTCGATGTCGCCGGCGTCGAGCAGGCCGCGCCGGTAGTCGAGGTCGAGATACTCCTCGGCCGGGACGGCGACGAACTCGACCGCGCCGTCGAGGTCGTCCACGACGCCGCTGCCGACGAGGCCGAAGGCGGTCCCCACGAGGTTCGCGAGTTGGGCGTTGTGGCCGCAGGCGTGGACCGCGCCGGTCTCGGGGTCCGCCATCGGGTGGTCCGGGTTGACGAGCGCGTCGAGTTCGCCGAGGACGGCCGCGACGAAGTCGCCCGACCCCGCGCGGGCGCGAGCGCCGGTAATCGCCAGCTCCGTCTCCACGTCGAGGTCGAGGTCTTCGAACAGCGAGACGACCTTCTCGGTCGTCTTCACCTCCTTGTAGCCGAGTTCCGGTTCGGCCTGCACGTCCTTCGCGAAGTCGATAATCTCGTCCGCGCGGTCGTCGATAGCGTCGCAGACGCGGGCTTTGAGGGCCGCGACGCGGTCGTCGGTCATCGCGTCTCACCCCGGCGCGGACGGCGGGCGGTCGTGAGGCGCGACATCAGATAATCCCCTGTGCGGACAGCACGGCCTGCGAGATGAGCGCCGAGCCGAAGAACGTACCGAAGAAGACGAACACGGCCACGAGGACGAGCTTCCAGCTGACCTCCTTCATCTTCCCGGTCTGGAGGCCGATAGAGAGGCCCGCGTAGGCGAGAATCGGCGTCGTCGTGGCGAGGAAATCGATTTCTCCGACCGCGGCGAGAAACGGCGCTTGCACCGGCGAAAACGGCAGTGCGAGCGCGAACGCGAGCACCATCGCGTAGGCGAACGCCGGCAGGTCCAGCGGAATCAGCCGCCCCATGAGCAGGGCGACGAGGCCGAGGACGACGATGAGCGCCATGCCGGGGAGCGCGGCGACGAAGCCCGTGCCGGTGGCGATGAAGTTGGCCGTCAGCGTCAGGAACGCCACCACGAGCAGCATCTTCAGCGACTCGACGGAGAACTCCGGGGTCGACATCGACATCTCACTCACCTCCATCGGCCGCGGCGGTGTCGCGGCCGAACACGGGCGCGAGGACCGCGTACAGACGCGTGATGACCGGGAGGCCGACGAGGATGACCATGTAGAGCCCCGTGATGCCGGTCAGGAGGTTGCTCGTCGCGGCGAAGCTCAGAATCTGGTCCTCGGCGACGCCCGCACCGCCGACGGCGGCCGCCAGCGACGTGGAACAGGCGGTCATCATGCTCGCCGACCCCATGCCACAGGCCATCGAGAGCGCGAGCGGGTGCAGCCCCGTCGCGGGCGCGAAGCCGCCGAGCAGGCCGAAGAAGACGGTTCCGAGGACCGTTCCGGTCATGTAGGTGCCGAGGACGCCGCGGCCCTCGGGCGACTCGATGCCGTACTTGTCGGTGATGACGCCGAGGGTCGGTTCGCGGGCGATGCTGACCGCCGCGCCGATGGACTCGCGTTTGAGGCCCAACAGCAGGGCGAGCGGGAGCGCGATGAGAATCGTGCCGAGGTTCCCGAACTCCTGGAGGACGAACGCCGGCCCGGCCGCCACGAGGTCGTAGAACGAGGGCGCGACGAGCGTCCCGTATTTCACGCCGAGCGGCATCAGCGCGACGACGAGAAGCGGCGAGGCGATGCGGCTCACGTCCTCGTCGACGACCGACCGGAGCGGTTCGATGACCGACCCGAGGACGCTGTAACTGAGGGCGAGGCCGAGAACGACCGCGTACAGAAGCGGCAGGAGCACGACCTGGCCCGGTCCGAGCGGGAACGTTATCGTCCCGATGAGTTCCGCGACGACGACGATGAGAAGGACCGTCAGATGCGTCCGGAGATGCGCCGAGAGCCGGCCGGCGGTCCGAATCGGTGCCCATCTATCCGAGGTGGTATCGTTTGTCATATGTGAACGAATTCCGTAAATCGTGGTGATGAAACGCCAGTATATAAAACCTCGTTAGTGATTGTCTGTCGGGTGTCACAGGGCTCGGTGTCGGGCCGCCGACCCGCGAACGGGGTCCACCGCGACCAGTCCCGTTAGTCTTTAGCCCACCGCCGTCGAAGCCCGGCCAATGACTGCGCAAGCGCTCGAACAGCGCGAACTCGCGGTCGTCATCGGGTTGGAGGTCCACGTTCAACTCGAGACGGCCACGAAGATTTTCTGTAGCTGTTCGACCGAGCCTGCCGAGGACGAGGAGCCGAACACCCGCGTGTGCCCCGTCTGTCTCGGGCTGCCGGGCGCGCTCCCGGTGCTCAACGAGGCGGCGGTGGAGTCGGCGGTCAAAATCGGCAAGGCGCTGAACGCCGACATCGCCGAGGACACCCGCTTCCACCGGAAGAACTACTACTACCCCGACCTGCCCAAGAACTTCCAGATTACCCAGTACGACGCGCCCATCTGCGCCGACGGGACGCTGGAAGTGTCCGTCGAGGGTACCCGCCGCGACATCGGCATCACGCGCGCCCACCTCGAAGAGGACCCCGGGAGCCTCCAGCACAAAGGCGGCAGCATCGACACGGCGGACTACACGCTCGTCAACTACAACCGCGCCGGCACGCCGCTGGTCGAAATCGTCACCGAACCCGACTTCCGAAGCCCGCAGGAGACCCGCGCGTTCCTCGCCAAGCTCGAAGAGGTGCTCGAATACCTCGGCGTGTTCGACGCCACCCGCGACGGCTCGCTCCGCATCGACGCCAACATCTCGCTCGTCCCCGCCGACGAGGTCGACGACGACGGCGCGATTTCCGACGAGGCGCTCGAAGCGGCCAACCGCACCGAGGTCAAGAACATCTCCAGCCACAAGGGCGCGGAGAAGGCGCTGGCCTACGAGGTCACCCGCCAGAAGAACGCCATCCAGCGTGGCCGCGCCGTCGAACAGGAGACGCGCCACTGGGACGAGTCCCGCGGCATCACCGTCTCGATGCGCTCGAAGGAAGAAGAAAAGGACTACCGCTACTTCCGCGAGGCCGACCTCCCGCCGCTCCAGGTCGCCCACTGGAAGGAGGAGATTCCGATTCCGGAGCTTCCCGACGCCCGCCGCGAGCGCTTCCATACCGAGTACGGCATCGACGAGGAGTCCGCCTCGAAGCTCACCTCGACCAAGGAGGTCGCGGACTTCTTCGAGGACGTAGCCGCCGAGTTCGACGCCGACCTCGCCGCGACGTGGGTCGCCGACAACCTCCTCGGCGAACTCAACTACCGCGATATGCACATCACGGACGTGTCGGACCGCCTCGACGAGTTCACGCGGCTCGTCGAACTCGTCGCCGCCGACGAGGTGACGACGAAGAACGCCGAGGAAATCGTCCTCCGCGAGATGCTCGACGAGGGCAAGGACCCCGACACCATCGTCAACGAAGCGGGGCTGGGCAAGGCCGACGACGACGAAATCGGCGGCTTCGTCCAGGAAGCCATCGACGAGAACCCCGACGCCGTCGAGGACTACCACAACGGCGAGGGCGGCGCGCTGAACTTCCTCGTCGGGCAGGTCATGCAGAAGTCCCAGGGAAGCGCCGACCCCGGCACCGTGAACCGGTTGCTCCGCGAGCGACTGGACGAATAACCGACTGACTTCGATTCCTCTTCTCCGCGACGGGCGGCCGTTTCCTGTCAGCCCCGGAGAACGTGACTACGACCAGTCGTCGTCATCGCCGCGGCCGAACAGCATCGCCGACCCGAGAACGACCGCGAACCACGTCAGTGCCTCCTCCGCCGCCGGCGACGACGGAAGCGGGCGGTCCACGCCGGTCCGGTAGACGAGGTAGTAGTCGCCGTCGACTTCGAACACTCTCGCGCCCGCGTCCGTCGGCCAGAGTTCGCGGTCCGCGGTCCCCGACCCGTTCTCGATAGCCGTCCACGCGGTCGGGTATCGGTCCGGGGGCCGAGCGATATGGTCCAGCGCCGCCGCGGCCGGGACGCGCGCCGTCGAGAGGACGTACCGGCCGTCCTCCCACGTCGATTCGCGCTCGAAGACACGGCCGTCGTAGTAGGCGAGATACAGTTCGTCGGCGTCGAGATGCCCGGACGAACTGAATTTCACGTCCGGGTGGTCGACTGCGAGCGTCTCGTTGAGGGTCGCGGCCTCCAGCGCGCAGTAGCGCGTCGCCGACGACCCGACCGAGCAGGCGAACCCGTCGATGCCGTGCCGCAACTCCGAGCGAGCGTCGCGGTCGGGCACGACGAGACGGTTATCCTCGACCCTGATTTCGGCGGACTCGTAGGTGTACGTCGGGCCGGTGAGCCCGAGCGCCGGCCCCCAAAGCGGCGTGAATATCAGGAGGACCGCGAGGCCGAGGCGGAGGTGTTCGGTGGAGGGCTGTCGCATGGCGCTCCCTTCCGAGCCGTCGGAGAAAGTCGTTCTGCTGTCAGGTTCGGCGGGCGGCTGTTATCGGTTCCCGTGTCGCAGTCGTCTCGGGTATCGTCGTCGCTCCTAGCGTCGGGTCGGCGGAGCGAGTCGGTGAAATCCGACGGGAGACGCGGCGTGTCGCGGACGCGTCGGCAGACACACCTTCGCGCGCGAGGGCGCTCACCCGCCCGCCCGTATCCGCGCGCGTTGAGGCCGCTACGCTTCGAATTCGGCACGAAAGGTTTAGGACAACCCCCGACATATCGCCGCTCAATGAGCAGGGGTCCGGAACTCATCATCACGGAGAAGGACAACGCCGCGAGGCGCATCGCCGACATCCTGAGCGGCGAGACCGCCTCCGCGGAGCGAATGAACGGCGTGAACGTCTACAAGTGGGGCGGCAAGCGCTGTATCGGGCTGTCGGGCCACGTCGTCGGCGTGGACTTCCCGCCGGAGTACAACGACTGGCGCGACGTGGAGCCGGTCGAACTCATCGGCGCGCCCGTCGAGAAACACCCCACGCAGGAGAACATCGTCGCCGCGCTCCGCCGGCTCGCCCGCCGCGCGGGAAAGGTTACCATTGCGACCGACTACGACCGCGAGGGCGAACTCATCGGCAAGGAGGCGTACGAACTCGTCCGCGACGTCAACGAGGACGTGCCCGTCGACCGCGTTCGGTTTTCCTCGATTACGAACCGCGAGGTGACGGAGGCGTTCGAGAACCCCGACGACCTCGACTTCGACCTCGCCGCCGCGGGCGAGGCCCGACAGATTATCGACCTCGTCTGGGGGGCGGCGCTCACGCGCTTCCTCTCGCTTTCGGCCCGCCAGCTCGGCAACGACTTCATCTCGGTCGGCCGCGTGCAGGGGCCGACGCTGAAACTCATCGTCGACCGCGAGCGCGAAATCGACGCGTTCGACCCTGAAGACTACTGGGAGCTGTTCTCCAAACTGACGAAAGACGCCGACGGTGACGCCGAGTCGTTCGAGGCGCAGTACTTCTATCTCGACGACGACGGCACCGAAGCCGAGCGCATCTGGGACGAAGACGACGCGGAGGAAGCCTACCAGACGCTCCTCGGCGTCGAGGCCGCCGAGGTCTCGTCGGTCAACCGCCGCACGCGGACCGACACGCCGCCCGCCCCGTTCAACACCACGCAGTTCATCCGGGCCGCCGGCTCTATCGGCTACTCCGCCCAGCGGGCGATGAGCATCGCCGAGGACCTCTACACGGCCGGTTACATCACCTACCCGCGGACCGACAACACGGTGTACCCCGACGACCTCGACCCGCGCGAACTGCTCGGCGCGTTCGAGGGCGACCGCCGGTTCAAGGAGGACGCCGAATCCCTCCTCGAACAGGAGGAAATCGAGCCGACCGAGGGCGACAACGAGACGACCGACCACCCGCCGATTCACCCGACCGGCGAACTCCCCTCGGCGTCCGACCTCTCAGACGACGAGTGGGACGTGTACGAACTCGTCGTCCGGCGCTTCTTCGCCACCGTCGCCGAGGACGCCGTCTGGGAGCACCTCCGCGTCGTCGCCGAGGTCGAGGGGCTCTCGCTGAAGGCAAACGGCAAGCGCCTGCTCGAAGCCGGCTACCACGACGTGTACCCGTACTTCAACTCCAGCGAGTCGTTCGTGCCGGACGTCGAGGAAGGCGAGTCGCTCGTGCTGTCCGACACGCACCTCGACGCCAAGCAGACCCAGCCCCCGCGGCGCTACGGCCAGTCGCGGCTCATCGAAACGATGGAACAGATGGGCATCGGGACGAAGGCGACCCGCCACGACGTGATTCAGAAGCTCTACGACCGCGGCTACATCGAGAGCGACCCGCCGCGACCGACCCGCCTCGCGCGGGCCGTCGTGGAGGCCTCCGAGGACTTCGCGAAGCTCATCGTCAGCGAGGAGATGACCTCGCAACTCGAATCCGATATGCTGGCTATCGCCCGCGGCGAAGCCACCCTCGAAGACGTGACCGAGGAGTCCAAAGAGATGCTCGGAGAGGTGTTCGAGGGGCTGATGGAGTCCCGCGAGGAACTCGGCAAGCAGCTCCAAGACTCGCTGAAGGCCGACAAGACGGTCGGCACCTGCCCGGACTGCGGCGGCGACCTCGTCGTCAGAAAGAGCCGTCGCGGCTCGTACTTCATCGGCTGTGACTCCTACCCAGACTGCACTTACACGCTGCCGCTTCCCTCCACGGGGAAGCCGCTCATCATGGAAGAGTCCTGCGAGGACCACGACCTCCACCACATCAAGATGCTCGCCGGGCGCAAGACGTTCGTCCACGGCTGTCCGCTCTGTAAGGCCGAGGAGGCCGACGAGGAAGACGACCTCGTCATCGGGACGTGTCCCGAGTGCGGCGAAGAACACGACGGCGAACTCGCCATCAAGCGCCTCCGCTCCGGCTCCCGGCTCGTCGGCTGTACCCGCTACCCCGACTGCGACTACTCGCTGCCGCTACCCCGTCGCGGCGACATCGAGGTGACGGACGAGTCCTGCGAGGAACACGACCTTCCCGAACTCCGGATTACGTACGAGGGCGACCGCGAGCCGTGGGAACTCGGCTGTCCCATCTGTAACTACCGCGAGTACCAAGCCCAGCAGAACGGCGAGGGCGGTTCCGAGTTAGAGAGCATCAACGGCATCGGCGCGAAGACCGCCGAGAAACTGAAAGACGCCGGTATCGAGGACGTGAAGACGCTGAAGGCGTCCGAACCCGACGACATCGCGGCGAAAGTCGAAGGCGTTGGTGCGGATACGGTTCGGAAGTGGCAGACGGCGGCGGATTAATTCCCGTTCCAAACGTATCGTTTTTCGCGTCCGTTTTCGACCGAGACTTCGGGGAGTCGGGCGAGCCAAACGCCGACCGAACTGCCCCGGCGTTTCGCGCTACTCCGCGATAGCTCCGACTCGGACGCGATGAAGTCGACGAGCACGCCGTGTCCGAATGACCTCTCCTTCGAGAGCGAGTTTACGAGTCGTTCGATTATCTCTGCGTTTCGAATCCCGTCGAGAAGGAGGATTTCGGCCTCGTCGTCGAGGCCCGCCGCTCGATAGGCGACGTACCGAGCGCCGCTTCGGGTGAGCGACCAGCGGCGCTGTCTGTGGGATTCCTCGTCCGGCCACTCTTGGTGAACGAACCCGAGAACCCAGCCCGCAATCGCGTACAGGTCCGCGTGACGGGGCGACGCGCCCGCGGACTCGACGATATCGTCTTTCTCGCCACGGGAGTCACCGATAGCCGAGAGAACGGTATCCAGCGTTTCGAACGAATTGGCGAGTGGGACTCGCTTAGATGGTATCACGCCCGCCTCACCGGGCTCTCCGAACAGGCTCCAGAACTCTTCGTCGGGTTCGAACCGAGTACTCTGCCGGCGAACGCCGACGCGAAGGTCGATCATCGAGTCGAACAGCTCGGAACCATTCACCAAGTGAATCCCAGCTCGTTCGGCGCTTTCGACGGCTGGTGTGGTGAACGAACTCGCCGTGATGACCGTCCCGGTGTCGCATCCCGTGTCGGCCAGCGCCCCCTGAAATCGCTGTATTTCGGGCGAACCGACCGTGTTGCTTGAGCCGTACTGCTTCGCCTGAACGCCCAGCGAAACGTCCAAAAGCGAATTTCTGATGCGTCCGTCGATGTCGATACCGCCGTCCTGTCGAAACGCCGTCACCGAGAACCGCACCGAGGGGAGTGACTCGGAGAGTACCGACTCGCAGAGTAATTCGAACTCCTCCGGGGACAGCGTCATCGCTCGACTTTCTACATACTCGGTCGCGGCGGCAGCGTCCATCGTACACCGGGTTTGGTGACAGGTGGGTTAAAATTCACTCCCGGCTATGCGTGTGACCCGTTCCATCCGCACGCTTTTTACGCCCCCTCAAGCATAGAGCGACCAATGAGCTATCCGTGGGAAGACTGGGACCATATCACCAAAATCGACCCTGACAAGGACCTCGTCGACGGCGAGACGTTCGAAGACGTGTGTGAGACGGGCACCGACGCCCTCGAAATCGGCGGCACGCTCGACATCACAGAGGAGAAGATGGAGCGCGTCATCGAGGCCACCTCGAAGTACGACGTACCCATCTATCAGGAGCCGTCGAACCCCGGCGTCGTCATCGACGACGACGCGCTGGACGGCTACCTCATCCCGACGGTGTTCAACGCGAGCGACTCGTTTTGGATCACCGGCGCGCACAAGGAGTGGGTCCGCATCGAAGACGGCCTCGACTGGGACCGTACCCACACCGAGGCGTACATCGTGTTGAACCCCGAGTCGTCGGTCGCCGAGTACACCGACGCCGACACCGACCAGTCCGCCGAGGACGTGGCGTCGTTCGCCCGCGTCGCCGAGAAGATGTTCGGCCAGAAAATCATCTACGTCGAGTACTCCGGCACCTACGGCGACCCCGAGAAGGTCGGCGCGGCGCACGACGCGCTCGACGACGCGACGCTGTTCTACGGCGGTGGCATCCACGACTACGAGTCGGCCTACGAGATGGGCCAGCACGCGGACGCGGTCGTCGTCGGCAACCTCCTGCACGACGAGGGCGTCGACGCGGTGCGCGAGACGGTCGAGGGCGCGAAGGACGCGACGGCCGAACTCGTCGCAGAGTAATCCCACGGGCGCGGTTTCTGTTTCTACGCCGACGGTACCGACTCCGCTGACTCCACCGACTCCGCGTTCACGCCGTCGGCGTGCGACTCGCGGGTCGCGTCGGCACCGGGCGACGACGCATCCGGTGCGCCGCGACCGAGGAGCGTCGCCGACACGACCAAAAGGAGGAACGACGCGGTCGCGGCGAGAAGGGTTCCGGCGACCGGAACCGCGGCGCAGAGAGCGACGAACAGACGGGCGACGAAGACGACGAGCGCGACGGCCGAGGCGACGCGGACGAACGAGCGGTCGGACGCGAGGTCGCGCGTGGCCGGAATCGCCGCGGCGAGCGACGCTTCGCGGGCGAGAGCGACGGTCGCCACCAGCGAGAGATACGACCCCAAAAGCGAGGCGAGGACGGCGGCGACGAGGCCGGCGGTGTCGAGCGCGGTGACGCCGAAAGACCCGAGCATCACGGGGTTGGTCGCGTACGAGAGCATCGCAATCGACGGCCTGGAACCCGGAAGGGCGACGGTCGCGAGGCCGACTGCGGGGAGTTGGAGCGCGACGAGCGCGGCCGAGAGACGAGCGCCGTCGACGGCCATACCGGTGAGGTCGTCGAACGAGGGGAGCGCGGCCGCCTCACGGTCGCCGGCGCGAACGAGGCGGACGACGTAGCCCGCAAGCAAGATGCCCGCAAGCGGCGTGGCGAGCGACGCGAGCGTCGAGACGACGCCGAGGAGGGTCGTATCGACCGAGGTGTCTTCGGCGAGCGGGAGTGCGAACGCGGCTTCGAGGTCTGAAACGTCCATGTCCGAGGCGAGATGGTCGCGGGTTCGTATATAAATCTCAGCGCCGGAGCCGTCGCCGCGACCGCGCGCGGCCGGTTTCACTCCTCGGTCGTCGGTTCGCCGTCCCAGTAGTCTACGGCGGCGTCCCGCGGGAAGTAACCGTGGAGCGTTCGGGCGTCGCCGTCGCCGCCGGGCGGCGCGCCGCAGAACACGCCGACTTTGTCGGAGTCGGGATAGACGGTCACGTCGGGGTGGTTCATCGTCGAGAGCGCGAGGTATCGGAGCGGTTCGTCGCCGTCGTTCTCGATTTGCCTGGCGTAGTCGGCCCCCGCGGGGAGCGCGACGTAGGTGTCCGGTTCGAGGTCGAGGTCGGCCGCGCCCTCGCGCGTCCGGAGCGTGCCCGACCCCGAAAGGACGTACAGCGCCTCCTCGTTGCCCTCGTGGTAGTGCGTCGGCCACGGCCGCTTGTCGGGCGGCACTTCGTAGAGCGAACAGCCGAGGTCGCGGCCGCCGGCGCGGTCCGCGAGTCGCTTCCGGCGGAACGCAAAGCGGTCCCCGCGCCCGCGTTCGGCCCAGTCGAGGTCGGCGGCGCGAGCGGCGGTCGGTGCCGGGTCGGGCGTCGATTCTGCGTCGGGTGGGTCGGGAGCCATACCGGAGCGACGTGCGCCTCGGACTAAGTACCGCGGTGCCGACTACCACGCGAACTCGTGGCTCGGTTTCGCCCCGACGCGCGTGAGAGTGGACGGTCGAACGCCTCCGAGCGAGGCGAAGACACGATGTTTAAGACGAACGGTCGGGAACCACGTCGTATGCGAAACCGAACGTACACGGCCAACGCCGAGCCCGGTGACACGGTCACCGTCGCCGGCTGGGTCCACGAAGTCCGTGACCTCGGCGGCATCGCGTTTCTGATTCTCCGGGACACCTCCGGCAAGATTCAGGTCAAGTTCGAGAAAGACGAGATGGACGACGACCTCGTCGAGACGGGTCTGGGCGTCCACCGCGAGAGCGTCATCTCCGTGACCGGCGAGGTCGACGAAGAGCCGCGCGCGCCGACGGGCGTCGAAGTCACGCCCGAGAGCCTCGACGTCATCGCCGAGGCCGAGGCGCAGCTCCCGCTCGACCCCTCCGGTAAGGTCGACGCCGAGCTCTCGACGCGCCTCGACAACCGCACGCTCGACCTCCGCAAGGACGAAGTGAAGGCAATCTTCGAGATTCGCGCCGAGGTCCAGCGCGCCGTCCGCGACACGTTCCGCGACCTCCGCGCGACCGAAATCAACACGCCGAAAATCGTCGCCACGGGGACCGAGGGCGGCACCGAACTGTTCCCCATCACCTACTTCGGCCAAGAAGCGTTCATGAACCAGTCGCCGCAGCTGTTCAAACAGCTGATGGTCGGCTCCGGACTCGAACGCGTCTTCGAGGTCGGCCCCATCTTCCGCGCCGAAGAGCACAACACGCCCCGCCACCTCAACGAGGCGACTTCCATCGACTTCGAGTCGGCGTTCATCGACCACACGGAAGCGATGGACGTGTGTGAGGCCGTCGTCACGGCCGCCTACGAGGCGGTCGAGGAGAACTGCCAGGACGAGCTCGAAGCGCTCGGTCTCGAAGACGAGTTCGAAGCGCCGTCCGGCGAGTTCCCGCGGCTCACCTACGAGGAGGCCATCGAGCGCATCAACGCGACGGGCGAACTCGACGAACAGCTCGTCTGGGGCGACGACCTCCCCACCGAGGGCGAGAAGGCGCTCGGCGAGGACGTCGGCGAGCACTACTTCATCACCGACTGGCCCAGCGAAATCAAGCCGTTCTACATCAAGGACCACGACGACGACGAGACGCTCTCGACGGGCTTCGACATGATGCACCCGAACATGGAGCTCGTCTCGGGCGGCCAGCGTGAACACCGCTTCGACCACCTCGTCGCCGGCTTCGAGCAGCAGGGGCTCGACCCCGACGCGTTCGAGTACTACACGAAGATGTTCAAATACGGCATGCCCCCGCACGCCGGCTTCGGGCTCGGCGGCGAGCGGCTCATCATGACGATGCTCGGACTGGAGAACATCCGAGAAGCTGTGCTGTTCCCGCGAGACAGACAACGCCTGAGTCCGTAGACGAAGGCGTTTCTTCGAGTGGGTGCTCGTCGGACGAACGACGTGAGTCCGACGGTGTTCCCGCGCGACCGGCAGCGCCTGTCGCCCTAGGCGACGGCGCAACACGAGCGCGGGAGCCGGGAGCGGCTTTGCCGCGACCGAGTTCCCGCGCGATCGCCAGCGTCTGAGCCCGTAAGGGCGAAGACGTGGCGAGCCAACGAGACGAGCGCACGCGAGTCTCGTCGGACCGCCAGCGCCTGTCGCCCTAGGCGACGGCGCACCCCGCCGACGCGACCCCATTTTTGCGAAACAGTCGTTAGCTCGCGGATACGTTAGAGCACTATGTACGACCGTCGTCGCGGGGGAGACCGATGACCGACGCGGCCGACGACGAGGACTCGGCGCTCGAAGAACTGGTCGCCGGCGTCGTCATGGCGCTCATCTTTCTGGTCGGCTTCGGCCTGCTCGCGCTCGGGGAGTGGTGGTTCTGGATCGTCTTCCCGGTCGGCTTTGCGGGCGTGCTCCCCGCCGCACTCGCCCTCGTCCGCATCTACGAGTCCCGCCGCGGCGACGACGCGTCCGAGTCGATGACGACCGAGACCGAAGACGCGCTCGAAACGCTCCGGCGGCGCTACGCGACCGGCGAACTCGCAGAGGAGGAGTTCGAGGCGAAAGTCGAGCGACTGTTGGAGACGGAGACGGTCGCGGACGCCCGGGAGTCGATGGCCTCGCGGCGACGCGAAGGCAAAGCGGGCGAGACGGAGCGGGAGACGGCGTTCGACCGCGACTGACGCGGACGCGACGAAACGCAACACCGTTAACCGACCCCCGTCGTAGAAACACCGATGAGCGACGACGCGACGGCGTTCGTGCCCGGGCACGTGACGGGGTTTTTCAGCGCCCACCCCGACGACGACCCGGCGGTCGCCGGCTCTCGCGGGGCGGGGCTGACACTCTCTCACGGCGTCTCCGTGACGGTCGAACCGGCACCGGTGACGGCGATCACTCTCGACGGCGAAGCGGTCGAGATGCCGCCGGTCGTAGGCGTGCTTCGAGCGCTCGGTGTGACCGCCGCAGTCGACGCGGAGAGCGAATTACCGCTCGGCGCGGGGTTCGGCGTCTCGGGTGCGATGGCGCTCGGAACGGCACTCGCGACCAACGCCGTCTTCTCGTGTGGCCGGTCGGAGAACGAACTCGTCACGGTAGCCCACGAGGCAGAGGTTCGAGCGGGGACCGGCCTCGGCGACGTAGTGGCGCAGGCCCGTGGTGGGATGCCTCTCCGCATCGACCCCGGGGCACCGCGACACGGATACATGGACGGGATTCCCGCACGCCCACACATCGAGTACGTCACCTTCGGTGGCCTCTCGACGGCCGACATCATCGGTGGCGACACGAGCACGCTCACCGCCGCCGGCGAGGCGGCACTCGACGCACTCGCGGAAGAGCCGACGGTGGAGCGATTCCTCGCCGAGTCACGGCAGTTCGCACGCGACGCCGGCCTGCTCACCGACCGTGTCGAGACGGCCATCGCAGACGTGCGAGACGCCGGTGGTGACGCGGCGATGGCGATGCTCGGCGAGACGGTGTTCGCCGTCGGAACGGGCCTTTCGGACGCCGGGTACGACGCCGAGCGATGCCGCATCCACCCCGCGGGGTCGACGCTCGACTCCGCGTGAGTTCCGCGTCGGAGATGAGAAAACGTGTTACTGCCGCGGCGACGACCCACCACCAATGAGCGACATCGAGATTCCCGAGAGCCACCCGAGATACCAGTCGCTTCTCACCCGCCACCGCATCGAGGAGGGCGTCGAGAAGGGTATCACGAGCCGGCAGGGACTCATCGCGCAGGGGCGCGGCGAGGCGTTCGACTACCTCCTCGGCGAGCGGACGCTTCCGAGCTCGGACGAGGCGGCGCGGGCGGCCGCGGCGCACCTTCTGCTCGCGGACCAGCCGGTCATCTCCGTCAACGGGAACGTCGCGGCGCTCTGCCCCGGCGAAGTCGTCGACCTCGCCGCCGCCGTCGACGCCGACATCGAGGTGAACCTGTTCAACCGCACCGACGAGCGCATGCGGGCCATCGCGGCCCACCTGCGCGACCACGGCGCGGACGAGGTGAAGGGGCTCACCGCCGACGGGCGGATTCCGGGTATCGACCACGAGCGCGCGAAGGTCGACGCCGACGGCATCGGGAGCGCCGACGTGGTGGTCGTTCCGCTGGAGGACGGCGACCGGGCCGAGGCGCTCGGTGCGATGGACAAAGTCGAAATCGTCGTCGACCTCAACCCGATGTCGCGGTCGGCGCAGGTCGCCACGGTCCCCATCGTGGACAACATCATGCGCGCGGTTCCGAACATCGCGGCTCACGCCCGCGACCTGCGGGGCTCCGGCGCGACACGCGAGGAACTGGAAGCTATCGTCGCTGACTTCGACGCCGACGCCGCCCTCGACGCGGCCGAGCGGGCGATTCGCGCCGGCGACGAGTGAAGACAGGGAGCAAGGCTATTTGCTGAGCGACACGAGATGTGTCGATATGGACCGTCAGCGAGCCCTCGCAGTCGTGATGGCGGTCGTCGGTTTCGGAGCCGTCGTCGCCGGCATCCATCAGGAACTGCTCCACGTCGCACCCGGATACGACGGGACGATAACGACGGGATGGGGCGGCCGACTCAACCACGAGGAGTACCTGCTGGCGCGGCTCGGGGGCGTCGGTGTCGTCGGGACGCTGGCCGCATTCCGGTGGAAGTACGCCGCGGTTCTCCCCGTAGCAGTCGGTGGAGTCGAAGTCGGCTATTCGCTCGTGGCCGTGTCCCACTACGTCCGGGAGCCGGGACTCTACACCACGGTCCAGACGTTCGACGGGACGACGCGACTTATCCTCGGGGCGGAGCCGTTCTTGCTCGTCGCCGGCGGCCTCCTCTTCCTCGGTGCCGGCGTCGTCGCGTGGCGAACTCACGGCGAACGCGCCGCGACTGTACGAGGGTTCACCGACGCGGGACGAAAACAGCATCTCGCGGGATTCCGCGATGAGTGATGACCAGCGACCCCGCCCACAGGAATTATTTTCACGTTGACAAGAATAGCGGCCAGTATGACCACCTCCGATTCGAGCGCGCCCGACGAAGGCGAGGCGACGAACGCGTCGACCGACGACACGACCGACGAGGCCGAGAAGACGATTCTGGACCGCCTCGTCGACGTGCTGTGGATTCTCCCGTGGTGAGGTGAGCCGCTATCCGAGCCCGCTCACCAGCACTGCGAGCCATTATCCGAACCCGCTCACAAGCACCGCGAGCCACTGCGCCGGGTCGCGCCGCCGGCGCACCTCGACCGCATCGACCCACTTGACCCACTGGAACCCGCGGCGGTTCTGCGCGACCAGTCGGAGCGGCGCGCCGTGGCCGTGCGAGAGCGGGTCGCCGCCGACGTGCGTCGCAAGCAGCATCTCGTGGGCCTCCGCGATGGGAAACGACCACCGAAAGCCAGTCACCGACCGGACCGTCACCCACCGCGCCGACGAGTGAACACCGGCGGCATCGAGCGCGTCACCGAGTCTGACGCCGGTCCAGTGCTGCTCGGTGTACCACCCGCTCGTGCAGTCCAAGAGGACCGACCGCGTCTCGTCGGGCGCGAGGTCGGTCCGGTCGAGTTCGAGCGGGCGGTCGACCAGCCCCGCGACCGAAAGCGACCAGTCGGCGGGGTCGACGGGGTCGGGGTCGTCGGCGACCCAACTCGTCACCGGAAAGGCGTCGTTACCCTCGCCCGGTGGGAGCGGCCGCGACCCGGTGAACCGACGGCCGACGCCGCGGAGCGCCCCGACCGTCTCGGTCGCCCGGTAGGTCGCCGCGCCGAAGACGAGTATCGCGCCGTACTGGAGCGCCCGGCGTCGCTCCGCGAAATCGACCCGGCGGGGCGGGCGGAAGCGCGCCCGAAGGTGGACAAAAAGAATCGGGAGCACGAGCAGGCCGAAGCCGATGTGGACGTTGAGAAGCGTCCAGAAGGCGATTCGGACCTCGACGCCGAGCACCCACGCGACGCCGGTACCGAGGGCCGCGAGCGCGACGACCGCGAGAAGCACCGAGAACGCAGTGTGGCGGTCCCGGAGCCGCGAGTCGAGCACCCGGTGGCGGACCCGATAGAGTTTGAAGCCGATGAGCGCGACCAGCGAGAGACCGGCGACGCCGTGGGCGACGAACAGGAGGCCGTTGGCCGGGTGACCGGCCCCGAGGCTCAGCACGCCCGAGAGGGTCTCGAAGACGACGAGCGCGAAGATGGACCAGTCGACCGCCCGCGGCGGCGGTTCGAATCGCCGGAGCGCGCGGGTCGCGCGGCTTGCCATGAGAGATAATAGCGTTTCGAGCGGGAATAGGGTGTCGCGGGAGGCGACGAGACGGAGACGAAACGGAGACGGAGACGAGTGCGAAAACCGAGCGGCGGTTCAGTCGTCGGCCGTCAGCGCCGCCGGGAGGTCGGCCGGGAGGCGGTCGCGATCGTGTTCGGCGTCGAAGTCGAGGTCGGGGCCGACGCCGTAGATGCGCTTGGGGTTGATGTCGCCGTGGCTGACGAAGTAGTGCCGGACGATGTGGTCCATGTTGACCGTCTTTCGGACGCCGGGGAGTTGGTAGAGCTCCTTCGTGTAGTTCCAGAGGTTGTCGTACTCGTGGACGGCCTTCTTGTTGCACTTGAAGTGCGTGTGGTAGACGTGGTCGAAGCGAATCAGCGTCGCGAACATCGCGATGTCCGCCTCGGTGAGCACGTCGCCGGCGAGGAACCGCTGGTCGTCGAGCACCTCGTCCCAGTGGTCGAGCGCGTCGAACAGTTCCTCGACGGCCTCCTCGTAGGCCTCTTGGGTGGTTGCGAACCCGGCGCGGTAGACGCCGTTGTTGACCGGCTCGTAAATCTCGTCGATGAGGCGGTCGACCTCCTCCTCGTAGCCGTCGGGGTTGAGGTCCACGTCACGCTCGGCGAGGGGGTCGAACGCCTCGTCGAGCATCCGCATAATCTCGCGGGACTCGTTGTTGACGATGGTCTCGCGCTGTTTGTCCCACAGCACGGGGACGGTGACGCGCCCGGTGAACTCGTCGTCGGCGCGGAGGTAGATGTCGCGGAGGAACTCCTCGCCGTACAGCGGGTCCGGGAGGTCCTCGGAGAACTCCCAGCCGTCGTCGATGCGGACTGGTTCGACGAGCGACAGCGAAATCGCGTCTTCGAGGCCCTTCAGCGCGCGCGTCATCGCGGTGCGGTGTGCCCACGGACACGCGCGGCAGATGTAGAGGTGGTACCGCCCGGCCTCGACCGGGAACCGCTCGTCCTCGCCGACCCAGTTGCGGAAGTCGGTCGTCTGGCGCTCGAACTCGCCGTCTTCGTTGTTGGCGACGAACTTGTCGGTTCGCCACTCGCCTTCGTAGAGCATGTTCATGCTACCACGACCTGGAGTGCTTGCATAGCCGTCCGTTGGGACGTGACCACCAAAAGTGGAGAGGCGACATCGGTGTAACCGGTCGGCTATCAGGGGGCGGCAACGCGCGTCGCCACCACATATCAGAATTTCGTTAGAATCGGCTCAGTTCGGTGTGAGTTGATTATACTATCTGTTCCGCGTGACTAACCCAGTTGCTGTCAGTTTGAGTAAAAGTCATCATAGTTCATGGTAATTGTTGGGTCGTCACATGGTGGTACTAGATATCGAGACGGAGGATGGACAGCGCGAGGCGCTTCGCCGGATGCTCACGATTCGGGCGTTCGACACGAAGGCGGCCGACCTCTTCAGCGACGGCGAACTCCCCGGGTTCGTCCACCTCTACGTCGGTGAGGAAGCGGTCGGGGTCGGCGCGTGTTCGGCCCTCGAATCGGACGACTACATCACGAGCACCCACAGGGGACACGGCCACTGTATTGCGAAGGGACTCGACCCGGACCTGATGATGGCCGAACTGTTCGGGAAGGCCGACGGCTACTGTAACGGCAAAGGCGGGTCGATGCACATCGCGGACGTCGACGCGGGGATGCTCGGGGCGAACGGCATCGTCGGCGCGGGGCCGCCGCTGGCGACGGGGGCCGCGCTCACGTCGCACCTGAAGGGCGAAGACACCGTCGCGCTGGCGTTCTTCGGCGACGGCGCGGTCGCGCAGGGACAGGTCCACGAGGCCATCAACCTCGCGGCGACGTGGAGCCTCCCGGCGGTGTTCCTCGTCGAGAACAACCAGTACGGCGAGGCGACGCCCGTCGAGAAACAGCACAACGTCCAGAACCTCAGCGAGACCGCGGAGGCGTACAACATCCCCGGCTTCACCGTCGACGGGATGGACATCACCGCGGTCTACGAGGCCGTCAAGGAGGCGCGCAAGCGGGCCGCCGACGGCGAGGGACCGACGTTCATCGAGGCCGAGACGTACCGATACCACGGCCACTTCGAGGGCGACCAACAGCCGTATCGGACCGAAGAGGACGTGGCGATTTGGAAGGACCGCGACGCCATCGAGACGTTCAAGCGACGGCTCGTGGACGCGGGGACGATAACCGAAGCCGAGTTCGACGAGATGAAAGCCGAAATCGACCAGCAAATCGAGGACGCCGTCGGGAAGGCGAAAGACGCGGCGTACCCGGACCCGAGCGAGGCGTACGAAGACATGTTCAACGCGGCCGTCCCGGAGATTAGCGACTTTTCGACCGGGATGCGGGCCGACGGGGGTGAGGACCGATGAGCACCGAGACCAGCAGTGGAACCGGCCCGGACCGGACGGAGGAGATGACCATCCGGGAGGCGATTCGGCTCGCCCTCCGCGAGGAACTCGAACGCGACGACGACGTGTTCGTCATGGGCGAGGACGTCGGCGCGTTCGGCGGCGTCTACGAGGTCACGGGCGACCTCGTCGAGCAGTTCGGCGAGGAGCGCGTCCGCGACACGCCCATCAGCGAGGCCGGTTTCATGGGCGCGGCGGTCGGCGCGGCGGCAACCGGGACGCGGCCGGTCGTCGAAATCATGTTCTCGGACTTCATCGGCGTCTGCTCCGAGCAGATAATCAACCAGATGGCGAAGAACCGCTACATGTTCGGCGGCAAGACGGAGATGCCCGTCACCGTCAGAACGACGGAAGGCGGCGGGAGCGGCGCGGCCAGCCAGCACTCCGGGACGATTCACACGTGGTTCGCCCACTTCCCCGGCGTGATGGCCGTCGCGCCCGCGACGCCGGCGTCCGCCAAAGGACTCCTGAAGTCGGCCATCCGGTCGGACGACCCGGTCATCGTCTTCGAGAACAAGCAGATATACGAGCAGAAGGGCGAAGTGCCGCTGGACGACGAGTTCACTATCCCAATCGGCACCGCGAGCGTCGAGCGCGAGGGCGAGGACGTGACCGTCGTCGCCACCCAGCGCATGGTCGGTGAGTCGGTCGAACTCGCGGAGGAACTCGCGGGACAGACGAGCGTCGAGGTCATCGACCTCCGGTCGCTCTACCCGATGGACACCGAGACGCTGGTCGAGAGCGTGAAAAAGACCGGCCGCCTCGTCATCGCCGACGAGAGCCCGCTGTCGTACGGGACCCACGCCGAGGTGGCGACGCGCGTCATGGAAAACGCGTTTTACAGCCTCGACGCGCCCATCCAGCGGGTCGGCGTCGCAGACGTTCACATCCCCTTCAGCCCCGCGCTCGAAGAAGAGGTGCTCCCCCACGGCTCCGACGTGGAAGCCGCAATCAACCGCATCGTGTAAGTGACGACCACTATCGGACTCGTCGTCAACCCCGCCGCCGGCCGCGACATCCGCCGACTCACCGGCGGCGCGAGCGTCAGTAACAACTACGCGAAACGCCGCACCGCGGGCTGCGTCCTCGCGGGGCTGACGCTCGTCGACGACGCGGAGGTACTCGTCATGCCCGACAACGCGGGCCTCGCCGGCCGTATCGTCGACGACGCGCCCGACGAAATCGGCGTCGAGTTCGTGGACATGACGGTCACCGCGTCGGGTCAAGACAGCCGAACGGCCGCGGCCCACTTCGCGGAGCACGCCGACGCCGTCGTCGTCCTCGGCGGCGACGGCACGACGCGGGACGTGGCCCAGACCATCGACGACGTGCCGGTCGTGAGCATCTCGACGGGGACGAACAACGTCGTCCCGACGCCCGTCGACGGCACCGTCGCGGGCGCGGCCGCCGCGCTCGTCGGGAGCGGAGCAATCCCCGCCGCGGAGGCGACCACGCGCCACGGAACCATCGAGGTCGATGTCGTCCGGTCCGAGGAGACGACGGTCATCCGCGGCCTCGCCACCGTCGGCGTCCTCGACCGCCCCTTCGTGGGCACGCGGGCGATTCTCGACCCGAGCGACATCGTCGGCGGCGTCGTCTCGCGGTCGTCGCCCGCGGAAATCGGCCTGTCGGGTATCGCCGGCGGTCTCGTCACGCACCGACCGGACGAACCCGGCGGCGTCGGCTTCCGACTGGCCCGTGGCGGCGAGAGCGGAGCGACAAGCCCGGCAACGACGGTCAGAGCGATTACCGTCCCCGGACGCCTCTCGACGGTCGACGTAGCCGAACACCGCGTCCTCGACGACGGCGAGGGCTACGCGTTCGAGGTGGACCGCGGGGTGATAAGCGTCGACGGCGAGCGCGAACGCGAGGTGCGAAACGGAACCGTCCGCCTCCGCCCGGTAAGCGACGGCCCGCGACTGGTCGACGTCGAGGCGGTCCTCGAACGGGCGGCCGACGACGGGCGCTTCAGACTCGGGTGAGCCGGCGGCCCCGACTCGAACCGGCCTGACCGACCAGTTCGGCCCCCGGTTTTTTCACCGTCCGCCGGCGGCGATGACGAGCGGCCACGGGTTCTCGACGTGTTCGACGAGCGTGCCGAGCATGCGGGCGGCGTCCGCCCCGTCGACGATGCGGTGGTCGAACGACAGCGAAAACGAGATGACCCGCCGGACGGCCACGTCGCCGTCGTCGGTCGGCACGGCCTCCCGGCGAATCGTGTTGACGCCGAGGATGGCGACCTGCGGCGGGTTGATGACCGGGTCGAACGACTCGACGCCGAGGACGCCGAGGTTCGAGACGGTGAACGTCCCCCCCGAGAGGTCGTCCATCGTGAAGTCGCCCGACAGCGCCCGCTGGGTGACCTCGGCGCGGGTCTCGGCGAGTTCGGAAAGCGACAGCGAGGCCACGTCGCGGACGACCGGTGCGATGAGCCCCTCGTCGACGTCGACCGCGATGCAGACGTTGTGTTCCCCGTGGAGTCGGTGGACGCCGTCCTCGAAGGTCGCGTTGAACTCGGGGTGCTCGTCGAGCGACGCCGAGAGCGCGAGGAGCAGGACGTCCGTTATCGACACGTCCACGCCGAGAGCGTCGTCGGCGGCGTTCGCCGCGGCCAACAGTTCCTCCGCGTCGGCGCGGCGGTCGACCGTGACGTGGACCGCCTCGCGGTAGCTCTCGCCGAGGCGGTCGGCGATGGTGCGGCGCATCCCGGATAGCGGCCGCTCCGTTTCGGCCGGTTCGCTCGCGGCAGTCGCGTCAGTCGCAGCGGTCGTGGCGGCTCCGGCGGCCGACGAGTCGGTCGCCGCCGCGGTCGCGCCGCCCGCCGCCCGCACGTCGGACTCGGTGATGCGGCCGTTCTGTCCCGTCCCCTCGACGGCCTCGATGTCGACGCCGAGTTCGCGGGCGAGGCGGCGGGCGCTCGGCGGGGCGAACACGCGCTTTTCGGCCGCGGTCGCGGTCGCGGTTCCGGCGTCGTCGGCCTCGGCAGGCGTCGCGGAGTCGGCCGCGGTTTCCACGTCGCTCTCGGTGATTGCGCCCTGCGGCCCGGTGCCTTCGACGGTCGTGAGGTCGACTCCGAGGTCGTCCGCGAGTCGCTTCGCGCGCGGCGACGCGCGCACCTCGCCGTTCTCCGACGCCCCGTCCGACCCGCGCGAGCGCGACTGCGCGACCGACGAAGCGTCCCCGCCGCCGGTCGCCGCCGTCTCCGTCGTCTCGGTCGCCTCGGTCGGGGACGGGTCGACCGCGGAGTCGTCGGTCGCGGCGGGTTCGCTCCCGCCCTCACCGACGCCCGCGTCAGCTTCCAGCCCGGAGATGTCCTCGTCCGCGCCGGCGACGATTGCCAGTGCGCCGCCGGGCGCTGTCGACTCGCCTTCCGCGAGAACGACGCGCCGCAGAACGCCGTCTTCCTTGGCGTCTATCTCCGCGGTCGTCTTCTCCGACTCGATTTCGGCGATTGGATCGCCCTCGGTGACCTCGTCGCCCTCCGAGACGAGCCACGCCGAAAGCTCGCCGGACTTCATCTCCAACCCCAGTTTGGGCATTTTGACTACGTACGCCATGACAGTAACATACACAATAGTCCGTGATATATCTAGGTCGCCGCGTGCGCGACCACCAGATTTTACTACTAGGTGGTACCACTAGATAGTATGTCGTTCGACGGCTTCACCGACGCGACGGAAGCACAGGTCACGCGCGCGATTTCGGACTCGTGGATGGAGGAGTTCCGCGAGCGCACCGACACGGAGGTCATCGTCGTCGGCGGCGGCCCCTCCGGGCTCGTCGCGGCCAAGGAACTCGCCGAGCGCGGCGTCGACGTGACAATCGTCGAGAAGAACAACTACCTCGGCGGCGGCTTCTGGCTGGGCGGCTTCCTCATGAACAAGGTGACCGTCCGCGACCCGGCCCAGCGCGTCCTCGACGAACTCGGCGTGCCCTACGAGGAGAGCGACGAGGCCGAGGGGCTGTACGTCGCCGACGGCCCGCACGCCTGTTCCGCGCTCATCAAGGCCGCCTGCGACGCCGGCGCGAAGATACAGAACATGACCGAGTTCACCGACGTCGTCCTCCGCGAGGACGACCGCGTCGGCGGCATCGTCATGAACTGGACGCCGGTCCACGCGCTCCCGCGCGAACTCACCTGCGTCGACCCCATCGCGGTCGAGTCCGACCTCGTCCTCGACGCGACCGGCCACGACGCGGTGGTCCTCTCGAAGCTCTCCGAGCGCGGCGTCCTCGACGTGAACGGCATCGAACACGCCAAGGAACACAACACGGGCATGGACAAGACCGCCGACGGCGAGTACGGCGCGCCCGGCCACGACTCGCCCGGCCACGACTCGATGTGGGTCTCGGAGAGCGAAGACAGCATCGTGGACGCGACGGGCGTCGTCCACCCCGGCGTCGTCGCCTCCGGCATGGCCGTCGCCACGGCCCACCACCTGCCGCGCATGGGGCCGACGTTCGGTGCCATGCTGCTCTCCGGGCGTCAGGCGGCGCAGTCCTGTCTCGACGAACTCGGCCGCGACGCGCCCGAGGTGAGCATCTCCGGTCCCGCGCCGGCCGACGACTGACCGCCTCCCGGCGGTCCGACTGTCGGTTCCCCCGACGCCTCTGACACTTGTTCTGGGTCGCTCCCGACCCAGTCCGACCCAATCCGACCCGGTTCGACTTCCATTACCGCTGGACCGCCTCGCGTTCCTGCTCGTGAACCCAGCCGAGCGTTCGCCGGATTCGCGCCCACCCGCGATTCCACACGAGCAGGGTGCCGGGAAGGACACCGACGGCGAGCAACGCGAGATAGTACTGCAACTCGACGACCGGCGGGTACGTCACCGACGCGAGTACGTCGAGGAGTCGCAGCGCGAACCAGAGCTGTGCCGCGACGAAGTGACCGATGACGAAGGTGCCGACGAGTCGCTCCTGAACGCCCGCCGGGTCGGGCCGCCCGCCGATTCGACTCCGGTAGAGCAGATACCCGACGACGAGCGGCTGGAAGACGACACATCCGAGCGCCCACAGGAGACTCGCGTCGCTCCCCCGCTCGGCGGCGTCGAGCGACACCCAGTAGCCGACGAGCGCCAAGAACAAGAGGTGAAACGCGTTGAAGGGCGCGCCGAGAAGCGCCGCGAGGAACGAGGCCATACCGTCGGTTGACACGGAGCCGACATATCGTTTCTGTCGGCTAATCGAGTCACGCGGCGACGGTCGTTACTCCACGACGCCCGCACGAACCCGCGCGAAGCCGAGCGCGTGGGTCGTCTCGTGGGTCACCCGACACCGCGATTCGAGCGCTCGATGGGCCGCGACGAGCCGCCGGTTCAGCAGCTTCGTCGGCGACGCGCGCATCGTGCGCGACCCCGGCGGCGCGGTGACGCGAACGAGCGCCCGAAACGCTGGATTGAGCGGCCGCCACCGCGAGTCGGTCGTCTCCGCGAGGTCGACGAGACAGAGCCGCCCGCCGGGGCCGACGAGGTCGGCCCACGACGAAATCACGGCCGCGGGGTCGTCGAACATCCCCGAGACGAAGGTGGCGAGGACGGCGTCCGGCGATTCTTCGAGTTCGGGCGCGACCGGCGGTCGGGTCGCGTCGGCGCGGACGAGGTGGACATTCGGGTACTCGCGGGTCCGCTCGCGGGCCACGTCGAGGACGCCGGGGGAGAAATCGACGCCGACGACGCTCCCCTCGGGGCCGACGCGCTCCGCGAGATACGGGAGGTTCGCGCCCGTACCACAGCCCATCTCGACGACCGTCTCGCCCGGGTCGAGCGCGAGCGCGTCGGCGGCTTCGGTTCGGACGCTCCCGACACCGGGCGCGCGACGGGCGAGCGCGTCGTAGAGCGTCGCCCACCGAGTGTAGAACGACTGGGCGACAGCCGACGGCGAGCGCGGGCGAGAACCGGAACGAGAACGAGAGCGAGAGTTGGACTGTTCGGCTGTCATGGGACGGGAGCCTCAGAGCAGGACGCGGACCACGTCGGCGACGGCGGGCGCATCGGGGCCGAGGATGTACGTGATGGGTTCGATGCCGTAGCCGCCGCTCTGGTAGACGACGAACGTCTCCGGCAGGTCGCGGGCGGTGAGGAGTTCGCGGACCGGGTCGGTCGGCGCGTCGGGGTCGAACTCGATGCACTCGTAGCCCGCGGCTTCGAGGTCCTCGATGACGCCCGCGTCGTAGACGATGTTGAGCGCGGCGTTCACGTCGGCTCCGGCGGCGCGGGCCGAAAGCAGGACGCCCGCGACGTGGCCGCTGACGCCGAACTCGGGTTCGCCGGGGACGGTCGCCTGCCCCTTCACGTCGAAGATGCGGCCGGGGATGGCGGCCACGTCGTCCACGCTGTCGGCGTCCGGCAGCGACTCCACGAGGTTGGAGCCGACGTTCGGGATGAGCCCCGCGAAGCCGGAGGTGTTCGTGAGCATGCGGAGGCCGCGGCGGACCGACGAGCGGACCTGCTCGACGGTTCGGAGGCGACCCTCGGGGTCGTGGATGCTCCGGAAGCCGTCGTGGGAGGCGAGTTCGGGCATCTCCTCCTCGTGGAGGTCCGAAAGCAGGTCGCCTTCCTCCAGTTGGCGGATGAGGACCTCGGCCTCGACGAGCGCCTGCACGGGCGTCATGTCGCCGGTGGCGAGACCGTCGCCGACGCGGGAGACGAGGTCGACCACGCGGGGGTCGGTGGCGACCCGCTCGTTCGTGGCGACCTCGCCGTGGGCGTACTTCGAGACGGCGCTCTGGCTGATGCCGAGCGCCTCGGCGACCTCCGACTGGGTGAACCCGCGGTCGCGGAGGTCCTCCGCGAGGAGCGCGCGGAACGTCGGCAGGAACGCGTCGACGACGATTTCTTCGATGAACTTCATTCGTCACCACCGAACTCGGGGTCGGAACTGAGCCGCGACGCCTGCGGCCCGCGCTGGCCCTGATACTTCGAGCCGCGTTCGACCCCGTAGGGGCGGTCCGCGGGCGACTTCATCTCCGTGAACACGAGCTGCGAGATGCGCATGCCGGGGGTGAGCGCGACCGGGGCGGTGCCGAGGTTCGACAGTTCGAGCGTGATTTGGCCCTCGTAGCCGGGGTCGACGATGCCCGCGGTGGCGTGGATGACGACCGCGAGGCGGCCGAGCGACGACCGGCCCTCGACGGTCGCCAGCAGGTCGGCGGGAATCTCCACGCGCTCTTTGGTCGTTCCGAGGACGAAATCGCCGGGGTGGAGGATGAAGTCGTCGCCCTCCGGGACGTGCGTCTCGCGGACGTACTCCGACACCTCGCTTTCGCGGTTCGGGTGGATACAGGAGATGTTGGTGCGCTGGAACTCCAGGAATTCGGTGCCGAGACGGAGGTCGACGCTCGCGGGCTGGACCTGCATATCCACGTCGTCTATCGGGTCGACCACGAGGTCACCCTCGGCGAGGCGCGAAAGGATGTCCGAGTCGGAGAGTATCATACTCGAAGGGAGCGCGACGCGGACAAGTAAATCCACCTTTCGACCGGAGACGACACCCCGTCTCGGCGGGCCGGCAGCGCCACCGACGCAACGGAGGACGCCGGAGCGACGCATCCACCCGACGCGACTCAGAGGAGTTCGAACAAGAGACCGACGAGGCTCAGGCCGACGGTGACGACCGCGGCCGACTCCACGTCGAGGTCGCGAGCGCGAGCCATCCCGTAGGTGCGGACGTACGTCGCCCACGCGACCGTGACGACCACGACGGCCCCGCTGACGAGGCCGAAGCCGGACAGCGCGGACTGCATCGCGGCGACCGCGGCGTCCGGGGTCGACGGGAGGTCGATTCGCGGGAGGACGTAGGCGAGGTAGCCGGCGAGCGCGAGGGCGCGGGCCGCGCTCGGGACCATCCCCCACGCGGCGACCGTTAGCGACTCCGCGAAGCCGCCCTCGCCGCCGACGAGCGACGTGCCGAGGTGGAGCATCGCCCCCTCGAACAGCCAGAACAGCGGCACGCCGAGGAGCATCGCCCACGGGACCCACGAGATTTCGTCCCAGACGAGGTCGCCGAGGCGCTCGTCGAGCTGTTCGGGCACCGAGGGGTCACAGCCCGCCGGCGCGTCCATGTCGTCGAACGGGCCGCCTTCCTCGTAGTTCTCGCACATGAACTCGGGGGCGTGTTCGGGGTTGTCGACGCTGACACGCTGGTCGAGCTGTTGGGTGAACGTGACGAGGATAGCGCCGGTGGCGGCCGCGACGACGAGCGTCACGAGCGCGACGACGGCGAGCGCCCGCCCGGTGTCGAGCGGTCGCGGCCGCGACGCGAAGTACTCGCGCGGCTTGCGGAGGGGGGTTCGGGGACCTGCCATCGGTCGGACCACGGAGATGTCGCTGAAATGTCTTTTGCTCGTGCGCGACGCCCGCGATGGGAGGACATTTACCGCGTCGGCGGGGAGTAGCGGGCATGAAACAGGCCATCGTCGCACGCGCCGACCTCGGTATGGGCCGGGGAAAGCTCGCCGCGCAGGTCGCCCACGCCTCGCTGTCCGCCTACGAGGACACCGACTCGCAGACCCGGAAGCGCTGGAAGGGCGGCGGACAGAAGAAGGTCGTCCTCAAGGCCAACGGCGAGTCGGAACTGTTCAAACTCGCGGACGAGGCCGAGCGGGCGGGCATCCCCCACGCCATCATCCGCGACGCGGGACACACGCAACTCGACCCCGGCACGGTGACGGCGCTCGCCGTCGGCCCCGCCGAGGACGACGACATCGACCGCGTGACCGGCGACCTCTCGCTGTACTGATGCGCGAGGCACACCCGC
Source organism: Haloferax sp. Atlit-48N (assembly GCF_003383015.2). Lineage (NCBI taxonomy): Archaea > Methanobacteriati > Methanobacteriota > Halobacteria > Halobacteriales > Haloferacaceae > Haloferax > Haloferax sp. Atlit-48N. The sequence goes on along the minus strand of NZ_CP137689.1, from coordinate 616,409 downwards.
TCGAGCGCGCGGTCGGCATCGACAGCTACGTGAGCGACGCCGACGGCGTCGGCGGCCGCCTCCGCGTCGCCCCCGAGGACTTCCGCGTGCGCGAACTCGAACTCGGCTCGCTGAACGTCCGCCCGCCGGACGCGCCGACCGGCGACTTCCCGAACCTCGTCCTCCGCGTCACGCTCCGCGGCTGGGACACCAACGACTTCGCCGGCCGGCTCTCTGACGAACTCGACGCGAGCAGAGAGCGCGTCTCGTGGGCCGGCACGAAGGACAAACACGCCGTGACGACCCAGCTGTTCACCGTCAACGGCGGCGACGCCGCCGACGTGCCGGAGATTCCGAACGCCGACATCGAGGTCGTCGGTCGCCTCGGCCGCACGCTTGACTTCGGTGACCTCGCGGGCAACGGCTTCCGCATCCGCGTCCGCGACCCCGAGACCCCCGACAACGCCGCGGCCGTCACCGACGCGCTCACCGAGTTCGGCGGCCGCGAGGGTCGCGTGGGCGTTCCGAACTTCTTCGGCCACCAGCGGTTCGGCAGCATCCGCCCCATCACCCACACAGTCGGTCTCCACGTCGTCCGCGGCGAGTGGCGCGAGGCCGTGTTGGCGTACTGCGGCGGACCGACCGAGGACGAACCCGAGGAGACACAGGCGGGTCGCGCCGTCGTCGACGAGGAAGCCGCGTCGGCCGACCCGGACTGGCACCGCGCGCTCGACCGGATTCCGGGCTACCTCGGCTACGAGCGCGGCATGCTCCACCGCCTCGCGGAGGACGGCGCGGAGACCGACGAAGACTGGCGCAACGCGCTCGAATCGGTCCCGTCGAACCTCCAGCGACTGTTCGTCAACGCCGCGCAGTCCTACGCGTTCAACCGGATGCTCTCGGAGCGCCTCGACCGCGGCCTCCCGTTCGACGAACCCGTCGAGAGCGACGTGGTCTGCTTCGCCGACCGCGACGCGCCCGAGGGGCTGGAACTCCCCGACGTGAGCCGCCTCCAGACCGCGACGGGCCGCCGCGTCGACGTCATGAGCCGCCACATCGAGCGCGGCCGCGCGTTCGTCACGGCCCCGCTCGTCGGCACCGACACCGAACTCGCGGAGGGCGAACAGGGCGACATCGAGCGGGCCGTCCTCGACGACCTCGACCTCGAACCGGGCGACTTCGACCTCCCCGGCAACTTCCGATCGACCGGGACGCGCCGGGCGATTCTCGTCCGCACCGACCTCGACGTAGAGCGCGAGAGCGGCGACGACGACGCCGACACCGACGCCGCTGGCGGCGCTGACGACCTCGTCTTCGACTTCGCGCTTCCCCACGGCTCGTACGCGACGGCCGTGATGCGCGAGTATCTGAAGGCCGGCCCGCTGGACCTCTGAAAACGGATCGAGACCGAACGTACAATCGAACCGAGACGCGAATCTACTGTTCTACGGCGCTCGCGGCGGGGCTGGCTCCCGCCTGTCGCTCGGCGTCCGCGGTGCGCGTGGTCGCGTAGCCGATGGCCGCGAACGGAAGCGAGAGGAGCGTCGCGGCGACCGCGAAGCCGAGAGCGAGACCGACGATTCCCGGCTGGAAGCCGGCAGCCTCCGCGGCCGGCGGGAAGTACGTCCACGCGGGGACGGCGAAGGCGAGCGCCGAGACCGCCGCGCCGAGGCGGAGCCGGCCGCGGGCGCTGGCGACGCCGAGCGCGTAGCCGACGGCCAGCGGGAGCGCCAGCGTGGCGGTTCGGGCGACCGCGGGACCGGCGGCGAGAAGCGCGATGACACCGCCGACGGCGACGGGAGCCACCGCGTACAGCGACCCGGTGACGACGCCCCTGGCGTTCGAGCGGCCGGCGAAGACGGCTCCCGCGCCGGCGAGGAGCGCGACGCCCGCGCCGGCGACGACGACCGGCCGGTCGCGGGCGAAGATGGCCACGAGCGGGACGGTCGCCGAGGCGACGAGCGCGAACGCGTGTTCGGCGGTCGTCCGCGTATCGGAGGGGTCGCGGTGGGCGACGAAGGCGCGGAAGCCCCCGGCGGCGACCCACGCGAGGGCGGCGAACAGCGCCGTCGAAAGCGGCGCGGCCCGACCGAGATACGAGGCGACACCCCGGCCCGTATCGAGCGCCGATTGGCCAAGTTGCGTGGCGAGACGGACGGTCGTCTCGGGGTCGAGCGCGAGCGCGACCAGTCCGGCGAGACCGGCGAGCGCGAGCGGCGACAGCGACGCGAGAAGGGCCCGGCGGCGCATACGAAGTGGAGTCTCGGACACGGGAACGAATATGTTTCGCCGGGCGAGTCCGCGGCGGGAATCGCGGTGCGTCCATCTCGACCCGCATAAACGGCCTTTTGTACGCGCACGACCGACACGTCGATATGCACTGTCGGCGGTGTGGAAATCCGTTAGAGAAGCCGGGAGACTACTGTCTCACCTGCAACACCGCCAACTGCGACGCCGTCGTGGCCGTCTTCGCGGCCGACCGCGCGACGCTGACGTTCCTCGACGACGAAGACGTGCTCGGCGAGACGACGGTCACGACGATACCCGAGTCGGACGACGAGACGAAGGTGGTCCAACTCCGGAACTTCGCCGGCCTCGTCGCCGACGAGATTCGGCGCAAGCGCCCCGAGACGGTGTACGCCGCGGGCGAGCGCGCCCCGCTCCGCGAGACGCGCGCGCAACTCCACCACGAGTTCTACCGCGTCTCCGACGACGACCCCGTCCAGCGCGTCCTCGACACCCGCGGCGAGCGGGCGCTGGAGGTCGTCGATATCCCGCCCGCCGAAAAGTTGGGCGGGAGCCACAGCACGCTCATCGGCGGACGACGGGGCCGCCGGGCAATCGGCGTCGTCGCCGGCCATCCGCACGTCAAGAAGGTCATCCCCGGCCCCATCGACGCCGGCGGCACCGGGTCGCGGACGGGCCTCCGGGCGAAGGTCACCCGCGCCGACGGCAACGGGAACGTCAGGCTCCTGCTCCGCGACGGGTCGAGCGTCCAAGAGAACCGCATCGTCACGACGGCGATGAACCGCGAGACGGGCGAGCGCGTCCGCGACGACCTGAACGAGGCGCTGCGCGAAGACGGGCTCCAAGACGAGTAGGCGGGTGAGCGCGCCGAGGCCGGAATCGAGTGGGCGACTCAGGCCGACTCGGTCGCGCCCTCGGGAGCCGTCTCGATGTGAATCGGCTCCGTCTCGTCGGCCTCGCGCTGTGATTCGAACCACGCGACCGTCTCGGCGATGGCGTCCTCCAGCGGCGTCGGTTCGACCGCGTCACCGAACGTGTCGCGGAACTTCGCGTCGCGGACGACGTACGGCTCCTCGAAGGCGTAGCGCATCTCCGAGAGTTCCTTCAGCGGCGCGCTCAGGTAGTTCAGCGGCGCGCCCAGGTAGCCGCCGAGCGTCAGCGCGACCCCCGGCGCGGCGATGATGTGCGGGAAGCCGGGGTCGACGTCGGCGGCCTCGTAGACGAGGTTGACGAAGCGGCGCGTCGAGACCGTCTCGGGGTTCGGGACGTGCCAGACCTCGCCGAGCGCCTCGTCGCGCTCACCGAGGAGGACGAGCGCCCGCGCGAAGTCGGGGACGTAGGTGTAGGTGTGGGCGAGTCGCGGGTCGCCGAACACCTTCGCGCGCTTGCCGGCGACGGCGGCCCCGAACACCCGCTCGCCGACGACCGACTCGCGGACGCGCGGGCCGAAGAAGTCGCTGGCGCGGCCGATGGTCGCCTCGATGCGACCCGCCTCGTGGGCGTCGAGGACGATGTCGGCGCACTCGGCTCTGACCTGTCCCTTCGGGCCGGTGGCGGCGTACGGGAGGTCCTCGGAGAGACGAGCCTGCACCGGGCCGTACATGTAGAGGTTCTCGGCGACGACGAGGCGCGCGCCGGCGGCTTCGACTCCCGCGACGATGCCGCGGGTGAGGTCGGGGAACAGTTCGGGCCACTGGTCGTACGGCGGTTTGGCGCAGTGATAGACGACATCCGCGTCCGCGAACGCGGCGACGGCGCGGTCGGGGTAGAGCACGTCCGCGAGGCGGCTCTCGACGCCCTCGGGGAGGAAGTCGGGGTCGTGACGCGTCACCGCGGCCACGTCCGCCCCGCGTTCTCGGAGCTGTTCCATCACCGCGAGTCCGACGGGACCGGCACCCACCACCACGTGTTGTGTCATGGTCCCCCGTACGCGCGCCGGCGACAAAGCGGTGTCTAGGCCCGTCAGGTCCCGAGACGACTCGTAGGGTTTATCCATACCGGCGAGGTAGTTCGCGGTACTATGGCCGACAAGAAGGCACGATCCGTCGGTAGTTCCGGGCGCTTCGGCGCTCGGTACGGCCGCGTCGCTCGACGCCGCGTCAAGGAAATCGAAGCAGAGATGCGCAACTCCAAAGTCGACGGCGACGACGTCACTCGCGTCGAAACCGGCGTCTGGAAGAACGAGGAGACCGGCGAGATTTTCACCGGCGGCACCTACCGCCCGCAGACCCCCGCCGGCAAGCAGGTCCGTCGTTCCATCCGCGCCGCGCTCACCGGCGAGGACGAATAACCCACAAGTAGCCTCGACGCTTTACATCTTCACAATGAGCTACAAGTGTTCCCGGTGCAAGCGCGATGTCGAACTGGACGAGTTCGGTGGCGTCCGCTGTCCGTACTGCGGCCACCGCGTCCTGCTGAAAGAGCGGTCGCCTAACGTCAAAGAAGTCGCCGTCGAGTAGCGTGCGCCCCGCGCACAGCGCTTCGCTCGAATTCGACTACCCCGACGAGCGGCGCGCGCGCGTCGTCGAGCGGAGCGTCGCCGTCGAGGAAGGCGAGATAGACGACGCCCGGTCCGGCGCGCACGTCGCCCGCGAGGGACGGACCGTCGTCGTCACCGTCGAGGCCGACGACCTCGTCGCGCTCCGCGCGGGCGTGAACTCGTGGATACGCCTCGTAGAGACCGCAGAGCGCGTCGCTTCGGCGGGGAGAGCGCTGTCGGAGTCCGCGTAGGAGACCGCGGGTGTTTTAGGGCCGGCGTCCCGTCGGTTCGGGTATGCAGGGAAGCCTACCGCCGGAAGCCCAAGAGAAGCTCGAAGAACTGCAGAACCTTCAGGAGACCGCCCAGAACGTCTCCGAGCAGAAGCAGTCCTCCGAGAGCGCGCTCAACGAGGCGCAGACGGCGCTCACGACGCTCGAAGAGATCGACGGCGACTCGCAGATGTACCGCGAAGTCGGCGAACTCCTCATCGAGACCGACTACGAGTCGGCCAAAGACGACCTCGAAGAGAAGGTCGAGAGCCTCGAAGTGCGCGTCGAGCAGCTCACGAAGCAGGAGACGCGCGTGCAGGAGAAGTTCGAGAGCCTGCAAGAAGAGCTCCAGCAGATGCTTCAGGGCGGCGCGGGCGGCGCGGGTCCGATGGGCCCCGGCGGCGCGTAAATGTCACAGCCGACGGACGAAGAAGTGGTCGAAACCGCCGCGGAGGCGGCTGAAGGCCTCATCTTCGCCCGCTTCAAGCAGTCGCGCGTCAAGGACTTCGATGTCACCGTGACGTTCGAAGACGGCGTCCTCGACGTTGACGTGTACGTCAACGCGCCCGACGACGCCGACGACGCGAAGGCGGTCGCCGAGGAGGCGGCACTGACGGCCCAAGAGGCCGTCGACGAACTGTTCGCGGCCGCCGACGAGGAGTAAGGGACGTTCTCGCGGGCACCCCCCGCACTCGATGTTGTCCGGTGAGCGGCGGCGCTGTGCCGGCCGGCGCGCGAACCGAACGAGAGAGTCGGACATCGGTTTCGCATTCCGCAAGTATCACCACGACTCGGTGCGGAGCCGCCCGACACAATTAAACATGATAGTGATGTATGGTACCGTATGTCAATTAGAAGGACGCCGAGAGGAACGACCGCGTTGGACCGGTTGCGGGAGCGATACAGCGACGCCGACCTCACCTGTTCGAAATGTGGCTTCACCGACGACGACGGCGAGTGGTCGGCCAAGACGACCGGGTCGAGCGTGTTCTACCGGCGGGTCTGTCCGAGTTGCGGCGCAATCGAGACGCGGACGCTCTCGCTGAAGTAGTGCGGCGGGGGGTTGCTCGTCGCTGGAATCGACTCGCGAGTGGCGACGCCGGAACCGCAGAGAACGAGAGGAGAGCGGGAGCGCCGGACGGCGACGCGCCGCCAGCGTCGCCTACGCGAGGAAGAACACGAGCAGGCTGACGGCCATCGCCGCGAGGATGAGCGCGAGCGCGAGCGCCCCGCCCATCGAGACGACGACGTTAGCGTGGCTGGCGAGCGTCTCGGTGCGGTCGTTGCCGAAGATGGTCACCTCGGCGCGCTCGGTCGCCATGCCGGCGACGACCGGTTCGGTGTCCGCGAGCGCCTCGTCGACGAGGCGGTCGATGGTCTCGCGGAGTTCGTCGTGGTCGATGGCCGCGCCGACCTGATTTTCCGCCTCGACGGTGTTGACGATGTGGGTGTCCGTCGTCATCACCTCGGCCACGTCGGCTTTCGCGTTCGGCCCGGTCGTCAGCCCCTCGACGATGCGGTCGCGCAGGCCCGGTTCCATGTTGTTGCCGTCGATGAGGACGTACGCGGTCGTCTGGTCGCCGACGGTCGTCGCGGCCACGCGGATGCCCAGCGGGCCGATACCCTCCCGCGGCGTCCAGTCGGTCGGGTCGAACGACGTTCCCAACGACAGCGACCCGCGCAACGAGGCGGAGAGTTCTTCGCCCGCGAGTCCGGCGGCGGTAATCATGTCGAACGAGCGCTTGCTCCCCGGCGTGACGTGGCCGAGGTCGGGTCCCTGAAGCCCGTTGTTGCAGTTGTGGGCGTCGACGAGAAGCACGTCCCGCAGGCCCGTGGTGCGAGCCTCGGCGGACGCCGAGAGGCCGACCGCGTACTCCACGTCGTCGGCGAACTGCGGGGCGTACGTCGAGACGAGCAGCGCGTCGTCACCGAAGCGCTGGCCGAGCATCTTCGCGTCGCCGGACTGGACGCGGACGCTTTCGGTCACGTCGGGGCTGTACTCGACGCGCTCGTAGGCGTCGTCGGCCGCGTCGAGGACCACGTCGACCTCGCGTTCGGTCACGAGGTTGAAGTCGTGGCCCGCGGTCGCGTGGGGCGGGAACACGAGCCCCTCCGCCCGGCGGGCGACGCGCTCGGGGAAGTTGCCGCCGCCGATTTCGCCCATCGGACCGGGGTGAATCATCGGCAGGACGAACCGGGCCTTCTCGGTTCCGTCGTCGCGTTCGAACGAGAGCACGGTGACGGGGACGATTGCCTCCTGGCCGAGCTGTTCGAAGAAGTCCTCCAGTTCGCGGGTTCCCTCGGCGATGTGGCCGATGAAGCCGCGGATGAAGTCGAGGACCGACACGCCGAGGCCGCGACGCCACGGGCGGTCGACGATGCGGAGGAAGACGTAGACCCCGAGGGCGTACATCACGCAGGTAATCGCGAGGAGCTGGAAGTGGCTCAGCGCGATGGCCGACAGCTCCGGCGGTGCCCGGTCGGGGCGGGCGAGATACGGCATCAGATAGGCGTCGAGGATGGGACCGCCGACCTCGAAGAACCGGAGCGTGCCGCTGTAAACGAACAGGAGCGCGGCTGACGTGAGCGTCTGGATGCTCGCCGGGACCGCCGCGATGAGCAGCGACGACCGCGAGACGGCCATCACGATGAGCAGGCGGAAGGCGAACACCGACGCGAGAGCGATTACGAGCGCGTCGAAGATGAACGTCTGGCCGAGGCCGGTGAAGACGGAGACGATGGCGGCCCCGGTGAGGAACGTGACGATAATCACCTCGCCGGCGAGCGCGAGGAGCGACGAGCGGTTGTGCGTCAGCTTCCCGCCGACGAACCGGTCGACGCCGGTGGTGCCGAACGCCGCGACGACGGTCGGAATCCCGATGAAGAAGATGCCTTCCCAAGCGTCTCTCCCGAGGAAGAAGATGCCCCGCCACGAGCCGGCGAGGTCCCCGGAGTCGAACGCGCCGATACCCGCCATCGCGGCGACGAGCAGGGCGAACCCGAGACTCGTGTACCAGCTGGGCGCGCGGAAGATGAACCGCGAGAGCCCGGCGAGGTCGCTCTGGGTGGAGGTCATTTCCCGAACAGACAGAACGGAGGCCGGTAAATGTCTCGGCTTGCTTCCGAGGAACGACCGTGAGAGACTTCATCGTGTCGCCGGATTGCGGTTTCCCGCCTCGGCGACGGAGCAAAAAGCCAGTCGTCGCGGAGCACCCGGTCGCGGTCGAAGGCGACCGACCGCTCGGCTACCGGTTACCGCTCGCAGATGTCGATGAAGTTCTCGAACACTTCCTCGCCCTCGGCGGTGTGGGCGACCTCGGGGTGCCACTGGACGCCGTAGAGGTCGCGGTCGGCGTCGCTCATGGCCTCGATGGTACACACGTCGCTCGTGGCGGTGTGGGTGAAGCCCTCGGGGACCTCCTTGACCTCGTCGGCGTGACTGGCCCAGACGCGGGTCTCGGGGGCGAGCGAGCCGATAAGCGGGTCGTCCTCGTCGAGGATTTCCACGTCCACGTCGGCGTAGCCGCCGTAGTCGCCGGAGCCGACGCGGCCGTCGAGTTCTTCCGCGAGAATCTGCATGCCGAGACAGATGCCCAAGACGGGCACGTCGAGGTCGAGGTAGTCGGGACAGCGGCCGATGCGGTCCATGTCGGGGCCGCCGGAGAGGACGATACCGTCCGCGTCGATGTCCGCGGGGTCGGTGTCGTTGTCGACGAGTTCGGTGTCGACGCCGAGGTCGCGGAGCGCGCGCCGTTCGAGGTGGGTGAACTGCCCGTGGTTGTCGATGACGACGATGCGGGTCATGTCCCGGATTGGACCACCGTGCCTAAAAGTCAATCGAAGAACGGTCGAGATGCGCGTATCCGTGCATCAGATTGGCGCGTCGGGCCGGTCGGGTCGCGCCTCACTCGTCGCCGGCGCGGTCCCGCGCCGTCTGGAACCCGAGTTCGTCGAGTTCCTTCGTCCGGCGGCCCTCTCGCTCGGCGAGTGCTTCGACGTCCGGGGCGGCGTCGTCGTCGATGCGGGCGAACGACTTGTGAACCTTCGTGTGACACCACCGACACAGCGCGACCGTGATTTCGTGGGATGGTTCGTCGCCGTCGCCGCTGCCGTCACCGCCGCGGCCGCCGTACGAGAGGTGGTGTGCTTCGAGGAGCGGGCGAGCGGTCGAATCGTGGGCCATGCGGACCTCTTCGAGGCCGCAGCGGACGCACTCGCGGCCGCTCGTCGTCGAGGCGTAGTGCGGGCAGTCGCGGAAGTCACAGCCCTCCGCGGCCGCGACGCAGTCGTAGTCCGCGCGGCGGCGCTCGCGGGCGAACGCCGGGTCGCGGTCGGCGTACTCGCGGGCGAGCCGGCACGCGCCGTCGCTCGTGAGGTGGTCGCAGCGGCCGGCGTGGTCGTAGGGGTCGTCGACCCCCACGGGCGTCCCTGTCGGCGTCCGCTCCATGGACCGGGTTCGGGGCGGGGCGGGCCTAAACGTTGCTCTCGACGGCGGACGAACCGACGGCCCGGCGGTGGATTCATCACGTCCGCCGTCGAAGCCGGCTCCGTGAGACTCGTTCACCGACAGAACGGAGCGCAATCGACCCTCGCGTCGAACGTCGAGACTGCCGACTCGTTTCTCTCGCAGGCGCGCGGGCTGATGTTCCGCGGCTCCGTGCCGGACGACTACGCCCTCGTCTTCCGGTTCGACGACGCCGACCGCCACAGCCTCCACATGGTGTTCGTCCCGTTCGACATCGACGCGCTCTGGCTCGTCGGCGACGAGGTGACGAAGAAAAAGCGGCTGTCGGCGTGGACGGGTATCGGCTTCGGGATGGCCGACACCGTCGTCGAACTCCCCGCGGGCGCGGCCGACGGCGTCGAACCCGGCGACCTGGTCGAGATTGCGGAGTGACTCGACGGTCTCGAAGCAACGCTCGTCCAGCGCGGTCCCCGGAGAGACACCAATTTCTGTCGGAACCATCTCTTTTATCCCTTCATCGACAAATGTGTTCAACTACTATGTCGGAACCTACCACACCGACGGAGGATAGAGTAAGTCGTCGCGAGACGGCTGGCTGTGAAATTCGACGGTTCTAACCCACAAGGACACGATTCTACCGTGAACGAACGATTCGGGAAGACCCCCGAGCTACGCACTTCTGATTCAGTACAGCTCTTAGACACCACGCTCCGCGACGGTGAGCAGGCCCCCGGGGTCTCGCTGACGCCGACCCAGAAGGCCGACATCGCCCGCGCGCTCGACCGCGCGGAGGTCGATTACATCGAAGCCGGGAGCGCCTGCACCGGCCCCGGCGAGCGCGAGACGATAAAGCGCGTCACGTCGCTCGGCCTCGACGCGACGGTGACGAGCTTCGCCCGCGGCGTCAAGAACGACGTCGACCTCGCGCTCGACTGCGACGTCGACGGCGTCACGCTCGTCGTGCCGGCGAGCGACCGCCACGTCGAGTCGAAAGTCGGGACGACCCGCGAGGACGTCGTCGAGACGACCGACGAACTCGTCGCCTACGCCAAGGACCACGGCCTCTGGGTCGAGGTCATCGGCGAGGACGGCTCGCGGGCCGCCCCGGAGTTCCTCGAATCGCTCGCGCGCGCCAGCCACGACGCCGGTGCCGACCGCTTCTGTTTCGCCGATACGGTCGGCCACACGAGCCCCGAACACACCTACGAGGTCGTCTCCCGACTCTCCGAGCTTGGCCCGACCTCGACGCACACCCACGACGACCTCGGCCTCGCGATGGCGAACGTCCACGCCAGCCTCGCCGCGGGCGCGGACCTCGTCCACACCACGGTCAATGGCATCGGCGAGCGCGCCGGCAACGTCGCGCTCGAAGAGGTCGCCATCGCGCTCGACCACTGCTACGACGTGGAGTCGGTGAAGCTCGACGAACTGTACGCGCTGGCCCAGAAGGTCGCACAGGCCACGGGCGTCTCGCTCCCGCCGAACAAGGCGGTCGTCGGCCAGAACGCCTTCACCCACGAGAGCGGCATCCACACCGACGGGACGCTGAAGGACGACGCGATGTACGAGCCGTACCCGCCGGAGACGGTCGGCCGCGAGCGCCGCCTCGTCCTCGGGAAACACGCCGGGCGCGCCGGCGTCAAGGCCGCGCTGGACGAACACGGCGTCGACGCCACCGACGAGGAAGTCGCGGCCGTCGTCGAGCGCGTGAAGGAACTCGGGGACCGCGGCAAGCGCGTCACCGACGCCGACCTCCTCGCGTTCGCAGAGGACGTTCAGGGCCGCGAGCGCGCCCGACAGGTCGAACTGCTCGACCTCACGGCCGCCTCGGGCGGCGGCACGCCGACCGCGAGCGTCCGCCTCCGCGTCGAGGGCGAGGAACGCGTCGCCTCCGGCACCGGGTCCGGCCCGGTCGACGCCGCGGTGAAGGCCGTCCGCGAGGCGCTCGGCCCCGACGCCGACGCCCAACTCGACGAGTACCACGTCGACGCCATCACCGGCGGCACCGACGCCGTCGTGACCGTCGAGGTGACGATGTCGCTCGGAGACCGAAGCGTCTCCGTCGCGGCGTCGCACGCCGACATCACGCGGGCGAGCGTCCAGGCGATGGTGGACGCGCTGGACCGACTGCTCGCGCCGAACCACACGTCGCCGACGCCCGCGTCGGCCGACGACTGAGAAGACGACCCTGTCGCGTCGCGGCCGCGTTTTTCTCCCGCTCCCGGGACGACTGAATCCGAACCCGGACTACCGCGTCTCTTTGGCGACGAGGTAGGTCCAGCCGCCGCGGCGCTCGAACCCGATAGCGTCGTCGCCGAGCTCCGTCTCCGCGAAGTCGGCGACGCGGCCGGTCCGGACCGTCGTCACGTCGATGCGTCGCGTCCCGTCCCGTTCGCTCGTGTCCGCGCTTACTGCGTTCGCACTCATACTCTCGCTGACGCGGGCAGGGGATATGTATCGCATCCTAGGAGAGTGAAAGTGAAATCGAGGGACTTCGCGGCCCCGTGACACTGTGTCGCACACCTTACGCGAGGACGACACTCGAAGCAAGCGTCTCGAAGCGCTCACTCCGGCGCGAAGGCGACGAGAACGATGGTGACGACCACGACGAACGCTGCGCCGAAGTAGCCGGCAACCCGGTAACTCTCGATGAGCACGAGCAAAAACAGGAGGGCGATGATGACGTCGAGTCTGTATTTGAGCGCGGTGTCCATACGGACCGGCATTCGTGTCTAATTAGTAACTGTTTTGGTGGCGTGAAGCGCGCTCCGTCGGGCGTATCAGAACCGATTTGCGAGCCAGTCAGGACTATCGAAACGATGGTTGGGTTCACGGAGCGCGAGCGGTCGGGCGTGTACAAGTCGATTTACGCACGGCGGGACATCAGGCGGTTCAGCGACGATACGGTGTCCGAGGAGACGCTGGCGCGACTGCTCGATGCCGCGCATCACGCCCCGAGCGTCGGCTTCTCGCAGCCGTGGGATTTCGTCGTCGTCGAGGACGACGAGACGAAAGCGGCCGTCGCGTCCATCGCGGAGCGTGCGATTGCGGCGGCCCGCGAGGGCTATCGAGAGCCTCGAAAGTCGGAGTTCGGTCGGTTGAAGCTGGAAGGCATCACCGACGCCCCGGTGAACGTCTGCGTCACGTGCGACCCGACGCGGGACGCCCCGCACGTCCTCGGGCGCAACACGATGCAGGCGATGGACGCCTACTCGACGTGTCTCGCCGTGCAGAACCTCTGGCTGGCCGCGCGGGCCGAAGGCGTCGGCGTCGGCTGGGTGTCGTTTCTCTACCCCCACGAGGTCCGCGAAGTACTCGGGATTCCGCACCACGTCGAGCCGATTGCGTATCTCTGCGTCGGCTATCCCGAGGACGGCTTTCCCGAGGAGCCGGTCCTCCAACGAGAGGGCTGGCGCGAGCGCATCGACACGAGCGAACTCGTTCACTGGGGAGAGTGGGAGTCTACGTCGGACTGAGAGAATCGGAGTCGCGGCGCGACGAGACGCGCCGCCCGGAACGTTGTGGCCGCGAGAAGCGCCGAGGGTGAGATTTGAACCTCACTCGCTCACTGCGTTCGCTCGCTGGTTCAAATCTCGGGTCGTCGCACAGCCTCGTCACGCGGAGCGAGAGACATGAACGTCTCTCGCGGGGTGACGTTCGGAAGAAGCGCCGAGGGTGAGATTTGAACCGCAGTCGCTCCCATGCGGTCGCTCCTTGATTCAAATCTCAGGACGTTGCACACGCGGCCACGGAGTCGCGGCGCGACGAGACGCGCCGCTCGGAACGTTGTGGCCGCGAGAAGCGCCGAGGGTGAGATTTGAACTCACGTGTCCGAATGGACAGTAGATTTCGAATCTACCGCCTTGGCCGGGCTAGGCTACCTCGGCTTCCATCGTTGTCTCTCTCGCGGATAGTTTAATCCGTTTCGATTTCCGAGGGCCGCGGCGGAGAGTCACACGGATGCGGTCGGCGGGTCTCTGGCCCAACTGCGTCCGGGCGGGACGGGCGGAGTCGACGACCGACGAGCGACCGACCAGAGCGCCACCGACCAATGGGAATAAGTCGCACGCAGACCCGGGTGGTGTATGGACATCGACACGGCCAGCGAGACGTGCTCCGAGGTGCTCGACGCCATCTCGGAGGCCGTCATCGCCGACCGAGCCTTCCTCGAAACCGTCCTGACGGGCGTCCTCGCCCGCGGCCACGTCCTCCTCGAAGACGTTCCGGGAACCGGAAAGACGCTCACCGCGCGGAGCGTCGCCACCGCGCTCGGGCTGTCGTTTTCCCGCGTGCAGTTCACCCCGGATCTGCTTCCCGCCGACGTGACCGGGACGAACATCTACGACGAGCGCGAGCGGACCTTCGAGTTCTCGCCGGGGCCAATCTTCGCCAACGTCGTCCTCGCCGACGAAATCAACCGCGCGCCGCCGAAGACGCAGGCCGCCCTCCTCGAAGCGATGGAGGAAGGACAGGTGACCGTCGACGGCGAGACACACCAGCTCCCGAGCCCCTTCTTCGTCATCGCGACGCAGAATCCCGTCGAACAGGAGGGGACGTTCACCCTCCCCGAGGCGCAGGTCGACCGGTTCGTCGTGAAATCGGCCATCGGCTACCCCGACCTCGACGGCGAGGTCGAACTCCTCCACCGGCGTGCGGGCCGGAGCGATCAGAGCCCGAGCGTCGAGCGCGTCCTCGACCGCGACGCCGTCGCCGCCATCCGCCGCGCGCCCGAATCGGTCCGCGTCGAGGACGACCTGCTCGAATACATGGCGAAGCTCGCGCGGGAGACCCGAACCGACCGCCGGGTCCGCATCGGCGTCTCCCCCCGCGGGACCCAACGGCTGTTCGAGGCGACCCGCGCCCGCGCCGTCATCGAGGGCCGCGAGTTCGTCACGCCCGACGACGTAAAGCGCGTCGCGCAGTCCGTGCTCGCTCACCGCCTCGTCCTGACTCCGGACGCGCGGGTCGAAGACGTGCGGAAATCGGACGTCGTCGACGACGTGCTCGGTCGAGTGACCGTGCCGACGCTGGAGTAAGGCGGGAGACGTGAGGCGTGGAGCGGACACGGCTCAGCGCGCCACGACCGCCACGAGCGCGACGACGCCGACCAGCAGTAAGACGACGGCCGTGATGGGCTGGCCGCCGGCGGCCGCCCGGTCAGCGCCGTAGACGACGGCCGCGCCGACCGCGAGCACGACGAGCGTCGCCGCCGCGTGGACGAGTTCGAGCCGGAGCGTGTCGGTCTCGCGGCCGAGGTGTGCGCCGACGGAGCGCGCGTTGTCCGCGAGGTCCCACGCGAGTATCGACCCGACCGCGGCGAGCAGAAGCGCCTCCGTCCCGGCCCCGCTCGCGCCCGCAAAGAGGAGCGAGAGGAAGAACAGCCCGCCCGCGGCGTCGACGACGCGCCGCGAGCCGCTGAACAGTCCGGCGGCGAGCGCGACCGTCGCGGCGAGGCCGCCGACCGCCGCCGTCGACGTGGTGAAGCCGAGCGCGAGGACGGTGAACCCGGCGGCCGACAGCGCCAGTGCGGTCCCCGTCCGGGTCGGCTGGCGGGTGATTTCGCTCACCGCGACCACCCCGCTTCGGCCCGCGCGAGCGCGACACCGAGGGACTCGTCACCCCAGTCGACGACGCGGAGGCCGCTCCCCCGGAGTTCGCGGAGCCGCAGGTCGCGCTCGATGCGTGCGAGGCGCGCGCCGACGGTCGATGTCGTCGTCGGGTCCGGCGAGACGACCGTCACGGCGTGGCCGTAGGCCTCCAACCGACGGGCGACCGAGACGCCGTAGTCGTCCACGAGCGGCGAGCAGAAGATGACCTGCGCGTCGCTGGCGAGTCGACGCCGGAGTCGGCGCACGGCCACGGAGGGGAAAAAGGCCCCGTCCGGCGGCGTCGGCGCGAACGCCGGGTGGGTCGCGAACAGCCGGCGGGCGCGGGCGCGGTGGTCGACGCCCGACGAGGGGGCGAGCCAGCACTCGTCGGGGCCGAACGCGGCGACGCCGACGCTGTCGCCGCCGTCGAGGAGTGCCGAGAAGGCGACGCTCGCGGCGTCCACGGAGCGCTCGACCGCGGTCTCCCCCTCGTCGTCGGGGGCGACGTGCGCCTCAGACCGGGTGTCGACGACGAGGACGACGGACGCCGCGCGCTCCTCTCTGAACTCCACCGTGGCGAGTTCGCCCGTGCGGGCGCGGCGGTTCCAGTCGATGCGCCGAATCGGGTCGCCGTGGCGGTACTCGCGGATGGAGGCGAACTCCAGTCCCGACCCCGGCACGTCGGTCTCGACGCGGCCGGCGTACTTCGAGGTGAGGCCCCGAAGCGGCAGGTCGGCGGTCGCGGCGAGTTCGGGCTCACACCGGAGCGTCGTCTCGGCGTCGACCGTCTCGCGGGACTCGACGGCCCCGCTCGGGTCGCGGACGACGACGACCGTCTCGTCCCACGAATGCTCGCCGCGGACGGCCGTGACCGTGTACGTCGCGGTCGCGGTCGCGCCCGGTCGAAGCGCCGTCCCCAGTCGGGCGGAACCGTCGACGACGCCGAGCGCCGGCGGCACGCCGTCGACGACGCGGAGGTCGAACAGCGTGCTGGACCCCTCGTTGGTGACGCGGAGCGTGACTTCGACCTCGTCGCCGGGGTCGGGCGTCGCGTCCGAGAGGTCGCGCTCGATTCGGAGCGACACCTCGGGAATCGCCGCGACCCGGACGTAACCGAGGACGACGACGCCGAGGCCGGCCGCGAGGAGCAGCGACGATTCGCGGGTGAACACGCCCGCGGCGGCCGCCACGAGGACGAGACCGTCGAGGCCGGTCCAGCGTTCGGTGTCGAACCCGCGGCTCATCGGCGCTCACCCGCGGGGCCGTCGGTAGTGCCGACTTGTTCTATCGCGGCGACGGCTCGCTCGGCGCGGTCGGTGAGCGACGACCGGCCGGACAGAAACAGGCGGACGCGCTGTCGGAGCGGAATCGAGACGGACGCGCCGAGAAAGCGCGCGGCGACCGGGTCGTCGGTCCACCCGCCGGTTTCGAGGAGCGCGGCCGCTTCCTCGGGAGCGCGACCGCCGCGGGCGACGAGCGCCTCCTTGGCCCGCGTTTCGAGGCGGTCGACGACGCGCTCGCGGGCGGCCCAGCGGGTGCCCTGACCCATCGCAGACACGAGGTCGTCGTCGAAGTCGGCTCCGGGCACCGGGACCGAAATCCGCGCTTCCGGGTCGTCGGTAACCGTGGTGTTCGAGGGCGTATCGCGGCGGCACTGGACGTACCGAAGCCCCTGGAGCGCCGCGAGCGCCGCGACGAGTCCGAGGAAGATATCCGTCAGTTCGAGGCCGAAGGAGACGCCTGCGACGACCGCAAGTCCGGCGGTCGTGGCGACGACGCCGACGAGCAAGAACAGCCGACGCGTCAGCGTCATCGGTCGCCCTCCGGTGAGTCGGCGTAGGCGCGTTCGATGCTTCTGAGCGCGTCGACCGCCCGGCGCTCCCGCTCCGGCGTCGCCTCGAAGCCGCCGTATCGGACTTCCTCGAACAGCGTCGTCAGGTCGTCCACGTCGTCGCGGTCCATCCCGGCGTCGACGGCCGAGTGGGCGAACTCGGCGGGCGTCGCAGCGCGACGGTTCGGCACGTCGAGGAGCGCGGTCATCTCACCCCACGCGCGGAACACTTCGTTTTCGACGTCGGCGTCGCCGTCTTCGATGCGCTGGGCCGCGGCCCCGGCGGCCCGTCCGACGGCGGCGACGTTCGACCCCTCGTCCTCGTCGGCGGGGGTGACTTCGTCGTCGGCCGCGGGCGAGTCGCCGGTCCCGGTGACGAGCATGAAGGCCGCGACGGCGAGGGCGACGGCGAGCAAGAGGCCGAACAGCACCGTGGGCGGTGAGACGCTCTGCGCCGCGTTCCCGCCTTGGCCGAGACTACCACCGCCGCCGGCGGGGAGAAACGACACGTTTCGCGCGGCGGCCGCGGCACGAGACGAAAACGAGAACTCGCGGCGACATCCCGTGAGGAGGGCGAAAAGCAGGACGACCGGCGGCCCGACCGCCGCGAAGATTGCGAGGGGCGGAAGCAGAGAGCCGGTCTCCCGGTAGGCGTACGCGCCGAGGAGGACGAAGACGAGGGCGACGACCGCGAGGACTCCGGGTGAGAGCAACCACGGGAAACACGGCGTCGGGATGCTGAGACTGCCGGACGAATCACCGGACGGTTGGGTGCCGGTCTCGTCTGTGTCTCCAGCGACCGCGCCGCCGGTCTCGCCGCCACCGAAGCCGACTGGGCCGCCGCTTGAGACGACGGTCGAATCGATGGTGGCGGCGACGACCGAGAGGGCGACGACCGCGAGGAGGGCCAGTGCGAGCGCGCGGAGGGCGGAACGGTCCACGGGGGTAGGTAACAGCATCCGAGGTAAAGACATTTCGAGGGGCGGGGCCGTCGCCGGCGGGACGACTGTCACCCCGTCGACCAGTCGAGTCGAGCGGAGCGTCGGTCGCGCCGTGTCGGCGGTGCCGAAGGGTCACGGACGACGCGACTGGACAGACCGGCCGTACAAGTGAATGGGTCGCCGCGGCGGAACGCGAAAGCCGCGGTCCGACACCCACACACCACGTTTGCAAGTGAATTGGCGGGGGAAGCGATGGTCGCGGCGTACCCACAGACACCACCGTTGCACGTGAAGCGCGGTGACGCCGCGGAGGGGGTGGGACCGGCGACTGCGCGGGGAGAGCACCGGTGCAAGTGAACCTCGAACGGGACTCGTCGCGCGTCACCCACCACCATTTCAGGTGATTCACTCCGATTGAGGCCGTCTACGCCTCGTTAACGGGAGACGCTTCCCACCGAGACGTACACCGTGAGCACCGAAACATGTCAACGCTTTAGTTGAACGCGTGCTCTGTTGTTCTACTAGCTACTCTCGCGTGCTCTCCTTCACTTGCAAACATGGTGTGTGTCTGTTCAAACGAGTTCACATGACCCACGAAATACGATAACATGGGCCAGTATAGAGTGAGCAAGCATCAACCGAGAGACGGCGGTTCCAGACGAGAACACGCGGTCCGACTCCGGCGATACCGTCGTCGTCACAATTCACATGAATCAGATGAAATCGGGGTTTTAAATAAGGGGACGCTACAACGGACCGACGCTAATGCGCCGGTTCGAGCGAAAACAAAACGTCTTCACCAACAAGGACGCCCTCGGGGAGTCCTACAAGCCCGAGCGCATCGAGGAGCGCGACGACGAGATTTCGGAGTACATGGACGCGCTCCAACCGGTCGTCGACGGCTGGGAGCCGAACAACGTCTTCCTGTACGGAAACACCGGCGTGGGGAAGACCGCAGTCACCGAGTTCCTTCTGGAAATGCTCCTCGAAGACGTCTCGCAGTACGACGACGTGGACCTCAGCGTCATCTCCATCAACTGCAAGACGCTCAACTCCTCGTATCAGGTGGCGGTCGAACTCGTCAACGAGCTTCGACCGCCCGGTGCGGAGATTAGCTCGACCGGCTACCCCCAACAGACCGTCTTCAAGAAGCTGTTTCAGGAGTTGGACGACGTGGGCGGGACGGTGCTCATCGTCCTCGACGAAGTCGACTCCATCGGCGACCGCGACGAACTCCTCTACGAACTCCCGCGGGCGCGCTCGAACGGCAAGCTCGAAGACGCCAAGGTCGGCCTCATCGGCATCTCGAACGACTTCAAGTTCCACGACCAACTCGACCCGCGCGTGCAGGACACGCTCTGCGAGCGCGAACTCCACTTCCCGCCGTACCAAGCGCCCGAGCTCCAGAACATCCTCGAATCGCGCGCTGAGGTCGCCATCGCAGAAGACGCCTGCGAGGAGGGCGTGCTCAACCTCTGTGCGGCGCTCGCCGCCCGCGACAGCGGGAGCGCGCGGCAGGCGCTCGACCTCCTGCGGCTGGCGGGCGAACACGCCGAGAACAAAGACGACGAGCGAATCACGCTCGACCACGTCGACATCGCCCGGCAGAAACTCGAACAGGAGCGCGTCGTCGAGGGGATGCGCGAACTCACCGAAAACGGCCACTTCGCCCTCCTCGCGGTCGTCTCGAAGGCCGCCCACGACGAGACGCCGTGTCGGATGCGCGACCTCTATCAGGAGTACCTCCGGCTGTGTAACTCGGCCGGTATCGACCCGCTCGCCCAGCGGTCGGTCCACAACCACCTCTCGGACCTCCGGATGCTCGGCATCCTCTCGGCCGAGGAGAACCGAACCGGTTCGCGCGGGAACTATTACAGCTACGCGCTCGACGTGCCGTTCTCCAGCGCGATGGAGGCGCTGTCCGACGTGCTCGCTCTCGACTCGGTCCTCGACGAGATTCGGAAGACCGCGACGCAGGCCGAGGCCGCCTGACCCCACGGCGACGCGGCCCCCCGAATCGACGTGCCGAGGTAGTGTGTCACGGATGTGGTGCTCCGGGCGTGGTGTCCGGGATGTGGTGCTCCGAGCGTGGTGTCTCGGGACATGATGTTTCGGGGGGCGGTGTGCTGGACTGCGGCGTTCCGAGACGTGGCGTTCCGAGACGCGGTAGTTCGAGGCGGTGGTAGTTTCTTGGTGCGCCGGACAGATGTGTACGGTATGACGAATCTCCCCCCGCGACTCTCCACGGGAATCTCCGGACTCGACGCGGTACTAGACGGCGGGCTAGTGCCGAACCGAACGTACATGGTCCGCGGAGAATCCGGGGCGGGAAAGACCATCGCCGGCTACCACTTCTTGACCGCCGGGCGCGAAAACGACGAGGACGTGCTGTTCATCTCCTTCGAGGAGTCGAACGCCGAACTCCGGGCGAACGCCGGAACGCTCGGGTTCGACCTCTCCGAGCTCCCGATTCTCGACTTGAGCCCGTCGCCCGATGCGTTCCTCGACGACGAGGCCTACACCATGCTGTCGCCGAGCGAGGTGGAAGGGAAGTCGACGGCGACCGAACTGCGAGACGCAATCGATGAACACGACCCCGACAGAGTCGTCATCGACCCGCTGAGCCAACTCGGTCGGCTCTCGTCGGACGAATACCAGTTCCGCCGACTCGTCTCGTCGCTCCTGAGCTATCTCAAGCGGTCGGGTGCGACGACGCTGTTCACGAGCCAGCCGTCGAGCGGCGGCACCGACGAGACGCTCGCGTACCTCTGCGACGGCTCGATATCGCTGTCTCGGTCCGACTGGGGGCGGTCGGTCCGCATCGAGAAGTTCCGCGGCTCGGGCTCGCAGACGGGGCCGCACGCCGTGCGAATCGACGGCGGTCACGGGATGCGCGTCTTCCCGCGACTCGTCCCCGGCTCGCACCACCGCGAGTTCACTATCGAGCCGCTCTCGTCGGGCATCGACGACCTCGACGCCCTGCTCGGCGGCGGCATCGAGCGGGGGAGCATCACGCTCGTCAGCGGCCCGAGCGGCGTCGGTAAGTCCACCACCGGAGCCGCGTTCGCGCGGGCGACCGCCGAACGCGGCGAGCGCGCCGCGGTCTATCTGTTCGAGGAGAGCAAACGGAGCTTCCGACACCGCTCCGAGTCCGTCGGCATCCCGATAGACGACCTCGTCGACTCCGGGAACCTCCGGGTCGACGCCGTCGAACCGCTCTCGCTTTCGACCGACGAGTTCGCCCAGCGGGTGCGCGCCGAGGTCGAAGCCAACGACACCAAATTCGTGCTGATAGACGGTACCGCGGGCTACCAACTCAGCCTTACCGACGAGCGGAGCGACATCCGCCGCGAACTCCACGCGCTGGCGCGGTACCTCAAGAACATGGGCGTCACCGTCGTGCTGACCGAGGAGGTACAGCAGGTCACCGGCGCGTTCCACGCCTCGGACAACCACGTGAGCTACCTCGCGGACAACATCCTGTTCATCCGCTACATCGAGGTGCGCGGCGAGATTCGCAAGGCCGTCGGCGTCCTCAAAAAGCGGTTCGGCGGCTTCGAGCCGACGCTCCGGTCGTTCGAAATCGGGAGGGACGGCATCACCGTCGGCGAACCGCTCGACGAGCTACGTGGCATCCTCACGGGGACGCCGACGTGGAACGAGGCCGAGTGACCGTGAGCGAAGACGCGTCCCGGAACGGAGCGCGCTCCGCGCGTGACGCGTCCGACGAGGAACGGATACTCCTCGCGGTTCGCGGCGCTCGGGACCGCGAGCTACTGGCGGGCCTCCTCGACGCGTACGAAGTCGTCGTCTGGGAACGCGGCCACGAGGACGAATCCCAACTTCCGGAGTTCGACCTCTGTATCGTCGATATGGCGACGTACTCGGCGGTTGCCGACGCGCTCGACGAACGCAAAGCCGACGCCGGCGACCGCTTCGTGCCGGTGCTGTTGACGGTCACGCAAGACGAACAGCGCGTCGCCGCACGGCGACTCGACGACGTGCCGGACGACGTGCTCGCGGTCCCCGCACCGAGCGCAGTCATCCGGTCGCGGGTCGAGTCGCTCCTCCAGACCCGACGGCAGTCGCTCCAACTCGCGCTGTACCGCCGGGCGATGGACAGCGCGACGGTCGGCATCACCATCACCGAAGCCGACGACGACCAACCGCTCACGTACGTCAACGACGCCTTCGAGGAGATGACCGGCTACGACCGCTCGGAGGTCATCGGCCGGAACTGTCGATTCCTCCAAGGGGACGACACCGACCCCGAGGCGGTCGAGACGCTCCACGAGGCGGTCGACGCTGGCGAGAGCGCCGCCGTCGGCCTCACGAACTACCGGAAGGACGGAACGCCGTTCTGGAACGACCTGAAGATATCGCCGGTCTACGACGACGGGGAGCTCACCCACTTCGTCGGGTTCCAGACCGACGCGACCGTCCGCCACGCGCTCAGGAACCAACTCGTCAACGAGACGCAAACGCTCAAACAGCTCTTCGAGACGAGTCCGGTCGGTATCGTGGTCCTCGACGAAGACGAGATAATCATGCGCGCCAACGAGTCGGCCCAAGAGATTCTCGGTCTGGGCCGGTCAGTCGTGCTCGGACAGCCGTACGACGCCCCCGAGTGGGAACTCGTCGACGAGCGCGGAGAGCCACTCGACCGCGGTGGGCTCCCCTTCGAACGGGCGAGAGAGGCCGGTGAGACCGTCAAGGGCTTCGAACACGGCATCGAAGTCGGCGGCGACCGCCGGTGGGTCGTCGTCAACGCCGCGCCCCTGACTGGAAGCGGCGGGGAGTGCGTCGGTGTGATTGCCGTCATCGAGGACGTGACCGAAGTGAAGCGCCAGCAGCGCGACCGCGAACGACTGCTCGACCTGTTCGACCAGAGTCAGAAAATCGCCTCGGTCGGCGCGTGGGAGTTCAACACACGGACCGGGGAGGTCCTGTTCACGAGCGGACTCGCGGAACTCGTCGGCGTCGATCCGCGGGAGACCTTCGACCTCGAAGAGGCGTTCGCGTTCTACCATCCCGAGGACGAACACGAGGCCCGAGCGGCGTTCGGACGGCTCGTTGCGACCGGCGAAGAGCAGTCAGTCGAGTGCCGACTGGAGACGATGGACGGCGAGACGCGCTGGGCGAACGTCCGCGGCGTCGCGGCGCGGGAGACCGACGCCGCCGTCTACCGCGGGACCGTCCAAGACATCACCGAGCGAAAGGCCCGCTCCGAGGAGTTAGAGCGGTACGAGCGCATCGTCGAGACGACGGCCGACCCGATTTACACGCTCGACGACAATCTCCGGTTCGTCCTCGCGAACAGCGCGACCGCCGACCTGCTGGACTGTGACCCCGGCGAACTCACGGGCGAACACGTCTCGGCGGTGTTCGGCGAGCGACACGCCCAGGCGCTCTTAGAGGCTATCGCGTCGCTTCTCTCGGGGGATAGCGCCGAGGAGACCATCGAGACGGTCGTCGTCGACCGAGGCGGCGCTGAGCGACAGTTCCAGACGACCATCGCGGCGAAGTCGTCGGGCGGCGAGTTCGACGGCATCGTCTGCGTCGGCCGCGACGTGACCGAACTCCGGGAGCGCGAGCGGCGGCTTTCGGTCCTCGACCGCGTCATCAGACACAACCTCCGGAACAAGATGAACATCGCGCAGGCGCACGCGGCGATGCTGCTCGAAGCCGCCGACGACGCCGACGTGCGCGAGTCGGCGGCGGCCATCGAGCGGGCGGCGGACGAACTCCTCTCAATCGCCGAGACGGCACGAAAGTTCAGCTCCGCGCTCGACCCCGACGTGACCGAGCGGGTGCAACCGCAGAACGTTGCCGACCGCGTCCGCAGCGTGGTCGAAGGCGCTCAGCTCAGCTACCCCGGGGCGACCATCACCGTCGACGCGCCGGAGAACGTGCGAGCGTTGGCGCACGCGACGTTCGAACTCGCGGTGAACGAACTCGTCGACAACGCCGTCGCCTATGGCGGTGACGACGTCGAAATCGAACTCTCTGTCGCCGAGGCCGACGGTGCGGAGCAAGTGACGGTTCGAATCGCGGACAACGGGCCGGGGCTCCCCGCGCTCGAACGCGAATCGCTCATGTCCGGGCGGGAGTCGCCGCTTCGGCACACGAACGGGCTCGGTCTCTGGTTCGTCCGCTGGACGGTGACGAACAGCAACGGCACGATGGAAATCAGAGACAACGAACCGAGCGGGACGATTATCGAGCTTCGCCTGCCGAAAGCCTGAGTCCGAGTCTGCGTTCGGCCGGCTCAGGCGGCGACGAAAACAGAGGCGACCGACCCGACCGCCGTCGCCCCGAGCATCACGCCGAGTCCGAACCCGAGAACACGGGCCATCGCCCGGCGAGCGTCCGCTTCCGTCCAGCCCGTTCCGGTGTCGAGGTGCGCCTGCATCGACTCGATGCCGCGACCGAGCGCGACCGCCCCGGACCAGCCGAGGAGCCCGAACCCGAACGCGAGCGAGCCGACCGCGAACGTCGTCTCGACGCTCGCCGAGAAGTCACCGACGACCAGCCGAGCGACCAGCCAGACGGCGGCGACGAGCGCGCCCGCGAGGGCCGCCGTGCCGACGAGTCGGAGGCGAGTCGCCGCCCGTTCGAGCACGGGGGGCGACGCCGCGTCCGTCGGGTCCGGTGGCGCGGACACGGTCGGTTAGTCGACCGCTTCGCGCATCCGCGGGTCCAGCGCGTCGCGCATGCCGTCGCCGAGGAGGTTGAACCCCAGCACCGTGAGCGCGAGGAAGAACCCGGGGAAGAACGACCACCACCAGACGCCGGTGAGCAGGCCCTGACTCACGCCGTTCGAGAGCATGAGCCCCCACGAGGGCGTGCCCGCCGCGGCACCGAAGCCGAGGAACGACAGCGCCGCGAGGTCGATGATAGCCAGCCCGAAGTTGAGCGTGCTCTGGACCGTGATGGGCGCGAGGCAGTTCGGCAGGACGTGCCGAACCAGCACGCGCGGGTCGGCCGCGCCGAGCGCGACCGTCGCGTCGATGTACTCGTTTTCGAGCACGGTCAGCGCGGCCCCGCGGACGACGCGGGCGAACCGCGGCGTGTAGACGAGCGTCAGCGCGGCGACCGCTCGCCACAGACCGAGGTCGTCGGGGAAGATGGCGACGAGCGCCAGCGCCAACAGCAGCGACGGGAACGCGAGCAGCACGTCCATCGTCCGCATGATGACGTTGTCGGTCACGTCGCCGTAGTAGGCCGCGACGATGCCGAGCCCGACGCCGAGGACGGTCGAGGCGGCGACCGTGACGGTGCCGAACAGCATCGCGTACCACGCGCCGTACGCCACCCGCGGCAGGAGGCTGCGGGCCTGTCCGTCGGTGCCGAACGGGTAGTCGAGACTCGGCGGGGCGCGGTTCGGGTTCGTCCCGAGCTGCGACTGCGTGATGACTTCGAGGTCCAAGAACAGCCGCGCGTACAGCGCGATGACCACCATCGCGACGATGATGGCGATACCGGCGAGCGCGAGGCGGTTCGACAGCAGTCGGGAGACGAACGGCGACGCCGTGAGGCGGTCGACGAGCCCGCGCTGGTCGACGTCGGTCGCCGTCTCGTTCGTGGTCGTGGTTTCCGTGCTCATTGTTCGATCCGCGGGTCAAGGATGGAGTAGGTGATGTCGACGCCGAGGTTGACCAGCGTGAACAGGAACGCGAAGGTCAGGACCGTCCCCTGTACGATGGGGTAGTCACCGACCTTGATGGCCTCGACCAGGAGCGTCCCGATGCCGCCGATAGCGAACACCGTCTCCGTGAGTACTGCGCCGCCGAGCAGGCCACCGAACTGGATGCCGATGACCGTGATGACGGGAATCATCGCGTTGCGGAAGCCGTGCTTCAGGACCGTAATCTTCGCGCCTTGGCCCTTCGCGCGGGCGGTCCGCATGTAGTCCTGCCGGATGACCTCCAGCATCGACGAGCGCATCATCCGGGAGATGAGCGCCATCGAGTAGACGCCGATGACCGACGCCGGGAGAATCATGTGGCGGACCGCGGAGACGAACATATCCCAGTTGCCCGCGAGGAACGTGTCGACCGTGACGAGGCCCGTCACTCGGATGGCCTCGACGTTGTACAGCACCGAGATGCGACCGCTCGTCGGGAGCCATCCGAGCACCTGTGCGAACAGCAAGATGAGAAGCGGGCCGCTCCAGAAGATGGGCACGCTGATACCGGCGAGCGCACCGATGCGAGTCAGGTGGTCCGTGATGCTGTCCTGCTTGACGGCGCTCAGGATGCCCAGCGGGATGCCCAGCGAGATGCCGATGAGCTGCCCGTAGAGAGCGAGTTCGAGCGTGACCGGCAGCTTGTTGCCGAGCACTTCGCGGACCGGGGTGTTCCGCTGGATGATGAAGGACTCGCCGAACTGGAACTGCGCGGCGTCGGCGAGGAAGCGCCCGTACTGCACCCAGATGGGGTCGTTCAGGCCGAGGCTCTCTTCGACCTGCCGGACGAACTCCTCGCTGGCGCGTTCGCCCGCGATGGTGAGCGCCGGGTCGCCCGGCGAGAGATGCAGGATGGAGAAGACGAGCGACGCCACTCCCACCAACACCGGGACGAGCAACAGCAGCCGCTTGAGTACGAATCGTGTGGAAATCATGAAAGTCGAAGGCGCGGTCAGTTCCTCAGTTCAGGCTGACCAGATTGAGGTACGGACCGCTGATGGCGGCGACCTGGAACCCGCTGACGCGGCTGGAGACGCCGCGAAGCTCGTCCGCGTAGTCGAGGTAGACCCACGGGGCCTCGTCGTGTGCAATCTGGTTCGCCTCGTTGTACAGCGACTCGCGCTCGGCCTCGTCGTAGGTGCTCTGACCCTGTTCGACGAGGTCCATGTACTCGCGGTTCGCCCACGCCGAACGGTTACTGGTGTTGTAGCCTTCGGCGTCGAAGCTGACCCAGTCCTGTCCCTCCGTGAGTTCGCTCTCCTCTACCTGCGGGTGCAGGAGGACGTACATGAAGTTGTCCGGGTCGGCGTTGTCGGTGTACCAGCCGAGGAAACACGCGTCGTGGCGGCCCTGAGCGGTGTATTCGAGGAACGGACCGAACGACTGCTGGTTGATGTCGACTTCGATGCCGATTTCGCCGAGGTTGGACGCGACGGTCTCGGCGGTCTGAATCGGCGACGGGTTGTAGCCGCGGGGGTTCTGGAACGTCGCCAGTTCGAACGAGAAGCCGTCACCGTAGCCGGCCTCTTCGAGGAGGCGCTGGGCCTCCTCGGGGTCGTACGGGTACGGGTCGATGTCGTCGTTGTGGCCGAGGACGTTCGGCGGGAGCGGCTGGCTCGCCTGCGTCGCGAAGCCCGAGTAAATCTCGTTGACGATGGCTTCGGTGTTGATGGCGTGACTGACGGCCTGCCGGACGCGGCGGTCGCGGAACTCCTCGCGGCTCGCCATGTTGAACGCCATGTAGCCGATGTTGATACCCTCGGTGCGGACGAGGTTCGCGTTGCTGGCGTTTTCGACCTGGACGGACGACTGCGCACCGAGCCCGTCGATGATGTCGAGTTCGCCCGACGCGAGCGACTGCGCGCGCGTCGAGTTCTGGCCGATGGTGACGAAGACGACCTCGTCCACGTTCGGCCCGTCGCCCCAGTACTCGGAGTTGGCTTCGAGGCGGATGATTTCGTTCGCGTCGTCGAGGTTACTCAGCTGGAACGGCCCCGTCCCGACGGGGTTCGAACTGAGTTCCGTCCCGTACTCCTCGATGGCGGCGAGGGAGTGCACCGACGCCGCGAACATCGCCAGATTACGCAGGAACGGCGCGTACGACTGGGTCAGCTGAATCGTCATCGAGTAGTCGCCGTCGACCTGAATCTCGTCGATCCACGAGCCGAGGGTGAACGGCCCGTAGGCGGAGACGTAGTCGTCGCCGGCGTAGTACTCGTAGTCGCTGTCGACGAAGCGGCGATAGGTCGCCACGAAGTCCTCGGCCGTGAACTCCTCGCCGTTGTGGAACATCACGCCCTCGCGGAGCGTGATGGAGGCCGTCTCGCCCTCCAGGGAGTACTCGGTGGCGAGTCCCTGGGTCAGCGTGGACTGCCCCGGCTCGAAGTTGATGAGCGTGTCGTAGAGCTGTTCGGTCACCTTGGCGACCTCGCCGCTCGTACTGTTTTGGAAGTCGAGCGTCGGCGAGTGACTGCCGCGACCGTAGCGCAGGACCGAGTTCGAACCGTCGTCTTCGGTCTGTTCGGTCTGGTCCGTCTCTCCCTCGGTGGTCCCCTCACCGGATTCGGTGGTGGTTTCCTCGCCGCCGCCGCCGGAACAACCCGCAAGCGCGGCCGTCGCCGCAGCGGTTCCCGCGGCCGTCAGGAACCGACGCCGCGAGACGTTATTGCCATCTTGTGACATACGTGTACCTATTGATGTGCCCCTATAAAAATAACGAAGAATCGTCCACGGGAACGAATGACACCACCGACCTGTTCCGGTAAAAATACGAGCCAATCAAAAAACGTCTGACAGCTGACGAGACCCCGTATCGGGGCCTGCTCGTCGTCTATTCGTCGACGAGGTGACACGCCGCGGGGTGCGTCTGTTCACCCAGTTCGGGCGCGTCGCGCTCGCAGACGCTCTCGAATCGCTCGCGGAGGATTTCGCCCGCTTCGTCCCAGTCGTCGGCGACGACGCGTTCGAGCGCGCGGTCGACGACGCCCCGGAGTTCCGGCGACAGCGAGTGCGACAAGTGCGACTCGCGGAGTTCGTCCACGACGGCGTCGGCGTCGGCGGTGCCGCCGTCGGCGCTCACCGCTGCTTCGGCGCTCGGGTCGCCCGCATCGAGTGCGGCGTCGCGGGCGGTCTCGACGTCCAGCGCCTCGCGCTCGACGCGCTGGCGGAGGTCCATCACCTCGCGGTAGGCCGCCTGCTCGATGTCGAGGTCGGCCGGGGGGATGACCTGCGGACACCGCGTCCGGAAGTGACAGCCCGACGGCGGATTGATGGGACTCGGCACGTCGCCTTCGAGGATGATGCGGTCGTCGGTCTCGGCGGCCGGGTCGGGCTCCGGAATCGCCGACAGCAACGCCTGCGTGTAGGGGTGTCTCGGGTCGTCGAACAGCTCGTCGGTCGCCGCAACCTCGACGATTTCACCGAGGTACATCACGGCCACGCGGTCGGAGATGTGCCGGACGACGGAGAGGTCGTGCGCGATGAACAGATACGTCAGCCCGAAGCGCTCCTGGAGGTCTTCGAGCAGGTTGAGAATCTGCGCCTGCACGGACACGTCGAGCGCGGAGACGGGTTCGTCGGCGACGATGAAGTCCGGGTCGACCGCGAGCGCGCGGGCGATGCCGACGCGCTGGCGCTGGCCGCCGGAGAGTTCGTGCGGGTAGCGGTCGTACTGGCCGGTTTCGAGGCCGACCGCGTCGAGGAGTTGGTGGACCCGACGACGCCGGCGCTCGCTGGTGGAGTCGCCCGGCGTGACGCGGACGGTGACGCCCGAGACGACATCACCCTCGCGCTCGACTTCGACCTCGGTCCGGAGGCGCTCTTCGACGGCCACGTCGACCTCGCCGTCCGCGACGGTGACGGTCACGGCGGCGGTGGCGACGCCGTTCGAGGAGCCGACGATGGCGTCGATTTCGTCGCTCGCGGTGACCGAGACGCGCTCGGCGTCGATGCCCGTCACGGTCACGTCGGCCTCGCCGCGCACGTTCGGGTCCGACTCGGGGAGGTCGTGGACGTCGAGCGGCTCGCGGATGGTCTGGCCGACCGTCATCCGGGGGTCGAGCGACGACATCGGGTCCTGGAAGATCATCTGCATGTCGCGGCGCATCGCGCGGAGTTCGTCGCTGTCGAGCCCCGAGAGGTCCGTCCCCGAGAAGACGACGCGACCGCCGGTCGGCGGCGTCAGATGCAGGAGGCTCCGCCCGGCGGTTGACTTCCCGCAACCGGACTCCCCGACCAACCCGAGCGTCTCGCCCTCGTACACCGTGAAATCGACGCCGTCGACCGCCTTCACGCTCCGGTCGTCCGCCCCGAGGAATCGGTCGAGGATGCCGTCGGCCTGTTCGTAGTACTTCTGCATGCCGTCGACTTCGAGCAGCGGCGTGTCGGAGGGCTCGGTGCCCGTCGAGGCCTCGATGGCGTCGCCGCCGTACTCGCTGGTGTCGAAGTCGTCGAGGACGCACTTCGAGCGGTGGTCTACCTCGTCGTCGCCGTGTTGCTTGTAGGGTATCTCACCGGAGGTGCACTCCGGCTGGGCCCACGGACATCGGGGCGCGAAGTGACATCCTTCGGGCATATCGATGAGGTCCGGCACGTTGCCCTCGATGGGCGTCAGGCGCTCTTTGTCCTCGCTCGGGAGCGATTCGAGAAGCGTGTACGTGTAGGGGTGCGAGGGGTTGTGGAAGATTTCCTCGACCGGCCCCTCCTCGACGATTTCGCCGGCGTACATGACCGCGACCCGGTCGCACGTCTCCGCGACGACGCCGAGGTCGTGGGTAATCATGAGCACCGACATGCCGAGGTCCTCCTGGAGGTCGTCGATGAGGTCGAGAATCTGCGCCTGAATGGTCACGTCGAGCGCGGTGGTCGGCTCGTCGGCGACGAGCACGCGCGGCTGGCAGGCGAGCGCGATGGCGATGAGGACGCGCTGGCGCATCCCCCCGGAGAACTCGTGGGGGAACTCGTCGACCCGCGCGCCGGGTTCGGGGATGCCGACCGATTCGAGCACCTCGATGGTCCGCTCGACGATTTCGTCGTCGATGTCGCGGCTGATGCGGGGGAGCAGTTCGCGGACCGCGTTGAACCACGAGTCCTTGCGACGCCCGCCGTACTGGTGGAGTCGGAGGCTCTCTGCGACCTGCTCGCCCACCGTCAGCGAGGGGTTCAGCGAGGTCATCGGGTCCTGGAAAATCATGCCGAGCTCGCGCCCGCGGACGGCCCGCAGCGCCTCCTCGGGGGCGTCGACGAGATTGACCACGTCGCCGTCGACGAAGGCGGGGTTGTTGTACTCCTCACGGAACTCCTCGGCGAGCCGGCCGCTTTCGAGTTCGACCGACCCCGAGACGATTTCGCCGGGGTCGTCGACGAGGCCCATCGCCGAAAGTGCCGTCACGCTCTTTCCGGACCCGGACTCACCGACCAGTCCGACCGTCTCGCCCTCGCCGACCGTGAGGTCGAGGCCGTCGACGGCCTTGACCTGACCGCGGCCGGTCGAGAACTGAGTTCGGAGGTCCGAAAGAGAGAGTAGATTCCTCATTGAATGAGAATGACCTGCATGGCGTGAAATACCTTTTCAATTTTTGCCAGTTGATGCGCGGCTGTTGACAACACTCACCACCCCGCAATCGCCCGCGTGACGCGCGAACGCGAGCGACAGCGGCGAGAGAAGCCAAAGTTTAGGTAGCGGACTCCGACACCATGCCGCATGGAAGAACATCCGCTCTCGGACGAGTCGGGCACGTGGGAGACGGTAGTCGCAGAGTGCGAGTCGCTCGCCGACGACTATCGGGAGCGAGACTGGACCGTCGTCGTCGCCCTCCCGGGGGACGTGGTTCCGGTCCCCGCCGCGGGCGACGAAGTGGTCGAACACGTCGGGCTCGACGTGGTCGTCGGCGACGACGTCTACCCCGACCTGGAAGCCGCCGTCGAGGGCGCGACGTTCGACGAGTACGAGGCGTTCCGCGCGGTCTCCGGCGGCCTCGTCTACCTCGCGCTCGTCGTCCGCGCCACCGACGACGAAGTCGCGGTCTGTCTCCCCCTGTACTACCGGCTCGCGGAGTCCGAACGCATGTTCTCGCTCCTCGACGGCGGCGAAACGATGCGGACGAAAGTCCACCCGCTCGACCCCGACAAGGGCGTCGAGTTCGTCCACGAGGACCCCGACCCGCTGCTCCCGCCGGACTGGGACGCCGACCTCTCGGACGAGTTCGCGTAGTCGCCCGCTCGCTGAACCGAGTTCCGAACGCGGTTAGCCGCCCCCGCATAGACACCGCTTATACTGGAGGTCCGGTTTCTTTCGGATAGCGACGCGAGGCGCTATCCGATGGAACTCGCAGAGGTGGACTCGGCTGTCCTGTTCGGTTTGATTACGATGGTGACGTGGGGGATTTGGATCGTCGTGGGCAACGCCGCCTCCGAGTCCATGGACCCGCGGACCGCCGCCGCCATCTCGTATCTCGTCGCGGCGCTGCTCGCGTTCGGCTTCATCGTCGTGTCGGACGCGTCGCTCGTCGTCACCGCGAGAGGGGGACTGCTCGCCGGGGTGGCCGGGCTGTGTACCGGCGTCGGCCTCATTTCGATGTACATCGGCTTCACCCACGGCTCGACGACCGTCGTCTCGACGCTCGGTGCCATGTACTTCGTCGTCGCGGCCGTCATCGGCGTCGTCGTTCTCGGAGAGAACCTCACCGTAACGAAACTCACGGGTATCGCGTTCGCCGTTCTCGGTATCGTCTTGGTCACCCGTTGAGTCGCGCCTCGGCCCGTGGCCCTGCGGTCCCGCGTCTACTCCTCGCGGTCGTCGTCGGTCTCCTCGTCGTCACTCTCCTCGTGATCCGCCGCCTCGTCGCCCGCCGCCTCGCTCACCGAAACCTCCGTCTCGCGGTCCCGCCCCGACTCCCGCTGTAACTCCTCGGCCCGGAGTTCGGCCCGGGTGTAGGC
Source organism: Haloferax sp. Atlit-48N (assembly GCF_003383015.2). Taxonomy (NCBI): domain Archaea; kingdom Methanobacteriati; phylum Methanobacteriota; class Halobacteria; order Halobacteriales; family Haloferacaceae; genus Haloferax; species Haloferax sp. Atlit-48N. The sequence goes on along the minus strand of NZ_CP137689.1, from coordinate 583,987 downwards.
GTCGTACACCGCGTAGAGCCACACCGCGGGCGCGAGGAAGAAGCCGATGAGGACCATCACCGAGGCGGTGGCGACGAGGAAGCCGACCGCGAAGACGAGGCCGCGTTCGAGTTCGCGGTTGTACAGCTGTCCGAGGCCGGGGAAAACCGCAGACAGCACCGCCGCGATGAAGGGATTACCGCCCTCGAACAGGTCGTCGAGCGCCGAGTCGACCGACGACTTCGGCGGGTCGCGCTGCCGGACCCCGCACTCGGGGCAGATTTCGGCGCGCGCGTCGATGACCGCGCCGCAGTCGCGGCAGAACGCCTCGCCCGGGCCGCGTTCGCGAGTCGAGTCGTCCGCGGGGGTCGATGCCATATCTCCCCTCTGTCGGCAGCGGACGTTAGTCCTGTGGCGGTCGGGCGTCAGGACGACCCGCGGCCACGTCCGAAGGCCCCCTCACGGGGACCACCGCTCACACACAGTACAGAAACGGCTTCATCAGCGCGACGCGGTCGCCGTCTTCGAGTCGCGTGTCGAAGCCGTCGAGGTTCTCGTTGAACACGCCGTTGACGAGCACGCGGGCGTAGGGTTGCGTCTGCTCGCCTTCGGGGTTCTTCCGCCACGTCCCCGGCGGCCGGTCCACCCGCGCCCACCCCCGCGTCGTCGCGTCCGCCTCGCGCTCGGCGATGACCAGGTCGCGCACGTCGTACGCCGCGAAGAACGCCTCAAGGAACGCCCGGAGCGTCTCGCCCTCGAAGGTGAACTCCGTCCGGTGGGTGCCCGCGGCCGACCTGACGTGGCCGGTCAGTTTGACCTCGACGGTCGTCTCCACTCGCTCGGCTGTCGCCGCCGTCTCTCCTGTCGCCGCCGTCTCCGCCCGCTCGGCTGTCGGTATCTTCATGCGTCCTCATACGCGCCGGGAGAGAATGAGCGAGGCCCCGAACACGTTCGACCGCGAAACGAACAACCGGGGTGAACTGTTGCCTGCCGCACATCTAATTCGTCGGCGGGACGATTCAAAGGCGCAATGCGAATCGTTCCAACTCGCCTGTACGGTGCGGTCGTGCACAGCTCAGTGTTCCTCGGTGCGTCCACCATCGCCGAGGTGTTCGTCGCGTCCGCGCTCGCCGGTATCGGGCCGAACGTCGCCCTCGCCGTCGGCTTTCTCATCACCGTCGGCATCTACAACTTCGACAAACTAGCGGACCTCGACGCCGACGAAGAGAACTACGCGGAGCGGACCGCGTTCGTCGCCGCCCACCCGCGGCTGTACGCCGGCTTCTCGGCGCTCGCAGTCGTCGGCGCGCTCTGGCTCGCCGTCCGGCACGGCGGCGTCTACGGACTCGGGCTGACGCTGTTTCCGGGCGTCGTCGCGGTGTTTTACAGCGCCCCGGTCGTCCCGCTTCCGTCCGTCGACCGGCTCAAGGATATCTTCCTCGTCAACACGGCGTCGGTGTCGCTCGCGTGGGCGGTCCTCGTCGGCTTCGCCCCGCTCGCGGTCGCCGCGACCGCGCCCGAGTACGCCGCGGGCGCGGCCGTCGCGGCGGTCTGGTTCTTCCTCCGTTCGGCCATCTCGGTCGAGGTCCACAACGTCCGAGACGTGGCGGGCGACGCGCAGAACGGCGTCGAGACCCTGCCGACGGTCATCGGCGTCCGCCGGACGCAACTGAGCCTCTACGCGCTGGAACTGGTCTCGGTCGGACTCGTGTGGGTCGCGGCGCGAGCCGGTGTGGTCCCCGCGTGGGCCCCGTTCGCGCTCTTGCCCGCCGTCGCCTACTCGACGTGGATTACGTACGCGCTCACCGAGACGGACCGGTCGGTCGAGCGGCTCTGTACGCTCCGCGACGCGGAGGGTGTGCTGATGGCCGTCGGCGTCGCGGTCGTCGCCGCGACCGTCGGAACCGGCGGTACGCTCGCGTAACGCGTCGGTCGGAGACGGGACACCCGAGACCGGCGCGGAGTCGGACCCCGGGCCGGGACAGTCGGACCCGGTTCTTGAATACTCTTTTGACATATGGTGTATAATTACCGTGGTAGTGACTCCGAACATCGAGTGGAGGGCCGTCGAACAGTTGGTGTTCGGAGGAGCGGTCGGTCCCCAGCTACTCACCCAGCCGGTTTCCCTCGTGGTCATCATCATCGGGCTGATGGTCACGTCCGGCGTCGTAAGCGGCTACGTCGCCCTGTTCGCGTGGCAACGGCGGTCGATGCCCGGGGCTATCGGGCTGGGCGTGCTCGCCCTCGCCAGCGGGTGGTGGTCGTCGGGCTACCTCCTCGAACTCATCGTCGCGGACGTGACACTCAAGCTCACGCTCGCTGACCTCCAGTGGGTCGGCGTGCTCGTGGCACCCATCGCCTGGTTCTTCTTCGCGTTCTCCTACGCCGGCCGGGACCGATTCACCGCTCGGCCGTCGCTTTGCGTCCTCTCGGTGCTCCCGGTAATCGGCCTCGTCGCCGTCTGGACCAACTCCCTCCACCACCTGATGTGGACGTCGGTCACCGTCGTTCCCGCGGTCGGCCGGGCCATCACCATCCTCCAGATGGAGTGGGGGCCGCTGTACTGGGTCGTACTGGGATACAGCTATCTGCTGTGGCTCGCTGGCGCGGTCGTCATCCTCCGAACGGCGCTCGATATGCCGGACATCTACCGGTTACAGGCGATCACGCTCGTCCTCGGGACGCTGATGCCCGTGCTCGGGAACTTCGCCACGACGCTCCTCGAACTGTACGGCGCGGCAATCGACATGACGCCCGCGGCGTTCACGTTTGCGGGGCTCGCCTGCACCGTCGCTATCAGCCGCTACGAGCTCCTCGAATCCCGACCGGTCCCCCGCTGGGTCGCCCGCGAGCGCGTCGTCGAGACGATGGCCGACGCGGTGGTCGTCACCGACACCAAGTGGCGCGTCACCGACGTGAACCGGGCGGCCGCGCGGGTTCTGAACGACACCGCGGACGAGCTCAAAGGCCGCCCCGTCGGCGACGTTATCGATGAGTTCTCGCCCGACCAGCGGGACACGGACCAAGTCACGGTCAGACTCGGGTCGAGCCAGCGGTACTTCGAACTCCGGACGAGCGCCTTCTGCGACCACCACGGCCGCGACATCGGCCACGCGCTCGTCTTCCGCGACGTGACCGACCGCCGGCTGAACCTCCAACAGCTCGAAGTGATGAACCGCGTCCTCCGCCACAATCTTCGGACCGAAGCGAACCTCCTCGAAGGCTACGCCAACCTCGTCTTGGACGACATCGACGGCGGCGAGTTCGACGACGCGCGGGACCACGCGAAGACGCTCCAAGACCACGCGAAAACGCTCGTCAACATCAGCCAGAAAGCGCGAAAGCTCGGTGTGACCCGCGGCAGCGACGGGAACGGCGACGTGCAACTGCACCCCGCGGCCGTCCAGATACGCGCCGCCGCGGACGCCGTCCGCACCGACTTCGCCTGTGCGAACGTCCGACTCGTCGAACTCCCCGACCGCGACGTGGTCTGTGCGCCCACGCTCGAACCAATCGTCCGCGAGCTCGTCGAAAACGGCGTCCAACACAACGGGTCGTCGACGCCGGTCGTCTCCGTGACGGCGGGCTGGGAGGACGACGAACTCGTGATTCGAATCGAGGACAACGGCCCCGGCATCAACGCGAGCGAACTCGCCGCCATCGACGCCCACGGCGAGACGCAACTTCGACACGCGAGCGGCCTCGGCCTCTGGCTGGTGAAGTGGGGCGTCGACCAGCTCGGCGGGACGGTCGTGTTCCATCGCCGCGAGGAGGGCGGGACCGAAGTGGTGCTTCGCATCCAGGCGGTGCGGGCCGAATAGCGTATACCTGACTTATTCACACATCGCCGAAAAGATGACTGCAGAGACTAAGTAGAGTACTTCTGCACTCGGCCTGTCTAAACTTCCGGAGTTAGTTTGTAGATCTGTTCCCGGTACGTTGCTTCAATATCTTTGTAATAGGCGTGAAGATACGCATCGATCCCACTACTGTTCGTGAAACTACCAGTACGGTCGCCGCGGAGATACTTCACGAGTTGCCGATTCAGATTTTGTTCAACACGCCAGTATGTGGTGAATCGATGTCGACCGAAGTGACTCGTGATCGGTCGGTGTGAATCTGTTCCTGCGTACTCCGGATGGAAGTTTGTCTTCCAGACCTTGTTCACACCCTTTACAGTCATCTTGGTGTGACTCTTTTTTGAAAGGAACAGCCATGACTCACCGTTCTTCGGCCGTGCGTAAAGATAGCGGTCAAGAAGCGAACAGAGTTCTGTATCTAATGGGAGCAGTCGCGGTCTAACTGATTTGTTCCCGTTCCGTTCATCCCGAGACGGAATATACACGAGGTTTGACCGTGTGCCTAGTGCTTCGTGCGAGCCGAGGTTGGAGTATGCTTCAGTTGTACGCGACGCTGTTAGTCGACAATCTTCGAGACGGAGGTTCGAAACTTCACCGGCGCGTAGGCCAAGCTTCAACTGAAGCATGATGAGTGTTCTCCCTCGGAGACTGGTTACGGAGGCAATCATATCTCGTAGCTCTGGAATCGTGACCTTTCGATGCTCCTTAGTCTTCTTGACACGCAACGGGACCCGTTTCTTGGCTAGCTCGAATGGGTTGTAGCCGTCTTTATGTGGGAACACGGGGTCTGCCTGCCAGTACTGATACGCCCGGTTGAGCTTGCGTAGTTTTTCTTTAATCGTTCGTGATGTGTTTTCGCGGCCACCCTCTTGTTTTGGTGCACGCTGTGTCTCGATGTAAGCCTCCACATGTTCAAGCGCAGGACAAGCCGGATGTCGTCCCATCTCATACATATGTGAGCGCCACTCGTCGAAGACATACGCAAAGTGTCCCAGAGTTGCTGAAGAGAGATTTCGTGCGTTTAGTACTTCCTCTGAGAACACCTGGAATGGGTCGACGGTCGTCTCGTTGAACGTCGGTTCAAGCGCGGCAAGTGGGTCTATGGACTGACCGAATTCATCCGCTAATGTCTCACGAGAAGTTGACTGACGTTCAGTCACGCAGAATCATCTCGCTTGTTCCGTTGGCGAACAGCCTCCCATTTGTCAATTTTCACACCCCAGAGATCACCAGTCGCACCACCGGCAATGACAGCAAGCATTACTGGAGAATACCGATGTGGGTGGTCGGTATGCCAAAGCAACCAATCGTAGAAGCGCTTGATTCGAATCCAGTAATTGTACGCAGTTGCAGGTGATTTATCATCTAGAAGGCTTCGACACCAACGCTCAACGTGTGTTGGTGTCGCAAGAGCGTGATGACGCTGCAAATCACCCATATGTTCGAGCCAATGTGATCCGGCTCGATCAACGGCCTCGTTGTACCGTCGACCAGAGCCACGTCCGTACTCGTATTCCTCACAAAATTCAGTCCAAACATCTCGGTCTCGGTACGTCGGCCGATACCGTGACAGTCGGTGAATCTCAGGAATATCACCAATACGAGCGTATATTCCAACACGATCTATCGCAACTCTTGATTTCGTTCGTCTCATACGTAATCGTCGACCGAATACAGCCGACACACCTGTCGGCTGTTATAAAATTACAGTACGGTCATTCACCAGTGATAGCGATCAATTTCACGTCTCTAAAAGATCTCTCGTGATCGTACCAGCGTAGCTTATCGAAATAGATCCTAACAATAGCATAATTGAAGACGCTATGCCATGTCTACAGATAGTTGTCAAGATATACGAACAATACTCCCCAAACATACCCAATCGATGACGGTCCCAACTCTGACTGACTGGGAGTCCACAGGCACTCGCCGACCTCAACAGTGAGTGGTTCGGGATTAAGATGCAGCGATGCCTGACGAGAGCGCGGTCATCAACTACGGCCCGGATACACACAACCGAGCGGAGATCCCCCTTGCCGACGACTAAAAGATAAACCGCCTGCCGGCGATGTCGTCATATGGCTCCCCAGGTTCAGACGGTTGCGGTCGTCCTTCTCGTCTTCATCGCCGGCTGTTCTGGTGCCGGTGGCCCCGTCGAGACGGGGGCAACCGCGTCGCCGGCAGCAACACCCACGTCGACGCCGATTGCGACGACACAGACTCCCCAAACTGTCGCGTCGGTCAACGGGACACTCGAAGTCCATTTCATCAACGTCGGCCAGTCCGTCAGTACGCTCCTCGTCGCCCCCAACGGAGAGACGATGCTCATCGACACCGGTGATTTCCGAGATGACGGTGAACACGTGCTTTCGTACCTCCAATCGCACGGTATCGACCGCATCGACTATCTCGTGACCTCACATTCCGATGCGGACCATATCGGTGGGAACGCAGCTGTTATCGACTACTTCGAAACACAGGCAGACGGTATCGGTGCGGTGTACGACCCCGGAATCACCTCCACGTCGCAGACGTACGAGGCGTATCTCGACGCCGTCGAACAACACGACGTGCCGCTGTACCGGACACAGGCCGGCGACGAGATTCAGATGGGTGATGTGACCTCCCAAGTCCTGTCGCCGCCCGAGGGCTACCTGGCAAACGAAGACCGCAACGAGAACAGTATCGTCCTCATGACCCAGTTCGGGACGAGTCGGTTCCTGTTTACCGGCGATGCCGAACACGAAGCCGAAGAGTATCTCGTCGACACGTACGGCTCGAAGTTGCACTCGACGGTACTCAAAACGGGCCACCACGGCTCGGGTGGAAGTACGACGGCCCCGTTCTTGGCAGCGGCCCAGCCGAACGTCGCCGTCGTCTCGAGCGCGTATGACTCCCAATACGGCCATCCGAACGAAGAGACGCTGTCCCGGCTGGCAGCGCAGTCCGTTCCAACGTACTGGACGGCAACCCACGGCACGATTGTCTTCGAAAGCGATGGCCAGCGCGTCACCGTGCGTACCCAACGGGATGCACCGATCGAGCCAACACACCTCCGCGAGGGAATGCCAATTGGACCGGGGACGACTGGTGAGGTGACCGCCCGGACGACCATCACGACCAACGGAACGGTCGCGACGCTCACGCCAGTCGCAACCGACGGTGGGACTGAGACCGAGACACCCGCTTCGTCGCTCGCAGTCGCTGACGTCCACGCCGATGCTGCGGGGGTCGACACGGACAACCTGAACGACGAGTACATCGTCTTCGAGAACACGGGGACTGACATTCTCGATGTCTCCGGCTGGTCAGTGTCCGATGCCGCAGGCCGGACCTACACCTTCCCATCGGGGACGACACTCGACGCAAGTGCAACGGTCACCCTCCACACCGGAACTGGCACGGATACGTCAACAGACTACTACTGGGGCTTCGGGTCGGCTATCTGGAACAACGGTGGCGATACCATCACCGTGACGGATAATACCGGCGCGCTCGTACTCAAAGAGGCCTACGCATGATTCCAGACGGGACATACACGGCGACAGTCGACCGGTTCGAGGACGACCGCGCGGTGTTGCTCGTCGAAGCCGACGGTCGGGATCTCGACCAACTCGTCGTCGACCGCGACGAGTTACCATGGCGAGCGAGAAGCCAAAACGCGGTCTTGACGATTTCCGTCGCCGAGGGCGAATACGACGGTGGCCGGTACGAACCCGACGAGACCGACGCACGGACGAATGCGGCCCAGTCACGCTTCGACCGACTCTCGCGACGTCCGCCGGCCGCTGCCGACGAAGACGACGAAGACGACGAAGACAACTGAGCCAACAGCAGACGACTGTCGCCGCCGTTTCTCACGCCAGTTCGGTGAGTTCGACATAGCGTGCTCTGAGCGTTGGGACCGACACGTCCGCGAGTGCGGCGAGTTCGGTTTGTGTCGGGGCGACATCGTGTTCCGTTCCCGCGAGATAGAGACACGCCGCGGCGACGCCAGCCGGATTCCGCCCGTTCGTAATCCCATCCTCGTCGGCAGTTGTCGCGAGTTCGTACGCCCGCGATTGCACCTGCGAGGAGAGTCCGCTGTCCGACCCGAGCCGAGTAACGTACGTTCGAGCGGTGACGACCTGCGCATCGATTCCTAACTCGCTGTTGAGCGCCCGGTAGCCCGTCTGGACCTGGTCACACGAACAGCGCGCGACACTCGCGATTTCATCACGTGGGCGCGGCAGACCACGACGACGGCACGTCGCATAAAGGCTCCCCGCGGCAATCATCTCGACAGACCGCCCTCGGATGAGGTCTGCGTCCTGAGCACGTCGGTAGAGCTGACTCGCCTCTTCGATAAGACTCCACGAGAGGTCGAGTGCGCTCCCCATCCGGCTAATCTCACCGAGCGCCGTCGAGAGATTCCGCTCCGCTTTCGACTCGAAGCGTGCCCGCCGATGCTCGCGCCGAAGCCGGTGGAGTTGGCGTCGCTTCTTTCCTGACACCGTCCGTCCGTTCGCATCACGGTTGTAGCCGATTTCCGCTGAAACGCCTCTGTCGTGCCGCGTCGGGGTGAGTTTCCCACCCGTCCGTGGAACTGAATGTGGGTCCTCTTCGAACACGCGCGGTCCGTGCGTGTGGTCGAAATAGTACTGGTCGACGATGAGTCCACACCCCTCGCAAGCTGTTTCACCGCCATCCGTCCTCAGCCGTCCGTCACATTCGGGACACTCGCTGGCGTCGATGGATTTCCCGCACGATTCGTCGAAGGTTCGGTCGTAGATTTCTCTCAGAGACATGAGTGTCGGTCGTGAAGTGGCCTGATTCGCCACCCCGCACCCCTCAGGGTAAATAAAATTGGCTGCTAGCGCGTCGGGTGTCGTCGCGTCGACTGCGACCTACACCGGCTGGTTCGGACAGCCCTGCTCAAACCCGGACGGCTCGTTCCGTTCGTCTCCGCACTGGACACAGCGCCAGATGCGCCGCCGACCCTGGTCGAACTGCGTGAGTGTTTCGAGTGACGGTGCTCCGTCGTCGTCCCACTCGGTGACGACGAGAATCTCGTGTCCGGTCGGTGTTCGCTCGGCGATGCCGCTGTCGTGTTCGGTATGATTCGGTGCCATTGGAAGTACGAGGGAAGTTCCCCCGCACCCCTCAGGGGGTGATAAAACTCACCGCGAGGGCCCGAACGCACTCGTCTCTCGTCGCGACTCCGCCGCACACCGCGCGAAGCGCCCGTCCGGCTGAGGCAGGATACGCGTCCGGAGTTCGAATAACACCCGTCTCAGGTGCTTGCACTCGACACCGCGTTTCTGGTGGTCCGGACAGCTACACGTCCCCGCTGCGATATCGACCTCGTAGGTGTTCCCGCTCGATGACTCGACGTCGTAGCGCGGGCCGACGGTCCCGAACCGAATAGTCATCGCTTCGGTGAGTGCTTTCCACGTCCGTGAGTCTTCGACTGCGTAGCCCCCGTCGCTCACGAGCGGGCGGCCGGGTATCGAACGACACGGTTCGCGGAACTCGTCGCGCCGGTTTCGCTCGTGACCGCAGTTCCGACAGCGCCAAAACCGCGTTCGATAGCCGTCGCCATCGGAGAGTTCGATATCGTAGTCAGTTGGCTTGCTTCCTGGCAGCCACTCGGTCACACGGACGAGGTTGTGGCCGCGGTGAGTCGTTGACGCTGCTGACTGTCTGCTGGGTGGTCGTTGCGTTGTCATTAGAACGGCGAACGCTCGTGATGAGCCCCCGCACCCTGTGTGGGGGCGATAAAACGTCTCGGCGGTCGCTCACGCCCACCGGCCAAGCGACGTCTCGGTTGTCTCCGCGAGCGCTCGTTCGATTCGCGCCTGGGTCCAACCACACGGGGCCAATACACTCGTCGCCGCCCGAATCAGCGCCGTCTCGTAGAACCCCGCATCGTACGTCGACGGCGCTTCTTCGCGGAGCGCAACGCGTTCACGACCGCGCTTGTCGTCGTACGCTTCGAGTAGAGTGCAACTGGAACCTGTGCGGTTCTTCGGGAGTTACCCGTGTCTCCATACTACCGTACTCGTTGGTTCCCCCCAACTGCATCATCAATCGCCCCGAGTATCGACACCGTCACCGACCGAATCCGATTGAGCCGTTCGAGAACCGAATCGGCGTCCTCGCCCGCCCACGCAGCGAGGTAGAACGCTGAATTACACACATCCAACCCGAACTGCCGACCGACGAGATACGCGACTGCTTCCGCTTCGACTTCGCGCAGCGACCGCTCTGGGAGGATCGTCCGGTCTGCGTGCAACAGCCCATGAGCGACCTCGTGGACGAGCGTCGTCGCCATATCCGCCTCGTTCGGTCGCTGTCTGACTGCGACGCTTGGTCGGTGTCCCTGCGAGAATTCACACACACCGCGCGCCGCACCGTGGACCCACTCACTCGGAGACACGAGTGACACGTCCACCCCGAGCGACTCCGCCGCGGCACAGAGTATGGGAACGAGTCCGCTCGCGTCACCGTACGTGGCAGTCTCCAACGACGGAAGCGACTCGCCCGTCGTCTGTGACACGTCGAACACGGGGACCGGCTTGAACGACCTTAGTTGACTCGACCAGTCGGTGTACGGGACACCGTCACTCTCACAGTCGTCGTTGTGGCTGGACTTTGGTTTGCCACAGGCCGGACAGACTTTGGCTGTGATTGGAGCCCAGATCCAAATCGCCGACTCACCTTCCGAAACCTGTCTGTCGAACTCCGTTTGCCACGTTCGGTAGCCCGCGACGTGCGTCGCATCCGGACATTGCAGCGAGATCAGGAGAGCGTTCCGCGCGGAGTAATCGTGAAACTGGCTCTGGACGTCGAGCCACCGCTGGAACGCGTCGCTTGCGTGTGCGGTGGTCGTCTCGGCGAGAAGGTCGGCAATCCAGTCGTCGAGCGCGTCGTGCATCTCGTCGGTACGGGTGGGTGCGTCGCTGAACGTCGCTGTCTGCGTGGCTGTGTCTGGCTGTGACATTTCGAATCAGCAGGGCGAGTTGCCGCCCCGCACCCGAAGGGGGCAGATAAAATTCGGAGCGCGAATGGCCGTGGTTAACGGCTGTCCGAGAGACGCGTCTGGTGTATCTTAATCACGATTTTACTAATCATGATTTTACTATCTGAGTTGGTTAACTGGTGTTTGAGAGTTGAATCACTTGATGGCCATTCTGAGGCGAACCTTACCCTAGTAGCGAGGTCACCAACTCTGGATTGGAAAAGTCGAATTAGTAGTTAGGCTGCCACGGCTGGTTACAATTCGGGCATCGATCCGGAGCCGTTGCAATGTTGTCGTATGACTGGACGTTTCCGCAAGAACTGCACATCATTTCCCGTGCCATGGCCGCTGCTACTGTCAGCAATTGACTAAGTTGTAGGGTAGTTGATGAGTCGGTTCTGTACTGGTTGCCTCCCAATGAGCGGAGAGACCTATTCCTGTTTTTGAGGTCGTGGCTGCGCGCGCAGCACCGCAGGTGCGAGCACGGAGCGGTGGATGGGGAGGTGGGGTCTGGGCTGGTGGATACGTAAAAAAAGAACACACCCGCCGGCGACGCCTACTCAGCCCACCACGCCTCGCGCGCTGGGAAGCTGATGTCGGACCACCCCGTCACAGCCACCGACACGCGTCCACCGTACCAGCTCTTTGCGACGTTCCGCAGCGTCACCCGCTCGCCTTCTCTCACAGCCGGTTTTCTCGACTTGGCCCAAATGGTGAATTTCGTCGTTCCAGTTTCGTCCTCGATGAGTCCCACTTGTTGAATCGCCGCGCTCGACGACTCCCACAACTGCGTAATCGTACCTTCAATCGACACTTCACGACGACTGACCTCACTGACCGCCGCAATCGGAATCACCGTCCCGGGTGCCTGTTGCAACTCCTCGAACACACCCACGACCGCGCTCATCATCGAGTTCCCGTCTGCGACTACTTCGGCCAGCCGCCGACTGATCGCTGCCCGCGACCACCCATCCAGTTTCGACTGCATCCGTGCCGCCTCCCTGTTCACAACGCCCAACTGTTCAGCCGTCAGTTGCTCACGCGGATCCACCTCCTCCGGGTCGGCCCACCGATTCACACACCCTGCGCGTTTCTTGAACGCACGCGTTGCTTCAATACTTGACTGCTCCACCGCCGTCGCCGTCCGCGCTTCCCGACTCGACATCTGTCTCCGGTCCCACCGTTCACGCGTCTGTTCGATTTCCCACTCACGTGCAGCCAGCCGCTCTTCTTCCGCGAGGGTCAGTCCCCGACCAACCGCTTTTGGATTGTTCAGGTCAACTTTGGCTTGAATCTCGAGTTCAACTGTGGGATGGAGCGCTGGCGTCTCATCGACTACGTCGTCGTCGACTGTCGAGGGGTGATTGCTGTGCGAAACTTCATTACGGAACTGTTTCTTACTACTCATTGTCGTTCTCTGAAAGGCGCTCACTCGGCGTCTTCTTCCGACACCACGACTCTCCAGCCGCAGCTTTCTCACAGACTGACCGACACCAATCGTCTCACGGCGACGCCGCCGCGCCTTCGCCGGCTTGTCCGGCGCGGCGCGTCGCCAACAGGTGTCCCCCACAGACGAGTACGGGGGTGAACCTCGAGGTGAGCGCGCGGTCAGGGCAGTCAATCCACCGACTCGCGGGTCGTCGACCCCGTGCAGGCCGTCCGTCGGAGACGCAACGGCTGAACCGGGACGACGAGACGGCAAGCGGGGGGTTGACAGTCCTGAACGGCGTCGCATACGGCCACAGCGAGGCCGCAGAGAGCGAGGACCCGCCGGACCAGCACCGCGCCCGGACCCGCACGAGCCTGTCCCGTCCGTCGCAGACGCAACGGAAACGCCTCGTGCGGCAGCCCGGTGCGGGCTGGATGCCCGCGGACCCACAGCTCGTCGCGGCCGAGTTTGAGCGCACGCCCGGCAGGCCGCACAGCCAGCCCTGAGTGAGCCCCGGACCGTGGCATACTGGGGGTGAGCACGGCGACCCCCAGTAGCCACCGCAGCCCGGACGAACGAGGGGTGAGGGCAATCGCCCGAACGGCGAGCAGCCCGCCCGGACCGCGCAAGCGGCCACGTCTGAACCAGCCGGCCGGCGGCGCGACCGCATCGAGGGAGCGCCGACCCAACGGCTGGTGAAGATGCAGCCAGCCCGGTCTCGGTCACGGCCCGGACGGGGGCCGAGCGCTCGCAGGCCCGCCCTCGGGGCTGACCGGTATCGGGTGGCTGCACCCGGCCCGACCCGGCCCCGCGACCGTGACCCGTCCGTCGCAGACGCAACGGCAGCGCGAAACGCCCGGGCCCGGCAGGAACGGTCTGCCCGCCGGAGCGCGCACAACCCGAGCAGTCGCCCCCAAGCGTACGGACGCGCGTCGCTGTTCACTTTGGGAGCGACGCTTGGGAGACGCCCACTACTCGGTCACGTCGTCGATGAACTGCTTGGAGAGACCCGACGTGACAGCCAGCAATATCGTCACATAGCTTCGGTGTGAAGTGTTCGTATGGGACTCGAAATTGATGAGGAGCGATTGGGGGCCGTCCTCGAAGCGCTTCCGACCGCTGCACACGACGGCGTCGGCCGACACGTCCACTTCACTCGCCAGAAGTACGAGACCATCTACGAAATTAACCCGAGACGATTGCTGGCGACCTCGACCGTGTGTTTGCGATTACGGTCCGGCAACGAGCAGGTTCCATTGGCACTCCCCGATTGACTGCCGCCCAAGAGCGGTTCGATGCTGGCGCGTTTCGTGCAGCGGAAACGCACGATGAGGCATACAAGTTACTGACTGCAATTGATGATGTTGGTCAGAAGATTGCGAACGAGTATCTCCGAAAAGTCGTTCACGCGTTCGAATTCCGGGACTCGTGGGTGGAGGATCTCCGCGTCCCGCTTGATACACACGTCACGAGAGCACTCATCGACCCGAAGTGTATCCACGAGAGCAATGGGAGTCGCACAGACCGAACGACGGTCGCCGCAGTTTTCAACCCTAATTCGGGGAGCAACCCATCAACACGAATCGCCGTCGACGACATGCAAGCGGCGTTCAAACGGGTCGCCGAAACACAGGGAACTGACCGAATCGCTTTCGACGAACTCTGGTCGGAACACAAGTTCTTCCTCTCGATTCCGGAGTTTCGAGACAAAAGCTGTCTGAGTGAGTTCCTCAACTCGCGGTGAAGATGTTGGGCCACGACGACTTTACTTCTGCATCACGTCTGAGAGACACGATGAGTCTACTTACTGCAGTCGTCGTGTTCCTCGTCGGCTTCGTCTCGGGGGTGGTGGTTCGAACAGTGGCCGGACTCGCAGCCATCGTTGCACTTCTGTTAGTCGTCTTCGGCGTGGCCGCGCCAGATATCGGCCTCATCAATTATATCGCGACACAGTACTACCAGGGGAATGAACTGCTCTTCCTTGCTGGACTCCTGTTTGGGATCGACGCCAAACAGACTCGGCGAGTCGTCGTCGACCGCGGAACAAGTTCGAAGTGATGTGAGGGGATTTCGGCCCTACTTGTTCACGTCACTGATATCCAACCGTTCGTGCACCTGTTCTGTCCGCGCCAGCAGTTGCGTGTACGCCGTCGTATTCCGGCCCGGTGGGGTCCGCGGCACGCCATCGAGTTCGTCGACGACGACGGCCGTCTGCAACAACAACTGGACGAGTTGCGCGGGGGCGACACCTTCGTCCGCGTAGAGGCGAAGCCACGCAAACAGTTCGAGTGTCATCTGTTGTTCGGTCGCGCTATCGACAGTCGTCTCCGTCTCGCAGTGGACACACATCGTGAATCAACACAGGCCAGAACACGCGCCTGCAGGGGTGCAGGCGCGCGATAAAACACCTCGGTGCGCCCCCACGAGCTGACCACAGACGTGACGGCTACCGACCAGTTACCGGGTGGGAGTGAACGGGGTCGCGGCGAGGACGAAGACGGCCGACTGTAGCACCGCAGGCCGAAGGCCGAGGCGCGCACGGAGGTCTTCGAGTCGTCGCCGCGGGGGCGTTCGAAGTCACACACGAACACAGCGAACAGCCTCGCGACCCGCTTCTCCACCCATCACAACCGCAACCAGCAAAACACCGACCACCCACCACGATTCTCGTCTGCTGCCACCGCACGCACCCGTGCTTCCACCGCCTGGCGAGTCGCACATTCACGAGGGGAATACTCAGGTGCGATTCTACACCCGTGATAGCGAGGAGAAACCGGGACGCACGCGCTACACCCACAGTTTCCAGGGATGTACATGGACGGCCTGCTCCCGTAAGGGTGTACTCGGTTGTAACCAGCGTGGGGGTGTAGCGAACCGGCATCGAGTCATTCAATTCACCCACACCAACAACCCGTTTTGCTCGGATACCTCATCTTCGACCACTCTCGGGACGTGTTTGGATTGGATACTAGTGCCGTTCGCTGGTGCTCACACTCGTCTGGGTGCCACTGTTCACGATTGGTGAGTTTCCTTGATCCCGGATACAATCCATCGTACGGGGGGTGTATCGCCTGTTTTCGGGAGTAGTTATTCGGACCTGTTGCGTCGCGTTCACCCGACTGACTCGTCGCGACATCTCCTTGTCTATCACCTCACGACAACCCCGTTCTCCCCGTGTTCGCTCGCCAGCACACGTCTCTCACGCGTTGCTCCACTCGCACTAGTGGCCGGCAATTGCCGACTTTGTGTAGGGTATTACGATGGCTGGGTTTGTTGGGTCGACATCTTGGCTGGAGGGGATGTTGTTGCGGGCATGTGCAAGGGGTGTAATCCAGTCGAAAGAGAGGTTGCTTCAACGTCCACGTATTCGACGGCTTCGCCCAACACTTGATGCTCTCGACCCATAGGACGTTCGTCACCAACGCCAGCGCAGCCGAGACGACCGAAGACGCCGTCGAACTGGCGACCGCGGGCGTCGCGGGACGATACGACTGGGCGGAGCGAGACGCCGCAGTCGCGGACTTTCGGTCGCGGCTCAACCCCGCGCTGACGAACGTCGAACGCGCGCGCCCCGGCGGCGTAGCGTTGACGACGAACGACTCGGCGGCCTCCGGGTGGGCGCTCAGGAACTGCCCCGACGGTCCGTCTCGGGAGTTCGGGCCCTGCGTCGCCGACGACGGCGTCGTGGTCCAAGAGCGCGCGGGCGAGACGACCGTCGTCGCCGTCCTCGTGGACGTTCGCATCGCCACGCCGCGGTCGCGGACGGACCTGACGGTTGCCGCGCGCCCGAACTGAACCCCATCGGCTCGGGTCGTCGCGCACCCCGATGGAGACCGGTCTACCGAGGCCATACGTTGACAATCAATGGTCTGACTAATCCCAAAAAGTATATGCAAATAGACTATTCAAAAGGAAAGAACCGAACAGACACAGACCGGCCGTGAAACATCCATAAGAAGCCAGTAATAGCCCATTATCGCGGGTTCAATAGGAGGATGCTAGTTTCTTCCGCATTGATGGCGTATCGAAATTCAGTCAGCCGAATATCGGCGTTTTGTGGGCTATGTGTCGTTTTTTCTCTTTTTACCCCTCCGACAGAGTCGATTCCCCCGACTCAAATTTATCAATTTTCACTATATCAAAGGAATTTGGTAATCGTTGTTCTGACTCGGGTGTGGAGCGACTCCGCGGCCGTGTCGGTCGGGTGCGCCTCCGGCCGACTCGAAGCGACTCAGTACGACAGCGTCCACTGGCGGTCGATGAGCCAGTCGTCCAACTTCCCGAGCGGGTCGTCGTCGACGTGCGTGCCGTGGCTCACGAGCACCGTCTCGATGTCGTAGTCGAACAGTTTGACGAGGTTCCGCTCGGCTTCCTCGTGGCTCAGGTCGTTGAACTGCGCCGCCGGCGGGACGAGGAATCCCGGCGGGAGACCGCGGCGGTCCGACCCCTCGACCACGTCGCCGGCGATGAACACGCCGTCGTCCTCCAACAGCAGGCCGCTGTTTGCGACCGTGTGGCCCGGCACCTGCACGATTCGAATCCCGCCGTCGAGCACGTCGTCGTGGCGGAAGTGGCGGTCGGCCTCGATGTCGAGCGCGTCGTAGAAGCCCTTCGCGCCGCCGGGGACGAGCAGTTCGGGGTCGAACGCATCCAACACGGCGGGCGTCCCGCCGAAGTGACCCTCGTCGCCGTGGGTGATGACGAGTCGGTCGACGCCGCCGAACTCCGACTCCAGCACGGACACTAATTCGTCGCCGTCGTCGGGGAATGCCGCGTCGACGAGCGTGGTCGTTCCGGCCGGTCGGTCTTCGATGACGAACACTCGGACGTGGTCGAACTGTATCGTGTACACTCCGTCTGCGACTGCTGTCACTGTCATGCGCGGTCGAGACTACGGCGAGTCGCGATAAAAAGGGAGACGCGCGTTCTCACGCGCGTGTAACGCGGCGGTCCGAAGCCGAGCCGACGAGCCTGCGCGGCGGCGCTCCGGGCAGACTCGCGCCCCGACGGGCGCTACTCCTCGTCTGCGAGGGTCGAAACGACCGGGCACGACGCGTTCAGGAGAATCGACTGAGCGACGCTTCCGAACAGCATCTTTCCGGTTCGCGAGCGGCGTCGCGGACTCACCACGATGTAGCTCGCGTCCTGTCCGTCGGCGTACTCGATGACTTCGTCGGCCGGGTTGCCGACGAGTCCCACCGTCTCGTACGGAACGTCCAGTCCCGACACGGAGTCTTCGGCCATCTCGGCGGCGGCCGACCGAATCTCGTCCATATCCTTCGGCTCCTCGGCCTGCGCGCTCGTCAGCCCGAGGTCGATGAACTCCGAGCGGGTCAGCGCGTGGACGACGTGGACCGCTTCGTCGAACGCCGCCGCCAGCGATGCGGCTTCCGAGACAACGTGTGCTGATCGACCTGACCGGTCGACTGCTGCAACAACGACCATACCAGCGTGTACCACGGTGGGATATAATATCGTTTCGCCGAATCCCATTCGGAGCGACCACCGAGCGCCGCGTCGGCGCGATTCGCGGTTTCGGTTCGCGGTTTCGACAGCCAACGCGACACGTGAGTTCGACCGTCGAGCCGGATGTATTTCAACAGTATCGTAACTAAACCGAAATCGACCGAACCTCGTTACGGAGCTATGTCTGTAAGTCCACTCCGAGTAGAACGAAAATTACCCCTGTCTTTCAACATCCTCGAAACGGAGCCGGTCAGTTCAAGCGGGTCGCCCGCGACATCGACGCCGTCGCGTGGGGGTGTGAGAGACCGGAGTGAACAGAATGGAACCGGGAGCCGACAACACTCCGGCAGCCGTCGTGAGCCGTCTCGGTGTTAGCCTCGGGCGCGCGCCTTGCCTGCTGTCGAAGCACCGCACGCGTCGCGAGCGCCGAGCGGTGCGCCGTTCGGGTGCAACCCGCGGGAGAAATCAGACGGGGAACGAACGCGGCGTGAGAAAAGCGTCGAGGGTGGCGGCGTTACGCGTTCGCGCGAATCGAGCGCACGGCGGGGAGCGCAATCGCACCCAGACCGAGCAGGATGATGACGAGGGCGATGGGACTCGTGAGGAAGATGGTCGGCGACCCGCCCGAGAGGACGAGCGACCGGCGGAGGTTCTCCTCCGCGATGGGCGCGAGGATGAGCCCGAGCACCATCGGTGCCAGCGGGTAGCCCCGGAGCCGCATCGCGTACCCCAACACGCCCGCGCCGAGCATAATCCACGCGTCGAAGACGTTGCCGCGGAGCGCGATGGCTCCGATGACACACAGCACGAGGATGACGGGCCAGATGTGGGACTTCGGGATGTTGATGAGGCGCGCCCAGTAGTTCGCGCCGAGCATGCCGAAGATGAGGATGAACACGTAGATGAGGAGGAACCCGACGAAGATGGTGTACAGCAAGACCGGCTCCTCTTGGTACAGGCCCGGACCGGGGTTCACGTCGTGGACCAACAGCGCGCCGATGAGGATGGCGGAGACGGAGTCGCCCGGGATGCCGAGCGTCAGCGTCGGAATCAGTGCGCCGCCGGTGCTCGCGTTGTTCCCGGACTCGGCGGCCGCGACGCCGCGAACGTTCCCTTCACCGAACGACGGGACGCTGTCTTTGAGCCAGCGGGTGGCCTCGTTGTACGTGATGAACGCCGCGATGTCGCCGCCCGCGCCGGGAATCGCGCCGATGAACGACCCGAGGATGCCCGACCCGACGCTGACCGGCGCGATGGACCGCAGGTCGGAAAGCGAGGGGAACACGCCGGTTATCTCCTGGTCGACGCGGTCGTTCCCGCTGTTGATGCCCTGAGAGTACTTGCGAAGTCCCTCGGCGATGCCGAAGAGGCCAATCATGACGGCGATGAACTCGACGCCGGTGAGCAGTTCGGGGATGTCGAACGTAAACCGGTGGAAGCCGGTCACGGGGTCGATGCCGACCGTCGCAACGAGCATCCCGAGCAGACCCGAGACCATGCCCTTGGTGAGCGAGTCGCCGCTCACGCTGGCGATGATGGTCAGTCCGAAGAAGGCGAGCGCGAAGAACTCCGGCGAGCGGAACCGGAGGGCGGCGTCGGCGATGACCGGCGAGAAGAACATCAGCGCGAAGACGCTGATGACGCCGCCGACGAACGACGCGATGGTGCTCACGCGAATCGCGCGACCCGCCTCGCCCTTCTGGGAGAGCGGGTGGCCGTCGAAGATGGTCGCCGCCGCCGACGGGGTACCCGGCGTGCGGATGAGAATCGCCGGAATCGACCCCGCGTACACCGCGCCGCCGTAGATACCCAACAGGAGAATCATCCCCTGACTCGGCTCCATCGTGAAGGTAAACGAGAGCAGGACCGCGATGGTCATCGTCGCGGTCATCCCCGGAATCGACCCCATGAGGATGCCGAGGAAGATACCGCCGACCATCAACAGGAGGATAAACGGGTCAGCGAGGTTGACGAGCGCCTGCCCGATGTATTCGACGACCATCAGAAGGTCACCACCAGTGGGAGCTGCGGCAGCAGTCGAGACACCGGGATGATACCCTCAGGGAGGCGAACGAGGAAGATGCGGCCAAAGATGTAGAACAGCGCGATGGGGAACCCAATCGACAGCACTGCGAGCAGCAGCTTCGAGTGGATGCTCGAGTAGTAGAGGACGACCGGCATGAACACCATGGTCGACACGAGGAACCCGAGGAGTGGCATCACGAGGACGTACGCGACGAGGAACCCCGCGACGACGGCCGCGGGCTTGAAGTCGAACTCCGAGATTTCGAGCTCCGTCTGGGACCCCGTCAGCACGTCGATGCCGGCGAAGAAGATGATGCCGACCGACACCGCAATCGGGAAGAACGACGGCCCGACGCCGTCACCCGACGGGAACTGGCTCGCAAAGAAGATGACGACGACCGAAAACAGGATGAAGAAGACTGACAGCGGACTTGAACGAACGCTCTCCAAGCCGATTCTATCAAGGACGGCCCCGACTTTCTGAATCACCATTATTTGTTCTGCCTCGTGGTATGATACCAAGCAATCGTATGTAATAAACATATTGGTCTTTACCCGTCCGTTCGGGGCTGAAAGTCACGATTTCGACACGAGAGCTAAGTACGGTCGAGACCATTGTCCAGTCACCGTCGGAGACCGCCAGCGAGACTGGACAACCGCACACTGAAGCGTGGCCCGGCGGGCGGACGGTACGGTAGCGAAGCCGACATGTCCGCGGGCGACAACGCCGGGTTTCGCGCCCATCGATAGAATTAACCAGCGCTGCGAACTACCGTTCCACCGGAATGAGTGTTAGCAACGTCACCGAGGGTATCGACCAGATTCAGTTCGAACACGTCCGGGTCCTCGTCCTGAAGGACACGCCGACGGGGAAGACGACGCTCGTGGACACCGGCTTCGACGAGGACGGCGAGGAGCTCGTCGAGATTCTGGAGCGCGAGTACGGCGGCGTCGACCGCGTCATCATCACCCACGGCGACCACGGCCACCACGGCGGCCTCCCGTCGGTGATGGAGGCGTTCGACCCCGAACTCGTCGCGTCGGCCAACGAGTCGAAGCTCCACGAGGCCATCGACTACGAGCCTGACGTGACGTTCACCGACGGCGACCTGCTCGACGGGAACATCCGCGTCATCGAGGTGCCGGGCCACACGAAGGCGACCTCGGCGCTCCTGCTCGAAGACCGCGACATCCTCATCTCCGGAGACGCCCTCGACGGGGCCGACCGCGCGGGCCTCCCGGCCGGCTACCTGCTCCCGCCGCCGGCGCTGTTCAACGACGACCACAAGGCCGCCGAAATCAACCTCTACGACCTGCTCCAGTACGACTTCGAGACGCTGCTCGTCTTCCACGGTTCGCACGTCTTCGAGGACCCCAAGGGCAAGCTCGACGACTTCCTCGTCGAGCGCGAGTGGGACCCCCGGCCGGAGTGACCCCGCCCCGTCGAACCGAGCGGCACCGGCGGTGTCACGATTCCCGATAGCCCACTTCGCGGCATGCTTTTCTGACGACCGACTGCGAAGCGGTCGCTCTGGACAGAGACAGGCGAGTGGTGAACGAGCTGTGGTGTGAAACGAGCCGTGGCTGAGAACTGAACCGCGGCTATGAAACGACGGCTGAGGGTGACTGCGAGCGAGACGGAATCGGTCGCCTTACTCCCGAAGGACCGAAACGTCGAACACCGGCTTGCAGGTCTCGCCGGCGAGGAACGCCTCGAAGGCGTCTTCGGACTCGGTGAGTCGGTAGCGGTCGTCGAGGAACGTGGCGTGGTCCACGTCGCCCGAGCCGATGAGTCGGAACGCCCGCTCGAAGTCCTCGAACGTCGCGCCGTAGGTACACTGGAGGTCGACCTCCGCGCGGACGAGCGGCGTGAACTCCATCGTGGTCTCGCCGGTCTGGCCGACGAGAACTATCTGGCCGCCCTTGCGGACCTGCTCGACCGCCATCGGCAGGCCCGACGGGTGGCCGGTCGTGTCGAACACCACGTCGAAGCCGACGCCGCCGGTCAGCTCGCGCTGGGTCGCGCTCAGGTCGTCTTCCTCGATGTTGACCGCGGGGTAGCCGAGTTCCTCCGCGAGCGGGAGTCGGTAGTTCGTGTCCCGGCCGACGCCCGCGACGACGACTTCAGCGCCCTGCGAGGCGGCCACCTGCGCGCAGAGCAATCCGATGGGACCGGGACCGGCGACGAGCACTCGGTCGCCGGCTTTGACCCGGGAGTTCTGAATGACCGCGCGCGTACAGATTGCGGTCGGCTCGACGAGCGCCGCGTGCTTCGGCTCGACGTTCGACGGGACCGACTGGAGCGCCGACTCGGGGACGGCGATGTAGCCGGCGTACGCCCCATCGAGGTCGATGCCGGTCAGGACCGCGTCCTGACAGATGCTCTCCTCACCGATTTGGCATTGGAAACACTCGCCGCAGCCGCGAATCGGTCGCTCGACCACGCGCTCGCCGACGGAAAACCGGCTGGCTTCGTCGCCGCGTTCGACCACGCGGCCGGTGTACTCGTGGCCGATGATGGTCGGCATCTCCATCCGCTCGAAGGCGGACTTGAACTTGTAGATTCCCGCGTCGCTCCCGCAGAGTCCGGCGTAGTCGACTTCGATGAGGACCTCGTTGGACGCCGGTTCGGGTGTCTCGACGTCGACGAGTTCCATAGCTCCGGGCTCTCGGCTCGTTTTGGCTAACCCGCGCATACATCTCCTTGAATACCGCCGGGGTATAAATCTACGCTCTTGGGGGAGAAGCTCGCGGGCAACGGTCGACACGAACGCGGGCCGTCAAGCGATGTCGCGAGCGCGAGTCCCCGCGAATCCTCCCGTTTCGGCCGGCGCTCGCGGGCGCGCGAAATCGTTCAGAACTGCACCGCGGTATCGACCGTCGCGCCATATTCGGAGCGACCACAATGCTTATTGTATGGATTGTTCAAACATTCGGGTACAATGGGAGACGACACCATTAGCAATCGGAGTGGACGGAGCGCGCTGAACAGACGGAACTTCATCAAGGCCGCCGGCGTCGGCGGGGTTGCGCTCTCGGCCGGCTGTCTCGGCAGCCTCTCGGGAGAGCAAGAGTGGCCCTCCCGTCCGGTCGAGGTTATCTCGCCGTGGTCCGCCGGGGGCGGAGCCGACCGAACGAGCCGCGCGGTCGCAGACGCGGCTGAGAACCACACCGATGTCTCGTGGAACGTCAGCAACCAGACCGGCGGCTCCGGCTCGGTCGGGATGAACGCGGCGGCCAACGCCGAGCCCGACGGGCACACCATCGGCTGTACTGCCCCCGAGATTGCGCTGTTCGAGCACCTCGGTATCGCCGACCTCAGCCCCGACGACATCACGCCCATCATGCAGTACACCGAGTTCCCCGCGGCGCTCGTCGTCAGCGAGGACGCCGAGTTCTCCACGCTCGACGAGTGGATCAGCTACGGGCAGGACAACACCCTGCAAATGGCGAACTCCGGGTTCGGGTCGTCGTGGCACATGGCGGCGGCCGGCATCGCCAGCGAGGCCGGCGTCAACGTCGAGCACATCTCCTACGAGGGTGCCGCCCCGGCTATGACGGCCGTCGTGAACGGCGAGGTCGACTGTACCGCGGTCGGCGCGGCCGAGGTCGCGCCGCAGGTCCAAGACGGCGGACTGTCCGCCCTCGGCGTGGCGTTCGACCAGCAGGTCGAGGCGCTCCCGAACACGCCGACGCTCCAAGACCAGGGTCTCGACATCTCCATCGGCTCGTGGCTCGCGCACTTCGCGCCCGCCGGCATCGACGACGAACTGAAGCAACAGCTCGCCGACGTGTACAGCGCCGTCTACGAGGACGACTCGTTCGTGGAGTTCATGGAGAACAACAACTTCATCCGCGTCGAACGCGGCCCCGACGAGCTTCAGGACTTCCTCGACCAGCAGTACGAGTTCTACGGCAACCTCGTCGACGAACTCGGCATCGAAGAGCAGTAACGTCGCCACCGCCGCCATCGAATCCCGTTCCCCGCGACAGAGGCACCCGACTCGACACGTACCTGCGCCCTTCTCTTTTCGTCGGCTCCACACCGCGAGCGGCTCCTCACAGCGCGCCCGCGACCCGCGACCCGCGACGCGGACCGCAAGCGTTCGACCGACCGATAGTTTAACGTGAATCGTCCGCATCGAGTCGGGTATGCACACGATAGAGCCCGACGTAGAGCGACCGGACCGCGAACTCGTCGAGGCGTTCGAGGAGATTCCGAGCACCATCGTCTCCGACGTGACCGGCAACATCGGACTGACCATGGACGCCGGCCTCCGGCCAGCCTACGACGGCGTCGAGATGGCCGGGACCGCGGTCACGGTGAAGGCCGCGCCCGGCGACAACCTCATCATCCACAAGGCGATTACGCTGACCGAGCCCGGCGACGTGCTCATCATCGACTGCGACGGCTACACCGACACCGGCCACGTCGGCGAACTGATGTGCACCTCGTGTCAGGCCAACGGCCTCGCCGGACTGGTCATCGACGGCGCGTACCGCGACAGCCGCGAAATCGCCGAGATGGAGTTCCCGGTGTACGGCCGCGGCGTCAATCCGCAGGGACCGCTCAAGCAGGACCCCGGCTCCATCAACGTCACCGTCTCCGTCGGCGGCGTCAGCGTCGACCCCGGCGACATCGTCATCGGCGACGACGACGGGCTCGCGGTCATTCCCCGCGAGGGAGCCGAGGAAGTCCTCGAACGCGCACACGAGAAGCTCAGCGCCGAAGATTCCGTCCGCGAGGAAGTCCTCGAGGGCGAGTACCTCTACGAACTCAACGGCTACGACGAACTGTTCGAGAACCTGACCATCGTCGGTCCCGAAGACTCGATTCAGTAACGTCACCGAAGACGCGGCGAGCCGCGACGACGACCGACTCGAACAGTCCGCACGTCGACTGTCATGCTACCCGCGCGACCCGCGTTTTTCCCGAACCCAGACCAGTCGCGAGCGACGCGTCGGCCACGCGACCCCGGCGGTCAGGACGTTCGACCCGCCGAACTCCAACATCGTTGAAACGAATCGGTGCTATTAGGGACGCGGTGGCCCATCGTCAAGTCATGACGAACTCCACCGGGTCGGGCTCGCGGCGGATACAGAGCGTCGAACAGGCGTTCGACATCATCCGATATCTCCGCGAAGTCGACGGCGCGACGCTGTCGGAGACCGCCGAGGACATGGAGCTGCCGGTCAGCACGGCGCACATCCATCTGGCGACGCTCGTGGACACCGACTACGTCGTCAAGGTCGGAAGCGAGTACCATTGCAGCCTGCGGTTCCTCGAGATGGGCGGGGCGATGCGCGACGGGATGGCGCTGTACCGGGTCGCCAAGCCGGAACTCGACGAACTGAAAGAACAGACCGGCGAGCACACCAACGTGACGGTCGAGCAAAACGGGTTCGCCGTCCAGCTCTACAAGGCCCAGAGCCCGGAGTCCATCGACGACGACGCGCCGCTCGGCGACCACCTCTACCTCCACTCGACGGCGACGGGGAAGGCGATGCTCGCGAAGCACTCGCGGGACGAGGTCGACCGCATCGTCGACCGCCGCGGCCTCCCGGCCCTGACCGACGACACCATCACCGACCGCGAGGCGCTCCACGAGGAACTCGCGGAGATTCGCGACCGGGGCTACTCCATCAACCGCGGCGAACACTACCCCGGCGTCTGCGCGGTCGGCACCGCCATCGTCTCCGAGCCGGACGACGCCGTCGGCGCGATAAGCATCAGCGGCCCGATGAGCCGCATCGAGGACGGCCGCATCGAAGAAGAACTCGGCCCGGCGCTCCTGAACAAGAAGAACATCATCGAGCTGAAAATCAAGCAGTACTGAGCGGGCGACCGAAGCGCCGTCGGCCGCGGTCGCTGCGCTCGGCGGCGATCTCCCGTCGTCTCACTCGGGAGGGCTGTCCCACTCGGAGCCGTCGTCGGCCGGTTCGTAGTCGAGGACCGCCTTCGCGTGGTCGGTGTCGAACCAGCGAGCCTTGTTGCCGCTCACCGCGTAGAACGTGTCGTAGGTGACCGAGTCGTCTTCGAGACAGCATTCGAGCAGGTGCGCGAAGTCACGCTGCGAGGTCCACGTCGCCTTGAGCCGCTTGACCATCTCCTCGTACTCGTCGCTCCCGCGCTCCCACGAGCCCGTCTGTGACTGGTCCCACACCTCGCCGTCCTCGACTTTGTGCTCGTCGCCGCGGTCGACGCCGCGCTCAGCGTCGCCGTAGGGGTGGTCGTACTGCTCGGTCCGCACGCTGGAGATGCGAATCGAGTAGACCTGGCTCGGCGCGCCGTCGCGGCGGGCGTGCGTCCGGCAGATGTGCTCGCCGAACATCTTCGAGGCACCGTAGTAGCCGTCGGGCTTCGGGAGCGTCTCGTGGGTGAGCCGAAGCGGGTCGTACTCGCTGGGATAGTCCTCCTCGTAGAGGTCGGGCGCGAGGTCCTCCTCGTACAGCCCCATCACGCGCTGGGAGGAGGCGTAGATGAGCTTCTCGACGCCGGCGTCCTCCATCGCCTTGAGGACGTTGTACGTGCCCATGATATTCGGCTCGATGATATCCTCGAAGGCCGCGCCCGCGTCGGACTGCGCGGCGAGGTGGATGACGGCGTCCTGCCCGTCGAACGCCGGGCGGATAGCCTCGTAATCCGCGATGTCTGCGACGAACGTCTCGTACTCCGGGTGTTCGGTCCGGTCGAGATACGTGAACTCGTACTCGTCGCGTTCCGCGAGGTGGTTGAGAATCGCTTCGCCCGCCTCACCGAACGGACCCGTGACTAGGACTTGCTGCGTAACCATCGATACTGAGGGATACGGAACTCCCCGATTTAAATCTTGGTGGCGGCGGTAAGTTCGTCTCGCTCGGAAACGCGCCGCTTCGACCGTCCGTATTTCGACATCGTTGAAACAAATATGGTCTGTAAGACCATGATAATTACAGGATTAAGTTTGTCATAGTTATCCGCGAAACGCCGTCGTCGACCGAGATTCGTGACTCTCGGATGGTTCCAACATTGTCAAAACGGCGGCGTGCGTGACTGTGTGTCGGGTTTCGAGGGACTGACAGGTGACGGCGAAACGCGCTCGGCAGGGAACTATTTTTATACGAGTGCTTGGTATCAAGTTCCATGGCTGCGGACGCATACGCGTTGGCCGGAGTGACCGAGACGCTGACCGAAGCGGCGGCCGCGGAGGGCATCGCGGACTACGTCGAGTTCCGGATGGACGGGGCGACCACCCCGCTCGACGCGCTCGACGAGTACGACGGGTCGGTTCCGCTCATCGTCTCGAACCGGCCGGAGTGGGCCGGTGGAACCGCCGCCGAGTCCGACCGGCTGGAGACCCTCGTGGCCGCCGCCGCGTTCGACGCCGTCGAGATGGTCGACGTGGAGCTGCGGACGATTCGTGAGTGCGGATGGCTCCGAGACGAACTGCGCGAGCAGGACGTCGAACTCATCGTCTCCCACTACGACCGCCACGAGAAACCTCAGAAGACGGAACTTTTGCAGATAGTATCAGAATGTAATAACTACGGCGACGTGGCGAAGCTCGTCGTCACCGCCGAGGAGAAAACCGACTCGCTCGCGCTGTTGCAGTCGTTCAATACCGCCTCCGAACGGGGGATGCGAGTTACCGGCTACGCGCTGGGCGAAATCGGCCGCCACACCCGCGTTATCGGCGTGTTCTACGGTGCGTCCATCGCCTATGCACCCATCGTCAGCGACGAGTGCGCTCCGAACGACATCGACCTCGAAAAGCTGTCGAACCTCGTCGAGTGGGTCTCTGCGGCCCGGTGAGCCCGTCGAGTCGGGGACGGCGAATCGACGGGTCGACCGCGTCGAACCGGGCGGTTCGTCCGCGGAATCGTCCGCGACTGTCGGTGTTTCGGACCGGCCCGACACGGGAGTGTTGTGCCGACGAGACGGTGATACTATCAGAAATACAGTACTCAAAAAAATCAGAGATAATTCGACCGAGTAGGACCGACTCGTCCGGGCGAGACGCCGTTCGGGTCGGGGTGGTCGGACGGCCGGGCGACCGAACGACTCGACCGGGTGGCTCACCGACTGCGCGCGCCCACGTCGGTCGCCGGCAGACGCCGACTGCCGGTGTCCGGTCGCGTCGTCGGAGAACAGATAGCCGAGCGTTGACGCCGAACGCCGAAGGTTTCTCGACAGTGTTCAAATCAGCGCCTCATAATCGTCGGCTCATAGCCGATATATTCGATGAACATTCCGGAGAAACCGCCGAAAACGGCGTCTCTCACCGCCTACGAGGGGGTGAGAACTCTTGCGTCGACAGCTAAGATTTATAGGCGATGGGATGATAGGCGTTCACATGAAACTCGACGAGTCTGCACTGGCGGCGACAACAAACGACCTCACACGAGAGGTAGACGCACGAGGGGTGGCAGACCTCATCGAATTCCGAATGGACCAAGCGGACGACCCGCTCGAACAACTCGCCGCGTACGACGGCGAACTCCCGATAATCGCGACCAATCGCGCACGATGGTTCGGGGGGAAGGCAAGCGACACCGGACGATTGGACGACCTGTTTTCCGCATCTCGGTACGACGCCGTGGAGTTCGTCGACATCGAACTCGAAACCGTCCGCGCCAAGGAGTGGCTGGCCCACGAGTTCCGCGAGAACGACGTGCAGCTCATCATCTCGCATCACGACTTCGATGAGACGCCCGACCGCGAGGTGCTCGACGCCATCATCGAGCAGTGCGCGGAGTTCGGTGACGTTGCGAAGGTGGCGGTGTACCCCCAAAACCAGCGCGACACGCTCACGCTCTTGGAGGCCGTCAACGACGCGACCAACCGCGGCATCGACGTGGCCGGGATCTCGATGGGCGAACTCGGGAGTCACACCCGCGTCATCGGCCATCTCTACGGGTCGAAGCTCGGCTACGCGCCCCTCCTCGCGGACGACAACGACTACGCGCCGGGGCAGATTCCGCTCGAAAAGCTCGCCTCGCTCATCGAACTCACCAAAAACGAGCGCGTCGACGGACAGGTCATCGACACGATTCGGAGCGAGGTGTCGGTGCCGAAGGAACTGACGCTCTCGGACTGACGCCGGCGACCTGCGGCCGCCCGCAGCAGACTCGTTTCATCTCTTCTCGCCGCGAACTCGTACTCGTCGCCCGGCGTCAGTCGGCAAGCCGCTCGACGTCCGTCAGCACCGCGCTCGCCGTTTCTGGACCGCCGGCCCCGCGCCCGGTGATGCCCAGTCGGCCGCAGTAGTCGGCTTCGATTTGGACGGCGTTTTCCGTCCCCGACGGGGCGACCGCCCCGTTTGCGGACACCAGTCGCGGGCCGACGCGGACCGAACCGTCCGCGACTTCGACGATGAGTCGAATCGTCTGGCCGTCTTCCTGCGCGAGGTCGAGCATCCCCCCCGAGAGCTCCTGAATCCCCTCGACTTCGGCGTCGCCGAGCGTGAACTCCGTCTCGCCCTCGGCGAGGACGTTGGCGACGATGACGCCCTTGAGCGCCGTGTCCGTGCCGTCGACGTCGAAGGCCGGGTCGGCCTCCGCTACGCCGAGGTCCTGTGCCTCCGCGAGGACGTGTTCGTAGTCGAGTCCCTCGGCGGCCATCCGCGAGAGGACGAAGTTCGCCGTCCCGTTCAGCACGCCGTACACCGCCGACACGCGCGACGGGCCCACGTCCTCGATAGTCGAGAGGATGGGGAGCGCGCCGCCGACGGTCGCGCCGAAGCGGACGGTCCCCTCGCTGTCGGCTTCGAGCGCACGCACGTCGGCGTAGCGTTCCGCGACCGGGCCTTTGTTCGCCAAGACGACGTGGCAGTCGTCGGCTAGCGCGCGCTCGACGTGCGAAAAGCCGGGTTCGGCGTCACCGAGCGTCGTCGGCGTCGCCTCCACTAACACGTCGTAGTCGGCGTCGAACACCGATTCGGGGTCGGCATCCCCGACCACGCCGTCTTCTCGCTTCTTCGACAGCACCGCGTCGGCGTCGATGCCGTCGGCGTCGACGACGGCGCTGTCGGAGTCAGCGAACGCGGTCACGACGTGGCCGTGTTCGGCGGCGAGTTCGACGACGGCGCTGCCGACCGCACCGGCACCGAGGACGCAGAGCCTCACGCGCGACCCCCCACAGTCAGCGGCTCGACGAGCTGGAGGTCCTTCTCGTCGGCGATGTCGCGCATGGCCGAGAGGACGTCTTCGGTCGACCCCGATTCGGCGGCCAGTTGGAAGCGGGCGCTGGAGACGTCGATAGAGCCGGCGGGTGCGGACAGCGAGATATCGGTGACGGTCGCGTTCCGCGTCGCCTCGATCTGCGTCAGCGTGTCGGAGAGGTCCGTCTCGATGAGGTGTCCCGAGAGGATGATGGTCAGGCGCTCGCTGTACCGCTCGGTGCCGGCCTGGATGACGTTGATGCCGGCGTCGCTCAGCCCCTCGACGATGTTGTCGAAGCGGTCGGGCGTCGCCTCGATGTCGACTTCCACCGGGATGTAGCCGCGCGGGGTGACGTTGCCGCGCTCGTGGAAAATCGAGAGGAGGTTCCCCCCGTGTTCGGCGATGGGTTGCAGCGACCGCAGGAGTTCGCCGGGTTCGTCGACCAGTTCGAGTCGAAGCGTGTACGCCTGCACGTCGTTGTGGACCTCACTCATCTGTCCAACACCGTACTAACGCGTCGTTCATTGTCGAAGTTCGTGCGAGCACACCCATATACGTATTGCGTTCGAACGGGTCGGGCACCGGCCCCGGGCGCGGCCGCCGCCCCGTCTGCTGTGAGAGAGTCATCGCTGAGGGTTCGCCGTACGCGCGTCGGCCCGAAATGTGCACAGGTTCGCTACAAAGATTACCGCGCCGGGAGGTCGACCCGAGAACAGAGTAATGCATATGTCATACAGTATCGAATCGGGGGAATTCAGGGGGCGTGTGTTTGAAAAATCTAAGTCCGAAGATATCACTCGCGAATTGCCACTACTTATTTCGGTTACACAGCGTATTGGAGATTCGATAGAGGTCGTCCAAAACTCAATTCGAGAGAACCAAACGACGCTCGTCTTCTGTCCCTTTGTTGTGTCTGTTAAGAGCAGTACTGTCTGCTGGACGCCGAGAGATGCATAGAGAATAGTTAACAGCTCACACAGCGTAGGGTTCGGTGTATCCGCCGCCGGCGGTACGCGAGAACGCTGCGGTCTGCGGACGGGTGCGACGGAGAGGAGAGAACAAGAATGGCATCAGCAAGCACACCGACACCGACACCGACGGGGAACGAACGAATCGCGCGACGCTTCCCGGAGGAAGTCGCGAGCGAGGGGAGCGTCGGCCTCATCGACGAAATCTGCGCCGAGGACGTCCTCGACCACAGTCCGCTCGGGGAGGTCCGCGGACGCGACGAACTCAAAGCCCAGATTTCGGGACTCAAGGAGTCGTTCAGCGACTTCTCCGCGACGGTCGAAGACGCGATTACCGACGGCGACACGGTCGCCATGCGCGTCACGCTCCGCGGGACCCACGACGGCGCGTTCATGGGTATCGAACCGACCGGGAAGCCCATCGAAGTCGGCAACATGGTGTTTACCCGCATCGAAGACGGCGTGATTGCCGAGCGGTGGGTCCAACCGGACATGCTCGGCATGCTCACGCAACTCGGCGCTGTCGAACCGCCCACGGCGTGAGACCCGCCGAGACCGATATGTTTTGCGCGGCGGCCGCACGGCTCGACGGATGAGAAGGAAGAGCGCGGACGACCGGGCACCCGCCCGCACTCCACGGACACTGGGGAAAACCTCCCCTGTATACGCAACCCAAGTGCAGGTATCTACCTGCAGTAGACACTACAACGTCCTCCATTAAAACATTTTTCAAATGTCATATGCTGCGTGTGTTCAGAACACACGGCTGGCGGCCGAACGGTCAGCCGTCGAACGTCGAAAGGCGGCGGCGCTCCTGTGCGAGGATTCGCTCCCAGTAGTCGAACAGGACGCTGTCGAGGTCGTACACGTCGGCGATGCGGCGGACCCACTCGTCGTCCGAAAACAGCAGTCGCTGGAAGCTCCGCACGTCGGGGTCGAGTTCCTCCCGCCGGCCGGCGTAGTAGGCGACGGTCTGCTCGCGGGTTCGCTCGACCAACAGCGGCGGGACGAAGATGCCCGACTCGCGGGCGACGTAGACGAACCACTCCAGGTGGAGGACGGCGTCGGCGAGGACGAACCGCTCGGCGAAGCCGTCGACGCACGCCGTCGCGGGGCGGCCGTCGACGTACACGTCTTCGGGGCGGGAGAACCGCGGCACCGACAGGTGCGGGAGGTCGTCGGCGTACTGCTCGGCGACCCGCCGGAGTCGGTAGTCGGCGTAGGCGCACGGGGCCGCGAGGCCGAGTTCGTACCACAGCGGCATCCACTGACAGAACGGGTCGCAGAACGCCGCGTCGGCCAGTAGGTCTGCGGCGACGGAGCGGGCGAGGTCCGGTGGGAGGTCGGTCCGCCCCGCCCGCATGGCGTCCGTCGCGCGGACCACCCGCGACTCGAAATCGCCGACGCGGAGTCCCATGCCCGCGGCCACGTCGTGGACGTACTCGGCACCGATTCGGTACCAGTCCGCGAAGTCGGCGGGCCGGCGGAGTCGAAGGAGGCGCAGAACGGTCACAGGAGAACTACGGACGACGGCGGTTTGGCTCTATCCCCGCGTGGGCGAGGCGAGGACGACACCTACCGTCGGTCGAACGAGAGCGTGAGCGGCGTCGCGTTGGTCAGGTTGTCGCTGACCGGGCAGCGCGATTCCACGGCGGCGAGCCACGCGTCGATGGTCGCCTCGTCGGCGTCCACGTCGGCGGTGACCGCGACGCGAATCTCCTCGTAGCCGGCGCGGCCGTCGTCGCGCTTGCCCATGAACGTCGCGGGGTTCAGGTCGCCCTCGATGGCGATTTCGAGGTCGCGAACGTCGAGGTCCATCTCGCGGGCGACGACGTGGGCCGTGACGTTCAGACAGCCGGCGAGCGCGCCGAGGACGTACTCGACGGGGTTCGGGCCGGCGTTCGCCCCGCCCAGCGATTCGGGCTCGTCGACGACGAACTCGAAGTCGCGGACGGAGACGCGGGTCTCGGTCGGTGATTCGGCCGCCGCGGCGACGGCGAACGTCAGGGTCTGATTCCGGGTCTGGGATTTCTCGGTGGACATACCTAGAGAGAGACGCCGCAGAGCGATAGCCACAGAAGACGGTTCTCAACCGTCGAGAAGCGTGTCAGCGACTATCCGGGCCGGCGTCTATCGCGGCCGACTCGTCGGCGTCGTCCGCCAGCACGTCGTCGAGCCCCCACTCCGACGCCCTCGCGCGGGCCTCCTCGCGGGCCTCGGACCGAATCTCCTCGATGGCGTCGGCGTCGGCGAGGAACGCTTCGACCGCGCTCTGGTCGCGGCTCTCCTCGCGGCGCGCGGCGGGGGCGGCGTCGAGGGTCTTCGTCGCCAACCGCTCGTCGCCGGCGAGGACGCGGGCCGGCTCGCCCGGCGGGACGCGGAACGCCTCGACCTCGTGGGCGTCCGCGAGCTCCGCGGCGTCGACGGCGTGGACCGCGGCGCGGGTCGGGCCGGTGACGGCGAACCCCTCCAGCCCGTCGCGGCCGCCGACCTCGCGTTCCGTGTCGTAGGCGAGGACCGGAACTCCGTCTTCGAACGTGACGACGCCGCGGGTGGTCTCGCCGAGCAGGAGCGCGTCCTGCGGCTCGAAGACGACGTAGCCGGTGAGTTCCTCGTCGAGCACCGTCCGAAGCACCGCCGCCGCGTCGTCGACGACGCGCGACCGACGGAGTTCGCCCCGCGGGATTCTCATATTCGCTCGGGGACGACGGCGCTTTTGAACCGCTCTGCGACCTCGCGGCCGTCGCCGTCGCGCACGTCGAGTCGGGCGGCCGCCTCGCGGAAGGCGTCGGCCGCCGGGTCGTCGGGGGCGTGCGCGAGGAGGGGTTTTCCCTCGCGGCGGGCCGCGCGGACCGCGTCGCTCTCGGGGACCGACGCGAGCGTCTGTCCCCCGAAGTAGCGGCCGGCCTGCTCGGCGATTGTCTCCACGTTCTCGTCGGGGCGCACGCGGTTGAACACCACGCCCGCCGTGTCGGTGCCGTAGGAGTGGGCGTACTCCTGGACTTTCAGCCCGTCGGACAGAGACGGCACGGTGGGCTGGAGGACGACGACGATGCGGTCCGCGAGGACGACGGGGAGCACCGCGCTCTTGGAACCGAGCGCGGCGGGCGAATCGAGGAGCAACACGTCCGTGTCGGCCGCGAGCTCGGCGACCACGTCGCGGAGGCGACCGGGGTCCGCGGCCTCGAACGCCGCGAGACTCGTCCCACAGGGGACGACAGACAGCCCGAACCGCTCGTACACCGCGTCGGACACCGCGGCGTCGTGGTCGTCGATGAGTAAGTCGTGGAGCGTCACGTCGGCGTCGTCCAATCCGGCGTGGAAAAGCAGGTTCGCCATGCCCGTGTCCGCGTCGATGACGGTCACGTCGTACTCCTCGGCGAGCGCCATCCCCAGCGCGAGCGTACTCGTCGTCTTCCCGGTGCCGCCCTTCCCGCTGGCGACGGCGAACGCCTCGACCATGCCCCCACGTGCCCGGCGATTTCGCATAAGTGTTCGGAACGGGGGTGGACGCGCGCCGACGAATATCGTGTCAACCAGTAACAAGCATTAATAGTGAGGCCAACAGTGTGTGAAACGACCACCGATGTTCAGAATTGTCATCCAATCGTTCGCTTTCGCAGTCGAGGACTCGACGTTCGCGGTGTACGCGACCCTCCTCACCATCGCGTTCATCGTGTACCTGAATCGGTGACGGCGGTTCGAATCGCGGCGTGCAACCGAGTTCCGCGGCCCCATCCGGGACGGAACTGCGACCGTCGGCTGGCGTCGGCTCGGCGGCGAGTCGTCGGTGAGTCGTCGGTGAGTCGGCGTTCGCGTCCCGGCGAGCGCGTCGGTGGGTGACGCGGTTGCTCAGGACGCCTCGGCGAGCGCGTCGAGCAAGCGGTCGTTTTCGTCCGGGCGGCGGACGCTGATTCTGACGTGTGAGTCGAGGCCCTGATAGTCGCGGGCGTCGCGGACGGCGAATCCGCGCCGTCGGGTCTCGCGGAGGACGCAATCGACGTCGTCGGCGCGGAACAACACGAGCGCGCTGTCGGCGGGGTGCGGGTCGTAGCCGAGTCGGTCCAGCCCCGCAATCACCCTCGGGCGCTCCCGTTCGACCCGGTTCCGCGTGGCTTCGAGGAAAGCCTCCTGTTCGAGACAGAACGTCGCAACCTCCACCGCCGGAGCCGAAAGCACCCACGAACAGCGCGCCCGCGAGAGCCGGTCACCGAGGTCGCCCGTCGCGGCCGCGAAGCCCGCGCGGAGCGAGGGGACGCCGAAGACGTTCGTCACCGAGTGGAGCGCGATGACGCCGTCGAGGCCGGCCGTGCTCGGGAGGCGCGTGAAGCCGAGGTACGTCTCGTCGACGATGACGGGCGTGTCGGCCCGGCGACAGCCGTCGATGAACGCCCGAAGCTCGTCTCGCGGGTACGCGGTCCCGACCGGGTTGGCGGGATAGCTGAGAATCACCGCCGCGTGCTCGGCGGGGTCGACGGTTTCGAGGAGGCGGTCGTGCGGAACGTGGACCGGGTCGCCCCCCTGAAGCCGGATTTCGCGGGCGTACTCGCCGCAGCAAGGGGCCGGAAGCGCCACGCTGTCGCCGGGCGAGACGGTCACGCCGACGGCGAGTCGGAGCGCTTCGATGACGCCAGCGGCGGGGATGACCTCGTCGGGGTTGCAGCCGACGAACTCCGCGGCGGCGACGCGGAACCGCGAGTAGTCGTCCAGCGAGTCCCGCCGCGCCGTGGCGAGCGCCGATTCGTAGACGCCAGCGAGGCCGGACGGGTGTTCGGGGTTCGAGCCGGTGCTGAAATCGACGAGCGAGTGGTCGGCGGTCCCGCCGTGAGTCACGTGGTCGACGTCGGAAACGGAACCGGGGTCCATACCGACCTGCTAGCTACCAACCATAATCAAGGCTTCTCCGGGGACCACTTAGCTACCACCGTGGATTCTTCGGCCGGAAACGCGTTTCGCCGGCGGTTCTCAAATCGGAGCGACGGTCGCGCGGTCGTCAGCGACGACGCCGTAGTTCGCCTCGTCGACGCCCCGCGGTATCGGCCCGGCGTCGTACCGCGAACCGAGGCTCGCGAGCACCGCGTCGCGGACGCAGACCCGGGCCGCGTTGCCGACCTCGGTCGCGCTCCCCGAGAACGTCGCCGGGTCGCCGGCGGGGTCGCACGCGGCGACGACCGCGTCGGTCGTCGTCCCCGGCGCGCCGCAGCGCGCGAGGAGCGTCGCCGCCTTCGCCTCGGCGGCCACGGCGACGAGGTTCGCGAGCGCGCCCGGCTCCAGCGACCGTGTCGTCCCGACGAAGACGTTGACCGTTCCGACCGGGTCGTCTCGGTCGTCTCGGTCGTCGCCGGCCGCCGCGTCAGGCGCGTCCGACGCGTCTCCCCACTCGCGCGGGTCGTCGTCTATCGGGAGTTCCGCCGGATTCGACACGCCCGCGGTGGCGACGACTTCGACCGGGCCGAACCGGGCGCGCCGGGCGTGTTCCTGCCCGACGCCCGTCAGGAGCGTCGGCCCGCGCTCGTCGAAGCCGGCCGCCGAGAGCCGCCGTTCGACGTACGCGTCGAGGTCGGTCTCGGGCCAGCCCTCGGGGACGGTGACGTTGAACGCGGCGTCCGCCCGCGAGTCGCCGCCGGCGTAGCCCGTCGAGAGCCAGCGCGTCTCCGGTCGGGCGAGTCGGCAGACGCCGTCGCGGCGCGCCGTCTCAAACATCGTCGGCGACGGCGGCGAGCGCCCGGAGCAGTTCGTCGTTCTCGTCGGGGCGTTTCACCGCGACGCGGACGTGCGAGTCGAGGGTCGGAAACGTCGTCGCGTCCCGGACGGCGACCCCGCGGTCGCGGGCGGTCTCGACCACCGCGTCGACGTCGCGGTCGCCGACGTCCACGAGGAGAAACGGCGCGTCCGACGGGGACACCGCGAAGGCGTCGGACAGCGTTTCGCGGAGTCGCTCGCGCTCGGCCGAGACGCGCGCTCGCGTTCGCGAGACGAACTCGGCGTCGTCCATGCAGTACGCGCCGACGGCGGCCGCGGGCGTCGAGAGCGACCACGCCCGCCGGGCGACGGCGAGCCGGTCGCCGAGGTCGCCGGTGGCGACGGCGAAGCCGGCGCGGATGCCCGGCAGCCCGAACATCTTCGTCAGCGACCGGGCGACGACGACGCCGGGCTCGCCCGCGAGGCTCGGCTCGTCGGTGAAATCGAGGAACGCTTCGTCGACGACGAGCGTCGTCTCCGCCTCCCGACAGCGCGCCGCGAACGCCCGGAGGTCGTCGGCGGGCGCGAGTTCGCCCGTCGGGTTGTTCGGCGTGCAGACGACCGCGACCGCGTGGTCCGCGGGGTCGGCGTCGAGAATCGCGTCGTGGGCGACCGCCACCGGCTCCGCCCCTTGCAGGCGAATCTCGCGGTCGTACTCCCCGAAGCTCGGTTCGGGGACGAGCGCGGTGTCGCCCGGCGAGAGCGTCACTTCGAACGCGAGTCGCAGGGCTTCGAGGCCGCCGGCGGTCGGCACGACCGCCTCGGGGACACAGCCGACGTAGTCGCCGGCGGCCCCCCGAAAGTCGGCGTAGTCGTCGTCGGGGTAGCGGGTCGAGGCGTCGAACGCCTCGCGGTACACCGCCTCGACGCCGTCGGGGCGCTCGGGGTTCGTGTTCGCGCTGAAGTCGAGAACGGTCGGGTCGGTCGTCCCGCCGTGGGGGACGCGGCTCCCCGCCCGGACGGACTCAGGGTCCATCGTCGATGTCTGCGTCGGCGTCGACGCCGCCAGCGTCGGCTCCGCCGGCGTCGGCCGCCGCGGTTCCGGTTCCGGTCTCGACGGCTTCGGGGTCCAGCGTGGAGAGCACGTCGAGCGTGGCCGCCTCCACGTCGTCGAGGACGCCCATCCGGTCGGCGAGCATGAGCGCGCCGCCCATGCCCGCGCCCTCCTTTGCCTCGCCCGCGTCGTAGCAGTCCAGCGGGTGCGTCTCGAAGCCGGGGTCGGTGACCGTCAGTTCGAGGTCGAACGCCTCGGCGGCGTCGGCCAACTCGGGCACGTCCTCGGCGAGGTACGAGGTCGTGGCGAGCGTCAGGTCGCCGTTCGCGCCGGCGTGGCGAGCGAGCGCGGCGGCCGCGAGCAGTTGGGTCCCGCCGCCGAGCGTCACGTCGATGCCGTTTTCGAGCGCGCCGACGGTGAGGCCGGCGACGACCGGAAGCACCGGGTCGCCGAGGTAGCGGGCGGCGCGCCGGGGTTTGTGAGCCGCGAAGCCGGGTTCGACGTCGCTGGCTTCGAACGCCTCGGCGACGACCTCCTCTTTCAGGCTCGTGGGGTTGTCCGGGAGCGACGACGAGACGGGGAACTCCTCGCCGAGCGCGCGGAACACGGCGAGCGCGGTGGTCGTCCCGCCGGGGACGGTCTCGCCGATGACGAGTTCGTCTTCGGGGAGCGCGAGGCCCATCCGCCGGGCCGCCTCGAACGCGCCGGGCGCTGTCGGGACCGGTTCGCTCTCGCGGATGTCGCGGCCGGGTCGCGCGCCCACGTCGATGGTCGGCGCGGCGCTCGGCTTCGCGAGGCCGGCGTCCACGGTGAGCACGTCGAAGCCGGTGAGCTGCTTGACGGCGCGGGTGACGGCCGCGGGCGTCGGACAGCCCGTCGGACTGACCGGCGTCACCGGCGAGCGGACGGGCTCGCCGTACTCGATGATTTCGGCGTCCGCGCTCGGCGTGTGGCCGACGAGCGACGGCTCCGCGCCGGCGGCGCTGATGCCGGGTATCTTCGCCGTCTCGGTCGTGCCGGCGACGAGGACTACTCGCATCGGTCCTCCGCGAGTTCGATGTCTGTCGGGCGGTTCACGTTGAGTGCCAGTCGGGTGTCTGTGGAGAGGTACATGGTCGAGTGCGTGTCGGTTTCGGTGTCGGTGTCAGTAGGGGTGCCCGCCTCAGCGTCCGCGGGGCCGACGACGCCCAGCCCGGTCGGGCAGACGGCGGTCCCCTCGTGGTCGAAGACGAGCGCGTCGTCGACGCTGGCTCCGAGGTCGCGCTTCAGTTCGACGGGGACGCACGCGGTGGCGGCCCCGCCGTCCGCGGCCGAAACGACCGCGTCGACGTGTTCGGGGGCCACGAGCGGGAGGTCGGAAACGACGGTGACGACCGGCCGGGAGACGCGGGCCAACGCGAACCCGAGGTCGGAGACGTAGCCGTCGCCGGGAGCCTCGATGGGGTCGAGACCGAGGTCGGCGGCGCGCTCGCGGGTGTTCGGCGTGTGCGGCGAGGTGACGGCGCGGACGGTCTCGGCGCTCGACTCGCGGAGCGCCGCCGCGACTCGGTCGAGCATGGGCCGCCCGCAGATGTCCACGAGCGGCTTTTCGACCGGCGCGTCGAGGCGGGTGCCGCGGCCGCCGCACATCACGAGAGCGTCCACGTCACCACCCCCGCGTGGACGGCCGCGGCGCGGGCCAGTTCGTTCGTCGCGCCCAGCAGGTCGCCCGAGACGCCGCCGAGGCGGGCGCGGCCCCACGAGCGAACGAGCAGCGCGACGACCGGCCCGCAGCAGAGCGCCGCGACGACGGCGGGGCCGCCCGTGACCGGCGCGAGCGCGACGACCGGGAGACAGGCCACGGCGACGGCGAGCAGCCCCGACGGACTGTTCTCGCCGACGAGCGCCGAGCCGAGTCCCTCGTGGGCGGGCGCGCCGAGACAGACCAGCGTCGCCATGCCGGCTTTCGCGCCGACCTCGGCGGCGAGCGCGATTGCGACGGCGGCCGTGAGGCCGACGCGACCGCCCGCACCGGCGAGGCCGAACGCGCCGAGCGCGAGGACGACGAGCGTCAGCCCGAACGCGAGCAGGCCGCCGACGCCCGTCTGCGAATCCTTCAAGACCGACAGCCGGCGGTCGGCGTCGCCGTGGACGACCGCGGCGTCACCGAGATCCGCGAGGCCGTCGGCGTGGGTGACGCCCGTCACGAGATACAGCGTCACGAGGTACAGCGCGGCCGCGGTCGGAATCGGCAACGGGAGCAACAACGGGAGCGCGGCCAGCGCGCCGACGACGTAGCCGGCGAGCGGAAACGCCACGGGCGCGCGCCTGAAGGCGTCCCAGTTCGCCTCGTCGCCGCCGACCGGGAGGCGAGTGAGGAAGCCGAGCGCGCCGCGGAGGGCGGTCAGAACCACGCGACCACCCCCGCGACGGCGAACGCGAGGAGGCCGGCCCGCGAGACGAGTCGGACGCCCCGCGCGGCGGTCGCCGCGTCGGGAGCCTCGGGCCCCCCGTCGAGCAGGTAGTGCCCGGGCTTTTCCAGTCGCGTCTCGAGCAGGACCGCGAGCGTCGCCATCGGCCACCCCGAGTTGGGCGACGACGGTCGTCGCGCCAACCCGCCGACCCGCGTCACCGTGGCCGGCGCGCCGGCGACGACGGCCAGTAAGACGGCCGCGACGCGCGCCGGAAGCCACATCACCGCGTCGTCGAGGTGGGCCGGGACGCGGCCGACCGGCTTGTGTCGGTAGCCGAGCATCGAGTCGAGCGTGTTGACGCCCTTCACCCACGCGGCCGCGCCGACCGCGAGCGGGAGCGAGACGGGCGCGAAGAGCGTAAACGCGAGCAACGGGGCGACGAGGCCGTCGGCGAGGTTCTCGGCGGCGCTCTCGACGGCGGCGCTCCGGATATCGGCCGCCGACAGCGACGACGGGTCGCGCCCGGCCAGCGCCCGGAGTTCGTACCGGGCGGTATCGAGGTCGGATTCGTCCGCCGTAGCCGAGACGACCGCCGCGGCCGCGTCGAGGAGCATCCGGAGGCTCGTGGTCGAAAACAGCGCGAGCGCCGCGACGGCCGCGCCGAGCCACGGCGAGACGAGCGTCGCGCCCCACGTCACAGCCGCAGTGACGCCCGCGGCGAGCGCCGGAAGCGCGACGGCTGCGACCGCGCCGACGAGCGTCGGACGGGACCACTCGCGGTCGACGGGCGAGACGAGTCGGCCGAACAGCGCGACCGGGTGGACGCGCGCCGGCGGTTCGGCGAACCCTCGGTCCAGCGCCGCGGCGGCGACGACGGCGGCCGCGGCGGTCACGGGCACGGGTCCTCCCCGGCTCGCAGCCTCGCCGCGACCGATTCGAGCGTCGTCTCCCGGAGGTTCACGAACCGGCCGCCGACCGCCTCGATACCGCCGTCTGCGTCCGGGTCGTCGCCGACGTGGAGCAACTCGGCCGCGTCGACCCCGAGGCCGCGGGCCGCCGCCTCGAACGCCTGCCGGTGGGGTTTCCGCCAGCCGCAGGCGACGCTCGTCGTGATGTCGTCGAAGCCGCGCCGGTCGAGGTCCGACCGGATGAGCGTCCGCGCGACGAGTTCGGGGACCGAACAGTTCGAGAGGAGGCCGACCGCGCCGGCCTCGCGGGCAGCCGCGACCGCGTCGACCGCGCCGGGACGGGTCGTCACCTCGGGGTCGAACGCCGTGATGACCGCGCGCCGCGCGGCGTTGTCCGGCGAGTCGACGCCCCGAGACCGGAGGGCTGCGGCGACGTGCGCCGGAAGCGGGACCTCCGCGCCCTCGGGCGCGTCGATGTGAACCTCGCGGTAGGCGTCGTCCCAGTCGTCGGGGACGGCGACGCCGTACTCGCGGAGCGCGTCCGCGACCGCCGAACCGGGGTCTGACGGGTACTCGGCGTCGACGAGCGTGCCGAAGAGGTCGAACGTGACTGCCACTAGAATTTCATTGGCGAAACTGTACTTGAATATAGCGAAGCGGGGGGTTCGGCCGCGGTCTCAGGTCACCACCGATGGTGGACGTGCTCTCGCGCGTACGCGTTGTACACTTCTTCGACGCGCTCGAACTGGTCTGCTGACAGCGGTGGGAGCGACGCCGCGGCGACGTTATCGCGGATGTGTTCCGGCGTCTTCGACCCGGGAATGACGGTGCTCACGGCGTCGAACGAGAGAATCCAGCGGAGCGTGAACTGCGCGAGCGAGACGCCCTCGGGGACGACCTCCTGTATCGAATCCGCGGCTTCGAGACCGTCTTCGAACGGGATTCCGGCGAACGTCTCGCCCACGTCGAACGCCTCGCCGTGTCGGTTGAAGTTCCGGTGGTCGTTCTCGGCAAACTCTGCGTCTGCGGAGAGCGCGCCGGTGAGCAGCCCCGACGCGAGCGGGACGCGAACGATGACGCCGACGTTCCGGCGCGCCGCCTCCCGGAAGAACAGCTCTGCGGGTCGCTGTCGAAGCGGGTTGAAGATTATCTGTACCGTCTCCACGCCGTCGTACTCGATGGCCTTGAGCCCCTCTTCGACCTTCTCGACGCTCACGCCGTAGTGGTCGATTTTCCCGGCGTCGCGGAGCTCCGACAGGGCATCGAACACCTCGGGCTGGTAGTACACCTCTCGCGGCGGGCAGTGAAGTTGGACGAGGTCGAGCGAGTCGACGCCGAGGTTGTCCCGGCTCCGGTCCACGAACCGTTCGAGGTTCTCGCGGTTGTAGCCGTCGGCCTCGTGGGGGTCGAGCCGCCGCCCCGCCTTGGTGGCGACGGTGACGTCGTCGTCGCGGTCCGCGAGCACGTCGCCGATGCGGCGCTCGCTGTCGCCGTCGCCGTACACGTCCGCGGTGTCGAGGAAGTCGATGCCCGCGTCGAGCGCCGCCTCGATGGCGTCGTACGCCTCATCGTCGGTCACCGAGCCCCAACTGCCGCCGAGCTGCCACGTCCCCAGCGCGATTTCGGAAACGTCGAATCCGGTCGTGCCGAGCGGTCGAGAATCCATGCCGTTTGCTTCCGAACAGACGGGGGTAAATCACGGGGTCGCGGCGAGATATACTCCGATTGTTCGTGAGGGTCTGAGGCGACGGAACGGGGGACACTACGGGACGGAATCAACGAGGGCCGTTCCCCGATTTGAACTCACTCGCAACGCGTTGCGTTGCTCGTTGCTCAAACCGGCTCGACCGGATTTTGCAAGCAAAATCCGCTCTCCCCGATTTGAACGGGGGACAAGCCGATCTACAGTCGGCTGCTCTGCCAGGCTGAGCTAAGAGCGGTCACCGATTCGTATCCGGTCGACGCGTTTAACCATTATCATTCTCGCTGCCGCGTGTGCTGTGTGTCAGACAGGTGCGAACATTGATATGCCGCCGAGATAATCCCGGAGTAATGAGTAAAATCACGTTCCGCGCCGACGACGCCCTCGTCGAGCGCTTGGACCGCCTCGACACCTCGAAAAGCGAGGTGATGCGCGAGGCCCTCCGCCAGTACCTCGACGAACTGGAACGTGACGACGGCGCGGACGCCGCGGACGACGCGTCCGACACCGCCGGTCTCGACGGCGCGCTCTCCGCGCGGGTCGAGGAACTCGTCGACGAGCGACTGGACGAACGGCTCCCGGCGCTCGTCGAGGAAGCCGCGGCGGCCCGCGAGTCCGAGCGTCCGACGCCCTCCGACCTGAACGTCAACATCAACGTCGATGGTTCGAACGGCGAATCTCGCGTAAACGCGGGTGTCGACACCGAATCGACCCCGAGTACGGTTCGTAAGACACGGGACGAACTGGAGTCCGGCGACGCGGACGACCCCGACATGACCTGTGGCCAATGTGGCGAATCCGTGGGTCCAGACCATGTTTACTGCCCGAACTGCGGTGAAAAGACGTCCCACCGCGTGTTCTGCGAGTGCGGCGACGAACTCCGCTCGGACTGGGCGTTCTGCCCCGACTGCGGCCGTCGGACGCCCGCGGCCGACGTTCTGGAACAAGCATAACCGGCGATTAAAGCCCCCTATACGGGATATTCAGCCTCTGTCTTACAACCGCCGTTACATTTATATTCTATCCCTCTGTGGTGATTATCGCGTAAGACGGTTGTCTTACAGCCACCCGACGGCGGCCCGTATCCCGGCGTCGTCCGTCGGTTTTCGGGTGTAAGACACTCGCACACGAGTGCGGCGCGCCGTCTTACCGGGGGAATGTAAACATGGAGCGTGTGACACTACGAATTCCGAAGCAGCAAATCGAGGAGGTCGAGCGGATGGTCGAGACGGGAGAGTTCCCGAACCGATCCGAAGCCATCCGTTCCGCCGTTCGCGATATGCTCAATGAACAGACGACCGACAAGCGACAGCGCGAATCTACCAGCAAGCGCGGCTGGGCAAAGGTGTAACTATGCAGGATATCGTTCGCGAGGCGATGGAACGGGACGAGGCCGAGCGTCAGACGCAGTCGTCGCTCGAAGACAGCGACGACCAGTTCGGTGACCCGCGAATCGTCATCGTCGGTGCCGGTGGTGCTGGCAACAACACCATCAACCGCCTGTACAACATCGGTGTCGAGGGGGCCGACACGGTCGCCATCAACACCGACAAGCAGCACCTGAAGATGATCGAAGCGGACACGAAAATCCTCGTCGGGAAGTCCCTGACGCAGGGTCTCGGCGCCGGTGGTGACCCGTCGATGGGTGAGCGCGCGACCGAGATGGCACAGGGCACGATCAAAGACGTGCTCGGCGACGCCGACCTCGTGTTCGTCACCGCGGGGATGGGCGGTGGCACCGGGACCGGTGCGGCCCCCGTCGTCGCGAAGATCGCAAAGGAGCAGGGCGCAATCGTCGTGGGCATGGTCTCGACCCCGTTCAACGTCGAGCGCGCCCGCACGGTCAAGGCCGAGGAGGGACTCGAAAACCTCCGCAACGAGGCCGACTCCATCATCGTGCTGGACAACAACCGCCTCCTCGATTACGT
This sequence comes from Haloferax sp. Atlit-48N, assembly GCF_003383015.2. Lineage (NCBI taxonomy): Archaea > Methanobacteriati > Methanobacteriota > Halobacteria > Halobacteriales > Haloferacaceae > Haloferax > Haloferax sp. Atlit-48N. The sequence goes on along the minus strand of NZ_CP137689.1, from coordinate 539,453 downwards.
CCCGAACCTGCCCATCGGCAAGGCGTTCTCGGTCATGGACCAGATTATCGCCGAGACCGTCAAGGGCATCTCGGAGACCATCACGCAGCCGTCCCTCATCAACCTCGACTACGCCGACATGTCGACCATCATGAATCAGGGCGGTGTCGCGGTGATGCTCGTCGGCGAGACCCAAGACAAAAACAAGACCCAAGAGGTGGTCAACGACGCGATGAACCACCCGCTTTTGGACGTGGACTACCGCGGTGCGTCCGGTGGCCTCGTCCACATCACGGGCGGCCCCGACCTCACGCTGAAGGAGGCCGAGGGAATCGCGAGCAACATCACCGAACGGCTGGAAGCCGCCGCGAACGTCATCTGGGGCGCTCGCATCCAGGACGAGTACAAGGGGAAAGTCCGCGTCATGGCCATCATGACGGGCGTCCAGTCCGCGCAGGTGCTCGGCCCCTCGACCCAGAAGCAGGCCGACAAGTCGCGTCAGAGCATCCAGTCCCGAGAGTCACAACAGCAGCACTCGGGTTCGGAGTTCGATAGCTCGGAGCGAGCCCAGACGGCCCAGAGCGGCACGTGGTCCGACGGCGGCCGCGACGAAGTCGAGAAGAACAACGGTCTCGACGTCATCCGGTAACGCCCTGTCCGACCCGCGCGGACGCCGCCGCGCCCGTCGGGTTTCGTGGGTTCTTTTTCGCTGACGTGGATTTCTTCGACCGCGAGCGTCGCCGCCGATTCGGTCGACGCGACCGCACCCGGTTCTGTCTGACCCGTAAGACGCGTCAGAAAACGAGTTTCGTGTCGTTCCGTAGCCGCTCAGACCGCTTCTATCGACTCGATGAGTCGGCACTTCCGACAGACGTCGCCGGCGGTTTTCGACCCGCAGCGCTCGCAGTCGTTGAGGTCGACGCGACCCTCGCCGCGGTACTCGCGGGCGGTCAGTTCGGCCAACTCCTCGTAGCCCGCCATGATGGAATGTCGGGTGCCGGGGTGGTTCTCTTCGAGTTTCAACAACAACTGCTGAATCTCGCCGCGGTAGGCCTCAGAAGAATGCGGACACTCGGTGATGTGCGCCGGGAGGTCCTTCAGGTGGGCGTAGAGCGCGACTTCCTTTTCGGGCACGTCGCGCAGCGGCTTGGCCCGCGGGATGAACTCGCCGGCGTCGCGACGCTTTTCGAAGTCACCGATGCTGGCGTCGAAGTGCTTTGCGACCTGCTTGAGGTCGCCCTCGAAGAAGTTCATGAGCGCCGTCTGCGCCTCGTCGTCGAGGTTGTGCCCCGTGAGCAGTTTGTCCGCGCCGAGTTCGTCGGCGAAGCGTTCGAGCAGGTCGCGGCGGAACACCCCGCAGTAGGCGCAGGCGGCCATGTTCTCGGGGTCCTTCTCGACCACGTCGTCCATCTGGACGCCGAACTCGTCCTCGTAGGTGGCCAGTTCGTGGTGGATGTCGAGGTCCTCCGCGAGTTCGACGCAGGCGTCGACGGACTTGTCGCGGTAGCCCTCGATGCCCTCGTGGATGGTGAGGGCGACGAGTTCGATGCGCGGGTCGCGCCCGAACGTGTCGTCGAGGATGTGTGTGAGGACGACGCTGTCTTTGCCGCCGGACAGCCCGATAACCCACGTCTGTGGGTTCTCGGGACTGGCGTCTCGTGGGAGCATGTTGTCCTCGCGGATGCGGCGGCGCACGCGTTTCTCGACCGAGGCGCAGAAGTGGTCGTCGCAGAGGTGGGCCCCGGAGTAGGCCGCGTGCATCACCGCGTCGCGGCCGCACTTGTCGCACTCCATTGCCGGTCGGTTGCCCGGCAGGAGGGATACGGGTTTCGCCTCGGGGCGACCGCGGCGTCGCTCGCGCGCCCGGCGGCTCGACCGCACTCGGTCACGCTCGGTCGCAACCGGTTTGACCCTCCGAACCCCACGGACAGTCGATGGACAGAGACGCCGCCCTCGACTGCGTCGACGCCGTCGTCGACGCCGTCGAGTCCGAGACGCTCCCCGTCCCGGTCCGCGAGGTGTGGGTCTACGGCGACGTGGCGCTCGGTCTCGACCCCCTCGACCGACTCGACGTGTACGTGACGAAAGACATCCTCCTCCGCGGCGACCCCGACGCGGCCGAATCGTTCGAGCGGTCCCACGGCGTGAAGGGCGTCGGCAAGAGCGTCCGCGCCGAGTGGGCGCGCGAACACCCCGACCTGCTGCGAGCCAACGCGAACGGCTACGCGGCCCCCGAGAAGTGTCTCGCCGCCCACCTGCTCCCCGACGACGAACCGGTCCACCTCGAAGTGTGTAACGCCTCCTTCGAGGACAACGTCACCCAGCGGCTGAAAGGCGCGGTCGAACGCGAGGCCTACGAGCAGATTCTCGACCCCCGCGGCGTCTGTCTCTACGCCGACGGCCAGCGCTCGTCGGACGCGATGTCGAAGCTCCGAAACGGCGAGTTCGCCTTCCCGACGCTCTCGGGCGCGCTGGAGATGCTCGGACTGGAGGACGACGATGCCGAGACGGCAGTCGAGGCGATGCGGGCCTATCGGGCCGAACAGACCGGCACGTCGGTCCGCGGCGACGTGGTCTGAGGCCGGAGTCGAGTCGAGGCCGCGACGACTCGAAGTCGAAACCGAGTCAGAGCCGCCCGGCTACCAGTCGCGGTCGCCGTCGCGGTTGCGGCCGCGGTCGTCGGTGCGGCCGGCGTCGGGGCCGAACTCGTCGCCGCGGCCGCCTCCGCTCGGGCGTCGGTCGGTCCCTCGGCCGCGTTGTTCGTTGTAGCGCCGCCCCTCGTCGCGGGCGCGACGCTCCGCCTCCTCGCGACTCATCGTCGGCGGGTCGCGCGTCTCGGCTTGAATCCCGGCGTAGAGGGCGACTGCGGCACCGATACTGAGGAGGGCGAAGAGGAAGAACACGAGACCACCGACGGACATGTGCGTACTCGCGAACGCGAGAAAGGAAGTGGTTTCGGAGGTACATTTTTCACCGGGGTAGTTCAACGGTTCAACATGAGCCCTCCACCAAGCGCCGACCGAGACGGCTGTCCGAAATGCGGCCACTCCGAGACCGAAATCGACTCCATCGCAACCACGGGAGGCGGCCTCTCGAAAATGTTCGACATCCAGAACCGGCAGTTCACCGTCGTCTCGTGTGCGAACTGCGGCTACTCCGAACTCTACCGCGGTCAGTCGAGCGGGAACTTCGTCGACCTGTTCCTCGGCTGACTACCGGCCGAGCCCGCTTACGACTCCGCACCGCCGTCCTCGGACATCCATTTTTCGCCCCACTCGGAGATGTCGTCGAACGCCGGGAGCAGTTCCTCGCCTTTCTGCGTGAGCGAGTAGTACACCGCGATGGGACTGCCGTCTTCGACCTCCCGCTCGACGTAGCCCAACTCTTGGAGGTCGTCCAGCACGCGAGAGAGCGTCTGGGAGTTCGCGCCCGTCGCGCGCTTGAGTTCGTTGAACCGGAGGTCGCCCTCGCGCAGTACGTGGATGACCGTCATCCGCCACCGCGAGCCGATTTCTTCGAGCGTCTTGATGACCGGACACTGTTCGTACTTCGCTTCGAGGTTCTGGTGCGGTGACATCGACGTGACCTACTCACACCGAGGTTCGCTTAACTATATTAAACTCACTCTCCTTGACCAAGTATGACGATGTAACCGCATCGTCGCGGCGAACCGGACGACGAACACGACGCACGAACACCCACACCCACACCCACACCCACACCATCTCATCATGAACGTACTCCTCCTCGGTGCGAGCGGCCGAATCGGCACGCGAATCGCCAACGAACTCCTGAACCGCGGGCACGCGGTGACCGGCGTCTCCCGAAGCGGCGAAATCGACGGCGTCGACGACCCCGACTTCTCGGCGGTCGCCGGCGACGCGACCGACGCCGACCAAATCGCGCGACTCGCCGCGGGCCACGACGCGGTCGCCTCCGCGCTCGGCCCGAGCGACGGCGAGTCGCCCGAGGTCCTCGTCGAGATGCTCGACGCCGTCGTCGACGGGATGCGCCGCGCCTCGGTCGACCGCCTCGTCTGGACCGGCGGCGCGGGCATCCTGAACGTCGGCCCCGACACGCGACTCATCGACTCGCCGGAGTTCCCCGAGGAATGGAAGCCCGTCGCCAGCGCCGCCATCGAGGCGTACGGCCTGCTCGAAGACGCCGACGACTTGGAGTGGACCTACGTCGCGCCCGCGGCGTTCATCGAACCCGGCGAGCGCACCGGCGAGTTCCGAACCGCGCGCGGCGAACTCGTCGCCGACGAGGACGGCGAAAGCCGCATCTCCATGGAGGACTTCGCAATCGCCTTCGCTGACGAACTGGAGAGCGGCGACGCCGTCCACGAACAGCTCGCGGTCGGCTACTGAGCAGACAGTCTCGTTTTTCGGCCGGCGACTCGGCCATCGGTTCGGCCCGTCGAACAGGCCCGACTACACTCGCCCCGTCGTCACGTCGAACGGGACGACCTCGGCCCGACGGTACTCGCCGTCTCGAATCTGCTGGACGACCTCGCGGCCCATCTCTCGCCACTCGCGGCGGACGGACTCGTAGGAGTCGTCGTCGAGTCCCCGACGGAGGTCGGCCTCGTGGCGGTCCAACCCCTCGCCGGTCGCCTTCTTCGCCGCGCTCCGAACGTCGTGGTCGTCGTACGGCGGCTCGGTCAGCTTGCGGTGGTGGTACCGGCGAGTCCCCACGACCGACAGGCCGGCGTCGTCGAACAGCCCGCGGACGCGGTCGCCGAGCGCCACGTCGGTCGCCACGCCGTCGCGGAAGGCGTCTCTGACGCGGCGGTCGAGCGCGGCCTCGGATTCGACGGTCGAGTCGACGCCGACGGCGGCGTTGTCGGGTTCGACCGTCGCCACGAGGTCCGACGAAACGCGGGCGAACTCCGAGAGGGCCGCTGTCGGCTCGGGGAGGTTCACGAGGAGCGCCTGACAGACGACCAAATCGAAGCTGCCTGCGGCGAAGGGAAGCCGGGTCGCGTCGCCGGCGACCGTCTCGATGCCGGCGCGGTCGGCGGCGACAGAAAGCAGGTCGGTGTCGGCGTCGACGCCGACGACGCGGGCGTCCGAGGCCTCCGCGAGGACGCGCGTGAACTCGCCGGTCCCGCAGCCCACATCGAGGATGCGGGTCCGCCCGCCGAGGTCGAGGTCCCCGAGGGCCGCGCGGGAGTCGTCCCACATACCGTCTCGCGTCCGCCGGAGGTACGATTCGGAGAAACGTCGCACACGCGGAGTCGGGCGTGGCGACCCAAAAAACAGTCGGAACGGTCGATGCGGGGCTCAGCGGCCCTCCGCCTCGGCTTACCCTCAGTCGGCGCGGAGTTCGCGCACCCGCTCGATGTTCCACGCGAAGCCCTTGCCGTCCTCGGTGGGCGTCTCCAAGACGAGCGGCACGTCGTCGTCGACGATGGCGTCGTGGTTGATGAACGCGCGCATGCCCTCCTCGCCGATGAGGCCCTCTCCGATGAGGGCGTGTTCGTCCTTGTTCGTCCCGCACTCGTGTTTCGAGTCGTTGAGGTGGACGCACTTGAGGTGCTCTAAGCCGACCTCGGCGTCGAGTTCCGCGAACGTCTCGTCGACGCCTTCGGCCGTCGAGAGGTCGTAGCCCGCGGCGAACGCGTGGGCGGTGTCGAGACAGACGTCGAGGTCCTGCTCGGACTCTTCGAGGACGTAGCCGAGGTGGGCGAAGTCGTCGCCCATCTTCGTGCCCGAGCCCGCGTCGGACTCGATGAGGACGGTGACGCCCTCGGGGATATCGAGGTCGTCGAGGACGGAGACGGCGTTGTCGAGGCCCTGCTGTTCGCCCGCGCCGGTGTGGGCCCCGAGGTGGACGTTCACGTACTCGATGCCGAGTTTGTCGGCCATGTCGACTTCCGTCTGCATCGAGTCCAGCGACTTCTGCCGGAGGCCGTCTTTGGGCGTACAGAGGTTGACGAGGTACGACGAGTGGATGACCCACGGCCCCGACAGTTTGTCGGCGGTCTGCTCGCGGAACAGTTCGGCCTCCTCGTCGGAGATGTCTGGGTCGCGCCACACCTGCGGCGAGGTGGTGAAAATCTGCCCGCAGTTGCCGCCGAAGGCGACCTGCCGGAAGACGGCGTTGGCGACGTTACCGTGCGGTGGCGTCTCGTCGTCGGACGAGACCTTCGAACTGGACATCGAGACGTGTGCGCCGACTTGCATGGGGAGTCCGACGGCGTACCCGAACAAAGGGACTTCGGAGTTGTCGGCGGCCGCTCAGTCGGACCGCGACCCCGGCCGGCGGCGCACCCAGTCGTCGGCGCGGTACTTCTCGTCGACTTTCTCGCGCGCGCGGTCGAGTTCGTCGTCGGTCCACGCGCCCTCCTCGGCGTCGACGAACTCCGAGAGCGACTCGGTCAGCGCCGCGACGAACGCCTCGCGGGAGGCGTCCGCGAGTTCGTCGATGCCGACGACGCGCTCGCGGAACGCCTCGGGCGTCACGTCGTGGCCCTCGAACACGCCGAGGTGGGTCTCGGCGTCGACCGAGTAGGTGAGCGAGCCGTGTTGGACGACGGCGTCGCGGCGGCGGTACTGGGCGTTGCCAGCGACTTTCCGGCCCGCGGCGACCATGTCGTGGGCGGGGTGGAGCGCCCGCAGATAGCACGCGGGGTGCCAGATGACGGGCACGTCGTCGTCGACGAAGTTCACGTCCACGCCGACCGCGCGAATCGCGTCCAGAATCGGCTCGCACAGCAGGTGATAGCAGTCCATGAGGTCGCCCGGGAGCTCCGATTTCGGCGCGGCGATGGAGTAGGCCACGTCGCCGTGGCGGTCGTGGTAGATGCCGCCGCCGCCGGTCTGTCGGCGGGTCACGTCGATGCCCTCGCGGTCGCAGTAGTCCCAGTCGACCGTCTCGGGGTCCTGTCCGTAGCCCAGCGAGAGGCAACTCGGCTCCCACGAGTAGACCCGGACAGTCCGGGGGCCGCCCGCCGCGGCCGTCTCGCCCGCGACCTCGTCGAGCGCCATCTGCATCGGTCCCGGTCGGACCTCCTCGCGAATCACCCGCCACTCGCGGTCGGCAATCGACCCCTGCGAATCGTTCATACGTCGGCTTCGTCCAACCGGGGGAAAGCGATTTCGACGCTCGGCCGCGCGGGGCCGCCCGGTCTCGCCGCGACGGTCTTCCGCCGAGCGCCCGCCGACGCAACCGGCGCTGCCGACGCGGCCGACGCGGCTGACGCGAGCGATTCCGTTAAACCGCATCGCGGTGACGTGGAACCATGAAGTTCACCCGCGTCGCCCTCGCCGCGACAGACCCCATCTCGCTGTGTGAGTTCTACGTCGAGACGCTCGGCTTCGCGGCCGTTCCCGGGTCGCAGCGCTCTGCGACCGCCGGGGAGACGACCCTGTGGTTCGAACTCGGAGACACCGACCCCGGCCACCTCGCGTTCACCGTCGCCGCCGCGGTCGACTCCGTGGTCGCGTGGCTGGACGACCGCGCGGACGTGGACGTGCTCGACACCGACGAGGGGCCGAGCGTCCGGTTCGACTTCCTCGGCTGCGACTCCGTCTACTTCGAGGACCCCGAAGGCAACGTCATCGAGTACGTCTGCTACGACGGCGACGCCGCGGGCGAGTTCGACCCGGCGACCGACCTCCGCGGCGCGACCGAGGTCGGGATGGCCGTCCCCGACGTGGCGTCGTTCGTGGCCTCGCTGACCGAGGCGCTCGGCATCGAGCCGCTGGAGTCGTTCGAGGGCGGCGACCTCGTGTTCGTCGGCGACCGAGACGCCCGATTCGTCGTCTCGCCGGTCGGCCGCCCGTGGTATCCGACCGACAGCGAGGCGACCGTCGGCCCGGTGTCGGCGCAGTGCGACGCCGACGGCGTTTTCGACCCCGAGGGGCTTCCCTACCGCGTCAACGCCGAGTGACAACTCGTTTCAGAGAAGCGTTATTAGCACTAGGAGAGTCAACGAACCGTGAACGTCTCTCGTCTCGTTAGCGCGGGGTCGCTCAGTCTCACTGGGGTGGCCCTGTTCGCCGTCGTCTCGAACAGCGTCGCTTCGGTCGCATCCGACCTCGCCGGCCTCGTCGCCGCGGCCTTCGGCCTCATCATCTCCGTGCTCTTCGTCGCCGTCGGCCCCGTCGTCTACCGAAGCGACCTCAAGACCAACCACGTCGCCCGCGTCGCCGGCTGGAACCTCCTCGGCGTCGTCGTCACCGTGTTCGTCCTCGCGCTCATCGGGAGCTACCAGCAGGCCGCGGGCGGGACGGTCAGCGAACCGCTTTTCAGCGCCGCCGTGGTCGTCGGCGTGAGCGCCGTCGCGCACGTCCTCATCGGCCTCAACGACGTGCGCCGGATTCGGACCCGCGAGCTATCGGAGCAGTACAAACGCTCCGCGGTCATCAACCGACTCGTCCGCCACAACCTCCGACACACCGCGCAGTTGCTCCTCGGCTGGGGCGACCGACTCGCCACCGACGGCGGCGACGACGAGACCGTCCGCATCGGCGAGCGACTGAAAGCGACCGGCGACGACCTCGGAACGATGAGCGACCAAGTGAAGACCGTCACCCAACTCGTCGACAACGACCACGGAGGCGAGACGGTCGACCTGCGCGAACTCCTCGACCCGCTCGTCGACGACCGCTCGGCGGCCAACCCGGAGGCGACCATCACCGTCCGCGGCGACGGTTCCGCGGCGGTCGTCGGCGGGAAGAAGCTGCAAATCGCGTTCCGCGAAATCGTCGACAACGCCCTCGAACACGCCGGGAGCGCCCCGACGGTCGAAATCGCGTACGAGCGCGTCGGAAGCGAGGTCGTCGTGCGAATCGGGGACGACGGCCCCGGCATCCCCGACCACCAGCGCGAACTCATCGAGCAGAACGTCGAAGAGAGCGACCTCGCCCACGGCAACGGCCTCGGCCTCTGGCTCTCGAAATGGATTGTGGAGGCCTACGGCGGCGAACTCCACCTTCCCCCGACCGACGACGGCGAGGGCGCGGTCGTCGAGTTCCACCTCGACGCGGCCTAATCCGCGCCTCGAAGACGGCTGACACGAGAGTTATTGCTCGATTTCACTGCTTGAATCAGCCGCTCAGCGGATGTGCAAGTCGGTCAACGAGGTTTTATCCGTTATTGTCAAGTATGGAACGGTTGTCACATGGGGGACCCGGAGTCAAGCGACAGTACTGGTTCGCGGGTTGATTCACGCCCGACAGCGTTTGTTATGTACTTAGTCGCATCCGGGGTTGTAGGAGGGCTAATCTACTCATTCGTATTGAATCAGCCCCTCTCCAGAGGACTTTTGTACGGCATTACTGCTGGGATGACATTCGCCACTCTCGACGCTGTGGTTGGTGATTAACTCTCGAAGAGATGCACGATACATCCTCGATGCGTCGCACCTCTCCCGTAGCCCTGCGGCGAGGTACCTATCTTCCAGACTCCCCCGCCGAAACGGTGTGAGTCGTCACATCACGGATTTCGTATCGTCATATAAGATTTATCGCGGGCGAGATACGCCGACTCGCGGGCCTTTTACGCCTCGCCGACGGACGGACGTGCATGGTACGGAACGTCGCCGGCGTCATGGCCGAACTCGAGCCCGAGGACTTCTACCTCCTCTCGGGCGTCGAGCAGGGCATGCGCTTCAGCGAGTGGGTCAACCGGGAGAAGTTGCCGAAGAACTCGGGGCTGACCGCCGAGGAGGTCGACTACCGCATCGACCGCTGTATGACCCGCGAGCTCGTCGAGCGCAAGACCATCCAGTACGAGGGGTACAAGCTCACCGTCGAGGGGTACGACGCGCTCGCCCTCCGGACGTTCGCCCAGCGAGACACCATCCAGGGGTTCGGCGCGCCCCTCGGCGTCGGCAAGGAAAGCGACGTGTTCGAGGTGCAGTCGTTCAAGCCGCTCGCGCTGAAGTTCCACCGCGAGGGGTACACCAACTTCCGCGAGGTGCGCCGCGAGCGCGACTACACCTCCGAGAACCACCACGTCTCGTGGCTCTACACCGCGCGCAAGGCGGCCGAACGCGAGTACGAGGCGCTCGAAACCCTCTTTCCGGAGGTGTCGGTGCCGCGCCCAGTCGACCACAACCGCCACGCAATCATCATGGCGAAGCTCGACGGCGTCGAACTCGCCAAGGCGAAGCTCGAATCCGAGCAGGTGACGGGCGTCCTCGATTTGATTCTCTCCGAGATGGCCGACGCCTACGCGGCCGGCTACGTCCACGCCGACATGTCGGAGTACAACGTCGCGGTCGGCGAGCGCGGCGTCACGGTGTTCGACTGGCCGCAGGCCGTCCCGACCGACCACGACAACGCCCGCGAACTCCTCGCGCGCGACGCGAAGAACATCGTCGGCTACTTCCGCCGCAAGTACCCCGGCGAGATGCCCGACGAGGTTGACATCGACGCGCTGTCCGACGCTATCGCCGGAAACGAGTTCGAGAGCGTCGACGAGTTCGCCGTCTGAGCCGTCGAGACCCCTCCGCTTTCTCTCGCTGTTCGTGTGTCTCCGAGCGACCCGGTCGTGACTCGGTTTCGACGCCGATAAACCAAATTGCGCGATACGAAATGTCGTTTTCGAGAAAACACGGACGCTGACCGGCGAGGCGTCGCTCGGTGAGACGGGCGTCAGAAAGACCAGCCGAACTGCCGAAAAGGAACTGCACGACGCGCTCGCCTACTCGGCCGCCGTGAACTCGACCGCGTCGGCCTCGAAGTCCTCGACGAACGCGCCTTGGCCACCGATGCTGTACGTCCCCTCGTCCGTCTCGACGACGAAGGCGTTCTCGACCGGGAAGGAGTTGTTCGCGGGTTCGAGGAGGCCCTGCCGGATGTCCACCACGCGGCCGTGAAGTTCGGTCGGGCCGTCGGTGTGGACCATCCGCCCGCTGACGGTCACGTCGAGGTCGATGCCCGCGCGCTCGCAGAGGGCGGCTTGCAGGACGGCGTGGCGGAAGTTGTGGTACATCGCCGGGAGCGGGTCGGGGTCGGTCGTGTACGCCTCGGCGGCCATCGGCCAGTAGTTCCCGAAGAAGGAGCCGACGATGACCGGACCGAGGTGTGGCTGTGCGAAGACGATGGCCTGCGACTCGGAGTTCGACCGGGCGACCATCTCGCCGGGGGAGATGAGGCCCGTTCGCGAATCGACGGTGAGCATCGTGGGCATGAGTTCGTGCCAGACGCGCACCAGCGAGGCCACGCCGTCGAGCGCGAGGTCGTCGTGCGGTTCGACGCCGCTGACGACGAGCGAGACGAGGACGCCGCGCTCGCGGGCCGCCCGGAGTTCGTCTTCGACCTCGTCGAGCACGTCGTAGGGGAGCGACAGCGTGATTTCGGACTCGGCGCGGCCGACGAGTTCTCCGATGCGCTTGAGCACCGTCACGCGGGACTTGATGACCTCGAAGCGCTCTTGGTCCCGGGCGGTGGCCGTGTAGCGCTCCTCCAGCGCGGGGCGCATGGATTCGACGCTCTCGGAGAGCGATTCGATGACCTCCATCGGCGGCAAGGGCCGAATCGTCGTCGGCACGACGTGGTCGTTGACCTCCACGAAGCCGCGCGATTCCAGTTCCTTGCTCACGCTGTAAACGTAGCGCTTGGAGACGCCCGCCGCGTCGGCGATCTGGCTCGCCTTCGCCTCCCCGAGTTCGAGCAGAGTCAGATACGTGTCGACGACCTTCTCTGAGAGCCCGAACTGCTCCAGGAGGTCGGCGAGTTCCCGGTCGTCCATGGTCGGACTGTCATCGACCATGATACTTAATGGCTCGAATCACCGACGGCGCGGAGCACGACCGCGTCGGCGACGGTGACGCGGACGCCCCCATCGCCCGCGGCCGCGCCGCTCGCGCCGACTCGCTCGCCCGTCAGCAGGTCGGTCTCGGCCGTCTCCGCGCCGAGTTCGACGGTCGTCGGCTCCCCGTCGAAGTTCAGGACGACGACGAGCCGGTCGGTGCCGTCGTCGCGGGCGAACGCGACCACGCGGTCGGCCTCGACACCATCGTCTCCGGCGGGGGCAACGCTGGCAGAGACGGGTTCGACGTCGCCGGCGCGGAGCGCCTCGTGCGCGTCGCGGAGGCGGGAGAGCCGCCGGTGGAAATCCACGAGGTCGGTGTCGGCGTCGTACCAGCGCATCGTCCCGCGCCGGTCCGCGACGCCGGTCTCCTGCCCGTAGTATATCATCGGCGCGCCGGGGAGCGTGAACGTCGCGGCCGCGGCCGCCCGAAGCGCGTCATCTCCGACTGCGCTCCGGTAGCGCTCCTTGTCGTGGTTCTCGATGTAGCGAAGTTGCACGGCGTCGTCGGGGAAGCCGTGCCAGCGGGCGTCGGCGACGGCGTCGAGGAGGGCCGTCGCCGGTCTCTCGCCCGCGCCGATGGCTCGGAGCGCCCCGTACAGCGTCGTGTCGTAGTGGGCGTCGAACTCGGTTTCGTGGTACGCGGGGTCCCGCGGGATGGTCTCGTCGAGGAGCAGGAAGTCGGGGTCGTCGGCTTTCACCCGCTCGCGGACCTCCTTCCAGAAGCCGTGGGGGACGCCCCACGCCACGTCGCAGCGGAAGCCGTCGACGACCGCCGCCCACTCGGTGACCACGTCGAGCATCCACGACCGGACCGCCGGCGAGTCGTAGTTGAGGTTCGGAATGCGCGTCCAGTTGAAGTAGTGCTCCGCCGCGCCGGGGCCGCCCCAGTCGATGTCGGAGGAGTCCTCGCGCTCGGGAACGCGGACGTAGTGGTCCTCGTAGCCGGGGACGCCGGTCGAATGGAACTGGAAGGCCGGGTGGTCCCGCGACGTGTGGTTGATGACGAGGTCGAAGACGACGCGGATGCCGGCGTCGTGACATCGCTCGACGAGCGCCTCGAAGTCCTCGCGCGAACCGAGGTCCGACGCGGTGTCGAAGTAGTCGGTGACGTGGTAGCCGTGGGTCGTGTGGCTCTCCAGTATCGGCGTGAGCCACAGGCAGTCCACGCCGAGCGATTCGAGGTAGGGAACCCGCCGGGCGAGTTCGTCGAACGTCGGGTCGGGCGTCTCGCCGGCGAACGACCGGACGAACACCTCGTAGACGGTCGCGTGGTGCGCCCACTCGGGCGCGTCCGCGGGCCGCGAGACGGAGAGGCCGGAACCGGATTCGTCGGTGACGACGCCGGGGTCCACGACCAGCGTGTCGAGAACCGAGTGCCGGACGTACGGTTCGCCCGACTCGCCCGACTCGGCCGTCGTTTGGACCGCGACGGCGTGGACCCGAACCGGCTCCGACGAGTCGACCCCGCGGAGCGTGTCGACCGGGACGCGCAGGCGGTCGTCGCGGACCTCGCAGTCACTCGGGTCGAGCGCGTCGCGGCCGTCGAACAGGAACTCGACGGCGAGCGTCGCTTCCTCGGCGTCGGGCGCGGTCTCCGCGTCCGCGACGACGAGGAGGTCGTCACTGTTCTCCTGCCCGACTCGCCCGTCGAGTCGAACCCGCGGGCGGCCCGGTCCGGGGACTTCGACGTCACCGCGGACCTGTTCCGCGAGGTCGTCGTGCGGGGCGAACCCGAACGGGTGCGTGCCCGGCGGGAGGTCCACGTCGAGGACGTAGTCGTCCCCGGCGCGGCGCGGCCGGTCGCGGCCGACGAGGCGGTCGTTGAACGGGCCGATGACGGCGACCTCGTCGGGCGACGCGGGTTCGAGGGCGGCCGCGGGGACCGCCATCGTCGCCGGGCGGCGGTCGTCGGGGAAGGCGCGAACGGTCTGTTCGTGGCGGCCGTCGGGCGCGTCGAGTTCGAGGTGGTACGTGCCGGGAACGTCGGGTGCGAGGTGGACGACCGGGCCCGAGCCGACCGTCGCGGCGCTCTCCGCGGGCGCGTCGAGGACGCGCCACCGGTACGTTGCGTCTCGTTCGGGGGCTCTCGGGGCGAGTTCGACGGGGCGGCCGACCGTCGTGACTCGCGGCGGACCGGGGTGATGCATACCCCACCTCGGGTGAGGGGGGTCGTTATCGTTTCGAAACCGTATGAAAGTGTGAAGGAACATTACACCAAGATTATTATCTGCGGGGGTCCCACGACTCAGCAATGCAACTACGCGACGCGCTGGCCGACTACAAGCGGCACGCAGACCACCCGACGCGGTTCCCGGGCGAGCGACGGACGACCAGCGGCCTGTTTTCGGGTCTCGGCGACCGGTTGGTCCACGTCGAGACCGACGGCTCGCTCCGCGACTTCGGCTACCCGCTGTCCGGGCTCTGGGGCGTCGAGCGCTCCCGGTTCGGCGTCCGCCCCGTCGGCGACGACGCCGGCGTCCACTGGTTCGACGAGGGCGCGAGCCAGTCGTACGCGGGCGACGGCGCGCTCGTCGTCACCGACCACGAGACGCCCCACGGCGACGTGACGCAGTACGACCTCGCAATCGACGACGGCCACGTCGGCCGGTTCGAGACCGACGCCGACGTGGAACTCGTCGCCTTCGTCCACTTCCAGCCGGACGGCCGCGACACGCTCGTCGGACAACTGACCCACGGCGACGCGGTGGAAGCGTACCACGCCGAGGAACACGACTTCCTCGCGTCGTCGCCGGCCTTCGAGCACGTCGAGGGGCGCGTGCCCGAGGGCTTCGACGAACTGCTCTCGGAGGGCGAGGTCGAACTGCCGCGACCCCGCACCGACGACTGCTACGAGGAGGGGCAACTGAGCGGCGCGGTCGTCGGCACGGTCCCGTTCGAATCGGGCGCGGCCGCGGTCGGCCACCTGCTCACCGACGACACCGAGACTGGTCGCGAGGACGCGCTGGACCGCGTCCGCGACCTCGTCGCCCGCGACCTCGACGACCTCCGCGAGCGCGCCGCGACGGAAGTCGAAGGCGCGGTGCCCGACCACCGCGAATCGGCCGCAATGCGCGACGACATCCGCGTGCTCTCGCTGCTTTCGGGGGCGCTCGGCCTCCGCATCGCCGGCCCCGACTTCGACCCCTACTACGCCTACTCCGGCGGCTACGGCTACACGTGGTTCCGCGACGACGCCGAAATCTCGAAATTCCTCTTCGAGTCCGACGAGCGACTCGACCTCGGCCTCGACGCGTGGCACGAGCGCAGCGCCCGCGCCTACTGCCGCACCCAGCGCGAGGACGGCTCGTGGCCCCACCGCGTCTGGCCCTTCGACGGGTCGCTCGCGCCCGGGTGGGCGAACGCCCGCCTCGAATCCGGCGACGACGCCGACTATCAGGCCGACCAGACGGGGAGCGTCATCGCCTTCCTCGCGGCCTACCACGACCGCTGTGCCGACGACGGCCTCCGCACCGACATCGAGGAGACGCTCTCGCGCGCCCTCGACAGCCTCGACGACACCCTCGACGACGACGGCCTCCCCGTCGACTGCCAGAACGCGTGGGAGAACATGACCGGCCGGTTCAGTCACACCGCCGCGACGTTCCTCGAAGCCTACGCCGCGCTCGCGCTGTCCGACCTCGATTCGGCGCTGACCGACCGCGCCGCGTCGCGCGCCCGCGAGGTGTACGAGGGCATCGACCGCCTCTGGAGCGAGGGCCGCGGCTGTTACGCCCTCCGCGTCGCCGACGGCGAACTCGACGACCGCTACGACTCCGCCGCGCTCGCGCTCGCGTCGGCCCACCGGACCTACGACCGACTCGAAGCCGTCGACGACGACCGGCTGGACCGACTCGTCCACCACGTCGAGTCCGTCTTCGACGGCCTCTGGCACGACCCCGACGACAGCGAGGTGAAGGGGCTGGTCCGCTTCGAGGGCGACGACTGGCGGATGCGCGAGCAGTCCTCGGAGAAGGTTTGGACCGTCTCGACCGCGTGGGGCGCGAACGCCGGCGTCGAACTCGCCGCCCTGCTGGCCGCCCACGACGACGACCGGGCGGGGACGTTCGCCGACGAGGGTCGTGCGCTCCTCGACCTCGTCCTCCCCGACGGCCCGCTCTGTACCGACGAGGGCTACCTCGCGGAGCAGTTCTTCGACGACGGCACGCCCGACAGCGCGACGCCGCTCGGCTGGCCGCACGCGCTTCGGCTGGCGACGCTGGCGACGCTCGACGCCGACGGCGCCTTCGACGGGGAGTAAGTCGACGGCGACGCGGCTGTCGAACAACGAGGGACCGCGAGAAAACAGCGAACTACTTCTTCACGCCTGCTGCGTCGGGGCCGCCCGCCGCTTCGATTCGCGGGAGAGGAGCGACTCGCCGGTCCGCGGGTGGAAGACGTGGAGGTCCGACTCGTCGAAGGTGACGCCGACCGTCTCGCCCGTCTCGGGTTCGACGTCCGAGTCGACGCGGGCGATGAAATCGGGGCCGACGTCGAGGTGGAGGTAGTTGTCCGAGCCGATGGGCTCGACGACGCCGACGGTCGAATCGACGACGTTCTCGCCGGAGGAGGCAGTCACCACGTCCTCCGGGCGGACGCCGACGCGGAGGTCGGTCGCGTCCGTCGCCTCGCGGAGCGTCGCCGAGAACGGTTCGGACAGGCGGTACGAGAAGGGACCGTCGCCGGCGAGGACGAGGCGGTCGCCCTCGCGTTCGACCGACACGTCGAGGAAGTTCATCGAGGGAGAGCCGACGAAGCCGCCGACGAACTCGTTGGCGGGGTTCTCGTACACGTCCTTCGGGCGGCCGACCTGCTGGAGTTTCCCGTCGTTGAGGATGACGATTTTGTCGCCCATCGTCATCGCCTCCTCCTGGTCGTGCGTGACGTACAGCGAGGTGATTCCGAGTTCGTTCTGGAGGCGCTGAATCTCGGTCCGCATCGTGGTGCGGAGCTTCGCGTCGAGGTTCGAAAGCGGCTCGTCGAACAGGAACACGTCGGGTTCGCGGACGATGGCGCGGCCGAGCGCGACGCGCTGTTTCTGCCCGCCGGAAAGCTCGTCGGGCTTGTCGTCGAGGAGGTCCTCGATGCCCATCATGGCCGCCGTCTCGCGGACGCGCTCGCGGCGCTCGTCCTTCGAGAGGTCGGTGCTCATCCGCAGGCCGAACGCCATGTTCTGCATGACGGTCTTGTGCGGGTACAGCGCGTAGTTCTGGAACACCATCGCCACGTCGCGCTTGCGGGCGTGCTGGTCCGTGACGTCCTCGCCGCCGATTCGAATCGTGCCGCCGGAGGGCGATTCGAGCCCCGCGACCATGCGGAGCGTCGTCGACTTCCCGCAGCCAGAGGGGCCGACGACGGTGATGAACTCGCCGTCCTCGACGTCGAGCGAGAGGTCCTCGACGGCGACGACGCGACCCCGGTCGTACTCCTTGCGAAGCGCTTCGAGCGTGAGACGTGCCATTACTCCCCGTCTGTTCCCATCGTCCATAATCGTTTTCCTATTTTCTGAATTTGTGATGCAATAGTTCGTATTGAATTTCAAAGACCCGATAGTACCGTTTAGAACCTCTCTATCGTCGTTTCCGCGAATTCACGATTCCCGTTTCATTGGCGATTTTCGCCGCGAATGCGGGCGTCATTCCGAACTATTAAATATATGAACACATAGTTCATCATAGATTCGTTATGCCAATGAACCGCCGCACAATCCTGAAGCAACTGGCAGGCACGACGGCCGTCGGCGCACTCGCGGGCTGCGTGGGCGTGTCGGAGACCGATTCGACGCAGACGTCCGAACAGAGCGGTGCGGAGGGCGACGACGGTAGCGAGGAGACCACCGCCGGAGCGGAGACCGAGTCCGCGGGGCCGAGCGGGGCGTTCACGCTCTGGCACCAGCGCGCGGAAGCCGAGAAGAAGGCGCTCGAATCCAACGCCGAGACGTTCACCTCGGAGACGGCCCACACGGCGAAGCCCGCCGAAATCGCCGACCTCCGGAAGAAGACGACCTCCGCCATCCCGGCCGGACAGGGCGCGGGCATGTTCGACTGGGCCCACGACTGGACCGGCGAGTACTACCAGAACGGCTTCCTCTCGGACCAGAGCGACCAGTTGGACGTTGACCTCTCGGTCTACACCCGACCCGCACAGGAGGCGGTCCAGTTCGACGGCGCGACCGTCGCGCTCCCCTACGCGGCGGAGACCGTCGGCCTCATCTACAACAAGGAGCTGGTGGACGAAGCGCCCGAGACCATCGCCGACATGACGGCCATCATGGAGGAGTACCACGACCCCGAAAACGGGATGTACGGCCTCAGCTACCCGCTGGACGCCTACTTCATGAGCGCGTGGGCGCACGCCTTCGGCGGCTACTACTTCGACGAGTCGAACGTCGAACTCGGCCTGTCGAACGAGGCGACCCTCGAAGGGTTCCAGTTCATCCTCGACAACTTCGTCCCGTACCAGCCGAAAGACACGGGCTACGACCCGCAGGCGGCCGTCTTCCTCGAGGGCAACGCGCCCTTCGCCATCAACGGGCCGTGGTTCCTCGGCGACGTTCGCTCCAACGACATCGACGCCGGCATCGCCCGGCTTCCCTCCCCCGAGGGCGACGCCGAGCCCGAGCCGTACACGACGGTCAAGCAGCTCTACTTCACCTCGACGCTGGAGGGCGACGAGGCGACGGCGGCCGCGTCCCGCGCGTTCGCCGAGTGGTACACCACGAACACCGACGTGCTCTCGGCGAACGCCGAGGAGTTCGGCTACATCCCGGTCCACAAGGAACTCGCTTCGAGCAGCGACCTCCCCGAGGCCGTCCAGGGCTTCTCGGAGTCCGTCTCGCTCGGCACCCCCATCCCGACGCACCCGAACATGGGCGACGTGTGGGGGCCGCTCGAAGACGCCTTCAACAGCGTGAAAAACGGCGACGCGGAGCTCGAATCCGCGTTCACGAAGGCCGAAGAAAACATCCGGTCTAACTGGGAGTAAGGACGATGAGCGTCGTCGACAGCGCCGTCGAGCGCGTCGCGGACAGCCCGGTGGTGAGCAAGGACGACCTACCCTTGCTGTTGGTACTGCCGGGGCTGTTCGTCTTCCTCGCGTTCATGCTGTTTCCCGTCCTGTACCTGGTGTATCTCTCGTTCACCAACGCGGAGCCGGCCACGCTGTTCCAGGGCAAAGAGCAGTGGGTCGGCCTCGCCAACTACGTGACGGTCCTCTCGGACGGCCAGTTCTGGAACTCGATGGGCGTGACGTGGCTGTTCGTCGCCACGTCGGTCGCGCTCAAGGTGCTCGTCGGCCTCGGCCTCGGGCTCGTGGTGACGGGCGAGCGCGTCCGCGGCAAGCGGTTCATGCGCGCGCTCATCATCATCCCGCTCGGCCTCCCGGGCATCTTCACCATCACCATCTGGCGCGGCATCTTCAGTTCGGCCGAGTTCGGCCTCGCCAACCAGTTCCTCCAGATGGCCGGCCTCGACTCCATCGCCTGGCTCTCCGAGCGCTGGATGGCCTTCCTCGCCTACAACGTCACCGAGGCGTGGCTGGCGTACCCGTTCATGGTCATCATCACCGTGAGCGCCTTGCAGGACGTCTCCGAGGAGCTCCACGAGGCGGCGATGATAGACGGCGCGGGCTTTTTCGCCCGCTTCCTGCACGTGACGCTTCCCTCTATCAAGCGCCCCGTGCTGTTCGCCTCGATTCTCACGGCCGCGGCGTCGTTCCAGCAGTTCCTCATCCCGTACGTGTTCAATCAGGGCGGGCCGTCGCGGACGAACGAACTGCTCATCGTCTACGGCTACCGCGAGGCGTTCCGCTTCCAGAAGTACGGTGAGGGTGCGGCCATCATGCTGGTCGCCGTGGCCGTCATCGGCGTCTTCATGATGCTAAACGTCAAGAAAGGACAGCTCGCCGACGGGGTGGACGACGCATGAGCGTCATCTCCGACATCGCGGCCGAACTCGCCGCCGACGCGCGGACCGCCGCGATGGCTCCCGTCGAGTCGGTCAAGGACGCCAAGTACACCCTCGAAGGCATCCGCGAGGGGCGCGTCAGCCCCGCGACGGTGCTGAAGACCGCCGGCATCACCCTCGGTGCCGCGGTCGTCGTCGCGCTCCTGTTGTTCCCGCTGTACTGGGTCGCCGTCGGGGCCTTCTCGGGCACCGGCGCGTCGCTGTACTCGTCGAGCGGGATTCGCCTGTGGCCGGCCGACCCGACCATCGAGCCGTTCCTGTGGGTCATCGGCGACCTCATCGTCCCGAGCTACCGCATCAGCCTCGGCCTCGGCGGCTACGAGGTGTTCTTGCAGACGCCCGAACTGACGTTCCTCGACGTGTCGCAGTACGGGGTCACGGAGACCTCCGAGTTCAAGCGGTTCTTCGCGAACAGCCTCACCGTGGCGATTCCGACGGTGCTGCTCGCGATGTGTCTCATCGTCCCCAGCGCGTACGCGCTGTCGCGCCGGCAGTTCATCGGCCGCTCGAAGGTGCTGTACGGCTACGTGCTGTTCACCCAAATCGGCGGCGGGCTGGGCGTCGCGCTCCTCATCGCGCTGTACGCCCTGTTCGTCCAGTTCGGCTTCAACGACAGCAAACTCGCGCTGTCGGCGTACTACGCCGCCACCGCGGTCCCGTTCAACACGTGGCTCCTGAAGACGTACATGGACGGGATTCCCGTCTCCTACGAGGAGGCCGCGATGATTGACGGCGCGCCGTCGTGGAAAATCGTCACGGAAATCATCCTCCCGCTGTCGAAGGCGGGGCTGGCGACGGTGTTCATCTTCACCTTCCTCACCGGGTGGACCGAGTTCGTCGTCGCCCAGACGTTGCTCTCGACGGACAACTACACCCTGCCCGTCGGGCTGTACTCGCTCGTCGGCCGGTACTCCATCCCGTGGGCCCGGTTCTCGGCGTTCGCACTCACGTTCGCCGCGCCGATTATGCTCATCTACCTGTTCGCACAGCGCTACATCGAAGGTGGCCTGTCGTTCGGCGGGATGGAAGGCTGAGCCGCATCGAGCGCCCCCTCGATACCGTCCTTTTCGGCCGCCTCACCACGTGAGTCGGTGGCACGCGCGCCGTGAGAATCCGAAGTCCTTAACCCTCCCCTGTTGGTAGTTCCGCCAACTCGCTGGCAACGCGGGCACGCCAGAGGGCACCCGTCACGCACGGGACGAAATGTGGTCTCAGGGGAGTTCCCCGACGGACTGAATCGCAAGCGCCCGCGGTGATACACAATGGCACGAAGCTTCTATTCCCACATCAAGGAAGCGTGGAAGACCCCGAAGGAAGGCAAGCTGGCCGAACTCCAGTGGCAGCGAAAACAGGAGTGGCGCAACCAGGGCGCTATCGAGCGCATCGAGCGCCCCACCCGCCTCGACAAGGCCCGTGAGCTCGGCTACAAGGCCAAGCAGGGCATCATCGTGGTCCGCGTCTCCGTCCGCAAGGGCGGCGCGCGCAAACAGCGCCACAAGGCCGGCCGCCGCACGAAGCGCCAGGGCGTCAACCGCATCGGCCGCCGCAAGTCCATCCCGCGCATCGCGGAGGAGCGCGCCTCCCGCAAGCACCCCAACCTGCGCGTGCTGAACTCCTACGGCGTCGGACAGGACGGCTCCCAGAAGTGGCAGGAAGTCATCCTCGTCGACCCCGAGCACCCGGCCATCCAGAACGACGACGACCTCAACTGGATCTGCGACGACACCCACGAGGGCCGCGCCTTCCGCGGTCTCACCAACGCGGGCAA
Source organism: Haloferax sp. Atlit-48N (assembly GCF_003383015.2). NCBI lineage: Archaea > Methanobacteriati > Methanobacteriota > Halobacteria > Halobacteriales > Haloferacaceae > Haloferax > Haloferax sp. Atlit-48N. The sequence continues at coordinate 517,976 of NZ_CP137689.1, read as the reverse complement.
GAAGAACCGCGGTCTCCAGAACCGCGGCAAGGGCACGGAACACAACCGTCCCTCCATCCGCGCCGGCAACGGCCGCGGCAAGTAACGCCCCGCGCACCGCGCCGATTTCTCTCTTTATCCACCATCGAGCCGCGGCTCTGTCTCGAAGCATCCATCCTTATCGGGACGGGGCCGGACCATCGAATCGACCCCATGGTCAGTATCGAACTCAGCGGGCCGCTACTCGTCGCCGCCGCGGTCCTCGGAGCGGCGTGGATATACCGGGACGCGAAGCGCCGCGCGATGGAGACGGCGGACATGTGGGCCGTCGGGTTCTTCGTCGCGTTCGTCCTCCTGCCGGTGCTCGGCGGCCTCGCGGTCTTCGTCTTCTATCTTCGAAACCGAAACCGGCGTCGCGGGTCGCCCGTCACGGTTCCCGGTGAGTAGGCGCGGGCGTCGCTTGCAGGCTGTCGAAAAGCGTCCGCAGAAGTGACTCAGAACGGCGACGTGGGACCGAGGTCCGCCTCGCCCTCGCTCTCGGTGCCGTCTTCGACCGCGCCGTCCCACGCGTCGAAGCCGCCGCGGAGGCTGGACACGTCGGCGTCGACGTTGCTGTCCAGCACCGAGGCGACCTGTTTCGAACTCTTGCCGACGTAACACGAGACGACCACCTCGGCGGGCCACTCGCGGTCGAACACCTCGGGGCCGAGCGTCGCAGCCGGGAGGTTCTCCGAATCGGGGATGTGGCCGGACGTGTACGACGAGGGGTCTCGGATATCGACGACGGCGAGCTCGTCGTCGTCGGCCAGTTTCTCGCGTAGTTCGTCGGGCGTCGTCTCGGCGACCATACCCGACGTGAACGGGCGGAGCGCCAAAGGCGCGTCGCTTCCGGCGATGTCGTCGCCGGCGGCGACGGTTCGGGGGTCGGAGAGAGGGGCGCGCCCGTGCCGCGGCTTTATTCGGGGGCGACGCCAACCTCGGGATATGACGCTCTCACTCGACGCCACCCAGTTGGACCGCTACTCGCGGCACATCATCATGGACGAGGTCGGCCCGGAGGGCCAAGGGCGACTGCTCTCGTCGCGCGTCGTCGTCGTCGGCGCGGGCGGGTTGGGCGCGCCGGCCATCCAGTACCTCGCGGCGGTCGGCGTCGGCGAACTCGTCGTGGTCGACGACGACGTGGTCGAGCGGAGCAACCTCCAGCGGCAGGTCGTCCACCGCGACGACGACGTGGGGACGCCGAAAGCCGAGAGCGCCGCCGCGTTCGTCCGCGGGCTCAACCCCGACGTGTCGGTCGAACCGGTCGAAGCCCGCGTGGACAAGTCGAACGTCCACGAGGTCGTCGCGGGCGCGGACGTGGTGGTCGACGCCTCGGACAACTTCCCGACGCGCTACCTGCTCAACGACGTCTGTCGCTTCGAGGGAATCCCGCTGGTCCACGGCGCGATATACAAGTTCGAGGGGCAGGCGACGACGCTCGTCCCCGAGGGGCCGTGCTATCGGTGTCTGTTCCCCGAAGCGCCCGAGCCGGGGACGGTCCCCGACTGCGCGACGACCGGCGTCCTCGGCGTCCTCCCCGGCACGGTCGGCTGTATTCAGGCGACGGAGGCGATGAAACTCCTGCTGGACGAGGGCGAGGCGCTCGACGGGCGACTGCTGTTTTACGACGCGATGGACATGACGTTCGAGACGGTCCCGTATCGGACGAACCCGGACTGCCCCGTCTGCGGCGAGGGCGGGGTCGACTCCATCGAGGACATCGACTACGTCGAGAGCTGCGCAATCAGCCTCGACTGAGAAAAGCGCGGTTCGGCTCCGTTATTCCATCTCGCTACCGCCGTTGACGGGCGTGTAGGTCCCGGTCACGAACTGAGCGCCCTCGCCGGCGAGCGAGGCAATCGCGTGTGCCACGTCCTCGGGCTGCGCCACCCGGTTCAGCGGGGTTTGGGACGCGACCTGGTCGCGTACGTCGTCGATGTGACCCGCCGTGGCGTCGGTCTCGACCAGTCCCGGCGCCACGACGTTCGCGGTGATGTCGTGGGGGCCGTACTCCTGGGCGATGTACTTGGCGAACGCGTCGAGGCCGCTCTTGGCCGTGCCGTGAGCGATGAACCCCGGCGAGGGACTCTGTCCGGCGCCGCTGGAGACGTATATCGCGCGGCCGTACTCCTGTTCGACCATCTGCGGCAACACCGCTTTCGAGACGGTGAACGCGGCTTTGAGTTCGGCGTCGAGTTTCGACGAGAACTCGTCCCACGTCATCGACTCGAACGATTTCGTCGCGAACGGCATGTTCGCGTTGTTGACGAGCACGTCGATTCGCCCCCAGCGGTCGATGACCCCCTCGACCATCTGCTCGACCGCGGACGCGTCTGTCACGTCGGCCTGCGCGACGAGCGCCTCACCGCCGGCGTCGCGGATTTCGTCGGCCACCGCGTGGGCCTCCGTCTCACTAGCGCGATAGTTGATAACGACCTTCGCGCCGCGGTCAGCGAGCAATTTCGCCGTTTCAGCGCCGATACCGCGGCTGCTTCCCGTCACGAGGGCGACACGACCAGAGAGATTCGACTCGGACATCGTTCTAACCGAGTTCCGCTATCGACCAAGTATCTGTTGGATGATGATTTCGACGGCGATGAGAACCCGCAGCGTGCTGGCCGACGAATCCGACACGGATACCCGTTGTGCCGGAGTGCGGAGAGACGGCCGCGGAACGAAACGCGGACTCCGACCCGTGACCGACTCGGCGGGTGCGCTACCGGTCGAACTGGAACCCGCCGAACTCGTCGTCCGACCCGCCGTCGGTCGCCGCGCGAACCGAGTCGGCATCCGCGTCGGCGTCCGCGCTGCCGGCCGCGTCGTCGAAGTCCATCGCGTCCAGTTCCTCGACCGCCGTCGCGTCGCCGCCGACGAGGGCGTCCACCCGGTCAGCGAGCGCGTCGAGGGCGACCGTCTGGTCGGCGGTCGCGTCGGTGATGTCGGTCGTCGACGCCTCGGCGGCGGTCGCGTGCTCTTGGGCCATCTGAATCGTACTCGTGACCTCCTCGATGTTCGTCGCCTGCGAGTCGGTCGCGCGAGCGACCTCGGTGATGCCGTTGGCCGCGGAATCCGCGGCGTCGGCGATTTCGGAAAGCGAGGCGAGCACGTCCTCGATTTCGCCGGAGGCGACCTGAATCTGCTCGTGCGACTGCTCGGAGGCCAGCACCGTCTCGTCGGCCTGTTCCTGAATCTCGGTGATGCTGTCCGCGATTTCTTCGGTGTGCTCGTGGGTCTGGTTCGCGAGCTGTTTGACCTCGTCGGCGACGACGGAGAAGCCCTCGCCGGCCTCGCCGGCGCGGGCGGCCTCGATGTTCGCGTTGAGCGCGAGCAGGTTCGTCCGGTCTGCGACCTCCGCGATGACCTCGACGACCTCCTCGATGACGACCATGCGCTGTTGGAGTTCGGTCACGCTGTCGAGCAGTTCGTCGGAGATGTCGATGACCTGGTCGGTCGCGGACCGGATGCTCTGGCCGGCCTCGTGGCCGTTCTCGGCGGCCGCGCGGGCCTGGTTCGCTGCCGAGGCGACCTCGTCGGAGGTGGCCGCTATCTCCTCCATGCTGGCCGAAAGCTCCTGCATCTCCTCCGCGCCCGTCGACAGGAGGTCCGCCTGCTCCGTGACCTGCGATTCGATGTCGGTCGCGGCGGTCGCGGCCCGCTGAATCGCCCCGCCGAGGTCGGCGGTCGTAGCGTCGACCTCGCTGGCGAGGCGGTCGAACCGGGTCGCCATCTCGTTGAGGTCCGAGACGACCGCCAGCGTCTCGTCTTCGAGGACGCCGCGGTCGTCCGTGAACGACGCCCGGGCCGAGAGGTCGCCGGCGGTGAGGCTCCCGATGGTGGTCGATACCTCCTCGACGAGCGCCTCGGACGCCCGCTGTTTCTCCACCGCGTCGGTCCGGTCGTGGACCGCCTCGACGACGCCGACCAGTTCGTCGCCCTCGAACAGCGGTTGGGCGGTGAAGGCGATGTGGCGCTCCGCGCCGTGTCGGTCCGTCATCGTGCTGGCGTCGCGGTAGAGCCGACTGGCCTCGTCGACCACGTCGAGGCCGTGGACCTCGTCGGCGCTCCGCGGGTCGTCGAGCACCTTGTCGGCGAGCGTCTTCGCCCGCCGGCCGTCCGGGTAGAACAGTTCGCTCACGTGCTCCGACCCGAGCGCCTCCGCCGCGGGAACGCCCGTGAGCGTCGTAATCGGGTCGTTCCACGCGATGACCCGCCCGTCGGCGTCGAGGACGAACACCGGCGTCCCCACGCCGTCGAGCAGGGCACCGGCGTGCAACTGCTCGGCCGCCGCCGCGACCGTCCCTCGTTCGTCAGCCTGTGCGCCGCCGTCGGTCCGCGTCCGAGCCCCGACCCCCGGGACCAGCGCCGCGAGTCGCGAAAGCAGGTCCATATATCTCCCCTCACGCAGATTGCCGGTATAACGCTACGCTCCGGATTATCAACTGTGAGACTGAGGTGGTACGAAAACGGTCACAGCCGACAGCCGGCTGCGGGACGCGAAACAGTCGAGAAAAACGGTGGTCGCGCGGGAGGGCCGAATCGGGAACCGACGGTTCGGACGGCCGCGAGGCCGCGCTTCGGCGGCGGGTCGCGGCGTCAGTCGAGTCGGTCGGAACGGTCGTCGGCAGAGCGGTCGGGGCCGTCGTCGTCGATGCCATCGTCATCGGGTCCGTCGCCGTCGAGGCCGCCGTCGGTCGTCGGCGCGTCGAGTTCGGCGGACGGAGTGGTGTCAGCGCCGGTGCGCGCACCGTCGCGGTCCGCGGCGTCGTGGTCGACGGTGAACTCGGAGACGAGCGACATCAGCCGCTCGGACTGTGTGGCGAGGCGGTCCGCGCCGTCGGAAACCTCGCTGAGCGAGGCGGTCTGTTCCTCGGCCGCGGCCGCGACCGATTCGGCTCGCTCGGCGGTCTCGTCACTGATATCCGAGACGCGGTCCATCATCGACGCGACCTCCTCGGTCGAGGCGGCCTGCTCGTCGGTGGTCCGGCTGATTTCGTCGACGCCGTCGGTCGTCTCGCGGACGTTCTCGACGATGGTGTCGAGCGAGTCGCGGGCGGTCTGGACCGCGTCGACGCCGGAGTCGACGGCGTCGCGCGTCTCGCGCATCTCGGAGACGGACGCCGCGGACTTCGCTTGGACCTCCTCGATGGTCGCCTCGATTTCCTCGGCGGAGGCCTTGGTCTCGCCGGCGAGCTCCTTGACCTCGTTGGCGACGACCGAGAAGCCCTCGCCGGCCTCGCCCGCGCGGGCGGCCTCGATGTTCGCGTTGAGCGCGAGGATGTTCGTCTGTTCGGCGATGTCGGTGATGAGTTCGACGATGTCACCGATTTCGGCCATGTCGCCTTCGAGGTCCTCGATGCGGTCGACCGTCCGGCGGGTCTGCGTCTCGACGGTCTCGATGGTGTCGATGGCGTTGGCGGCCGCCTCGTGGCCGTCCTCGCTCGCTTCGAGGGTGTGTTGGGCCGTGCGTTCGAGTTCGCTCGCCGAGGAGGCGACCTCCTCGATGGTCGCAGAGAGGTTGCTCGTCTCGCTCGTCGTCTGCCGGAGGTTCTCGCGCTGTTCGTGCGCGCCCTCGGCCATGACCTGCGTGGACTCGCTGACCTGCCGGCTCGCGCGCTCTATCTCCTGAGAACTCGCGGTGACTTCCTGGCTGGCCGCGGCGACGGTCTCGGCGAACTCGACGACCTCCGCGACGGTCGCTTCGAGTTCGTCGGCCATGTCGTTGAACGACCGCGCCATCTCGTTCATCGCGTCGTTGTCGGCGTCCTCGGACATCCGGCGCGTGAGGTCGCCGTCGGCGGCGTCCGCCATCGTCTCGCTGAACTCGGCGGCCGTCGCTTCGAGTTCGGTGATGAGGGCCTCCAGTTCCGTGTGCGTCTGCCCCATCGACTCGCCGAACGACCCCGGAATATCCTCGTCGAGGACGGGGTCGTCGAAGCGCTTGTCCGCGAGCGCCTCGGCCTGCCCGGCGACGGTCGTCAGGTACGCCTGCATCGACTCGAAGGAGTCGTACAGCCGGCCCATCTCGTCGATGCGGGCGGTGTTCGGGAGGTCGCCGTCGACCTCGCCGTTGGCGATGTCGTCTGCGTTGCGGGCGACGACCGAGAGGGACCGCGCGGTGCCGCGACCGATGGTCGCCCCGACGAGGAACAGCGCGCCGACGGCGAACGCGACGAGGAACATCACGTTCGTCGTCACGTGCGACTGGAGCGCGAACGCCCGCTCGGCCGGGACGTGGTAGGTGACCACCCAGTCGGTGCCGGTGATGGGCGCGTACGCCATCGCGTACTCGCCGGGCTCCATGCCCGTGCGGGCGGAGACGACCTCGTAGCCGGTCTGCCCCGACATCGCGGCGTCGATGGCCTCGATTGACGAGCCGTCGGCGGCCGCGTACTCGTCGAGGATGGACGCCTTGCGGTTGTCGAACAGGATGGTTCCGGACTCGGTGACGACCTTGGTGTCACCGGTCGCGTAGGGCGACTCGAACTGGTGGGAGCCGGCTTCGAGCGACGCCGTCAGGACGACCGCGCCGTCGGCCCCGGAGACGGGCGCGGCGAACGCGACGACCGGCTCGCCGCCGGATTCGTAGGGCGCGGAGACGGTCACGGACCGGCCCGACGCCAGCGCCGCGGCGTCGTCGGTCCACGGCGCGGACAGCGAGTCGAGCGACTGCCCGGTCGCGCTGTCGGTCGTGCTGGCGACGACCGCGCCGGTGTCGGCGTCGACGTAGTGGAGCGAGCGAACGTCGCCGGAGAGCTGGATGAGCTTCCCTTCGAGCCACCGCTGGTGGTCGGCCGCCGAGGTGCCCGCCGGCTGGTCGGCGAGCGATTCAGCGAGGAACGAGACGGTCGACTCCTTCGATGTCACCCAGTCGGAGACCGACTTGGCCTCCGTCGACGCCGCGCCGCGAATCTGCGATTCGGTCTGCGACTCGACGACCGACTTCGTGTCGAAGTGGATGTACGCGCCCGCGCCGCCCATGACGACCGCGATGAGGAGGAGCACGACGCCGAACTTCGCCGCGTAGCGCCGGCGAATCACGTTCGGAAGCGCCCGTTCGAGCAGGCTCGTCAGCCGCGAAAACGGGTTCATCGTCCGCCTCCGGACTCGAAGAACTGGCGCTGGAGGAGTTCGACCTGCTCGACCGAGCCGTTGCGGACGCGCTCGACGAGGTACGAACTCAGCGGTTCGAGCGCTTCCGTGAGGTCGACCCCGCTCGACGCGCCCTGATAGTTCAGTTCGCGGCCGGCGTCGACGAGGGTCCGAACCCGGTCGAACTCGCCGACGGAGACGGTGTGGCCGGTCCCGCCCGAGACGGTCTGGAGAGCGTCGGCGATGGCCGGCCCCGACGCCTCACCGGCGTACTCCGCCGCCGTCGCCATGAGGAACAGGGCGTCGTAGGCGTTCGCCGCGTAGGGCTGGAGCGGCGCGATGTCGGAGAGCCGCTGGGTGAGATGGAAGTAGCCGTCGGTCCGAACCGACGACAGCGAGGCGCTGTAAAACCCCTCGTAGTAGGGCGGAATCTCGCCGTCGAACAGGCCCGCCGAGAAGACCCAGGGGGCCTCGTGGTCGGACGCGCCGTAGGCGTCGAGGACGCCCCGTTCCTGTCCGGGGACGCTGACGAAGCCGACCGCGTCGGGCGAGTCAGCGAACACCTCGTCTATGACGCCGCCGAAGGCCTCCGCGCTCGGGTCGTAGCTGACCTCGGTGACGACTTCCGCGTCGAGTTGGTCGCCGAGCGCGGTGCCGAGGTCGGAGCCGAAGGCCCCGTCGACGGTGAGGAGGGCGACCCGGTCGGCGTCGGCGTACTGCGGCGCGTCGAGAATCTTCGCCATCGCGGTCGCCTGGAGGCTGTCGCTCGGGACGGTCCGGCCGAAGAACTTCCGGCCGTCGGCCCGCCCGGCGTCCGAGAGCCGGGGGTTCGTGCTCGCCGGCGACATCTCCATGACGGCGTCGTCGGCCGCCTTCGGAGCGAGCGCGAGCGACACGTCGCTGACGAGGCCGCCGACGAAGCCGACGACGCCCGCGTCGGCCAGCGAGGCGTAGCGGTCGGTCGCGACCGACGCGGACCCCTCCGTGTCCACGGCGGTCAGTTCGACCGGCCGGCCGAGCACGCCGCCCGCCCCGTTGATGTCCTCGACCGCCTGCTCGGCGGCGCGCTTGCCGTGCGTTCCCACCTGCTCCAGCGACCCGCTGACGGGCAACATCGCCCCGAATCGAACGGGCTCCCCGGACTCCGTTCCGAACGTTCCTACGCACCCGGACAGCGAGCCGAGCCCCACCGCGCCGGCGGCCGTGCGGAGAAACGTTCGTCTATCGTGCCTGACTGTCACAGATTGCCCGAGACAACTCCCGTATATAATTTTGGGCCGCCGATTATCAGACGCTGTATTTTTGGAAGAATCGTCCAACATTAGACGCGAAGTATGGACGCGGTATCACACGCCACATCGAGGCGTCGCCGCGTCGGGCCGCCGCGAGTCGAGGCGGCGGCGACCCCGTCGGCCGGGGCATCGTAGCGTTTTATCCGCCGGCCCGCCCACGTGCGGACATGACTACTCAGGGAATCGTCGGACAGTTCCTCTCGTTGAAAGAGGAGACCGACGCCGACCTGCTCGCCATGCAGTGCGGCGACTTCTACGAGTTCTTCGCCGACGACGCCGAGACGGTCGGCCGCGAACTCGACCTCAAAGTCTCCCAGAAGTCCTCGCACGGGTCGTCGTACCCGATGGCGGGCGTGCCGCTGAACGACCTGACGCCCTACCTCAAGGCGCTCGTCGAGCGCGGCTACCGGGTCGCCGTCGCCGACCAGTACGAAACCGAGTCCGGCGACCTCCGCCGGGAGGTAAAGCGCGTCGTCACGCCGGGCACGCTCCTCGAAACCTCCCGCGCCGACGCGCAGTTCCTCGCGGCCGTCGTGACCGACGGCGACGGCGTCGGCCTCGCGTTCTCCGACATCACGACCGGCCAGTTCCTCGTCACCGAGGCCGCGACCGTCGACGACGCCGCGGCCGAACTCTACCGCTTCGCCCCCGTCGAGGTCCTCCCCGGCCCGGAACTGCGGAGCGACGACGAGACGCTCTCGCGGCTGCGCGAGGCCACCGACGCTTCCTTCTCGCTTTTCTCCACCGAGGCGTTCGCGCCGGGTCGCGCCCGCCACGCCGTCCGCGAGCAGTTCGGCGCGTCAACGGTCGATAGCGTCGGCCTCGACTCCGACCTCGCGACCCGCGCCGCCGGCGGCGTCCTCGCCTACGTCGAGGAGACGGGCGCGGGCGTCCTCCGGTCGATGACGCGCCTCCAAGTCTACCACCCGTCGGACCTGCTCGAACTCGACGCGACCACCCAGCGCAATCTCGAACTCACGGAGACGATGCACGGCGACCGCTCGGGGTCGCTGTTCGACACGATAGACCACACCGTCACCTCGCCCGGCGGCCGCCTCCTCCGCGAGTGGCTGACTCGACCGCGACGCGACCGCGACGAACTCGCCCGCCGACACGACGCCGTGGAGTCGCTCGCGTCGGCCGCCCTCGCCCGCGAGCGCGTCCGCGAGGTGCTCGACGGGGCGTACGACCTCGAACGCCTCGCCTCCCGGTCGGCGTCCGGGAGCGCCGGCGCGTCAGAGCTGCTTTCGGTCCGCGACACGCTCTCGGTGCTTCCCGCCCTCGCCGACGCCATCGAGGGGACCGAACTCGCGGACTCCCCGCTCGCGGAAGTCGTCTCGCGGCCCGACCGAGACGCCGCGGCCGACCTCCGGACGGACCTCGCCGACGCGCTCGCCGAGGACCCGCCGAAGACGGTCACGCAAGGTGGGTTGTTCCGGACGGGCTACGACGACGAACTCGACGACCTCATCGAGCGCCACGAGTCGGCAAAGTCGTGGCTCGACACGCTCGCTGACCGCGAAAAGCGGGACCACGGCCTCTCGCACGTCACCGTCGACCGCAACAAGACCGACGGCTACTACATCCAGGTCGGCAAGTCGGTCGCGGACCAGGTGCCGGACCACTACCGGCAGATAAAGACGCTCAAGAACTCCAAACGCTTCGTCACCGAGGAGTTAGAGGAGAAAGAACGCGAGATTCTCCGGCTCGAAGAGGCCCGCGGCGACCTCGAATACGAACTGTTCGAGGACCTCCGCGAGCGCGTGGCCCGGCACGCCGAACTCCTCCAAGACGTGGGCCGGACCATCGCCGAAGTGGACGCGCTGGCGTCGCTCGCCACCCACGCCGCCGGCAACGGGTGGACGCGCCCCGAACTCACCGAGGCCGGAGCGCTCGACATCGAGGCCGGTCGCCACCCGGTCGTGGAGACGACGACCGACTTCGTCCCGAACGACCTCCGCATGGACGACGAGCGCGGCTTCCTCATCGTCACCGGACCGAACATGTCCGGCAAATCGACGTACATGCGGCAGGCGGCGCTCATCACGCTCCTCGCGCAGGTCGGCAGTTTCGTGCCCGCTCGCTCCGCGACCGTCGGCGTCGTCGACGGCATCTACACCCGCGTCGGCGCGCTGGACGAACTCGCGCAGGGCCGCTCGACGTTCATGGTCGAGATGCAAGAGCTCTCGAACATCCTCCACTCGGCCACCGAGGACTCGCTCGTCATCCTCGACGAGGTGGGCCGCGGAACCGCGACCTACGACGGCATCTCCATCGCGTGGGCGGCCACCGAGTACCTCCACAACGAGGTGCGCGCGAAGACGCTGTTCGCCACGCACTACCACGAACTGACGAGCCTCGCGGACCACCTCGACCGCGTCGCCAACGTCCACGTCGCGGCCGACGAGCGCGACGGCGACGTGACGTTCCTCAGAACCGTCGTCGACGGCCCGACCGACCGGAGCTACGGGATTCACGTCGCAGATTTGGCGGGGGTTCCGCGCCCGGTGGTCGACCGCGCCGGCGACGTGCTGGACCGACTCCGCGAGGAGAAGGCAATCGAGGCGAAGGGCTCCGGCACCTCGGAGCCCGTGCAGGCCGTCTTCGACGTGGGGAGCGGCCAGATGAAGGTTGCCGAAGCCGGCGACTCTGGCGGCGACGGCGACGATTCGGATGGCTCCGGCGCGCCCGCGAACGGCGCGACTGGAACGGGTGCGGCCGGCAACGGCTCGGTGGACGCGGCCGCGGCCGTCGAAGGGAGTGCTGAAGCGGACCGCGCCGGGACCGGGTCCGACTCCGAGTCCGAACCCGCGCTGGACCCGGAGACGGAAGCCGTCCTCGACGAACTGCAATCGACCGACGTGAACGACACGTCGCCGCTGGACCTGATGGCGAAGGTGCAGGCGTGGCAGTCGAAACTCGACGGCGGTGACGGCGAATGAGCGACATCAAACAGCTCGACGAGAAGACCATCCAGCGCATCGCCGCCGGCGAGGTGGTCGAGCGACCGGCCTCGGTCGTCAAAGAGCTGTTCGAAAACAGCCTCGACGCGGACGCGACGCGCATCTCCGTGGCCGTCGACGCCGGCGGGGTTGAGGGCGTCCGCATCCGCGACGACGGCGTCGGCATGAGCGAGGACGACCTCGAACTCGCCGTCCGCGAGCACACGACGAGCAAAATCGGCGACATCGAGGACCTCGAAGCCGGCGTCGGCACCCTCGGCTTCCGCGGCGAGGCGCTCCACACCATCGGCGCGGTGTCGCGGCTGACCATCCGGTCGAAGCCCCGCGGCGGCGACGTGGGCACCGAGTTGCAGTACGAGGGCGGCGAGGTCGAGTCGATTCGACCCGCCGGCTGTCCCGAGGGGACGGTCGTCGAGGTCGACGACCTGTTTTACAACACGCCCGCCCGCCGGAAGTTCCTCAAGACGACGGCGACCGAGTTCGACCACGTCAACGCGGTCGTCACCCACTACGCCCTCGCCAACCCGGACGTGGCCGTCTCGCTCGAACACGACGACCGCGAGGTGTTCGCCACCGAGGGCCGCGGCGACCTCCAGTCGACCGTGCTCTCGGTGTACGGCCGCGAGGTCGCGGAGTCGATGGTCCCCGTGGACCACGACCCACCCGGCGTCTCCGTCTCGGGGCTCGTGAGCCACCCCGAGACGACCCGGAGCACCCGCGACTACCTCTCGACGTTCGTCAACGACCGCTACGTCACCGACCGCGTGCTCCGCGAGGCCGTCCTCGACGCCTACGGCGGCCAACTCGACGCGGACCGCTACCCCTTCGCGGTGCTGTTCGTCGAGGTCGCGCCCGACGCCGTGGACGTGAACGTCCACCCGCGGAAGATGGAGGTCCGCTGGGACGACGAGGCCGGCGTCAAACGCGAGGTGACCGAAGCGGTCGAAGACGCCCTGTTAAGCCACGGCCTCGTCCGGTCGTCGGCCCCGCGAGGCCGGTCGAAAGCCGACGAAGCGGCCATCGAACCCGGTTCGTCGAGCGGCGACGCCGACGCGGCGCAACTGGACCCTCACGAGGTCCCCGACTCGGAGTCGGGTGACGAATCGGAGGATGGCGACGCCCCGTCCGCGCGGGACGTGCAGTCGGCGCGGGAGGCCCGCGAATCGGGCGCTCGGGCGGACTCGACCGCGACCGACGGCCCGGAGGCGACCGACGACGCCGACACGGACACCACACCTGCAACTGAACGACACTCGGGCGTCGGGTCCGGCGACCCCGCTGCCGGCGACGACTCCGGTGCGTCCGCCGAGACTACGGAGTCGTCCGGCCCGACCTCGGTGCCGTCGTCCGCGCCGCCGACGCCGCCCCGCGAGTACGACCTCGCGCCGGGGCCGGAGACGACCGAGCAGTCGTCGCTTTCGACCGACGACGGGAGCGAATCGAGGTCGACACCGGACGAGGCGTCGTCGGCCGACTCGGGGGCGGACGACAACGCGCCCCGAAGCCCTCCCTCGCGCATCGCCGCGCCGACGACCCAGCGCGACCTCTCCGGCGAGGAGGCGGATCTCTCACCCGAGTTCGACTCGCTGCCGTCGATGCGAATCATCGGCCAACTCGCGGACACCTACATCGTCGCCGAGACCGGCGAGGGACTGGTGCTCGTCGACCAGCACGCCGCCGACGAGCGCGTGAACTACGAGCGCCTGAGAGGCGAGGTCGAAGGCGACACGCCGACGCAGGCGCTGGCCGAGCCGGTCGCCCTCGAACTCACCGCGCGGGAGGCGGCGCTGTTCGAGGAGTACCGCGAGGCGCTGGCGCAGGTGGGCTTCCACGCCGGGCGGACCGGCGAGCGGACCGTCTCGGTGCGCACCGTCCCGGCGGTGTTCGACGCCGCGCTCGACCCCGAACTGCTCCGCGACGCGCTGACGGCGTTCGTCCGCGAGGAGGTCGACGGCGGCCGGAAGACCGTCGACGCCGTCGCCGACGAACTGCTGTCGGACCTCGCGTGTTACCCCTCGATTACGGGCAACACGTCGCTGCGGGAGGGCTCCGTGCTCGACCTGCTCGCGGCGCTCGACGACTGCGAGAACCCCTACGCCTGCCCCCACGGCCGCCCGGTCATCGTCGAGTTCGACCGCGACGAAATCGCCTCGCGCTTCGAGCGCGACTACCCCGGTCACGGCGGGCGGCGACGCGAGGAGTAGTCCGAGGGGGTCGCGTTGGGCGGGTCGAGTCGGGTCGGCCGTCTCGTGACGCTGGTCTCGCCACCGATCCCGATTCTCGGAACCGATAGCCGCGGCGAGGATTCAAGTCCGGGCACCGAGACGGTGGAGGCGATGAACCCGCTGGTCGTTCTGGGCGTCTGCTTCGGGCCGCTGGTGCTCGTCGTCTCGTATCTCTTCACCGCGGCGACGGGACCGAGCGTGCCGCCGTGGGCCGACGCGGTCGGGCAGGCGATTCGGCTCTACGGGACCGTGGCCGCCGTGGTCGTCGGCCCGCTAGCGCTGCACGCCGACCGACTGGACCTCGCCCGCGAGAGCGACTGGGTTCCCTCGCCCGTCTACTACCTGATTGCGGTTCCGTTCTTGAGCATCCCCATCGCGTTCATCTATCTCGTCCGGCGGCTGACGGCCGCGTGAGCCGGCCGGAAGGGCGACCGAATCAACCGCGGGCGCGAACCTCGTCGGCAACGCCGGACGTTTATATCGCGCCCGCGAACGGCCGTCCATGACAGCACTCGTGACCTTCGGCGAGACGATGCTTCGGCTGTCGCCGCCGCGTGGCGAGCGACTCGAAACCGCCCGCGAACTCGAAGTGCAGGCGGGCGGCGCGGAGTCGAACGTCGCCGTCGCCGCCGCCCGACTCGGCCGGGACGCCGCGTGGTTCTCGAAGCTCCCGGACTCGCCGCTCGGCCGGCGAATCGTCAGCGAACTCCGGAGCCACGGCGTCGACACCGACGGCGTCGTCTGGACCGACGACGCGGACGCCCGACAGGGCGTCTACTACCTCGAACACGGGGCGTCACCGCGCCCGACGAACGTCGTCTACGACCGCGCCGACGCGGCCGTGACGACGCTGGAGACGGGCGAGTTCGACCTCGACGCCGTCCGCGACGCCGAGGTGTGTTTCACGAGCGGCATCACGCCCGCGCTCTCCGAGACGCTCTCCGAGACCACCGCCGACGTGCTCGACGCGGCCCAGAACGCCGGGACGACGACCGCCTTCGACCTGAACTACCGGACGAAACTCTGGTCGCCCGGCGAGGCGGCCAAAGTCTACCGCGACCTGCTCGACTCGGTCGACCTGCTTTTCGCCGCCGAGCGCGACGCGGCGACCGTCCTCGGGCGCGACGGCGACGCCGAGTCGGTCGCCCGCGGGCTCGCCGATGACTACGACATCGAAACCGTCGTCGTCACCCGCGGCGAGGAAGGGTCGCTCGCGGTGTCCGACGGCGCGGTGTCCGAACAGGGCGTCTACGAAGCGGAGACGTACGACGCCATCGGCACCGGCGACGCCTTCGTCGGCGGTTTCCTCGCGAAGCACCTCGACGGCGGGAGCGTGACCGAGTCGCTGGAGTGGGCCTCGGCGACGGCGTCGTTCAAGCGGACCGTCGAGGGCGACATCGCCGTCGTCACCCCCGAGGACGTCGAGCGCGTCGTCGCGGAGGAGGGCGACGGCATCTCGCGGTAGCGCGCAGTCACCCGCGGTAGCTCGCAGTCGCGCGCCGACCCGTCAGCGAAATCGGACGACCGACCGACGATAACGATTTTCCGTCACAGTCGAAGGGTCAGATTCAAACCCGCCACGACGATATCCGCTTTCGGTAATGGCAACACTCTCGTTCGAACCGCTGACGTACGACGACATCCCGGAGGCCGAGCGGCCGTCGCTCGCGCAGGCGCTCGTCCCCGTCGTCGGGATGCTCGTCTTCCTGAGCGTCGGCGTCATCTGGCTCGGGCTCGACCCGCAGTTGCCGCTTCTGTGGGGCATCATCCTCACCGGCGCGGTGGGTCGCTACTGGCTGGGGCTGCCGTGGACCCGGCTCTCGGCGGGCATCCGCGACGGTATCAACATGGGACTGTCGGCGCTTCTCATCCTGCTCGTCGTCTACATGCTCATCTCGACGTGGACCGCCGCGGGGACGATTCCCGCGCTCATCTACTACGGCCTCGACTTCCTGTCGCCGGCGGTGTTCCTCCCCGTGGCGACGCTGCTTTCGGCCGTGGTCACCTTCGCCATCGGCTCGTCGTGGACGACCGCCGCGACGCTGGGCGTCGCCTTCATCGGCATCGGCTCGGGGCTGGGGATGCCCGACGCGATGACCGCCGGCGCGGTTCTGACGGGCGCGTACACCGGCGACAAGGTGTCGCCGTTTTCCGACACGACGAACCTCGCGGCCGCCGTCACGAACACCGAACTCCTGACCCACGTCCGGACGATGCGCGTCGGGACGGCCATCGCGCTGGCAATCTCGCTCGTCGCCTACGCCGCCCTCGGCCTCACGGCGAGCGGGAGCATCCCGGCCGGGCGCGTCGCGGAGATGCAGGCGGCCATCGCCGGGTCGTACGCCGTGACCCCGCTGGTGTTCGCGCCGCTCGTCGTGACGTTCGTCCTCGCGCTCCGGGGGTATCCCGCCTTACCGTCTATCGTCGCGGGCGTTGTCGCCGGGACGTTCACCCAACTGTTCGTCCAAGGCTCCGTCGCGGTCGACACCTTCGTCGGCGCGTGGAACGTCGCCTTCGCGGGCACCGCGCCCTCGACGGGCGTCGAGACGGTCGACTCGCTGCTCGCCTCCGACGGCCTGCTCGGGTCGGCGTGGACGATGACGGTCATCCTCGCGTCGCTGTCGCTCGGCGGGATTCTCGAACGGACCGGCTGTATCGCCGTCCTCGCACACCACCTCCGGCGGGTGCTCACCTCGGTCGCCTCGCTGACGGTCGGGACGGCCGCTTCGTCGCTTGCGATGAACGCCATCGCGGCCGACCAGTACATGAGCATCGTCGTCCCCGGGATGAGCTTCCGCGGCCTCTACGACGACTTCGACCTCGAAAGCCGGAACCTCTCGCGGGCCATCGAGTCCGCGGGGACGACCACGAGCGCGCTCATCCCGTGGGGGACCGGCGGCGCGTACATGGCCGACGTGCTCGGCGTGCCGACGCTCCAGTACGCGCCCTACTACTTCCTCGGCTTCCTCTCGCCGCTCATCCTCGTGGCGATGGGGCTGTCGGGGTGGCGAGTCACGGAACAGGGCTCCGACACCGACGCCGGTCTCCGCGGCGCGGTCGCGTCCTTCGGCGACGACGACTGAGCGAGCGCCGAGGTGCGCGGGCGACGACCCGCCGGCGGCGACCTCCCCCGGCGACCCACCGACGACGACCCCCCGCGGTCGCCGGGCGACCGGCAGGCGTATTTCCGTTCGTCCAGTAGCCGCGGACATGGAGGTCACGACGGCCGGCCGATTTCGGGTCTATCGCAGTCCGCGCGACGGAGACGAACTCCTCTTGCTCGAACTCCCCGACGAGCGCGTCGACTGGACCGACCCGGCCGTCGAGACCGACGCCGACGACGCCTACTCTCCGACCTACGTCCCGCGAACGGGCTACGACGGTGACCTCGCAGCGCGCGTGT
Organism: Haloferax sp. Atlit-48N; assembly: GCF_003383015.2. Classification (NCBI taxonomy): domain Archaea; kingdom Methanobacteriati; phylum Methanobacteriota; class Halobacteria; order Halobacteriales; family Haloferacaceae; genus Haloferax; species Haloferax sp. Atlit-48N. The sequence goes on along the minus strand of NZ_CP137689.1, from coordinate 500,986 downwards.
CGGCGCTCGAACCCGGCAACGAAATCGAGGCCACGCTGCGCTGGGACGACGGCGACCCGCGGTTCGAGGAACTGTCGGTCCGCGACCGGACCCGGTTCCGGTTCGTCGGGGCCGCGACGGGGCTGTTCGAGGCCGCCCGCGAGACGTGGCGGGCGACCGGCGACGGCGAGGCCATCGGGTCGCGCGTCACCTACGGGACCGACGGCGACCCCAACGCCGTGCTCTACGTCTTCGCGAAACAGCCCGGCGCGCGCGACCTGTTCGACGAGTTCGGCGACGGCGTCGTCCCCGTGGACCCGCTTTTGGACCGCCTCGACGACGAGACCGACGCGCCGGACGCGCCCCGCGAGGTGTTCGTCCTGCGCCCCCTCGACGAGGAGTTCGTCCTCGTCGCCATCGCGCTCGACCGCGAAGGGCTGTTCGCGCGGACGATGCGCGACACCTACTGCTGACGCCGCAGCGTCGCGGGCGGCGACGCCGACCCGCCGCGGTCCACTCGGTCACTCGTCGCCGTCGCCGTCGCTCGACGCGCGGGAACCGCACTCCGAACACCGGTAGACGGTTCGCCAGCCGCCGCCGGTGACGAACCGCCGTCGAAACGAGTGTCTCGCGCCGCAGTCGTCGCAGACCGTCGGCGGTCCGGCCGGGTCGGGAGCGTCGCGCATACGCCGAATCGTGGCGGCTGCGACCTAAATCTCACCGCCGACCGATACCGACGGGAGGGCGGCCGGTCGAGTTCGAAGGGCTCGGCAGAAAAGCCGGGCGACGAGGCGCGTCAGTCCTCTTGGGTCCAGCGCTGGTAGACCGCGGAGCCGCCGAGGACGGCGAAGACGAGCGAGCCGAGACCGGGCGCGCCGACGGCCGAGATGACGGGGACGCCGACGGCGACGGCAATCATGAGGACGATGCCGAGCGCGGCGAGGGCGGCGTAGTACTCGCTCCACGAGAGTTCGCCCTCGGGGACGACCTCCATGTAGACCGTCACGTCGCCCGCCTCGGCCAGCGAGACGACTTTCGACTCCTCGTCGTAGTTCACGATGTCAAGCTCGGCGAGTTTCGGGATGTGGGTCTGTTGCAGCGAGACGTAGGCGCTCTGCCGGATGTTCCGCGGGGGCGGCGACTCCCCGGTCTCGGCTTCCGCGATGCGCTCCGAGAGTTCGCGGAGCGTCAGGTCGCCGTCTTGGAGGTACTCGATGGCCATCCGACGGCGGTCGTTACTCAGTACCTCGTGAATACGCGTCTCGGAGAGTCCGGGTTCGGATGTTGTCGCCATACGAGGATTCGATCGGTTTGTGACTGGTCGCTTCTCCTATATCAACGGTTCGCCTCCGGTATCGAAATCAAAAACGTCGACCGCGACCGAATCACCCGACAGGACTCCCGTCACCCGCGTTTCGGGGCGGATTGGCGACAGCTGTCAGCCGGGCGTCGGCCACAAGAACCATCTACTGGGAGATTCGCGCGACCCGCGACCCCCGAGCGTCGACGACTCGGTGCTGCGAGCGACGACGTTACGGGCATCGTCGAGGCTGAGGACGGACCGCGGCGCGCCGCCCAGCGCGCGAGAGGTCGGGCCGCGCGTCGGCGTCCCCTCAGTCGTCGTCAGAGACGGTCCCGGCCGACGACCCGTCCGGCGACCCGCCGAGCACATTCTCCCGGAGGTCGGATTCGATGGCCTCCAGCGACCGCCCCTTCGTCTCGGGGACGAACCGATAGGTGAACGCGAGCGCGACGGCGCTCAGCGCCGCGAACACCCAGAACGTCCCCGCGGTCGTGATTTCTGCGACCATGACGGGGAAGGCGAGCGATACCGCGAGGTTCGCCACCCAGTTGAACACCGTGACGACGCCCATGGCCGTCCCGCGGACCTTCAGCGGGTAAATCTCGGAGATGAGAAGCCAGAACACCGGGCCGAGACCGACGGCGAAGAAGGCCACGTAGAGCATGAGGCTCCCGGTGGCGACCGTGCCGACGAAGCCCGAAAAGCCCGGCAGGTAGAACGCCGCGCCGAGCGCGACGAGCGTGAGCGTCATCCCCGCGAGGCCGACCGAAAGCAGCGGGCGGCGGCCCCGACGGTCGATGAGAACGACCGCGACGACGGTCATGACGACGTTGACGACGCCGATGCCGACCGTGGCGAGGATGGACGCCGAGGACTCGAAGCCGGTCGATTCGAGAATCGTCGGCGCGTAGTAGATGACCGTGTTGATGCCGGTGACCTGCTGGAGGACGGCGAGGCCGACGCCGACGACGAGCGCCGGGCGCATCCACGGTTCGAGGAGGTCGAGCAGGCCGCCGTCTTCCGCCTCGATGGTCTCGTTAATCTCTGCGAGTTCGGCCCGAATCTGGTCGTCGGTGCGGGTCCGCGAGAGCACGTCGCGGGCCTTCGACTCCCGGTCGTGTTCGACCAGCCAGCGGGGGCTCTCGGGCATGAACACCATCCCGGCCGCGAGGATGACCGCGGGCACCATGCCGGTGCCGAGCATCCAGCGCCACTGCCCGCCGTCGGCGAAGGCGTAGTTGACGAAGTACGACGAGAGGATGCCGACCGTGACCGCGAGTTGGTTCAGCGAGACCAGCGAACCGCGAATCTTCGGCGGCGCGATTTCGGAGAGATACAGGGGGCCGACGATGGAGGCGAAGCCGATGGCGACGCCGTCGATGAGTCGCCCGACGACGAGCACCTCGACGGTCGGCGCGATAGCCATCACCAGCGAGCCGACGAAGAAGACGACGGCGCTGACGAGGATGAGCCGCCTGCGCCCCCATCGGTCTGCGAGGTAGCCGCCGAGCGCCGCGCCGAGTGCCGCGCCCGCCAGCGCGCCGCTGACGACGATGCCCTCCACCAGCGGCGTCATCGTGAACGCGTCTCTGATGTAGAGGAACGCGCCCGAGATGATGCCCGTGTCGAACCCGAACAGCAGTCCGTTGAGGGCGGCGAGCGCGGCCGTCACGTAGACGAACCGGTTTCGACCGTCCGCCTCGGGTGCGTCAGTATCGACTGTCATAAATTGTACTCGTTCGTTATGTATTCGGTTCTGAGTTAGAAAATTTACGACGTATTATCAACAGACAAAAATTAACATATTCGATTCGATGAGACGTATACGACGCCGGAGTCAGCCGTTTTCTCGGACGGGTTCTAACTCTGACACCCGATACTGTTAGATTAAAAACTCAAACAGACCCGATTTAGAAACAAATTTGTAATCTGATAAGATACGACGAGAAGACTCAACAGGCCGCGGCGACGACATCGGACGATGAGCGACGCCGTCCCCATCGTCATCTACACGCGCACGGAGTGTCACCTCTGCGACGAGGCCGAAGCGACCGTTCGCGAGGTCGCAGACGAGGTGGATGTCACGGTCGATATCGACCTCGTGAACGTCGACAGCGACGAGGAACTCCGCGAGAAGTACGGGGAGCGCGTGCCCTACGTCTACGTCGACGGCCGACCAGCGTTCAAGTTCCGCGTCGACGCCGACCGACTCGGGGAGAAGCTGACCGCGGCGCGGGAGTGAGCGACGCACAGTCGTCGTCGGGTGCGGTCCACCCGACGCCGGGGTCGCGCGCTTCAGGCGGGCGTACGCCTATGGCCTCGGCGCGCCTGTTGATACGCATGGAAGCTGACAGACGACTCCTCCGCGAGGCGCGGGAGCGACTCGACGGGTGGACGTACACGGCCCGCGACCGGGCGTACCGCGAGCTGTTCGCCGGTGACGACGCCGCCGTCACGGCCGAGGAGCGGCAGCTTCTCGACGAGGTGGACGCGGAACTCGCGGGCGACGGCGACGACGGGCTCTGGGGGACGGACGAGTACGCCGTCGTCATGGGCCATCCGAAGAACCACCCGATTTCGGTCGTCTGCACCCGCCATCCGGAGATTCCGTCGTCGTGGTCGCGGGGCGGCGAGAGCCTGACCGAACCGGAGCGCGAGCAGTTCAACGACCTCCTGTGGGACTACTGCGAGCGCGTCCGCCGGTACGTCCAAGACGAGGTCGACGAGTTCGTCGGCGTCGCGGGCGTCCCCGAGGAGTAGCCGGCGTCGCGGCGGCCGACCCCCGGCGTCGAAACGGTTCCGAGAGCCGCGACGCCCCGCGTTCGCCCCGATTCCGACGGTGTGAGAACGAGTCCCGCATTCAAGCCCGCGGAGACCCTATCGGTCGACCATGAGCGATACTGAGACACTGGACGCCATCCGTGAGTTCGAACACGACGGAACCACGTACAAGATGGCGGACCTGACCGTACTCGAAGAACAGGGCCTCTGCGAACTCGACAGGCTCCCGGTGAGCATCCGCATCCTCCTGGAGTCCGTACTGCGAAACGTCGACGGCGACATCGTCACCGAGGAGGACGTGCGAAACGCCGCCTCGTGGGAGCCGGACGTGCCGAACGTCGAAGTCCCGTTCACGCCGTCTCGCGTCGTGTTGCAGGACCTGACTGGCGTGCCCGCCGTCGTCGACCTCGCGGCGCTCCGGTCGGCCGCCGACCGCGCCGGCGAGGACCCGAAACTCGTCGAGCCCGAAGTTCCCTGTGACCTCGTCATCGACCACAGCGTGCAGGTGGACTTCTTCGGCTCGCCCGACGCCTACGAGAAGAACGTCGAACTGGAGTACGAGCGCAACGCCGAGCGCTACAAGGCGCTCAAGTGGGCGCAGAACGCCTTCGACAACTTCAGCGTCGTCCCGCCGGGCACGGGCATCGTCCACCAGGTGAACCTCGAACACCTCGGGCGGGTCGTCCACGACCGCGAGTGGCGCGGCGACCGCTGGCTCCTCCCCGACACGCTCGTCGGCACCGACAGCCACACGCCGATGATAGGCGGCATCGGCGTCGTCGGCTGGGGCGTCGGCGGCATCGAGGCCGAGGCGGCGATGCTCGGCCAGCCCATCACGATGAAGCTCCCCGAGGTCGTCGGCGTCAGACTCGACGGCGAACTCCCCGAGGGCGCGACCGCGACCGACCTCGTGTTACACGTCACCGAACAGCTCCGCGAGGTCGGCGTCGTCGACCGGTTCGTCGAGTTCTTCGGCCCCGGCGTGGGGAACTTGTCTGTCCCCGACCGGGCGACCATCTCCAACATGGCCCCCGAACAGGGGTCGACCATCAGCGTCTTCCCGGTCGACGAGGCGACGCTGGACTACCTCGAACTCACGGGCCGCGAGCCCGAACACATCGAACTCGTCCGCGAGTACCTCGAATCGCAGGGCCTCTTCGGCGAGCAACACCCCGAGTACACGGAGACGGTCGACGTGGACCTCTCGGCGGTCGAACCGAGCCTCGCCGGGCCGAAGCGCCCGCAGGACCGCGTCGCCATGGGCGACATGAAGACGCACTTCCGAAACCTGCTCTACGGCGAGTTCGAGGACGATGTCGCCGACGTGGACGAGGAGGCCATCGTCCGCTGGCTCGGCGAGGGCGGGGGCGGAGGCGACGACGGCGAACTCGCGGGCGACGGCGGGACGCTGACCGAGACGCCCGAGGCGGCCCCGGAAGAACCCGACCTCGGTGAGCTGACGAAACGCGTCGAAGTCGACCTCGGCGGCGAGACGGTCGAAATCGGCCACGGGAGCGTCGTCGTCAGCGCCATCACCTCCTGTACGAACACCTCGAACCCGTCGGTCATGGTCGCCGCGGGCCTCCTCGCGCGCAACGCGCTGGAGAAGGGCCTCGACGTGCCCGAGTACGTGAAGACGAGCCTCGCGCCGGGGAGCCGCGTCGTCACGGAGTACCTGAAGAAGGCCGGCCTGCTCCCCCATCTCGAAGCGCTCGGCTACGACGTGGTCGGCTACGGCTGTACCACCTGCATCGGCAACGCCGGACCGCTCCCGGAACCCATCGAGAACGCCATCGACGAACACGGGCTGTGGACGACGAGCGTCCTCAGCGGCAACCGCAACTTCGAGGCGCGCATCCACCCGAAGATTCGCGCGAACTACCTCGCCAGTCCGCCGCTGGTCGTCGCTTACGGCCTCGCCGGGCGGATGGACATCGACCTCGAAACCGACCCGCTCGGCACCGACGACGAGGGCAACGCGGTCTACCTCGCGGACATCTGGCCGGACGCCGACGAGATACGAGAGACCATCCACGACAGCGTCGACCCGTCGATGTTCCGCGAGAAGTACGCCGAGGTGTTCGAGGGCGACGAGCGCTGGGAGGCGCTCGAAGCGCCGACCGGCGACGTGTACGACTGGGACGACGAGTCGACCTACATCCGCGAGCCGCCGTTCTTCACGGACTTCCCGCTGGAGAAACCCGGCGTCTCCGACATCGAGGACGCCCGCTGTCTCCTGACGCTCGGCGACACGGTGACGACCGACCACATCAGCCCGGCCGGACCGTTCGGGTCGAAGCTCCCGGCCGGCCAGTGGCTCGTGGACCACGGCGTCGATCCCGTGGACTTCAACACCTACGGCTCCCGCCGCGGCAACCACGAGGTGATGATGCGCGGGACGTTCGCCAACGTCCGCATCGAAAACCAGATGCTCGACGACGTGGAGGGCGGCTACACGATTCACCACCCGACGGGCGAGGAGACGACCGTCTTCGAGGCCAGCCAGCGCTACCGCGAGGAGGGGACCCCGCTCGTCGTCCTCTCGGGCGTCGAGTTCGGGACCGGCTCCAGCCGCGACTGGGCGGCGAAGGGCACCGACCTCCTCGGCGTGCGCGCGACCATCGCCGAGAGCTACGAGCGCATCTACCGCGACAACCTCGTCGGCATGGGCGTCCTCCCGCTCCAGTTCGAAGACGGCGATTCGTGGGAGTCGCTCGGCCTCGACGGCTCCGAGCAGTTCGACATCCGCGGCCTCGACGACGGCCTCGACGTCAACGACGAACTGACCGTCGTCGCCACGAAAGACGACGGGACCGAAATCGAGTTCGACGTGACCGCGCAGGTCGGCACGCCCGCCGCGGTGACGTACGTCGAACACGGCGGCATCCTCCACTACGTGCTCCGTCGGCTCCTGACCGAGAACTGACGCCGGGAGGCAGTCAGCGGACTGCATCGGGGGGCCGAATCGGGGAACTGAGTCGGGGTACCACCCCGACCGCGTTCGACCCACGCGTCGGACTCGCGGAGCGTCACGAGTCACCGAAGACGCGTAGATTCATCACCCGTGGCGTGCTACATCATAGCATGGCAACCGTGACACCCTCGGTCCGCCCGACGTGGACGGACCTCGCGCGTCGCGGGCTGGCGACCGCGGCGGTCGCGAGCGTCGCGAACGCGCTCTTGTTGACGCTCGTCCTCGGAACGGGGCTCGTCGAGCCGTTCGCACCGCTTTCGTACCCGCCGGTCGTGTTCCTCTCGGCCGCCGGCGCGGTCGCGGCGACGCTCGTCTACGGACTGCTCACGGGCCGCGTCACCGACGCGGACCGGACGTTTTTCAGGGTCGCTGTCGCGGTGCTCGTGGCGTCGTTCCTCCCCGACATCGGGCTCCTGTACGTCGACCCCGGAGCGACCGTGCCGGGCGTCCTCGTGTTGATGGTGATGCACGTCGTCGTCGCGGCGGTCTGCGTGGCGTCGCTCACCGAACTCGGGTGGGGCGTCCCGAAGGGGAATCGACCGGACGGGCCCGAGGAGTGACCGCGTGACCGCCGTGCGACCTCTGTTTAGGATGCCCTAAAAACCGAAGACACTATGTTGTTTTAGGTTGGCCTAAATGGTATGGCCGACAAGGAGTCGCACCGGTCGTCGAGACCGAACCGACACGGCGCGCTCGCGTGCGGTGGCGGAACCGTCGCGGGTGAGTGTTGACCATGCGCGAGTGCCTCGGCGTCGAACCCGCCGGTCCGAGTGTACTGTCGCGGTCGGACGCGCCGGATGTTCGGAGGTGCAGACGTGGTTGCTGACTGCGCCGCGGGCGTCCGAGACGCGCTTGACCGCGTCGCGAGCGAGCGCGAACAGGTGCTGGCGAAGCGACGGGCCGTCGAGCGGTTCGAACGCCGCGTGCGAAAGCTCGCCGCGCAGTCGGCGCGCCCCCCGGCCGGGACCACCCGGGCGACCGCGTGCGGGGCCGCGTCGGTGGCGGCGGCGACCCGACGAGACGACGCCGCCGACGAGGGTCGACGGCGGGTCCGCGAGCTGTTCGCGGAGACGATACGCCCGCACAGCGTCTCCGACGTGAGCGAATCCGAACCGCTCGCGGTGACGATACGCGAGGAGTTCGGCCCGGAGGTCGCGACGGCGCTCTCCCCGGACGCCGGGAGCCGGTTCACGCCGGCGGTCAAAGAGGCGGTCGTGTCGGCGGCGACGGAGCGACAGCGAGGTCTCGACGGGATGTGCCGGGCGCTCGACGGCGAAGAGCGGTCGCTTCGGGCGGCGCTCGCCGTGCTGGACGAGTGCGAAGACTGGGTGGCACGGGCGGACGAGACGCCGCTTTCGGAGCTGGGGTTCGACGCCCTCCGGCGGCGTCACGAGACGCTCGCCGGCCACCGCGAGGCGTGCGACCGACTGGTCCGCGAGCGACAGCGACACCTCAACGGGGCGACCCACCACACCGCGGCGGTCGAAGTTGACCACCGATTCCTCGCGACGTACCTCTACGAGGACCGCGCGACCGACTACCCGGTCTTGGCGGCCGCGACCCGCGTGGACGACAGCTGCGCGGACTGTCAGCGAGCCGTGCGCGACCACCTCGTCCGCCGCGTATGATCGGCGCGCCGCAGTATCTCCTCACGCTGTACATCGCCGAGCGGGAGGACGACGAGGAGTCACCGATTTCGCCGGGGTACGTCGCCGACGCGCTCGACCGCTCGCCGCCCGCGGCGACAGAGCGCCTCCAGAACCTCGATGCCAAGGGACTCGTGGACTACGAGCCCTACGAGGGCGCGACGCTCACTGCGGAGGGGCGCGACGCCGCCGCGGACCTCTACGACACCTACCAAATCCTCTCGCGGTTCTGCCGGGACGTGCTCGGCGTCAACGACCACGAAGGCGAGGCGATGCAACTAGTCGGAAACGTCAGCCCGACGGTCGCCGAGCGCCTCTCGGCGACGCTGCTTCGCGGCGACGGCGACCGCGACGGAGCGCGTCAGGCGGCTGGGTCGGAATCGACGTCGTCCCCGGACAACCCCGCGAGCTGAACGCATCGGCGTAAATCCGAACGAGCCTTGATGCTCGTCAACAAATAGCACTGATTTGCCGCGACGGAACCGTACCCTTTTTGTTTTAGGTTTCCCTAAAGCATCGCAATGGCCGCTGGTACGCAGTCGAACTCTGAATCCGTGTCGGAGCCCGACCGACCCGACTCCCCCGAGATATCCGTCTGCAAGGGTGGACCGGGGAAGTCGGTGTTCATGGAGTCGGGCAACAGCGACGGCTGGATTTCGAGCGACGTGACTATCGACGTGACGCGGTAGTCCCGTTCGAACGGGCGCGCTCGGGACGCGAGCGCGACGAGTACGGGAGCTACGCGTCGCGGGAATCACCGCGGGAAAAAGCGTCGAACGTCGGAACGAAAACGGCGTCCTCCGACGCGTCGGCGGCGGCGCTTACTGAACGAGCGTGTCGTCTTCGAGGTAGTGGTCGATGACGTGGGCGTGTTCTTCGATTTCGATGAGTTGCTCGCGGAGCATGTGCGCCGTCGCGTGGTCCCCGAGACCCGCGGCGAGTTCGATGTGTTCGCGGTAGCTCTCGATGATGTCGCCGTACATTTCGAGGTCGTTCGACAGCGAGGTGCGGATGTCGTAGACGTCCTCGTCTTCGGGCTCGACCGTCGCGGCCTCGCTCAGCGCGGGCATGCTGGCGTGGGGGACGCCGCCGATGGACTGGAGGCGCTCCGCGATTTCGTCGGCGGCCTCCTCGACTTCCTCGTAGGCCTCCTGGAGGAACTCGTGGATGCGGAGGTGCTCGGCACCTTCGACGTTCCAGTGGTGCTTGTGGAGCTGGTGATAGAGGACGTACGCGTCCGCGAGGTCGGTGTTCAGCGCTTCGATAATCTGCTCGGCTTTCTCGGTGTCGAGTCGAACCGGGTTGTCGCCGACGCTGCCTGCTTCCTTGAGGACTGACTTCTGTGTGCTCATCTCGACTGGTAGTTGGGACTGCGACCACTTAATACTTATCCGAGAACGAACAATTTTTCGTGTGGCCTAAAATCTCGTTTGTCGATATCGGATTATCGCTTCTAAAACGGCGACTGAAGCGTGTGAAGTGGCAGCACGGACTCGGTCGAGACGGCCGTGAGGTGGCGACCGTGTCGCAGTAACTATCATATTCATTACGATACTGTCCGTCGGCCGGGAGCTGCCTCGTGGGAGCCTGTCAGAAGGGGGGCGCACTCGCACGCTGGCGCGGTCACCGCGAACGGAGTCCCAGTCTCGCGGGACCGTTCCGCCCTCGTCGCGCACCGCGAGCGCGACGGCGTCGGATGCGCTCAGGCGTGCGATCAACACCCTTTTGCGCGGTGCCGTCGAGCGAATAGCCGTGTTCCGACCTGTGTTCAGCCCGGCCGACGACTCGCCGGCGCGCGGCGTCACCGACCGCGCGCGGAGTGAGTGACGTGTTCGTCGACGCCCTCCGGTACCCGTTCGCGGACCGGGCGCGAGTGGACGGCACCGCGACGTGTCTCGTCGCGCTGCTGGTCGGTGGGACGCTCCTCCGACTCGCAGCGCGACTGTGGCCAGACCTCACGTTTCTGGCCCCGGCGCTCGCCGCGGTCGTCCCCCTCGTCGTCTTCCTCGGCCTCGTCGGCGGCGTGCTCGCCGGCGACGGCTTTCCCCCGCTGGCGACGACCGAGACGCTCAGACTCGCCGGGCGAGTGGTCGGCGTCGCCGCCGTCTACCTCCTCCCGGCCGCGGTCACCGTCGTCGCCGTCGGCTACGTGACCGCGACCGGCTCGATTCCGGCCGTGCTGACCGGCGTGACGACGGCGATGCTCGCGACCGTCGCGCTGCTCGTCACGGTCGTCTGCGCGTATCTCTTTCCGGCCGCGACCGCCGTGAGCGTTCACGAGGGACTCCGCGCGGGGCTCCGTCGAGACGCCCTTCGCGGGGCGGCCTCGGGGACGTACTTCTTCGCGTGGGTGGGCGCGGCCGTCCTCGTCGTCCTCGCGTGGAGCGCGCTCGCGGCGACGATTTCGCGGAGCGTCGCCGCCCTCCTGGCGCTCGGCTGGTGTGCGTACGCTCACGTCGCCGCCGCGGCGCTCGTCGCCGAAGGCGTCGGCCGGACCACCCCCTGGTGAGAAGAGAAACGGCGCGGGGTCGAACGACCGAAAAAGACGGGGCGGTTAGCCGAGGTCGATCTGCTGTGCGGCTTCTTCCATCGACCGATTGTGGAGCGCTTCGCCCGTCCTGCCGTCGAAGAGGTGGATCGCCTCCTCCGGAATCTGCGCGACGACCGTCTCGCCCGGACTGATGCGCGTGAGGCCGTCCGTGGTCGCGACCAGCGTCTCTGCGGTCTCGGGGTCCGCGTCGGGCTCGAAATACAGGTACAGCGTGTTCTCGTCGCCCATCGGCTCGACGACGTCGACCGTCATCTCGAAGTCGTGGTCGCCGCTCGCGGCCTCGACGAGTTCGACGGACTCGGGTCGAATCCCGAGGACGAGGTCGGTCACGTCGCCGATGTCGTCGCGTATCTCCGCGCCGACCGGGTACTCGAAGGAGTCACCGACCAGGCGGTCGCCCTCGCGAGTCACGTCGAAGAAGTTCATCGACGGCTCGCCGAGGAAGCTCGCGACGAACTGGTTTGCGGGCTCGTGGTAACACTCCAGCGGCGTCGCAATCTGCTGGAGCTCCCCGCCGTCGAGGATGGCGATGCGGTCGCCCATCGTCATCGCTTCCGTCTGGTCGTGGGTGACGTAGACGGTCGTGACGCCGAGGTCGTCTTGGAGCCGCTGGAGCTCAGTCCGCATCTGCGCGCGGAGCTTCGCGTCCAGGTTGCTGAGCGGTTCGTCCATCAGGAACACCTCGGGGTCGCGCACGATGGCGCGACCGAGTGCGACGCGCTGCTGTTGGCCGCCCGAGAGGTCGCTCGGCTTCCGGTCCAACAGGCTCGGGATGTCGAGCAGGTCGGCCGTCTCCGAGACCATCCGACCGATTTCGTCGTCCGGGAGGTCGGTCGATTCCTCCAGACCGAACGACATGTTCTGGCGGACGGTCATGTGCGGGTACAGCGCGTACGACTGGAACACCATCGCGATGTCGCGGTCCTGAGAGGCCACGTCGTTGATGACGCGGTCGCCGAGCGAAATCGTGCCCGACGTAATCGTCTCCAGGCCCGCAATCATCCGGAGCGTCGTCGACTTGCCGCAGCCCGACGGACCGACGACGACGAGGAACTCCCCGTCGTCAATCGACATCGAGATGTCGTCGACAGCGACGATTTCGTCGTCGCCGTCCTGGAACGTCTTCGTTATCGAATCGAGTTCAAGCGTTGCCATATCTCTGAGTAGGTATCGTTGGTGAGCTGTCGGTTCCGCGCCGCGCCGGGAGTCGCCGCCGGTGGCCGCGGTCGCCGTGCGAGACGGTCTCGACGGCGGTCGCGTCGCCGTGACGACGCGTCACGCCGCCACCCCCTCGGCGAACTCGTCGCCGAAGAAGATGTACACCGCGAGCGTCGGGAGCGCCGCGAAGAACGCCCCGGCCATCCGGAGCGCGAAGTCCTGTCCCTCGAGCGAGGTGCCGAGCCCCGCGAGAATCAACACGACGGGGGCCGCCGGACTCGACTCCGTCGAGACGAGCACCAGCGTGAACAGGAGGTCGTTCCAAATCTGGGTGAACTGGTAGATGAGGACCACGGCGAACATCGGTCCCGAAAGCGGGAAGACGATCCGCCGGTACACCCGCCGGAGCGTCGCCCCGTCGAGGCGCGCGGACTCGATCATCTCCTCGCTCATCGTCTTGTAGTACGTCCGGAACAGGAGCGTACAGATCGGAATCCCGTAGGCGACGTGGGTCACCACGAGTTCGACGATGCCGACGTAGTCGTTCGGAACACCGAGCGCCCAGACGAACGACAGCAGGTCGGTGAGCTGGGCCCACTGCGACCAGAACTGCGTCAGCGGCACCAACACGGCCTGGTACGGGATGAAGATGCCCGCGATGATGAGCGCCAAGACCAGCGCCTTGTACGACTGCTTCCAGTCGGGAATCGTCAGCCCGTACGCCGTGATGCTGCCGACGAACGCCGAGATGACCGTCGCGGGCACGGCGTACAGCATGCTGTTGCCCATCCCGCGTAGCAGGGCTTCGACCGCCGCCTGCCACTTCTCCAGCGTGAACCCGGACGGCCCGGGCGGGGCGAACGGAGCGGTCTCGACGATTGCGGTCCCGGTCTTGATCGACGTGACCAGTCCGGACTCGATGGGGACGAGATAGAACCCCGCCGCCAACAGCAGGACGACGTACAGACCGGCGTCCTCTATCGTCATCTGCTCGACGTTCCGGCGCAGTCGGGCCGTGAACGTCGCCGTTCCGCCGTCCGTTCGAAGCGTGTCGTCTGTCATAGGTTGTTCCTCCGGTACTCGTAGACGAGGTACGGGCCGATAACGCCGAGCGCCATCGCAAACAGGACGATAGCAATCGCCGCGCCGTACGCCCAGTTGAGGTTCGCGTACGCCTCGCGGACCATCTTCGTCGCTAAGATGTCGGCACCGTTCGGCGGCCGGTAGCCGCCGACCAGCGAGTAAAGGAAGTCGAACGCCTTCATGCCGAACACCATCAGCACGACGGCGGCGCTTATCGTCGCGCCCTTCAACTGCGGGATGATGACCCGCCAGTACATCTTCAGCGTCGACGCGCCGTCGACTTTCGCCGCCTCGTAGTGTTCGTCCGGAATCGCGCGGAGTCCGGCGAGGTACACGACCATCGCGTACCCGGAGAACTGCCACATCAACGCGAAGATGACCGCCCAGAGGACGATGGCCTGATTACCGAGCCAGCTAATCGGGCCGACGCCGACGAGACCGATGACGCGGTTGGCGATTCCGTTGTTGTAGTTGTAAATCCACAGCCAGAACTGCGCCGTCACGACGAACGAGAGGCTCATCGGCAACAGATAGATCGTCCGGAACGAGTTCTCGAATCGGATTCCGCGGTCGATGAGAATCGCCAGTATGAGACCGACCGCGAGCGTCCCCGCCGTGAACGCGACGAGCAGTATGAACGTGTTGACCGCGGCGTCGATGAATCCCGAGTCCGCGAGCGCCCGCGTGTACATCTCGAAGTCGAGGTTCGAGTAGTCCGGCGCGTTCGCGAACCGCTGGTAGTCGGTCAGCGAGATGAGGAAGTTCCAGATGACCGCGCCGTAGACGAAAAGCCCCATCAGCAGGAACGGCGGGACCCAGAAAATCGACGATTCGAGGAAGTCGCTCCCGAGCCGTCCGTCGATTCCCGCGGCGAGGCGGTCCAACGGCCCCGATTCGGAGTCCGGACTCCGGGAGTCCTCGTTCACGACGCCGCCGTCGGTGCGGACTGCATCGCGCTCGCCGCCGGCATCGTTGACCCGCTGGTCGTCAGCCGAGCCGGGAGTAATCGCGCGGCGCACTCGTTGGTAAAAATTCGACATTTCTTGGGGCTCAGTTCGAGACCGCGTCCAGGAACCCCTGCGTCGCGGCGTCGACGTTGTACGGGCCGGTGAACTCCGAGGAGATGACTTCGTTGAGCGCCGTCATCGTCTCGGAGGGGACACCGAGGCCGTGCTGGAGGTTCGGCGGACGGTACTCCGCGTTGGCGAAGTCCTCGGCGGTCTCCTGGAGGTACGGTCCGAACTCTTCCATGCTCACGTCGGTTCGCGTCGGAATCGAGCCCTTGTACTGGTTGAACGCGATCTGCGCTTCGGGGCTGCCGACGAACGCCGCCCAGGTCTTCGACGCCTCCGGCGTCGGGTTGTCGGCCGGGTAGAGGAACGAGTCCATGTGGAGCGTGTACATGCCCTCCGTGCCGGGGAACGTCTTGAAGCCCCAGTCTTCGTCGTACGCGAAGTTCTCGGCGTTCCGGAACGCACCAGCCGCCCAGTTACCCTGATGGATGAAGGCGGCGTTGCCGTTGATGATGTTCTGGTTCGACGCGGTGAGGTTGAGCGACGCCGCGTCGTCGGAGATGTAGTTTTCGAGCATCTCCGCGGTCGTCTCGAAGGCCGAGCGAACCGCGCTCTCGGAGCCCTCTCCGTTGAGGAAGTCCATGTACGGCTGGTAGCCGTTCACGGCGAGCATCACGGCGCCCCACAGCTGCGTCGTCGTCCACGTCCCGGACATCGCGTGGGTCATCGGCACCGCGTCGGTCTCGCTTTGGACCGTCTCGAACGCGTCGATGAGCGCCGAGGGACTGTTCAGCGAGTCGACGTCGATGCCCGCCTCGTCGACGACCGAAACGTTGTAGAACAGGCAGTTCAGGCGGTGCGAACCCAGCGGAACGGCTCGATAGCTGCCGCCCTGCTGGTGAAGCTCGACCGCCTCGTCGATCATCACTTCCTCGAAGTTGTTCTCCTCCCAGACGTCGTCGACGCTGCCGAGGACGCCCTCGTAGCGGAGGAGGTTCGGACCCGGCCAGTTGGCGAACGCGCCCGGCGGGTCGTCGCTCTGGAGCCGGTTCGCCACGACGGCGTCGAGGTTCTGATTCCCGCCGCCGCCGATGGGGTTCATGTCGAGGCCGACATCGGGATAGGCCTCGTTGAACGCCGCTTCGAGCGCTTCAGCTGCCGCGGCGCCGTCGCCGCCGGTCCAGCCGTGAAGCACCTCAACCGGGGCGCTGCTTCCCCCGTCACCGCCGTCGCCACCCGCTTCAGTAGTACTACCGTCGCCGCCCGCTTCAGTAGTACTGCCGTCGCCGCCGTCATTGGAACCGCCGCCACCGGAGCAGCCGGCGAGCCCCATCGTCGCAAGCGCTCCCGCCCCAGCGACGTATTGACGCCGACTGAGCCGATTGTCGTTAGACTGGCTATCGCGTGACATACATAGACACTGTCGAACGCACCATACTTAACGATTGATATTCATTTACTCGGTATAATAATAAAAATTCTCAGACGTATCTTATCGCCGTGATTCCGGGTTTAGAAGCCTTCTAGCTCCAATTTCACAACGGAATTGGTCGTCGTCTTCGCACCGTCTGGCTCGTCGTCGCCGAGTCAACTCCGAACTCAGCGCCAGTTAGACGAAGAACATACGCGGGGAACGACATAAACACGGTGAGGAAGCTAACCACGTCAGTCCGAGCCTTGACCGCCGAGAGTCCGACCGAAAACGCTCCGTTCGACCAGTATCTCGAATCGGAACTGTCTCTCTCGGTACCGACCCGACCGTACGGCTATCGTCGCGGAAGCCTTCTGCGGTCGGAGTTACTCCCGCTGGTCGAGCTGGCTCGGTCGCTTCCGAACCGCGACATTTCGCTCTCGCAGTTGATTCGACTCGAAGACACGATGCCTCCGCATGGTGAGTTTCGAACCGGGCGTACGAGAGGCGTCAGGACCGAGACCGACCGACAGCCCGAAACGAGGGAGGAAGCCGTACCCTCCGGTGTAAACGGCTCAGAATCGTAACGGGACCGTATGGGCCCCATGGGTTTTGACATATCGGTCGCTCGACCGGCAGACGTAGCCCGGAAACGTGTACCTAAACATTCTTATAGGTCGTCCGGAATGAAGTCTTGGCGGCGGCGCATGCGCTGGCGAGACGAAGCCCGGTCGTAGTGCTTCTCCAGAACCGTCTCGCTCACATCACCACGGTCGGACAGCACCTCCCGAGGAGTACCGGCATCACGATACGCAGTAATCGAGCCAGCACGGAACGGGTGCGACGAAACCGAGAACGGACACTTACTCGCGTGCTCGATGTACGTCGCGTCACAGTCCTCGATGACCCGGTTATCCGGGCACCCCTCGCCAATCGCGCACGGTCGCGTCCACTTGTAGCACCACATCCGAATCGTCGTCGTCGACGGCCGGCCGTGGGTCGTCGTAATCAGCGGAGCCCGACCGTGTTCGTCCGTCACCCGGTCGCGGTGCGGGCCGTCGATGTACTCCCCGACGACCTTCGCAACGTGGGGCTTCAGCGAAACGTCGCGTTCGCCGTGCGACCCGTTTTTCAGGCCAGTCCCGGTTTCCGGTCGGTGCCGGAAACACAGCGCGTTGTCCTCCCGGTCGAAATCGGACACGTCGAGCGCCCGCAGTCCGCCGAGCCGACACGACGTCCTCCAGAGGAGCAACAGCGCGACGTGTTCGACGGTCGCGTACTCCCACCGATTGAGGTAATCGAGAATCGAACGCGCACGCTCCGCCTCGAGCACAGCATCCGAAACTCCCTCTCCGTCCTCAATCCGAGGAATCCGAATGCGCTCAGCGAGGTCCTCTGAAACGGCGTTGATGTCAGCGATGTAGCTCAGAAACGTCCGAATCGTCGAGACCTGCCCCTTCATCGTCACCGCGGCACACGGGTCGTCGCCCTCGAAATTCTCCTCGCGCTTGAACACGCGGTAGGCGTGAACCGTCCGCAGGTCCACGTCGTTCATGTTCATCACTTCGCCCGACCCGTGGTCCGGCGACTGGAGCCAGCGGACGAACGATTTCAGGCGGTACCGATGGGACTGAATCGTGTCCGGGGAGAGGTCGTACCGACGAGCGTCGAGGTAGTACGACATTGCCGACTCGGGGGTAATCGGGTCGAGTTCGTCGCTCATCGAATCACCTCCGAACCGGATTCACTTCCGGCCCATTCGCTACGCTTACAACCGGGGTGCGATAACTGATTCATGGCTTCCATTGTGAGGCCGCGGTCCGGGTCGAGGGTGCTAACTTTGGTAGGGTGAGCGCCCTCGAAGGGGACCGTCAGCCGGGTAATCCATTCGGGGGGGCTAGTTAAAGTACTGAGCCATGGCCCCGTAGTGAAAGTGTACGTTTGAGCGAAAGTGAAGTCGCTTTCTGTCAGTCTATCAACAGCCGTCCGTCGTGGGGCTTCAATAGCCCGAGTCGTGTAGGCAAACATGCTTCCGTACCTTGATTACGGGAGCCACCGCGGGCCGGTGTTGGAGCACCGGGTCCGCTTTCTGACGCCGACTGCACAACAGTCAGCGTCGCGTGTAGCTTCCGTATGAGATAGCGGATACAGTCAGGGACCTTAGTTTTAACCCAACAATTCGTGTTCTACTAAATTGTGATTCGTGTTTATTTGACCACGTCTCGGTATCGCTTATATGTCAAAGACTGACGGTGAGATATGCGCCCCCGCGTCGATTGGATGAATCAGACCGACGACCGGGTACTGGAGCTTTTAGACGAATCTGATCTGATTCTCAGCCCAGCTGTTGTTGCGATGAATCTCGATTATACTCGAAACTGGGTTTCCAGACGAATGAGTAAACTCAGCAAAGCAGAGCTAATCGAAGAAGTCGAGCGCGGGTACTACCGGATTTCTTCGAAGGGGCGCGACTATCTCTCCGGGGAGATCGACGCCGCCGAGTTAGAGAACAGCGAGTGAGCAAGCACCCACCACCCTTACCCGTAAAGGGGGCGGGTGGATGGGTGGGTGTTAATTATCACAGGCTATCTGGAAGACCAGTACCGAAGCTTTGTCTTGTATAATCCTCATCTGCAATTTCAGGATATTGTGAGATGAGTTCTTTCGCATCCGAGAAATCACATGTTGAAGAGTAAACTTGCCGGTCACAACATTCAACCTGAATTCGGTTTAACTTCTTTATCTCTGCCGGATTTGTGATCTCTGAACTAGCTAAATAATATTGGTCAGGGTCAAAGAGAGCCAGAACAGAATCTGGCGATAATGGAAAGTAGATCTGTATACCAGGAGAATGTAAACCTAGTGAACCGTACGGGCTCAAATCATATTCATTGGTTTTAGCAACAGGATTATCAGAAGTCCAGAGAGGGATCTCTGTGTCATTTTCGAGAATTGCCCAATAGAATTCATCAATCAAGGTCTGAGCCGAAGAAACTACTGATTTCATCACATTCACATGTGTGTCTCTAAGAGAATCTGTTTCCATAGATCTCTCAAGTTCTTCACGGAAATCGTCAGTCATATTTCCGTCATAAATCTTCAGTATATGTTCTGGAATCTTCTTGAGCCATTTCCGAACAGTAGCAGTCCTTTCATCATGTAAGGCAATATATTTCGCCATCGCACGGACATCTTCGCGGGTTATCTGTGTATTTGACAGGTCCTTCAGAATCCTGAATTTATTGTATGCGCCGGTCTGACCAACAACGTCGGACTCAATTTTTTGAAGCCAAAGCTCAGTCTCGGGGTCTTCTTCTTTCCCATCGTAGTACCAGTCAGCAACAGCGACATTGGATACAGACGCTTTAAATGTACTCTCAGAAACCTTATCGAACGCATGGACATGATCTGTATCCTCTGATATACTAAACATCGACAGATGATACGCGTGCACCAGATGTTGGGCAATATATTCCTCTCTCACAGAAGAATATAGTAGGGATTAGACATAATAACTATCGGCACTCTGAGACATAACTGTGTGGTGATGGAGATCACTACTCAGTCCATCATGACAAAAGTAACTCGTGGAACTCCTCTCAGTCCTCGAACTGCTCCTGAAACAGGTCTCTCAAGAGGTTCCACGCCCACGGCGCGGCGTCGTCCGGGTCGTACTTCTCTAACATCAGTTCAAAGTTGGGACTACTCTTCCCCAGCAAACTCCAGATTTGAATGCTTGTACGTGTAGAGCCTGATATTCTGGTCGTAGCAGTACGAGGCATACAGCGCCGGGTGAATCGTTTCCCAGTTACCTGGACCTTCGTCGAGGCTGGACGGGAACGCGACGCTCACCGCTTCGCCTTCCATCTCCACACCGTACGCGCCGGTGTTCTGTTCCGGCGGCAGTACCTCCACGACAATCGCAACGGATGCGTCTTTGTCGCCTTTCTTTTTCACTCGGTCGCCGGGCGAAAACGGATTCTCCGGCTTCTGGTTCATGTACGCCGTGTTCGGTCCGAGGTCGATGAGTTCGTTCATCGGTCGGGCCGCGAGGTGATCCAGTTTCTCGGGTTCTTCGCCGGAATACTTCTCCTGCGAGGCCGCTTTCGATTTCAGCGTCTCGGTGCGCTCCCAGCCGAGCAGGATGAGGCTGTCTTCGTTGTCTCGATGCCAGACCATCACGATGATGTCGTCATCCGGGTCGTTGTCGAGGAGGGTTTCGGGAAGGAACGCGGACACGTCGCGCGAGGTC
This sequence comes from Haloferax sp. Atlit-48N, assembly GCF_003383015.2. NCBI lineage: Archaea > Methanobacteriati > Methanobacteriota > Halobacteria > Halobacteriales > Haloferacaceae > Haloferax > Haloferax sp. Atlit-48N. The sequence goes on along the minus strand of NZ_CP137689.1, from coordinate 480,835 downwards.
TTCACGTCAACCTCGTAGCCGAACACTTCGAAGTCGTACGACGAGAAGCTTTCAGGGTTGCATCGCCGCATCGCTTCTTCGTTCTTCCACTCCCACAGCTCGACAGGGAGGTATTCGCGGCAGAACTGTTCGAACGCGAGCTCTCCGAGGTTCCCGATTCGCTTTACGTCGAGGTTCTTTCGGTCCTGGATTTTCGCTTGGTGGTTGGCGCGCTCGTAGTCGATTTCGTCCGGGGTATAGCGGTACACTACATCCGAAGATTTCGTGTGGGAAATTATATCTTTCTCAGCGTTTCTCCACAGGCTCAGCACGTTGCAAGAGGTCATGAAACTCGCTCCAGTCCTCGAACTGCTCCTGAAACAGATCACTCGGCAGATTCCACGCCCACGGCGCGGCGTCGTCCGGGTCGTACTTTTCCAGCGTCGGTTCGAGGTTCACGAGCGAGCCGCCGAACAGCTCACCAGCGGGCGAGTCTGAATCAGCGTCCCAGTCGCGGTAGAACGTCACTTCGTCCTGTGCCTCTTTGTAGAACGACAGCGTCGAGAGTCGTTTCTGTTCGGGATGCACGTCCTTCCCCGTGTGACTCACCACGCCGACCGACTCGACGCCGAGCTTCGAGAACCGCTTAATCGCGGGCGTCCACTGGGAGGCAACTTCGCGGCTGAACGTCCGGGCGTCGAAGTGCGTCGAACCTTCGTCGATAGTGACGGTCTTCGGCCGCTCGCGGTGGGTCAGCAGCACGTCCATCAGGTCGTACATCGACCGCACCACGATGTCCGCGCCGTCCCACGTCCCCACGTTCGAGATGACCAGCAGGTCATCACCGAAGTGCGCCCGCGCGAGGTCGCCGTTCAGCAGGAACATCGTGTTCGTCTTCCCCGTGTTCGGGTTGCCCGCGCCGGTGATGGTCGTGAGACCACCGCCGTTTTCGAGTTCGTCGACGAGCCGCAGCGGGAGCGTCAGCGAACTGGCGTCGAGGTCCTGCTGGGTCACGCCGACGAGGTACGAAAGCGCGGTCGCGTGCGACGACTGCACCGCGCGGGTCGCGGCTTGGGTCCGCAGCGACGAATCGACGAGGCGACCGAGCGAGGTTTCTGCGAACGAGTCCGCCAGTTCGTCGTCGTCGGTGAGGTCGAGCGAGTTTAGGAACGACAGGTTCGCGTGGTCGCCCTGCGAGACCGGCAGGCCCGCGTGGTCGAGCAGTCTGTGGTCGCCGTCGATGCGGCCGCGCACCTGTTCGTACAGCTTCGCCGCCGTCAGCAGTCGTTCGTCGGTCACGCGGATTCACCTCCGTCGAGGGGATGCGGGCCGAACTCGCGGGTCGAACTGCCGTCGAGGTCGTGAGCGCAGTCGCGCCCATCTCCGTCACCGTCGGAGCGGTCAGGCGTGAGTTCGTCCGCGTCGTCCGTCTCGTCGTCCCGCGCGTGGTTCCGTACGAGGTATGCCGTCGCCAGCGGCAGCGCCGCCGAGATGAACAGGTGCGTGTTCGTCACCGGGTAGTACGACGCCGACACCGAACCGTCCTCAAGGAAGCGCATCGGCACGTCGAGCGCCCGCGGCGGTATCATCAGGATACCAAACCACAGGCCAGCGACGATGCCGACCGACAGCGAGAGGGCGATGATGTACTGTTCGCGCGTCGAAAGTTCGAGTTCGAGTTTCATTCTGATTCACCGTTGGCCGTGTGTTGCTTCCGTCGCTGGTCGAGGTCGGCCAGCGGGTCCGGTGCCGGGTCGCCGTCACCTGGTGCCCACTCGGTCGGGTCCTCGTCGAAGATGGAATCCGAGCCGTCCAGGTCGAAGTCTTCGAGCACGCTATCAATCTCTGCGTGCAGCGCCTCGCCGTCGTCCGGGAGCGCGCCTTTCTCGAACGTCCGCACGACGTGTTTCACGGTCTTGACAGCCGCCGCCCGGACGATAGCGAAGGAGTTGATTTCGAGCGATTCGCCCTTCCGGGCCTTCGGTTCCAACTGTTTGCGATTGTACCGGAGGTATTCGAGCGCCCGCGCCAGCACCGGGTCCGGCAGCGAGCCGACCCACGTCCCGGCGACTTCCCGCGCGTCGAGGTCGACGCCGCGGCCAAACGCGAGGTTCGGCGTCGCCCACCACAGCTGTCCATCGACAACTGTCCACTCGGACCACCGCGGCGTCGGGCAGGTGTAGACACCCGCGCCGTCGCGGTCGAGCAGGTCGACGTCGACGAGCCACATCATCTGCGGGCCGCCCATCAGGTCGACGGCCTGCCCGCCGACCCAGCGCCCGGCGATGACCGCCGACAGACCAGCCGTCAGGCCGATGATTTGGAGCGAGCGAGGCACGCGCACGTCGAAGACGAGCACGAGGCCGACGAGCAGGAGCGAACCAGCGACAGCGAGGTGAACGCCGTAGCGCATCACCCACACGAACGCCGTCACGAGTCGTCCCGCGTCGCGGTCCGGCGCGACCGTCGTCGAGGCCGCAGTCATCTCTGGTTCCTCCGGGGGTTGCCGCTGCGCCTCAGCACTGCTTTCGGCGTCGTCGCTCATGCGACACGCTCCATGCCACGGTGGAGCCCGAAGCGCCGCCGGACGATTATCAGGAGCGCACCGAACGACGTGCCGACCGTTCCGCCGATAGCCGCGTCTCGCACGTCCGTTCCGGTGAACGGACCAGCGATAAGCGCCGAACCGTCCTCGAACCGGATTTCCGTGTATTGGCCGTTTCCGACGCTGGTCGAGGTCGTCAGCGTCACCCGCGGTTCGGGCGACGCGACGCGAATCGTCGAGCGTCCGTTCGGCACAGAGCGACGGACGATGTTCCCCGAAGCGACGCCGGCCGAGGTCGAGCCGGTCGGGGCAGTCACCGTCACCAGCCGCGGGGCGTCGGCTTCGAGCGTGATGATGGCGGTGCCGTCGCGGTACTCCGCATCGACGATGCGAAGCAGCGGGTCGCCGGCCACGTCGCCGTAGTACGTCGTCTCGTTCGACGACTCCGAAGCCGTGGTCGGAGCCGCGGCTGTCGTCGTCTCTGTCGGAGCAGACGCGGTCGCGGTCTCTTGGGCGGCGACTGTGCCGGGAACGGCGAACAGCAGAGCGATACAACTGACGAGTATGATGGTGTGTATTCGAGTCATACGAAGGGGTGGGGCAGGGAGGTTGGCAAGCGTTACAGCAGCGACCCGAACCAGTCGCCCGACCAGTCGGGCACGCCGAGCAGGTCGAGCAGCAGGTCCGAACCCATCCCGACGAGGTCGATGCCCGCGAGTTGCAGAGCACCAGCGAGCACGACCGCGCCGGCGATGGTCCCGATGGGCAGCTGCTTCAAGAACCAGAGGAGCATCCTACTCGTTGCCCTCCCGCTGGATGAGCAGCACCGCAGCAGCGCCAACCAGCAGCGCGATACCGAGCGCCTGCGAGTCGAGGCCACCACCGGATGACGACCCACCCGAACCGGCAGTCTCGTACTCCTGACGGAGTTGTTTGAGACGGCCGATTTCGGATTCGAGCGCACTCGCGTTCGTCGAATTGTAGACGTACGCCTCAGGCTGGGTAGCGTTCAGCGCCTCACCAGTCCGAGTGTTGACCGCGTCCGTGATTGTGAAGCTCTCGTACGACGAGAGGTCGACGATACTCCCGTTGCCGTCCTGCTGTTGGGCGGCCACGTAGAACGCCCCGCTAAAGTTCGAGATGGTGTAGTTCTGACCGGTCACCCAACCACCAGCAGGCGCGTCGTCACCCGTGTAGTAGAGCGTCCCGTTCAGCGTCGTACCGTCTCCCATCTCGAGAGTGTGTGAGGCGTTGATGTCTCCCGACGCACCGAGCGACGCGAGTTGCACCGCGGCAAACGAGTAGTACCCCGTCGAGTTATACTCAGTCGCCGCTTGCGAGGCAATCGTCGTCGGGTCGAGCAGGCTCGTCGCGTTAATCTCGCCCGCCTGATACTCAGCAAAGACACCATCAACGTACTGGTCGACGTTACCCTTGACTTGAGTCGATTGCTGATACGACTCGTCGAGGATACCGGCGTACTCCCCCGAGTTCAAGATGAGCGTCACATCACTCGAATTCGGGTCGTACGCCTTGATGTTCGTCGGGCCGCCATCAAAACCCGGGTCGGCTGTCGAGTGAGGCATCACTGACGTAGTAGGACCAGCGTGGTAGTTGTCATTACCATCGTTAGCGAAGTCCATCACGCGAACAGCGACACCCGTCCCGTTCGACAGAGTGTAGGTCTTGTTGTCCCACTCCTTAATCTGGGTGTGTTCGTTGGGGCCGAGTGCGACCCCCGTCTCGGTGTGGATATAGTCAAGCGTGTGGGTCTTCGAGTTCCAATCAGCGAAGACGTTGCGCTGCATCTTAGAGTAATACTCTTCGATGGTCGCGTTCGCAGCCGCTTTCGCATCCGCCGCCGACGAGCCGTTATTCAGCTCATTGACGATGGTGAGTTTCGCTTTGGACCACGCAACCGAGCGCGTGTCTTCGAGGAAGTTGCCCGTCGTCGTCGTGTACGACTCAGAAGCGTCTTTGATACCGAGCGCACTCGCGTAACCATCTGTCTTAGAGACGTTTTCGAAGTCCGTCACATCACCAGACTGCCAGCGGCATCCGCTGTCTGCACCCGTCAGGGTGTTGAACGCCGCACCGAGCAGCGGGTCGGTGAGGTTACAGTCGACCCACTCAGCCGAGGCGTCACCGACTGGCGACGCGCCCGGCACGACGCCGCTCGTCGACGCGGTCGCAATCAGCAGGAACGCGAAGACGAACGCGAGCCCGCGTCGAGCGAACTCGCGCATCAGAGGCCTCCCGTGACGATGAACGCAGCTGCACCGAGACACGCGGCGAGGTAGCCGAGCGTCGCAGTCGCTTCCAGTCTGGTGAGGCCGAAAGGAATAGTCATGGTCTGGTTACCTCACGGCGACCGCCCAGCCGACGACCGTAATCAGGAACGCGACTTGCGCGCCCAGCGGGTCGCCCAGTCCGAGCAGGAGGTCCTTGATTTCGGTCACGTACTGCCAGCCGAGGATGACAGCAGGCGACGCGACGATAAACGCCATCTCCCAGTACTCGTAGTGTTCGAGCGATTTCGTCTCGCTCGACATGAACGCCAGCGCGTACACGAGAATCCCGCCGAGCGTCGCGTGCTCGCTCGTCAGCGTGTAGGACGACAGCCACGTGATGGTGATGTCAGAGATGCCGCCGAAGGCGTACAGGCCCGTTGCAACGAACACGACCGACAGGAGCGCCGGGATGGTCCGCAGCATCGCGTAGTCCGACGCGAGGCCACCGAGGCCCTGCGAGTAGCGCGACGCCATTACTCGCCCCTCACGTCGAAGACGTGGTACTCACGCTCCTCGGTCGAGCCGTCGTCATGCTCGATTTCGTACGTCCGGGTCTCGGCGGTCTTCTTGACCGCGAGCCAACTGCCGTTGCCGAGACCCTTCTTGTCGATAGTCCGGCGAATCTGGCCGTTCGACCAGAACTTCACTCGGTCACCGAGGTCGCCGCCGCGGGCGAGGTGAATCACGTCGTTTTCGTTCGGTCCCACGTCGCGGTCGATGTCGACGATAACGCCGATGACCGGCTCGTCTACTTCGAACTTGATTTCCTCTACTCCGTCGTCGTAGTCGTCCTCGACTTGCGTTTCTTCGAAGTCGTCGAACGACATTGGTTCAGACGCCATTACAACTAGACTACTCCGTTAGTAGGTACTAGTCGTACCTACCAGCCGTGTGAAAGTGGAATCACCAGACAGTAGGTGCCTACATCATCCCCACACGTCGGCTACCGGTGGGGGTTTCTCGCCGCCCACATCGGGGTATTCGGGCTGGCCGCCCGCAGCAACGTAATCTTCGACGTATTCGAGGTTGGCAGCCGTCGCGTCGGCCGTCGGCATGTCCCAGTAGGCGTAGCAACCCAAGTAGTCGATATGGCAGTAGAAATCGGCACTCTCCGGGAGCGTCGATTCGACGCCTGGAGTCACCACGTCGTCGAGGTCGAGGTCATCGACTGTCGCGCCATCGCACGCGAGATGGAGAGAGTCGATAGAGAGCTCTCGAACGGCGTGCCGAACATCCGGGTCTTGCAGGTGCTCGGGTCTCTCTATCGCTTTCTCGATGTCCCGCGAGATGGACCAGAATCGCCTACCGGTCGCCCAGTAGAGGCCGAGTTTCCACGTCGCCGCCTTGTCCGCGTACGAATCCGACTCTTTCGCGTCCTCGAACGACTCGGAGGCTTCGAGCAGGGAGCCGAAGGTGGCCGAGAGGTACTTTCCGAGGTACGCGCCAGCCGTCCGGCTTTGCATCTGTTCGTCGCCGTCCTCGCCGCTCTCGTCGTCGTAGAACTCGATGAGGTCGTGAGACCTCGCGTTCTTCGCTATCCACTCTTCGCCGTGGTCGTGGTCGCCGTAGCGGTACCAGTCCACGAACCCTTTCGAAACCGGTACTTCGAACTCGTCGCCGTCGTCGTCGACGAGCGTTTTGGTGCCGAAGTTCCCGACTTCGTCGAGGTCATCCCGAAACACGAGCGGGTAGAGGTCGACGATTTGGCCCTGACCGTAGTCCTTCCATTTCTGTTCTAGCTCCGCTTTGTCTATCAGGAACGGCATCCCGTCGCTCTCGCGGGTCGGCACGTCGAACATCAGGACGTGCAGGTGCGCGTAGCCTTTCTCGGTGAACTCCAGAGCTTTCAGATACGGTGGCCGGTAGCGAGGTCGCCCGGTCACCTTGTCGTCGAGCGCCCGTGACCAGCTGGGAACGCCATCCTTCCTGGTGTCGTCTTTCGTCGACGGGTCGGAGTCAAAGTACGAGAGGAGCCGATTGAAGTTCGGGTTTATCGACGAAATTCCGTCGTACAGCGAGCGCGGGTCGGGTCGAGTCGGGTCGTCGTACGTGCCGGGGTCCGTCGTCAGCGTCATCAAGACGGCGTTGTCGTACTTCTCGTACGCGTGTTCGAGCGCGCTATTGTAGCGCGCCCACGTCTTTCGCAGTCGCCCTTGGGAGTTGAAGCGGGTGTTGTACTGTTTCGTCATCCGGCGGGTGGTGTCGCCGCCGCGTCGCCCGCAGAAGTGGACGTCGAACAGCAGTTGGTAGTTCTCGATGCGCTTCAGATACCGATGTAAAGAGTCTTCCAGCAGGTCCCGACCCCAGTCATCGACCTTATTCGCGGTTCTCAGGTAGTTCTCGCAGAAATGCCGGTCATACAGCAAGTCGTCGCGTTCCCTGGTTGTTTGAGTAATGCCTTCTGATATCAAGTCAAGTAGGCGAATTGTCGGGGTGACCATCGTCATGCCGTCAGACTGGCGTTTTTCGATGAGTTGGGGGTCGTGCCCGTCGAGGTCGTTCAGGAACCGGTAGACGAACTGGTAGTCCGGGTCGCTCCCGTCGAACCGCTCGCACTGCCCGATGTACTGACCCTTGACGCACTCGGAGACGAGCGTCGGCAGGTAAATCCCCTCTGGCGAGGTCGAGATGCGCTTTACCAGTCGTACGCGGTCCCGGTCGCGCCCGCGAAGTTCGAGGTCGTCGTCCGAGTCTGCCGGGTCGTACCCGTAGGCCAACAGGCCGAGGTCGCCCAGGTAGTCCACGAGGTAGGTATCTTTACATCGGTCCGGGCGGAGGCGAGAGCCCCATACGTCAGCGATTTCGGACGATGAGCGTTTTCCGACGCTCATTCGTCTCTCCGAGAGACCGCACGCGCGGCTGGTGAGTCGTGAGCGCCGGGGGCGCGAGTTTCCGCGTTACTCACGCGAACCCCCGTCTGTGCGGATGAAATCGCTCAGACGGCACTGGGCCTTACCGCCGCTCGTTTTCGGCCGACGGCTGTCGGCCTCATGCGGACCGGCTTCCGGGTCAGGGGCAAGCCCCTGCTTCCGGCCGCTCCGGGCGGACTGGGACCCGCCCTCCGCTGTTCCGGTCCTTGCGGTGGTCTCTGCGGCCAGTTGGTGTGCCCACAGGAGCGAGGTGAGTCGATGGTCCCGAATCTCGTCCTCGATGGCGGGGATGCGCGCGCAGTCCTTGCACTCGCGCATCTTCGCGGCGCGCTCAGCGTGGTCGACGAGACACCACGCTTTGCAACTGCCGCAGACGTAGCGGACGTACCGCCACAGGTTCGTCTCTCGACGAGCCCGCGACATCTACCGAACACCCCCGGCTAAAGTTATCGCCCGACCGCGAGCCGGTCCGTAAGCAGAGCTTATGGAATTGGGATTTTCGGGCGTTTCGAGATTTCGCGGAAACGGCGAATTTAGGCGCGTTAGGGTCCGTAGTCGACCTTTTTCATCAGCAACGAATCGACTAAAATTATTATGGGCCCCATGGGGTTCGAACCCATGACCACCCGGTTATGAGCCGAGCGCTCTGACCAGACTGAGCTAGGGGCCCTCGGCCGATTCTTTCCCGTCGTCCCTCTTATGTCTTATCAGAAGCCGTCGCCGACGAACCGGAGACGAACCGCTCGTCGGGATGAGAAACGGAGAAGCGCCACCGCCAGGACTCGAACCTGGGACAACCTCGTTAACAGCGAGGTGCTCTACCAACTGAGCTACGGCGGCTTTCGTCTGCACTCTCTCGTATTCGATGTTTCTTGATAGGGCTTTCGTTTTTAACCGACGGCTGGCGGATGCCACCGCCTGACGCGGTCGCGAGCGCACCGTCACGCTTTCGCCCGCCCGCGGGAAACCAGCGGGCATGACGAACTCGGACCTCGCCGCGGTCGTCGCCGCGGTCCGCGAGCGCATCGACCCCGACGAGGCGGAGCGTCGGGCGCTCGCGGACGCCGCGGCGGCCCTCGAATCCCGCGTGTACGACGCCCTCGCGGACCTGCCGGTGGACGCCGACGCGCTGCAAGTCGGCAGCACCGCCCGCGGCACGTGGCTCTCGGGCGACCGCGACATCGACCTGTTCGTGCGCTTTCCGGCCGACCTCGACCGCGAGGAACTCGAAGCGTACGGCCTCGAAGTGGGTCACGCCGTCCTCCCCGACGGCCACGAGGAGTACGCCGAACACCCTTACGTGAAAGGCGACTACGACGGCTTCGACGTGGACCTCGTCCCCTGTTACGACGTGCCGTCCGCCTCGGACATCCGCTCGGCGGTCGACCGGACGCCGTTTCACAACGCCTACCTGACCGAGCGCCTCGACGACGACCTCGCGGCGGACGTTCGCGTCTTCAAGCGCTTCCTGAAGGGTATCGATGCCTACGGGAGCGACCTCCGAACCGAGGGGTTCTCGGGTTATCTCGCCGAGCTTCTCGTCGTCGGACACGGCGGCTTCGAACCGCTGCTCCGGGCGGCCGCCGACTGGAGTCCACAGGTCGAGTTCGACCCGGAGGACCACGGGACACGGAGTTTTTCGGACCCGCTCGTCGTCATCGACCCGACCGACTCCGAGCGGAACGTCGCCGCGGTCTGCTCGGCGGAGAACGTCGCCCGACTCCAGCACTACGCCCGCGACCTGCTTTCCGACCCGCGGGAATCGCTGTTCTTCCGGCCCGACCCGCGGGCGCTCGACGCCGACGGCGTTCGGGACCACCTCGACCGCCGCGGCACCACGGCCGTCGCCGTCGTCTTCGACTGCCCGGACCTCGTGGACGACCAGCTCTACCCGCAGCTCAGGAAGTCGCTGACCGGCGTCGCCGACGGCCTCGACAGACGCGGCTTCGACGTGTTCCGGCGGGCGACGTTCGCCGACACCGACGGCGAGGGGCAGGGCGAAGCCGTCCTGTTCGCGGAACTCTCGGTGGCCGAGCGCCCGACGGTCGAGCGCCACGAGGGGCCGCCGGTCCACGTCCGCCAGCACGCTGAGGGGTTCTACGGCGCGTACGAGGACGGCGACGACCACTACGGGCCGTTCCTCGACGGCGACCGCTACGTGGTCGAGCGCGAGCGCGAGTTCACCACGGCGACCGGCTTCCTCGAAAGCGACGCGCTGTTCGACGTGGCCCTCGGAAAACACGTGGAATCGACGCTCAGAGAGGACGGCTACGACGTGCTCGTCAGCGGCGACGTGGCCGCGCTCGCGGAGTCGTTCGGTGCCGAGTTGGGTCGCTACTTCGCGCCGAGGCCGTGAGCGGCGCGCACGTCGTCGACTAGCTCGACGTTCTTCTCGTCGGGGTCTTCGTCGGGGTCCATCGCGATGCGGCCGTCGAACGTCTCGTGGACGGTCGCGACGCCCTCGGAGAGCGTGTCGAGGCCGTAGCCGCCTTCGAGGACGAAGGCGATGGCGGCGTCGGTCTCTTCGCAGAGCTCCTGCACGCACTCGGTGAGCATCGCGTAGCCCTCGGTGGAGACGCGCATCCGCGAGATGGGGTCGTGGCGGTGGGCGTCGAAGCCGGCGCTCACGATGAACAGGTCGGGGTCGAACCGCTCGACTGCGGGCGCGATGGCCTCGTCGAACGAGTAGACGTAGTCGGCGTCACCCGCGCCGGCGTGGAGCGGGACGTTGAGGGTCGACCCCTCGCCGTCGCCCTCGCCGGTCTCTTCGACCTCGCCCGTGCCGGGGTAGAGGCCGTCCTCGTGGATGGACGTGTAGAACACGTCGCCGCGGTCGTAGAAGATGTCCTGCGTGCCGTTGCCGTGGTGAACGTCCCAGTCGAAGATGGCGACGCGCTCGGCGAGGCCGTCGTCGATGACCGCCTGCGCGGCGACGGCGGCGTTGTTGAAGAAGCAAAAGCCCATGGCGTCGTCCTCGACGGCGTGGTGGCCCGGCGGGCGACCGAGCGAAAACGGCGTGTCGCGGCCGTCGTCGCCGTCGAGCGCGGCGCGGGCGGCCCACTCCGCGAGGCCGGCGGAGGTGAGCGCGGCGTCCCACGACGCCTCGACGGCGACGGTGTCGGGGTCCCAGTTGCCGCCGCCGTCGCGACAGAACTCGTGGAACTCGTCGACGTAGCCGTCGTCGTGGACGGCCGCGACGGTGGATTTCTCGGCGGGCGAGGCGTCGACGTACTCGACGCCGTGGCGCTTCGCCAGCCCGCGCCGGATGGCCCGGAGTCGGTCGGCCGTCTCGGGGTGCCGCGGCCCGGTGTCGTGGTCGAGACACGTTTCGCTGTAGCCGAATTGCATTATTCGAAGAGGGAGAAGTAGGTCTCGATGTCCTCGGATTGGACCGTCCGCCGGTCGGCGTGGTGGGCGAGTTTGACGGCGGCGTCCGCCACGTTGACGGCGTAGTCTTCGAGGATATCGGCCAGGGCGATTCGAGCGTCCATCGCGACGCGGTAGCGGTCGTCGATTCGGAGGCGGGCGATGCGGTCGATGGGGGCGATAGGGAGGGAGAGTTCGTCGCGGTCGACGACCTGTTGAACGCCGAAGTCCTCGGCCATCAACGTCTTGCGACCGTCCGCCGTCGCCCGGTCGGCGGCGTCTATCGCGAGTTCCGCGCCGCGGTCCTGAATCCGGCGGGCGAGCGCCTCGGCGGCGCCGGCGCTCACTCGCAACTCACCTGCGTTCTGCCGGATAATCGCGTCTACCGGGGCGAACGGTAGCTCGACACTCATACCCACATATCGGGTCCGTGCGGCGTATAATCCTTTCCGTCGCGGCCCCTTCTGTATTTTATCGCACGGAGCGCTCCCGAGCGGTCGGATTTCGCGCCGAAGAGCCGCGAAAACCGGGCGAACGATGAGTCAGGTTCGACGGCCCGCCGACGGCGGGGCGGTGGGTGACCGGCGACCGGCGACCGGTGGTCTATCCGTCCTACTGCTGTGCGCCAGTGTGGACTTCGACCGACTCGGCGCTGATGCGGCCGTCGGTCTCCGTCCCGGAGACGGTCACCTCGTCGCCGAGGCCGAGGTCGGCGTCGGTGTCGACGGTCTTGGTCTGCGTGCCGTCGTCGAGGATGACCGGCGTTCCGGCCTGTACGACCGTCCCGGTGAACTCGACCGCCTCGCCGGCGGACTCGGCCGCGGACGCGTCCGACGAGGACCCGCCGTTCGCGGCGGACGTGTCGTCGGACGACCCGGACGAGCCACCGGACGACCCGTCGCCGGAGAACGCGCCGAGGCCTTGGTCGCTGGGCGGCGTCGGCCCCGAATCGCCGGCGTCGGTGCCGGCCGCGCCCTCGGGTGCCTCGTCCATCACGGCGACGGACGACCGCCAGCCGGCGGAGGCTTCGAGGTCCTCCTGCCAGCCCTCTTTTATCTCCGCGTCGGTGATGACGACGTAGTCCGCGAGGTCCACGTCGGCGTCGGCTTTCTCGCCCCAGAGGGCGACCCGGATATCGCCGGTGCCGTCCTTGACGCGGATGTTTCGGACCTGCCCCTCGGAGCCGTCGTCGCGGTCGAAGGTGCGTTTCCCGTCTGCCTCGATGACGCCGCCGGCGATGTCCACCGTCTGACCGAGTTCGAGCGAGCCGATGTCGGTCGTCTCGGGGACGTACTCGATGTCCTCGTCGATGGGTTCGACCGCGCCGCGGGAGCCGACGTGGAGTTCGAGCGAGCCGTCGCGCTCGCGGACGTAGCCGTCGACGACCTCGACCGACTGGCCGGGTTCGAGTTCTTCGGCGAGGTCCGCCCGCTCGTCCCAGAGCGTGACGCGGACGCGACCGGTCGGGTCCCCGACCGAGAGGTTCGAGACGCGGCCCTCGGTGCCGTCGTCGCGGTCGAACGTTCGCACGGTGCCGGCGTCGAGAATCTTGCCTTCGAGGTTCACGTCCGAGAGGCCGAGCGCGAGGTCCTCGACGCGGTAGCTATCGAGCACCTGCACGTCGACCTCGGCGTCGAGGTCCTCTTCGACCTTGCTGGCGCTGACTTCGACGCCGTTGTAGCCGTCCTTCGGGCGACCGCCGATGCGGAGGACGGTGCCGACTTCGAGATTCTCCTTCGCGCCGGCGGCCATCTCGTCCCACAGCGAGACGCGGATGCGACCGGTCTCGTCGGCGACCTCGATGTTGACGACCCGCCCGTCTTCGTCCTCGCCGTCGCGCTCGAACGTCCGAACCTCGCCGATGCTGACGACCTTGGCGAGGAACTTCACGTCCTCCATGCCGGGTTCGATGTCGGCGATGCCGTTGACCTCCTCGTCGCGCAGTTCGTGGGCGATGAGCATCGCCGCCGTCTCCTCGTCGGCGAGGCCGCCCATCTGTTCGACCTTGTCGTTGACCGCCGCTTCGAACTCCTCGAACTCGACATCGGTGTCGAGGTCGTCGTAGACCTCCCGGATGACGCCCATCAGGCGTCACCTCCCGGAACGAAGCGCGCGCGTCGCGGCAGACCGAGCGTCATACTCATACTATGGACGAACAGGGAAGGGCGGCGCTTAAGCGTTGTTTTCCTCCGAATTGGACCGCCGAACCGACCGCGCGAATCGAGCGACATAACGGGGGTGGTCGCGGCCCCGGATTTGAACCTTCGGACGCCTCAGGTGTCCATATCGATGCGGGCGACCTCTCGACGACCGTCCGCGTCGTCGTGGACGACGACCGCCCGGCCGGGGAGGCCGCTTTCGAATCGGAGCGTCGCCTCGTAGCCGCGGACGACCGGCGATTCGGCGCAGTTCTCCGCGTCGGCTCGCTCGACGGTCTCGACGACGAGCGTGGCCGTGTCCGACGCCGCGTCGTAGTCGGCGCGCGCGAGTCGGGCGATAGAACAGTCGGTCGCCCCCGTGACGCACCCGACGACGGAGACGCCGGTTTCGGTCTCGGACGCGAGCGCCCCGCCGTCCGCCGAGCAGGCGTCGGCGCGGACGGGCGTGAACGACCGCCCGACGAGTCGCGGGCGGCGGGGCGTCTCCGTCGCCGTCGGCGACGCGGTTCCGGTCTCGGTGCCGGTGCTCGCCGTCGACCCCTCCGCCGCGTCGCCGCCGCTCGCGCACCCCGCGAGCGAGGCGCACAGCCCGGCTGTTCCGAGGAGGAGCGCGCGTCGATTCACGTGCGAAACTAGGCCCGCTCGCGAAAAAGTCCTTGCGTACGACACGCACACCGACGCCCGCCTCGTGCCGTGGTCCCGCGGTTCACTGGGAGTTCACATCGTAACCGTCTTAAGTAACCGTCGAGTACCGAAGGATGCAGCAAGACAGTCCTGATAGGGTAGTGGACTATCCTCCTGGCTTGCGGAGCCAGGGACCGGAGTTCAAATCTCCGTCAGGACGTTTCTACGAGGAACTACACGACGAGCGAAGCGGTCTGTCTTCACCGAAGCTCTGTGGACGTTTCTCTTTGGACCCGACCTTCGAGAGCCTTCTGCGCTCTCGGGGCGGTACACCGTCTCTCCGGAGACCTGAACAGCGAGCGATATCGTCGCGACCGGGTTCACCGCTCGTCAGGACTCGACGTGGGCGGCCAGTCCGAGGTCCAGTTCTGCGACCCCGCCGAGCACCACGTCGGCCATGCGGCGCGCCCCGTGCTCGCTGAAGTGCGTGTCGTCAGCGATTCCCTCCGGATAGTTCGAGTGTTCGCCCGGTTCGAGGTGGTTGTAGAGCGCCGTCGACGCGTCGGGGCCGAGTTCAGCCAAGAGCGCCCGCGTTCGCTCGTCCGTGTCGATGAGCGGCACGTCGCGGTCGAGCGCGACGGTTCTCGTCAGGTCGGCGTACGCGCGGTGGGTGTCTTTCGGGACGCCGCCGTCGTCGAACTGGCGGCGCGCGATGGGCGTGAGCAACACGGGCGTCGCCCCCTGTTCGCGCGTCTCACCGACGAACTTCCGGAGGTTGTCGACGAACGCCGCCTCGGTCGTGTGCTGTTCTTTCGACGACACCTCGTCGTTGTGGCCGAACTGGACGAACACGTAGTCGGTCTCGGTCAACTGGCGGGCGACGGGACGCCAGCGACCCTCTTCCAGAAACGTGCGGGTGCTGCGACCGTTTCGGGCGTGGTTCGCCACCGTGACGGCGTCGTCGAAGCGGTCGGCAAAGGGCATTCCCCACCCGGTCTCCGGGCGTTCGTGCGCCTCCTTGTCGGCCATGGTGGAATCCCCGACGAGATGGACGGTAATCGACTCGGACGACATTTCGATAGCGCTCGTCCGGGCGACGTATAGTGACACCGGTCGGATCAATCGACGGAAAAATCAGCTCCTAACCGTCGCTAACGGGTGCCTACCCGCCGGGACGTGGCGTTGGACCGACCGACGGAGCGCCGAGCGCACTCGGCAGTCCGGACCGAAAAATGGGCTTACGCCTCGTCGTACGGCGGTTCGAGGCCGGGCGACCGCTCGTCGTCCTCGCGGCGGCGGCGGACCGACGAGGTCGTGCGCGACCGCTGCGGACGGGGGCGAGGCGTCTCCTCGGACCGGGGCTTCGCGGCCCACGACCCGTGGCAGTCCCGACAGTAGTTGCCTTTGTACGCCCGCGTGAACAGATACTGCTCACCGCAGCGGATACAAACCGGGGACTGGGTCATCGTTCGACACCTCGGACGAGGGTTTCGAGGGCATTCATGTGCTATCATACCTCATATGTTCCCGAGAGGGATAAGTATGCAAGCCCTACGCCGCGGGAGCGCGCCCTTCGCGGAATCTTTACTCGTGGACGGCGAACGGTTCGCATGGACGATTCGCTTCGCGCAGGCGTCGCCATCTACAACGCGGGCGCGTACCGGGCGGCCCACGGCGCGTGGGAGTCGAAGTGGCTGTCGCTCGACCGCGGGGGTGACGACGAGCGGTTTCTCCACGGGCTTATCCAGTTCACCGCGGCGGTCCACCACGCCCGCGACGGCAACGACTCCGGCGCGGTCGGCCTCGCTCGGAGCGCGCGGGAGTACCTCGACGGCCTCGCAGACGACTACCGCGGCGTCGACCTCGCCGGCGTTCGAGAATCTCTCGCGCGCCTCGAAGCCGACCCCGGCGTCGCCGCCGACCCGCCCGCGCTCCGACTCGACGGCCGGGTCGTCACGTACGACGACCTCGATTTCGACGCCGTCGCGGTCGCGGCCGAGACGCTCGCGGAGGAACTGGACGGCTACGACGAGTCGGTCGTCGCCGACGCGGTCGGGTACGCCCACGAAGAGGTCGCCGACGGGGAACAGACGCAGTTCACGGCGATGGTGTTCGACTTCGTGCGGAACGAAGCCCAGCGCGGACTGGTGTTTCAGCGATTGAGCGAGCACGTCCGCCGGCGGCGACGCCGCGAAGACGACGTGAGCGGCCTGTTCGAGTGAGCAAAGAGGGGAGTCGTCGAACGTCGCTGGAGGCGAGACCGTCTCAGAAGTACGCCTTTCTGATGACGAACAGGAGCCAGACGACCGGGGCGAGGGCGAGGAGCAAGCCGACGATGCCTATCAGATACTCCCCTTCGACGAGTCCGCGCGCCCATCCTCGACCGAGGTGGAAGACGAACAGGGAGCAGACGAGTAAAACCGCGTCGCGGAGCGACACTCCCGCGTCCTCCGCGGTGGAACCCAGTGGCGTCATTACGTCCACCGACGTGTCGTATTTCTATAAGTTTTCCCCCGGCACGTTCGCGCGTCTATACCCGGCCGGGTCACGCGACGGGCTAGCCGAAGAATCGGAATCGGGGTTCGACGGGGCCAAACGTCGGAGTTCCGACGCCGCAATCAGGCTTCGTCCAGCGGTTCGCCCTCGAAGGTGAACTCGGCGGAGTTGTCCTGCGGGTCGTAGCCGAGCACCGCCCGAGCGCGGTCGATGGAGTAGTACTTACGGTCGTTGTCGGAGATGCCGTAGACGATTTCGTAGTCGTAGTCGGCCTCGATACAGCACTCGAAGAGATGCCCGCAATCGCGGTACGACAGCCACATCGCCTGCCCGCGTTCGTACTCCTTCGGCGGGTGGTGCTGAGTGAGGTTGCCGATGCGGACGTTCACGACCGAGATGTCGTGGTGGTCGTGGTAGTAGCGGCCGAGCGTCTCGCCGGCGGCCTTGCTCACGCCGTAGAGGTTACTCGGGCGCGGTAGTTCCGTCCCGTCGAGTCGGAACTCGTGGTGCGGGCGGTACATATCGGGCGTCCGGTCCGTCGTTTCGTACGCCCCGACCGCGTGGTTCGAGGAGGCGAACGCGAACTTCTCGACGCCGGCGTCGACCGCGGCGTCGAACATCTGTTGGGTGCCGTCGATGTTGTTCCGCAGGACGCTGTCCCACGGCGCTTCGGGACGCGGGTCGCCCGCGAGGTGGATGACGGCGTGGACGCCGTCCATGGCGTTTCGCACGGCGGTCTCGTCGGTGACGTCGGCGACGTACACCTCCGTGGAGTCGACCGAATCGGGAATCTTCTCGTCGGAGAGTGGCTCGCGGTCCAACAGCCGCCAGTCGTAGGCGTCGCCGATGTGCCCTAGTATCGCCTGGCCGACGCGCCCGCCAGCCCCCGTCAGCAAAACCGGCTGGTCCATTCGGTGTAACGTCCGGCGAGGGAGGCTAAGTAAGGACCGGTTCGCGCTCGCTGGACCCTTCGGACCGCCGAACTTTAACCCGGAGCGACGGTGTTCCCGGTATGGTCACAGACCCGCAGACGGCCTGCTTCGAGGCGGGCATCAAGTTCGGGACGCTCTATCACCAGTTCGCCGGCACGCCGGTTTCGCCCGACAGCGCCCGGAGCCTCGAACGGGCCATGGCCGAGGCCATCGAGAACCAACCGCACTGCGAGTCGGTCTCCGTCCACATTCTCGACGACGCGCTGGACGCCGAACTCGCCGGGTCGACCGCCGACTACACGGAACTCACGGGGCGGTTCATGGAAGTCGAGATGGAAATCGACTACGAGGGCGTCCGCGTCCGGACCGAAATGGAGATGGAAGACGGCTACCCGCTGATGAAGCTCGTGTCGGTCGAATGACCCGCCCGCGAAGCGCCGCCCGCGGACTCGTCGTCCGCGACGACGAACTCCTCGCGATTCAGTACCGCACCGACGGCGAGGACTGGTACGTCGCGCCCGGCGGCGGCCAGCAGCGCGGCGAGTCGCTCGCGGAGACGGTCCGCCGAGAGGTGTACGAGGAAACCGGCTACGAGGTCGCCGTCGGGTCGCTCGCGTACGTTAGGGATTTCGTGCCCTCGACGCATTACGAAGATAGAGACGACGACGGCCATCAAGTAGACCACTTCTTCTGGTGCGAGCGAGTGGGAGACGAGCCGGACGACCCGACGGAGCGCGATTCGGTCCAGGTCGGCGTACGGTGGCTCCCCCTCGACGAACTCGGGGAGGTCCGGTTCTTCCCCGGCCCGCTCGGTGACCGACTCCGGAGCGGCGACTCCGACGAGATGGGCGACGCACGCGGCGCGGTCTACCTCGGCGACGTGGACTGAGAATCCGGCGGCGACGACTCCGGAGTCGTTCGATTTCACTTTCACTTTCGGGGTCGTTTTTAAACCCCCGCGCGCCGAACGTGTGAGCATGAGTCAAAGCACGCTCGGCGACGACGACCTGTTCGGAGAGGCGGCGGCGGAGATGCGCGCCGACGTCGAGGAACATCTCGGCGAGGCCCGGTCGGCGCTTCCCGACCCGGACGACGTGTGGGAGGCCGACGCCGACAACGTCCTCGGCGTCCTCAACGGCCTCCGCTCCTCGCTCGACGTCGAGGGCGCGGCCGAACACGTCCGACAGGCCAAGAAGTGGTACGTCATCGGCCAGCGCGCCGAGGCGTTCGACGACCCCGAGGACCTCGAAGCGGCCATCGAAGAGCTCGAAGCACTCATCGAGATGGTCGAGGAGGCCCACGAACTCGTCGGGGAACTCACCAACACGATGCCGCAACTCCGCGGCGCGCTCACCGACGCGGCCGAGGCGGCGGAAGTCGCCAGCTCGGACGACGAAGACGAAGAAGAGGAGTAATCCGTAGACCGGCTCGCCGGTCCGCGTCCGCGGGCCGTTCAGTCGAGTTGCCGGCTTTCGACCGCGTCGAGGAGCGACGCGAGCGAGTCGGCCGCGAGCGATTCCAGTTCCGCGCCGCGGTCGGCGTTGCCCTCGGCGGGGTCGCCGACGACGCCGTTGTCGGTGAACTCGTCGGAGTCGTGGGCGAGGTTGACGCCCGAGACCCACTCGCCCCAGCGGTCGGACCCGCCCGCGCGGGCCTCGTCGATTCGGTCCTCGCGAACCAGTTCCGGATGCGTGTGGCGGAGGAGTGCGGTTTCTAACGGGCCGCCGTGGCCCATGTCCGAGGAGTGGTCACCGACGGCGTCGAACCACGTGAACGCGACCGCGTAAACGTCGCCCGTCCGCGAGACGCGCCGACAGAGCTCCGCGAGCGCGTCGATGTTGCCGCCGTGGCCGTTGACGACGACGACGCGGTCGAAGCCGTGGTGGGCGAGCGATTCGATTGTCTCGCGGACGTACGCGCGGAAGGTATCCGGCGAGACCCACAGCGTGCCGTCGAAGGCGCGGTGTTCCTCGGCGACGCCGACCGGGATAGTCGGGCCGACGACGGCCTCGCCGTCGAACTCCTCGATACCGGCCTCGGCGACCGATTCGGCGTTGAGCGCGTCGGTGCCGAGCGGCGCGTGCGGGCCGTGCTGTTCCGTGCTTCCGACCGGGAGGACCGCGAGGTCGGCGTCGAGGTCCGCGATTTCGGTCCAGGTGGCCTCGGAGAGTCGCATGGCGACAGAAGGGACGGCCCCGCCCTTAGTGGTGGGCGCTTCGCTCAGTCGTTGCCGGCGTCGACCTCGGCCTGCCGGCGGGCGGCGCGCTCGACGAACTCGTCGGGGAGTTGGTCGATTTCGCCGGCCTGCACGCCCCAGAGGTGGGCGTAGAGGCCGTCTTCCGACAGGAGGTCGTCGTGGGTGCCGCGCTCGACGACGCGGCCGTCCTCGAGGACGAGAATCTGTTCTGCGTCCTTGATGGTCGACAGGCGGTGGGCGATGCTGAACGTCGTCCGGTCGGCCGTGAGTTCGTCCAGCGAGCGCTGGATGAGCATCTCCGTCTCGGTGTCCACGTCCGAAGTCGCCTCGTCGAGGACGAGGATATCCGGGTCTTTCAGGATGGCGCGAGCGATGGAGACGCGCTGGCGCTGGCCGCCAGAGAGCTTCACGCCGCGCTCTCCGACTTTGGTGTCGTAGCCGTCGGGGAGGTTCGAGATGAACTCGTGGGCCTCGGCGGCCTTGGCGGCCGCGACGACCGCCTCGTCGTCGGCGTCGAACGTCCCGTAGGTGATGTTGTCGCGGACGGTCCCGTAGAACAGGAACGTCTCTTGGCTGACGTAGGCGATGGACTCCCGGAGGCTGGCGATGGTCACGTCGCGCACGTCTTGGCCGTCGACGCTGACGCGCCCCTCGTCGGGGTCGTACATCCGCATCAGGAGCTTGAGAATCGTCGATTTCCCCGCGCCGGTGGGCCCGACGAGCGCGAGCGTCTCGCCGCCGTCGACCTCGAAGGAGATGTCCTCGACGACGGTCTCGCCGTCGCCGTAGCCGAAGGTCACGTCGTCGTACTCGACGCGGCCCTCGGAGACGGCGAGGTCGGGAGCGTCGGGCTGTTCGGCCAGCCGCGCGGGCTCGTCCATCAGGCCGAAGATGCGGGCGCTGGAGGCGTGGGCGCGCTGGTACATGTTGATAATCTGCCCGAACTGAGCCAGCGGCCAGACGAACTGCTGGGTGAGCAGGATGAACGTGACGAACTCCCCGATTTCGAGGTCGCCGGTGAAGGGGCCGGGGCCCTGCCCGTTGATGACCCACAGGCCGCCGACGACGAAGGTGAGCGAAAAGCCGATACCGGCGAGGATGCGGAGCGCGGGGAAGAACTTGATGCGGGTGTTGATGGCGTCCCAGTTGGCGTCGAAGTAGTCCATCGAGACGCCGTCGACGCGGTCGGACTCGTGGGACTCGGCGTTGAACGTCTTGATGACCTGAATGCCGCCGAGGTTGTTCTCCAGCCGGGAGTTGAGCTTGCCGACCGACGAGCGCACGTCGGCGTACTTCGGCTGGATGATATCGACGAACTTCCACGTGAAAAGCGCGATGAGCGGGACCGGCAACAGGGCGACGAGCGCGAGCTGCCAGTTGTACGAGAGGAGGACCACCGCGATGGCGACGACCATCACGAACAGGCGGAAAAAGGAGTTCATCCCGTCGTTGAGGAACCGTTCGAGGCGATTCACGTCGTTCGAGAGGATGGACATCATCTCGCCGGTCTGCTTGTCGGCGAAGAAGTCCATGTTGAGCAGCTGCATCCGGTCGTAGGTGTCGGTCCGAACGTCGTGTTGAATCTGCTGGGCGTAGGCGTTCCATCCCCAGTTGCGGAGCCAGTGGAACACCGCGCCGGCGGTGAAACTGAACACGATGATGCCGACCGCCAAGAGGAACTGGCCGTCTCTGGTCGCCGGTACGTACGGGGTAATCCACGCCTCGGGGAGGACGGGGAAGCCGGCCGCGAACGACGTCTCCTGCCGGATGATGGCGTCGATGGCGAGGCCGAGGATGACCGGCGGCATGAGGTCGAGCACGCGGGCGGCGACGCTCGCGAGGACGCCCACGACGAACTCGAAGGTGTTCTCGCGGCCGTACTCGGCAAACAACCGCCGCATCGGGTTGTCGACCCGCTCGCGTTGGTCCTCGAACGGGTCGTCGTCGGTTTCAGGGGACACGACAACCGTTCAGGGGGCGCTCGCAGTAAAGTACTCGGGTGAGGGAGCGAGCCGCCGGTAGCTCAACAGGAGGCGTTCCGAACCGTGTTCCTGCTCGAACCGCCGGATTCGACGACCGGCTGTTGGCTGACGCCGCAGAGGTCGTTCTGGGTGAGTCGGTTGCGGTGGGAGTCCTCCAGTGTGACGCCGTGAGCCAAGAGGCCGGTCGTCACGACGTTCCTGTGAATCGCGTTACGGTCGCTTCCAACGAGTTCGAACCCGGCGATGATGATATCGACCTCGTTCTCGACGAAGCGGTTTCGGTGGCTGTCGCGGAGTTGGAAGCCGGGACCTTCTCCGTCGACGAGATTCCGTTGGAAGCTGTTTTGCGTGCTCCCGTACAGCGAGACCTGGATGGTATCGGTTCTAAACTCGGAGTCGACGAACTCGTTTCGGTGCGAATCCGTGAGCGTGAGCACGACCGGACTGACGAGCGTACACGACTCGAATCGGGTTCGCTCAACTCGGTCGAGAATCACGCCCCTGACGCTCGGCGTGAAGAAACTCGTGTTCGTCACCGCACAGCGCGAGGAATCCGCGAGGACGAACTGTGGTCTCCAATCGTCCGGATAGCCAACGACCTGCGAGTCGGCAATCGTCACCCGGCTCGAATCGGTGATTCGCCCGCCCTTCGTCAGCACGATGTTGGTTATCGAGACGCGACTGCCCGAAATCGTCGTCTCACCGTTCACGGCGTAGCCCCGGCCGTCGACACGGACGTCGTCGGCGAGAATCTCCAGACAGTCGAGGTTTTCGTCGAGGGAGTACCGCCCCGACTCGGTGATGCTCGCACATCCCGAAAGCAACTCCTCGTCGGTCCGAGGTTGCAACACGCCCGGCGCGAGCGCCGGCAGCGCGGCGAGGCCCAGCCCCCGAAGCGCTCTTCTCCTCGTGAGTCGAGTCGACATGACACCCGTTCAACTACAACACGTCGGCACAAATACAGATATTGTGAGATGCATACCAACTACGTATCAGTATTCGTGACGTACTGCAACGCCGACTGGTAGGCGAGTCGGACGCGTCGTCGCGCTTGGCGCTCAGACGACTCGGTCTTCGACCTCGGGGTCGACGCCGGCCTCGACGAGGTCCTGTCGGACGCGCTCGCGCAGCGGGTCGGGAACCGTGTCGCGGCCGACGGGGACCGCGACCTCGCCGTCGCCTTTCACCTTCCAGTAGAGGACGCAGTCGGACGGTTCGTAGTACTCGATGCTGTAAGCGTCGTCAGCCCCGCGGTAGTGGACCCGCGCGGCGAACTCCTCGGCGCGCCAGCCTTCGAGTTCGGAGAGCGCCGCGACGTGTGCTGTCATGGTCGGGTCAACGGTCGCCGGCCCTTCGGGCGTTTCGCTTCTACTCGACTTCGACTCGGTCGCCCGCTTCGATGCCGGTCTCGTTCGTGTAGCCGTAGGGGAGTTCGAGGACGTACTTCCCGGTTCCGCGGTAGCGGGTGAGGTCGGACTCGCTCGTCCCCTCGGGGTCGAGTTCGGCGTGGTGGATGCGCGTGATAGTGCCGTTTTCGGCGACGAAGACGATGTCCAGCGGGAAGTCCATGTCGCGCATCACGTAGGCGTAGGTGCCCGAGGAGTCGTGGACGAACCACATCCCCTCGTTTTCGGCGAGCGATTCGGTGTCGCTCAGGCCGGTAAAGCGCTTGGCGCGGGTGTCGGCGACGCGGGCGTCCACGGTCGCCAGGGTCTCGTCGGTCTCGTCGTCGACGACGGTGAGCGTGGTCCGTTCGTAGCCGTCGGTCGAGCCGGGGACGACCGCCGGGTTGGTGAGGTACGCGACGCTCGCAACCGCGACGACGACGGCGACCAGCAGGGCAATTCGCGTACGAGATGTCATTGCCGGACGTGACGTTCGCCGCGCGTCTAAGGGTTCCGGGGGTCAGGCGAAACGAAAACCGTTATGAGCGCGAACCGGTTCGATTGAGGTGCAGGGCTCGTGGTCTAGTTGGTTATGACGCGGCCTTTACAAGGCTGAGGTCGGTGGTTCGAATCCGCCCGAGCCCATCAGATTTTGTGACGAACCGGACGGTGAGTCACAAATCTGTTCCGTGAGGGCGATTCGAATCAGGGAGCGAACGGAGTGAGCGACCGAGGTTCGAATCCGCCCGAGCAACCAAACCGCCGACTCACACGCTCCGTTGCATCACGAGCAGCGACATCGGGACGCTGGCGGCGACGAGACCGAACGCGCCGCCGACGAGCGGGTCGACGCCCAGCGACGGACCGAGGAGGTAGCCGCCGACGAACCCGACCGGGTCGAGCACCAACGCGAGGATGACGAGCTGTACTGCGAAGTTCTTCGACGTGAACCAGCGGGGGAGTAGTGACACGGTAGTCGAAACGTGTCTTCCACCTGCTATTTAGTTCCGTGTGGTCGCGTTCGAAGCCACGAAGACACGAACCCTTTAGCCCGAGACGGACCCACCACCGGGTAGTGAACCCAATCACGCGACTCCGCGAGAACCCGCGGCGGGCGGCCGTCGCCCTCGGGTACGCGCTCGGCGTTTTCGCGGCGTCGGTCGCGCCGACGCCGCCGGGGAGCCTCGCACCGATGGGACCGCTCGGAGTCGTCGGCCTCGACAAATGGGTCCACGCGGCCGGGTACGCCGGTCTCGGCTTCGCCTTCGCGTCCGCGGTGCGCGCGAGGGGGCGCGACGAGGTCGCGGCGGCCGCCCTCGCCGCCGGCGCGTTCGGAGCGGGTATCGAGGTCGTGCAGGCGGTGCTCCCGTACCGGTCGTTCGGCGTCGCTGACGCGGGGGCGAACCTCGCTGGCGCGGTCCTCGGCGGGGTCGTCTGGGTCGCGGCCGTTCGGGTCGCGGACGCTCGGGGGTAGGGTTATCTCACCCCCTCTCCAAGGGGGCACGAACGGTGAAGGCAATGGGCACGAGACGACTCATCCGGGCACTCGGTCTCGCGGGAATCGGCGTCGTCGGGACGTACCTCCTCGCGGTTCGGCCGTGGCACAGACGCTGGGGGACGACCGACGACGAGGCGACGGGCTGGCTCCCCGGCGACGACTTCGCCGGCGACGCGGACGTTTCTTCGACGCGGGCGATTACGATTATGGCCCCCGCGCGAGCGGTCTGGCCGTGGCTCGTCCAGTTGGGACAGGGCCGCGGCGGCTTTTACAGCTACGAGCGACTGGAGAACCTGTTCGGCTTGCAGATTCATAACGCGGACCGAATCCTCCCGCAACACCAGCGACTCGACGTGGGCGACGAGATACGGCTCGGCCCGCCGGGGTCGGGCGCGCCGTCGTTCCGGGTCGCCTTCGTGGACACCGAGCGCTGCCTCGTGTTGAGCGCGCCGGGTTGGGAGACCGGCGAGAGCCGGGCGACGTGGAGCTTCGCGCTGCACGAGGTGGCTCCCGGTGCGACGCGGTTGGTCGTCAGATTCCGCGGGCGGTCGGAGACGCTCCGCGAGCGCGCGGTGAATCGGTTAGTCGTCGAGCCGGTCCAGTTCGCCATGGAACGGAAGATGCTCAAAGGGATTCGTTCGCGGGCGGAGCGGGCGCGGGCGAGCGCGACGGGCGGTCGGCACCGCTGACCCAGCGCCGACGGGCGATTCGAAAGTCTTTTTGATGCGGTCCGGCTTCGGAAGAGTGCGAGCCGCCTTAGCTCAGACTGGGAGAGCACTCGACTGAAGATCGAGCTGTCCCCGGTTCAAATCCGGGAGGCGGCATATTCTGAGATTCTGAGCGACGCGAAGAATCGAAGAAACGACGCCGGACCGATTTGAACCCAAGAAGTCGAACGGAGTGAGTCTTCTTTCGGTTCAAATCCGGGAGGCGGCATTTTCCTGCGAACTACCGAGGGAGCGTAGCGACCGAGTCGTGAGCAGTGAAAATGCGACCCGACCGGATTCTGAACCAGCGAGCGACGCGAACGAAGTGAGCGAGCGAGTGAGGTTCAAATCCGGGAGGCGGGGAGCGACATAGAACGTCGGGGCCGAGAGTCACCTCGGAAAAACGACGACCGAATTCTCAACGACGCAATACGAACGACGCGGAATCTGGGCGGTTCAACCACGGAGAGTCGTCTATATCGCACTACGGGAAGCCGAGGCGTGCTTCAGAAGACTTATGAGCGTGAGGTCGTTGGTTTCAAAGGCAATGGCGAAAGGTAAGGTCGACTTCTTCAACGACACTGGCGGCTACGGTTTCATCTCTACTGACGACGCGGACGACGACGTGTTCTTCCACATGGAAGATGTTGGCGGTCCGGACCTCGAAGAGGGTCAGGAAATCGAATTCGACATCGAGCAGGCCCCCAAGGGCCCCCGCGCGACGAACGTCACCCGCCTCTAAGCAGGCTTCCGTTCACCGCAGTACATTCACAGACTGACGAACTTTCCTCCGTTTTTCACGACCGCGAGCGGCGGCGCTCGGTGGCGAGTCGTCGACTGGGCGAGCGATACCCACATATGCGGAAAGGTTATCCGTCCGCAGGGTCGTTGTACAGTCGCAATGGCGAAAGGTAAGGTCGACTTCTTCAACGACACTGGCGGTTACGGTTTCATCTCTACTGACGACGCGGACGACGACGTGTTCTTCCACATGGAAGATGTTGGCGGTCCGGACCTCGAAGAGGGTCAGGAAGTGGAGTTCGACATCGAACAGGCCCCCAAGGGCCCGCGCGCGACGAACGTCACGCGCCTGTAATTCGGTTTCCGAATTCAGTACCAGACGAATCGATTTCTGAGCGTTTTTTCACACCCCTGAGCTACGGGACCGTCCGGTGCGAGGCCGGCCGGAGCGCAGGAGACACCTTCCTCGGCCCGTAACCCAGAAGGCTCTTATCCTCCGGCAGTTGTGCATCAAACGAACAACAATGTCTGACGACGGGGAGCTGGAACCTCCCGCGGGAATGGACGACACCCACATCGGCGCGGGCGTCTTCGACGAGACGATGGGGCCGGGGTCGTCGTTTGCGCACCTCTATCGGGGAGAGATACACCGGATGAAGTCGTGGCGGGAGCGGCTGGACCGGACCAGCAACTGGGCGATTACGCTGATGGCCGGGATTCTGACGTGGTCGTTTTCCGCACAAACGCATCCGCACTACCTCATCCTGCTCGGAGTGGTGACGCTGAGCATCTTCCTCAGTATCGAGGCGCGTCGCTTCCGCGCGTACGACATCTGGCGCTCTCGGGTTCGGCTGATTCAGCAGAACGTCTGGGCGTACGCGCTCGACCCGGACGGCGGCGTCCTCGACGAGAACTGGCGGGAGAAACTCGGCGAGGACTACCGCACGCCGAACATGAAAATCCCCTTCGAGGAGGCGCTGGCCCACCGGCTCCGTCGGGTGTACCTGCCGCTGTTCCTCGTGATGCTCGCCGCGTGGGTCATCCAGTTGACGACGTACACGGACGGAACGACCCTCGTCGGGAGCGCCGGCATCGGCGGCGTCCCCGGAAACATCATCGTCGCGTTCGTCGCCGGGTTCTACGCGACGCTGCTCGGCATCTCGTTCCGCCCGCGCGAGTGGCACGTCAACGGCGAACTCATCCCGAGCGACGTGACGGGGTGGGAAGAGTCGGAGTACGGCGGGTCGTAGCGCCGCAATTCGAAATGGTTTTTTCGCTCCTGCGCGTCTGTCGAATCGCGCCGCCTTAGCTCAGACTGGGAGAGCACTCGACTGAAGATCGAGCTGTCCCCGGTTCAAATCCGGGAGGCGGCATATTCTGAGATTCTGAGCGACGCGAAGAATCGAAGAAACGACGCCGGACCGATTTGAACCCAAGAAGTCGAACGGAGTGAGCCTTCTTTCGGTTCAAATCCGGGAGGCGGCATTTTCCTGCGAACTACCGAGGGAGCGAAGCGACCGAGTCGTGAGCAGTGAAAATTCGACCCGACCGGATTCTGAACCAGCGAGCAAATCTCTGATTTGCGAGTGAGGTTCAAATCCGGGAGGCCTCATTGAAGACCGAGACTCGGACCCCAAACCGGCCCCCTACGCCCGCGCTTCGTCGAGCCACGCGGGTTCCTCGACGGTCGTCGAGCCGACGCCCGTGAGCGAGTACTCCCACGACCCGCTCACCTCGGACCCGTCGTCCATCCGCCCCGAGAACGACCACGATTCGTGGCGCGAGAGGCCGTCTTCGTCGACGAGGACGACGTACTCGAAGCTCGTGACCTCCAGAGTTCCGGGCTCGCCCTGCGCCGCGGCCGACCCGGCGAGAATCAGCGCCTCGTTCGCGGCCGACAGTTCGTAGCGTTCGACGGACGCGCCGTCGAGCGTCTCGGTGCCGGCGAACGTCAGGTCGTCGTCAGCGCCGTACGCGCGGGCCTGCGAGAGCGCGATGGCGGTGGCGAGAACCTCCGTCGACCCCTCGTACGAGGTGTACGTGGCCTCGTCGTCGCCGCCGACGCGGACGTACGTCACGCCGTCGGCGACGTACTGCTCGACGCCGCCCGCGTCGGACTGCCCGTCGGTCGTCGAGGTCGTGCGACTGTACGACCGTTCGGCGTCGAGGTCGGCGGCGAACTCGCGGGTGACCGCGGTTTCGACGCCGTCCGCGTCGACGCCGGTGTACGACCAACTGACGGTGAAACTCCCGGCGTCGCGGAGCAGGCGCTCGGGGTCGCTCAGTTCGAAGTCGTCGCCGTCGCTCGACGCGTCGGTGTCCGCGCTGCCACCGCCGTCGGTGGGAGTATCGGTGTCGTCGGCGTCGGCGGCCGGGGCGACATCCGCGCCGCCGGCGCACCCGGCGAGAAGCACGAGGACTGCGATAAGTAAGACGGGAATGCGGTTGGAGTACACGACGACGATACGACGAGGAGAATCTTAAGTAGGCACAGCGAACCGCGTCGTTCGGCGCTGTCGATGGCGAGTACGGGACGGGAGCCGCGCGAGCGCGGCGCTCAGACGGGGCGACGCTCAGGCGGTCACCGACGCCGACTGCGCCACGTCGCGGTGCGAGACGCGGACCTCGACGCCCGAGGGGGTGACGGAGACGGTCACGTCGTCGACGGTGCGTTCGTATTCGGCCGTGTGAGTTCCGGACCGCGAGATGCGCAGGCGCTTCGAGAGGAGGCCGGCGTCCACGAGCGGGTCGAGCTTTCGGTAGGTGGTCGAAAGCGGGAGGTCGCACGCCTCGGAGAGTTCGCTCGCAGAGCGGGCGATACCGTCGGTTGCGTCGAGGATGCGTCGGCAGTCGTCGTCTTCGAGAAGCGAAAACAGCGCGTCGACCTCGTCGTGGTCGTCGACGACGCGGGGTTCGGAGGCGGCCGTTGCAGAGCGGAAATCGAACGGGAGCGAAGCCTGACTCATACTGTTGTAGAACCGGCGAACGGGGACCAACTGACAACCCCGATAGCGTGGGACGTTTATATACTCCCGTCGGACTCGGGTGGCGAGGGGGCCGGCGGCGACGGCGGCGGGTCGCTATCCTTCTTCGAGCACGTCGCCGAGCAGTTTCGTCAGGGCGGCGGCGAGATGTTCCGAGAACGTCGATTGGTTGATGTCGAGTTCGGCGGCGACCTCGGTCGCGTTGGCCCCGCGCGGGCGCTCGAAGTAGCCCATGTCGTAGGCGGTCTGGAGGACTTCGAGTTGGCGGGCGGTGAGCTTCCCGCGGTCGACGAAGACGCTGTCGCCGGGGGCGTCGCCGGTGGGCGAGCGCACGAGGCGCTTGATGTCGAGGCCGGGGAAGCGGTCGCGAAGCTCACCGATGACGGCCTGTAACTGCTCGTAGTCGGCGGCGTGGAAGACGAGCGTCAGGCTGCCGCGCTGGGCGAAGTAGCGGTCGACCGGACAGCCGAACTCCCCGAGGCACTCGCAGGGACAGTCGGCGCTCCCGTCGTGAGTGTAGCGGTAGAGGTGCTTCGAACCGTAGGAGAAGATGGGTTCGAGCGCGGACGCGTCCGGCGGGTCGTCGGCCTCAAGGACGAACTCGGAGACGCTCACTTCGCCGGGGGTGGAGACGACGCTGGTCGAGACGGAATCGACGACGGAGTCCGTCGAGTGGGCGACCGAGGCGACGGGGCAGACCGACGGCGAGTCGAACTCGACCGTGGCGCGGATACCGGCGGGCATGAGGTTACGAGCGGGCGGGTCGAGGTTCGTCGCGGGACGCGCTGCCCGCCGCAGCGACGACCGTCGCGACGGGGGCCGCCTCGGAGGCGACGACCGCGGGCATTACTGGTCGGACTCCGGGGCGTCCAGTTCGACGGCGCGCCCGCCCAGCGTCTCGGGGTCGAGTTCGAACAGTTGGATGTCGAGGTCGCGCTTCGTCTCGCCCCAGATTTCGAACAGCGGACGCTTTGCCTTGCCGTACTGGACGATTCGTTCGACGGTCAGCTCGTCGGGGTCGACGCGTTCGAGCGTCCCCTCGGCGATGATGCTCCGATAGCTCCCGTCGTTCGACTCGTGGACGACGAGTCGAGCCCGCGGCGACGACGTGAGGAACTGCCGTTTTTCGCTTTCGGGTGTGGAGACGAGTCGGAGATAGAACCGACCGCTCTCGCCGTCGTAGCCGTAGGAGATGGGAATCGCGTATGGTTCGTCCGCCTTCGCGAGCGAGAGGACGCCCGTCTCGTGACGGGACAGGACCTCGCGTATCTCGTCGGGCGAGAGTTCGGTCTGTTGGTCCAGAGACATCGGTTCGTACCACCAGACTCGCGGCCGACGTAATTACTGTTACTTCTCGGCACGCCCGAGAGAGTCGAGTCGGGTGATATCGGCGGACCCGGTCGCGACTCGGTCGCGGGCGCGCGCTCAGGTAGCCGAGAAGGCGTCGGTCGTGAGCGCGGCGCTGCAGACGACACAGCCGTTTTCGAGGAGAGCGTCGCGCATGGAGTCGTTGACCAGCATGGACTCCGCACACTCAGGGCAGACGAATGTGTAGTCCGCGCTGTCACTCATGTGGTTCGTAGTACGCGTGGCACACGTATATGTAGCCTACTGTTTTTCGAGTGCCGGGGACGCGGCGAGGCGAGCGCCCCGACCGAGCGCCGGTTCGGTCGCGGGCGCGACCGAAAAGCGAGACTCACGCGGGACATGGGTCGAAGGCGTCAGCCGAGACGGGGCTTCCGCAGATGGGACAGCCGCGTTCGAGGACCGCGGCGCGCATCCCGCCGTTGACGGCGAAGCCCTCGCCGCACTGCGAACACGTGAACTCGTAGTCGTCCGTCGTCGTCGTCGCGCTCATCAGTCCACCTCCGGCGAGGCGAGCGCCGTCTCGGTTCGCTCCGTCCGCCGCGCGGCGGCGCGCGTCGCGGTCATCGCGACCGGCCCTCCGCGCCGTCTTCGCCGCCGTCGGTGGCGACCTGCCGGAACGCGAGCGACACGCCGGCGTCGTCGAACGAAAACGAGAGCGTGTCGAAGTTGGTCGCGAACTCCCGCGGGTGGTGCGTCGCCGTCTGGACCCGCAGTCGCTCGTCGAGGAGCGACGCCTCGGTCAGCAGGTCGAGCTTCCGGTAGACCGTCGACAGCGGCACGTCACAGAGTTCGGCGCACTCCTGTGCGGTTCTCGGAGCCTCGTCGCAGGCGGCGAGGATTCGCCGGCTGTCGCCGTCGCTGAGCGCCGAGAGGGCACTCGACGGGTCAGAGAGGACGTGGCTGCGGCGCGAGTTTCGGGTCAACGACTGTTCGACGGCGGAGACAGATGACGTGTTCATACTTCGATAGACGACCGACAGCGGGAGGTATCTCCGCCCGCGCTATCCGGGGAGGTTTAAGTACTCGACCCGTCGAAGGCTTCGAGTCGGGCCAGTCTGCGGGGCACCGCGGGGTTCGAACTCGGCGCTCACGCGCGCCGGCGCTGAAGCCCCGACCGGGAGTCGATGCGAAGCTCCCAGCCGAGGATGTCCTGCATCGGCTCCGTCTCCGAGAACAGGGTCGGATACCACGCGTTGTCTTCGAGCGCGTCGCGGACGCGGTCCCAGTCGCCGTCGTCGACCTGGTGGAGTTCGCCGTCGACGACGACGCTCTCCCACTGGTCCCGCGACGGGGCGTTCCAGACGGTGAAGCTCGCGCGGGCGGTCCGCTCCGCGAACTCGGCCTTCTTCGAGGACTCGCCGGGGCGGAGGAAGACGAAGTAGAGCCGCCCCCGGTCGGCGTCGTAGCCGAACGAGAGGGGAATCCCGTAGGCGACGCCGTCGTCCGCGAGCGAGAGGACGCCGACGCCCTCCTCGCGGAGCAGGCGGTCTATCTCCTCGGCCGGCATCTCGATGCGGTTGTGTTGGGCGAAGTCAGGGGCCATGGGAGAGATACACACGGGGAGACCATAAGCCTGCCAGCGAACTGACCCGTCTCACCAGCGTCCCCCGACGCGGCGACGCGGGGCTTATCCCCGGCGACGACGAACCGCGGGACGACACCCGGATGACGGTGAACACACTCCACCGGCCGACGCACCGCGACGCCCTCGTCCACCTCGAAGCCGCCTTCGAGCGCGGCGACATGGTGACGATATTCGGGCGGTGTACGGTCGATTACGACGGCCGCGCGACGAGCGAACTCGGCCCCGGCGACCGGCTCGTCGTCCTGAAGCCGGACGGCTCGATTCTGGTCCACACCGACGAAAAGCGGACGCCCGTCAACTGGCAGCCGCCGGGCTGTACCCACTCCGCGAGCGTCCGCGACGGCCGGCTTCGGGTCAGAAGCACGCGCACGAGCCCCGACGAGCGCCTCGACGTACAGTTCGAGCGCGTCGAGCAGTGTTCGGCCTACGCCGTCAACGACCGGAGCGACCTCGAACTCGTCGGCAGCGAGGAGGACCTACGTCAGCACATCCTCTCGGACCCCGATGTCCTCGAACCGGGGTTCGAGCCGCTCGAAACCGAGCGACAGAGCGACGCGGGCGCTATCGACATCTTCGGCGAGGACGCAGCGGGCGTTCCGGTCGTCGTGGAGTTGAAACGGCGGCGCGTCGGTCCCTCGGCGGCGAGTCAGCTTCGCCGGTACGTCGACGCGCTCCACCGCGAGTTCGGTGACGACGAGCCGATTCGGGGCGTTCTCGTCGCGCCGTCGGTGACGGAGCGAGCCGCCGACATGCTCGACCGCGAGGGGCTGGAGTTCGTCGCGCTCGACCCCGAGACGGGCGAACCGCCGGTCGAGGAGGACGAGAGTGAAAGCGGGGACGAAGGAGAAGACGAGGACGAGAAAACCGACGCCGACGCGGACGCCTAATCAGTCCAGACCGGCGGCGGCGACGAAGTTCTCGAGGGTTCGGTCGGCCGTCACGTCGTCGAAGTCGCGGTCGGCGTCGTCGTCGGGCCAACCGAAGTCGTCGTCGATACGGTCGAGGAGGCCGGCTGTGAACTCGGGGTGGTACTGGACCGTCCAGACGGGCGCGTCCTCGTGGCGGGTGGCGAGGTGGTCGTAGTAGTCCGCGGCGGCGACGGTCTCCATGCGGTCGCCGGGGGCGACGACGTAGTCGCCGTGAACCATCGGGATACGTCCGGAGACGCCGTCGAACAGCGGGTCGTCGTCGAGGTTCACGTCGGTGATACCGCGGCGCTGGTCGCCGGCTTCGACCGTGCCGCCGAGGGCGTCGTTGACGAGTTGGTGGCCGAAACAGACGCCGAGCGTGGGCAGTTCGCGGGCGACGAGGTCGCGGGCGAGCAGGCGCGCGTCGTCGAGCCACGGTCGCTCGTCGGTCTCGTAAACGCCCGCGGTGCTCCCGGTGAGGACGACGGCGTCGACGTTCGAGAGCGTCGGGAGGCCGTCGGCGGGAATCGAGTGAACGGCCCCCTCGCGGCCGTCGAGCGCGAGGTCGGCGAGCGCGTCGGTGAAGTACGCGGGGCCGTCCGCAGGCATACAGTCGCAGACGAGCAGCATGGACAGAACCGTGGCGGCGGCGGCGCATAAGACTGTCTCCCGGCCGGGACGGTCGGTCCCTGCGACGAACCGGCGTGCGAGGGGCTGACACGACCGCGGCGGGCGAATGAAGCTTCGAAGCGTTTTTAGCCCGCCTGACCCTTCGGTTTCACAAGTAACCATGTCAGACAAACCCGCCTCTATGTACCGGGAGATTACGAACCCGGCGTACACCCGACGCGAGTACATCACGGGTATCCCCGGTTCGAAGATCGCACAGCACAACATGGGCGACCTGCAGGCCGACCCCGAGGACTACCCCGTCCAGATCAGCCTGAAGGTCGAAGAGGAAGTGCAGATTCGCCACGGGTCGCTCGAATCCGCGCGTCTGTCTGCCAACCGCCTCATGCTCAAGCACGCGGGCGAAAAGCAGTACAAGATGATTCTGCGTAAGTTCCCGCACCACGTCATCCGCGAGAACAAGCAGGCGACCGGCGCGGGTGCGGACCGCGTCTCCGACGGGATGCGCCAGTCGTTCGGGAAGGTCGTCGGGACCGCCGCTCGCATCCCCAAGGGGGAGACGGTGTTCACCATCTACTGCGACGTCGAGGACGCCGAAACGGCGAAGGACGCCTTCCGCCGCGCGTACAACAAGATGTCGCCGCCGTGCCGCATCGTCGTCGACCGCGGCGAAGAGCTGCTCGTCGCGTAAGTTCGCGTCGGCGCGTCGGCGCGTGCTCGGAACGCGCCTCGCCTCGAACCCACCATTTTTCCCCCGGGACCCCGCCTCGTAGCGTATGCTTCGGTTGGCGGTCACCACCTCCAGCGAGACGTTCGAGCGAATGCGCGGCCCGCTCGGAAACCGCGGCATCGACGTGGGACACCTCCGCGCCAAGGAGTTCGCGCTCGACCTCTCGACGCCGCCGGCCGAGTCGTTCGACGTTGGCTTCGTCTACCCCACGCGGCCGATGGAAGGCGGCGTCGTCACCGCCAGACACGACGTTCCGTGGGTGAACACGCGCGAGGACGTGCTCACCTCGCGGAACAAGGCGGGCGTCATCGCGGCGCTCGAACGCGCCGGCCTGCCGGTCCCGCGGAGCGTCTGCGTCTCGAACCCGGCGGACGAGTCGGACCTGCTCGACGCCGTCGAATCGGCGGGCCTCGACTACCCGGTCGTGGTCAAGCCGAACTCGACGACGCGGGGCGTCGGCATCGCCAAGGCCCACGACCCGGACTCGCTCTCGGGCCACGCGGACGTGCTGGGGCTCGTCCACGACTTCCGAGCGACCGGCGACAAGTCGTTTCTGATTCAGGAGTGGCTCCCGGAGGCGCGAGACTACCGAGCGATGGTGCTCGACGGCGAGGTCGTCGGCGCGGTGGAGCGCCGCCTGTCCGACGGCGCGCGCGAGGGCGGGCGCTGGAAGCACAACGTCCACCGCGGCGCGGAGGCGGTCGGGGTGACCCTCCCGAAGCGCCACCGCGAGCTCGTCGAGTCGGTCGCCGACGAACTGGGCATCCGCTATCTCGGAGTCGACCTGCTCGAATCCGACGGGCGGGTCGTCGTCTCGGAGACGAACGCCCGGCCGACCATCGACGACGACGCGAAGTACGACGCCGACTTTTTCGACCGACTGGCGGCGCTCATAGAGCGGGTCGCAAAGAAGTCCTGAGCGGGCCGTAGCGAAGCCGAGTCGTTACTCGACGTCGATGGCGGCGGAGTCCTCGGCGCGGTCGAACGTGACCTGCAGGACGCCGTTGTTGAACGTGGCCGACGCGGAGTGTTCGTCGACGCGGGCCGGGAGGCGGATGCGTTCGTCGTACTCGCGGCGGTCACCGGCGGCGCTGATAGTCAACGTCTCACCGTCGCACTTGAGGTCGATGGCGTCTTTGTCGACGCCCGGGAGGTCCGCGACGAGTCGGAGTGTAGAGCCCTCATCGTACACGTCGATGTGGGTCTCGGAGGCGAATCCGGCGTCGCCTCCGGTCATGTCGTTCATCATCCGTTCGATTTCGTCGAAGATGTTGTCGAACGGGTCGTCGCGGTCGTCTCTGACCATGAGGGGCGCTATGAAATCGGAGGATAAAACGTTTCTGCCTGTGACAGTCACCTGCCAGCGAATCGCCAGGATTCGGCCGCGAGCGACCGTCTACAACCTGACCACTCGCCCCCGTGCGGGCGTGTCAATCGCCGCCCGTGTCTGACCGGTTATGTTCGTTTCTGTCTAGATTGTGATTGTGAATGAAAGGTAACGTTCGATTCAGTCTGATTTACCGAAACAGATATACTCCTGCGCTCGAGATATCTATACGGATACTACTCGAACATGAGTGAAAAATCCTACCTCAGCGCGGGCGAGAACGTGGATGAATCGGACGTGGTGCGGGTGGCACTCAACGGCTTCGGCCGCATCGGCCGGAACATCTTCCGTGCCGTCCTCGACAACCCGAAGGTCGAACTGGTCGCCATCAACGACGTCATGGACTTCGACGACATGGCGTATCTCGCGAAGTACGACTCCGTCATGGGCCGGCTCGACGGCGTCGAGCGAGACGGCGACTCGCTGTCCATCGGCGGCACCTCGGTGAGCCTCTACAACGTCCAGTCCCCCGCGGAGCTTCCGTGGGGCGAACTCGACGTGGACGTGGCGCTCGAATGTACGGGCATCTTCCGCACGAAGGAGGACGCCTCCGCACACCTCGAAGCGGGCGCGGAGAAGGTCGTCATCTCCGCGCCGCCGAAGGGCGACGAGCCGGTCAAGCAGATCGTCTACGGCGTCAACCACGACGAGTACGACGGCGAGGACATCGTCTCGAACGCCTCCTGTACGACCAACTCCGTCACGCCGGTCGCGAAGGTGCTCGACGAGGAGTTCGGCATCGAAAACGGTCTCCTGACGACCGTCCACGCCTACACGGGCAGCCAGAACCTCATCGACAGTCCCCACGCGAAACAGCGCCGCGGGCGCGCCGCCGCCGAGAACATCGTCCCGACGACGACCGGCGCGGCGCAGGCGGCCACCGAGATTCTGCCCCAGCTCGACGGCAAGCTCGACGGCATGGCGATTCGCGTCCCCGTGCCGAACGGCTCGCTCACCGAGCTCGTCGTCCGCCTCGAAGACAAGCCCTCCGTCGAGGAGATTAACGACGCCTTCCGCGCCGCGGCCGACTCCGGCCCGCTCGCGGGCGTCCTCGGCTACACGGACGACGAAGTCACCTCGCGTGACATCCTCGGCCTGCCGTTCTCCAGCACCGTCGACCTCAACACGACCAACCAGGTCAACGACGGCGGCCTCTACAAGATTCTGACGTGGTACGACAACGAGTACGGCTTCTCCAACCGGATGCTCGACGTCGCCCACTTCGTCACGCACCAGTAGACGCCGCCGCGAATCGCCCGCGGTTTCAGCGCGAGCTACCCACCACTAAGTACTCCCTCCACGTTCTTCCACCCGATGTTCAAGACCCTCGACGACCTCGACCCGGAGCAGCGCGTACTCGTCCGACTCGACCTCAATTCGCCGGTCGAAGACGGCGAGGTCCAAGACAACCGACGGTTCGACCGCCACGCGGAGACCGTCCGCGAACTCGCCGAGGCCGGCCACCGCGTCGTCCTCATGGCCCATCAGGGCCGCCCCGGCGGCGACGACTTCGTCTCGCTCGAACAGCACGCGGACATCCTCGCCTCGCACATCGACCGCGATGTGGGCTTCGTCGCTGACACCTACGGCGACGACGCCATCGCCGCCATCGACGCGCTCGAAGCCGGCGACGTGCTCCTCCTCGAAAACACGCGGATGTGCGACGAGGAACTCCCCGAAGAGGACCCTGAGGTCAAAGCCGACACCGAGTTCGTCCGGACGCTCGCCGAGCACGTCGACGCCTACGTCAACGACGCGTACTCGGCGGCCCATCGCTCGCACGCCTCCCTCGTCGGCTTCCCGCTCGTGTTACCCGCCTACGCGGGCCGCGTGATGGAGACCGAGTACGAGGCCAACTCCTCCATCGCCACCCGCGAGTTCGACGGGCAGGTGACGATGGTCGTCGGCGGGACGAAAGCCACCGACGTCATCGACGTGATGAACAACCTCGGCGACAAGGTCGACCAGTTCCTGCTCGGCGGCATCGCCGGCGAACTGTTCCTCCGCGCGGCCGGCAACGACGTGGGCTTCGACCTCGACGGCATGGACTTCTTCGACGACCAGTGGGAAGCGAACCGCGAGACCATCGAGTCGCTTCTCGACGAGCGCGGCGACCAGATTAAACTCGCGGTCGACCTCGCCTACGAGGACGAGACCGACGACCGCGGCGAAATCGCGGTCGCCAACATCACGGAGAAGGACCGCGCGTACCTCGACGTGGGCTCGATGACGGTCGACGAGTACGACCCCATCATCCGCGACTCCGAGGCCGTCTTCGTGAAGGGCGCACTCGGCCTGTTCGAAGACGAGCGCTTCGCGGTCGGTACGACCGGCGTCCTCCGCGCCATCGCCGAGACCGACTGCTTCTCCGTCGTCGGCGGCGGCGACACCTCCCGCGCCATCGGGATGTACGGCATGGACGAAGGCGACTTCGGCCACGTCTCCATCGCCGGCGGCGCGTACATCCGCGCGCTGACCGGCGCGCCGCTGGCCGGCGTCGAGGCGCTGAAGCAGGACTGAAGCCGCGCTCAGAGATCCGCGTCCCTTTTTGCGACGAGCCCGGCGGCCCCGTCGACGAGTAACCCCACGCCAGTTGCGAAGACGCCGAGCGTCAAAACCGCAGTGAGAAGCCCGCCGTCCGGGAACGAACCGGCCGCGCGGACTGCGAGTGTATGAGCCGCGCTGTACGTCGTCACACCGACGAGCACCGCGCCGGTGAAGACAGTCCCGTGGTCGCCGGTTTCGAGGACGAGACCGTCCGAGTCGGTCGCGGCTGTCGGCTCGTCGTCGGGAATGTCGTCGCCGTGACGGTTTGGGTCGTCGCTCATTTCCCGGCCTCCGAGTCGATGGCGAGATGGCACATACCGGCGACAGCGGGCGCTCGGGATAAAAGTGTCACCCAACGTTGATAGCCGACGCCGCCGAACCGACGCGCATGAAACTCGGCGTCGTCTCCGACACGCACGACAACCTCGACCACGTCGAAGCCGCGGTCTCGCACTTCGAATCCGAGGGCGTTGACGTGGTGGTCCACTGCGGCGACATCGTCGCGCCCTTCTCGGCCGCGCCGTTCGACGCGGACTTCGACTTCCACGCCGTCCGCGGCAACAACGACGGCGAGTGGGCGCTCCGCGAGGCGGTCGAGTCGTTCGGCACCTACCACGGCGACTTCGCGCACCTGACGCTCGACGGCCAAGAGATAGCGGTGTACCACGGCACGGAAGCCGGACTGGTGGACGCGCTCGTCGACTCGGGGACGTACGACCTCGTCCTGCGCGGCCACACCCACGAGCGGGTGGTCGAACACCGCGGGAAGACGACGCACATCAACCCCGGCGGCCTGCCGATTCCCGGCGCTGACGACGCGTTCCACGTCGCGGTCGTGGACCTCGACACGGGGAACGTGGCGTCGCGGTCGCTGTGAGACGGGTGGAGTGAGCGGATAGCTGTTACAAACCTCTGCTTCAGCGAGGCCGTCGTGTGAAACAGCCGCTCGGTAGCGCGTACAAACTGGCCGGCTATTTCACTAAAGTTAGTATACAGTAATTGTCACTTCAACAGATCCAGATTACTCGTTGTCTTGGGTTTCCTCAACGGGCAGAATTTTACCCACATTCCGTTGTTGTAGCCACCCCTTCTTCTCTCCATCTGAGTCGAAAATAATCAGATTGTTTTCGGTCTCCTCAAAGTCCCAGCAAGTCGTTATTTTCCACCCATTATCATTGAGTACTGCTAATTCAGGCATGAATACATAAGAGAGACCTAGTTATTTAAAAGCCGTCCATTGTATAGATCTGCTTTTCTGAAGTGAATAGAACTACGGAATCCAGAGGGACATCCATCTTTCGCCTACTTTGTAGTCATTCCCAGGACTTTATTACACTTATTGCAAGCCCACACACGTCCATCCCCATGACCAACATCCGCATATTCAGGAATTGTACTCTTGTTGCAGTAGGGGCAGGTAACTTCCACCATATATATTGATGAAGTGATTGAAAGATAGTACTTTCGCTGGTTGGTATCAGAGCACGTCGTCAGTTGCAGTTCTCACATACGCTACTAATCGTACAGTCAAGATGTGGATCTGCTACGGGGTTCAAAGAGCCGAATGGGTGAAAGACCGCAGCCGAACCGCACCGCACCGAACTGAACAGACGATTCGCCGTTAGTCGTCGGCGAACTCCGCGCGCGCCTGCTCAGAGAACCCAGAAGGGTCGCCGGAGATGCCGATGCCGAGCGTCCGGTCGGTGAGCGCCATGCTGTCCTGTTGGTCTTCGAGGTCGAACATCGCGCGGATGGCGTCGACGTTCTCGGGAATCACGTCGGACTGCTGGTGGATGGCCTGGAACAGATAGAGGTCGCGGCCGTTGACGCCGATGGACTCGCCCCACACGCAGTTTTCCCACATGTCGCCGCGCGGGCGGCCCGCGTCGAGCGCGAAGTCCATGAGCTTGCCCGCGCCGTCGATGCCCATCCCCTCGGGGATGACGTAGACGCGGTTCTCGCCTTCGAGCAGTTGGCGGACGTGCGCGCCGGTCACGTCGTCTTCGAGCGTGACGTTGAGCGCGTGGACGTGCATCAGCGTCGCCGGCACCTTCAGCCCGAGCGTGTCGATTTCGAGGCCGGGGAAGATGGTCTTCACGTCGGGGCCGTGGTGCGACGGAATCTCGATTGGGTTCGGCAGGATGTCGTTTATCGGCCCGCGGGAGTTCTGGCCGGGGTCGCCGCCGCGGCGGACGAGCGTCGCCCGAACCTTCTCGACGCCGTACTCGGCTTCGAGCGGCGCGATGATGCGCGAGAGGCCGGTCGTGTTACAGGAGACGACGCGGACGTAGTCGGCGTCGCGGGCGGCGTCGAAGTTGGCCCGCGCGTTGAAGCTCACGTCGGCCACGTCGGCGTCCTCGCCGCCTTGGAAGATGGCGGGCGTGTGGTGCGTCTCGTACAGTTCGCGGTTCTCCGCGCCGATGCCGGACGGCGTGCAGTCGACGATAACGTCGGCCTCGGCGACCAGTTCGTCAACCTCGCCGGCGAGGTCGACGCCGGCCTCGGAAAACAGCGGCGAGCGTTCCGGAATCGCGGCGTACATCGGGTAGCCCCGTTCGCCCGCGGTGTGCGCTTCGAAGTTGGGCTGGGTCTTGGCCACGCCGATGAGTTCCATGTCGGGCTGCGCGTGGACCGCGTCGGCGACGCGCTTTCCGATTGTGCCGTAGCCGTTGACACCCACTCGTATCATGGGAGACAAACGACCGGGCCCAACCATAGTTATTTCGATGGTTAATACTTAGAAATTAACTCTCGGGCGAGTGAGTCCCTCGATTACCTCCGAGGCGAGTGAAACCCCCGATTCGGGGCGACGGGGCGGAAACCGAACGCGAGGGGGCAGATGGGAACGCCTAACAGCGCCGGTGGCGCAGGTGTCCACATGACCGAAGCCGACGCCGACCTCCGCGCCGCCAGCGAGACGGCGGTCCGTCAGTGTCTCGACCTCCAGCCCGACGAGTCGCTCGTCGTCGTCACCGACGACAAGCGCGAGCGCATCGGCGAGGCGCTCTACGAGGTCGCAGGCGAGGTGACCGACGA
This sequence comes from Haloferax sp. Atlit-48N, assembly GCF_003383015.2. Taxonomy (NCBI): domain Archaea; kingdom Methanobacteriati; phylum Methanobacteriota; class Halobacteria; order Halobacteriales; family Haloferacaceae; genus Haloferax; species Haloferax sp. Atlit-48N. The sequence goes on along the minus strand of NZ_CP137689.1, from coordinate 439,888 downwards.
CGCGACCATCGTCCGCTACCCCCCGGGGAACCAACACGGCGAGGAGCCGCCCGCGCCGGTCGCCGCCGCGATGCAGGCCTGCGACGCCTTCCTCGCGCCGACGACGAAGAGCCTGAGCCACACCCGCGCCCGCGGCGACGCCTGCGACGCCGGCGCTCGCGGCGCGACCCTTCCCGGAATCACCGAGGAGGTGTTCGTCACCGGCCTCGACGCCGACTACGACGCCATCTACGACCACAGCGCGGCGATGCTCGACGCCGTCGGCGGCGCCGACGAACTCCGCGTCACGACCGAGAAAGGCACGGACGTCACGTTCGTCCGCGGGGACCGCGAGTGGCTCGCAGACACCGGCGCAATCGCGGACGCCGGCTCGTTTTCGAACCTCCCCGCGGGCGAAATCTTCCTCAGCCCCGCGTCCGCGACGGGCACCTACGTCGTCGACGGGACGATGATGCCCCACGGCCGCCTCGACGAGGGACAGGAACTCCGCTTCGAAGTCGAAGACGGCTACGTCACCGAGATTTCCGACGACGACATCCGCGAGCAGGTCGAGGCCGCGGCCGAGGAAGTCGGGAAGGACGCCTACAACCTCGCCGAAATCGGCATCGGCACCAACGTCGGCGTCACCGACCTCGTCGGCTCCGTCCTGCTCGACGAGAAGGCCGCCGGCACGGTCCACATCGCCATCGGCGACGACGCCGGCATCGGCGGCGACACCGACGCGCCGCTCCACCTCGACGGCATCATCCGCGAGCCGACGGTGTACGCCGACGGCGAGGCAGTCGACCTGCCGCAACCCTAAGCGGGCGCACGCCGCGCCCGTGACCGGCCGGTCCGGTCGGTCGGCTCGCCCCGTTCGTTGAGCGAGCGTCCTGCCACCGACTCCCACGCCGAGGCGGAGAAAGGCGGCTTTTTACGGCCTGATGGGCTAGCGACCCGTATGAGCCTACCCGACGCCGGCGAGCGCGTCCCCCTCTCCTGTCCGACGTGTTCGCCCGACGAACCCACCGTCCACGAGGTGCTGAAGCCCGGCGGTCACTCGACCGTCCGGTGTACCGAATGCAGCCACGTCCACAAGGAGAAAGTCGAGATTCCCGACGAGACCGAGATGAACGTCGTCGTCTCGCAGGACGGCGACTCCGTCTCGACCGAAGTGCCCGTGCCGGTCGGCACGACCATCGAGGTCGGCGACGAGTTCATCGTCGACACGCCCGAAGCGATTCAACTCGTGCGCATCACGGGCATCGAGGTCGGCCCCGAACAGCGCGCCGACGAGGCCGCGGTCGCGGACGTGAAGACCGTCTGGACCCGCGTCGTCGACAACGTCGCGGTCAACGTCACCATCCACCCGAAGGACGGCAAGCGCGAGGACACCCGGAGCGTCACCGTCAACGTCCCCGGCGACTACGAGTTCGTCGTCGGCGAGACGGAGGCGTTCGGCGACGAGGAGGTCGAAATCGAAGGCCTCGTCGTCCGCTCGGACGCCCCCGAGTACCGCCACGGCAAGCTCGACCACCCCGGCGACATGGTGTACGCGAAGGACGCGAAACGCGTCTACGCCCGCGACCAGACCTCGACCGCGTGGTCGGCCTGGTAAGGGAACTCCGACGCCGAAACGCTCCGCCCCGCCGACGCCGGACGATACCGCCCACCCAACGCACGACCTTTTGTCTCCCGCCCCGTCGGTGCGACCATGCCTACCCGCGACCGGTCGCAGTCGTCGGTCGAATCGCTCGCGCTCCTGTGGGCCGCCCGCGAGAGCGGCGTCATCGACGCGCTCACGACGAGCGCCGGCACCGCCGAGGCCGTGGCCGAGACCGCCGATATCGAGCCCCGTGCGGCCCGCATCACCGTCGAGGCGCTGGCCGCGATGGGCTTCATCAAGCGCGTCGGCGACGAGTACGAGATAACCAACCGCGCGCTCGGCTTCCTCGCCAAGCGCGACGTGCGCTCCATCGGCCGCCTCCCGCACGCGCTGGACCGATTCTCGCTCTACGCCGACCTCCCGGAGACGATGGCGACCGGCCAGCCACCCGCGTTCCCGGACGACTGGCTTCGGAACCGACTCGGCGCGCACGATGCCACCGAGGAGTCGGTCGTCCGGGCCTGCGTGACCGCCGCGGTCCGCGCGGCTCCCGACGCGACGCGCGTCCTCGACCTCGGCGGCGCGTCGGGCGTCTTCGCCCGCGAGTTCGTCGCCCGCGGCCGCGACGTGACCCTCGTCGACGACGCGGAGACCGTGGAAGTCGTCCGACCGCTCCTCTCCCGGGCCGGCGTGGACCTCGTCGCGGGCGACCCGACCGACCCGCCGGTATCGGGGTTCGAACTGGTCTTCGCCGGCGACGCCTTCGCCGGGCGCGACCCGGACGACTCGCGGGCCCTCGTCGCGGGCGCGTTCGACGTCCTCGAACCGGGCGGCGCGGCGGTGTTCGTCGATAGCCTGCACGGCCGGTGTTCGACCGACGCGACTGCGGGGCGGGCGGTGAACGCGCTCGCGGCCGGCCGCGGCGACCTCCACGACGAGGAGACCGTTCGCTCGTGGGTCGAATCGGCCGGATTCGACGGCTGTACGGTTCGAGACGTGCCGGGGACCGACCTCCAGGCGGTCGTTGGCGAGCGTGCGGTTGATTAGGACCGACCTCCGAGGTCGACTATGGACAACTCGGTGCTGCGCGACGACATGGTCGACGGCTTGGAGCACTCGCTGGAGTCGCTCCCGGAGGCCGTCTCCATCGCCATGCGCAGCGTCCCGCGACACGAGTTCGTCACCGACTCGCCGTATCAGAACCGCCCGACGGAGCACCGCGACACGAACACGACCATCCTCGCGCCGACGACGGTCGCGCGCCTGCTCGCCGCGCTCGACCCCCAACCGGACGACGAGGTGCTCGTCGTCGGCGCGGGCGTCGGCTACACCGCCGCGGTCCTCGCCGAAATCGTCGGCGACGCCCGCGTCCACGCGGTCGACATCACGCGCTCGCTCGTCTACGAGGCGCGCGAGAACCTCCAGCGCGCCGGCTACGGCGGCGTCCTCGTGGACTGCCGCGACGGCGCGGAGGGGCTGGCCGACTACGCGCCCTTCGACCGCATCCTCGTCGAGGCCTCGGCGGTCCGCCCGCCCGCGCGACTCCTCGCACAGCTCGCTGACGGCGGCCGACTCGTCATGCCGAAGGGCGTCGGCGAGCAGACGCTCGTCGCCGTCGAGGACGGCGAAGTGGCCGAGTCGTTCGGCCCGCTGTCGTTCAAGCCGCTGCTCGTCGACGGCGAACAGACCGGAAGCATCGTCAGAAACCGGACGCGCCGCGAGGACCCCGAGTACGAGGGTCGCGGCTGGCACGCCGGCCACGGCTGGGAACAGGACTGGATAGACTGGGGCGGCAGCGGGTAGACGAGGCGGAACGACGCGGGAGGGTGGAAGCGGGCGCGGCAGGTTGGCCGACTACGTCGCGCCTTCGAGGTAGCCGTACCGGAACCCTTGAATCGCGGTGGCGAGCGTCCAGACCGCCATCGCGAGACACATCGCCCAGAGGACGCCGAGGATTTCGAAACCGCTGATAACGGCGTAAATGACGAGCGTGAGCGTCAGAAACCGACCGATTGTGTCGTCTTCGCCGGGGAGGAGGAACGAGAGCCGGGGCATACGCGGGGGAGACGCGGCCGAGGGAGTTAGCTTTTGTCGACGTGTCGGCCGGCGTGACAGTCACGCGTCTCCGGGCGCGGGAATCACCAATCTACGATTTAGCCGCAGAGCGCGTACCTAGGTATCGGTGAATCAACCATGGAGAAGAACGTCGGCGGTTACGACCGTATCGCGCGCGCCGTCCTCGGACCGGTGCTCATCGTCGTCGGGGCGGCGAGTCTCGCGGGCTTCCTGACCATCGCGGCCGGCACCCTCGGACTCGTCATCGCGGTCGCGGCGCTCCTCGTCGGAGCGGTCCTCGCGACCACGGCGGTCACCCAGAAGTGCCCGCTCAACGACCTGCTGGGCGTCGACACCTACGAGGGCGCGACGGCGACCGAGACCGAATCCGCGGGCAAACCCCGCGCGCAGTAAGCGTTTCTTCGACTCGTCACTCGGGCCCGGCCGGACCGACGAGTGCGGCGAGACCGGGGACTTACTATCAAATCTGATATCTTGCGGGAAACAGCTTTTGCATCGCTCCAGAGACCGGAAGTAGCGATGACGCCACCACTCCCGACGCGGGAACAGCTCCCGGACGACCTGCTCGAACGGGCCAACTGGGTCGGGTGGCGAACGCAGCTGTGCGACGGCGAGGAGACAGTTGTGCCCCGAAGCGCGACCGACGGCGGGCCCGCATCGGCAACTGACGACTCGACGTGGGCGACATTCGACGAGGCGCTCGCGTGTGCTCGGGAGGGGCGCGTCGACGGCGTGGGATTCGCGTTCACCGACGACGACCCGTTCGTCGGTATCGAGCTCGAAAACTGCCGCGACGTCGAGACCGGCGCGACCGACGAGTGGGCGCGGGCGCTCGTCGACCGACTCGACTCCTACACGGAAGTAACTCCCTCGGGAACGGGGTTCCGCGTTATCGTCCGCGGGACGCTCCCGTCAGGGAGCGCCCGAGCCGGCGGCCTCGAACTCTCGGACGCCACGCGGTTCCGTCCCGTGACCGGCGACTGCGCCGACGGCGCGCCCGCGGCGGTCGCAGAACGGAGCGACGCGCTCGCGACGGTTCACGGTGCGTACTTCGAAACCGACCCGGAGCCGTCGCCGTCGGTCGACGCCGTCGCCCCGGCCGCCTCAATCGACTCGGTCAACCCAGACGCTCCGAACTCGGACCGAGCGCCCGCCGACGCGCGTCTCGACGAGATAAGCGGCCCGGGCAACGACCTCACGGACGACGAGGTCGTCCGCCGCGCCTCGAACGCCGTCAACGGGGTGGCGTTCACCCGCCTGTGGCGGGGTGACGCGAGCGGCTACGACGACCGCGACGAGGCTGACGCGGCGCTGTGTTCGATGCTCGCGTTCTGGACCGCCGGCGACGCGCGACAGATGTGCCGCCTGTTTCGGGACTCCGGACTCTTTCGGCCGACGTGGGACGAAGTCGTCCACGCCGACGGCTCGACCTACGGCGCGAGGACGGTCCGGCGAGCGATTCGGGAGACCAGCGAGTTCTACGACCCGTCCGGTTGGTCGAGCGCGGTGCGGCGGTCAGCGACGCAATCGGACGACGACCGACACCGGGTCCGACACCGACACCCGAACCGGAATCGGCGCGACGACGACGCGGTGACCGACCCGGCGCGACGGCCGCCGGCCTCACCCGGCGCGTCACCGGGCGACGGTCGCGGGGGGTTCGACCGCCTCGACGAACTCCGGGCGCGGCTCGACGAGGTCGTCGACGAAAACGAGCGACTCCGCGACGAACTCGACGCGGAGCGCGAGCGGCGACGCGACCTCGAAGCCCGAGCGGGCGACCGCAACGCGGGAGCCGAAGCGAGAGCCGGCGTCGAAAACGCGGGACGCGGCTGGTCGTTGGTCGGCTGGCTCCGGTCGTGGAGAGCGCTACGGTAGCTGTGTTCTGAGCCGGCTCACGATTTGAGACCGCTCCCGGTGAGCGGCACGACCACGTCGGCGTCGCGGTCGAGGACGCCCGAGAGACGCAGTTCGCGGAGCGCCGCGGGCGCGACGGCGCAGGTCGGCTCCGTGTAGAAGCCGTGGCGGTGGAGCCGGTCGAGTTCGTCTTCGACCGCGTCGGCCGACAGGGCGATGGCGTCGCCGCCGGTGGCGTCGAGCGCCTCGTGAATCTCGGCCTCGCGGACGGGGTCGAGAATCTGGATGCCGTCGGCCACGTCGTTGGTCTCGTCGGCCGTGTGGTGACGGGCGTCGGCGATGGGCGAGTAGCCGGCGGCCTGCGCGCCGTACAGTTCGGGCATCCGGTCGGTCCAGCCCGCCTCGTAGAGCGCGCGGAAGCCGCGGTACGCGCCGAGAAAGAGCGTCCCGTGGCCCAGCGGCGTGACGACCGCGTCGGGGACCGACCAGTCGCGCTGGGCGGCGATTTCGTAGGCGACGGTGGCCGTGCCCGCGAAGAACGCGGGGTTCCACGCGTGGCTCGCGTACCACGCGTCGTCGGCCTCGACGGCCTCGACGCAGGCGTCGGTCACGGCCTGTCTGGAGCCCTCGATTCGGACCGGCTTCGCCCCGGCGCGCTCGATGGCGCGGACCTTCGAGGGCTTGACCGACGCGGGCACGTAGATTTCGGCGTCGATGCCGGCGCGGGCGGCGTAGGTCGCGACGGCGGCCCCCGCGTTGCCCGAGGAGTCCTCGACGACGCGCTCGACGCCGAGTTCGGACGCGACGGAGAGCATCGTCGTCGCGCCGCGGTCCTTGAACGAGCCGGAAGGGAAGACGTACTCCAGTTTGAACGAGGCCTCCCACTCCGCGGCGTCGACGAGGGGCGTCATCCCCTCGCCGAGGCTGGCGCGCGGCTCCGTCGGGAGAAAATCGTCGAACGCCCAGAGGCCGTCGCGGTAGTCGAGGTCGGCGTCGTCGGGGGTCGCTGCCGACGGCGTCGGGTCGGCCGCGAAGTCCAGCGGCTCGCCGCAGGCACAGCGCCAGCGCCAGGCGTCGTACGTCTCGCCGCAACTGTCGCACGCGAGTCGGAGCCGAGCGGGGAGGTCGGGTGGTGTCGTCATGGGAAGTGAGTGGGGTGAATCGGGTGAGGTGGTCGAGTCGAGTGAGGTGGTGCCGAGTCGAGTGAAGCGGTCGAATCGGGTGGACTGGAGTCGGTATCAGTACGTGTCGAGGTCGATGCCGACGGAACAGACGTACTCGCCGGAGGCGACCTGCGGGAGGCGGCGCGCCCGCCAGAAGATGCCGTCGTGGTCGGCGGTGACGCGGGCTTTGAGCGTGCCGAACACGTCGGTCACCTCGAACACCACGTCGCCGGCGGAGACGCGCTCGCCGAGGTCGCGCTTGAACCGGACGAGGCCCCCGACCGGCGAGCCGTACTGGTCGAAGCCGCGGGCGCGGGTCTGGGCTTTCAGCTCCACGTCGCCGTCGAGGAAGTCGTAGCCGCGGAGGACGTTGTGGACGCCGCGAACGCCCTTCTCGATGCTCTCTTCGTCCCAGCCGACGCAGCCGCCGAGTTCGGGGTCGATGGTCGGAATCCCGGCGTCGGGGCCGGCGCGGGCGAGTTGGCCGTCGGGACCCTTCTGGTCGAGGACATAGCCGCAGCCGAACGTCTTGGCGAGCCGGAGACATTTCGCGTGCATCCGGTGGTGGCGGCCGCAGCGGACGCGGACCTCGTCTATCATCCGGCTCGTCGAGCCCTGATGGAGGTCGACTATGAGGTCGGCGTCGCGGGCGGCGGCGAACGTCGCGGCCGCGATGCGCTCCGAGGAGGTGCCGCGCTCGTCGCCGGGGTACGCCCGGTTCATCTTCGTGTCGTCTATCGGATTGCGGTGTTGTGCGACCTGAAACGCGTGGTAGTTGACGATGCCGACGACGAGAATCGCCCCGGAGATATCCGCGGGGTCGAGCTGCGGGACGACCCGCTGGATGACGCCGACGCCGTTGAGTTCGTCTCCGTCCGACGCCGCCTGCATGTAGAGCGTCTTGCCCGACGACGCGCCGTTGATGACGGCGACGGGCAGACCGACGCTCCCGCCGTCACGGGACTCGCCGACTTCGAGGCGGCCCACGTCCATCTCCCCGGGGGCCGCGCTCGCCGTTCCCAAGGTAATCATACCGCCAACCTCGGACCCGCCTCCCTTTAGGGGTTCGGTCCGCTGAGGCCCCGAGGAAAGCGTTGCCGCTATGGTCTCGCGGCCGCAACCGCCGACCGTGACAGACGACGTTCCCGAACGGCCGCCGACGGGGGGACTGGTACAGGCGCTGGACGTGCCGCGAAACGCCGCTATCGGGGCGGCCGTCGGTCTCGCCTTGGCCGTCGTCGCCTACCTGTTTCGGGTGCTCGAACTGTTCGGCCCCTTTGCCGGCACCCGCGAGTACCCGATACTCGGCCCCGAGGGCTGGTTTCTTCTCCTCGCGTTCGTCCTCGCGTCCGCGACGGCGCTGCTCGTGGCGACGGTGCTGACGCTCGTTTCGGCGTATCGGCTGAGTAAGACGCTCTGATTCGGGGGTTTTCGGGGGTTCCGGCGGTTCGGTTTCGGGGTCGGTCGGGTCGGGGTCGGCCTACTCGTCGAACTCGCGTTCGTCGCCGACGAGTTCGCCCAGTCGCTCCGCGCCGGCGCGGGTGCCCTTGGCGATGATGAGGTCGCCGCCGTGGAGCCGCGTTTCCGACCCCGGCGAGACGACCCACTCGCGGCCGCCCGCCCGGCGGACCGCGATGACGCGCATCCCCGTCTCGGACTTGACGCGCCGGTCCCCGAGGGTCGCCTCCGCGAGGTCGCTTGTGGGGGCGACCCGCAGGCGGATGATGACCTCGTCGGACTCCTTGACCGCGGCGGCGACGACCGGGTGGGCGTCGATGCCGCGGAGGACGCCCTCGGCGATTTCGAGCGCGGCGTCGGAAATCATCTCCGTCGCGCCCGCGAGTTGGACGAGTCCGCGGAGCGACACGGGGTCTTCGACCCGGCTCGCCGCGCGGAGCGTCCACGCCTCGAACCGGGACTTGAGCGCGTCCACCTCGGCTTCGAGTTCCTCGACCTCCTCGGCGACGCCCTCGCTGTCGAACAGCACCGCGCCGTAGGCGAGGTCGACGGCGAGTTCGCTCATGTCCTTCATCAGGACGATGGAGTCGACGGCGCGTTCGAGGTCCTCGATGGTCGGCTCGGGCACGTCCGGCGGGTCGTACCGGAGGCCGGTGGCGGCCTCGTGGACGGTGTGGAGGCCGTCGTCGCGACCGCGGAGGAGGAGCACGTCGCCGGCGCGGAGCGTCGTCTCGTGGTCGGGGTTGGTCACCCACTCGCCGGCGCGGTGGATGGCGACGACGCGGACGCCCGTCTCGGTCTCCATGTTGATGTCACCGAGGTTCCGGCCCGCGTACGGCGACTCGTCGGTGAGTTCGCACCGAATCGTCGTCTCGACGGCCTCGGGGAGCGCCGCGCGGATGGCGTCCGGGAGGCCGATGTCCTCGATGACGACCTTGGCGATGTCGCCCGCGGCGTCCGAAATCTTCTCGGCCGCGCCGACGACGCCGAGGACGGGCGCGAGTTCCTCCGCGTCCTCGGGGCTGCGGGCGGCCATCATCAGGCTCATGCGCGCCTGAAGTTGGAGGATGTCCATCCGCTCTTCGAGGTCGAGGACCTCGGCCGCGAGGTCGTCGTTGGCGTGGAGGACGGCGGAGTACGAGAGGTCGATGAGTAACTCCGCGGTGTCTTTCATCTCGGCGAGGACGGCCTTGACGCTGACAGGCTCGTACTCGATGTCCTCCGGATTCATGCGCCCGCCTTCACGACGGGACGGCAAAAGGCTTGCCAGGAGTAATGGTGCCACCGTGGTTCGAGAGAACTACGCCGTCGGGGGATATGAGTTTGCAGGTCGCCCGAGCGGCGCGCGCGACCCGTCGGGGGGACTCCGTATAAGTGCCCCGAGAATAACGACAATCGTCGAACACTATTTTAGACACCGACTATCCGCGAAACCGACAGACGGGGCTGCCACTGTATGTGTATGGCGGTCGGTAACAGATGAGTGAAAACGATAACGCTTTTTTGATATGGTAGGCAACGTTCTGGGTATGTCAGGCGAACTGAAGCGGGGGCTGGAAGGTGTGCTGGTCGCCGAATCGAAACTCAGTTTCATCGACGGCGACGCGGGACAACTCGTTTACTGCGGGTACGATATCGAAGACCTCGCACGGGACGCAAGCTACGAGGAAGTGCTCTATCTCCTGTGGCACGGGGAGCTTCCGACGAGCGAGGAACTCGACGCGTTCAGCGACGAACTCGCGGCTCACCGCGGGCTCGACGACGGCGTGCTCGACGTGACACGCGGACTCGCTGAACAGGACGAGTCGCCGATGGCGGCGCTCCGAACGCTCGTCTCGTCGATGTCGGCGTACGACGAAAGCGCCGACTTCGAGGACGTGACCGACCGCGAGGTCAACCTCGAAAAGGCAAAGCGCATCACGGCGAAGATGCCGTCGATGCTCGCGGCCTACGCTCGTTTCCGCCGCGGCGACGACTACGTCGAACCCGACGAGAGCCTGAATCACGCGGCGAACTTCCTCTACATGCTCAACGGCGAGGAGCCGAACGAGGTGCTCGCCGAGACGTTCGACATGGCGCTCGTGCTCCACGCCGACCACGGCCTGAACGCCTCGACGTTCTCCGCGATGGTCACCTCGTCGACGCTCTCGGACCTGTACAGTGCGGTCACGTCGGCCATCGGGACGCTCTCGGGGTCGCTCCACGGCGGCGCGAACGCGAACGTCATGCGGATGCTGAAGGACGTCGACGACAGCGACATGGACCCGACCGAGTGGGTCAAAGACGCCCTCGACCGCGGCGAGCGCGTCGCCGGGTTCGGCCACCGCGTCTACAACGTCAAGGACCCCCGCGCGAAGATTCTCGGCGCGAAGTCCGAGGCGCTCGGCGAGGCCGCCGGCGACATGAAGTGGTACGAGATGTCGGTCGCCATCGAGGAGTACATCGGCGAGGAGAAGGGTCTCGCGCCGAACGTGGACTTCTACTCCGCGTCGACGTACTACCAGATGGGCATCCCCATCGACCTCTACACCCCCATCTTCGCCGTCTCGCGGGTCGGCGGTTGGATTGCGCACGTCCTCGAACAGTACGAGGACAACCGCCTCATCCGCCCCCGCGCCCGCTACACCGGCGAGAAAGACCTCGACTTCACGCCGGTCGACGAGCGATAGGCGACGAACCGCACGCGACTTTTTCCGTCTGCTGCCCCCGGAGCGACGCGTCGTTCCCTTCACCCTCCGCCTCCCGCTCCCGCGTTCGCCGTCCGCCGCACGCGCCGCCCTCAGTCGTCTTCGCCCACGTCGTCGACGCCGACGCTCCCGCGTTCGACCATGAGCGAGTCGGCGTGGCCCGCCCAGTCGGCGTAGGAGAACGCGACGAGCGCGAACAGCCCCATCCACGTGAACGACAGGACGATGCCGATTCGCGCGCCGAGCGGGCCGTAGCCGAACCCCTCGACGAGCAGGTACGACAGGCCGACGAAGAAGCCGAACACCCCGGTCAGCCGGGCGACGAAGGGAATCCGCGTCGCGCCCGCGCCCTGCAACGACCCGGAGAGGCCGACGAACAGCGCCAGCCCCGGCGCGGCGAGGCCGTAGGCGACGGCGAACTTCACGGCCCATTCGAGGTCCGCGCCGCCGCCGGAGCCGACGAGGGCGACGACGGGTTCGGTGAACGCCGCGAGCAGGAGCCCGATGCCGCCGACCGTGACGACCGAAAGCAGCGCCACCGCGCCGCCCTGATACCGCGCGGTCTCGCTGTCGCCCGCGCCGAGCGCCTGCCCGACGAGGACGCTGGCGGCGACGTTGTAGCCGCGCGCCAGCGGGCTTGCGACCTGCTGGTAGACCCGGCGGCCGATTTGGAAGCCGGCGTTGACGGCGTCACCGAAGCCGAGGAGCAGGGCGTTGAACGGGAACTCCGCGAGTTCGGCGGCGATGCCCTCGCCGACCCGCGGGGTGGCGATACGGACGAGTTGGCCGGCGACCGTCCGGTCGCGGGGGCGGACCAGCGAGGTCGGTGACGCGGGGCGGGCGAGCGCGACCAGAAGCAGTCCCGCCGAGAGGACGTTTGCGGTCGAAGTGGCGAGCCCCACGCCCAGCACGCCGAGCGCCGGCAGGCCGACGAGGCCGAAGCCGAGACCGACCGACAGCCCGATGTTGACGACGTTGGCGAAGACGTTGACCAGCATCGGCGTCCGCGTGTCGCCGACGCCTTGCAGCGACCGCGAGCCGACGAGCGAGACCAACCGCGCGGGCGAGGTGGCGAAGATGACCGCGAGATACGTCGTGCCCAAGGCGACGGCCCGCTCGCTCGCCGGGAACGCGTCGATGGCCGCGCCACCGAGCGTGAAGCCGAAAATCAGGAACGGAATCCCCGCGAGGAACGCGAGGAGGAGCGCCGTCGAGATGGCCTCGCTCCGGTTGGCGTCCGCGCCGCTGCCCGTGTCCTGACTGGAGAGCGCAATCGCGCCGCCGCCGAGGCCGAGACCGATGCGGAGCGGGAACCGGGCGTAGAGGTCGGCGAGGCCGATAGCGACGACCGCGGCGGGAGAGAGCGCCGCGGTGACGGCCACGTCGACGGTCCGCATCGCCGTCTGGGCGGTCTGCTCGGCCATCACCGGCCACGCGAGCGAGAAGATGCGCTTCCAGACCCGCCGGAGGCGACCGAGGTTCATGCCGAGGCCACGGCCCTCGCGCAGTTGACGGTACCGGAAGCGGCGACCGGCCGACCGCGCTCGATGCGACGCGCGAATGACGAGTGTCATACGCGAGCGTCGGGTCGCCGCAGTCCCCCGATTTCACTTTCACTCCGGGTGGGGGACGTTTATATGTGCGGGGACCAGAAAGACAGTTGCACGTCACACGCGTGCATTCCCCCTTTCCCCTTTCACCGACCGGCGAGCGACCGCGACGGCGTCCGTCGGCGGGTGCGAAACGGAGTCCTCAACCGACGACCATGAGGGTTGACATCACGCCCCTGATACCGATACATTCCCGAACGATTAAACGCGGACACGGGTGATTTCCGACCATGCTCACGCTTGACGACGTACGCGCCGCCCGCGAGCGCGTCGAAGCGGTCGCCCGACGGACACCGCTGGAGTACTCCCACACCTTCTCGGAGATGACGGGTGCCGAGGTGTACCTGAAACTCGAAAACTCCCAGCGCACGGGGTCGTTCAAGATTCGCGGCGCGACGAACCGCATCACGACGCTCTCCGACGAGGAGAAAGCCGCCGGCGTCGTGACCGCGAGCGCCGGCAACCACGCGCAGGGCGTCGCGCTCGCGGCGTCGCGAGCGGGCGTGAACTCGAAAATCGTCATGCCGGAGTACGCGCCGATTTCCAAGGTGAAAGCGACCGAGCGCTACGGCGGCGACGTGGTGCTCTACGGCAACGACTACGACGAGGCGCAGACCAAGGCCCACGAAATCGAGGAGTCCGAGGGCCGGACCTACGTCCACGCCTTCGACGACGAGTACGTCATGGCCGGACAGGGGACCATCGGCCTCGAAATCGCGGAGGACTGCCCCGACCTCGACACCGTGGTCGTCCCCATCGGCGGCGGCGGCCTCATCTCCGGCATCTCGACGGCCATCAAAGCGCAGTTCCCCGACGCCCGCGTCATCGGCGTGCAGGCCGAACAGGCCTCCAGCGCCGCGGACTCGCTGAACAAGGGGTCGATTCAGACCATCGACGAGGTGGACACCATCGCCGACGGCATCGCCGTCCGCAGAATCGGCGACAAACCGTTCGAGGTCATCCGCGAGCGCGTGGACGAGGTCGTCACCGTCTCCGACGAGGAAATCGCCGTGGCGCTGACCTACCTGCTCGAACGCTCGAAGACGCTGGTCGAGGGCGCGGGGGCCGTCGCCCTCGCGGCGCTCGTCTTCCAGAAGTTCGACTACGAGGAGGGCGAGGTCGTCGTCCCCGCGCTGTGCGGCGGCAACATCGACATGAATACGCTGACGACCGTGGTGATGCGCGGCCTCGTCGAGACGGGCCGGTACCTCAAGATTCGGACCGAACTGAAGGACCGCCCCGGCTCGCTCGAACAGCTCATCGAAATCATCGCCGCGGAGAAGGCGAACATCTACGCCGTCAGGCACGACCGCACCTCTCGGAAAATCGCGCTGAACGCGACCGAGGTCGAAATCGACCTCGAAATGCGCGGTCCCGACCACGTCGAGTCGCTCCTCGAAGAGCTCCGCGACGCGGGCTACGACGTGGAAGTCCTCGACTGACCGCGTCGACAGGAGCGGCCGGGCCCCGTATTCGAAACCGGCGCTCAGACGAGGCCGGTAGCCCCGATGAACACGAGGAGCGCCCCGATGCCCCGATAGAGCCAGACGGGAGCGTCGGACGCTCCGGACTCCTCCGAGGGCGAGCGCCGGAGGAACTCGAACCCGAACGCGTGGATTCGCGCGGGGAACGCGAGGTACGCGACGCCGAGAACCGCGATTCCGACGTGGACAGCCTGCCACAGGAGGGTCATGTGCTACATCCGAACGGTTCCGGCGTATGCTTGTCGGTCGGGACGGTCGGGACAGTCGAGGCGGTCGGGCAGTCGGGCGGTCGGGGCGGTTGAGGCGGCGCGTCGGTGCGTTGGCGACCGGAATCCGCCCGAGACGGGCGCGTTGCGAGCGTGTGAGCGCGTTTCTGGCCCGCCGAGCTCCGACGAACGTTCGACTTTTAACCCGGACGATTATGTCGAATTCGGGCGGGAGACACCGTCTACGATGATTTTCACTTCGTGGGAAGCATGCAGGGATTGACCCTCCCCCAATACGAAGGCGTTTAAGAGGGAAGCCCCATCCCCCGCGCCCCGGTTCGCCCCGTCGTCAGCGACCCCGCACCCCAACCATGCTCGACCCAGTCATCGCCAGTCGGCTGCAGTTCGCGCTCACGACCATCGTCCACATCATCTTCCCCGTGATGAGCATGGGCCTCGCGCCCTTCCTCATCTACTTCACGTGGAAAGACATCCGCACCGACGACCCGGTGTACGAACAGCTCAGGCGATTCTGGACCAAGATTTTCGCCGTCTCGTTCGTCGTCGGCACCGTGACCGGCATCGTCCTCGAATTCGAGTTCGGGACGAACTTCGCGGCGTTCTCGACGGCGGCCGGCGAACTGTTCGGCGGCCCGCTAGCCACCGAGGGGATGATGGCGTTCATGCTCGAAGCGACGTTCCTCGGGGTGTTCGTCTTCGGCCGCGAGAAGGTCTCAGACGCGCTCTACATGGTTTCAGCGGTCGCGGTCGGCCTCGGGACGTGGCTCTCGGCGGTGTGGATTCTCGTCGCCAACTCGTGGATGCAGACGCCGCGGGGGTACGAACTCGCGCGCGAGAGCGGCCAGCTCGTCGTCTCGCTCGTCGACCCCATCGCGGCGTACGCCAACCCGCGGTTCCCGTGGATGTTCGTCCACATGCAGAACGCCGCGGTGCTGTCGGTCGCGCTGTTCATGGCCGGCGTCGCGGCGTACCACGTCTGGCAGCGCGGCATCAGCGCCGACGACGACCGCGAGGACGCGCGCTTCTGGCGGAAGACGCTCAAAATCGCGCTCGTCGTCCTGCTCGTGACCGCGCCGTTTCAGGCGATTCACGGCGACGCCTACGGTCGGCACGTCTACGAGACCCAGCCGCAGAAGTTCGCCGCCATGGAGGCCGTCTGGGAGACCGACAGCTACGTCCCCGAGTACATCTTCGCCATCCCGACGAGCCTCGACGGTATCACCGACCCGCGCGCGAAAGAGCTGTTCGGCATCGGCATCCCCGGCGGGGCCTCGTGGCTGGCCAGCGGCGGCGACCCGCAGGCCGAAATCACCGGCCTGAACGAGTTCGACACGGAGGCCCCGCCGGTCGCAATCGTCTTCTGGTCGTTCCGGCTCATGGTCGCCGCGGGGTTCTGGTTCATCCTGTTGGCGTTCTGGGCGGGCTACCGCTGGTGGGCCGACGAGTTGTACGAGGACGACCTGTTGCACAAGGCGTTCGTCGGGTCGTCGCTCCTCGGCATCTTCGCCGTCGAGGTCGGCTGGATAGTCACCGAGGTGGGCCGACAGCCGTGGGTCATCCAGGGCGTCCTCCGGACGAGCGAGGGCGTCTCGCCGGGGCTCACGAGCTTCGAGGCGACGCTCACGCTCGTCGGCTTCGCCGTCGTGTACACCGGCCTGCTCGCGCTCTACACCTACGTGATTCGCCGCATCATCCGCGAGGGACCGCCGAGCGTCGACGAGACCGAGGCGGGTGCGGAGGCCGCCGCGCCCGCGGGGGTGACCGGCGATGACTGACTACGGCGCGTTCGCCACCGACCCGCTTTTCGGCCTGCCGTTGCAGGAGCTGTGGTTCGGGCTCGTCTTCTTCATCCTCGGGATGTTCCTGTTCCTCGACGGCTTCGACTTCGGCGTCGGGGCCATCTTCGCGACCCGCGACGACGACGAGGAACGCGAGACGCTTCTGGCCGCCATCGGCCCCTTCTGGGACGGCAACGAGGTGTGGCTCGTCGTCTTCGGCGGTGCGCTGTTCGCCGCGTTCCCGGCGGTGTACGCGAACCTCTTCAGCCGCCACTACCTGCTCATGTTCGCCATCCTCGGGGCGCTCATCCTCCGCGGACTCGCCCCCGAGATGTACGAACAGCGCCACGACGAGGCGTGGCAGACGTGGTGGGGCCGGGCGTTCGTCGTCGGCAGCGTGAGCGCGCCCTTCTTCCTCGGCGTGTTCGCCGCCCACTGGCTCCTCGGCGTCGAGTCGCTCCTGTCGCTGCCCGGCGTCGTCGTCGGCCTCGCCGTCGTCGCGCTCACCGTCGTCGCCGGCGTCGGCTTCCTCGCCATGAAGACCCGCGGGAGCCTCCAGCGCGACGTGGCCGACTACGGCCCGCGGGCGATGGCCGCCTACCTCGCGCTCGTCGTCGTCACGCTCGGCTACCTCGTCGCCGTCCGCCCCGACCTCGGCGTTCTCGCGCCGGTGCCGCTGGCGCTCGTCGTCGTCAGCCTCGCCGCCGCCGCGGGCTATCTGCTCGCGCTCCGCGAGGGGCGCTACACGCTCGCGTTCGGGGCCGTGCCGGTGCTCGTGTTCGCGTTCGTCGCGCTCGTGGCGACGCTCATGTTCCCCCTGGCCGACCCCGCGACCGGGCTGACCGTCGCGGACGCCATCATCTCCGTGCTCCCGCTGAACATCATGAGCGTCGCGTCGGCGCTCCTCCTGCCGCTCGTGTTCACCTACTTCGGCATCCTCTACTCGACGTTCAGCGGGCCCATCGAGACCGGAGAATCGTACTCCTGACCGACTGCAATCCACCACCCACTACCAACCAATCCACCCATGGCTACGCTCCCCAACACCGAACCCACCGCCGAATCGCTCACTAAACCGCTGACTCTCCTCGGCCTCGGACTGGTCGTCGTCAGCGTCGCCGTCGCGGGGTTCGCGCTCCGAGACGGCGACGTGGTCACCGCCCTCGGGATGGGGCTGTTGTTCGCCTCGGGCGTGCTCACGACCGGCATCAGCCTCTCCGGCAAGTCGGTGTAACCCGACGGACCGCGGCGGGGAGGTCCCGCCGCGGACCCGGACGTTCCACCCTATTTTATCACGTCGTGGCGAAATCCACCGCGTATGAAGCGCGTCATCGAAACCGACGAAGCGCCGGCCGCGGTCGGCGCGTACAGTCAGGCGACGACCAACGGCTCGCTGCTCTACACGGCGGGACAGATTCCGCTGACGCCGGACGGCGAACTCCTCGACGACGAGGACATCGCGACGCAGACGACGCAGTCGCTCGACAACGTGATGGCCATCCTCGCGGAGGCCGGCGCGGACGCGACCGACGTGCTGAAGACGACGGTGTTCCTCGCCGACATCGACGACTTCGACGAGATGAACGAGACGTACGCGACCTACTTCGACGAGGAGCCGCCGGCCCGCTCGGCGGTCGAGGTCGGCAACCTGCCGAAGGGCGTCGGCGTCGAAATCGAGGCCGTCGCCGTCGTCGACGAGGAGTAACGTGGCCCGCCGCGTCCGGTCCGCGCTGGCGTGGGGCGCAGCGAGCCTCCTCCTCGTGGGCGTCCTCGCGCAGGGCGCGGTCCTCCTCGGACTCGGCATCGACGCGTCGTTCGGGGCAGTCGCCGCGGTGGCGGTCGCGTCCGGCGTCGCGGTCGCGTCTGTGACATACGTCATCGAACCGCGACTCGAACGGAAAGGAAGGGCTTAAATTATCCAGGCGGGAACGTTGCGTTGTAAGCCAGGATGGCCGAGCGGTAAGGCGCACGCCTGGAAAGCGTGTTCCCTCTGGGATCGGGGGTTCAAATCCCTCTCCTGGCGCTTCTCTGAAAACTACACTCCGAGCGATGCGTCTCGGCGCATCGCGGTGGCAGTTTTCGTGAAGCGTTTCCGAGAGGGAATTGAACTACGGAGCGAAGCGAACGGAGTGAGCGGAGCGACCGAGGTTCAACTCCCGCTTCTGGTGCTTCTCTGGAAAGCTACATCTGCGACCCCGACCCGAACCGAGCACACCGAGTCGAACCCTGCCCTTCGCGCCCGAAGCACATAGTTTCTCTTTCAATCGCCGGACGGCGGGAACCGTCGGCGGAGTCTATCCCACCACCCGCCAAGAACAAGGTACGTCGAAACTGGCAGGGCACCCCTAGTTCGACGCGACCCAAGGCACCACCACAGACCCGACCGTATCAACTGTTCGGACAAAACATTCATCCCCATGGGATACGATACCACGATTGACAATGCCTGACACCAAGACCGGCCGCGAGAAGAAGGGCCTCAACAAGCGGACCCAACTCACCGAGCGGCTGTACGAACGCGAGTTATCGGTGTTAGACGGAGACGACGACGAGCCCCCGCTCGACGCCGCGAGCGACGACGCCGACGGCGAGTTCCTCGCGGACGAACTCCCCGAAGACGACTGACGGCGCGGCCGACACGACCTCCGACCACGCGAATTTTTATCGGGCGCAGCAGAACGTGTGAGCGTGCACCACCGCGCGAACTACGCGACCGTGTTCATCGGCTCGCACCTCCACCCCGAAGGCGAGACGCTGGACCTCGACTGGGCGGACGACGCCGGAGACGAGACGGAGACGTTCGAATTCGACGTGCCGACCGACGACCCCAGAGAGCCGTATCTCGGCATCCAGGCGTTCGACGTGGGCGAGTACGGCCACGAGATTCGAATCAACGGCGACCCGCTTTCGGGGTTCGATATCCCGCCGGGCGACGGCTGGCAGTACTGGGTCGACACCGTCACGGGCGCGAGCCTCGTCGAAGGGACGAACACCATCCGGGTCGTCCGCGACGACGAGGGGAACGACGCGTTCGCCGTCGGGACGGTGACGGTCCACTGGAAAGAGCCGGTCGAAGAGTAGCGTATAAAGCGGTTCGACCGGGGACAAATTGTGGTGTGAAATAGCGTACCATACTTTGCCCTCGAACACATCGAAGACGGGCTCAGTCGCGCGATTATCGGGAGTACACGGCGAGCGCTCGGATTCCGTCCTTCGATTCGCCGGCGAAGCTTTTTTATAGAATCACAAACAATCAAGGCCTGTCTATGAGCCAGCGAATGCAGCAGGGTCAGCCGATGATCATCATGGGCGAGGATGCACAGCGCGTCAAGGACCGCGACGCGCAGGAGTACAACATCCGCGCCGCACGAGCAGTCGCCGAGGCGGTACGTTCCACACTCGGCCCCAAAGGGATGGACAAGATGCTCGTCGACTCGATGGGCGACGTCACCATCACGAACGACGGCGTCACCATCCTCAAGGAGATGGACATCGACAACCCGACGGCCGAGATGATCGTCGAAGTCGCCGAGACGCAGGAGGACGAAGCCGGCGACGGAACGACGACGGCGGTCGCCATCGCGGGTGAACTCCTGAAGAACGCCGAGGACCTCCTCGAACAGGACATCCACCCGACGGCCATCATCCGCGGCTTCAACCTCGCCTCCGAGAAGGCGCGCGAGGAAATCGACGACATCGCGGAGCGCGTCGACCCCGACGACGAGGAACTCCTGAAGAAGGTCGCCGAGACCTCCATGACGGGCAAGAGCTCCGAGCTCAACAAGGAGCTTCTCGCGGACCTCATCGTCCGCGCCGTCCGGCAGGTCACCGTGGAAGCCAACGACGGTTCCCACGTCGTCGACCTCGAAAACGTCTCCATCGAGACGCAGACCGGCCGCTCGGCGTCCGAGTCCGAACTCCTCACCGGCGCCGTCATCGACAAGGACCCCGTCCACGACGACATGCCGGTCCAGTTCGACGAGGCCGACGTGCTGCTGCTCAACGAGCCCGTCGAGGTCGAGGAGACCGACATCGACACGAACGTCTCCATCGAGAGCCCCGACCAGCTCCAGAAGTTCCTCGACCAGGAGGAGGCCCAGCTGAAGCAGAAGGTCGACCAGATTGTCGACTCCGGCGCTGACGTGGTCTTCTGCCAGAAGGGCATCGACGACCTCGCTCAGCACTACCTCGCGAAGCAGGGCATCCTCGCGGTCCGTCGGACGAAGAAGTCCGACATCCGCTTCCTCAAGAACATCACCGGTGCGGCGGTCGTCTCCGACCTCGACTCCATCGAGGCCGCCGACCTCGGTCGCGCCTCCGTCCGCCGCGACGAGGCCGACGAGCTGTTCTACGTCGAGGGCATCGGCGACGACGTCCACGGCGTCACGCTCCTGCTCCGCGGCTCCACCGACCACGTGGTCGACGAGCTCGAACGCGGCGTTCAGGACGCTCTCGACGTCGTCGCCTCGACGGTCGCTGACGGCCGCGTGCTCGCCGGCGGCGGCGCTATCGAGGTCGAACTCGCCTCGCGCCTCCGCAACTACGCCGACTCCGTCTCCGGGCGCGAGCAGCTCGCCGTCGAGGCGTACGCCGACGCGCTCGAACTCGTCCCGCGCGTGCTCGCCGAGAACGCCGGTCTCGACTCCATCGACACGCTCGTCGACCTCCGTGCGGCCCACGAAGACGGGCAGGTCCGCGCCGGGCTGAACGTCTTCACCGGCGAGGTCGAAGACGCCTTCGACGCCGGCGTCGTCGAGACGGCCCACGCCAAAGAGCAGGCCGTCGCCTCCGCCTCCGAAGCCGCGAACCTCGTCCTCAAGATCGACGACATCATCGCGGCCGGTGACCTCTCCACCGGCGGCGACGACGACGAAGAGGGCGGCGCACCCGGCGGCATGGGTGGCATGGGCGGCATGGGCGGTATGGGCGGCGCGATGTGAAAATCGGCTAACGCCTTCACACCCCCATCCCCCGACGCCTGCCGCGCGACAGACCACGTTATTTTAGCGAGCGTCCCAGACGGCCGGAGAGCCGCGGCTACGGCGTCCGAATGGCGGCACGCGGCGGAGACCAACCGACTCGCGCCGACTACGACTTCCCGACAGTCCGAGGGGAGCCGACCGTTCCGACTCACCCGCCACTCAGAAGTTGGATAATTCTCTCACTTTTCAAGATACACTTGCAGTTGTGTTCAGAAATAGAACGAACTAAGTAGCAGGTACGGCAACGTGTCTCCATGCGCAAGACGCTGCTGTTGAACAAGGACGACGTTCACGAGAACGTCCAGATGCCGGAGCTCATCTCGGCCATCGAGGACGCCTTCGCCGCCTACGAGTCCGGCGACGCCCAGATGCCGCCGAAGTCCTACATCGACCTGCCGCAGTACAACGGCGACTTCCGGTCGATGCCCGCCTATCTGGACGCCGGCGACTGGGACGCCGCGGGCATCAAGTGGGTCAACGTCCACCCCGACAACGGCGACAAGTACGACCTGCCCACCGTCATGGGCACGATGATCTACTCCGACCCCGAGAACGCCTTCCCGCTGGCGCTGCTCGACGGGACGGAGCTCACGATGCTCCGCACCGGCGCGGCCGCGGCCGTCGCCACCGACCACCTCGCCGTGGAGGACGCGTCCTCGATGGGCATCGTCGGCGCGGGCGTCCAGTCGTACACGCAGCTTCGCGCCATCAGCGAGGTCCGCGACATCGAGGAGGTCGTCGTCTCCGACCTCGACGAAGAACGCGTCGCCGACTTCATCGACGCCTTCGAAGACGAGTTCGACATCCGCGCCGGCTCCATCGAGGAGGCCGCGAGCTGTGACGTGCTGTCGACCGTGACTCCCGTCGAGTCGCCCATCGTCCCGCGCGAGGCGGTCGGTGACCACACCCACATCAACGCGATGGGTGCCGACGCCGAGGGCAAACACGAACTCGCCGACGAGGTGCTGTTGGACGCCAAGCTCGTCATCGACGACCACGCCCAGACCACCCACTCCGGCGAAATCAACGTCCCGTACCACGAGGGCGTCCTCACCGACGACGACATCTACGGCGCAATCGGTGACATCGTCCTCGGCAACCTCGACGGCCGCACCGACGCCGACGGCATCAGCGTCTTCGACTCGACGGGACTCGCGATTCAGGACGTGGCGGCGGCGCACGTCGCCTACGAGCACGCCTTCGAAAACGACAACGGCTACGCGTTCGACCTCCTCGGTCTCGCCGAGTGAGGCCGCTCGACGCGACGCGGCTGGCATTCATCTTTCTTTTCGGCTCAAGTTCCCGGGCTACGGGCTCGGCCCGCGCTGCGCGTTGAGGTAGCCGAACACCTTCGAGAGGACGTAGACGATGGCGATGAAGGGCAGAAACGGGACTAACAGGACGACGAGGATGAGAAACATCGTCCACCCGATGGAGTCCATCTCGCTGTCGGGTCGCATGTGCGACCCCGGCGTGACGGTGTGGTAGGCCTTCCGTGCGAGGCTCGACGAGTCGTCTTCGCTCATACGATACTGTTAGTTCGGCTAGAGGATAAATCGAGCGACGGAGAGGAGCGGTCGCCCCGAGAGCCGCGTCGCGGGTCGGGCGAATCGCGGCGTTTCGGTCGCGGCGCGCCGAGACGCGCCGGACTATTCGAGGTGGACCGCGGGGCGGAACGGAATCGCCTTCGAGGCGCGGTCGCCCGGGTCGACGATGTCGTCGTCGTCTTCCGCGAACACCTCGACCGCGGCGTCGAACTCGCGGGCGAGGAAGTCGGCGGCGCGCTCGTAGGTATCGGCCTCGTCCAGTTCGAGTTGGGCGCGGAGCGTCGATTCGTCGCGGCCGCGGGTCTGGTCGACGAGGTCCTGCACGAGGTCGTTCACGTCGTTACCCCGCTCGCGCAGGTCGGGGTCCTGCATGACCTGTCCCATGATTGCGCCGACGTTGTCGCCGTTGTCGACGACCGTCTCGAACACGTCGCGCTTCCAGTCGGCGGCGACGTACACACGGATGGTGTCGGGGTCGGAATCGGTCACGTCGATGATGTCGCGGACGTCCTCGGTCAGGCGCTCGACCTGTCGCTCTTCGAGTTCGACCGACTCGTCCTCGAAGCTCTCGTCCGGCTCGGGCCACGGCGCGTCCTCGGCGGGCGTGCCGGTCAACTGCTCGTGCAGCTCGTTCGTCATGAACGGGATAAAGGGCGCGAGCAGGCGCAGCCGGGTTTCGAGGACCGTCCGGAGCGTCCACTTGGCGGCCGGGCGGTCGAGGTCGGTCCGGCGGCGGTACCACCGCAGCGACTCCTCGAAGTTGTAGAACGCCGCCTGACTGGCCGAACGCGTCTCGGCTTCGTCCATCGCGGTCGTCACGTCGCGGACGGTGTCTTGCAGCTTCGACAGGAGCCAGCGGTCGACCGTCTCCAGGTCGGGCTGGTCGTCCGGACCGGGGTCGGTGATAATCTCCTGCGCGCGGTTCCAGAAGCGTTCCAGTTGGTCGTGGACCGAGCCGACGAGGTCGTCGCGCCAGTCGTAGTCCTGCCACGGTTCGGCGGAGTTGAGCAGGAAGAAACGGACGGTGTCCGCGCCGTACTCGCCGATGGCCTCGCCGGGGAGGACGACGTGGCCCTTCGACGACGACATCTTCTCGCCTTCGAGCAGGCCCATGCCCATGATGACGATACCCTGCGGCCACTCCGGCTCGTCGAACAGTTCGCCGTGGTGGAACTGGTAGAACGTCAGGTGGTTCGTGATGAGGTCGTTACCTGAGAACCGATAGTCGACGGGGTACCAGTAGTTCCACTCCTCGCGCAGGTCGAGCGCCTTCTCGGGGGCGTCGTCGACCGCGTCGGGGCCGTAGAACAGCGCGTCGAAGAACTCCTGGGTGAGCTCCTCGGTCGGAATCTCCTGCAGGCGGTGGGCGATGGTGTAGTACGCCATGTAGATAGTCGAGTCCGAGAGGGGCTCGATGACGAACTGGTCGTCCCACGGCAGGCGGGTGCCGAGGCCGTAGTTGCGGATACACGGCCACCCGTTGAGCCAGTCGATGGTGTGGTGGTACTCGTCGCGAGTGTTCTCGGGGATGGCGTCCAGCCCGTCGGCCACGTCGTGGGCGAGTTCCTTCCAGTCCTCGTCGTCGTACGAGAGGAACCAAGTGTCCTGTTCCGCGACGACGACGTCGCCGCCGCAGCGACAGACGACCTCCTCGGAGAACTCCTGCATCACGTCGAACTGGCCGGCCTCGACGCCGTCGGCCTTGAAGTCGTCGCGGACCTCCTCGACGAGGCCGCCGGCGTAGTCGCCGTAGAACTCCTTGAGCCGACCCGCGTGGAACTCCTTGTTGTAGAGGTCCTTCGTCGCCTTTTCGAGCGCGGGGTCGTCGGAGGACTCGATACCGCGGTTCTCGACGGCCGACTTCGCGGGAATCTCGCCGTAGGTGTCGTCCTCGGAGTCGACGTCGAGAATCGGAATCGGCTCGATGGCGGCCACGTCGGCGGGGTCGATGCCGAACGATTCGAGGTAGTCGGTGTCGGCTTTGGCCTCCTGGAGCGCCACGTAGTCGTCGGGGCTGTGGGCCGGGACGGACATGACGACGCCCGTCGCGTTGTCGGCGTCGACGAAGTCGGCGGGCAGGACGAGCACGTCGTCGCCGGTGACGGGGTTTTCGACCGTCTGGCCGACGAGTTCGGCACCCTCGACGGTTTCGAGAATCTCCACGTCGCGGGCCTGATATTCGAGTTTGTCGGCCGCGTAGTCGGAGACGAACCACGTCTCGCCGTCGACTTCCGCGACCACGTAGGTCGCCTCGGGGTCGATGTAGGCGTTGGTCACGCCGTGGACCGTCTCGGGGCGAAGCGTCGCCATCGGGACGACCACGTCGCCGCCGTCTCGGTCCCAGCCGAAGCGGACCAGCGTGTACTCCTGGAACTCCGCGTTCTCGCCTTCCAGCAGGTCGTGGGTCGTGACCGGCTGTTCCTCGTTCGTACAGAACTTGACGGGGTGGAGACCCTTCTCCAGTCGCCCGCGGTCGCGGAGCGTCCGGTACTGCCACTCGACGAACTTCGAGTAGCGCTCGTTGTTGGTGGTGAACTCGCGCCGCCAGTCCACCGACAGGCCGAGCGACTGCATCCCCTTCTTGTAGTGTTCCTCGATGAAGTACCGCGCCCAGCCCATGGGCGATTCGAGATCAGAAAGCGTGTCCTCGGGGACGTTGTAGGTGTCTGTCAGCACCGAGAGCTGTTTCTCCTCGCGGTTTTGCAGGCGCTCGACCGCGCCGATAATCGGCGTGCCGGTGACGTGCCACGCGATGGGAAACAGGACGTTGTCGCCCTGCTGGCGTCGGTAGCGAGCGTACACGTCGGGAACGGTGTACGTCCGCGCGTGCCCGATGTGCATCCCGCCGCTGGGGTACGGATAAGGCACGGTCACGAACGTCGCGTCGTCGGCGTCTGCGTCCGGGTCGGCCTCGTATCGGCCGGACTCGGACCAGCGCTCCCGCCAACGCGCTTCGAGTTCCTGCGGGTCGTAGTCCATATCCGTGGTAGTGGTACCCCGGCCTAAAATAACTCCTATACTCGACTTGCGCGGCTGTCTGATTGCGGCAGAAATTGCCTCACAATGGCACGGGAGGGGCCCGAGAAAATCGAGTCGTGAAACGGAGACAGAGAAACGAAAACGGGGAACACCCACCACGAGGGGACCCATCGCGGGCGGCGTGTCAGAGACGCGTGCGAGCGACGACGCCCGCTCAGTCGATGTCGATGCGGCGGGAGTCGTCGGGTTCGGCGTCGTGTTTGGGGAGCGTGACCGTCAGCACGCCGTTGTGGTAGCTGGCGGACGCGCCGTCCTCGTCGACCGTCTCGGGGAGGTGAATCGTGCGGCGGGCGGACTCGTGGCGGCGCTCGCGGCGCAGATACTCGCCGTCGGCGCGTTCCGCGTCGAGTTCGCGCGTCGCCTCGACGGTCAGCGTGCGGTTGGCGACCGACAGGGCGATGTCCGATTTCTCGTAGCCGGGGAGGTCGACCGTGACGACGATTTCACCGTCGTGGTCGGTGACGTCGATGGCCATCTCGTGGCGGACCTGCGCCATCATGCCCGAGCGGTCGAACTGGCGTCCCATCTCGTCGAACTGGCGGGACATTCGCTCGAACAGTTCCTCGAAGTCGTCGAAGGGGTTGGAACGTCGCATCATGTGTGTTTTCACCGAGGGTCATAGACGCCGTCTGAGGAGATAATCGTTGCCGGAACGTGGATAGCAGTTCGCACGGCTCGGGAGCCAGAGCGCCGGTATTCAAAAGATGAGCCGCGTCACTCGATGTCGATTTCGGTCGAGTCGTCGCCCGCGGGTTCGGCCTTCGGGAGCGTCACGGTCAGGACGCCGTTTTTGTACGACGCCGTCACCTCGTCGCGCACGACTTCGGCGGGGAGCGTAATCGTCCGGGAGACCGAGCGCTGACTCCGCTCGCGGCGGACGTACTGCTCGTCGTCGACCTCGCTCGACTCCTCGCGGTCGGCCGCGATGGTGAGTCGCCGCCCGCTGACGCTCACGTCGAGGTCGTCCTTCTCGAAGCCGGGGAGGTCCGCGACGACCTCGATGGCCTCGTCGTCGTCGACGACGTCGAGGGAGATATCTTGGAACCGACCGATACCGGACTCCTCGAACGACCGGCCCATCCGGTCGAACAGGTCTTCTATCTCGTCGAACGGGTTTCGCTGCATACGCGTTTAGATACGTCGCCGACGACAAAGAAAGATGTGCTCGGACTCACACGTTGAGAGCGACCGAGCGGGCGTGACGGAGCGGGACGGGGTGGACGCGGCGAGGTGCGGCGCTGGGCGAGCGTCTCGGCGTCGAAACGGCGTCAGTACAGGACGTGTCGGGTGTCGTACGACCCGAGGACGCGGACCCAGCCGTTGCTGGCGATGCCCTCCACCTCTTCGAGCGCCCCTTGCATCCGCTCCTCGTAGAGACCGGCGTCGGCGTCGATGTGGAACAGGTAGTCACCGAGGCGGTTGCCGCTCGGCCGCGACTCGATGCGCGAGAGGTTGATGTCGCGTTCGGCGAACGCTTCGAGCAGTTCCAAGAGGAGACCGGGGTAGTTCGCGTTCGGGTAGACGACGAGCGAACTCTTGCCGCCGGCGTCCGAGCGGGCGGACTCGGGGCCGATGACGAGGAACCGGGTGGCGTTCGACGACTGGTCTTGGATGTCCTCGGCGATGATTTCGAGGTCGTCACCGACGTTGTCCGGGTGGCCGATGCCCGCGACCGTCGGGTCGGCGCGGGCGCGCTCGACGCCGCGGGCCGTGCTGGCGACGGCTTCGAGTTTCGCGTCGGGGTAGTTCTCTTCGAGGTACGTCCGACACTGCGCGAGCGCTTGGGAGTGGCTGGCGACGACGTCGAAGTTCGCGCTCTGGGCCAACAGCGCGTGGCGGATGGGCGTGACGATTTCCTGGACGACGCTCACCTCCGAGTTCGCCACGGCGTCGAGGCTCTCGGTGACGCTCCCTTCGATGCTGTTTTCGATGGGGACGACGCCGCGCTCGAACGACCCGTCGGCGACCGCTTGGACGATAGACGTGACCGATTCTCGGAAGGAGACGTCGTCGGCGACCGCGCGGGCGGCGCGATGGGAGTACGTGCCCGCCGGACCGAGCGTGACTGCCTGCATGGGCACCCCTTCACGAAGCGGCGACAAAAGACCGTCGGGGCAGGCAGATTCGGCCTATCGCTCCGCGCAGAACTCGACGAAGTTGCGGAGGATGGTCAGCCCGGTCTCGCCGGACTTCTCGGGGTGGAACTGCGTGCCGAAGACGGTGCCCGCCTCGTTGGCGACGACCGCGGGGAACGCCACGCCGTAGTCGGTCGAGGCGACGACCGCGCCCTCGTCGTCCGGGTCGGCGTAGTAGGAGTGGACGAAGTAGGCGTACTCGCCGTCGACGCCCTCGACGAGCGGGTGGTCGCGCTGGACGTTGAGTTCGTTCCAGCCCATGTGCGGGACCTTCTGTCCCTCGTCGAACCGGACGTTGCGGCCGGGGATGAAGTCGAGTCCCTCGACTTCGCCCTCGCCGGCGTGGTCGGCCTCCTCGGAGGAGGTAAGCAGCATCTGCATCCCGAGACAGATGCCGAAGACGGGCGTCCCGTCGGCGGCGGCCTCGGCGAGCGGTTCGCGGAACGGTCCGGCGTTTTCCATCCCCTCGGAGAACGCGCCGACGCCGGGGAGAACGATGCCGTCGGCGTCGTCGAAGTCGGCGGGGTCGTCCGAGATGACGACGTTCGCCCCCGCGCGTTCGAGCCCGCGCATGGCGCTCCGGAGGTTTCCGAGCCCGTAGTCGACCATCACCACGTCGGCGAGGGTCTCCTCGGGCGGCTGTGTCGTGCTCATACCGAACGTCCGCAGAGGACAGCAAAGTGATTTTCCCTCGGGGTGAGCGCTCCGCGCGGGAGCCGTCGGAGACCGGCCGCGCGACCCTGCCGCACGCCTCTGACCCGTCGCGTGAAGGGGTCCGAAGTCCGAACTCGAAGACTCCACGGGGGCTTGCAGGGGCGATAGCGCCGTCAACCTGAGAACACCGGTTCTATTCAATACGAATATAGAGAAAAAATAGCAAATCTTAACAACAAGTGTCGGAATTACAAGACGAGTTCAATGGCGAGTAGACGAGAATTCATCAGAACGGCAGGAATCACTGGCGTCGCGGGGTTGACGGCGCTCAGTGGATGTACGGGTGGCGACGATAGCTCGGAAGCGACGACGACCACGACGGAGTCGGGAGCGTCCTCGGAGACCGAGGCGACGACGACGTCGACTACGACCGAGTCGTCACCGGAGTCCATCATGTTCGCGCTCACGCCCGCCGAGTCGGACGTGGACGTGGAAGCGCAGTATCAGCCGCTTTTCAACTACATCGAGTCCGAGGTCGGCGTCACGGTCGAATCCACCGTGGCGGCCGACTACGCGGCGGTGTTGCAGGCGCTCGACAGCGGACAGGCCGACATCGCCGACGCCGCCCCCGCAATCGCTATTCAGGGCGGGAACGAGGGCATCACCGAGGTCATCGGCATCCGCATCGCCTACGGGGCCTCGCGGTACTTCTCGCTCATCACGACGACGCCCGACAGCGACATCGAAGAGCTGACCGACCTCGAAGGCGAGACGGTCGCGTTCGCTGACCGCCTCTCGACGAGCGGGTCGCTGTTCCCGCTGTCCATGCTGAGCACGGCCGGCCTCGACACGGGCGGCGCACCCGACGGCAACCCCGTTGACTTCGAGGCGCAGTTCTCCGACCACGCGACGGCCCGCGAGACGCTCATCAACCGCGACGACGTCGTCGCCGCGGGCACGGGCGCGTTCTCGACGGCCCCGCACGTTCCGGAAGACCAGTTCCCCGAACAGTTCCTCGACATGTCGGCCGAAAACGACGGCGACCTCGGAACGGCGTCGCCCGAACTGCAACTGCTGTCGTGTTCCGACCCCATCCCGCGTGCCCCGATTCTCGGCCGCACCGACATGGACCAAGGGCTGTACGACGACATCGAAGAGGCGCTGCTCAACGTGACCGAAGACGACCTCATCAACGAGGACCTCGAAGACGACCAACAGCTCTGGTTTACCGGGGTCGACCAGGGGTCCGTCGACGACTACGCGCCCGTTCAGGAAGTCCTCGACGAGCTCGGCGTCACGCTCGGACAGTAAGAGCGAGACTCCGCGGTTTTGATTCCCTACCGTGCGGTCGCAACCCGACGAACGGTTCGACCGCACGCGAACTACGCGACGCGACAGACACGATAATGAGTACGATTGAAGTAACGAACCTCAGCAAATCCTACGGAGATGTCACGGCCCTCGACGACGTCTCGTTTACTATCCCGGACGGCGAGTTCGTCGTCGTCCTCGGGCAATCGGGGGCGGGGAAGTCGACCCTCCTCCGCTGTCTCAACGGAATCACTCGCCCGACGAGCGGGTCGATTACCATCGACGACGCGAACGTGATGGGGCCTCGAAACGACGTGGCAATGATATTTCAGCAACACTACATCCTCGGGCAGATGAGCGCGTACAGCAACGCGCTCACCGGGGCGCTCGGCCGGACATCGTTCCTCGGCAGCCTGCTCGGCCTGTACGACGGCGACGACAAGCAGGAGGCGCTCCGCGCGCTCGAAACCGTCGGACTGCTCGACGAGGCCAACCAGCGCGCCGGGAAGATGAGCGGCGGGCAGCAACAGCGCGTCGGCATCGCCCGCGCGCTGGTCCAGAACCCGAACCTCCTGCTCGCGGACGAACCCGTCGCGAGCCTCGACCCCGCGAGCGCGGAGACGGTGATGCGGTACATCCGCGACGCGGCCGACGAGCGCGACTTGACCACCATCGCGAGCCTCCATCAGGTCAACATCGCCCGCGAGTTCGGCGAACGGTTCATCGGAATGAAAGACGGACAAATCGTCTTCGACGGCTACCGCGAGGACTTCGACGTCGACGTCATCGACCGCATCTACGGCGACATCGAGACGGAGGCCATCCGCGAAGAACAGACCGACGAGCCGCCCGAAAACAACGCGGCCGCCACGAGCGGAGCGAGGTCACATGAGTACTGATACCGACCGAATCGAGGACGCGCTGCGGAACATCCAGATTGCAAAGCGAGTCAGACTGCTGTTTTCAATCGTCGTCCT
This sequence comes from Haloferax sp. Atlit-48N, assembly GCF_003383015.2. Classification (NCBI taxonomy): domain Archaea; kingdom Methanobacteriati; phylum Methanobacteriota; class Halobacteria; order Halobacteriales; family Haloferacaceae; genus Haloferax; species Haloferax sp. Atlit-48N. The sequence goes on along the minus strand of NZ_CP137689.1, from coordinate 409,318 downwards.
CGTCCTCTTCGCGTGGTTCTTCACGAACGCGCTGAGCGAGGTCGGCTTTTCCATCGGTGAAATCGTCGAGTACTGGCCGGAGTTCACCGACGCGCTGGGCGACTTCTTCCCGCCGGGAACGCTGTTCGGCGTCATCCCCTTCGTCGACGTCAGCCAGTACTGGGCGTTCATCCAAGAACGGAACCTCCTCCTCCAGTTCCAGGACGGGAACCCCGTTCTCGGCGCGGTGTTCGTCACGTTCGCGATGGGGTTCGCCGGGACCGTCCTCGGCATCCCCGGCGCGCTCATCCTCGGGGTGCTCGGCTCCGAGCGCGTGACGCCGTACCCCTTCAACTTCATCTTCCGCGGGACGATGAGCGTCATCCGCGCCATCCCGGCGCTGGTGTGGGCGCTCATCTACATCCCCCTCGGCGGCGTCTCGCCGTTCACGGCGACGCTCGCCATCGGGACCGACACGATGGGGAACCTCGGTCGCCTGTTCACGGACGCCCTCGAAGAAGTCGAGGACGGACCGATAGAGGCCATCGAGTCGACCGGCGCGAACAGCCCCCAGAAGGTCGTCTTCGGGATGCTCTCGCAGGTCTTTACGCCCTTCATCGCGTGGACGATGTACATCCTCGAAATCAACGTCCGCATCGGCGTCACGATGGGACTCATCGGCGGCGGCGGCCTCGGACAGGTGCTTCAGACCCAGCGCGGTCTGTTCCGGTACACGAACATGATGGCGACGATTCTCGTCATCTTCATGCTCGTCGTCTCCGTCGAGTTCGTGAGCCAGCGGGTCCGGTCGTACATCCGCGGCAACGAGGAAGGGACGAGCCTGCTCAAACTCATCGTCGAGTTCCCGCAGCGGATGGCCCGCTCCATCTGGGAGTAGGCGTCCGCCCGCTCGGTGACGCACCCGCGGTTCGGTTTTTATCGCTCCCCCGCGTCTCACAGCGTCGCCCATGTCGTCGCCGCCGACTGCCACCACGAGGTCGCGTCTCGCCTCTTCGCCGGCCGCCCGCGCCGCGCTCAGAAGTCACCGAGACTGGCCTGTCCGTCCGCGGAGTCCGCGAGCCCCGAGAGGTCGGCGGCGCGCGCGATGGTCTCGAAGAAGCCCTCGCGTTGGCTCCGGTCGTACAGCGTCGCCGCGGGGTGGACGGAGAGGAGGACGCGGTAAGAGGCGTCCCCGACGCGGGCGTCCACGACCGACCCGGACTCGTTCGTGATGGCGACGCCGCGGTCGAGCAGGTGCTGGGAGGGCACCTTTCCGAGCGTGACGACGAGTTCGGGGTCGACGAGTTCGAGTTCGCGGGCGAGGTAGCCCCGGCAGTTCGACAGTTCGTCGCTCGTCGGGTCGCGGTTGTCCGGCGGGCGGCACCGCACGCAGTTGGTGATGCGAACGTCGGCGCGGGCGAGGCCGGCCTCGCGGAGCGCGTCGTCCAACACGGAGCCGGAGCGACCCACGAACGGCTCGCCGCCCTCGTCTTCCTTCGCGCCCGGCGCTTCACCGAGGAAGAGCAGGTCGGCGTCGTCGGGGCCGACCCCGTTGACGATGCGACTCCGCGAGTCGACGAGTTCGGGGCATCGCTCACAGCCCGTCACGCAGAGGCCCTCCATGTGTTCCATACTCGGTTCGAGGGCGGGGACGGCTTAATCCCCGGCGAAGCGTCGCGCGGCGCGGGCCGCCATCCGGGCCACGCGAATCGGCTCGGGGCGGCCGCCGGTCGGGGTAAAGCCGCGGACGACTTGCGCGGCCTCGTCGCCGTCGCAGCCGGCGGCCCGGACGAACACCGTCTCCCCGTTCACCTCGACGGGTCGGCGGGGCGGAGCTGCGCGGTAGGTGTCGAGTCGTCGGTCGAGCGCCGCGCCCGAGAACTGCTCGGTGAGCGCGGGTTCGAGCCCCTCGCTCTCCTCGAAAGAGACTGAAAGGACCGGGCGGTCGAGGGCCGCGGCGAGGCGGTCGATGTCGACGAGGTTGAACCACGCCGGAGCGATGCCGGAGACGAGCAGGTAACGTACGTCCTCGCGGTCGAGGGAGTCGTACAACGAGGCGATGGCGTCGGTCGCGTCGTCGCCGCCGACGGCGCACGTCTCGAAGGCGAGGCCGTCGACGACCCGGTCGGCGCGGACGACCGCGCCGCAGAGGACGCTCTCCGGAGACGGGTCTGTGGAAAAATGAGCGTCGTCAGCGTCGTCTGTGGGTGCGCGCGCCGCCCCGGGAGAGGATTCCGCGACCCCGAGGGCGCGAGACCCCGACTTCACTCGTCTTTAATCTCCTGGAGCCGGTCGAGGAGTTCGTCGTTGGACGCGCCGATTTCGAAATCGACCTCGCCCTCGTGTTTCTCCTCACTCGTCGTGACGCCGTCTTCCTCGTCGAAGTCGACGTTCTGGTCTCCTTGTTCGGACTCGTCGTAGCTCCCAAATCCCATACAGATATACGTACACGACCGAGCCCCAAAAAGGATTTGTCGCGTGAGCCCGATGTTCGGGGGCGATTCACGCGGCGAGGTGACGCCTCACCCGCCCGACTTTTTCCGGTCGAGCGCGTACGCGGCGGTATGGAAGTCATCCCAGTCACCGCCGACGCCGAGACCTTCACCTGCAACGCCTACCTCGTCCTCGGCGAGCGAACCGTCCTCGTCGACGCCGGGACGATGTCGGGCGTCGAAGACGTCGTCGCAGAACACACCGACGACCTCGACGCCGTGGTCGTCACCCACCAGCACTCCGACCACGTCGGCGAACTCGGCGCGGTGGTCGAACGGTTCGACCCCGACGTGTACGCCTACGCCGACCACCCGCTTCGGACCCACGAGCTCGGAGACGGCGACCACGTCGAGATGGGCGACGAGTCGTTCGAAGTGGTCTACACGCCGGGCCACGCCGACGACCACGTCTCGCTCGTGAGCGGGCGGTCGCTGTTTTCGGGCGACGTGTTCGTCTACAACGACGGCGCGTTCGACGACGGCAGTTTCGGCCGCACCGACATGCCGGGGCAGTCCCGCGAGCGCCTCATCAGCAGCCTGCACACGCTCCTCGACCGCCTTCCCTCGACCGTCGAGGCGCTGTACGCCGGCCACGGCGACCCCTTCGAGAACGAGGCCGGCGGCGACACCGTCCGCGACGCGCTCGAACGCGCCATCGAACGCGCGGAGCGGCGCGAGCCGAAGTACCCGGAGGAGTGAGATGGCGACCGACGCGGTCACGGAGCCGAGCGACGACCTGACGCGACTGCATTACGTCGGCGTCGCCCTCGCGGCCGTGACCGGCGCGATTCACCTCGTCCTCGGCGCGGGCGCGCTGGCCGCGAACCCCGCCGACCCGCTCGGCATCGCGTTCGTCGGGGCCGCCGCGGGGTTCGCGGCCGGTATCGTCGGCGTCCTCCGCGGCGACGAGCGCCGCCGCTCGCGGGTGGTGTTGCTCGGTATCCCCTTCACCGCCGGGCAGGTCGTCCTCTACGTCGCGCTGAACTGGCCGAATATCTTCGGCATCGGCGGCGTCGCGGACAAACTCGTCCAGCTCGCGCTGCTCGCGGTGCTGTTCGCGCTGTATCGGCGAGACGCCTGAGAGAAGCGTGCGGGCTTACGCGGCGCGGCGTTCCTTCGACTTGGGTCGAAGGTGCTTGTAACCGCACTTGCGGCACTGCTTTGCCTTCTGGGGGTTGCGCGCGTTGCACCGCATGCAAATCTGCTTCTCGAGCGTCCGCTTCGTCGCAGCGTCACTAGCCATGCATACGAGTCCCGCCGCCGGTCGTATAACGCTTGCGAGACACACCGCCGGCGCTCGCGGCGCGCTCGGCGGTCGTCCGGATGGGTCGGAAAACGCGGCGGTCCGCGGCGCGCTTACGCGCCGGCCTGGCTCAGCGCCGACTCGATGTCGTCGCGCTGGGTGACGCCCACGAAGCGGTCGACGATGCCGTCGTCGTTCTCGACGATGAGCGTCGGAAGCGAGCGAACCTGATACTGGTTGGCCACGTCCTGCTCCTCGTCGACGTCGACCTTGACGAACTCGACGGTCTCGTAGTCGCCTTCGAGCTCGTCGAGAATCGGGTCCTGCGTCTTACAAGGGCCGCACCAGTCCGCGTAGAAGTCCAAGAGTCGAACAGTCATCGTATCCCGACGCAACTTGCCCGCCCCGGCGCATAAGGATTACTCATGGGCCCGCGGCTCTCCGGTTGTGCGCCCGTCCAGTTCAGTCGAATTCCAGCCTTCTGAGCGTCGAGGGGGCCGTCAGCCGACTCGCAATCCGAGCGGATTCGCCGGCAAGTCGGGAGGCGTTCCGGCCGGGCGACCCCCGGGACCGGAGCGAGCCGAAACGTTTAGGCGGCGGACGCACGGACGGTGGAACATGAGCAAGGGCCAGAACAGCGGCGGTCTGATGTCGAGTGCGGGCCTCGTCCGCTACTTCGACGCGGAGGACCGCAACGCGATTCGAGTCAACCCCAAGACCATCTTCGCCGCGGGGGCGCTGTTCGGCATCGGCGTGCTGGTGCTGAACTCGCTCGCGTTCTGAACCGCGCCGACCGCCGAACGGACGCTTTTTGTCCACGGCTTCCCGAGACCCGTCTATGACCACGCTACGCGCCGGTGTCGTCGCCGTGCAAGGCGACGTGTCCGAACACGCCGACGCCGTCGAGCGGGCCGCCGAGGCCCACGGCGTCGACGCCGAAATCGTCGAGATTCGAAGCGACGGCCTCGTCCCCGACTGCGACGTGTTACTCATGCCAGGCGGGGAGTCGACAACTATCTCCAGACTCCTCGAACGCGAGGGCATCGCCGACGAGATTCGCGCCCACGTCGAGGCTGAAAAGCCCGTCCTCGCCACTTGTGCCGGCCTCATCGTCGCCTCCCGCGACGCCAAGGACGACCGCGTGACGACGCTCGACCTCCTCGACGCGACGGTCGACCGCAACGCCTTCGGCCGGCAGGTCGACAGCTTCGAGGCCCCGCTGGACGTGGCCGGTCTCGACTCGCCGTTCCCCGCGGTGTTCATCCGCGCGCCCCTCATCGACGAGGTCGGCGAGGGCGTCGAGGTGCTCGCCGAGTGGGACGGCAACCCCGTCGCCGTCCGCGACGGCCCCGTCGTCGGCACGTCGTTCCACCCCGAGTTGACGCCCGACAGCCGCCTCCACGACCTCGCGTTCTTCGACGAACTGGCGGTCGAAATCGACGCCTGAGCGGCCGGCTAACTGGCTGAGTGACGGCCGCTCGCCGGAACCAGAGGGTCTTTTTCCGCGCCCGCCCGTCGTGCGACCATGGACGCCGACACCCCGACCGACGAGGTCTTGGACGAACTCTTTGCGACCATCGAGTCGCGCAAAGCCGACCTCCCCGAAGACTCCTACACGACGACGCTTTTCACCCACGAGAAAGGCGAGAACTACGTCCTCGAAAAGCTCGGCGAGGAGACGACGGAGACCATCCTCGCGGCCAAGGACGACGACGGCGAGGAACTGCTCTACGAGAGCGCCGACCTCGTCTACCACCTGCTCGTCCTGCTGTCGATGAAAGACGCCTCGCTCGACGACCTGCGCGACGAGCTGAAAGCCCGCTTCTGAGACGGGGTCCCACGACCGCGACCGCGACGACGACGCCGGTAGTCGCTCGCCGCGCCGACGCCCGCAGTTCCCGGACGAGACGGCCCGATTGCAAAGCACCAAGAGCGTGCGTTTACGATAGCGCACCCTCTCGATGCACGCCCCTCGAACCCGCGACTCCCAGTCCGCTCCCGCGCATCCCACGCCCCACCGCGCCGCGTCCGCCTCCCGAGGGTCGGCGGCGTGAGTCGGCTGTTCGGCGGCGACGAGCCGTCAGTCGAGTTCGTCGCGGGCAGCCTCATCGCGGGCGTCTTCTTCGGCGGCGTCGGCGCGGGCGTCGCCTTCCCGACGCTCCCGACGCTCGGCCCCATCATCGGCATCACGCCGTTCGTGGTCGGTCTCATCCTCTCGGCCAACCGGTTCACCCGGCTGGTCGTGAACACGCCCGCCGGGCAGATACTCGACCGGATGGGGACGCGCCGGCCGATGATAGCCGGCTTCGTCGTGCAGGGGCTGTCGCCGTTCGGCTACGTCCTCGGGCTGAACCCCGGGCCGATTCCGCTCGACAGCGCGACCGTCTTCCTCCTGTCGCGGGCCTGCTGGGGCGTCGGCTCGGCGTTCGTCTTCGTCGGCGCGTTCAGCACCATCACCCACGTCACCTCGGACGGAAACCGCGGGAAGTGGGTCGGCTACATGCGCGGCGGGCAGAGCCTCGGCTTCCCCGCGGGCCTCGTCGTCGGCGGCCTCGTCACCGACGCGTTCGGCTACGCCACCGCGTTCGCCGTCGCGGGGTGCGCGGGGCTGTTCGCCGCCCTCGTCGCCATCTCCGTCCTCCCGGACGTGAAAACCGACGTGACGGCGGCGAGTTCGCTCCGCGAGGTGCCGCGGCTTGTCAGCGCCGACATCCGCATCTTCACCGTCGGCACCGTCAACTTCGCCGTCCGATTCCTGTTTTCGGGCGTCCTCCTCTCGACGGCCGTGCTGTACGCGACGGCGAACGACATCTCGCTCGGCGGGCTGTCGGGGGCCGGCGTCAGCGGCGTCGTGATGGCCGTCGGCGTCGTCGCGTCGAGCGTCACGACGCTCGCCGTCGGTCGGTACTCCGACCGCCTGTCGAACCGCGCGGCGCTGACGCTCCCCGCACTGGGCGTCCTCGCGGCCGGGTTCACCCTGCTGGCGCTCGTACCGACGCTCCCCTCGACGCTCGCGGGCGTGGCGCTCATCGGCGTCGGCGTCGGCGGGTCGAACCCGCCGCTTTTGGCCTATCTCGGAGACCTCAGCCCGGCCGACGACGTGGGCAAACTCGGCGGCGTCTACAACGTCTTCGGCGATTCGGGGTCGACGCTCGGCCCGCTCGTGGCCGTCCCGCTGGCCGAGGTGGTCGGCTTCCGCGTCGAGTACCTCGCCTGCGTCGCGCTCGTCGTCGTCGTCGGACTGCTCGTGGCGCGGACGCTCTACGGGGAGGCCGCGACAGTGCCGCGGTCGGAACTGTCGTGAAAAATGGCTTCGGGCGCGGGTCGGACGGCGCTACTTGAACCGGATGCCGAGGTCGTGTAGGCCGTCGTTGTTCCGCGCGACGTTGATGAGAAGCGGGGTGATACCCTCGATTTCGGGGGCGTTGGCGAGGCCGCCGCCGTCGAGCGCGCGGAGGCCGTCGATGCCCTCGGCGAGCAGGCGCACCGTCTCTTTGGCGTCCTCGTCGTCGGCGACGAGCAGCGTGTCGATACCGAGGTCGGCGTCGAGGTCGGCCAGTCGGCCGGCCGCGAGGTTGTGGAACGCGCCGACGACCGGCACGTCGTCGGGGGCCGCGTCGGCGACGAGCGCCGTCACGCTCCCCGCCTTCGGCGGGTGGTAGTGGAAGCCGTCGTCGTCGCGCTTCATGCCCGCCGCGGGCGTGACGAGCACGTCGCCCTCGGACAGCGAGTCGGAAACGGCCTCGACGGTGTCGGAGACGTGGTACGGCGGCACGGCGAGGACGACCACGGAGGCGCGGTCGGCGGCCATCTCGTTCGTGAAGCCGTTTACCTTCACGTCGCGGCCGCGGCTGGAGAGTTCGGTCTCGTACTCGTCGGCCTTCGCGCGGGCCTTGTCGGGGTCGCGCGACCCGACGATGACCTCGTGGTCGGTGTGGTAGGCCCAGCGGAGGGCGAGGCCCTCGCCGATGTCGCCGGTCCCACCGAGGAGTGCGATTCGCATACACACACCTCCGGACCGAGCCGACCTAAAGGGTTGTGCGACCGGTGGGTTCTGCCTGTGTTCGCGGGCGGGCGGCGGCGGGTGGACGGCGCTATCGACCCCCGCCGTCGGACTCGACGAGCGCCTGCACCCGCTCGAAGCCGTCGCGGTAGACGAGCCACCACGCGACCACCGGGGCCAAAAGCAGGAGCGGCCCGAGGAGGACCAACTGCGCGAACGGGTCCGGCGGGAGGAGGTACGTCCCGACGACGACCACGAGCGCGTCGAGCGCGAGCAGCGTGACGACGAAGGCGCGGAGGTGTCCCATCAGCGACCCTCCGGCGGCGAAACGGGAGTCTGAGTCGGCGTCTGAGCCATCAGTCGAGCAGGTCCGGAACCTCGTTCACGTCCTCGACGACGGCGGCCGCACCGATTTCGGAGAACTTCTGTCGGCCGTCGTCGCCGGTCAGACCGCCCGAGAGGACGCCCACGCCGTAGTAGACGCGCTCGGGGTCGGCGGCGTCGGCGTTCAGCGCCGTCTTCACGTCGTCGAGGGTGTCGCCGACGAAGACGACCGAGTCGGCTCCGAGGCGCTCCGCGACCGTCACGAGCGCGGCGGGGTGGGGCTTGCCCTCCTCCCAGTCGTCCATCGTGAACCGGTGGTCGTCGGCCACGTCGAGGTTGACGCGGTCGAGCGCGATGTCGGCCTCGGCGGCGGGACGACCCGTGACGACGCCGAGTTCGCGGTCGCCGAGGGCGTCGAGCGTCTCCGGGCGGAGGAGCACCGGTTCGTCGTGGATGTAGCCGGGGGCCTCGAACGGCGGGTCGCCGCCTTCGAGGTCGCGGTACAGGTCGCTCCCGAGGTAGAGCGCCTGAAACGTCTCGCGGAGCGCCTCGGGGTCCCACTCGTCGAAGACGACGCTCGGCTCCGAGAGCAGGGCCTCGACGGTCGCCTCGGCGGCGTCGAGGCCGCCGCCGCGGGCCTCGATTTCGCCGGTGAACGCGGCGACCGACAGGTCGGCCTCGCGGGCGGCGAGGACGGACAGCGCCGCCGCGTAGGTGAGTTCCCAGTCGTTGTTGAAGCCGCCGGCGTCCTTGAACAGTTGGACCTCGTCGCGGGAGATGGTCGTGCCGTAGTGTCGGTCCACGGATTCGACGATGGCGCGCCGGTAGGAGTCGGCGACGTCGACGAGCACTCCGTCGATATCGAGGACGACAGCGTCCGCGTGCATACCGGAAGCCCGCGACGAGCGGGCAAGTGCCTTACTCTTGGGACCGACCGGGAGAGTCCCGCCGGGCGCGCTGGTCCCGTCGCCCGCGCTCGGCGGCGTACAAGGTGTCGCCCGGCAGCGACTCGCGGGAGACCGGAATCGAGGGCTCGTCGTAGCCGAGCGTGGTAAACAGGAAGTCGGCGTCGGCGCGGCGGGCGACCTCCGCGGCGGGGCGGTGGAGTTCGACGGGGACGTTCAGCGCGTAGACGACCTCGGCGGCGGCGTAGGGGCCGAGGTCGGCGGCGTCGGCGCGGGCGAACACGTCGTCGCGGACGAACGAGACGCCGTCGGGGACGGGGAAGTCGTGCACGTCGACGGCGACCACGTCGACCCCGCGGGCGGCGAGGGCGGCCGCCACCGACGGCTCCCGGCCGACCCCGACTTCGACCGCGCGGTCGTACCCCGACAACCGTCTGACGAGCGCGTCGCGCAGCGATTTTTTCACGTCGGGATATTTATGAAGCGTCCCCGCTTAATCCCTCGCATGCTCGTCGATATCGTGCCTATCGGGGATATTTCTGCGGCCGTCAAGCGGGAGGCATCCGCCGGACTCCGCTCCGTCTACGACTGCGACGTGACCGTGCAATCGAATCAGGCGATACCCGAGGGCGCGTTCGACCGGAGCCGAAACCAGTACCGGGCCGAGCAGTTCATCGAGCTGGCGAGCCGCATCGGGCGCGGCGAGAAGAACATCGGCATCACCGAAAAAGACCTCTACTACCGCCGCCGAAACTACGTCTTCGGCCTCGCGTACCTCAACGGCAACGGCTCCGTCATCTCCACGTACCGTCTCCAAACCTCCAGCGACGGCGGCATCACGAACAAACCCGCCGAGGAGGTGCTGTCCGACCGCGTGCGAAAAGAGGTCGTCCACGAAATCGGCCACACCCTCGGCCTCGAACACTGCGACAACAACAAGTGCGTCATGTCCTTCTCGCCGACGGTCCGAGAGGTCGACGTGAAAGAAGAGAACCTCTGTGGCACTTGCAGTCGGCTCGTCCACTAGCGCCCGAACGCGAGTCCCGCCCGTCTCGTCTCGTTCCGTCTCGCTCCGTCTCGACTCACCCTTTTTCTCGTCTCGGCACCTGTATTCAGGTATGAACTTCGTCGTTGCAGTAGACGGCTCTGCGGCCGCCGACAGAGCGCTCGACCACGCGCTTTCGATGCTCGAACCGCTGGGTGCGACGGTCACAATCGTCCACGCGGTCGAACCGCAGGTCCTCGTCGAAGGCGGCGAGGAGCCGGTCGCGGGCGTCGCGGGGACGGGCGACCGCATCGTCGCCGAGAGCCTCGAAGACGCGGAATCGCGCGCCGAACGCGTCCTCAACGCGGCCGCCGAACGCGCCGCCGACGCCGGCGTCGACGCGGCCACGGAACTCCTCTACGGCGACCCCGTCGAGGCGATTCCGGCCTACGCCGACGAGGCGGACGCGGACGGCATCTTCGTCGGCCACCGCGGCCTCTCGAAGCGCTACGAGGGGCTGGTCGGCAGCGTCGCCAAGGAACTGGTCGAACGGGCGTCCTGCCCCGTCACCGTCGTCCGCTGAATGCGACGACTCGACGGCCGAAACGGCGGCGGTCAACCCCTGCGAACCGCCCTCGCGCTCTCGCTCGTCACCGGCGAATCGTTCGAGATGACGAACGTCCGCGGGAACCGCTCGACACCCGGACTGAAGGCCCAGCACGTCGCCTGCGTCTCGGTCGCGGCGGCCGTCTCGAACGCCGCGGTCGAGGGCGGCGAGGTCGGCTCCTCGACGCTCCGCTTTTCGCCCGACCGCGTCCGAACCGACCCCGTCGAGGTCGCCGTCGGCACGGCCGGGAGCGCGACGCTCGTCTGTGAGACGGTGCTCCCGGCGGCCGTCGCCCTCGACGACCCGCTTTCGCTCACCGTCACCGGCGGCACCGACGTTCGGTGGTCGCCGCCGGCCGACTACCTCCGGTACGTAAAGCGCCCGCTGTGTTCGGCGTTCGGCGTCGAGTTCGGCGTCTCGGTGCCCCGCCGCGGCTTCTACCCGGCCGGCGGCGGAAGGCTTTCGCTCCGCATCGAACCGGCCGAGCCGACCCCGCTGGCGCTGGACCGCCGCGCGGACCCCGACGAACTCCGGGTCTACTCGGCCGAAAGCGGCTCGCTCGCGGACGCCGCGGTGGCCGACCGGCAGGTCGAAGGCGTCCGCGACGCGCTCGCCGAGGCGGGTGTCGAGCTCCCCGTTCACGCCGCGGTCTCGTCGGTCGAAAGCGACTCGCCCGGGTCGGTCGTGGTCGCCGTCGCGCGGGGAGAGGATGACGAGCGCGCCGGCGACGGCTCCGAGTCGGTCGTCGCCGGCTTCGACGCCTACGGCGAGCGCGGCACGCCGGCCGAGGCGGTCGGGTCGCGAGCGGCCGCGTCGTTCCTCGACTGGCTCGGCGGCGACGCGCCCGTGGACCGACACATGGCCGACCAGCTGCTCGTCTGGGTCGCGCTCGCCGGGGGTCGCCTGCGGATTCCCGCCGTCACGGACCACGTGCGGACGAACCTCGACGTGATTCGGGCCTTCGGCTACGACGTGACGCTTCTGGCGGGCGACGACGGCGCAGGTGCGGTCGTGGAGTCCGACGGCGGCCGGTGAGCGAGGGACCCGTTTTCGGCCGGGTCAGAGCGCGTAGCACCCGGTCAGTTTCGTCTCGGCGACGACGTGTCCCGCGATGGCGCGCTTCAGGTCGGCCTTCGTCGCGCCCGCGTCGAGGTCGAGGGGTGCATCGAGCGCGTACAGCAGGAACCGGTAGGTGTGCTCGCCGTCCGGCGGGTTCGGGCCGCCGTAGCCCCGCTCGCCGTAGCTGTTCGTTCCCTCGACCGCGCCCGGTGGCGTCTCGCCCGCCGCGATGGCGTCCGTCTCGGGGGCGACGTTCCAGACGAGCCAGTGGTCCCACACCTCGCCCGCGGGCTTCACGGCGTCGGGGTCGTCCATCACGAGGGCGAGCGAGGCGGTCCCGGGTGGCACGCCGCCGATGCGGAGCGGCGGATTCTCGTTTGCGGCCGCGTAGCCGTGGGGGCGGGGTATCGGGCATCCGTCGTCGAACGCCGGGCTCCGGAGGGTGAGCCCGCGACGGCGCTCGCTCGACTCGCTCGATATCATACCGTCGCGTTGGGCGACCAGCGACAAAATTATTCGTTCGGGAAACCCGACGCGTCAGCGGCTGCGAACGACGCGAACGCCGATTCCGTCGGGGTCGGAGAGGACGAGCGACTCGGTCGCGGTTGACGCGTCGGCCGCGTCAGTCGCGTCGCCGTCGCCGGACCCGGGCTCGTCGGACCCGTCCTGTTCGATCTCGTGGCCGGCGTCGACCAGCGACTCGCGGACCGCGTCGAGCGTCGCGGCGTCGGGGACGACGACTTCGAACCACTCGATGCCGCGGCTCCCGCCGGCCGGGGCGCTTCGGGTGTTCCAACTGTTCAGGCCGACGTGATGGTGGTACTCGCCGGCGGCGACGAACGCCGCGCCGGGGTAACCCTCGTCGCGGACGCGCATACCGAGTGCGTCGACGTAGAAATCCCGCGAACGAGGGACGTTCGTGACTTCGAGGTGGACGTGGCCGAGGTCGGTGCCGGCGGGCGCGACCTCGTCGCCGGCGGCGTCGTCCGCGAGCGCACCGAGGTCCAGCGGGAGCGTGTCCATCGACACCCGGCGGTCGTCGGTCCACGGCCACTCCTCGCGCGGGCGGTCGCGGTAGACCTCGACGCCGTTGCCCTCCGGGTCGCGGAAGTACAGCGCCTCGCTGACGAGGTGGTCGGACGCGCCGGAGAGCGTCGCACCCGTGTCGCCGGCGCGGGTTCGGGCGCGGGCGAGCACGTCACCGAGCGCGCCGCGGTCGGGCACGCGAACCGCGAGGTGGAACAGCCCGGCCTCCCGGCGACCGCGCTCGGGGGCGTCGGAGTCCTCGTCGAGGACGACGACGGGCGTCTCGCCGGCCGAGAGCACCGCCCGCGACCCGTCGCGTTCGCGCTCGACCGCGAGGCCGACCACGTCGCGGTAGAACGGGACGACGCGGTCGAGCGAGCCGACGCGGAGCGCGACCCGACCGAGGTGGGTGTCGTCCGTGAGCGAGCCGTCGGATGGGGAATCGTTCGTCATATCCCCGTCTTCGAGCGTGGCCGTGAAAACGTCCGTAGTAACATCGGAGTCACTCGCGGCGCGGCGTGTAACCGGGTCGCCGGCGGCGGGAAACCGCCGGCTGAGACGGAAGGAAACCGAGACCGAGAGCTAACCGAAAGCGAGAGCGAAGGAGCGAAAACGGAAACAAAAACGAGGCGGACGGAAACGCGAACGGGCGACCGGGTCGCTACTCGGCGTAGTAGTACTCGCCGGCGCGCTTCTGCTCGCGGTCGAGTTGCGAGTCGGGCTTGTTGATGCGCGGGCGCTGGGTGCGCTCGTCGCGGCGGAACGTGATGTCGAGGTCCGACAGGAAGTCGTTCATGCCGTCGCGCATCTCCTGCGGTTTCGAGGCGTGGCCCTCGATGGACGGCTCGCCGTCGAACACCATCAGGCGGTCCGCGAGCAGGTCCATCATGTAGATGTCGTGGTCGATGACCATGACCGTCGCGTCGTGGTTCTCGGCGTAGCGGCGGATGGCCGAGGTGGCCTGCACGCGCTGTTCGACGTCGAGGTGGGCCGACGGCTCGTCGAGCAGGTAGAGGTCGGCATCCTGCGAGAGACACGCCGCGATGGCGACGCGCTGGCGCTCACCGCCGGAGAGGTCGGTGAGGTTGCGCTCCATGATGCGGTTGAGCTGGAGCGGGTTCGCGATTTCGGTGTTCCAGTACGACGAACCGAACTGGTCGGTGATGGACGAGAGGAACGCGTCGACCCGCATCGGCTGGTCGATTTCGATGTACTGCGGCTTGTAGGAGATGTCGAGCGCGAAGTCGAGGTCGCCCGCGTCGGGCGTCAGGTCGCCCGTAAACAGCTGTGCGAGCGTCGACTTCCCGATACCGTTCGGGCCGACGACGCCGAGCACTTCGCCGTTGTAGATGGTGCCGGATTCGACTTCGAGCGAGAACTCGCCGTCGCCGTAGGACTTGGCGAGGTCGGGGTACTCGACGAGGGGTTCGGCCTTCGTCGTCTCCCGCGGCGCGTGTTCCTCGAAGGTGATGGCCTCCGGGCGGATGCGCATGTTCTCGTTCGAGAGGTAGCCCTTCAGATACTCGTTGATGCCGTTTCGGACCGACTTGGGGTCGGTGATGACACCGTACGCGCCGGGCTCACCGTAGGCGACGTGGAGCGTGTCGGCGAGCAGGTCGAGGATGGCGAGGTCGTGTTCGACCACGAGCACCGCGCGGTCTTCGTCCTCCGCGAGTTCGCGGATGAGCCGCGCGGCGGTGACGCGCTGGCCGATGTCGAGGTACGGCGATATCTCGTCGAGGAAGTAGAAGTCGCGGTCGCGGGCGAGCGTCGCCGCGAGGGCGACCCGCTGGAGTTCGCCGCCGGAGAGCGTCTCGATGTCGTTGTCGACGACGGGCCCGATGTCGAGGCGGTCGATGTAGGAGTCGAGCGCGCCGCGCTCGTCGGTCGCTTCGAGGAGTTCGCGCGCCGTCCCGTCGAACTGCTTGGGAATCTGGTCGACGTACTGCGGCTTGCGCGCGATGGAGACCTCGCCGTCGCGGACCTGCTCGACGTAGTTCTGGAGTTCGGTCCCGCGGAAGCGGTCGAGGACGGCCTCCCACGTCGGGTCGTCGGCGTAGTTGCCGAGGTTGGGGACCATCTCGCCCGCGAGGGCGCGGACGGCGGTCGTCTTCCCGATACCGTTCGGGCCGAGGATGCCCGTGACCGAACCGGCCTCGGGGACCGGAAGCCCGTACAACGAGAAGGCGTTCTCGCCGTAGCGGTGGGTCGGCTCCTCGTCGAGCTCCGACGGGAGGTTGATGATTTCGATTGCATCGAAGGGGCATTTCTCGACGCAGATGCCGCAGGTCTCGCCGAGACAGATTTCCTCGGAGATGCGCACCTGGTCGGGGCCGCCCTGCTCGGCGTCCTCGCCGCGGAGCGTGATGCACTCTTTGCCCGTCCGGTTCGGCGGACAGAAGTTCGAGCACTCGTAGCTACAACGGTCCGGGGAACACCGGTCCAAGTCGACGACGGCGATACTATCGTCGGCCATCGTTAGAGCTGAACACCCGAAGTCAGCAGGATGGCGAACGTGATGAACCAGAGCGCGAAGGTCATGAACACCACGTAGAGGTAGTCCTTCGCGCCGAACCCGTTGACGTCGACGCCGACGACGCGAAGCACGGGGAACTGAATGAGGACGAGCGCCCCGAGGATACCCACGGCCAACTGATTGGTCGCGGCCTCGGGACTCGTCCCCACCACAGCACCCGAAACCACCGCGGCGGCGATGCCGGCGAGGCAGGCGAGTGTCGTGACCGTCACTCCGCGAATGTGACTGGAGAGTCCGGTCTGCGTTTCCGTGGCCATGTGTTCCCGTGCGATATCCGGCGTCAAAAGGCGTTCGTTCCTCCCGCCACCCCGCGGATAAAGCGTTGTCGGCCGGTCGCAGGCCAACAAGGTTTATGCTGGTAGCGCGTTTCGATTCGTAACGATGGCTGGAACAGAAGAGGAGAGTCTCGACGACCTCCCACCGAGTGCGAAGCTTGTTTTCAAAGTGCTCGAATACAACGGTCCGCTCACCCAGAAAGGCATCGTCGAAGAGTCGATGCTCTCGGCGCGAACCGTTCGCTACGCGCTCGAACGACTGGAGGGAATCGGTATCGTCGACGAGGACGTCTACTTCGCCGACGCCCGACAGAACCTCTATCAGTTGACCGATCTCGCGCCGCAGCAGGCGCAGGCCAAAGCCGACGGCGGCAAGGAAAAGGCCTGCTGCGCCGAGTAATCAGAACCGCCGCGGAACCACCGCACGCTTCGCAGTCGGTGTCGTAAGAGACCAGTTGCGACGTGTCGACCCGGTCGAACTCCGACCGACGAAAACGACGATTCGGCCGTTCTGTTAGGCCGGAACGACCGTAATCTGCTGTTTTCTGTCGATTGCGTTCTCCAGTTCCTCGGCGATGGCGCTGCCGCGGGAGACCTGAATGTCGCCGCCGCGACCGACCGTCGCCGTGAACAGGTACTCCCCGTCGGCGCGGACCTCGACCGTCTCACCGACGTGGCCGTCCATCCGAACGACGACGTGCCGCGAGGTGACCTCGGGCGTCACGACGACGCCCTCGTCGGCCCCGCCCGCGGAGGCTGACGCGCCGGACTGTCCGCCGGCGTTCGCGCCCGCGTGCTGCCCCGACGACGAGGGCTTCTCGTCGTGGGTCCGCACGTCGATGTCGATTCCGAGTCGGTCTTCCACGTCCGAGATGCGGCCGCCGCCCTTCCCGATGACGTAGGAGATGTCGTCTTCCTCGACGTAGACGACCGCGCGGTTCTGGCCCTGCAAGTCGACGTCGACGTGGCCGCGGGCGATGGAGCGAATCTCCCGTTCGATTTCCTGTTTCGCCAGCCGGGAGACGCCGCTTTCCTTCTCCTCGCCGTCCTCGCCGAGCGGGACGGTGACGACCTGCCGGTTGAACGTGTAAATCTCGTACTTCGGGGTGCCGGTCTCGAAGTCCCGAATCTGGATGACCGGACGGGCGAGGTCCTCCGCGAAGAGGCCCTCGGGCACCTTCACCTCGGTGCGCACGTCGTACACCGTGTGGACCTCGCCGTCTTCGATGTAGACGACGGTGTCGACGACCTGCGGAATCATGCCGAGTTCGACCCGGCCGACGAGGCGCTGGAGCGCGTCGATGGCGCGGGTGGCGTGGACGACCCCGACCATGCCGACGCCCGCCAGCCGCATGTCCGAGAACACGGAGAAGTCCTCGGTCTTTCTGACCTCGTCGTAGATGGTGTAGTCGGGGCGAACGAGCAGCAGCGAGTCGGCCGTCTTCGCCATGTCGCCGCCGAGGGCGGTGTACTGGGTGATGTCGGGGCCGACCTGGAGGTCGCGCGGCTTCTCCATCGTCTTGACCGCGTAGTCGCTGTCGTTGAGGAACTCGGCGACCGCCTGCGCGAACGTGGACTTCCCGGCCCCGGGCGACCCGGCGATGAGGACGCCGCGCTGGCGCTCGGAGAGTCGGTCGCGGAGTTCGTCGGCGAACTCGTAGTCGTCGAGTTCGGTCTTGACGATGGGACGGACGGCGGTGATTTCGATGCCGTCGGCGAACGGCGGGCGGGCGACCGCGATGCGGTAGTCGCGGAACTGGACGATGTCCATGCCCGGCTCGGAGAGTTCGACGAAGCCGTCGGTGGCGGCGCGGGCGGAGTTGACGATGTCGTCGGCCCACTCCTTCATCGTCGCCTCGTCGGTCGGCTCGTCGGCGATGGGCTGGTAGTGCATCTCGCCGACCGCGCCGCGTTTGGCCTTCGGGCGGGTGTCGGTCTTGAGGTGGACCGACATCGTCTGGTCGTCGAAGAAGCGCTCGATGATGAGCCCGCCGGAGCCGCGGACCGCGGCCTCGACGTACTCGACCGAGACGCCCTTCGCCTTCGCCACTTCGGCCTGCACCACGTCGCTCGTCAGGAGCGTCGCCGACCGCTCGGTGGCGATGTCGCGGATGAGCGCGTCGATGTCGCCCTCGCCGGCACCTTTCGTCTCGCCCGAACTCGGGCGACGGCCGACGTAGTTGAGGTCGATGACGCCGTCGTCGGCGAACTCTGCGAGGCGCTGGAGCTCCGAAAGGCCCTCCCAGCCCGTGTCACGGCCGTCGTTGGCCTGCGATTCGAGTTCGCTGACGACCGCCTCGGGGACGAGTACGTCGGCACCCTCGTAGGTGCCGTCGTCGACTCGCTCGGACACGCGACCGTCGATGACCGCGCTCGTGTCCGGCACTATCTTCATGCGCGTGAGTTTGGGCGGGTGACGGATAAGGTTGTAGATAAAAGCGGTGACACCGCCGGCGGGTCGTCGGGTGGTACCGCGTCCCGCGTTCCGCGCCCCGCGTCCGGCGACCCCGACTCAGTCGTCGCCCGGCGCGACGGCTCGCTCGCCGTCGACCACCTCGAACGACTCGACGAGGTCGTCGAGGTCGGCCGCCTGCGACGACAGCTCTTCGGTCTGGTCCGCGAGGTCGCCGATGGACTCGGACTGCTCCTGTGCGGTCTCGACGACGGTTCGCGACTGGCCGGCGGTCTCCTCGGAGATGTTCGCCACGTCGTCGACGCGGGCGGCGATGTCCGCCGCCGACTCGGCCTGCTGGTCGGTCGCGGCGCTCACCTCGGCCACGCTGGCGTCGATATCCGTCACCATGTCCACGATGGTCTCGAACTCGCCGATGGCCTCCGTGACCGTCTCCAGACTGTCGGCGACCTGCCGGTTCATCTCCCGCACGTCGGCGAGCGTCTCCTCGGAGTGCTCGGTGATGTCTGCGATGAGGCCCGATACCTCGTCGGCGGAGTCGCGGGTCTCCTCGGCGAGCGACTTGACCTCCTGTGCGACGACCCCGAAGCCGTCGCCGGCCTCGCCCGCGTGGGCGGCCTCGATGGCCGCGTTGATGGCGAGCAGGTCGGTCTGCGAGCCGACGTGGTCGATGAACGCCGCGATTTCGTCTATCTCCTCGATGCTCTCGGTGAGTTCCGCGACGGCGTCGGCGGTGCGGTCGATGCGGGCCTCGACGGTGTCTAACTCCTCCATCGCCTCGGTCGCGGCGTCGCGGCCGACCTCGCCGCGCTCGGAGGCTGTTTCGGCGGTGGTGGCGACCTCGTCGGCGGAGGCGGCTATCTCCTCGACGGTCGCGGAGAGCGTGTTGAGTTCGTCGGAGACGGTCTGGAGGTGTTCCGTCTGCGCCCCCGCGCCGTCGGAGATTTCGGTGACCGAGGCGGCGACTTCCTCGCTGGCGGCGTCGGCCCGGCGGACGTGCTCGCGGGCGGTCGAACTCATCTCCGACACCTCCTGTGCGAACGACTGCACCTCGCCGATGGTCGACGAGAGTGTGCGGACGAGGTCGTTGTAGGTCGCCGCGACCTCCGCGTACCGCTCGTCGTCGACGCCCCAGTCGTCGGTGTCGATGGTGGCGGTGAGGTCGCCCGCCTGCGCCCGCGAAGTCGCCTCCGCGAACGCCTCCACGAGGTGCTGGAGGTTGCGCGTGTAGTCCGCGAGGTCGCGCTGCATCCGGTCGAGCGCGTCACCGAACTCGCCCGGTAAGTTCTCGTCGAGCGCCGGGTCGTCGAACCGCTGGTCGGCGAGCGCGCCCGCCTGCGAGGCGACGACGCAGAGGTGGTCGTGCATCGCGCCGAAGTCGTCGGCGAGGCGGGCCACCTCGTCGGTTCCGCTCACGTCCGGGGGGCGGGCCGACAGGTCGCCCGCCGCGACGCCCGCGGCCGCCGACGAGATGGACTCGATCGGCGAGACGATGTCTTTTCGCGTGATGATAATCGTGTTGACGAACGCGAGGCCGGCACCGAACAGGAGGAGCGCCGAGAGTTCGAGTCGGAGCGCGCCGGTCGCGACCCACGGAAGCGCGGCCTGCGCGAGCGAGACCGCGAACTGGATGGCGACGGCGGCGACGACCTTTCTCTCGACCGAACCCGAGATATCGAGCGCGTCCATGCTTCCCCAGAGCAACCGTTCGTACGTCGAGACGAGTCGCATACTCCGACGTGCGGGGTATACGTCATAAGCCGGACCGGGAATTCTCGGAATTTGATAACGGTCTCCCCGCGAGGCGGCGCGAGGGAGTGCCCGACCGCAGTCGCGACGGGGGTTGGCGGGACTGCCGGACGCACACGCTTTTGGAGCGACCCGCCGACGGGCCGGCATGGACGAACTCCGCGACCTCACGGAGACGCTCGTGTCGGTGCCGAGCCACGAGGACGAGACCGCCGCCGGCGACGCCATCGAAACGTGGCTCCGCGAGGAGACCGACGCCGACGTGGCCAGAGACGACGCGGGGAACGTCGTCGCCCGCGTCAACCCCGGCGTCGGCGAGTCGCTCGCGCTCGTCGGCCACCACGACGTGGTTCCGCCGGCCGACCGGCAGACCACGGACGGCGGCGACTACGTGGTCGAGACCCACGACGGCCGCCTCTACGGCCGCGGCGCGGCGGATATGAAAGGTGCCGTCGCGGCGTCGATGCTCGCCTTCCGCGACGCGGCCGCCGACGCCGACTCGGAAGTCGCCTTCGCCTCGTTCGTCGGCGAGGAAATCGGCGGGGAAGGCGTCCGCGCCGCCCTCGACGACGGCTTCGAACTCGACTACGCCGTCGTCGCCGAGGGCTCGACGAACTACTCGGGACCGAACCGGACCGACGTGGCCGTCGCCCACCGGGGCCGCCGGGCGAGCACCCTCGTCGCGTCGGGGACCGCCTGCCACGCCAGCGAACCCGAGCGCGGCGAGAACGCCGTCTACCGCGCGACCGACGCCGTGGACGTGGTTCGCGGTCTCTCCGTGCCGGACGCCGAGGTCCTCGGCCACCCCGTCTCGGGGAGCATCGCCGTCACCGAAATCGACGGCGGGAGCGCGTGGAACGTCATCCCCGACCACTGCGAGGTGACTATCGACGAGCGGACCGTCCCCGGCGGCTTCGCCGACCTCGCGCTGGCTGCGGAAATCGAGGGCGTCGAGTGGGTCGTCGAACAGGACCTCCCGCCGATGGCGTGCGACGACGCCGAGTTCGCTGACCGCGTCCTCGACGCCGCTCGGACGGTCCACGAGGCCCGCGGCGACGAAGCACCCGAACAGACGACGAAGCCCCACGCGACCGACGCCGGGTGGCTGGCGCAGGCGGGCACGACCTGTGTCGTCTACGGCCCCTCGGAGCCCGGCGAGGCGCACACGAGAGACGAGAGCGTGTCGCTCGACGTGCTGGCGCGGTGTTACGAGACGTACCGCGCGCTCGTTGGGGAGTGGTGAGAGCCACCGGCTCCGCCCGCGACGACACCTGAACACCCCGCCCGCGACGACGCCCGAGACACCACCGGGCGGGACTGAAAGGGGCCGCGAGCGAGGGCGAACCCCGGCGGCGTGAGCACCGCAGGCCGGAGGCCGAGGAGCGCGCGTCGCCGCGGGAGTCGTCGCTCGCGGGGGCTTTCGCGGTGTCGTTCACGGCTGTTGTGTCGTTGGAGCCGGTCGCAGTCTCGTCGGCGTCGAAAGCGCGACCAGTTACGACCGAGTAGCAAAACCCCTCCACGGATGCCCGGCTCCTGCGGTTTAATACGCCTCCGAGACCACCGTTCGTATCATGGCACAGTCCTCCGCGGAATCCGACTCGGAGTCGGCGTACGACCGACTCCTCACGAAGTACAAGCGAATCGCCAACGTCGAGAACGCCGGCGGCATCCTCTCGTGGGACCAGCAGGTCATGATGCCCGACGAGGGAACGCCTGCGCGCTCCCAGCAGATGTCCGCGCTCTCCGCCTTGAGCCACGAACTCCTGACCGACGACGAGTTCGGGGACCTCCTCGACGCGGCCGAGGCCGACGACCCGACCGACGAGCAGGCCGACGTGCTGCGCGAACTCCGCCGCGACTACGAGCGGGCGGCCCGCGTGCCGAACGACCTCGTCGAGAAGATTTCGGCGGCGTCGTCGGAGGCCATCCCGGCGTGGAAGCAGGCGAAAGCCGAAGACGACTTCGAGAAATTCGCGCCGCATCTGGAGAAACACGTCGAACTGAAGCGGCAGTACGCCGAGCACATCGACCCCGACCGCGACCCCTACGAGGTGCTGTTCGAGGACTACGAGCCGTGTCTCCCGCTCGAACAGGCCGAGGAGATTCTCGCAGAGGTGCGCGAGGTGCTCGTCCCGATGATTGAGGACATCCGCGAGTCCGACGCGGACCTCGCGGTGGACGCCTTCGAGGGCGAGTTCCCCGAAGAGGACCAAGAGGAACTCGTCCGCGACGCGCTGACGACGCTCGGCTACCCGTGGGAGCGCGGCCGTCTCGACACCGCCCCGCACCCGTTCTCCTCGGGGACGCAGTTCGACGCCCGCGTGACGACCCGCTACGACGAGTCAGACGTGCTCGGGTCGCTGTTTTCGACCGTCCACGAGTTCGGCCACGCGCTGTACACCCTCGGCCTGCCCGACGAGCACTACGCGACCCCGCTCGGTGAGGACCGCAACCTCTCGGTCCACGAGTCGCAGTCGCGGCTCTGGGAGAACCACGTCGGCCGCTCGCGCGCCTTCTGGCGGCACTTCCTGCCCACGCTCGAAGACCGGTTCCCCGAGGTCGACGCGACGGTCGAGGAGGCCTACGAAGCGGCCAATCGGGTGTACGACGACAACCTCATCCGCGTCGAGGCGGACGAACTGACCTACCACCTCCACATCGTCATCCGGTTCGAACTCGAACGCGACCTCATCGCCGGCGACCTCGACGTCGAGGACGTGCCGGAGGCGTGGAACGACAAGTACGAGGAGTATCTCGGCATCCGCCCGGACACCGATTCCGAGGGTTGTTTGCAGGACATCCACTGGGCGTACGGGAACTTCGGCTACTTCCCGACCTACTCGCTCGGCTCCATCATGGCCGCCCAACTGTTTTCGGCCGCCGAGGAAGACATCGACGACCTCGACGGGAAACTGGCCGACGGCGAGTTCGACGACCTCCGGGAGTGGCTCCGGGAGAACGTCCACCGCCACGGTCGGCGCTACGAGACGAACGACCTCGTGAAGCGAGCCACCGGTGAAGACTTCGCCGCCGACGCGTTCCTCGACTACGTCGAGTCGAAATACGGGGCGCTGTACGACCTGTAAACGAGCGGAACAGTCCGCCGCAGTCGCCCGGTTTTCGACGACTCGGAGTCGTCGTAGGAACTAAATAGGGGTATGCCATATCATACCATGTATGGCCTCAGCACCCAGTGACGACTTGTTCGACCAGTTCTTGACCGACCGCGGTCACGAGACAGAACCGGCACGCTGGGACCGATCCTATAACAAGTTGCAGTGCCCCGACTGCGGGGCCCTGCACGACATGGGCGCGGCGACCTGCTCCGTCTGCGGGTGGGTGCCGGAGGCCTGACGCGTCCGAACTGACCACGCCACGAGCACCTGTTCTCGACGGTTTCCCACCCGTTCGGTGAGCCGTCCGCGAACGCCCGGCGAGTACGCTACTCCGGGCGCGTTCGCCCTCGTCCGAAGCACGTCGCTTATCACCGATAAGACCGTGAACGTGCACAATGAGCGAATCCGACGTGACCGTCACCCGGTTGTTCGGCGGCCCGGGAAGCGGGAAGACCACGGCCTTGCTCGACAAGGTCGAGGAGATTCTCGAACAAGACGGCGTCACCATCCGCGACATTCTCGTCGTCTCTTACACCCGAGCCGCGGCGGCCGAGGTCCGCGACCGGCTCGCTGAGCGACTCGACATCAACCCCCGGTCGCTGAAGGGGAACGTCTCGACGATGCACGCGAAGGCGTACGAACTCTTGAGCCTCTCGCGGAACGACGTGGTCGGCGAGAGCGACAAACAGGAGTTCTGCGAGGACTACGGCATCGAGTTCGAAGACGAGTACGGCGGCGCGGGCCGCCGGACCGCCCGCTCGACCACCATCGGCAACAAGGTCATCGCCACGAGCCAGTGGCTCCAGCGCACCCGCCGCGACGTGTCCGACTGGTACGACGTGCCGTTCCAGTGGAACGTCGAGGAGGTCCGCCTCCCGCCGGAAGTCGACCCGAACGCCCAAGAGGGCAACAAGTACACCCCGACGTGGCCCTCCGACGACGACCGCATCGACATCCCCGAGGCCATCCGCGCGTGGCGCGCCTACAAGGGCGAACACGGGCTGGTCGGATTCGCTGACATGCTCGAACGCGTCAAGCAGCGCGCGCTCGTCCCCAACGTCGACTACCTCGTCATCGACGAGTTCCAGGACATCACGACCCTCCAGTACGACGTGTACGAGGAGTGGAAGCCCCACATGCGGGGCGTCCTCATCGCCGGCGACGACGACCAGGTCGTCTACGCGTGGCAGGGCGCGGACCCGAACCTCCTCCTCGACGCCGAACGCGACAACGACGAGATTCTGCCGAACTCCTACCGCCTCCCGTCGAACGTCCTCAACGTCGTCAACCGAGAGATTCGCCACATCGACAAGCGACAGGAGAAGGACCTCAAGCCGCGCAAGGAAGGCGGCGCGGTCGAGGCCGTCGAGAGTCCGTCGATGCTCGAACTCGCCCGGAACGTCCGCTACACCGTCGAGAAAGACGAGGGCACCGTGATGGTGCTGTTCCGCGCGCGCTACCAGATGTTCCAGTTCATCGACGAGTTCCTCCCGTCGGGCATCCCCTTCTCGACGCTGACCGACCAGCGCATGTGGACCGACCGGCTCACGCAGTACGTCCGCGCGGTCGAGGCGCTCGACGCCGAAGAGCCCGTCAACGGGCTGGAGGCCCGCCGCCTCGCGGACATGCTCCAGGACTCCGCGTTCGGCACGAACGACCGCGACGACCTGTTCGACGCCATCGACGACAGACAGGAGGAAGTCGGCGTCGACGACATCACGAACATCGAGTTCACGCCGAAGGAAATCAAGAACTTCGCACCGTTCGCCCCCGACAGTTCGTCCGCGAGCGACATGGTCCGCAAGGTGACGAGCTTCCAGCGCAAGTCCGTCAACGCGTACTTCGGCGGCGGCTACGAGGAGATGGACCCCAGTCGCGTCCGCGTCGGCACCATCCACTCCGCGAAGGGTCGCGAGGCCGACCACGTGTTCATGGCGACCGACCTGACCGAGAAGGTGGTCGAGCAGATGGCGGCGTCCGTCTCCGACGAGGAGCTCGAAGCCCGCGGCATCGAGGAGTTCACCGCGACGACGAGTCCCGTCCCGCTCATCACCGACAACGAGCGCCGCGTCTTCTACGTCGGGATGTCCCGCGCCCGCGAGCGCCTCATCGTCCTCGAAAACCTCGTCACCGGCGCGCCGACGCTCCCCATCAGCGTCCTGCTCCACAACGAGATTCGCGAGGAACCCGCGCAGGAACTCGTCGACGACGCGCAGGAACTGCCCGCGCCCGAACCAGAGGCGTAACGTCCCGTGCGGTGGAGTCCGCGCGGCGGCGACGCCATCGACGCCGCCGTGTCCGAGCGAGACGCCGTCGGCTTCGTCGCCGTCTCCCGCGGTGCCGACCCGACGAGTCGCTACCTCACCGGCCGCGCGTTCGACTGCGACCTCGTGTTCGTCCGCGTCGGCGGCGAGACGCATCTCCGGGTCCCCTCGACCGTCGAACCGCCGTCGCTCCCGGTCGCCTCGGTCCGCGTCGACGACAGGCCGCCGGGGACGGCCGCCGCGGCCGTCCTCGCGGAACACGGCGCTTCCGACGGGACCGTCCTCGCGCCGCGGACGGTTCCGCACGACGCCGCGCTCCACCTCGAATCGGCGGGCTACGACCTCGCGTCGACCCCGGCGGTCGAAGCCGCCCGCGCCGTGAAAGACGACGCCGAGCGCGACGCCATCGAGGCCGCTCAGCGCGCGGCGACTCGCGGCGTCGGGCGCGCCGCCGCGATACTGTCGGCGGCGACGGTCGAGGAAGCTGACGACGGCGACGACGGCCGCGACGACAACGGCGACGACGAACAGTCCGTCCTCCACTGGGACGGCGCACCGCTGTCGACCGAGCGACTCCGCCGGCAGGTGAACGCGACGCTCGCGGCCGAGGGCGTCGATGCCGCGGGCGCGACGACGGTTCGCGCGGGACCCCGAGGCGACGGGGGCGGGGGCGAGCCGGTCGAACTCCGACCGGGCGAACCCATCGTCGTCTCGGTCGGCCCGCGCGGACCGACCGGCTACCGCGGCGCGCTGGCTCGCACGTTCGTCGTCGACCCCGACGGCGGGTGGGAGCGCCGGGCGCACGTCGCCTGCGACGCCGCCAGAAAAGTCAGTCTGGCCGAAGCCGACCCCGGCGACGACGCCGGCTTCCTCGGGAGCGAACTCCGGGCGGAGACCGCCGCGTTCGGCTTCTCGATGGCCGACGAGGTGACGAGAGACGTGGGCGGCGGCATCGGCCTCGCGGCCCGGGAGGACCCGCCGCTCGGCGGCGACAGAGAACTCGTCGCCGGCAACGTCCTGCGCGTCCGCGCCGCGGTCACGCACGCAGACCACGGGCGAGTCGAACTGACCGACGTGTTGGTCGTCGGTGACGACGGGCCGCGGCTGCTCGGCGGCGCGCCGACCGGTCTCGACCCGAGTCGCTGGTAGTCGGCTCGCGTCCCTTGCGTCCCTCGTGGGGAGTTATTCCTCGTCGTCCGGCTCTTTCGCAACGCCGCCGACGACTTTCTCGGCCGCGAGCGAGGGGAGGTCCTGCGGCATGGTGAGGAACTTCGGGAGCGCGACCATGAGCACCGCTAGAAGGAGCATCGCGCCGCCGAAGGCGGTCCGCCCGTCGGCGAGGAGCGTGAGGCCGAAGCCGCCGACGGGGATGGCGAAGATGAGGGTCGCCGCGAGACCGACCATCTCCATGATTCCGAGTCGCATCGCCCGAGGCTACACCGCGGGCGACTAAAAGCGTCGCGACCGGCGAGTGAGCGCGAGCACCGATGGGACGCCGGCGGCAAGCGACCCGTCGCCGCGGCCGACAGTCGCGCGGGGTAGCATTAAGCCGCCGCCGAGTCGACTGCCCGCATGGTCGCCGTCACGTCCGGAATGCTCGTCGTCTTCGCCCTCGTCGTCGTCACGATGGCGCTGTTCGTGACGGAGGCGGCCCCGCCGGACGTGACGGCCATCGGCGTCATCGTCGCGCTGGTCGTCCTCGAACCGTGGACGCGAGTCGGCCTCCAGACGGGGCTGTCGGGGTTTTCGAGCGCCGCGACGATTACCATCCTCTCGATGTACGCCCTCAGCGAGGGGGTTCGACAGACCGGCGCGATTCGCGTCCTCGGCGACGCGGTCGCCTCGTTCACGAACGGCAGCGAGAGCCGACTGCTCGCCGCGGTCGTGGGCCTCACCGGCCCCATCGCGGGCGTCGTCAACAACACGCCGGTCGTGGCGGTGTTCGTGCCGATGGTGTCGGACCTCGCGGACCAGGCGAACGTCTCGCCGTCGAAGCTCCTCATTCCCCTCTCGTACGCCTCGATGCTCGGCGGCACGCTCACGCTCGTCGGGACGGCGACGAACCTCGTCGCCAGCGAGGCCTACGCCGAGGCCACCGGACTGCCGCCGTTTTCGATGTTCACGTTCACGCCGCTCGGGGCGCTCGTGTTCGTCGTCGGCGCGGGCTACCTGCTTGCGGTCGCGCCGCGGCTCCTCCCCGAGCGAATCGAGCCCGGGAACCGAACCGGCAACTACGGCGTCGAGCCGTTTCTCGCCCGCGTGCTCGTCCCCGCGCGGTCGCCGCTCGTCGGCATCCCCGCGGGCGAGGTGTCGGACGACACCTACCGCGACCTCAACGTGGACATCCTCGACGTGCTCCGCGGCGGCGAACACTTCATCGCGGCCGACTCCGACCGCGAGGTGGCCGCCCGCGACATCCTGACCGTCCGGGGCGACCCGGCGACGATTCGGCGCTTCTGCGACCTCGCGGGCCTGCGATTTCTCCCGCGGGCGTCGGTCACCGACGCCGAACTCGACCGACCCGACCGCGTGGCGCTCGTCGAACTCGTCGTCCCCCGAGAATCCGGCCTCGTCGGCGAGACCGTCGGCGGCGCGCGACTCCGCGAGCGGTACGACGCGACCGTGCTCGCGGTCCGCCGGCGCGGCGGCGACCTCATCCGCGAGCACTTCCGCGACGTGGACCTCCAAGCCGGCGACTCGCTGCTCCTCCAGACGACGAACGAGACGGCGCGGTATCTCCGCGACAGCGGCGACTTCGTCGTGACGAGCGAGGTCGCAGACGAGTTCATCGAGGACAACGGCGGGCTGTCGCCCACGGCGTTCCGGGCGTTCGCCGTCGTCGCGGCGGTCATCGGGCTGGCCGCGCTCGGCGTCGTCCCCATCGCCATCGCCGCGCTCGGCGGCGTCGCCGCGATGGTCTCGCTCGGCTGTCTGTCCGCGAGCGACGCCTACGACGCGGTGAGCTGGAACGTCATCTTCCTGCTGGCGGGCGTCATCCCGCTCGGCCGGGCGCTCCAACTGACCGGCGGCGTCGCGCTCATCTCTGAGTTCGTCGGCGTCGCCGCGACCTACCTGCCCGTCATCGCCGTGGTCGCCGCGTTCTACCTGCTCACGGGGCTGCTGGCGAACGTCATCACCCCGGTCGCGAGCGTCGTCCTCCTGCTCCCGGTCGCCATCGACACCGCGTTCGGCCTCGGTGCCGACCCCTTCGGCTTCGCGCTCGCGGTCACGTTCGGCGGGAGCACGGCCTTCATGACGCCCATCGGCTACCAGACGAACCTCATGGTGTACGGGCCGGGCGGCTACCGATTCACCGACTACCTCCGCGTGGGCGCGCCGCTCCAACTCCTGCTCGCGGTCGTCACGACCGCCGGCATCGCCCTCATCTGGGGCGTGTAACTCACTCGGCCCGGCTCTCGCCCGCGCTGCGACGCTGGTCAGTCTCCGCCCGGACGCCGCCCTCGCCGTTCGAGGGGTCGTATCCCGCGGGTCCGGAGGGAAGCGTCTCCGGGTCGTCGACGCTCAGCCCCGTGGTGACGAGCAGTCGGAGGCCGCGGCGGACCGGCATATCGAGCTCACGAATCTCGTCGGGCGAGACCATGACGAGCGCCCCGGCGGTCGGGTTCGGGCTGTGCGGGACGAACACGGTAAACAGGTCGTCGTCGGAGACCTCCGAGACCGACGGCGGAGCCTCGTTCGTGACGAAGCCGATGGAAAACAGCCCCTCGCGCGGGTACTCGACCAACACCACGCGGTCGTAGCCGGCGGTCGGTTCGGTGAGCGACTCCGACACCTGCCGGACGCCGAAGTAGATGGTGCGGACGAGCGGCAGGAGCCGAACGCCGCGCTCGAAGCTCCCGAAGAGCCGCTGACCGAGGCTCATCGACGCGAGGTAGCCGAGAAGCGAGATGGCCACGGCGATGGTGAGCGCCGACAGCACCTGCGAGATGAAGACGATGTCGCCGGAGTAGTTGAGCGCTCCGGCGAGGAAGGGCGTCACCTCGCGGACGACCGGGCGGAGCGCGGCGGTGATGCGGTTGAACGCGAACTGGAGGACGAACACGGTCACGGCCAGCGGGGTCACGAGAATGAGGCCGGTGACGAAACTGCTCCGCAGTCGGGACAGAACGTCCATACCGACTCTCCGGACGATGACGGTAAAATTGTATGGGCGAGAGTGTCACGAAAACGTGATGAAGAACGGAAACGATAGGCATTAACTGCACCCGACCGAAGCCGCGGGTATGTTCACGGGAATCGTGGAGGGGCCGGGCGAAATCGTCGCTGTGACCGACACCGACGGCGGTCGCCGCCTCCGCATCCGAACCGACCTCGCGTTCGACGACCTCCACCACGGCCAGTCAATCGCGGTCTCGGGCGTCTGCCTGACCGTCGAGGCGTTCGGTGACGACTGGTTCGAGGTGTTCCTCGCGGCCGAAACCGTCGAGAAGACCTACCTCGGTGATGCGGTCGAAGGCGACCGCGTCAACCTCGAACGCGCCCTCGCGGCCGACGACCGCTTCGACGGCCACATCGTGCAGGGCCACGTCGACGGGACGACGACGGTCACGAACGTCGAACGCGTCGGCGACGACTGGTTCTTCGAGTTCGACCTTCCCGAGTCGCTGGCGAACTACGTCGTCCAGAAGGGCTCGGTCTGTCTCGACGGCATCAGCCTCACCGTGGCCGACCGCCGCGAAGGCACCTTCGCCGTGGCCATCATCCCGACGACCTACGACCTGACGACGCTCTCCGAAAAGGCGGTCGGTGACCCGATTCACGTCGAGGTGGACGTGGTGGCGAAGTACGTCGAATCGATGCTCGACGGCTACGCCGAGCGGTTGGTCGTCGAGTAAGCGGGAGAAGGACGCGGTTCGTCTCGCTCGCTTTTTCGCGCCGTCGCCGCCTCGCTTCAGTCCTCGAACTCAGTCTGCTCCGAGCTGAACGACGCCGCGCTCGGACCGGACGCGTGGGCGCTGTGGTAGGCCTGACTGTACCGGCGGAGCTTCCCGATGAGGTAGAGCCCGAAGACGCCGTCGTAGATGATGACGTAGACGAGGAAGGCCGCGAGACCGCCGAGGCCGGTTATCCCCGCGATGACGGTCGAGCCGAGGCCGACCGTCGAGTTGTACGTCGCGTGGACCAGCGCCGCGAGGATGAGGCCCTTGATGACGATGGGGCCGGCGTTCTCCTTGTTGAACTTGGCGAGGCCGAGGTAGTAGCCGGCGATGGCCGAGTAGATGACGTGCCCCGGCCCGGCGAGCGCTCGGACCGCGGTAATCGTCCCGCCGGCGGCGATGATGCCGACGCCGCCGGAACCCACATCGAGCCCTGAAGAGCTGAGATTCCGAGTGATATACAGCGCGTTTTCGATGGTGGCGAAGCCGAGGCCGGCCATCGCGCCGTAGACGGCCCCGTCGATGACGGCGTTGAAGCTGTCGTGAGAGTAGGCGTACAGCCTGACCGCGAGGAGCTTGACGGTCTCTTCGACCGGCCCGACGACGAGGAAGTAGAACACGACGCTGCCGAGGAAGCCGAGCGCCAGCTGGAACTCGCCCGCGATGGTCTGGCCGACGTTGCTCAGAAGCGAGTTGAGAATCGCCGCGAACGTGGCCGTGAGGACGCCGAGGAGGAACGTCACCACGAGCATCGAAAGCGGCTCGTTTTGGGTCACGTCGGAGTAGTAGACGTAGCCGGCGAGCGCGAGCGCCGGCAGCGCCGAAAGCAGGGTGAGCGCGCCGACCTGCGGGTCGGTGAGCGCCGAGAGGCCGCCGATACCGACGAGGATGAGCAGCGCGGCGAGGATGACGACCACTCGCGTCGACGCGACCAGCAGCCGGTAGAGCGCGACCGCCAGCCCGTCAACCGAGGTTCGTTCCTCCCACGTGGCGATGTCGTAGAGGTCGTCCGAGCCGTCGGACGCCTGCTCGACTGGGTCCTGCTGGTCCATTACGTGGCATAAAGGGTATTGCGTCTGGTAATAGCTTCGGCCACGGCATCCCGTGACATGGGGGGCGGAGGGTCGACAGTCGGATGGCTGGCGACCGGCGACCGGCGACCGACTGGTCGACGGCCGACCGTACGACGTTAATGCCTCCGCTCCGAAGGGCGGGTATGCACTTCGACCCCCGCGAACAGGCGGCGCTCCGCGAGGTCGGCCTCGACACCGACGACCTCCGGGCCGCGTCGGACCTCGTGAGCGACGCAGTCGAATCGGACGCAGACGCCATCGCCGCGTTCTTCGGCGACGGCGGCACCGTCTACTCGGACATGGAGATGGCCCACAGCGCCACCGACGTGCAGGAGCACGTCGTCGACCACGTCGACCTCTACACCCACGGCGCGGAGCTCCGGGGCTACCTCAAGTTCGACTCGTGGGGCGTCCCCATCGAGGGCGGCCGCGTGCTCTCGGAGGGGAAAGTCGAACTGACGCTCGGCCCGACGGTCGACGCCCGCGTCACCTTCGCCCGCGACGCCGACGAGCTATGAGAGTCCGCGTCCGCGGCATCTACGCCACCGCGCTCACGAGCGTCTTCCTCGACGACGGCCACGACGTGGTGCAGGCGTCCGGGCCGATTCGTGAGCGCTTCGACGCCGAGTTCGACTCGTCGGACCACGACGTGTCGGTCGAGACGACGCGGAACCGACAGGGCGTCGGCGCGACCGGCGCGCCCGAGGCGGTCGCAACGGCCACCGAGCGCCTCTCGGACCTCGGCATCGACACCTTCGCGTGGGACGACCCCGCGCCGACCGGCGCGGTGTTCGACGCCCGCGTGACCGACACCCTCGGCGGCGGCGCGGTCTGCGACCTCGGCGAGACCGAGGGCTACCTCTCGTACGGCGACATCGACGGCCGCGTCGAGGTCGGTGACGAGGTCCGCGTGCAGGTCGCGGAGTCGGCCCCGCCGTGGGCTTCCCGCCGCGCCGAACTGACCGGCGAGGTCCGCGCCGTCGCGGGGCTGGCGACGCTCGACCCCGACTCGGAAGGCGTCCGCGTCGACACCCGCGACGAGGCCGCCGCCCGCGAACTGGCGGGCATGACCGACCTCCTCGGCGGCGACCCGCCCAAGGGCTGGGGCATCCGCTGGCACCGCGACGCCGTCGACGCCGACATGAGCGCCCTGAACGACGCGCTCGACCGGGCCGCCGAGGTGGCCGCGGAACTCGACGACGCGCTCTCGGAACCCGTCGACGCCCCGCGGGCGGTCGCCGCGCCCACCGCGACGACGTGGGTCTGGTTCGGTCGCGAGACCCGCTTCGAACTCGATTCCCAGCGCCGGGCCGTCGAGACGACGATGCCCGGCCACCACCGGACGAAGGCCGCCTCGCAGAAGGCCTCCGCCGGCGTCGACCTCGCGGAGGCGCTCTGCGAATCGGTCGGCGACGGCGAGTTCCCCTTCGGCGTGGTGACCGCGCAGTTCGGCCCGCTCGAAGGCGACGACGTGGAAATCGGCCACGGCAAGCCCGACGGCCGACTCATCACGCTCGGCTCCGGCGAGGTGACGGAACACGACTCCGAGGGGACCGTCGAACTCCGGCGCGGCATGAGCGGCGGCGGCACCTACGACGCCCTCGGCGTCGACCGCGAGTCCGGCGACGTGGCGGTCACGAAGTTCCGCGAGGGGCGCTGGTGGTACCCGACGGTGTACCGCGACGCCGACGGCGCAGTCAAGGGAACCTACGTCAACATCTGCACGCCCGTCGAGTGCTTCCCCGACGAGATTCGCTACGTCGACCTGCACGTCGACGTGGTGAAACACGCCGACGGGACGGTCGAGCGCGTCGACGACGACGAACTCGACGCGGCCGTCGAGGCGGGACACATCTCGGAGGAACTGGCGGAAAAAGCGCGGTCGGTGGCGTCGAGTCTGGAGTCGGCGCTGTCGGGGTAGGCGTCGCAACTTCGGAAGACGGGCAGGCGTCGTTACCGGAGCGGACCCAGTCGTCGTGGTGGCGGGAGTTATCGAAAAGACGTACTGAGAACCGCGGAACAGGGTGCGAGTGTTAGAGGGAACCGTACGGCTACAACCGAAGGGAGTAGCCGCCTTTTTTGGTCCAGATTTTTTGGCGGGGTTCGAGGCGACGACGTGGCCGAGGACCCCGTGAAAAAAGGTGGGTTAGAAGTGCCCCGGTCCCTCGTCGCCGTACTGGAGTTCGCCGCCGCGGCCGCCCTCGACGGTGCTGCTGCCGTGGTCGCCGGAACTGGGGACCTTGACCTGCACGTCGGTGATTTCGTCGAACGTCATGATGAGGTCCGACTGGATGTTCTGGGCGGTGATGTTCGAGATGCCGCACCCGGCGCACGCACCCCCGAGTTCGACGACGACTTCCCCCGATTCCGCATCGGCCTTGCGCACGACGCTGTTGCCGCCGTGCATCTGGATAATCGGCATCTGACCGACCATCCACGTCTCGACGCGCTCTTTGAGGCTCTCCGACTCGTCGCTCATACCCCGATGCTTCGAACCCCACGGATTAGAATGAAACGGTTCTCCCGACGCGCCGGCCGGCGAGAGAAAGGCTATCTCGGTCGTTCGTGATAGATTCGACGCGGGAACCACGCGGTGCGGTGTTCCCGTCGACGCTCTCGGGCGCGAGCGTCGGTCGCTCTCAGTCGCGCCGCTCGTGACGGCGGACCAGCCAACCGGCGACGCCGAGCGCCGCCGCGCCGACGCCGAGTCCGAACCCCGGCGCGTCGGTCGTCGAGGTCGACGATTCGGTTTCGGACGCCGGCGCAGCCGTCTCGTTTCCGGACGGGGACGGCGTCGGCGTCGGCGTGTTGACGAGAGGTTCGGTGGTCGGCTCCGCCCCGAGCGTCGGCGGGTCGCGCTGGTCGCCGGCGTGGTCGGGGAACGTGTAGAGCGCGGGCGACGCGTCGTCGACGCCGCGGCTCGACGCGACGAAAACGCCCTCGTCGGCAAAGGGGTAGGCGTACTGCGCGGTCCAGAAGCTCGCGCGCTCGGGGTCGCGCCACCACGCGAGTTCGACGGGGTCGGTCGGGTCCGACACGTCGTGGCGCTTGACGCCGCCGCGGTACCACGAGGTGTAGAGCCTGTCGTCGCGGAAGTCGAAGTTGTGCGCCGTGGTCCAGACGCCGCTGAGCGTCGGGTCCGGGCTGGCCGGCGGCTCGATGGTCGAGCGCCGCTCGGGATTCGCGGGGTCAGTCACGTCCCAGAGTTCGACGCCGCTCGGCCCGCCGACGAGCTCGGTCGTCCCGTCGTCGCGGTCGACCTCGATTGCCCACGACTCGACGCCGACGCCGAGGAGGTCGCCGGCGTCGTCGGTGGCGACGTAGTGGTGGTTACCGGGCGGCGTCCGCCGCTCGCGGTTGCGGCCGCGAGGGGTTAACGCGGCGATTTCCTCGGGGTCTCCGGGAGAGACTGCCCCGAGGACCGACGGCGACGCGGGGTCCGAGAGGTCGACGAGCCACGTCCCGGCGTCCCAGAGAGCGACGTGCGCGACGCGGTCGTGAACCCACACGTCGTGGACGGACCGCATCGAGGGCGGCACGTCGGCCCAGCGGTCGTCGACGTCGACGACCGACCAGCGGCCGAGTTCGTCGCCGGAGTCGATGTCGAGGACGACGAGCGGATTTCGGTCGCCGTCGTTGGCGGTCAGATACGCCCGGCCGTCGGCGGCGAAGCAGTTGTGGATGGGAAACCCGGTCTCGTGGAACGCGATTTCGTCGGGGTTCGCGGGGTCGGACACGTCGACGACGAGGACGCCCGCCGGCGCGCCCGGAATCGGGTTGGCCGGGCCGACGACCAGCAGGGTGTCCCCGTCGAGTTTCGCGTCGTAGAGGCCGCGGAAGGGGCCGTCTTCGCGGTCCGAAAGCGGGTCGCGGCGCTCGGCGAGGAGTTCCGGGCGGTCGGGCGCGGAGATGTCGACGACGGCGTAGCCGCTGGTCGCGGCGACGAAGACGGTCTCGCCGTCGGCCGACACGACGGCCTCTTTCGCGCCGTCGATGTCGATGCGGCCCAGCGGCTCGAAGGGACCGGGATGTGCGGTGGCGGGACGGGAACCGACGACGGCAGCGGTCGAGACGGCGAGCGCGCTCGCGCCGACGGTGCGGAGGAACTGGCGGCGGTCCACGGTGAATCTGCGGGTGCCGAGGGGAAAAATCGGACGGAGGCCCGGGTACTGAAACGAGCGAGGACCGCTCAGTCTGCACTGGGTTGCGTGAGAACTGAAGCGACGCCGGCGGGGATGGGTGGGTGGGTGGGTGGGTGGGTGTGGGTGGGTCACCCCGGCGGCGTCGGTCGGTCGACGATGGTGGTGGGGGGTGTCGACCGGTCCCGTTCTAGGCATCCGGTGGAACGCCCGTGCACCGTGCGGTTCGACGAGAACGGGAACGCGCCGACCGGCACGCCGAACGACTCGGCGTCGTCGGGTGCACGTCATCGCGTTTCTCGACCGGGGTTATAAGGCTGTGCCACCGAGTATCAATCGAGATAATCCGGTCGTGGTGACAGGAAGTGTCGCGTCGCAGCCGCGAGCGGTCACCGGTGCCACCTGCGGTGAAACCCGCGAATCCTCGCGGCCTCACAGCCGCGAGCGGTCGCCAGTTCCGCCTGCGGTACCACCAGTGAGTCGTCTCGACATCACAGTCGAGACCGGTCACCGGTGCCACCGGTCATCGCGCTCGCCAACGCCCCCTCGACCACGACCTCGTCGCCGAGCGTCGTCAGTTGAATCTCGGGGATGTTCGACATGACCATCTCGCTCATCTGTTCGCGGATGGGCTCCAACACGAGGTCCGGGTTGTTGAGCGCGACCGCGCCGCCGACGTAGATGATAAGCGGCGCGTACGCGTGGACGATGTTGGCGACGCCCATCGCGTTCCAGTGGCCCAGTTGGCTGATGATGTGGTCTGCGAACTCGTCGTCGCCGGCGTGCTCGAACACGTCGACCGCGGAGAAGTCGGGGTCGGAGATGGGGAGCGCGGTGTCGACCGGGTCTTCCTCGTGGAGTTCGCGGGCGTACTTCGGGATGTTGTTCCCCGAGCAGTAGCCCTCCCAGTGACCGTTGTGGCCGCAGCCGCACGTCATGAAGCCGTGCGGGTCGAGCGTCAGGTGGCCGACCTCGCCGGCGTTGCCGTCCCAGCCGGCGAGGACGTGCCCGTCGACGCAGACCCCCGCGCCGATACCGGAGGAGATGGTGAGGTACACCATGTCGTCGGGGTTGCGGTCGGAGTGGAACCGCTCGCCGATGACGCCGGCGTTCGTGTCGTTGTGCAGGTACACCTCGTCCGTCTCCAACAGCACCGAGAGGGGACCGGTCAGCGGGATGCGGTCGATGGTGTCCGGGAGGTTCGCCGGGTTTTCGACCGCACCCTCGGCCAAGTCGAGCGGGCCGATTGCACCGATACCGGCCGCGACCGCGTCGCTCGGGTCGATGCCCGCCTCGGCACACGCCTCGCGGACGACGCCGAGGACCGCCTCGGTGACCGCGATTCCCGTCGGGCCGCGCGGAGTGTCGTCACGGGCCTCTCCGAGGACGGTTCCATCGTCGTCGCCGACCACGGAACGGACGTTCGTCGCCCCCAAGTCGACGCCCACGTAGTACGCCATCGTTCCCATAGGGATGCGCCCACCACTTAACTAAGCGGGATTTTCGGTAGATTTACTCGCGGCGATGTAACTCCCAGGTCTGGGTTACGCGGAGTTGTTGGTCGGGGTCACGCGGAGCTGTTGGTCGGGAGTTTGGGGATGAGCCACGAGAGGAACGAGTCCATGCTGCGCGACTGTATCCAGACGGTCCCCGGGCCGGTGAACGTACAGACGAGGCCCTCGCCGCTGAACAGGGTGGACTTCAGGCCGCCGACGCGCTCGACCGAGAAACTTGTCGTCTCGTCGAAGGCGACGATGTGGCCGGTGTCGACCGTGTAGCGTTCGCCCTCACCGAGTTCGACCTCGTGGATGGCCCCGTAGCTCGACAGGAAGCTGTCACCGGTGCCGGTCAGTTTGAGCAGGAACAGCCCTTCGCTCCCGAAGAAGGTCTTCGCCCCGCCGAAGGAGGTGTCGAGGTCGAGCGCGGGGTCGGAGGCGATGTACGACCCGGACTGCACGAACAGGGTCTCGTCTTCGAGGCCGTGGTGGACGATGTCGCCCGGCAGCGGGGGCGCGAAGGAGACTTCCCCCGCCTGCCGCGCGCTGAACGTGTTCTGGAAGAACGACTCGCCGCCGAGGACGCTCCGCTTGAGCGACCCGAACAGGCCGCCTTTCGCGTTCGTCTCGATGTCGATGCCGTCGGAGTAGCTGACCATCGCGCCGGCCTCCGACCGGAGCGACTCGCCCTCGTCGAGCGAGACGGTGAGGAGGGCGAACGACGGGCGGTAGTCGATGGTGTGATCCATGCGGGAGTCGACGGCGCGCTAAGATATGTAGTTGCCTGCGAAAATCGGGAACATCGAGGGGTCGCGCCGCCCGCGACCCGTCACTTGGTGTCCGCGCGGACGAACGTCACGGGGCACGACGCTTCGAGCATGACCTCCTGTGCGACGCTCCCGAAGACGGCCTTGCCGGTCGGCGAGCGCTTCCGACCGCCGACGACGAGGCGGTCGGCGTCGACCTCGCCCGCGAGTTCGACGAGTTTCTCGCCGTGGTGGCCGACCCGGCCGTGGATGACGTAGTCGATGTCTGCGTCGTCGAAGCGGCGCGTGAGTTCGCGGACGGTGGCGTGTCGTCGGGCCACGTCGTCCGCCGAAACCTCCTCGGCCGTGATATCGAAATCGAGGTTGTCGAGCGCGTCGTCGTACTCGTCTTTCGTGAAGACGTGCCCGATGACGACCGTCGCGCCGGTCGGCCCGGCCACGTCGATTGTCTCCTCGGCGAGTCTGTCGATACGCTCGGCGTCGCCCGCGCCGACCGCGAGCAGGATAGTTTCGATAGCCATACCAGTCCGTTCGTCCCGGTATCACTTAACCGTGCCGGAGATTTTTACTCGAACCGAAGTAAAAATTCATATTCGACCGTGTTACGGTCGCTCGCACTGAGTGTGTCACGAGGGAGCGATATGTGCGTTTCGCTGGCAGCGCGGCCGCTCGGCGGGCGACTGTGTGAGAAAATCCGGACCACGTCGGACGGCTCAGACGTCGGGCGCGTCGTCTTCGACCGCGCGCTTCATCGAATCGCGGCGGGACTTCGCGTCGCGGCCCGTCGCCTCCAGGAGGAAGTCGTTTTTCGCGCTGACGGCCTCGCCGGCGGCTTCGAGGTCTTCGGGAGCGAGGTCGGCCGGGTCGGCCTCCTCGAAGTTGACCGCGAGTTTGTCTTTCTTGCCGCTGTACTTGACCGCGCCGGCGACGATGCGGGTGAACACGGGGTTCTTGGGCTCGCCGACGACGTAGAGGTCGCTGCCTTTGAACTCCTCGGTGCCGGTGATGGGGCCGAAGTAGTCTTCGACCGTCGCTTCCATGTCCGGAATCCGCTCTTCGAGCGTCTCCCCACGACGCATCTTGTACTCCTTCATGGACGCCTTTTCGACAGGGTATGGTTTACCTGTTTCGCGACTCCGCGACGCCTGCGAGGGCGTGCCGCGGTCAGGACTCCCGCTCGGCTATGTAGCCCTTTTTACACTCGGGGCAGATGTCGCCGGCCCGCATCGACGACGAGGACGCGCCGCGGGCGTGGCCGCAGTTCGGACAGTAGTACTCGACGGCGTC
Organism: Haloferax sp. Atlit-48N; assembly: GCF_003383015.2. NCBI lineage: Archaea > Methanobacteriati > Methanobacteriota > Halobacteria > Halobacteriales > Haloferacaceae > Haloferax > Haloferax sp. Atlit-48N. The sequence goes on along the minus strand of NZ_CP137689.1, from coordinate 370,682 downwards.
GTCGGGGGCTTCGTTGCCGACGTTCGACTCGTCGGCCCGGACGAAGTCGTCTTCGCCCTCCGCCTCGACGTACTGCCCGTTGGCCTGCTGGCTCGACGAGCCGTTGTTCTCGGGCGTCAGACCGCCGCCGAACGAGACCGAGACGGGCTCACCGTCGTCTGGCTGGGCGTTCCAACCCTCGTCGTCGCCCGGCGCGTCGGGCCACGCGCCGCGTTCGCGGGTCTGGCTCCCATCGGGCTCCGCCTCGGCGTCGGTCTCGACGCCCGCCTCGGCGTCCGCGTCGATGAACTCCGCGTCGTCGCCGTCGGCCGGCGGCGTCGGGTCGTCGGTCTCGACCTCGTCGACCTCGTCGGGCCACTGCGTTCGGTCGCGGGTGGCCGACTGCTCTTCGTCGTCGTCGAGGATGATGCCGTCGTCGGTCACGGGCGGCGCGTCGGCGGTCCCGGCGTCAGCAGTGCCGGCGTCGGCGCTCGCGGCCGGCTGGTCGCCGGGTTGGTCGGCCGGCTGGGCGTCGGGCGTATCCGCGCTCGCGGCCTCGGTCGGCTGTTGCGCCGCGGGGTCCGGGGTGGCGTCCGCGTCCGTCTCAGCGGCGGTTGCGGCGTCGGCTTCGGCCCGCGTCTCCGCGTCCGGAGCCGTCTCGATGGCGGCGTCCTCGGCGTCGGAGACGCCGGGCTGCGGGTTCGCCGGCTCGAAGCCGGCGGCCGCGGTCTCGACTTCGCCCTCCGTCATCCCGACCTCCTCGGGCGTTCGGATGGCCGTGACCTCCTTGTTCTCGCTGATGACCTGTTCGTGTCCGCACCGCGAGCAGACCTGTATCTCCCGAATCGAGACGACCACCTCGTCGCCGCGTTCCTCGCGCTCCCGTTCCGTCTCGGCGTCTCCGTAGGAGTGCCCGAGAAGACGGCAAGTAAGTCCCATTACGCGAGGATTCCGGGATTCGGAAACAAAAAGCTACCCCCTGCCTGTCGGACGCCCGTCAGACGGGCGGTACAAGTAAACAGGAGGCGAACGATGTACCCGCTATGAGAGCGAGGCGGGAGTTTCGGAACCGCCGCGACATCGAGGTCGCGGTGCTCGACGCGCTCGTCGACCGCCACGACGAGGGGATGACGGTGTTCGAACTCCGTGCCGCCGTGGACGCCGACATCGACACCATCGAAGAGGCGCTGTCGGCGCTGAAAGACGAGAGCCTCATCGTGGTCGAAGAGGCCGACACGGGGGTCCTCATTCACGCCGACGAGCGCGTCGTTCCGGACCCGAGCGAAGCCGTCGAAGAGGACGCGTCGCTGTTCGAGAGACTCCGCGAGCGGTTCGGGCTCTGAGCGCGGCGACGCGGAGCACAGACTCGTTTTGACTACCCGCCCGCCGGCCCGCGACCGACGCCGGGTCGACCCCGCGACCGAAAACCGGGACGGCCCCGAACCAAAAGCCGGGGGTGTCGTCCGGGAGTGGGAGGGTTTTACGCGCCGAAGGCGAAACGGGGAGTAATGACACTCGTCGCCGACATCCACGAGGCACACGGTGCGACGTTCGAGACGCGCGGCGGAATCGAGGTCGTGAGCCACTACGGCCGCCCCGAGCGGACCCACCGCGCCGTCAGAAACGGCGTCGGCGTCATCGAACACGGCTACGGCGTGGTCGTCGTCGAGGGCGAAGACCGGGTCGACTACGTCGACAACGCGGTGACGAACACCGTCCCCGACGAGGACGGCGAGGGCGTCTACGCCCTGCTTCTCGACCCCGACGGCCGCATCGAGACGGAGATGTACGTCTACAACGCGGGCGAGCGCCTGCTGATTTTCACCCCGCGGGACCGCGCCGAACCGCTCGTCGAGGAGTGGGGCTCGAAGACGTTCCTCCAGCGCGTCAAGATACGCGACGCCTCCGACGAGTTCGGCGTCTTCGGCGTCCACGGCCCCCAGTCGACCGAGAAGGTGGCGAGCATCCTCTCGGGGGCGGGCGCGCCGGAGCCGGAGCTCTCCTTCGTCCGCGGCTCCATCGGCGGCGAACTCGGCGTCACGGTCGTCGCCTCCGACAACCCGACCGGCGAGGAGGGCTACGACGTCATCTGCCGGGCGAAGGACGCCGAAGACGTGCTCGACGCGCTCCTGTTCTACGGCAACCCCTCGGTCCCTGTGGGCTATCGGACGTGGGACAGTCTCACCGCCGAGGCCGGCACGCCGCTTTTCGAGTCGGAACTCCGCGGCAACGTCCCGAACGTCGCCGGCGTCCGCAACGCGCTGGACTTCGATAAGGGCTGTTTCGTCGGGCAGGAACTCGTTTCGAAGATAGAAAACCGCGGGCGACCCTCGCGCCGGCTCGTCGGCTTCCGCGCCGACGCCCTCCCCGACTCGGGTGCCGAGGTCTCGGCGGACGGCGAGCCGGTCGGAACCGTCACCCGCGCCGTCGAGAGCCCGATGCTCGACGCGCCCATCGGCTTCGCGCTCGTCGACTACGGCCTCGATACCGACGCCCTGAAAGTCGCGGTCGACGGCGACCGCGTCGAGGCGACCCGCGAGTCGCTCCCGTTCGTCGAGGGGAGCGCGGTGTCGGCGCGGCTGCCGACGTATCCGGGCGAGAACTAGACTCGGTGTGCTTGGCGGCTCCCGGCCGTCTCAGAGCAGTTTCTTCAGGTGCTCGCGCGAGAAGAACGAGCTCGGCTTGTCCATGTGGACGCCGATTTCGCCCGACAGCGACCGGAGGCCGACCCGTTGGAGCCACTCGGGGAAGGAGTAACACCGGCGCACGAGGTGGCCCAGCCGAATCTCCCGCGAGAGTTCGTCGCGCCACGCCGACTCGTAGGCCGACAGCGTCTCGGGGTCGTCGGGGTCGATGGTCGACGCGGCGATGTCGGCCGCGGTCATCCCGTAGAGGATGCCGCCGCCGGTGAACGGCTTGGTCTGTGCGGCCGCGTCGCCGACGAGGAACGCCCGCCGGGTCGTCGTCCGGTCCGGCGGGCCGATGGGAATAGCTCCCGAACAGAAATGCTCCGTCTCCACGTCGTAGGTGCTCGTGAGCGCGTCGAACAGCTCGGTGACCTCAGCGCCCGGCGGGGCCGCGAGGCCGTACTCGACGCCGGCGTCGCCGCGGGGGATGCGCCACGCGAAAAAGCGCGGGACCGTGAGGTGCACGTCCACGAAGTCGCCGTCGTCCGGGTCGGGGTCGAACGCGAGGACGCCGTGGAGCGTCTCCGACGGTTCGGGGAGGTCGAGCGCCCGGCGGACCCGCGAGGTGGGGCCGTCACAGCCGGCGACCATCTTCGCCTCGAACTGGACGGTGCCGGCCTCGCCGGCCACGCTCACGGTCAGTCGGACACGGTCGTCGAGTTCCTCGACGGCGGTGACGGTGTGGCCCTCGCGCACGTCTGCGCCGGCGTCGCGGGCGCAGTCGGCGAGGGTGCGGTCGAGTTCGACGCGGTCGATGACGTTCGAGACCTCGCTTTGCTTGTAGAACGGGTAGGCTTTCGAGTTCGGGCCGCCGACGCGGAAGTTCGCCCCGTAGATGCGGTTCTGAAACAGGCGGTCGCGCGCCTCGTCGGGGACGTACTCCCAGATGTCGGTGCTGACGTGGCCGGAGCACGCGAGGGGCGTCCCGACCTCGCCTTTCTCCAGCGCGAGCACGTCGTAGCCCGCGTCGGCCGCGCGGCGGGCGAACCGCGCGCCGGCGGGACCGACGCCGACGACGGCGAAATCGTACATGGTTGGGCGTCGCCGCGCCGACCCATGAATCTTCTCGCTTCGGACGAGGGAACCGCCCCGATGGAAACCGCCCGACTACGCGACGACCGCCAGCCCCGCCGCGGTCCGCCGCGTCCCGTCCCACGGGACTTCGATTCGGTCCCACGAGTCACCGAAATCGGTCGTCCGATAGAGACCGCGGTCGTTCGCAGCGTAGCACTCGCCGCCGGTTCGCCCGGCGGCCAAGACCGCGCGGGTCGCGCCCGACCCGGTCGGCAGGCCGGTCTCGTCGAGTCGGTCCCACGACTCGTCGCCGTCGCCCTCGTCGTCCGGCGAGTCCCGCCTGCGGTAGAGGTACGCCGCCGCCGACTCGACTCGGTGAGCGCGCATCGGCCCGGAGGCGGCCGTCAGAAGCACCGACTCCGGGTCCGCGGGGTCGACGGCGACGCTCCAGCAGTAGCCGTGGCCGAGCCCCGCGGTCGGCGTCGTCCACGTCTCGCCCGCGTCGTCGGTCTCGGCGTAGCCGTCGCCCGCGGCGACCCAGACGCGACCCGGCCGGTCGGGGTGCGTCGCCATCGAGTGCGTGTCTCGCTTGCTCGACGCCACGCGGTCTTGCCACGTCTCGCCGCCGTCGAAAGAGCGGACGAGCGCCCCGGCTTCGACCGCGACGAACAGTCGGTCGGCGTCGGTCGGGTCCGGCTCTATCCAGCGGACGTGGTGGGTGTGCGGGCGGGGCGGGAACGCCCACGACGACGCCGAATCGAGGGCCGAAAGCGGCGCGAGTTCGGCCCACGTCTCGCCGCCGTCGCGGGAGCGGAAGACGGCCGAGGGCTCGGTGCCGGCGTAGACCACGTCGGGGGCGGCCGGAGAGACGGCGAGGCTCGTCACCGACTCGGGGAGCGCGTCGGTGCCGACCGCGTGCCACGACGCCCCGCCGTCGGTCGTGCGGAAGACGCCGGCGTCGAAGGTCCCGCAGAGCGCCCGGTTCGGCGCGCGCGGGTCGGCCGCGACGCACTCGATTCGGTGCTCGCCGAGTCGCCGGCGGGTGGTCGAGTCGTCGGGCGACCCCGCGACCGCGAGGACCGCACCGTTGGCGGCGGCGTAGAGCTGCATGGAGGACGTAGGCGCTCGGGGATGAAAAACGCGGGTGCGGGGTGAGTCGCGGTGGGAGCGACGACGACAGGTCCCGGCGCTCGTCGTGGCCCTCGCGCTCGCGGGCGTCGGCTACTGGTGGTACCGGCGGCGCTGAAGGACGGTCGATGCTGAAAAAAGTCCGCGGACGCTCAGTCGTCGGCCGGCGACGCGGGGGCCGGCATCCCCCCGGGCGTCGTCGGCTCGCTGACCCACGCCTGCCACGCCATGATGAGCATGGAGACGATGAGACAGACTCCCCACAGGAACGTCGTCGGAATCAGGAACGTCAGCCCGAACCCGACGCCGACCCAGATGGTGAGCGGTAACAGCCACTGCCCGACGACGAACAGCCCGCTCACCGCCGCCCGGAGTCTCCCCGTCAGTGCGAACGCGTCCACCGCGAACCCCATCACGACCGCGAGAATCGACAGCACACCCAAGTGCGCGTGGCCGCCCACCAGCCACGACGGCACGCCCCCAGATTCCAGCAGCGTGTACTGGTGCAGTCCCACCACCATCATCGTCGCGAGCCCGAGGAACCCCGACGTTTTGAGTATGCGTGACATACACATGGAGAGACGCGAAACGGTCGGAAATGTCTTTCCCCGGAGTAGTTTGATTGGCGAAAGCGTCTCGCCCGGCGAGCGGCCGTCGGCCGAACCGAGCGTGAAAACGAAACGTCGCGGTTACGGCGACGCGCGGCTCAGTCGTCGTCGTTCGTCACTTTCGCGGGCTTGCGGCGGTCCGACCGCGGCCCCTCCTCGTCCACGTCGGGGAGGTAGTCGCGGAGGTACCGGCCCGTGTGGGAGTCGGGGTTCGCGGCGATTTCCTCGGGCGTGCCGCTGGCGACGATAGTGCCGCCGCCCGCGCCGCCCTCGGGGCCGAGGTCGACGATGTGGTCGGCGTTCTTCACGAGGTCGAGTTCGTGTTCGACCACGAGCACGGTGTTGCCGTTGTCGACGAGGCGCTGGAGCACCTCGATGAGCTTCCGCTCGTCTTCCTTGTGGAGGCCGGTCGTCGGCTCGTCGAGCAGGTAGAGCGTGTCGCCGGTCTGCTTCTTGCCGAGTTCTTCCGCGAGTTTGACGCGCTGGGCCTCGCCGCCGGAGAGGGTGGTCGACGGCTGGCCGAGCTGCATGTAGCCGAGGCCCACGTCGTGGAGCAGTTGGAGGCGGCGGCGAATCTGCGAGTTCGCCTCGAAGAAGTCGAGCGCCTCGTCGACTTCCATGTCGAGCACGTCGGCGATGGTCTTGTCCTTGTACGTCACGTCGAGCGTCTCGGCGTTGTAGCGCGCGCCGTTGCACTCCTCGCAGGGCACGTACACGTCCGAGAGGAAGTTCATCTCGATTTTGACGTTGCCCTGTCCCTTGCAGGCCTCACAGCGGCCGCCCTTGACGTTGAAGGAGAACCGCCCCTTCTCGTAGCCGCGCTGTTTCGAGAGCTTCGTCTCCGCGAACAGCTCGCGGACGTAGTCGAAGACGCCGGTGTACGTCGCCGGGTTCGACCGCGGAGTGCGGCCGATGGGCGACTGGTCGATGAGCCGCACCGTCTCGATGTCGTCGTAGCCCTCGATGGCGTCGTGCTCGCCGGGGTCGACGGAGGTGTTGTCGTTCATCCGACGGGCGAGCCCCTTGTAGAGAATCTCGTGCATCAGGGTGGACTTACCCGACCCTGAGACGCCGGTGACGGCCGTGAACGTCCCGAGGGGAATCGGCACGTCGAGGTCGTCGAGGTTGTGCTGGCGCGCGCCGCGGACGACGAGTTCGCCGTCGCCCTCGCGGCGGCTCTCGGGCACGTCGATGTCCTTGCGGCCCGAGAGGTAGTCGGCCGTGATGGAATCGTCGGCCGCGACGATGTCGTCGAAGTCGCCCTGCGCGACGACCTCGCCGCCGCGCTTGCCCGGACCGGGACCCATGTCGATGATTTCGTCGGCCCGGCGCATCGTCTCCTCGTCGTGTTCGACGACGATGAGCGTGTTACCGAGGTCGCGGAGGCCTTCGAGCGTGTTGAGCAGCTTGTCGTTGTCGCGCTGGTGGAGGCCGATGGACGGCTCGTCGAGGACGTAGAGGACGCCCACGAGGCCGGAGCCGACCTGCGTGGCGAGGCGGATGCGCTGGGACTCGCCGCCCGAGAGCGTGGCGGCCTCGCGGTCCAAGGTGAGGTATTCGAGGCCGACTTCGGTCATGAAGCCGAGGCGGGCGCGAATCTCCTTGAGAATCTCCTGTGCGATGGTGCGGTCGCGCTCGGAGAGCTCTGTTTCGAGCCCCTCGAAGTGTTCGAGCGCGCCCGCGATGGTCATGCGGTTGACCTCGGGGAGCGTCGTGCCGCCGACGCGGACGTGCCGGGACTGCTCTTTGAGCCGCGAGCCGTTGCAGTCGGGGCAGGTCGTGACGGCCATGAACTCCTCGATGTGGTCGCGCGTCCGGTCGGAGTCCGTCTCGACGTGACGGCGTTCGAGGTTGCCGACGACGCCCTCGAAGGAGTGTTCCTTGTGGCGCGTGCCGTTTTTCGTCGTCCACTCGAACACCACGTCCTCGCTCGTGCCGAACAGGAAGGCGTCCTGCACCTCGTCGGAAAGTTCCTCGAACGGCGTGTCGACGCTGACGCCGAAGTGGTCCGCGACGTTGTCGAGCTGGCGGCGGTAGTACGTCCGGTTGTAGCTCCACGGCTCGAAGACGTGCTTCAGCGGCTTTGAGGGGTCGGTGACGACGAGGTCGGGGTCGACCTCCTTGGCCTTGCCGAGGCCCTCACACTCCGGGCAGGCCCCGTGGGGGCTGTTGAACGAGAACGAGCGCGTCTCGATTTCGGAGAATCGGAACGACGAGTTCGGGTTGCCGAGTTCCTCGGAGAACTCGACGACGAGGCGGTCGTCGCCCTCGCCCGCGAGCGACCCGGTCGACCGGGTGTTGGAGGCGAAGGGCAGGTCCGCCGGCGGGTCGGGGACGATGAGTTTGAGGACGCCGCCGGCCTCCTCAAGCGCGGTCTCGACGGAGTCGGCGATACGGGAGCGCGCCTCGGGCGCGACTTTCACGCGGTCGACCACCACGTCGATGGTGTGGTCGTAGTTCTTGTCGAGTTCGGGCGTCTCGAACGAGAGGTCGAACTCCTCGCCGTCGACCTCGACGCGGGCGTAGCCCTCGGAGACGAGGTCCGAAAACAGGTCCTTGAACTCGCCTTTCTGGTCGCGGACGACCGGCGCGACGACCTTCGCGCGGGTCCCTTCGGGGAGTTCGAGAATCTGGTCGACCATGTCCTGTGCGGACTGCTCGCCGACCTCCTCGCCCGTGATGGGGTCGTACTGGGTGCCCACGCGGGCGTACAGGAGGCGGAGGTAGTCGTGGAGTTCGGTGACGGTCCCGACGGTCGACCGGGGGTTGTTGGCCCCGTTCTTCTGGTCGATGGAGATGGCGGGCGAGAGGCCCTCGACGGCCTCGACTTTCGGCTTGTCCATCTGGCCGAGGAAGTTCCGCGCGTAGGCCGAAAGCGACTCGATGTACCGCCGCTGGCCCTCCGCGTAGACGGTGTCGAACGCGAGGGAGGACTTGCCTGACCCCGACAGGCCGGTGACGACGGTGAACGTCTCGCGGGGGATGCGAACGTCGAGGTTCTTGAGGTTGTGCTCTTCGGCACCGCGAACCTCGATGTAGTCCTTGCTCATTCGGACGACTCTAGGAACGAGAGGACCGAATAGCCATCGGTTCGGGCCGTTCGAGCCGCATCGCTCGCGGCTGCGAGTCGGGGAGAAATCGGAGCGTAAGCGGGTGTCGTCCGCCGTCGTCAGCCGTTGAGCTTCTGCCGCGAGATAGAGATGCCCGTGGGCGTGATGACGATTTGGTCGTCGCCTTTCTGGACGATGTCGCCGTCGACCTCGCGCGCGACCTGTCGGAGGTCGTCGATGATGTGCTCCATCGTGCTGTCGGAGGTCGTGTGGCGGGTGATGTCCGCGATGACCAGGTTGCCGTCGTAGACGGCGTCCTTGATGGCGATAACGTCCTGCTGGCCGCCGATTTCGGCGATATGAACCGAGAGGCCGGCGTCGCCGCGAGCGGTGTCGAAGTCGTCGAGGTCGAGTTCGACGTAGTCCTCGGTCGTTCGGGAACCACCACCACCGAGAATCTTACTCATGATACCCATAGGACGTAGAGAGGCCACAACGGGGTTAGTTCTTACGTCAGACGATTGTCTGATTTCAGACAGGTCTCGCCCCGACGACGCGCCGAATCGCCGGCAGAACCGCCGCGAGCGCGTGCGACCGTGGAGTCGGCGGTTCCAGCTGGCGTCCGACGCGCGCGGGGCGGTCGCGGCGTTTCGCCGGGTGTTTTTAGCCAGCGGCGCGCGGGGGCAGACGAACACGATGACCTTCAGCATCTGCGTCCGCGAGCCGTACGTCGACGCCGACGGCGACGACCAGCACCGCTTCGGCGTCGCCGTGACGACCCGCCTGCCGGGCGTCGGCGCGCTCTGCCCGTTCGCAACCGAACACGGCGCGGTGGCGACACAGGCGCTGACGAACGTCGAACTCGGGGAGAAAGGCATGGACTACCTCGAAGACGGCCTCGCCGTCGACGACGCCTTACAGGCGCTGTTGAACGCCGACGACGGCCGGGCGGAACGACAGCTCCACGGCGTCGGTTCCGAGGCGACGTTCGCTTTCACCGGCGACGACTGCCTCGGCTGGGCGGGCCACCGCGAGGGCGACGCCTACACCGTCGCGGGCAACCTGCTCACGGGCGAGGCGGTCGTCGACGCCACCGCCGACGCGTACGAGCGGACCGCCGGCGGCGACGAACCGCTCGCGAAACGACTCATCGACGCGCTCGGCTCGGGGCACGCCGCGGGCGGCGACAAGCGCGACGACCTCGACATCCAGAGTGCGGCCGTCGTCGTGACCTCGACCGAGGACCGCGAGATGGAGCCGTACTACAACGACCTCCGCGTCGACGCGACGGAGACGCCGCTGCGCGACCTGCGGGAGACGTTCTCGATGGCGCGGGAGGGGTACGAGGCGGCGCTGGAGAAGTACGCCGAAGCGTAGCCGGGCGGAGCGCACGCCGACCCTGAGACCGCGGCGGTCGGCTCAGACCGAGAACTCGAAGAGGTCGTCGCCGACGTGGTGGATGGATTCGACGACCTTGCCGGAGTCACCGACGAGGTCGGCCCCGTCTTCGAGCGCGCGACCCACGGCGAGCACCTTGCCGTGGGTCTCCTCCGCGATGACGACCAGGTCGCCCGCCTCGATGGACTCGTCGGCCTCGGTGATGCCGGGGCGCATCACGTCGGCCCCGCTGGAGACGAACGAGACCGCGCCAGCGTCGACCGTGACGACGTTCGTCGTCGGCGGGAACTGGTTCGCGCCCTTGACCGTGAGAAACGGCTGGTCGTCGACGTACATGACCGCCGGCTCGCCGTCGACGAGGACGACCTCGTAGTCGGCGTCCGCGAACTCGACCGCCTCGAACGCGTCGCCAGCGAGGGCGACGCCGAGGGACGATTCGATGGAGTCGCACAGCGCGTCGATCTCGTCGCTTCGGAGGTGGTGGCGAGACTTGACCTTCATACCGGGTCGTGGACGCTCACGGCCGATAAATCGACCGCTCCGCGTCGAGTGGTCGGTGATGCCCCACGGCGGCCGGTCGAGCGCGAGCCGCGTCGGCGTCGGACGCGCGTCAGACTGTAACAGGATAAACTGCTAAGTACGACTGGGTCCACTCCCCTCATATGTGGCGCTCCCGGACGAACCGGGACCGGAATCGTGTCGTGTGCATCGCATGCGGTGACGCGGTCCTCCGGTCGGCGGCGCGCGAGTACGACAAAGAGGGGAACCGCTGGGAACGACACGGCAAGCGGTTCGAACACCTCTGTAAGTCCTGTTACCGGGGACTCTGCCACCAGCCCCGCGAGGAACTCGAAGGCCTCCTCGTCGACATCGAAGAACGCGGCATCTCCGACGAGGAGTTCCTGCTTCGCTACTTCGACGCGGTCAAAGAGCGGTACGAATCGCCCGGCGAGCGCGGTCGCTGAAGACGGGTTCGGCGGCCCGTCGCCGGGCCACGCAAACGCGCGCCGACGAGTGATATCGATTCTCGTACGTCGCGGCTCGTGCCCGACACTCATTTCTCCCTGCCCCGTCTAGTCGGGGCTATGTCAGACGACGCGCAGGCGTACGCCGGGACCGCCGAAGGGCAAGGACCGGTGGAGATAGACGCCGAACTCGCGCGACACCTCCAGAACAAGCGCGAGGAACTGTTCGAGGAGTTCGAGATTCGTGACGCGTTCCCGCCGGAAGTCCTCTCGGAGGCGCGTGCGCGCACCGACGGCGTCCACGAGGAGATCGAAGACGAACTCGAACACCGCAAAGACCTCCGCGACCTCACGACGTGGACGACCGACCCCGTCGACGCCCAGGACTTCGACGACGCCCTGAGCATCCGCGAGAACGAGGAGACGTACACGCTGTGGGTCCACATCGCCGACGTGACCCACTACGTCCACCCCGGCTCGGAGATGTGGGCCGAGGCCGTCAAGCGCGGCAACACCGTCTACCTCCCCGCCTACACCATCCACATGCTCCCGCCGGCGCTGGCCGAGACGGTCTGTTCTCTCGTCCCCGAGGAGGACCGCCTCGCCCACACCGTCGAGATGGAAATCAAGAAGGACACGCTCTCGTTCGAGTCTATCGACATCTACAAGTCCGTCATCCACTCCAACGAACGGCTCACCTACACGCAGTGTGAAAACCGGCTGGAAGACCCCGACCTCCCCCTCCACGAGGAGAACGCGCTGGTCTTCGACCTCGCGGACCAACTCCACGAACAGCGCAAGGAAGACGGCTCGCTCGTCCTCAACCCGAGCCGCGACCGCGCCCACACCATCATCGAGGAGTGCATGCTGAAGGCGAACAAGGCCGTCACGCACGAACTCATGTGGAACCGCGGCGTCGAGGCGATGTACCGCGTCCACCCGCAGCCGACTCCCGACCAGTGGGACAAAGCGCTCCGCGAAATCACCGAACTCGACGGCGTGAGCATCCAGTCCACGTCGTGGGACGAGCCCCGAAAGGCCGTCAACGACGCCTTGGAGAGCGCGAACTCCCGCACGCTCAACAAGATTCAGCGCGCCGTGCTGAAGGTCATGCCCCGCGCGAAGTACATGAACGACCCCTTCGGCGGCCACTACGCGCTCAACTTCGACATCTACGGCCACTTCACCTCGCCAATCCGCCGGCTGTCGGACCTCATCAACCACTGGATCGTCCACGAAAACGACGTACCCGAAGATCTCGTCGAACTCTGCGACCGCGCCTCCGACCGCCAGAAAGACGCCGAGACGGCCGAGCGACTCTACAAGCAGTTCCTCCAAGAGGTCGGCTTGGACCCCTACGCGGTCAACAACCGCGGCATCGTCACCGTCGACGACGACGGCGAGGTCATCGACGAAAACGGCCTCCCGCCGCAGGAATAACCCGGCGGTCGCTCCCGTTCGACCACTTGTTTTTGGCCGACGAGAATCCACCGGCCGCTACTGGCGAGACGGGCGCGGAGTGACGGACTCGTAACCGAGAGGCTGAACGGTGGCCCGCGTCCGACCGCCACGACCGCTTACTCCTCTTGTTTGTGCGTGAACAGGAGCACGTCGCCGTCGTGTTGGGTCACACAGAGGTCGAGCATCATGCTCAGTTCGAGGCTGTTGTAGTCGTTCTCGCAGACGACCAAGTCGTCGAACGGCTTCTCGCACGCCGGACAGGCGATAGAGACGGTGTTCTGGTAGGTGGTGACGCCGCCGCTCGACTCGTAGGGCGTGAGCGACGACCGGAGTTCGTCGAGTTCCTCGTCGTTCATGGACGTGTTGTGCGCGCGGCGTGCGTATAATTCTTCACGGTCGGACATCGGTCACGGTCGGACGTGGCAGCGGATTGCCGACTCGCGACTGCCGGCTCACGACCGCCCGGCGTCGTCCAGCCCGCAGACCCACCGGAAGTGCGGGTGCACCCACGACAGCCCCGCGGCGTTGGCCTCGACCCACGACGACGGGTCGCTCAGCCGACGCGACAGCACCTCCGCGCGCTCCTCGTGCGTTCCCTCCCGGTCGAACGGTATCAGTTCGAGCGTCCGCGACGCGGGGTTGAAGAAGACCGCCCGCTCGGTGTCCGCGTCGAGTCCGACCAGCCGCGAGCCGTTGGCGTCTCTCTGGAGCAACGCCTGCGCCATCCGGTGTTGGTGGACCCCGCGGCGCGTCTCGCGGAGTTTCGAGACGATAGCTCGAAAGAGGGCAGACGGGTCCGACGGGGGTTCGCCTCGTCGTGTTTCCATACCGACGCCTCGGAGCGAGACGGTAAGAGGGTCCGCCATGAGCGGGGTGAAAGTGTCGGGTTCGGCGGAAGTGAACGATGTTTCCGAGCGCGCTCGACGGCCGAGTCACGCTCGGACGACGAACAAAGCCGGTTTTCGTTCAGCAACGCTGACCGGCCCGAGCTCGTCCGGTACGACGGGGAGTGGTACTTCGTTCGGGTCGCGATTGTGTAGTCGTAGAGCGCGACGACTCAGTATTCGCCACGGTGGGAAGCGTCACAAAAACAGCGGTAGCCTAGGCTGTGAGGTACTGTGCAGAAATGACAATTTTAAAATAATTCTCTGCGTACGATGAGACTATGGACGTCCCTCCAAAAGACTTCATGCTGGGGCGGTCCAGCGCATGGTCCAGTAGATTTGTACTGGTAATTGTTTCGTTTCCTTCGATTGGATTCGCTGCGGTCGTATCTCGATTTCTTGGTATCAGCTCACCGAATTCAATCGTTGAACTTCTCTATTTTATAAGCACGTACTGCACTCTACTTGCCATATCGATGTTCAGTTCGTACTTCGCGGCATATCAACTCGGCATTGGACGGCAATGAGAAACGGGACGTACATCTGTTCGCGACGCAGTTGATACTCGCAGGGCTCCTGACGGAGTCACGACTCGCCGTGTTGCGTCGCGAAAATGGTAGTGGACTCGCGGGGTCCCCGTGAGCGAAGCGAACGGGGGCAAGCGAGTCCATTGACTGACGGAACGAAGTGACGGAAGGAAATGGACTCGCGGGGATTTGAACCCCGGGCCTCTTCCTTGCGAAGGAAGCGATCTGCCACTGATCTACGAGCCCTCATTCCCACGGAGTCGTGGGATACACTTATACCCTATGTTTTGTCCGCAGTCGGGCATGCGATAGCATCCCGTTCCGTCGGGCGATTCTGCGGGCGTCTGCTCGCGCGTCGAACGGAAGTGAGATGACACGCGCCTTAGCGCTGAAAGTCAGCTCGGAGGCAGAGTCCTCCGGACGCGCGCCTCGACAACCGCGAGTGTGACGGGCGGGCCGTCACGAACGGGCGGCCCGGGAGAGCCCGGACAGCGCCGTCGTTAGTCTTCGAGGACGATCTCGATGCTGACGTCGTTCGGAACCTGAACGCGCATCAGCTGGCGCAGAGCGCGTTCGTCAGCGTCGAGGTCGATGAGACGCTTGTGGACGCGCATCTCCCAGTGCTCCCACGTCGCCGTCCCCTCGCCGTCAGGCGATTTGCGGGCGGGGACTTCGAGCGTTTTCGTGGGCAGCGGGATCGGCCCGCTGAGGTTGACGCCCGTCTTGTTCGCGATCTCGCGGACGTCGTCGCAGATATCGTCGAGGTCTTCCGGACTCGTGCCGGCGAGCCGAACGCGTGCCTGTTGCATCGTTATCGCTCGTTGACTTCGAGCACTTTGCCGGCCGCGATGGTCTGACCCATGTCACGGACAGCGAAGCTGCCGAGCTCCGGAATCTCGGAGGACGGCTCGATGCTGAGCGGCTTCTGCGGACGGACGGTCACGATGGCAGCGTCGCCGGACTTGATGAAGTCCGGGTTCTCCTCAGCGACCTCACCCGACGCGGGGTCGAGCTTCTGGTCGATGGACTCGATGGTACACGCGACCTGCGCCGTGTGGGCGTGGAAGACCGGCGTGTAGCCAGCGGTGATGACCGAGGGGTGCTGCATGACGACGACCTGCGCCTTGAACGTCTCGGCGACCTTCGGCGGGTCGTCGGCCGGGCCACAGACGTCGCCGCGGCGGATGTCGTCCTTGCCGACGCCACGAACGTTGAAACCAACGTTGTCGCCAGGTCCGGCCTGGTCGACTTCCTCGTGGTGCATCTCGACGGTCTTGACCTCGCCGCCGACGTCAGAGGGCTGGAAGCTCACGTTGTCGCCGGGGTTGAGGGTACCCGTCTCGATACGGCCGACCGGGACCGTACCGATGCCGGAGATGGTGTAGACGTCCTGGATGGGCAGGCGCAGCGGCGCGTCCGTCGGCGGCTGCGGTGCCGGCAGGTTGTTGAGTGCTTCGAGGAGGATGTCGCCGTCGTACCACGACGTGTTGTCGGAGCGCTCGGCGATGTTGTCGCCCTCGAAGGCCGAAATCGGGACGTAGGTCGCGTCGTCGGAGTTGAAGCGGACCTGCTTGAGGAGCTTGTTGACCTGCTCCTTGACGTCCTTGTACTTGTCTTCGCTGTAATCGACGACGTCCATCTTGTTGACCGCGATGATGAGTTCGCCGATGCCCAGCGTGCGGGCGAGGAAGACGTGCTCGCGGGTCTGCGGCGCGACACCGTCGTCGGCGGCGACGACGAGTACCGCGTTGTCAGCCTGCGAAGCACCGGTGATCATGTTCTTGACGAAGTCGCGGTGGCCAGGACAGTCGACGATGGTGAAGTAGAACTCGTCCGTGTCGAACTCCTGGTGGGCGATGTCGATGGTGACACCGCGCTCGCGCTCTTCGGCGAGGTTGTCCATGACGTAGGCGAATTCGAATCCGCCCTTGCCCTTCTCCTCGGCTTCCTCTCGGTGCTGCTCGATGACGTGCTCCGGGACGGAGCCGGTCTCGAACAGGAGTCGGCCGACGAGCGTACTCTTACCGTGGTCGACGTGGCCGATAATGGCCAGGTTCTGGTGGGGTTTGTCGCTCATTGGTGTGGTCACGCGCTAAGGCGCTCTGTGGGGAATGTTTTTGCTGAAACCCCTAAAACGATTTCGATACGCGCTACGGGCCGTCTAACCGCCGTACTGCGATTTGCGGAACCATACCACGGTCGTGGGGGCAGGGAGTTTAGCTGAAGTCGACAGTCGAAGAAAACGAGAGGTACGAGCCCTCTGTACGCCTATTCGAGCCGAGAAACGTCGGACAAGACGGCCGTCGCCGTCTCGGGACCGCCCGCTCCGCGGCCGCTGATGTTCAGCTGCCCCGCGTGTTTGGTCTCCAACTGGACGATGTTCTGCGTGCCCGTGACCGACAGCGCGGAGCCCTGCGGAATCAGCCGCGGAGCCACGCGAACCCCGTCGGCGGTCGCCTCACCGATGAGTCTGACCGTCCGGCCGTCCTCGGCGGCGAGGTCGAGCGCCGTCCCCGGGACGTTGCGGATTCCCTCGACTGCGGCGTCGTCGAGCGCGTACTCCGTCTCGCCGTCGGAGAGGACGTTCGCGAGGATGACGAACTTCAGCGCGGCGTCGATGCCGTCGACGTCGAAGGTCGGGTCGGCCTCCGCGACGCCGAGGTCTTGGGCTTCCGCGAGGACGTGCTCGTAATCGAGTCCCTCGGCGGCCATCCGCGAGAGGATGAAGTTCGCCGTCCCGTTCAGCACGCCGCGCGCGGCGGTCACGTGCGGCGCGCCGAGGTCCGAGATAGTCGAGAGGATGGGAATCGCGCCGCCGACGGCCGCCTCGAACTGCACCGTCCCTCCGCTTTCGGCTTCGAGCGCGCGCAGGTCGGCGTACCGTTCCGCGACCGGGCCTTTGTTCGCGAGCACCACGTGGCGGTCGTCGGCCAGCGCCCGCTCGACGTGCGAGAAGCCGGGTTCGGCGTCACCGAGCGTCGTCGGCGTCGCCTCCACTAACACGTCGTAGTCGACGTCGAACACCGCTCCGGGGTCCGCCCCGCCGACCACGCCCTCGCGTTCCTTGCGGTCGTGGACCGCGCTCGGGTCGAGACCGTCCGGGTCGACCACGGAGGACGACGAGTCCGCGAAGGCGACGACCTCGTGCCCGTAGTCGCCCGCGAGGTCGAGCACCGAGCCGCCGACCGCGCCCGCGCCGAGCACGGCGAGTCTGAGGCTCATTGGGACCCCTCCGCGAGCGGTTCGACGACGTGTAGCTCCTTCTCGGCGGCGATGTCACGGACGACTCCGAGCGTCTCGTCGACGCGCCCGGAGCGGACCGCGAGTCGGAGCCGGGCGCTCGACGCCTCGTCGGTCCCCTCGCGGGCCGACAGCGACAGGTCCTGAAGCGTCGCGTCCGCCGAGGACTCGATTCGGTGGAGCGTGTCCGAGAGGTCGGAGTCGACGATGTCGCCGACGAGGATAACCATCACCTCTTCGCCGAAGTGCTCCGCGCCGGCGCGGATGACGTTGACGCCGGCGTCGCGGAGCGCCTCGACGATACGCGCGAAGCGGTCGGGCGGGCATTCGAGGTCGACCTCCACGGGGATGTGTCCGCGCGGCGTCAGGCTCCCGCGCTCGTGGAAGATGGAAAGCAGATTCCCGCCGTTGTCGGAGATGGGCTTGAGCGCGGCCAAAAGCTGTCCGGGCTCGTCGACGAGTTCGAGCCGAATCGTGTGCGGTTTCGGCATCTCGCCGCTTCCGTCGGCCTCGGCGTCGCTCTCGCCGTCGAGGTCCTGTGCGCTCATCGCCCCACCTCCGTGGGCCGTCCCGACGCTGTTGTCCGCGACGCGCGGTTCGGTCGTGGTTTCGCGTCGTCGCGCCAGGAGTCGAGAGACGTACCCTTACGCATATCTACCCGTGATTCGGCCACGCGGTATAAGCCTTCGCAGCCGACACGGTTTGCCGACGCCGGGAGCGTGCTGGCATGTGTCACAGACGGCCGCCGAGAAGCGAAGCGAACGGTAGATGCGGCGCGGATGGGGCCGACGGACCGGGGCTATCGCTGCCCGGGTGAAAAAACGAAAGAAAGCGCGAAGGGTCGCGCTTAGATGTAGTCGATAGCCTGCGAGAGCTCGAGCTTCATGCCCTTGCGCTCGCGGATCTCCATAATCTTCTCGCGCTGGAGGTTGTCCGAGAGCACGCGGAAGCCGGCGTTCTCCGTGTTCCAGGAGGCGCGACCTTCCGTCGCGGAGCGCACGTCAGACGAGAAGCCGATCATCTCTTCGACGGGCGCGATGCCCTCGATGACCATGAGGTCACCCTCCTGGTACATGTCGTCGACGCGGCCGCGGCGACCCTGAATCTCGCCGGAGGCCGAGCCCATGTACTCGGACGGAACGTCGATGCGGACGTTCTGGATGGGTTCGAGGAGCTTCACCTGGCCCGCGATGAGCGCGCGGTGGACCGCGTCGCGCGTCGCAGGGATAACCTGGGCGGGACCGCGGTGGATGGTGTCCTCGTGGAGCCGCGCGTCGTGGAGTCGCAGGAGCGTCCCCTGAACGGGTTCCGCGGCGAGCGGACCGTCGTCGAGCGCCTCTTCGAGACCCTCGATGACGAGTTCCATCGTCTCGTTGAGGTGCTGGATACCCTTCGTGTCGTCGATGAGGATGTTCGTCCCGTGGATGTGTTCGACGTTCTGGGACGTGTCCTTGTCCATGCCGGCTTCCTGCAGCGCCTCGCGGCGCTCCAGTTCGGGCATGTCCATCGAAATCTCGCCGAGCTTGATGGAGTCGACGATGTCCTGCGAGAGGGGCTCCGCCGTGATGTAGAACTTGTTGTGGCGGTTCGGGGAGACACCTTCGACCTCGTGGGACTCGCCCTGGACCTGCTCGCGGTAGACGACAATCGGCTCACCGGTGCGGACCGGGATGCCCTGGTTGTCGCGGATTCGCTGGGTGATGACTTCGAGGTGGAGCTCGCCCTGACCGGAGATGAGGTGCTCGCCCGTGTCCTCGTTAATCTCGATGCGGATGGTCGGGTCCTCCTTTGCGACCTGCTGGAGCGTCTGGATGAGCTTCGGCAGGTCGTCCATGCGCTCTGCCTCGACGGACTTCGTGATGACAGGCTCGGAGATGTGCTCGATGGACTCGAACGGCGTCATCTCGACGGACGAGACGGTGGAACCCGCGATGGCGTCACGGAGCCCCGTGACGGCCGCGATGTTCCCCGCGGGAACGCCGCGGTCGAGTTCCTCGCGCTCGCCGCCCATGAACACACCGACGGACTGGACGCGGTTCTTGCCCGCGGTCCCGGAGACGTAGAGCTCCTGGCCCTTGCGGATGGTCCCGGAGAACAGGCGACCCGTGGCGATTTCGCCCGCGTGGGGGTCCATCGAGATGTCGGTCGCCATGAAGACGACTTCGCCGTCGTCGTCGACTTCGCGCATCTGGCGCGCGAGGTCGGACTCGGAGTCACCGCGCCAGACCGTCGGGATACGACGGGGCTGGGCGTCGAGCGGGTTGGGGAAGTGCTCCGCGACCATGTCGAGGACGACGTCCGAAAGCGGCGTGCGCTCGTGGAGTTCCTGGCGGTCGCCGCCGCGTTCGAGTTCCATGATGTCGCCGAAGGAGATGCCGGTCTCCTCCATCGACGGCATGGAGACGCCCCACTTGTAGAGGGCGGACCCGAAGGCGACGGTGCCGTCTTCGACGGAGACCGTCCAGTCGTAGTCCTTCTCCTCGGTCATCCCGCGGATAAGCTCGTTGACGTCGGAGATGACGTCGACGAGGCGCTTCTGCATCTCCTCGGGACCTTCCTGCAGTTCGTTGATGAGGCGGTCGACCTTGTTGATGAAAAGCGCCGGCTTGACGCCCTCGCGGAGCGCCTGACGCAGGACCGTCTCGGTCTGCGGCATGGCTCCCTCGACGGCGTCGACGACGACGAGCGCGCCGTCGACGGCGCGCATCGCGCGGGTCACGTCGCCACCGAAGTCGACGTGGCCCGGCGTGTCGATGAGGTTGATGAGGTGGTTCTCGCCTTCCCATTCGTGGGTCATCGAGACGTTTGCGGCGTCGATGGTGATGCCGCGTTCCTGTTCGTCTTCCTTCGTGTCCATCGCGAGCTGCTGGCCGGCAGTCTCGTCGGAGATCATGCCCGCACCTGCGAGGAGGTTGTCGGAGAGGGTCGTCTTACCGTGGTCGACGTGAGCGGCGATGGCGATGTTCCGGATCTGCTCCGGCTTGTCCATCAGTTTCTCACATTCCTGGACGATCTTCTTTCGTCGGCCCATTATACAGGGGTCTACCGGCAGGAGGGTCAAAAGAGTAGTGTTTTTGCCGAGCGGATTTCCCATTTTCAGCCGCCCTACCGCCGGGGTATGAGCATTTTTGTCACGATAGGCGCGACTGTCCGCCGGACGCGAATCTCGTCGCCGCGCTCGGCGCAAGAGTCATGTTGGTTGATAACATTCCTCAACTTGAATGGACCTCCGAGTCGTCGGGGGCGCACCGGCAGACCCGTTCTTGAGCGCCGCCGACCTGTTCGAAACCGAGTTCGAGCTTTCGTACCCCGTGTTCGTGCGCGTGCGGGACGACCCCGACACCCGAACGTGGGCCGGCCACTATCAGGACCGTCACGTCCTCAACATCTCCCGACAGGCCGCCACCAGCGCGATGGCCCGCGAGCTCGCGCTCCACGAGCTCTCGCACATGGCCCGAAACGAGGAAGGCCACGTCTCGCACTACCAGTCGACGCGCGAGGCGGTCTTTCTCGCGCTCGCGGGCCGGACCGTCGAGCGCCGAAAGCTCGCGCACTGCTATCAGATTGCCAACCACTGCAAGGACATCTACGCCGACGACCTGACGCTGTCTGTCGCGCCCGCGGACAAACTCGTGCAGTTCCTCGAATCGCAATTGGCCGCGGCGCTCGCCGACCGGCCGCAGGCGTCCGGGCGGCCGGGCTCTCGGCTCGTCACCGCCGGGTCGGACCCCGAAATCACGGCCGTGAACGCCGCGTTTGCGCTCGCGCTCGTGGAGCGACACGACCTCGTCGGGTCGGACCACCGGCTGTACGACCTCGCGCACGCCGCGGCCGACGACGCGCCGTCGGTGTCGCTCGACACGTTCAAAGAGCGGTTCCGAACGCTCGCCGCCGACCCCTCGAAAAGCGAGTACCGCCGGACGCTCGTCGACGTGGTGAAACGCTACGTCGTCAACCCCGGAGTGGCCGCCGACTGAGCGCCGCGCACCGACCGCGAGCGGACGGGCGAACGGTCCGCGGGCGTGGCGTGCCGGCGTACGGCGTCGCCACTCGGCGCAGTGAAAAACGAAAGAGAGTGGAGAGATTACCGGGCGGCTTCGGCGACGCGCTCTTTCTCCTCTTTCTGGGAGATAGCGTACGTCTGGACGTCGTAGTCGGCCGCGCCGATGAGCTGCTGTGCGAGCGCCTCGGCGGCGGTGGTCGTCGTCTTGTAGGAGCCGCTGAGCGTGCCCTGCGCGATGAACTTCAGCGCCTCGTCGACGCGGCGCTGCGGGGCGACGTCGACGGCCTGCGGGACCGAGATGCCGCCGTACTTGAGGCGGACGGTCTCC
Source organism: Haloferax sp. Atlit-48N (assembly GCF_003383015.2). Lineage (NCBI taxonomy): Archaea > Methanobacteriati > Methanobacteriota > Halobacteria > Halobacteriales > Haloferacaceae > Haloferax > Haloferax sp. Atlit-48N. The sequence goes on along the minus strand of NZ_CP137689.1, from coordinate 349,410 downwards.
TCGCGGGGACCGGCGTTCTCGACCGCGCGGATGAGCACCTGCACGGGGTTCTCCTCGGTGCGCTCGTTGACGATTTCGAACGCGTCCTTGACGATTTTGCTCGTCTTCTGCTTGTGTCCCGTGTTGTCCTCGGTCTGCATCAGGCGGTTGATGAGCCGCTCGACGATGCTGATTTCGGACTTCTGGAACTGCTTCGAGGCGTGACGACCCATCGTGTGGGCGATGGGCGTCGCCTTGATGTACCGGCTCATGCTGGGGTCGGTGTACTCCATCTCGGAGACGTCCCAGACGCCGAACAGAAGCGCGTTCTCCTTTGCTTCCTCGCTGCTCGCCGGGGACTCGGGTTCGGGTGCGTCGCTTTCCGACATGGTTAGCGCACCGGCTTTTCGGCGTTCCCGCGGACGAGTTCGATCATCGAGACGCCGTTGACCTTCTCGACCTTGTAGTTGACACCCGAAAGGTCACCCATCGCGCGACCCTTCGCGCCACCGATACCGGCGATGGTGACTTCGTCGTGCTCGTCGATGAACGAAATCGCGCCGTCACCGGGACAGAAGGCGGTGACCTGCTTTCCGTTCTTGATGAGCTGAACACGGACGCATTTCCGAATCGCCGAGTTCGGCTGCTTTGCTTCGATACCGACCTTCTCGAGGACGATGCCGCGACCCTGCGGGGCACCCTCGAGCGGGTCGGACTTCTTGCCGAGACCGCGCTCACGGCGCGCGTACTCAGAGTCGGACCAGCGGCGCTTCTGCCGGTCCTGCTTGAGCTTGCGCGCGGCGTATTTGCCGTTCGCCATAGTGAACAACAGTTCCGGATGGAGCTACTTAAGCCTCCCTTTTCGAATCCGACGAGACGGCTTCAGGAGCGATTAGCGACCCCTAAGGAGGCATCTGAGGTCGTTTCGTAGATTCGAACGACGGCGCCTCCGCGTCGAAGAGGGACTAAACCGCCCGGAGATGGTGTCGTTTCACCCACGCATGCGAACGACCGCCACACCGGGGGGTTTCCGGTCTCGCGGGCGGCTCACTCGCCGTCGCGCCCCCCGACGAGGTCCACGTCGAGGCGGCCGCTGACTTCGCGGCCCGACGCCGGCCCGAGCGTCAGCCCCTCCTCGTCGAACCGTCGCTTGACGCGCCGTCGGTACTGCGAGCGAACATCGACGAGATTTGCGTCCATCGGCGAGCCGACCCAGAACTCCGTCTGGAGCCCGACCGAACTCCCGGCGAACTCGACGATGCGCGCGGTCGGCTCCGGGTCGTCCAGCACGCGGTCGTCCTCCCGCGCCGTCTCGACGAGTTCGCGGAGCGCCAGTTCCGCGTCGTCGGCGTACGCGATATCGACGCGTTCGGTGAGTCGGTAGCGCTCTCGGCCGTACGGGCGGGTGAGGGCGTTCGTCGTCAGCTCCGTGTTCGGCACGGAGATGGTCTCGTTGTTCACCGTCCGCACGCGCGTGACCCGGAAGTCGACCGCCTCGACGACGCCCTCGCCGCCCGGCCACGATATCCAGTCGCCGACGTTGAAGTCCGGGTCGGCAACGAGAAAGAGCCCGCTGATGAGCGCGCCGATGACCTCCTGTCCGGCGACGCCGACGACGAGCGTCAGCGCCGCGACGATGAGCGCGGTGTCGGTCAGCACCGAGGCGTAGCCCGCGCCGACGACGCCCGCAAGCGTCGCGAGCGCGATGACGACGGCGTGCGCGTAGGTCTCCGTCGCCGACTGCAACGTCGGGTTGTTCCGGTTCCGGGCGCTGACGAGTCGCGTCACGCCGGGGACCAACAGCAGCCGGCCGACGAGATAGACCACGACCGCCGCGGCGGCGAACCCCGCGGTCGCGCTCGCGAGCTCCTCGTAGTCCGCAAACTGCGTCGGGTCGAGTTGCCCGGCGGTGACCCCGACCGACGGTCGTATCGACGACATGCGTAGCTCGCCGTTCGGTGGGGACAAAAACGTGTGGTCGAGTCGGCCGCCGCGTTACGTCAACTGGATGTCGTCGATGTCGTAGTGGCGACGCGCCAACTCGCGGGCGGTGTCGATGGTCTTCCCGCTCGCGCCGATGGCGACGCCGCGGTCGGCTTCGGCGACCTCGACGTACGCGACGGTGTCGTTCTGCCGCGAGAGCGTTACGTGTCGGACGGCCGCCGGCGCGAGCGCGCTCGCGACGAACGCCTCGGGCGTGTCGGCGTCCTCGACCAGTTCGACCGTCCGGCCGAGTTGGCGTTCGACCGACTGGACGGTCCGCCCGCCCGGACCGATGGCCGTCGCCATGTCGCCCGCGGCGACGAGGAAGACGACCCGGTCGTCGAAGACGAGACAGTCGTGGGCGGTCGCCTCCGTCTCCTCCTCGAAGAGGGCGATGAAGCGCCGGGCCGTATCCGACAGCGTAACTTTCATCGTCAGTCGTCGGACGGTTCGGGTGCCGCGTTGGCGTCCGCGTCCTCGACGTCGAGCGAACCCATGCGGAGGTCCACGTCGCCGGTGCCGATAGCGATCGGCTTGCCGACGATGACGTTCTCGATGACGCCGTCGAGGTCGTCTTCCTCGCCGTGGATGGCGGCGTCGAGCAGGTGGTTGACCGTGACCTCGAACGCGGCGCGGGCGAGGACGGAGTCCTTCGACCCGGAGATACCGTGACGGCCGATGGACTCGATGGTCCCGTCGTTCGTCATGATGTCCGCGACGAGCATCAGGTGGCGGATGTTCACGTCGTCGAGACCCTGCTCGCGCAGCGTGTTCATCGTCTCGTCGATGATGGCCTCGCGGGCGGCCTCGATGCCGAGCTGCTTGTGCACCTCGTGGATGTTGTTCGAGGTGGTGCGGGAGGCGTCGACGCCCTCGATGGCGAGCGCGTCGCCGAACGCCGAGCCCTCGGTGTAGAGGACGAACTCCTCTTCGTCGGTGTCCTCGTTGTTCTCCTTCCGGATGACGACGCGGGAGACCTCCTCGATGCCCTTGAACACGATGTCGCGCAGCTCCTCGACGAGTTGGAGGAGCCGGCGGTAGCTCGGGCTCTCGGGGCCGAACTCGATGAGCGTCCCCTCGCGGCGGGTCTTGATGCCGAGCGCGTCCTCGATGGTTTCGGCAATCTCGCTCGCGACGACGCCCTCGTCGTCGTACGTCGGCCAGCGTTCGAGGAGCGTCTCGTCGTTGAGGTTGACCTGCACGACCATGTCGGCGACGTTCGTCGAGATATCGCCGAGCGCCAGAATCTTCGTGGACTCGATGTTCCAGACGACCTGGTGGGCGAGTTCGCGGTTGTTCGCGTACTCGTCTTCGAGGTACACCGTCATCATCGGCGTGTCGGGGGTCTTCCGCGCGTCCACCAGCTCGATGAGCCGCGGCAGCCCCTGCGTGACGTCGATTTCGGCGACGCCCGCGTAGTGGAACGTGTTCATCGTCATCTGCGTCCCCGGCTCACCGATGGACTGCGCCGACACCGTCCCGACGGGGTCGAGCGGGTCGACGCGGGTGTCGAGGTAGCGCGCCTCGACGGCCTGCGCGATTTCGCCGGCCTGGTCGAGGGTGACGCCCTCGCGCTCTTCGATGGTCTGGTAGATGCGGTCCTTCAGGCGTCGAGACAGCTCTTTGGACTCGACGACGTCGACGATGGCGTCGTCGACGAACTCGTAGTCGGCGGTTGCGTCGGTATCAGTCATCGGATTCGACCCCCGCACGGGCGTCGACACGCGGTTCAGCGTGCTCGGAGAGGTTGGTCGGCGGTGCGCGCTCGCCGAGGAAGCGTTCCTTCTCCTCGTCGGAGCTGAACTCCGAGGTGAGGATGCGGTCGGCGATGTTCTCGACGTCGATAGGCGTCTCGTCGTCGGACGAGACCTTCACGGGGCTCGTGCCGTCCTCACCGAACTCGAACTGGACGATGGTCCCCGACGTGTCGCGGACGGAGCCGTCGTACTGCGCTTCGAGCTCGGACAGCGCGTTGATGAGCCGACGCTGCAAGTACCCGGACTTCGAGGTCCGGACTGCCGTGTCGACCAGCCCTTCGCGACCACCCATCGCGTGGAAGAAGAACTCACGCGGGGTGAGGCCGGCGCGGTAGGAGTTCTCGACGAAGCCGTGGGCCTCGGCCGAGAGGTCGCCTTTCTGGTAGTGGCTCAGGGTGCGGCCCTCGTAGCCGCGGTTGATGCGCTCGCCCCGAACCGCCTGCTGGCCGACACAGCCGGCCATCTGGGTCAGGTTGAGCATGGACGCACGCGCGCCGGACTTCGACATCACGACCGCGGGGTTGTCCTCCTCGAAGTGGTCCTCCGCGATTTCGCCGGCGGAGTCGCGCGCCTTGCCGAGGCGCTGCATGATCTTCATCTCCAGCGTCTCGTCGACGGAGCGACCCGGCAGCGATTCGAGCTCGCCCGCCTCGTAGATTTCGATGAGCTCCTGAATCTTGTCGTAGGCGGCGTCGATGGCCTCGTCGACCTGCGCCGTCGCCTCGTCCGGGATGGACTCGTCGTCGATACCGATAGACAGCCCGAAGTGCATGATGGCGCGCATCGCCAGCGAGGCAATCTCGTTGATGAAGATGCGCGAGCGCGTCTTCGAGTAGTCCTTGGCGAGGGCGTCGACGATTTCGCCGCCGAACGCGCCGACGGCGTCCTCGTCGATGGTGCCCTGCACGAGCTGGCCGTCCTCGATGGTGACCGTGTCGCCGACCTTCGAGGTGAACTCCATGTTCAGGTCGTCCGGCAGGAGTTCGGAGAAGATCTGCTGGCCGGTCCAGTAGGGCTGACCGTCCTCGTTTTCGCCCGCGGGCTCTGGGAGCGTGTCCACGCGCGTCGCGCGAAGCAGGTCGAGCGCCTGCGTCTCGACGAACTCGGGGTTGTCGTGGGTGAGCAGGTAGGTGCCCGAAATGTGGTCCTGAATCGCGCCGATGATGTTCTCACCGAAGCGCGGCGAGAGAATCTGCTCTTGGACGCGCATGAGAACGCGCGCCTCGGCACGGGCCTCCTCGTTCTGGAGGGCGTGCATGTTCATCTCGTCGCCGTCGAAGTCGGCGTTGTACGGCGGACAGACGACGGTGTTCAGGCGGAACGTCTTGTACGGCATCACGACGACTTCGTGCGCCATGATGGACATCCGGTGCAGCGACGGCTGTCGGTTGAAGATGACGATGTCGCCGTCGACGAGGTGGCGGTTGACCTCCCAGCCGAGTTCGACCTTCTCCGCGAGTTCCTCGCAGTTCTTCTCTGTCACCTTCAGGCGGCGGCCGTCCGGGCGGCGGACGTAGTTCGCGCCGGGGTGGCTCTCGGGGCCGTTACGGACGTACTGCCGAGCCTCGTCGATGTTGCGCTCGGTGACGTTCATCGTCTGGGTCATCTCGGACGCGACGCGGTCCGGGACGCCGACCTCGTTGAGCGAGAGCGTCGGGTCCGGCGAGATGACGGTACGCGCCGAGAAGTTGACGCGCTTCCCGGACAGGGAGCCGCGGAAGCGACCCTCCTTGCCCTTCAGGCGCTGGCTGAGCGTCTTCAGCGGGCGGCCGGAGCGGTGACGCGCCGGCGGCGTGCCCGAAATCTCGTTGTCGATGAACGTGGTGACGTGGTACTGGAGCAGTTCCCACAGGTCCTCGATAATCAGCTGCGGCGCACCCGCCTCGCGGTTCTCCATGAACCGCTGGTTGATGCGGATGATGTCCACGAGCTTGTGGGTCAGGTCGTCCTCCGAGCGCTGGCCGTTGTCCAGCGTGATGGAGGGACGCGCCGTGACCGGCGGGACGGGGAGGACGGTCAGAATCATCCACTCGGGGCGCGACCGGTCGGGGTCGATGCCGAGCGTGACGAGGTCCTCGTCCGGGACGTCCTCGAACCAGTCGCGGATGTCCGAGGGCATCAGCTTGTTCATGTCCTCCTCGGTGAGGTCGAGGTCGAGCGCCTTTTCGAGCGCCTTGCGGTCGTCGCCGACCGGGCGGAACTCGCCGGCGAGCACCTGATTGACGCGCTCGGCGTCGAGACCGGTCTCGTTGGCGAGGGTGACGGGATCGACGCCCTCGTCGTCCTCGTCGTCGGGGTCGGGCTGCATCGCTTCGGCGATGCGCTCGGAGTAGTCCCCGGCGAGCACGTTCTGGACCTCGTAGTAGGTCGTCGGCTTCTCGTGTTTGATGTCGTGCTGCGGCGAGCCGCAGTGGGGACAGCGGTTGGCCTTGCGGGCCTGCCGGACCGCCGACTTCATCACGTCGCTCCAGTCGTCGCCGAGTTCCTTCGTGCGACCGAGCTTGTCGCGGTACTCGTCTGCTTCCTCGTCCGTCAGCGAGAGGCGACCGCACTCCCGACACGTCGAGCGGAGCAGGCGACGGATGAGCTTCGTGAAGCCGACGTGGATGACGGGCGCGGCCAGTTCGATGTGGCCGAAGTGCCCGTTACACGACCCGGAGTGCTGGCCGCAGGTGCGGCATTGCAGCCCGGGGTCGATGACGCCCAGCCGCGGGTCCATGAGACCCATGTCGATTGGGTAGCCGTCGTCGTCGTAGGTGTCCGCGGTGATGACCTTCGTCGCGGACATGTCTCGGTACGTCTCCGGGTCCATCAACCCGAACTGGATGCTGCCGATTTCTTTGGGTGTCTGCATTGACATGAGTGGTTAGACCGCGTCCTTCAGTTCGATTCGCGGGCGGACGCCGAGCGCGACCATCTCGTCGAGAAGCAGCTTGAACGCGTAGCTGATCTCGATTTCGTGGATGTTGTCCTCGTCGCCGGTGACCGGGTCGTAGATGCGGCGCTGGTCGCGGTCCTCGACGGCGACCATGCCGGTGTCGGCGGAGATGTAGACCTTCTCCTTGTCGGAGGAGTCGAGCAGGCGCTCCTGGAGCACCATCGCGGCCCCGTGGCCGATGACGGTGTCGCGCTCCATCTCCCCGAGACGGAGGCCACCCTCGCGGGCGCGACCCTCCGTCGGCTGGCGGGTGAGCACCTGCACGGGACCGCGCGAGCGGGCGTGCAGCTTGTTGCTCACCATGTGGTACAGCTTGTGGTAGAAGATGATGCCGACGAAGATTTCGGCCTCGATCTTCTCGCCGGTGACGCCGGAGTACATGACCTCCTTGCCGGAGGACATGAAGCCGCGCTCTTCGAGCGCCGAGCGGAGTTCCTCTTCGTTTTCGCCCTGGAAGGCGGTGCCGTCGACGCGGCGACCTTCGAGCGCACCGACCTTCCCGCCGAGCATCTCCAGCACGTGGCCGACCGTCATGCGCGACGGCAGGGCGTGCGGGTTGAGGACGAGGTCGGGAACGACGCCGTCGGCGGTGAAGGGCATGTCCTCCTGGGGAGCCAGGTGGCCCACGACGCCCTTCTGTCCGTGACGGGACGCGAACTTGTCGCCGAGTTCCGGAACGCGCTGGTCGCGGACGGACACCTTGGCGAGCTTCGAGCCGTCTTCGCCCTCCATGAGCGTGACCGTGTCCACGACGCCGGATTCGCCCGAGCGCATCGTGACGGAGGTCTCGCGGCGCTTCTGCGGCGAGAGTCCCGCCATGTCGTCGGGTTCTTCGAGGAACCGCGGCGGCGAGGTCTTGCCGAGCAGCACGGAGTTCTCGTCGACGACCGTCTCGGGGTTGACGAGGCCGTCCTCGTCGAGGTGCGAGTACGCGTCTTCGCCGCGCGCGCCGCGCACGTCCTGCGACGGAATCTCGAAGCGGTCTTCCTGACCGCCGGGGTAGCGGCGCTCTTCGCCCTCGTAGGTGCGGAAGAAGTGCGAGCGGGCGAGCGCGCGTTCGACGGAGCCCTTGTTCATGACGAGCGCGTCCTCGATGTTGAAGCCCTCGTAGGACATGACGGCCACGACGAAGTTCTGGGCCGCGGGTCGCTCGTCGAACCCGATTTGCTCCGTGGTCTGCGTTTTGACCATCGAGAGCTGCGGGTAGTGCATGAGGTGCTGGCGGGTGTCCGGGCGGATGCGGTAGTTCGCCGCGGGCAGCCCCAGCGACTGCTTCATCATCCCTGCCCCCATCGTAATGCGGGGCGAGGCGTTGTGTTCCGGGTACGGAATCATCCCGGCACCGATGCCGAAGATGAGCTGCGGGTCGATTTCGAGGTGCGTGTGGTCCTCGTTGAGTTCGTCCTCGTCGACCGCGACGTAGATGTCTTCTTCCTCCTCGGCGTCGATGAACTCGACGAGCCCGCGCTCGACGAGGTCGTCGAAGTCGAGTTCGTCGTTGTCGAGCGCCTCGACGTGGTCGTCGTCGAGGAGCGGCTCGCCGTCTTCGACGACGATGAGCGGACGGCGGGCGCGGCCCGCGTCGGCGTTGATGATGACTTCGCGGGTGCGCTCTTTGACGGAGACGTTCACCATCTGGCTCACGTCGCCGCGGCGGCGCGCCTCTCGAATCTGTGCCGCGAGTTGGTTGGGGTCCGGGTGGGTCCCGACGAGACTACCGTTGACGTATACTTTCGCTTCTCGCTGTGCCTGAGCCATGTTAGTCGTCCGCGGGTGCGGCGTCGACGCTGTCGATGCCGGGGATACCCTCGACACCCATCGACGCGAGTTCTCGTTTCAGCGACTGTTCGTCTTCGACGTTCTGGGAGAGCTCCATCGCCTGCGCGAAGTTCTTCACCAGCCCGCAGTTCGGTCCCTCGGGGGTCTCGGAGGGACAGATGCGACCCCACTGGGTCGCGTGCAGGTCGCGCGCCTCGAAGTGCGGCTGCGACCGCGACAGCGGACTGCGAAGGCGGCGAAGGTGCGACAGCACACCCATGTAGTCGGTACGGTCGACGAGCTGGGAGACGCCGGAGCGGCCGCCGACCCAGTTGCCCGTCGCGATGGGGTGTTCGAGCCGCTCGGTGAGCACGTCGGACCGGACGACGGTGTTGACCGTCAGGTTCCGGTTTCGCATGTTAGCGCGTTCGAGCTGGTACTTCACGTCGCGCGCCAGCTTGTTGAGCGCCGTCCGGAAGAGGTCCTTCATGAGGTCGCCGGAGACCTTCAGGCGCTTGTTGGCGTAGTGGTCCTTGTCGTCGGAGTCGCGGCGCTGGAGCGCGAGTTCGAAACACGCCTCGGCCATGCGACAGAGGTAGTACGCCTTGTTCATGCGCACCTCCTCTTCTTCCGCGCCCTCCTCGTGGAGGTGCGGAAGCAGGTAGCGGTCGATGACGTAGTTGGCGCGCTTAAGCTGGTAGTTCTTGCCCTGCCCGCCGGCGACGCGCTTGCCGAGCGCCTCGATGGCCTGCTCTTGGGTCTGCACCTCGGCCTCCTCAAGGTTCTCGAGCATGAACTTCACAATCTCCGGGTCGTCGGAGACGCGGTGGACGATTTCCTCGTCCGATTCGAGACCGAGCGCGCGGACGAGCGTGACGAAGTTGACGCTCCCGGAGACGGACGGGAACGACACTTCGAGGAGTCCCTCGCGGTTGCGTTCACAGAGCACGAGCGCGCGGTAGCCGCGGCGCTGGCTGAACGTCTTCGCGACCTGAATCTCGTCGCCGTACTTCGTGTCGTACTCGGCGAGAATCTTGTTCGGCGCCAGGTCCTCCGAGGTCATGAGCACGCGCTCGGAGCCGTTGACGATGAAGTAGCCGCCGGGGTCGACGGGGTCCTCGCCGATTTCGACGAGGTCCTCGTCGGAGAGCTCCGCGATGTTGCACTTCGAGGAGCCGACCATGATGGGCATCCGGCCGACCTTCGTCTCCGCGGTGTCGACGACGACCTCCTCTTCTTCCTCGCCGCCGCGGACGATGGACATCTCCATGAACACGGGGGCGGAGTAGGTGATGTTACGCAGGCGCGCTTCCTGCGGGAAGAGCAGTTCCTCGGAGCCGTCGGCCTCGCGGACGCGGGGCGTCTCCACGCGGACGCCACCGAGCTCGACGTAGACGGGTTCCTCGCCCTCCTTGTCGCCGATGTCCGTTTCGATGGTCGCCTTCTCCTCGACGACGTCCATCATGCCGCGTTCGAGGAACGCGTTAAACGAGCGGAAGTGGTGTTCAGCGAGCCGTTCTTCGGAGAAGTACTTGCGAGAGACCTCGCGTCGCGCTTGTCGGTTCATTCAATCACCAGTCGGTATACGACTGCTTTGTCTGTCGTTCGAGAGTTCCGAACGATCTTGATGACGTCGCCGGGCTCTGCGTCCTCGGGGAGCGCCGGGTCCTTCAGCTTGATCTTCGGGAGATTCGTCTTCTCGACGTTGTACTCCTGTAACACGTCCTCGACGGCCTCGTCGTCGAGTTTCGTGTGTTCCGGAACCAGTTTGTGTTGGCTTACGTCTACCATGTATGGTGCTGCTGGGTGCTGGAAGAAGCTGTCACGGGATACTACGGCTGATTTTGGGACGCACCCATTTAACCCTTGCCAACTGCGTCGAAGAAAGGCGACGCTATCGGCAGTCACGCACCGGAGATGCGCGAATCGTCACACGTTGGCATGGGATGTCACGATATAAATGTCTTCGGGGCGAGAATCGCGGTACCGCGGGCCAAGGGCAGCCCAGATGGTAAGTCTTATCTATAAACCTCGGCTACGGATGAGTGCAGACGGAGGGCCCGGGTGGTGTAGTGGCCCATCATACGACCCTGTCACGGTCGTGACGCGGGTTCAAATCCCGCCTCGGGCGCTCTCCGTACCGCAAACTCACTTCAGTAAGCCCGGGTGGTGTAGTGGCCCATCATACGACCCTGTCACGGTCGTGACGCGGGTTCAAATCCCGCCTCGGGCGTACTTTTCGATGAATTACTCGCTGAGCGCCGAGTCTCGTCTCGGCGCGGCCGTAATTCTCGTGAATACCCCAAAAGGGATTGAACCCGACGACGAGCGAGAGAAACGAGCGACGTCGGCACGGTTCAAATCCCGCCTCGGGCGCTTCTCTGATTTCAACTCCTCCAGCGAGGCGTCTCGTCGCCAAGCGACAGCGAGTGACATTTGTGAACGTTGGCAGATAGGATTTGAACCAAGGAGCGAAGCGAGCGATAGCGAGCAGAGCGACTGAGGTTCAAATCCCGTCACACCCGTTCGTTCACGTCGTTCACTCACGGGAGTTCCTGAGTTCACCTCACGCTGTTCGGTGAACTCCCGCCTCGGGCGTACGTTTCGACGAATTACCCACCTACCGCCGCGCTCCGCAGTCAGCCAACCAACCCACCGACCACACCACCAATCGCCACGCCGACCAACGCCGCCACCAACGTTCCGAAGGCGTACCGAGCGGCCGTGTCGTAATCGCCCGCCTCTGCGAGTTCCGCGACGCCGACCGCAAACGACGAAAAGGTCGTGAAGGCCCCGCAGAAGCCGGTTCCGGCGAGCTTCGCGGCCGCGTCGCCGACGGACGCAGTGACGATGAATCCCAGCGCGACGCTCCCGAGGACGTTGACGGTGACGGTGCTCCACTTGCCGACGACTCGCTGGTCGACGGTGTGCCGGGCGACTGCGCCACCCATCCCGCCGACGCCGACGAGGACGGCCGAGAGCAGCGAGGGAGTCACCGCCGCCCCCCGAACGCGAGGCCGAGCGCGGCGGCGGCGAAGCCGAGCGCGTAGTTCGCGCCGACGTTGAGCGCGCCGCCCACCGGCGACAGCGACGCGGTCTGGACGGCGAACGTGCTGTACGTCGTGAACGACGAGAGCAGCCCGGTTCCGAAGAACAGCTGCGCCCGGCGGGAGGAGACCGACGTGATGAACGTCCCGAGGGCGAAGCTCCCGAGGACGTTCACCGCGAGCGTGCCGCCCGCGCCGGGAATCGCGACGGAGACGGCGTAGCGAAGCGTCGCGCCGGCGAACCCGCCGAGGGCGACCAACGCCAGTTCCGAGCGGTCCATACGGCAGTACTCCGGGGAGGCTACTCTATGGTTTCGGAACTGCCAGGCGCGGAGACCGCCCGCGGCGTCGCGCCGCCGTCGGGCGTCTCACGGGGGCGAACCCGAACGTCGTGGACGGTCTCCGTGGTGTCGTCGACGACGAGCGCACAGCCGCGTTCCCGCGGGAGCCGAGCGCGGAGCGACTCGTCGAAGTACGTCGGGTCGGCGGCGGCCATCGCCGACACGTCGGGGCCGGCGGTGAGTCGGTGGACGACCCGGAGGTCGGCCTGCGAGACCGCGACCTCGGGGAGCGCCGAGGGGCGCTGGGTCGCGAGGACGACGCCGACGCCGGGGGCTCGCCCGCGCGTGAGAAGGGTTCGAAGCGCGGGGTCTGCGAGCCCGCCGGCGAACGCGTGGGCCTCGTCGAGAAGCAGCCACGGGATTCGGGGGACCGAGCCCGCGACGCGGGCGTCGTAGAGGCCGCGGGCGACGACGCGAACCACGGCGCTCGCGGGGGTCGCCTCCAGTCCCGAGAGGTCGAGCACGTCGGGTGAGGAGCCGCAGAGCGACCGCGGGTCGAGTCCCTCGGGGTGAAACACGTCCCACGAGTCGGCCAACGCGAGGTGGTTCGCCGCGGCTCTGCGCGTCTCGGGGGCGGCGTCGTCGTCGTCGACCGCCCCGCGCATCGCCACCAACGAGTCTTCCTCGGCCGCGAGTCGCCAGACGAGCGACCCCGCGGGCGCGGTCGGGTCGAGACCGAGCAGCTCCGGCCACGCGCTCGGCGGGAGCGCGTCGGCGCGGACGCGCGGCGAGTCGTGAACCGTCGCGTCTATCGGCGACTCGGTGAGGCCACAGAAGACGCCCATCGGGTCGATGACGACCGGCGCGACGCCCGCAGCGCGTGCCAGTCCTTCGGCCATGACGCCGAGCGTGTGGGACTTCCCGCTGCCGCGCTTGCCGACGACGACGGCCGCGTGCGGACGGTTCACGTCGAGGCCGACGGTCGCGCCGTCGCTCCCGTCGCGGGCGCGGTAGCATCCGAGTCGACAGGCCGGGCCTTCCTCGTCCGACTTGCGGCCGATGGTGTGCATGGCACGGACTGGCCGCGCGATGCGACTTGAACCCCCGGACGAGGGTTTATATACGAACCCGCGGCCAGACGGTCCATGCTCGATATGTTCCGGTCAGACACGCGCGCTATCGAAGGACTGCCAGTTCGTCTCGTCGTCGCTCTCGTCGTCGGCGTCGCCAGCATGAGCGTCATGCTCAACATGCTCTCCGGGGTGCAGGGGCTCGCCACCTCGGAACTCGACGTGAAGCCGACGCCGGACGTGGTCGGCCCCGGCGAACAGGCGCTGGACTTCACCGTCGTCGACCACGAGGGGAACCCCGTGGAGGGCGCGACAGTCATCGTGAAATCGGGGACCGCCGAAATCGACGGCGTGGCGACGGCGAAAAGCGATGACGGCGGGTCTGCGACTGTCAACGTTGACGCCGAACTCGGCGCGAACCGCGAGGACGGAACGCTCATCGTGGACGTGAAACCGCCCGCCGGGGAGTCGTTCGTCGACCGCCGCGAGAACACGAACGTGCTGGTGGTTCAGGACTGAGCGCCGAACACGCGAGCCGCGACCTCAGCGCTCCGGGTGCGTCGCCGCGTCGAAGCCGCCGCGAACGAGCGGCTTAGCGATGTGTCGGCGGGCGCACGGCGGCACCTCGTACCAGCCGGGTTCGAGGTCGCGGTCGACCGCCCGCTCGACTTTGCCGGGTGCGTCGGTCCCGCAGTCGCGGCACCGGTAGCCCTGATTCCGTCCCGCGCTTTTCATCGTCCGCCCGCAGTCGGGGCAGACGGGCGTCGCGGGTTCCGTCCGCACGAGGTCGCGGACCGCGAACTTCTCCAGTTTGAGCGTGCCGTCTCCGACCTCGCCGCAGGCGGTGACCGCGTCGCCGACGCGGAGCGCCCGCACCCGGTTTCGGAAGCGCTTCGTCGGTTCGAAGGCGGCGACAGCGACCACCGCGTCGCCGGCTTCGAGGTCGAAAAAGACGTGGCCACCCGGTCGGGTCTCCGGGTCGGAGGCGACGGTGCCGGCGACGCGGTAGGCGCGGCCGTCGCGGAGGTCCGAGACGACGCCGTCCCGGAGGTGGGCGTCGGTCCCCTGATTCGTGCGAAACGTCGCCGAGCGGTCGACGGGTTCCGAGTCGATGGCGGCGGCGACCTCCCGGACGGTGTCGGCGTCGTCGCCGCGGATGCCGTGGAGAATCGGTCCCGGCGCGTTCGGCACGCAGACGGCTTCGCCCTCCTCGCGGTCCACAGTGTCCCACGCGTCGGGATACGCCGCGTCGGCGGCGTCGAAGACGGAGTCGACGTCGACCTCGCGGGGCGTCCCGCAGCGGTGAAACTCGCGGTAAGAGATGTGTTCGTAGGTCCACTCGTCGAAGGCGGCCCACGCGCCGACGGCCGCGAGCGCGCCGATGCGGCCCCGGCCGCCGTGCCACCCCTCGGTCAAGAAGCCGGAACGCTCCGCGAGGGCGACCGCGTCGTCGAGGTCGTGGAAGTCGCGGACGGCGTCGCGGGCGAAGTCGGCGACGGCGGTCGAAACCGTGTCGGGAGACCCCGGCGCGACGACGACACCCGGGCTGGTCCGGTCGTCGTCGAGGACGGCCCAGCGGTCGAGTTCCTCGCGGGCGAGGTCGAACGCCGCGCCCGCGGGGAGGTCGGTGTGAATCGCCAGCGCCGCGTTCCCGCGGGTCTTGTGCTCGACCGCCGGGTTCAGCCGGACGAGGAGTCGCCGCTCGACGGTCCCGCCGCGCGCCTCGACGGCCTCGGCGACGAGCGTCGCCAGATAGGTCGTACACATCCCGAGGGTGCGGGAGTCGGTGTCGTCGAGGCCGATGACGGTCATACGCGGAGATTGCCGGACGGCGCAGTAACGCCTTTCGGGTCGATTACGGCTATATAAATGCGGCATCGAGAAGGGAGATACCACGGCGAGGGCGGCGGTATCGGGGAAAACGCTTTATGGGCCGAATCGCTTATTGCCCCCTATGTCCCGGTCAGCGCTGGTTGGTAATGTCGCCGCGATGCTCCAAGACGCGGGCTTCGTCGTGAGCGACCGCATCGCCATCCGGCCGAAGAGCTTCGACCTCGCCGCTCGGAGGGGCGAGGACCTGTTGCTCCTCAAGATACTGGGGAACATCGACGCGTTCGACGGCGTCACCGGCTCGGAGATGCGACGCCTCGGCTCGTATCTCGACGCCACGCCGTTGGTCGTCGGGCTTCGAACCCGAGACGAGGACCTCAAACCCGGCGTCGTCTACTTCCGCCACGGCGTGCCGGTGTTGAACCCCGACACCGCCATGGACCTGTTCGTCGAGGAGGTTCCCCCGCTCATCTACGCCGCCCCCGGCGGACTGTACGTGAGCCTCGACGGCGACGTGCTCGCCGAAGAGCGGCAGGAGCGCGGATGGAGCCTCGGGCAGCTCGCGACCGAACTCGGCGTCTCGCGGCGCACCGTCTCGAAGTACGAAAACGGCATGAACGCGAGCATCGAAGTGGCGATTCACCTCGAAGAGCTGTTCGACCGCCCCTTCTCGAACCCGGTCGACGTGCTCACGGGCGCGGAGGACGTGCGCGACGCCGAGCCGACGCCCGACGACCCCGACGTGGACCCCGACGACGAACACGTCCTGTCGGTGCTGACGCGCGCCGGCTTCACCGTCCATCCGACCGCCCGCGCGCCGTTCAAGGCCGTCAGCGAAGACGCCGGGCGGAAAAAGGAGACGAACGTCCTCACCGGACACTCGCCGTTCACTCGAAGTGCCGAGAAGCGCGCCCAAATCATGTCGTCGCTCGGCGAAATCACGCGGACGCGCTCCGTCTACTTCGTCGAGGAACAGCAGAAGCGCGAGTCGGTCGACGGCACCGGCATCGTCAGCTGTGAGGAACTCGCCGCCATCGACGACCCCGACGAAATTCGCGACCTGATTCGCGAGCGGACCCGCGACCCCGCCGAGAGCTAATCGTCGCGGGGTGCGCGGCGAGCTGTACTGCCGGCGGAAAAATCAGTGACGGTCGCGCTTACGCCGCCGAGCCGTAGGTCTCTTCGAGGTAGTCGACGATATCGTCGCTCTCGGGCATCCCCTCGACGCCGTGTTCCTCGTCGACGAGGACGGGGACGCCGGTCTGGCCGCTTACCTCTTCGACTTCCTCGCGCTCGGCGTGAGCGCTGGGGACCATCCGCGACTCGTATTCGAGGTCGAGGTCGGCGAGTTTGTCCTTCACCTTCGCGCAGTACGGACAGCCTTGCAGTTCGTAGAGGATGAGGTCGGACATCAGCCTGGGGTATGGAGCCGCGGCTAATGAGTGCCATGGTCTTCTGCAATCGAACCACACGACCCCGAAAGGCGCGCCGCGGGGTCGGCCGCGGGGTCAGCGTTATCTCCCGAACAGCCCGCGGACCGCGTCGAGTAGTCGCTGACGCATCAGATACAGTTCGCCGGCGGTCGCGGTGAGCCCGACGCCGACCGCGCACGCCGCCCAAAACAGGTCCCACGGCGTCATCCACACCGGGCGGAGCCACGGCAGGACGTGCGACAGTCGCGTCGAAAGCCCGCTCATCGGCTCTTCGAGCGGCGTCCCGGCGAACGTCGACTGAACCCGCGAGACGAAGCCGACGCTCCCGTCTCCGCCCGCGGTGATGTTCGCGCTCCCGGTGATGGGGTACGAACCGCTGGCGTTCAGGTCCCGAATCGTCGGCCCCGAGGACTCGTCGCCGTGGGCGACGCGCTCGGCGTCGTACGGCCCCCACGTCGCGTAGTACTCCCAGACGACCTCGCCGGTTGGCGTGACCTCTATCACTCGGTGGTTGAGCGTGTCGACGATGAGCGTGTTGCCGTTGGGGAGGCGGTCGGCGTCGCGCGGCCAGTTGAGCGTGTTCTTTCCGACGGACCACGTCCGGACCCACTCGCCGTCTTCTTTCGCGTACTCGACGACGCGGTTGTTCCCGCTGTCGGCGACGAGCATGGTCGGGGTGCCGTTCTCGCTGACCAGCCAGTCGGGATTGTGCTGTTCGTTGAGCACGTCGTAGTCGTCGTCGGTGCCGAGGCGCTCGACGATGTCTTTCGACTCCATGTCGACGACGATTGCCTGGTCGAAGTTTCGCGGCGACAACAGGAGCCGACCGTCGCCGATGTAGTCCACGTCGTTGACGTGGCTCCAGTCGGCGTTGTAGCCGCCGTCGGTGTCGGCTGGGAAGTGGTTCTTGAAGTACCACTCCCACGTTATTTCGTCGGTCGTCCGGTTGTACACCACGATGCGGTCCTCGCTGACGCCGGCGGAGTCGTTCCACTCGCGCATGTTGGCGATGAGGAGTTCGTCCTCGCCGAAGGCGTCAACGTCGTGGGTGTCCTCCATGTCGAAGCGCTGTTCCCAGACGCGTTCGCGGGTGTCCGGGTCGAGTTCGAAGACGACGGTGTCGGTCCCGCGCGGCGACGAGACGAGCAGGTTCCCGTTCGGGAGCGGGTCGACGTCGAAGAACCACGCGTTCCCGTTGACCGAGTCGTCGTACGTCCACTGGAGGCTCCCGCGTTCACCGACCGAGACGACCCGAGCGGGTTTCTTCGGGTTCGTGTTGCCCTGGAAAGTGTAGCCTTGGACGCTCACAATCGTCGACCCGTTGGCGGGGCTGGTGACGGTTCCCGGTTGGAGGCTCGTCTGCTGCCCGGGGTCGTACGTCACGGCAGAGACGGCCGAAGGAGCGAGAAGGCCGATAATGAGGAGGAACACGGCTCCGCGGAGGGCGAGCCGTTCGTTGGGAATATTCATACGGAGTGGGTTAGCACCGGGGTTGTTCAATACTTTATGAATCCGATTAGGTCGTGAGAAAATCAGCGCGACGAGAGAGTCGTCGGCGCGGTCAGACCTGCGCCTGGAGCATCCCCGAGGTGCGGACGACGAAGTAGAGGACGAACGCGACCGCGAGCGCCCACTGGCCGGCGCTGACGTCGTCGTACTCGCCGGCGGCGACCTTCACGAGCGGGTACGAGACGATGCCCGCCGCGATGCCGTACGCGATGGAGTACGTGAAGGGCATGACGAGGATGGTCATGCCGGCGGGGATGGTGAACGTCAGGTCGTCCCACTCGATGTCGACGACGTTGCGGAGCATGACGACGCCGATGACGACGAGCGCGATGTGGGAGGCGTACTGCGGGATAGCCGTCGCGAGCGGGACGATGGCGAGCGAGCCGAGGAACAGGAGGGCGACGACGAGCGCGGTGAGGCCCGTTCGGCCGCCCTCTTCGACGCCGGTGGCGGACTCGATGTAGGTCGTGACCGTCGAGGTGCCGAGCATCGCGCCCGCGGTGGTGCCGACCGCGTCGGCCATGAGGGGCTTGTCGATGTCGGGGAGGTCACCGTCGTCGTTGAGGAAGCCCCCGGCCTGCCCGACGCCGACGAGCGTGCCGGCGGTGTCGAAGAAGTCGACGAAGAAGAACGTGATGACGATGAGGGCGAAGCTGAACGCTTCGACGTTGCCGAAGCCGGAGATGAACGCGCCGGCCAGCGGCGTGATGTCGTAGGTGGCCGCCGAGGAGTTGGCGACGAGGCCGGCCTCGGCCGAGACGACGCCCGAGGCGGTGAGGCCCCAGCCGAGAAGCGACGTGCCGACGATGCCGATGATGATAGAGCCGGGGACGTTCGCCGCGTAGAGGGCGAACGTGAAGAACAGGCCGACGATGGAGACGATGGCGATGGGGTTCGACGCGAGGTTCCCCATCGTGACGAGCGTCGAGTTGTCGTTGACGACGATGCCCATCGCCTGCAACCCGATAATCGCTAAGAACAGCCCGATACCGGTGCCCACGGCCATCTTGACCGGTTCGGGGAACACCTTGATGATGGCTTCCCGCGCGCCGACGGCGGTGAGCGCGATGAAGATGAGCCCCTCGACGAAGACGGCCGCGAGCGCCGTCTGCCACGGGACGCCCAGCGCCCCGACGACGGTGAACGCGAAGAAGGCGTTCAGGCCGAGCCCCGGCGCTTGCGCGAAGGGTCGGTTGGCGTAGAACGCCATAATCGTGGTCGCGATGGCGGCCGCGATGATGGTGACGACGGCGAGCATCGACTGGACCTCGCCCGGCGTGTAGCCGGCGATGGCGATGCCGTCGACGCCCTCGATGTACGGTTGGTCTGTGAGAAGCGACGGGTTGACGACGACGATGTACGACATCGTGAGGAACGTCGTGATGCCCGCGAGAATCTCGGTCCTGACCGTGGACCCGTGTTTATGCACGTCGAAGTAGTTTGCGAGGGTTTCAGAGAGCCCCATGATGCACGACTAAGCATACCCCGGATTCCACACATAAGCATTACCATCCTGACGGGCGGATACATCCACGAACGTGGGTTAAACGACCCATTCGACGTGAACGAACGGCACAGAAGTGCCTATTTCTACGTCACCTGTGATTGAACTGAGCAGTTCAGAACAGTTTTTCGGCGGGTCCCTGAGCCGTCAGTCGAAACTGCTCAGCGCGCCGACGGGCGCGTCGGTGAGTTCGCGGGCGCGGTTCGTCCCCTCGTCGCCGACGGCGATGAGCGCGAAGACGCCGGCGATGTCGGCGTCGGCCTGCAAGGCGATGTCCAAGAGGAGTTCCTGGGTCTCGCCCGAGCGGATGAGGTCGTCCACGACGAGGACGCGCTCGCCGTCGTCGATGGCGCTGGCGGGGAGGTAGTAGGTGAGTTCGATGCCGGACGCGAGGCGCTGACGGGATTCGATGAAGTCCTCGACGGCGGTCTCTTTCGACTTCTTCGCGTACGCGAGGCGCGCGCCGAAGTAGCTCGCCATCGCCGCGCCGAGGGTGATACCGTCGGTCGCCGCGGTCAAAATCACGTCGGGGCGTTCGAGGTCCAGCGCGTTCGCCGCGACGGGCGCGACGAGGTCGAGGAACGACTGGTCGAAGACGACGCCGGAGTTGTCGACGTAGCCCTCGTCGTCGAATCTGACGCGGGCTTCGAGTTCGTCTGCGAGCGCGTCGCGGCCGACGCCCTCGACGACCTCGCGGGCGCGTTCGACTCCGGGCAGGACGTGCCCGTTGACGTAGCGGTTGAGGTCGCCGGCCGGCAGTCCCGTGAGTTCGGCCAGCTCGTCGTACGTCCGGGTCTCTTTGAGCATCCGGAGCACGGAGACAGCCTGCAACTGGAGTGCGGCCTTCTCTGCTCTGTTCATGCCTCCGGCTTCGTACTTGCACAAAAATGAATACTTCGATTACCGATTCCGAGTGAATTAGTCACAAGCGTGTATTAGCCGTCGGCGTCGGCCAGCAGGTCCTCGGCGGTGAGAAGCGACTCCAGTGCGATGTCGTGGTCGGCCAGCAGGTCCGCCGCGCCCTCCTGTCGGTCCACGACGACGACGACGCGGTCGACGACCGCGCCGGCCTCGCGGAGCGCCTCCACGGCGTCGACGGCGCTCTGGCCGGTCGTCGCGATGTCTTCGAGGACGACGACTTCCTCGCCCTCGTCGAGCGCGCCCTCGATGCGCTTTGCCGTCCCGTACTCCTTTGCCTTCTTGCGGGCGATGACGTACGGCTTGTTCGTCTCGACCGCGGTGGCGGCCACGAGCGGGACCGCGCCGAGCGCGACGCCGGCCAGTTTATCGTCGTCCGCGACGCGCTCTGCGAACGCTTCGGCGATGAGCTTCAGACACCGGGGGTCGGTCTCGAAGAGGTACTTGTCCACGTAGTAGCTCGACGTGCCGCCGTGGGAGAGCTCGAACTCGCCGAACTGGACCGCGTCGGCGGCTCGGAGCGCCTCGATGAGTGCTGCGTTCGCCATCTTGTTTCGAGAGGATTCAGGGAGGCGCTTAAGCGGGACGGTTCGGGTGAGCGGTAACCGCGTGGATTACCACGGCTCGTTTTTCAGTCCCAGCAAGTACGCGCCGACGTTGGTGACGACGTGGAGCACGGGCGTCATCACGAGCACGACCGCGAGCACGGGCAGGGAGAACGTCGCCGCGAACCAGCCGGGCGCGGCGACGAACGCGAGGGCGAGCGCGCCGACGACGAAGTCGAGTTGGTCGAGGCCGGGGAAGGCGGCCCCGCGCTCGCGACCCGAGCGACGCTTGATGAACGACGCGCCGATGTCACCGAGCATCGCGCCGAGCGCGAGTCCGAACCCGGCGGCGAGCGGGAACGTCGGGAGCGAGACGCCGAGCGCGCCCGAGGCCGCGGGCGCGGCGGCGTTGAGGACGACGGCGAGGAGCGTCCCGGCCAGCGTCCCGGCGGCGGTGCCGCGCCACGTCTTGCCGTCCCCGAGGACGCGCCGACCGCCCCACGTTCGGCCGCCGTCGATGGGGCGGCCGCCGCCCGCGAGGACGGCGGCGTTGTTCGGCACGTACGCGGGCAGCATCGCCCAGAAGGCGGTGGCGACGAGAGAGACGACCATACCGACCCGTCGGCGGCGAGGACTGTAAGTTCCGACGGTTCGTCGCCGGGGGAGGCGACGGTGTCGTTCGATTTCGCGTCCGAATCGATGATAACCCTCAATAGCTGACGGTCGCAATCGTTTATTATGATTCCGCCCATCGCGAGCAGGTTCGTCGCGGGAGAGTCCGCGGCGGGAGCGCTCGACCACGCCCGACGGATGAACGACGACGGCGTGGCGGTCATCCTCAACCTCCTCGGGGAGCACTACGCCGAGCGCGCCCCCGCGGACGAGGACGCGGCGGCCTACGTCGACCTCGTCGAGGACATCGCCTCGACCGGCATCGACGCCTGCGTGTCGGTCAAACCCTCGCAAATCGGCCTCGACGCGGGCGACCACGTGTTCGAGGAGAACTACCGGCGCATCGCCGAGGCGGCCGACGAACACGGCGTCTTCCTGTGGTGCGACATGGAGGACCACGAGACGACCGACGTGACCCTCGACGCCTTCGAGGAGCTCGCCCGCGAGTTCGACGGCGGGATGGGACTGTGCGTGCAGGCGAACCTCAAGCGCACGCCCGACGACCTCGAACGCCTCGCCGACGTGCCGGGGAAGATCCGCCTCGTCAAGGGCGCGTACGACGAACCGGCCGCGGTCGCCCACAAGCAGAAATCGGCGGTGAACGAGGCGTACAAGGAACTCCTCGCGTACCTGTTTCGGGAGTACGACGGCGGCATCGCCGTCGGGAGCCACGACCCCGAGATGATTGACTACGCCCGGGACCTCGGCGCGGAGTACGACCGCGACTACGAGGTGCAGATGCTCATGGGCGTGCGCGAGGACGCCCAGCGCGAACTCGCCGCCGACGGCGTCGAGGTGTGGCAGTACGCGCCCTACGGCGACAAGTGGGTCTCCTACTTCTATCGCCGGGTCCGCGAGCGCAAGGAAAACGCGCTGTTCGCGCTCCGCGCCGTCGTCGGCGTCTGAGCGAGCGCCGAAGCGCGAGGCGTGTCTCTCGTCCCACACTAGAAATCCCCTTATGCCCGCGGGTTCACGTACCCGATATCAATGTCCTCGTGGAGACGCGATTTTGCCAGCGGTCTCGTAGTCCTCGTCCCGCTCATCGTCATCCTGTACATCCTCGCCTTCTTTTATAACGGAATCACGTCGATTCCGTACGTTGCGACAGTTCTTTCCACCGACGGGACGGTGACGCCGCTTTCGGAGGCGCTCGGATTTATCATCTCCATCATCATCTTCCTGCTGTTAGTCCTCTCGGTCGGCTACCTGATGCGGACGACGGCCGGCCGCCTGCTCGAATCCGGCCTCGACGCCGCCATGAACAAGGTCCCGCTCGTCCGAATCGTCTACAACGCTTCTAAGCTCGCGGTCGAAACCGCGCTCACCGGCACCGAAGACCTCCAGAAGCCGGTCCGTCTCGAAACGTGGCCGGGCATCCGCATGACCGCGTTCAAGACGGGGAAGACGACCAAAGACGGCCGGGAAGTCGTCTTCATGCCGACCGCACCGAACATCACCACCGGGTTCGTGATGGAAGTCGACCCCGAGGATATCGAAGAAACCGGCGAGAAGGTCGAAGAGGCCCTCACGCGCGTCCTCTCGGCCGGGTTCGCAGAACAGGAAACCGTCGACGAGTTCGACATCGAAGTGACCGAGGAGTCCGGCGACGGGCAGGTCGCCGCCGACGAGTAAGGCTCGCGCGCCGGCCGTCGTCGCTATCGGCTCGCGTCGGGACCGCGGCAAAAAAACTGGTTTTCGCGGGCGTCTCGGGTTACTGCTCGTCGACGTAGGTGAACCACTCTTCGTGGTCGTCGGTGCGGCGCTCCACGAGGTCGAAGAAGGCGGACTGGAGCTCCTCCGTGACCGGGCCGCGGGTGCCCTCACCGATGACGACGTTGTCGACCTTGCGGATGGGAGTCACTTCGGCGGCGCTGCCGGTGAAGAACAGCTCGTCGGCCGTGTTGAGTTCGCCGCGGCTGATGGTCGCGCTGTCGTCGACCTCGTAGCCGCGCTCGCGGGCGAGCGTGATGACGGTGTCGCGGGTGATGCCGTCGAGGATGCTCTGGGAGAGGCCGGGCGTGTAGATTTTCCCGTCGCGGACCATGAAGATGTTCTCGCCGGGACCCTCGGCGACGTTGCCCTCCTTGTTCAGGACGATAGCCTCGACGTAGCCGTTGCGGCGGGCTTCCTCGCCCGCGAGCATGGAGTTCACGTACAGCCCGGTGGTCTTGGCGTTCGTCGGAATCTGGCTGGAGGCGTGCTTGCGCCACGACGAGACCATCACGTCGACGCCGTTTTCGAGCGCGTCCTCGCCGAGGTAGGTGCCCCACGGCCACGCCGCGATGGCGACCTCGGTCGGGTTGTCCTTGGGGCTGACGCCGAGCGAGTCGTAGCCGTAGAAGGCGATGGGGCGGATGTAGCCGCCGTCGAGGTCGTTGCGCCGGATGACTTCCAGCGTCGCCTCGGTGAGTTCCTCGCGCGTGTAGGGAATCTCCATGTCGTAAGGCTTCGCGGACTGATAGAGCCGTTCGAGGTGCTCCTCCCAGCGGAAGATGGCCGGGCCGCGGTCGGTGTCGTAGGCGCGAACCCCCTCGAAGACGCCCGTCCCGTAGTGGAGACCGTGGGTGAGGACGTGCACCGTCGCGTCCTCCCAGTCCTTGTACTCTCCACTCTGCCAGATCGTCGAGACATCCATCTCGTCAAATCCCATGTAGTGGCCTTCGGCGGCCCCCTCTAAAATCATGACGACCCGACTACCACGCCCCCGGCGGTTTTGTCCGCGGGCCGCCATGACGGGGTATGAGCCTCGAATCCGTCGCCGTCACGGGCGGGACCGGGAACCTCGGGCCGACCGTCGTCGCCCACCTCCGCGCGAGCGGCTACACCGTCACGAACCTCTCGCGACACAGCGAGTCGTCGCTCGCGGACCACGACTACCGCGTGAGCGCGCTCGACCCGGGCGACCTCACCGCGGCGCTCAGCGACGCCGACGCGGTCGTCCACCTCGGAACCATCTCGACGCCGACGAACGACCCCGGCCACCGCGTCTTCGAGAGCAACGTCCAATCGACCTACGTCGTCCTCGAAGTCGCCGCCGCGCTCGGCATCGACCGCGTGGTCGTCGCCTCCAGCATGAGCGCCATCGGCGGAAGCTTCGAACCCGACCCCGCTCGAATCGACTTCCTCCCGGTGGACGAGAGCCACCGCGCGACGCCCTCGAACCCCTACGGCCTCGGGAAGTACGTCGCAGAACAGACCGCCGCGGGGTTCGTCCGCCGCGCCGACGCCCCCGAGACGGTCGCCAGCCTCCGATTTCCGTGGATGCCGAGCGAGGAGGAGGCGAGACAAACGTTCGCCGAGGCCGACCGCTCGCTGTCGGGACTTCAGGACGCCGGGCACTTCCACACCGCGCGCAACACGCTGTTTTCGTACCTCGGCAGAGAGGACGCCGCGCGACTCGTCCGCCGGGCGCTCGAAGCAGACTTCGCGGGCCACGAGGTGTTCTGGGCCGCGGCCGCCGACACCTCGACGACCGTCGAATCTGCGACGCTCGCCAGCGAGGTCTACCCCGACGCGGAGACCCGAGAGCCGCTTTCGGGCCACGAAGCGCTCGTCTCGACCGAGAAGGCGAAGCGACTGCTCGGGTGGGAGCCGACGTGGTCGTGGCGCGACGGGCGCGCGTGAGAAGGTGAATCCGGGCGACCCCTCGGTCGCTCAGACGAGTTCGTCGATGAGGCCGTCGCCGTCGACGAAGGCGAAGCCGTGTCGGTCGGCGTAGTCGCGGGCGGCGTCTTTCGGGAGCGCCGCGCCGGTCTCGTCGTCGAGCATCTCGCAGACGACGACCGCGGGCGAGATACCCGCCTCGTCGGCCAAGGCGAGGCCGAGTTCGGTGTGGCCCTGGCGGTCCGAAAGCAGGTTCGGCGCGCCGCGGAGCAGGTGGACGTGGCCGGGCGCGCGGAACTCGCCGCCGAAGTCGTCGGCGTCGTACTCGCCGGCGCGGGCGGCCTCGGCGACGGGCGCGAGCCGCGAGATGGTCATCGCGCGGTCGCGGTCGGTGATGCCCGTGAAGGAGTCGCGGTGGTTCACCGTGAAGGAAAACGACGACCGCGAGTCGTACGCGAGGTCGTGAGACGACGCGGCCGGATGGTCGAGCACGTCGTCCATGAACGGGAGACCGAGGGACTCCGACACGTCGTTCGGAAGGGCGACGCAGACGAGGCCGCCGGCGTCGTTGCGCATCCGGGCCACGTCGGCGGAACCGACCGCGCCCGCGGGGTAGACGAGGTCGGTCTCGCCCTCGCGGTCGTCGAAGTCGTGGACGAGCACCGGCTCGCCGGCGCGGAAGGCGTCGAGGACGCGCGAGACGGCGTCGAAGTCGCCGGTCGACTCGGCGGTTCGGCTCATTCGTACTCCGCCTCCTCGACGCGGACCGTGACCGCGTCGCCGTCGTCGAGGTCGAGTTCGTCGCGGAGCTTGTCGGGCGCGATTATCTCCAGTTGCGACTCGTCGTGGTGGGTCCGCTCGGGGACGATGATGTGGACCGGCTCGTAGGAGTCGCCGCCGACCGCGACGGAGGCGGCGTAGCACGTCGCCGGGCCGAAGGTGCGCTCGTCGTCCTCCCAGCCGTCGATGGGAACCGCGTCGAGGGCGGTCATCCCGGCGCGGGCGCGGACCGCGTCGTCGTCGAGGCGGACGTTCAGCGTGCCGGGGAACGGCTCGTAGCCGAGTCGGTCTTTGAACTGCTTCATGTAGCCCGAAAGCGAGATGTAGTGGCGACCCTCGCCCATCCCGCCGGTGACTTCGCCCTCGAGGACGACCACGGAGGGCGTCTCGAAGATGCGTCGGTAGTCGGCGTACTCCTGTCTGAGCGCGGACTCGCCCGCGTCGGTGATGGTTATCCACTGGCCGTCGGAGACGACCTCGCGGTCGATGAAGTCGGCCTCTTCGAGGCGTTGAAGCCGGCGAGAGGCCGTCTGGTTCGACACGTCGAGTCGATTCGCGACGCCGGAACAGGAGAGCTTGACCGGGCCGGAGCGCCCGCCGTCGAGCGCGACGAGCTTGAGCGTGGCCAACTCGTCGTACCCGACCGCCGCGGCGACTGCCGATTCTGACATACTCCCGGCTTCGAACGCGCGCCCCATAAGCGTATCGTAAGTGGAATGCATTCCAAAAATGAGACAAGTAGCGGGGAGAGAACCGGCGGGGTGGAACCGCCGTAGATACGCGACAGTTCCAATCGGGAACGGGTAAGTCCGTCGGTCAGTCTACCGCGGTGAGAAGGAATGGGTCCGGCGAAGCGCGGCCGCACCGCGTGATTCGACGAGTGGGCGTCAGCCGTTGGAATCGGTGGGGCGCGGCTCACGGCCGGGGTGGCGGTCCGCGGCCGGGGGCGATGGACCGGGACCGAATCGGGGCACGTCGGGCCGAGTTGGGGCGACGTCGAACGGGTCCGAGGCGCGTGGAACGGTGGGGTACGACACGGGGCGCTGTGGGGAAGCGAGGGAGTGATACCGCGGGTGCGGTTCCGCGCGTCCGAATCCGTGAATTCGTCCGAATCCGTCGGGTCGACGACCGAACGGCGTCCTCAGAGCGACGACGCCCGCCGCTCGGAGCTGACCTGTGAGATACCCGCGTTCGCCGAGCAACTGGGACACGCGTAGACGTTGCCGTCCTCGTCACCGAAGACGCGGACGAAGTTGTTCGACACGAACGCATCGCAGTGGTTGCATTGACTCATGGGTGGGTGGTGAGAGCGGCGGGTCGCCGCCCCGTGGTTTGAACGTCGTCCCCGGGCGATATACCACTACTACCTTACTAGTAAGGTATCCGCGCGGGTTGCGCTAAGACCCCCCCGAAAACCGAGGGGAACGAACGTCCCCGGTCGGCGCGGGGCGCGGTCGCCCGGACGGTTCGGAAAGGCCTTTAGCCGCCTATCGAGAATCCGCGTACATGTTCAGACAGTTCCGTGAGGAGGTCGAGACGGCGCTCTCTGCGGCGCTTTCGTCGCTCGACCTGCCCACCGACGACCTCGGGGTCGAGGAGCCGCCGGAGGACGTACCCGCGACGCTCGCCTCCAGCGTCGCCTTCCGACTCGCCGGGGTCGTCGGCGCGCCGCCGCCGAAAATCGCCGCCGACATCGCCGAGGAACTCTCCGTCGAGGGCTACGACTACCTCGCCGCGGTCGACACGCAGGGGCCGTACGTCAACTTCCACGTCTCCGACGCCTACTACGACGACACCCTCGAATCCGCAGCGACCGACGAGGCGTACGGTCGCCTGCCCGCGACCGGCGACAGCGTCGTCGTCGAGCACACGAGCGCGAACCCGACCGGACCGGTCCACGTCGGCCGCACCCGCAACCCGGTCATCGGCGACGCCGTCGCCAACCTGCTCGACTTCGCCGGCAACGACGTCGACCGCCACTACTACGTGAACGACGCCGGCCGCCAGATGGCCGTCTTCACGTGGGCCTACGAGACGTTCGACGAGGACGACCTCGAAAGTGAACCCGCCCGCGAGCGCGTCGAGTACGACCTCGTCCGCTACTACCGCAAGGGCAACGCCTTCCTCGAAGAGGCCGACCCCGAGGAGGTCGAACGGGCCGAAGCCGAAATCACCGAAATCCTCCAGGGCATCGAGGAGGGCGACGAGGAGACGTACGCCCGCGTCGAGACCGTGGTCGACCAGGTGCTCGGCGGCATGCGCGAGTGCCTCGAACGCCTCCCCGCGGAGTTCGACGAGTTCGTCAAGGAGACGCGGTTCATGTTCGACGGGAGCACCCGCGACCTCGCGGAGCGCCTCAAGGAGACCGACCACGCCGTCTACGAGGAGGACGCGTGGCAGCTCGAACTCGACGACTACGGCTTCGAGAAGAACCTCGTGTTCCTCCGGTCGGACGACACCTCGCTGTACACGACGCGCGACCTCGCCCACCACGAGTGGAAGTTCGACAACTACGACCGCGCCGTGACCGTCCTCGGCGAGGACCACAAGCTCCAGTCCGGCCAGCTCCGCGCCGCGCTCGACATCCTCGGCAACGACGTGGACAAACTGGAGAACGTCATCTACTCGTGGGTCAACCTCCCCGGCGGCGAGACGATGTCCACCCGCAAGGGGACGGGCGTCATGCTCGACGACCTCCTCGACGAGGCCATCGACCGCGCCCGCGACGAGGTCGAGACCCGCCTCGAAGGCCGCACCCGCGACGACGACCTCGACGAGGCCGACATCGACCGCATCGCCCGGCAGGTCGGCATCGGCGCGGTCCGCTACGACATCGTTTCCAAACAGCCCACGAAGACCATCACCTTCGAGTGGGACCAGGCGCTCAACTTCGAGGCCCAGTCCGCGCCGTACATCCAGTACGTCCACGCGCGCTGTTGCGGCATCGCAGACGAGGCGGCCGCCGCCGGTCTCGACGCGAGCGAGGCCGACCCCGCCGTGCTGACGACCGACGCCGAGCGCGACCTGCTGGCGACCATCGCGCGGTTCCCCGCGGTCGTCGAAACCGCGGCCGACGACCTCGAACCCCACACCGTGGCGACGTTCGCCCGCGAACTCGCAGAGGTGTTCAACACCTTCTACCGCGAGTGTCCCGTGCTCGACGCCGACGAGGAGGTCGGCGCGGCCCGACTCGCGCTCGTCGAAGCCTCGCGGAACGCGGTGGCGAACGCGCTCGCTATCGTGGGCGTGGAAGCGCCCGAGTCGATGTGACCGCGGGCGAATCGGGTGTCTCGGTGACGGCGTTTTTCGAGCGGTTCAGAAGAAAAACGGGAGCGCGACGGCCCCGGAGATGAGCGACCCGCCGACCGAGAAGACGACGGCGGCTCCGCTGCCGAGCGCGAGAACGAGAAACAGGACTATCCACCAGAAGGGAACGGACTCGGATTCTGCCATAGAGGGCATTCCGCAGACGCGAGTAAAAGACCTTCCCGTTTAGCCGAGGAAGCGACTGAGGAACCCCTTTTTCTTCTCGTCGCGCTCGTCGTCGTCGAACGACTCGACCTCCTCGACGAGCGAGGTGGTGTAGACGCCCTCCTCGTCGTCGTCTTCGGGTGAGTCGTCGGCGTCCGGGTCGGCCTCAGTCGCGTCCGATTCGGCCTCGGACGCATCCGGTTCGGCCTCCGCGACGAGCGGTTCGTCCGCGCCGGGCGCGTCCGCCCCCTCGACCGACGCCGAGGACGCCGAGCGCGACTCGTCTGCGACCGCGCCTTCCGCGAGCGGGTCCGCGTCCGCCGAGTCGGTGTCGGCGTCGACGTCCGACACGACTTCGTCGTCGGCCACGGCGACCGTCTCCTCGTCAGCAGCCGGCGTCCCGCGGGTGACCGCGTCGAGGTCAGCCGCCAGCGGGTCGGTGTCGGACTCCTCGTCGCCGACCGGGTCGGAGTCCGCGAGTACCGGGTCGTCCGACGCGTCGGCGGCCAACGGGTCGGCCGGCGCGTCGTCGCCGGGGTCGACCGCGGAGTCCACGGCGGGGTCTGCGGCGGACTCGGACGCGTCCGCGCCATCGGCAGGGTCGGGTTCCGCGGGGTCGTCCGGCTCCTCGACGGTGCTGGCGGAAAACGGAATCGACGCCGCGAGGTCGTCGTCGGTGTCCGAATCGACTGCTGGCTCCGGTTCGGCTTCGACGTTCGGTTCGGCCTCCGATTCGAGTTCGGGGTCCGCCGTGGCCCGGCCTTCG
The DNA here is from genome assembly GCF_003383015.2 of Haloferax sp. Atlit-48N. NCBI lineage: Archaea > Methanobacteriati > Methanobacteriota > Halobacteria > Halobacteriales > Haloferacaceae > Haloferax > Haloferax sp. Atlit-48N. The sequence continues at coordinate 319,566 of NZ_CP137689.1, read as the reverse complement.
TCCGCGACTGCGGCGGCGTCGGGGTCGGCCACGGAGTCCGAACCCGAATCGAGGTCCGGGGTCGCCGCCGGACCGGCTCCGTCGTCGACCCCGCCACCGCTGTCCTCGACGAAGTCCGAGTCGGGGGCAGGTTCGGGGTCGGGCTCCGGGTCGGCGGCGTCCGCCGGTTCGTCCGTCTCGTCCGTCTCGTCCGCCTCGTCCGTCTCGTCCGCCTCGTCCGTCTCGTCCGCCTCGTCCGTCGCGTCCGCTTCGTCCGCCTCGTCGTCCAGACCCGGAACCGGGACCGGCGTTCCGGTGAGCGCCTCGGCGAGCGCGCGATACCCCGCGGTTGCGATGCTGTCGGGCGAGTGAACGACGACCGGGTCCCGCGTGCTGAGCGCTTCGCGGATGGCCGGGGACTCGGGGACGACAGCGATGACGCCGGTATCGAGGAGCGAAGCGACCACGTCGGCGTTCGGCTTCGACTGGTCGACGCGCGTGAGGACGACGCCGACCACGTCGGCACCGATGCGGTCTGCGAGCTGTCGGGTCTTTTCCGTGTCACCGAGCGCCTCGCGCTCCGTCGTGGAGACCAGGATGACCTCGTCGGCGAGCTTCAGCGGGACGAACGTGTCGTCGCTCAGCCCCGCACCGGTGTCGATGATGACGATGTCGTAGCTCGCTTCGAGCGTCGAGATGACCGGTTCGAGCTCCTTGGCGTTCGCCGTCGCGAACGCTTCGAGCGCGTTCGAGCCGGGGAGCACCGAGAGTCCCGCCGGTCCGTCGTAGACGGCGGTCTCGACCGCCGCCTCGCCCGTCAACACGTCGTGGAGCGTCGCCCCGTCGGGGTCGACGCCGAGCGCGCCGGCGAGGTTCGGCATCCCGAGGTCACCGTCGACGACGACGACGTCGTGACCGGCCATCGCGAGCGTCGTCCCGAGGTTGGCCGTGCTCGTCGTCTTTCCAACCCCGCCTTTCGCGCTGGCAACTGCGTACACCCGGGCCATAATTCCAACGTCGAAGTCCACCCGTGACAGCAACATAAATGTTCTCCGACCGCGCTCGTCTCTGCACGTCGGTTCGGACGGCCGCTCGTGCGTCGAGATACCGCGGCACGTGCCCAGTCAAAGGTTACTTAGCCGCTGGAGGGACTAGGTGGAGTGATGAGTAGCGACGCCGAGGAGGCGAGCGAGGACCGCCGAAAGTACGAATTCAAGAAGGTCATCGAGGACCTGCGAGAGTACGAAGGGTCGGGAACGCAGCTCGTCACCATCTACATCCCCGAAGACAAGCAGATTTCCGACGTGGTCGAACACGTCATCACGGAGCACAGCGAAGCGTCTAACATCAAATCGAAGCAGACGCGAACGAACGTCCAAGACGCCCTGACGAGCATCAAGGACCGACTCCGGTACTACGGGAACTTCCCGCCGGACAACGGCATCGTGATGTTCTCCGGCGCGGTCGACGCCGGCGGCGGCCAGACGACGATGGTCACCAAGGTACTCGAAAGCCCGCCGGAGCCGATTCAGTCGTTCCGGTACCACTGCGACTCGAACTTCCTCACCGGGCCGCTCGAAGACATGCTCATGGACAAGGGCCTGTTCGGCCTCATCGTCCTCGACCGCCGCGAGGCCAACGTCGGCTGGCTCAAGGGCAAGCGCGTCGAGCCGGTCAAGAGCGCCTCGTCGCTCGTCCCCGGCAAGCAGCGAAAGGGTGGTCAGTCCGCCCAGCGTTTCGCCCGCCTCCGCCTCGAAGCCATCGACAACTTCTATCAGGAGGTCGCCGGCATGGCCAACGACCTGTTCGTCCCCAAGCGCCACGACATGGACGGCATCCTCGTGGGCGGCCCCTCGCCGACGAAAGACGAGTTCCTCGACGGCGACTACCTCCACCACGAACTGCAGGACCTCGTCGTCGGGAAGTTCGACGTGGCCTACACCGACGAGTCCGGCCTCTACGACCTCGTCGACGCCGGGCAGGACGCGCTGGCCGACCAAGAGGTCATCAAGGACAAAAAGCAGATGGAGGAGTTCTTCGAGAAGCTCCACCGCGGCAACGAGTCCACCTACGGGTTCGAGGCGACCCGCAAGAACCTCGTGATGGGGTCGGTCGACCGCCTCCTCATCTCCGAGGACCTCCGAAAGGACATCGCCGTCTACGACTGTGGCGGCCAAGAGGAGTACGAGCTCGTCGACCACCGTCACGACACGCCCACCCACGAGTGCGACGACGGCTCGGAGGCCGAACTGAAAGACCGCGAGGACGTCATCGAGTGGCTCATGGACCTCGCGGACCAGCGCGGCACCGAGACGAAGTTCATCAGCACCGACTTCGAGAAAGGCGAACAGCTCTACGACGCGTTCGGTGGCATCGCCGGCATCCTCCGGTACTCCACCGGCGTCTAAGCGACCTCCTCCTCGGCGTCTTCACGCCACGCGTTCGACGGCACGGAGCGACGGCACTCAGAGAAACGCGTCCAACTGGCGCTGCCGGCGAGCGACGTCGAAGTGGGGGGCCGTCGCCGTCTGCTGGAGCCGGTCGAGCGTGAGGTGCACGTCGGTCCCGGATCGCTCGGCGAACTCGACGCAGTCGACGATACCGGCGCGGTTGAGCGCGAGCGAGTCGAGCATACCGACGAGGAGCGCGACCGCCGCGCCCGCGTCGCCGTCGGGAAGCGCGCCCGCGAGCGGCCGCGACGCACCGTCGCTCGGCGGTGCCTCGGTCGAGTGCAGTCGGAGACAGTCGGCGCACAACCCGACGGTCAGCGCCGCCTCGGGCGCGTGTGATTCGAGCGGTTCCGGCACCGCGAAGACGGCGAGGTCGCCGTCGCAGTCGGGACAAGACATGAGACGCTCTACGCGCCGATAGGATGAAAAACGGTCGGAGACCCGACCGAGAGAGGAGTCGAGAGAAGACAGGCGGCCCCGTCAGTCTGCGGTCGCCGCTTCCGCGTCTGCGTCCGCGTCGGCTTCGGCCGCCGCCTTCTCCGCGGCGCGTTCTTCCTTTTCTTCTTCTTCCTTCTTCGCCTTGATTTTCTTCAGGCGGAAAATCTCCTCGCGCTCCTGTTCTTCGAGCTTCTGCTCGATGTACTCCTGGTTCTCGTACAGCTCCGGGAGCAGTTTGAATTCGAGCGCGTTGACGCGGCGCTTCGTCGTCTCGATCTCTTCGAGCATCTTCTTCATCGCCGTCTCGACCTCCGCCGCGAGGATGATGGATTCGAGGAGTTCCTCGTAGGCGTCCGCGGCCTCGTCGATGCGGGCCGAGGAGCCGAGGAGTCCGTAGCCGCGCTGGTCGAGGCTCTTTTTCACGCGCGAGGACTCGATCTGCGGGACGACGACACCCATGATGTTCTTCGACTGCGTCGTGATTTCGGGGTACTCCTTCAGCGCGGAGGCCGCGCCGCGGACCGCCACGTCGCCCTCCATGGCGCGGGCCATGTTGATCTTGTTCTGCGCGCGCTCGTAGTCCTGATTGAGGTTGGCCCGCACGTCCTGGGCCTGGTCGAGGATGTCCATGAACTCCATGATGAGCCCGTCACGCTTCTGTTCGAGCGTGTCGTGGCCCCGCTCGGAGAGTTCGATGCGATCTTCGATCGCCATCAAGTTCTTGCGGGTCGGCTTGACGTCTTCGGCCATCGTTGCCGGGGGTTGTTCGCCTGGGGTGTTAATCTTTTACTGTCTGGCCGGCCGGACCGGGCGAAATCGGGCGTGCTTGGAAGTGTCACGTCCGCAGGTCGAGACCGCGATTCAGTCCGCAGGTCGCCACGGGTGCTGAAGTCGGCGCACCGGAGGCGGTAGCCGTTGAGCGACCGTCAAAAAACCGGAGCCGCCCGACTAGTATGGGTCGCTGTCGAAAAATCGGGAGATGAGTTTGCGCTCCGCGGCGTGCAGGTGCTGGTGGAACGTCGCCCGCGAGACGCCCATCGTCTCCGCGAGTTCCTCGCCGGTGACGGCGTGGGGCCACTCGAAGTAGCCGCCGAGGTAGGCGAGTTGGAGGGCCGACTGCTGTCGGTCGGTGAAGTCGTCGGTGACGCTCGCGACGAACTCGCGGCGCGCCTCCGGCGGTTCCGACCGGTTCGTGACGGAGCGGAGTTCGGCGTTCGCCGCGACCGTCTGCAAGTCGTCGAGGAGCGCCCGGCCCGCCACGCGGTCGGAAATGATGACCGTGAGCCGACAGCCGAGGCGGTCTACTTCGAGGTCGACGAGCCGCCCACCCGCGTCGGCGACGAGGTGAAGGAGCGACCCGTCGTCGAAGGTGAGCTCGTAGAGTTCCGCGTCGTCGCCGCGGGGGAGAACGTCGACGCTTCGAAGGCCGTCGAGGTCGGTGTCGGCTTCCTCGAACTCGGTCGCGGGGTGCGTCGAGACGAACAGACTCACGGTCCCGTCGTCGTGTTGGGCCGAACCGCGATACGAGAGTTCGCAGTCGCCCGCGACGGCGAGTCGGACCAACGGCTGGCTCTCGTCGCGCACGTCGAGTTCGAGTTCGAGCCGCTCGTCGGACAGCAGTGACCGCCGGCTCTCGAAGGCGTCGATGGCCGCGCCGACGGCCCGCCCGAGTGTCCCGAACACCACTCGGACCTGGTCGTCGAGTTCCGCGACATCGGTGTAGACCGTCAGGACGCCGTAGAGCGTCCCGCTGTGGACCAACGGGACCGCGATGACGGAGTCGAACGGGACGAGCGTCTCGGCGTGGACGCTGCCGTCGCCGACGGCCGCCGACTGGACGGCCCGCGTCTCCGCGGCGCGAGCGGTGGGGTCGTCGGGATTCGACCGGCTGATTTCGAGGCCGTCGAGGAACTCCGTGTCCGTTCCGGCCCGCTCGTTTGGAACGATGACCGCCGGCGAGAGGTCGCAGTGGCCGACCCACGCGCAGTCGAACGACCCCGCGGCGGTGACGCGGTCGCAGACGGCCGCTTCGAGTTCCTGTCTGCTCTCGGCGCGGACGAGCGCGCTCGTCACGTCCGCCAACAGCCCCTCGATGTGCTCGACGAGCGTCTGGAGGCGCGCGCGCTCCTCGTCGACTCTGGCGGCGTAGCGCTCGGCGGCCGCCTCCGCGCGCACGCGCTCGGTGATGTCCGTCTGGAAGCCGACGTAGTGCGTCACCTCGCCGTCCGGCCCGCTCAGCGGCGCGACGTCGACCCGATTCCAGAACGTCTCGCCGTTCGCGCGGTAGTTCAGCAGTTCGACCGACGCCGACTCCTCGGCCTCGATGGCGCGGCGGAGTGCGGCGACTCGCTCGGGGTCAGTGTTCGGCCCCTGAAGATACCGGCAGTTCCGCCCCAACGCCGCGTCGGCCGAGTAGCCGGTCATCGTCTCGAACGCCTCGTTGACGTAGACGAGCGGTCGGTCGGGCAGCGAGCAGTCCGCGACGGTGATGCCGACCGGAGCCTCGTCTATCGCCTGTTCTTTCAGGTCCTCCGTAATCTTGCTCGCGGCCGCCGCGCCGCGGCGACGCCACGCGACGGCGCTTTCGACCCGTTCTGGAAGCCGTTCGAAGAGGTTCGAGTCGACGACCGGGACCACGTCGGCCGCGCCCGCGTCGCGGGCGGTCGCCGCCGAGAGGTCGCCGTCGGGCGGGACGACGACGACCAGCGGGACCGCGAGCGCACCGTGGACCGCGTTCACGTGGGCGAGGCGGTCGGTTCCGAGCACGACGCAGTCGACCGATTCGGCCTCGGCGCGCCGGCCGGCCGCGTCGACCGAGGGGGCGACCGACACCGAAAGCGGCGAGAGCACGTCCACGAGTCGCTCCCGGTCGACGGCGGGACCGACGACCGCGAGGACGCGGGTGGGAGACGAGGTGGCGTCCATGCGGAGTCGTCGTGGCCGAGACGTAAGGAAGTTCTCGCGGGCGACGCGCGGCCGCGCGGCTCGGGAGGCGAGTGGCGCGAATAGAAGAGGAGAATCGAACCGAGGGACGAACGCGGCGTTCGCCGCGGTCTAGGCTTCCGCTTCGACCGACTCGGCGTCGTCTTCGTAGTAGTCCTCGATGAGCTCTTCGTCGATACGGTTGAGCTCGGACTTCGGAAGCGTCGACAGGAGGTCCCAGCCGATGTCGAGGGTGTCCTCGATGGACCGGTCCGTGTCGAAGCCCTGATTGACGAACTCGGCTTCGAAGCGCTCTGCGAAGTCGAGGTACTTGTTGTCGCGCTCCGACAGCGCCTCGCGACCGACGATGTTCACGAGGTCGCGCAGGTCTTCACCCTCCGCGTACGCCGCGTACATCTGGTCGGACACGTCGGCGTGGTCCTCGCGGGTGAGGCCCTCGCCGATACCGTCGTCCATGAGACGCGACAGGGACGGAAGCGGGTTGATCGGCGGGCGGATGCCCTGCGAGTTGAGGTCGCGGTCGATGTAGATCTGCCCTTCCGTGATGTAGCCGGTCAGGTCGGGAATCGGGTGCGTGTCGTCGTCACCCGGCATGGTGAGGATGGGAATCTGCGTGACAGACCCCTCGCGGCCCTCGATGCGACCCGCACGCTCGTAGAGTTGTGCGAGGTCGGTGTACATGTAACCCGGGTAGCCACGGCGACCGGGGACCTCTTCGCGAGCCGCGCCGATCTCGCGGAGCGCCTCGCAGTAGTTGGTCATGTCGGTCAGGATGACGAGGACGTGGTAGTCCTTGTCGAACGCGAGGTACTCGGCGGTCGTCAGCGCGAGTCGCGGCGTGACCGTCCGCTCGACCGCGGGGTCGTCCGCGAGGTTCGTGAAGACGACGGAGCGCTCGAGTGCGCCCGTGCGCTCGAAGTCCTCCATGAACTCGTTGGCCTCTTCCTGCGTGATACCCATCGCGCCGAAGACCACTGCGAACTCCGAGTCTTCGCCGCTGTCTTCGTCCTCGGGCACCGTCGCCTGACGGGCGATCTGGAGCGCGAGGTCGTTGTGGGGAAGCCCCGACGCGGAGAAGATGGGGAGCTTCTGGCCGCGGACGAGGGTGTTCATGCCGTCGATGGCGGAGACGCCGGTCTGGATGAACTCCTCGGGGTACTCGCGGGAGTAGGGGTTGATTGCCGCGCCGACGATGTCCCGACGCTCGTCGGGGACGATCTCGGGGCCGCCGTCGATGGGCTGGCCGGACCCGTCGAGCACGCGCCCGAGGAGGTCCTCGGTCACGGGCATCTTGAGGGTCTCGCCGAGGAACTTGACGGACGCGTTCCTGTCGATACCGGTCGTGCCTTCGAACACCTGAATCGCGACGAGGCCCTCGGAGGATTCGAGGACCTGTCCGCGCTTGGTCTCGCCTTGGGGCGTCTCGATTTCGACGATTTCGTCGTAACCGATCGGCTCGTCGACCTCGGCGAACACCAGCGGGCCGCTGATTTCGGTGATGGTCTGGTATTCCTTCATGGTCTCAGTACAGCTCGCGGAGCTGCTCGGTGATCTCTGCTTTGAGGTCCTCGATGTACGCCTCCCAGTCTTCCTGCACACCGATGCGGTTCAGCCGGGGAGCCGCCTCGATGGCCTGAATCTCTTCGACGGGGACGCCGGCTTCGAGCGCCTTGAACGCCTCGTCGTTGAACGTGTGGATGGCGGTGAGGATTCCGTACGTCTTCTCGGGGGAGCAGTACGTGTCCGTCGGGTGGAACGCGTTCTGCTGGAGGTACGCCTCGCGGAGGTAGCGAGCGATTTCGAGGGTCAGCTGCTGGTCCTCCGGGAGAGCGTCCTTACCGACGAGCTGAACGATTTCCTGCAGTTCGTTCTCCTCGTCGAGCACGTCGACGGCCCACTGGCGCTCTTCTGCCCAGTCGTCCTCGACGTTCTCGACGAACCACGGGTCGAGCTGCTCTTGGTAGAGCGAGTACGACTCGTTCCAGTTGATGGCCGGGAAGTGACGGCGCTCTGCGAGGTCCGCGTCGAGCGCCCAGAACGTCTTGACGATACGCAGGGTGTTCTGCGTGACCGGCTCGGAGAAGTCGCCGCCCGGCGGCGAAACCGCGCCGATGACGGAGACGGAGCCTTCCTCGCCGTTGACGGTCGTGAAGTAGCCGGCGCGCTCGTAGAACTCGGAGAGGCGCGCGGCGAGGTACGCGGGGTACCCCTCTTCGCCGGGCATCTCTTCGAGGCGCGACGAAATCTCGCGCATGGCCTCTGCCCACCGAGAGGTGGAGTCGGCCATGAGCGCAACGTCGTATCCCATGTCGCGGTAGTACTCCGCGATGGTGATGCCGGTGTAGATACAGGACTCGCGGGCCGCCACGGGCATGTTGGACGTGTTCGCGATGAGGCACGTCCGAGCCATGAGCGGGTTACCCGTCTTCGGGTCGTCGAGTTCCGGGAAGTCCTCGATAACCTCGGTCATCTCGTTACCGCGCTCGCCGCAGCCGACGTAGACGACGATGTCCGCGTCGGCCCACTTGGCGAGCTGGTGCTGCGTGACCGTCTTCCCGGAGCCGAACGGCCCCGGAATCGCGGCCGTTCCACCCTTCGCGATGGGGAACAGGCCGTCGAGGATGCGCTGCCCCGAGACGAGCGGTTCGCGCGGGGTCTTCTTCTCCGCGGCGGGGCGAGCCTGACGCACCGGCCACTCCTGGTGCATCGTAATCTCCTCGCCGTTGTCGAGTTCGACGACCGTCTCGGTGACGGAGAACTCGCCTTCCTCGACGGCGACGACCTCGCCGCCCTCGAAGTCCGGCGGGACCATGACCTTGTGCTCGATGGTCACGGTCTCGGGGACCGTCCCGACGACGTCGCCGGGGGCGACCTCGTCGCCCTCGGAGACGGTGGGTTCGAACTCCCACTTCTCGTCGAGGTCGATACCCGGCGCGTCGACACCGCGGTCGAGGAACGCCGAGTCCATCTTCGACTCCAGCACGTCCAGCGGACGCTGGACGCCGTCGTAGATGGCGTCCATCATCCCCGGACCGAGGTCGACGGTCAGCGGTTCGCCCGTACTCTCGACGGGTTCGCCGGGACCGACGCCGGAGGTCTCTTCGTACACCTGAATAGTCGTGAGGTCGCCCTCGATTTCGATGACCTCGCCCATCAGCCCTTCGTCGCCGACGTAGACGACGTCGTTCATGCGGGCGTCGAGGCCACGGGCGGTCACGACCGGACCACTCACGCTTGCGATGACACCGTCCTCGCGGACGGAATCTTGTGTTGCCTGACTCATGTTTGGTTATTCGTCCATCAGATCGATACCGATTGCTCTCTTGATCTGGTCACGGAGGCCACTCGCGCCGCCGGAGCCGCCGAGCGTCACGAGCGTCGGCTCGATGCTGCGCTCGACCGACTGCCGGGCGTTACGCGAGAGGTGGTCGAGGTCGTCTTCGTGCATCACGATGATGCCGACGTCCTCGTCCTCCAGCGTCCGCGTCACGGCCTCGTCGAGTTCGTCGTCCTTCGCTTCGTCCGGGACGTTCTCGAACTTGCGGACGCCCGCAAGCCGAAAGCCCGTGGTGAAGTCCGGACTGCCGATAACTGCGATTTCCTGGCTCATAGGATGACCAGCTCCGCTTCTATTGCATCGGGGTCCAGCCCGGCTTCGCGGCCGCGGGCGATGGCCCGGATGTTGTCGACCTCGCGCTCCTTGGCGAGGATGTACGAGACGATTGGCGTGACAGAAAGCGGGAACACGTAACCGAGCGTGTCCGCGTACTCCAAGAGCGCCGCGTCGAGGGCGCGCTCGAAGCCGATGAGGCTGTCTGCCGCTTCGAGGTCCGAAAGGGCCGCCGAGAGGCGGTCGCCGTATCGGCTGTCACGAATTTTCGACACCAGCTCGTCCGGGCTGGTCGCCAGCGACGCGAGCTCCGTCGCGCGGAACAGCGTGCCGCCCTCGATGAAGTAGTCGACGGGGTCGAGGTCGGCACCGCTGCGAGCGATGCGGAGCGCGTTGCGGGCGTTTCGGAAGTCGATTTCGGCTTCGAGGAACTCGCGGTACTGCTTTGCCTCTTCGCCGACGACCAGGTCGTCGAGCAACTGCTCGTAGAAGGCGCGGTCGACCGCGTTCTCCAGCGGGACGAGGACGCCGACTTCCTCGTACTCCTCGTAGGCGGCCGCGAGGCCGTCACCGAAGATGGTGCCGGAGAGGACGCTGACGACCTCTTCTATCTCGCCCGCGTCGAGCAGTCGCGAGATGAGGCGGTCGTCGAACTCGCCGGCGCGGATGAGGTCGGATTCGACCTCCTCGCGGGACGCACCGGAGTAGAGACCGCGGATAACCGTCTTCACGTTCCACGCGTCGAACTTGCGGAGATACCGCGCGATGAGGTCGTAGAGGCGGCCGTCTGCCCAGTCGAGGATATCGTTGAACTGCTTCGCCAGATTCTGGTTCAGCGCGTACTCGATGAGGTCGACGCCGGAAAAACGGCTGCCCAGCGCGTTGACCTCGGTCTCGTACTCCGATTCCTCCATGAACCGAGCGATTTCGGCCGGTCCCATGCGGACCAGTTTGCGGTACTCCTCGTCGCCGAACAGGGCACTACGTCGCGCTCGAACGCGAGCGATGACGTATTCGGGATTCGAGCCGCCGGTAGTGCTCATTGGTCGTCGAACAGTCGCGCACTCACTTCCTTCAGGTTGTCCTCCCAGACCGTGTCGAGGACCGAGTCGAAGGTGTTGTTCACCCGGACGCGCGAGTTCGACCCCTCGACCACGACGCCACCGAGGCAGTCGCGCTCGCCGGCGAACTCGTAGCCGTCGTAGTCTTCGAGGATGCTCGAAAGCAGCTCCTCGTCGTCGGCGCGGCCGTAGACGGAGACTTCGTCTGCGTCTTCGAACTCGACCGCCGCCGCGTCGAGCAGCGAGCGGGTGAGCTCTTCGCGACGGTCGCCTTCCAGCTCGGCGAGCTCGCGTTCGACCTGCTCTCGGACGCGCTGGAGCACGTCTCGACGGGCGCCGAGTCGGGCCTGCTTGGCTTCGAGCTTCGCGCTGGAGAGCGCCTGTTCGCGCTCCCGTTCGAGCTGTTGCTCGACGTCCGCCTTCCGCGATTCGAGGAGCTCTTCGGCGTCGGCCTCGGCCTCGGCGACGATCTCGTCTGCCTGTTCCTGGCCGTCCTGCCTGATGTCCTCTGCGCGTGCGCGGGCTTCGTCTCGGATGTCCTCAACGACGTTGTCCAAACTCATAATGGGAAAGAGAGGGGGTGCTTAGGCCGCGAAGACAACGACCAGTGCGAGGATGACGAGGGTCTCGGGGAGAACCGTGAGGACCAGCCCGTTGACGAAGAGGTCGTCGTCTTCCGCGATGGCACCCATCGCGGCGGAGCCGATGCCACGCTCCGCATAGCCTGCGGCGAAGGCGGCGATACCGACGGAGAGGGCCGCCGCGGCGTCGGCGGTGATAGCGGGCGAGGAAGCGGCTTCACTCTGCAGTGCAGTCATGAGGGGTTCGATTGCTTCAATCATTGTGTGTTCCTGAGTACCGGATTGTCGTCTCCGAACGTCCGTATGTGCTGTTAGCCGTATCATAAAGGTTCCCAAAACGTCTGGAGCGGTCTGCCTACGGCGGCGGAATCGTCGTCATTGCAAAAAGCAGTCGCTCCGAGCGGACAAAAGTCAAAAAAGAATCGACGATGAGGGTTAGTCTTCGGTCGTGAACTCGCGGTCGTAGCCGAACGGGTTGTACGCGCGGCCGCCGCCCTCGAAGAACTTGTTGAAGAACTCGACGTACTCGAGACGCACGGCCTGCAAGCCGGCGCTCGTGACGCCGAGCGCGAGGACGACCAGGTGACCGACGACGAGGACGAGCAGTCCGCCCACGACGCCCGCGGCACCCGTGTGGAAGATGCCGCCGAACAGAATCTCGGTCACTTCGTGGCCGTGATAGCTCACCGTTCCTGCCGCTTCGAGTGCAGCAGCGTCGGGCATTCCGCCGAGCCCGAAGTGCCAGCCGCCGTGGTCGTCGACGTACACGCCGAAGACGAGCAGGTTGACGGCGAACGCCATCGACGCCTTCGCGATGAGGACCGCGCCGAGACGCGTGTACGACAGGACGTTCGAAAGCGGGGCGGCGAACTCGACGAGTTCGGCCAGTTCGGCCGTCCCGAGCAGCCCCGCGCCGAGGAAGTACAGCCCGAGGCCGATCCAGCCGACGGTGAACGAGAAGCCGGAGAAGCCGAGCGGGATGAGCCCGTCGGCCGCGAACGTGGTGAACAGGAACTCCGGCGGGACGCCACCGAGCGCGTCGCTGAAGATCCAGATCCACAGGCCGTTCAGCATGAGGATCCACGAACCGCTTTCGAGGACCGCCTCCTTCGCGCCGTGGAGTTCGTAGTTCTCGAAGAAGTCGAGAATGTACCCCACGTTGATGTGGAAGATACCGACGGCGACGCTCACGGTGAGCCAACCGAGGGCCCACTCAGAGGTGGCCGGCGACAGCCCCTTCTCGATGGGCGGGTGCGACAGCCCGAGCATTCCTTCCCAGAAGTACTGGGTGATGAGGTGGAAGCCGAATATCTCGCCGTAGAGGATGCCGAACAACGTCGTGAACAGCCCCGCAGCGATGGTGACGCCACCCATGCTCTTGAGCGCACCGTCCTCGAACTTCGAGTAGAGGAAAAAGCCGATGGCGGTGTAGATGACACCGTACCCGAAGTCACCGATCATGAACCCGAAGAACGTCGGGAACGTCAGGAACAGGATGATGGTCGGGTCGAGCTCGTGGTAGTTCGGGCGGTTGACCGCCTGCACGAGGATTTCGAACGGCTTGACAGCGCCGCTGTTCTTCTGGACGACCGGCGGGTCGTCGTTGGACATCGAGACCGTTCCGCCGTCGGTAACGGCGGCCGTGCCGCCGGTCTCGGTGACGTCCTCCCGCGCGTGGTCGTGTCCGTCACGCGAGAACTCGGCGCGTTCGAGCTCCTCGACGGCGACGTGCTCGCCGACCTCGTCTTTGAGCGTGCCCGCGAACGTGTTGTAGCGCTCCGTCGGAATCCAGCCCTCGGCGACGAAGGCGTTCTCCGTCGTCGCGAACGAAAGCGGCGCTTCCGTCTTCTGGACGTCGATTGCGAGTCGCTCTTCGGCGGCGAGGAGGAACTCGCCCTCCTCGACGGCGATGTCGTGGAGCTCGGATTCGACGGTCTCGAGCTTCGACTCGATTTCGCGCTTCTGCTGTTCGAGGCTGCGGATGTGCTCTTCGGGGCTTCCCGAGGCGTCCGGGACTTCGAGCGTGGCGAACTCGACGCCGACCAGCGCGTCGGCGAGCGCCATCTCGTCGGCACCGTCGACCGGCCGACCGAAGACGGCGTGCGTGCGCTCGCCCGAGAAGATCTCGTAGGCGCTGATGTCGTCGGCGTCGACGACGGCGCGCTCGACGGGCTCGACCTTCCCCTGTCCGACGACGACCTGCAGGGTGTCGTACCCCGAAAGCAGGTCGAGGTCGAGTCCGAGGTCGACGAACGGCTCCATCGCGTCGATTTCTTCGTCCACCGCGCGGAGCTCGTTTTCGAGCTCGGAGCGGCGGTCGTCCAGTTCATTGACTTCGGCTCGAATCTCTTCGAGGGGCTCGCCGAGCGCGTCGTCGGGGACGATGCGCTGCCGGCCGGAGTCGGTGTCTTCGACCCCGAGGATGCTTTTGAGCGAGCGGACGGTGACGAGCTTGTCGGACGCGCTCTCGGCGCCCTCGATGGGCGACCCCGTCTCGAATCCGAACTCCTCCTGCCACGAGCCGTCGTATTCGGTGACGTGCAGCAGTCGGAGGTCGTGGACGGTCTCGATGACCTCGGGCATGACGCCCTTGGAACCGGTCACCGAGACCTTGCTCATCTGCTCAGGTCTGAGCATCCACCGCCTCCTCGAATTTGCCGATGGCGAACTCGACCGCGTCGTCGATGTGGTCTTCCGCCTCGGCAACCAGTTCGTCGCGGGCGTCCTCGCCTTCTTCGAGGATGCGTTCCCGCTCCGTCTCTATGTCCGCGCGTCCCTCCTGAAGACGCTCGGATTCGAGCTCTGCGGCCTCTTCTTCGGCCTCGGAGCGAATCTCATCGGCTTCCTCACGCGCCTCCGCGACGAGCTCCTCACGTTCGGCCTCGGCCTCTTCAACGATGTCGTCGGCCTCCTGCTCGGCCGTTTTGATTCGTTCGAGAACCTCTTGTCTCGGCATACTCGTATCACAGGAACGTTGCACAAGCGCTGTATAAGGTGTTTGCGGAAAGTCTGTGACAGACGCTCGGGAAACGCGGCGATTTTCCCCCCCGAACGCCGACCGGCGCGGCGAATCCGCACCGTTATCATCGGCGAGTTCTAATCCCGGCGCGATGGGAGTCCTCGAAAACAAAGCGCGGGCCCGCCTGTTCTACAAGTACCTCTCGAAGGTGTACGACCGGGTGAACCCGTTCATCTGGAACGAGGAGATGCGCGACGAGGCGCTGGAGATGCTCGACATCCAGCAGGGCGACCGCGTCCTCGACGTGGGCTGTGGCACCGGCTTCGGAACCGAGGGACTGCTCCGCTACACCGACGACGTCCACGGCCTCGACCAGAGCATCCACCAGATGCAGAAGGCGTGGGAGAAGTTCGGCAAGCACGACGAGGTCCGGTTCTACCGCGGGGACGCCGAGCGGCTCCCCTTCGCTGAGGACTCGTTCGACGTTATCTGGTCGTCCGGCTCCATCGAGTACTGGCCGAACCCGGTCACCGCGCTCGAAGAGTTCCGCCGGGTGGTGAAACCGGGGAGCAAGGTGCTCGTCGTCGGCCCCGACGACCCGAAATCCGGCGTCTTCCAGAAGCTTGCGGACGCCATCATGCTGTTTTACGACGAGGAGGAGGCCGACCGGATGTTCGAGGCCGCCGGCTTCGTCGACATCGAACACCACATCCTCCAACGCCAGCCGGGGAGCCCGCGGGCTATCGTCACCATCGCGCGCGCACCCGAGGAATAATCGCTGACCGCCGCGGTCGACGCGGCCGCTCGTGTTCGTCGCTGTCAGCGCATCGTCGCGACCGACTCACGACGCTGTCGCTTCGAGCGCCGCGACCGGCGTGTCGCCGTCGAAGACGCGGACGGTCACCGTCGCACCCGGCTCGATAGTCGGGTCGTTCGTCCCCGCGAGTTCGAGGGTCGCCGTCTCACCGACGGTCCACCGGGGGTCGGCCGCGGCGTTGAACGGGCCGGTTGGGCCGGGCCGGAACCCGCTGGCCGAGAAGAACGGCACGGGCGGTTGGTGCGCGAGCGACTCACCGTCCACCGAGATACGAACCGCGAGCGAGTCCACGTCGAGCGGCGCGCCACCCTCGTGAGTCAGCGACAGCGTGTCACCAGAGACCCCGAGCGACAGCGCCGTGGGTCGAGTCGGCGTCGGCGAGGCGTCGGCCGCGTCGAACGCCGCCGCGCCGACAGCGGCCGCGACGACGACCACGAGACCGATGAGGAGCACGCTCCCGATGAGTACTGACGAGCCGCGGGTCGAGCGGCGGAACTGACGAGGCATCGAGACGGGGTGGTCCCGTCATGGGATAAGAAGCTCCGGTCAGCCGACCGTCGGAGAACCGACCGTTGGCGAGTCGCCGGGTGCGCCCTGCGGGACCGTCCGGGAGGGGCCGGGCGACTCGGTCGATTCGGTCGGCGTCGACGTGACCGTCGGGGACGTGTCGTTTTCCGTGTCGGTTGGGTTCGCGGCGAGGGTGGGCGTGGGCGTCGGATCGGCCGTGAGCACGACCGCCGAGTTGCCCTTGATGACCGTGACGGTGTAGGGCGCTGACGGCGAGACGGTCCAGAGCGTCCCGTCGGAGCCGGTGTGACCCAACAGCGTGCTCTCCTGGCTGGCTTCGAGTCCAATCGTGACGTTCGCGTCGACCGGGTCGCCCGTCTCGCTTTCGTTCAACTGGATGCGGAGCGGTCCGCCGGGGTAGGTCCGGTCGACGGTGAGCGCCAGCCCGTCTCTGACCCCGGTGGCGGTGGCGGTGGTCGAAATCGACCTGAGGGGACGCGTCTGGGACTCCTTGAACACGCGTCCGCTTCCGGTGTCAACGTACGCCGTCAACTGCCCGTAGTTGTAGTTGATTCGCACGCGGTGGCTGTCGCCGGCACTGATGACGTTGGTCCCGTTCTGTGCGGTGCGGCTGGAGTAGATGGTCGGGTAGTTCTCCGCGACGATGTCGAGCGCCTCCTCGTAGGTGACCGTGCGCTGGTCGCGGTCGCGGAGGTCCGCGCGGTAGGCCTCGCGGACGTACTCGCCGTCGGCGACGACGCTGAGGACGACCCCGGTCTCGCTCGTCCGCACGGAGAACCGCGCGGCGTCGGCCTCGCCGGTCATGACCGCGACCGCGTGCGTCCGAACGGGGCCGGTGAACGTGTCGAGTTCGCGTTCGAGCGCCGCGAGCCGCCCGGAGCTAATCGAGAAGTCCGACGTTCGGCTCGTGACGTCACGGAGGGCGACGCGCCGCTCGTTGAGCGCCCGCGCCTCGGCGTCGATTCGCGCGAGTTCGATGAGGAGCTCTCGCGCGGTGAGGTTGTCGTCGTTGAACCGTTCGATGACGGAGCGCTGTGCGCTCTGGAGCGCGATTGCGCGCTGCTCGATGCCGTTTAGCTCGTCGAGGATGAGCTGTTGTCGGGTGCTGTCGTCGCTCGCGGACTCGATGCGCTCGAGAGACGCCCCCGTCTGAATCCGCCCGCCGGCCCTGAGCGCGGAGAAGTCGAGAGAGGGACCGAGGTCGACGTGGTGGGCTTCGACCGTCGACCGGACCAGCTCCGACGACGGGATATCGAGGACGTGAATCGTCTCGTTGGACGGCGACTCGACCTGTGCGTGGGTCGCCCCATCGAGCGCCGACGAGTGGGACGAGCCGTCGGTCGGACCGACCGCGCCGAGCACCGGCGACGCCACGAGGAGCATGACGACGACGAGTGGGAGGGCCTTCATCGCCGTGAGGGTACACGGGGGCAGTACTAAAATGACCCTCTTGCTGCTGTCGACGACGGCGACGGCGGGGGCGTCTCTCGACGGCGTCTGACGCTGTTGAATCGATGGAAAGCGTTTTCATCGCCGGACGAAACGGATTTACGTATATGCGGAGCGCCGCCCTCATCGTTGCCCTCCTCACCATCGTCGCCGGCGTCGCAGTCCCAGTGACGGCCACGGACGTGGCCGCGGCCGGCACGCAGAGCGCGGACGCGGTCGCCGGCGTTCCCGACACCGATGTCACCGATTCGAGCGCGGACGCGGACGAGACAGCGACGCTCGCGAAGCTCGGTCGCGGACCGCTCGCCGCCCAACAGACGACGCTCGAACGGTCACCGGAGACGGAAATCTCGATTCAACTACGCGCTGATCGCTCCGCGAACTGGCGGGTCGAGACGCGCTACGAGCTCGAGACGCAAAACGAGACCGCGGCGTTCGAGGAGTTCGCACGGGAGTACGAGCAGGGAACCGCCGACGCCGGTCCCGACGCGGCGTTCTTCGAACGCGTCAGTCAGACGGCCGCCGAGCAGACCGGCCGGTCGATGGCGGTTCAGAACGCGACGACGAGAGGCTACGTCGAAAACGAGACCGGCGTCCTCGTGTTGACGTTCACTTGGACCAACTTCCTCGAACAGACCGACGAGGGACTGCGTCTCGGTGACGCCTTGTCGGCCGATGACGACGGGACGTGGCTCACGTCGCTTCGGTCGAATCAGAACCTCACGATTCAGACGCCGCCGGGCTACGCCGTCAGCGACACGAACCTGCCGCTCGAAAACAACGCCCTCGTCGTCGAGGGACCACGGACTTTCGAATCGATTGACCAGTTGACCGTGACGTACGTCTCGACGGGCCCGGAACAGACGATTCCATGGACGCTCGTCGGCGGCGGCGCGGTCGTCCTCGCGGTGCTCGTGGCCGGCGTCGTCCTGTTCACGCGGCGGCGGCCGAGCGGGGCGGAGCCGGCCGGGGCGTCGGTGAGCTCCGAACCGCGACAGGAGCCGACGCCGGAGCCGACCGACGAGTCCGCACCGGACGACGACGACGGTGAGGAGCACGACGAGGTCGACGTCGACCTCGACCTGCTTTCGGACGAGGAGCGGGTCGAACTCCTCTTGGAACGGAACGGCGGGCGGATGAAGCAGGCGAACATCGTCAAGGAGACCGGCTGGTCCGACGCCAAGGTCTCACAGCTCCTGTCGGCGATGGCCGACGAGGAGCGCGTCGAGAAGCTGCGTCTCGGCCGCGAGAACCTCATCTCGCTGCCCGACGAGGACGAAGACGAGGAGTAATCGGGCGACGGCGTCGCGGACGGCCGCGGTGCGAAAACGTTTATTCGCCCCGGTCGGTAGTGAACGTTGATGAAAATTCTCGTAACCGTCAAGGAGGTAGCCGAGGTCGAAGAGGACTTCGAACTCGACGGGCTCCGCGTGGCGGACCAGTACCTCGACTACGACCTCAACGAGTGGGACGAGTACGCGGTCGAGGAAGCCGTCCAAATCGCCGAGGAGAGCGACGACGACGTGGAGGTCGTCGCCGTCACCATCGGCCCCGAGCGGTCGGAAGAGACCATCCGCATGGCGCTCGCCAAGGGCGTCGACCGCGCGGTCCGCGTGTGGGACGACGCGCTCGACGGCGTGGACCTGCTCGACGTGGCCGCGAAGACGCGCCTCCTCTCGGCGGTCGTCGAAGACGAGGACCCCGACCTCGTCCTGACGGGCGTGCAGGCCAACGACGACAGCTTCGGCGCGACCGGCGTCTCGCTCGCCTCGGCAATCGGCTTCGAGTGGGCCGCGGTCGTGAACGCCCTCGACCTCGACGCCGACGGCGGCGTGGCGAACGTCCGTCGCGAACTCGAAGGCGGCGTGGAGGAACTCACCGAGGTCGACCTCCCCGCGGTCCTCACCATCCAGACCGGCATCAACGAGCCGCGCTACGCCAGCCTGCGCGGGATTCGACAGGCCCAGTCGAAGGAAATCAAGTCGCTCGCGCTCTCCGACCTCGGCCTCGACGCCGCGGCGGTCGAATCCGACCTCGTCCTGACCGACGTGTACGAGCCGGAGACAGAGTCCGACGCGACCTACTTCGAGGGTGACGCCGGGGAGCAGGCCGCCGACCTTGCGACCGTCCTCCGGGAAAAGGGGGTGGGCGCGCAATGAGCGACGTGCTCGCCGTCGTCGAGCACCGCCGCGGAAGCCTCCGCGACGTGTCGTTCGAACTCGTGACGGCCGGGAGCGACCTCGTCGGCGACACCGGCGGCGACCTCCACCTCGCGGTCATCGGCGGCGACGTGGACGCCTTCGCCGGGGAGCTCTCGCTCGCCGGCGTGGACGCGATTCACACCGTCGCCGAGGGCGACGAGTTCAACCACGACGTGACCGTGCAGGCCGTCGAAGCGCTCGCCGAGGAACTCGACCCCACGTACGTCCTCATGGGCAACACGGTCAACGGCCTGGACTACGCTCCCGCGGTCGCAGAGCGCCTCGACCGCCCGCTCGTGACCGACGCCATCGGCCTGGAGAACGACGGCGGTCTCGTCGTCACCCGCGAGATGTACGCCTCGAAGGTCGAATCGACTGTGGAAGTCGACGCCGACCGCGCCGCGGTCACCGTCCGCCCGGGCGAGTGGGACGCCACCGAGGAGCCGGGCGAGCCCGCCATCGAGGCGTTCTCGTTCGACCTCGATGAGTCTCGCGTGCGCTCGCGCGTGACCGGGTTCGAGGAAGTCGGCAGCGGCGACGTGGACATCGCCGACGCCGACGTGCTCGTCTCCGTCGGCCGCGGCATCGAAGAGGAAGAGAACATCGAACTCGTGCAGGAGCTCGCCGACGCGCTCGGCGCGACGCTGTCGTCGTCGCGGCCCATCGTCGACAACGGCTGGCTCCCGAAGGACCGGCAGGTCGGCCAGTCCGGGAAGGTCGTCACGCCGAAGTTCTACATCGCAGTCGGCATCTCCGGCGCGGTCCAGCACGTCGCCGGGATGAAGGGCGCCGAGAACATCGTCGCCATCAACACCGACCCCGACGCGCCCATCTTCGATATCGCTGACTACGGTATCGTCGGCGACCTCTTCGACGTGGTGCCGGAGCTCATCGAGCAGTTCGAATAGAACCTTTTGCGCTGCGGGCGGCCTGAGGCCGCCCTCGGCAAAATCTTCACCAAAAACGCTCCTCACTCACTCCAGCGCGGCAGGTCGCGCTTCCGTTCGCTCGTCGGTCCGTTCGCTCGGGTGCCCCCTCGCTTACGGCACAGGGCAGCGTGGACGAACGTGAAACGCCCAGCGTGAGAGAACGTGAAAGGGCACACAATCTCGACCTCGCTGACGGGTCAGGAACCGCCGACGGCGACCGCCTCCGCGCTCGGTTTTCGGAAATCCGGTACGTACTTCCCTACCCAACCCTACGAACCGACAATGGAATACCTGGAGCGCCGGGTCACGATGGTAAACGACCGCCTCGAGGAGGTCGTCTCGGCGGTCGAGCCGTCGGAGCTCGCCGACCAACTCGACCACGTCGCTCTCGCGGGGGGCAAGCGCGTCCGCCCCGCCGTGACCATCCTCGCCTGCGAGGCCGTCGGTGGCACCCCCGAAGACGCCGTCGACTTCGCGGTCGGCGTCGAACTCGTCCACAACGCCTCGCTCGTCGTCGACGACATCATCGACCGGTCCGACATCCGCCGCGGCACGCCGAGCGCGTGGGCCGAGTACGGCTACGGCCCGGCCATCATCGCCTCCGACGGCCTGCTCGGCGAGGCGTTCGCCCTCCTGTCGTCGTCCGACCGCGCCACCCGCATCGTCGCCGAATCGATGGTCGAACTCGGTGAGGGCGAGGCGACCGAACTGGTCGCGGTCCCCTCGAACGAAGCCGAGTACATGCAGCTCGCCCATCGCAAGACGGGCGCGCTGTTCCGCGCTGCGGCCGAACTCGGTGCAGTCGCCGCGGGCGGCGACGCCCACGTCGTCGAGGCGTTCGGCGACTACGCGGCCCGCGTCGGCGTCGCCTTCCAAATCCGCGACGACGTGCTCGACGCCACCGCGGACGCCGAGGAACTCGGGAAACCCACGGGACAGGACGCCGAGATGGGCCGGCCGTCGCTCGTGCAGGTGACCGACCTGACCCCCGAGGAAGCGAACCGCCGGGCCCGCAAGCAGGCCGACGAGGCGCTGTCGGCGCTGGACGACTCGGGCGTCGACGACTCGGAGCCGCTGGAGTATCTCCGCGACCTCGCGGAGTTCGTCATCGTCCGCGAGAGCTGAGGAGTCGAGAGGAAACACAGTCGGCGGGGGGAACGCCGATTACGCCGGTTGCTCGTTTTCGCCGTCGGAGCCGGTCGGGTAGCGCGACTCCGCCACCGCGAACGTGAGCGTGCTCAGCACGCCGAGGAGCGTGCCGACCGTGAGCGCGACGGCGAGCCCGGGGAGGTAGAACGTCTGGACGCCGACGACGCCCTCGGGGAGGAAAAACCCCGAGAGCGCGTACAGTACGATGGCGATGGCGAGCACGTAGAACGGCGCGTTGAGATAGCGCCACTTGAAGCGGTCGTGGAGGTACTCGTCCGTCACCTGCCCGAGGCTGCTGGTGATGCCGGCGGCGGCGAACCACTCGACCGCGCCGTGGACGAGCGTGGCGAGGACGAGCCCCGCCGGGGGGTCGCCCGCGACGCTCTCCGAGACGGTTTCGAGGAGTTCGACCCCGCGGACGCCGCCGACGACGAGGAGCGCCGCGGCGGCGACGTAGGTGATGATGGTGACGCGGCCGGCGTAGAGGACGTTCCGGGCGCGGTCGGCCGCCTCGTCGACCGCTGATTCGAGGCCGAGGCCCCGGAACAGCGTGTACAGGCCGAGCAGCGCCGAGATGAGGCCGAGAACGACCGCGCCGGGCACGTCGAAGAAGCTGGCGATGGTGACGAAGGGGTAGATGAGAAGCAGGATGCCGAGCGGGACGAGGATGGTCCCGCGGGTCTCGGGGTCGGCGAGCACCTGCTTCATCGTGTAGTACATCGATTCGAGGTTCTGGGCCTGCCTGACGACGACCCGGCGAACCCCGTCGATGGGGACGCGCGAGCGGATGACCGGCAGGACCGACTCGTCCTGCGCGCCGTCGGTGATGACGATGGCGTGGACGGGCTCGCCGGTCGAGAGGCTCGCGAGGACGGTGTCTATCTCGTCGCCGATGGCGCGGTTCGCCTTCACGTCGCTGCCTTCCAACCCGGTGACCGCCGCGACTTCGACCTCCTCGTCCTCCGATTCGAGGAGTTCGTCGTGGACCTGAATGCCCTGAAAGAGGACGTTCACGTCGGAGTCCTCCGGGTCCGCGGTGGCCAGCGCCACCGCGGCGTCCTCGACGCGCTGTCGGCCGACGACGGGCGTCGACAGACCCGTCTTGCGGCCGAGGTCGTCGTCGAGGTCGACACAGAGGACCAAGAGCATCGTTGACTCCTATGCCACGGGGATATATCTGCTTTCGGGGGAGCGGTCGCGGTGGCGCGGTCCGTCGGTCTCACCGAGCGGGCGGTCGGCCTCGGGCGCGCGGTCGCGACCCGCCCGTGAGCCGCGGCGCTCACTCCGCCGCGCCGGCCTCGCCGACGGGGTCGAAAAGCACCTCGAAGCGCGCGCCGGCCGCGCCGTCGACGACCCGAACCGCCCAGCCGTGGGAGTCGGCAATCTGCCGGACGATGCCGAGTCCGAGGCCGTTTCCGTCGCCGTCTTTGGTCGAAAAGCCGGCGTCGAAGACGCGGTCGCGAATCGACGCCGGGATGCCGGGCCCGTTGTCCTCGACGAAAAAGCCGCGGCGCGACGGAAGCGCGCCGACGCGAATCACGAGGCCCGTCGGCTCGTCGCCGCGGTCGGCCGCGCCGGCGCGGCCGTTTCGAGCGTGCTGAAGCGCGTTCCGAAACAGGTTCTCGAAGAGGCGCGTCGTCCGGCTCTCGTCGGCTTCGACCACCGGAAGCTCGCCGATTTCACAGCGGACGTGGTCGGCGTTCGACGAGCACATCTCCCAGCCGGTGGCCGCGGCGTCGGCCAGCGAGACCTCCGTCGCGTCGAGGACGGAGCGCTCGTCGCGGGCGAGAGACAGCACGTCTTCGACCACGTCGGTGATGCGTCGGTGGGCGCGCTCGACGTGGTCGAGGTGGCTGTCGTCGTCGAGTTCGCGTGCGAGTTCGAGCCGGCCCTGTGCGACCGCCAGCGGGCCGCGGATGTCGTGCGAGAGGACGCGGGCGAAGGCGTCGAGCCGGGCGTTCTGCTGGGCGAGTTCGCGCTCGTGGCTGATGCGTTCCGTGAGGTCGGAAATCACGCCGAGGATGTTCGTCACGTCGCCGTTCTCACCGAGGAGCGGGACCGCGCGGGCGGTGGCCCAGTGGATACGCTCGCTCCCCTCGGGAACGAATCGGAACTCGTACTCGTACTGGTCGTCGACGGCACCGTCTCGGATGTCGACGAACATCTCGTCGATAGCCCGCGTCAGTTGGTCTCGGTCGTCGACGTGGATGAGGTCGAGGAACGAGTTCGGGTCATCGTAGAGAAGCGACACGTCGCGTCCCCAGACGCTCTCGAACTGGTCGTTGATGTAGACGATGTCGAACTCGGTGGGCTCCGAGATGAACACCATATCCGGGAGCGACGAGATGATTTGGCTGGTGAGACGCTCGGACCGTCTGAGGAGTCGTTCGGACTCCAGTCGGGCCGTGACGTCCATCGCGGTCCCGACGACGACCGGCTCGCCGTCGACCGTCGTCCGCTGACCGGTGATTTCCAGCGCGGTCAGCTCGTCGGCGTAATCACGGACGCGAACGGTGTACGACATCGATTCGACGCTGCCGTGGGACCTGTTTCGAAGGCTCTCTTCGACGATGGCGCGGTCTTCTTCGACGACGAACTCGGTGATGGGTCGGCCGACCACCTCGTCCGTGTCGTAGCCGAGCAAGTTCGAGAGATACTCGTTGACGAACGCGACCCGGCCGTCGCGTATCACGTACAGGCCGACGAGCGACTGCTCGGCGACGACGCGGAGCCACGCGTGCAGTTCGTCGAGTTCGGTCGACTGGCGGGCCGCGGCGACCGCCTTCGAGATGCGGTGGGCGAGCACCGCGATTTGAGCGTCGGTCGGTCGCTTGTCGACCACGTCGGCGACGCCGGCGGCGACCGCCTCGCGGACCGTCTCCTCGGAGTCGAGCCGGGTGAACAGAATCACGGGCGGCGGGTTCGGCAGCTCGCGGACGCGAAGGAGCGCGTCGAGACCGCCGGTGCCGTCGAATTCGAACTCGGTGACGATACAGTCGAACGGCGACTCGGCGTGCGCGTCGACCGCCGCGGTCGGCGCGTCGACCGCCGCGACATCGAGGCGGTCACAGCCGCTGAGCGCCGACATCGTGTCCGCGGCGGACTCGGTGTCGTCGACGAGGAGCACCCGTACCGGGCCCTCAGCACGAACGACGGAACCGAGAGACATGGCGTGTTGTCAGTCACAGACAATAATAATCGTACCGGCGAGCGGGAGGTGCTCCGGGCGAAGTCGGACGCCTTTTGACGATGCACCAAGTATGGTTCCGTAATCGAATGATCTCGAAGGGATGCGAACAGTGCGCCATGGGCGGGAAGATGGTGCTGTTCGTCTACGGGTACTGCGACCAGCGCGATTGTTTCTACTGCCCGCTCGGCGAGAATCGCAAGAACGTCACCGACGTGTACGCCAACGAGCGGAAAGTCGAGTCCGACGCCGACGTCATCGAGGAGGCGAAACGCATGGACGCGCTCGGGTCGTCCATCACCGGCGGCGAACCGCAGGAGGCGCTCGACAAGACCTGCCGATACATCTCGCTTCTCAAAGACGAGTTCGGTGAGGACCACCACATCCACCTCTATACGGGAATCACTGGCGGCCGCGAGAACATGCGCCGCCTCGCTGAGGCCGGCCTCGACGAGATTCGGTTCCACCCGCCGCTCGAACTCTGGGGCGACATGCACGGCACCGAATGGGAAGATATCCTCTACATCGCCCGCGAGGAGGGCCTCACCCCGGCGTTCGAGATTCCGGGCATCCGCGCGGAACCGGAGTTCCTCGACTTCCTCGACGAGGGGGCCGCGGAGTTCTGCAACATCAACGAGTTCGAGATGTCCGACGGGAACTACCGCCGGATGCAGGAGAAGGGCTACGAACTGCAAGACGGCCACATGTCGGCGGTCGACGGCTCGAAGGAGGCCATCCTCGACGAGATGGGCGACCACGAGCGCGTCTACTTCTGTACCTCCGTGTTCAAGGACGCCGCCCAGCACAGAAATCGCCTGAAGCGCATGGCCCGCAACCTCCGCCGCCCCTTCGACGAGGTGACGGACGACGGCACGCTCGTCTACGGCAAGACCTACACCCCCGCCGAGCGCTTCATCGAACTCGGCGTCCCCGACGAGTTTTACAGCATCAAGTCGAACCACGTCGAGGTCGCGTGGTGGCTCCTCGAAGAGATGATCGAAGACGGCGACGTCGACGACGGCGAAATCGTCGAGCAGTACCCGACCTACGATGGCACGGTGGTCGAGCGGACGCCGCTGGCCTGAGTTCGGCGTTCTTTTTGGTCCAGATTTTTGCGGACGCGAACCCGTGAGCGTCCGGAAAAAGGTGGGATGGCACGGTGGTCGAGCGGACGCCGCTGGCCTGAGTTCGGCGTTCTTTTTGGTCCAGATTTTTGCGGACGCGAACCCGTGAGCGTCCGGAAAAAGGTGGGATGGCACGGTGGTCGAGCGGACGCCGCTGGCCTGAGTTCGGCGTTCTTTTTGGTCCAGATTTTTGCGGCGGTTCACACGCCTGTCACGACCGAAAGCGGTGTGCCCGCCCCCGGTTTCTCGCGAGCGCGACGGACAGACTCGGCGTGAGCGCCGCGGCGACAGCCGCGGCCGTGGTCGGCCCGAGAGGGAGACCCGTCGCGACGCCGGCGGCCGCGACCGCGACGCCGACGAACACGCCCGCGGCGATGCCGGCGCGCTGTTGGCGGTGTGTCGGCCTGAATCCGCGGGCGTCGGCGTAGAGCGCGCCCGAGAGTCCGAGGACAAATCCGAGGAGCGCGCTGGTCGTCCCGAGACGCGGGGCAAGCGCGAGGAACGCCGCGCCGACGACCGCACAGCAGGCGAGCGACTGGACCGGCGACAGCGGGTTCACGTCCGCGCCGAACCGGACCGCGTAGGCGACGGGCGGAAGCGACACCACGACGGCGGCGAACACGCCGTCGAGCGGTTCGACCGTCGCGCGTTCGAGGACGGCGGCCGCCGCGGTCAGGAGGCCGATGGCTACGCCGAGGCCGAGGACGACCCGCGGCGGCAGCGCCTCAGAGGGGTCTTCGGACCGGAGGACGCCGAAGGCGGCGAAGGGGTAACAGACGGCGGCACCGAACAGGAGCGGGCGAAACAGCGCGCCCGAGAGAACCGCCGCGGAGACGGTCGCAGAGAGGCCGAGGAAGACGCCGATAAGGAGTGCGAACTCGGGGACGCGTTCTGCCATACCGCGGGGTTCGAGCGCGCGAGGGAAAGCGTTTCGGCGGGCGACGGGGTACCCGCAAGCGTTTAGAGTGCCCCTAGTGTACCTCCCCGCATGTCCGACTGTCCACTCGCGGACGACTGCCCGAGCTTCTCAGAACGAATCGCGGGCATGGGGTGCCAGTACTACGGCGACCGCGGCGGCGCGGAGTGGTGCGACCACTACGAGCGCCCCATCTCCGAGCTCAAACAGCAGCCCGTCAAGCCGGGGGAGGAGGTCATCGTCACCGTCGAGGACATCCACGAGAGCGGTGCCGGCGTCGGGCGGACCGAAGACGGCTTCATCGTCTTCGTGGACGGGCTCCTGCCGGACGCGCGCGCCATCGTCCGCATCGACCGGGTGAAGGGGAGTCACGCCCGCGCGAAGAAAGTCGTCGAGCGCCTGCCGCTCGACCCCGAAGCCGAGGGGGACGAGGCGGGAGAGACGAGCGGGGCGGGCGAGTCAACCGGCGCGGACGCCAAATCGAAGGGAAGCGGTCGCGACGGTCCGAAGCGCCCCGAGGCGCTCGGCAGCCGAGACAACTTCTGGGGCGAGTAACGCCGAGTCGGCGGCGGCGTCCCGTGGACAGTCAGCCTGCTGTATCTTTTTTCACCCCCGAGACCTACCCCGAGGTATGAGCGACGCCGGACGCGACGACGAGACGGTCCCCGACGTAGACCAACTGCTCGACAGGGCGGGGTTCGACCCGGAGACGAGCGTCCTCACGCGACGGCAGGCGGAGGTGCTCGCGCTGCGCGAGCGTGGGGTCCGCCAGTCGACTATCGCCGACTTCCTCGGCACCTCGCGCGCGAACGTCTCCAGCATCGAAGCCAGCGCCCGCGCCAACGTCGAGAAGGCCCGCGAGACGGTGACGTTCGTGGACGCGCTCACCGCGCCGGTCCGCGTCGAGGTCCCGACCGGAAGCGACCTCTACGACGTGCCCAAGCAGGTGTACGACGCCTGCGACGAGGCGGGCGTGAAGGTGAACCAGACCGCGCCGGACCTGATGAAAATCGTCTCCGACGCCGCCGGCGACGCGGTGGAGGGACGGGAAATCAAAGAACAGCTGTTCGTCGGCGTCACGAGCGACGGCCGGGTTCGCGTCCGCCGGCACGCCGACGGCGTCTGAGCCCGTACAGCGCGCAGCCGACCGCACCGACCCGCCGTTCTGACGGCCCGATTCGCCACACGTCGTGCCGCGAGGCCCACGCTTTTGCTCGCGGCGGTCGTCGCCCCGGACATGGAACTCGGACTCGACGGCGACACGGTCGTCGTCACGGCGAGTTCGGCCGGTCTCGGGCGCGCGAGCGCCGCGGCGCTGGCCGACGAAGGAGCGAACGTCGTCGTCTGCGGGCGCGACCCCGAGCGCCTCGCGGCGACCGAATCGGAGCTTGGCGACCTCGACGGCGACGTGCTCGGCGTCGAGACCGACATCACGAACAAGGGAGACGTGGAGGCGCTAGTCGAGGCTGCCGTCGAGGAGTTCGGCGGCGTCGACCACGTCGTCACCTCGGCCGGCGGCGTGCCGCCGGGCGGCTTCGCTGACCTGACCGAACAGGAGTGGTACGGCGCGTTCGACATGCTCGTCATGAGCGCCGTCTGGACCGTGCGGGCGGCGCGGCCGCACCTCGAAGCGAGCGACGCGGGGACGATTACCTGCATCACCTCCACGTCGGTCAAGGAGGTCATCGACGACCTCATCCTCTCGAACGCGGTCCGCCGCGGCGTCATCGGCCTCGTGAAGTCGCTGTCGCGCGAACTCGCGCCGGGCGTGCGGGTGAACGCGGTCCTGCCGGGCGCACACGAGACGAGTCGCATCGAGGAACTGGTCGAGGCGGCCGTCGAGCGCGGCGACCACGACACGTACGAAGAAGGCCTCGACTCGTGGTCCGACGGGATTCCGCTGGGCCGCGTCGGTGACCCGCGCGAACTCGGCGACGTGGTCGCGTTCCTCGCCAGCGACCGCGCGAGCTTCGTCACCGGGGCGTGTGTCCCAGTCGACGGCGGGCGGCTGCGGAGCGCCTGAGCCGCCCCGCCGGTCACGGCGCAATTTTTGAGGGAGACACCGACGCCGCCACGCCCCGGTGGACCCGCGACCTGAGCGCGAGGTGCGAGAGTCCCACGAGGAGCAGGCCGGCGAAGTACACGAGAAGCGCCGCGCCGACGAGGTCGGCGTTTAGGTCGATGCCGACGACCGACGGAACGGTGCCGCCGTAGCGCTCCCACGCCACGGGGCGCGTCGAAATGACGGCGAAACAGCCGTACGCGACGACGCCGAGCGCGAGCTGAAACAGGTGCGGAACGTCGGCCAGCGCGAGCCATCGTCCCCTCCCGCGCTCGTCGCCGAAGACGCCGCCGCGGACGCGTTCGTGTCTGAACGGGGAGTCCGACGACCCCGCGAGCGCCGCCTCGATGACGGCGAGATGCTTCGCCACGAAGAGCATCTGGTTGTGAGTGAGAATCACCTCG
Organism: Haloferax sp. Atlit-48N; assembly: GCF_003383015.2. NCBI lineage: Archaea > Methanobacteriati > Methanobacteriota > Halobacteria > Halobacteriales > Haloferacaceae > Haloferax > Haloferax sp. Atlit-48N. Next base: position 290,779 of record NZ_CP137689.1, on the reverse strand, counting down.
ACGAACACGAGACCGATGAGAATCGGAACCATCCCGAGATACACGAGGTGGCCGGCGTAGAGCGCGTAGCCGATGACGGCGGCGATGGCGGCCATCAGCCCCTGAATCCGCCTGCTCTGTTGGTCGATGAGGTCCTGTTTTTCGCTCTGGAGACACTCGTACTGCGTCAGTAACTGCTCGACGCGCTGTCGTCGGTTCGGGAGGTGCCTGTCGCCCATACTGTCAATCAGGCTGAACTACGCGACGAAGAACCGTTCGGTCAGAACATCTCTTTCCGCTTCAGCCGCGACACCACCTCGCGAACTTTCTGCGCCTCCTCTTTCGGGACGACGAGCACCCGGTCGTCCCACGCGACGACCGCGAGGTCGGAGACGCCGACGAGCGAGACGGTCGCGCCGTCGGTGGCGACGACGTTGTCCGCGGCGTCGACGAACACCGGGTCGTCCCCGAGCGCGACGTTGCCGTTCTCGTCGGCGTCGACGATGCGTTCGAGGGCGTCCCACGAGCCGAGGTCGTCCCACTCGAAATCGGCCGGGACGACCGCCGCGTCGGCGGCGCGCTCCATCACCGCGTAGTCGATGCTGACGGCCTCGACCGCCGCGAAGCCGGCGTCCGCGTCGCCGTCGTCGAGGGCGTCGAGGAGGGGGGAAAGCGGCGAGTCGCGCGCGGCGGAAAACAGCGCTTCGGGCGTCCACGCGAACATCCCGGCGTTCCAGAGGTAGCCCTGGTCGACGTAGCGGGCGGCCGTCTCGGCGTCCGGTTTCTCGTGGAACGCGGCGAGGTCGCGGGCGTCGCCGCGGTCCGCGCCGGGTTCGATGTAGCCGTAGCCGGTCTCCGGGCGAGTGGGTTCGACGCCGAAGGCGACGAGGGAGTCGGTGTCGGCGGCGACGCGCGCCCCGCTGGTCATCGCCTCGGCGAAACCGTCGCCGACGTGGTGGTCGCTCGGGAGGACGACCACGACCGGGTCGTCGTACGATGCGGCGATGCGGTGGGTCGCGTAGACGAGCGCCGGGCCGGTGTCCTTGGCCGCGGGCTCGACCACGACCTCGGCGTCGGGCGCGTGGTCAGCGATGTCGTCGGCGAACGCGGGACGCGTCGAGACGACGACGTGGTCAGCGAAGTCGGCGCGGGCGACGGTCTCCGCGAGCAGCGAGCGGTCGCCGCCGAGCGGGAGGAACTGCTTGGGCCGGTCGCTCCGGCTCGCGGGGTACAGGCGGGTGCCGGTGCCGCCGGCGAGGACGAGCGCGACGAGTGGGCGGTCCATACGGGCCGGTGGTGCCACAGCCTCAAAACCGTACCACGTCGCGGTCGGCTCGCTCCCCCGCGTCGCCTACCACGTCTCGACCATCCCCTCGCGGATGTCCTCGACGCAGCCCTGGCAGTCGGGGTGGTCGGGGTCGAAGCAGGCGGGCCGGCCCTTCCCGTCGACGGCGACGGCGCGGCGCTCGGCGTGGCGGCGACAGACGAGCTTCGCGCGGCCCTCGGCGTCCCGCGGGAGCGAGTTCGCCGGGGCCGAGTCACGACCGTCTCGGTAGGCGCGCTTGGCCTCCTCGTAGCGCTTGCCGGCCGAGCGGGCGGCGCTGCGGATGATGCTTTCGAGGCGGTCGTCCATGGTGTCGAATGCGTCCCCGTGGCTATCAATTCCTCGCTCGGTGCGACGGTTCCGGCGCGCTCTCCGGCGTGACGTTCACTTTCACTCCGGCTCAGACATTTTTATATGAATACGCATCCAACCTCGATATGCCTCCCAATGGAAACCAAGGTGGAGGCGAGGTAGACCATGACTGATTTGCGAACCCATGCGGCTGAGATAGCCGACCAGTTCTCGGACCACTTAGACGTGTCCGCGGACGAAGTCGAAGAACGATTAGAGAGCCTCGTCAGCGAGTACCGCGTCCCCGTCGACGAAGCGCGGCGGAGCGTCGTCAACAGTTACCTCGACGAGGCCGGCATCGAGCGCGACGAGCTCGCCGGCGGCGCCGGCGGGAACGAACAGACCCTGCTCAACGACATCGACCAAGACGAGCAGTGGGTCGACGTCCGCGCGAAGGTCGTCGAACTCTGGGAACCCCGGAGCGAGTCCGTCGCGCAGGTCGGCCTGCTCGGCGACGACTCCGGGCGGATGAAGTTCATCGCCTTCACCACGTCCGAACTCCCCGAACTCGAAGAGGGGAAGTCGTACGCGCTCGGCAACGTCGTCACCGACGAGTACCAGGGCAACTTCTCCGTGAAGCTCAACCGGACGACGAGCATCACCGAACTCGACGAGGAAATCGAAGTCGGCGACGACTCGACCAGCGTCGAGGGCGCGCTCGTGGACATCCAGTCGGGGAGCGGCCTCATCAAGCGCTGTCCCGAGGAGGGCTGTACGCGCGTCCTCCAGAACGGGCGCTGTTCCGAACACGGCAGCGTCGAAGGCGAGTTCGACCTCCGCATCAAGGCCGTCGTCGACGACGGCGACGAGGTCCACGAAGTCATCTTCAACAGAGAGATGACGGAGGAGCTGACCGGTATCGAACTGGACGAGGCGAAGCAGATGGCCATGGACGCCCTCGACACCACCATCGTCGAAGAGGAGATGCGCGGTGACCTCGTGGGGTTCTACTACCGCGTCACCGGCCCGACGCTGGGCCGGTACGTGCTCGCCAACGAAGTCGAGCGGCTGCGCGAGCCGGCGGACGCAGAAGAACTGCTCATCAAAGCGAGGTCGATGTAAATGAGTTCCAACGAAATCCCCACCCGAGAGGTCGCCCGGCGCGTCTTCGCACAGGAGTTCAACGACGCCGGTTACACGTTCAAAGAGTCGGACGACGAGCGCGCGCCCGTCTATCTGCTGCTCCCGACGGGAGAGAGCGCGAACCGCGTCTTCCTCGTCGGCACGCTGACCGAGAAGGAAGACGTCGGCGAGGACAACGAGTACTGGCGCGGTCGCATCGTCGACCCGACGGGGACGTTCTTCGTCTACGCCGGCCAGTATCAGCCCGAGGCCGCCAGCGCGCTGCGCGACCTCGACGCGCCCGCCTACGTCGCGGTCGTCGGCAAGCCGCGGACCTACGAGACCGACGACGGCAGCATCAACGTCTCCGTCCGCCCCGAGTCCATCACCGAGGTCGACGCGGCCACGCGCGACCGCTGGGTGACGGAGACCGCGGACAAGACGCTCGACCGCATCGCGGCGTTCGACGACGAGGGCGACGAGTACGCGCGGATGGCCCGCGAGCACTACGACCTCGACCCCGACGAGTACAAGCGCGCCGCCATCGCCGCGCTCGAAAGCCTCGAACAGGCCGACGAACTGAGCGCGTAAGCGGGCGTCTCGCTCCGTTTCGTGCGCGTCGGCCTGAACGCCGACCGAACACAACCGACGGCCGAGTTCCACCGTCACACGCCCCTTTTTGCGACGAATTACGACGCCCGGGACCCCTCGTCTGACGAACCATTAAGTGGCCTCACCACAGACCGACCAATATCATGGGCAACAAGAACAAGACCATCTCGTTTCGCGTCAACGAGGACGCGTTCGAGACCCTTCGGGAGATAGCCGAGGAGCGGGACATCTCCCTGTCCGCCGTCTTCCGCGACTACGTGGACACGTTAGTTGCCCACGACGGTCAGGTGCAGGTCGTCCCCAAACACGAACTCGAAAAGCTGCGCGAGGGCGAAGACGAGTCGTTCCCGCCGACCGTGGAGGTTCCCAAGAGCTTCATCCGCGAGCACGAACGCCTCGAACTGGAGGCCGAACACCTCCGCGAGCAACTCGAAGAGCACAAAGGCTACGTGAACTACCTGCGCGAGCAGGTCGAAAACGACCACGACGACGTGGAGGAAGTCATCCAACTGGAAGACCTCGATACGGGCGACGAGCCGTCGTTCCGCCTCGGCTAAGCGCCGTCGTCTCCGCCGCGGCGTCCGCGCCCACCGATTTCAGCGAGGGCCGACGAGGTCCTGCTTCGCCCGCCGCGCCTCGTCCTGCATCTCTCTGTCTCCTTCCACGTCCGCGAGCGCCTCGACCGATTCGAGCGTCCGGACCGAGTCGTCGAGGAACGAAAGCACGTCGCCGGGGTAGGCGTACACCATGTAGTCGTCGCTCATCACGTCCACGATGGCGTCGGGGCCGAGGCCCTGCGCGCGGAGTTCCAGCAGGTACTCGATGAACTGGCGCTCGGGGTAGCCGGTGTAGATGTCGTCCGAATTCTCGCAGTCGAGGAAGTCCTGCGCGAAGTCGAGCAGGCGGTCGCGGGTGGCGTCGTCCACCTTGGCGAGGCCCTCGCCGGAGTAGAGGATTTCGAGGGTCGCACCGCTGAAGACGCGCTTGGGGATGTTCGTATCCAGTTGCGAGACGATTTGGCGGTGGTTTTTGAGATAGATCTTGTCGGTGATAGCCACTGCTACCCGGGAGTTCGGGCCACCGCGGCAAAAGCGTCCCGCTCGCCGGCGCGGAGTGGTCGATGGGGGCGACCTCTGTTACGTACTGTCATTCCGGGACCGTAGCGTAACGTATTTTAGTCGTAGCGAATTAGGAAGGGTTGCAACGTGTCCGGGTTGGGGTAGTGGACTATCCTTCAGCCTTGTGGAGGCTGAGACGCGGGTTCAATTCTCGCACCTGGACCTCTTCTTTACATCTCGACCGGTGAGCGCCGCGTAGCGTGCGCGAACCCGTTTTCGAGATGTGCTGTGAGGTGTGGCTGCGAGATTGAACCGGGGAGCGAACGCAGTGAGCGACCGGGGTTCACGCGAGTGAAACGAGCGTGAATACGTGAGGTGGAACCTCACGGCGTTCAATTCTCGCACCTGGACCTCTAATCTCGAACGACGAGGGGCGCAATCGAGACGTGAGCGCCGCGACGCCCCACCAGACCCAAGTGCGTCACACACTAACATTCGTCGTGGGATGAGCACCCAACTCCGCGCGGACGACTCGGTGTTCGACCGCATCCGCGACGCGATACTCAACCGCGGCGACCCGGAGGACAACGAAGACCCAGTCGGCCCAACGGTTCCGACGGGCTAATCGGTCGGTCCACGGGGTCGTCGTCGGTCCACCTCGCTTTTCGGCGCTCGAACCGTCGGGCGCGACCAGTTCCGAAGCGGCGGTATGGCCGTCGTCGACAACGCGAAGGGAACGCCGGAAACGGGCAGGTCTTTCGTCTGGAAGTACTAGCACTCGGCCATGCAAATCGCCATCCTCACCGTCGGCAACGAACTGCTCGCGGGAGACATCGAGAACACGAACGCGACGTGGTTAGCTCGGCGGCTCACCGAGGGTGGGGCGACGGTGGCGCGGATTCAGACGGTTCCCGACGACCACGGAGTCATCGCCGAGACGGTCGCTGACTGGGCGGCCGCCTTCGACGCGGTCCTCGTCACGGGCGGCCTCGGCGGGACGCCGGACGACATCACGATGGAGGCCGTCGCCGCCGGTCTCGACCGGGCGTTCGTCGTCAACGAGGAGGCCGCGGCGCAGGTCGAATCGACCATCGCGGCGATTCTCGAACGCCGGCCGGACATCGACTTCGACCTCGAACCGGAGTGGTACGCCTCGATGCCCGCCGACGCCGAGGTGCTCCCGAACGAGGAGGGGCTCGCGCCCGGCTGTCGGGCGGGGAACGTCTACGTCTTGCCGGGCATCCCCACGGAGATGAAGCCGATGTTCGAGTCCATCGCCGAGCGGTTCGCCGGCGACGTTCGGTCGCGGGTGGTCTACGCCGACGCGCCCGAGGGAGCCGTCGCCCGCGAACTCGGGGAGGTCACAGAGCGCTTCGGCGTCGGCGTCGGGAGCTACCCCAACAGCGGCGGGCCGACGCGAGTCAAACTCACCGGCGGCGACCCGGCGGCGCTCGACGACGCGATGGCGTGGTTCCGGTCGAACGCGACGGTCGACCTCTACGAGAGCGAAGCGGCGGTCGAGGCGGCGCGCGAGGCAGAGGCGGGCGGCGAAGAACGAAGTCAAATCGGCCGCGACGACGGACGGTTGGGCAGCCGCGACGGCGAGTAATCTAGCCAGCGAGCGACTGGTCAGCGAAGCTGTGCGAGGCCGGCGTCGGAGCGGGGCATGGCGTCGAGCGACCCGCGACTGCGGATGATGTTGAAGGCGGTGACGAGGTCCGACCGGGAGACGAGGCCGACGAGTTCGCCCGCCTCGTCGACGACCGGGAGGCGGCCCACACCGCGTTCCTGCATGAGGGCGATGGCGTCCATCGCGTCGGCGTCGGGGGTGATGGTCGCCAGTTCGTCGCTCATGATGTCGTCGACGCGGAAGGCGTCGCGCTCGACCTCCTTGACGCCGCGGGCGTCGTCGAGGGTGACCATGCCGACGAGGTCGCCGTTTCTGAGCACCGGGTAGCCCGTGTGGCGCTCGACGAACATGCGTTCGAGGAGTTCCGCGACGGAGGTCTTCTCGTCGACCACGTCGAGGTTCTCGCGGCCGGTCATGATGTCGCGGACGACCACGTCCTGGAACGTCGCCTTGAGGACCGTCTGTTGGGCCTCGCCGGACGCGCCCATGTAGATGAAGAAGGCGAGGGCGACGAGAAACAGGTTGAAAAAGAGGCCGAACAGGCCGAGCAGGAATGCGAACACCTTACCGACCTCGGCGGCCATCTGCGTCGCTTTCGCGTGCGGGCGGTTCCGCGCGAGGAGCGCCCGGAGGACGCGCCCGCCGTCCATCGGGAAGCCGGGGAGCATGTTGAACACGGCGAGAGAAACGTTCACCAACGCGAGATAACCGAGGACGAACTGCGCGGGGGCCTGCGACTCGGGGAGCAACAGGAAGCCGGCGTAGGAGGCGACGCCGATGGCGACCGAGACGACCGGGCCGGCGACGGCGATGGTGAACTCCTGTTTCCAGTCCTCGGGTATCTCCTTGAACCGGGCGACGCCGCCGAAGAGCCAGAGCGTGATGGACTCGATTTCGTAGCCGTAGCGCATGGCGACGAGCGAGTGGCCGAACTCGTGGAGCAGGACGCCGGCGAACAACCCGATGGCGGCCGCGCTCCCGAGCACCCACTGCATCGACCCCGCGGAGATGGCCGCGCCGTCGATGGTCGAGCCGAAGAGGTCGTTGACGATGGCCGCGAGATTCGTCACGTCCGAGCCGATGAGCCACGCGAAAAGCGGGAGAACGATGAGGAACGTGAGGTCCAACTTTATCGGGATACCGAAGACGCTACCGATGCGGATTCCTCGCATACCCGTAGGTAGCCGCGGAGGGGCCTTAAGCAGTCAGGGCGGAGAGACGGGGAAATGCTTACGCGGGCGGGCAATCGACGGGGAGATATGAGCGATTCCCGACCGGAGCCGGTGGTCAAGCGGAGCGCGGACATCGAGTACGAGGCGGTCGGCGCGGCCGACGGGATGTCGAAGGGCGTCCTCGTCTCCGAGGCCGACGGCGCGCCGAACTTCGCCATCCGGCGGTTCGTCCTCGACCCCGGCGCGTCGGTCCCGAAACACACGAACGAGGTCGAACACGAACAGTACGTCCTCTCGGGACGCTACGTCGTCGGCATCGGCGACGAGGAGTACGAGGTCGAAGCCGGGGACTCGCTTCTGATTCCCGCCGGCGTCGTCCACTGGTATCGAAACGAGTCCGACGAGGAGGGGGCGTTCCTCTGTGCGGTCCCCAACGGCGACGACGCCATCGAACTCGCCGCCGACGCCGACGCCTGAGCGCGGTTGCCGTCAGTGGCCGTCGGTGGCCGTCGGTTGCCCTCGGGGGTCGGGGCTCGAAGACACGGTACGAAGGCGTGTGCGGGTCGCTATCGAATCTGAGCGGTCGCAGGCGAATCGCTGAAATACCACGTCGCCGTAGCAGGGACCGTGTCTAAACAGGTCACCCGCGTCGACACGCTGTTTCTCCACCAGACGGGCGACGACTACCTCGTCGTCGCCCGCCGGGACGGAAAGCGGGTGCTCCGCGGCAAGCTCGAACTCAAAGAGACGAACGCGGGGCCCCGCCCCCTGCGCTTTCTGGTGACGCGGAAGGGAGAGGATTCGCCGCGCGACCCGAGCCAGTTCGTCGAACTCGCCCGGTCGGCCGCCCGCATCCGCATCTCGCAGCAGACGCCGAAGGACGGCCGCGACGAGCTAAAGGAGATGCTCGACGGCTACCAGCTCGAGGCGCTGACGGTGCGGACCTGCCGCCGCTGTGCCGTCAACGGGCGCTACTCGCCTATCACCGACGACACGGCCATCAAGGCCGAACACGAGCACATCTGCCGCGACTGCGCCGTCCAAGAACTGGAGGGCGAACTCTCATTCGCGGGCGGGCTCACGCAGGCTGCCCAAGAGCGCCTGGAGGAACTGCTGTACGAGACGGGCGACCTGACCCGTATCACGAACCTACTGCAAGGCGAGTTGGACCCCGACCTGACGAAGTTCGACACCATCAGCGCGACGACGGAGGACGTGGAGTTGGTCGAGACGAGCACGCTCGACCTCCACCCGAACCTGAAATCGATGCTGACGGAGCGCTTCGACACCCTGCTCCCCGTCCAGAGCCTCGCCATCGACAACGGCCTGCTCGACGGCGACGACCAACTCGTGGTGAGCGCGACGGCGACCGGGAAGACGCTCGTCGGCGAACTCGCCGGTATCAACCGGATGCTGAACGACGACGGGAAGATGCTGTTTCTCGTCCCGCTCGTCGCGCTCGCCAACCAGAAACACGAGGACTTCAAGGAGCGCTACGGCCACCTCGGGAAGGTGACCATCCGCGTCGGCGCGAGCCGAATCAACGACGACGGCAACCGCTTCGACCCGAACGCCGACGTCATCGTCGGCACCTACGAGGGTATCGACCACGCGCTCCGGACGGGCAAAGACCTCGGCGACATCGGCACGGTCGTCATCGACGAGGTCCACACCCTGAAAGAAGAGGAACGCGGCCACCGCCTCGACGGGATGATAGCCCGCCTGAAACACTACTGCGAGTCCCGCGCGGACCGCCGCGAGGGTTACGGCGGCGCGCAGTGGATTTACCTCTCTGCGACCGTCGGCAACCCGAAGTGGCTCGCACAGAACCTCCGGGCGAACCTCGTCGAGTACGAAGACCGCCCCGTGCCCATCGAGCGCCACGTCACCTTCGCCGACGGCCAAGAGAAGCCGCGAATCGAGAACCGCCTCGTGCGGCAGGCGTTCGACTCGAAGTCCTCTAAGGGCTACCGCGGTCAGACCATCATCTTCACCAACTCCCGGCGGCGGTGTCACGAAATCGCCCGGAAGATGGACTACAACGCCGCGGCGTACCACGCCGGCCTCGACTACGGCCAAAGAAAGCGCGTGGAGCGACAGTTCGCCAATCAGGACCTCGCAGCCGTCGTGACGACCGCCGCGCTCGCCGCCGGCGTCGACTTCCCGGCGTCGCAGGTCATCTTCGACACGCTGGCGATGGGCATCGAGTGGCTCTCCGTCCAGGAGTTCAGCCAGATGCTCGGCCGCGCCGGCCGCCCCGACTACCACGACAAGGGCGTCGTCTACCTGCTCGTCGAACCCGACGCGAGCTATCACAACACGATGGAGATGACCGAAGACGAGGTGGCGTTCAAACTCCTCAAAGGCGAGATGGAGGAGGTTCGAACGGTGTACGACCAGTCGTCGGCGGTCGAGGAGACGCTGGCGAACATCGTCGTCGCCGGCACGAAGGCCAAGGCGCTCAACAACCGGATGCTCGGTGAGTTGCCGACGACCCACGCGGTCGGGAAGCTCTTGGAGTGGGGCTTCATCGACGGCCTCGACCCGACGCCGCTCGGCCTCGCCGTGACCCGGCAGTTCCTCTCGCCGAAGGAGGCGTTCGCCATCCTCGACGGCATCCGAAAGGGGTCGTCGCCGTACGAAATCGTCGCCGACCTCGAACTCGACGAGGAAGGCCGGTAGCGACGACGCGCTCGGCCGAGAGACAGTCCGAATCCCGCACGCTTTTTGGCCGCCGACGCGTCGGTGACCGCGTGGTAGCGATAACGCCGGACATCCTCGTCGTCTTCGCCGTCATCCTCGTCGCGCTGGCGTTCTTCGCGACCGAACCCGTCCCGGTCGACGTGACGGCCATCGGCGTGATGGTGTCGCTGATGCTGATTCAGCCGGCCTCCGAGGCGCTCGCCTCGGCCGGGATGCTCGGCGCGCCAATCGTCCTGTTCGAGTCCTACCCCGGCGACGCGCTCTCGGGGTTCGCCAACACGGCGACGCTGACCGTCCTCGCAATGTTCATCCTCAGCGAGGGCGTCCAGCGGACCGGCATCATCCAGCTTCTGGGCGCGAAGATATCGACGTTCACCGGCGACAGCGAACTCCGACAGCTCGGCGCGACCGTCGGCGTCGTCGGTCCCATCTCCGGCTTTATCAACAACACCGCCGCGGTCGCCATCCTGCTCCCGATGGTGACCGACCTCGCGGAGCGCGGGCGAACCTCGCCGTCGAAGCTCCTCTTGCCGCTGTCGTACGCGTCGATGTTCGGCGGCATGCTGACGCTCATCGGTACGTCGACCAACATCCTCGCCAGCGACGTCTACTCGCGCATCACGGGCGAAGCGCCCTTCTCGATGTTCGAGTTCACCGCGCTCGGCGCGGTGGTGATGGCCGTCGGCGTCGTCTACCTCATGACAATCGGCCGTCGGCTCACCCCGGAGCGAATCGAACCCCGACGGGACCTGACCGAGGAGTTCGAGATGGCGGAGTACCTGACCGAGGTCGTCGTCCGCGAGGACTCCCCGCTCGTGGGCCAGCAGGTCCAGCGGGCGCTCGTCGAGACGGAGTTCGACGTCGACCTCCTCCAACTCATCCGCGGCGAGAGCGTCTTCCTCGAACCGCTCGGCCCGAAGGAGATTCAGCCGGGCGACGTGTTCACCCTCCGAACCGACCGCAACACGCTCGTCGAACTGCTCGACGTGGAGGGCCTCGACCTCGTGCCGGCGACCGTCACCGAGGACGAACTCGAACTCGCCGACCGCGGCCAGAACCTCGTCGAAGTCGTCGTCGCGCCGGGGTCCGCGCTGGTCGGAGAGTCGCTCGCCTCGGCGAGTTTCAGACAGCGGTACGACGCGACCGTGCTCGCGCTCCGCCGGGGCGGCGAACTCATCCGCCGACGGATGGACAACCTCCCGCTCCGCGTCGGCGACACGCTGCTCGTGCAGGCGACCGTCGAGAGCATCGAGCGCCTCGACAACAACCGCAACTTCATCGTCGCCCAGGAAATCGAGCGCCACGACTACCGCGAGTCGAAGATTCCCGTCGCCGTCGGCATCGTCGCCGGCGTCGTCGCGCTCGCCGCGCTCGGCTTCCTGCCCATCGTCGTCGCCGCGCTCCTCGGCGCGCTCGCCATGGTCGCCACGAAATGTCTCCGGCCGACCGAACTGTACGACGCCGTCCAGTGGGACGTTATCTTCCTGCTCGCGGGCGTCATCCCGCTCGGCATCGCAATGGAGAACTCCGGGGCCGCCGGCCTCCTCGCGGAACTGGTCGTGATGACCGGCGACTACCTCCCCCTTATCGCCGTCCTCGGCGTGTTCTACTTCGTGACGGCGCTCCTGACGAACGTCATCTCGAACAACGCGAGCGTCGTGCTCATGATTCCGGTCGCCATCGAGGCCGCGGCGACGCTCGGCGCCGACCCGTTCTCGTTCGTCCTCGCGGTCATGTTCGCGGCGTCGACGGCCTTTATGACCCCCGTCGGCTACCAGACGAACCTGTTCGTCTACGGTCCCGGCGGCTACAAGTTCACGGACTACATCCGCGTCGGCGGCCCGCTCCAGTTGCTTCTCGGCGTGGTGACGACTATCGGCGTCGCGTACTTCTTCCCCCTGACCTGACGGGGCGGAACGAAACCCTTTACTCCGCGACGGGGAGAGTCGTATGTGCGGGACCGTGGGTTAGCCTGGTATACTTCGGGCCTTGGGTGCCCGTGACCCCGGTTCAAATCCGGGCGGTCCCATTGGGTATATAAACAAAGCGGCCTGTTTTGCCGCGTTTTCCCACCCGAACAGAAGGGGGTCTGCGCGTGAGCCTCGCGCCCTCGAAGCGCGCGGGAGAACGCGCCGAAGCCGACCAGATTCAACGCGTCGACGGCTTCGAAGCCGCGCCGAAGAACGGAGACGACGGGCAAGAACTCCCGTACGACATCGTCTGCGTTCGCGCCGTCTGGCCCTCGACGGACCTCCCCTTCGTCGGCGTCCTCGTCCTCGAACAGGGCTCTGAAGTCGAGTCCAAGTCCTGCGCTGTCGTCATCAACGAATCGCAGGACCGCGGACGCTACTACCTCAGAAAGAACCAGCATGAAGCGCTCGTCAAACGCGGAGCGTTCTACTTGTTCTCCGTTCGTGACCCGAACACCGACGAGGTCATCGCGTCGAAAGTCGTTCCCGCGACCTCGGTCACCGACCTCAACTTCTCGTGGATCGAGGCGGAGGGACGCGCGACCTTCGGGCAGATCACCTGGACGCAGATCTTTGACCGCGAGGAGGTCGAGTCGCGATGAGTGTTCGCGGCACCTACTTCACCGCGCTCGCGAACAACGAGGTCACACCCAGCGACCGCGCGCGAGTCTTCGCTATCGTCCGCGACGTCCCCGAGTGGGCCGACGACCTCGTCGACCGCGCGCTTCCGCACCTCGCACCGCCCGAGTCTCTTGAGCTCGCGCGGAGTCGCGTCGAAGAGGCCGCCGACGCCGACGGCGTCGACAACGCGCTCGCTGTCTCGTGGCAGTCCACGGACTTCGAGACGCGCTTCCGGAGCTATCTGAGGTCGACCGGTCCGCGAGAAGTCCTCGCAACGGTGCAGTCAGACGCCGACGAGCGCCCCGTCTGGCTCGTCTCGTGGCGCTCGGACGACCGCAACGACCATCGCCGCATCGTCCTCGAAGAACTCCGACAGCGGACGCAGGACGGCCCCTGTGACGACGGACGCCACGAGTGGCGTCGTGGGTCGGTCGTCGGGGTGCTCGTCTGCGACATCTGCGGCTACTCCTCGCAGTCGGTCACCGACTGGTTCGGTCAAGACGTTCGCGTCGCCTACGGAGGTGACCGCCAGTGAGCGACGAGCGAACGGTCCAGGGAACGCTTGCGGGTCACAAGCAAAATCCAGAAGATAACGAGTTCGCTACGCCGCCAGAAATTTGGCGTCCGCTTTCGCGTGCAGTTGGTGGGTTCGACCTTGACCCCGCGAGTGGTGCCGAACCAACACCCATCGCTTCTGAACGGTTCACGGCCGAAGACAACGGTCTGAGACAACCGTGGCACGGGACGGTTTTCTGTAACCCGCCGTGGTCCTCGACCGGTGACGGGAGCGCGAAACACGACTGGCTTCAGAAAGCAAGGAACGAAGCGAATCGTGACGCCGTCGAACTCGTTGTCGTGCTTCTGCCGGCGGACACCTCCGCTCACTGGTTCCACGACCACATTCTTGAGGCAGATGCTATCTGCCTCGTTGGTCCGGGTCGGATTCCGTTTATCGGTGAGAACCGAAACCCATCGTTCCAACTGTCGATTTCGGTATTTGGAGAGGTACAGCGCCCACATCTTGATGCTCTCGACAAGTTGGGTGCGGTCATCCGTGGACGGACCGTCTACGAATCTGCAGTCCAAACGCGATTTGGAGGTGACCGCCAGTGAGCGACGACTCTGGCGAGGTCGTCGCGGAGTTCTCCGTCCTCGACGAGGCCGACGTCGTCACATCGGACGACGACGACACCGTCGCGTCCGCAGTTGACAACGGCTACGAGCCCGGCTCGACCATCGACGACGACGACTCCGAAGACATCGAGTTCGAGATGCCGGAGTTCGTCGCTGCCTGTCGCTACTGCCAGACGAGCTTCGAGACCGAAGAGGCCGCGCTCGAACACGAGTGGAACTGCGACCTGGAGCCGACCGGCGAGTGTCGCTTCTGCGGTGGGACGCACATCCGGAAGGACGTTCGCGAGGACCACTTCTACAGCTGTTCCGAAGCGGAAGAACACGAACGGAAACTGAAACGCGGTAGTCGCGCCCGGACGATGCGCGGACAGGATTCGAAGACCGCCGTCTCGGGGCTACGGAAGTTCCTTCTCCCACAACCGCACGAGTTCTCGGCGTACCTGAAGTGGGCTAACTCCCTGTCGACCTACTTCGGATTGATCTCGCTGTACAAGATGCACGACTTCGAGGAGTACGGAAATCTTCGCGCCGGCATTGAGTTCGGCGGTGAGGAGTGGAACCTCGAATTCGGCTACGCCGACGATCCGAAGATTGCCGTTCCCGACGAAGATACCGACCTCAGTCGGTGGGATTGGCGTCTTGACGGCGACACCGTTCCCGAGTTCATGATACGACTTTATCCCGAGACGTATCCATCCTTCCAGGAGGCGAAGGACGACAACCGAAAGCGTGCGTACTTCCGCGTCCGTCCTCGCTGGCCCGGTGTGAAGTCGAAGAGCGGGAAGAACATCTCGAACCCGCACGACATCCTCGGCGTCGACGTCGAGACGCGCGGGAGCTACTTCGAGTTTGACGAGTATCCGAGTCTCCTGTTCGAGGCGCTGCGCGAGCTTCGCGAGCGCCAAGACGAGTTCGGTTGGAACTCGTTCACGGAAATCGACTACGACGCGCTCCATCCCGAGAAGGTTCACAAGTCGTCGAACGTGACTGACGCCGAGCTGTACGTCCGCGCGAAGAAGGGCGAGACAGGTCGGGTGTTCGCGCTCGACGGGACGCTTCACCGCATCGCACTCATCCTCGGCGGCGAGCGCAGCGGCTACTCGAAGACAGTCCGCGACGACCGCGTCTGCGAAGGCTGGTATCACACGTCCACGGTCTGCGCGATGCGCGCGGCCGAGATCGTCGGTGGTCACGAACTCCCGAAGGAGTTCAAGCACTACCACGTGAAGAACCCGGACGCTGTCGCTGGAACACCGCTGGAGAACCCGAAGATCGGTGTCTCCTATCAGAACTCGCTGTACGACGACACGCTCCGGTTCGACGACGTCGACCAGCTCCACAAGGAACTCGATGAGGCGCTGCTGAACGTCCTGAACTGGTCTGACCTCCCCGTGACGCCTGACCACCAGATGTACGTCGCGGACGACTACTTCAGCGTCGACGGCGAGGCGCGAATGGCGAAGGTTGTCGACAATCCCCTTCCGCGTATCGCTCAGCAGCAGGAGGACGAGATTCGGATGTTCGCCACCGCGGGGAACCTCTTCGAGACGGACGTCGCGATCACCGAGGAGCTGGTGACTGACGGCGGCCACATCTCGCCGGCCGACCTCGCCGAGCGGATCGGCGTCCACATCGATACCGTCTATCGCGCGCTGAAGCGACTCGGTGATCTCGTGATTCACGATTACGGCAGCGTCGAGCTCGCATCGAAGCACATCGCGAACGGGATCGTTGAGCACATCGAGTCCGCGCGTCGGACTGTCGAGGCGACTATCGAGGAAGCGACCGACGACATCATCCGCGCCGACACCTACGGCCACGAGAACGACCCGTGGTCGAGATGGCTTCGGAACTACGTCGTCGATCGGAAGGATGGCGAGTACTGCGAGCGCCTCGAACTCGACGATCAACCCGACCGCAACGACATCCGTCGGATCATCCGCTCGGGCGCGATGACCTGGGCGGAGGTCACCGGCAACGACATCGAAGACTTCGCTCGTGAGTTCGAGGTCGAGGCCCGTGCCCGCGGCTCGGGTCGTCGGTTCGAATACCTCCTCGGTGATCTGCTCGGTCTCGTCGGCTCGAAGAACGTCGTCACGCTCGCCAGATAGCTGACGACTCCTGAGTGGCAACGCTGTTCTCTGACGTTAGTACCGGCAAGAATGTCTGTGTTTTCAGGTCGTTAGCGACTGCATTTTTCTTGGCGCCGTCTCGCGTCGACCAGCGCCGCGACCGCCGTCACTCCGAATCCGGGGGGACCCCCCTGATTCTCCGTTAGATGTGTGGCTAAAGAGCCACACACCAAGATTACCGGAGTCTTCGCTTCGCTCAGACTCCAGATGAAACAGATGAAACGGGGGTCGCCGCGCCTACTCGGCGCGGCTTGCCCGCGCGAAAAAATTAGACGTCGTCGCTCAGTCCAAAGCGAGGTGAGCCATCGCCCTGGAGGTGACGTGGTCCGGCACGGGTCCGAGGTAGTTTCGTCGGAACGTCTCGCGCCCGGAGTCGGTCATCGCCCACCCGCCCCACGCCATCGTCAACTCCTCCGCGATAGGTACGCCCTCGAACGCGAGTGAGTAGAACGTGTCCGTCGCCCACGTCCGTCGAAGGTCGTGCATCCCGAGGTCGTGCCACCGGTCGTCATCGAGGTCGTCGGCCAACTTCTCACGAGCTTCGACAATCCAGTCCCGCAGCGAGCGAGTCGATACGTCGACGACCGGTTCGTCGGCTCGCATCCGCGCTGCGGACTTCAGGTACTTCACGCGTTCGCGAAGAGACTTCGAAACCGGCGTGTCCCGAGCCCCGGATTTTCCGTCGGGGACGGTGAGTCGCCATTTCCCCTGGTCGTCGAGGCGCTCGAAGTGTCGCGGCTCCACGTTCCGCACTTCGTCGCTGCGGAGACCGTGGAGTCCAAGGTCGAGAGCGATACGTCGCCGTGGGTATTCGTCCTCAACGAGCGAGAGGAGTTTCTCTTGTTCCGCGCGTGAGAGCCACAGTCGCTTTCCTGACTTCGATGGATATGGGCGTGCCTGCATGGTTCCTGTTCTGGTAGATGTCTCTGTTTTCCGGAACCTTAGCTAGTTCGGTCGCCTCGATCTACCCGGAAAAGACGTCGATTACTCAGCGTCGAGGCGCAGTTGGTTACGAGAATAGTCGGTTCTCGGAAGTCCAGAGAAGTCACGCAGTATCGTCCCACATTCGCCACAGACGTGTGATTCGATACGCGACACCACCGAGTAGCCCAACGACTCCAACGCCGCTGTAGACGAATCCGGGCACCCACTTGTTCGCGAACGCGAACCGAGCCGTCACGTTCCCGACGACGACCGCGGTCGTCATCGCAGTGTCGAGCATCGACTGAATCATCGCCAAGTACCACACTCGCCACGCCGGACCATTGCTCGGCTCCTGTCCGCGACTGTCCACGAGCTGGTGCTCGAATCGATCAGGGATGATTGGGTTGTCGACAGGCTCCACGTCGCGAACGTCGATGTCCAACTCGTCTGCGGGAACGCGTGCCTCGTCGAGGGACTCTGCAGCGAGGCCGAAATGACCACCCAACATCACGCCCATGAACGCCGCGATGACCAGCAGGCCAACGCTGTAGATCGCGACGACACGAACCAGTGAGAAGAACATCGATGGCCCTTGACGACTCACTCTCTCAAGCTCAGCGAGCGCTCTGTTCATCGCACACCACCCCAGGACCCCGCGAGCGCCCCGCCCGCCGGGCGTACACGCGATGAAACGCCGAAGGACCGCCGAAGCCGACGACCCGACGACCCGCCACTTGCGTATCTCAAGTTAATATAAACACAAGGGTGTGGGGGGGTGGGAGGGTGTCCCGACACTCTACATGACATCGAGGTCCGCCTCCCGAACCACGTATTTCTTGATCTGCTTCGACTCGTCCTCGCTCACGCCGTAGTCCATCTTCAACAGAGCACGGTCGAAGTACTCACCACCCGATGCTTCACTGATGTACTCCTCGACGCGCCCCTCGTCGAGAATCTCTTTCGCCACCTGCACCGGCGACAGTTGTTCCGTCTCGGCTTCCTTCGACTCCGCTCGCACCTTCTCCAGCAAGTCGTCAATGAGGTCGTCAGTGAACTCGCCCTTCGTCGACTCGTACTCCTCTACGAGTTCGGGCGTCGGGAGCTGAAACTTCATCCACTTGTGCCGTCGAAGCACACCATCGTCGCCAATCATCCGGTGGTACTTCTTGTACATCTTGCCCGTCTCGTTGTTCGTTTGGATGTACTTCCACCGGGCTTTGCTGATGCCGGCCGACTCGTCTTTGCCGACCATGATACCGAGGTGATGGAACCGACGCTGAACGTGCGAGTCGATGAGGTCGAAGTCCGGCGCAGTCATGATCGCGCCGTTGTTTCGATGTCGCCACGTCTGTGTTAGCGCGTCGAGGACCTGATTGGCGACCGTGTACCAATTCCGGTTCCCCGCGGCGACACCCGCTTCTTCGAGCACGATAATCGCGCCCTCTGGGAGGTCACTCGCGGCGATTTCGAGGAACTCCTCGACGGAGTACGTCACTCGATGTGGTCCGAACGTCGGGTCAAGGGCTTCCGCGAGTCGGAGTGCCGCGTAAGACTTCCCGTCCCCCGTCTCCCCGGCTAAAAAGCACATCCAGTTCTCGTTGAACACGTTCATCCGCGGCCATATCTTGCGGCGGAGAATCAGGTTCTCGCGGACTCGGTCGGGCATCTCCGAGTAGTGGCTGGAGAGGTTTTTCGGAGGAGCGTGCGACTGCATCCGGTCGACGATCTCCGGCTCACTCTGCGAACTCATACGACCTCACCCTCCGCGTCCTGAAGTTCGATAGACGGCTTGAACCCGAGTTTCGTCGCCGCGTCGTCGAGGACACCCGCGATGTCCATCAGCTGTCGCACGTCGAGGACGACCTGTTGGGTCGTCTGTTCTTCCCGCACCCCGCGCATCGTCGAGCGGGTTTCCACGACTGTCTCGGTCGCATCCTCCAGTTCGTCCAGACGTTCGAGACCCTGGTACGGGATGTCTCTGACTTCGACCGGTGGGACGCCCTGTTTCTCGTAAATCGCCATCGCCTCGTCTTGCGACACTTCGAGTGTCTGTCCGTCAATTTCAAAGACGTACTCTCGCTCGGCGGTCCAGTTCGGCGACAGCACGACCGACGACCACCACTCTTTGATGATGCCCTCGCTCCGAAGCGGGCGGAGCGCCCGGTAGTACTCCAGAACCCGGTTCTGGAAATCGCCACGGAGCGACCGCGGAACCATCGACATCCGCAACCGGGCGTCTTGGACCTCCGAGCGCTTCTGGTGACACCGGACCTGCGCGTCCTCGATGATGCGCTCACGAACCGTCTTCGACCGTGGGTCATCCGAGTTAGACATTCGAATCACCCCCACGAGTGATGAGAATCGAATCCCCGAACGTGTACACATCGACCTCCATGTCACCATCGAGTTCGAGCCAATCCGCACCGTAGGCGGTCGGATTGATGTACAGCGACCCTGAAACCGTCGTCACCTGCCGTGACTCACGATTGAGTGCGAGTTCGTCCAGTCCACCGAGTTCGTTCAGGAGCGATTGGATTTCAACAGAGCGTCGAGATCCCATCTGACAGATGTGGTCAGAGGCCGCATCAGTCCTCGATTGTCTGAATTTCTGTGTCGACATACTGTTCCCCACACCCTCATATCGGTTAATACCCCGGACGACCCTAAGACACGTCTTAGGGTTCATACCCCCACTAAACACTAAGTTCCATCTAATTCTTGCACGAAATATAACTATGAGGACACCAATGGCGTAAGTATGTCTGCATGTGCAGGCCACCCCGCCGCTGGGTTCCGCCTGGGGCCGGGTGCCAACGTCGACGACGACCGCGCTATCGAAGTGACGGTCGACGAATCGTTCACCAACCCAATCGAGGAATTCGTCCACGGACAGGGCGGAGTCACCGGCCAAGCGCTCAACCGCGGGCTCGACACCGCACAGCGTGTCGGCATCGAACCCAAACAGGAGCACTTCGCAGAAGACGCGACGACCACCGCCCGCATCTCCGGCTCGATCATGATGGTCTCCCAGGCCATCATCGTCGCCGTCGTCGCGCTCATCGTGCTCGGGTCGCTCTACTCGACCGAAATCGTCGCTAATCCGACGTACAACAACACCTGGACCTCGATGTTCGACACGTTCGCTAACTACGGCGAGACGGCGTTCATCCTCATCGGCGTCGGTCTCATCGCCGCAGGTGCGAGCGTCGCGCTCGGATTCTTCGGTGGCATGGGCGGTGGTATGAACGGCGGCCGGTAGACCCGGACACACCACCTACGCACCGATTTCTCACTGCTCATCACCCAACTCAAGAGCCATGACTAACGCAATCGTCACGTTCGCCATCATCGCCGTCGTCGGTGTTTTTGCTATCGCTACCTTCGGGACCTCCTACATCGAGAGTGCCGAGGCTCAAGCGACCACCGAAGGCATCACCCTCGACGATGCCGGCCGCCTCGTCGACGCGGCAGACATCGCCGTCGACTTCGGCGCGAACGTCACCGTCACGCACAACGGTACGACCCTCTCCGAAGGTGTCGACTACCGTTTCAACGAATCGACCGGGGAGCTCGAACGACTGGCAAACGCGACCGTCTCCAACGGGACGCAGGTCAACATCAGCTACCAGTTCGAAGCACCCGACCAGACTACCCGCGATGTGAACCGCGGGCTCGGTGCGATTAGCATCCCAGTACCGCTTCTCGCCCTCATCGCCGCCGCATTCGTCGTCTGGGGGTTCCTCGGATGATACTCGTCGCCCACCAGCTGGCACTCGGCCTCCTCGGGACGCTCGCCCTCTTCGGAGCGCTCGTTTTCCGCGGCCACGACTCTGAAGCCATCTGGGCACTACTCGGCCTCATCGTCTGGGGCGCACTCGCGCTCACCAGCGGTAACGTCGCCGTCTTCAACGAATCGACCGGCGAGTTCATCTCAGTCGGCTCTCCGACTATCCAGTTCGTGTGCCTCGCCGCGGCCGCAGTCAGTGCCATCGCACTCTACGGTGCCGTCTTCCACACCGCCACCAGTGAGGGTGTCCGCGCATGATGGGACGCGACCCCCAACCCGACCCCGGCGAGCTCCAAGCGCGTGAGCTCGACGAGCGCGCCGCCCAAGATCTCGAACGAACCGCGGTCAACCGCGGCGTCTCGAACGGCCCGGTAGTCGACCCCATGCACGACATGGAGCCCGAGGACCTCCTCGACCGCCTCCTCGAAGCCGACGTCGAGTCCAACGAGTACGATGAACTCGTCTCGCTCATCCAGCCGTACCTCTCGCCGAGCGAGATGCTCGCCGATCACGACGAGGAGTACTACGACGCCAGATCTCGGCGGCTCCTCAACGCGAACCTTCGCGACCGCATCGTCCGCGGCCGCGAATACCCAGACCTCTGTACTGGCGTCTTTCGGCAGGTCGCTCAGGAAGTCAACGGCGACTCGTTCAGTGGCGTGCGGAGAGACCTTGCGGACCACGAGAAAGAGGCTATCCGCACGGTCATCGACGACGTTCGAACCGATCGCCAGTCGCTCGGCGACGGCCGCCTCCTCGAAGCGATAACAGAGACTCACGTCTCCAGCGAACGGCGCGACCCCGACGGCGACACCCAGTCCGGTGGTCGAATCAGCAGTATCCTCCCGTGGTAGCCCATGACTGACAAGAATCCCAACCCCGACGACACCGACCCACTCGCATCGGACGAACCAGAATTGTTCGCGAACACCCGAGAGAAACTCGACGAGGAATCAGAAGACCACAAAATCGCGCGGAAAGCTGGCGACGCCAGCGGCGGGCTCGTCTACAACTTCTTCCGCGGTTGGTGGGTCTTCTGGGTCTCGTTTTGGCTCAAGGTCCTGCGGTTCGTCCCCAGGACGAACAAACTCGGCGACAAGGTCATCGACGCCGGCTACAAGCTCAAGCTCAAAACGACCGGTGCCGACACCATCACGCACGTCATCTACGGCGACGGCGTCATCGCACCGCGCGCTTCGAGTTGGCACACGACCGAGAACGAGTTCCGGAGCGAGAACGACGAGCGCTTCAAAACCGACGAGCAGGGCATCCCGTACCGGATGCTCGGGAAATACCCCGTCGCGTGGGCGCTCGGGAAATACGCTGAGACAACCGACCCTATCGAGGCGTTCATGGGCGGCCAACGCCGGCGCGGGGAGTTCGAGCCAAGCGCCACGACCGACGGAGGAACCGATGTCGCAATCCACGCTGAAGTCGCCGACGACGAATACGACGGCCGTGTCATCTCCTTCCGCGACGGCTACCGGCTGTTCGGTAGCAAGGTCACACAGGAGGACATGAGCCTCCAGGGGACGCGCGCGAAGCTCGCCGAACTCGACTGGTCCCGCAAAGAGCAACTCTACCTCGTTCTCGTCGGGCTCGGTGGTGTCGCACTCGGTCTCTTCGGACCCGCGCTCGCCGCGAGCATCGCAGGGAGCGCATCCGGCACCGGCGGCGGCATCAACGTCCTTCCGTTCATGATTAACGCCGGTCTCGGAGGTGTGTTCTGATGCCACTTCCCGGCGGAGGAGACGCGGAGGACCGCGAGGCGAAGCGCCGCGCTGAAGAAGACATCCGAGACGCTCGCGACCGTGCTCGGGACAACAACGACAGTTCGTCGTCCGGGTCGTCCTCGTCGAACGACCGTGACAGGGACCGTGACCGTGACCGAGATCGGGACCGCGACCGCGACCGTGACCGACAAATCGTCGAACAGCGGAAATCCCAGCGTCGAGGCGACCGATACCAGACGGGGTCGTCGTCCGACTCATCGTCGTCTGGGTCGTCGTCATCTGGGTCGTCACAGTCTGGAGGGACCAACAGTCGCTCGTCGAGCGACCGTGGCCGTGACCCGGTCAGCGACCGCGAGGCGGCCACACGGTACAAGCGCGAAGTCCGCGAGACGAAACAAGAGAACGAGCGACGACAGCGCCAAGATGCGCCGATGGTCGGCGACGACTTCGTCGACGCCCGTGAAATCACCCGTGCCGAAGCGAAGCGCCGGACTCGAATCCGAGAGCTCAAACAGCGCGTCGTCGACCAGACGCCCGGCCTCGACAGCACACAGAACGTCCGAGTCCGGCGCGACGGAAACAGGCTCGTCGCCTCGCTCACGACCATCGGTCAGCACAACGTCCGCGACTATCAGGTCGAACAACAGCGAAACGCACGAGCACGCGAACAGCGACTCGCCGAGAAGCTTGGTCAGGAGTCGTCCGACAACGTGACTGGCCGCGCGCAGGACATCGACGCCGAGCTCACCAAGGACGCCAGCGGCGACATCTCCACAGTCCAGCGAGAGACAGCACGCCGCGACATCGCCGACAAAGTCGATGTCGACCCCGACCGAGTCAAGATTGTCGGGCAGACGGACGACGGCGGCTTCCGCGCACGTATCGAGGGGCCACCCGAACCGGAAGAGCAGTTCGGCGACATCCCGATTGAAAACCCGTTCACAGGGAACAGGGTTGAGGACGACCTCGAAAACAAATCGGCACAGTATCAGGAGACAACCGATCCCGTCTTGGATTACATCTCCGAAGGCGCTAATACTCCCATATCAGCGTCTGCAATGGGGAGTCCGTTCAACCCAGACTTCGTCCGTGGTGAAGCTCGCAGTTTCCGAAATATTCTCGACCCGTTTGCTCTCGCGGCGGGGGCGAAGGAGGCCGGAGAGTTCGCGATCACGCAACCAAACCGGATTCTGATGGGCGACGGTCCGGGGTTCGCTCAAGACGTGTCGGAGAGGGGGACGCTCGCCGCGGATGTCTTTACGAAGCGAATGGATGAGAATCCCGCCGACCTCGCAGGGTCTATTTTAGGTGGGACTGCGGCCGCCGCTCTCGGAGGGGCCGCAGCCTCGCGTGTGACACGCTCTGCAGCGCGTCGTGTCGCCCAAGCCGATATTGATGCTGGGAGCACTCGGGCGAGCGCATTCCTCAGCGATACACGTGGTCAAGGACAGCTGATTCGGAACATCGACGACGCATCCCCCGACGCTGACAGTGGTGGCCTCATGTCCGATATGCAAGATACCCTTGATCGGTTCGAACGGGCAGAGCGGACCCGAAAGGCCGAGGAGGCCGCCGAAAGGCTCCACGCCGAACGGCAGGAACGTCTCCCACCTGGGGAATCGTATGAGCCGGAAGGTCCACCGGAGGGCTATCGTCAACCCGCCCCCGAAGGCCGGACAGTCTCATCGGGACCAGACACCACTCGCTCAGGTCCGACAGACGCTCAACTCGAAGCTTGGAACCCACGGAATCCTAAGTCATCGACTGAGGTTGACCTCACTCCGCGCGAGTCACAGTTGGCCGCGCAGATGGACACACCCTCCACGGACTTCCGCGATGTCGCCCGTCAGTGGGAGTCCAGCGAGGCAGCGCAGATGCGACGCGCTGCTGAAGCTTCCAGTTTCGAGGGACGGACCGACTTACTTGGACGGGCAGAGGCCACCGGCGTGGGGCTTGCGACCGGTGAGCAGTACGCCCGTCAGCAACAACAGCAGTACGAACAAGCTCAGAAACGGCTTCAGTCGCGCCTCGGCCTCGATACAGGACTTGGCACCCGTCTGGGTCTCGATGCCGGCATCAGCTCGCAAAGTGGCCTCGACCAACCGACTGACCAGTCCCAACCCGTGCGCACAGACACCGACACTGTCCCCGATCTCCGCGTCGACACACAACTCGGTGACCAATCCGAGGCGCGGCGTCTCTGGGACTCGCTCCCCGAGTTCAACAGCCCTGTTTCAGACACCCCATCTGAACCGACACCGAATGAGCAGCCACCCGAATACGACCAACCCAGGTGGTGGAACAGACAACGCCCGCCGACACGAAACCCCAAGCGTAAACGAGACAAAACGCCTGGTAACCAGAGTTTCGAGTCCACCTTCGCGGTCGATATGAGTGCGTGGGAGAACAGTTGGAAGACTGGCATCGCCGACATCGACAAGCTCTGGAAAGAGCGCTTCGGGGGCCTCTGATGGCGACCTTCGGGTTCTACATCAAGGCGGCGCTGACGCTCTTCCTCTCGGTGTTCGTTCAGGACATCCTCCAGACGGTCACCGAACTGATGCTCGCCCCTTCCTGTGGGCCATCGCGGGTCACCCAGCCCGTCGTCGAGGGAGCGCAGAACTGCCTCTACGTCACGCAGGCCGTGACGTGGCTCGTTGCGCTCGTCATCGTCGGTCTCTTCGTCACCGGCCTCACTCGCGGCGCGCTTCTCGGTGGTGTTACCCCGTGAGTCCTCGGGTGCTGATCTTCGTCGCCGTCGGTATCATCCAGATTGCCGGCCTTGTGTTGTTCCTCAACACCGCCGGAGCGGAGGTCTTCCACGTCGCGGAGAGTATGACGTTCCTCCAATCGACGTGGGTCTGGGGACCGATTCAGAACTTAGAGACGCTGAGCTACTTCCTCATCGTCCCGATATTCATCGTCGATTACCTCGTGTACGCAGCCATCGCCGGCGTGACGCGAGAGAAACAACAGGTCGCACAGTACCGGAGGGGCCGACTGTGAGGCGACCCAGTATCGTTCTGTTCGCAATCATCGGGTCGCTTTTAATCATCTCCGTTGCGCCCGTGACTGCCGCCGACGGTGATCTCGTTGTCGGGTCTGAACATACAACCGACTCGGATTTCGATGATGCGACCGAGCTGACGAATGTCTCTGTCGCAGGGTCTGGAGATAGTGCAAATCTCGTCTTCACCGATGGGCAGAGCTATTTCGATAGTTTCGAGGACCAACCAGCGGATTCGGGGATTCCAGATGGGTGGTCACAAGACGCCGCTTATTGGGTGCCCGACGCAGTAGAGGTCTCATCGACTTACGCAACAGACGGGTCACAAAGTGTTTACATCGGAGATTTAGACGGGACTGAAATCTCGCGACTGCAGCCAGATCTGCACCCCATCCCCCCGACAACAGATCCCGTCTCAACCGATATGAGATATGTATCGGCCGACGATTCGGGGGGATCGATCCGTCTCGCCCTCTCAGAGGACGGTACTCGGGTGGCTCTTGTCCAGTTAGACGGCGACTCACTGATCAATTATAACGGGGCTGAGCAGACCATAACATCAGTTCCCTCCGCCGATGAATGGGTCTCAGTACGGATCACCGACATTGACCCAGTGACAGATACGTTCACGGTGAAATGGGAAACAGCGTCGGATAACGGCACTGTGACGGGGTTATCGATGTGGCGAGATATGTCGTCAGGTTGGGACACCGCAACACTCGGAGCTAACGATGGTGCGGGGTACTTCGATGATTTCGCTCACGGTGCAGGGTCGAGTTACTCTGGCAGATATATATCATCAACCCACAACGTCACCGACCCTGCTGAGGGGCGCGTTGACCTCTCACTCGACAATGCGACCGCAGACGTGATTTGGCAGGCAGAGTCATCTGGGACGTGGACCAACGTCTCGTCAGCGACCCACTCAACCAGTGGGACCAAAACCGCCGACCTGTCCTCAACGAGCGCCGACCAGTGGCGCGTCCGCGTCGACTTCGAGACTGCCGGCTCTGAGCCGACAGCCGGCCTCGGGCGCGACGCGGTCTACTTCCCGGTTACGACGCCAGACATCTCAGCGGCATCTTCATCCCCAAGCGGTGGCGAGGTCGTCCGATATTCGACGCCAACGCTCTCCGTCAACATCTCTGACGACGACCTCGGAACCGCACAGGGCGAGGAACTCACGTTGACGTGGCGCGTTGATGGTTCGGTCGTCGACACCACAACCCGGACTTCCAACGGGACAGCATCGATTACCGCCCCGTCGCTGTCGGATGGTAACCACACTTGGAGCGTCACCGTCGACGACAGCTACGGCGAAACCGTCTCTTCGACCGAGTTCGATTTCGAAGTTCAGCACGTCGAGCCAACGATAACTGAGCTCTCACCGTCAGACAACACCTCATTGTCGACTCGTGATATCGAACTTTCTGCCAACCTGACTGATTCGGACTTCGCGTTCGACGGCGACGAGCTCACGGCCGAGTTCATCGTCGACGGCGGTGTCGTCGGGTCCGAGACCCTCACGAGCAACGGCACCGCCTCCACGATGTACACGATGGATGGCGGGTCTGCATCGTGGTCCGTCCGCGTGAGCGACACCTACGGCAACACCGTCACCTCAGATAATCGGACGATTCGCTCACCGTCGACGCTTACCATCCGCAACGTCTCGACCGGCGATCCGATCACAGGGTCCGCGCAGGTGACTGCGAAACTCTACTCGGGTGAACTCATCTTCACGAAGAACACCTCCGGAACAATCGATCTGACCGGCGTTCCGGTCGAGCGCGGCTACATCATCGAGGTGACTGTCGACGGCTACGTTACTCGGACAGTCGCTATCGAATCGGTGTTCGAGCAGGGTGACGTCTATCTCCTTCCGGAGACCGCCGACACGGTCTACCAAGAGATGACGCTGAACGACCAGACGGGTGACTTCGAGGCAAGCTCGACGGTGCTCTACGTCGAGCGACCAATCGAGCGAAACGGGACCATCGAGTGGCGCGTCGTGACTGGCGACTACTTCGGTGCGGATTCCGTGTTCAAGACGACGCTCGAACAAGACCAACGATACCGACTCGTCATCGAGAACGACGACGGCGACCGTCGCGAGCTCGGTGCCTACATCGCCGCGGTCAACGGCACTGCCCCGCTCGATGTCGGGACGATCCAGTGGCAGGCTCCCAAGGGAGACACCTACCAGTGGGATGCGTTCGTCGACGACGAGACATCGGCACTCCGCGTCATGTACTCCGACCCGGAAGACGAGACGACCGACTTCGATATCGTCGTTCACGAACGGGGCAACGCCTCGAACGTCCTCTTCGAATCGACGGCGACGAACCTCTCGTCGTTCCAGCGCACGGAACCACTCAGCCAGTCCGAGCTCGAACAGGACTGGGCGGTGAACATCACCCTCGAACGGAACAGCCAAATGATCACCATCGACGAGCCCATCTCGTCGGCCGCGTCGATCCGCACGCCCGTCCCCATCGATACTCGGTGGGCCACGCTCGGCGGACTCGTCCTGCTCGTCGCGCTCGCGGCCGCGTTCCCCTCGACGCTCTCACGCGTCGGCGCAGTTGCTGTCGTCTCCGTCGCCACGGGCATCACGTGGCTCGGCTGGGTCGACATTCCGATGAGTGTCATCGGACTCTCCGGCGCGGTCGCGCTACTCGGGCTCGCCGCCTCCTTCAACTCCTACTAAAATGAAAGTCACAGTCCCAATGCTGTTCGTCATCTGTTTCGCGGTCGCTGGCGGCCTCATGGCCGGGTCTGGTTTCAACGACGCCGTTGGAATCGACAAAGCGACTGGTCTTCAGGACGATGCCGACCAGCTCTCCGAAGACGCATCGTCGTACCGTGCTGACCGAGGCGACTCCGTCGACAGCTACCTCGGGTTCACAACGCAGGCAACCGGCGCTATCGTCGGAGCGTTACGCTGGAGCCTCATGCTTCCGCTCGCCCTTCAGAACGTCGGCTTTCCGGCGTGGTTCGCCGGTCCTATCGGCGTCCCGATTCAGTTCGTGAACTACATCGGTGTCTGGCAAATCATCCGGGGGATGCGCATCTCATGAGCGCGCTCGACTGCTGGTTCCAGCAGGATGTCCATTCCTGTGTCGCCGACGGCCTCGGCAGTGCCTTCGGGCCGGGCTCCGAGAGCGTCCTCGCGATGTTCATCGTCGCGGGCGTCATCATCCCGATTTACGCCAAGACCGGCGACTACGTCCTCCCGGCGACGCTCCTCGTTCTCATCTCGGGGTTCGCCGCGACGTTGCTTCCCGGCATCATCGCCTCCATCGCCTGGACGGTCATCTTCATGACGCTCGTCGTCTCGCTGTTCGCCGCGCTCTTCCAGACGGTGGTTCAATGAGTCTCGGGACCCTGCGCGATGGGATTCTCAACGAGGACCTCGACGAGAAGCAACTCGCCGCGCACGTCTTCATCATGGTCAACCTCCTCTGCAACGGGCTCATGACCGCGCCCGTCGCCCTCGACGTTCCTGGAGTCCTCACGCGCGTCGGAGTCTACTTCGCGCTGGGGTTCAACGGCATGGTCCTCTTCACGCTCTTCGCTCGCGAGGTGCCACGATGAGCCTCCTCTCGAACCTGCTGACGCCTTCGGTCCCCCTCCACGAACTCACCCACGCTGTCGCGGCCTACCCGTGGGCCGACGTCGATATCTCCATCGACGGGACCGACTCGCGAGTGACGATGGACTGGGACGACGACGCACCCGTCTGGGCGATTCGGGTCGCGCATCTCGCGCCGACGCTCGTCGGGCTCGGCATCGCGATGCTCCTGGTCGTCTTCTTCGGCGTCCCGAGTGTCTCCGGTCTCGCCGGGCTCGCACTCCACGACCTCGGTTTGCTCGTGATTCTCTTCGTCAACTGGGTCGTCTACGCTTTCCCGAGTTACGCCGACAGACACCCATTCAGGTGAAGAACCAGATCAAAATAACAGAGAGAAGAACTAACAGCAGAAGTGTGTAAATGGTATTTGAGCGCTCGTTCGACTCTTCTGTTGGGTTTGACTGTACTCTTGGCTCATCAGAAAGGCTCGGGTCTTCTTCCTCGACTTGCTCGTCTTTTATCTCAGATAGACGCTCAAGTTCAGACCCAATATCGAATTCATCAGTAGTTTCCTTCCCGACGTCATTCGGGGCTGATTCGATTTCTACGGGTTTGAAAATAGAGTTCCCACAGATTGCACACGTTCGAGGCTCATCTCTAGAGTAAATTTCTCCACATTCTGAGCAACTCCAATGAAGGCTCTCAGGCATGAGCTGATTAATCAGTCAAAACAAATGTGAGATGATAGTTTTATCGCTACACCACCCTCTATCGCACAGGTCTTTACTTTCACTCTGCTTGCCGACTATTCAAATCAGTATCTCACGAATGCTATGGGCATGATACGCGATGCGCGGGCACTCCGGGACAATTTCGTCCCCGCTGACTTGGAACATCGAAACGCCGAAATCGGGCACCTCTCGTCGTTACTGAAGCCAATCGAAGGTGGCGAAGCCGGGTCGGATATCCTCATCACCGGCCCCTCCGGTGCGGGGAAGACGACTCTTGCCCGGTTCGTGGCGAACGAACTCGAACGGGCGACGCTCGATGTCCGAACCGCCTACGTGAACTGCCTCTCGAATTCGACGAACGCCGCTGTTCTCCACACGCTCATGCGCGACGCCGGCCTCGGACTCGACTTCGACCGAGCGTCGACACCGGTTCACGAGTATCTTGCTCGCATTGAAAGTCGGAACGAGCAGTTCGTCATCGTCCTCGACGAGGTCGACGTCCTCGAAGACCCGTCGCTCATCGCGATGCTCTATGACATCGACAACGTCACCACGATGATGATCTGTGTCTCCGAAGACGCGTTTCTCTCGACGCTCGATATGCGCGTCGAGTCACGCGTTCGCGCCGCAGCAAGCGTGACGCTCGAAAAGTATCGAGACGACGAACTCGCGGACATCATCCGCGCCCGCGTTGACCACGGTCTCGTTCCCGGCGCTGTCGACGAAGCGACTATCAAGCACATCGCGGACCGCGCGGCTGGCGACGCTCGGCTCGCAATCACCAAGCTTCGGCGGGCGGCCCAGCTCGCAGACCTCCAGGAACTCGACGCGCTCAGCCCGGGGCTCGTCGATGACGTCGCTGATGGTGCCGCGGGAGAAGTCCACGAGCGAAACGTCGAGCGACTATCGACGCACAAGCGACTCCTCTACGATATCGTCAAGCGCCACGGTGAAGTCTCGTCTACGGACCTCCACGCAGCGTACGAAGAGCACATCTCCGCGCCGAAATCGAAGGCGACCCGTCGCCGCTATCTAGGTGCGCTCGAACGGTACCGACTCATCGAACAAGAGGGGGCGACGCGGGGGACTCGATATCGACTCGTCGAGCCGTGATTC
The DNA here is from genome assembly GCF_003383015.2 of Haloferax sp. Atlit-48N. Classification (NCBI taxonomy): domain Archaea; kingdom Methanobacteriati; phylum Methanobacteriota; class Halobacteria; order Halobacteriales; family Haloferacaceae; genus Haloferax; species Haloferax sp. Atlit-48N. The sequence continues at coordinate 260,159 of NZ_CP137689.1, read as the reverse complement.
TCACGACGCTGCTGCGGCTGTGTCGTTGTTCTCCATGTCGAATGGAAGGTTAATGACTAACTCATCAAACCAGACGACTGGTCGCTTACTCTGACCCTCTTGCTCGAAGAAGATGACACCCAATCGAGCGAGACGGTTGAGTTCTTCGTGGACGTTCTTCACGTCACGGTTGACTACGCGGGCCGTCTCGTTGATGCTGGATGGTTCTTCCCGACGGATAGCTTTGATGAGGTCAAGCGTTCGCGGGGTTAGCGTAGCCATCAGGTCATCATAGCTTGTGAATGAAATCGTCGGTGTGGAGTCTACAGAGTCGCCATCTGCGAGAGCGGTGAGACTCTCGGTAACGTCCTCTTCGAACTCTCGGTCCGATTTTACTGTAACGACGAGTGTCGATTCGGCTTCGAGTAGTTCGCGTTCCATCGGGTGCAGCGGTGGCACAGTATCTGACATTGGGACCTCCCTCGGATGGCCTCACTTAAGTTCGAACTCCGATTTCGGTATCTCGCTCCAGAACCGCTCCCAGAGTTCGACGATGCCGGGGAACTCGATGATTTCTGGGTCAGGGTTCGGCGCGACGTGGAGTTCGTGGCCTTTCGTGTCTTCGTGTGAGTTGTCGTACCGACGAATCGTTCCATCCTCGAGAGTGCGTTCAGAGTCTGGTTGTATCGCACCGTAGTGGAACTTGTAGGCCCACCCAGATGGGTATGCATCATCTGAGGTTCGCATGCAGAACACTCGAACCACAGTTCCGTCGGGGTATTTCTCCCCTCTGCTCACACCATCAAGGTCGTCGTCGGTCAGCGAGGCCATCCTCAACCATTGGTACGTAGACCAATTGCATAACTCTACCCATTGGTCTGAGTGCCAATAGTGGTGGAACGATTCTCACTCAGAATACATCGTTTTCAGAACACCGTACACCCACAGGGAGATGATAGACGAAAGTATCCCAAGTCCGAGGGCTATCGCTGTTGAGATTCCGAGACCGAGTGTTGCCGCGTAGTAGGCCGCGATACCCGGAACGAAAATGAGGAACAGGGCTATGCGCGCACCTATTCCGTGAAGCCACCAGACAAAAATCAACTTCAGTAGGCCGATTGCTTCAGACACACCGCTTCTCGCCACTGACTGTTCAGTCATCTCCAGAACCCCAAGGTTCGTTTTCCATACACTACTATTCAGATTACCAAACATAATTATTTCCCTTACATTTCATTTGAGTGTTGTTTGTTAGAGATTCGTTCATCGCGCTAATCGGCAGACGGCGCGGTTATTCGTTCATTCGCTCATTTTGGCCAAACGCTGGTAGCAAAGCCTCACGCTCATGAAAACAGCAGAGTAGTCCGTTCGAATCGGGTTATTCGTTCATCACCCTGCAAATCGTTTAAGGGAGATACTCATCGGCACAGGTATGTCGACGACGATTGGCACCGGTCCGGCGAACGGAACGAGTCGAGAACTGCGGTTGCTAAGCGGGTTCGTGGTCCGCATCGAGATTACCACAGACCCAGACTACGCGGCGAGACTCGATGTCCACCACGACGGCCGACGATGGGTCTACGGTATCGATAGCAACGAGAAGGCGACGTTCATCGACGCGTTCGACGACGGTCGCGTCGACGATCCCGACGAGCCAGAGTGGATGCGCGAGGTCTTTCTGGAGTTGGAGGTCGATTGGGAATGACGCTACGGTTCCGGCAACTCGTCTTCATCGACGTTGCCCGCGAGGAACTCGCGGCCGAAGTCCGTGAGCTCGTAGATACCGTTCTCGTTCGAAAAGAGGTTCGCAGATTCCAATACTCGCATCCTCTTGTTCACGTACACATCATTATAGTCGATATTGTAGGCGACTACTTTCGACGTTGCGCCAATGTCGTGAGATTCGTAAAAAAGAAGAATCTCGTAGTCGGCGGGCGAAAACCACGAGATTCTTTCGACCATCCTCTTCAGGAATTCACTCATCTTGGTTCAAAAACAACCACGTATATAGTTAGGTCTGTTTACTCAAGTAGTCATTGAAAATTTACTATGGTAGTTGGGTTTTATATTGGATGCCTCTCATTGTCGGTAGTGACGACTCTCACCGTGGCCTACAAGTCGCGGAAAACGCCCGGGCTCCTGTTCCAGCAGGACCCGAGCACGGGCCGTCACCCACAATGACGACCAAACTGAAGCTCTCGCGGGCACGCAATAAAGCCCGCGACACGCCCGACGAAGCGTCAAACAACTGCCCCACGTGCGCCACGCCCATCGAGGGCATCAGCGCGAGCGGGCCCCTCAACCGGACGGTCGTCCCGTGCGGTTGCACGCTGCCGAACGTCCGCGCGAGCGATATCGCGCGGGAGGACTAACACCATGAGTTACAACAATCTCGATACGCTCCTCGCGTTCCTTCGTGAGGACCTCGAACCCGGACAGGACCGCATCTACTACTCGGGAACCATCGCGAACAAGACCGACCTCGACGGGTCGGAAATCGGCTACTGGTTTGCGCGTGCGGTGAACGCGTACCCGCACTTCGACCCCGTGGAGTTCGATGGCCTCGAAGTCGAACGCTACCGGCCGGAGACGAACACCTGCCGCTGGAAGGTCACTCGCCTCGAAGAAGACGTGCGACTCGTCGCTGATGGCGGCGTTCGGTGGCTCGATCTGACCGAGATTCAGCAGCAGATCGTGAAGGCGGTCATCGAGATCGAGACGGAGGTTGGAGACAAACCGTACGGCGTCGCCATCAAGCACATCCTCGAAGAGCGCTACGGCGAAGAAATCTCGAACTACCACGTCTACCCGAACCTCAACACCCTCGTCGAGATGGGCGTCATCGAGAAGGGACAGATCGACCAGCGCACGAACTCCTACGAGTCGACCGCGCTGGCGCGACAGATGGTCGCCGGCGAAGCCGAGCACATGGCCTCGCTGGCCGGCCTCGAACTCGCCGAAGCGGTCACCGACGGTGGTGAGCGGCAATGAGTTGCGACATCTGCGGGTCGCGCTGTCAGGGCCGGCTCTGCCGCGACTGCGAGCTGATGGAGCGACAAGAAGACGACCTCGAATGGCGCTGGGACGACCTCGACGACGACCTCGACGACGAAGAGGATGATGTCGACCGCGGCGACGGCGTCGCCACCGACGGCGGAAACGCTGAAGCCTCGCTCGGAGCGTTCGAGACCGTTGCCGAAACGCTCGGCATCTCGCTGGACACGCTCTACCGCCGGCTCGCGCACGAGACGCCGTCGAACCCGCGCGAGTGGGAACCGCCACTCCCCGAAGCCCAAGAGCACGCCGGTGCCGAGGAGATGCACGTCGCGCTCGATGTCGAACCGACCACCGCGCAGGGAGGTGTGAGTGCAGAACTTTCCGACCGAGTCAACCAGCTCTACGTCGAGGCGACGACAGAGAACGTCATCTTCGAGGTCGCCGAAGAGTTCCAGAGCGTTTCGTTCTCGACGACGTTCGCGCCCGACCAAGCCAAAGCGATCGGCTGCGCGCTGATTGCGGGCTCGAAGCGTGCCGCGGACGGCAACTCGGGCGTCATCGTCCGGAAGTTCAATCTCGCCGGAGTCGACCGTGGCGACGGTATCGAGACTGATGGTGGCCGCGACCAGGATGGACCGCTCAAAGTCATCGAGAGCGGCACCGCGTACTACTACGAGGACGCTGACGAGTCTGTTCGCCACGAGGGCCGGATCGAGATATACGCACACTACATCCGGCTTTGCGGTGGCCCGACCACGACCTGGGTCCCGCGAGAGCAGGTCCAGCAGGTGATGGAGATATGAGCTACCGTCACTCGACGGACCGCGTCGACGGCACGATGCTCGTCGAATGTCCGAACGATCCCGAGCACATCACGTTCGAGATCGAGCTCAGCTGTAGCGAGTCCAAGCCCTCGGAACTGTTTCTGATCGAAGAGTGTCCTGACTGCGGGTCGGACCTTTCGACCATCGAATCGGTGACTCCCACGGAGGTGCTCTGAGATGCCCGTCCAGTCTCTTGCCGGCGAGACCGAAGTCGAGTTCCACTGTGGCGTCGCTGCGCTGACCGACGAGTGCGACCACGAGCCCGAGGTCATCGAACTCGACGAGCCGGCGTACATCGACGCCGAAGGGATGGTCTACCTTCCTGGTCGGCCGCTCGACTGTCCCGAGTGCGGCAACCCGCACGACTTCCGCTTCAACGGCGTCGGGGTGATGTTCAGATGAGCCAGACCGGAAACACGGTGTCCGGGTCGTTCGATGACGACCGTAAGCAGTCGCTCGCGCTCGTCGAGGGCGACGACGTCTGCGCGGCGGTCTTCATCGGTCCCGATGCGACCGAGCACGATGTCGTCGGCCTCCTGGAAGACATCCGCGCCGAGGTCTCGCAACTCACTGGGGGTGACCTGCGATGACCGACCACACCCGTTCGTACCGGCAACGCTGCGAAGACTGTGGCCGCGTCGTGTCGATCGCCCCGTACTGCTCGAGCTGCGGAGCGTCGCTTCGCGACGACGAGTCGCCCCAGCAAGCAACCGACGAGGCGTCTTCGGTCCTGTTCGACCGCTGGCTGTGCAAGGCCGCTGAGAACATCGACAAGTGGGGTGTCCAAAACGAAGCGACGCTCCTGCTCGCGATTCAGGAGGAACTGGGAGAGCTGACGCAGGCGCATCTCGAAGCGAAGCACGAAGACGGTCGTGACAGTCGCGTCGACGAAGAATTGGACGACCTCGGAGCGCTGCTTCTGCAGCTCCACGAGTCGCGGCAGACGCTTCTCACGGACGGAGGCCGTTACCAGCCACGTCTTCAGAGACTCCACGAACTCGACCACGTCATGGGGGTGATCCGGTCGGTTCGCGCTTCTGAAGACGAGTTCCGCGCGGAGGTCGCTTCGAACTTCGACGTTGAGACGGACGACTTCGACGTGGAATCCGAGCTCGTCGACGGCCACATCGTTCATCGCGCGAGGTGGTCTCCGTGACTGGTCCACGAGACCTTTCGCCGCGCGACGCCTGGAAGCGATACGTCGACCGCCGCCGAACGGAACTCACCGATGGGTCGGCTGACTCATACCACTACCGTCTCAAACTCTTCGGTGCGTGGTGCGAGGACCGCGGCATCGAGAGCGTGTCCGAGCTGAACGGTTGGCTGTTCGACGAGTATCGCGCCCACCGTGCTGGCGAGGGGATCGCGTCGACGACGCTTCACAATGAGATGGAGACGCTTCGCGGGCTCGTCGAGTACCTCGAAAATATCGGTGCCGTCGAGGATGGTCTCGCTGAGAAGGTCGATGTTCCGCGCGTCCCCGAGGACGAGAAGTCACGGGAGACGAAGCTGGCGACGGACGATGCACTCGCTATCCTCCGGTATCATCGGTCGAGTGACGAGACCTACGGGTCTCTTTTTCATGCTTTCCTCGAAGTCGCGTGGCACACCGGGGCTCGTCTTGGTGCCCTTCGCGGGCTTGATCTTCGCGACTTCGACCGCGATGTCGGCTACGTCGAGTTCGTTCATCGGCCCGAGACGGGCACTCCGCTGAAGAACAAGCGGAAGGGCGAGCGGATGGTCAAGCTGCTGCCGGAGGTCGTCGATGTTCTCGACGCCTACGTGGCGAATGAGCGATGGAACAACCACGACGAGCATGGTCGCCAACCGCTTTTCACCTCGACTCGCGGTCGGCCCGGTCGAAACACGGTGCGCGTCTGGAGTTATCGGGCGACGATGCCGTGTGTCTACGGCCCGTGCCCTCACGGTCACGATCCTGACGACTGTGAGTTCCGGTCTCACACGCACGCGTCGAAGTGCCCCTCATCGAGGGCCCCCCACCACATTCGGACGGGGTCGATCACGTGGCATCAGGACCGGGGTATTCCGAAGGAGGTCACCGCGGAGCGGGTCAACGCCTCGCAGCGGGTTATCGACCGGCACTACGACACGGCAACGAAGTTGGAGGAAATGGAGCTGCGGAGAGGCCCGCACATGGATAAATTGAGTCTCGACTGAAGTGAAACAATGTCAACGTTTGCACCCCACATAGAGTGTCAGATATCGTTAGTGGGTTCGACGGTTTCAGGAGTCCGCTATCGTCAGCGGTTCGAAACCGGGCGGTCCCATACCCATTAAGGCTGAATCGGCCGTTCTTGCCGGTTCTAGCGGCCGTTTGAGGTGGTCGGCATGATGCTACTCGAGTCCCAGAGCGACGCGAGTAGCTGTCGGTACTGCGGGTCACACGTCACCCGCGACTTCCGTCGAGTCTACGGCGATTCTAACAACCACGTTCACCGCTGCCGCGAGTGTGACACGCTCATTCGTCTGCAGAGCGGGTCGGCCGCTGGTCTCTCCGTCTCTGTTCCAGACCCACAGCACGCGGGCGGTCGGCACGGCGGTTCCCCTGAAGGGTGGTCGAAGTGATGCCGACGACCTTCGTCCGTGCCTCGACGCTCTACAACGTCGAAAGTCGGGCAGTCGTTCGTCATCCCGCGTTCGATGCGACTGACGAGGACGTTCGTCGGTCGATCGGAGGTGACGCTTCGTGACTGTCGAATGTCCTGCCTGCGGTCACGAATCGAAGACGCTGTTCCGCTGTGACTACTGCGGCCACGACCTCGTGAGAGGTGACCAGCGGTGACCGAACCCGCTCACGTCGCTGGAGGCCACCGATGACGGCCGCCCCGTTCATCGATCCGCAGCCGCACGAGGGCGACGTTCATCTGATTTTTGACGAGCACGGACTGAAGCCGTACTTCGCGCTCGATAGCGTCAGGAAGGATTACGACGGCTGGCAGACCACCGGGAAGCCTACTCGAAAGGTCAGTTGGCGGAACCAGACGTGGCACCTCGCCTACGACTATGACGTGCAACCCATCGACCCTCGCGACCACGAGGACTACCAGCTTCAGACGGTCCCGTTGTTCCGTATCTACTTCGTCGCGGATGATTCGCTCTACGACGACGAGCCCGCCGACCAGTCTGCCCGGACGACGGGCGGCACGATGACGATTCGCCCTCGGTGGCCGGACATGACCAAGGACGGGAAGCCCGTCCGAGGAATCCCGAATCTTGGAGGCCCCTACATAGACGTGCAGATTCAGGCGTCGAACATCGACCACCACCTCTACCACGACCTCGTTCAGACCGCGATGGAAGCCTTCGGTGTGAGTCGTCGATACTTCCAGACGCCACACGAGATGAGCAACGTTCAGGACCTCGCCGTCTACGTCCGCCTCTCGCGTGAACACTCGGGAGCTATCTACGCCCCGGATGGACCAATCGCCCGAACTCACTCGGTGATGACCAGCGGTATGTCGGGCTACCGGATGCACAAAGAGGACCACCGAAAAATCCCCGGCTACTACGTCTCGACACACATCACCGACGAACGCGCTGGCGACATTATCAGGGGCCACCGACTCGGGAAGGAGGCCAAACACTACTACCCGCTGAATCCCGAGCAGTTCGACGAGGACCACCCGCTCTACAATCCGAAAGTCGAAGTCTCACTTCAGACCAGCATCACCGACGAGACGGTCTACTGGTCTGACCTCGACGACGCGCTGCGTGAACTCGACGAGACGCTACTGAACTACCTCAGTTGGGCAGGACTCACCACTCGCGCCGACGACGAGGTGTTTGAGTCAGACGTACACTTCGACGCGGAGAGCGAGACGCGCCGCTCTCGCCGTCTCGTTGACTGTCCGCTGCCGGAAATCGAGGACGAGCAGGAACACGTCGTGATGCGAATTTGGGGCGATATGAGGACATCTGACCGGGACTTCACTCGCAGTCTCATCGAAGACGGTGGTAAACCGACGCGCGAAGAACTCGCCGAGCGAACCGGGTGGAGCTACCGCACCGTTCGGCGGTACGTCAACAGGTGCGAAGGCATCGTGGCCGACGCCGCGGGGAAACTCGAAATCGGGAGTAAGCACATGCAAAACATGCTTCTCTCTCGTGTCCGAGCCGCTGCGGAGAACTTCGAGACCGCGATGGAAGACGCCGTGATGACCGCCGCTGACGCGGCTGCGGGCCGTCGTCGGTCGGAGTGGTCCGAGATGAAGAACCGGTACGCTGCCCGCGTCGTCGAGCATGACCGGCGACGCGACGAGATACACGTCGAGTATCGACCGACCGACTGGGAGGACCGGACAGACATGCTCCGCGACATCAAGCGTGCGGCCCGCGACCGGTGGACATCGCTGCGCCGAGTGACCGTGACCTACCACGACCACCTCGGAGGTGAGCACACGACGATCCTTTCCGACCTTCAGCTCACCACGGGCAACATCACCAATCTCGACGTACGCTCGGTTCGGGAGAAGGTCGAGAGCGTGGATTGGGAAGCGTGGAAAGCGGGCCTTCCACAGCCCACGGAGGACCGCGACGACACGTAGCGCGGGGTCCAGCGAGAGGCATCACTACCAACGAATCTTATTTTCGGCCTTTTGAGTCCGGAATCAGTTGTCGACAACTGCTTTCGAGACACATTCCTTCGAAAGATTCACTCGTTGCTTCTCGACTTCGTAGCCTTCGCCGAGACTCGGCGGCCGGGGGGTGGCCGCGCGTCGCTTAGCATGTGTGGCTAACGCCACCTGACCAAAATACACCGCACAGCTACGCACGCAGAACCGCGGACGCGCCGGTTCCACGAGGCGCGCGAAAAATTTGGTTTTGTATATTTGAATATTGTTCTTCAATTTGTGAAAAGAACGAAGTGTTCTTCCGCCCAATCATTCAATTCTATGAGAACTTGCGTCTTGTCGGAATCCACTACTTGTTCTCCTTGAGATGCTTTCTCAGCCAATCGCTGGCAAACATTTGTTTTAACCGGACTATCCAAACCTTGGTCGTTACACCACTGTTCAACAGCCCCAACCCGATTCATATCTGGTAGATCGCTAGAAACTAGGTCAGAGTCGGGGTTCTGCCAAGTATTAAGTTCCTCATTCACTGCTTCTGTATAGATCCCAGGGTCGATAAGATCCTCAAATACAAGCGGTTCGCCTCCAAAATCTCTGTAGGTCCTTACTTTCTCAGGATCAGCTCCTGTGTCAGTAAGCGTCTTCTTTGATTTTACTCCGGCATCATCACCATCAAGCAGGATTACTGACCGACCAGTCTCCGACAGCAATTCTGGAAGTCCCGCGCCACCTACATTTGATGCTCCAGGCGCTACCTGATATTGGAGCTCAGACTTTCCGGTGGCTTGCCGAATCAAGGTGGGAAGAAGTATCGTCTCGCTCGGACCTTCTGCTATCAATGCGTTTCGAGTCATAGAAAACGCGAGAGGACCTAATCCCATTGCCCCCATAATCGGCTTAAATCCTGGACCATCCATCCAAAATCCATTCCTAATATCACTTCTTTCTCCTTCTTGAGTGATGACTGGTCGAATTCCCCTACCTAAATCTGAAGGTAAACAACCAGCGGAGTGAGTAGTATATATCACTTTTTGAGCAATATCCTGCGTCTCGAGGACTTCAATTAATTCAGCTTGAGCATCATAGCTGAGATGGCTCTCTGCCTCATCTACTAGCAGAACTGGTTGTGTGGCCCCCTTCTGGTTCAAGAAAGAGACAAGTGCTATGAACCAGCGCAAACCCTCACTTCGCTGGTCAATTGGTGCTCGGTTCCTGTCATCAGGCGTCCGGACATTGACATGCAGTACAGTTCCATCGACGCTCAAAACTGGAACAACGTCGCTCCGAACCCAAGCCTCCGAGAATTTGCTATTAAGTGCGTCGTTAGCCGATTCAAGTAGGTCGTCTCTAAAGGCAATGTTTTCTTCGATAACCGCATCTCGAAGAGTTTCTAGATCTAAATCTGCTAACTCCGCTAAATTGTCTAGAGCTTTTGGTGGGCCTGGTACCTCCTCTTTCAAATCATAAATCGGTTTCAAATCTCGGCACTCCTCATCAAATCTGATGAAACCAGGACGGCGTTGACGCAATATTCTTCTTGCTTTCTCTGGGGAGGACTGCTCCTCATGTTCAATCAAACGCTCCATATCTTCTTTGAGATCAGACACCATTTTGACATCATATTCCTCAGTATCAGATTTCTGAGCCAAACTTTCAAGATGGGTTATTGGACCCTTCATCAAAGCGAGAATATCTGATTCCAAGTAATCCTCATCCGAGTCTAGTATATCCACCAGACTCTGTATCTCAGACTTCATTCTCCCACCTATTTTGTCAGAGAAAATGTCAGATTCGGTGAACTCCTTCATTCTGGAGCGCACATTTTTTCGAGGCTCGAGATCGTGACTCGGTGCAGGCTCAAGATTGACAACAATTTCGCCTCTTTCCTTCTTGGATAGAGTACATTGCTCAATATCCTCAGCGCCGTCAATAGGTTGCAAGTCTGCCCAGTCATCTTCATCTAGCTCAAATCTCACTTTGACCTCAGTCTCGGTATCAATTCGACGAGTCCGGTCACGCTTCGCAACCTCATCCTGACTATTTAGCTCCTCTAAAGCTTCCAAGAATGAAGTCTTCCCTGCCTCATTTTGACCAACAATTGCAATAACACCCTCAAGAAGGCGAACATTGACCGGATCACCAAATCGACGGAATCCACGAATCTCAACTCCGATTAATTCCATGGTCACAACCCACGCACCAATCAACATTAAAGGTATCTTCGCTTTGATATTTCAACAGGCGAATTTCAGGAGAAGACGCGATGCGGATGGATTTTTACTTGTTGTGACTCTCGGTGTCCACCAGCGCCGTAGAAGTTGAGCCGTAGTTTAGACGCCTCTACTGAACGAGCGTCAACGACCTGTATTCCGCGGCCACGAGCGAGATAGGGGATGAAGACGTACAGACCATCGTGCTGCACCAGTTTCGCGTGGTAGTCCTCGAAAATCCGAAACCGTCCCTCTGTTCCATCTGCACGGTTCAGCATCGCCGCCTTCGTCTCGACGGGCCTACCGTCCGACGTGCGGGCGTCGTGCCAACTCGCGTGGTCGGCGTCGAGGTCATAGATTCGCCGCGCCGCTTCTTCGGCGAGCCGACCGTAGCGTGCTGCCTTCCGCGAGCGATTCATTTTGTTTGACCCACCGCCTCGATTCGGCACTCGACACACGACTTTCGTCGAAAATCCCGGTTCGGTCGGGACCGGACCACCACCGGGGGCAGCCAGCGGCGCATCAGTAGATAAGTAATTATACGCCGTCCGGGGGGTCGATGGTGGTGGCGACTGCTGTAAGTTACCGCCGTCACTCGAAATCACTCTCCGGACTGCTTACGATATCTCGATGATCGCCACGTTTCCACTCGCGGACGCGATTCCCAACCCATGAATCTCCGAAGCTGACGAGTTCGGCCGCGTCAGGATAGCTCATCCCGTTTTCTTCATCCCACGGCTTGCACGCTTTGATCACGGTCGCCACGGCAGACTCCCATCGGATCTGGTTCGGGTCTGGCGAGTCGTCCTGGTCGTCACCGTCGTCGTCGAGCGTCACCGAGAAGTGAGACGCTTCGTGTTCATCGTACTTCTCACGCGTATCCGTGACGCCGGTGAACTCGGCGGCTTCCTCAAACGAGTCTGCACCACCCTCGGAATCGAGAAAGACAACGCGGCCGGGATCGTTCCGAGTGGGTTTGACGAACGCGCCCGACGCGAGTCGACGAATCTCGGCGGCGGTGTCCTTTCTCGTATGTCCGATGAGCAGGACGGAGCCACGTTTCGCGTAGGTATCGCCGTCCTCCTTCTTGCGGACGTACTTCAGCGATTTCACGAACTCGTCGGTGATCGCTGCCTCAGCTCCGCGAGACGTGAGCGACTGCCCCGCCTCGTCGATGAGCTGTAGCACTTGCCCATCGGTCGAACCCATCGCGTCGAGCATCGATCCGGAAGATGTCGTCACCCGGTCTGCGCCGTCCCACGCGACGTTCGCGAGGACGGTTCCACCGGTGAGAGAACCGAAGACGCGCGCCACGTCGAGCGCGAATGCAGTCTTCCCAGCGCCCGGCGGACCGAGAACGAGGTAGATCGCACCTTCGTCGGCGAGTCGCTTCGCTGCCTCGACGATAGCCTCGGAGCCGTCCCGCTTCTGGTTGGTGAGTCCGACCATGCCCTGGAGTTGTGAGACGTTCCCCTCGCGGTACGCACGGTCAGCCATCGACGTTGCGGCCGACCGGACGACGTGCCGACCGACGTGAGTCTCGAGAAAGTTCTTGCCGCGCTCCTCGTAGATCGAGCAGTAGCGATTCAGAAAGTCGAGCACGTCAGGATCGTCGATCATCCCGGCAAACTCACGGATGTACTCGTTGCTCTTGTCGCGGAGCGCACCCCGCAGGAACTCGCGGCCCTGTGCCGCGGCATAGACAGCCGAATCACCCTGCTTGCGCCCGCTCATCGGTGACCACCGTCGTTAACGAGCGGATCGGTGGGGACGGGCTCAAGCGCATCATTGGGGAGGTCGTCGTCGTCGAGAATCATCCCGAGACCATCGCCCCAGTCACCCTGATTGTCGTCCTGGTCGCTCGCGGCCTCGAGGAGATCACGGAGGTCACCGTTCTGCAGCCGGCCGGGACGGAGTTCTTCGGGGAGTTCGGACGTGATGATCTCGTCGACCGTCGGCTGGTCGGTGATCATCGGTGCCGATGGGTCGAGCGCAGCGTTCTGTGCCTCCATCGTATCGTGCTTCACTCTCCTCACGATAGCTGGGAGCGCCTGCCGGAGTTCCTGTCCTCTCCGCGCCGCCGGTTCGAGGTCGCCGCGAAGCTCTCCAACTACATCGAGAACGTCGTCCGTGTCGTGTCGCCCCACGAGTGACGAACCGGGGAGGGAACGCCGCCACGTTCCGACTGCGACGTTCGAGGACGGATCATACGCGTAGCACTCGTACACATCGCCGTGTGCCTGCTCGTGTGGATACAGCGGGCCCCACTCAACCTGCATCTCTGCGAACTTGTCCGGAGACAGAGACCAGCACGCCAGCGGGTCGTCGCTGTTCGCGTTCACCTGCACGAGACGCACCCGCGGTGGGTCGGGGAGGAGATCGTTGATCTTCCCCGTCGCGAACAGCGCACCGATTCCAGCGATGACGAGACCCGACGCGGCGAGTGGTGCCCACTCGGGGAATTGATACCCGCCGAAGTAGGCGAGAACAGCGCCCACACCGCCGAGCTTCACCCAGTCGTTCACCATTCCCGCTCAACCTCCAGTTGCTTCTCGTCGCGCTTCTTGCGAACCCACAGGAAGGTCCCACCGGCCGCGGCGACCGCCGTCGACGCGAGAAGTGTCTGGACTGTCCCGTACTCGACGGGCGGGTTTCCAGCCTTGATCGCGTCGGAGCGGATAGCAACGATGCCGTCTGCGTTGCTCGAAGAGACGGTGATTGCCGACGCGTCGCCGACCGATTCGGCGCGGAACTTGACGACGGTCGTTCCGGGGGTCAAGGTCATGCGTCGGACGCGGGCTTTCCCGGCAGCTGCACCGTCTCCCTCGGAAAGAATCCGAGAGAGTTCACCAGCGTCGGTGATGGCGATCCGTGTCGGGATGTCAGCCTCGACGACGAGCGAGAACGTCCCATTCGAGAACGACCACGATTTGATTCGCGTCGTCGGAGAGAGTTCGATAGTCTGAGTTGCTTCGGGCGTGCTTGGTGCGGCGGTCGCTGTCCCGTTCATGGAAGACTGCGCGGCGGCTGTGCCGACGAGTGCGGGCGATACGACTGCGATGAGCATGATGACTGTGAGGATGATTCGGCGCATTAGTGTCCGAAAGATGGGTTGGTCGGTGGTCGATGCTACTCGCGCATAATGACGATAACAGCGACAGCAACGAGGGCGATGAGGGCCTTGTTCTCGGTCGTGAGCGGCGGGATTCCGCCGCCACCACCCCCGACCGATGCCTCTCGCGCTTCGATTTCGGCACGGAGTTCCGTTAGTTGACGTTGCATCTCCAGCAACTCCGAGGTGTTCGCCGTCTGGTAGACGTACTTGGTGGTGTTCTGTGTCTGAATCTTCGTGCCGTCCTTCGAGACCATCCCGTTGATTGTGAAGTCGGTGTTGTCGTCGAAGTCGATTTTCCTCCCGTCGGAAGCGGCGAGGAACACCGGTCCAGTGATGTTGGAGGTGTTGTACGTCGTGTTCGCGGTCCACGCGCCGCCGGGGGCACTTCGAGCAAGCACGAGGCCCTGATACGTCTGGCCTTGATAGGTGACGTTCATCAGCCCCGACGAGTTGAGGTTGGGCGTGTCGAAGCCCATCAGCGCGAGCGCGGCGGTCGAAGAGTAGAGCGACGAGTTATCTCCCGTCTCTGTTCCGTACTCGAACATTGCCGTGTTCGCGCTGATAACGTCGGATGCGTTGATTTCGCCGGATGCGAAGTCGTCGTAGGTGGCATTGACGAAGTTGTCTGCCTCAGATTGGAGGTTGTCGTTGAGGGTCTGGAACCGAGGCCACGTATTGTAGTAATAATAGAAATCGGAGGCCTGAAGCTGGTCGTAGCTGGCATCTGGACCCTTGATGTAGGCCCCTGCGAGGTTGCCTGAGTAGTCGATGTTGGTTATGCCGATAGTCCCACTTGCGTCAGGACCGTTCCCATTCTCGACACGCCACAAGTGGGCCTGACGGGTAGACCCATTCACAAGCGTCAGGGTCTGACTCTCGACAGATGCAGGGAACGACCGGTCTGGGTTGGCGTCGCTAAGGTCGTTGAACGTGATGTAGCCAAGCGAACCAGTCGAGATTCCATCCTCTTGCTCCGCCTGTTGGTAGAGCGTCCAAATCTGTCCCTGTGAAACATTCCATTGCTCGATGAAGTTTATCTGTCTTGTAGCGTAGTAATCGGCTATCGCTTCTTTCGCGGCTACTCTCGCTTGTGCCTTTGAAGAACCGTTTTCATACGCTTCAGCGACAGCAACTTGGGCCTTCATCCATGCGACAGACTGCGAATCGTTGAGGTAGTTCCCATACGTAGATTTGAATACCTCCTCCTGAGCTTTCACCGAAGTACCCGCACTATAGATGTCGGTCTTCGTTTGATTCGCGTCGGACTGTTCCATCTCCTCGATGGCGCTGTTCACCTGATACCGCGTCGAACACGGGTTGTCTGCGTTCCCATCGAACGGCTGGAAGTTGAGAATATCGTAGATAAACCCGTCGAGCGTCGAACACTGGTCTCCGGTCGCGGCCCCGACAGGGGCGACGGTCGAAGTCGTGATGAGCATCCCGACGAGCGCGAGGGCGGCCGTCTGTTTGCCCATGACCTTGACCCCGCGAGGGGCGGCGTCGAGCAGGGAGACGTGCGGCCGCCAGTCCATCATCGACACTCGGAGAGCGACGAAGACGGCGGCGACCAGTCCGACCGCGAGGGCGGCCGGCGTCTCACCGTGGACCCCGGCGAGGTAGGCGGCGGCCACCGAGAGACCAACGGCGGCATAGGTCGATGCAAGTCGGAGCATCAGAAGTCAGTCCTCCTTGAGCGCGAGATAGCCGCCGATTCCGACGACTGCAATCGCACCGATTCCGATACCACCGGAGGAGCCACCGAAGAAGCCGCCGCCGGACGAGACTGCCGCGACCGTCCCCACGTCGAGGGCAGACGAGTCAATCGCCGATGCAGTCCCGAGCACTTCGACGCGGTAGGTCGAGACGTTCGTCGGGTCGAGGGCATCGAACTCGTAGAGTTCGGTTGTCCCGTCCGCTGCAGAGATCTGCACGCGGTCGACTTCGGTCTCGTTACCGTCAGCGTCGACTTCGAAGACCGCGACTTCGACGGGTTCGGAAGCAGTCGCGGTGTCGTTGTCCAACTCGACGTAGAGACTCCGCGTGTCGTTCGTCACGTCGATGGTCTGGTTTGCGAGCGAGTCGTTGCCGACGCTCGTGAAGTTCGCTGAGTCGGTCGTCACAGTCGCTGCACCGAGACCGACGAAGGCGACTGCGGCGACAGCTGCGACCAGAAGACCGACGAGCGCGAGGGTTGCGCTGCCGCGCCTCACGACTCGAACACCTCAACGAAGCCGAGCTTGTCCGCGATGACGACACCACCAGCCACGCCGACCGCGATAAGGCCAGTTTCAACGCTCCCACCGAGCAGATCCGACAGGAGCGTGATGTCAGTCGCGGCCGACAGACCAGCGTCGAGCGATCCGACGCCCGCGCCGATGATTGCGACCGTTTCGAGATCGAAGTCGTCGAGATCGAGGTTCATAGCATCCACCCGATCGCCATCTGTGCGGTGAGACTCACAGCGACGTAGCCGACGCCCCAGAGGTCCTGCGACTGCACGAACGAACTCACGTCACCGAAGAAGACCCAGCCGACCAACAGGCCAACCGAGGCGACGATGCTGTAGTAGTAGTAGTTGTCGAGCTCCTGCGCCTGCTGGTGCAGGTTGGACAGCTCGGCGTTGTCGTTCGTGAGGATGGTGACGCCGAGCGCGACCAACGTGAGGAGCGTCGCCAGCGTCACGTCGTTGCCCGCGAGTTGGAACGCCACGTCCGAGAGCGTCACGTCGAACAGCGACCACGATGCGATTCCTGCCATTGCCGTCGTCCCGATGAACGTCGCGACGAGCGCCGCGGCGTCCTCCGGGTCGAACTCCATTACGGACATGATACGGTGATGGCGGCCACCCGGCACGTCGTATCATTCAGGGTTTTGGCTACGGGAGGACCACAGCAGGAACATTTTTATCTAGGCGGGTGGCCCGCCCCGTGTACAATGTTCCGCAAACTGTGCGATAGAGAAGGAACCCCAACTGTGTCGCTCGACAAGGACGAACTACGGATGGACGGCGTCCTCGACGAGGATGGAGTAGTCCCAGATGACCAAGAGATGCACATTCAGCGGGTTGGGAAGCGCTCGTACCTCGTGCGCGCAGTCGATTCCGACGGCATCCCAGAGCTCGACGAGGTGTTTCAGTAGGCCGTTTCAGACGGGTGCTCACTATGACGACTCTACTCAACCGCTTCACAGACCGAGAAAAGATACTGACCACCCTCAGCGCCTCGACGATGTTCGTCACGGGTGTTTGGGTCGGTGTCTGGATTGTTCCGAGCGCTGCCCTCGATGTTCCGATGAACTCGCACTTCGACGGCAGACAGATGGTCAACACACCAGCGTACCAGCCCGTTCCGACGTACCTCCCGGTGCTCTCGATTCTCGTCGTTGTCTTCGCCTTGTACGCCGCGAACCACTTCTACTCGAGAGAGTCACCACCCGAACTCGCGGCAACTGATGGAGGTGAGGACCATGACGAGTAGAGACTACTCAAGACACTCCGGTAACCCCGTGCAGACCCCTTCTCAATCCCGCCCCCACGGGGTCAGGCGTGAATGTATACGGCATCCTCGATGTATGCACCTTCACCGCCGTCGACAGCGAGTACCGTGCATAGATTCAGACCGATTCGACCAGGTGGCCGACGCGATCGCGGTCATGGGTCAACCGAAGTATAAGAAGAATCGAGACTCGTTCACTCGAGATTCACGCAAACCGACCCCCGGTGCATACGGTGATTCATAAATGACCAAGCGAACCAGCCTGAAGTTGACCGACGAACGGCAGCTGCTCTTCGACAAAGCGAGCGAGATCGTGGCGCGAAACGTGTCAGATGACCCGCCACGGAGTGACGTGATTGACGCAGCGCTCACGCACTTGATCGAGAGCTACGAGAACCTCGAGAACGTTCGGGATTCGCACCCGCCACAGACCGTGAAAGACTGTTGCAACACGTCGGTGTTGGGGATGCGGTATCGGACGAGTTTGGAGAGCAGGTGGCGTTAATGTTGTTTCAAAGAATAATCGGCCTCAATTATTGGGTACCAACTTACCACCATCTCTGTAGAATTCCCTAAGTAACCCTATGCTATTCGATTAGGTGTCAGTAAGAAAATCCATCTATTCTGCAAAACTATTTAACACTATGACATTACCATCGTGACATGGTTAGTAATGATTCGGAGTATGATCTTGTCCCACACGATCCTACGAGAAAAGTGATACGAGGTGAATCTAGTTTACAGGCATCTACAGCGGGGACGAATTTGCTCCAGATCCAACTGGAGGCAGTTGCAAAGATGGTCTCACGACGGGCCGGGGAACTGAGTCAAGAGAGGGGGTATAAGACCGTCAGAAAAAAAGACATCAAGGATGCGTATGAGGAGTTCTTAAAGCCACAATCGGTTCTCATGGAAGCATCCGACGACCTTGGAAAATGGCAGGATAAAATGGTCAAGCACGCAGAAAACACACCGCTTTATCTACCAGAGGATGAGTGAAAATATCCACCTGTTTAGGCAGGGAGAGTACAGCACCCAAGAGATGATTGATAGGATTCCTGCTAGTGCCCTAAATAGTGGAAACGGGACGATCAGGAGTTTCTGCAATGAAATTGGGGTCGATGATCATTCTGAGCTGTTAAAACAGAAGAAGGAGGTTCTGTTTTATCGTTTAGAAGCGAACTCGGAATCAGACGATTTTGAGGATTTTGTCGAGACTTTGTTTGCTGAAGAAGGGAAAAGAGGAGACAACTTCAATTATCGTCTCTTTCAAATTCCAGGAAACATATCATATTCGAAACTAGATGATTCTACTTCACAATACAAAGGAAAGAATATTTCTGAACTAACTGATCAGGATGACTATCTTGTATTTTTGAGTGACAAATTGGAGGACGATAAGGAGAAAATCATCGATCTCCAATTCAAAAGTTCTGTAGACTATAACGAACTCTCCGCTGATGATGATATTCCAATACAGATAATTAAAGAAGGAAAGGTGGTGTCTGAATATGGTTCTGATTACTCTGTACGGGCACCTTCTCAAGATAAGATCGAGGCACGTGTATACTGTGATAGCGGATTAGTTGCTGTATCAAACTTCACAGGAACCAAGAAAAAACTACAGAAAGGGATTGTTGAAGCAATCACCGAGATCGGACATCAGCCATGACTGAACAGATCCAATTAAACGAAACTGAGCTGTTATTGCTGCATCGACAAATGGAAGGCGATGTTTCTGGATTGAACTACAGCCTAGAAGCAACTGAGGTGAAACGGGCGAGTTTTAGCGGGTCAAGTAGTGGGAACTTTTATGACTCCCCGCCGGTCAAGGCCACGTCTGACTATGGCGAAATAGTGGCGATAAAGTTCCAAGTAATGTATGATGGAGAACAACTGGAGCCAGACCGTGAAGTTTTACTCACGATCTATGAAGACGGCAAGTTAAACTGTCAAACACCAGTTCTACCAAAGCTACTTGACAGGGTCTGTGACGAGATCACACTCATAATGGAGCACGACGGTTTCTTAACACCACTAGGGGAGTTGCTATCTGAATTCACAGAAGACAAGTTTGCAACGCGTCCTACCCGAGATAAAGATAGTTTTGAACAAGGGGTGAAGGATCAATTGACAGACCTAATTGAACACTACTTCGACACAGACGTGCTATCTGACCATGAAATTTCTATTTATACGTCTATTCTTGCGAACCTCGCCGTGTCGATCTGCGAAAATGGACTTCCAGATTCTGAAAATACTCCTTGGATATCAAGCTCTGATTCTACAGAACTTCCAATCGACGATGATTCAAAAGTCCAGGAGTTCATCTTCGAATATTCTCGTAGAGTAAACGATATCGACGATATCGATAAGTCTGACCTCGTTGATAGCCTTAATTATATACTTGAGTCAGATTGGGAACAACCACTCAATGTGATTGATTCAACAGTCCAACGATATGGTCTCTCAACCTGAACTTACAGCGCTTCGGGATTGTATACTTAAAGACTCGATTAGCGATGTCACTCAGATCCGACTTCGCAAACCAGATGTTATTGACTGCCTCTCGACAAACGATATCGATACCCGCGTATTTGACAATCTCAATCGCTATTTCTCAACTTCAAAATCGTATGTATGTCCAAATCACGGAGAGCCACCTGCAGTTTGTGGATGCCCAATCGGAGATTGTGAACAGATAGTAGAATATTCAATAGACAGACAAGGTGCTATTGAACAATGGGTGGACTGGGTGGTCGAAGAAGACATATTCGATTATTTTAAGATAATTGACGGTTCCGATCCCGCTACTGTAAAAGCAGTTTATGATGAAAGCGATGTCCGGTTCAAAGTTTTCTTCGACGAGTCAAGATTCACAGAATACGATATTAATCCAAAAAACCTAGAGTTCAGAGTTTCATTCTTCACTACTTCAAAGTCGATAACTGACGATATCGGATTCTTTTGGCACGAATTTTTTGAGGAAAAGTTCTTGAAAAATTTCAGAACCCTGCTCCAGAAATGGGAGAGTAGCCATTACAGTAATATTTGTGATTATAGCTCTGTGGAAGGGTTTAAGCAGAATGCGACTCGATCAATTGAAAAATATCTTGACAAGATAGGTTTTAACATTATACATGATCCATCAGTTATAGACGCAGCTAGAAAGTACGGAATTAAAACGAAGAACGCCGATTTTGCGGCTGTTTCTGATGAAAGGTCTGTATTAGTATGTGAATGCGAAAGGTCAAATAAATGGCACATACATCTCTTTCATGGAGATAAGATTCATTCTGTGGAGGATGACCCAGATATCAAACATTTGGTTACAACGATAAGACAAAAAGTCACGACATATGGGAATGTCGAGAAATCGAAAGAAGGAACCAGAGGGAAGGCAGCTGCCGCCAATACAATAGCTGCTCTAGCTGGAGGTCTTTCGTTACTATTCAATTTTTCAAATGTTCAGTCATACATCGAAGCACAAACCAACATCTCTGTTGGGATTGAACTTGTCTCGACAATATTATTTTTCCTTACTCTGTTAATTATCGTTGCTACTACTGTTGTTAGTTTTGGCCCATATCTGTATGGTTGGTTCATATTCAGCTGGGATATATCAACATCCACAGAAGCAGAATTAGAGGCCGGAGATGGGTTTCCTGGATGGTGGTTTCTAGATTAGACGAAGCCGGCCCAATTGCTCGGTCGAACCTTGTCTGGCGGTCTCGGCTTCGGAAGCGGCCGAATCAAGCCCGCATTCACCTTTCCTTCGAGATACAACTGCCCCCAGATCGTAATCTCGAACATATCGGCACTCGGCTCGTCGACAAACGGCGACGCCAGCCCAGCGTGACACAACACACGACACCGTTCTCGAATCTGATGAAGCGTCGTCTCGCGACCGATCTCCCAATGGATCGTCTCCGGGGAACCCCAGCCGTGCTCGAGAAGATACTCGAGAATCCGGTCATCCCAGATGGTCATCCAGTCACCTGACTTCCGCATCACAGATTGCGTCACGCGGACGCAGAGCCCTCTTCACCATTCTCGCCGTTCAGTTCTTCGGCGCTGAGCTCTCCTTCAAGATAGCTTTCGCCGGTGGCCGTGATGACGTAGACACCATTCCCGAGGTGCTGGAGTAGCCCCTTCTCGTTTAGCTTCGAGAGCCGCCGTGAGAGCGACGAACGAGATACCTGGAAGTATTCGGTGTCTTTCATCGCGGCGGCGCTCGCCGACTCGTGTTCCCGTGCCCACTCGAGGATTCGGTCGTCCCATATCGTCATCCACGATGCAGACTTTCTCATTACGTGTACGTATACGCTGGTTTGGTCTATTGCCGACGAATCGTGCTTTAGCAATCCAAACATCTGTTCTCAAACTAACGGTGCATTTATGCACAGTTAGTGTTATGGTAGACTCACGGAACCCTGAGAGACACCGTCGGCTGGAGATGATTTTTGTAGGCCCTGAGCGCGGTGGGTCCAGCACCGCTCTCAGGAAGGGTCCGTCAATAGCCATGACGGAAGCCAAAACCACGGGTGTTACCACCCGCATAGCGACCGATGCAGCACAGTTTGATAAGGGCGACGAGTCCACGTGTGAGATCTGTCTCCTCCGCCCGGCAGTCGGCGTCGATGCCGAGACTCGCCTGAGCGTCTGTCGGAAGTGCGCGGTGCTGGAGGTCGACAGATGAGCCACTCCGCGTGCAGGCGTCCCTGCCGCGCGTGTGACAGACTCCGCGGTCTCGATGACGACGGTCATTGTTCTGAGTGCCGCCGCGTCGAAAGTCAGCTCGTGACCGACGGCGGGCAAGCCGATTCTACTCGTCCTGCGTTCATCGATCCGCTGACCGAGTGGGTCGAGTGTCACTTCTGCGGGCGAGTTCTGGAGCCGACGGAGTGCGACGGCTTCGATCTCTCGACCGAAGACGAGTATTATCCGCGAATGGTTCCGGTCTGCCCTGAACACAGCGGAGGATGCAGATGACGTACTACCCAACGTGTGCGGTCTGTCGGATGGAAGTCGATCCGTCTGAGGACTACGTCTCTGTCGAAGCGGAGTACAGGTTCACCGCCGACCGGAACGATGTCGACGACTACTACCTGCATTGGCGATGCGCCATGTCTGTCTTCGACGGGTGGGGTGAGCCATGAACGGACCCTCAGAACTCAAGCCCCGCGAGGCCGTTCGTCGTTATCTTGACCGTCGTGGGACGGAACTCTCGGAGTCGAGCATCAAGACCTACAGATACCGGCTGAAGCTCTGGGTCGAATGGTGTGAGGACCAGAATATCGAGCGCGTCTCTGACCTGAACGGGTGGACGTTCGAGCAGTTCGAGGCCTTTCGCGCCGGTCAGGGTATCGCCTCACCCACTCTCCATGGCGAGATGGAAACGCTACTCGGGTTCATCGAGTACCTCGAGCGCATCGAGGCGGTCGAAGACGGTCTCTCGAAGAAGGTCCACGTGCCGAGTGTCCCGATGTCGGAGCGGTCGCGAGACACGATGTTGGTTCCCGACGACGCGCTTCGATTGCTTCGGTACTACCGGTCACACAGTAGCGTCCGCGGGACTCGATTCCACGCGGTTCTCGAACTCGCGTGGCACACGGGCGCTCGTCTTGGTGCCCTTCGCGGGCTTGATCTGCGCGACTACTACCCCGATGAGCAGTACGTCGAGTTCGTCCACCGGCCGGAGTCCGAGACGCCGCTGAAGAATCAGATGAATGGCGAACGTACGGTTTCGCTCTTGCCGGAGGTCGTCGAGTCGCTGAACACCTACATCGAGAAGTTCCGGCCGGATGGCCACGACGACTTCGGTCGCTCTCCGCTGTTCGTGACGCATCACGGGACTCGTATCTCGAAGAACGGTTTTCGGGGGTGGATGTATCAGGCGACGCAGCCGTGTGTTGCCGGTCCGTGCCCGCACGAGTACGAGAAGGATTCCTGCGAGTTCGCGGGGTCATACACGCAGGGTAGCAAGTGTCCGTCTTCTCGATCACCGCACCACATTCGGACGGGTTCGATTACGTGGCACAGAGATCGCGGGTTCCCTGCGGAGGTGACCGCGGAGCGCGTGAATGCGTCTCAGGAGGTTATTGAACAGCATTACGACAAAGCGTCCCAGCGCGAACGGATGGAGCTGCGCCGCCGTCCTCACCTGGACAAACTCCGGATTGAATGAGTCATGAGTAGGAATATCTCAGTTCGACCGATAGAGGTAGTGGAGAGTCGGCTACTGATGGGTAAGGACAGCCCGGGCGGTCCCATTTTGACTCTGACCTGATACGTGAGTGCCGCATGTCGTGTTCGGGAGAGGGCCGCAGGAACGAGAACCACGAGACGGCGGCGGGAAGACTTTTGCAACGAGCGGGAAACGTCTCGACTGAGATGTCAATCCAGCCGCTCGATGTTCTCGGCGGGGTCATGTTCCTCGCCGGCCTCGCGGTCGTGACCGGCGTGGTCGCGTCCGCGGTCGCCGCGGGTCAGCGCCTCGGCGTCGGTGCTCTGCTCATGGTGCTCGGAACGGCCGCCGTCGCCGGGCCGCGCATGTATCAAACAGCCCTCGAAGCGACGAACTAACCGGCATCGCCCCCGTCCGGCCCGTTTTTCTGGCCGTCAGGTCGAGTGTGCGGCCGCAGAGTTACCGCCGCTCGGTTCGATACCAGAATCGACAGCCGACGGGCGGCTCGCCGGCGTCGACATCGAGTCGGCGGAGAAACAGGTCGCGGACCGCGAAGGTGACGACCAGTTCGACCGAGCCGTCGCCCGCACGTTCGACCGTCTCGTCAGCCGGTCGGTCGCTGCCGGCCGGGCGCGCGCGGGCCACCCAATGGCCGTCGCGTTCGACGGTCGACTCGACGACGCCCTCGGTCCAGCGGTCGCGGTCGTGCGTCGGCTCTCTGGCGTGGATTCTGTCGTGGACCATCGCCTACGCCGCCCTCACGGCCGTGCCGACGACCGCGCTCCGGGTAGTGGCGTTCCTGTCGGCCGCGCGCTGTTCGGTCTCGTTCGTCCGCTGGACGACGTAGCGTTGGCCGACCATCGGGTCCAAGAGGCTATCGACCGGGGCGCGGTCGTCGGTGAGGAGCGGCACGTCGTCGGTGGGTTCGTCGTTCCGGTACGATGTGAGTTCGGCCGCGAGGTCGATGCCGATATTCCGGTTCCGGTTCCGACGTTGAAGCTCCTCGGCGGTCACGAGCGTCTCGTCTTTCGTCGCCACGACCTCGATGTTCTGGACGACGACGCGCCCGGCGGTGGGGAAGCTATACACCTGCGGGTAGACCGACTGTATCGTCTTGTACTCCGCGCGGTAGAACTGCGAGGCCGGGCCGCTGGGCGCGGAGATGACGTTGGCGAACAGGACGCCGTCGTCGTCGAGGCGGTCCGACGTGAGTTGCATGAACTCCTGTGTCGTCAGCTGGAACGGGACCTTGTCTTTCTGGTAGGCGTCGAGGACGATGAGGTCGTACGTCCGGTTCGTCTCCCGGAGATACTGCCGGCCGTCCATCGTGTGGACGTTGAGTCGCGGCGACTCCTCGACGCGGAAGTACTCCTCGGCGACGTCGACGACTTCGGGGTCGAGTTCGACCACGTCGACGGTCACGTTCGGGTACTTCTCCAAGAACACGCGCGGGCCGGTGAACCCGCCGCCGCCGACGAACAGCACGCGGTCGATATCGTCGGACAACAGGAAGGGGACGTGAAAGTACGACGTGTAGTCGAAGACGTGCCGCGTCGGGTCGTCGAGGTCCATCGCGCTGTGGGGCTGGCCGTCGAGGTAGAGCGTCCGCGTCCCGCCCGCGTCGGCGACGCGAAGCTCTTGGTAGGCAGTCTGGGTGTGGTAGACGGTGCTGCCGCGGGAGTCGAGACCGACGCCCCCGGTCGCGGACGCGAGGACGAGGACGGCGGCGATGCCGACGCTCCAGACCGCTTCCTCTCGACCGATTTCGGGTCGGACGAGCGCGAGCGCCGTCACGACCGAGACGAGGCCGAAGACGAGTCCGATGTTGGTGACGCTCAGGGACGGGATGAGAACGTACGTGGTGGCGAACGCGCCGATGATGCTCCCGACGGTGCCGACGGCGTAGACGTGCCCCGAGGCCGACCCCACGTCGGTCCGCCCGGAGAGTTCCGCCGCGTAGGGACTGATGAAGCCGAGGAAGTAGGTCGGCGGCCCGAACAGGAGCGTGATGGCGGGGAGCGACGCGAATCGGCTCGGGACGGGGAGGCCGGCGGTCGACTGGATGAACAGGTCGCCGAGGAGAATGACGCCCGCGATGTACGCCGCCGTGCCGATGAAGACACGGGCGAGCGCGCCGTTCGACGCCTGTTCGGCCTGCTGTCCGCCCCGGTGGTAGCCGAGGCTCAGCGCCGCGAGGAAGACGCCGATGATGCTCCCCCACGTGTAGATGCTGCTGCCGAACTCGGGAGCGACCATTCGCCCGGCGAGAATCTCCAGACCCATGCTCGTGACCCCGGAGACGAACACGGCGAGTTCGGGCCGCGTCATCCGGAGCCACGAGCCGGCGGCGGTCGATGCCATGTCAGTAAGCCAAGGGACACGACCGTATTAATTCACGCACGGCGGCGAATCAGACGACGCGAGTCCGGTTCGGGACCCGCCGCCTCCGCGGCGCGCTCGCGCGAACGTTCTTGTCCGATGCCGGGTCCAGCCCTCCCGTGTCCGCTCTCGTCGCCGCCTCCGACCTCGCTCGCGCCGCGTACTGCCCGCGACAGCTCTACTACGCCCGCCGCGACGACGACCGAACGCCGCCGCCCGCGGTCCGCGAGGTTCGCGCGCTCGCCTTCGACTACCCCGACCTGCTCGACGCGACCGACGACGAACTCGCGTCGCGGCCGATTTCGGTGTCGCCCGCGGCGTACCGCGAGCGCCTCGCCCGACTCCGCGAGCGCGACGACTGGGACGCGCTCACCGACCCCGTCGCCCGCGACGAACTCCTCGCGGGCAAGGACTGCCGCGGCGTCGCGCACAAACTCGTCGGCGCGCCCGACGGCGAGGGGGACCGACCGCCAGTGCCGGTTCCCTCGCTCGTCTCGCCGGGCGAACCGCCCGAGCGCGGCGTCTGGGAGCCCCAGCGCGTCAGGGCCGTCGCGCTGGCGAAGGCGCTCGCGTGGGAGCGCGAGGCACCGGTGCCGCGGGCGCTGGTCGAGTACCCGGCGGTCGGCGTCGTCCGGACGGTCAGGCTTACGACGGGGAACAAGGCGGCCTATCGGCGGGCGCTCCGCGTCGCCCGCGACCTCGATTTCGTCCCGTCGCGGCTCCGCGACTCCGCGAAATGCGAGTCCTGTACCTATCGGGAGCGCTGCGGCGTGAAAACGTGGTCGCTGTCGTCGTTACTCGGTCGATGAGGGCGGCGTCCGCGGTGACTCCGGGTCGCGTCCGCGTGGCTCAGGGGTGCCCTCGTCGTCGCGCCCGTCGGGTTACGCGTCGTCGTGCTCGTCTAACCACGCCTCGATGTCGTCGGCCATCGCGCCGCGGCGGTGGACGACGCCGCGGCCGGGGTCGACGACGGTGCTCTCGGTTCCGGGTGTCGTCCCGCCGTCGAGGACGACGGCGACCGCGTCCCGAATCTCGTCGGAGAGCTGCGAGGGATGCGTGATGCTCCCGGTTCCGGAGCGGTTGGCGCTGGTCGCGGTGACCGGCGTCCCGGCCGCGCGGAAGAGGTCGACCGCGAGTTCGTGGTCGGGGATGCGGACGCCGACGCGGTCTTTCCCGGCGACGAGCGCGTCCGGCAGGCTGTCGCGTCGCTCCACGACGACCGTCACCGGACCGGGGAGGAACCGGCGCATGAAGGCCTCCTCGCGGTCGTCGACCTCGACGAACTCCAGCGCGGCGTCCACGTCGGGGAAGCCGGCGGAGAGCGGGTTGTCTCGGTCGCGGCCCTTGATGTCGAAGACGCGTTCGACCGCGTCGGCGTTCGTCGCGTCCGCGCCCATGCCGTAGACCGTCTCGGTCGGGTAGACGACCGCCTCGCCGCGGCGGATGGCGGCGGCGGCACGCTGTACGTCGTCGCTCATGTACGAACCGACGCGCAACGGGCGAAAAAGCGTGACGAAACGGCGATTCCGCGCGGGCGAATGCGGTCGACGCGGCGAGCGTCGGGAAGCGGCTTACAGGTCGTCGAGGGCGTCGGCGATGCCCTCGTAGTCCGGGAAGTCCGGCCACTCCGCGGCGACCCAGCGGTACTGGACCGTCCGCTCCTCGTCGAGGAGGAACACGGCGGGGCGGTGTTCGGTGACGCCGGCCATGCCGTCGAGGTCGTGTTCGAGGTCGTAGTCGGCGGCGACGCCGGCCGCGGGGTCCGAAAACAGGCGGGCGTCCACGCCGCGCTCCGCGAGGAACGACTTGTGCTCGTACGGCGACGAGATGGAGACGCCGACCGTCTGTACCTCGTCGGGGACGCCGCGGTCGCGGAGTTCGTTCCAGACGTACGTCGCGGGGAACGCGCCCGCCATCGTGTGAAACACGAGGAGGACGGGCCCGTCGTCGGTGAGGTCCGAGAGGGCGGCGTCCTCCCAGAACTCCGCGTTGACGAGCGGGCGGGTGAAGTCCGGGGCGGTGTCGCCCACGGACGGGGCGTCGTGGTCGGGCAGGGAGACGACATCGAACTCCGGCATCAAGCTCCCTCCCCGTAGGTGTGTTCGAGGTAGTCGACGATGTTCGCCGACTCGGACATCGTGACGCCGGTGTTGTCGTCGACGATGGCCGGGACCGAGCGCTTGCCCGAGACGCGCTTGACGACGTTCCGGTCGGAGTGCATCGGCTCGACGAACCGCGACTGGTAGGCGAGACCCTGTTCGTCGAGCGTGCGGACGACCCGCTCGCAGAACGGGCACGCTTGCAGTCGGTACAGCGTAATCGCCGGTTGCTCGTCTGCCATGGGCGGCTGTTAGGAAGAGCGTCGCCTAAGCCCTTCGCTCGCGGGCATCCGCGCCGCAACATCGGTTCGACGGCCGGACCGGGGAGAACGAACGACGCGCCGGCCGAGGCAGTGTCGAGGGCAACTCTTAATTCCGGTCCCGCGCAAGACAGTGTAGTTACATGGGTTTGCCGCCGATACAGTTACCTCCAGCCTCGACACTCGCGGCCGCACAGGTCTCGAATATTCCGCTGGACGACACGACGATCACAGTCCTCGGCGTGGCTGCGATTATCGTTCTCGTCGGTCTCTCGGCGTTCTTCTCCTCGTCCGAGATCGCGATGTTCTCGCTCGCGAAGCACCGCGTCGACTCGATGGTCGAAGAGGGGATTCCGGGCGCGGAGCGGGTCAAGTCGCTCAAAGACGACCCGCACCGCCTGCTCGTGACCATCCTCGTCGGCAACAACATCGTCAACATCGCGATGTCGTCGCTGGCGACCGGGCTCCTCGCCGTCCTCGACTTCGGCGCGGGCGAGTCGGTCCTCATCTCGACGTTCGGTATCACCACGCTCGTCCTCCTGTTCGGTGAGAGCGCACCGAAGTCCTACGCCGTCGAGAACACGGAATCGTGGTCGCTCCGTATCGCACGCCCCCTGAAGTACGCCGAGCTACTGTTGCTCCCGCTCGTCGTCCTGTTCGACCACCTGACGCGGCTCGTCAACCGCGTCACCGGCGGGCAGACCGCCATCGAGACGACGTACGTCACCCGCGACGAGATTCAGAACCTCATCGAGACGGGCGAGCGCGAGGGCGTCATCGAGGAGGAAGAACGCGAGATGCTCGACCGCATCTTCCGCTTCAACTCGACTATCGCCAAGGAGGTCATGACGCCCCGCCTCGACATGACCGCCGTCCCGAAGGACGCGACCATCGACGAGGCCATCGAGACGTGCGTGCAGGCCGACCACGAGCGCGTCCCCGTCTACGACGGGAACCTCGACAACATCATCGGCATCGTCAACATCCGAAACCTCGTCCGCGAGAAGTACTACGGCGAACGCGGCGTCGGCATCGCCGACATCGTCTCGCCGACGCTCCACGTCCCCGAGTCGAAGAACGTCGACGAACTGATGGCCGAGATGCAGGACACCCGGATGCAGATGGTCGTCGTCATCGACGAGTTCGGGACCACCGAGGGGCTCATCACCCTCGAAGACATGGTCGAGGAAATCGTCGGCGACATCCTCGAAGGCGACGAGGAAGAGCCGTTCGAGTCGGTCGACGAGAACACCTACCTCGTCCGCGGCGAGGTCAACATCGACGAGGTCAACGAGATGCTCGACATCGAACTCCCCGAAGGCGAGGAGTTCGAGACGCTCGCCGGCTTCATCTTCAACCGCGCCGGCCGCCTCGTCGAGGAGGGCGAAGAAATCAGCTACAACGACATCGTCATCCGCATCGAGCAGGTCGACAACACGCGCATCATGAAAGCACGCATCCGGACCAACGCGGGCATCGAAGCCGCCGACGGCAACGGCGACGACGACGAGGAGAACGGCGGCGACGAGGAAGCGGAAGTCGAGCCCGACACCTGACCTGACCTGACGACGCGACGGAGTCGCCACCGCCGACACCCGGTCGAACCCGTTTTCCGACCGCGAGTTATCCGAGGAGCGTAACCGACAGCACCACGAGCACCAGCGACGCCAGCGCGAGAACCACCAGTCCGGTCGCGTCGGCGGTGCCGTCGCCGAGCCGTCGCGCCCGTCCGCGGAAGCGAATCGCCAGCGCGAACGCGCCGAGGCCGACGGTCCCGAAGGCGAACCCGCGGAGCGAGATGCCGGTCACGACCGCCATCGCGACGTGGTAGACGCCGAAGGCGGCCCAGAGCGCGGACACGAGGGTGGCGAGCGCGACGCGGAGCGCACGGACGTTCACACGCCGAGTACGCTCGACGCGAGCGTAAAGACGCCGTAACCCAGTCCGAGCGCGAGGGCGAGCGAGCCAATCCACGCGAGAACGGTGTAGAGCATCTTCCGCCCGGAGACCCCCGAGCCGCCGGCGGCGTAGCCCGAACCGATGATGGCGCTGACGATAATCTCGTTAAAGGAGACGGGGACGCCGAGCGCGACGGCGGTCTGGGCGATGGCGAACGAGGGAATCATCGCCGCGATGGATCGCCGCGGCCCGAGCGAGGAGTAGTCCTGCGCGAGCGCCTTAATCATGCGCGGCGCGCCGGTCCACGACCCCGCGAGGAGGCCCAGTCCGCCGCCGACGAGGAGCGCCGGGAGCGGGACCGCGACCACGTCGAGGAGGGGAACGAGCGGCCCGATGGCGAGACCGACCTGACTGCCGCCGGCAGAGAAGGCGACGAGGCCGCCGAGAACGAGCAGGAAGCGCCGCTGGCCGCGAGTCTTGTCGGTCGTCACCCAGCGGCCGACTACGGCGGCGGCGGCGAGCGCGACGAGAAGCGAGGCGGCGACGAACCAGCCCGTCTCGCCGAGGACGCCGAGACCGGTCAGTTCGACCGCGGCGGCCCGGGCGACCGAGGCCGACCCCGACGCGCCGCCGAGTCCCGCGAACTCCATGTTGGCGACGAGCAGACCGACGAGGCCGGCGAGCGCGGGGACGGTCCACCGCTCGGAGACGCCGTCGGCGCGGAGGAGTCGGGCGGTCGCGTACGACGCGCCGCCGCCGACGAAGGGCGTGAGCACCCACAGCGAGACGATTTGTTGGTACTTCGACCACGCGGGGTCGCCGCCCATGGCGAGGCCGACGCCGACGACCGCGCCGGTGACGGTGAAGGCGGTCGCGATGGGGTAGCCGGCGAAGACGCCGATTGCGACGAGCACCGCGGCGGTGAGGAGCGCGACGACCGCGGCCCCCGCGGTCAGCGTGACGCCGCCGATGAGTTCCGTCCCGACCGCGTTGGTGACGTTCGCACCTTGCAGAAACGCTCCGGCGAAACCGAGCAGGCCGACGATGAAGCCCGCGCGCATCACCGAGATGGCGTTGGCTCCGACGGCGGGCGCGAACGGCGTCGACCCCGACGACCCCGCGCCGATGGCCCACGCCATGAACAGGCTGGCGAGCGCGGCGACGACGAACGTGGCGAGCGTTCCGGCGGCTACCACGGGGCGACACCTCGGCGGTCGTCGGCAGTTGTCCGGTCCATGTCAGCGGCGGCGCGCCTCGTCGTAGCCCTCACTCAGTCCGAGGAGCGTCCGCCGGACGAGGAGATAGCCGAAGAAGACGAAAAGCAACAACGCGGCGAGCAACCCGACGAACACGGGATTCCCCGCGAGAAAGTCGACGAGGCCGTCTACGACCAAAGGGTCGGTCATGTGGGTGGGTTCGGCGGGCACGAGGTATAGCAATTTCGGCGAGGCGTCGTGAAAGAATACGAACACTCATGGGAAGCGGTGAGTAACGCCGATTCGATGGCCGACCTCATCCCCTCCAGCCCGGGCGACCCGGACGACGACCGGGACGACCGAGACCCCAAGGTCATCGGCCTCGACAGCGACGAGGCGGACGACCTCCTCGGCGCAATCTCCTCGTCGACCGCCCGGACGGTCCTCGCGTCGCTCCACGAGTCGCCGGCGACGCCCTCCGACCTCGCCGCCGAAATCGACACGTCCCTCCAGAACGTCCAGTACCACCTCGGCAACCTCTCGGAAGCGGGCCTCATCGAAGTCGCGGACACGAGGTACTCCGAGAAGGGCCGCGAGATGAACGTCTACACGCCCGCCGACCGGGCGCTCGTCGTCGTCGCCGGGCGCGAAGACGAGACGAAGGGTCTGAAGGGCGCGCTCACGCGCCTCATCGGCGGCGTCGGCGTCCTCGGCATCGGCGCGGCCGTCGTGAACCGGCTCGCCCGTGTCGGGTCGGTGCTTCCGTTCGGTCTCGGAGGCTCGACCGGCGGCGCGGGCGACTCCGGTGCCGGCCAGAGCGGCGGCTCGGGAGCCGACCTCAACGCGACCCGGACAGCCGATTCGGCGAACGCCACTCCCGCGACGGCCGAGACGGCATCGACCCCGACGAGGACGGCCACAGAGACGGCGACGACGACCGACGGCGGCGGTGGGTTCAGCATCGCCGAGGCGACCACGACCGCGGATTCGACGACGCAGACCGCGGAAGCGACCCGAACCGCGGTCGAGTCGACGCCGACCGTGACGGAAGCCGCGCAGACCGCGACGGAGACCGTGACCGCGACGCCGACGCCGACGCAGACGCCGGTTCCGGACACGACGGCCGCGCAGACGGCCACGGAGACCGCGGCGCGGGTCACGTCCGGGTCGGGCGGACTCGCCGAGACCATCGGGACGCTCTCGCCGGGGACGCTGTTCTTCCTCGGCGGGCTGACCGTGCTTCTCGCGTGGGTCGCGGTGGGCGTGCTGCGTGACTAAAACGGCTGTTTGAGCTTACGGTGCGTATTTGATACCCTCACCCGTAGGAGTGAGTGCGAGGTCGCGCGTGGCCCCCGACGACGACGGGGCTGCCATCCGTGCCCCCTGCCCCTCTCCCCGTCGTCTCGCGCGGCCTCGGACTGCCCCCCAACAGACCCGCTCCGGTCTGTTCCCGCTGCTTCTTCCGGCCCTCCACCGGACCTCGCCCTATTCGTCGGGGACGATACGGAACGTCTCGAACGTCTCGCCGTCGACCGTGACGAGTCGCCCGCGGAGGCCGCCGTCCGGCAGTTCCTCCAGTTCCGCGTGCGCCTTGCGGTTGCCCCGCGGTTGGGCGTGGCTCCCCGGGTTGAGGAGCGGAATCGGCCCGGTGCCGTGGAAACCCGGCCGGTGGCTGTGCCCGAAGATGACCGCGTCGGCCCCGCGCTCGCGGCCGAACATCGACAGCGCGGTGTTCCCGCCGCGGCGGGTGTGCGTCACCGCGAACTCGACGCCGCCGTAGGTGACGTTCCGCGCCGCGGGAATTCGGTCGCGAATCTCGGAGCCGTCGTTGTTGCCGTACACCGCGAGGAAGCTGTCGGCCTCGTCGACGAACGCGTCGAGGACGGACTCGCGCATGAAGTCGCCCGCGTGGACGACGAGGTCGGCCTCGCGGACCGCGTCGAGGGTTCTGTCGGTCAGGCGATGACCGTCCGTGCTGTGGGTGTCGGAGACGACGACGAGCATGCGCGGGGCTAGGGACCGGAGGGATTGAAACCTACCGACTGCGGCGTCGGTCCGCCCGTCGGCCCGTCGAGGGAGGTCCGTCTCTCGATTCGCCGTCGGTAGCTCTATCCGGTCGGGGGGAGTGGCCCACGACATGGCAGGCAGTACGTCCGTCGTCGTCGCCGCGCTCTTCGCGAACGGGGCGATTGCGATTCTCAAGTTCCTCGGCTATCTCGCGACCGGGAGTCCCTCCATGCTCTCCGAAACGTATCACTCCATCTCCGACACCGGCAACCAGGTGTTTCTCCTCATCGGCATCCGCGACAGCAAGCGCGGCGAGACGCAGTCGCACCCCTTCGGCCACGGGAAGTCGCAGTTCTTCTACTCGTTTCTCGTCTCCGTGATGCTGTTCGGTATCGCCGGCTGGGAGTCGGCCAAACACGGCTACGACGCCCTGATGCACCCCGGCCACGGCGGGGGCGGCGAGGCGCTCGTCCTGCTCGGCTTCGAAATCGAGCCCGTGTTAGTCAACGTCGCCATCCTCCTCGGGGCGATTGCCTTCGAGAGCTACGCCTTCCTGAAGGCGAACGCGGAACTCCGCCGGCAGATAGAAGAATACGAGTGGAGCGGCCTCGTCGAGGCCTTCCGGGAGACGAGCGACGTGACGACGCTCACGGCGTTCACGGAGGACACCGTCGCCCTCGTCGGCGCGGTGCTCGCGCTCGCCGGCATCGGCCTCACCGAGCTCACGGGCAACGAGCTGTTCGACGCCGGCGCGGCGCTCCTCATCGGGATACTTCTCATGGGCTTCGCCATCGCGCTCGCGTGGGAGAACAAACGCCTGCTCATCGGTGAGAGCGTCCCCGTGGACGAAGAACAGGCGCTCCGCGACATCGTCAAAAACGACCCGCGAGTCGTCCACATCGACCACTTCCGCGCGAGCTACGTCGGCCCCGAGAAGCTGCTCGTCGCCCTCGACGTGAGCTTCGACCCCGAACTCGACACCGAGGAACTGGACGACCACATCACCGAAATCGAGGACGAACTCAAGGCGGCCGACGACCGGGTGCACTTCGTCTACATCGAACCCGAGTTGTAATCCGAACGAACCGAGTGGGCCGCCACCGGCCGACCGCGACTCGCGGCGGCTTCCCCCGACCTACCGCGATTCGACCGCGTCGGCGACGAGGTCGACCGCGCGCTCCGCGTCCGCACGCGAGACGTTCAGATTCGTCGTAAAGCGGGTGTGGTACCGGCCGAACGTGCCACCGAGGACGCCAACATCGTCGCACAGTTCGACAAACTCCTCGGCCGTCAGCCCGGCACCTTCGGAGTCGACGACGACGATGTTCGTGTCGGGCGTCGGCACCGACAGTCCGGAAACGGCGTCGAGACCCTCGGCGAGGACCGTCGCGTTCGCGTGGTCGTCCGCGAGGCGGTCGACGTTGTCGAGCGCGACGAGCCCCGGCGCGGCGATGAGCCCGGCCTGCCGCATACCGCCGCCGAACTGCTTTCTGACGCGGACGGCCTCCTCGATGAACGCCTCGGGACCGGCGAGTATCGAACCGACCGGCGCGCCGAGCCCCTTCGAGAGACAGCACATCACCGTGTCGACGCGCTCGACCATCGCCGTCGGGTCCTCGTCGAGGGCGACGCAGGCGTTGAACAGGCGCGCGCCGTCGAGGTGGACGGGAATCCCGAGGTCGCGGGCGGCGTCGGCCGCGGCGTCGATATCGGCTTTCGGAACCGCGACGCCGCCGCGGGCGTTGTGGGTGTTTTCGAGACACAGGACGCCCGTGCCGGCGACGTGAAGCGACTCCTCGCGGGCGTGGTCGCGGACCTGCGCGGGCGTCGGCGCGGCGCGCTCGCCGGCGTCGTAGGCGCGGACCTGCAAGCCCGACAGTTGGGCGAAGCCGCCGACCTCCCACTTGTAGACGTGTGCCTTCTCGTCCACGAGCGCCTCTTGCCCGGGGTCGGCGTGGACGCGGGCGGCGATTTGGTTGCCCATCGTCCCCGACGGCACGAACAGCGCGGCCTCCTTGCCGACGAGTTCGGCGGCGCGCGCTTCGAGTTCGTTCACGGTCGGGTCGTCGCCGTACACGTCGTCACCGACGGCGGCGTCGCGGGCGGCCTCGCGCATCTCGTCTGACGGGAGCGTGACGGTGTCGCTTCGGAGGTCAATCATGCGCGGAGAGACCGCGCCGACGGAGAAATAATCGGTGGTCCGCGGGGCGTTCTCGGCCGCGGCCGCAATATTTGCGCTTCGAAAGGTGTTTGCCCCGGGGACACACACGACGCGGTATGGACCCGCGCATCCGCGAGCACGCACAAACCATCGTCGACCACTCCACGAGCGTCGAGGCCGGCGACAACGTCGTCGTCTCCGCGCCCTCGGTGGCCGAGGACCTCGTCACGGCCATCCACGAACTGCTCGGCGACCGCGGCGCGAACGTCGTCGCGATGGACGCGAACCCGCGGTTCACCCGCGCGTTCCTCCGCGCCGGCGACGACGACTACGAGACGCCCGAGCACGTGCTGGCGCTTTACGAGGAGACCGACGTCATCATCCGCGTCCGCGGCGAGACGAACGCGACCGAACAGAGCGACGTGCCGCCGGAGACGAACGCCGCGTACAAGCGCGCCTACAAACCCGTGCAGGGCGAGATGCTCTCGAAGCGCTGGTGTCTCACCCAGTACCCCGCGAAGGGGAGCGCCCAGCTCGCGGGCATGAGCACCGAAGCCTACGAGAACTTCGTCTACGACGCCGTCACCCTCGACTGGGACGCGCAGGGCGAACTCCAACAGCAGTTGGTCGACATCCTCAACGACGGCGACGAGGTCCGCATCACGTCGGGCGACGAGACCGACGTGACGATGAGCATCGCCGGCAACACCGCCATCAACGACACGGCCGAACACAACCTCCCCGGCGGCGAGGTGTTCACCGCGCCCGTGAAGGACTCCGTGAACGGCGAGGTCCACTTCGACCTGCCGCTGTACCGGCAGGGCCGCGAGGTCTCCGGCGTCCGCGTCCGCTTCGAGGACGGCGAGGTCGTCGACTACTCCGCCGAGGGCAACGAGGAGGTCTTAGACGGCGTGTTCGACACCGACGAGGGCGCGCGCTACCTCGGCGAACTCGGAATCGGCATGAACCGCAGCATCGACCAGTTCACCTACAACATGCTGTTCGACGAGAAGATGGGCGACACCGTCCACATGGCCGTCGGCTCGGCGTACCCCGAGACGGTCGGCGCGGACAACGAACTCAACGAGAGCGCCGAGCACGTCGACATGATCGTCGATATGTCCGAGGACTCGGTCATCGAGGTCGACGGCGAGGTCGTCCAGCGAGACGGCACGTTCGTCTTCGAAGACGGGTTCTGACCGGACCGCCGGCTCCGCCGGGCAGCGAAAACTCGCAACATTTCGTCTCCAGTTTATCCACCGAGGAATCGCGCCACGTCATCGGGTTTTCCAGTCGAAACAGTAGCCTTCGAACGGCCGCCGAAATCGACCCGGAAACGCGGGGTTCGGACGGAGCGTATCGACCGAAAACCGTAGATTCTCCAGTCGAAGCGGTTCCCGTCCGGATACAGACAATTTGATGACAACTATACACACACGCCAGTAGATTTATTCCGCCCAGTCGACGAACACGAACCGATGCCAGCGGTTCAGTGCCGGGAGTGTGGACGCGACGTGGCGGTCCACGAGATAGAGACGACGACGAAGACGACGCCCGACGGCTTCGACACGCGATATCGGTGTCCCTACTGCAAGTCGGAGATGCGCGACGTAAAAACGCGAATCGTCTGACGGCGTTACTCTTCGAGGTCGAGGTCGAACTGCTCGTTTTCGGTGACGGCGTTGAGCACGACCGAAGTGTTGGACTCGCGGATGTCCGCGTCGGTGAGCAGTTTCTTGATCTGCGTGTTCATGCCGTCGGTGTCGCGGAACTTGCCGATGGCGATGATGTCGTAGTCGCCGGTGACCTCGTACACCGAAATCATCTGCTTTTCGGCGCGGAGGCGCTCTGTAATCTCGGGGAGCGCGGAGCCCTCGACTTTGAGTTGGATGACCGCGGTCACGTCGTAGCCGAGCGCGTCGTAGTTCACCCGCGGCGTGTAGCCCTCGATGACGCCTTCGTCTTCGAGGTCTCGCAGGTGGTTCGAGACGGTCGTCACCGACACGTCGAGCTCTTCGGCGAGGCTTCGCAGACTCGCTCGACCGTCGCCGAGGAGCGCATTGATGAGCTTCGCGTCGAGGTTTTCGTACGTCATTACATCCAAAGACCGTCCGGGGGCATTAGAATTTTACGAATATCCAATTCTGTGGCGAGGTGCGGGGAATTGCATTAAGCGGAAATGTCTTTATAGTGCGGGTGTTCGAATCGCGTGTTCAGGAAAATGACGGAAGACAACGCACTCACCGACGGCGGCCTGAGCGACGAGGCACAGGCAGTCATCGACGAAATCGAAGAGAAGAACGTCGACTTCCTCCGACTCCAGTTCACCGACATTCTCGGAACGGTGAAGAACGTCTCCATCCCGGCTTCGCAGGCCGAGAAGGCGTTCACCGAGGGCATCTACTTCGACGGTTCCTCCATCGACGGCTTCGTGCGCATCCAGGAGTCCGACATGCGCCTCGAACCCGACCCGTCGACGTTCGCCGTCCTCCCGTGGCGGAAGAAGGAAAACAGCGCCGCCGGCCGTCTCATCTGTGACGTGTTCAACACGTCCACCGGCGAGCCCTTCAGCGGCGACCCGCGTGGCGTCCTCAAGCGCGCTATCGAGCGCGCCGAGGAACTCGGCTATGACGTGAACGTCGCTCCCGAACCGGAGTTCTTCCTGTTCGAAGAAGACGAAGACGGCCGCGCAACCACCGTCACGAACGACGCCGGCGGCTACTTCGACCTCGCCCCGAAGGACCTCGCGTCCGACGTGCGCCGCGACATCATCTACGGCCTCGAAAGCATGGGCTTCGACATCGAAGCCTCGCACCACGAGGTCGCCGAGGGTCAGCACGAGATTAACTTCACGTACGACGACGCCCTCTCGACGGCCGACAACGTCGCAACGTTCCGGTCCGTCGTCCGCGCCATCGCGGCCGAACACGACCTCCACGCGACGTTCATGCCCAAGCCAATCCCGCGCATCAACGGCTCCGGCATGCACACGCACATCTCGCTGTTCAAGGACGGCGAGAACGCGTTCCACGACGGCGACGACGAGTTCGACCTGAGCGACACGGCCAAGAGCTTCGTCGCGGGCATCCTCGACCACGCGCCCGCCATCACGGCGGTCGCTGACCCGACAGTCAACTCCTACAAGCGCCTCGTCCCCGGCTACGAAGCGCCGGTCTACATCGCGTGGTCCGACCGCAACCGCTCGGCGCTCATCCGCAAGCCGGCCGCCCGCACGCCGGCCGCCTCGCGCATCGAGGCCCGCTTCCCCGACCCGTCCTGTAACCCGTACCTCGCGTTCGCCGCGCTCATCCACGCCGGTCTCGACGGCGTCGAGAAGGGCCTCGACTGCCCCGACCCGGTCCGCGAGAACATCTACGAGTTCGACGAGGCAAAGCGCGAAGAGTACGGCATCGAGACGCTCCCGAAGGACCTCGGCGGCGCCGTCGACGCCCTCGAAGAGGACGAAGTCATCCAGGAGGCCCTGGGCGACCACGTCTTCGAGAAGTTCGTCGAAGCCAAGCGCTCCGAGTTCAAGGACTACCTCGTCGACGTCTCCCAGTGGGAGCTCGACCGGTACCTCGAGACGTTCTAAGCGTCGCGCACGCCCAACACCGATTTTTCTTTCGCGCCCGCTCGCCGGAGAGCGACAGCCACCGGTATCGCAGTCGGCGAGAAACCAGAGACAACACTACCTAGAACCGGAGCAACACACCGAAACAGGCTCTCAGTCGGCGCGCCGGGTCGCTCCGTTTCCGAGCCCGAGTCGGCCCTGTATCCGCGGCGCGACGAGGATGAACGCGACCACCGCCGCGGTGACGAGCACCGTCACCGGAACCGAGGCGTCGGCAACGTCGACGCCGACCCAGAGGCCGCCCGCGCCGAGGAACGCGACGAGCGCGACCGGCGGCGACAGCGTCGGGAGCGACTCGTGGCCGGCGAGTCGCGTCCAGCCGAAGAGACCGCCGAGCGACCCGCCGAGCGCCGCCGCGGCGTTTTCGGTGTGCCCGGAGAGACCCGTGGCGAACACCACCGCGAGCGCGAGGACGCTGAGGCCGGCCGCGATGGCGAACAGGCGCGCCGGGTCGAGATGGCCGGTCGCGTCGGGGTCGTCCGCGGCGGCGACCACGGACACCGCCTTCAGGAAGCCGAGGCCAAGGAGGACGCCGACGACGATGTCGACACCGTAGTGGACGCCGAGGAAGACCCGCGAGAGCGAGACGATGCCGACGACGACCGCCGCGGCGACGAGCCGGCGGCGACGGTCCCACACGTCGAGAAGCGAGACCGCGGCCCCGTAGACGACGGTCGTCCCGAGGGCGTGGCCGCTCGGGAACCCGAAGCCGTCGTCCGTCGTGAACGAGACGAACAGGTCCGAAAGCGGCGACGGCCACGCGGGCGCGGCGGCGACGGCCGCGGTCGGCGGTCGCGGCAGGGCGAATCCGACTTTCAGCGCGGTGACGAGCGCCAGCGACCCGAGCGCGAGGCCGACGAAGGAGGCCGCGGTTCGCCGCGGGCGCGCCCTGATTCGGGGCCGACAGAGCCAGTACAGCGAGGTGAACGCGACGAAGAAGAACCACTGGTCTCCGAGTTGGGTGACGAGACCGAACAGGAAGACGAGCGCGTCCGGGGCGTCCGCGAGCACCAACTCCCCGAACCCGCGGGTCTGAAGCGAAAGCGCGGACCGGAACATCTCAGCCGCGGCGTTTGCGGACCGCGTCGATGGCGCGCCCGGGGACGCCGAGGGCGCTCAGGCCGATGCCGAAGATGACGAACAGGACGTAGAGTCCGAGCGTCGATAGGAAGATGATGAGCATGGCGACGACCGCGATGAGGTCCGACTGGAGGTAGTGAAACGCGCCGAGCGTGAGGACGACGCCGTAGCCGAGCACGAGGTAGGGACCCCACCCGCGGGCCTTGCCGCGGCGCATCCGGCGGCGGACGTAGCGCTTCAACTCGGCTTCGAGCTTGGGCTTTTCGACCGTCCGGTCGGTCACGTCGTCCTCGAACGCGTCGAGGTCGGCCCGAAGTTCCTCGACCTGCGATTCCAGCTCCTCGATGTCGGGAGCGCCGCGCGGGGAGACGGACGCGCCGGTCTCCGCGTCGTCGGCGTCCTCCGTCCGCGGCCCATCGGTGTCACCTCGGTCGTCGCTCATATCCGTACGAGCGTCATGTCGGCCTCCCGTATGTTGTACCTGCCGGTCCACTCCGGGCGGTCCCCCCGGCGGGTCACGCGGTTCTGCGGGCGACGCGTCGCCGCCGACCCCCGCGAGGACCGCGTTGACGACCGCGCCGGAAAGCAGGATGAGCCCCGAGAAGTAGAACCACGTCACGAGCAACAGGAGCGTCCCGAGCGCGCCCGCGACCGACGCGCCGGCCACCGACGCGTAGATGCCGAAGCCGACCCCGAGGAGGGTCCAGCCGACGGCCGCGAAGACGGTCCCCGGCACGACCTGTCGCGGCGAGAGGTCGGCGTCGGGGAAGACGTAGTACAGCGGGAAGAACGCCGCACAGAGCGTGAGCAACAGCAAAAGCGGCGAGAGCAGTTGGAGAAACGGCACGTCAAGCAGGCCGAGCAGCGCGGTCAGCACCGCGACGCCGATGGTGCCGACGCCGATGCTGGCGAGGGCGATAGCGCCGTCGCGGAGCTGGTCGAGGAGGCCACCCGCCTCGGAGCCGTAGATGCGCGAGAAGGCGATGTCGAGGCCGCGAAAGAGCTTCAGCGCGCCCCACACCGTCAGCCCGAGGCTCACCGCCCCGACGCTTCCCTGCCCGGTTCGGTCGGAAAGCGCCTCCTCGACGAGGCCCTGGCCCGTCGGAACGAGGTACTGCTCGACGAGCGTCTGGAGTTGCGCCTGCAGTTCCGCGCCGCCGACGGCGGTGGCGACGACGACGCCGAGGACGAGAAGCGGAATCAGCGAGACGAGCGCGTAGTACGAGATGCTGGCCGCGAGAAACGAGATTTCCTTCTCCCGAATCGTGTCGACGACCGCCCGCGCGACGGGAACGGCGGTTCGGATGTTGGCGCTCACGTATCACCGAAACGACACGGGAGGCAAAGAAGCTACCCGCCGAAGCGGCGGTGTGTACCGGTTACGACGCGGTTCGCCGTCGTCCTCGTCACGCCTCGGGGTCGAGCGCGGCGGTCGACTCGCGTATCTCAGCGACCGTCGCGTCGGTCTTGAACGCGGTGCCGTGGTAGTGGGCGGGGGTGGCGTCGTAGCCGGCGTCGCGGAGGGTTTCGAGGAACGTCTCCATCTTCGAGGCCGAGCGGCCCCAGAGCTTACAGAGGCGGTGCTGGTCGAAGTGGGTCGGCGTATCGAGTTCGACCGCGAGCGTGTCGAGGAGCTTTCGGGCGCGTTTCGCGGTGCCGAAGTCCTCTGTCACCTCGTCGCGGACGGCCCCGGCGAACGCCGGTTCGGAGACGGGACCGAGCCAGATGGGGCCGGCTTCGAGAATCCGGGTCGAGTCGCAGTTGGCGCACGCCTCGGGCGGGTGGGCGATGAGCGAGCGCTCGGCCTCGCGGTGGAGGCAGTCCTCGCAGTGGTAGACGAAGCCGGTCGATTCGAGGAGTTCGTCGGCCTTCGTCGCCCGCTCGTCGAGTTCGAGATACGCCCGCGCGTAGTGGCGCGTCGCGTGCGAGAGAATCGGGACGGCGGCCTTGTCGTAGCGGGCGGCGGTGCGGACCATCGCGCCGAGGAGCGTCCGAAGCCCCATCTCGGGGTGGTAGTCGGTGTTCTGCGGGAGACAGCCGTACTTCCGGATGCCGCTTTTCTGGTGTGCGCCGCACAGCGGGGCGGTGTCGGTGGCGGTGACGCAGACGAGGTCGCGGGTGTTGGCGAAGGCGGGGTCCGCGAAGGGCATCGGCGTGCCGAAGGGGTCGAGGTCGACCACGTCGAAGACCTCGTCGTACATGAGGGCGTTGGCGTTGCGGTGGACCGCCTCGCCGCCGTTGCCGGCGCGGTCGAGGTTCGACTGGGCGAGTTCGACGGCGTCGGCGTCGAGGTCGGCGCAGGTCACGTCGTAGCCCTCGGCGGCGGCGCGGACGCCCCGGATGCCCGAGGCGGCCATCGCGTCGAGGTAGCTCTCGGCGCGGGGTTCGCGCTCGCGGAAGGCGCGGAGGACGGCCGCGGTGATGTCCCGGTTCAACTCCTGTGTGGGGTTGTAGAAGACATCGTCGCCGGTCCCCGCTGACGCCCCGTCGCGGGCGTCGGGAACCTCGATTTCGACGCCTCCCTCGCTCACGTGCATACCCGCAGTCGCCCACGCGGGCGGAAACCGGTTGCGATGCGATTGTGCGGTGCGGTTGTACGACGCGATTGCGACGCGATTGCGGCGGTCGGTCCACCCCGCGGCATCGAATGCGTTTTCACCGCCACCGACGAACTCGGGAGCGTGGATTCGGCCGACGACTGGCGAGCGGCGCTCGCGGAGACCGGGCGACTCTCGCCGCAAATCGTGCAGGCCATCGTCGACGCCCACGGCGACCGGGGCGTCACGGCCATCGAGGCCGTCTCCGAGCGGCGGGTGAAGCGCTACCGCGACTTCGACGTGGTCGTCGGCTACGACGACGAGTACGTGGTCGAAGACCGGGGCTGTACCTGCAAGGACTCCCAGTACAACCTCGACCCCGACGAGGGCGAGCGCTGTTGGCACGTCCTCGCGGTCGACGTGGCCGAG
The DNA here is from genome assembly GCF_003383015.2 of Haloferax sp. Atlit-48N. Classification (NCBI taxonomy): domain Archaea; kingdom Methanobacteriati; phylum Methanobacteriota; class Halobacteria; order Halobacteriales; family Haloferacaceae; genus Haloferax; species Haloferax sp. Atlit-48N. The sequence continues at coordinate 217,083 of NZ_CP137689.1, read as the reverse complement.
GCCCTCGACGAACTCGACCACCACGACATGTGGTACTCCGACGTGCGGGAGTTCCTGTAAGCACACGGCTCACTCGCGCGCCCGTTCGGCCCGTCGCCGCGCCGCGGGAACGACCACAATCCTTTCCGAACCCCGCCGCGAACCTCGGGCCAACGGATGGCTGATTTCGACCTCTCTATCGACGAAAAGCGGGTGTACGCGGACAAGTCCGGCAAGCAGACGGCGTACGTCGCCGCCGGCGTCGGGGTCGTGACCGTCGACGTCTCCGACGACCTCGTCGGGGGGTTCCGCATCGACCGCCGGTGTACCGCGCTGGACGCCGCCGGGTCGCCCGGGGAAGTCGTCGTCGCCACCGACGAGGACGTGCTGCTCGTGCAGGGCGACGACTACCACGAACTCGACTTCGGCCCCGCGGCGGCCGTCGGCTTCCACCGCAATCGCGTCGTCGCCGCCGACGACTCGGGTCGGGTCGCCCGCTTCGACGAGTCCGGGTGGACCGACCTCGGCGCGGTCGGGGCGGTCCGCGCCCTCGACGGGAGCCTCGTCGCGGCCGACGACGGCGTCTACCGAATCGGTGACGGCGGCCTCTCGCACGTCGGCTTGAACGACGTGACCGACGTGTCCGACCCCGCGGGCCGCCTCGGCGGCGACTCGGGAACCCCGCTCGCCGCGACCGACTCGGGACTGTACGCGCTCGGCAACGGCTGGATGGACGCGCTCGACGGGGCGTTTTCGGCGGTCGCGTCGATGCCGGACGGCCGCGCCCACGCGGTCGGCCCGGACGGCGTCGTCGCGCGCGACGAGGAGTCGGGCGCGTGGGAGGCCGCGCCGATTCCGCTGGACGAGTCGGTCGTCGCGCTCGCCCACGACGCGCGGGCCGCCTACGCCGTCACCGACGCGGGGAGCTTCTGCGTTCGGCTGACCGGGGGCGACTGGCGGACGCAGGTGCTCGGGTTAGAGACGGTCGGCGTCGCGGTTCGCTGACACGCGACGCGGCTGAACGCAACGAAAAGCGGTTTTACCCCCCACGAGAGACGAACGGGTATGCTCGTACCCGGCGCATCCTCGCAGGCACTCGCGGCCGCGCTCGCCGACGAACTCGGCGAGTCGCTCGCGGCCGTCGAGTACGACCGCTTCCCCGACGGCGAGACGCTGGCCGCGGTCCCCGGTTTCGACGCCGACGCCGCCACCATCGTCGCCAGCACCGCCAGCAACGACGCCTACGTCGAACTGCTCCAACTGCAAGACGCCGTCCGCGAGGCCGGCGCATCGGCGGTCACGACGGTCATCCCGTACATGGGCTACGCCCGACAGGACAAGGCGTTCGAGGCCGGCCACCCGATTTCGGCCCGCGCGGTCGCCCGCGCCGTCAGCACGACGACCGACCGCGTCGTGCTCGTCAACCCCCACGAGGACGCCGTCGCCGACTTCTTCGACGTGCCCGTCGACATCGTCGACGCCGCCGGGCGACTCGCGGAGCCGCTCCCCGAACTCGACGCCCCGCTGTTTCTGTCGCCCGACTCGGGAGCCATCGACATCGCGGAGACCGTCCGCGACGCCTACGGCGAGGGCGAGACCGACTACTTCGAGAAGGTGCGCCACTCCGGGACCGACGTGGACATCACGCCGAGCGACGCCGACTTCGCGGGCCGCGACGTGGTCATTACCGACGACATCATCGCCACCGGGTCGACCATGAGCGAGGCCGTGTCCGTCCTCGCCGACGGCGGCGCGAAGCGCGTCTTCTGTGCGACCGTCCACCCGCTTCTCGCCCGCAACGCCCGCACGAAACTCGCGCGCGCCGGTATCGAGCGCGTCGTCGGTACCGACACCATCGAACGCGACGTGAGCGAGGTGTCCGTCGCGCCCGTTCTCGCCGGCGAAATCGAACGATAACGTATCACACACTCTCTCGAAACGGTTTTGCCAGTCCCCGCATCTCGGGATAGTATGGGACGCTACGGAGACATCGACTACCCGCGGATGACCAAGACCGGCCTCGGACTGGGGCTCGCGCTGTTCCTGTTCGGCGCTATCGGCGCGAAAGTCGCCCTCGCCGTGAGCGGCGGTGCCATCCCCGGCTGGGAGCGAACGCTGTTTTTCGACGCCGAGTGGCTCGGCATCGCGCTGGTGCTGTTCTCGCCGATTATCTTCGGCATCGTGCTCCCGCTGACGGAGTAGATGGTCGACGCCGACCCGCGGTTCCCCGACGCCGACGAGACGCTCGTCCTCGAACCCGACTGCGCGCGCTGTCCGGCGCTCGTCGACTGCCGCAACCGCATCTCGTGGGGCGTCGGCCCCGACGACGCGACCGTGATGGTCGTCGGGGAAGCGCCGGGCGCGGGCAACCCCGACGCCGACCGCTGGCGGGGCGGCAACTGGACCGGGATGTCCTACACGGCCCGGCACTCCGGCCGCCGCATCCGCGAGACGATGGCCGCCGTCGGCTACGAATCGGGCGTCTTCTACACGAACGCCGTCAAGTGCTTCCCTTCGGACGGCGAGGGGTCGAACCGCGCGCCCACGGCCGCCGAGAAGGCGAACTGCCGCGACCACCTCGTTTCCGAACTCGAAGCCGTCGACCCCGACGTGGTGGTCCCGACCGGCCGCCACGCGACCGAAAGCGTCCTCGCGCTCGACGACGCCTCGCTGGACGGCTTCCTCGATACCGTCCTCGACCCCGTCGAGAGCGAGCGGTTCGGCTACACCGTGGTCCCGCTTTTACACCCCTCGTACCGCGACGTGTGGCTGTCGCGTCTCGGCTACGAGTTAGACGAGTATCTGGCCGACTTGGAGGCGTTGCTTCCCGAGCGGTAACCCACCGATCATTGCGCAATTCAATAGATGTATTGCGCAATCTGAGATGGATTGCGCGCAATATCAACTAGTTCGCCGAGGGAACAGCGGGAGGTTGCGCAATCGAGGGTCGATTGCAGTTGCGATTGCGTGCAATTGGCGCAGTTGCGTCTCTCACAGACGAGACCCTCTACAATCGGCCGGGGAGGTTCGGTGGACACGCTCCACCTGTGCCGACAGCGAGACAGACGAGACGGCACGCACGAACCGGTCCGAACTTTCTTTTCCTCGCCAATCGACGTGCCACGTATGTCCGACTGCATCTTCTGCGCCATCGTCGACGGCGACATCCCGGGCCGAATCGTCCACGAGACCGACCACTCGCTTGCGTTCCTCGACGCCAACCCGCTCGCGCCCGGTCACACGCTCGTCGTCCCGAAAGAGCACCACGCCCGCCTTGACGAGGTTCCGGCCGACGCCGCGGCCGACCTGTTCGCCGCCGTGAACGACCTCGTGCCGCGCGTCGAGGCGGCGGTCGACGCCGACGCGACGAACGTCGGCATCAACAACGGCCCCGCCGCCGGCCAGGAGGTCGACCACGTCCACGTCCACATCGTCCCGCGGTTCGAGGGCGACGGCGGCAGTCCCATCCACGCCGTCGCGGGCGAGCGCCCCGACCTCTCCGACGAGGAACTGGCCGACATCGAGGCGGCCATCTCGGGCTGAGGGCACGCTGTCGCTCCAGCCGGCGCTACATCTCCCGCCGAACGTGTCGATGTAAAAACATATACGGGCGCCGTGAGTGCCGACTGTCGTGGCAGTCCTCCAATCGTTTCGAACGGCCCTCCGAATCGTCACCGAGACGCCGGTGCTCGTCGCGTTCGCCCTCGCGTTCGGCCTCATCGGCGCGTTGAACAACGCCTCCGGTCCGGCCGGGGCCGTCGGCTCGCTCCTCCAACTCCTCGCCGTGCCGGCGCTCACCGGCGCGTTCTACACCGTCGCCGACGGCGCGCGCCCCGGCTCCGACACCGACCTGCGCGCGTCCACCGCGGCACAGCGCTACTACGTCAGCCTGCTCGGCGCGACGCTCCTCGCCGGATTGGTCGTGTTCGTCGTCGCGATGGTCGTCGGCGGCAGCGTCCTCGGCTACGTCGGGTTCGACCGACTCAACGCGGTGCTGAACGGCTCCGCGAGCCTCACGCCCGCCGAACTCGCCGCGTCCGGGGTGGCGCTCGTGGTCCTGATGGCCGTCGTCTACGTCTTCACCTTCTTCGACACCGCCGTCGTCCTCGACGGGCAGACCGCCGGCGGGTCGCTCAGCAGAAGCGTCGACTTCGTCCTCAGCAACCTCCGGGCCGTCGTCGGCTACGCGGTCGTCGCGACCGCAGTGACCTCGGTCGTCGACCTGCCGGTGCTCTGGTTCGTCACCCTCGACGGGGCGACCACCGTCGCCGGCGCGGTGACGGCGTTCCAAGCGCCGATGTCGACGGTCGATATCGCCGTCGTGGCCGTCGGTTCGACGGTCACGACGCTCGTCGGCCGAACGTACAAGGTCTGTTTCTACCGGGCCTGCGCGGACGCCGCGCCGGGAGCGGACCCGGAATCGGGTGACGGCGAGTGGACGGCGTAGTCGCGCGTCCGGCGACGCCGGCGGCGGGCGACCGAAGCTATTAATCTGAGCACCCGACCACTCGCGGTATGTCCATTCCCACCACCATCGCGCTCGTCGGGGCCACCGGCGGCGCGGGCACGACCCGACTGTCGCTCGAACTCGCCGCAGCGCTCGCGACCGACGGCCGCGACGTGGCCGTCCTCGACGCGGCGTTCGCCACGCAGGGCCTCTCAGACTACGTTTCGGGGACGCTCGACCCCGACGCGACGGCGCTTGTCACCGACGCCGCCGACGTGCCGCTGGAGTCGGGGCTGGTCGCGTTCGAGACCGACGCCGAGGGACGCGTCGCCGTCTGCCCGGCCGCGGCCCCCTTCGAGCGGCTCGCGCGGGCGATGACGCCCGACGCCGCGCGGGCGTTCGAAGGTCGTATCGCCGAGGCCGCAGACGGCTTCGACCACGTCCTCGTCGACGCGCCGCTCCTCGCGTCGAACCAGACGGTCGCCGCCGCCGCGGCCTGCGACCGGGTCGCGCTCGTCGCGCCCGCCACGGACCGCGGTGCCGACGCGGTCGGTCGGCTCAGTGCGCGGGCCGCCGACATCGACACCGATATCGACGCCGTCGTCTCCACGTTCGGCGCGCTCGACGACGCGGACGTGGTCGTGCCCGAGACCGAGGCGGACGGCATCGCCGACGCGCCGGCGTGCCGCGACGACGCCGAACTCGCGGCGGGCGTCGCCGCGGTCGCGGAGGTCGTCCTCGACGTCGAAATCGAACCCGCGGCCGCCACCGGCGGGGTCCTCGGCTCGGTCGGCGAGTACGTCCGTCGCTGAGCGCACGGGGCGTCGAGTACGTTGGGAGAACAGTCGTGCGTCTCGGCCGCTGGCGGTTGTTGGATTTCAATCCAGAGTTCAACCGCATCACAACGAGAATTCGGTAGAAAGACCCAGCGAGTACATATTTTCTAGATATACAGTCTCGATATCCTCATAGTATGTATGGATATAGCTGTCAATCGTCTCTCGATTCGGGTCAGCACTCTCAATTCGATCTCCACGCATATACTGAACCAACTCACGTGGGATCTCACACTCGACTTGCCAGTATGTGCTAAACCGATGCCGCCCGTAATGACTCGTCACCGCTCGATGAACATCGGTCTCGTCATACTCTGGCCTGAACACGCTCGTCCACACGCGGTTGATCGCTTCAGGGGTGATTTGCGAAGCTGTCGTGTGACTCTGGAACACCCACTGACTCCCCGTATCTGGTCGTACCAATAAGTGCTGCACGAGTGATTGGTACACCTCGTCATCTAGTGGGAGGAGTCGCGCTCGGTGTGACTTATTCCCCGGTTCCTCGTATCTCGACGGGATGTAAACCGCCTGGGAGAGGTCCTCGACGATGGGGGTTGTTCCAAGTCCAGGGTATGCTGTGTTCAGTTCCTCGTGGTCAACTGCGAGGTTCGCCAGTCGGAGATTACTCACCTCACCGGCCCGCAGACCCAGTTTGAGTTGTAAGACGACAATGAGACGGTCGCGGACATCGGTGATCGTGCGGACGATTTCACCGAGGCGCGTTGGCGAAATTCTCGGCGGGTCTTTCGAGGGGGGTTGTGACAAATCCGTTGTCGCGAACACGTACTCGAACGGATTGTAGCCAGGATCATGCGGGAACACTGAATCGGCCTGCCAGTAGCGATACACTCGATTGAGTCGGTGAAGCCGTGTCCGAATTGTCACGGGCTTCAGCTCTCGCGTTGAGAGACAGTTCTCCACGTACCGGAGGATATGGTCCTCGCTCGGACACGCCGGGTGCCGTCCTACACTGGACATATGGCGAGTCCACTCGTCGATGAGTTGCTGGTATGCTTGTGTGGTTCTAGGGGCAGGGTCGTCTGGCTCGAGGCCACATTTCAGGAAGACCTCAAATGGATCCACCGCCAGCGCTTCGAAGGTCGACTCGTACACCGACAGGGGATCACGTTCTCGTCCGAACGCGGCGCCAATTTCATCGCGAAGTGCATTGCCCGCCGAGTCATAGTCGTCGGTCATTGCGGTGCACCTCCCAACATCATTGTTCTCCTGTCTTCTTCGCCCACAGCGCTTGTGCCGTGGGATAGCTCGCCGCCGCCATCCACACGGGATGATACACGTGTGGGTATCCTGGATGCCGCTGAAGCCATGTGAAGAACTCTTCAACACGAATCCAGTATTCAGAGTAGACTGTGTTGAGCGTCCGCGTCTCCGTTAACTCTGCAAGCCACGCCTCCACGTCGACCGGTCTTGCACACGCGTGATGCCGACCCCGCGACTCTATGTACGACGTGAATGCGGAGCCTGCTTTCCGCAATGTTGCACGGTACGCGTTCGAATCGAAATTGGGGTTCCGTGAGTTGACGAATTCATCCCACACATCTCGTGTCTCAAACGTCGATGAAAACCGCTCTAGTCGTGATCGAGAGGGGACGTCATTCAGTTGTTTGTAGATGCCCATCCGCCGGTGTACGTTGTTTGATTTTTGTCGATTCATACGAATTCGACCGCTTCAGGCAGCCGACACCCCTGTCGGCTGCCAATAAAATCTCATGTTCGACTTGATGGCTGAGAGTGTACGATATCACCAGTACAGGGCACGGGTGTATCCGCAACAAGACGTTCACAAGGCGTCTTCGACATCTGTTCCGAGTGAGTTCGTATATAGTCTACATGGCCATGAATATCCGCGATAGGCCCTGAGGCCCGAATTAGTGAATTTTGGATTCCTACTCAACTCGTGTTCCGTACTGTACCGAAATTCCGTATTGCCGGTACACCTCGACGTAGGTAGGGTGTATCGGGGATATAGAAATATGCTGTCCACTCGAATAACCACCTGAGACTGACAGTGAGTCAGAGCGAATCACCAGTGGTTGAAATCGTCGTAGAGAGTATACAGCCCTGTTCGAGCTAGTATTCGACTTCACGTCGACGTCTCGAAATAGGTATCTGACGGCCGTTTCACGACAGCACCACGGGCGATAGCTGGCTACACCCCTGTTCGAGCCTTATGTTGCGGATACACCCAATCGGTGTACTCGAAGCGGGGAGAGTGAATCCGTCTCGATATGAAGTGGGGGTTGTGATGCAAAGGGAGATTTCTCTGACTGCTCTTCCGGAAGCTTCTCAAAGGATTCGGCGGCGATAGCTTGCCGGGAAGTGACTTCATAAACTTTGCAGTTTTGACTATCTCGGTACTTGTGAGAGGAAGAATTGAGACCGTCCACAGGCGCTCCCAGACCGGCTGACATCGACGCAGTCGGCCAAGACTCGGGCGATAAATGTCTACGTCGCGCGGTACACGTCGCCGCGGGGCTCGTAGATGTCGCCTTTCATCTTCAGCTTGTCAAGCTGGTCGTTGACCGTCTTTTCGTCCATGTTCAGTTCGCTGTTGGCGCGTTCGAGGACCTCCTCGTGGGGCGCGCCCTCCTCGTACTCCTCCTGCATGGTGCGGATGAGTTCGAGCAGGTTCTTGATGCGGTCGCGCTGGGTCTTCGAGCGGCCCGTCTCGACGATGTCGGCGTCGAATTCGCCGGTCTCTGGGTCCATGCCGATGTCGCGCAGGCAGGACTCGACGATGCCCGTGACGCGCTCTGCGTCCTCGCGAGTCACCTTGTCCGAGAGGCGGACGCGGGCCGAGGCCTCGCCGAGGCGGACGAGCGCTTCGAGCTTCCGGGCGGTCACGGGAACGGGCGCGTCCTCGTCGGCACCGCGGGCGCGGAAGTCGACGTAGAAGTCGCGGATGACCTCCTTCGCCTCGTCGGTCATCGTCGGGTAGCAGGTGCGCTTCGCGTAGGCGATGTACTTGCGGAGCAGGTCCGCGTCGATGGTGGGCGCGACCTCGTCGGTGACGGCGTCGACCTGCTGTTCCGTGAACTCGGAGTTGGCGACGTTCGTCCGCTGGGTGTTCAGCTCGCCCGCGTAGTTGGTCTTGAGGATGTGGTCCGCGAGCTTGGAGTCCTCGTCGGGGTCGGGGTCGTCCGTGACCGTGAAGATAAGGTCGAACCGCGAGATGAGCGCGGGTTCGAGGTCTATCTGCTCGCCGATGGGTTCGTACTGGTCGAAGCGGCCGTACTTCGGGTTCGCCGCGCCGAGGAGCGAACACCGCGACTTGAGCGTCGCGTTGATGCCGGCCTTGGAGACCGAAATCTGCTGTTGTTCGAGCCCCTCGTGCATCGCAGAGCGGTCTTCGGGCCGCATCTTGTCCAGTTCGTCGACCGCCGCGATACCCTTGTCCGCGAGGACGAGCGCGCCGGCTTCGAGCGTCCACTGCTGGCCGTCGCCGAAGTCGTCGCGGACGGCGGCGGCGGTGAGACCCGCCGAGGACGAACCCTTACCGGAGGTGTAGACCGATCGGGGAGCAATATGTCGGATGTATGATAACATCTGCGATTTGCCAGTTCCGGGGTCCCCTATCAACAGCATGTGCAGGTCGCCGCGAATCCGCGACCCGTCGGGCAGGTGCTTCGTGACGCCCGAGAACAGTTGGAGAATCATGGCCATCTTCTCCTGCTCGTAGCCGTAGATGGCGGGCGCGACGGACTCGACCATCTTCTCGTAGATGGCCGGGTCGTTCGAGAGTTCGACGATTTCGGCCACGTCCTCGTCGGATATCTCCATGTCCTCGAACTCCTCGTCCTCGATGGTGAGCGAGATGCCCTCCATGTAGTAGTCGAAGACGGGCGTCTTCTCGTTGCCCGATGTCTGCTGTTCGATGTGGAGGACGCCGACGACGGTGACGTGGTCGCCGGCGGTGACCTTGCCGGTCACGTCGTCGGAGAGGTTGATGTCGATGCTCTGCGGCGTCTCGCCCCCGCGCAGGCCCTCGGGGGACTCCTGGACGCGCAGTTTCTGTGAGTCGACGAAGTTCGACTGGTCGAAGTCGATGCGGAACGGCCCCTGGCGCTCGCATCCCTGACACTCGTGGGGTTCCTGAAAGCCGCCGTCGCCCTGCGGGATGTAGCTCATCGTCCCGCAGCGCTGGCACTCGAAGGCGGCTTCCGTGATTTTCGGACGCACGTCGGTCGCCTTCCGGACGATGCCCTGCACCGAGATGAGCGTCCCGATGTGGTCGTCGTTGACCCTGAGGTTCCGGATATCGACCGTCTCGGGGAGGTTTCGCATCCGGACGTGCGCCTGCCCGAGTTTCACGTCCGCGGGGAGGTCGAACAGGCGCAGCGCCTCCTCCGCGTACTCCTGGAACTGGCCGGGCTTCGTGATGTAGTCGTCCGCGAGTTCCGAATCGAACCGATAGAGGTCGTCGTAATCGATGTGCAGCGACCGCTTTTCCTTCGGGTACTGCTGTGCGAGCGTCCCGATCTCCTCTCGGTAGTAGTTTCGGTAGAACTCGATGAACCGTTCCGTCAGGTCTCGGTTCTGGGGGGCCTGCGCCATCGCACAGGGGTATGTCCCCAATCGGTTAAGAACCTTCGTCGTTCGGCCGACCGTTACAGCGACACGTCGGTCTCGATATCTTCCGTCGCCTCGCGGAGACCGTCGCGGCGGGCGTCCTCGGCCATCCGGTTCGAGAGGTCGTCGTCGGTCAGAAGCTCCGCGAAGTCGTCGCGGAAGCGGTAGTTGGCCCGGCTCGAACGGATGTCCGCCTCGGCGACGGGGCGGCACTCGGAGACGACCTCGACGGGCACGTCGAGCGCCTCGGCGATGGCCTCGTCGTCCGCGCCGTCGACGAGCAGGGTGTCGAAGCGGTCGGCGTCGAACGGGAACTCGCGGTCGGCGTCGCGGACGAGGTGGAGGTCGAACCGGGCGGTGCGAACCGCCTCGGGCGACGCGTCGAGTTCGACCGCGAGGTCGGCGTCGGAGTCGCCGTCGAAGAAGCCGACGACGAGCGCGACGAGCGCGTCGTCGTCGAACTCGGTGTCGAACGCGTAGCGCTCGCGCATCGTCGCCACGATGTCGCGGACGCGCTCGCGGACCGCTTCGGGGTCGTCCACGTCGGCGAGCGACCCGCGCGACTCGGACTGCTGTTCGGTCACGGTGTCCGAGCCGGTCGCCTCGATGAAGATGTCGCGGAGTTCGGCGGTCTTCTCGTCCATACCCGGAACGTGGCACGCCCAGCGTCTTTAATGATGCTGACCCGACTAACCGGAGAGCCGCCCGAGCACCGGAGAGACGCCCCGAATCGGCCGACGAGCATCGAACCGACCTCCCGCCCCGAGTCTGTAAACCGATAAGTTAAACTGGGTTTACGAGACAGCGACGAGCATGGCAACCGAACACGAGTCAGTCGAACTCGTCGGCGACGAACTCGTCGGCAACATCGCCCGCGCGGCCCTGTTCGCGGCGCTCATGGGCGCGAGCGGGTACGTCTCGTTCCCGAACCCCATCTCACCGATTCCGGTGACGATGCAGGTGCTCGTCGTCTTCCTCGCGGGCATCTTCCTCGGCCCCGTCTGGGGCGGCGGCTCAATCGCGCTCTACCTCGCCGCCGGCGGTCTCGGCGCGCCGGTGTTCGCCGGGGGCTCGGCAGGGCTCGCGCCGCTCGTCGGGCCGACCGCCGGCTACCTCTGGTCGTACCCCGTCGCCGCCGTCGTCGTCGGCCTCGTCGTCCACGGCGGTATCAGCGTCGGTGACTACCGCGTGAGCACTCCCCGGCTCGTCGGCGCGATGGTCGCCGGGACCGTCGTCGTCTACGCCTTCGGCACGCTCGGCTTCGCGTACGTCAATCGCGTCGGCCTCGAATCCGCCTTCTGGACGGCCTCCGCCGCGTTCATCCCCGCCGAGGCGTTCAAAATCGCCGCCGCCGTCGGCATCGTCCGCTCCGACGCCATCGCCGCCCAGTAGATGATTCGCGTCGAGGGACTCGTCCACCGGTACGGCGACACGGTCGCGGTCGACGGGGTCGACCTCGCCATCGACGACGGCGAGTGCGTCGTCGTCGCGGGCGCGAACGGCTCCGGCAAGACCACGCTCGTCCGCCACTTCAACGGCCTGCTCGACCCCGACGAGGGAACGGTGTCGGTCAACGGCCGGACCGTCTCGGACCACCTCGTCGCCGCCCGGACCGCGGTGGCGATGGTGTTCCAGCACCCCGAAGACCAACTCGTCGCCGCGACCGTCGGCGCTGACGTGGCGTTCGGCCCGGAGAACCTCGGCCTCGACCGCGGCGACATCGACCGCCGCGTCCGCGAGTCGCTCGCCGCGGTCAACCTCGACGGCCGGGAAGACGAGCGCGTCGACGCCCTCTCCGGCGGCGAGGTCGAGCGACTCGCCATCGCCGGCGCGCTGGCGATGCGCCCCGACCACCTCGTCTTGGACGAACCGTTCACCGGCCTCGACGAACCCGCCCGGCGCTCCGTGCTCGCCCGCCTCCGCGACCTCCGCGCCGAGGGGACGAGCCTCGTCGTCGTCACCCACGACCTACGCGACGTGGCCGAACTGGCCGACCGCGTGGTCGTCCTCGCCGACGGCGACGTCGCCCTCGACGCCGCGCCCGACGAGGCCGCAGACCGCCTCCCCGACCTCGACGTTCGCCCGCCGTGCTGACGTACGAACCGGGCGACACTCTCGCCCACCGACTCGACCCGCGGACCAAGCTTGCGGTGCAGGTCGCCTTCGCGGCGGCCGGCTTCGCGCACACGACGCCCGCCGGACTCGTCGCGCTCGGCGTCGTCGCCGCGGGCTGTCTCCGCGCCGCCGACGCGTCCCCCGTTTCGGCCCTCCGCGACTTCCGCTACGCGATTCCGTTCCTCGCGCTCGGCCCGGTCGTCGAGGCCGCCCGCCTCGGCGCGCCGTGGTTCGACCCCGAGGCGGCCGTCGAACCCGCGCTCGCCAGCGTCCGCGTGCTACTCGTCTTCTTCGTCGCGGCGGCGTACGTCAGGACGACGCCCGTACGCGAGTCCCGCGCGGCGATTCAGCGGCTCGTGCCGGGTCGGTGCGGCGTCGCCCTCGGCGTCGGCGTCGCCCTCGTCTTCCGGTTTCTCCCCTTGGTCCGCCGCGACCTGCGCCGCGTCCGCGAGGCGCAGGCGGCCCGCCTCGGGAGCGAAAGACGGCTGGACGAACGGCTCTCGCTCGTCGCCGCCGGCGGCCTCCGACGGTCGTTCGCGCGGGCCGACGCCCTCGCGCTCGCGCTCCGCGCGCGGTGTTTCGCGTGGAACCCGACGCTCCCTGAGATTCGGTTCGGCCGGCGCGACGCCCCGGGGCTCGTCCTCGCCGCCGCCCTCCTCGCCAGCCTCGCGCTCTGAGGTCGCCCGAGGCGCTCGTAATCCGCCGACCGACACGCCTCGGGTGGCAAGATTTAACCCTCCGTTCTCCGGTGATTGATTATGGACTTTGCGGCACAGGCGGATGTTACGCGGGAGACGTTCTGGACGATTAGTCCGGTCGGCGAGGCGCTCTTCTACGGTCTCGCCGCCATCGCGTCGCTCGTGTTCCTCTACGGGGTGTACGAGCGGTTCGCGCGATACGCGAAAGGTGGTGAAGACCCGTTCGACCGGCTGTCCGACCTGCCGGGACGGACGGTTCGGGCGGCGAAAGTGGTGTTCTCCAACGAGAAGCAGTTCAAGCGCGACCGGTTCGCCGGCGTGATGCACGCCTTTATCATGTGGGGCTTTCTGACGCTCCTCATCGGGACGACCATCCTCGCCATCGACATCGACGTGTGGCGGCGGGTGACGGGCAGTTCCTTCTTCGTCGGCGACTTCTACCTCTCGTACTCGTTCGTCATGGACCTCATGGGCCTGTTGTTCGTCGTCGGCGTCGGGATGGCGCTGTGGCGGCGCTACGGCGTCCGACACCCGCGGCTGTGGGGCAAACACACCGGCTTCGAGGACGCCGCGTTCGTCTGGACGCTCTTTTTCCTCGGCGTCGGCGGCTACGTCCTCGAAGGCATCCGCATCGTCGGCACTGACTTCCCCGACTTCGAGACGGTGAGCTTCGTCGGCTACTTCGTCGCCCTCGTGTTCGACGCCGCGGGCATGGGACAGGGCCTCGCGCAGACGCTCTACTGGTTCGGCTGGTGGTCCCACGCGCTCCTCGCCTTGGCGTTCGTCGCGGCCGTCCCCTACGCCAAACCCTTGCACATGCTCACGTCCTTCGCCAACGTCGTCACCGCCGACGAGAAGGCGGGCACGCGCCTCCCGAAGGTGCCCGCGGACACGCCGCCGGACGAAATCGGCTACGTCTCCGAGGACGACTTCTCGTGGAAGGCGATGCTCGACATGGACGCCTGCACGAAGTGCGGCCGCTGTACCGACGCCTGCCCGGCGAAGGCCTCCGGCCGCAACCTCGACCCGCGGGACGTGATTCTCGACCTGAAGGCCTACCGCGAGTCGGTCGACGCCGGCGGCGACTCCGTCGACATCGTCGCGGACGGCGGCACCTCCGTCGTCGACGCCGAGTCGATGGAGTCCTGCATGGCCTGCATGGCCTGCATGGACGCCTGCCCGGTCGATATCGAACACCTCACGCACTTCACCGAGATGAACCGCCGGCTCACCGAGACGGGCCAACAGCAAGAGCCGGTCCAGGAGGCGATGATGAACATCTTCCAGAACGGCAACGCCTTCGGGGACCCCCAGCGCAAGCGCCCCGATTGGACCGACGACCTCGACTTCGAGGTGCCCGACGCCCGCGACGAATCGGTCGAGTTCCTCTGGTACGTCGGTGACTACCCCTCCTACGACGAGCGCAACCGCGCCGTCGCCCGCTCTTTGGCCCGCATCTTCGAGGAAGCCGGCGTCTCCTACGGCATCCTCTACGAGGACGAAGGGCACGACGGCAACGACGTGCGCCGCGTCGGCGAGGAGGGCCTCTACGAGATGCTCGTCGAGGACAACGTCGCCGCGATGGCCGACTGCGAGTTCGACAAAATCGTCTGCACCGACCCGCACTCGTACAACACGTTCAAAAACGAGTACCCGGAGATGGACGACTCGTTCGACTACCCGGTGTACCACTACACCCAACTGGTCGAGCGTCTCGTCGGCGACGACCGCCTCGGCCTCGCGGGCGACGAACTCGCCGCCCAGACGGTGACGTACCACGACCCGTGTCACCTCGGCCGGTACAACGGCGAGTACGAAGCGCCCCGCGAGGTCATCCGCGCGACCGGCGTCGAACTCGCCGAGATGCCGCGCAACCGCGACCAGTCGTTCTGTTGCGGCGGCGGCGGCGGCGGCCTCTGGATGGACCACGAAGAGGAGTCGAAGCCGTCCGAGGAACGCCTGCGCGAGGCGCTCGACGACACGACCGGCGGCGTCGAGCGCTTCGTCGTCGCCTGCCCGATGTGCGCGACGATGTACGAAGACGGCCGTAAGACCGGCGACTACGAGGAAGCCATCGACGTCGTGGACATCTCCGAACTCGTCGTGGAGGCGCTCGACGCGAAGGCCGCCGCGACGGGGACGGGCGGGGACACGACGCCCGCGTCTGCCGACTGAGTCGGCGGCGCGGCTGTTCTGTTTTCCTCGCTTTCTTCGCTTCTATTCTAAGTCCAAGCGGTCGATGGACTCGCGGATGACGCCCGCCGACTCCCGGAGCGCCGCCGTCTCGCTCTCAGAGAGGTCGAACTCGTGGACGTCGCGGACGCCGCTTTGGTTGACGGTACACGGGAGGCTCATGTAGACGTCGTCGATGCCGTGTTCCCCCGAGACGAGCGTCGAGACGGTGAGGATGGAGTTGTCGCCGCCGAGGATGCGCTCGGTGGTCGCGGCCACCGAGCGGGCGACGCCGTAGTTCGTCCGCTCCTTCCGCTCGATGATTTCGTAGGCCGCCTCGCGGACCTCCTCTTCGACGCGGGCTTTGAGCGCGTCGATGTCGTCGACGCCGTGGCTGGTGGCGTACGACTCGAACGGGATGCCGCCGAGGTTCGCCGAACTCCAGACGAGTACCTCGCTGTCGCCGTGCTCGCCGACGACGTAGGCGTGGACGTTCGCCGGGTCGAGGTCGAACTCGCGGCTGAGCGAGTGGCGGAACCGCGACGTGTCGAGGACGGTCCCCGACCCGATGACGCGCTCGGCCGGCAGGTCCGACACCTTCCACGTGACGTACGACAGCACGTCGACGGGGTTGGTGACGATGAGCATCACGGCGTCGTCGTTCAGCCCCTCGGTGATCTGCGGAATCATGTCGGCGAAGATGTCGGCGTTCCGCTCCATCAGGTCGAGGCGGGTCTCGTCGGGCTTCTGGCTGGCTCCGGCGGTGACGATGACCACGTCGGCGTCCCAGCAGTCCTCGTAGTCGCCCGTCCGCACCCGAACCGGCGACGTGAAGTACGCGCCGTGGTTGAGGTCCATCGCCTCGCCCTCGACGCGCTCTTCGGCGATATCGACGAGGATGATTTCGCCCACGAGACTGCTCTCCATCAGCGCGAACGCCGTGCTCGACCCGACTGCGCCGGCGCCGCCGACCACCGCGACCGTACCTTTGCCGCGTTCAGTGCTCATACCGGTCGTTCGAGCGACGGATTGATAAAAATAAACCCCTGTTTCGAAGAACTGGGAATACTACTTTTGTAACAGATGATAATTTGTTAGATACGGGTCGATAATGACACATTTTTCGAAAAGTAGTGAATACGGAGCGCGATCGAACCCTCGTGCGGTCGCCCGTCGGTCGGCGCTCGGTGGACCTATTCGCGGTCGTACTCTTTCTTGAAACCGCGGAACTCGGTCCGGTGGGCCTCCTCGTCGGCGAGGATGGTCACGGCGAGGTCCTCGGTGACGGGGTCGTTTGCCTCCTCCGCGGCGTCGATGAGCGCGCGGTAGGTCTCGATGGCGTCCTCCTCGGCCGTGAGGACGCCGTTGATGACCGCGAGCACGTCCGTGCTGTCCTCCGGGGGCTGGAGGTCGTGCTGGCGCGCCTCGAATGACGCCGAGCCCGGCGGCTGCTCGTCGAGCTGCTTCAGCCGGTTGCCCAGCTGTTCGGCGTGGGTGAGTTCCTCCTGAATGTCGGTCTGGAGGGACTCCTTAATCTCCTCGGCCCGGACGCCGTCGAGGACGATGGAGTTGGTCATGTAGTTCATCACGGTCTCGATCTCGTCCTGATAGGCGCGCTTCAACAGCGCGGTTACGTCCTCAGACATAGCGACTTCGTATTGACGCTCTGGCAACAAATAGCTGTTCGCCGCGGCGAGTCGGGCGGGCGGTCGACCCGTCGGCGTCGGTGAAAATCGGCGTCTGAGACGGGTCGACGGCGCGGCTCAGTCTTCGAGCGCGACGAGTTCGACGACGTAGCCGTCGGGGTCCTTCACGAACGCCGCGCGGGCGTTCGCCGGGTCGATGTCGACCGGCGGCTTCACGACTTCGGGCGACTGCGCCTCGACGATGTCCTCGAACGCGCGGTCGGCGTCGGCGACTTCGACCGCGACGTGGTCGATGCCGGCGGGCTCGACGCGCGCCGCCGAGGTCGGGTCGTACTTGAACTGCAGTTCCATGTCGGTGTCGTCGCTGCCGACGTAGACGTTCCGGACGCCGTCGAGTTCGAACTCGTTGGTCCGTTCGAGGCCGAGGTCGGCGTAGAAATCGAGCGTGGCGTCGATGTCCGAGACGACGAGGGCGGTGTGGATGAGACCCATGGCCGACGCGACGCGGCGGGGAGAGATAACGTCTGGTCTTCGCGTCAGGCCTGCCGCGAGGCGTCCACGTCGATGGCGTCGACGGGACAGATGTCGACACAGAGCATGCAGTCGATACACTGGTCTTCGTTGGTCGGTTCGACCTTTTTCTCGCTCACCGGGTGGTCCGGCGTGTCGACCCACGTGAACACGTCGACGGGGCAGTTTTCGAGGCACGCGCCGTCCGCGAGACAGATGTCGTAGTCGACGGCGACGTGGGTGCCGTGGATGCCGAGTTTCTCCGGCGGTTCGACAGGTCCCCAGACGGCGACGCCGTTTTCCTCGCCCGCGCGTTCCCGGTTCTGGTCGAAGTTCGAGTCGATAGCCATCGCCGGGCGTTGGCCGTACCGCGTACTAAAACGTCCGCATCGAGACGCGAGAACTCGGAGACGGAGTCGGGGTCGAAGTCGGTGGTTGGGGCGGGGTCGGTCACCGAGACGACCGGGACGCGTCGGCGGCATCACCGGAGAACGCGGCCGCTCGGGGACCTCGGAAGCGGAAAAAGCCAGCGGGCGAGCGTCGGGCGGGCGACTAAGCCCGCGCGGCCTCGATGTGTTCGAGGACGCGCGAGATGTGGTGGTCGTCCCGGGCGGGAGCCTGTGTCCGATAGGTTCGGAGGGCGTCTACGAGATAGTCGAGTTCGGCGCTGTCGAAATCTTCGTCGCCGGCCTCGACCCGCGCGAGCAGGCCGGGGGCCGGCGTCGGCTCTTCGTCTGCATCGACCGCCCGCTCGATGGCGTCGAGCAAGGCGGCGTGGACGACCCACGTCTCTTCGCGAGACAGGTCGAGCGCCGTCGGACGGTCCTGGGCCGATGTGGTCATTGTGGGGCCTCTATCGTAACCTATGGTCGGGGAGATATAAATGTATGTGTGCTGTTGTCATACGGCACGCACGACCGCGAAAGCCACGGGGGCGTCCGCTCCCAAGCCCTAGTGGAATGCTTCGATTCCCGTCAGGTCAGCGCCGAGGACGAGCGTGTGGATGTCGTCGGTCCCCTCGTAGGTGTAGACGGTCTCGATGTTCTCCATGTGGCGCATCGGTGAGTAGTCGGTCGTGATGCCGTTGCCGCCGAGCATCTCGCGGGCGGTTCGGGTCACCTCGCGGGCGACGCGGACGTTGTGGCGCTTCGCCATCGACACCTGCTGGTGTCGCAGGTCGCCGCGCTCTTTCAGGTCGGTGAGGCGGTGGGCCATCAGTTGCGCGTTCGTGATTCGGGTCGCCATCTCCGCGAGTTTGCCCTGCTGGAGTTGGAACCGCGCGATGGGGCCGCCGAACTGGTCGCGGTCCTTCGCGTACTGACGGGCGTCCTCGAAGGCGTCGCGCGCCGCGCCGACGACGCCCCACGCGATGCCGAACCGCGCCTGCGTGAGACACGACAGCGGCCCCTTCATTCCCTCGACGCCGGGGAGCACGTCCGCCTCGGGAACCCGCACGTCGTTGAGGCCGATTTCGCCCGTGACCGACGCGCGCATCGAGAGTTTCCCCTCGATTTTGTTCGTCGTCACGCCGTCGCGGTCGGTCTCGACGAGGAACCCGCGGACCGGCGACCCCTCCGCCGACACGTCGCGCGCCCAGACGACCGCCACGTCCGCGATGGGCGAGTTCGTAATCCACGTCTTCGAGCCGTTGAGGACGTAGCCGTCGGCGTCGCGCTCGGCGCGGGTCTCCATCCCCGACGGGTCCGAGCCGTGTTGCGGTTCGGTCAGCCCGAAACAGCCGACCGCCTCGCCCGACCCGAGCTTCGGGAGCCACCGCTCTTTCTGCTCGTCGGAACCGTAGGCGTGGATGGGGTAGATGACGAGCGACCCCTGCACGCTCGCCATCGACCGGAGGCCGGAGTCGCCGGCTTCGAGTTCCTGCATCAAGAGGCCGTAGGCGCGCTCGCCGAGACCGGGGAGGCCGTAGCCGTCGAGGTTGGGCGCGTAAAAGCCGAGGTCGCCCATCTTCGGGATGAGGTCGGTCGGGAACGTCCCCGCCTCGTAGTGCTCGCCGATGTCGGGTTTGACCTGCTCGTCGACGAAGCGGCGGGCCTCGTCGCGGACGAGTTTCTCTTCGCCGGTCAGGTCGCCCTCCAATCCCAGATAATCGAGCATGATAGACCTTGCGCTCGGCGCGGTGAAAAGCGATTCGCTCGGTCACGATTTGCGGGGACGGGAGGCCGAAAAGCCGGAGATGAGAGCGGGCTGGACGCGACTCGGCGGCGGCCCGGATGCGGCTCGGGTACGACTCGAAGACGGCTCGCGACCGTCGGACCGCTCAGGCCGCCGATTCGACCGAGCCCGCGTTCGTCCGGTTCACGTAGGTGACGAAGTTGTCGAACAGGCGCTTTGCCTCGCAGGCGGCGGCGTAGTTCTCCGGCGTGATACCGTCGACGACCGAGCGAATCCGCTCGTCGGGGAGGAAGTCCTTCTGGCGGGCGATGGCTTCTGCGGTGTCGGTGTCGTACTCGGGGTGGAACTGGACGCCGAAGGCGTGATTCCGGCGGAACGCGTGGACGCCGAACTCGTTTTCGGCGAGGAGGTCCGCGCCCGACGGGAGTTCCGTCACCCGGTCGCCGTGGGAGGTGAAGACGGTGAAGCGCTCACCGATGCCGGCGAGGATGTCGTTCCCGTCGTCCGGGCGAGTCCGCTCGATTTCGTTGTAGCCGAGTTCGAACGCGCCCATGTCCTCGACGGTGCCGCCGAGCGCCGCCGCGACGACCTGGTGGCCGAAACAGACGCCCAAGAGGGGGACGCCGCGCTCGTCGGCGTCGGCGACCCACGACACGAGGTTGCGAATCCACGGCTCGTCCCAGTAGACCGAGGACGACGAGCCGCTGATAACGACGCCGTCGTAGTCGAAGTGGTCGGGGAGACGGCCGTCGGTCACGTCGAACTCGACGAGGTCGGCGTCGAGTTCGCGCCTGAAGTTTCGTGACGTACTCGAATCGCCGTGGGAGGCGTCTAAGAACGCGAGTCGCGGGCGAGTCATCGTGGAGAGACAATCGGTGCGGCTCTAAAGAAGTTGCGCCCGGAACGCTCACTGCCGGCATCTGCGACGGGGCGCGTCGGCGGCGACCGCGGGGAGAGCGCCCGACAGCGACGCTCAGTCGTCGTCGAGCGATTCGAGAAAGGAGACGAGCGCGTCGTTGACGAGCCGCGACCGCTCGACGGTGACGAGGTGGCGCGCGCCCGCGAACGACTCGAACTCGCCGCGCGGGAGACCCTCGGCCAGCGCGCGGCCACCCTCGACCGGCCAGACCGGGTCGTCGCCGCCGTGGAGGACGAGCGTCGGGACCGTCACCTCGTACAGCGGGCCGGCGTCGTAGTCGGCGACGGCGGCGGCCTGCGCGGCCCACGCCTCGGGGTCGGCGTCCTCTCGCTCGCGCCACGAGACGAGTTGCTCGACCACGTCAGGCTGTTCCGCGCGAAATTCTTCGGAGAGCGCCGGCGCGAGCGACTCGCGGAGCGCGGCCGGGTCGTCGGGCGCGGCGGAGAGCGGGTCGGGGTCGATGCCATCCCCGGAGGCGGCGGTGCCGACGAGCGTGAGGCTCCGGGCGCGGTTCGTCGTCCGCGCGGCCTCCAGCGCGACCAGCCCGCCGAGGCCGAATCCGACGAGGTGGGCCTTCCTGACGTTCGCGTCCGCGAGGACGGCCACGAGGTCGGAGACGAGCGTCGCGACCGAGTACGGCCCCGCGGGCGCGTCGGAGCGACCGGCCCCGCGGAGGTCGGTCACGAGGCTCTCGTAGGGGCCGGCGACGGCGGCGTGCTGCCACCCCCACTGCCACGCGCCGTAGCCCGCGTCGCCGACGAAGGCGACCGTCTCGCCGTCGCCCTCGCTGTCGTAGTACAGTTCGACCCCGTCCGCGACTGCCGTGGGCATACCGGGGGCTCGGCGGGCGAGCGACTTAGGGCGTCCGTCTCGCGGACGCGAAGCAAGCGAAACCGAACGTGAGCGCGACCCCGACCGCGAACTCGTCGGCGTCGCGCGACCGACTCAGGCGTTCAGGACCGTCCGAAGCACGTCGGGGGCCTCGTCGAGCGCGCCGTCGAGCGCGTCCACGTCGGGGCCGCCGCCCTGCGCGAAGTCCGCGGGACCGCCGCCGCCGCCGCCGACCTTGCCGGCGAGTCGACCGACGACCTGCCCGGCGTTGATGCCCACGCCGTCGGGGACGCCGACGACGAACTGGGCGCTGCCGCCCGCGTCGGAGCCGAGAACGGCGACCTTCCCCTCTTCGACCAGCGCGTTCGCGGTCGCGCGGAGTTCGTCCGCGTCGCCGTCGAGGCGCTGGACGACGGCGGGCGTACCGTCGATATCGATTTCGTCCGCCCCGGCCGCGGCGCGCGCCTCGGCGAGTTCCGTCTTCAGACGGTCGATGGTCTTGCCGCGCTCCTTCCACTCGGTGAAGAAGCGCTCTGCCGTCTCGGGCACGTCCGCGGGGTTCACGTCGAGCACGTCGGCCGCGCCGTACAGCGCGTCCTCGGTGCGCTGGGTGGCCTCGACGGCCGCGTCGCCCGCCGCGAAGACGACGCGCTCGACGCCGTCCTGCACGGGCTCCGTCGTCAGCACCTTGATGGCCCCGATGTCGCCGGTGCGCTTGACGTGGGTGCCGCCGCAGGCCTGCACGTCGCTGCCGACGTGGATGAGGCGAATCTGCTCGCCCGGCGGGATACCGCCCTGATAGAGGTCGAAGCCGTACTTCTTCTCGGCGTCGCGGCGGTCCGGCCACTCCTGTTTGACCGGGATGTTCCGCATCACGATTTCGTTGGCGACGCGCTCTATCTGCTTGACCTCCTCGCGGGTGATGCGCTCGTAGTGGGTCACGTCGAGCCGCGAGCGGTCGACGCCCTTCGACGCGCCGGCCTGCCGGATGTGGTCGCCGAGGACCGTCCGGATGGCGTGGCCGATGACGTGGGTCGCCGTGTGGTGGCGCATGAGCCGACGGCGGCGCTCGGCGTCGAGCTGGCCGCGGACGAACTCGCCCTTACCGGGGTCCTCGTCGGTTCGGTGGAGCACCACGTCGCCCACGATTTGCACGTCGGTCACTTCGACCGTCGTGTCGTCGGTGGCGAGCGAGCCGTGGTCGGCGGGCTGACCGCCGCCTTCGGGGTAGAACATCGTCTGGTCGAGGACCACGTCGTAGCCCTCCTCGCGCTCGAACACGTCGAGGACGACGGCCTCGAACTCGGTGCGCTCCTGGTCGTCGTAGTAGAGCTTGTCCGTCGCCGGCAGGTCGCCGAGGCGGTCGTCGCGCTCGTCGGCCTCGCCCTCGCCGTCGACCTGCTCGTGGCGGTCGGCGACGAGCGAGTAGAAGTCGTCGGGGATGTCGACGGTCGCGCCGCGCTCTTCCGCGATGTCCTGCACCATGTCGGGCTGGATGCCGTGGGAGTCGTACAGCTCGATGAGCTCGTCAAGCGGGATGGGCTCGTCCGTGTCGGCGTAGTCGTCGGCGAGCTGCTGGACCTTGCGGGAGCCGCGTTCGAGCGTCTTTCTGTACTTGCGCTCCTCGCTGCGGACGATGTCGCGGATGGTGTCGCGGTTCTGGTAGTCGAGGCGCTCGGCCTGCATGTCCACGAGTTCGTCGAGCGGAGCGTCCACGCCGAGGTTGTCCACGAGGCGCTTGGTGCGCCGGAGGACCATACGGGCGAGGTAGCCCGTCCCGACGTTCGAGGGGACGATGCCGTCGCCGAACATGTACGCGAGGGTTCGGCAGTGGTCCGCGATGGCGTAGATGTCTTCGAGCGGGCGGAGCAGCGAAGTGAGTTCGGCCTCGTCGACGCCGAGTTCGCCCGCGACTTCGGCGCGCGCGGTGGCGAGGTCGTCGATTTCGTCGATGTCGAGGTGGCCCGAGAGCTTCGCCGCGCGGTGGATGAGTTCCTCCTCCTCGTCGGTGTGTTCGATGCCGACGTTGTCCTTCAGGAACTCGATCATGTCGGGGTAGACGGCCTCGTACACCGTCGGCGTCCCCTGCGACACCCACGTCCACCGTTCGAGCCCGTAGCCCGTGTCGACGATGTAGGTGTCCATCGGCGAGTAGGTGTTGCCGTCCTTGAGTTCGTAGTCGCCGTCGGGGTCCTGCTTCATCGACATGAAGACGAGGGTGGCGAGTTCGGCGCCGCGGTAGAGCACCTCGAAGGCCGGACCGGCGTTGCCGCCGCCAACCCACGGGTCCTCGATGTAGGTGATTTCGGAGATGTCAGCGCCGAGCGACTCGAAGAACTCGTCGCAGAGGCGGACCGTCTCGTCCTTCCAGTAGACCTCGCCCTCGTAAGCGTACTTGTCGCCGGCCTCCTCGCGGGCGTTGAACGCGTGGTGGGCCATCATCTCGAACGCCATCGTGTGGCGACCGGTCTTGCCCACGTTGTCGATGTCCTGCATCCGGATGCAGGGCTGGGAGACGGTCAGCGGGTTGGCCGGCGGCGGCGTCTCGCCGGACGTGACGAGCGGCTGGAAGTCGTAGATAGAGGCCTGCGTCAAGAGCACGTCGTCGCGCCAGCGGTTCGCGGCGACCGGGTAGGGGTCGATGCGCTCGTGGTCGTGGTCCTCGAAGAAGGAGAGGAACTTCTCGCGCATCTCTTCGAGGGTGTACTCCTCGTCGAAGCCGGGGTTGTCGATGAAGGTGTAGTCGTCGGCGGGCGGTTCACCGCAGGTCTCGCGGTCGGGGTCTCGTGTCCAGAAGTGGACCCCCGTCACGGGGCACTGCTTCCGGTAGAAGCCCTCCTCCTCGAAGTAGTCGAGGCGGTACTCCGCTTCGAGTT
Organism: Haloferax sp. Atlit-48N; assembly: GCF_003383015.2. NCBI lineage: Archaea > Methanobacteriati > Methanobacteriota > Halobacteria > Halobacteriales > Haloferacaceae > Haloferax > Haloferax sp. Atlit-48N. The sequence goes on along the minus strand of NZ_CP137689.1, from coordinate 193,331 downwards.
CGCTCATTGCCAAACTCTGGTCTACCGTCGGGTAAAACAGTTCCGGGAAATGGACGCAGACGCCCGATTCCCCACAATTTCGCCCGCACGGGCCGCGTCGTTCTTTTCCCACCCGAGCGAACGAGGAGTATGAAACTCGCTTCGCTCCGGCGGCGACCGGCGGTCGAACTGCTCGCGTGGGTCGCCCTCGCGCAACTCGCGGGCGCGCTCGGGAGTGTCTTCACCGTCACCGACGCGGGGTCGTGGTACGCGACGCTCGCCCGCCCGTGGTTCGCCCCGCCGAACTGGGTGTTCGGCCCGGTCTGGGTGACGCTGTTTACCCTCATGGGCGTCGCCGCGTGGCTCGTCTCCCGGCGCGACCACCCCCGCCGCGAGCGGGCGCTCGCCGTCTTCGTCGGCCACCTCGTCGTCAACGTCGCGTGGTCCGCGGCGTTCTTCGGACTGCGGTCGCCCGCGGTCGGCCTCGCCGTCATCGTCGTCCTCCTCGCGGCGATTCTGGCGACGACGCGCGAGTTCGCCGCCGTCAATCGGCGCGCCGCCGCCCTCCTCGTCCCCTACCTCCTGTGGACGTGCTTCGCCGCCGCGCTCAACTACGGATTCTGGTCGCTAAACTGAGGAATCCGGCGAGGTCAAAGCGCCGCGCCGCCGAATCGGACCGCTCGCGGCGTGTTCTTGCTCATTGAAAACATGCCGCAACGATTATAGTTCTCGTCGCCCTCCAGTAGGGGGACTGCCGTGCACGCGACGGACCCAACGGTTTTCGTGGACGACGACTTCGACGATATCGACCTCGGCGACGGGGTCACGGTGGCGTCAGCGAGTGACGAGAACGACCCGAGCGACGCTGCGTGCGTCGTCGTCACGGACCCGGACGCCGAGATACCCCGCGACGTGCCGACGATTCTGTACACCGAGGTGTCGCCCGAGGCCGTCGAGCGGCCGGCCCGATTCGACGCCTACGTCAGCCGCGGCGACCGCGCCGGACTCGAAACGCAGGTTCGCTGGGCGCTGTCGTCGGCCGGTTTCGCGAGCGGGCACGACGACAGGGCGGAGAGCGGAGCGGTGACGGGTTCCCGAACCGACGCCGAGTGGGACCGGCTCAAACGGCTCTACGAGGGGACGACCGACCTCATCGCCGCCGAGACGGTCGAGGAGTTGTACGAGCGAGCCATCGGTCTCACGGAACACATCCTCGAATTCGACAACACCTCGTTTTTCCGCCACGACGGCGAGGGCTTCTACGTCGTCGCCAACGACGACGACGTGGCAGAAACGGGCCCGATTTCGACCGACATGGGCCTGCTCGGGGAGACGTACCGGACCGGCCGCTCGTTTCTCGTGGACGACGTGCGCGACCACCCGGTAGCCGACCCCAACGACCCCGCCTATCGCTCGGCGGTGAGCGTCCCCGCGGGCGACGACGGCGTGTTCCAAGCCATCTCGAACGAGGTCGGCGCGTACGACGAGACCGACCGCACGCTGGCCGAACTCCTCGTGTCCTACGTCTCCGAGACGCGGAGTCGCATCGAGTCCGAAGCCGCCGTCAGAAAGAGCCGCGAGCAGATAGAGCGACTCCACCGGGGAGCCACCGAACTGGCCGCGGCGACGAGCCTCGACGAACTGTTCGAACAGACCGTCGAAATCACCGACGACATCCTCGAGTTCGACATCAGCTACGTGGGCGTCGTCGAGGACGGCTACATCGTTCCGGCGGCTATCTCGTCGGACGCGCCGGCCGACGGCGCGGAGCGCGTCCCGCTCGACGACGGCGGCATCGCGGCCGAGGTGTACCTGTCGGGGAACACGGACATCACCGACGACGTGCGCGACCACCCCGAGGCCAAGCCGGTCAAGCGGATGTACCGCGCGGTCCTGAGCGTCCCCATCGGGGACCTCGGCGTCTTTCAGGCGACCACGTTCACCCCCGGCGCGTTCGACGAGCGCGACGCCGAACTGGCCGAACTCCTCATGGCGCACGTCGCGGTCACGGCCGAGCGCATCCGCGCCGAGTCGCGGCTCCGTGAGGAGCGCGACCGCTCGACGGCGCTGTTCGAACACGTCTCCGACGCCGCCGTCGCCTACGACGTGGAAGCCGGCGCGGTCACGGTCCGCGACGTGAATCGGGCGTTCCAGTCGGCGTTCGGCTACGACGCCGACGACGTGGTCGGAAGCGACCTCCTCGGGCGAATCGTCCCGCCGGTGCCGGACCCGGACCCGGTGCCGGAACCGGGGGGCGACGAGACCATCCCCGAACTCCTCGTCGCCACCGGCGAGAGCTACCGCGGGGAGGTCCGCCGCCGGACCGACGGCGGCGTCCGCGAGTTCATCCTGAACGTCGTCCCGCTGTCGCCCGGCGAGGAGCGCGGGGCGGGCTACGCCATCTACACCGACATCACGGAGCGGAAGACCCGCGAAAGCGAGCTAGAGCGACAGAACGAGCGATTGGAGGAGTTCGCGAACATCGTGAGCCACGACCTTCGCAACCCGCTTTCGGTCGCCCGCGGGAACCTCGAACTGGCCCGCGAGACCGGCGACGAGGTGCGGTTCGACACCGCCGAGCGGGCGCTCGAACAGATGGAAGAACTCATCGACGACCTGCTGTCGCTCGCCCGCCGCGGCCAACTGGTCGACGAGACGGAGCGCGTCGACCTCGGGGCGGTCGCCCGGCAGGCGTGGGCGACCACCGATACCGGCGACGCCGAGTTGGTCACCAGCCAGTCGGTCGTCGTCGACGCCGACGAGGACCGCCTCGCCGAACTGCTTTCCAATCTGTTTCGGAACGCCGTCGAACATGGTTCCACGGGCAACCAGACTGCGTCTGGTGACGCCGCCGAGCACGGCTCGACGGGCAGTCGGGATACTCCCGACGACGCCGTCGAACACGACGGCCGCGACGTGCGCGTCGAGGTCGGCGGCGTCGACGGCGGCTTCTACGTCGAAGACGACGGCCCCGGCATCGAGCCCGAGCGCCGCGACGAGGTGTTCGAACCGGGCGAGACGACCGGCGAGGACGGCATCGGCTACGGGCTGGCCATCGTCCAATCCATCGCCGAGGCCCACGGCTGGTCGGCCATCGTGACCTCCGGAACGGCGGGCGGCGCGCGCTTCGAGTTCCGGGCGTGACAGACGCGAAAACGAGTGGAGAGACCGGAGACCGCGGCGTCGAAACGACCGGTGCAGTGTCCTGCGTTCAGTTCTGCGAGAGCGCGAGCGACGCGAGGAGCGCTTCGAGTTGGACCTGCTCGTTCGCGCCCTCGGAGATGCGGTAGTCGGCCTCGCCGATGCGCTCCATGAGGCGGACGGCCTCGCGCTCGTCGAGGTCGAACTCCCAGACCGAGCGGTGAAGCTGGTCGATGATGTCGCCGCCGGCCATCCCGGTGTCGACGATGAGCGTCTCTAACTGCTTTCGCGCGGTCGTGAACTCGCCGTCGATGGCGGCCCGGACCATCTCCTCGATGTCCTCGGGGCGGGCCGTCGAGGTAATCATGTAGACGGCCTCCTCGTCGACGACCTCGCCGGTCGTCGCGGCGGCCTGCAGGGAGTTGATGGCGCGGCGCATGTCGCCGCCGGCGGCGTAGACGAGCGCGTCGAGGCCGTCTTCCGTGACCTCGATGTCCTCGGCCGCGGCGATGTCGCGGACCTGCTCCGCGACGGCGTCGTCGCCGAGCGGGGAAAACCGGAACACCGCGCAGCGCGACTGGATGGGGTCGATAATCTTCGAGGAGTAGTTACACGAGAGGATGAACCGGGTGTTGTCGGAGAACTGCTCCATCGTCCGGCGGAGCGCCGACTGCGCGTCGTTCGTCAGCGAGTCGGCCTCGTCGAGGAAGATGACGCGGTAGTCGTGGCCGCCGAACGACGAGCGCGCGAAGTTCTTGATGCGGTCGCGGACCACGTCGATACCGCGCTCGTCGGAGGCGTTGAGTTCGAGGAAGTTGCCGCGCCAGTCGTCGCCGTAGATGGCGCGGGCGATGGCCGTCGCGGAGGTGGTCTTGCCGACGCCCGCCGGCCCCGCGAACAGGAGGTGCGGCAGGTCGTCGCGCTCGATGTAGCTGCGCAGGCGCTCGACGATGTCGTCCTGCCCGTAGACGTCGTCGAAGGTCTGCGGTCGGTACTTCTCGATCCAGATTTCACGACCCGCCGGGGCGTCGCCCGACTCCGCGGCCTCGCTCATATCCGTTCTACCGATCGCCCCGCACATAAACCGTGCGAGACGGAGACCGCCCCCGGCCGACGCCGAGCCGACGGACTGAAACCCGCGCCCGACCCACGAGCGACCATGAACGTGACCGTCGAGGTCGTCGGCGAGGAGACCAGCGAGGTCGCCGTCGGCGACGACGGGACCTACGCGGACCTCGTGCGGGCGGTGGACCTCAGCCCCCACGAGGTGACCGTCCTCGTCGACGGCCGCCCCGTCCCCGAAGACCAGCCCGTCGAAGTCGACCGCGTGAAGGTGCTCCGCCTCATCAAAGGCGGGTAGTCGGCGCATGGACGACACCGAAGAGACCGACGACACCGCCGAGAACCCCGATATCCGCGTCCGCGAGGGCGACCCCGACGAACTGGTGGCCGTGATGCGCGTCCTCGACGCCGGACTGCTCGAAGCCGACGCGGGCGCGGTCCGCGACCGACTGGCCGCCGGCGACTGCCTCGTCGCGGAGGCGTCCGGCCGGGTCGTCGGCGCGCTGGCGCTCGACGGCGACTATATCGAGGCCGTAGCCGTCTCCCCGAGTCGCCGCGGCCGGGGGGTCGGAACCCAACTCGTCCGTGCGGCGCTCGACCGCCGGGGCCGACTCGTCGTCGACTTCGACGGGGGCGTCAAGCCGTTCTACGAGTCGCTCGGATTCGACATCGAGGAGCGAAGCGACGACGAGGGGCGGTTTCGCGGCGTCCTGCGCGACGAGTGACGGCCGCGCCGCCTCGGATGTTGAGAGTTAACAATCGACACAGATTTAGCCGCCGGTCGTCAAGCGCTAGGGAGTCAAGGCCCATGGCACACCGAGACCGGAGCGACCGTATCCTGACCGACTGGGACCGCGTGTTCGACGCGCTCGCGGACCCGTCGCGCCGCTACGTGCTGGAGTACCTCCACGACCGGTCGGAGCCGGCGACGGTCTGGGACCTCGCGGTCGCCCTCGCGGTGCGGACGACCGACCTCCCGCCCGACGAGGTGGACGTGCAGGTCGTCCAGCAGGCGGAGGTCGGCATCATCCACGTCCACCTGCCGAAGCTTCAGGCCGCGGACCTCGTCGAGTCCGGGGGCGACGGCGTCTCGCTGACCGAGCACGCGGAGACGCTCCCGCTTTTCACGCCGGCGTACCGCGGGGTCGTCAGACCGGTCGGCGACGAAGAAGAGAGACGAGAGCCCTGAACCGTCCGCTCAGACGAGCGGTTCGACGAGTTCGCGGCCGGCTTCGAGGAGCGTCGAGACCGCGTCTTCGCTCCCGGCTTCGGCGTAGACGCGCATCTTCGGCTCCGTCCCCGAGGGGCGGACGAGGAGCCACGAGCCGTCTTCTAAGAGGAGTTTGAAGCCGTCGAGCGTGACGACCTTGGCGATATCGCGGCCGGCGACCGTCTCCGGAAGTACGTCTTCGAGGTCGTCGATGACGCGCGCCTTCTCGGCGTCGGGGCAGGCGACGCTTATCTTGTCGGCGACGATGTCGCCGTGTTCGGCCTCGATGCGGTCGAGGCGGGCGTCGAAGTCCTCCTCGGCGGTCGCGGCGGCCGCGAGCAGGCCCATGAGGACGCCGTCCTTCTCGCGGACGTGCCCGCGGACCGAGAAGCCGCCGGACTCCTCGCCGCCCATGAGCGCGTCGTGTTCGCGCATGCCGTCTGCGACCCACTTGAAGCCGACCGCGGTCTCGAACACCTCCTCGCCGTGCGCCTCGGCGATGCGGTCGATGAGGAACGTGGTCGAGACGGTCCGGATGGCCGGACCGGAGTCGGATTCGAGCAGGTAGTCGTAGACGGCGGCGAAAAAGAGGTTCTCGTCGAGGACGCCGCGGTCGGGCGTGGCGATGCCGATGCGGTCGGCGTCGCCGTCGTTGGCGACCCCGAGGTCCGCGTCGTGTTCGGCCATCGCCTCGGCGAGGCCGCCGAGGTTCTCCGCGGAGGGCTCCGGCGAGATGCCGCCGAAGTCGGCGTCGCGCTCACAGCGCAGGCGGACGACCTCCGCGCCGGCGGCTTCGAGGAGCGCGTCGGTGACGCCGCGGCCGCTGCCGTGCATGGCGTCGTAGACGACCGTCAGGTCCGAGAGGTCGTCGCCGACGAGGTCCATCGCGTGGTCGGCGTGCGGCGAGACCACGTCGACGCGCTCGATGGTGCCGCGCTCGGACTCGGGCAGGAGGTCCGGTTCAGCGAGTCGCTCGGCGACCGCGTCGGTCACGTCGGGGAGCGCCGGCGCGCCGTCCGAGGGGATGAACTTCACGCCGTTGTACTCCGGCGGGTTGTGCGAGGCCGTGACCATGAGCGCCCCCGAGAGGCCGCGGTCGGCGATGGCGTAGGCGACGAGCGGGGTCGGGCAGTCGCGCTCCGGCAGGAGCACGTCGAAGCCGTTGCCGGCGACGACCTCCGCGAGCGACTCCGCGAAGCCGGGGGAAGTCTCGCGGGCGTCGTAGCCGACCAGCACCGGCGCGGTGAAGCCCTCGTCGGCGAGGTAGTCCGCGACCGCCTGTCCGACGACGCGGACCCGGTCGTCGGTGAACGTGTCCAGCGTGGCGCGCCACCCGTCGGTCCCGAATGAGATTTCGTCCATACGCGCACCACTCCGCGGTGGGGCAAAAAACTACGTTACGAGCCGACGGGGAGGAGAAGCGCTCACGACTCGACGAGTCGCTGTTTCTCCCGGCGGCGGAGCTGTTTAATCTCGTACTCGCGGGACATCGCGGCCGACTTCGAGTCGAACTCCTCGACGTGGACGAGTTCGACCGGGGTCCGACCGCGGGTGTACTTCGCTCCCTCGCCCGCGTCGTGTTCCGCGACGCGTCGCTCCACGTCGGTCGTGTAGCCGGTGTACAGCGAGCCGTCGTTACACTCGATGACGTAGACGAAGTGCACGAGAGAATGGTTCAGGGGCGCGGGTATGAACCCTGCGCCCGACCTCGCGCACGAGGAGTTGGCTTCGCGTGGTGGTCTTTTGTCGCTTCAGTGGTCATGCAGTGCGGGCACGCTGTCGAGCGACCTCCGCGATACCCGCGTTCGCCGAGCAGTTGGGACAGGCGAGAACCTGCCCGTTCTTGTCGGCGAACACGCGTGCGAAGCGCTCGGAGACGTGTGACCCGCAGTGGTCACAGACTGGCATTGTTGCGGTCCGGCAGCCACCAAGCCGGTGTGTGATACACAGTCCCCCACCCATATGAGGGCTTCGCGCGTGTGCGTACGCACGCGAAATCGCGCACGACCACGAGGGGACAGACGTGGGCGACGACGGGGGACAGACTGCGCCCGGTCAGGCGTCGTCGTCGCGGGCGTCAGCGACCGCGCGGGCGATGAGTCCGGCCTGCGCGCCGGCGATGTAGCCGGCGTCGACGTTCACCGCGGAGAGAACCGTACACGACTGGAGCATCCCGAGGACGGCCGCCTCGCCGTCGCCGCCGTGGCCGTAGCCCGTCGAGACGGGCAGGCCGATGACGGGCGTGTCGACGAGGCCGGCGACGACGGTCGGCAGCGCGCCCTCGCGGCCGGCGGCGACGACGACCACGTCGGCCTCGCGGAGCGTGTCGAGGTTGTCGAGCACGCGCCCGAGGTGGGCGACGCCCACGTCTTCGATTCGCTCGACGTCCACGCCCATCTCGCGGAGGACCGCGGCCGCCTCGCCCGCGGCCTCGGCGTCGGAGGTGCCGCCGGTGGCGATGGCGACGGTCGCGTCGAGGTCGGGGCGCTCGAACTCCGGCGCGGCCGCGACGACCGTCTTCGCCCGGGCGTCGCGGTCGATGTCGACGTCCGGGAGCGCGTCGGCGACGGCCTCGGCGTGGGCGGTGTCGGCGCGGGTGACGAGCGCACGACCGCTGGTCTCGACCGCCGCGACGGCCAGCGTGGCCGTCTCGTCGGGCGTTTTTCCCTCCGCGAGAATCGCTTCGGGGACGCCGCGCCGCGTCTCCCTGGCGGCGTCGAACCGCCCGGCGTCGGTCGTCGCGTACCCGGAGAGTCGTACCTCGGCCTCGGCGGGCGAGAGCGAACCGTCCGCGACCGCCTCCAAGATGTCGCGCATGGCCGCACGTTGGCCCGAGGCGTACTCATACCCGTCGTTCCGAGCTCTCGGGGATAAAGCATATATAAGTGGAGATTGTTCCCGGTAAATCCGTCCTCATAGAAGCGCCATAACCCCCAAATCCGGCGGTATTAACGTCCAATATAGGAAAGTTTATTAAAGGAGAATCGGTAGGACATCCTGTATGGCAGACCTCATTGTCAAGGCAGCCGTCAAGGAAGCGCTCAAGGACAAGAACGTGGCCTCGGACTTCTACGACGCTCTCGACGAGGAAGTCAAGGAGCTTCTCGAAGACGCTGCTCGCCGCGCTGAGCAGAACGACCGTAAGACGGTCCAGCCCCGCGACCTGTAAACTCGGTCTTTAGACCTCTCGTTCTTTTATCGCCGACCGAAGAGCGCCGGTTGTGTCTCTCAGAGAGAGCGACCCGCCCCGTGAGCCGGGGCGGTCGAGGTGGGACGTTCGAGCGTCGGACCACTCGGTCTGCCGGATTCCGTTCGAGCGCCGGACCAATCGAGTCAGAGTTCAGTGACTTCCACGCCGTCGTCGGTGCCGACGTAGACCGCGTCCGCGAGGCCGACGAACAGACCGTGTTCGACCGCGCCGGGGAGCGACGCGAGATCGGTCGCGAGCGACTCGGGGTTCGGAATCGCGCCGAACTCGCAGTCGAGGACGAGATTTCCGTTGTCGGTGACGACGGGGCCGTCCTTCCGCTTGGCGCGGCGGAGCGTCGCCTCGCCGCCGAGGTCCGAGACGCCCGCCGCGACGGTCGTCCGCGCCGACGGGAGCACCTCGACGGGGACGGCGTGCGAGAGCGTTTCCGCGATTTTCGAGGGGTCGGCGACGACGAGGAACCGGTCGGCGAAGGCGTCGACCACTTTCTCGCGGGCGTGGGCCGCGCCGCCGCCCTTGACGAGCGCGCCGTCCGCGAGCGCAACCTGGTCGGCCCCGTCGATTGCGAGGTCGACAGCGTCCGCCTCGTCGAGGTCGACGACGGGGATGCCGCACTCGCGGGCGAGTTCGCGGGCCGCGAAGGAGGTCGGGACGCCCCGGACGTCGAGGCCGTCGGCGACGCGGTCGCCGATGGCGCGGATGGCGAACGCGGTGGTGCTGCCGGTGCCGAGCCCGACGACGGCCCCGTCTTCGACCGCTTCGACCGCCGCCGCCGCGGCGCGGCGCTTCTGCGCGTCGGTTCCGCCGGTAGTCTTCATGGCTCAGCCGACTCGGCCGGCGAGTAAAAATTGTCCTGAAACGGGACGGGCGAGACGCCCTCAGAGGCGGTCCAAGACCGCGTCCGCGTCGTAGGCGAGCGAGATGGCGCGGGTGCGACCGCGTCCCTCGATTTCGGTGTATCGGGCCTCGATGACGCCCAGTTGGTCCAGTTTGTTCACGAGTTCGGAGTAGCGCGTGTAGCCGAGGCCGGTCGCCTCGTTGAACGCGTCGTACACCGCGCCGGCGCGCTCGCCGTCGTACTCGGCGACGACCCGGACGAGTTCGCGCTCGGGGTCCGAAAGCCCTTGCAGACACCGCGAGAGGTGGACGTACTTCGACTTGTCGTAGGCGGCCTCCACGTCCTCCATGTCGACGGTTCGGGAGGCGCGCATCTCGGCGTGGAGGCCCGCGCGACGGAGCAGGTCGATGCCGACCCGGAGGTCGCCGCTATCGGCGGTGAACTCCGCGACCTGGTCGAGTTCGGGCGCGCCGATAACGTCCTCGTGGAAGCCGCGCTTCGACCGCCCGCGGAGGATATCGACGATTTCGTCCACGTCGTAGCGGGGGAAGAACACCTCCTCGGGCCGGAAGACGCTCTGGACGCGCCCGTCGAGTTCGTCGATGACGTCGAGCGAGAGGTCCGACGAGATGATGATGACGCCGATGCGCGCGCCGGAGTGCGCCTCGTGGGCGCGCAACAGCGAGTAGAGCGTGTCGGACGCCTCGTTCTCGTAGAACAGGTAGTTCACGTCGTCGAGCGCGACGACGAGCACCTCGTCGTCCTCGACGAGGCGGTCGGTTATCTGGCCGAACAGTTTCTTGAACGAGATGCCCGACGACGGGGGTTCGTACTCGAAGATGTGCTCGAAGACGCGCGAGAACACCGCGTAGCGCGTCGAGTCGACCTGGCAGTTCACCCGGACGGTCCGGACGCCCGACTGCGTGCCCAACTCGCCGAACAGCTTCTGGACCGCGGTGGTCTTGCCCGTCCCCGGCGGCCCACGCACCATCGTGTTCAGGGGGCGAGAGCCGCGGACCGCGGGCCGAAGCGCGTACTTCAGGCTCCGCAGTTGGCTCTCGCGGTGGTTGAACGTCTCCGGAACGTGGTCGATTTCGAAGACGTGTTCGTCGCGGAACACCGTCTCGTCCCACGACAGCATCCCCTCTTCGGGGTCCTCCCTCATCGAGTAAAGTACCACGCGCGGGGGACTTAATCGTTTACCGCGCCGGCGTCCGACGGGGGGCGGACGGGCGTCGTCTCGCTCGCGGTCGGCGTCGTCGCCGCGGTCCGGTGGGAGGTCGCGAGCCGGTACGTCACTTACTGAAGGAGCCGGACGATTCGGTAGCCGATGGCGACGAGCAGAATCAGTCCGACCGCGCCGATACCGAGGACGACCGGCGTCCCGCCGGTCCGCGAGAGCGCGCTCAGCGCCGGAAGCACGAAGACGGACAGCACGAGGAACCCGCCGAACAGCAAAAACAGCAGATAGACAGCGGTTCCGAGCACGTCCCAGATGGCGTTCTTCGTGGCGTGGTAGACGAGGTCGTACTGCTGTCGTTCCTCGGGGGAGAGCGAATCGGAGGGCACGGGCGAAGTTGTCGGCGTGTTAAGATAAATCGTGTGTTGGCGCTGGCGGCCGCGTCAGTCGAACTTCTCCAGCAGTCGCCCGTAGAAACTCGTCTCGTTCTCGCCGGCCAGTTTCTCCACGATGAGTTCCGGGGTCGACCGCGCGAGGTGGTCCTTCACGGGCGAGCGGTTGACGACGAGTTCGCCGTCTTCCAGTCCGACGGCCTCGATGCCGTCGACCGCGACCGACACGTCCGCCGCCTCGCGGATGCCGCCGGCGAGGTGGGAGACGAACACGGCCGCCGCGCCCTGTTCCGCGAGTTCTTCGAGGATGCCGGCGATGATTTTGGCCGACGCGCCGGGTTCGGTGATGCTCTCCAGTTCGTCCACGAGGACGAGGCGGTCGGCCGCGCCGTCGGTGAGCGCGGCGAAGTCGCGGAGCGTGCTCTCGAACGCGCCGGCGTCGAGGGTGCCCTGCGACTTGGCGTAGTAGTGGAGTTCGGAAAACCGCGAGAGGCGGACCGACTCGGCGGGGACGGGAAGCCCCATGTGCGCGAGGACGACGACGAGGCCCACGAGGTCGAGCGTCGAGGTCTTGCCCCCGCTGTTGACGCCCGAGAGGAGCGTGACGCCCGACACCTCGTAGTCCACGGGGTCGACGTCCGCGAAGTCCACGTCGAGGAGGGGCGAGCGGCCGGCCTCGATGGCGAACGAGCCGGCACCGTCGTTTCCGGCCGCGCCGGTGAACTCGGGGAAGACGCAGTCGAAATCGTGGGCGAACCGCGAGACGGCGAGGCGCACGTCGAGTTCGAGCGCGTCGCGGACCAGCGTCTCGACGGGGTCGCGCAGCTCGCCGAGGTCGGCGGCGAGACCGGCTTTCAGCTTCGCGGCGCGGCGGTCGCGGGCGGCCTTCAGTTCGGTTCGGAGGCGGCCGACCGCCTCCTCGTCGTGGCCGAGCGGGAACGACGGGTCGTCGGGAAACACCCGCTCCGTGAGGTCGGCCTCGCCGGGGCGCAGCGACAGCGACTCCACGAGGTGGTCGCGGGCGGCCGAAAGCGCCTCGTCGAACTCGTCTTCGAGTTCGCGCGACAGCAGGGAGTCGACGCGCGCGCCCTGCTCGACGAGCGACAGGAAGTCGGTCCCCTCGATGGTCACGTCGCGCTCGCGAATCACGTCGCGGAGGCGGTCGTTGGCGACCGATTCGGCGGTCGAGACGGCGGTGTCGAGGTCGTCCACCGCGTTCGAGAGGCGTTCGAGTTCGTCGTCTCCGAGGACGGTCCCGTCGTCCGCCAGTCGGGACAGGGCGTCGCGGAGGGCGGCGAGGTCGCAGGGCGGGTCGAGTTCGGCCGCTTCGTGGACCGCGGCGGCCGCCTCCAAGGCCTCGCGGTTCGCGGCGAAGAAGGCCAGCAGTCGCTCGGGGACGACCTCGTCGGTCCGCTCGGCGGCGTCGGGGAGGACGCGCACGTCACCGTCCACGTCGATGCCGGCGAACGACTCGTCGAGGACGACCACCGTCGAGTACGACCGCGCGAGTTCGGCGATGTCGCGGCCGTCTTCGACGACCTCGATTGAGAGTTCGGGAAACGCCTCCTTGGCGGCGGCGTAGCGCTCCGCGTCGGCGGTGGCGATACAGCGCTCGCGGACGCGACGCGGCGTCGGGTCCGCGAGGGGTTCGACGCCCGACAGCGCCGCGAGCACGTCCGGGTCGGGGTCGAGGTCGGTCGCGTCGGCGGCGAACGCCCGGACCTCCTCGATGCGCGAGGCCGACCCGGTGGGAAACAGCGTCTCCAGTCGCTTCTCGGCGTACGTCGTGACCGTCCGCGCCTGCAAGAGACCGAGCGCGTCGCGGTAGATTTCCGAGGCGCGGTCGGTGGCGAGGAAGCCGCCGGGGTCGTCGTGGTCGCGGCGAATCGCGCCGCGGGCGATGGCCGCCGCCCTGCCCTCGGTGAGCCCCGGTGCCCGCGCGAGCGCCGCCACGTCGCCGTCGGTGAGGGCTCGCTCGGCGTCGTCGAGTTCCGCGAGCGCGGCGGCCGTCTTCTCGCCGACGCCCGGGATGGTCTCGAAGTCCATTCGGGCGGACCTATCGCGGCATAGGACAAAAAGTCGCGGGGTGGTGACTCCGGGACGACGGGCGGGTCGCGTCGACGCGGGAGCGCCTGTCGCGGCCGATTCGACGGCGCGTGCGCCCTTCGCGGTCGTTCGCGCCGGGGGCGAGGGGCTTTTGCCCGTCGGCCGGGAAAGGAGGCCATGAGCGAGCGAGACGTCGCGGCGAAGGCCGACGCAGTACGCGAGGCGCTCGCGGAGCGCGAGAGCGTCCTCATCGCCTTTTCGGGCGGCGTGGACTCCAGCGTGGTCGCCGCACTCGCCCACGAGGCGCTCGGTGACGACGCGGTCGCCTGCACCGCGAAAAGCGAGACCCTGCCGGACGCCGAGTTGGACGACGCGAAGCGCGTCGCCGAGGAAATCGGCATCGAACACCTGACCGTCGAGTTCTCCGAGTTGGACAACCCCGACTTCGTCGCCAACGACGACGACCGGTGTTACCACTGCCGGACGATGCGCCTCGGCCGGATGTACGAGGCCGCCCGCGACCGCGGCATCGAGGCCGTCTGCGACGGGACCAACGCCTCGGACCCCGGCGAGGGTCACCGCCCCGGCCTCCGCGCCGTCGAGGAGTTAGAGGTGCTGTCGCCGCTTTTGGCCCACGACATCACGAAAGAGGAGGTCCGCGCCATCGCCGACGACTACGACCTGTCGGTCGCAGACAAGCCCTCGATGGCCTGTCTCTCCTCGCGGATTCCGACCGGCCTCGAAGTCACCGAGGAACGGCTCTCGCGGGTCGAGCGCGCGGAGACGATTCTCCGGACGTGGGGCTTCGAGCAGTTCCGCGTCCGCGACCACGACGGCCTCGCCCGCATCGAGGTCGCGCCGGAGGAACTCGACCGCGCCCTCGACGCCGACTTCGTCCGCGCCGCCCGCGACCACCTGAAGGACGCCGGCTTCGACCACGTCACGCTCGACCTCCACGGCTACCGGACCGGGAGCGTCAGCCCCGGGGCCGAGGCGGAGACGGACGCCGACGCGGGCGACGACGACCTCCTCGTGGACGACGTGTTCGCGCAGGACTATCCGATGCGGAAGTAAGGAACCGATGCGGAAGTAAGGAACCGCGAGGAAACGAGCGCCGCGACCGCGCCGAAAATCGACCGCAGAACGCTTACGCCGTCAGAAATCGCGTCTCGTTCTCGGCGACGACGTGGACGAGCGGTTCGTCGCCGTCGTTTCTCAGTTCGACTTCGAACTCGCAGATGCCGCCGTTGTCGAGCGGTTGCGACAGCATCGTCTCGACGATGTCGAGGCCCTTCACCTCACCGAGCGACAGCCGAATCGGCGCGCCGTGGCTGACGACGAGCACCGTCTCGTCGGCGTCGAGCGAGTCGGCGAGTCCCTCGTGAGCGTTGAGGACGCGGCGGCGGACCTCGACGAGGCTCTCGCCGCTCGGAGGGCGCTCGCGGGCGGCGGGCGCGCCGACCGCCGAAAGGAAGTACTGCGGGTACCGGTCGGTGAGTTCGTCGAATTCGAGCCCCTGAAACGACCCCACGTCGCGCTCGCGCCACGCCGAGTCGAGGACGGGTTCGAGGCCGAGCTCGCGGGCGACGGGGCGGGCGGTCTCTTGGGCGCGTTCGATGTCGGAGGAGACGAGGCGGTCGACCTCGTAGCTGTCCGCGACGTGGCGCGCGAGGGCGTCGGCCTGCTCGCGGCCGCGCTCTGTGAGCGACACAGGGGCCCACCCCTGTACGCGCCCGGCGCGGTTCCACGTCGTCTCGCCGTGTCTGGCGAGAAGGAGGGTTGCCATACGTCCGTCTCTCTCCTCACCGGCAATGAACGTTCCGCGCGAGATTCACGGTCTCGGCCGCCCAACTGTTAGGTATGGCACACGAACTCGTCACGAGCATCGAGATAGACGCCCCGCCCGAGCGGGTGTGGGAGGCGCTCGTCGACTTCGACCGCTACCCCGAATGGAACCCGTTCATGCGAATCGCCGGGCGGCCGAACGAAGGCGCGACGCTCACCGTCCACCTGCGACCGCCGGGCGGGCGCGAATCGGAGTTCGAACCCGACGTGACCCACTGCGAGAAGCACCGCGAACTGCGCTGGGTCGGCCACCTCGTGGTTCCGGGGCTGTTCGACGGCGAACACCGGTTCCGCCTCGAACCGCTCGACGGCGGCGAGCGCACCCGGTTCGAACACGCGGAGACGTTCTCGGGCGTCCTCGCCGGACTCCTGTTGCGGTTCGTCGGCGAGCAAACCCGGGCGGGATTCGTCGCCATGAACGAGGGGCTGAAGACGCGCGTCGAGGGAGTGGTCGCGGCCGAGAATCGGAAGGCGACGGAGTCGTCGGACGCAGTGTGATTCCCCGCGGTCTCGGGGAGATTCGGCGCGTTACAGCGACTCGCCGCAGAAACGGCAGGTATCCCGGTCGGCTTCCTCCAGCGAGTGGCAGTTCGGACAGGAGACGGTCTCGGTACGGGCGGAAGAGATGCCGTCCGGCGACCGCGACTGACCCGCGCGGCGGCCCACCCCGGGTTCGTCGCGCCCGAGGTTGAGGTACAGCGTCAAGCCGAGAATCCCGCCGACGAACACCGAGAGGCCCCAGAGGAAGGCGTTGTGCGAACTGTGTCTGGTCGCGTCGATGCCGGCCCAGACGCTCACGGCGAACCAGAGCGGGAGGGCGACCGCAGACAGGGCGACGAGGTCGGCCATCGTGTCACTATTTCAATCATTATGACATAGGTCTTCTGAACGGGCGGCCGTCGCTGAAAGCGAGGCAGAACGACCCGGCCGAGGGAGCGACGGGAGGAAAACGAGACGCCGGTCAGTTCCCGGTCCAGCGTAAGGCCGCGAGCGTCCCCTCGAACAGGGTAATCATCGTCGCGCCGATGATGATGGGGGCCATCCCGGTCGGGTCGGGGCTGACGAGGAACGCGAGGCCGAGGAACGCGCCCCAGAACAGCAGGCGGCGGTCTTCGAGCCACCGTCGGGTGACGAGGTTCATCATGATGGCCAGTTCCACGAACAGCGGAATCTGGAAGACGACCGCCATGTAGCCCATCAGGATGAGAATGAGGTTGAACGTCTCCTTGAGGCCGAACGCGACGACCGCGGTCCCCTCGGTGTAGGAGGTGAAGTACGCGAAGATGGCCGGCAGCACCACGAAGTGGGCAAAGAGGACGCCGACGAGCGCGAGGACGAGGCTCGTCGGGACGGCCGCGAGGTAGTACTTGCGCTCTTTGGGGTAGAGACCGGGGCGCATGAACAGGTACGTCTCGTAGACGAACACGGGGAGGCCGATGACGGTCCCGGCGAGGCCGGCGACCTTCAGTTTGGTGAGGATGAGTTCGAGCGGGCCGTAGAGCCGCGGCCGGCGGTCGACGATGGTCTCCGCGCCGGGGATGTGGGAGTTCCAGAGGAAGTTGATGACGTCGGTCGCGCTCGGGATGTGGACGCCGAAGGCGGCCTGCGTGTCCACGAGCGCGTTGAGGATGTCCGCGCCGGGAAACAGCACGAGCGTAATCGCGCCGGCGACGCCGAGGACGACCGCCAACCGGCGAATCATCTCCTCGATGTGCGCGGTCAGCGGCATCTCCTGGTCGCTCTCGGGGGCCTCGCCGACGAGGCCGCCGGCGTCCTCGTCGTCGAAGTCGTCGCTCTCGAACTCGGGGTCGTCGAAGTCGGCGTCCTCGGCGGAGACGGACGACGGGGCCACACCGCCCATCTCGTCCTCGCCGGTCAGCGCCGGGCTCGCGCCGTCGGCCGCCGCGTCCGGGTCGGCGTCGTCAGCCGACTCGTCGCTCGAATCGTCGTACGTCCCCTCGGGAACGTGCGACGTGTGTTCGTCGTCCGCGAGGAGACGCGGTTCGTCGTCAGAGTCGGCGTCGGAGCCGGTAGCTGAATCATCCGCGTCGTCGGGAGCCGCGTCGGTATCGGAATCGGAGTCGTCGCCGTCGTCGGCCGTCTCGGCAGCAGCGTCGGCAGAAGCGTCGTCGTCAGACCCATGGGTGACGGTCTCGTCTCGCGGGGTGACTCGACCGTAAACCGGACCGTCGGACGACGAAGACGCGTCGTCGGCGTCGTCGGCGTCGCCGTCGGACGAGCGCTGGTCGGTGTCGTCCGAGGCGTCCGTCTCGTCGTCGGCCGCAGAGAGCCCTGCGTCACGCTCCTCGTCCGCCATTCAGGTGTCCTACGCTTCCGGCCAGTTATAGGTCTTTTCGCATCGCCCCGAGGAGGCGCGCCGAGGGAGCCGAACTCACGCCCGCGGTGAAAAAGATTGATAACCGCCAGACTGCTTTCGCCACGTACGTATGTCCAGCGCCCTCGACGAGGACACCCAACAGACCATCGCGGCGGGCCGCGAGACCGCCGGTGCGATGCTCCGAGCGGCGCAAAAAGACCTCCAGAAGGTCTTTATCGTCTTCCTCGTCGGGTTCCTCGGCACGTTCTACGCGCTCCGACTCTACGTCTGGGAGTTCTTCCGTGGCGTGACCAAGGCGCAGATGGACGCCAGCGTCTCCGGCAACGTCAGCATCATCGCCCAGACCCCCTTCGACGTGATTCTCTTGCAGGCCAAAATCGGTCTCGTCGTGGGGGTGCTGTTCGCGCTTCCGCCGTTTATCTACGTCTCGCGGGACGCGCTGAAAGCGCGGGACGCGTGGCCTAAATCGCCCGTCGCGCCGTGGAAACTCGCGCTCATCGGACTGACGATGGTCGCGCTGTTCGCCGCGGGGGTCGCCTACGGCTACTTCGTCTTCTTCCCGTTCACGTTCGCGTTCCTCGCGCAGAACGCGATTTCCGCCGGCTTCACGCCGAGTTACTCCATCGTGAAGTGGGCGCAGTTCATCTTCCTGCTCACGCTCTCGTTCGGCCTCGCGAGCCAACTCCCGCTCGCGATGACCGGGCTCTCATACGCCGAAATCGTCCCCTACGAGCTGTTCCGCGACAAGTGGCGGCACGCCATCGTCGGCATCTTCGCCTTCGGCGCGCTGTTCACCCCGCCGGACCCGTTCACCCAAATCATGTGGGCGGTGCCCGTCATCTCGCTGTACGCCTTCAGCCTCTATCTCGCTCGCGTGGTCGTCACGGCCAAACGCGGCAGCGAGAAGATGGACGTCAAATCGACCGCGACAACCCACTGGAACCTCCTCGCGGGCGTCGGCGTCGTCGGCGGCCTCCTCGTCTACGCCTTCTACGAGTACGGCGGCGTCGAACTCGCGAACGACGGCCTCGCCGCAATCGGCAGCGACTACGTGTTCCTCGCTCCCGGTTCGGGGGTCGCGTTGGGCGCGTTCGTCGTCGCCGGCGGCGTCGTCGGCCTCGCGTTCGGACTCGCCTACCTCGTCTACCGCGACATCGAGCGACTCGAACGGACCGAAGTCGGCGTCGGTGACCCGACGAAACTCGACCTCTCGGCGCTCGACGTGGCGGGCGTCCGCGCCGCGCCGCCGGAGGCGTTCGCAGACCTCGAAGAAGACGAGGTGATGGCCCTCGCGTCGGCCGCCATCGACGACGGGGACAAGGCCAAAGCGCAGGCGCTCATCGACCGATTCGACGAGGCCGAGGCGGACCGCGAGGCCGAAGCGGCCGACGCCGAAGACGAACCGGGCGAACTCGAAGACCGGACGACCCGCGCGGGCGGCGCGTTCGTCTCCGAACTGACCGAAGGCGAGACCGACGAGGACGACATCGGCGGCTACTACACCGACATCGCGTTCATCGTCGACTCGCTCACCTCGCGGGCGTTCTGGGTCGTCGGCTGGTTCATGCTCGTCCTCGCGACGACGTTCGGCTGGCTCTACACCGGCGGTATCAGGGACGTGTACGACGACTTCCTCGGCCGACTGCCAGCCGCCGTGCGACCCGAGGAAGTCCTCAACGTCGTCGCGCTCCACCCGATGGAGGCGCTCATCTTCGAGGTGAAGTTCTCGACGATTCTGGCCGTGCTGGCGACGCTCCCGCTCGTCGCGTACTTCGTGTGGCCCGCGCTCCGCGAGCGCAACATCATCCGCAAGCGTCGCCGGACGGTCTTCGTGTGGACCGGCGCGCTCGCCGGCGGCCTCCTCGGCGGCTTCGCGCTCGGCTACACCTACGTCGCGCCGACGGTCATCACGTTCCTCGTCGAAGACGCGCTCGCGGCGAACATGATAATCTCCTACCGCATCACCAACTTCTTCTGGCTCATCTTCTTCACCACCGCGGGCATCGGCCTCCTCGCCGACGTGCCCATCCTGATGGTGCTTCTCAACACCGCCGGCATCAGCTACCGGATGATGCGGAATCGCTGGCGCGAGGTCACGGTGTTCATCCTCGCCATCTCGGCGGTGTTCACCCCCGCGAGCATCACGACGATGTTCATGGTGACGCTCCCGCTGATGGCGGCCTACGGCGTCGGTCTCGGCGTCCTGTTCGTGCTGACGGTCGGCGGCCGGCGCGACCTCTCGCCCGCCCGCGGCGCGGCGGAGTGAGCGCGGCGCACCCGCGAGGGGCGTCACGACCCCGTCGACTCGACGACGCGAAGACGCGCCAGATATCGCCGCTGAGGCCGTTGAAAAGGCGTTAAGTATTCTCACGAGAATCCCCGAGTATGGCCAAGATAAGCGTCGAGATACCCGACGAACTGCTCGCGGACTTAGACGAGCACGTCGGCGACGACAAGAAGTTCGTGAACCGAAGCGATGCGGTTCGGGCGTCCATCCGGAAGACGCTCGACATCCTCGACGAAATCGACGACCGACACAACCGCCTCGTCGAAGATGAGTGAGGGGCGCTCGGCCATCGGACAAGTCGCCCTCGTCGGCCTGTTCGTCACCGCGCTGACGACGGCGCAGTTGACGGCGTCGAAACTGCTTTCGATTCCCCTGCCGTCGGCGGTGGGCGAACTCCCGTTCGTCGGCGCGGCCATCCTCATGCCGGGAGCGGCGCTGGCGTACGCGCTCACCTTCTTCGCGTCCGACTGTTACTCCGAACTGTACGGCCGCCGGGCGGCGCAGGTCATGGTGAACGTCGGCTTCGCCATGAACTTCGTCCTCCTCGGCCTCGTCTGGAGCACCATCGCCGCGCCCGCCGCGAACCCCGAGTTCGCCGCGCAGTTCGCCACGGTGCTCTCGTCGGGGACGAACGTCGTCGCCGGGAGTTTGCTCGCGTACCTCGTGAGTCAGAACTGGGACGTCGTCGTCTTCCACGGCATCCGCGAGCTGACCGACGGCTCGCTCCTCTGGCTCCGCAACATCGTCTCGACGGCGACGAGTCAGGCCATCGACACGGTCATCTTCGTCGGCGTCGGGTTCTACGCCGCGCCGACGGTCCTCGGCATCGGAGACGTGCTCCCGTGGAACGTCCTCGTCGGCCTCGCCGTCGGGCAGTACCTCCTGAAGCTCCTCATCGCAATCGTGGACACCCCGTTCGTCTACGGGACCGTCGCGCTCCTCCGCGGCGACGACGAGTCCTCGACCGACGGCTGGGTCGCGGACTGAGACGCCGGCCGGGGCGACGGACGGCTTATCTCTTTTGGTAGCATACCACACGATGTATGGCCGACGAGCACCGCCACAGGCTCACCGAGCGAGACGGGATGGAGATGGGGATTCGCTGTCCGAACTGCGGGACCTACACGTCGTTCGGCGACATCCTCGCCACCGGGGCCTGTCGCGGCGGTTGGAAGGGCTGCCGGACGGGGCTCCGACTCGACCTCGTGGTCGTTGAGTGAAAAGATGCGACGGGGCGGCGGACCGCCAGAACGTCGAGACGGCGGGGCGACGGGTCGAACGCGGGACGTGGCTCAGGCGGCCCCGTCGGTCTCGGGCGAGTCGCTCAGATAGAGGTACGCCGCCGCGGCGCTGAAGACAGCCTCGCCGCCCTTCGAGAGAATCGCCATCTCGCTGACTCGCCCGCTCATGACGGCCCACGCCGCGATTTGAGCGAGCGCGAACGCGATGGCGACGAGGTAGAACTCGCGCCGCCAGAACTTGCTCAGGTAGACGGCGATGCCCGCGAGGAAGCCGACGCCCGCGAGGACGAACAGAATCGCCTGCGTCTGGTCGAACTGCATCAACACCGGCGCGAGAGAGAGGTGGGCGTACACGGACGCCAACGCCCCGAGGATGGCGACGTACGGAACGATACCCGACGGGAGGCCGGTGAACAACGGTTGGGACTCGGTGGTCGTCGTATCTGCTGACATGGGTGACACGAGCAGAGTCGTGTCAAACACGGATAATGGTTGCCCGAAGTTAGACACAAATTGCGGCGGGCGCGGAGCCGTCGGCGCGGTCGCGGGCGGGCACGGGACGCGCCGGACTCGACGCGGAAACCGACGTGAGAATCGGCGCGCAGTCGTCGTCTCAGTCTTCCTCGTCGATTGGTTCAGCGAACGCGAACCGCGGTTTCACGTCGGTGACGCGGACCGTCGGCGTGTCGCCCGCCTCCGTCCCGGAGACGAACAGCGTGAACTCCTCGACTTTGGCGATGCCGTCGCCCTCGCTTCCCACGTCGACGATTTCCACGTCGAGTTCGTCGCCCTTCCGAACCGGGGCGGTGAGGAAGTGCTTGCCGACGAGGTACTGCTCGGAGGAGCTATCGCGGGAGGCGTCGGGGCGCATCGACCGAACGTACTGGAACTCCCGTTCCATGTCGGCGCGGAGGTCCGCCACGTCGGGGCCGTCGAACACCTTCACGGCGAAGTCGCCGCCGGTCGCCAACAGCTCCTGTGCGACCTCGAACGCCTGTCGGGCGAGGTAGACCGAGCGGGCGTGGTCAAGCGAGTACTCGCCGGTCATGTTCGGTGCCATGTCGGAGACGACGGCGTCGGCTCCGCGCTCACCGATGACGGCCGTCAGTTCCTCCTTCGTCTCGTCTTCGGTCATGTCGCCGCGAATCGTCTGGACGTTGTCGCGGTCGATGCCGCGGATTCGCTGGAGGTCGACGCCGACGACCTTGCCGTGGTCACCGACTTCTTCGGAGGCGACCTGGAGCCACCCGCCGGGGGCGGCACCGAGGTCGACGACGGTGTTGCCGGGACCGAACAGACCCGCGTCGCCGTCGAGTTGCTTCAGCTTGTAGGCCGAGCGGGCGCGGTAGCCCTCCTGTTTGGCCTTGTTGTAGTAGTGGTCTTTCCGTGCCATACTTACCTCGTTGAACTGCCCGTGATGTTCCGCGTGGGAACAGCCGGCGAATTCGCGTTCATATCGGGTGTGACGTGGTCAGCCCGGAAAGGCACATCGGATAGCGCCCGGAGACGGGGCGGCGCGGCTGCCAGCGCGGGGACCGCGGACGCGACACCGCCGAAGTCAGCCCGGAGACGACTCCGTCTGTGGACCGCGGAACGCCGACAGCGCGTCCGCATCCGCGTCCCCGCCGGCGCGGGAGAGAACCGTCACGATGTCGTCCGGCTCGATGACCGTGTCCCCGTGCGGGGTGAGTTCGCGGTCGCCCCGCTCGATGGCGATGACGAGCGTCTCGTCGTCGAGAATCCCCCGCTCGGAGGCGTCTTCGAGCGTGAGGCCGGCTATCGGCGCGTCGGACTGCACGGGGACCTCGACGACGCTCGCGTCGCCGGTGAGGCTGATGAAATCGTTGGCTTCGGGCGCGTGACCGCCGTCGTCGGGGTCGAACGGGCCGTAGGGGGCGAACAGCTCCTCTTCGAGCAGGTCTTCGTCTTCGATGTGGATGCCGATGTCGGTGAGCAACCGCGCGACGCGCCGGAGGTCGCCGGTGCTCTCGCCGACCGCGAGGACGTGGAGGTTGCGGCGACCGGTCATCAGCGTCCGGACGTTGATGACGCCCGGAATCGCCCGCGCCTCGTGAGCGAGCGCCTCTCGTTCGGTCACGGGAACGTCGCAGAGATAGAGGTTCGTGAGCTTCCCGCCGGCGAGTTCGAAATCGACCTGCGCGGTGCTGCCGCGGATGATGCCGGAGTCTTCGAGCTTGTGGATTCGGTTCCGGATAGTGGCTCCGGAGACGCCGGCCTCCGCCGCGAGCGTGCTGGCGGACGTGTTACGCGCATCGTCCATCAGGGCGTAGAGGATGCGGCGGTCAATCTCGTCGAGCCGGTGGTCGGTGTTGCGATATGGCATCGGTGACTGTGTCGCGTTTCGGTTTGCGAAGTTAGCTACCCCGCGTTTTCATATAAGGCTTGTCTGGACGACGCCCGTCTTGCGAGACGGAACTGCTCGACCGAGGAGCCGCGAGGTGAGGACGGCCCCGTACCGGCCCGTGAGGGACCGCGAAGACGAGCCAGCCCGGAGACGGATGACCCACGGGGATTTCGTTCTTAGAAATTATATCCATTTCTATTTTCGAATTCGAAGTGAAAAGGTAGAACTTATATCGTTACACAACCGGGTAGCGACTATGCACGAGACGAACGTCACCGAGACGGCCGACAGCGCGGCGCTCCGACCCGAACAGCGGGTTCCGAAGCGACGGAGCGAGGGTCCCAGCACGGAGGCCAACGGATGAGCGACGAGGAACTCGCGAAGGACCTCGGCCTCCTGTCGGCGCTGACTATCGGCATCGGGACGATGATCGGCGCGGGCATCTTCGTCCTACCCGGCGTCGCGGCCAGCACCGCCGGCCCGGTCGTCGTCGCCTCGTTCGTCGTCGGGGGGCTCATCGCGCTGGTGAACGCGCTTTCGGTCTCCGAACTCGGCACCGCGATGCCGAAAGCCGGCGGCGGCTACTACTACGTCAACCGCGCGCTCGGGCCGCTGTTCGGCTCTATCGCCGGCCTCGGCGACTGGATGGGGCTGGCGTTCGCCTCCGCGTTTTACAGCATCGGCTTCGGGCAGTACCTCGCGACGCTCGTGCCGATGCCGGAGTTCCTCTTTCTCAACGAGGTGCAGGTCGGCGCGCTCGTCGCCGGGGCCGTCTTCGTGGGCGTCAACTACATCGGTGCCAAGGAGACCGGCGGCGTACAGACGGTCATCGTCACCGTCCTGTTGGCGATTCTGGCCCTGTTCGCGGTCCAGGGCTGGCTGTCGTTCGACGTCGCAACGCTCGTCGGTGACGGCGGTATCGCGCCGTTCGGCTACGGTGCCATCCTGCCGGGGACGGCGCTCGTGTTCGTCTCGTTTCTCGGCTACGCGAAGATTGCGACCGTCGCCGAGGAGCTGAAGAACCCCGGCCGGAACCTCCCGCTGGCGGTTATCGGGAGCGTCGCCATCGTCACCGTCCTCTACGCGATTCTCGTGAGCATCATGCTCGGCGTGGTGCCGTGGCCGGACCTGAGCCAGAGCGCGCCGCTGACGCAGGCGACGCAACTCGCGTTCCCCGGCGGGCTGGCCGGCCTCGCCGTCACCGTCGTGACGCTGGGCGCGCTCCTCGCGACCGCCTCCAGCGCGAACGCGTCGATTCTGGCGTCGGCCCGAATCAACTTCGCGATGGGCCGGGACCGAATCGTCACCAACTGGCTCAACGAGATTCACCCGAACTACGCGACGCCCTACCGGTCGATTCTCGTCACGGGTGCCGTCATCATCCTCTTCATCGCGGCGCTCGGCCGAGACATCGAGGTGTTGGCGAAAGCCGCGAGCGTCCTCCACCTCGTCGTCTACGCGCTCATGAACGCGGCGCTCATCGTCTTCCGGGAGACTGACCCGGAGTACGACCCGGCGTTCACCGTGCCGCTGTACCCGGTTACGCCGCTCGTCGGCATGGCGCTCTCGCTCGGACTGCTGGCGTTCGTCGGCGGGGAAGAGCTCCTGCTTTCGGGGCTGTTCGTCGTCGGTGCCGTGGTCTGGTACTTCGTGTACGCACGCAACAACGCCGACAGACAGGGGCTTCTCGGTCGGCACATCCTCTCTCGGGGCGACGAGCTACCGAACACGGTCGTCGACGCCGCGGCGACGGTCGCGCCGAACGGGTCGGGTCGCATCGACGACGCGCCCGCGACGACGACGATGGTCGCGGTTTCGAGCCCCCGAACCGAGCGGGCGCTCGTGACGCTCGCGGCCGCGCTCGCGAAGTTCGACGGCGGGCGGGTCCTCGCGACCCACGTCATTCAGGTCCCGGACCAGACCTCGCTGGCGGCCGCGGCCGACCAACGCGACCGCATCTCGAAGGCGTCCGAACGGCTCATGGCCGACGCGCGAGCCGACGTCGAACAGCTGGACGTGCCGGTCGACACGCGGACGATTCTCTCCCACGAGGGGCTCGCGGAGGTGTTCGACGCGGCGCGCCAACACGGCGTCGACCGGGTCATCATGGGCCACAGCGGCGCGAAACTCGCCGGCGGACGGGTCGAGGGCGCGCTCGACGAACTGACGCACGACCTCCCGTGCGACGTGGTCGTCCTCGACGGGGAGGAGTTCGACCCGAGCGAGGTGCTGCTCCCGACGGCGGGCGGGCACTCGTCTGACCTCTCCGCGGAGGTCGCACGAGCGCTGCAAGCGACGACCGACGCGCACATCTCGGTGCTGCACGTCGCTGACGAGGTCGCGGCCGGTCGGGAGTTCCTCGAACAGTGGGTCGCGGAACACGACCTACACGGAGTGGAGCAACTGGTCGAGACGGGCGACGTGGAGACCGTCATCGGCGAGGCGGCGGCGGACAAGTCGCTCGTCCTCGTCGGCGCGACGGAGACCGGCCTGCTGTCCCGACTCGTCGGCGGGTCGCTGGCGCTGTCCGTGCTCGACGACCTCGAGACGACCGTGTTGCTGGCCGAGCGCCCCCGGCGACGGTCGCTCCGAGAGCGGCTGTTCGGCTAACCCGCGAGTTCGTCGAACAGCGCCGAAACGCGCCCCTCGATGTCGTCGCGAATCGCCCGGACCGCATCGAGGTCCCGGCCGTCCGGGTCGTCGAGGTCCCAGTCGCGGGCGTCGCCGCGCCACGTCATGGGACAGATGCCCTCGGCCGAACAACCCATCGTGACGACGATATCCACGTTCATAATCTCGTCCTGCTCGATTGCGCGGGGCGTCTCGTCGGCGAGGTCGAACCCCTTCTCGCCCATGACCTCGACGACCTCGTCGTGGACATGGTCGGCGGGGTCGGTGCCGCCGGTGACGACCTCGATGCGGTCGCCGACGCCGCGCTCGTCGCGCTCCCGGCGGGCGAAGGCCGTCGCCATCTGACTCCGGCCGGCGTTCTGGACGCAGACGAAGGCGACGCGGGTCGTAGTCGCGTCGGCGTCGGCGTCAACATCGACATCGGCGGCGTCGGTCATCGCTCGGCACCTCGTCGGCGGGCGGCTGGCTTCGTCTCCTCGTTCGCCATGGTCTGGAGTTACACAATCAGCTATTTGAGTGCTTTGAAGCCCGAAACCCTCGAAATCGTCGGATTAGCTATGTACGAAGGCAGTGACAACAACACCCATGGGGAGCCGAGGGGAGCGGTGGGGTGCTCGCGGGAGCGCGCACGCGGGAGAGCGTGCGAACATCATATTGCGGTGAGTCCAAATCAGGAGTATTTTTAAGACCGCTGTCGTACGACGGCACATATGTTCAAGGCCATCGTGAGCGCCGCGACGCTCCGGGACGCGCTCGACTCCGTGAGCGTCCTCGTCGACGAGTGTAAGATTCGACTCAACGAGGAGAGTCTCTCCATCCGCGCCGTCGACCCCGCGAACGTCGGCATGGTGGACCTCACGCTCGACGCGGCGGCGTTCGAATCCTACGAAGCCGACGGCGGCGTCATCGGCGTCAACCTCTCTCGCCTCGAAGAGGTCGCCGGGATGGCGGGCTCGGGCGACCTCATCCACCTCACGCTCGACGAGGAGACGCGCAAGCTCAACATCCGCATCGACGGGCTGTCGTACACGCTCGCGCTCATCGACCCCGACTCGATTCGCCAGGAGCCCGACATCCCGGACCTCGACCTCGCAGCGAACATCGTCCTCGAAGGGACGCACCTCGACCGCGGTATCAAGGCGGCCGACATGGTTTCGGACCACATCCGCCTCCGCGTCGACGGCGCCGAAGAGACGTTCCACATCGAGGCCGAAGGCGACACCGACGACGTGGACCTGTCGCTTCCCCCGGCGGACCTCATCAGCATCGAAGCCGGCGCGGCCGACTCGCTGTTCTCGCTCGATTATCTCAAAGACATGAACAAGGCGATTCCGACCGACGCCGAGGTCACCGTCGAACTCGGCGAGGAGTTCCCGGTCAAGCTTCACTACCAAATCGCAGAAGGGATGGGCACCATCACGTACATGCTCGCCCCGCGCATCCAGAGCGACTGAGCGGACGTTTCGGCGGCCGCGTCGTTGTCCGACCACCGAGCCGTCCCACTCGTTTCTCTCGATTCTCAGCGGTCAGCGACCGCGCCGCCCGACTCGTCGGCCGCGATGACGCGGTTCGGTCGCGGCGTCGACTCAAGAGCGGTAGCGGTCGATGACGCGCTTGGCCGAGACGGCCTTTTCCTTCCAGCCGTAGCCCGCCTCGTAGACGTGGCGCTTCTTCTCGACGAGTTCGGCGGGCGTCGCCTCCTCGAAGCCGCCGCGGTCCCACGCGCCGGTGTCGCGGAGCCAGTTGACGACGTTTTCGCGCGTCTCGGGCCACGACAGGCCGACCATCTCGTACCACGCTATCATGGCGAAGACGGCGTTGTCGTGACAGCCGGGGACGCTCCCGTACTGGTGGAGCGTCCGCATCGGCTCCCGGGTCGGCTCCGAGACCTCCTCTCTGAACTCCTCGGCGGTGCGCAGTCGGAGAACGCCCGTGTTCGCGTCCGACACCCGCTCGTCGCGCTTGAGTCGGCGGAGCGCGGCCTGCTGAAGCGGCCCCCACTCGCCCGGCGCTTCGCGGCGGAGCGTCTCCTCGTCGCACGGGCCGCCCGCGAGGACGGAGACGATGTCGACGTAAGCCCGCTCGACTTCGACCCACGGCGTCCCCTCGAAGCGACAGTCGGCGTCGTGGAGACTGGTCGTGGCGCGGCAGTCCGGACACGGGTAGTCGAAGTGCGGCACGTGAGAGCCTGAGGAAGTGGTCGGTAATAGGTTGTGTGATGCGCCGTCGTCGCGGCGGGGTCTGTGACGGGGTCACGCGACCCGTGCGCCACCGCCGAATCCGTCGCGTTTATCGGTGGGCACCCGGAACGTGGCGGTATGCGGATGCGCCCGCTCCACGCCCGATACCCGTTTTTCGCCGCGGCCAGAGAGGCGGTCGAATCGGCGGACGTCGCCATCGCGACGCTCGTCGCAGAGGACGCCCCGGCCGTCGAGCGTGGCGTCGAGCGCGTCGAACGCGCCCTCATGGAGGGCACCGTCGAACCCGACCCCGACGAGGCCTACCCGCGGGAGACCAAGACGGAACTGCTTTCGTACCCCATCTCGCGCATCATCGTCTCGCTCGTCGAGACGCCCGCGGCGGTGGACAAGTACGCCCGCGCCGAGGCCGACACGGCCTACGAGCGCATGCTCGCTGACTTCGACGCCGGCGACGACGACGTCCACGGCGAGGCCCGCGCGAGTCTCGACGACTTCCTCCGCGAGTTCGACCTCGACGGCGCGGTGCGGGCCGAGTCGAACCGGACCCGCAACAGCCGCCGCGCGCCCGCCCACTACTGGGTCGACGTGGGGCCGTATCTCACCTACTCCGACACCGACTGGGGCGCTGACTGGCGACTCGTCAACCGCTCGCTGGCCGACGGCGCGGTCCGCGTCACCCGCGAGGAGCTCTCGGAGCTGCTCCGCGAGGCTGTCCGCCGCCGGGTCGCCGAGGGGCTTCCCTTCGCCGTCCGCGGCAGCGACGCGGGCGACCGCCTCGCCGACGCGCTCAAACCCCACGTCGAGCGCCTGCGGAACCTGCTTTCGGACCGCGGCGCGGTCAACGCCGTCTACGTCGACGCGGTGGACCCCGACCACTTCCCGCCCTGCGTCGAGGCGCTGTTGGCGCGGGCGCGAGAGGGCGAGTCGCTCCCGAACGAGGCGGCGTTCGCGCTCGCGGCGTTCCTCGTCGGCGTCGGCCTCGACCCCGAGGAGGTCGGGGGCGTCGTCGGCGACGAAACCGCCGAGGCGTTGCAGAAGCGGGCGACCGTCCTCGCGGATTCGAGCGGGTCGCAGTACGCGCCGCCGACCTGCGAGACGATGCAGGCGTACGACCTCTGTGTGAACCGCGACGACCGCTGTGACACCATCGAGCACCCGATGAACTACTTCGAGACGGCGACGAACGACGCGGACGCGGACGCCACCGACGAAGCCGCCGACTGACGGAGTCCGTGCTGACGACGTAGCCAACCCGCGAGCGCCGCCGCTGCGCGTCGAGCGCCCGCGCGACGGCGAACCCGTCGTCGAAACCGACCAGCCGGATTAGGAAGAACGCGACAGCCAAACGCCGATACCAGCCATCACGAGGACGAACGCCGTGATAGCGCCGACGAGTGCGAGCCCGCCGGTGGAGACGAGTCCACTCTGGTTGTAGGTCGCACCGATGCCGACGATGAGGGCGATAAACACCCCGACCGCGACGATGGAGACGGCAATCTTCCGCCGCATCTCCGCTTCGATAGCCATGCGACGACGTATCCGCGGCCGTTCTAAAAGGTCTTCGATGGGCGGATGCCCGACGAGAGCCACTCACGCGCCCGATTTTCCACACGAAACGAGGGTTTAGGTCGTTCGAGAACCTACACGCAGGTGACGGAAACCGACCCCGAACGGCCGCTGGGAGGGTCGGAATCCCGCACCACCATGACGCACATCGCACACACACCCGCGTCGACTCGCCGCCCGGTGCGCCGCAAGACAACGCTTCCGTCGGACGGACTGTCCGGGCGCGCCCGCCGCGCCCGCGTCGAACCGATGGCCGTCCGGCCGCTCCGAGACGGTCGCTACGTCGTCGAGACCGACGGCGGCACCTACGTCGTCGACGTGGAGGCGCGCACCTGCACCTGTCCCGACAACGCCATCCGGCACGCCCGCTGTAAGCACCTCCGCCGGGTCGCCATCGAAATCACCCGCGGCGAGGTCCCGCCGCCGGGCCGCCGGCGCGCCACCTGCGCCGTCTGCGGCGACGAGACGTTCGTTCCGATGGACGCGACGGGGCCGCAGCTCTGTCGCGACCACGACCACCGCGCCGGCGACCTCGTCCGCGACCGCGAGAGCGGCGGCCTCCTCGTCGTCACGCGGGCGCTCGGCACGCGCGCCGACGAGACGCCGACGGAGACGGGAACCCTCGTCTCGGCGTACGAGACGAACGCCGACTACGGCGACCACGAACCGACGTTCGAGGCGGTCTATCTCGACTCGCTGCCGGTGAACGCCGGTCTCTCCGACCTCGGTGAACTGCACGCCTACCGGTTCCCCGCCTCGCGGCTCAGCCGCGTCGAGCGCGGCTTCGTGGGCGCGAACTCGCTCGGCGAGCGGCTCGCTCGGGCGTGAGCGAGCGCGGAAAATCGCGTCGCGACCTCAGTCGCCGCCGAGTTTGGTCTGCGTCGGGCCGCCGGTGAACGACTCGAAGTCCTCGCCCTCCGCCAGCGCCGTCTCCTTTTTGACGCGGTAGTTCCCGCCGTCGGTCACGTAGAGGTCGCCGGGGTGGAAGAAGTACCAGTCCTCGCGGTCGAACCGGACGGCGATGCGAGCCTTCGCGCCGAAGTTCCGCGAGAAGTAGACGAGCGCTTCGACCTCCTCGCCGCTCAGGTAGATGGGGCGGCCGCTGGAGGCCTTCGCCTCGATGGCGTAGAACACCTCGCCGTTGCCCGCGAGCACGTCGGGGAGTTCGCGCGTCGTCGCGCTCCCGGAGGCGGGCGCGCGCATGACGGCGAAGCCGGCCTCGTCGAGAGCGTTGACGAGTTCGCGCTCGCGTCGGTCTCCCTTTCTGTTCGAAGACATGGTCGGGAGTCGGCCGCGGGCGGTGATAAATGGGGCGACCGGCGTCCGGGAGCGCAGACGAGATGCGCGGCGTCACTCGAAAAGCGGGACGGCGTCCCCCCACAGCGCCCGGAACTGGCGGTCGAACTCGTCGACGACGCCCGCGTCCGTCACCACGACGACGCCGAGGCGGTCGGCGGCGGACTGCGGGTGCGGAATGTCGACCGACGCGACCGTCCCGTCGACGACGTCGAACGAGACCGGCAGGTGCGGCAGGACGCGGATTCGAACCGTCTGGGGCTTCGACGCCACGAGGCCCCGAAACTCGTCGGGAAGCGAGTCGAGCACGGGGTCGCTGAGGAGCAGCGACACGTCGAGGTCGTCGCGAGCGCCCTCGAAGAACGCGTCGAACTCGGTTCTGAGCGTCTCCCACGACGCCCGCTCGTACGGCGGGCCGACCGCGGCGGAGACGGACTCGGTCGCCGCCCGGACGTGTTCGTGCATCGCCGTCCGCATCTCGTCGCCGCCGAGGCGGCCGAGCCAGACGCTCCCGTCCGCCGGCGGCGTCGGCAGGAGGTTCGACCGGACCGCGTCGGCCACGTCGCGGTATCGCGTCCACTCCTCGCGCAGTTCCGCCGCGCGCTCGGCCAGCAGTCGCTCGACCGCCGCGCCCGGGTCGACGGCGGCGTACCGCGTCGGCTGGGTCGACTGCGCGCGGACCAGTCGGCGCGACCGAAGCCCGTTGAGCACGTCGTAGACCCGGCCGTTCGGGACGCCGCTCGCGTCCGAGACGGTCGCGGCCGTCGCGGCTCCCGTGACGAGGAGCGTCCGGTACGCCTTCTCCTCGTAGTTCGACAGGCCGAGTTCCCCGAGTTCGGTCATAGGCGGGACTCCCTCGCCCACAAGTTAGTATTTTGATGTTTCTTGGCCGGCCGCGAGCAACGAACCGCAAGTGGCGGGCGATTGCAGAACGCTCATCCGGGTCGTGGCGGGACCGACGGACATGAACCCGTACGTGTTACTCGCCGGCGCAATCGCGTCGGAACTCGTCGGAACGACCGCGCTCAAACTGTCCGCGGGGTTTTCCAAGCCCGTGCCGAGCCTCGGCGTGGTAGTCGGCTACGGTCTCGCGTTCTACCTCGTCTCGCTGACGCTCGAAGAGCTCCCCATCGGTGTGGTGTACGGGACGTGGGCCGCGCTGGGCATCGTCGGCGTCGCGGCCATCGGCGTCGTCGTGTTCGACGAACCGGTCGACCTGACGGGCGTCGTCGGCCTGCTTCTCATCCTCGCCGGGATTTACTGCGTCAACGTCCTCTCGGAGATGGCCGCGCACTAACGCCGGCGAGTGGGCCGAACGCGGTCGCTGACGCGCGGCGGCTGTGAGAAACGAGAGAGAGCGCGGGTCGGCTTACGTTCCGTGGGCCCAGCTACCCATGTACTCGCGCTGTTCGTCGGTCATCGAGTCGAACTCGATGCCCTCGGCGTCGAGTTTGATTTCGGCGACTTCGCGGTCCAGTTCGTCGGGCACGTCGTGGACGCCGGCGTCGTAGTCGTCCCCGTTTTCGACGAGTTCGCGGACGACGACGGCCTGCACGCCGAACGACTGGTCCATGACCTCGACCGGGTGGCCGAGCGCGATGGGCGACGCGAGGTTGACGAGGCGGCCCTCGGCGAGGACGTTCAGGCGGCGGCCGTCTTCGAGTTCGTAGGCGTCGACGCCGTCGCGGGCCTCGTACTCGTCGACCGCGAGGTCCGACAGCGCGTCGAGGTCGATTTCGATGTCGAAGTGGCCGGCGTTGGCGAGCAGGACGCCGTCTTTCATGTTCTCGAAGTCCTCGCGGGTGATGACGTCGCGGTTGCCGGTGGTCGTGATGAACACGTCGCCGACCTTCGCGGCCTCCTCCATCGGCATCACGTCGTAGCCCTCCATGTGGGCTTCGAGCGCGCGCCGGGGGTCGACCTCGGTGACGATGACGTTCGCGTTCTGGCCGGCGGCCTTCTTGGCGACGCCCTTGCCGCAGTAGCCGTAGCCGCCGACGACGACGTTCTTGCCGGCGTACGAGAGGTTCGTCGTCATGGCGATGGTGGCCAACGACGACTCGCCCGTGCCGTGGACGTTGTCGAACAGGCGCTTCATCGGCGTGTCGTTGACGGCGAAGACGGGGTAGTTCAGTTCGCCGTCCTCGTCCATCGCGCGGAGGCGGTGGACGCCGGTCGTGGTCTCCTCGGCCCCGCCGACGATGGTGTCGATGAGTTCGGGGTACTCCTCGTGGATGGTAAAGACCATGTCCATGCCGTCGTCGACCGTGACGGTCGGTTCGTGGGCGATGACGGCGTCGATGGCCGCGTAGTAGTCCTCGTCGTCGACGCCGCGGACGGCGTAGGAGGTGATGGCGTCGTGGGCGTCGAGCGCCGCCGACACGTCGTCGTGGGTCGAAAGCGGGTTACAGCCGGTGATGGCGACTTCCGCGCCGCCGAGCGCCAGCAGTTCGACGAGGTTCGCCGTCTTCGCCTCGACGTGCATCGCCATACCGACGACCTCGCCGGCGAGCGGCTGTTCCGACTCGAACTGCTCGCGGAGCTCTTGCAGGATGGGCATGTGCTGGAGCGCCCAGTCCATCTTGCGTCGTCCCTCCGTCCGGGCGGCCTCGACGTCGTCGAGGTGCTCGGAGACGGGAGCGTAGTGTTCGCTCATACCCGTGGGTTCGGAGAGGGGTCCGAAAACCCTACCGAAGGCGGTCGCCGCCCCCGAATCTACAAGTGTCAACCGTGAGATTGTACCGCCGAGGGCCGATGCTCGTCATAGATAACGGCAAGACGCTCGCCGAACAGGAGTTGTTCGCCCTGATGAGCGCCCCCGCAGTTCCGGACCTCTTGCGCGTCGCCGACGAGCCGCTGACGGTCAAGGAGCTGAGCTGTCGGGCCGACGTGCCGCTGTCGACGGCCTACCGGGAGGTCAAGCGGCTCCACGAGGCGTCGCTGTTCGAGAAGTCCATCATGGTCGACCACAGCGACGGCCGACACGTCGCGCAGTACCACCGGACGTTCGAGCGCATGGAGGTCAGCGTGACCGACGACGGACTGCGCATCGAGCTGGCCGGGTAGCAGGCTGGAGGGCGGTGCGACCGGACCAGACGGCGGCGAGTCGGAGGCGGCGGCGGGCCGGACGGGGGGTTCAGACGCGCTCGCGGAGCGACGCGACCGCCTCGCGGGCGCGGGCCATCACGGCGTCCTCGTCGAGCGTCAGCACCTCGCGGTCCCGCATCAGCACCCGCCCGTCACAGACCGTGTGGCGAACGTCGGAGCCGCGGGCGGCGTACGCGAGGTGGCTCACGAGGTCGTTCGCGGGCGTGAGATGCGGCGCGTCGAGGTCGACGACGGCGAGGTCGGCCGCGCCGCCGACTTCGAGCGCGCCGCCGGGGAGGTCGACGGCGGCGGCGGAGCCGGCGGTCGCCATCCGCACCACGTCGGGGGCGGCGACGGCGCTGGCGTCCTCGGCGGCGAGTTTGCCGAGCATCGCGGCGTCGCGCATCTCGTCGAACATGTCGAGGTCGTTGTTCGAGGCCGCGCCGTCGGTGCCGAGGCCGACCGTGACGCCCGCGTCGAGCAGTTTCTGGACGGGAGCCATGCCGGAGGCGAGTTTCATGTTCGACGCCGGGCAGTGGACGACGCCGGTGCCCGCGTCCGCGAGCAGGTCGATTTCCGCGTCGTCGACGTGGACGCCGTGGGCGAGGAAGTCGTCGCCGGTGAGCATGCCGAGGTCTTTCGCGTACGACAGCGGGCGCTCGCCGCGCTCGTCGACGATGGGGTCGACCTCGTCGGTCGTCTCGTTGGCGTGGTAGTGGACCGGGATGCCCTCGTCGTGGGCGTCGGCGACGAACTCGCGGAGGTACTCCTCCGCGACCGTCGTCAGCGAGTGCGGCATCGCGGCGGTCCGAATCCGGCCGTCGGCCGCGCCGTCGAACTCGCGGGCCACGTCGAGGCTCTCGTCGATGTCGGCCCGCGCGTCCGCGTCGTCCTTCCCGAGCGTGACGACGCCGTGGCCGAGGCGGGCGCGGAGGCCGGCCTCCTCGACCGCGGCGGCGATTTCGGGGACGTGGAAGTACATGTCCGCGAACCCGGTGGTCCCCGACTTAATCATCTCCACGAGGCCGAGTTCCGCGCCGGCGCGCACGTCCTCGGGCGTGAGCGCGCCCTCCGCGGGCCAGATGTCCTCGCGGAGCCACGCGTCGAGCGGCTTGTCGTCGGCGTAGCCGCGCAGGAGCGTCATCGCCACGTGGCAGTGGGCGTTCACCAGACCGGGCGTGACGAGACAGCCCTCGGCGTCGAGCGTCTCGTCGGCGTCGGCGTCGAGGTCCGCGCCGATGTCGAGGATGGTTCCCTCGTCGCGGTCCACGAGTACGTCCGCGTCCTCGACCGTCGCGTCGGGGCGGAGCACCTGTCCGCCCGCGATTCGGAGCGTGTTCATGTCGCTCGTTCGGGGCGGCGGGGTGGTGAATCCACCGTCTCGCGGCCGCGAGAGATGACCGCCCGTTTCGGCGCTGAGCGGGCCGAATACCGGCGGTAGTCCGATTCCCGAAAATCGAGAACGAGCACCCTCCCTTAGGTCCGAACCCCCAGTATCGGGGGACATGGAGCCCCCGTCGAACCTCGCGCTCGTTCCGGGGCACGTCCAAGCGGGCGGTCCGTGGATGACCGCGGTCGTCGTTCTCGCGGGCGTCTCGTCGGTCACGCTGGCCGCGCTCGGCGTCGCCGTCTTCCTCCGGCGGCGGACGCGGTCGCACCTGCTCGTCGCGCTGGCGCTCTTGGCGTTCGCGTCGCGGGCGGCCGTCGCGGCGCTGACGCTCGGCGGCGTCCTCTCCGAGTTCGACCACCACGTCGTCGAACACCTCTTGGACCTCGTGATGGCCGGCCTCGTCCTCGCGGCCATCTACTACGCCCGGAGCATCGAGCGCGAGGCGGGGGTCAACGACCCATGAGTGAGACACGAACCCGCGTCGCCGACCACATCAAGCACAACCCGGGAGTCCATTTCAACGAGCTCGTTCGCGCGCTCGACCTCGCTCCCGGCCAGGTACAACACCACGTCCGCAGACTGCTCTCCGACGAGACGGTCCGCCGCTCCGAGTTCTACGGACGGACGCACTACTTCCCCCCCGAGTTCGACGCGTGGGAGCGCGGCGCGCTCGCGCTCGTCCGCCGGGAGACCGCCCGCGACATCCTCGGCCACCTCCTCGAACACGGCGACGCCCGCCCCGACGACGTGGCCGACGACATCGGCGTCGCCCGCAGCACGCTGGAGTGGCACCTCGACCACCTCGTCGAACGCGACGTGGTCCGCAAGGAGCGCGACCTGCACAACCGCGTGACGCTCGTCCTCACCCACCCCGAGCGGACGACCCGGCTGTTGGACGACGTGTCGCCGTCGCTCCCCGAGCGGTTCGTCGACCGGTTCGACCGCCTGCTCGACCACCTCGTCGAAGGATAGCGTCGGGTCCCCGGAGCGGTCCCTACGCGTCCGTCTCGTCCGCCCCGGAGCCGTCTCGGACCCGTTCGATGCGCGATGCCAGCGACGGCTCGAACGAGAGGAACGACCCCGCGCGGCCGGTATCGACCTCGTCGGCGGTCGCGGCGAGCGCGTCGGCGACGGCCGCGCGGCCGACCCGTTCTGCCGCCGCCTCGTCGGCCCGATAGACGAGCCGCTTGCTCGCGTACTCGCCGGTCACGAGCAGTATCACGCCGACTCCGGCGAAGGTCAAGAACGACAGGACGAACCCGAACGGCGACCACGCGACGCC
The DNA here is from genome assembly GCF_003383015.2 of Haloferax sp. Atlit-48N. Classification (NCBI taxonomy): domain Archaea; kingdom Methanobacteriati; phylum Methanobacteriota; class Halobacteria; order Halobacteriales; family Haloferacaceae; genus Haloferax; species Haloferax sp. Atlit-48N. The sequence goes on along the minus strand of NZ_CP137689.1, from coordinate 156,746 downwards.
CCAGAAGACGAACGCACCGGCCGCGGTCACGGTGAACAGCCGAAGCCCGTAGACGAACCGAACGACCCGTCCGGCGTCGACCGCGAGGAGCGCCGTAACCGTCTCGTCGTCGTAGCGGTCGAGCAGCGAGTCGGTGAGAAAGAGCGTCTTCCGACCGACCGGGCCGCGGACGAGGTGGTCCGAGCGGTGGCCGCCGCCGTCGAGGAGTCGAATCCGTGAGACCGAGAGACCGGCGCGGTCGCACAGGCGGTCGAGTCGCTCGCGCGTCGCGTCGTCGGGGACCGTCGTCGTCTGCGAGACGCCCACGAGCGGTGCCGAAAAGGCGTACGCGGCGGCTGCGAACGCGAGCAGGGTGAGCAGGCCGCTGGTCTCCAAGACCCGGAATTCGACGTGTAGCACGGTCACCACGCAGAAGACGAGCGCCGCGATGAAGAGCTGATAGCGGAACATCTTCGCGGCCGCCGCTCCCGCGCCCATATCGGCGTCTCGCACGCGTCTCGCCACCGGGAACGCGCCCATGTACGAGACGGTCGCCACGACCGCGGCACCGACGCCGGTGAGCGCCCAGCCGAGAGCCGCCCACGGCCAGTCGGTCTGGAGGCCGACGGCCGCGAGGAGCGCTCGGTCCGCGTTCGTCCACCAGACGACGCCGACGAACAGGATGGCGGCGTAGAGCCAGTTGCTTCGAACTCGCTGTCTGAACCGCTGGACGGACACGTCTCGGCGTTCGAGGCGACCGGCGCTGAGTCGGGACCAACCGGCACCGAGGAGGGAGACGCCGACGAGCGCGCCGGCGAACGTGACGGGAGCCATAGGTGACACTTCGCAGACGTGTCAAAAACCGTTCCGGCTTGCGAAAGTCAATTACCTCCGGGACGTGACGGGGAGGTATGCGAATCGCCGTGCCCAACAAGGGCCGCCTGCACGAACCGACGATTGAACTTCTGGAGCGTGCGGGGCTGCACCTCGACAACGGTGCCGAGCGCAAACTCTACGCCGGGACCGTCGACCCCGACGTGACCGTGCTGTTCGCCCGCGCCGCCGACATCCCCGAGTACGTCCGCGACGGGGCCGCCGAGGTCGGCATCACGGGTCTCGACCAGGTCCGCGAGTCGGGCCACGAACTCGAGGACCTGCTCGATTTGGAGTACGGCAAGTGTCGGCTCGTCCTCGCCGCGCCCGAGGACGGCGACATCGAGACCGTTGCGGACGTGTCGGGCAAGGTCGTCGCCACCGAGTTCCCCCACATCGCGCGGACCTACTTCGAGGAGGCGGGCATCGACGCCGAAGTCGTCGAGGTCACGGGCGCGACCGAACTGACGCCCCACGTCGAGATGGCCGACGCCATCATCGACATCACCTCGACCGGGACGACCCTGCGGGTGAACCGGCTCGCGGTCGTCGACGAGGTGCTGTCGTCGTCGGTTCGGCTGTTCGCCCGCCCCGACGTGGTCGACGACTCGAAGGTCCAGCAGTTGCTCATGGCGCTCGAATCCGTCCGCTCGGCGGAGGGCAAACGCTACCTGATGATGAACGCGCCGCGCGAGAAGCTCGACGAGGTGAAGGAGGTCATCCCCGGACTCGGCGGCCCGACCGTGATGGACGTCGCCGGCGACTCGACCGTGGCCGTCCACGCCGTCGTGAACGAGCGCGACGTGTTCGAGGTCGTCAGCGACCTGAAAAGCGTCGGCGCGAGCGGCATCCTCGTCACCGAAATCGAGCGGTTAGTCGAGTAAGCGACGCGCCGGTTTTCACTGTTTCCAGCGCAGCTCCGGCACCGTGACCGACGGGTCGAACCCGAGGTCGCCGCGGCGCACCCGGACGTAGGCCGCGATGCAGACCGCGCCGAGGACGATTGCGCCGACGCCGAGCAGACCGGCCTCCGGGCCGAACGCGCCGCCGGTAATCACGTCGGGGCCGCGTTCGGTCGTCTCGACGAGCGACGTGCCGAAGTCGAGGCCGCTGACCGCGAAGCCGAAGACGCCGCCCTGCACGAAGTTCCACGAGATGTGGATGCCCGTCGGGATGGCGAGGTCGCCGGTGAGCGCGTAGCCGAGGCCGAGCATGACGCCCGCGAGCGTGATGCTCGTCGTGCTGGCGAACCCCGCGTTCGGGTTCGTGTAGTGGGCGACGCCGAACACCGCCGAGGAGACGGCGAGGCCGCCGGCGACCGCCGCGTCCGGGCCGAACCGCCAGCGGAGGCCCTCGGCGACGTCGGTGAGGACGATGCCCCGAAGCAGGAGTTCCTCCGCGATGCCGACGACGACGAAGAACGCCAGAAGCGACCCGACGCCGAGCAGTCGGTCGACGCCGAGCGGGGCGGGAGAGACCGCAATCCAGCCGGCCGCGACGCCGACGACGAAGACGGCGGTCATCAGGCCCGTTCCGAGCGCGAGACCGAACCCGAGGTCGACCGCCCACTCGCGGTCGAGTCCGAGTCCGAGGTCCGCGACGGTCCGCCTATCGACGTACCGCGCGACGACGAGCGCGGCGAGACCGCTCGCGCCGACCGAGACGAGCGAGACGACGAGCGACGCGAGGCGGCTCGACCCGGCGAGGCCGCCGAGCGCGGTCGAAAGCGAGAATCCGACCACCAGCGAGACGGCCACGAAGACGACGGGCGTCAAGAGCAGGCGAAACGGGGCGCGCGGCCGGCGTTCCGCGTCGTTCCAGAGGAGTCGGCGGGGAGACACGACGGGGAGTTCGGCGGCCTCGGGCAAGAAAGTACGGCGGGTGCCTCAGAATGGCGCGGTCAGCAGGATGGCGGAGAGGCCGAACAGGACGAGACCCAGAAGCACCGAGACGACGAAGTGGATGACGACCACGTACGCCGACAGGCGGGTCGACCGGCCGTAGAGGTACTTGACGAAGCCGAAGTCGAGGCCGAGTGCGAGCGCGAGCGCGACGAAGGAGTTCCAGCCGAAGGAGGTGAAGACGACGGCGATGGCCGCCGGGACCGGGCCGACGGCGAACGCCTTCTTGAGTTCCACGTCGCCGAGGACGTTCCGCGCGGCGATGTGGGCGGTGAGAGAGAGGAACAGCGCGAACAGCGCGAACGTTCCGGCGACGGCCGTGACCGGCGCACCGGTAGCCGTCTGCAAGGTGAGCGCGTCCATACCGGCCCGAAGGACGCGACTGACTTAGATTCGGTCGATTCGAGTCCCGGTTACGCGACGCAGTCGAGGTTCGGTGGCGTTAGAACGACCCGTTGAGGAGACCGAGTTCGGAGAGCCGCGAGATGATGACGTCGACCGCCGCCTCGGCGTCTGTCGGCTGTTTGCCGCCCGTGATGACGAGTTTGCCCGACCCGAAGAGGAGCGCGACGACGCTCGGTTCGTCGAGGCGATAGACGAGGCCGGGGAACTGCTCCGGTTCGTACTCGATGTTTTCGAGACCGAGCCCGATGGCGATGGCGTTGAGGTTCAGGTTCTCGCCGAGGTCCGCGCTCGTGACGATGTTCTGCACGGTGATTTCGGGGTCGTCGTCGACCGGAATCTGAAGCTCGCGGAGCTTGTCGAAGACGATTTCGAGGCTCTCGTGGACGTCGTCGGTCGACTTCGCGCCGGTGCAGACGATTTTCCCGGACCGGAAGATGAGCGCCGCGGACTTCGGCTCCTGCGTACGGTAGACGAGTCCCGGAAACTGCTCGGGGTCGTAGTCGGCACCCTCGAGGTCCATCGCCACGCTCTGGAGGTCGAGCTCTTGGCCGATTCCCGTGGAGGCGACGACGTTTTCGATGTTGATTGTGTCCTTGGGGTCGGTCATACAACGATTTAAGTCACGTATTTAAGGGTTAAAAAGATTGGTGCGAGGGAATGACAGCTTACGCGCGGCGGTGAATAATCCGGGCGTTTCGAGCGGTGACGACCGCGCCGAGAACTGTCAGCGAAAGTGGAACTGCGAGTCGGGCGACCGCCGGCTTGAGCGCCCAGTAGGCCGCGAAGAACAGCGCGACCGAGACGAGCTTCAACACCGCGAACGAGCCGGGACCGGGGTCGCCGCCGGAGAGGCGTCGCACGAGGGGATTGCCTTCCTGCACGCCCGCCGTCCTGACTCCGAGGACGGTCGTGACGTAGTCGCCGAGCCCGTAGGTGAGCGCCGCCGCGCCCCAGAGGATGGCGTCGAGAGAGGTCATGCGAGTGGATTCGGAGCGCCCGATATAAGTCTCGCCGTCGTCGAGGTGTCAGGTTCAGCGGAGTCGCGGTCGGTCCGGGCCGGCCGACGCCCCCGCGGGCGCGACGACGACCGATACCCTCATTTCCGCGGCCCGTCAGGTCCGAGCGTGTACGGATTGGAACTCGCCGGCGAGGAAGACGCCTTCGCCGCCCGCGAGGCCGAGGCGGCCGCGACGGGCGTGACGGTCGTCGCCCCCGGTCTCGCCACCGCCCGCGGCGTCGAACCGGAGCGCGCGAGGCGACTCGCCTACACCCGGCGCGTCGTCGAACTGGTCGGGCGATGCGACCCCGACATCGAGGCCGCCCGCGCCGTCGTCGCGGCCGCGAACGTCGACCGCGGGGGGACCGTCGCCGTCCGCGCCCGCGACGTGCGAGGACTCGCCGGTATCAGCACGACCGACGCCGAGCGCGAACTCGGGTCGGCGCTCGTCGAGCGCGGCTTCGGCGTCGACTTGGACGACCCCGACCACGAGCTACGGGTCTACTTCTCCGAGGACGCCTGTCTCGTCGGCTGGACCGCCGTCGAGGCCGTCCGCGACTTCACCGACCGGAAACCGACCGACCGGCCGTTTTTCCAGCCGGGCAGCATGGCCCCCGTGGACGCCCGCGCCTTCGTCAACATGGCCGGCGCGGAGCCCGGTGCCCGGATTCTGGACCCGATGTGCGGCACCGGCGGCGTCCTCCTCGAAGCCGGCCTCGTCGGTGCCGACGTGGTCGGCGTCGACGCCCAAGCGAAGATGGTCGGCGGCGCGCGGGAGAACCTGCGTCACTACGTCGGCTCCGGCGACGTGGTCCGCGGCGACGCCACCGCGCTCCCCCTCCGCGACGATTCGATGGACGGCGCGGTGTTCGACGCCCCCTACGGCCGGCAGTCGAAAATCGCCCGCCACTCGCTTGCGGACCTCGTCGGCGGCGCGCTGGCGGAGGTCCGCCGGGTCGCCCCCGAGTGCGTGATGGTTGCCGACCGGTCGTGGGCTGAGGCGGCCGAGGACGCCGGCTGGGAGGTCGAACGAGTGTTCGAGCGACGGGTCCACCGGTCGCTGGTGCGGTACGTGCATCTGCTGCATCGGTAGTCGGAATCGGCGGCGGTGCGGCGGCTCCGACACGGCCGCAGCCGAGACGGGTTTGTTCAACCGCGCGACAAGGCTATGAGCGAGCGCGTCGAAGCGGAGGCATGTCGCGCACGGTTCGAGAGACCCTCGCCGAGGCGTACGACCCCGACCCACAAGCGATGGTCATCGTCGCGATGGGGTCGTCGTTCCTGCTGTTTTCGCTCCTGTCGTACCCGGCCGGGTCGAACCCGTACTACCTGTTCGGTCTCGTGGTGGCGGTCCTCTCGCTCGTCGTCTCGGTCGTGGTGCTGGCCGTCGAGACGCGCCGGTAGCCGAGGCGACCGGAGATGACTGGAGGCGACTGAGACCGTTAGAGGACTTCCTTCTGCAGTGAGATTTCCCCGTCCGAGCCGACGCGCACCATCACGTACTCGTAGTCCTGAATCCGCCCGTCGTAGGCCACTTCGCCGTCGACGAGGAGTTCCACGTCGCAGGTCTCGGCGTCGGCCTGTCGGATGAGCGTCTCCGTCTCGCCGGGCGAGAGTTCGATGTCGCTCTCGCGGCACGCGGGGTTCAACACGACTTCGCCGGAGAAGCCACCGTCGACCCGGACGCGAACGAGCTCCGACCCCTCGCAGAACTCCGTCCGACCGCAGTCGCTCGTGGTGGTCGCGGCCCGTCCGGATTCGGTCGACTCCGACTCGGAGGTGTTGGTTCCGGTCGTGGTCGTCGTCTCGGTCGAGGATTCGGCGGGGCCGCCGAGACATCCCGAGAGGAGGGCGAGCGAGCCGAGAGACGCGAGGACCTGTCTGCGCTGCATGAGAGGTTGTTCATCTGTCACGTTAAGTGCCTTGTGTGCTCGACGTCCCTCGCCGGGACGGCGCGCTGGCGGCGGTCGCCCGGCCCGACTTAGCTCATGAACAGCCGCCGGTCGGCGCGCTCGTGATTCGCGGAGAGAACGTCGATGAGTGGCGCGAACGGCGACATCTCGTCTATCCCTCGGTCGGCGCTGTCGGCGGCGGCCTCGGTCATCACCGGCTGGAGGTCGTGGAGAATCCGCTGGGCGTCGGTGTGTCCGAGCGAGAGCACCCGCTGGGCGGCCCCGACGAGTCCGGTCACGAAGCCGTGACAACAGAGCAGACACGCCTCCGAGGCGTCGATGTCCGCGCTCGCGGCGGCGACGCCGAGGACGACGGCGTAGTTCCCGGTCGCGTCGTCGGCGTCGACGGCCTCGGCGTACTCGTCGAGGAGGGGCGACTCGCGGAGCTCCCGCTGGAGCGAGAGGAGGCGGTTGCCGGACTGTCGGGCGCTCTTTCTGAACTCCTTGGACAGCGTCGCCGCCGTCAGACGGCGGTCGGCGCGACAGACCGCGTCGAAGTCGCCGTCGCGGGCGGCGGTGTGAGCCGCCCGAAGCGCGACCAGTTCGCACGGGCCGACCTGCTGTTTGAGATACGTCGATAGCAACGCCCGGAGGTCGTCGGCGTCTTCGACCCGATTTTCCTGAACGAACTGTTCGAGGCCGTAGGAGGCGGTGTACGTCCCGACCGGGAGGAACGAATCGGCCAACCGAAAGGATTCGAGCCGAGCGCCGTCGGTCATCGCTCGTCCCCCCGAGCGGACCGGAGCAGGCCGTCGTGGCTGTGGTCGTGATCGCCGTGGCTGTGGTCGTGATCGCCGTCCCCGTGACTGTGCCCGCCGTGGTGGTGGTCGCCGTGGCTATGGCTGTGGTCGCCGTGGCCGTGGTCGGGTTCGTCGCCGTCGAAGAGAGCCGGCGAGACGGTCTCGCGTCGGGTCGTCACGCCCGGCGGGAGGTGGTCCGCGACGGTCGCTTCCATCCGCTCGTAGGTGTCGGGAACCGGGAACAGCGCCTCGCCGTCACGGATGGCGAGGTCCCAGTGGCGGTTGCCGAGCGCGTGACCCAGTTCCACCGCGGCGGTCGTGGACACGTCGGCGGCGCCCACGTCGACGACGAGCACGTCGATAGCCGCGAGTTCGACCACGACGAGGTCGCCAGTCTCCGTTTCGAGCACGTCGCCGTCGTCGAGTTCGCGCCCGACGACGACGCCGAGGTCCCGGCCGTCTTCGGTCTCGGTTCTGACGCGCGAGCGCCGTCGGTCGTCGTCGGACAGCACCACGCGGGCGGCGTCGGCCTCGTCGAGTCTGGCTCGGACCGCCGGGTCGTCCCGGTGGCCGAGGTAGGTGTCGGCGACGAGCATCAGTACTTCCTCCCGGACGGCGCGGGGGCGTCGAGTAACGCCCGCCGCGCACGGTCCCAGGCGGCGTCGCACGCGGTCCGGACGGTGTCCGCGCAGTCACCGAGCGCGCGAACCGCGACACCGGCGTCGTTCGGCAGTTCGGTCGCGCCGGCGCGGGCGTCGGTAGCCGCGACCGCCTCGTGGAGGTCGTCGCTCAACGAGGCCGCGTCTCGGCCCGGCGCGACGACGAACAGGGTCCCGTAGACCGCGTGCTCACCGAGGAGTCCCGGCGCGCTCGGGTCCGACTCGTCGGGCGCGAGATGCGTGGCGTCCTCGAACAGGAGGCCGTCCGGGCCGGTCGCGCGCAGTCGAGAGCGATAGCGGTCGAACTCGAACCGCTCGCCGCGGGCGAGTCGCCCCGAGACGACCACGTCGCCGACGATAGCCGTCGCGCCGTCTGCGACGTCGAGACGCAGGTCTTGCGTGTACCGGGCGTCCGCGTGGAGAATCGTCGGCTCCGGCACGTAGTCGAGGTGGCCGCCGGCGGCGACCGACAGCGCGGTGTCGACGCCGGCGTAGTTGCGCTCCATCGTCTGCACCTTCGTCGAACTCTGCGTCGAGACGTGCGCGATTGCGTCGGCTTCGACCGCGATGGTCAGGTCGTGGCGGTCGCCTTGGGCGACGCCGCCGGTCGGCGACTGGACGAACACCGTCTCTGCCTCGGGGTGCGGGTCGTGGCCGAGCGTTCCCGAAATATGGAACGGCACGGTCGCGTAGTCGTGGACGAGCGCCGTCCCGCGGCTGGTCCGCTCGAACGTCAGTTCGAGGACGCCGTCTTTTCCCGGCGCGCCGACCGCCGCCTGCGGGACGGGCTCCGCCGCGTACCGCTCGAACGACGGCGGGGGCGAGTCGGCGGCCATCAGGCGAACAGCACCCCTTCGCGAACGTGCGTCAGCACCTCCTCGATGCCCGTCTGAGAACGACAGTCGGTGAAGACGAACGGCCCGCTTCGGACCGCCTTCGCGTCCCGCTCCATCACGTCGAGGTCGGCGTCGACGTGCGGCGCGAGGTCGGTCTTGTTGATGACGAGCAGGTCGCAGTCGACGACGCCGGGGCCGCGCTTCCGCGGGATGTCGTCGCCCTCCGCGACGCTGATGACGTACAGCGAGTAGTCCGCGAGCTCGGGGTTGAACGTCGCCGCGAGGTTGTCGCCGCCGCTCTCTATCAGCACGATATCTAGCTCGGGGTGGTCCGCGAGGAAGTCGTCTATCTGCTGGAGGTTCATCGACGGGTCCTCCCGGATGCCCGTGTGCGGGCACGCCCCGGTCTCGACGCCCGCGACGAGGCTCTCGGGGACGACCCCGGCGAACCGCTCGCGCAACACGTCGGCGTCCTCCTGGGTGAGGATGTCGTTTGCGATGACGCCGACGTTCAGCCCCTGTTCGCGAAGCTGCGGCACGAGTTCGGTCAGAAGCGACGTCTTGCCCGACCCCACGGGCCCGCCGATACCGACCGTCGCCACGTCGCGGTGCGTGAGGCTCACGCGTCGTCACCCCCGCTCGTGTCGATGTCGTCTGTGTCGCTCCCGTCGGTCGCCGCGTCCGCCGTCGAATCGGCGGTGCCGACGCTGTCGGACCGGATGGGGTCGTGGACGGTGACGAGCTTGGTGCCGTCGGGGAACATCGGTTCGACCTGAATCATGTCGATCATCTCGGGGACGCCGTCCATGACGTCCTCGCGGCCGAGCAACTGCGACGCCCCGGAGCGAATCTCGGCGACGGACTGTCCGTCGCGGCCGCGCTCGATACACCAGTCGGTGATGTACGCGACCGCTTCGGGGTGGTTCAGCGGGACGCCGCGCTCCTTGCGGCGTCGCGCGACCTCTGCGGCGGTGAAGACCGTGAGCCGTTCCTGTTCTTTCGGGGTGAGTTTCATAGCGTGTACCGCTGTGCGAGGGGGAGTTCGGAAGCCGGTTCGCAGGTGACGAGTTCGCCGTCGACTTCGACCTCGAACGTCTCGGGGTCGACGTCGATGTCGTCGGGGCAGTAGTCGTTGTACAGCATGTCCTCCTTGCCGGGCGTGCGCGTGCCGCCCACCGGGACGACCCGCGAGTCGAGGCCGTACGCCTCGCCGACGTCGTTGTCGGCGGCGGCCGGGGAGACGAACGACAGCGAGAGGCCGTGTTTGGCCTTGCCGTCCGCGCCGGCCCGCCGGCGCTGGAGAATCGGTTCGCACGTCATCAACGAGCCGTTGGCCTCGCCCATCTCCGAGTGGACGGGGAAGCCGCCTTTGAATATCATCGCCGGCTTGACGCCGAAGAACGCGGGGTCCCACAGCACCACGTCCGCGAGTTTGCCGGGTTCGAGCGTGCCGACGTAGTCGTCGATACCCGCGGATATCGCGGGGTTGATGGTGTACTTCGCCAGGTAGCGCTTGATGCGGTGGTTGTCCGCGCCGGTCCCCTCGTCTTCGGGGAGCGGCCCGCGTTGGGACTTCATCTTCGAGGCGGTCTGCCACGTCCGCGAGACGAGTTCGGCCTGCCGACCCATCGCCTGCGAGTCGGTCGTCATCATCGAAATCGCGCCCATGTCGTGGAGCACGTCCTCGGCGGCGATGGTCTCGGCGCGCACCCGCGATTCCGCGAACGCCACGTCCTCGGGCACGTCGGGGTTGAGATGGTGACACACCATCACCATGTCGAGGTGCTCGTCGAACGTGTTGTCCGTGTACGGCATCGAGGGGTTCGTCGACGACGGGAGCATGTTCGGCTCGCCGACCAGTTCCATGATGTCGGGGGCGTGACCGCCGCCCGCGCCCTCGATGTGGAACAGGTGCATCGTCCGGCCGTCGACGGCCGCGAACGTGTTCTCGACGAAGCCGGCCTCGTTGAGCGTGTCCGTGTGCATACACACCTGTACGTCCTCGTCTTCGGCCACGTCGAGGCAGGTGTCGATTGCCGCGGGCATCGACCCCCAGTCCTCGTGCAGTTTGAGCGCGCACGCGCCGGCTTCGACCTGCTCGATGAGGGGTTCGGGCGTGGACGCGTTCCCCTTGCCGTAGAAGCCGACGTTGACGGGCCACGCCTCGGCGGCTTGGAGGAACCGCTTGATGTTCTGCGGGCCGGTCGTGCAGGTCGTCGCGCCGCCGCCGTAGCCGCCGCCGAGCATCGTCGTGATGCCGGACGCCAGCCCGTGTTCGTGCAGTTGCGCGGAGTTCCAGTGGACGTGGATGTCGAGCGCGCCGGCGGTCGCAATCTTCCCCTCGGCCGGGTAGACGTCGGTCGCCGGGCCGACGACCATGTCCACGCCGTCCATCGTGTCGGGGTTGCCCGCCTTGCCGACGCCGACGATGTCGCCGTCGCGGATGCCGATGTCGCCGGCGACGACGCCGAGAACCGGGTCGATGACGGTCGCGTTCGTGATGACCCAGTCCAGCGCCCCGTCTGCTTGGGTCACGTCGGGGGCCATCCCCAGACCGTCGCGGAGCGTCTTCCCGCCGCCGAAGACGGCCTCGTCGCCGTGCGTCCGGAGGTCCGTCTCGACTTCGGCGAACAGTTCGGTGTCGGCCAGTCGGACGCGGTCGCCCTCCGAGGGGCCGTACAGGTCGGCGTAGGCCTCGCGGTCGATGTCCTTCGTCATTCGCTCGACCCCTCCGCGGTGCCGTGTTCGTCGTCGGAAGCGCCGGTGTCAGCGAACCCGGCCGCGCGCAGGCGCTCGACGGCGGCGCTCGGGTCGGTGTCGACGCTGCCGTTGACCATCCCGTTCATCCCGTGGGCGCGGCGCTTGCCGCCGATAGCGACCAGTTCGACCGACGTTTGGTCGCCGGGTTCGAACCGGACCGCGGTCCCCGCGGGGATGTTCAACCGCATCCCGTAGGCCGCCTCGCGGTCGAACGACAGCGCGGCGTTCGCCTCGAAGAAATGGAAGTGAGAGCCGACCTGTATCGGCCGGTCGCCGGTGTTCCCCACCGTCACCTCGGCCGTCTCTCGCCCCTCGTTCAGCGTGATGGTCCCGTCGGCGGTGATGACCTCACCGGGAACGAACTCGCCGGTCATAGCGACACACACCGAACGGACGCGTTCGTGTCGGAATGATCAAATGGATATTCACACATCTTTATCGACATATTCGAGACATTTAGGATAAATATGGCCAGGAGAACAATATTTGCCCTGTCGGGGTCCGAGATGCTACTGGTTTGTCTATCGGACTCCGGTGGACCGAACCGCGCGGGAACCGGCCGCTCACGCCCCGAACACCTATCAAATATTCGAACTGTTCGGAAATAACTGAATTTCTTTAAATTAGTGAAACAATAAAATCTGATATGTCGAGTATGTCGCAGATGTTACGAGATTACTTTCGGTTACACATGTCTAATGTTTACCTTTTCCAACCTTATATCACTATATTCAATAGATGTAAAATTAATACTCGATTGAGAACCCTTTTATATATCCTTCAGAACGGAGACATGTGTTCGAAAACGTTGACAAACGCACTGCTCTCGTGCAGATTGCTGAAGATTCATCCATTATCTACGCAAAATCGGAGGATTCACGAGTGTCGTTCGGGGGTGTCGGTGAATGAACGACCGACTCGTAAGTCGGCGTCAGTTCCTCGGGTCGGCGGCGGCGGTCGCCGGGACCGCGTTCGCCGGGTGTATGGGAGGTACGTCGTCCAGCAGCGACACGATAACCCTCGGGATACTCGAAGACCGCTCGGGAAACTTCGCGCTGGTCGGTGACCCGAAGTACAAGGCGTCGCTCCTCGCCATCGAGGAGATTAACGAAAACGGCGGCATCAACGGCCAACAGATCGAGGTTTTCGACCCCGACCCGCAGTCCGACAACCAGCGCTACCAGGAGTTGACGAGGCGCGCAATCAATCAGGAGAACGTCGACGCGCTGTGGGCGGGCTACTCCTCTGCGACGCGGGAGGCGATTCGGCCCATCATCGACCGTGAGGACCAACTGTACTTCTACACGACCCAGTACGAGGGCGGCGTCTGCGACCAGAACGTCTTCGCCGTCGGGCCGACCGCCCGCCAGCAGTTGGGGAGCGTCCTCCCGTACCTCGTCGAGGAGTACGGCCCGCGGATCTACACCATCGCCGCCGACTACAACTTCGGACAGCTCTCGGCGGACTGGGTGCGGGTCCTCGCCAACGAGAACGGCGCGGAGGTCATCGGCGAGGAGTTCATCCCGCTTTCGAACTCCCAGTTCGGTTCGACCATCAACCGCATCCAGGAGGCCGACCCCGACTTCGTGATGTCTATGCTCGTCGGCGCGAACCACACCTCGTTCTACGAGCAGAAGGCCTCCGCCGGGCTGGACGTGCCCATCGGAACGTCGACGGCGATGGCGCAGGGGTACGAGCACCTCCGGCTTGATCCGCCCGCGATGGAGAACATCTACGCCGGGGTCAACTACATGGAGGAAATCCCGACCGAGCGGAACACGGAGGACGGCGGCTTCGTCGACCGGTACTTCGAGAAGTTCCCCGACGCGCCGTATCTCAACGAGGAGGCCGAGAACAACTACTTCTCTATCTACATGTACAAGCAGGCGGTCGAGCAGGCCGGGACGACCGACCAAGCGGAAGTGAAGGCCGCGCTCGAATCGGGCATCACGTACGAGGCGCCCGAGGCCCCCGCGGGCGAGAGCATCGCGCTGGACGGGGCGACCCACCACGTCGACCACCACATGTGGGTCATGCGGGCGGACGGAGAGCACAACGTGGAGGCGGTCGACGACCGCGTCATCCCCGAGACGTTCCTCTCGGAGACGGTCGGCTGCGACCTCGCCAGCGAAGACGAAGAGACCCAGTACACACCACAGGACTTCTACGAGGTGGCGGGGTAAGATGGTAAATCCGCTGAACTTACTGTTTCAGTTCCTCGATAGCTTCGCGTTCATCGTGCTGGCGGCCGCTGGCCTCGCCGTCATCTTCGGCATCATGGGCGTCATCAACCTCGCCCACGGCGAGTTCATCATGGTCGGCGCGTACGCCACGACGCTGGCGAACATCCGCCTCGGCCTCCCGCTGCCGGTCGCGATGCTGGCCGGGGTCGCCGTCTCGGCGGTGTTCGGCCTCGTCGTCGAGCGGGTCGTCATCTCCGGGTCGGTGCCGAACGCGGTCAGCCAGCGGGCGCTCGGCCGCGACGTGGTCGAGCCGCTGTACGACCGCCTCGCGGATTCGATGGTTGCGACGTGGGGGTTGAGCCTCATCATGGTGCAGGGCGTCCGCATCACGCTGGGCAACTCGCTGCCCCAGATCGGGACACCGCTCGGGGAAATCGCGTACGGCGGCTACTCCTACTCGACGTACCGCGTGTTGCTGGCGGGCGTCGCCGTCGGCGTGCTCGCGCTGACGTACTACCTGTTTACCCACACCGAGTACGGAATGCGCGCCCGCGCGACGATTCAAAACGAGCGAATCGCAAAGGCGCTCGGCGTCGACACCGAGCGGACGTACATGACGACGTTCGCAATCGGCTCCGGGATGGCCGGGCTGACGGGCGCGCTGTACGCGCCGACGGTGACGATGGTTCCGACCCTCGGCAGCTCGTTCCTCGTGGAGTCGTTCGTCGCCGTCGTCGTCGGCGGCCCGGGCGTCGTCCTCGGGACGACGCTGGCCGGCGGGCTGCTGGGCTCCATCAACGCCCTGTTTTCCAACCTCGTCGGGACGTTCTTCGGTCGCATCGCCCTTCTCGCCACCGCTATCGTGATGATTCGGTTCCTGCCCGACGGCATCACCGGCTTCATCGAAACCGTCCGCGCGCGGCGGCAGGAGGACGCGTAGATGTCGAGCGGAAGCGCCGACGACACCGGGGTTCTCGCCCGACTGCGGCGGCGGGTCGAAGGTCCTAACACCGTCGGTGACTCGCGGGGGTTCTGGGTCGGCTTCGCCGTCGTCGTCGCGGCGCTGTTGGCGTACCCGTTTCTCGCCGGGTCCTATCAGGCGTCGCGGTTCTCGCTGTTCTTCGTGTACGCCTTCCTCGGCCTCTCGCTGTCGGTCGTCTGGGGCTACTCCGGCGTGCTGAGCTTCGGCCAGGTGGTGTTTTTCGGCATCGCCGGCTACACCTTCGGGGTCGTCTCGGTGAACGTCCCGACGCCCCTCGGCATCTCGACGGCGTTCCTCGTCGGCATCCTCGGCGGGGCGGTCGCTGCCGCGGTGCTCGGCTACTTCATGTTCTACGGCGGCGTGCGGGACGTCTACGTCACCATCATCACGCTGGTGTCGACGCTCGTGCTCCACACGTTCATGGCCCAGACCGCGGGCGACGAGTGGACCATCGGAAGCGCCGCGCTCGGCGGCTTCAACGGTATGCCGACGATTCCGACCCTCTCGCTCGGCGTCGGGCCCGCCGCGGTCACCTTCGACAGCGTCTCGTTCTACTACTTCGTGTTGGCGCTGCTCGTCGCCACGTATCTCGGACTGCGGGCGCTCGTCAACTCGGATTACGGGCGCGTGATGGTCGCCGTCCGCGAGGACGAAGACCGCACCCGGATGTTCGGCTACGACGTGCGGCGCGTGAAGCTCACCGTCTTCACCATCGGCGGCGCGCTCGCCGGCCTCTCGGGCGTGCTGTACGCCTCGTGGGGGAACTACGTCAGCCCGCAGGTGTTCGACCTCGCGTTCGCCTCGCTGCCCGTCATCTGGGTGAGCGTCGGCGGCCGCAAGACGCTCCTCGGAGCCGTCGTCGCCACCGTCGGCATCGAGTTCGTCCGGAACTCGCTCGGCGGCGAGTGGGCGTTCGTCGCGGTGGGTGCGCTGCTGTTGGTGTTCATCCTCGGACTCCCCGGTGGCATCGTCCCGTGGGTTCGCCAGACCTACGTCGAACTACGCGGCGGCGCGGCGACGCCGTCGGAGAACCCGGAGGTGACTGAGTCATGAGCACACACAACACGAGCGGGCCGCAGATGCGACAGACCGCAGCACAGAGAGCGACCGGACGGACCACGGACACGCTGTTGCAGACCGAGGGTCTGCGGAAGGACTTCGGCGGCTTCACCGCCACCGACGAGGTGGACTTCAGCGTCGACGAAGGCGAGCTTCGGTGTCTCATCGGCCCGAACGGGGCCGGGAAGTCGACGCTGTTGAAGCTCATCACGGGGACCTACGCCCCGACCGCGGGCAACGTCTACTACGACGGAAGCGACATCACCGACGCCGACCCCCACCAGCGGGTCAGACGCGGGATTAGCATCAAGTTCCAAGTCCCGTCGGTGTACGGGAACCTGACGGTTCGGGAGAACGCGCGGCTCCCGATTCAGCGGTTCGCTGACGGCACGGAGCGCCGGCAGCTCGTCGACGACGCGATAGCCGCGGCCGGACTCGACGGCTACGAGAACGCCCAAGCGAGCGCGCTCTCCCACGGCCAACAGCAACAGCTCGAAATCGGGATGGCCGCCGCGTTGGAACCGGAACTACTCTTGCTAGACGAACCGGTCGCCGGACTCGACATCGCGGAGCGCGAGGCCATCGCAGAGCGCATCACGCGGCTCAACGAGGAACAGAACATCGCGTTCGTCGTCATCGAACACGATACCGACTTCGTCGCGGACATCGCCGACGAGGTGACGGTGCTGCACAAAGGCGACGTGTTCCGCGAGGGCTCTATCGGC
This sequence comes from Haloferax sp. Atlit-48N, assembly GCF_003383015.2. Taxonomy (NCBI): domain Archaea; kingdom Methanobacteriati; phylum Methanobacteriota; class Halobacteria; order Halobacteriales; family Haloferacaceae; genus Haloferax; species Haloferax sp. Atlit-48N. The sequence continues at coordinate 140,695 of NZ_CP137689.1, read as the reverse complement.
GAGATAGAGTCCGACCCGGCCGTCCAGCGCATCTACCTCGGGGGAGAGCAATGATACTCGAACTCGACGACGTGTCGGCCGGATACGGTACGACGCCGATTCTGCGCGACGTGAACCTCCGGGTCGAGGCGGGCGAAATCGTCGGCGTGATGGGCAAAAACGGCGTCGGGAAGACGACGCTGATGAAAACCGTCATCGGCCTCCTCGACGCGACCGAGGGGACGATTACGTACGCCGGCGAGGACGTCACCGCCGCCGGCGCGGACGAGCGCGCCCGGGCCGGGATGGGCTACATCCCGCAGGGCCGCGAGGTGTTCCCGAAACTCAGCGTCGAACAGAACATCAAGATGGGCGAGACGGTCAACGCCGGCAGCGACGACCTGCTGTACGACGAGATATACGACTACTTCCCGATTCTCCAGGAGCGCGCCGACCAGCAGGCCGGCACGCTCTCCGGAGGACAACAGCAGATGCTCGCCATCGCGCGGGCGCTCGTCTCGAACCCCGACGTGCTGCTTCTGGACGAGCCGAGCGAGGGCATCCAGCCCTCCATCGTCGACCAGATAAGCCGCGACATGAAGCGAATCAACGACCAACTCGGGACGACCATCCTCTTCGTCGAACAGAACCTCGGCGTCATCCGCGAACTGGCCGACCGGTGTTACGCGATGGAGCGCGGCACGTTCGTCGACACGGTGGGCCCCGAGACGCTAGCCGACGAAGACGCGCTCGCGGAGTACCTGGCCGTCTAGCGACGCTCACTCCCGCCGCGCCAACACCGTCTCGCCCGCCCGCACCGACTCACCCTTCTCGACGACCACGTCTTCGGAGCCGAACTCCGGTGGTAACAGCACGTCGGCCCGCGAGCCGAAGTCGATGTGGCCGAGTTTCTGGCCGCGGACGAGTTCGTCGCCGGGCGCGACGTACGAGTGAATCCGCCGGGCGAACGCGCCGGCGATGAGCGACACTTCGTGGTCGCCCGCGTCGGTGTCGAGTTCGATATCGACGCGCTCGTTGCGGTCGGAGTCCTTCGAGAACGCCGGTTTGTGCGCGCCGGGGCGGTGGGTGACGGTTCGGACCGAACCGGAGACGGGCGCGCGGTTGACGTGCACGTCGGTGACGTTCATGAACACGCCCACGCGGACGCGGCCGTCCTCGACGCGAATCACGGAGACGCGCCCGTCGGCGGGGGCGACGACGCCCGGTTCGTCGGGGGGCGAACGCTCGGGGTCCCGGAAGAACCAGAGGACGAACGCGCCGACCGCGAGAAGCGCGGCCCCGAGCGGTGGGAAGACGACCGCCGCGACCGCCGCGCCGACGAAGGCAGGAAGGGCGAACCGTCGGTAGCCGGGTGCGAACCGCATTATGCCTCGCCGCGGACGTCCGCGCCCCAACTCGTGAGGAGGTGGGTGATGTGCAGTCGGTCGTCGATGCCCGTCGAGATGTCGAGGTCGACCTGCCCCGCGAGTTCGTGCAGGCGGGCGAGTTCGCCGTCGGCGAAGCGCTCGGGGGTCGAGTCGGCGACGCGGAGGATGTCGCGGAGGAGCTCCTGCCCCTCGTAGCCCTCGTCGTCGAGGAGCGTCGTGAGGGTCTTGCGGGCGTCCTTGATGTCGCCCTCGCGGGCGTTGATGAGGAGCGTCTTCAGCTCGTCGTCGAAGCCCACGTCGCCGAGGGCCGAAATGAGTTCATTGCTCGTCACGGTGTCCGCGTTGTTTGCGGCGTGCTGTGCCGCGAGAATGGCGTTTCGGACGTTGCCGTTCGAGGCGTTCGCGAAGACACGAAGACTTCCCTCCTCGTAATCGACGCCCTCGGCGTCGAAGATGTGTTCCAGAACTGCTTCGAGCGCCTCGTCGTCGGGCGCGGGCATGGGGACGGGGAAACACCGCGAGCGAATCGGCGGGATGAGCTTCGAGGGCTGGCGCGTGGTGATGATGAACTGCGTGGTCCGGTGGTGCTGTTCCATCACGCGGCGAAGCGCCTGCTGGAAGTCCTCGCGGATGGATTCGGCGTTGTCGAGGACGATGGTCTTGTACTCGCCGGACATCGGGGCGTAGCCGGCGGACTCCTTGAGCACGCGGTTTATCATGTCGCGTTTCGCCATGCGACTGCGGCCGTCGAGGAACTGCTCGAACCGCGGGTCGGCGCGAATCTGCTTTTTCGTCCGGTTGAAGAAGTCCGCGACGTTGAGTTCGATGAGGTCGTTTTCGGGGTCCGCGTGCGCCTCGTGAGCCAGCGCGCGGACGGCGGCGGTCTTGCCGACGCCCGGCGGGCCCTGCACGACGAGGTTCATCGGTTCGTCCACGGCGCGTCGGAGGCGGTCGCGGACCTCCGGCTGTGGGAGGTCGTCGAGCCCCGGCGCGTGCGTCTCGGTCCACAGCGGCGCGTCCATTGGACTCCGGTAGCAGACGGTCGGGTAAGAATCGGTCGGTCCGGGGCGTCGGGGGCCGCACCGCCTCGGGGCGGCGAGCGGCCGCGACGGATTCGACGCACGTTTAGTCCCGCCGGTATCATTCTGGAGCATGTCCATGCGCGCGACCTTCCTCGGGACCGGCGGGGCCGTCCCCACCACGGCGCGTGCGCCGAGCGCGTTCCTCGTGAACCGCGACGGCGAGCGCCTGTTGTTCGATTGCGGGGAGGGCACCCAACGCCAGATGATGCGCTACGGGACCGGGTTCGGCGTCAGCCACCTGTTCGTCACCCACCTCCACGGCGACCACATCCTCGGCATCCCCGGGCTGATTCAGACGCTCGACTTCAACGACCGCGACGACTCGCTTGCCATCCACGGCCCGCCGGGGAGCAAAGGCCACCTCGAACAACTCGTCCACGCCGGCGGCTACCAGCCCGGCTTCCACGTCTCCGTCCACGAGGTCCGACCGGGGAACGTCGCCTACCGCGCCGACGACTACGAGGTCCGCGCGTTCGACACCGAACACCGGACCGCCTCGGTCGGCTACGCCCTCGTCGAGGACGACCGCCCCGGCCGGTTCGACCGCGAGAAGGCCGAGGAACTCGGCGTCCCCGTCGGCCCGGCGTTCGGCCGCCTCCACGCCGGCGAGGACGTGGAGCTCGAAGACGGAACCGTCGTGCGCTCCGAGCAGGTGGTCGGTGACCCCCGACCCGGCAGAACCGTCGTCTACACCGGCGACACCCGCCCGCTCGACTCGACCGTCGAGGTCGCCCGCGACGCCGACCTGCTCGTCCACGACGCGACGTTCACCGACGAGGAGGCCGAGCGGGCGAAACAGACCGCGCACTCGACCGCGCGGGAGGCCGCCCGCGTCGCCCGCGACGCAGACGTGCGGCGGTTCGCGCTGACGCACATCTCCGCCCGGTACGCCGCCGACCCGAGCCCGCTTCTCGAACAGGCCCGCGAGGTGTACGACGGCGAGGCGTTCGTCGCCGAGGACGGCCAGAAACTGGAGGTCCCGTACGCCGACAGCGACGGCGGCGGGGCGGAGACCGGGGAGTAGTCCGGGGCCGCGGTACGCTTTTCCCCCGCCCGCGCGCACCCGTCGATGTGCCGCAGAACGCCTTCCACACCGTCGACGTGTTCGCCACGGCGAAGTACGCCGGCAACCAACTCGCCGTCTTCGAGGACGCGGACGCGCTGCGTTCCGAGCAGATGGCCGCGCTCGCCAACGAGATGAACTACTCGGAGACGACGTTCATCGAGGGCGGGTCGCCCGACGATGGCTACGACGTTCGCATCTTCACGCCGGACGGCGAGATTCCGTTCGCCGGACACCCGACGCTCGGGACGGCCGCCGTCCTCCGCGACCACTTCGGCGCGGGCGACGAGGTGACGCTGAACCTCGGCGTCGGTCCGATTTCGGTCGAGGTCCGGTCCGACGGAAGCGACAGCGAGCAGTACTGGATGACGCAGAACGCGCCGAGGTTCGGCGCGGAACTCGACCGCGAGACGCTCGCGGAGGTGCTGTCGCTCGACGCGAACGACTTCGACGCCGACTGGCCGATACAGGTCGTCTCGACCGGCCTCCCGGCGGTGATGATTCCGCTCCGCGACCGCGACGCGCTCGCCCGGAGCGAGGTGTTCACCCCGGCGTACCGGTCGTTCTTCGACGACGTGGGCGTCGAGAATCTCTTTCTGTTCTGTCCGGACCCCCGCGACGACGCGAACGACTTCGCGGCGCGGATGTACGCGCCCGGCCACGGCGTCGCCGAGGACCCCGCAACCGGGAGCGCGAACGGCTGTTTCGCGGGCTACCTCGCCCGCCATCGCTACTTCGGAGACGACGAAATCGAGGTCACGGTCGAGCAGGGCTACGAGATGGGTCGACCGTCCCACCTCCACCTCGAAGCCGAGGACCGCGGCGACGAGGTGGCGGTCCGCGTCGGCGGGCGCGTCGAGTTCGTCTCGACGGGCAGGCTCGTCTGAGCGGCCGCTGAACGGGCCATCGAGCCGAAAGACGAGGTCGGGTCAGTCGCGGTGGGCGTCGCAGACCGGGTTCTCGCCGTCGTCGATGAGGACGACGGGAACCCCGAGGACGACCCACTCGCGGACGTAGCGCCGGCGCGCCGTCGCGGGCGACCCGCACTCGACGCAGGCGGCGTCCGCGGACTGGGCGGCCGATTTGATGATTCTCGTCCGCGGGCCGACGGCCGTCCGTGGGTACGCCGGCTGTGTTGCGAGGAGCGCCACGAGCGCCGCGGCGACCGCGAGGCCGGCGACCGGCAGGACGAACCGGCCGACGCCGGAGCGCGCGAGGACGCTGACGATGACGAGCAACGCGACCGCGACGGCCAGTTCACGGAGGAGACGCATCGACGGCGTCAGGTGCTCGTCTCGTTTTCGGAGCCGGACGAAGATGACGAACTTGACGACCCCGACGAACTGGACGACGCGGAGCGAGCGTCCGACGACGAACCGGCGGACGAACTCGACGACGAATCCGACGACGACGAGCCGTCGTTATCCAGCGACCGGACGAACTGCGGGTAGCCGCCGTCACCGACCGGGATGTAGACGGTGTCCGTCTCGTCGAGTTTCTCGATGTACTTCTGGGCCAGCACCTCGTCGGACAGCGACTGGGCGATGATGCGGTTGGCGTCGGCCTGCCCCTGTGCCTCGATGCGCTTGCGCTCGGCCTCCAACTCCTCGACGGCGAGTTCGTCCTGCTTCTGCTGGCGGCGCTGTTCGGTGATTTCCTTCTGTTCGACCGCCTGCGCGTACTCGGCGGGGAGTTCGACGTTGCGAACCTGCACCGCTTCGAGGATGAGGCCGTCGTCGGCGAACTCCTCTGCGAGTTCCCGCTCGGCGGCGGCCTTCAACTGGGTCTGGCCCTCGCCGGTGTAGATGACGGTGACGGGGAGCCGACCGGCCTCGGTCCGGAGCACCGAGCGAATCGACGGGCGAATCAGGCGCTCTTCGGCGGTTTCGAGCGTCCGGTAGTTGCGGTAGAACTCGACCGCCTGCCCGGCGTCGATGCGGTAGCGGACGGTCACGTCGATGTCCGTCCGGAGACCGTCTTCGGTCAGGACGGTGATGGCGTCGTCGCCCCGTTTGTCACCTTCGCTCGTCGACGACGACATCGTGTACGACTGCGGTCGCACCGACAGCGACGAGGTCGACTGCGAGACGGGATTGACGAAGTGCGCGCCGGGTTCGAAGACGGTGCCGGTGGTCGCGCCCCACTTCTTGACGACCTTGACGTTCCCCTCTTCGACGGGTTCCCACGCGAGGAGCCCGGCGACAGGGGCGGCGACAAGGAGGAGGGCGACGACACCGATGAGGGCGATGCGCGTCAGCGACCGGGAGGTCACCGACGGCGGGTCGGGGATGTCAGAACTCATCACTCTGATTTCAAATAGCCGAGACTTGTTTGTTTCGTGTCAAACGTAGGTCGCGGCGGGGTGTCGGCGGTGTCGGCGGCGAGCACCCGCTCGGCGGCCGAGTCGCGCAACCGCGACACCCGGCCGCGTCGGCACCCGCGACCGGCGTGGAGTATATATCCGGCGCGGCCCTAGTCGCCGTCGTGAACGACCGGACGAGTGCGCTCGACTCGGTCGTCTTCGGCGTCGACATCCAGAGCGGCGATATCCGCGGCGACTCGCCGTCGTACGCGCTGGTCGTGTTGGACACCCGAGACACCGAGTCAGACGAGGTCCGAATCGAACGAGACGTGGTCTCCTTCCGCAAGTTACGCCGACTCATCGAGCGCGACGAACCGCGCGTCGTCGCCACGGACAACATGTACGAGTTGGCGACCGACAAGGACGATTTAGTCCGCTTCCTGCGGTGGCTTCCCCACGGGACGCAGTTGGTGCAGGTGACCGGCGCGGAGCGACCGGAACCGCTCTCGCGGGTCGCCTCGCGCCACGGCGTCCCCTACGGCAAAGACCCGATGAAGGAGGCCGAGGCCGCGGCTCGACTCGCCCTCGGCAACGTCGGCTACGAGGTCGCCGCCTTCGAGAACACGACGACCGTGAAGGTCTCTCGCGGCCGCTCGACCGGCAAGGGCGGGTGGAGTCAGGACCGCTACACGCGCCGCATCCACGGGTCGGTCAAACAGCAGTCCCGCGAGGTCGAGTCCGCGCTGAAGGAGGCCAACCTCGACTACGAGCGGGACGTGACCGAGAAGTACGGCGGCTACTCGCAGGCGCTGTTTACCGTCGAAGCGCGGCCCGAGGACATCCCCGTGTCCACCCACCGCTCGGGCGACACCCGCGTCGAAATCGAGCGCGAGCGCCGCGACGGCATCGAGTTCGAACCGCTCGTGAAGCGCCGCGACCGCGTCATCGTCGGCATCGACCCCGGCACGACCACCGCCGTCGCCGTCGTCGGCCTCGACGGGCGCGTCCTCGACGTGCACTCGACGCGCACCGCCGACACCGCCGCCGTCATCGAGTGGCTCATCGAGCGCGGGCGGCCCAGCCTCGTCGCCGCCGACGTCCAGCCGATGCCCGAGACGGTCGAGAAGTTCCGCCGGAGCTTCGACGCCGCCGGCTGGGCCCCCGCGAGCGACATCCCCGTGGACGAGAAGCTCCACCGAACCCGCGAGGTCGACTACGAGAACGACCACGAGCGCGACGCCCTCGCCGCGGCGCTGTTCGCCTTCGACGACCACGAAGACCAGTTCGAGCGCATCTCCCGGAAGGTCCCCGCCGACGTGGACAGAGAGGAGGTCATCGCCCGCGTCCTCACCAGCGAGGAGTCGGTCGAGGCCGTCCTCCGCGAGATGGACGACGACGCCGACGACGGCGGCGACGACGCCGACGACGAATCCCACGAGGAGCCCGAACTCACGCCCGAAGAACGCGAGATTCGGGAGTTGCGGTCGCGGGTCGAGCGCCTCGAATCGCACGTCGAGGACCTGAAATCGACCATCGAGGAGAAAGACGAGACCATCGAGGAGTACAAAGACGAACTGTCCGACGCCCGCCGCGAGGAGCGCCGCGAGGCCCGCGAGCGCCGAGAAGTCACCCGGCTCGAACGCGAGAACGGCCGGTTGGAGCGGAAGGTCGAATCGCTCGAATCCGACAAGGCGGAGCTCGCAGACAAGCTCGACCAGCTGAAGTCGCTGTGGAAGCTCGACCACTCGAACTTCGCGGACGTGAACACCGACGGCAGTTTGGTGCCGGTCAAAATCGTCGAACAGTTCACCAACGGCGCGCTCGATCACACTATCGAGGAGTACGGCATCGCCGCGGGCGACGTGGTCTACCTCCGCGACGCCAGCGGGGCGGGGCGGACGACCGCCGAGCGCCTCGCCGAGTTCGACCCCAAGGTCGTCCTCCGGTCGGGCAACCTCTCGGAGGTCGCAGACGAGGTGCTGTTCGAGGCCGACGTGCCGGTCGCACCCGCCGACGGCGTGACGATTCAGGAGATAGACGAACTCGCCGTGGCGAAGGAGTCCGAAGTCGAATCTGCAATTTCCGACTGGGAAGACCGGGCGGAAGAACGGCAGAAGGAACAGCGCGAGGAGATGGTCGACCAGATTATCTCCGAACACCGCGCCGAGAACCGGCGCGGATAGCGTCGAGTCGGGTTTTCAGTCGGTCGCGTCGTGGCCGACGACGACGGCGACCACGAAGTACAGCGCCGCGCCGACGAGCGGCAGTAAGAAGGCGATGACGGCCCAGAACGTCGCGTTTCGCCCCTTGAGCGTCGCGTCCTTGTGGACTCGGTACGGCAGGTAGACGTGGAACGCGAGAAAGTAGACGGCGAAGCCGAGGATGTACGGGAGGAGGTCGCCGCCGCGGACCGACGCCCACATGACCGCGAGCAGGCCGAAGACGACGAGGATGAGCGCGGCGAAGATGATGACGGGCGCACGCGTCGTAGTTCCTGAGTCGGACATCACCCGGAGTTGGGACCGGTGGATGTTGTCCGTTTCGCCCGCGGGCGGCTTCCAGAAGTCATATGCCACGTCCCCGACACCGGACGTGTATGGACGCATACGACCTGATCACTCGGAACGCCTCCGAAGTGGTCACGGAGGACGAAGTGCGCGCGCTGGCCGACGACCCCGAGGGCAAGCGAGCGTACGTGGGCTACGAGCCCTCCGGCGTCCTCCACATCGGTCACATGCTCACCGCCAACAAGCTCATCGACCTCCAAGCGGCGGGCTTCGAAGTCGTCGTGCTGCTGGCGGACGTACACGCCTACCTCAACGGGAAGGGCACGTTCGAGGAGATTCGTGAGACGGCCGAGCGGATGAAAGCGCAGTTCATCGCCTACGGCCTCGACGAGAGCCAGACGGAGTTCGTCCTCGGCTCGGAGTACCAGCTCGACGAGAGCTACGTCCTCGACCTGCACGCGCTCGAACTGGAGACGACGCTCTCGCGCGCCGAGCGCGCCATGGCCGAAATCAAAAGCGGCGACGGCGTCACCGTCGCGCAGGCGGTCTACCCCATCATGCAGGCGCTCGACATCGTCTACCTCGACGTGGACCTCGCCATCGGCGGGATGGAACAGCGCAAGGTCCACATGCTCGCCCGCGACACGCTCCCGAGCATCGGCGAGGAGTCGCCGACCTGCATGCACACGCCGCTCATCGCGGACCTCGGGACGGGCATCGGCAAGATGTCCTCCTCCGAGGGCGTCACCATCTCGATGGAGGACTCCACGGAGGACATCGAAGACAAGGTTAACGGCGCGTTCTGCCCGCCGACGGCCGACCCCGAGCCGACCGACGAGGGCGAGGCGCGCGAGAACCCCGTCCTCCAGATTTTCGAGTACCACGTCTTCCCGCGCTTCGAGCGGGTCGTCGTCGAGCGCCCCGAACAGTACGGCGGGAACCTCGACTACGACGACTACGAGACGCTGGAGGCCGACCTCGAATCCGGCGAACTCCACCCGGCCGACGCGAAGGGCGCGCTCGCGGACTACCTCGACGAACTCATCGAGCCGGGCCGCGCGAAGATAGCCGAGTAATCGCCGCGCCTCGCCGGAACGATACCCTTTTCGACGGTTCGTGACTCGCCGTCACCCAAACCGATAGAAGCCGCCGGCTCGACGAGTCGATATGCCCCGCCCGTCCGACGTTCTCGTTCATCGAAACCGCACGATCACCGACCGCGAGGAGCGCACGCTGACCGCGGACGTGTACTGTCCCGACTCACCGGCGGCCGAGATGGGCGGCCCGGCCGAGACGACCGAACCGGCCGAGACGACCGAACCGACCCGGCCGCTCGTCGTCTTCGTCTACGGCGGCGCGTGGGAGACCGGTTCGACCGGCCAGTTCGCCCGCTGGGCGCTCGACGCCGCCGACGAGGGGTTCGTCGCGGCCGAGGTGTCGTACCGACTCGGGCACGAAGCGCCGTTCCCCGCGCAAATCGAAGACGTGTGCGAGGGCATCGACTGGCTGACGGACCGCGCCGACGAGTTCGGAATCGACACGGACGCCGTCGCCGTCGTCGGTCACTCCGCGGGGGCGCACCTCGCGTTACTGGCGGCGCTTTCGGACGGCGAGTTCGGTCGCCGGACCGACATCGACGCCGCGGTCGGCGTCTCCGGCGTCTATGACCTCCGAGCCGACGACCACGAGCGCGCCGGCGAGTCGTTGCCGCTGTTCGAGAACCGGCCGTCGGCCGCCGAGTTGCGCCGGTGTTCGCCGATTACCTATGTGGATGACGACACCGACGCCGATGCCGATGCCGATGCCGACGCGCCGCCGACGCTGTTGCTTCACGGGAGCGAGGACTCGGTCGTCGCACCGGACCAGAGCGCCCGGTTGGCGGACGCGCTCGAAGCGGCCGGAACACAGGTCGAGTACGACGCCGTCGACGCGGCCGACCACGTCTTCTTGCACTCGTCGTACCACTATCCCGCGGTGCGAAAACGGGTGTTCTCGTTCCTCCGCGAATCGCTGTGAGCCGAGGGCCGGAGTCGAAGGCCCGTCAGGCCATCCCGAACATCTTCATGACGCCCTCGGCGAGGCCGCCGGCGACGAGGCCGAGCCCGGCGACGACGAACGCGAGGCCCGCCGCGACGACGGGGGCCTGATAGGCGACGATACCGATACCCAAGAGCAAGGAGACGACGCCGGCGATACCCTTCGTGCCGAGTTTGTCGAGCATACCACGACGGCGTTTCGGGACGGTCCTAAACGCGTCGTTCCGTCGGACGCTTCCTACCGGCCGAACGTCGGCGGATTTAACCATGCTCACGTCGAACGCTCGCGCATGAGCGACGACGAGAACGAGAGCCGCCGAGACCTTCGAATGCCGAACGACGACGAAGTGTTCGCCGTCGTGACGAACATGCTCGGGGCCAATCGTATTCGCGTCCGCTGTGCCGACGGCGTCGAGCGGACCGCTCGCATTCCCGGACGGATGCAGAAGCGAATCTGGATTCGAGAGGACGACGTGGTGCTCGTCGAGCCGTGGGACTGGCAGGACGAGAAGGCCGACGTGAGCTGGCGCTACGAGAAGTCCGAAGCCGACCAGCTCCGCCGCGAAGGTCACATCCAGTAACGCGCACGTCCGAGACGGCGCGCCGTTTGTTGTTTGTTCCCCGAAGACGCCGAACCCGGAGCCTGTGCCCTTTTCATCTCGCCTCTCGTAGCCCTAGTCCAATGACTGACGAGTTCGGCATGGTCGAACCCCAGGAGGGCGAGGCGTTCGGCGACGAGTGGGAGGAGATAGACGTCTCCGACGACGAGGCGGACCGCATCGCGCGCCGCAAGGACCGCGACTTCGACGAGTTCCGGATGCGGTTGAAGGACGCCGACCAGTTCAAAGTCGAGCAGTCGGTGTTCGACGACGCGACGTTCGCCGCCATCTACAAACTCGTCCAAGACGGGCACATCGACGCGTTCGGCGGGCCGATTTCGACGGGCAAGGAGGCCAACGTCTTCGAGGCGCTCGGCGGCGACGACGCGGACGTGGCGGTCAAGATATACCGCATCAACGCCTCCGACTTCCGGCACATGCGCGACTATCTCGAAGGCGACCCGCGCTTCGAGAACATCGGCCACGACAAGGGACAGGTCGTCCGCGCGTGGGTCAGAAAGGAGTTCGCCAACCTCGAACGCGCCCAGCGCGCCGGCGTCCGCGTGCCGAAGCCCATCGCGGTCCAGCGGAACGTCCTCGTGATGGAGCTCGTCGGCGTCGTCGACGACCGGGCGCGGCGGCTCTCGGAGGTGCGCGTCGAGAACCCCCAGACAGCCTACGAAGTGGTCCGCGAGTACATGCGCCGACTCCACCGCGCCGGCCTCGTCCACGGCGACCTCTCGGAGTACAACCTCATCATCCACGACGGCGAACTCGTCGTCATCGACCTCGGACAGGCCGTCACGGTCCACCACCCGAACGCCGAGGAGTTCCTCCGGCGGGACTGCCGCAACGTGGCCAACTTCTTCCGGCGGCAGGGGGCCGACGCCGACGGCGACTCGCTGTACGAGTTCGTCACGGGCGACGAGGGCGAGGACGGAGACGGAGACGGAGACGGAGACGAGTAGCAACCCAGACCCGCCGCGAGACGGGTGTGCGACCGAGACACGCGGCGACCCGCCGAGCGAACGCTTAAACCACTCCGACGGGTATCGGGTGATATGCAGCACGTCAAGGTGCCGCAGGACCGTATCGGTGTTCTCATCGGCGAAGGTGGCTCGACGCTCCGAGAGATAGAGAGTCGCGCGGAAGTCCGACTCGACGTGGACTCGGAGAACGGCAGCGTCGCCATCGACAGCGTCGGCGACCCCGTTCTCGGCATGGTCGCTCCCGACGTGGTTCGAGCGGTCGGCCGCGGCTTCGCCCCGGAGGACGCGATGGCGCTCCTCGACGACGACATGATGATGTTCGAACTCATCGATATCGACCGGCACACCCGAAACAAAAACGACATGCGGCGGCAGAAGGGCCGCCTCATCGGCGAGAACGGCCGCACCCGTGAACTCATGGAAGAGCTGACGGGTGCCGACGTGGTCATCTACGGCTCGACGCTCGGCATCATCGGCCAGCCCGAAGAGGTCGAGGTCGTCCGCCGGGCCGTCGAGATGATTCTCGACGGTGCCCCCCACGGCGCGGTGTACTCCTTCCTCGAACGGAAGCACAACGAACTGACCCAGGGCTTCAACGTCCGACAGAACAACTGAGACGCCACCGCCGACGAGTCCACCCCGACGCGACACGGCACTCGCCCGCATCGTCTTTTCACCGCACCCGCTTCGGGACTGGCGAGACCGCCCGGCGAAAGCCGCACATAAACCGCCGAAATCGACCGCCGTCTCCGGGTCTCAACCACCCCACCGTGTTGCGTTTTGTCATACCAATAAACGAAGCTTTTTTATAGAATCACAAACAATCAGGCGATGACTATGAGCCAGCGAATGCAGCAGGGTCAGCCCATGATCATTCTGGGCGAAGACTCCCAGCGCACATCCGGACAGGATGCGCAGTCGATGAACATCACGGCCGGGAAGGCCGTCGCAGAGGCCGTACGCACGACGCTCGGCCCCAAAGGGATGGACAAGATGCTCGTCGACTCCGGCGGGCAGGTCGTCGTCACGAACGACGGCGTCACCATCCTCAAGGAGATGGACATCGACCACCCCGCGGCCAACATGATCGTCGAAGTCTCCGAGACCCAGGAGGACGAGGTCGGAGACGGCACGACGACGGCCGTCATCAACGCCGGTGAACTCCTCGACCAGGCCGAGGACCTCCTCGACTCCGACGTTCACGCGACGACCATCGCGCAGGGCTACCGTCAGGCCGCCGAGAAGGCCAAGGAAGTCCTCGAAGACAACGCCATCGAAGTCACCGAAGACGACCGCGAGACCCTCCAGAAAATCGCCGCGACGGCGATGACCGGTAAGGGTGCGGAGTCCGCGAAGGACCTGCTCGCCGAACTCGTCGTCGACGCCGTGCTGGCCGTCAAGGACGAAGGCGGTATCGACACCGACAACGTCTCCATCGAGAAGGTCGTCGGCGGCACCATCGACAACTCCGAACTCGTCGAGGGCGTCATCGTCGACAAAGAGCGCGTCGACGAGAACATGCCCTACGCCGTCGAGGACGCGAACATCGCCATCCTCGACGACGCGCTGGAAGTCCGCGAGACCGAAATCGACGCGGAAGTCAACGTCACGGACCCCGACCAGCTTCAGCAGTTCCTCGACCAGGAAGAAAAGCAGCTGAAAGAGATGGTCGACCAGCTCGTCGAGGTCGGCGCCGACGCCGTCTTCGTCGGCGACGGCATCGACGACATGGCGCAGCACTACCTCGCCAAGGAGGGCATCCTCGCGGTCCGCCGCGCCAAGTCCTCCGACCTCAAGCGCCTCGCCCGCGCGACGGGCGGCCGCGTCGTCAGCAGCCTCGACGACATCGAGGCCGACGACCTCGGCTTCGCCGGCTCCGTCGGTCAGAAGGACGTCGGCGGCGACGAGCGCATCTTCGTCGAGGACGTCGAGGACGCCAAGTCCGTCACGCTCATCCTCCGCGGTGGCACGGAACACGTCGTCGACGAGCTCGAACGCGCCATCGAGGACTCCCTCGGCGTCGTCCGCACGACGCTCGAAGACGGCAAGGTCCTCCCCGGCGGCGGCGCTCCCGAGACGGAGCTCTCCCTGCAGCTCCGCGAGTTCGCTGACTCCGTCGGCGGCCGCGAGCAGCTCGCCGTCGAGGCGTTCGCCGAGGCGCTGGACATCATCCCGCGCACCCTCGCCGAGAACGCCGGTCTCGACCCCATCGACTCCCTCGTCGACCTGCGCTCGCGCCACGACGGCGGCGAGTTCGCAGCCGGCCTCGACGCCTACACGGGCGAGGTCATCGACATGGAAGAAGAGGGCGTCGTGGAGCCCCTCCGCGTCAAGACCCAGGCTATCGAGTCCGCGACCGAAGCCGCAGTCATGATTCTCCGCATCGACGACGTCATCGCGGCTGGCGACCTCTCCGGTGGCCAGACCGGCAGCGACGACGACGACGGCGGCGCACCCGGCGGCATGGGCGGCGGCATGGGTGGCATGGGCGGTATGGGCGGCATGGGCGGCGCAATGTGAGCGCCCCAGTAGGCCACCATACACCCACACCCTGACCTTCGCATCGACTCGACTCGCTCGGCCAAATTCACGACGTTTTTTGCGGCTTTACACCCGTTAGCAGCTGCTTTGCCCGCGGACGCGCCGGTTTGGACGCCGTTAATCGAGCGCCCGTGCCGCGCCGTCGGCTACCGCCCCGAGGCGGCGGGCGTATCGACAACTGATTCGTGACAGAAGTTGACAAATCTTTATGAATCATCCGATGTGATTCGTGAAACGCCGGTGTCCGCTCTATACTTATCTCCCGTGTCAGCGAATCTCATATCGTATGTCCCCACCCGAGAGCCCGGCGACCGACGCCGACTCGGACGCGACCACGCCCGCGAATCGGCCGCCGTTTCTGGCCGTCGTCGCGCCCCGAATCTCCGAGGCGGCGGCACTCGCGGGACCGTTCCTCCACGGAGCCGGCCCGCTCGTCCGCGCGCCGCACAGTTCCTCCCCGTCGAACCTCCGCGCGACCCTCGCCGCGATGCGGCGACCGGACGCCCCGCTCGTCGTGGCGACCGATAGCGCGGCCGCCGTCCGCGACGCCGACCGCGTCCACGTCGCCGACGGCGGCGTCGTGGTCGAGTCCGGCGCGCCGAGCGACCTCCTCGCGGTCCACGGCGTCTACGCCCGACGCTACGGTGCCGAACTCGGCGCGAACTTCGCCGGTCCGGGAAAAGACGTCGACGACGAGTGACGGGCCGGCCGACGCTCGGCGCTCCGGTTCGCCCCAACGTTCACCACCGTTCCCGTGATAGCGGTACGTATGGGAGACAGGGCGTGTTACCGCGAGTTCTGTCCGGACTGCGACGCGCCGGTGACTATCGTCGACGACGAGTGCCTCGAATGCGGTCGGGAGTTGACCGTCGTCTGAGACTCGACATCACTCGGGGACTCGCACGTCGACATGGCGGACCGCGTGCGGGGAAAGATACCGGCCGCCCGGCACCTCGACCCAGCCGTTGACGAGCACGCGGACCGGCCCCTCGTGGAGCGCGGACTCCATGTCGGCGTCGCCGTGGACGACCGCGTCGTCTATCGTCTGTTCGAACCGTCCCCCGAACGGGGAGTCGGACGCGAAGACCATACACGGGGCAACTGGACGACACGTAACGAGAATAGTGGGGAGTCGCGGCGTTCACGACGACCCGGAATCGCCCGCTTCGGCGCGCCGGGCGAGGAAATCGACCAGCGCCGAGACCACGAGCAGGGCCGCGACGAGTTGGAGGCCGTGAGCGACGTTCAGTCCGAGCGACGCCGCGAGTCCGAACTGTTCGATGACGTAGAGCGTCGCGGCGACGACGCCCAGACACCCGAACAGGAGTCTCGCGAATCGGCCGTCGAGGCTCGTCACGAGATTGTAGGCGGCGACGCCGAAGACGACCGCCGCGGCGACGATGCCGAGAACGTCCATGCGGGGCGTCTCGCGCCGCTCGACCGAAAAATGTTGTCATCCTAACTTGTAGGTCACACGTATCCGAGGTCAGGCCCCATAGTCGTCGAGAACAGAACCCGCTCAGGACAGGAGTAGGTGGGGCCGCCGATGCCGTCGCTCGGCGGTCTACCGCAACGAAAAGAGCGCGACGGGATTGAACAAACGCGGAGCGTTTGCGACGGGATTCGAACCCCAGTCGCAACAAGTTGCTCCCTGATTCGAATCCCGCGCGTGGCGTTCCCACACGTCTCGCTACCACTCGGGGGTTTCAGCAACGAAAAGAGCGCGACGGGATTGAGCAAACGCGAAGCGTTTGCGATGTCCGTCGCGCGAGCGAGGCCTCCGGCCGAGCGAGCGCGACGGGATTCGAACCCGCGACCATCGGATTAGAAGTCC
The DNA here is from genome assembly GCF_003383015.2 of Haloferax sp. Atlit-48N. Taxonomy (NCBI): domain Archaea; kingdom Methanobacteriati; phylum Methanobacteriota; class Halobacteria; order Halobacteriales; family Haloferacaceae; genus Haloferax; species Haloferax sp. Atlit-48N. The sequence goes on along the minus strand of NZ_CP137689.1, from coordinate 124,375 downwards.
GACGCTCTGTCCGACTGAGCTACGCGCCCTCGATGCCCACAAACCGTCCCTGCAAGAAAAACGAATCGGGTTCTACCCGTCGAACCGATACAGCGACGTGACCGCGGGGAGCCGGTTGAGCATCCAGATGCCGACCGGGAGGCCGACGATGGTGAGCGTGAACAGCACCGCCACGTTCGCCCAGACCCAGCTCAGCCACCAGCCGACGAACACGAAGTAGACGGCGCGGACAACGACCGACCGCTGGCCGCGGCCCGAGTCGGGGTCGAGCCGGGTTTTCGGCTCCTTCAACGAGAGCACCGTCGGCACGAGGTTGATGAGCGCGACGCCGAGCGGGATGCCGATGACGGTCGCGTTCAGGAACCACGCGACGTTGACGACGGCGGGCGTCGCCCACCAGCCGACGAAGACGAACCAGAGGGCGCGGACGACGAACGAGCGCTGAGACATAGGCGTAGTACGCGGGCCGAGGCGAAAAGCAGCGGGGTGGTCGAGGTGAGGTGGAGCGGGGTGAAGGGAACCGGCGAAACCCGCCACCCGGAGCGACGTGAAGGGAGGCTTTAACAGCGCCAACGCGGTAACACCGGCTATGAGAGTCATCGGGACGGTCGGCCTGCCGGGAAGCGGCAAGGGCGAACTCGCCGAGGTGGCCCGCAACGCGGGCGTACCCGTCGTGACGATGGGCGACGTCATCCGCGAGGAGTGTCGCAAGCGCGGCCTCGACCCCGCGACGGACCACGGGAAGATAGCGACCGCGCTCCGCGAGGAGGAGGGCGACGACGCCATCGCGGCGCGCTCGCTGCCGATGGTCGAACAGCACCTCGAATCGAACGACGTGGTGCTCGTCGACGGGCTTCGGTCGGGCGTCGAACTCGACCGTTTCCGCGAGGCGTTCGGCGACGACTTCGTCCTCGTGAGCGTCGAAGCGCCGTTCGAGACGCGCGCCGAGCGCCTGCTCGACCGCGACCGCGACGACAGCGACACCGACGTGGAGGCGCTCAAAAAGCGCGAACGCCGCGAACTCGATTTCGGGATGGGCGACGCGATGGACCGCGCCGACGTGGTCATCCAGAACACCGGCACGCTGGCTGAGTACCGCGAAACCATCACGAAGCTGTTCGAAGAGGGGCCGGAAGCGCTCGCGGAGGCCGACGCGTGAGCATGATTTACAGCGTCGACGTCCGCATCGAGGTGCCCGTCCGCGACACCGAGGTCACCGACCGCGTCGGCGACGCCGTCGAGAACATCTTCCCCGGCGTCGAACTCGACCACGAACCCGGACAGCTCGTCGGCGAGACCCACGAGCTGGAGCGCTTCTCCGAACGCCTCCACGAGCAGGCCATCCTCGACACCGCCCGCCGCGAGTTCGCAAAGCGCCGCGACGACGACGGCTTCTCGTTCGCGCTGAAAAAGCAGGCCGCGTTCAAGGGCGTCGTCAACTTCTCCGTCGGTAACCCCGACGAACTCGGTGACATCGAAGTGCACGTGACCGTCCGCGACCCCTCCGTCGACGAGGTCATCGACTACATCGCGCCGCCGACCGAAGAGGGGCGGCCGGTCGACCCGAACGACCGCTAACTCGGCCGCTGCGGCGGGGACGTTTCTTGCGACTCAGGCGACCAACAGCGCCACCGCGACGGCGATGAAGACGATTTTCAGCCCCGTGTTGACGGCGATGACCTTGGACCCGAACTCGGGGCCCCAGATGCCGTACTGGAAGGGAATCGACCGCTTGAACGTCGAGACGGCGAAGGAGATGATGCCGCCGATGAGCATCGTCGCCACGGCCTGTCTCGGCGTAAACGTCTCGCCGATGGCGGGCGCGATGGTCGCCGCGCCGGTCGTCGTGTCGAACGCGAAGGCGACGACGACGGGGACGGCCGCGCCCGGCAGGCCGACGAGGTTCGTCAGCGGGCTGGCGAGCGCCGCGAACGATTCGAGGTCGGTCGTCCGAAGCAGGAGCGTGACGGCCACGTAAACGACCGCCAGCCGCGGGACGATGCGCCGAAGTTTCTTCCAGGTGCTCCGGGCGGCGTCGTCGACCGTCTCGCGGAGCGAGTCGTCGCTCTCGGCCGCGTCGCCGGAGTCGCCCGCGTCGGCGGCCGAATCGACCGCATCCACCGCGCCGCCCGAGCCGTCGGTCTCGGTGACCGCGACCGGGGTCGTGTTCCGGTCCGCGAGGAGCACCGCGCCGGCGACGACGCCGGTCGCGGTGATGGCGAGCGCGATGGCCGCCCGCGCGCCGACGTACATGAAGCCGACCTCGCGGCCGAGGATGGGGATGAGCACCGGCCAGTAGAACGTGAAGATGTGCTGGACGAAGCCGAAGAACGTGTTGATGGTGACGGCGACGAGCGTCGCCCGGTCGTCGAGGACGCCCGACTCGCGGAACTCCGCGAGCATCCCGTAGCCCGCCGTCGTCGAGGCGGCGGTGGTGACGATGGCCGTCCCCACCTCGTCGGGGAGGTTCGCGGGGCTCGTCAGATACCGCGAGAGGCCGGCGATGCGCTCGACGAGGCCGAAGGCGACGACGAGGTTCGCGGCGAAGACGCCCACGGCGATGTAGGCGGCGATGCGCGCGACTCGCGGGAGCACCTCGAACAGCACCGGGAGGACGGCCGACGGCGGCACGACCGACGGTCGGGGCCGAGCGAACTAATCGGCGTCGGTCGGCGGGAGGCGTTCGAACGTCGGGGACAGCGGGGTCAGACGAGCACCTGCGCCACCCCGAACAGGACGACGACCCCCAGCACGTCGCAGAGGTTGGTGACGACGGGGATGACCACGTCGTCGGGGTCGAGACCGAACCGATAGGCGACGTAGGTCGAAGAGAACGTCACGACGACCGCGAGGACGGCCAGCGAAATCCCGCTCGATAAGGCGACGAGGACGACCTTCTGGAGGGCCAGCGACGTGTCGCCGGAGACGAGGAGCGTGGCGACCCACGCGCCCGCGCCGATGACTGGGAACACCGTCACCGCGAGGGCGAGCGTGGCGACGGCGTTGCCCGCGAGTTCGTCGTCGCGGGGCGAAAACGAGAGCGTCCCGAGGTGGAACGACGTGGACAGTCGCGCCGCGAGGACGCTCCCGAGGTTCCCCGCGGTCCCGATGGTGACGGGGACGAGCACGAGCAGCGAGGGGTAGCGGAACAATTGCGCCTCGAAGCTCCCGAGAACGAGGCCGCTCCCGAGTTCGACGAGCGTGAGCACGAGCAGCACCGGGAGCATCGCCCGCGTGATGGCGCGGACGGTCCACTCGGTCGGCACTCAGAACACCCCCGCGACGGCGAGGACGGTTCTGACGGCGATGAGTAAAAAGAGGACGCCGAACACGTCGCCGGTAGTCGTCACGACCGGACCGACGATGGTGTCGGGGTTGCGCCCGCGGCGGTAGCCCGCGAAGACGACGCTGACGACGACGACGGTCAGGACGATGCCGGAGAGCAGGCCGGCGACGATGGCGACGCCGACGAGAATCGGAAGCGGCGCGACCCGGCTGCCGAGGAACGTGAGGAGGAAGTACGCGACGACGGCGGCGAACGTGCTCGTGAGCACGCCGTTTGCGAGCGCGGCAGTCGCGGCCGCCCGAAGGCGCTCGTCGCCGCCGGTGACGCGGGGTTCGATGAGCCCCTGGTGGAGCGCGGTGGCGATGCGAGCGCCGAGCGAGCCGTAGACGTTGCCGCGGGTCGCCAACAGCGCGGGAACGAGGACGAGCAGCCCCGGGACGGCCCGGAGTTCGGCCCGCATCCCCCCGAGGACGACGCCGGCGACGAGGCCGCCGACGAGGCTGGCCGCGAGCGCGGGCAAGGCTTCCTTGTAGGCCTCGACCGCCACGTCTCGCACGGTCATTGTGGGGTGCGACGGACCCGAGCGTTAAAAGTCGGCGGTATCGCGGCGCAGCGAGGCGAGGAACTCGCGCGGGCAGGCACAGAAACCGCGGCGAAGAAATCGCGCGCGTTCAGAACGGCCCCATGCCGCCGAGACCGCCCATGCCGCCACCGCCGCCGCCACCCTGGTTCTGGAGCTTCTTCATCATCCGCTGCATGTCGCCGTCGCCCATGTTCTGGAACTGCTTGATGGTCTGTTCCATCATGCGGTGCTGTTCGAGCAGTTCCTGAATCGTCTCCTCGTCCTGTCCCGACCCCTGCGCGATGCGCCTGACGCGGGACGCGCCGACCTTCCGGGGGTTCTCCAGTTCCTCCTCGGTCATCGAGTCCATGATGACCTCGAACGAGCGCATCCGGTCTTTGGTCACGTCCATCGCGTCGTCCGGAAGCTGGTCTTTGATGCCGCCGCCGAAGCCCGGAATCATGTCGAGCACCTGGTCGAGCGGCCCCATCTTGTCCATCGCCTCCATCTGTTTTTGCATGTCCTTGAGGGTGAAGTTCCCCTTCATCATCTCCTCGGGGTCCCAGTCCTCGTCTTCGGCCTGGGTCTCGGACATGGCGCGTTCGACGCGCTCGGAGAGCTGTTTCAGGTCGCCCATGCCGAGCAGCCGAGAGATGAAGCCGTTCGGCTCGAAGCGCTCGATGTCCTGGACCGTCTCGCCCATGCCGAGGAAGGCGATAGACGAGTCGGTCTCGTTGACGGCGGTCAGCGCGCCGCCGCCCTTCGCCGTCCCGTCGAGTTTGGTGATGACGACGCCGCCGATGCCGATGGACTCGTCGAACTGCTGGGCCTGTTCCTTCGCCCCTTGCCCGATTGCCGCGTCGAGGACGAGCAGGTTCAGGTCGGGCTGAACGACGCCCTCTATCTCCTCGATTTCGTCGATGAGGTCGTCTTCGAGCGCGTGGCGACCGGCCGTGTCGACGATGTGCACGTCGGCGTCCTCGGTCGCTTCGAGGCCCTCGCGGGCGATTTGGACCGGGTCGTCGCAGTCGGGGTCGCCGTAGAAGTCGACCTCGGCGCGCTCGCACATCTGCTTGGCCTGGTCGTACGCGCCGGGGCGGAAGGTGTCGGTCTGGATGACCGCGGGGCGAAGCCCCTTCTTCGAGAACCACCACGCCATCTTGGCGGAGGTGGTCGTCTTCCCCGACCCCTGGAGGCCGGCGAGCATGATGGTCTGCGATTCGAGCGGAATCTCCGTCGACTCGCCGATGAGGTCGACGAGTTCCTCGTAGACGATTTTCAGGACGTGGTCGCGCGCGCTCGTGCCGCCCGGCGGCTCCTCTTCCAGCGCGCGGGTCTTGATAGAGTCCGAGAGGTCCATGACGAGGCTGACGTCGACGTCGGCGGAGAGCAGGGAGCGCTGAATCTCCTTGACGATCTCCTGAACGTCGTCCTCGTCGAGGCGGGACTTCCCGCGCAGCTTATCGAGACTGCCGCGGAGGGAACTCCCGAGATTGTCGAGTACCATTGTGCCTTCCTACGCCGGCGCGCCGGTAAAGGCTTTATCCGTCGCGTTCGGGGCCAACACCTATCGGCTCGGCCCCCGACAGCGCACTCGATGACGACGATTCTCGTCCTCGACCGCCCCACGCACGGCATCCCGGCGTCGGCGTACGCCGCGGCCCTCCGCGAGCGACTCCCCGACGCGACCGTGCGCCACCCGAAGACGACCGCCGAAACGCTCGACGCCGCGACGGACGCGACCGTCATCACGGGCACGTCGCTCCCCGACGAGGTGCTCAACGCCGCCGACGACCTCCGACTGTTCGCCGGCGCGGCCGCCGGCTACGACCACCTCCCGCTGGAAACGCTCCGCGAGCGCGGCGTCCGCGTCACCAACGCCTCCGGCGTCCACGGCCCCAACATCGCCGAACACGTCCTCGGGTGGCTGCTCATGATTACCCGCCGACTCGACGAAGGTCTCCGCCGCCAGCGACGACGCGAGTGGCGGAGTTTCCAGTCGTACGGCGAGTTACGGGGGTCGACGGCTACCGTGGTCGGCCTCGGCGCTATCGGACAGGCGGTCGTCGAGCGACTCGACGCGTTCGGCGTCGAGACCGTCGGGGTTCGCTACACGCCCGAGAAGGGCGGCCCGACCGACGAAGTGCTCGGATTCGACGACCTCGAATCGGCGCTCGTCCGCACCGACTTCCTCGTGGTCGCGTGCCCGCTGACCGACGAGACGCGCGGACTCATCGACGGCCGGGCGCTGAGCGCGCTCCCCGAACACGCCGTCCTCGTCAACGTCGCGCGCGGCGGTATCGTCGACACCGACGCCCTCGTCTCGCACCTCCGAAGCAACCGCCTCCGCGCCGCCGCGCTCGACGTGACCGACCCCGAGCCGCTGCCCGAAGACCACCCGCTTTGGGGCTTCGAGAACGTCTACATCACCCCGCACGTCGCCGGCCACACGCCGCACTACTGGACGCGCGTCGCCGACATCCTCGCGGAGAACGTCGAGCGACTGGCGTCGGCGTCGGACGGCGAAACGCCAACGCTCCGCAATCAGGTCGTTCCGAGTCCGAATCCCTGAGCTACTTCCCGCGGCGAATCGTAGCCCCGAGCGATGACGACGCTCGCGTTCGGACTCGACGCCGCGACCTACCTCGCGTTCTGCGGCGCGGCGGTCGCGCTCATCCTCGCGCCCGGTCCCGACACGATGTACGTCCTCGCCCGCGGCCTCGACGGTCGCGGGCCGGGCGTCCGGTCGGCGTTCGGCATCGCCACGGGCGTCCTCTTTCACACGCTTCTCGCGGCGCTCGGCGCGGCGGCGCTCTTTCGAACCGTCCCCGAGGCCGCCGCGGCGGTCAAGTACGTCGGCGCGGCGTATCTGGGCTATCTCGGCGTCACCGCCCTCCGAAACGACGAGTTCGACCCCTCGGTCGAGACCGAAAGCGGGGCGAGCTTTCGCCGGGGCGTCCTCGTCAACGCGCTCAACCCGAAAGTCGCGCTGTTCTTCCTCGCGTTCCTCCCCGGGTTCGCCGGGCAGGGCGCGGGAGCCGGCGTCAGGATGGCGGGTCTGGGCGCGACCTACGCCGCCCTCACGGCGCTGTACCTCTCCGTCGTCGCCCTCGGCGCGGACCGACTCGGCTCGCGGCTCGCGGAGACCCGGGTCGCCAGCGCGCTGAACTACGTCGGCGCGGGGACGATGCTACTGCTCGGAGTCGTGCTCGCACTGGAGTGAGCGTGAGGCGACCGAAAGAAACGGACGACGGACCGAGTCCGATTACTCGTCTTCACCGAGCAGGCGCTCGACCATCTGCTCGGGGTCGAACTTCTCGATGTGGTCGTAGCCCTGCCCCACGCCGAGGAACAAGATGGGCTTGCCCGTCACGTACGCGATGGAGATGGCCGCGCCGCCGTTGGAGTCGGCGTCGGCCTTCGTCAGAATCGCGCCGTCGATGGCGGCCGCGTCGTTGAACTGCCGGGCGCGTTCGACCGCGTCCTGGCCGGCGACGGCCTCGTCCACGAAGAGGGTGAGGTCCGGGCCGACGACGCGGTCTATCTTCTCCAACTGCGCCATCAGGTCGTTCGAGGTGTGGAGCCGACCGGCCGTGTCGCCGAGGACGATGTCGATGTCGTGGGCCTCGGCGTACTCGACGCCGTCGTAGATGACCGCCGCCGGGTCGCCGCCCTGCTCGTGAGCGATGAGCTTCTTGTCGAGCGCCTCAGCGTGCTCGCGAATCTGCTCGTTCGCGCCGGCGCGGTAGGTGTCGCCGTTGGCGAGCACCGTCGAGTAGCCCTGCTTCTCGAAGTACTTCGCGAGTTTGGCGATGGTCGTCGTCTTCCCGACGCCGTTGATGCCGGTGAAGATGAGCGTGACCGGTTTGTCGGCCTCGGCGATGCGCTGGTCGAAGTCGAACTGCCCGACGCTGATGACCTCGTACAGCGCGTCGTGGAGCGCCTCGGAGACGAGCTGGCCGGTGCTCTCGACCTGCTTTCGCGTCTCTCCGATGAGCTTCTCGCGGATGGTCTCGAGAATCTCCTCTGCGACCTGCATCTCGACGTCGCTCTGGAGGAGCGCCATCTCGAGCTCCCAGAGGGGATCTTCGAGGTCTTCCTCCTCGATGACGACCTTCCCCGTGGCGAACGCGGCGGCGCGGCGGAGCCGCCCCGGACCGGACGAATCGTCTTCGTCTTCCTCGGTCAGCGCCGCCTTCGCGGCGTCGGAGGCGAGCGACTCGCGCGGTTCGACCTCGTCGGCCGTCGGCTCGCCGCTCGGCTCGTCGCCCGTGTCCGCGCCGGCGTCGACCTCGGAATCCGGCTCCGGGGTCGCCGCGGATTCGGATTCGGCATCGGCATCGGCTTCGACCGCCGCAGACGCCGACTCGGCGTCCGCGGGAGCGTCGGCCGCGTCGACCGCGTCGGCTTCGGACCCGGCGTCCGCGTCGCCGACGGCGTCGGCGTCCGGGTCGGCAGCAGCGGGTTCGGACGCCTCGGGTTCGACCGCCGCGTTGTCCGCGTCTGCTGGTGCTGATTCCGCTTCCGCGTCGGCGTCGGATTCGGCCTCGTCGGCGGCCGCCTCGGCCTTCTCTTCGGCGGTCTCTTCAACGTCGTTACGGAAGCGGTTGAGTTTCTTCTTCAGTCCGTCGAACATCTGAATAGTAGGAGGTGGGGGTAGGGGTTACCTTACTCGTCGTCGCCGTCGTCGCCCTCGCCCTGCATCTGCTGCATCTGCTGCATCTGCTGTTGCTGCATCTGCTGTTGGGCCTGCATCGCCTGCTCTTCGATCTCGTCGCTCTCCTCTTCGAGCTCCTCGATCTGGCCGCGAACGCTCGCGATTTCCTCGTCGAGCGCGTCCTGCTTGCGTCGCAGGGTCTCGATGGCCGTGCTCTGTTCCTGCTCGGCGGCGTAGTTCGCGCCGAGGGAGACGACGACCTCGTCGATGTCCTGGACTTCGGCGCGGAGATACGCGTCGCCGCCGAGGGGCACCTGCACCGTCGAGCCCGTTTCGAGCGTCTCGATGGCCTCGACCGCCTCGTCGATCTCGTCTTTCTCGTCGTTCAGGTCGGAGACTTCGGCTTCGAGCGATTCGATTTCCTCGTCGAGCGCCTGAAGCTCCTGGGAGAGCTGCTGGAGTTGCTGCTGACCGCCGCCCATCATGCCGCGGTCACCTCGTTGAGCTCGACCTTCGTGCGCTTGATTCCGTGCTCGCTCCCGATGAGCGAAAAGGCGCGTTCCTGTGCGACGTTCTCGTTCGGCGCTTCGACAGTCTTCGTGAACTCGTGGACGACGCCACGGCTCGTGAAGCTGCCCGTGATAATGAACTGGCTCATGCACGTCGGTCGGGTGGCGAGCGGGAAAGGTCTTCCTACTCGGAGCGAAACTGAAGCGAGAAACGGGGGGACGCGAGGCCCTCAGTCGATGTAATCGAGGGCGTCTTCGATGCGACCCAGCTCCGGGCCGGTCGTGTCCTCGCCGACGACGTAGCTCTCGTCGTTGGCGACGAGGCCGGAGCCGACGAGCGGTCCGCCATAGTTGATGGTGCCGATGTCGGCGCGAACGTCGAGCAGCGCTTCGAGCGCTTCGAGTTCGGGTTCGCGCGACTTCGGGTGACAGAGGACGCCGCGGTTGTTGGCGACGGCCGCCGTCCCGACGGTTCGAACGTCGGCGAGGTCGCCGCGTTCGACGGGGACCTCCAGCGCCTCCTCGACGGCCGCGACGGCCTCGTCGGAGAGCTCCGCGTGGACGTACGCGCCGTAGTCGTTCGCAAGCACGACGTTGCCGGCGGCGTTGATGCGACCGGGAAGCTCGTAGACCGGGAGGTCCACGGCGTCGGTGAGGGCCTCCTTCTCGCGGGACGTGGCGCGGCTCGACACGAGAAGACCGTTCTCGTTACCCGTCGCTAACGCACCGACCGTTCCCGACCCGCCGACGGTCGTCTTGACCAGCGGCACGTCGAGTTCCTCGGCCATCTGCTCGGCGAGCGAGTCGTCGGCGTCCGGGCGGACCAACAGCGCGTCGTCGGTCGCGCGAGCGAAGACGCCGATGTAGGACGAACCGGCGAAGGAGGCGCGAAGCACCGTTTACTCGGCCGGTTCCGCTTCGACGACCGACTCGCCGTCCTCGTCGAAACGCGCGGCGCGGACGCGGAACTTGCTCGGCGGGCTCTGCCGACCGTGCGCCCAGATGTCCTCGTTGATCTGCGTGTCGAGACGCACGTTCTCGGTGTCGACCTTGAAGTGCTTCGCGAGGTGCTCGCGGATGAGCGTCATCGAGCGGCCCGCGCGTTCGTGTGCCGGAACCGCCTGCACGTCTCGGAGCGGGACGGTGACGACGCGCTCCTCGAAGTCGTTTGCGCTCATTGCTTACTCGTCCGTGTTGCTCCGCCGCCAGTTGCGACGCTTGGGGTTTCGCGTGACTTCCATGTCCGTCTTGAGCATGACCCACGCGGGGACGCGACTGTTCTGGCGTTCGAGCTTCGCCAGACGCTTCTTCTTGGACTTCGACTTCTTACCCATAGTGGGCTGTACTTTCCATCCTCCGCATAAAATCTTGTTCCTTCGAGTTTCGGGCGTGTGAGGGGCGTCCGCACGCCCGAATCGGCTGAAACGCGGCTCTCCGCGGGGGTCGGCGTCGCGGGCGGCCGACCGACCGACGACTGACGCGCCTCACAGCGAGACCCGCGCCACCGTCTCGTACTCGGGGCCGTCGGGGCCGAGGTCGCTCTTCTTCAGGCGTACCTCGCGCACGCGAAACGACCCGACCGTCGGTGACTCACCCCCGACGACGCGCCGCACGAGGTCCTTCCCGCGGGCGTCGTCCATGCGGGCGAGCGTGACGTGCGGCGTGAACTCGTGGTCTTCGGGGTCGAAGCCGAGTGCCGTCGTCTCGCGCTCGATGGCCTCGTGGAGCCGCGTCAACTCGGCCCCGCCGTCGTCGACGCCGAGCCAGACGACCCGGATGTAGTCGAGCGAGGGAAAGACGCCCAGCCCGTCGACCGAGGCGTCGAAGGGGCCGACCCCGGCGGCGTCGACGGCCGATTCGACCGCATCCTCCACCGCTCCGACGCGGTCCGGCGCCACCTCGCCGAGGAACTTCAGGGTGACGTGCGCACTCTCGGGGTCGGTGAACCGAAGCCCGTCCGCGTCCGAGAGCCGGTCTTGTACCGCGGCGACGCCCGCCGCGAGCGAGTCGGGGAGGTCGACGGCGAGAAAGCAACGCATGGCAGGTGGTTGACCCGAACCGGACGTTAACGTTCCGCCGGGTCGCGGTCGGCGTCGGCGCGGTCGTCCTCCTCGGGCGTCCACGTCCGGGCGATGCTGAACGCCTCGCCGCCCACGAACGTCACCTCGTACACGTCGGGCGTCGTCAGCCCCGTCCAGAACTCGCGGCCGTAGCGCGGGTCGTAGGCGTTGAACACGAGCGCCATGAGCGTGGCGTGGGTGCCGACGACGACGTGGCGGTCGGGGTACGCCTCGACGAGGCGGTCCACGGCGGCGACGCCGCGGGCCTGCGCCTCGGCGTGGGACTCGCCGCCGGGGTGCGACGCGTTCGGGTTCGCCCAGAGATGTTCGACGGCCTCGTCGAAGTCTTCGATGGGTGAGTCAGCGAGTTCGCGTTCTCTGAGGTCGTCGTCGACGATGAGCGGGGCGTCCGCCGCGTCGGCGACGCCCTCGACGGTCGCGCGGGCGCGCTCGGCGGGGCTGGTGGCGACCACGTCCGCGAGGTCCGCGAGGCGGGCGGTGACGCGCGCGGCGTCGCGGCGGCCGTGACGCGAGAGGCCGGGGGTGCGCTCGGCGTCGGAGACGGACGGGACGTGGGCGTGCCGGACGAACGACACGACCGTCGTCGGGGGCGCGGACATTCGGAGACGCTCGCCCGCGGGAGGCTAAAAAGCGGTCGGTGTCGTCCCGCTGACGCAGCGTTTAACCGCCGTGACGCCCAAGCGCGGCTATATGACCGACGACGGCAAGCGACCCCACCGCTTCTCGGAAGGGCAGGGGTTCGACGAGGACTACTCCGACTTCTCGCTCGACCCGCCCGAACTCTCGGTGGACCCGACGAAGGTCGACCCGGTCGACTCGCGCGTCCTGACCGACATCCTCGACCAGCGGAACATCGACCCCGAGGACGTCGACGTCGAGAAACTGCTCGACGTGGCGCTCTCGTACATGCAGATTAACCGCTTCGAGGAAGCCACCGAGGCGTTCGAGCGCGTCGCTCGGTTCGCCGGTGACGACGAGGACATCGCCCAGGAAGCGTGGGTGAACAAGGGCGCGGCCCACGGCCAACTCGAAGAGTGGGACGAGGCCATCGGCTCCTACCGGGAGGCGCTCAAACTCGACGACGACAGCGAACACGCCGCGACGGCCCACACCAACCTCGCGTACGCGCTGTGGGAGTCCGGCCAGACGGCCGACGCGCTCGACCACGCGGAGCGCGCCGTCGAACTCGACCCGCGGTTCCCGCAGGCGTGGTACAACCGCGGCTTCTTCCTCCACGAGCGCGGCCTCAACGAGGACGCCGTCAACGCCTTCGACAACGCCATCCGCCTCGGGATGCGCACCCCCGGCGTCCACGAGGAGAAGGCGCGCGCGCTCGAAGAACTCGGGCGCGACGAGGAAGCAGAACAGGCCCAGCAGCAGGCCGACGACCTCCGCGAGCAGGCCGAAGCGGAACTCGTCGAGGAGTACTAGATGCTCCTCCGCGAGCGGGAGACCCCCGAGGGGCTCCTCGTCTCGGTCTGCGACCCCGACTGCATCGGCGAGACCTACACCGACGACGGCGTCTCGCTGGACGTGACGGAGGACTTCTACGGCGGCGACGAGGCCGAGACCGCCGACGAAGACGCCGTCGTGGACAGCCTCACCCGCGCGACCGTCGCCAACATCGTCGGCGAGGAGTCCGTCTCGGTCGCCATCGACGCCGGCCTCGTAGACGAGGAAACCGTCCTCGAAGTCGACGGCACGCTCCACGCGCAACTGCTCTGGCTCCGCTGAGCCGCCGTCGAAAATCGGTGTGCTCCGCGCTTCCGCGCCGGTACGTTACGCCGGGCGCTCGACGCCCGTTATCTCGAAACGAGCGCCGCCGTTTTCGGCCTCGGTGACGTCGATATCCCAGTCGTGCGTGTGAACGGCCTGCGCGACGATTGACAGGCCGAGTCCCGTCCCTTCTTCACCCGTGGTGTAGCCGGCCTCGAACACCTCGTCGCGCTCCTCCGCGGGGATGCCGACGCCGTCGTCCTCGACGTAGAACCCCGTCTCGTCCGCGTCGCCATAGAGCACGCCGACCGTCACGGTCAGGTCGTCGCTCGCGCCGTGCTCGACGGCGTCACCAGACGCAGTCTGGTTGCCCGTGGAACCGTGTTCGACAGCGTCGTCGGGAGTATCCCGACTGCCCGTGGAACCGTGTTCCACGGCGTTCCGAAACAGGTTCTCGAACACGTGTCCCAACAGACTCGGGTCCGCACGGAACTCGACGGTGTCGGCGACGACGAGGTCGGCCGAGCCGGTGTCGACGTGCTCCCACGCGGTCGTCGCGCGCGTTTCGAGGTCGACGGTCGAGAGCTCCTCGACCGCGTCGTGGCGGGCCAACACCAGCGCGTCGGTGATGATGTCGTCCATCCGGTCGAGCGCGCCGGCGACCTGTTCGAGTCCGTCGGCGGCGACCACGTCGTCGAGGAGCGATTCGACGTAGCCCACGGCGACCGAAAGCGGGTTTCTGAGGTCGTGCGAGAGCATCCGCGCGAGGTTCCGGAGGCGCTCGGCCTTCTCTTCGGCCTCCAGTTCCGCGCGCTTCCGGTCGGTGATGTCGAGGTGTGCGATTTGAACGTACGTCTCGCCGTCGTCGGTGAATCGAGTCGCCCGCATGGTGAACCAGAGGCGCTCTTCGGGCGTCTCGCAGGGGTATTCGAAGGAAAACTCGTCTCTGTCGTCGTCGATGACGGCGCGGATGCCCTCGCTGGCCGTCGTCGCGTCGGCGTCGGCGCTGAGGTCGCAGACGCCGAGGTAGTTCATGCCGACGGAGCTACTGTCGCCCTGATAGCCGTGTTCGTTGCCGAACTCCTGCCACGCGCGGTTGGTGTAGACGATGACGCCGTCCTCGTCCAGAATCGCGAGTTGCGTCGGAAGCGCGTCGAGGCTCGAAAACGCGAGCGAGGACGAGGTGACGTGCGACATTGTTACACAAACGAACGTGAGCTACTTGATTCGTTCGGGTGGGGAGCCGACACGTCCCCGCCGCGCCGCGGTCGCTGTCCTCGTCGCCGTTGCGTCGCCGTCGCGTCACCGTCACCGGCCACAGTTGCCGGCTGACGAAACCGAAATCGGTTGCAGCGCCGCGTGCGGACCGAAGACGTGTTGTGCCTACGGGGGTAACTCAAACCAATGAGAGTGCAGGAGTCGTACCCCGTCGACGTCGACGCCATCCGCGCGGATTTCCCCATCCTCCAGCGGAAGGTCGGCGGCGACATCTCGACGCCGGGTGAACACGACGACGACACCACGCCGCTGGTCTACCTCGACAACGCCGCGACGAGCCACACGCCGGAACAGGTCGTCGACGCCATCGTCGACTACTACCACGGCTACAACTCGAACGTCCACCGCGGCATCCACCATCTGAGCCAGGAGGCCTCGGTCGCCTACGAGGACGCCCACGACCGCGTCGCGGAGTTCATCGGCGCGTCCGGCGGCCGCGAGGAGGTCGTCTTCACGAAGAACACCACCGAGTCGATGAACCTCGTCGCCTACGCGTGGGGCCTCGACGAACTCGGGCCGGGCGACTCGGTCGTCATGACCGAGATGGAACACCACGCCTCGCTGGTCACGTGGCAGCAAATCGCCAAGAAGACCGGCGCTGAGGTGCGCTACATCCGCGTCGACGACGACGGCCGCCTCGACATGGAGCACGCGAAGGAGCTCATCGACGACTCCACGAAGATGGTCTCGGTCGTCCACGTCTCGAACACCCTCGGAACCGTCAACCCGGTCTCCGAACTCGCGGACATGGCCCACGAAGTCGGGTCGTACATCTTCGTCGACGGCGCGCAGTCGGTCCCGACCCGCCCCGTCGACGTGGAGGCCATCGACGCCGACTTCTTCGCCTTCTCGGGCCACAAGATGTGCGGCCCGACCGGCATCGGCGCGCTCTACGGCAAGCGCGACATCCTCGACGAGATGGGGCCGTACCTCTACGGCGGCGAGATGATTCGGAGCGTCACCTACGAGGACTCCACGTGGGAGGACCTCCCGTGGAAGTTCGAGGCCGGCACGCCGCCCATCGCGCAGGGCGTCGGCTTCGCCGCGGCCGTGGACTACCTCGACGACATCGGCATGGAGAACGTCCAGGCCCACGAGGAACTGCTCGCGGAGTACGCCTACGACCGCCTCACCGAGTTCGACGACATCGAAATCTACGGCCCGCCGGGCGACGACCGCGGCGGCCTCGTCGCGTTCAACCTCGACAGCGTCCACGCCCACGACCTCTCCAGCATCCTCAACGAACAGGGCGTCGCCATCCGCGCCGGCGACCACTGTACCCAGCCGCTCCACGACAAACTCGGCGCAGCGGCCTCGACGCGGGCGTCGTTCTACATCTACAATACGCGAGAGGAAGTCGACGCGCTGGTCGACGCTATCGATACGGCCCGCGAACTGTTCGCCTGAGAGCGAACCGTTTCGCGAACCAACAGTTCGCCTGAGTACGGCCGCGTTCCCCTTTTTCCCGCCCGGCCGCCCCCAAATACCTTTGTCCCGCTGACACGTCGTCGGAGCGTATGCTTCAATCGCTGACCGGCTTCCTCGTCGAGACGCTCCGGGAGACCGTCGCGGAGTTCGGGACGGCGGTGCAGGACGCCGCGCCGAAGGTGCTCACGGCGGTCGTCTTCCTCGCGCTCGCCTACGTCGGCATCAGGGCGATACTGTTCGTCGTCCGGGGCGTGCTCGACGGGCTGTACCCCGAAGAACAGGACCTCGTGGTCGAACTCGGCGTCGCCGTCGCGGGCGTGTTCCTGTGGTTCGGCGCGGCGCTCGCGCTGTTGAACATCGTCGGCATGACCGAGGTCGCCGCGAGCCTCGGCACCGCGACCGGCTTCGTCGCGCTGGGCGTCTCCTACGCGCTGTCGAACATGATAGCCGACACGGTGGCGGGCGTCTACCTACTTCGGGACCCCGATTTCAACCCCGGCGACCGCGTGAAATCGGACCCGGTGACGGGGACGGTCAGCTCCATCGAACTCCGAAAGACACGCTTCGAGAGCGACGAGGGCGACACCGTCGTCGTGGCCAACCGCGACGTCGAAAAGAAGTGGACGAAGTACGACGCGCCGGCGGCCGAAGACGCGTCAACGGCCGACGCGACGTAAGCGACGAATTCGGCCGAATCGCCGGCCCCGGAATCCTTTTACGGCGCTCGGGCGTACCCCCGACGAACACCAATGGGCATTGGCTCAGACATGTATCGTCAGCAGATAATGGACCACTACAAGAACCCCCGGAACCACGGTCGGCTGGAGTCGCCGACGTTCACCCACACCGGGGAGAACCCCTCCTGCGGCGATACGATTACGATGGACGTGCAGCTCGCCGACGACGGCGAGACCATAGAGCGCGTCGCGTTCTCCGGCGATGGCTGCGCCATCAGTCAGGCGTCCGCGAGCATGCTCACCCAGCGACTGCCGGGCACGACGCTCTCGGAGCTGGAAGCGATGGACACCGACGACATCACCGAGATGCTCGGCGTCGACATCTCGCCGATGCGAATCAAGTGCGCCGTCCTCGCGCGACAGGTCGCACAGGACGGCGCGAAGATTCACGACGGCGAGATAGAAATCGAGAAAACGAAGACCGAAGACGGCGACGACTGAGCCGGCTTCGGCCGACTTCGGCCGGCAGCGGCACGGCGAACCGAACGCGATTCGAGTTATTCTTCGTCCGTCCCCGCGCCGAGCGCCGCCGCCAGCGCGACGAGGTAGCCGAGCCCCGCCTTGACCTCGGGGTCGCGAGTGGCCCGCAGGAGGCCGACCGCGCCCACGGGCGTCGCCTCCGCCTCCTCCGCGTCGCCGACGGCGCGGAGCAGGCGCTTCATCCCGGCGACGGTGTCGGGGTCGGAAGCGTCGTCTGCGACTTCCGCGAGGGAGGTGCCGGTTCGCGCGAGCGACCGCACCATTTCGTCGTCGAGCGCGCCGACGCCGAGTTCGAGCACGTCGATGAGGTCGTTGACGAGACCCATCCGCTCGACGAGGAGCGCGACCTCCTCGGGGTTGTTCTCGATGGCCCGTACGAGTTCGTCGGGCACCTGCTGTTCTGTCGTCGTGGTTGGTTCGTGGTCCTGCATTGGTCTCACCTCAGAGCATCCCCCTGGCGGTCAGCCAGTACGATTCGTTGTACGCGTGTTTCGCCCAGTGGACGGGCTTCGACGGCTGGCGCATCGTCGCGGGCGTCTCGTAGTCGAACGAGACGAACGACGCCTCGTCGAGGCCGGTCTCGACGAAGCAGACGGTCTTGCCGTCGTAGCGCTTCGTCGGCGTGCGACCCCGGACCTCCGCGGCGATGCGCTCCGCGACCGCAAAGGCCTGGAAGTGCGCCGCGCTCCCGGCTTTCGGGATGGGCAGCGCCGCCGTGTCACCGATGGCGTACACGTCCTCGGCGGCGGTCGCGCGGAGGGTCCGCTGGTCCACGTCGACCCAGCCGGCGTCACCGAGGCCGGAGTCGGTGATGAGTTCGTCACCGCGGTGCGGCGGGATGCCGACCAACAGGTCGTAGTCCACCTCCGCGCCGCTTTCCGCCGAGACGACCCGTTCGTCCGGGTCGACGGCGTCGACGACGAAGTCGGTCTCGACGCGGACGCCCCGTTCGGCCAGAATCGGGTCGGCCCACTCCGCGACCTCGGGCTTCCCGTGGCTCCGCTCCATCGGGTAGGTGTAGACGAGGTCCGTGTCCTCGCGCAGCCCGCGGCTCCGGAGCCAGTCGTCCACGATGAACGTGAATTCGAGCGGCGCGGCCGGGCACATGTGGGGCGTCCCGACGACGCTCAACACGAGGCGACCGCCCTCGAACTCCGCGAGCGCGTCGCGGAGCCGTTCGGCCCCATCGGCGTTGTAGAAGTGGTGTGCGCCCTCCCGGAAGCCGGGAACCGCGTCGGGGTCGAGCTTCGCGCCGGTCGCGAGGACGAGCGTGTCGTAGTCGAGTTCCTCGTCGCCGTCCTGACAGTAGAGGCGCTTTTCGTCGGTGTCGACCCGGCGGACGCGGTTGGTGACGATGTCCACCCGCTCGTCGACGAGGTCCCGCAGGTCGCGGACGCCGTCGTCCGGCTCCGCGACTCCGAACGGGACGTACAAGAACACCGGCTTGTAGACGTGTTTCGTATCGTCGGAGACCAGCGTTACCTCCACGTCGCCGTCGTCTATCTCCGATTCGAGTTCCTCGGCGAGACGGTTCGAAACGACCGTCCCACCCGTGCCACCGCCAACGACTACGATTCGGTGCGTCATGGAGTTCACCTACCTAAACGGTGGGCCGCCGACGGGATAGTATTGCAATCTGTTTCCAACATTGTGAGAACCGCGAGACGGGGCGGTCGCTCGGGGGACGAGACGAAGGGGAGAATGTGGTGGGGTGGGGAGGGGTGGAATGGAGTGGAGTGAGACGGAGAGTGTGGGGGAACGGGGACCGCGGAGTCGTGTGAAGTCGGCCGGCCGAGCGAGTGATTGAGCGGCCGACCGAGCGACGGCTTACTCGGGCTTGAGACCGGCGTCCTGTACGCGCATGATGGCCTCGCCGTCGGCGAGGTTCGGCGCGTCCACGAGGCGGACGATACGCTTGTCGCCCTTGGACTTGCGGAGGTAGATGCGGAACGTCGAGGTGTGGCCGAGGATGTTGCCACCGATGGGCTGGGTCGGGTCGCCGAAGTAGGAGTCGGGGTTCGACGCGACCTGATTCGTCACGAGGATGCCCGTGTTGAACAGGTCGCCGATGCGCATCAGGTCGTGGAGGTGCTTGTTGAGCTTCTGCTGGCGCTCTGCGAGTTCGCCGCGGCCGACGTACTCGGCGCGGAAGTGAGCGGTGAGCGAGTCGACACAGAGGAGGCGGACCGGCCACTCGGTGTCCTCGTGCTCGCCGGCGAGCTCCTTGGCCTTCTCGGCGAGGAGAATCTGGTGGTTGGAGTTGAACGCCTTGGCGACGTGAATCTTGTCGAGGAAGTCGTCGACGAGCGCCTGCATCGTCTCCTCGTCGTCGATGGAGCCCTCCATCTCGCGGTCTTCGAGCGTCGCTTCGAGCGCCTCGTCTTCGAGGCCGCGGACCATGTCGTCGATACGCTCGGGGCGGAACGTGTCCTCGGAGTCGATGAAGATACAGCCGCCGCCGAGACCGCCGAGTTCGGGCGGGAGCTGGACGTTGACCGCGAGCTGGTGGGTTATCTGGGACTTCCCGGCACCGAACTCGCCGTACACCTCGGTGATGGACTGCGTTTCGAGGCCGCCGCCGAGGAGTTCGTCGACTTCGTCAATCTGCCAGCTCAGCTTGCCGATTTGCTGGCGTCGTTCGAGGACCATCGAGCCGGTCTCGAAGCCGCCCACGTCGGCCGCGTCGCGGGCCGCGTTGATGATGTCGGAGGCCGTACTGGAGCCGATATCGGCCTTGTTCGATAGCTCGCCGGGGCTGGCGACCGCGATGGACTGATAGCTGTCGTAGCCGGTGTCGGTGAGCTTGTCGGCCGTCGCCGGGCCGACGCCGGGGAGACTTTCGAGGTCGTCTTCTGCCATACCCAGTCGTTCCGCCTATACCCTCATAAACCCTCGTTAACAGCAGGGTGAAAGTGAAAATGGGGGACGGAGGGGGGTCGGTGACGAGCGTCTGACGGAGTTTCAAGTCGGGAGACGAACCACGCCGGCCACCAGTAACGTTTTACCAGAAGTGAGAAATAATCAACATATGTCGAAAAAGACCGCCGTCGAGTTCATCGAAGAGTGGCAAACCGGCGCGTTCCTCGTCATCGGGAGCGCACTCGTTGGCGGGGTCGCCACGGCGGCGCTCGGACCGTACGAGACGTTGGCAGGCGTCCTCTTCGTCTTCTTCTTCGGCGCTGTGTTCGCGTTTATGGGGTTCTCGTATCTCTTGTACGGGCGCTGAGCGAACGAAGAGCGACCCGTCGCCTTACTCCCACGGATGGCCGTTCGGCGTCGACGGCCACAGCGGGTACCAGTAGCTCTCGTCGCCCTCTATCTCCAGTTCGCCGTCGAGGACGGATTCGAGTTTGAACTCCAGGCTCTGATTCCGCGAGGAGGTGCCCTGCGGGGCGAAGGGATAGTACGCGCCGCGGCGGAACGAGTAAATCCAGTAGGCGCGGTCGCCGTCGCGCTCGAAGCCGAACAGGGCGGCGAGCAGGCGCGAGCCGTAGCCGCGCTCGATGAACTCGTCGGCCGCGAAGTGGACGCTCGTCACGAGGTCCTCGGGGTCGTCGTCGGCGAGGACGACCCAGTTGTAGCCGTGGCCGTCGGTGTGGCGGCTGAACTCGGTCCCGGTCTCTTCGCTCCCGGCGGTGAGGATGTCTTCGACGGCGTCGACGGTGTCCGCGAAGTCGGTGCTATCGACCGAGGAGAAACACAGCGCCGCCTCGTCGGCCGAGTCGAACCGGAGGTCGGCCTCCATCGTGAGGTACGCCGTGCTCATCCCGAAGAGGTCCTCGGGGTCCGCTTTCGTGGTCGCGTCGGACTCGGCGCTGATGCCGAGCATGGCGCGGAATGAATCGAACAGCCCCATCGGAACTCAGGCGGTCTCCATCTCGCGCTCCAGGTCGCGGAGGCGCTCGACGCGGTTCTCGGTGGAGGGGTGGGTGCTGAACAGGCGACCGATGAAGTCGGACTTGATGGGGATGATGAAGAACGCGTTCATCTCCGAGGTGTCGCGCATGTCGCGCTTCGGGACGTTGTCCATCCGGCCCGAAATCTTGAGGAGTGCGGACGCCAGCGCCGAGGGGCGGCCGGTGATGACGGCGGCTCCGCGGTCGGCGGCGTACTCGCGGTAGCGCGAGAGCGCCCGAATCAGGAGGTACGAGATAATCCAGACGACGAGCGACGCGATGATGGCGACGATGACCGGCGCGTTCTGGCGGTTGTCGTCGCCGCCGAAGAGCCAGCCCCAGCGGACGATGAGGAAGGCGATACTGGAGAGGAACGACGCGATGGTCATGACCATCACGTCGCGGTTCTTCACGTGCGCGAGCTCGTGGGCGATGACGCCCTCCAACTCGTCGTCGTCGAGGGTCTCCATCAGGCCGGTCGTGACGCAGACGGCCGAACTCTTCTGGGAGCGCCCCGTGGCGAAGGCGTTCGGGACGCGCGTGTCGGCGATGGCGACCTTCGGTTTCGGGAGGTCCGCCTGCTGAGAGAGCCGGCCGACCATCGCGTGGAGCTTCCGCGCCTGCGGGCCGTCGTCCTCGTCGACGACGCTCGCGCCCATGCTGTACAGCGCGATTTTGTCGCTGAAGAAGAACTGCGCGAAGAGGAAGACGCCCATGACCCCCGCCATGATGAACAGGCCGTCGAAGTACCATGCCAACAGGCCTGCAAAGACGATGTAGAGGGCGAACAGGAGGAACATCGTGAGCGCCATCCGCCCGCGAAGTCCCCAGTCCGGTTTCCAGTTCATACCACGTGATTAGTAATCCGGCTAATAAACGCTGTTGGAGTGCGAAGCCCTCGCACGCGACCGCCCCAGTCGTGAAGAATCGGGATATACCGTTTTGCCGCCGGAGCGCGTAGCTCCGGGTGACATGTTCGCCGATAGGGAAGACGCGGGCCGCCGGCTGGCGGACCTGCTCGACGAGCGAGAAGAGACGGCGGACCTCGTGTTGGCCATCCCGCGGGGCGGTCTCCCCGTCGGTAGGGAGGTCGCAGACCGCCTCAGAGCGCCGCTCGACGTGGTGGTCGCCTCCAAGGTCGGCGCGCCGGACAACCCCGAACTCGCCGTGGGGGCGGTCGCCGGCGACGGGAGCGCGTGGTGGAACGAGGACCTGCTTTCGTACCTCGACGTGGGCGAGGACTACCTCGACCGCGAGCGCGAGCGCGAGGCCGAGGCGGCCAGAGAGAAGGTGTCGCTGTACCGCGGCGGCGACCCGCTTCCCGACGTGGCCGAAAAGCGCGTGGTCGTCGTCGACGACGGCGTCGCCACGGGTGCGACCGCCCGGGCGTGTCTCCGTCAGGTCGCCGCCGGCGGCGCAGAGCGCGTCGTTCTCGCGGTCCCGGTCGGCCCGCCGCACACGCTCTCGGAACTCGAAGCCGAGTGTGACGCGGTCGTCGCGGTCGAGTCGCCGGAGACGTTCGGGGCCGTCGGCGCGTTCTACCGCGACTTCGCGCAGGTGTCCGACGAGGAGGCCGCGACGTACCTCCGCGACGGGGCGGGCGAGCACTGAGGCGAGTTGCTGACGGCCGAGGTTCACCGGCGCGCCGTGACGCCGAACTTAAGCGGTCGAACGGACTAGAGCCGTCAATGAGCGAATCCCGCGACTTCTGCCCTCGGTGCGGCGACCCGGTTCCGGAGCGACCGGAACCGCTCCCCGGGATGCCGCGCGAGCGCGACGACGTGCTCTGCGACTCGTGTTACTTCGAGGACTTCGACCTCGTGGACGCGCCCGACGAGGTGCAGGTCCGCGTCTGCGCGCAGTGCGGCGCGATTCACCGGGGCAACCGATGGGTCGACGTCGGCGCGCGCGACTACACCGACATCGCCATCGAGGAGGTATCGAACTCCCTGGGCGTCCACCTCAACGCCGAGGAGGTCCGCTGGGGCGTCGAGCCCGAGCAGGTCGACGAGAACAACATCCGGATGCACTGCCACTTCTCGGGCGTCGTCCGCGGCACGCCGCTGGAGGAGTCCATCGTCGTCCCGGTGAGCATCGCCCGCGAGACGTGCCAGCGCTGCGGCCGCATCGCCGGCGGCTACTTCGCCAGCCTCGTGCAGGTCCGCGCCGACGACCGGACGCCGACGACCGAGGAGGCCGAGACGGCCATCGAAATCGCCGAGTCCTACATCGCGGAACGCGAGGACAAAGGCGACCGCAACGCCTTCATCACGGAGGTGAATCGGACGCCCGACGGCCCGAACATCAAGATATCGACCAACCAGATGGGAAGCGGCGTCGCGAAGCAGATTCGCGAGCGCTTCGGCGGCACCATCGAGGAGCACCCGACGCTCGTCACGGAGGACGGCGACGGCAACGAGGTCTACCGCGTCACGTTCGTCGCCCGCCTCCCGCGGTACACCGCCGGCGACGTCATCGACCCCGAGGACGGCGACGGGCCGGTCCTCGTGCGGAGCAACCGCGGCCGACTCAAAGGAACGCGGCTCACTTCCGGCGACCTCTACGAATCGGAGTTCGAGGAGGGCGAACGACCCGAGGCCGAAGACCTCGGCTCCGTCGAGGACGCGGCGGAGACCACCGTCGTCACCGTCGAGGACGAACACGCCGTACAGGTGCTCGACCCCGAGACGTACGAGGCGAAGACCATCCCGCGGCCGGACTACTTCGACCCCGACGCGTCGATGGTGCCGGTCCTCAAGAGCCCGTCGGGGCTGCACATCCTCCCCGAGGAAGTCGTCGACGACGACGAGGAGTAAGCGAGAAGCGGCGAGGAGAGAGGCAGAACACGACGAAATCGTCGTTTTCGATTTGTACGACTCGCGGTCCGAGCCAGCGAGAGCGCCCAGAGAGCGGTCGCTAAGAGACGGGCGATAATCGAACGACGAAGCAGAATCAGTCGGCGCTGGCCGGCCGGTCAGCCGAGAGGGACGCGGCCGGAGCGTCGTCTTCGTGCACGGGCACACCGTGGCGCTGGAGGGCGAGGAGCAGGTCGTCTTCGGAGTAGCCGGAGCGAGCGGCCGCCTGCGAGAGTGTGAGTGCCCCACTACGATACAGTGTCATCGCCGTGGCGAGTGCGTTGGTGTGCATGACCGATACTCCACCATTCAGGGGCATTGGTGTTAACTATTTCGTGAGAAAGCGTATCAAAGACAAAGTTAGTGGAAATATAGCTTTACAAACGTTGCTCTATTCCCCATCTACACTCTCTAAACGGTTAAACGCATTAACAATCATTGAGGAAACGTGGCGGAGGCGGCGACTCTCCTGGACACTATGGCGATTTTTGCCGGACAAACGAGATGTGATGGCATGACATCGTGAGGATGGCACCGACTGTCGGGCGGGGTTATCACTCGTGGGAACCGGTTCAGAAACGTTAATTACCGGCCGACCGACCCACACCCATGGATAGACAGCAGTTCCTCGCGTTGACGCTCGTCGCGCTCATGATCGGGTCGACGCTGTTCTCCGCGGCCAGTGTCATTCTGTAATCACTCGCCCCACACGTCGGAAAGCGGGTGATTGCTCCGGCCGCTGTCGTCAGCGCTCCCGTCCGAGCCGCCGGTCTCGCGGCCGTCGGAACCGCCGGACGACGTACCGCCGGAGCCGCCCGCGCGACTCCCAGCGGACCTCGAACCGCGAGTCGAGTCGCGCCGCGAGTCGGAGCCGGGACCCGACGCTCCTCGCGACCGACCCGTCGAGCCGCCGAGATTCGCGGTCCCGCCGGTTGCGTTGCCCGCGTTGCTCCCGCGGCCGCCCGCCGCGACGGGGTCGAACTCGGGGAGGTCGGGGTTCGTCATCCGGTCGACCTGCGCCGCGAACCAGTCGGGCATGTCGGTCCGCGTCTTGTCGAACAGTTGCAGCAGACTGCTGTCGGCGACGTAAGTGTCGCCGTAGTCGTCGGGCGCGCGCACGACCCGGCCGCAGGCCTGAATCACGGTTCGGAGGGCGGCGCGGCGGTACCACGCCCACTGGCCGTCTTCGAGGCGACGGGCGACTCTGGAGTCGTTCGTGTTGAGGTAGGGCGCTTTGCAGAGCACCTGCCAGCGACAGAGGTCGCCGTTCAGGTCCAGCGCCTCCTCCATCTTCACCGAGAGGAACACCTCCGGGCGGTCGGTCGCCTTCCACGTCTCCAGTTCCGCGTTTCGGTCGTCGCGGTCGTGGCCGCGGACGCGGTTGCCGAGGCCCATCTCGGCGAGTCGGCGGCGAAGCTCCGCCTGAATCGCATACGAGTGGCAGTGAATCAACCCCTTCTCGTCGGGATGTTTCGCCATCAGGCGAACGACGAGGCGGGCGATTTTGGGCAGCGTCTCGTCGCGGTGCTCGTAGGTCATCTTCCCCCGCGTCACGTCGTACAGCGGCCGGTTCTCGACGGGGAAGGTGTGCTCGACGTCCACGAGCGCGACCTTCGAGGGGTCGAGACCGACCGAGCGGCAGAACGCCGCCTTGTTGAGGATGGTCGCAGACAGGAGCGCGAACTTGTTTCCGCGGTCCCAGACGGTGTGTTTGAGGTACTTCGCGGGGTCGAGCGGCTTGATGGCGATGGGCGACCCCTCGCCGTCGTGCTGGTCGACGACCCACGTCGTCGGGCTCTGGGGGTCGCGGTAGTCCTCCACGAACCAGTTCAGCTCGCCGATGAGCTCCTGTAAGCGGTCGCGGCGGGCGGCCTCCTCGGGCGTCAGTTCGGACTTCGTCAGCAGCTCGTCTTTCTCGCGCTTGCAGACGCCGACGAGCGTCTCCGCGAAGCGCGAGGCGCGCTCGACGGGGTCGCCCGCGGCCGCCACGTCGGGGACGCCGATGTCGTCCCACACCGGGACGGTCCGGGGTTTCAGGTCGATAGTCGCGTACATCTCGGCCCACTCGGCCAGTCCGTGAGCCTCGTCGACGACGACCACGTCGCGCTTTCGGAACACGTCGGAGCCGGCGGTCTGCATGAAGTACGCGAGCGTCATCGCCGCGATTTGGCGGTTCGAGGCGATGGCGCGGTCGGAGAAGTACGGACAGCGGTGCCGAACCGAGCAGTCGAAGCCGCGCTTGCGGGCGCAGGGGGCGCGGTCGACCGGCGTGTCTTCCTCGCCGCGGATGATGCAGTTGTAGTTGGACTTGCCGCGGATTATTTTGAGGTCCGAAAGCAGGTCGTCTTCGGCCACGTCGTCCAGTTGCGACACCTGCGGGGTCGTGTAGTAGGCGTCGGTCGCCTGCGCGGGCGAAGTCTCGTCCACGGTCGCCGCCGACCCCGCGATGGCGCGGGCGAGAAGCGACTTGCCGCTTCCGGTCGGCGCGCGGACCAAGACCACGTCGTTGCCGTCGGCGAAGGCGTCGCGGATGTCGCGCAGGGCCTGTTCCTGCGCGCCGCGGAAACTGGGGGCCGGAAACGAGTCGATGATGCGCGACGGGTCCACGGTCGATGGAGTCCTCGGACGGGCCTAAATCCACCGCTCCGGGGTGCGGTCGCGGCATCGACAAGGCCGAGAAATCGGAGCCTAAAGCGCCGCCACGTCCTCGGCCGTCGGTTCGCGGTCGCCCGGGAGTCGCTCCATGCAGTCGAAACAGAGGAAGTGCTCGGAGCCGTCGACGAGTTCCAGCGTCATCCCGCCGGACGAGGAGGTGGGGAAGTTCCAGAGGTCGCCGATGCCGCCGGCGATGCGGACGCCCTTCCCGCAGGCGTCGCACGGTTCGGAGGTCATGAGGGAACCGAAGAGCCGAGGCGGCAAAAGCGCCCCGCCGCGTCGGCGGAAACGCAATCGGCCGGCGCCGCCGACCCGGCGAGAGGTTCTTGTCGGTTGGCGTATAACTTTCGTCCCATGCGCGTCGACTGCGAAGGCTGTGCCGGCTGCTGTATCGACTGGCGACCGGTCGCGCCGGCCGCGCTCGACCACGAGCGTCGCGGGCCGCGCGCGCCGCTCGACGACACCTACAACCTCGTCCCGCTGACCCGCGACGAGGTTCGCGACTTCGTCGAGGCCGGGTTCGGCAGTGCTCTCTCCCCGCGGCTGTGGGAAGCGCCGCCGGGCGAGGGCGTCGAAATCGACGGCGTCGAACTCGCGGCCGTCGACGGGAAGCCGGCCTTTTTCGTCGGCATGCGCAAGCCGCCGAAGCCCGTCGCGCCGTTCGGACTGGAACGGACGTGGCTCCGCGCCTGCGCGTTTCTCGACCCCGAAACCCTCCAGTGCCGCATCCACGACACCGAGTTCTATCCCGACGAGTGCGCCGAGTACCCCGGGCACAACCTCGTCCTCGAACAGGAGACCGAGTGCGAGCGCGTCGAGCGACACCACGGCGGCGAGCGCCTGCTCGACGACGCGGCCCCGGACGACCTTCACGGCCTGCTCCTCGGCCCCCACGCCCTCGGCGCGAAACTGTTCGTCCACCCGGAGCCCGAGCGGTTGGCGGGGACTATCGACCACCTCAAAACCCGCGAACTGACGCCCGAAGACCGCGCGGAGTTCGTCGGCGTCGCGGTCGGGTCGCACCCCGGTTCGACCGAGGTCGACGACGACCGCGCCTCGCGGGCGCGTGCGAAGACGCTCGAAAGCGAGTCGTGGGCGGGCGAAGCGGTCGCCGCGTGGGACGCGGTCGCCGGTCGCCTCGGGAGCGCGGCCGGCGACGCGCCCGGCCCCGACGAGGTCGAAGTCGCTCGCGGCGCGCCCGAAACCCCCGGCTGGGACGCGGTTCGCGACGACGGCTGAGTCGCGGGCGGCGAGCGGCGGGGGAGACGGCGGTCCGCGGTCAGGTCAGCGGGCAGTCGGTGGTCGGTCGGTGGTCGGTCGGACGGGCGATACGTTAACATCGTGAGCGGCGCTACCGTATGGCATGAAAGTGCTCGTGACCGGTGCGACCGGGTTCGTCGGCCGGCACCTCGTACCCCTCCTCCTCGACGCCGACCACGACGTGATCGTCTTCGTCCGCGACGCGGCGCGCTACGACGGTCCGCCCGGCGTGGAGGTGGTCGAGGGCGACATCTTCGAACCGGCGACGCTCGACCCCGCGATGGCGGGGGTGGACGCGGCGTACTACCTCATCCACTCGATGCACGCCGGCGGCGACTTCGAGGCGCGCGACCGGCTCGCCGCCCGCAACTTCGTGGACGCCGCCGGGTCCGCCGGCGTCGAACGACTCGTCTACCTCGGCGGCCTCGGCGAGGACCGCGACCAACTCTCGGCGCATCTGCGGTCGCGCCGCGAGGTCGAACACATTCTCGCGTCGGGCGCGCCCGCACTCACGACGCTCCGGGCGGCCATCATCGTCGGCGCGGGGAGCGCGAGCTTCGAGATGGTCCGCCAGCTCGCCACGCGTCTCCCGGTCATGGTGACGCCGCAGTGGGTCGAGACGCGGTGTCAGCCCGTCGCCATCGCGGACGTGGTCGCCTACCTCGCGGGCGTCCTCGACCACCCCGAGACGGCGGGCGAGACCTACGAAATCGGCGGCCCCGACGTGCTCACCTATCGGGAGATGCTCCAGCGCGTCGGCGCGCAGTTGGGCCACGCGCCGCGAATCGTCCCCGTGCCCGTGTTGACGCCGCGGCTCTCGTCGTACTGGATCGGCCTCGTGACCGACGTGGACACGGGCGTCGCCCGCCCGCTCATCGAGGGGCTGAAAAACCCCGTCGTCGTGGGCGACGACCGCATCCGCGACATCGTCGCGGTGGACGAGACGCCGTTCGACGCCGCGGTTGAGCGGGCGCTCCGCGGGGAGCGCGAGCAGCGGGAGAAAACCGTCGAACCGGCGTCGACGACCCCGACGTGAACGGGACCCGGACCGCCCGTCCGCGCGCCTCGACCGCCCCGACCGCCCCGAGCATCCCGAGCGCGGCGGCGATTGATATACCGCGGGGCCGTAGGAGCGGGACATGAACGACGCCCCGGAGTACGGCGAGACGTGGGTGTACGAGAGCATCGTCGGCGCGCTCCCGGGCGTGAACATCGGTGAGGCGGGCGCTATCGCCCTCCAAATCGCCGTGTTCGAGGTCGCGGTGCTCGTCTTCGCGTGGGTGTACGACCTGTGGGCCGCGGCGGTCGCGGGCACCGCGGCCATCGTCGTCGCGGCCGCGGGGAGCGTCGTGATGCTCCGCATGGGCGAGTGGACCCGCGCCGCGAGAGTGCCCGCTCCCTATCGACGCCTGCTGTTCGGGTCGAGCATCGAAGTCGTGCTGGGCGTGCTCGCGTTCGTCGCGCTCGTGACGCATCTGTTCGTCTTCGACCCGCGACAGCCGGGGACGCCGCTCATAACGACGCTGTTCGGCCCCGAGCCGCCGGTCGTGGTCGTCTACCTGACGCTGCTCGTCCTCTGGGACCTCTGTTACCGAATCGGCACGTCGTGGTGGGCGGCCGTCGTCGGCCTCTGGGGGGCCGTTCGCTACCGATTCGACGGTCCGACCGCCGAGACAGTCAGGCGAGTGAACCTCCTGAACGTCGGCTTCGCGGCCGCGCAGGTGCTGTTGCTCCCGTTCGTCGCGGACCAGCCGGTGCTGTTGCTCGCGGTCGGCGGGCACGTCGTCGCCGTGACCGTCGTCTCGGTGACGGCGGCGGCGCTGACGAGGACGTGAGGGACGCAGGAACAGGAGAGGGACGGGTCAGTCGTCGGACTTCATCCGCTTGAACTGTTCGAGCAGCGCGTCGGTCGAGTCGCCGGAGTCGTACTCGACGCTGCCGTGGTACGTCTTCCGGTCGTCGTCGGTACCGGGTTCGACCTGACTCGTCATCCGCTCGCGGCGTTCGTGTTCGGCTTCGTCGTATGCCCCCATTGACATGGTTCGACTTACCATGTGGTAGAGTACCACATATAACTATCGGAGACGTTCACAATCGTGATATTCTGGAGACGGGGGACCGGAGCGCCGAACCGAGCGGGGATGGAGCCGAAATTCGGGGCTGTCGCAGGAAAGCGTAAAAACAATCGCCGAACTACACCGTGTGTGGCACGCCCGCTTCGCTTTCGTTACGCCCCCGGTCGCTGGGACGAGTCGCGCATCGGCCGCGACGTCTTCCAGCCGCTCGACGCCAACCTCGGTGCCGAGATGGGTGCGCCGTGGTACGCACCGCCCGACGGCTACGAGGCCCGACGGTTCGATATGGACAACGGCGACACCGCGCTGTTCGCGTGGACCGACGACCACGCCTACTGGATCGGCAACACCGAGACGCCGAGTTCGCTGTGGCGGACCGACAAGGAGGGCTTCGACGAGGCCCCCTTCGAGGTCTCCCGGTGGGCCCAGCGCGAGCTCATCGCCGAGCTGTTCGACCAGTCGCCGTGGCTGAAGCCCTATCCGCACCTCTCGTGGTTCTTCCTCCCGGTGTTCCTCTCGAAGGACGGCCGCGAGACGACCCGCGAGTTCTTCCACGACCACGCCGCGGGCTTCCCGGACGCGACCCGCGAGGAGGCCCTAGAGTTCTACGAGTCGTTTTTCGCCACGGGCGTCCTCGACGAGTACCGCGAGGTCATGGCCGGAAAGCTCGGCACCTCGGAGTACTTCGACCCGATACGGATGGCCGCGGCGATGGGCGAGTTCGACGTGGCGTACCTCCTCGACGACGCGGGCTACGACATCACGCCCGAAATCGCCGTGGCGACCGGCCACTCCATCGACTTCCGCGCCGAGAACACCCGCGCGGGCGGCGCGCTCATCGAGGTGACGCGCCCGCTGCCGCCGAACCGACGCTCCGTGAGCAACCCCGTCGCCGCCATCCGCGACACGGCTCAGACCAAGACCAACGGTGAAGGCCAACTCGCGGAACACGGCGGCGGCGTGACGCTGTTCGTCGACTGTTCGTCGTTCCCCGACGACGACTGGGCCGCCATCATGGGCGAGAAGCCCGACGTTCGGCACCGACCGGCCGTCGTCTTCCGCCTCCGGCCGTCGGGAGCGGTCGAAGGCTACTCCAAGGGGTCGGTCCCGGTGGACCTGCCGTGGCTCACCGAGTGACGGGGCGGACTCCTGTCGGCCGTCGGCTGTCGGCCGCTTCGGCCCGTGAACGGCGGTGATACGGGCGAATCAGCGAATGAACGAATCAACGAGCGGGACGCCGAGCCGACGGCTCGGGGATCGCGGGGAGAAAGAAAAATCGGAGCGAGACGAGAGCCGACCTCAGAACGAGACCATCTCTGGTCCGTTCTCACCGAGCGGGGACGGGTCGCGGTCACTGTAGTAGCGGCGACCGATTGCCTCGTGTCCGACACCGGTCAAGAGGGCGTCCCGCACGTCCTGCGGGCACGTGTACGTCTCGTCGCCGAGACGGGCCAGGATTTGTGCGACGGTCTCCTGACCGTTCTGGAGCTCGATTACTTCGTCGCCGTGACGTTGGGCGAAGTCGGTCGAGCTAATCGGGTATTCGTGGCGATCAATCGCGTCGCCGAGTCCGTTCAGGCGCATTACACCCACAACTGGACCGTCATCATTCTTAATGATTTTCCATGTATTTGATTAGTGGCATTGGAGTCCTTAATCGTCCTTAATGACGTACTGGGCGCAACGTTTGTCTCCCCCTCGCCCCGACCACGAGACATGGACGACAGCCCGCCGGTCGCGGACCTCCATCTCCACACGACCGCCTCGGACGGCCGGCTCACTATCGACGCGCTCCCCGACGCGGCCCGCGCGGGCGGGGTGGACGTGGTGGCCGTGACGGACCACGACCGCTATCACCCGGAGCTCGACGCGCCGGTGGTCGAACGCGACGGCGTGACAGTCGTCCGCGGCATCGAACTGCGCGTCGACGCCGGCGACCGCCGGGTCGACCTCCTCGGGTACGGTCTCAGGGAGCGGCCCGCTCTCGTCGAGACGGTCGAACGACTCCAGCGGAACCGCGTCGAACGAGCGCGCGAAATCGTCGCGGCGGTCGAGGAAGAGACCGGAGTCCGCCTCGATATCGACATCCACGACGGCGTCGGCCGGCCGCACGTCGCCCGCGCAATCGACGCCAGCGAGGCACCCTACGACTACCAGGGCGCGTTCGACGAACTCATCGGCGCGGACGGTCCCTGCTACGTCGCGCGCGAACTCCCGACGTTCGACGACGGCGTGGCGGCCCTGCGAGACGCCTGCGACGTGGTCGGCCTCGCACACCCGTTTCGCTACCGCGACCCCGCCGGCGCGCTCGAACTCTGTGCCGACCTCGACGCCGTCGAACGCTACTATCCCTACGGCTTCGATGTCGAGGCGGACCTCGTCGAGGAGGCCGTCGAGCGCTACGGCCTGCTCGCCACGGGCGGGAGCGACGCCCACGACGAGACGCTCGGCCGCGCCGGGCCGCCGGAGACCGACTTCGCCCGGTTCGCCGCGGCGGTAGACGGTCTCTAACCGTGTTAGTCCGTGAATAACCCGGAACGTGCCGTGGGGCGTAGAGTTAAATCCTATCGGAACTGAAGGGGCGGTATGCAGTGTCACTACTGCGACCGTGAGGCCGCATACGCCGCGGAGAAAGACCACATTAAGGTCGGCCTCTGCGAGCGACACTTCCGCAAGCGGGTCGAGGAACTCGCCGAATCCGAGGAACTCGCCGCCCTGAAGGAAAAACTCGATATTAACCGAACAAAGTGACGGCCACCCCACAGCAGTCCCTCCACTAACGTCAGCCTACCGCCGCCGCGCCGACCCGCCTCGGTCGGCGGCGCGTCCGCTCACGCGAGCACTTGGCCGCCGAACACGTACAGCGCCGCGAGCGCGCTCTCGAACACGACGGTCCCGAGCGCCGAGAGCGCGAGGAACCGCTTTACCGACATCCCGGACAGCCCCGCCGGCACGGTGAGCATCCCGCGGGTGAACAGCATCGCGTTGCTCAGCGGAACGACGACGGGACCCCAGCGGTCGAACCAGCCGTCGAACCGGTCGAGGGAGTCTTCGCTGACGCGGAACCACGGCCGCGACAGGAGATACTCGCGGCCGCCCCGCTTGGCGACGAGAAACAGTCCGACCTGACCGACGGTCGCGCCGAGCACGGCGACGGCGAGAATCGGAAGCAGCAGTCGCTCGCCGACCAGCACCAGCGCACCGGGGACGAGGAGTTCGCTCGGCGCGACGTAGAGGAGCATCGCGCCCTCCAGCACGAACACGAAAAAGAGGGCGACGAGGGCGAGGTCGGACGCGAGGAGTTCGCGGAGGAAGTCGGGGAGTTGGGCGGTGAAGGCGCTCATGTCGTATGCGTGTTTCGAGCGGAATCATGTTCATTATGGTTTGGATAACGCGGCGCGAACCGACGGGAGCGACGGCATTTTGCCGCCGCCGACCGAACCCGGCGTATGAAGTTCACCGACCGCCCCCGCAGGCTTCGAACCGACGGGATTCGGCCGCTCGTCTCGGAGACGACCCTCGACGCGACCGACCTCGTCGCGCCCGTCTTCGTGGACGCGACGACCGACGAGCGCGTCCCCATCGAGTCAATGCCGGGCCACGAGCGCGTGCCGGTCGACGAGGCCGCCGACCGCGTCGCCGAGGTCCGCGAGGCGGGCGTCGAAGCCGTCATCGTCTTCGGCATCCCCGAGTCGAAAGACCCCGAGGGGTCTCGCGCGTACGCGCGAAACGGGGTCGTTCAGGAGGCCGTCCGCGCCATCACCGCCGAGACGGACGCCTACGTCATCACCGACGTCTGTCTCTGCGAGTACACCGACCACGGCCACTGCGGCGTGCTGGAGGACCACGCCGAGGACGACCCGACGCTGACGGTCGAAAACGGACCGACCCTCGACCTGCTCGCGGAGACGGCCATCTCCCACGCCGAGGCGGGCGCGGACATGGTCGCCCCCTCGGCCTCGATGGACGGGATGGTCGGCGCGATTCGCACGGCGCTCGACGACGCCGGCCACGACGAGATACCAATCATGTCCTACGCCGCGAAGTACGAGAGCGCCTTCTACGGCCCCTTCCGCGACGCGGCCGACGGCGCGCCGGCGTTCGGTGACCGACGGCACTACCAGATGGACCCCGCGAACGCCCGGGAGGCGCTGCGCGAGGTCGCCCTCGACGTCGAACAGGGGGCGGACGTGCTGATGGTCAAGCCGGGCCTGCCGTATCTCGACATCGTCCGCGCCATCCGCGAGGGCTACGACCACCCGGTCGCCGCCTACAACGTCTCCGGCGAGTACGCGATGCTCCACGCCGCCGCCGAGAAGGGCTGGCTCGACCTCGACGCGGTCGCCCACGAGTCGCTCCTATCGATGAAGCGGGCGGGCGCGGACCTCATCATCACGTACTTCGCGGAGCACGTCGCGCGGCAACTCGACTGAGACGAGCGGCGAATCGACCGCTCACGACCGACCGGTTCGAGACGCGCACCACGGGACACGATACCGCGGCGCGCACGGCCAAAACACACTTGTCAGGCAACATTTTCCTGAACGTTCGTCCAGAGAACGCCCGAGAATCTCAAAACCCTTGGACGATATACAACCTTATATGCGTAATATTCTAGCCCATTTTGTGCAGTTGTGGTATTACGCCCCAGTAAATTTGACAAAACCAACCCCACACTTTATGTACTAACTCACCATGAAGCCGAACCGTGATGAAGCACCAGAATCCACACGGATACGGAGCAAAAGTAACTGAACGGTCACCGGAGACCGCATGGGGTGGGCAGTCGTGATACCGCTCCAAGTCGACCCGAGCGTTATCGCGCAGGGGGTCAACTACGTCTGGATCCTCGTCGTCTCGTTCCTCATCTTCTTCATGCAGCCGGGCTTCGCGCTCTTAGAGGCAGGGCAGGTACGCGCGAAGAACGTGGGCAACGTGCTGATGAAGAACATGACCGACTGGGCGCTCGGCGTGCTCGTCTACTTCCTCGTCGGCGCGGGGGTCGCGACAATCGTCGGCGGCCTCACGTCGCCCGGCGGCTTCGACGTCGCCGCCGCGTTCTCGTACATCGGAGACTCCGGCGCGTGGATTGACTGGCTGTTCGGGGCCGTCTTCGCCATGACCGCCGCCACCATCGTCTCCGGCGCGGTCGCAGAGCGCATGGACTTCCGCGCGTACATCGTCTTCGCGGCGACTATCACGGGGTTCATCTACCCCGTCGTGCAGGGCCTGACGTGGTCCGGTGGTCTCCTCTCGAGTGGCGGCTACATCGGTGCCGCGCTCGGCGTCGGCTACCTCGACTTCGCCGGTGCGACCGTCGTCCACATGTGCGGCGGCGTCGCCGGCCTCGTCGGCGCGAAGATGGTCGGCCCGCGTAAGGGCCGCTTCGACTCGAACGGCAACAGCCAGCCCATCCCGGGCCACTCGATGCTGCTCGCCGTCCTCGGCACGCTCATCCTCGCGTTCGGCTGGTACGGCTTCAACGTCGGCACGCAGGCGACCGTCCTCGCGGCCACCGAAAGCGGCGGACTGGAGTTCATGGGTGCCGCGCTCGGTCGCGTCGCCCTCGTGACGACCCTCGGCATGGGCGCCGGCGCGGTCGCCGCGATGATCGTCTCGACGAGCTACCAGGGCAAGCCCGACCCCCTCTGGATGGCGAACGGCCTGCTCGCCGGGCTCGTCGCAGTCACCGGCGCTGTCCCCCACGTCACGTGGTGGGGCGGCCTCATCCTCGGCGCGCTCGGCGGCGCAATCGTCCTGCCGGCGTACCGCTGGACCGTCGACTCGCTCAAAATCGACGACGTGTGTGGCGTCTTCGCCGTCCACGGCGTCGCGGGCGCGGTCGGCACGGCGCTCATCCCGGTCTTCGCGGTGAGCGGCTTCTCCGGCACCCAGCTCGTGATGCAGGTCGTCGGCGTGGTCGTCATCGCCGCGTGGACCATCATCGCCTCGGCCGTCGTCTTCGCCATCGCGGACGCCGTCTTCGGCCTCCGCGTCTCGGAAGAAGAGGAAGAAGAGGGCCTCGACGCCGGCGAACACGGCGTCTCGGTCTACCCCGAATTCGTCGGCGACGCCGGTCCCGACGGCGCGCTCGGCTCGCCCACGGCGACCGACGGCGGCAGCGACGTCCGCACCGACGGTGGCGTCGAGCAAGACGAGACCGTCGAAGCCAACGGAGGTGACAGCCAATGAGCGACGGAGAACAGGGCATCAAGATGGTGATGGCCATCATCCGCCCCGACAAGCTCTCGGACGTGAAGACCGCGCTCGCAGAGGTCGGCGCGCCGTCGCTCACCGTCACCAACGTCTCCGGCCGCGGCTCCCAGCCCGCGAAGAAGGGGCAGTGGCGCGGCGAGGAGTACACCGTCGACCTCCACCAGAAGGTCAAAGTCGAGTGCGTCGTCGCCGACATCCCCGCCGACGACGTGGTCGACGCCATCGCCGACGCCGCCCAGACCGGCGAGAAAGGCGACGGCAAGATATTCGTGCTCCCCGTCGAGAGCGCGGTGCAGGTCCGTACCGGCAAGGAGGGCGAGACGGCGGTCTGAGCGCGCAACTGCGACCGAAGCCGACTGGAAGTCTCCTTTCGCCGCTCTCGTCGTGGTCCGCGCGAGTGCGCACCTGACCGGGGTTCGACGAACGCCCCACGTCGTTCTGTTTACTTTTCCGACACTACGTTCGTAGGGTTGTGTGGCAACATTTGTTCACTGAGTGCCAACCTTACGACCTTATACAAGACATATATCATCTTATATCGGACATACGTCTCTCAGAACACCATTTTGTAGACGTTTGTCAACGCGAACCGTTATATGAACGTCTTGAGATAGCATCTCTCATGGTTCGCGAGACATTCGGTCGCGAATCGAGCACCAATATGAACGACTGTCCAACTTCCCAGCTCGAACCGCTCGCCGGAGGCATCGTATGTTGACACCCTTGCAGACCGACCTCGCCTCGGTCGTCGAGGGCGTGAACCTCGTGTGGGTCCTCACGGTCACGTTCCTCATCTTCTTCATGCACGCCGGCTTCGCCATGCTCGAAGCCGGGCAGGTCCGCGCGAAGAACGTCGCCAACCAACTGACCAAGAACCTGCTGACGTGGAGTATCGGCGTCATCGTGTTCTTCCTGCTCGGCGCGGCCGTGTCGTCCATCGTCGCCGCCCTCACCAGCGGCTCCGCGCTGGACATCACCGGGGCGTTCATGAGCCTCTACGCGCCCGACGCCTCGGCGACGACGGCGTGGGTCGACTGGCTGTTCGGGGCCGTCTTCGCCATGACCGCCGCCACCATCGTCTCCGGTGCCGTGGCGGGTCGCGCCCGGCTCCGCGCGTACCTCACGTACACCATCCTCATCGCGGGCGTCATCTACCCCGTCGTGGTCGGCTTCACGTGGGGCGGCGGCTTCCTCGACGCCCTCGGCTTCCACGACTTCGCCGGCGGCATGATCGTCCACGGCATGGGCGGCATCGCCGGCCTCACCGCGGCGTGGATTATCGGCCCGCGCATGGACCGCTTCAAGCCCGACGGCACCGCGAACGTCATTCCCGGTCACTCCATCACGTTCGCCGTCCTCGGTACGCTCATCCTCGCGTTCGGCTGGTACGGCTTCAACGTCGGCACCGCCGCCGCGCCGCTCGCGTACGCTGACGGCGCGGTCACGCTCGGCTCGTTCGCCTACGTCGGCCGGGTCGCCCTCGTGACGACCCTCGGCATGGCCGCGGGCGCAATCGGCGCTGGCGGCGTCGCCATGTACAAGACCGGCAAGGTCGACACGCTCTACGTCGCCAACGGCGTCCTCGCCGGCCTGGTCGGCATCACCGCCATCGCCGACGACATCGTCTGGCCGGGCGCGCTGGTCGTCGGCCTCCTCGCCGGCGCGCAGCTCCCGGTCGTCTTCGAGTTCGTCGAAAAGCGCCTCCGCATCGACGACGTGTGCGCGGTCTTCCCCGTCCACGGCTCCGCGGGCGTCCTCGGGGCGCTGCTCTACCCCGTGTTCGCCGTCCCGCTGTGGCACGACGGCGCGTCGTTCGTCTCGCTGGCCGTCCCGCAGGTCATCGGCGTCGGCGTCATCGCCATCTGGACGTTCGTCGCCACCGCGGTCGTCTTCGGCGGCTTCCGCGCCCTCGGACAGGTCCGCGTCTCCTCGGACCACGAGCGCGAGGGCCTCGACACGGCCGAACACGGCGTGGACACCTACCCCGAGTTCGGCTCGCCCGACCACGACACCGGCATCCGCACCGACGGCTCCGGCGTCCCGAGCGGGGATGGATTCATGACGACGGGACGGGAGGACTAACCCATGAGTGATGCAGACGCTCCGAACGACGGCGAAATCAAGATGGTGATGGCGGTCATCCGCCCCGACAAGCTCTCGGACGTGAAGACCGCGCTGGCCGAAATCGGCGCGCCGTCGCTCACCGTCACCAACGTCTCCGGCCGCGGCTCCCAGCCCGCGAAAAAGAGTCAGTGGCGCGGCGAGGAGTACACCGTCGACCTCCACCAGAAGGTCAAAATCGAGTGCGTCGTCGCTGACATTCCGGCCGACGACGTGGTCGACGCCATCGCCGACGCCGCCCAGACCGGCGAGAAAGGCGACGGGAAGGTGTTCACCCTCCCCGTCGAGAGCGCGGTGCAGGTCCGCACCGGCAAGACCGGCCGCGACGCGGTCTGAACGCCGCCGACCGCTGTTTTCGTTCGGTTCGGTCGCGCCGAGCCGTCCCCGGCGTCGTCAGCCTGACGGGCGACGGGGTTATACGCGCTCGGCCGAACGTACCGGTGGCCCCCCACGGGGCGAGAGCCGAACCCACGCGAAACCGTTTTTCCCCTCCGCACCGAGCGTCGTGACGATGAGCGGTGGCTCCACGTGGTGACTGTCGCTGTCCTCGGCGGACTCGCCGTCGCGCTGTTCGGGATGGCCGGCGTCGGCCTGCTCGCCGACCGATATCTCGCCGAGCCCGACGACCTCCGCGCCGACCTCCTCGTCAGCGACGCGAACAAGTGGGCCGTCTTCGCCCTCCTGTGCGGCTACGTGCTCGTCGTCGAGGGGCGGCCGCTGTCCTCGATGACCGGCCGCTCGCTTGCCCCCCTCGCGTTCGTCGCGGTGGTCGGCGGCGGCGTCTTCGTCCTGTTCGCCGCGAACGCGGTGACGACGCCCGTCTTCGACCGACTCGGCGTCGGCGGCCTCGACGAGGGGATGTCCGGGTTGGGTTCGCTGTCGGTCAGACACCGACTGTTCGTGGCCGGGACCGCCGGCATCACGGAGGAGGTGCTGTTCCACGGCTACGCTATCGAGCGCCTGCTCGAACTCACCGGCAGTCCGCTCCTCGCGGGCGGCGTCGCGTTCGCCGCGTTCACCGCGAGCCACGCCGTCGGCTGGGAGCGCGGCGCGGTCGCCAGAATCGCCGTCCCCGCGCTCCTGACGACGATTATGTACCTCCTCGTGCGCGACGTGGTCGCGCTCGTCTGCATCCACGCGCTCAACGACGCGGTCGGACTGCTGTTGGCCGGGTCGGTCGAGGCTGGCGACGCCGACGGCGCTGACGCGGCCGCGGACGGAACGGCGCGGTAGGTCGCCGCCGCCGGAGCGAACCGATAGGTCGCCGCAGTCCCGCGACGCCGGCCGGGCGGGCGTCGCCCCGTCTACTGGTTCGCCGGCGGCAGGTGCGGCCGGCCCAGTAAGGTCTTTCCCGCGAGCGGCCGAACCGCCGCGCATGAACCACGACGAGTCAAGGGCGCTGTACGACCGCGCGCTGTCCGTGCTCGCGGGCGGCGTGAACTCCTCCGTCCGGGCGACCCAACCGTACCCGTTCTTCGTCGAGCGCGGCGACGGCGCACACGTCATCGACGCCGACGGGAACCGCTACGTCGACTACGTGATGGGCTACGGGCCGCTGCTGTACGGCCACGACGCGCCCGAACCCGTCCAGTCGGCGGTCCAGAAGCACGCCGCCGCGGGGCCGATGTACGGCGCGCCGACCGAAATCGAGGTCGAACACGCCGAGTTCGTCGCGCGGCACGTCCCCTCCGTCGAGATGCTCCGATTCGTCAACTCCGGCACGGAGGCGACCGTCTCGGCGGTCCGCCTCGCCCGCGGCGTCACCGGCCGCGACAAAATCGTCGTCATGCAGGGCGGCTACCACGGCGCACAGGAGTCCACCCTCGTCGAGGGCGGCCCCGACGGCGCGAAGCCCTCGACGCCCGGCATCCCCTCGTCGTTCGCTGACCACACCATCCCCGTCCCGTTCAACGACGAGGAGACCGTCCGCGAGGTGTTCGCGGAACACGGCGAGGACATCGCTGCGGTGCTGACCGAGCCGATTCTGGCGAACACGGGCATCGTCCACCCGGTCGACGGCTACCTCGAAGCCCTCCGCGACGTGACCGAGGCACACGGCGCGCTCCTCATCTTCGACGAGGTCATCACCGGCTTCCGCGTCGGCGGCCTCCAGTGCGCGCAGGGCAAGTTCGGCGTCACGCCCGACCTCACGACGTTCGGGAAGATTATCGGCGGCGGCTTCCCCGTCGGCGCGGTCGGCGGGAAGGCCGAACTCGTCGAGCAGTTCACCCCCGGCGGCGACGTGTTCCAGTCGGGCACGTTCTCGGGCCACCCGGTCACGATGGCCGCGGGCCACGAGTACCTGAAGTACGCCGCCGAAAACGACGTGTACGGGCACGTCGACCGCCTCGGCGAGAAGCTTCGGGCGGGTATCACGGACATCCTCGAAGACCAAGCACCCGAGTACACCGTCGTCGGCACGGACTCGATGTTCAAGACGGTGTTCACGCGCCACGGCGCGACCGAGCGCGCCGACGCCTGCGCCGACGGCTGTTCGCAGGTCGAGTCGTGTCCCAACTACGACGCCTGTCCGAAGACCGGCGCGGACGTGTCGAACGCCGAGACCGACCGCTGGGAGCGCGTCTTCTGGCAGGAGATGAAAGACCGGGGCGTGTTCCTCACGGCGAACCAGTTCGAATCGCAGTTCGTCTCCTACGCCCACACCGACGAGGACATCGAGAAGACGCTGGAAGCGTACAAAGCGGCGCTATAACCATAATCGACGATTCGCCGGTCGCGCGCTTTTTCACGACTCCGACCCGCTCGCCCGAGAGAGCCCGAAGTACACCGGCAGTCCGAAGACGGCGGCCAGTCCGGCGGTGAGGAACAGCGGGGCGATGCCGGTCGGGTCCGGCGCGAAGATGAAGCCGAGCGGGAGCGCGACGACGAACGCGACGCCGAAGGTGAGGGCGAGACGGGCGGACCTGTTCACGTCGGCGTCGTCGCCGCGGAGGCCGATAACTGTTCGGCACTTCGACACGGCTGCGAGGCGGCCGAGGCGAGCGAGGACCGTCCGTCGCGACTTCGACCCGGGCCGGGCCGGGCCGGGCCGAACGCGCCTCACTCGACCCGCAGTCGCGCCTCGGCCGCCCGCCACAGCGGCGGGTAGGTCAGGGCGACGCCGACGCCGAGCGCGGCCGCCCACGAGACGAGGATGCCGACCGGGTTTCCCCGAAGTTCGAGGAAGACCAACAGCGGAATCCAGACGGCGGTCACGACGAGACCGACGCCCCAGACGCGGGCGACGAGTCGGAGGCGGAGGGGGCGCGCGAGGAGGAGCGCGAGCGCGACGAGCGCGGCCGCGACGAGGCCGGCGAACCACGGCGGTTCGACGCCGACCGACGAGAGAAACAGGTCGAGGGGCGCGACGACCGAGGTCAGGCCGAACAGGAGGAGGGCGACGACCACGAAGTCACCGACCTGCCGGACGGCCGAATCGAGGGCGGGCATCGTCCGGGTCGTCGCGCGGGGACCGTATCGGTCTTCCGTTCGGATTCGACCCGGCGCGCGGGAGCGAACTGGAGGGCTTTTCAACGCGGGGGCCAGACTGACGCGTATGACTACAACACTTCGCTTGGCGACGCGAGGGTCGGCGCTCGCTCGCGCGCAGGCCGCGAGCGTGCAGGGGGCGCTCGCGGGCCGCCGACTCGACGTCGAACTCGTCGAAGTCGAGACCACGGGCGACCGGATTCAGGA
This sequence comes from Haloferax sp. Atlit-48N, assembly GCF_003383015.2. Lineage (NCBI taxonomy): Archaea > Methanobacteriati > Methanobacteriota > Halobacteria > Halobacteriales > Haloferacaceae > Haloferax > Haloferax sp. Atlit-48N. The sequence goes on along the minus strand of NZ_CP137689.1, from coordinate 82,867 downwards.
CGAACTCATCCACCGACTGGGCAAGACCGGCGCGTTCGTCCGCGCGCTCGACGAGCGCGTCCTCGACGGCGAGGTCGACGCCGCGGTCCACTCGATGAAGGACATGCCGACCGAGAAGCCCGCCGACCTCGTCGTCGCCGGCGTGCCCGAGCGCGCGCCCGCTGGCGACGTGCTCGTGACGGCCGAGGGCCACGACATCGACGACCTGCCCGAGGGAGCCGTCGTCGGCACGTCGTCGCTCCGCCGACAGGCCCAACTGCTGAACTACCGCGAGGACCTCGAAGTCGAGCCGCTCCGGGGCAACGTCGACACCCGCATCGAGAAACTGCTGGCGACGCACCTCCAGCGCGAACACGAGGCCCGCGTCGAAAACGACAAAGAGCGACAGGGCAAGAAGGGCAAGACCGACCACGACGAGGCGTTCGACGAGACCGCCGACGAGTGGTTCGAGGGGCTCACCGAACTCGAACGGCAGGCGCTCGGCCGGCAGGTCGAAACCGAGTACGACGCCATCGTCCTCGCGGAGGCCGGGCTCAAGCGCAGCGGGCTCACCGAGAAGGTGAACTACGAGCGCCTGCCGCGGACGACGTTCGTCCCCGCACCCGGACAGGGGGCCATCGCCGTGACCGCCGCGGACTCGGAGGTCATCGAACTCATCCGCGACAAACTCGACCACCCGCGGACCCGCGTCGAGACGACCGTCGAGCGGACCATCCTCGCGGAACTCGGCGGCGGCTGTATCGCCCCCGTCGGCGTCCACGCCCTCCTGCAGGGCGAACACGTCCACGTCGACGTGCAGGTGCTTTCGACCGACGGCTCGGAGTCCATCAAGACCTCTCGCGACCTCCCCGTCGGCAACCACGCCAACGCCGCCCGCGAGTTCGCGGCGGCCCTGCGCGACCGCGGTGCGGGTCAGTTAGTCGACGCCGCCCGCGAGGAGGCCGAGGAGTGAGATGACGGGCGACGACCAGCGCGCGGGAGCCGACGAACACTCGAACGACGACGCGACCGACGGCGACGGCGTCGGCACGGTCCACCTCGTCGGCAGCGGCCCGGGCGACCCGGAACTGCTGACGATGAAGGCCGCCCGCCTCATCGACGAGGCGGACGTGGTGCTCCACGACAAGCTCCCCGGCCCGGAGATTCTCGAGATGATTCCGGTCGAGAAGCGCGAGGACGTGGGCAAGCGCGCCGGCGGCGAGTGGACCCCGCAGGAGTACACGAACAACCGACTGGTCGAACTCGCCCGCGAGGGCAAGGACGTGGTCCGCCTGAAGGGCGGCGACCCGTTCGTGTTCGGCCGCGGCGGCGAGGAGATGGAACACCTCGCAGACAACGGGATTCCCTTCGAAGTCGTGCCGGGCATCACCTCGGCGGTCGCCGGGGCCGGTGCCGCGGGCATCCCCGTCACCCACCGCGACCACGTGTCGTCGGTGTCGTTCGTCACCGGCCACGAGGACCCGACGAAAGACGAGTCCGCGGTCGACTGGGACGCGCTCGCCGCGACCGGCGGGACGCTCGTCGTCCTCATGGGCGTCGGCAAACTCCCGCTCTACACCGCCGAACTCCGCGAGGCGGGGCTGGCCGGCGACACGCCGGTCGCCCTCATCGAGCGGGCGACGTGGCCCGATATGCGCGTCGCCACCGGCACGCTCGACACCATCGTCGACGTGCGCGACGAGACCGACATCGAGCCGCCCGCGATTACCGTCATCGGCGAGGTCGCGGCGACCCGCGACCGCGTGAAGGGGTTCCTGCAAGGCGGCGGCGCGGACGCCATCGAGGCGGGCGCGGACGCGAACCCGACCTCCGGAGGTGCGGGAGGGGACGAATGAGCCAGCAGGTCCGCGCGGCCGTCTTCCGCCCCGACGACGACCGCATCGAGCGCGCCGTCGAACTCCTCGACTCGCTCGGCGCGACCCCCGTCCCCGACCCGATGCTCGCAATCGAGCCGACCGGCGCGACGCCCGAACCCGGCGCGTTCGTCGTCCTGACGAGCAAGACCGGCGTCGAACTCCTCGACGAGGCCGGCTGGAACCCCGGCGACGCGGTGCTGTGCTGTATCGGCCCCGCGACCGCCGACGCCGCCCGCGACGCCGGCTGGACGGTCGACCGCGTCCCCGACGAGTACACCTCGGCCGGACTGGTCGACCACCTCGCGCCCGACGTGGACGGCGCGACGGTCGAAGTCGCCAGGAGCGACCACGGCAGTCCGGTCCTCACGGACGGCCTGCGCGACGCGGGCGCGGACGTTCACGAGACGGTGCTCTACCGGCTCGTCCGCCCCGAGGGAGCCGGCGAGTCGGCCGAGCTGGCCGCCGCCGGCGACCTCGAAGCCGCCCTGTTTACCTCGTCGCTCACGGTCGAACACTTCCTCGACGCCGCCGCCGAGCGCGGTATCCGCGAGGAGGCCATCGCCGGCCTGAACGACGCGGTCGTCGGCGCAATCGGGCCGCCGACCCGCGACACCGCGGAATCCCACGGCATCGACGTGACGGTCGTCCCCGACGAGGCGACGTTCGAAGCGCTCGCGGTCGCCGCGGTCGAGACCGCCGCGCCGACGTATCACGAGTGACGTGACGGGAAGCGAGACGAAAGACGAGACGAGAGATGACTCGGGAGACGGCTCGTGGCGCGCCGTCGGCTCGGTCGCCGGCTGGCAGACCGCCGCGAGCCTCTGTTACTACGCCATCTTCGCGGCGACCGGCTTCGTCCGCGACGCGTTTTCGGTCTCCGAGTCGCTGGTCGGACTGTTCCTGACCGCCGGCCTGCTCGGTTACACGGTGTTTCTCTTTCCGAGCGGCGCGGCCGTCGACGGCTACGGCGAAAAGCCCGTGATGGTCGTCGGCCTGCTGGCGCTGTCGGTCGCGCTCGTCGGCGTCACGTTCGCGCCGCCGTCGTACCTCCTGTTGTTGGTGACGGTGGCGCTCCTCGGGGCGGCCTACTCGACCGCGATGCCGGCGTCGAACCGCGGCATCGTCGCGGCCGCGCCCGCCGGGAGCAAGAACCTCGCGATGGGGCTGAAGCAGGTCGGCGTCACCGTCGGCAGCGGGGCGTCGTCGCTCATCGTCACCGGCGTCGCCGTCGTCGCGGCGTGGCAGGTCGGCTTCTGGGCCATCGCCGTCTTCGCCGCCGGCTACGCGCTCGTCTTCGCGACGCGCTACCGCGGAAACCCCGGGACAGGACGGCTCGAACGCCCCCGACTCGCCGGCCTCGGCGGCAACCGCGCCTACGTCGCGCTCGTCGCCGCCGGACTGTTCATCGGCGCGTCCATCTTCTCGATGCTCGGCTACACCGTCCTCTACGTGCAGGACGTGGTCGGAACCGGTCCCGCGCTCGCCGGGGGCGTCCTCGCGGCGACGCAGGTGACCGGAAGCGTCGGCCGCATCGGCGCGGGAAGCCTCGCGGACCGCCTCGGCGGGCCCCGCGGCGCGGCCACCGTCGCGCTCGTCCAACTGGCCGGCGCGGTTGCCCTCTTTTTGCTCCTCGTCGGAACCGGCGGCTCGTTCGCGCTCACCATCGCCGTCTTCGTCGCGCTCGGCCTCACCATCCACGGCTCGACCGGCGTCTTCTACTCCTGTCTGAGCGGCGTCGTCGACGACGGCGATATCGGCGCGGCGACCGCCGGCGGCCAGACCGCGCTCAACGTCGGCGGCCTCGTCGCCCCGCCGCTTTTCGGCTTCGTCGTGGAATCGACGGGCTACGGGGCCGGCTGGGCGCTCGTCGCCGGTTCGACGGTGCTGGCGACCGTCCTCCTGTTCGTCGTCAGACGGCGAATCTGACGGCGGGAGACGAGTCTTTATCCGCGAAGCCGCGGCAAGAGCGACACGTGTTCGCCGTCGAACTGGAGTGGAAACGAAGGGGTCGCGTGGCCGGACTACCAGCGTTTATGCCGGAGAGGGCGTGAGTACCACACCAATGGACGGACCCGTCCCCGAACTCACAGAGCACGCGGCGGCCTGCGCGGCCCGCCTCCGCGACGCCGACCGGGTGCTCCTCGCCTCGCACATCGACGCCGACGGGTTGACGAGCGCCGGCATCGCCTCGACCGCGCTCGAACGCGCCGACATCCCCTTCGAGACGGTGTTCTGCCGCCAACTCGACGAAGCCGCCGTGGCCGACATCGCGGCGACCGACTACGACACCGTGCTGTTCACGGACTTCGGCAGCGGCCAACTCGACATCATCGCCGACCACGAGGCGGCGGGCGACTTCCACCCCGTCATCGCCGACCACCACCAGCCCGCCGAGGGCGTCGAGACCGACCACCACCTCAACCCGCTCCGGTTCGGTCTCAACGGCGCGAGCGAACTCTCCGGCGCGGGCGCGAGCTACGTCCTCGCGCGGGCGCTCGAACCCGACGCCGGCGACAACCGCGACCTCGCCGCCCTCGCCGTCGTCGGCGCGGTCGGGGACATGCAGGACACGAACGGCGAACTCCGCGGGGCCAACGCGGGCATCGTCGACGAGGGCGTCGAAGTCGGCGTCGTCGAGGAGGGCACCGACCTCCGCATCTACGGCCGCCAGACCCGCGCGCTCCCGAAACTGCTCCAGTACGCGACGGACGTACGCATCCCCGGCATCTCGAACAACGAGGCCGGAGCCATCGAGTTCCTGACCGAACTCGACGTGCCCTGCCGCGACGACGACGGCGAGTGGAAGCGCTGGGTCGACCTCACCGGCGACGAGCGCCAGACGCTCGCCAGCGCCCTAATGCGCCGCGCCATCGCCAGCGGCGTTCCCGCCTCCCGCATCGACGACCTCGTGGGGACGACCTACGTGCTCTCTCGAGAGCGGGAGGGGACCGAACTCCGCGACGTGAGCGAGTTCTCGACGCTCCTGAACGCGACCGCGCGCTACGACCGCGCCGACGTGGGCCTCGCGGTCTGTCTCGGCGAGCGCGACGCGGCGCTCGACCGGGCGCGCAGGCTCCTGCGAAACCACCGCAAGAACCTCTCGAACGGCCTCCAGTGGGTGAAAGAACACGGCGTCCGCGTCGAGGACAACCTCCAGTGGTTCGACGCGGGCGACGAGATACGCGAGACCATCGTCGGCATCGTCGCCGGGATGGCCGTCGGCACCGACGCGACCCGAAACGGGATTCCCGTCCTCGCGTTCGCCGACACCGAGGAAGGCGAAGTGAAAGTCTCCTCGCGCGGGTCGTACGTGATGGTCAGAGACGGGCTCGACCTCTCGGCGGTCATGCGCGAGGCGTCCCGTGCAGTCGGCGGCGACGGCGGCGGCCACGACGTGGCCGCGGGCGCGACGATTCCGAAGGGCGAAGTCGAGGCGTTCATCGCCGAGGCAGACCGCATCGTCGGCGAGCAGTTGGCCGAGGACGCGGACTAATCGTCGACCGGGTTCTCCCCGAACCGCGCGGGCACCCAGTTTTGGCTGTCGATTGGCGGCCGCTCGTATCCGGTGTCGTCCTGTCGCGGCGGGAGTTCGATGGGGTCGGGCGTGAGGTCCTCGTAGTCGATTTGGTCCAGCAGGTGCGAGATGCAGTTGAGCCGCGCGTGGCGCTTCACGTCGGCGTGGACGACGTGCCACGGGGCCTCGTCGATGTCGGTGTGTTCGAACATCCGGTCTTTCGCCTTCGAGTACTCGACCCACCGAGAGCGCGCTTCGAGGTCCATCGGACTCAGCTTCCACCGCCGCTTCGGGTCGTCTGTTCGTTTCTGGAACCGCCGTTCCTGTTCCTCGTCGCTGATGGAGAACCAGTACTTGACGAGGATGATACCCGAGCGGACGAGCATCCGCTCGAACTCGGGGCAGGTCCGCAGGAACTCCTCGTACTCCTCGTCGGTGCAGAAACCCATCACCCGCTCGACGCCCGCGCGGTTGTACCAACTCCGGTCGAAAAGCACCATCTCGCCCTCTGTCGGAAGCTGTTCGACGTACCGCTGGAAGTACCACTGGCCCTGTTCGCGCTCCGTGGGTTTGCCGAGCGCGACGACCCGCGCGACCCGCGGGTTGAGCCGGCGGGTGATGCGCTTGATGACGCCGCCTTTCCCCGCGGCGTCGCGCCCCTCGAAGACGACGCAGACCCGGAGGTCGCGTTCCTTTATCCAGTACTGGAGTTTCACCAGTTCCTCCTGAAGGCGGTGCAACTCCCGTTTGTACTGTTGCTTCTTCAGGACCCCCTCGTCGTCGTAGCGGGGCTCGTCGGCGGACATACGAGAACTGCGTGCGCTGTGACCAAATAGCAAGCGGGGGCGGGCGGCGCGCTCGACGCCGGCGACGACGAACGCCGCGGGCGACGAGCGGTCTGACCATCCGCCAGAACAACGGCCTGTGTGCCAGCGCGTCGATGAGAATGCGACGGTCGTACATCAGGGGGCGCGACCTCGGGAGAGCGCCTGTCGGAGTCGTGCGGCCCACAATCGCGACAGACCGAGCTGCTCGACGAGTAGAACGTGATAAAGTACTCACTTCTGGAGGAATTGACTCGTGTCTGGGAATATATTTACACATATATTTAGAGTCCGACAACCTATCGAGTATAAAATCGGTTGTCCTCAAACAACCCACTCCGGCTATGACTCCCTCGACTCGGATACGGAAGCAATTCGATATAGCGGAATGTGATTTATTATGGCCGAGGTGGGGGAAGAAACGGCCGAGTGTAGACCGCGTTCGCGTTCGCCCTCGGGGTCGAAGCCCGCGAAATCCTCATATCGGATGCTTGTGTATGTCATGGCACCGGCACGCATGCCGGAGTGGGGTGAACGATGGCGACTGCCAACTCGAACGAGGCCGAATACGACTACCCGGTCGGCTACGAACCGGAGGTACAAACAGAGACGGTCGAACTGGACCGTCGAACCGTCGAGCGACTCGACGCGCTGCGCGAGGACGACGAGTCGTACGACGAACTGATAACCGAGCTCGCGTCCATCTTCGCGGCGAGCGAACTCTCCGCCGCGCGCGTGGACAGCCCGCTCATCGAGTGACGCCCCGCGTCGCTCGATTTTCCGTATTTGAGACGCGCTAAGAGAGGAATCGCCGTTCAGAGGACGAACAGTCGATAAATGCTACGTTGCTATACAGAATCCACAATTCCGACGAACTCACAGTTTCGGAGGATGTGCAGTTTTAGCGTTGATTCGCCACTGAATTAGTCTAGATTACGGAGAAAGTGAGCTAGGAAATCTGCCAAAATCGGTTAACCCTCTGTGATTGTCAGGAACCTATCTAATTATCTCTCCCAGAAATAGTGCCACCGCTCACGAGGGGCAAGCCCAGTGTTCGTTCACCTAGTCCGGCGGAAGCAGCGCCGAAGAGACCAATTCAACGCATTCTCCAGCGGTTACAATCGGTGCGTAGTCCATCTCACCGTCAGCAGCAGCTTTCAACAGAAAGTCAGTGAGCCGCCAGATATTGTACAAGAGAACTGCGAACACGAAGTAGAACAACCGAACGCGGTAGTCCTTCGAGGAAGTCTTCGCTAAGAAATCGTGTTTGATTGATTTGTACTCATTCTCGATTTGCCATCGACTACTGTATCGACGACAGAACGCTTCAGCCCCTTCCGGCTGAACATGAGCATTCGTCGCAAAGACGGTCGTCCCATCCGACTTCGTCGAGGGAACGTAAAGAAACTGCATCGCGTGTGAACCCTGTTCGACGTGGACAGACGCTGACTCAACGGCGACCTCTTGGTCGTCTTGCTCCATCTGCTCAATCGCTTTATGCTCTGAGCTCGTAGTCCGTTTAGGAATCAGGTACCCCACGTTAAGATTTGAGAGCGTCTGAAACACTCTCATCGAGTCGAATTCGCGGTCACACAGTACCATCTCGATAGGGACATGCTCCTTTGCTTGGCGAACTAATCGCCGGACAATCCGATGCATTCGATTCGGCGGATTGTCATCCCACGCTGAACTCTCTCGAACCGGTTCGACAGCCAATACGAGTGGGACATTTTGGCCGACAATCGAGAGGGTGGCAAACTTGAACGCACGTCCATCACCGTCTTTCGTCCCGCTGACCATCGACATTCCTTCGACATCACCAAAGTAGGGCACTGTGGTAATGTCAAGTGCGACAGTTACTGGCCGCCGAAACGAGACTTCAGACTCGATTACTGAGAGTAGCCGGTCGGTAGCGATGTTGAACCCATCGAGGAATGACTCACCATTGAATTGCTTGACTGCCCGAAGGTGGGTGTCACCGTGTGGGCCATATTCTTTGCCACGTCGGTACTGAAAGCGAGCTGCACCTTGTGCAGTCCCGCAGCCAACCATTCCCATGAACGTCTGTAACTCGAAGAATCGAGAATCATCATACGACGAGTTCTCTGCTCTGCCAGAGTCAAATGGATTGAAGCAATGCTCACGAGCAAGACGAGTCGTACGAAAGATCTCCTTGTCGTCGAACGTGATTCTCTGTTCTTCTCCATTTTCAGGCTTCTCCGAGCCACGCTCTTCGGAATCGGTGACTTCGTGCTTAGGACGTACTTCGGCAACAGCCGGGCCAAAGTCGTTGATATTTTTGACGAGCAGGTGTGCGCCCCGCTTGACAAACTCACGAGTGGCGTCGTCGAAGCGGTTACGCCACGTCCTCGATAAGACCGACATATCTGGAATGCGGTCGAGGCCAACCGCAGAGGCGAGTTCGTGATGGCCGGAGAGTTTTCGATAGCTGTTTCCAGTGATTTCGCGGTAGAAGAAGAGTTTGAGTATTCCGTGAAACGGATACGATGATGGGTGCCACTCAGGATAGCCGTGTTCAAGCGTCTTAACCCGAATTTTAAGTTCTTCGAACGCTTCAAGTAGTGACTTGCCGAACCGGAGGTGTTCCCGAAGATCGAGCCCAACAAGAAACGCATCGGTCATTCGAGCAGCACTGGTTCCCATACGACCGATATTTTCAACGCTCCTCATCAATACCTCGACAAGCGATAGTTCGAGCAGCTATCTAGACAGTGCCCTAAAATGGGCACTGTCTAGTTAGTAACCTCCTCGACTGGCGTTCGTCCATCGAGCGCTTGATGCGGTCTCTGAAAATTGTAGTATTGCACAAATTGTATGAGCCACTCGCGGACGCTTCCGTGACTGCCCACCCACGAATTATGGAAGCGGTCGACTCGAATTTTGAGGGTGTGAAACCATTTTTCGATGAGGTTTCGCTCGACGTAGTCAAGCCGACCGGTCAATCCTAATCGTGAGAGGGCAGCCTGATAGCCGTAACCATCAACGAGAAACACCGCGTCTGAGAGGTCGTGTTTCTCTGAGAGTCGATGGAGGAACGCAGCAGCCGGATCGGTACCATGTCGTCCAAATAATTCGACGTCAAGAATCAGCTTTGTCTCGATGTCTATTGCAGCGTACAACCAAGACCACTCGCCATTGATTTTGACAGCGGTCTCGTCGACCGCAACCCGCTTCGGCTTCGCCTCAGGCGGGTTGTGACCGCTGTCAGCCAGCCGATGTACCCACTGCCAAACAGCTTGGTGAGAGCGTTCAACGCCGAGATATCGAAGAATCTGTTTTGTTTCTCTGAGCGAACATCCGGTCGCGTGGAGCTGGACAGCGAACGCCCTGGCGGCTGTCGCCGTCCGCTCACGCTCCCACGTTTCTTCTAAATCCGTCGCAAAGCACTCGCTGAGCAGGTCTGCGAGCTCCATCCCAAACACACTCAACGACCTGCTCGTTCCTCAAACTGGCTTAACTAGACAGTGCCGCTCTGTTGAAATCCTTAGAAAGTGACAGATTCTGATCCGGTTGCGGTCAGTACAGGAGGTTTACTGACCAATGTGTGACACCACTAGTTCCATATCAAGACAGTTGTGTACGATCCTTCACCAGTTAGGGTCTAAACACCTCTTCAGACAGTATCGCGTTTGACTCAGTATGAACAATCGTGATTTCGACTTTATCCGCGTTTGGGCCTGTCCTATCGGGTTGGCTTCGGAAGTCGGCTTCACCGACATTTATTTCGAATTGAATCGTTTCACCGACATCCCAGACGTTGTCATCAGTCGGATAATCTTCTATAATCACTTGGTTCGGGTCCGCGGGACCGGCATCTCCGTACCCCTTACTAATCAACCCATTATCGTTTTGTAAGTTTTCTTCGTCAATATCACTACCATCTGCCGGTAGATTGATGAGCCGTTCCTTAGTATCCACGTCAGGACCGGACGCTCTAACGATTATCTCGATGTTTTCAACCCTTACGCTGTCGCCAGCAACGTGGGTCACCCGCACTTCTTGATCGTCCGCTCCCGGAATAAAATCGCCACTCGTTTGCGCAACTGTCGGAGCTGGTTCATTGAGATCTTCTGTAATGCTAAGAACGGCAGCAGAAACGGTTGCACTGAGAATAACGACAACTGCAACCATCAAAACAACTGCAATGACTGAAGAAACAGCACGACGCTGCTGAGTCATGAATTCAACTATATTCTATCAACATAAGTAAGTTCGCAGATAGCTTTTGAACATACATATCGTATCTCGCTTAATGATCGGAAATCCCTTTGAGTTGGCAGATTCCTCGACGGTCGGTGAGCAGGTGTACTAATCAGATGGTCCACTATAGGCCAAGCTGAAAGAAAGGCACACATCAAATCCATCCTCCGAGGTTGTGACGAACTAACCGTCCGATTTTTTGCTCAGAGCGCGAAAGCTCCGAGTATGACCGAGTTCGACCCCGAGAAGTTCGAGGACAAGTACGCCAACTACTTCCCCGAACTCCAGCGCGCGTACAAGAACGCCTTCGAGACGATGAACGACGAGTTCGACTCGTCGCTCATCCACGGGGTCGACCAGCAGATTCTCAACGAGTCCGAGCCGTTCTACGATGACGGCGACTTCTCCGTGCAGCTCCCCGACGACCCCGCGGAGCGGCTGACGGCGGTCGAAATCGACGACGACGAGCTCGACGCCGTCCTCGACCGCTACGTCGACGAAATCGAAGGCGAGCTTCGGCGGGTCTTCGGCGTCGAGGCGTAACCCCGAACCAAAGGCCTAAGCACGTTCACCTCGAAGCCGCGTGCATGAGCACGGAGACGCAGGACGGCGAGGACGACCTCAAAGAGCGTGTCGTGAACTTCCTCCGTCGGAACTTCCCGCAGATCCAGATGCACGGCGGCAGCGCGGCCATCCGCGACCTCGACCGCGAGACCGGTGAGGTTACCGTTCTCCTCGGCGGCGCTTGCTCCGGGTGCGGCATCTCCCCGATGACCATCCAGGCCATCAAGACCCGCATGGTCAAGGAGATTCCCGAGATCAACGAGGTCCACGCCGACACCGGCATGGGCGGCGACGGCGGGATGGGCGGCGACAGCCGCGGCGGCAGTCCGTCGTTCCCCGGCGACACCAGCGACGACACGACCGATATCGAGGACGACCAGGGCCCGCAGGCCCCGTTCTAACTCGGCGGTTCGGACGTTTTCGTCGCGGCGGCGGCCGAGAACAGGAGTTTTATCGGCAACTACTCCCCACCCTCGGGTATGACTGCCGAGTCGCCCGAGAACGTCCTCTTCGTCGTCATGGACACCGTCCGAAAGGACCATCTCACGCCGTACGGCTACGACCGCCCGACGACGCCGGGCCTCGACCGGTTCGCCGACGAGGCGACCGTCTTCGAGCAGGCCGTCGCGCCCGCGCCGTGGACGTTGCCGGTCCACGCCTCGCTTTTCACCGGGATGTACCCCAGCCAGCACGGGGCCGACCAGGAGAACCCCTACCTCGAAGGCGCGACGACGCTCGCCGAGACGCTCTCGGCGGCCGGCTACGACACCGCCTGTTACTCCTCGAACGCGTGGATAACGCCCTATACGCACCTGACCGACGGCTTCGCGGAGCAGGACAACTTCTTCGAGGTCATGCCCGGCGAGTTCCTGTCGGGGCCGCTGGCGAAGGCCTGGAAGACGATGAACGACAGCGACGCGCTGCGGACGCTCGCCGACAAACTCGTCAGCCTCGGCAACACCGCCCACGAGTATCTCGCCGGCGGCGAGGGCGCGGACTCGAAGACGCCCGCGGTCGTCGACCAGACCATCGACTTCATCGACGACTCCGAGGAGTTCTTCGCGTTCGTCAACCTCATGGACGCGCACCTGCCGTACCACCCGCCCGAGGAGTACAAAGAGCGCTTCGCGCCGGGTGTCGATTCGACCGAGGTCTGCCAGAACTCCAAGGAGTACAACGCCGGTGCCTACGAGATTGACGACGACGAGTGGGATGACATCCGCGGGCTCTACGACGCCGAAATCGCCCACATCGACGACCAGCTCACCCGGCTGTTCGACCACCTCAAAGAGACCGACCGCTGGGACGACACGATGGTCGTCGTCTGCGCCGACCACGGCGAACTCCACGGCGAACACGGCCTCTACGGCCACGAGTTCTGCCTGTACGACCCGCTCATCAACGTCCCGCTGATGGTCAAACACCCCGACCTCGACGCGGAGCGACGCGACGACCAGGTCGAACTGGTCGACCTCTACCACACGGTGCTCGACTCGCTCGGCGTCGAAGGCGGCGAGCCCGCGACCCCCGGCGACGACGCGGTCGGCCTCGACCGCACGCGCTCGCTCCTGTCGGCCGATTACCGGGAGTTCGCGCAGGCGTCGAACGACGACCCCGGTCAGCGCCGCGACGGTCAGTACGCCTTCGTCGAGTACTCCCGTCCCGTGGTCGAACTCAAGCAGCTAGAAGAAAAGGCGTCGAGCGCCGGCATCACCCTGCCTGAAGACTCGCGGTTCTACTCCCGGATGCGGGCGGCGCGGCGGACCGACGCCAAGTACGTCCGAATCGACCGCATCCCCGACGAAGCCTACCGCATCGACGACGACCCCGAGGAGACCGAGAACGTCGCCGACGCCGACACGGGCGACGAGGCCATCGCGGAGACCGAGGTCGCCCTCGCGGAGTTCGAAGACGCAATCGGCGGCGCGTGGACCGACGCGCTCGACACCGACGTGTCGGACGACTCGGTCGACCAGATGGACGACGAGGCGCAGGACCGACTCCGCGACCTCGGCTACCTCGAATAGCTCGCACACGGGCGTCTCGGGTCCGACGCGACTACCGAAGCCCTGCTCCCCGCTCCCACGCCCGGAGGAGCGCCGCGAGCGTCCGGTTCGTCGGCACCTCGAGGTCGTGGTCGGCGGCGATATCCACTACCGCACCGTTGATAGCGTCCACCTCGGTCCGCTTTTCGGCCGCCACGTCCTGCAACATCGACGAGCGGTTCGCGGCGGTCTTTTCGACCACGCGGTCGACCGCCTCGCGGGCGACGCGGTTCGGGAGCGACACGCGCTCTAATCGGGCGACGCGGGCCGTTTCGCGGGCCGCTCGGTGTGCGAGTTCGCCGGCGTCGTCGCCCGCGAGCGCGCCGTTTTCGACCCGCGCGAGCGCGGTGACCGCGTTGATGCCGGCGTTGACGGCGAGTTTCTCCCAGCGCCGTCGCGGCATGTCGGTCGCGACGAGCGTGTTGAGCCCCGCGTCGCGGAACGCCTTCCCGACGCGCTCCGCGAGGGGGTCGGGCCCGCCGTCGAGCGCGCCCAAGACGACCCGACCGACGCCGGTGCACTCGACGCGGCCCGACTCGACTAATCGCGCACCGTAGGTCGCCGTTCCCGCGAGGACCGGCGCGTCGAGGCGAGAGGCGAGCGTCTCCTCGGTGAGTCCGTTCTGGAGCGACAGCACCGCGTCCACGTCGCAGTCAGCGAGCGCGTCGGCAGCGGTCGCGGTGTCGAACGACTTGACCGTGACGAGCGCGAGGTCCGCCGAATGGCCCGTCTCGGTCGTCGTCGCGGCCGGCGAGATGTGCGCCGACCCGGCACCGACGATATCGAGCCCGGCCGCCGACACCCGGGCCGCGTGCGGGTCGCGGGCGACGAGCGTCACGTCGTGGACCGACGCGAGGAGACCGCCGACGAGCGTGCCGAGGCTGCCCGCGCCGAAGACGAGAATACGCATGGCTACCCGTACTCGGCGGGCGACAAAAATAGCGAGTTTCGCGGCGCAGCGGTCGAATCGGGGCGACCCCTCAGTCCTCGGTCCAGTAGTAGAGTTGCTCGCGCTCGGCACCGCAGTTCGGGCAGGCGTCGGGCAGTTCGTCGAGGTCGCCCATTTCGCCGCAGTCGCTACACCGCCACATCAACTCGGCCTCACCGAACTCGTGGCCGGCGCGCTCGTGTTCGACGGACATCCCCGCGAGTCCCTCGCGGGTCGTCACGAAGAAGCCGTCGTCGTCGAAACCGCGGACGCTCCCGAGTTCGGTTCCGTCCGCCGCGTACACCGTCATTCCCACCGTCGGCTGTGTCTCGTCAGCCATACGCGACTAGTCGTCGCGCGAGCGGATAAAAAGGAACGGCCGAATCCGCGTCGAGGTCGGGCGAGCCCAGCAATAGGCCGGCAGTGATGTCCGCATATAAATAATAAATCAAATACCGCGATATAGAATCTCGTGGCTCGACAAAGCACTTACCGCCACATCATAGATCCGACAGTATGCCCCGTCTTCGGAGCCGCCGCCGATTCCTCCAACTGCTCGGAAGCGCGTCGTTCGGTGTCGCCGGCTGTCTCGGCCGCGACGGCGGGTCGTCCGGTCCTACGACGACCGAGGCGACGACCACCACCGCCGAACCGTCTACGACTTACGGTCCGACCTCCGGGCCGGACGAACGCGTGACGGCCACGCCGCCGGGCGACCCCGCGCTCTCGCCGTCGGGGGCGTGGCCGCAGTACCGCTTCGACGCGGGAAACACCGGCTACAACCCCGACGTTTCGATTCCGACCGACGCCGAGGAGTACTGGCGGCTGAACGCCGGCGGCTCACCCGTCCTCGACGGCGACCGCCTCTACAACCTCCATGGGCGCGGGCGCGACGAGCGAGCGTTCGTCCGACGCGAGCCCTCGACGATGGGTGAGCGAGCGGTAACCCCGCTTGTCGGCTATGGCGTGAACTCGCCGCCCGTCGTCGCGGGCGACCGAGTCGTCGTCACGACCTTCATCGAGGTGTTCTGTCTCGCCGCCGACCGCGACGAAGTGCTCTGGCGCGGCCCTGAGATGGACGGCATCCACGGCCCGCCCGCGGTGGGCGACGGCGTCGCCGTCGTCTCAGGCGGCGGGTTCGACGGCGTCCCGACCCAGCTTCGGGCGTTCGAGCTCGCGGACGGGAGCGAACGCTGGCGCTACGACCTCGAAAGCGACGCGAAGGGCGCGCCCGCCGTCGCCGACGGGACGATGTTCGTCGTGACGAGCGACGCCGTCCACGCCGTCGACCTCGCGACGGGCGAGCGGCGCTTCCGCGTCGAGGCGCGAACGAGCGAGTGGACGACGCCGGTGGCGACGCCCGAGGCCGCGTATCTGCCCACCCGCGACGGAGAACTCCTCTCGCTCGCCCCGAGCGACGGCACCGAACGATGGCGGTCGCCGGGAAGCGGCGCGCCGGTCGTCACCGACGACGTGCTCCACGTCGCGGTCGACGGGGAGACCGCGACGCTGTCTCGCGACGACGGGAAAGAAGTGGCGACGCGATTCGTCGGCGCTCCGCACGCGCGCGCACGAGAAGCATTGCTGGTTTCCGATGAGCAGGGACGACTAGCAGCGTACAACACTGATGAAGAGCGTCAGTTATGGACACACCAGACCCCGGAAGTGCAGGTGGCGGACGTGGTTTCACAGGGCGTCGCCGCCGCAGTCCCCGTCGACGGCGCGGTGTACGTCGTCGCCGCCGACGGCTTCCACGGGTTAGGGGCGGCGCAGGACTGAGACGCCGAGCGGCGGAGTCGCTCGACTCGCAAAACCTGGAGGAAAAACCGACCGCTAAACTACATGAAGTCCGCGATGCCCGACTGCTCGTTCTCCACTTTTTCCGAGTCTCGCTCCGCTCGACTCGCAAAACCTGGAGGAAAAATCGACCGCTAAACTACATGAAGTCCGCGATGCCCGACTGTTTGTTTTTGTCGTTCTCGAAGACCGATTCGAGGCTCTTTTCGAGCACTTCGAGGCGCTGTTTCGTGTAGTCGCGGCAGTCGAACTCCTCTGCCACCTGAATCGCGGTGTCCATGTACTTGTTCACGGAGCCCTGGTGGACCGTGAGGTTCACCCGGCCGCCGCACTCCCGGCAGTCGCCCGAAAGCGGCATCCGGCGGTACTTCTCGCCGCAGTCGAGACACCGCGTCTCCTGTCGGGAGAAGGCGCGGAGGTTGCCGATGAGGTCCGGCAGGAAGTGGTACTCGATGACGCGCTCGGCCACGTCCGTCTCGTCGACCGCCCGGAGCTTCCGCGCGAGGAACAGTTGGGCGTCCATCTTGTCCATCATCGACCCGAGGGTCTTGTACGCAGAGAGGTCCGGGCCGGCGGCGATGTCCGTGGTGTCGTGGGTGTGGTCGAACCCGGTGTACTCGCGGTCGGTTCCGAGGTACTCCTCGGCGATGGTGACTTCGTCTTCCCAGTCGTCGGGGTCTTCCATCCGCAGGGTCGCCTCGTAGAACTCGCGGGGGTACTGCCGCACGATGTCCATGTTGTGCGCCTCGTCGTCGATCTCCGAGGGGTCGATTCGCGAGGACATGACGAGCGGCGCGTCCATCTGCCCGCCGCGCTTGTCGGGGAGATATTCTTTCGAGAAGTTGAGAAGACCGTCCATGAGCAGCATGACGCAGTCTTCGTCCCCGTCGCAATTCCGGCGTTTCGCGGCGTGAAAGTACGGATGAGCATATCCAACTGCTGCTGTCGTGAATCCGACAACTCTGCCGACGACCGCGGCGGAGGTGTGGGGGGCCATCCCGAAGACGAGTTCGCCGATGAGGTCGTCGCGCTCTTCGATTTCGTAGAACCGGTCGAGGCCGTAGAACTGGTCGAGGAGGTCGTCGACGAAGTCGGCGGTCTGCATCATGTGTTGCGCCGCGCCGTTCGAGAGGACGATGTCCTGGACTTTGAGTTCGACCAGTTGGTCGTCGAACCGGAGGGGTTCGCCGTCGATGTCGGTCTCGTAGCCGAGTTCGCGGAAGTGGTCGGCGGTCACGTCGAGTTCCTCGGGGCGGACCGCGGTGACGGGCAGGTCGGTCATGTCGTAGCGGACGGTGCCGTCTTTGAACGACGACACGTCGTGTTTCGCCCGCAGGACGCCTTTCTCGATGGGTTCGGGCGTCTTGTTCGCGGAGGTGAGGCCCTTCACGCCCTTGAGAATCTGGAACGACGACTCGCGCTCGCCGACGCGTTCGAGGGCGTCGCGGTACTCGCTGTTCAAGTCGACGTCCTGCCACTCGGCGCTCTCGACGTCCCACTCGCAGCGCTCGCAGTAGACGCGGCCCGACTCGTCGGGTTCGAGGACGGTCCCGCAGTCGTCGCACTCGTAGTGGGGTTCGGTGTGACCGCCGCAGTCGGGACATTTCGATTTGAAGCCGAACGCGCCGCAGTCGGGGCACTTGCGCTGACCGAGGCGGACCGAAATCTGGCCGCGCTTGCCGGACTCGCCGCGGTGTCTGGCGGCGTCGCCAACGTCGCGTTGGCTCCCGCCGGCCTCGCCGATGGGAAACAGCGTGTGGACCGCGGGCGAGAGGTCGCGGCGCTCGGATTTCTCCGGGCGACCCATCCGGTTGCCGATTCGGGTGGGCGCGCGCTCGCGGACGGTGAACGGCGCGACCTCGTTGACGGCCTCGACGGCGTTGTCGCCGTCGTCCCACGTGCGGGCGCGTTCGGAGAGGTCATCGAGTTCCCACGTCCGCTCGCGGTCGTCGGTGAGGCCGAGGCTCCGGGCGAGGGGTCGCCAGACGGGGACGCGGAGCGCCTCGTCGGTCTGTCGGTGAGCGACGAGCAGGTGTTCGAGCGCCTCCCGAATCTCGGGCGCGTTGTCGAGGACGAGCGTCCCCTCCAGTCCGCGCTCGGGTTCGTTGTCGTGTTCGAGCGCGGCGGTCGTGCCGCCGTCGGCTTCGGCGGCGACGATTTCACCGGCCGCGACGGCGTCGGCGAGCGCGTCGAACCGCTCGACAGAGATGTCGTGCCAGAGGTAGGTGTAGACGGGATGGAGCGGGGCGTCGAACTCGGTCGCCCACGAGAGGGCCTGTTCGACCGACGGCTCTTCGAGGTCGACGGCGGGGTCGTCGCGGAGCGCCTGCACGTTGGCCTCGGTCGCCTCGAACTCCTGAATCCACCACTCGAAGACGTACGAGGCGGGCGCGAGCGGGTGGTTGTTCTCGACGAACTCCCCGAAGTTGACGAGATACTCGCCGAGGTCGAGAATCTTCTCGACGCCGTTCTGGAGTTCCTTCGCCTCCTCGGGGTCGTCGATGCGGCGCACGTCGCCGTTAGCGAGTCTGACCGTCGGCCCCTCGATGGAGTCGACGGGGACGACGCCGCCGGCCTTGCCGGGACGCTCGGTCTTGATTTGGGTGCCGGTGGCGATGAAGTCGTCCACGATGTGCATCGTCGCGGGGTGGACGCCCGCGGTCGCGAAGCCGTGGTTGCGAGCGCGGCCGTAGCGCAGGCGGAAGCCGCCGGGCGCGGAGGGGTGGCCGAACACCGGGCGGCCCGCGATGAGGTCGCGGAGGAACTTGGTCGCGGGTTCGACGCGGGTCGGGCCGTCGGGGGCGTCGCTCTCGGCGTCGTCGGCCTCTGCGTCCGGGTCCTCGGCCTCGGCTTCGTCGCCGTCGTCGCCCGCGTCGTCGGCGTTCGCGGCGTTGTCGTCGTCCTTGCCGATGGTGCCGTCGATGAGGTCTTGGAGCCACGGCCAGTCGACCTCGTCGAGTTGGCGGGTGTAGCGCTGAATCTTCGGGGCCTTGAGCGCGATGCCCTCGGCCATGACGAGACACATGCCGCCGCGGGCGGAGTTGGTGTCGACGCGTTCGAGGTCGCGGTAGCCCGAGACCTCCTCGTCGCCCGTGGCTTCGCCGTCGAGCATGATGGGCATGTTCTCCGCGATGAAGCGCGACTCCTTGTCCTTCGGCGAGTACTGGAGGCCGGTCTCCTTGTCGTAGAGGTTTATCTCCTCGACGTAGCGCTCGACCTCGTCGGTTCGGGCTTTGTACTCGTCGATGTCGAGCAGCGAGCGGGCGTAGTCGGCGACGAGCACGGAGAGCGCCTGTGCGGTGCCGCCCGCCGAGCGAATCGGGCCGGCGTAGTAGACGTTGACGAACTCCGTGCCGTCGTCGTTTTCGAGGATTTCGACGCGGTCGATACCCTCGATGGGGGCGGCGACGACCCCCTCGGTGAGGAGGGCGACGGCGGTTCGGACCGCGCCCTCGACTTTGCCCTCGCGGGAGTCGTAGTCGCCGACGTTGCCGTCGACGAAGTCGGTCACGAGTTCGAGCGCGGCTTCCTCGCGGGACATCTCGCCTTCGAGTTCGCGGACGCGCTCTGCGACGCCGTCGATGCCGAGGATGTTCTCGACGCGGTCGGCCATGTCCTTGGCGACCGGAATCTCGACTTCGGTCTTCGGGTCGTACCCCGTCGCCTTCGCGGCCTCCGCGAGGTCGAACGCCTCGTCGAGGCGGGCTTCGATGCGACGGAAGTACCGGGTTTCCTCCTCGCGCACGGTTACAGCCAGAGGTCGAGGTCGGTCACCGCGTCGTGGTCGCGTTCGAGCGGTTCCTCGAAGGCGCGGAGGTTCAGTTCGCCGGCGAAGACGGTCGCAGAGTCGAGGTGTCCGGCGAGCGCCTGCCCACTACGTCGAGAAAGGATTGCGTGCGTGTGTGCGAAGGGTTCGCCGTCGAGGAGCGCAACGTTACCCACGCAGGCGGCGACTTCGAGCGGCTCGTCGAACGTCACGGACTGGTACTCCTGGTCCGTCTGGTCGTAAAACCAGAGTTCGGCGTCCTGGACGGCACCCATGGCGTTGAACCACGCGGACTCGATGTCCTTGCGCGCGCAGAACTCCTCGATCTCCTCGCGCCAGTCCGCACCGTGTTCGAGACGGGCGAGGTACTCCTCGCTCACCGTCACCGCTCGAGCGTTCATGCAGCGTACCACGAGCGAGTCGGACTAAAATGTGAATGGTCTGTCCGCCGGGCGTCCGGCGGCGGGCTTACGGGGCCGGTGCGATTACTGCCACTCGTCGAGCGCGAGCGCGTCGGCTACGTCAGCAGCGAGCCACGCGTCGTCGCGGGAGATATCCGCGATAATAAGACGCTGGCCCGTCTGAGAGCGATCCACCGAGGCCATGACCTCGGCGCCCGAGTCGTCGACGGAAGCCGTCGCATCCGGCGTCATGTATGATACATAGTGACACCCCTATATAAGTGGACCGAAACTGCGGGCCGAGAAGTGTCCCGTTGACTGATTCTGTCGCCTCGAAAGCGGGTTTAAAATGTAAAACGAGTTTTGTAGGGATTCTCGTGGCAGTTTTCGCCGCTTGGGTATGGAACTACCTCCCTTCCACGCTACACTATATCAAACAAATCGAATACGGTAAGTTTATCCACGCGCCGGGAAAATTTCGTTCTGAATGCCAGACACTAACAAACTCTCGCGTCGCCGCTTCCTGAAGGCAACGGGTGGGGCTGCCACGGCCGCCGCTCTCGCCGGTTGTACCGGCGGTGATGGTGAAGAGACGACGACGACCGAATCCGGTGGCGAGGAGACCACCACCTCGTCGACGACCCAAGAGGACACGGGCACGGAGCTGTCCGGGTCGGTGTTCAACCGCACCCTCTCGGGGACCATCACGACGATGGACCCCGTCGCCGCGACCGACACGTCGTCGGGCATCCTCATCCAGCAGGTCTTCGACTGCTTGATGTCCTACCAGAACGCCCTCCCGACGGTCGAAAACGAACTCGCCGCGGACTACACGGTCTCCGACGACTTCACGACCTACACGTTCGAGCTCGCGGACGCGACCTACCACAACGGCGACCAGGTCACCGCCTCGGACTTCATTTACTCGTGGGAGCGCCTCGCGGCCTCCGAGAACAGCCGTCGCGCCTACTTCATCCTCGACTCCGTCGGCGTCGAACACGAGACGGACGACGAGGGCGACTACGTGCCCGGGTCGCTCGGTCTCGAAGTCGGCGAGAGCGAGAGCGAACTCGTCGTCAACCTCTCGGAGCCGTTCCACGACACCCTCGAGATGTTCGCCTACACCTCCTTTGCCGCCCTTCCCGAGGGCGTCCTCGGCGACATCGAGGGTCACGACGGCGAGATGGAGTACACCGAGTTCGCGTCGAACAACCCCATCGGTGCGGGTCCGTTCGAGTTCGCGTTCTGGGAGCAGGGCACCGCCGCGGCCGTCTCCAAGTACGACGACTACTACGGGCAGGTCGCGCAGGTCGACAACGTCCGCTGGCAGGTCATCGAGGACGACACGGCCCGCTACAACTACGCGATGAACGAGAACGCGGACTACTTCACCCTGCCCACCGCGCAGTACGACCCCGGACTGGCTCAGGTGGAGTCGACCGACGAGTACGGTCGCGAAATCGGGACGTACGGGCCCGTCCGTAACGGGAAGACGCTCAACTACGTCGGCGTTCCGACCCTCTCCATCTACTACGTCGGCTTCAACATGAACAAGGTCCCGAAGGCGGTCCGTCAGGCGTTCGCCTACGTCCTGAACCAAGACCAGATGGTCTCGGAAGTGTTCAAGGGCCGCGGCTCCGCGGCGGAGCTCTTTACGCCGCCGACCATCTTCCCCGGCGGTGCGCAGGCCGCGAGCGACCTCGTCAGCTCCGACTACCCGTACAGCGCGGGCGAGACGGACATCGAGGCCGCCCGCCAGGTCATGGAGGAGGCCGGCTACGGTCCGGACAACCAGTTCGAGGTCCAGTGGACCCAGTACAACAACAACGCGTGGGAGGAGATGGCGAGCATCCTCCGCGACCAGCTCGCATCCGCCCACATCAACATGCAGATTCAGAAGGCCGACTTCTCGACGCTTCTCGAACGCGGCCGCAACGGTCAGCTCGAAGCGTACACCCTCGGCTGGATTGCCGACTGGCCGGCACCGGACAACTTCCTGCAGCTCCTGAATCCGCCGCAGACTGATACGTCCGAACAGGGCCCCATCTCGTACGTCAACTGGACGGCCGAAAACGGCGACGCCGCCCAGCAGGCGACCGACGCCTATCAGCAGGTCGTCAACAACCCCGCGCCGACCGACGAGGCCCAGCAGGTCCGCGACGAGGCCTACGTCGACATCGAGATGGCCAACTGGGAAGACGTCGCGATGCTGCCGGTCTACAACCAGAAAGAAGAGACGTTCTGGTACGACACCGTCGACATCGAACCGTTCGGTGGGATGGGTCCGAGCCGCCAGAAGCTCAACACCGTCACCCTCAACCGATAAAACCGAGGAACACGGGAACGCTTTCGCGTCCCGTCTCAATCGAAACGGCCGAATATTTTTGACAAGCGTACAATTAGTGGCCACTATATGAAATAATCTGGCATCAGAGTTGCTGAAACTGCGATATTTGGACCTCAAAGCGCAAGACATATCCATACCACTCAGTAAAAACTTACAACAATGTCCGCTCGAACGGTCTGCGAGGTGATGCCATGAGTCGATGGCAGTACTTCCTCCGCAGGGTACTGATGTCGATTCCTGTCGTCATCTTCGGGACGACGATTACGTTTGCCCTCATCCGCCTGGGGCCACTCGACCCCGTTTCAGCGATTCTGGGGACGCAATACAACCCACAGGCGGCAGAACAGATTCGAACGAACCTCGGGTTGAACCAGCCGCTATGGAGTCAGTACCTCGACTTCATGTACGACCTGTTCACCTTCCAACTCGGCCAGTCGTGGGTCATTGCGCCCGGGACGACCGCGTACGAACTCATCGAAATCTACGCGCCCCGGACGATTTGGCTCGGGTTCTGGTCGGTCGTCATCGCGCTGTTCGTCGGGATTCCGCTCGGCTTCTACGCCGGGCTGAACCCGAACACGCCCTCCGACTACGCCGCTTCCTTCGGCGGAATCGTCTGGCGCGCGATGCCGAACTTCTGGCTGGCCATCATGCTCGTCACGGCCCTCTCACAGCTCGGGTCGTGGACGAACGGCCTGTTCACGTGGCAGACGTGGATTGTCAGGACGAACGTCGTCACACCCCCAGCGCTCGGCTTCTTCCAGTCGCCGGTCGAACAGTTCCTCGCTGACCCCGGCGGGTGGATCGAGTCGTTCGTCCGAGCGACGAAGCAGATAGCCCCCGCGGCGCTGGTCCTCGGCTCTGCGTCGATGGGCAACGAGATGCGTATCGGCCGTACCGCGGTCCTCGAAACCATCAACTCGAACTACGTCGAGACCGCCCGCGCGAAGGGCGTCTCCGGGCGCTCGCTCGTCTGGAAGCACATCTTCCGGAACGCGCTCATCCCGCTCGTGCCCATCATCACGGGCGAGGCGTTCCTGCTTCTCGGCGGGTCGGTGTTCGTCGAGACGGTTTTCGCCATCAACGGCCTCGGCTGGCTGTTCTTCAACGCCGCCATCAACGGGGACCTGCCGCTCATCGGGACGCTGATGTTCATCTTCATCCTCATCCTGGTCGGCACGAACATCCTTCAGGACTTCCTGTACACGATTATCGACCCGCGCGTCGGGTACGACGGGTGAATCACAGTGAGCACGACAACCGAAACCGAAATTCCGCTCCGACAACGAGTCGCTGAGAACCCCCAGCCCGCGCTGATTTGGGCCGCCGTCGGTGCAGTCCTCGTCGGCGTCGAACTGGGCGCTATCCTCCAAGTCGTCGGTGCCGTCGCCGGCGTGGTCGTCAACCTCCTCCCCGGCGACCCCGGCGCGTCCGCCGTCCAGTCGTTGCAGGCGGCGTTCGACGCGATTCCGACGCTCGTCTCCCGCGACGTGATTCCGAACCAGGGCTACTGGAACGGGACTAGCTACCAGAACACGTTCCTCGGGCTCTCGCCCGCGGTCGCGTGGGCCATCCGCGTCGTGTTCGTCTACGCGTACGCCTTCGCGGTGCTGGCGTGGGCGTGGAACGGCTACAACCGGTTCCGCCGCCACTACCGCCGCGTCGACTGGACGCCGCGGGACGACGTGGTCAACCGCTTCCGGAATCACTCCTGGGGCAAGTTCGGGCTCATTATCGTCATCACGTTTGTGGTCATGGCGGTATTCGCGCCCGCGCTCGGTCCGACCACGATGGAGCGGAACATCCTCCAGCCGTACGACTACGAGGTGAGCTACTGGAGCGAAGACACCCAGAGCGTCGAGACCGTCCTCGTCGGCGAGGCCAACATCGGCTCCGGGTCGCAGGGAGCGGGCGACGAGAACGTCGCGCCGCTGACGTACGACGACTTCGGCAGGTTCCATCCGTTCGGCACGGCGACAAACGGGAAGGACTTGTTCACACAGGTGGTGTTCGGGGCCAGAATATCCCTGACAATCGCCGTCGTCGCCATGGGTATCGCCGGCCTCATCGGGCTCGGCTTGGCCATGATAACGGCGTACTACAAGGGACTGGCCGACTTGGCGACGGTGTTAGTCTCAGACTCGATACAGGCGTTGCCGGTCATCATGGTCCTCATCTTGATGCTCGTCATCTTCCAGAACACCTGGGTGAGGGAGTTGTACGACGGCGCGGTGCTCATCATCCTCATCTTCAGTATCGTCTACTGGCCGTTCATCTGGCGGTCGATACGTGGCCCGGCGCTCCAGGTCTCCGAGGAGGACTGGATCGACGCCGCGAAATCGTTCGGACAGACGCCGACGCAGGTCATGCGCAAGCACATGGCACCCTACGTGTTCAGCTACATGCTCATCTACGCCTCGCTCAGTCTCGGTGGTATCATCATCAGCGTCGCCGGGCTCTCCTACCTCGGGCTCGGTATCACCGCGCCGACCCCCGAGTGGGGCCGGCTCATCGCGAACGGACAGCAGTACGTCGCGAGCCCCTCGTGGCACATCTCGCTGCTTCCCGGCCTCCTCATCACGCTCGTCGTGACCGGTCTGAACGCCTTCGGCGACGGCATCCGCGACGCCATCGACCCGCAGGCGGACACCGGTGACGAGGCCGCGGCCACCGGAGGTGGCGCATGAGCACCGAACAGGCGCGCTCGGCCCGCACCGAGGGTGAGCCGCTGCTCTCCGTCGAGAACCTCCGAACGTCGTTCTACACCGACAAGGAGGTCATCCGCGCGGTCGACGGCATCTCGTTCGACATCTTCCGCGGCGAGACCGTGGGCATCGTCGGCGAGTCCGGGTCGGGCAAGTCCGTCACGGCCCGCTCCATCATGCGGCTGGTCGAAAAGCCCGGCCGCATCGAAAACGGCCGCATCATGTACGACGGCGAGGACCTCCTCGACAAGTCGGCAAAGCAGATGCGCTCCATCCGCGGCGGCAGCATCGCGATGGTGTTCCAAGACCCGCTGACGAGTCTGAACCCCGTCTACACCGTCGGCAACCAGATTAAGGAGGCGCTTCGCCTCCACCGCGGACTGAGCGGGTCGGCGGCGACGAAAGAGGCAATCGAGCTGCTCGAAGCGGTCGGGATTCCGGACGCCCACCGTCGCGTCCGCGAGTACCCCCACCAGTTCTCCGGCGGGATGCGCCAGCGCGCCGTCATCGCGATGGCGCTCGCGTGCGACCCCGAACTGCTCATCTGCGACGAGCCGACCACCGCGCTCGACGTGACTATCCAGGCGCAGATTCTGGAGCTCCTCGAAGAACTGCAAGAGGAACGCGACCTCGGCATCATGTTCATCACCCACGACATGGGCGTCATCGCCGAAATCGCCGACCGCGTCAACGTGATGTACGCGGGCGAAATCGTCGAGAGCGCACCCGTCGTCGAACTGTTCGAATCACCGAAACACCCCTACACGCAGGGGCTTCTCAACTCCATCCCCGGACAGGGGCTCGACGAGGGCGAACAGCTCGCGACCATCGAGGGCGACGTGCCGACGCCGAACGAGGACCCGACCTACTGTCGGTTCGCCCCCCGGTGTCCGAAGGCGTTCACCGAGTGCGACACGGTCCACCCAGAGCCCGTCGAAGTCGGGGACGGCACGGGCCGACACCGCGCGTCGTGCCTGCTGTACCCCGACGACCTCCCCACGGAGGAGGCGGTCGCCGTCCACCGCGAGGGCGGACAGCGCGGAGGTGACACGCGATGAGTACGACATCCACTGAAGAAGAACAGACTGCGAAGCCGCGCGGAGACACGCTCCTGGAGGTCAACGGCCTCAAGACCTACTACGAGGACGGCGGCATCCTCGGGAGCAACCCCGTGAAGGCGGTCGACGGCGTCTCGTTCGACATCCAGCGCGGCGAGACGCTCGGGCTCGTCGGTGAGTCCGGTTGCGGGAAGTCCACGCTCGGTCGCACGCTGATGCGCCTCGAAGAGGCCACCGCGGGCGAGGTCAGGCTCAACGGCACGGACATCACCACGCTGTCCGGCTCCGACCTCAAGCAGTTCCGCGAGGACGTGCAGATGGTGTTCCAGGACCCCGATTCGAGCCTCAACGAGCGGATGACCGTCGGCGAAATCGTCCGCGAGCCGCTCGACGTTCACGACTGGAAGACGCCGTCAGAGCGCCGCGAACGCGTCCGCGAACTGCTCGAAACCGTCGGGTTGCAGGAGCAGCACTACTACCGCTACCCGCACCAGTTCTCCGGCGGCCAGCGCCAGCGCATCGGCATCGCCCGGGCGCTCGCGCTCGAACCGGAGTTCATCATCCTCGACGAGCCGGTGTCGGCGCTCGACGTGTCCGTGCAGGCGAAGATTCTCAACCTGCTCGAAGACCTGCAAAACGAGTTCGGGCTGACATACCTGTTTATCGCCCACGACCTCGCGGTCGTCCGCCACATCTGCGACCGCGTCGCCGTGATGTACCTCGGCAACATGATGGAAATCGGCCCGGCAGACGAGCTGTTCGACGAGCCGGCGAACCCGTACACTCACGCGCTGTTGTCGTCGATTCCGGAGCCGGACCCGACCGTCGAGCGCGACCGCATCACCCTCCGCGGGACGCCGCCGAGCCCGCGGGACCCGCCGTCTGGCTGTCCGTTCTCGACGCGCTGCCCGGTGAAGATTCGCCCGGCGGCGTACAGGGAGATGGACCCCGACCTCTGGGAGCGCATCGAAATCTTCCGCGAGGTCCTGCGCGAGCGCTCTCGCGCCGACCCCTCGCTGAGCGACCGCGTCCGGAAACTGCTCGGCCGGGAGACCCACCGCGCCGGGATGGACGAAATCATCCCCGAACTGTTCGGCGACTTCGACGCGCCCTCGGACGTGATGAACCACATCCACGAGGCCGCCGACTACGCCGAAAACGACGACGAGGACGCCGCACGGACCTACCTCCGCGAGGAGTTCGGCAGCGTCTGTGACCACGAGCGACCCGAACAGCTCGCGGTCGGCAACCGGGGGCGACTGAGCCTCTGTCACCGCCACGAGGCCGAGTACGAGGAGCCGGCGACCGTCTTCGAGACGCTCGTCCAATAGCCATGGAGTTCGACCCACGCCGATTCGGCGTCAAGGCCATCGACGCCGTGGTCTACGCCGTCTCCCTCACCGGCGTGGTGTTCGTCGTGACCGCCGTCGTGAGCACGCTCGCCGGCAACGGACTGCCCGGCGCGAAGTGGCTCATGTTCTTTCTCGGGTTCGCCATGTTCGGCTACGCGTCGCTCAAAGTCCGCCCGAAGGCGGCGTGGAAACACGGGGACGGAAACGACGGTAACGGCGGCAGCGGCGGCAGCGACGGCGGCCTGTTCTCGGGGAGCGACGAACCGGTCGGCGTCGAAAAGCTCGTCGGGGACGCGCTCGACGCGATACTCCCGCCGCGACTGCGACCGGCGAACAGCGACGAGCGGCCGTCGAGCGGGGTGAAGCTCCTCCTCGCGTCGGTCTGTATCCTCGCGACTTCGTACGCGATGGAAGTCGTCTTCGAACTCAACTACTGACCGGCACGGGACCACCCGTGACATTCGATGCCTTTTACCATATACGTCGTCCAGAACGGGTATGGCCGAGCTCGGAGACGACGAGACGCCCGAGGCCGAACGGATCGCGAGCGATG
Source organism: Haloferax sp. Atlit-48N (assembly GCF_003383015.2). NCBI lineage: Archaea > Methanobacteriati > Methanobacteriota > Halobacteria > Halobacteriales > Haloferacaceae > Haloferax > Haloferax sp. Atlit-48N. The sequence goes on along the minus strand of NZ_CP137689.1, from coordinate 54,936 downwards.
CGGACCGTCGCCGCGAGGCGTGGGGCGCGACGCTCGACGACATGACAGCGATGGCCGACGAGTTCGAGGACGAGGGGTGGGAGACGGTCCGAATCCCGGCGGGTGACAGCGGCCCGTTCGGCCCCTCCAGCGGCAAAGGCGGCGAGGGGGCGTTCGGCCTCGCGTACGTCATCCCCGGCGACAAGGCCGAGACCGTCGCCGACCTGTTCGAAGCGACCTCGTTCCCCGAGTACGAGGTGTACCGCGCGGAGAACGACGGCCGCGTCTACATCGTGACGGCGCTGTTCTCGCCGGAGACCGAGACCGCGGTCTTCATCGCGGGCGCGTGGGACCTCCGCGAGGCGCTCGAGTGTGCGACCGTCGCCGTCGAGGAGGGGCGGATGTACTCCTACCTCCAGAAGCTCGACGGCACCGTCGTCGGCGTCGTCGAACACGACGACCCCGAGAAGTTCTTCCCCAACCTCGACGCGATTCGGCGGTACGCGCCGAACAGCGACGACGAGGGCGAAGGCGACGAGAACTGAGCCGAGGACCGTTCCGCTTCTACGCCGCGTGCGCATCGTCTGTCCTCCGACCCTCGCGAGCGGCGGCGGACGCCTGTCAGCGAGGCGAAAGCGTTCGCAGAGTACATTAGGCGGGGGGAAGAAAGCGGGTGTATGAAAGTAGCCGACGCGATGACCCGCGGTGAGGAGGTCGTGACGGTGTCCCTGCCGGGCACGCGCGACGACGTGCTGGAATACCTCCAAGAGCGTGGGTTCTCTTCTGTTCCTGTGGTGAAAGAGACCGACGAGGGGACGAAGTACCGAGGCCTCATCTCTCGGGAGGACCTCATCGAACACCCCGACGAGGACCAGCTGGCGGTGCTCGTCCGCGAGGTGCCGACCGCGAGCGCCGACGACGACCTCGAAGCGGTGGCCGCGACGATGGTCTCGGAGGACGCGCGCCGAATCCCCGTCGTCGACGGCGACGCAATCGAGGGCATCCTCACCGTTACCGACGTGGTCCGGGCCATCGCCCGCGGCGACATCGACGGCGAGACCGAGGTCGGTGACGTCGCCGCCCGCGACGTGAACACCACGTACGTCGACGTGCCGCTCCACATCGTCGAGCGCGAGATATTCTACGCGAACGTGCCCTACGCGGTCGTCCTCGACGACGAGGCCTCGCTGGCCGGCATCGTGACCGAAGTCGACATCATCGAGGTCGCCCGCGTCGTCGAAGGCGAGGCCGGCACCGGCGACTCGGTCGCCAATCAGGACGACGAGTGGATGTGGGAGGGCATCAAGGCGGTCGGCAATCGCTACATCCCGACCCGGAACGTCGAGATACCGGCCGAACCGGTGTCGAAGTTCATGACCGACGACCTCGTGAGCGTCGCCACGCGCGCCACCGCCAAGGACGCCGCCCAGACGATGATTCGCGAGGACATCGAGCAGATTCCGCTCGTCTCCGGCGACGAACTCATCGGCGTCGTCCGCGACATCAACCTGCTGGAGGCGCTGTATGAGTGAGGGCGACGAGTCCGCCGCGCTCACCGAACTCGCCAAGCGCCGGGGCTTCTTCTTCGGCTCTTCGGAGGCCTACGGCGGCGTCGGCGGCTTCTACACCTACGGCCCGCAGGGCGCGGCCCTGAAGTCCAACGTCGAGGAGGCGTGGCGCGAGCGCTTCGCCGTCCAGGAGGGTAACCTCGAAATCGAAGCGCCGACCATCATGCCCGAGCCCGTCTTCGAGGCGTCGGGCCACCTCGACGGCTTCGACGACATGCTCGTCGAGTGCGCCGAATGCGGCGAGTCCCACCGCGCGGACCACCTCATCGAGGACAACTCCGAACTGGAGGACGCCGAGACGCTATCCCCTGAGGCGGCGGCGGAGAAAATCGCCGATCTCGGCCTCGTCTGTCCGACCTGCGGCGCGGACCTCGTCGGCCAGTCGGTCGAGGACTTCAACCTCATGTTCGAGACGAACATCGGCCCCGGCTCGTCGACGCCGGGCTACCTCCGCCCCGAGACGGCGCAGGGCATCTTCGTGGAGTTCCCGCGCATCAAGGAGTACGCGCGCAACAGCCTCCCGTTCGGCGTGACGCAGGTCGGCCGCGCCTACCGCAACGAGATTTCGCCGCGGAAGAGCATCGTCCGCACCCGCGAGTTCACGCAGGCCGAACTGGAGCACTTCATCGACCCCGAGCGCGACGAGGCCGACCTTTCGGCGGTCGAGGACGTGGAGGTGCTTCTGTACCCCGCGACCGAACAGGAGGCCGACGACGGCGACTACGTCGAGACGACCATCGGCGAGGCCGTCGAAGACGGCATCATCGGCAACGCGTGGCTCGGCTACTTCCTCGGCATCGCCCAGGAGTGGTACGAGACGGTCGGCGTCGACATGGACCGCTTCCGCTTCCGCCAGCACCTCGCGGGCGAGCGCGCCCACTACTCCTCGGACTGCTGGGACGCCGAAAGCGAGGTCGACGGCGACTGGATAGAAATCGCGGGCTTCTCGTACCGGAGCGACTACGACCTCTCGAAGCACGGCGAGTACGGCGACGACGACTTCACCGTCTTCCAGCAGTACGACGAGCCGAAGACGGTCGAGCGCGCCGTCGTCGACCCCGACATGGCGACGCTCGGCCCCGAGTTCGGCGCGCAGGCCGCCGACGTGGCCGAGGCGCTGGAGACGCTCGCCGAGCGCGACCCCGACGCCTTCGACGCCGACGAGGTGACCCTCGACGTCGACGGCGAGGAAATCACCGTCGACACCGACGTGGCCAACTTCTCGGTCGAGACGCAGACCGAAGCGGGCGAGCACATCACGCCGCACGTGGTCGAGCCGTCGTTCGGTATCGACCGCACGGTGTACACGCTTCTCGCGCACGCGTACGAGACCGACGAGGTCGACGGCGAGGCGCGGAGCTACCTCTCGCTTTCGCCGTCGGTCGCGCCGACGAACGTCGGCGTCTTCCCGCTCGTGAGCAACGTCGACGAGCTGGTCGACCTCGCGGACGACGTGGCCGAAGAGCTCCGCGCGGCCGGCTTCGCGGTCGTCTACGACGACTCCGGCAGCATCGGTCGGCGCTACCGCCGACAGGACGAGGTGGGCACGCCGTTCTGCATCACCATCGACCGCGACGGACTGGAAGGCGACGGCGCGGACACCGTCACTATCCGCGAGCGCGACAGCGGCAAGCAGGTCCGGCTGCCCGTCGACGACCTCGTCGGAACGCTCGTCGGCCTGCGCGCCGGCACCGCCTCGTTCGACGACGTGCTCGACGACAACGAGGTCGTCGAGGCGTAACCCGCCGTGGGGCGACCGAGCACCGCCGAGGTGAAACGGCGACTGGTCCACGCGAGCGGTTCGGGGATGCCGCTTTTGTACCTCCTCGGGCTGGTCGAGTGGCGTACCCTCGGGTATCTGTTCGTCTTCCTCGCGGCGGTCGTCAGCGTCCTCGAACTGCTCCGGCTGTTCGGCGGTCTCGAATGGGCGGTCTACGACGAACTCACCCGCGAGTACGAACAGGACAACGTCGCCGGCTACGCGCTGTACGTTTACAGCCAGACGGCCGTCGCGCTGGTGTTCGGCCCCCACATCGCGGTTCCGGGGATGCTCATGCTCACCATCGGTGACCCGATAAGCGGCCTGATGGGCTCCGCACCGGTGGGTGAGTTGAAGTCGGCGCGGACGCTCGCGGCGATGTTCGCGGTCTGTTTCGCCCTCGCCGCGCCGTTCGTGATTCCCGTCTCGGGGGTCGTCGCGGGCGGCCTCGCCGCGGCTGCCGGCGCTGCCGGGGCAACGCTGGCCGACGGCGCGAAGCCGGTCGTCGCCGGCTACGTCATCGACGACAACCTCTCGATTCCGCCGGTCGCCTGCACCGCCATCGCGGCGACGCTCTGGCTGCTCACCTGAGCGGAAGGCGGCTTTATTTTGCCCGCTCGCCAATCGTCGAGCCATGACAGTCTACGAGAGCGACCTTCCGGGCGTCGGGAAGAAACACGAGGTGGACCTCGGCGACGGCTCCCGGCTCGTCATCGTGACGCACAACACCGGCAAGCGGGAGGTGTTCCGGCGCGCGAGCGCCGACAGCGACTCCGAGAAGCTGTTCGAGCTCACCGACAAACTCGCCCGACAGGTGGGGACGCTCCTCGAAGGCGCGTACTTCCAGCCGGTCCAGACGGAGACCATCGAGACGCTGCTGGGCGACAACACGCTCATCGAGTGGGTCGAAGTCGGCGCGAACTCCGACATCGCGGGCAAGACGCTCGGCGAGTCCGACCTCCGGCAGGCGACCGGCGCGTCCGTCATCGCCATCGAGCGGGGCGACGAGGTCGTCACCTCGCCCGGCGGCGACGCCATGGTCGAAGCCGGCGACACGCTCGTCGTCATCGGTCCCAAGACGGCCTGCCGCGACTTCGTCGCGCTCGTCAAAGGGGCCTGATGGCGGCGGCGCTACTCGAATTCGGCTACCTGTTCGCCGTCCTCGCGGTCGTCGGAGCGGTCGCGCTCCGCCTCGGTCTGTCGGTGATTCCCCTCTACGTCGTCGGCGGCGTCGTCGCCGGGCCGTACGTCGCCGGGCGGTTCGGCCTCCCGTACGTCCCGAACGGCGAGGTCGTGACGGTTCTGGCGGAACTCGGTATCGTCCTCCTGCTGTTTTTCCTCGGCCTTGAGTTCAGCCTCGACCGACTCCGGTCGTCGGGGGCGAAAATCGGCCGCGCGGGCGTCATCGACCTCGCGGTGAACCTCCCCATCGGCGTCGCCATCGGCCTCGTCCTCGGCTGGTCGCCGGTCGAGGCGCTCCTGCTCGGCGGCATCGTCTACATCTCGTCGTCGGCCATCGTGACGAAGACGCTCATCGACCTCGGGTGGATTGCCGACCCCGAGTCGGAGCCGATTTTGGGCACGCTCGTCTTCGAGGACCTCGCCATCGCGGTCTACCTCGCGGTCGTCACCTCGCTCGTGCTCGGCGGCGACGGCGGCGTCGCGGCCATCGGGCGGTCGCTCGCCATCGCCTTCGGCTTCCTCGGCCTGCTGTTCGTGGCCGTCCAGTACGGGACGGCGCTGTTCGCCCGCGTCCTCGACGTAGAGAACCAGGAGGCGTTCGTCCTGCGGGCGCTCGCGGTCGTCGTCCCAATTTCGGGCGCGGCGCTCGCGCTCGGGGTGAGCGAGGCCGTCGCGGCGTTCTTCGTCGGCATGGGCTTTTCGACGAGCGGCCACCGGGAACGACTCGAACACCTGCTCGTCTCCGTGCGCGACGTGTTCGCCGCGGTGTTCTTCTTCTGGATTGGGCTCGGCACCGACCCGACGCTGTTGGCGGCGGCGGCCGTCCCGCTCGCCATCGCGGTCGTCCTCTCGACGCCGTCGAAGGTTCTCTCGGGCTATCTCGGCGGTCGGGCGTACGACCTCTCGGCGCACCGGTCGCTCCGGGTCGGCGTCGGACTGGTCCCCCGCGGCGAGTTCTCGCTCGTCATCGCGGCGCTGGCCGCCGCGGGCACGACGCCGGTGATGCGCGACATCATCCCGGCGTTCGCCGTCGGCTACGTGTTCGTCATGAGCGCCCTCGGCACGGTGTTGATGCAGCGGTCCGACCTCGTGGAGCGTCTGGTCTTCCGCGGCGGCGAGACTGACGGCGAGGCCTCGGCGGAGAGCGCCTGAGTCGCCCCGGCGCGGGTTCTGCCCATCGGCGGCGGCCGACTCGAACGACTCGACTGACCCGACCGGCCACAGAACACTTACCCGAGGAGCCGTCACGTTGCGGGTGCTATGACCCTTATCGAGTGGCTCATCATCGCAGTCGTCGTGGTCGCGGTTATCGCGCTCGTCCTCGCGCTCGTCGACAACGAACTGCTGGTCGAACTCGCCGGGGAGTTGCTCGACTGAGGAAACGTTTGCGTCGCCGGAAGCGTTTAATAGGGAAGCCGTCGTAGCGTCTCACAACCATGGCGACTCGCAGCACTTGCGCCACTTTTGCCCCGCTGCGAGCCGCGGCTGTCCGACCCCGACGACGGGCCCTTTAGGGCCACAATCATCATCTCCTTCGGGACACGTCGAAATCGCTAATCTCCTGTTATCGTGCCCATAGGCATCTCTACCCTTTAATTTCATAAACTGAATGCAAAGAATTTATCTGTGTGTCCCCGCCACAGACGAGTACATGAAGAAAGTCGCACTCGCGTTCTCGGGCGGACTCGACACGACAGTCTGCGTCCCGATTCTCGAAGAAGAGTACGGATACGACGAAGTCGTCGGCGTCACGGTCGACGTCGGCCAGCCCGAAGAGGAGTTCGAGGAGGCTTACGAGACGGCCGAGGCCCTCGGACTGGAACACTACGTCGTCGACGCGAAACAGGAGTTCGCACAGCTCTGTCTCGACTCGGTGTGCGCCAACGCGGACTATCAGGGCTATCCGCTCGGCACCGCGCTCGCGCGCCCGGTCATCGCCAAGGCCATCCTCGAACTCGCAGAGGAGCAGGACTGCGACGGCATCGCCCACGGCTGTACGGGCAAGGGTAACGACCAACTCCGCTTCGAGGCGGTCTGGCGCGCCTCCGACCTCGAAGTCATCGCGCCCGTCCGCGAGATGGGCATGACCCGCGAGTGGGAAATCGAGTACGCCGCCGAGAAGGACCTCCCGGTGCAGGGCGGCAACGAGGGCGTCTGGTCCATCGACACGAACCTCTGGAGCCGTTCCATCGAGGGCGGCAACCTCGAAGACCCCGGCTACGTCCCGCCGGAGGACATCTACGAGTGGACCGACCAGCCCTCGGACGAGACGGAACTCATCGAAATCACGTTCGAAGACGGCTACCCGGTCGCCGTCGACGACGAGGAGCTCGAACCCCTCGAACTCATCTCGCTTCTCAACGAGAAGGCCGGCAAGCACGGCGTCGGCCGCACGGACATGATGGAAGACCGCATGCTCGGCCTCAAGGTGCGCGAGAACTACGAGCACCCGGCCGCGACGACGCTCCTGAACGCCCACGAGGCGCTCGAAGGGCTCGTCCTCACGAAGGAGGAACGCGACTTCAAGGCCACCGTGGACAACGAGTGGTCCCAGAAGGCCTACGAGGGCCTCGTCGACGCCCCGCTCGTGGGCGCGCTGAACGCCTTCCTCGAAAAGACCCAAGAGCGCGTCACGGGCACCGTGACCATCAAGTTCGAGGGCGGACAGGCCCGCCCGGTCGGCCGCGAGTCCGAGTACGCCGCCTACTCCGAGTCCGCCGCCTCCTTCAACACGGAGACGGTCGACGGCATCGAGCAGGCCGACGCGACGGGCGTCGCCAAGTACCACGGCTTCCAGGCGCGTCTCGCCAACCAGAACACGAAGAAAGCAAAGCCCGAACTCGCCGCAGACGGCGGTAGCGACGAGTAAGATGGCAGGCGAGGACGGCGACTCCGAGGGCGTCATCCGCCGGGACCGCTTCAGCGGCGGCCCCGCCCGCGGGTTCATGTCGAGCCTCGCGGCCGACGAACGCATCTTCGAGGCCGACCTCGCCGTCGACCGGGCGCACGTCGTGATGCTCGCGTCGCAGGACATCATCGAGTCCGAGGTCGCGAGCGAGATTCTCGCCGCGCTGGACGAGGTCGAGGCCGCGGGCCACGACTCGCTTTCCGGCGGCGAAGACGTCCACGAGGCCATCGAGGCCGCGGTCATCGACATCGTCGGCCCCGACGGCGGGAAGATGCACACCGCCCGCTCGCGCAACGACGAGGTGGCGACCTGCATCCGCTACCGCCTGCGCGAGGACGTGCTTTCGGCCCTCGACGCGGCGCTCGCCCTACGCGAGTCGCTGGTCGAGACGGCCACCGAACACACCGAGACGGTGATGCCCGGCTACACGCACCTCCAGCCCGCGCAACCGACGACGGTCGCGCACTTCCTTCTCTCGTACGAACGGGCGGTCGCCCGCGACTGCGCCCGCCTCATGTGCGCGTACGAGCGCATCAACCAGTCGCCGCTCGGGTCGGCCGCCTTCGCGGGGACGCCCTTCGACGTGAACCGCGAACTCGCCGCCGACCTGCTCGGCTTCGACCGCGTGATGGAGAACTCGATGGACGCCTCCGCGACCCGCGACTTCCTCGCGGAGACGCTGTCGGCGCTCACGACCCACGCGGTCACGCTCTCCGGGCTCGCCGAGGACCTCGTGATATTCTCGAACAAGGGGCTCGTCGAGCTGTCGGACGACTACTCGTCGACCTCCTCCATCATGCCGCAGAAGAAGAACCCCGACACGATGGAGCTCGTCCGCGCCGTCGCGGGCGACGCGGTCGGAGAACTCACCGGCCTCCTGACGACGCTGAAGGGACTGCCGCGCGCGTACAACCGCGACCTCCAGCGCGCCCACAAACACGCGTTCCGCACCGTCGACGACGTGGGCGAGGCGGCCGCGGTCGCCGCCGGCGCGGTGGCGTCGGCGACGTGGCCCGAAGACGAACTCGCAGCGGCCGCGGGCGACGGCTTTTCGACCGCGACCGGCGTGGCGGACCTGCTGGCGATGGCCGGCCTCCCGTTTCGCACGGCCCACGAGGTCGTCGCGGAGGCGGCCGCCCGCTCCGAGGGAACGCCCGACGTGGCAACACTTGACGCCGTCGCTACGGACGTATTAGGTGAGTCACTCTTTACGCACGTGACAGCCGAGGCCGTCGAAGCCGCGCTCGACCCGACCGAGAGCGTGGCGAGTCGCGATTCGGTCGGCGGGCCCGCGCCCGCCGCCGTGGAGGCGACGCTCTCGACGGCCCGCGACGAGCTCTCGGACGACGCCGCGGCCGTCGCCGACGCCCGCGACTCGCTCGCGGCGGCCGCCGAGGGTCTCGACGAGGAGGTTTCGAGCTATGTCTGAGTCCGAACGCGAGACGCCCGCGGGCCCGCTCCGACGACCCCGAGCGGTCGCGCCGCGACGACCGGCGGGGCTCCGACGACCCCGACCGGAACCGCGGCGACGACGACCACGACCGACGCGGGGGACGGGCCGACCGGTCCGACGACCGGTCCCGTCTCCGGCGTCGAGTGAGCGTGGCACCCAAGCTCGACGCGTCGTTCGGTCGACCCGTATCGTCGGCCGATTCGACAGATAACACCCGTTAGAGACTTCTTTGCATTAATTTTTCTCGCGTAATTTTCGACGGCTTTAATACCGTCCGTCGACCAGCCACGGATGTAATGAGCGACACCATCACCGCGGAAGACCCGCTGAGCGGAGAGGAAATCGAGCTGCCGGCCGACGTCGAAGTCGGTGAAATCATCGACAGCCCCGCCACGGGCGCAGAGCTGGAAGTCGTCTCCCTCGACCCCGTGACACTCGAAGAAGCGCCCGAACTCGAAGAGGACTGGGGAGAGTAAATTGCACGTTGGACTGCTCTATTCCCGGATTCGCCGCGACGAGAAGCTGCTTCTCAACGAGCTTCGCGACCGCGGCCACGAGGTGACGAAGATAGACGTTCGGAAAGAGCAGTTCGACCTCACGGAGCCGCCGGAATCGTTCGACGGACTCGACGTGGTGGTCGACCGCTGTCTGGCGACGAGCAGGAGCATCTACATCACGCGCTTCCTGAAGTCGTACGGAATCCCGGTCGTCAACTCCCACGAGACCGCCGACATCTGCGCCGACAAGGCGAAAAACAGCCTCGCGCTCGCGGACGCGGGCGTGCCCACGCCGAACACGAAAGTGGCGTTCACGGTCGACTCGGCGATGGACATCGTCGAGGAGTTCGGCTACCCCTGCGTCCTCAAGCCGATCGTCGGCTCGTGGGGTCGCCTGATGGCGAAAATCGACTCCGAGGCGGCCGCCGAGGCCATCCTCGAACACAAGTCGACGCTCGGAAACTACGAGCACAAGGTGTTCTACATCCAGGAGTTCGTCGAGAAGCCGGGCCGCGACATCCGCGTGCTCGCCACCGACGGCGAACCCGTGGCCGCGATGGTCCGCTCGTCGGACCACTGGCTCACGAACGCCGCGAAGGGCGCGAGCGTCGAGGAGTTCGAACTCGACGACCGCGCGGAGGAACTCGTGAAGCAGGCGTCCGACGCGGTCGGCGGCGGCCTGCTCGGCGTCGACCTCATGGAGACGGGTGACGACTACACCGTCCACGAGGTCAACCACACCGTCGAGTTCAAGGCGCTCAACGACGCCGTCGAGACGGACGTTCCCGCGACGGTCGTCGACTGGCTCGAAGCCAAGGTCGACGGCGAGCAGTCGCTGGCGGAGGTCTCGGCGTGAGCGACCAACTCACCGCGGGCGTCGTCGGCGGCTCCGGCTTCACCGGCGGCGAACTGCTCCGCCTGCTCGACGGCCACCCGAACTTCGATATCGAACAGGCGACGAGCCGCTCCTACGAGCGCAAGACCGTCGGCCACGTCCATCCGAACCTTCGTCACCTCGACCTCCGTTTCACCTCGCCGGAGGACCTCGAATCAGTCGACGTGCTGTTCACGGCGACGCCCCACGGCGTCTCGATGGAGCACATCGACGCCTTTCAGGACGCGGCGGACACCGTCGTCGACCTCTCTGCGGACTTCCGTCTCTCCGAGGCGGCGCAGTACGACGAGTGGTACGACGGCCACGTCTGCCCCGAGTATCTGGAGAAATCGGAGTACGCGCTCCCCGAACTGAACCGCGAGAACCTCCCCGGCGCGGACCTCATCGCCGCGGGCGGCTGTAACGCGACCGCGACGATTCTCGGCCTCAAGCCGCTTTTCGACGCCGGCATCCTCGCCGGCGACGAGCAGGTCGTCGTGGACGTGAAAGTCGGCTCGTCGGAGGGCGGCGCGGGCGCGAGCAAGGCGTCGTCGCACGCCGAGCGCTCGGGCATCGTCCGCCCCTACGCGCCGACCGGCCACCGCCACGAGGCCGAAATCGAGGAGTACCTCGGCCTCTCGGTCTCGTTTACCGTCCACGCGGTCGACATGGTCCGCGGCGCGGCGGCGACCTGTCACGTCTTCCCCGACGGCCCCGTCTCGAAGGGCGACATGTGGAAAGCGTTCCGCGGCTCCTACGGCGACGAACCGTTCGTGCGCACCGTCGCCGGCGGCGGCGGCGTCTACCGCTACCCGGAACCGAAGTCGGTCGCCGGGACGAACTACGGCGAGGTCGGCTTCGAAGTCGACCCCGGAAACCGACGACTCGTCGTCTTCTCGGCCATCGACAACATGATGAAAGGCTCCGCGGGGCAGGCGGTCCACGCCGCCAACATCGCGCTCGGGCTGGACGAGACCGCCGGACTCGACTTCACCGGCTTCCACCCCGTCGGCTCGCCCTGACCGCACCGCCCCCGAACGCTCGCCCCGACCCACGATTTACGCACCATTTCGACTATGACAGGATACACACGCGAGGAACTGCTCGCGGCACACGAACAGCTCGTCGACAACGAAGACAACCTCATCGCCGACGGCGGTATCGGAATCGGAGATTCCGGTACCTCGTCAGCGCTCCGCGCTGACGGCGGCAAGGAGCCGCCGGTCGTCGTCAAAATCGGCGGCGCGAAGGCCGTCGACCCGCAGGGAGCCGTCTCCGACGTGGCCCACCTCGTCGCCAACGGCACCGACGTGGTCGTCGTCCACGGCGGCTCGACCGCCGTCGACGAGACGCTCGAAGAACTCGGCGAGGAGCCGACGTACGTCGAGTCGCCCTCGGGCGTCTCCGGCCGCTTCACCGACGAGCGCACCATGGAGGTCTTCTCGATGGTGATGCCCGGCAAGCTCAACACCGACCTGACCGCGCTGTTCCGCGAGGCGGGCGTCGACGCGCTCGGCCTCTCGGGCGTCGACGGCGGCCTCCTGACCGGGCCGCGCAAATCGGCCGTCCGCGTCGTCGAAGACGGCAAGAAGAAAATCAAGCGCGGCGACCACTCCGGGAAGATTACCTCGGTGAACGCGACGCTCCTCGAAACCCTCCTCGACGGCGGCTACACGCCCATCGTGACCGTTCCGATGCTCGCCGACGACGGCGTGCCGGTCAACGCCGACGCCGACCGCGCCGCCGCCGCGGTCGCGGGCGCGCTCGGCGCGAAACTCGTCGTCCTCACCGACGTGAAAGGCGTCTACGCCGACCCCGACGACGAGTCCACGCTCATCGAGACGGCCGACACGCCCGAGGCGTTCTCGGCGCTCGAATCGGCCGCTGAAGGGTTCATGACCAAGAAGGTCATGGCCGCGAAGGAGGCGCTCGACGGCGGGGCCGCCGAGGTCGTCGTCTCCGACGCGAACCTGAACGACCCCATCGTGACGGCGCTCAACGGCGGCGGCACGCACGTGACGCCCGGCGCGCTGGTCGAAGCCGAGGAGGCCGAACAATGAGCGGCTTCGTCTTCAACGAGAAACCCATCGCCATCGAGTCCGGCGAGGGGCCGTATCTCTACTCGGACGACGGCACCGAGTACCTCGACTTCGGCGCGAGCTACGCCGTCGCGGCGCTCGGCCACTCCCACCCCGCTGTCACCTCCGCGATTCAGGAGCAGGCCGCGAAGCTGACCTACGTGCAGGCGTCGTACCCCGTCGAGGTCCGCACGGAACTGTACGAGAAGCTGGCGACACTCGCGCCCGGCGACATCTCGAACGTCTGGCTCTGTAACTCCGGCACCGAGGCCAACGAGGCGGCGATGAAGTTCGCCCGCTCCGCGACCGGCCGCCAGAAAATCGTCGCCACGAAGCGCGCCTTCCACGGTCGCACCCTCGGGAGCCTCGCGCTCACGTGGAAACAGAAGTACAAGAAGCCCTACGAACCGGTCGCCGGCGGCGTCGAGTTCGTCAGCTACGGCGACGAAGCGGAACTCGCCGAGGCCGTCGACGACGAGACGGCCGCCGTGTTCTTAGAGCCGATTCAGGGCGAAGGCGGCATCAACCCCGCGACGGCCGAGTATCTCCAGACCGCCCGCGACCTGACCGAGGACGCCGGTGCGGCGCTCGTCTTCGACGAGATTCAGACCGGCATCGGCCGCACCGGGTCGCTGTGGGCCTGCGAGAACGCCGGCGTCGTCCCCGACATCCTCACGAGCGCGAAGGGCATCGCCAACGGCCTGCCGCTCGGCGCGACGCTCTGCGCCGACTGGATTGCCGACGGCGCGGCGTCCCACGGCTCGACGTTCTCCGGCGGTCCCGTGGTCTGCGCGGCGGCGAACGCCACCCTCGACACCATCGTCGAGCAGGACCTGCCCGGCCACGCGGCCGCGGTGGGCGACTACCTCACGACGGAGCTCGAAGCCGCCGTCGAGGAACACGACCTGCCGGTCCGCGAGGTCCGCGGCGACGGCCTCATGGTCGGCGTCGAGGTCAAACGCGGCGCGAACCGCACGCTGAAGCACCTCGCGTTGTCCGAGCAGTTGCTCGCGCTCCCCGCGGGCCGGACGGTCGTCCGGTTCCTGCCGCCGCTCGTCATCGAGGAAGAACACGCCGACCGCGCGGTCGACGCCATGACGAACGTGTTATCATGAACGCCGAAATCGACCGCGAGGGACACGACGAGTCGGAGACCGAAGCGGAGTCGGCGGCCGAGACGGCGGCCGACGCCGAGGTCGACGCGGACGCCGACACCGACGCCCTCGACGAGGGCGAGTGGGCCGACGCGCGCCACCTCCTCTACGACATGGTCTCGACGCCCTCGGTGTCGGGCGACGAGGAGGCGGCCGCCGAGGTCCTGAAGGCGTTCTTCGAGGCGCACGACCGCGAGGTGTGGATAGACGAAATCGGCAACGTCCGCGCCCCGGCCGACGACGCGGTGCTTCTCACCTCCCACATCGACACCGTCCCCGGCGACGTGCCGGTGAAGATAGAAGACGGCGTGCTCTGGGGTCGCGGCAGCGTCGACGCGACCGGCCCGCTCTGTTCGATGGCCGCGGCGGCCGTCGAGACGGGCGTCTCGTTCGTCGGCGTCGTCGGCGAGGAGACCTCCTCGCGCGGCGCGTGGCACCTCGTGGAGGACCGCGAGGAGCCCGACGCGGTCGTCAACGGCGAGCCCTCGGGCTGGGACGGCGTCACGCTCGGCTACCGCGGGTTCCTCTCCGGGACGTACATCTCGACGAGCGAACTGGGTCACTCCTCGCGCCCCGAGGAGAACGCCATCCAGTCCGCGGTCGCGTGGTGGTCCCGCGTGGCCGACTTCTTCGACGAGGACCGCGACGGCGTCTTCGACACGGTGACGACCAAGCCCGTGACGTTCGACGGCGGCCCGACGGAAGACGGCCTCGCGGTCGAGGCGACGGTGGACGTGCAGTTCCGCGTCCCGCCGCGGCTCTCCATCGACGACGTGCGCGAGGTCGCGGAAAGCGAACTCACCCGCGGCGGCGTCCACTGGAACAAGCCCATCCCGCCGGTCATGATGAGCCCCCGCACCGACGTGGCGCGGGCGTTCCGCGTCGCCATCCGCAACGTCGGCGGCGTGAAGCCCCGGCTCCTCCGCAAGACCGGGACCAGCGACATGAACATCTTCGCCGGCACGTGGGACTGCCCCATGGCGACCTACGGCCCCGGCGACTCCGACCTCGACCACGCCCCGAACGAACATCTCGACCTCGCCGAGTTCGACAGCGCCATCGACGTGCTCGTCGACGTCTGCGAGCGCCTCGCGGACGACTGAGACGAGACGAGCGACGGAGGCGAACGGCGACGACGACCAGACACCCGAGACGACGAACCGACACGGAGACACGACATACGACACAATGCTCGAAACCACCCACTTCACCGACATCGACGACATCAGCGCATCGGAGTTAGACCGCGTTCTCACCCGCGCCGCCGACATCAAGTCCGGCGACGACGAGACGCAGCTCACCCGAGCGACGCTGGCGATGCTCTTCGAGAAACCGAGTACCCGGACGCGTGTCTCCTTCGAGACGGGGATGACCGAACTGGGCGGCCACGCGCTGTTCCTCGGCCCCGAGGACATCCAGCTCGGCCACGGCGAGCCGCTTTCGGACACCGCGCGCGTGCTGGGTCGCTACGGCGACGCCATCATGGTCCGCCTGTTCGAACACGAGGACCTCCTCGAAATCGCGGAGCACTCCGACGCGCCGGTCATCAACGGCCTGACCGACGACGCCCACCCCTGCCAGACGCTCGCCGACCTGCTCACCATCCGCGAACACGTCGGCGACTTCGACGAGGTGTCCGCGGCGTGGGTCGGAGACGGCAACAACGTCGGCCAGTCGTTCGTCCTCGGCTGTGCGATGGCCGGCATCGACCTCACCGTGGCGACCCCGCCGGAGTACGGCGTCGACGACGACGTGCTCGAGAAGGCCGCCGAACTCGGCTCGACGCCGACGATTACGACCGACCCCGAGGAGGCCGTTTCGGACGCGGACGTGGTCTACACCGACGTGTGGATTTCGATGGGCCAGGAGGACCAGCGCCACGAGAAACTGCAAGCGTTCGAGGGGTTCCAACTCAACGAGGAGTTGCTCTCGGGGACCGACGCGCAGGTCATGCACTGCCTGCCGGCCCACCGCGGCGAGGAGATTACCGGCGACGTGCTCGAAGGCGAGCGCTCGCTCGTCTGGGACCAGGCGGAGAACCGCCTGCACGCCCAGAAGGGTCTCATCGTCGAACTGCTCGAATAAATTCGGGTCCACGGCGGTCGCGGCTCTTTGCAGCTTCTCAGAAGACGCCGTCGAGCGCGGAGGTACGCTCTACCGTTCCCGTCGCCTCCGGCGGTGTCGAGGCCTCCGAGCCTTTTAATCGGATGGCGGCCGAGATTCTCCCGTGGCCCACGCCAACGGCGCACCCGACGACGGCGACGCGGACGGAGCGTGGCGGTTCTTCCCGTACGACGAGCCGTACCCGAATCAGGAGGCGGCGATGTCCGGCATCGCCGACGCGCTCGGCGACGAGCGGAACGTCCTCCTCGAAGGGGCGACCGGGACCGGGAAGACCATCTCCGCGCTCGTGCCCGCGCTCTCGTACGCCCGCGAGCACGACAAGACGGTCGTCATCACGACGAACGTCCACCAGCAGATGCGCCAGTTCGTCGAGGACGCCCGCGCCATCACCAGAGAGGAGGCCATCCGCGCGGTGGTGTTCCGCGGGAAGTCCTCGATGTGCCACATCGACGTGGGTTTTCAGGAGTGTCAGACCCTCCGCGATACGACCCGGAGCATCGTCGAAAAGGAGTCCGACAAGGCCGAACTCTCCGAGCAGGCGCAGTCGCTCCTCGACGGGATGCGCGAGGGGGAATCCGGCGCGGCCGACGCGCGAAGCACCGTCACGGACGAACTCGACGCCATCGACGACGAGTTGGCGGAGTTGAAGGAGGGCAACTACTGCGAGCACTACTACAACAACCTCACGCGGAACACAGACGAGTTCTTCCAGTGGCTGTTCGACGACGTGCGGACGCCCGACGAGATTTTCGAGTACGCGGGCAAGCAGAACCTCTGCGGCTACGAACTGCTCAAGGAGGGCATGGAGGGCATCGACCTCGTCGTCTGCAACTACCACCACCTGCTCGACCCGATGATACGCGAGCAGTTCTTCCGGTGGTTGGACCGCGACCCCGACGACGTGATTACGGTGTTCGACGAGGCGCACAACATCGAGGGCGCGGCCCGCGACCACGCGAGTCGCGCGCTCACCGAGAACACGCTCGAAAGCGCGATGACCGAGTTGGAAGACGAAGACGACTCGCGGGCCGAGAGCGCCCGCAACGTCATCGGAACGTTCCTCGACGCGCTGCGCGACAGCTACGAATCGGCGTTCGGCTTCGGCGAGCGCGAGCAGGTCGGTGAGAACTGGTACGACCTCTCTATCGCCAGTCAGGGTCGTCGCGACGACCTGACGATGGAGTTCCTACAATCCTACGAGGGCCGCGGCATCGACGTGGAGGTCGAACTCGCGCTCCAGTTGGGCAAGCAGTTAGACGAGCAGTACGAAGACGCGTACAAGAACGGCGAGGCGACGACGCGCAAGGAGTGCCAGACGCTCCAGGCGGCGAACTTCATCGCTGACTGGACGGAGCTGGGCGACGAACTCGGCCGCCACCCGATGCTGTCGGTCCGCCGCGACGGCGGCACCGACGAGATTTACGGCCGCGCGGAACTGTACACCTGTATCCCGCGGGAGGTCACGAAGGAGCTGTTCGAGGAGGTTCACGCGAGCATCCTGATGTCGGCGACGCTCCGCCCGTTCGACGTGACGGAAAGCACGCTCGGCCTCGACGACCCGGTGACGATGGCCTACGGCCTCGAATACCCCGAGGAGAACCGCCGGACGTTTTCGGTCTCGCTGCCCGCGCTGTTCTCCTCCGAGCGCGACGACCCCGGCACACAGGAGACGGTCGAGGAGGTGCTCGCGGACGCCGCCGGCTTCACGCCGGGGAACACGCTCGCGTTCTTCCCGTCGTACGCCGAGGCCGAGCGCTACCACGAACGCCTGCGGGCGAACCCGAACGTCGACGCGGAGCTGTTTTTAGACGAACCGGGCGTCCGCGCCGAGGAGATGCGCCGGGAGTTCGTCGCCAAGGACGGCGCGGTGCTTCTCACCTCGCTGTGGGGGACGCTCGCGGAGGGGGTGAGCTTCGACGGCGACGACGCCCGAACGGTCGTGGTCGTCGGCGTACCCTACCCGCATCTCTCCGAGCGGTTGGAGGCGGTACAAGACGCCTACGACCGCGTCTACCGTCGGAAAAAGGACGCCGGCTGGCGCTACGCCGTCGAGATTCCGACGATTCGAAAGACCCGACAGGCGCTCGGCCGGGTCATCCGCGCGCCCAACGACTTCGGCGTCCGCGTGCTGGCCGACAAGCGGTACACCCGCGAGAGCACCTCGATGGGGAAGTACGGCGTCCGCGGGTCGTTCCCGGTCGAGGAACGCTCCGAGATGGTCGATATCGCGCCGAACAAACTCAAGTTCGCGATGCTGAACTTCTACACCGACCACGACGCCTACGACGGCGACCCGCCGCGGCCCTGAGCCTGAGCGGGTCGCGCTCGGCGCGGAAAAGCCGGTCGCGACCGCCGTGCGATTCTTACCTGTTCGAACCAACACAGGGTGATGAGTGCGACCCCTCCCGGCCCGAAGGGCCTCCCGTTGTTCGGCGCGAGCAGACAGTACGCCCGCGACCCGTTTACGTTCCTGACGGCCGTCGCGGACACCTACGGCGACGTGGTCCACTTCGACCTCGGCCCGCTGGACACGTACATGCTCACGAACCCGGCGGACGTCGAGACGGTGCTCGTGAGCGAGGCGTCGAAGTTCAGAAAGCCGCAGTTCCAAGACCGCGCCATCGGCGACCTGCTGGGCGACGGCCTGCTGATGAGCGAGGGCGCGACGTGGAAGAGACAGCGCCAGCTCGCCCAGCCGGCGTTCGACGTGCGGCGCATCTCGACGATGGCCGGCATGATGACCGACCGGACGGAGTCGATGCTGTCGTCGTGGGGCGACGGCGACGTGGTGGACGTGCAACTGGAGATGGCGCGGCTGACCGTCGAGATAATCGTCGACGCCATGTTCGGCACCGACCTCGACGACGAGCGCATCCGGCGGGTACAGGAGAACCTCGAACCGCTCGGCGCGCGGTTCGAACCCGACCCGCTTCGGTTCCTGACGCCCGACTGGGCACCGACGCGGGAGAACCGCGAGTACAAGCGGGCGCTGTCCGAACTCGAATCGCTCGTCTGGGACATCGTCGAGGAGCGCCGCGGGACCGAGTACGGCGAGACGCCGGCGTCGTCGGTGCCGGCCGACGCGACGGGCGAGGAGCGGCCGATGGACCTGCTTTCGATGCTGCTCCGCGCCTACGACGAGGGCGAGCAGACGGAGGAGAACCTCCGCGACGAGCTGCTGACGATGCTCCTCGCGGGCCACGACACGACGGCGCTGACGCTGACGTACGCGTGGTATCTGCTCTCGCAACACCCCGAGGCGGAGGCGAAGCTCCACCGCGAACTGGACGAGGTACTCGGCGGGCGGACGCCGACGTTCGAGGACGTGCGACAGCTGGAGTACACAGAGCGCGTGCTGAACGAAGCGATGCGGCTGTATCCGCCGGTGTACGTCATGTTCCGCGAGCCGAAGGTGGACGTTCGCCTCGGCGGCTACCGCGTCCCCGCGGGGTCGGCCATCATGCTCCCGCAGTGGGTCGTCCACCGCTCGGAGCGCTGGTGGGACGACCCGTTGGAGTTCGACCCGGACCGCTGGGCACCCGAGCGGGCCGGCGACCGGCCGCGCTTCGCGTACTTCCCGTTCGGCGGCGGGCCGCGCCACTGCATCGGCAAGCATCTCTCGCTGCTCGAAGGGCAGCTCATCCTCGGCACCGTCGCCCAGCGGTACGAACTCGACTACGTCCGCGACGAGCCGTTCTCGCTCCGCGGGTCGCTGACGATGCACCCGGAGGAGCCGATGGGGATGCGGCTCCGGGCGCGCGACTGACGGCGCGACCAGCGGACACGGGCGCACCGCCGACGCCGGTCGAACCCTCGCCGTCAGGCCGGAAGCGAAATCGAGGCCGTGGTCTCGCGGAACGACGAGTCGTAGATATCGAGCTGCGAGACGGTCCACTCGATGGAGTCGAGCGGTTGGCTCGCGACCGCGCGGGCGTCCGCGACGCTGCCGCCGCGAGCGAGCGTGACGTGCGGGACGTAGTCGTCGCCCTCGATTCCCTCGATAGCGCCGAACTCGTCGGTGAGCGTCCGGTGGAGGTCGAGAAGGCCGGGGCTGTCGACCGCGAGGTAGACGACCGGCGCGGCTCCGCGGGGCGGCTCCTCGAAGAATCGGACGTCAGTGACGCGGGCTTCGAACGCCGGTTGGCCGGCGAGCGCGCGCCGCAACTGTTCGCGGAGGCGGTCGAGGTCGGCGTCTTCGAACCGCTTGCAGACGAGCGTGTGCCGGTCGCGAACCCGGTCGAACGGGGCGAGGTACGGAAACAGGTCGGACGCGAGGCGGGCGACCCGCCCCGGAACCGGGACGTTCAGACTGTACACGCCCGTGTCTCACGCGAGAGACACAAAGGCGTATCGTCGTCGCCGCGGGAACGTCAGATTCGGTCGAGCAGCCAGAGGACGATGAGCGCCGCGACGACGAGTCCCAAAAGCGGCTGGAGCGGGCCGAGCAGCGCACCGAACAGCCCGAGCACCTCGCCGATGATTTCGAGGACGAGCCAGACGAGGACGAGCAGGAGGATGATTTTCAGCAGGTCCTCCACGTCGATTCGGCCGCGGTTCGTTCGCATACCGGGGCGTGAGGCGTTCGCGGACAAATAGTTGGTGGCCGGGTGAGTGGGTAGGTGAGTAGCCGGCTAGCTTTATTCCGTCTCGGTGTCACTCTCCACCATGGACAGCCTGTTCTACCAGCTCGGGAAGCTCTCGGCGTCCTCCTCGTCGTCGGGCGCGGAGCGGGTCGACAGCGACCCCGGCCGACTCCCGCGGTGGCTCGCCCCCCTCGCGGTCGCGGTGGTCGTCTTCGGCCTCGCGGTGGTCGTCTTCCCCGTCACGCCGCTGACGCTCGCGGGCTACGTCGTCCTCGCGCTCGCCGTCGCCGCGGTGTACGACGCGGTCGAAATCGTGCAGGCGTACGAAAAGCGGACGCTCACCGTGTTCGGGGACTACAAGGGCATCCTCGAACCGGGGCTGAACGTCGTCCCGCCGTTCGTCTCGAAGACCTACCGCTTCGACATGCGGACCCAAACGCTCGACGTGCCCTCGCAAGAAGCCATCACGGAGGACAACTCGCCGGTCACGGCCGACGCGGTGGTCTACATCCGCGTGATGGACCCCGAACGCGCCTTCCTGCAAGTCGACAACTACCGCCGGGCCGTCTCGCTGCTCGCCCAGACGACGCTCCGAGCCGCCCTCGGCGACATGGAACTCGACGACACGCTGGCGCGCCGCGACCACATCAACGCGCGCATCCGCCGGGAACTCGACGAGCCGACCGACGAGTGGGGCGTCCGCGTGGAGTCCGTCGAGGTCCGCGAGGTGAAGCCCTCGAAGGACGTCGAGAACGCGATGGAACAGCAGACCTCCGCCGAGCGCCGCCGCCGCGCCATGATTCTCGAAGCGCAGGGTGAGCGCCGCTCCGCCGTCGAGAAGGCGGAGGGCGACAAGCAGTCGAACATCATCCGCGCGCAGGGCGAAAAGCAGTCTCAAATCCTCGAAGCGCAGGGCGACGCCATCTCGACGGTGCTTCGGGCCCGCGCGGCGGAGTCGATGGGCGAGCGCGCCATCATCGACAAGGGCATGGAGACGCTGGCGAACATCGGCACCTCGCCGTCGACGACGTACGTCCTGCCGCAGGAGCTCACGTCGCTGCTCGGTCGCTACGGCAAGGGGCTGTCCGGCTCGGACGTACAGCAGGCGGCGGGACTCGAAAGCAAGGCGTTCGACGAGGAGACCCGCGAACTCCTCGGCCTCGACGACATCGGCGAGATACTCGGGGAGTTGGACGGCGTCGAGACGGCCGATATCTCCGCGGACGCGGTCGACATCGAAATCGAAGACGGCGGCGTCGAGGCTGAGCGCGTCGAGTGAGCGAAAATCGAAGGCGCGAATCAGTCGGAGACCCGTCCGACGCACCGGGGGCCGGTGCAGCGTCGTGTCCGGTCTGCGGGGGCGACCGGCGCGAGTCCCGTCGTCCGACCGTCGCGGTTCGGTGAGGCGCGAGGCGGACGTGAGACGGGAGCGGCTCGGTGCGTCGACTCTCGGGTCGCGGTTGATTTCCCGCCCGTCCGGTCGAACGAGAGTCGGAACCCTCCGGGAACGTCCTCCCGAACGCGGACGAGAGACGGGCGTCGGCGTCCCACCACCGGTCTGCGGTTCGCGCAGACACCATTCGATACGCAATAAACACTATTAATTGTCTAGGTTGTTGAAACGTGCGGGGCGTTCACCGACCAATCGACAACCCGAGCGATTAATCGCCTTTATTTCTATTTTTCAAGAGGTAGAATAATTTAACCACGTCCGACTCTGACGGTGTGGCATGCAACAGCAATCGTCGGTCGAGACGCGGTCGTTGTCGGCGTCTCGCGCCGAGATGAGCGAGATTCTGATGCCCAACGACACGAACAACCTCGGACGCGCCCTCGGCGGGCGGATTTTAGAGTGGATGGACGTCTGCGGGGCCATCGCCGGGCGGCGCTTCGCCGAGCGGCAGGTGGTCACGGCGTCGATGGACCACGTGGACTTCCTCGCGCCCATCGACGTGGGCGACGTGGTGACCGTCGAGGCGTACGTCTTCGACACCGGTCGCACCAGCATGGACATCAAGGTGGACGTGACCGCCGAGCGCCCGAGCGAGGGCGACCGCCGCGAGACGCTCACCTCCTTTTTCACCTTCGTCGCGCTCGACGACGACGAGAAGCCGGTTCCGGTCCCGGACCTCGTCTGCGACTCCCAAGAGGAGCGCGAACTGCGCGACGCGGCGCTCCAGAAGCGCCGCGAGCACCGCGCCGCGCTGGCAGAAGAGTTCGAGTAACGCGGCCCGCGAGCGAGCCGCGGGTGTTTATTCTTCGTCCGCCGCGCGGACGGTCAACACCGGCGCGTCCGACTGCCGGACGACGCGCTCGGTGACGGAGCCGACGAGGTAGTGGTCGAGGCCGGTGCGGCCGTGGGTCGCCATCACGACGAGGTCGATGTCGCCGTCGGCGGCGTAGTCGACGATAGTCGAGTGCGGCACGCCCTCCACGACGATGCGTTCGGTCTCGACGCCCTCGGGGAGCGCCTCGATTGCGGCGTCGGCCGCCGACTCCGCGCGGTCGAGTTCGGATTTTTCCCACACGTCCGGCGCGATGCCGGCCGAGGGCGACTCGAAGCGATTGCGCGAATCGGCCACCGACAGCACGTGGACCGTCGCGCCGTAGGTCTCCGCGAGGGTCGCCGCGTGTTCGATGGTCGCGTCGGTCGCGTCGCTGCCGTCGGTCGGAAGCAGGATGTGGTCGTACATGGGTGGGAGTTCAGAATCGAGGACTGTGAAAGTGGTGCCAGTGGGGGTGGTTCGGGTGGTCGTGAGTCGTTAGATACCCAGCGCCATCAGGAACAGCGCCAGCGAGATGACGGCGAAGAGGACGCCGACGAAGTTCTTGATGACGCTGGTCTCCAGCGCGTTCGACACGTAGGGCGCGATTTGGCCGCCGAGGACCGTCGCGGGGACGGTGAAGACGACCATGTTCCACGGCGTCGTCGCGAGGCTCAGCGAGTGGCCGCCGACGAGGCCGCCGCCGAAGACGTGGACGAGCGACGCCAAGATGGCGGTCAGCGCGACCACGATGTGGTTCGTGCCGATGGCGACGCGGACGGGGACTTTCGTGCCGAGCATCGAGATGATGCCGAGTTCACCGATACCGAAGCCGGCGAGGCCCTGGAACATCCCGCCGACGCTGTAATTGGCGAAGCGACGCAGGTAGCCGCCGCGGGTGTAGGTGTAGTCGTCACCGTCGCGGTCGACGCGGGTGACGGTGCCGTCGTCGGCCGTGTTGACGCCCGCGGGGCCGAGCTTACCGGGGTCGTTGGGGAGGCTCGCGGAGACGCCGCCGTCGGTGGCCGCGGCGTGGTCGGAGTCCGACGAGCCGTGGTCCTCGTGGCCGAGGTCGGCGTTGAAAAGCAGGTACGACGCGGCGAGCAGCGCGATGCCGAGCAGCGCGTGGAACACCACGTCGGGGATGACGAACGACAGGAGCGCGCCGCCGACGACGAACGGAATCGACCCGCCGACGAGCGTCAGCGCCAGCCGCCGGTCGACGAGACCGTACTGGATGAAGGCGACGGCCGAACTGGAGAGGCCGAACGCCTCGCTGATGAGGCCCACCTTGACCAGCGTCGACGAGTCGAGCGGGTGCGCGAAGATGGGGAAGATGAAGATGAGGAACGGGACGAAGAGCGCCGACCCGCTGATGCCGACCGTGTTCACGATGGTCGCGCCGGTGAGGAACACCGGGAACAGCCACCAGTACTGGAGCCAGTACTCCATGCCTGCACCCGACGGCGTCGGTGCCATGGTGAACACCGAGACGAGGAACAGCAGGGGAGCGATGAACACGAGGATGTGTTGGTACTTCAGGAACGACTTCTGAACGTGACTGAGAGACTGAGAGCTCATGGTTCTCGTTGTTGTCAGTTCGCAGTAGCGTCCGCGTGCACTCGCGTGGAGTGACGCGTCGAAAACAGCCCGTTTGCCGAGTCATCAGCGGCACCGACCCGCGCGCGTTCACCGTCTCCCGAGGATGCGACCGCGTCGCACACCGGGAGGACCGGCGTGCGGTGGTCGCCCGAACTGTCGAGCACGGAGTGCTCGAATCCGCGGACCATTCAGGTAATACCTCCGTTGGGGTAGGCGTGGTGAACGGAGTGGGTTGCAGGCTCGTCCGCCGAGGTGCGGATCACGGTGGAACGGGCATAGCGAAGTCGGAGTAATAAGTCTTGATGTCGACCCACTGATTTGGGTACGGACCACACACCGACGCGCGTCGAAAAACCAGTAACATGTGTTTCTATCCAAAATCTGCGCTCACTCGTTGAGTTCGAACGCCCGTCTGACCAGCGCCCGTTCGGTCTCGTAGGTGAGCCGTTGGAGGGCTTCGACCGGGGTAACCCACTGGCGCGCGTCCACCTCGGCGTCGGGCTCGAACTGGTGCTCGTCGACGACGCGCATGTGCCAGACGAACACGCCCTTCGGCCCGCTCTGTGTCTCCGCGTCGTCGGGGACGCGGTACTCGTAGCGGCCGGCGAACCGGCCGCAATCGACCTCGCATCTCGTCTCCTCGCGGACCTCTCTGACGGCGGTCTCGACCAGCGTCTCGCCGGGTTCGAGTTTCCCCTTCGGGAGCGACCAGTCGTCGTAGCGCGGCCGGTGGACGAGACAGAACCGGCCGTCGTCGCGGCGGAGAAGCCCGCCGGCCGCGAACGTCAGGGTTGGGGAGTGAGACACGGCCGGTCAGAACTCGTCCGGCGGCGTCAGGCCGTCGTCGCCGTCGCCGTCGTGTTCGTCCGGGTACTCGGGTGCGACGCCGTCTTCGAGCGCGTCCACGTCGAACTCGCGGCGGAGCGTCTGGATGCGGTCGCGGATGTCGGCGGCGAGTTCGAACTCGAGGTTGTCGGCGGCCTCCTGCATCCGGTCTTCGAGGAAGGCAATCTGTTCGACCGCCTCGTCGGCGTCGGCGGGTTCGTCGCCGGAGACGCCGCGGGTGTCGGTCTTGCTCCCCGGCAGGTTCGTCTCCCCGACCTCCTTTTCGATGGTCGTCGGCGTGTAGCCGTGTTCTTCGTTGAACTCCTGTTGGATGCGGCGGCGGCGCTGCGTCTCGGAGATGGCGGCCTCCATCGCGTCGGTCATCTCGTCGGCGTAGAGCACGACCTCGCCGTTGACGTTGCGGGCGGCGCGGCCCATCGTCTGGACGAGCGTGGTCTCGGAGCGCAGGAACCCCTGCTGGTCGGCGTCGAGGATGGCGACGAGCGACACCTCCGGAATGTCGAGGCCCTCGCGGAGGAGGTTGATGCCGACGAGTACGTCGATGTCGCCGAGGCGGAGCGACCGGATGAGCTCGTGGCGTTCGAGCGTGTCGGTCTCGTCGTGCATGTAGGCCACGTCGACGCCGGCCTCTTCGAGGTACTCGGTGAGGTCCTCGGCCATCCGCTTCGTGAGCGTCGTGACCAGCACGCGCTCGTCGCGGTCGATGCGCTCGTCGATGCGGGCCATCAGGTCGTCGACCTGCCCGGTCGCCTCCGTCACCTCGACTTTCGGGTCCACGAGGTGGGTCGGCCGGACGATTTGCTCGACGATTTGGTCGGAGTGCTCGCGCTCGTAGTCGCCGGGCGTCGCGGAGACGAAAAGCGTCTGCCCGACGGTCTCTTCGAACTCCTCGAAGGTGAGCGGGCGGTTGTCGTAGGCCGTCGGCAGGCGGAAGCCGTTTTCGACAAGCGAGTCCTTTCGGGACTTGTCGCCGGCGTACTGGCCCTTAATCTGCGGGAGCGTGACGTGCGACTCGTCGATGACGGTGAGGAAGTCGTCGGGGAAGTAGTCCAGAAGCGTGTAGGGCGCGTCGCCGGGTTCGCGGTCCGAGAGGTGGACCGAGTAGTTCTCGATGCCGGAGCAGTGACCCGTCTCGCGGAGCATCTCGATGTCGAAGGTGGTGCGCTCTTCGATGCGCTGGGCGGCCACGAGGTCGCCCTGTCGCTGGAAGTGCTTCACCCGCTGTTCCATCAGCTCTTCGATTTCCGAGATTGCGCCTTCGAGCTGTTCTTCGGGGATGGAGTAGTGCTCCGCCGGGTGGACGAGCACCGCCGGCTCCGACGACTTCACCTCGCCCTCCAGCGGGTCGAGCTTCAGCATCCGGTCGATTTCGTCGCCCCAGAACTCGATTCGGACGGCGTAGCGGCCGTACATCGGGAACACCTCGACGGTGTCGCCGCGGACGCGGAACGTGCCCTGCCGGAAGTCCACGTCGTTGCGCTCGTAGTTGAGGTCGACGAGGGCGCGGAGCAGTTCGTCGCGGTCCATCCCCTGGCCGACCTCCAGCCGGAGGGACATGTCGGTGTAGTTTTTCGGGTCACCGAGGCCGTAGATGGCCGACACCGAGGCGACGACGATGACGTCGTCGCGGGTGAGAAGCGACCGGGTCGCGGAGTGGCGGAGCCGGTCGATTTCCTCGTTTATCGACATGTCCTTGTCGATGTAGGTGTCGGTCTGTTCGATGTACGCCTCGGGCTGGTAGTAGTCGTAGTAGGAGACGAAGTACTCGACCGCGTTGTCGGGAAAGAGGCCCTTGAACTCCTCGTACAACTGGGCGGCGAGCGTCTTGTTGTGCGCGAGGACGAGCGTCGGCTTCTGAATCTCCTCGACCACCCACGAGACGGTGTTGGTCTTGCCGGAGCCGGTGACACCGAGCAGGGTCTGTACGTCGGCACCCTCGCGGAAGCCGCGGGCCAGCGCCTCGATTGCCTCGGGTTGGTCGCCCGCGGGGTCGAAAGGGGCGTCGACGCGGAATTCGCGGTCTGCGTCGGGTCTGTCGGCGGACAGGGGACCGGACTCGCTCATTGTCCGTCCTTGGGTCGCGGCGTACTTGAGCGAGGCGGTGCTTGTCGCCGGAGGAACGGTTTTGGGGCGGGCTATCGAACGTTCCCGTATGACGAGAGCCGAACTCGAACGCGCGAGCAACCTGCTCAAGGACGCCGCCGAGGCGACCGAAGGCGACGTACAGGAGCGACTCTACGAACAGTCCGACCAGCTGGCGACGCTGGCGACGCGCGAGCAGGGGCCGGACCACGGGCGACTCGCCCGGCACATGACGGTCCTTCACGACCTCGCCGAGGCCCTCGACGGCGACGCGGCCGAGACGGTCCGCGAGGCCCGAAGCGAGGTCCTCGAATACCGCAAGGGCGTCCCCGGCGTCTGACGACCGGCGGACATACCCCCTCGTTTCTACTGGAACTCACTCACATACGCCGCGCGTCGGTGCTGTCGGCGCGCGGTGAACGAAAACGGATTTTCACGCCGAGCGGGTCGCCAACGGCGGCCCCGGCGCGGAGACAGGTGATTGCTTAACAGACGTTCTTCGGCTTGACGCCCATGCCTTCGAGCGTCTCGACGTACTCGTCGTAGGCGGCTTCGACCACCGCGTCGGCGGCCTCGCGGGCGACGGCGTCGTCGTCGACGAGGTCGGAGACGGCGGCTTCGAGCGTGTCGAGTTGGTCGTTGAGGTCGGATTTGAGCGTACGGAAGTCGTTGGCGGCCATCGGGTCCGCGTCACCGACGAAGAAGCCGACCATCTGCTCGACGGTCTTCAGCGACACGAGCGCGCGGGCGAGCGCGCCGCCGAGGCGGCCGTCGGTCGTCTCGAACTCGGCGAGCACGTCGTAGACGTTCGGCTTCGAGCCGTCGGGTTCCGCGCCGACGGCCTCGGCGTGGTCGCGGGCGGTGTCCGCGAGGTCCGAAAACAGCGCGGCGGCCTCGTCGTTCGGTTCGTCGTCGGCCCACCAGTCGAACAGGTCGGCGGCGGCGGCGGCCTCGGCGGCGGCGGCCGCGCGGACCGCGTCGCCGTCCATCTCGCCGCCGGTGACGGCGTACAGCGCCTTCGAGGAACCGAGTCGGGAAAGCGGCGTCTCGTGGTCGTCGCGGAGGGTATCGAGGAGTTCGGTCATACGGTTCCGTATGTCCGTCTCGGGTTTGTACCCATCGGCGGCGGCGAGTCCGGCGCGAGTCCGCGACGGACGGGGGACGACCGGGGAGGGCCGACGAGCCGCCGATTCGTGACATTCAACCGAGCCGAATCCGCCCGAATATTAAACATTATATATTGTATTATCATGAAGTAATCCGGGCTATGACAAACGCTATCAGGCAGGCGGCGGAGCGGAGTTCGAAACTGGTCGAACAGTACCTCCCCGACGCGTTCCTGTTCGCCATCATCCTCACGGGCGTGGCGTTCGCGCTGGCGCTGGTCTCGGTCGCGCCGGGCGAGGGGACCGGCATCGTCGGACACGCCGGAAACCTCCTCGTCGACGGCTGGTACGGCGGCTTCTGGAACCTGCTTTCGTTCGGGATGCAGATGACGCTCATCCTGATGACGGGCTACGCGCTCGCGCAGACGAAGCCGGTAGACCGGCTCCTGACGCGACTCGCGGGCGTCCCGAGCACCGAGCGCGGCGCGGCCGCGATGGTTCCGGTCGTCGCCGCCGCGGCGTCGTTCGTCCACTGGGGTCTCGGCCTCGTCGTCGGGGCGCTTTTCGCCCGGAAGATAGCGACCGAGATGCGCGGCATCGACTTCCCCATCGTCGTCGCCGGCGCGTACTCCGGCTTCGTCGTCTGGCACGGCGGCCTCGCGGGGTCGATTCCGCTGTTGTTGAACACCGAGGGGAACTTCCTCATCGAGGCGGGTATCCTCGACACGACGTTCGGCACCGGCGGGACCATCTTCACCGTCGCCAACCTCGTGTTGGTCGTCGCGGTCGGCTTCCTCTTCCTGCCGGCGCTGTTCGCGCTCATGTACCCGACCGACGACGCGAAGAAGACGCCAATCGACCCCGCGGAGTTCGAGGCGGCGACCGACGGCGGCGAACAGGCGACAGGCGGGTGGGCCTCCACGTCCGTCCCCGAGGACGCCTCGCTCGCCACGCGCATCGAGCACTCGCTCGGCATCGGCGTGGCAATCGGCCTCGTCGGCCTGCTCGCCGTCGCTCTGTACTTCGTAGAGGGCATTCAGAACGGGACGATGCCGTGGAACAACCTCAATCTGAACATCGTCAACTTCGGCTTCCTCTTTCTCGGCCTGCTGTTCCACGGGACGCCCAAGGCGTACATCGAGGCCATCGTCGAGGCCGTCGAGAACGTCTGGGGCATCATCCTCCAGTTCCCCTTCTACGCGGGCATCATGGGCATCATGGCCTACGCGCCGGAGGGTTCGGTCAGCCTCGCCACGCAAATCGCACAGGGCATGGTCGCCGTCGCGCCCGACGGGACGCTCCCGGCGTTCGCCTTCTTTACGGCCGGTCTCGTGAACTTCTTCGTCCCCTCCGGCGGGGGCGAGTGGGCGGTCATCGGCGAGACGCTCGTCACGGCCGCGAAGACGTCCGGCGAGTCCATCCCGCGGGTCGCCGTCGCCGCCTCGTGGGGCGACGCGTGGACCAACATGATTCAGCCCTTCTGGGCCATCCCGCTGCTCTCCATCAGCGGCCTGTCGGTCCGCGACATCATGGGCTACTGCGTGATGGTGCTTCTCGGCGCGGGCGTCATCGTCGCTGTCGGCATCAGCGTCCTCCCGATGTAAGCCGCAAAAAGAACCGTACGGTCGGTTTCGAATCGAACTGAGAGCGAACCGAGGCGGCTCAGTTACCCTTCTCGACGGGCGCGCCGACGAGGTTGCCCCACTCGGTCCACGAGCCGTCGTAGTTGGTGACGTTCTCGTAGCCGAGGAGTTCGTGAAGGGCGAACCACGCGATGGACGAGCGCTCGCCGATGCGGCAGTAGGCGATGGTGGACTCGTCGCCTTCGATGCCCTGGTCCGCGTAGAGGTCGCGGAGTTCGTCGGCGGACTTGAAGGTGCCGTCGTCGTTGACGGTCGCGGCCCACGAGATGTTGCTCGCGCCGGGGATGTGGCCGCCGCGCTGGGCGGTCTCCTGCAGTCCCGGGGGCGCGAGAATCTCGCCGGAGAACTCTTCGGGCGAGCGAACGTCGACGAGGGGAAGGCCCTTGTCGACCGCCTTCTCGACGTCGTCGCGGTACGCGCGGATGTCCTCGAAGGGACCCTTGGCGGTGTAGTCTTGCTCCGGGAAGGACGGGACTTCGTCGGTCGTCGGATAGTCGTTGTCGACCCAGTAGTCGCGGCCGCCGTTCATGAGGTGAACGTCCTCGTGGCCGTAGTACTTGAACTGCCAGTAAGTGTAGGCGGCGAACCAGTTGGAGTTGTCGCCGTAGAGGACGACCGTGGAGTCCTCGGAGATACCGTGCGAACCGAGGAGGTCCTCGAAGTCCTCCTTGGTCAGCACGTCGCGGGTCGTCTGGTCCTGCAGTTGGGACTCCCAGTTGAACCCGATGGCACCGGGGGCGTGACTCTCGTCGTACGCCTCGGTGTCCACGTCCACTTCGACGAGTCGGTACGCCGCGTCGTCGCTCTGGAACTCGTCGAGGTGGCTCTCCACCCAGTCCGCGGAGACGAGTACGTCCTTCGCGTAATCGGAGTTTGACATCGCGTTTCCCCGTACAACAGGAAGGCCCATAACTCTCACAGCGACGGCATGTACGGCCTGACCTCGGGTGATGCGGCAATATTATCCTGAGTATGCCCCGAGAGACGACGAAAGGGATTCAGAGAACGGCCGTCTCGGACGGTATCAGGCCGGTATCCAACGGAACCAGCAACAACATCCGCTACCCCGGACACGGGGCGAGGGGTGCGAAGAAGGTCGGACCTAAACCCGCGGCCCGGAAACGTGGGGGCATGGTAGACGTGGTCTCTCCGACGTGGCTCGCGGACCGACTCGACGACGTGCGCGTGGTGGACGTGCGCGACGGCTGGGAGTTCGACGGCATCGGACACCTCCCCGGCGCGGTGTCGATACCGTTCGACAGATTCCGGAGCGCCGACGGCGACGTGGGGATGCTCCCCGGCCGCGACGCGTGGACCGACCTCCTGTCGGGCGCGGGCGTCGCGGCCGACGACGACGTGGTCGCCTACGACGATACCCACGGCGTCTTCGCGGCCCGCTTTCTCGTGACCGCGCTCCTCTACGGCCACGACCCCGAGCGACTCCACCTCCTCGACGGCGACTTCAGCGCGTGGAACCGCGAGCGCGAGACGACGACCGAGGCGAGCGAGGTCGCGGGAACGGTCTACGAGATAACCGAGCCGGCCGAGACGCCGCTCGTGGATTTCGAGGCCGTCGAGGCCGCGCTCGACGACCCCGAGACCGTCATCGTGGACACCCGCGACCCCGCGGAGTACGACGAGGGCCACCTCCCCGGCGCGGTCAACCTCGACTGGCGCGAGCTCGTCGACGACGAGACGCGCGGGCTGAAACCGCGGGACGAACTCGACTCGATTCTGGACGCCGCGGGCGTCACCCCGGACCGGCGGGTCGTCCTCTACTGCAACACCGCCCGGCGCATCAGCCACACCTACGTCGTGCTCTCGCACCTCGGCTACGACGACGTGGCGTTCTACGAGGGCAGCCTCACCGAGTGGGAGGAGCGCGACGGCGCGGTCGTCGAGGGCTGACGAGCGAGGTTACGGCTGACTCGGGTCGACCGAGTCGTCCGCGGACTCGCCGCGCTCGTCGCCGTCACCGCCCACGTCGTCGACGCGTAACTCCGCGCCGAGCAGGTCCACCGACTCCGCGAGGAGCGCGACGACGAGCGGGCCGGCGATGATGCCGACCGGGCCGAGGCTGAGCAGGCCGCCGACGAAGCCGACGAAGTAGAGGCTCCCCGGCAGGTCGGCGGTCTCTTTTGCGAGTCGGGGACGAATCAGGATGTCCGGGAGCCACGCGACCGCGAACCCGCCGACAGCGACGACGAGCGTGGCGGCGACGAAGTCGCCGACGGCGGCGTGGTAGGCGGCCATCGCCGCGAGCAGGACGCTCGGGCCGACGATGGGGATGAACTGGAGGACGGCCGCGACTGTCGCGAGCGTGACGACGTAGTCGTAGCCGAGCGCCCAGAAGACGACGAGACCGATGGCGAACGTGCCGACGGCGGTCGCCGCCTGCAAGACGTAGATGGCGAACAGCGTCTCGCGAGCCCGCTCGTTGAGCGCCGTCGCCGCGTCCCGGTAGTCGGCCGGGACCAGCGCGAGGAGCGTCCGCCCGACCGCGTCGCCACTGAGGAGCAGCGCGAACACGAGGAAGCCGAACAGCGTGAGTTTGATGAGGACCACGGGCGCGGCGGTGGCGGCGGTGCGGCCGACCGACCGGAGCAACCCGAGACCGACCGCGACCACGTCGTCCAGCGTCACCGTCTCGACCATCCCGAGGAACTCGATAGTCACCACGTCGGGGAGGAGCGCCGCGAGTTCGAGGATGTCGGTCAGGCGGAGAAAGAGGATGACGACGAGCGGCGCGAGCACGACGCCGACGCCGACCGCCGCGACGACGGTGGCGGCGAGGCTGGCGACCCACCGGGAGGCCCCGCGCGCTTCGAGGCGTCGCCTGAGCGGGACGAGCAGGTAGGCGACGGTGATGGCGAAAAACACCGTCGCCAGCACGTCTACGAGCAGGACCGCCGCGAGGAGCGCAAAGAGGGCGAACACGCCGCCGAGGACGTACGGGCGAGAAGCAGTCATCGCCCGAGATACTCTCGCTGACGGTAAAGCCGTTCTCCCGGGACAACCCTCGAAACCGACTGATTCGGCCGTTTACCCGGCCCCGCGAACATCACGCCCGTTAAGTACCACAGAGTACAACAACCGAGTAATGAGACGACGTAGCTTCCTCAGGGCCGCCGGGGCGGGAGGCGTCTCCGCGCTCCTCGCCGGCTGTACCGGGACCGGCGGCGAGCAGACGACGACCGAGGCCTCGGGCGACGCGACCGAGACGACAGCGACGACCGAGGGGACGACCGCGGGCGGCGAGTCGCGGACGCTCACCGTCGGCACCTACGGCTCGTTCGTCGACGCGCCGAGTTCGAGCCCCGGCCCGTGGCTGAAAGAGACGTTCGAGTCGGAGTTCGACGCGACGCTGGAGTGGCAGACGCCCGACTCGGGCGTGAACT
This sequence comes from Haloferax sp. Atlit-48N, assembly GCF_003383015.2. NCBI lineage: Archaea > Methanobacteriati > Methanobacteriota > Halobacteria > Halobacteriales > Haloferacaceae > Haloferax > Haloferax sp. Atlit-48N. The sequence goes on along the minus strand of NZ_CP137689.1, from coordinate 21,836 downwards.
ACTACATCGAGCGCGGCCTCCGGGGCGTCGAGTCCGGCGCGGACCTCTACGTCGGCCTCGACGCGCAGATGCTCGTCCGCATCGACCGGGAGCTCGACGAGGCGCTGTTTTCGCCCGCCGAGGGGCTGTCCCGCATCGACGACGTAAAGGAGGGGCTGAACTTCGACCCGCAGGGCCGAGCGGTCCCCTACGACACGGGCTACATCTCGCTCGTCTACGACGAGACCTACGGCGACGGCGACTTCGTCGCCCCCGAGACGTTCGACGGCCTGCTGGACTCCGAGTACGCGGGCGCGCTCCTCGCGCAGAACCCCACGTCGTCGGCGACGGGGCAGGCGTTCCTGCTCCACACCATCGACGCCAAGGGCGAAGACGGCTACCTCGACTACTGGGCGAGCCTGAAGGAAAACGACGTGCGCGTCCTCGGCAACTGGGAGGACTCCTACAACGCCTACTCGAACGGGGAGGCCCCGATGGTCGTCTCGTACTCGACCGACCAGGTGTTCGCCGCCGAGTCCGGCGAGGACATGGCGAGACACCAGATTCGCTTCCTGAACGACCAGGCGTACGCCAACCCCGAGGGGATGGCCCCCTTCGCGGACGCGTCGAACCCCGACCTCGCGGTCGAGTTCATGGACTTCATGCTCCGGCCCGAGGTGCAGGCCGAAATCGCCGTCCGCAACGTCCAGTTCCCGGCGACGACCACCTCCGAACTCCCCGAGGACTTCGCGCAGTACGCCCAAGAGCCGCCGGAAGCCGTCACGTTCTCGTACGACCGGCTTCAGAACAACCTGAGTGACTGGACCGACGCGTGGGCCCGCGAGTTCGCCAGTAAGTGAGGTGAGCCGGTGAGCCGCGCCTCGGCCTCGGTTCGCCGGGTCGCCCGCGCCCTCGAACAGCGGCTGCTCACCCTCGTCGCGGCGCTCACCGCCGTCGTCCTTCTGGTCCTGTTTTACTACCCCGTCGCCACCGTCTTCGCGGACGCCGTCCTCGCCGACGGCCGGCTCACCGTCGAGCCCATCGCGGCGGTGCTGACGAGCGAGTTCTACCTCGTCGACATCATCTGGTTCACGGCGAAACAGGCGTTCTACTCGACGCTCGCCAGCCTCGCGCTCGGCCTCCCCGCCGCGTGGCTGTTCGCCCGCTTCGAGTTCCGCGGCCGCGAGACGCTCCGCTCGCTCACCATCCTCCCGTTCGTCATGCCCTCCATCATGGTCGCCATCGGCTTCGTGGCGACGTTCGGCCGCAACGGGACGCTGAACCGCGCGCTCTCCGCCGTCGGCCTCCCGCCGGTCGAACTGCTGTTCACGCTCGAAGCCATCATCGTCGCCCACGCGTTCTACAACGCCCCGCTCGTCGCCCGCGTCGTCACCGCGGCGTGGGAGAGCGTGGACGCCCGAACCGTCGAGACCGCCCGCTCGCTCGGCGCGAACCCGCGGCGGGCCTTCCGCGACGTGGTCCTCCCCCAACTCCTGCCGTCTATCGGCGTCGGCGCGACCCTGACGTTCATCTTCACCTTCGCGTCGTTCCCCATCGTCCTCGCGCTCGGCGGCTTCCAACTGGCGACCATCGAGGTGTTCGTCTACTCGCGGGTGCGGGACCTCGCGTACGCCGAGGCCGCCAGCCTCGCGGTCGTCGAGACGGCCGTTTCGATTACGCTGACCGCAGTCTACCTCCGGTACGAGGCCAGCCAGCGCTCGGCCGGCGGCGCGGCGAACCCGCTTCCCCGTCGGTCCGTCCTTCCCGCCGACTGGACGCCGAAATCGACGCTCCGGACGGTCGGCATCGCCGGTTACGCCCTCGTCGTCGGGCTGGTGTTCGTCGTCCCCGTCGCCAGCATGGTGCTGGCGAGCGTCACCGGCGGCGACGGCGGCCTCACCCTCGCCAACTACGCCTTCCTCGCCGAGCGGCAGGCGACCGGCGCGAGCTTTCAGGTCAAGCCCCTGCCGGCCATCCTGAACTCGCTGGGCTTCGCCGCGGGGACGCTCGTCGTGGCCGTCCCGATGGGCGTGACGATGGCCGTCCTCACGACCCGCCGGTACCGCGGGCGCGGACTCATCGACGTGCTCTCGATGGCTCCGTTCGCCGTCTCGGGCATCGTCGTCGGCCTCGGCCTGCTCCGCGGGCTGGTGTTCGGCGTCGACGTGTTGGGCACGCGAATCCGCGTCACCGGCGCGCTCGCCATCGTCGCGGCCCACGCCGTCGGCGCGTACCCCTTCGTCACCCGGAACGTCGCGCCGCTTTTCGCCCGGCTCGACGGCCGGCTCGTGGAGTCCGCGCGCTCGCTCGGCGCGACCAGAACCCGCGCGCTCGTGGATATCGAACTGCCGCTCGTCTGGGCCGGCGTCGTCGCGGGCGCGGCGTTCGCCGTCGCCATCAGCATCGGCGAGTTCGACTCGACCATCATCCTCGCGGAGGGCGCGGGAAGCTACACGATGCCCGTCGCCGTCGAGCGATTCCTCGGCCGACGGCTCGGCCCCGCGACGGCGATGGGCTGTCTCCTGCTTCTCGTCACGTCCGCCAGCTTCCTCGTCGTCGACCGCTTCGGCGGCCAGTGGGGCGAGCTATGAGGGAGCGCGGAGGGCGAAGCGAGAGCGGGCCGCAGCGAGCCAAACTCGGAGAGTCGCGGGAAGTGAGAATTATGCCCGTCCGCCGGCGAGGGGAGCACGTGACTTCGGAGGCGAACCCGTGAGACTCGAACTCGACGCGGTGTCCAAACGCTACGGGTCGGCGACGGCGCTCGATTCCGTCTCGCTGTCGGTCGACGACGGCGAGTTCTTCACGCTCGTCGGCCCCTCCGGTTGCGGGAAGACGACCACGCTCCGCTGTATCGCCGGCTTCGAGTCCCCGACCGAGGGGACCGTCCGCTTCGACGGCGAGTCGATGGTCGGCGTCGCGCCCGAGTCGCGGGGCGTCGGCGTCGTGTTCCAGAACTACGCGCTGTTCCCGCACCTCAGCGTCGGCGAGAACGTCGCCTACGGCCTCCGCTTTACCGACCCGCCGGGCGGCGGCTCCCGCGACGACCGCGTCGCGGAACTGCTTGACCTCGTCGACCTCGCGGGGTTCGAAGACCGCGACCCCGACTCGCTATCTGGCGGCCAACAACAGCGTGTCGCGCTCGCCCGCGCCCTCGCACCCGGCCCGGACCTGCTGCTCCTCGACGAGCCGATGTCGGCGCTGGACGCCCGACTCAGGGACCGTCTCCGCCGGCAGGTAAAGCGCATCCAGTCGGACCTCGGCGTGACGACCGTCTACGTCACCCACGACCAGTCGGAGGCGCTGGCGGTCTCGGACCGGGTGGCCGTCCTCAACGGCGGCCGCGTCGAGCAGGTCGGCCGCCCCCGCGAACTCTACCGCCGACCGCGGACGCGGTTCGTCGCGGAGTTCCTCGGCGAGAACAACGTCCTCGACGGGGTCGTCGAGTCTCGACCGGAAACGGGGGGGATTCGCGTCGGCGTCGGCGACGCGGTGTTCACGCTGGCCGAGGGGCGGCGGGTGCTCGGGGAGGCGGGGTCGAGAGCGGGAGCCGGCGACGAACTCACCTTCTGCGTCCGCCCCGAACAACTCCGGGCCGGCGCGGGGACGAACAAAATTCGGGGGACCGTCGTCGACACCGAGTTTCAGGGGGCGACGACGCGGGTCAGACTCGACTGGGGCGGGACGGAACTCGTCGTGGCGGTCGAAGACGGCGGCGAACAGTCGGACGCGGGGTTCGAGGTCGGGACGACGCTGGAAGTCGGATTCGCCCCGGCGTCGGCTCACGTCGTCGAATAGGTCGAGACGGTCGGTTTTCCGCCGTCTCAGGGCGCGACGCCGACGGTCAGGAGCGTGCCGAACGTCCGGTAGCGCTCGACCATCGCCTCGCGGGTCTCCCAGTCGTCGGTCGGGAACTCGGTCGCCGCCGGGATGTCGATGTCGAGGTCGGCGATGGAGTCCTGTTCCGCGACGTGGAGGCCGGCGTCGCGGAACGCCTCGCGGTACTCCGCGTGGGACCAGCGGGTCATGTCGATGGAGATGAGCTCCTGCCACTCGTGGGAGTGGACGTTCTCCTCGTAATAATTGACCGCGCAGTAGAACGTGCCGCCCGGCTTGAGGATACGAGCGATTTCTTCGAGGGTGTGGTGCGGGTCGGCGGCGTAGTAGAACGCCTCCATCGACCAGACGTGGTCGACGCTGTCGTCGTCGAACGGGAGGTCGTCGAAGTCGCCGACGAGAAACGAGAGGTCGTCGGTGTCGGTGTACGCGCGGGCGTTCTGGACCATCTCGGGCGAGCCGTCGAGGCCGAACCCGCGGCCGATACCCTTCGTGTCGCGGAGCGCGCGGAGGGCGTAGCCGCTTCCGGTCCCGAGGTCGACGACGGTGTCGCCTTCCTCGACGGGCATCCGTGCGAGCGCGTGCTTCGCGGTGTGCCAGTGTCGGTCCTCCATGCCCTTGTCGCGGCCGTCGGCCGCCCAGGCGTCGAACTCGTCGCGGACGCTCATATCGGAGCCTCGCGCGCCGGGGTGAAAATGCGTTCGGACCGGACCGCACAGACGGGCGAGTCCGACGACGACCCGGTCGCGCCCCCCGTCGCGCCTTTTAATTGCCGCCGTCACGACGACGGGGTATGGTCGGAGTCCGCCGTCGGTTCGCGCTCGCCGACACCGCCCAGCAGGTCGTCGGCGGCTTCCTCCTCGCGGGGCCGTTCGTCGTCACCGAGGAGGTGTGGGTGCTCGCGCGGAGCATGTCGTTCGCGCAGGCGCTTCTCACGCTCATCATCGTGCTCGCGGTCGGCTACGGCGCGCTCTACAAGGCCGACGACCGCGACCCCGACAGAGAGCGCGAGGTCGGCGGGATTCCCGTCCGATTCATCTCGCTCATCTCCGTCTCGTATCTCTCCGTGTTCATCCTCGCGCTCGCGTTCGACGCGCCGGGGACGTTCCTCTCGGACGTGTCGGGAGAGGTTCTCGTCTCCGTGCTCGGATACGAACTCGACCTCGCGGTGCTCCGCATCACGCTCAAGGCGACGAGCGTCGGCGCGGTGTTCAGCGTCATCGGCGCGGCCACGGCCGACTCGCTGTTCTGACCTCGCCCGGAGGCGTGAACATACGTTACGATTCCGGGACGACGCCGCCCGAGCGGCATGAAGGATTAAGTCGGCAGGGTAACTGCTTGGGGTATGGATTACGAGCTCGCCATCGAAGACGCGCCCGAAACGATTCCGGGCGGCACAGGTATCTTGCTCCTTCATCCGAGCATCGGCGAGACCGACCGTATCGACACCGACTTCTTCAAGGTCGACACCGACCGCTTCCTCGTCATCTCGACGCGGACGACCGCGCGCGAGGTCGAACAGAAGCTGGAACACTACGAGGTCGACGAGTCCAGCGCCACCATCCTCGACACGCTGTCTATCGAGCGCGGCTACTCCCGGCGCAGTTCGGACAACATCCACTACGTCGCGGCCCCCGACGACCTCGACGCCATCGTCGAGAAGACCCGGCAGTTCCTCGAACGCCACGACGGGAAGCTCCGGCTCAGCGTCGATTCGGTCACGGAGATGGCCTACTACGCCGACGAGGACCGCGCCTTCGAGGCGACGAAACAGATTCTCGAACTGCTCGACGAGTTCGACGCGGTGGGGCTGTTCCACCTCTCGAAGGAGGTCCACGACCAGGAGACGCTCGACCGCTTCCGCGAACTGTTCGACGGCGTCGTCGACCTCAACGAGGACGGCACCGTCACGACCGAGTTCTGAGGCGAAACGCGACGCGACCGCCTACGCCGAGTCGGCGGCGTCGTCCGCGGTCGGGTCGGCGTCGTCGCTCGATTCCGCGTCGGCGCCATCGTCGTCCGCCGCGAGCTGCTCGAACGTCTTTTCGGCCCACTTGACCGCGTAGCTCGGGCCGTGGTCGCGGTACGCCGCGGTGTCCAGCGCCGAAAACGGCGCGGGGAGGTCGCGGCCGTGTTTGACGGCCGAACACGCGAACTCGGTCGCCTCGGCGAACGAGAGTCTGCCGAGCGCGACGAGCCGCGGGAGATTTTCGAGGCGGTCGTCGAGGCGGCCGCCGGCGTCGACCCACGCCTCGTGGAGGCGGTCGTGGTCGCCCTCCCACGACGCGAACGCCTCGCGGGTGTGGAGGCCGACCCAGCCCTCGTAGAGGGCGGCGGCGACCTGATACGTCTCGCTCGGGCCGAGCGGCGTCGCCGCCGCGAGGTCGGCGTACTGCTCACCGAAGAAGGGGAGGAAGTGTTCGGGAATCTCGTCGTTCCCGGCCTGCACGAACGCCTCGGCGATGAGGAAATCCAGAAAGTCGTCCGGCGTCCCCTTCGCGCGGTACTTCACCAGCACGACCGGCGGGTCGGTCTGTCGGGACCACGACACGGTGCCGTCGCCGGGCATCCCGATGGTGAAATCCGACGACGCGTAGCGCCGAAGCTGTTGGGGCGCGTCGTCCGGTAGCCACTCGGCGGGGTACGCCGCCGGGGAGAGCGAGTCGACCACCAGCCCGAGGTTTTCGGCGGCCTCGGGGGGAATGGTGTCGAAGTCGCCGGCCACGTCCAACACGAGCGCGCCGGGGGCGAAGTCGTCGCGGACCGATTCGAGGTCCGACGGCAGGCTGCGCGTCTCGAACATCCGTTCAGGCGATGCTCATCCCGACGAACACGACGGCCAGCAGGGCCGACACGCCGACGGTACCGAGCACGATTTTCGTCGCTTGGCTCATAGTGGCACGATTAGGGGCCCGCCGCTTAACTGTTACACTCTATCGTCGGTCGAATCTCCAGTCGAAACGGAGGGGTTCGGGGACGCGGCCCACGGTCGGCGGTCACACGGGCCGGTCAGGTCGAAGAAGCGAGAGAAGCCGGTGGCGTCGTCGGCGTCGCGGTCAGGGGACGAGCTGTTCGCCGTCGTCGTCGAGGATGCGGATGGCCTCGACGGGGCAGACGCGGGCGGCGAACTTCGCGTCGAACTCGGCGTCCTCGGGAATCTCGCGGACGAAGACGCCGTCGTCGGTCTCCTCGGCGTCGACGAGGTCGGCCTTACCGTCGTCGACGTTCTTCTCGAAGCCCTCCCACTCGTCGACACACTGGAACATACCGATGCAGGTGTCGCGGTCGTACTCGACTTTCATGCGCCACCGTACCGCCGGGCCGTACAAAGCCCTGCCGACGCGGGACCGACGCGCCCGCGACCGAACCGACCCGATGGCTTAAACCGGGGGACGGTCCAAGGGGGATGCAATGCGAACTGCGGACCTGACGGGCCTGCCGACGGGGGTTCCCGAGGCCCTCCGCGACGAGGGCATCGAGGAGTTGTACCCGCCGCAGGCCGAGGCCGTCGAAGCCGGCCTGACGGACGGCGAGAGCCTCGTGGCCGCCGTCCCGACCGCGAGCGGGAAGACGCTCATCGCCGAACTGGCGATGCTGTCGAGCGTCGCGCGCGGCGGGAAGGCGCTGTACATCGTCCCGCTCCGGGCGCTCGCCTCCGAGAAGAAAGCCGAGTTCGAGCGCTGGGAGGAGTACGGCATCGACGTGGGCGTCTCGACCGGCAACTACGAGTCCGACGGCGAGTGGCTCTCCTCGCGCGACATCATCGTCGCCACGAGCGAGAAGGTCGACTCGCTCGTCCGGAACAACGCGGCGTGGATGGACCAACTCACCTGCGTCGTCGCCGACGAAGTCCACCTCGTCGACGACCGCCACCGCGGGCCGACGCTGGAGGTCACGCTGGCGAAGCTCCGCCGACTCAACACGAACCTGCAAGTCGTCGCACTCTCGGCGACCGTCGGCAACGCGGGCGTCGTCTCCGACTGGCTCGACGCGGAGCTCGTCAAGTCCGACTGGCGACCCATCGACCTCAAGATGGGCGTCCACTACGGCAACGCCGTCTCCTTCGCCGACGGGAGCCAACGCGAGGTGCCGGTCGGCCGCGGGGAACGACAGACGCCCGCGCTCGTCGCCGACGCGCTGGAGGGCGACGGCGAGGGCGACCAAGGCTCCTCGCTCGTCTTCGTGAACTCGCGGCGCAACGCGGAGTCCGCGGCCCGCCGCATGGCCGACGTGACGGAGCGGTACGTCACCGGCGACGAGCGCAGCGACCTCGCGGAGCTCGCCGCCGAGATACGCGACGTGTCCGACACCGAGACCTCCGACGACCTCGCCAACGCGGTCGCCAAAGGCGCGGCGTTCCACCACGCGGGACTCGCCGCGGAACACCGAACGCTCGTGGAAGACGCCTTCCGCGACAGACTCATCAAATGCATCTGCGCGACGCCGACGCTCGCCGCCGGCGTCAACACCCCGAGCCGCCGCGTCGTCGTCCGCGACTGGCAGCGCTACGACGGCGACTACGGCGGCATGAAACCGCTGGACGTGCTCGAAGTCCACCAGATGATGGGTCGCGCCGGCCGCCCCGGCCTCGACCCCTACGGCGAGGCGGTGCTGTTGGCGAAGGACGCGGACGCCCGGGACGAACTGTTCGAGCGGTACATCTGGGCCGACGCGGAGGACGTGCGGTCGAAGCTCGCGGCCGAACCCGCGCTTCGGACGCACCTGCTCGCCACGGTCGCCTCCGGCTTCGCCCACACCCGCGAGGGGCTGCTCGAATTCCTCGATCAGACGCTGTATGCGACCCAGACCGACGACCCCGAGCGACTCGGACAGGTGACGGACCGCGTGCTCGACTACCTCGAAGTGAACGGGTTCGTCGAGTTCGACGGCGAGACCATACGGGCGACGCCCGTCGGCCACACCGTCTCGCGACTCTACCTCGACCCGATGAGCGCCGCCGAAATCATCGACGGCCTCGAATGGGCCGCGGACCACCGAACCGAAAAGCTCCGGGCGCTCGCGGGCGAGACGCCGGAGAAGCCGACGCGAGACCGAAGCGAATCCGACGAATCCGGCGGCTTCCAGCGGGCAAGCGAGATGGTCGCTGACGACGGCGACGGTGGAGGCGGCGAAGACGGGGTGGGCGCGAACGGCGACGGCGACAGCGACGACGCCGACGGGGTCGAGACGGACCGGACGTATCCGACGCCGCTCGGCCTCTATCACCTCGTCTGCCGGACGCCCGATATGTATCAGCTCTACCTGAAGTCCGGCGACCGCGAGACCTACACGGAACTGTGCTACGAGCGCGAACCGGAGTTCCTCGGGCGCGTTCCCTCGGAGTACGAGGACGTGGCGTTCGAAGACTGGCTGTCGGCGCTGAAGACCGCGAAACTCCTCGAAGACTGGGTCGGCGAGGTGGACGAAGACCGCATCACCGAGCGCTACGGCGTCGGCCCCGGCGACATCCGCGGGAAGGTCGAGACCGCCGAGTGGCTCCTCGGCGCGGCCGAGCGACTCGCCACCGAACTCGACCACGATTCGGTGTACGCGGTCCGCGAGGCGAAAAAGCGCGTCGAGTACGGCGTCCGCGAGGAACTGCTCGACCTCGCCGGCGTCCGCGGCGTCGGCCGGAAGCGCGCCCGCCGGCTGTTCGAGGCCGGCGTCGAAACTCGGGCCGACCTCCGCGAGGCCGACAAATCGCGCGTCCTCGCCGCCCTCCGGGGTCGCAGGAAGACCGCGGAGAACATCCTCGAAGCCGCGGGGAGAAAGGACCCGTCGATGGACGAGGTGGACGAAGACGACGCGCCGGACGACGCCGTCCCCGACGACGCCGGCTTCGAGACGGCCAAAGAGCGCGCCGACCAGCAGGCCAGTCTGGGTGATTTCGAATGAGGCTCGTCGAAGCCGAGGCGACCGTCTCGGACCTCGATTCGTTCATCGCGGCCGTCGGCGACGTGGCCGACGAGACGGGCGCGACGGTGCAGGCGTTCGACGCCCGGTACGTCGTGGACCGCGCGCACCTCGAACGAGCGGTCGAGCTCGCCGACAGGGCCATCGCCCGCGGCAACGAAATCGCCCGCGATCGCGCCGTCGAAATCCTCCTCTACGCCAGCGGCCGCCGGCAGATTAACCGCGCGTTCGAAATCGGCGTCTCGGAAGGGACGCTCCCCGTCGTGGTTCTCGTCGACGGCGGCGACGAGGCCGCCGCCGAGGCCGCGCTGTTCGACCGCCTCGACCTCGAACCCGCAGAGACCCTCGGTGATTACGACGAGAGCCTCGTCCGCGACGTGTTCGACGTGGGCGAGACGGAGTTGCACGTCGTCGACGGCGACCTCCCCGCGCTGGTCAGAGAGCGAGTGGCGCTCCTCGCGGTCGACCGCTAAGCGGGTTTCGCGGCCCGTATCGGCCGTATCCGGTGGTCCCGCGAATCCGTACTCAAAAACTCCACTCGAAACAAACCCCTTGGGTTTTCGAATCCCACCCCTTCGTTTCAACTGGAGAGCAGGGGACAGCGTAGCCTCGAAGCGCGTGAGAATCGGAGAAATAGTCCCACCAGGATTCGAACCTGGGTCGTTGCCCCCAGAAGGCAACAGGATTGGCCACTACCCCATGGGACTTCGCATCAGTTCGTACTTCGCGGGTATTTGTAAACGTTGCGTGTCGATTCCGCCGTGGGATTTCGTCGCACGGCGACGGACAGACGTGCATAAACCGCCAACTATTTCCCCCTATTCTATCCACTGTCGTGTATGTACGTCGGACGTTTCGTCGTCGTTGGTCCCGGAATCGGTGCGTATCGCGTCTCCTCTCGGTCCTTCCCGAACCGACGGGTCGTCGACCGGGACGACGCCCTGACCGTCGGGCCGACGCCCGACGCCCCCGAGACCGACAACCCCTACATCGCCTACAACTGCGTCCGCGAGGGCGGCGACTACGTCGTCGTCGGCAACGGCTCGCAGGTCGACCCCGTCGCGGAGAAACTCGACCTCGGCTACCCGCCGCGCGACGCGCTCGCGGAGATTCTGCTCGCGCTCGACTACGAGAAAGACGACTACGACACGCCCCGCATCGCGGGCGTCGTCGGCGACGACGAGGCCTTCATTGGTATCGTCCGCAAGGACGCCCTCGTCGTGGAAGCCGTCTCCGAACCCACGCTCGTGGCGACCTACGAGGAAGACGACCCGCGCGCGTTCGACCTCGACGCGGAAACCGCCGCCGACGCGGCCCGCGAACTGTACGACCACGAGTTCGAACACGCCGTCTGCGCCGCCGCCGCGACCGTCGGTGACGCGGTCGAGACCGCCTTCTACAACGGCGAATAACGCCGCCGCGGCCCGAGATTTTTCAGCCGCGACGCCGTACACCGAGCCATGCGTCTGGGCGTCATCTCGGACGTGCACGGGAACCTCCCGGCACTCGAAGCGGTGCTCGAATCGATGCCCTCGGTCGACCGACTGGTCTGCGCCGGCGACGTGGTCGGCTACAACCCGTGGCCCGAGGAGTGCGTGTCCGAACTCGCAGAACGGGACGTGCCGACCGTCTCGGGGAACCACGACCGCGCGGTCACGTCGGGGACCGGCTTCCGCTTCAACAGCATGGCGGCCGCGGGCGTCGACTACGCCCGCGACGCGCTGTCGCCGGCGTCGATGGACTGGCTCTCGGCGCTTCCGAAGACCCGGACGCTCGCCGACGGCCGAGTCAAACTCGCCCACGGCCACCCGAACCACCCCGACCGCTACACCTATCCCGACGACTTCTCGCCGTCGCTCCTCGACGACGAGGACCTGCTGGTGTTGGGCCACACCCACGTGCAGGGCCACCGAATCTACGACGACGGAATCGTGCTGAACCCCGGTAGCGTCGGCCAGCCCCGCGACGGCGACCCGCGGGCGGCCTACGCGGTCGTCGACCTCGACGCGATGGAAATCGAGGCGGAACGCGTCAACTACGACATCGACCGCGTCGCGGAGCGCGTGCGCGAGGCCGGCCTGCCGGAGCGACTGGCGAGTCGGCTGTACGAGGGAAAATAGGGGAACGCGAGTAGCCGTCCTGAGGCCGTCAGTTCGACACCGGTTCGAGCCGCGCCGAGAAATGCCGAAGCTCCTTCATCGGCGGCTCCGCGACGATTTCGAGGCCGCCGTATTCGCCGGCCGAGGCCATCACCTTCGCGGCCGTCTCGGCGACGTGTTCGAGGTGTTCGCGGCTGTATGTGCGCCGCGGGAGCGCGAGGCGCACGAGGTCCGGCCGGTCGGTTCCGGGGAACGCGAAGCCGCCGAGTTCGACGCCGCGAACGCCGCCTTCGAGGTAGAGCGCGCAGACGAGTTCCTGTCCGGGGAACTCCTCTTTCGGGATGTGCGGGAACACCTCGCCGGCGTCGAGGTAGACCGCGTGGCCACCCGTCGGCTGATAGACGGGGACGCCGGCCTCGACCAGCAGGTCGCCCAGTTCGGCCACCTGCTCGACGCGGTCGGTCACGTACGGCGGCGTGACGGCCTCGCGGAGGCCGACGGCCATCGCCTCGATGTCGCGGCCCGAGAGGCCGCCGTAGGTGGGAAAGCCCTCGAAGAGGATGGCGCGCTGTTTCGCGTGTTCGAACACCGTCTCGTCGCGCATCGCGGCGAAGCCGCCGATGTTGACGAGGGCGTCCTTCTTCCCGGACATCGTGATGGCGTCTGCGTGTTCGAACTGCGCGCGGGCGATTTCGGCGACCGAGTGGTTCTCGTAGCCCGCCTCGTGGGTCTTGATGAAGTGGGCGTTCTCCGCGAACCGACAGGCGTCGATGACGAACATGGCGTCGATGTCGCGGGCGAACTCGGCGGTGGCGCGGATGTTCGCCATCGAGACCGGCTGGCCGGCGACGGAGTTGTTCGTGATGGTGAGGGCGACGACGGGAATCGCGTCGGCCCCGACCTCCTCGACGAGCGCGTAGCCCGCGTCGATGTCGAAGTTGCCCTTGAACGTCTCCGTCGAGTTGGGGTCGCGAGCGGCGGGCGACGGGCAGTCGACCGGCTCCGCGCCCTGATTGACGACGTGGGCGCGGGTCGTGTCGAAATGGGAGTTGTTCGGCACCACGTCGCCGTCCTCCAAGAGGACGCCGTAGAGGACGTTCTCAGCGCCGCGGCCCTGATGGGTCGGCACGACGTGCTCGAATCCCATCACGTCGCGGACCGACTCCGCGAGTCGGGCGAACGACTCGCTGCCGGCGTAGGCCTCGTCGCCGCGAATCATCGCGGCCCACTGCTCTGCGGACATCGTTCCCGTCCCCGAGTCGGTCAGGAGGTCGATGTACACGTCGCGAGCGTCGAGGTTGAACGCGTTGTAGCCGGCGCGTTCGAGGGCGGCCTCGCGCTCCTCGCGCGAGGGGAGTTCGATGGGCTCGACCATCTTCGCCTTGTACGATTTCATGCCCGCAATAGGCCCGCGAATGTGAAGTAATCGGCAGGCGGAAAATCGAGGGGCGACGCCCGGTTTTCGGCGCTCGTGGACTGGTGTGTGCATCGGTGTCGCCGGCTGTTCCGTTCTCGCCACGAGCCGACTTCAGCGACCGCCGACGACCACCGGTCGAGGGATGTCACTTTCGAGGACGCGAGCGCGCGAGAAACAGCTTCGAGAGCAGCGACGAGAACCGGCTCAGAACTCGTCTTGGATGATGCCGAGCGTCTCCTCGCGGTCGTCCCACGCCACGAAGATGGCGACGGAGGTCGCGGAGGTGATGGCGTCGTGGATGTTGATGCCGGCCTCGGACAGCGGCTCGACGATGTCGAGGATGACGCCGGGGCGGTTCGGGAGTTCGCCGCCGGTGACGCGGACGACGGCGATGTCGTCTTCGACGGTGACCGACGACAGCGCGTCGTCGGCGACGACGCGGTCGTGGAGGACGGCCTCGGCCCGGTCGGAGTCGTCTTCGAGGACGTAGAACGTGATGGAGTCCATCCCGGAGGCGACCGAGTCGACGTTGATGTCCTCCTCTCGGAGGGCGGTCGAGAGGTCCGCGAGGATGCCCGGTCGGTTGCGAATCGCCCGCCCGGCGACGGTGAGACACGCGAGGGGCTCTTCCTGCATGTCGATGAGGTTGTGGAACTCGCCTTCGATGAGCGTCCCGCCGGTGAGCAGGTCGCCGTGCTGGTAGTGGACGACGCGAACGTCCAGCGCCGCGTCCTTGTACGAGAGCGCCGACGGCGCGACGACCTCGGCCCCGCGGAACGAGAGGTTCCGAAGCTCGTCGACGGTGATGCGGCCGACGTTGCGCGCGCCTTCGACAACGCGCGGGTCGCCGGTCATGACGCCCTCCACGTCGGTCACGATGACGACCTCGTCGGCGTCCATGTAGTTGCCGAGCATCACGGCGGAGGTGTCGGAGCCGCCGCGGCCGAGCGTCGTGATTTCGCCGTCGTGGTTCTGCGCGAGGAAGCCGGTGATGACCGGGACGACGCCGTCGAGTTCGGCGGCGAGCTTCGCGGCCCGCTCTCGGGTCGCCTCGACGTCGACCTCGCCGAGGTCGTTCGTGATGACCGGCCACTCGTCGGTGCCGGGTTCGACGAACAGGGCGTTGACGCCGCGGGCGGCCAGCGCCGCCTTGAGCATGCGCACGCTGGTCCGCTCGCCCATCGAGACGATTTCGGCGCGGTCGCGGTCGTCGGCCTCGAACTTGATTTCGTCGAGGAGGTCGTCGGTCGTCGAGCCCATCGCGGAGGCGACGACGGCGATTTCGTGGCCGTGTTCGACGGCCGCGGCGATGGAGTCGGCGGCGCGGTTGATTCGGTCGCCGCTCCCGAGCGAGGTGCCGCCGAACTTCGCGACTACGCGCATCGTTCCTCCGGTGCGTCGCGTCGCTTCGGGGCTTCGTTGGTAAACATGCGAGGGGCTAACGCGGGGGGACGTATAACTATGTCCTCCGATTCAACCGTTGCCGTCACCCGCGAATCCGGCGCTGAGACGGCCCGTACCGACGCCTCGCGGGCGGAGATTTATCACCGAAGCCGCGGAACGTTCGGGCATGGATGTCAGAGACGCCGTTGACACCGACGCCGAGGCGCTCGCCGCCGTCGCCGACGCGCCGATACGGGCGATGCGTCGGCTGATACGCGACCGGACGGTCCGCCTCGCCACCGCCGAGACGAGTTCGGACCCCCACGCCGACGCGCCGGCCGACGACGAACCGGTGCTCGGCTTCGTCGGCTTCGACGTCCGCGACGGCGTCCTCCACGTCACCCGCCTCGGCGGCACCGAGGCGGCGGTGCGGCGACTGCTCGAAGAGCCGCTGCGCTTCGCCAGCGCCGAAGACCTGCCGGTCGAGGTGCTCGTCCTCGAATCCGAGGCCCCGCTGTGCGAGGCGGTCGAGCACGTCGGCTTCGACCGCGTCGGCCACGGCCCGCGGTTCGAAGGGTCCCCGACGCTCCGGTACGTCCTCGACGAGACGGGATAGTCGAGCCTCGCGGCCGGCGAGAACCGACGGAGGGAATACATACCTCCCGCTCGTCAGGTGGTCCATGACCGAACGACGCGAGAGACGGCCGCCGGAAGTGAGACGGCCGTGACGGCGGTCGAAGAGCTGTTCGTCTCGCTCGCCGGCTCGAACCCGGTGATGCAGGGCCTCCTCGGCGGCATCGTCATCGCCGGGATGAACATGCTCGGCGCGCTCCTCATTCTCGTCTGGCGCGACCCCTCGAAGCGCTCGCTCGACACGCTCCTCGGCTTCGCCGCCGGCGTCATGCTCGCCGCGAGTTTCACGAGCCTCATCCTCCCCGGCATCGAGGCGGCGGGCGGGAGTCCGATTCCCGTCCTCGTCGGCTTCGTCATCGGCGTCGTCGTCCTCGACCAAGCCGACCTGTGGATTCCGCACGTCCACATTCTCGTGACCGGCAAGACCCGAGCGGACGCCCCGGAGACGGACAAAAAGATGGCCTCTGTCGTCCTGTTTATCGTCGCCATCACCATCCACAACATGCCCGAGGGCCTCGCCGTCGGGGTCGGGTTCGGCTCCGGCGACCTCGGGACCGCCGTCCCGCTGATGCTCGCCATCGGCATCCAGAACATCCCCGAGGGGCTGGCCGTCTCCATCGCCGCCGTCAACGCCGGGCTTCGGAACACGACCTACGCGACGTTCGCGGGCATCCGCGCCGGCCTCGTGGAGATTCCGCTCGCCGTCTTCGGCGCGTGGGCCATCCAGTACGCCGCGGCGTTGCTCCCCTACGCGATGGGCTTCGCCGCCGGCGCGATGCTGTTCGTCATCTCCGACGAAATCGTCCCCGAGACGCACTCGAACGGCCACGAGCGCGTGGCGACGTTCGGGACGATGGTCGGCGTCGTCGTGATGCTCTACCTCGACGTGACGCTCGGGTAGTCGAATCGAGTTAGCGCGTCCGAATACGGCGACCGTCGAGGAACTGTGAAACGGGAGTTCGAGTGGAAGCGAAGGGGTTCGGTGGGCAGTTCGCAGGCGGAGAAGCCGCCGTCGAGCGCGCGTCAGTCGTCCGCGAGCGGCGGCTCGGACGGGACCTCGTGGTCCGAGAGCCCGGCGGTCGGCGCGAGGTACTTCGCCGGGTCGAACGCGTCGAGGTCGTCGCCGGCGGCCACGCGCGCCGGCCAGTCCGGGTTGGCGAGCGCGCTCGTGCCCAGCGTGAACAGGTCCGCGCCGGCGTCGACGGCGGCCCGCGCCGCGTCCGGGCCGCCGAGACCGCCGTTGGCGATGACGACCGTGTCGTCGGTGACGTACTCGGCAGCGGCCTCAACGAGTGTCGGACCGTCCGCGCCGAAGGTCGGAGTCGTCGCGTCGGTCTCGGTCGTGTGGACGTAGTCGGCTCCGGCCGCCGACAGCTCCTCGAAGAAGACCGCGGCCGCGTCCTCGCCCTCGGGCCACTCGTAGTCGCCGTCGGTCACTTTCTCCTGCGAGACGCGGATGCCGACGACGAACTCCTCGGGAACCGCGTCGGTGACCGCCGAAAGCACCTCGGCGGGGAATTTCACGCGGGACTCGGGACCGCCGCCGTACTCGTCGTCGCGTCGGTTCGCGTCCGCCGCGAGGAACTCGTTGAGCAGGTAGCCGTTCGCGCCGTGGAGTTCCACGCCGTCGAAGCCGGCTTCGACCGCGTTCGTCGCCGCCCGCACGAACCCCTCGCGGGCGGTTTCGAGGTCGGTCTCGTCGGCCGCCTTCGGGACCGCGAACTCGCCGCTGCCGCCGTAGGCCTCGGCCTTCTGGCCGTCGGGCTGGACCGCGGAGGGCGCGAGCGTCCGGTCGCCGTCGAGGTGGGGGTTGCCCTGCGACTGCGCCCCGGCGTGCATCAACTGCGCGAAAATCGGCGTGTCGACCTCGTGGACGGCGTCCGTGACGGTCGTCCACGCCTCGACGTGGTCGTCGGTGACGAGTCCCGGCTGGTTCAGGTAGCCCTGACTGTACGCGTCGTCCGTGTAGACGCCCTCGGTGACGAGAAAGCCGAAGCCGCCGTCGGCGAACTTCCGGTAGTAGTGGGCCATCTCGTTGGTCGCCAGTCCTTCGTCGGTGGCGCTGATGCGCGTCATCGGTGCCAGCCCGACTCGGTTGGAAAGCGACAGGTCGTTCAGGCTCGTCGCGTCGAACAGCGCGTCGTCGGTCATCACCGATTCTGTGGGCGTCGCGGATAAAAAGCGACGGTGGAATGGTCCCGGTCGCCGCACATCCGGCGTGCTATCAGGGAGCATACTGGTAGGAGAGCGGTCGCTGAGTCGAACGGTCGTCAGTAGTGAAACGGTCGCGCCTCAGGAGAACTTCCGGACCGTCATGTTCAGCGTGTCGAGGTCGACGATGGGCGCGTAGCCGGCGTCGGGGTCGATGTTGACCGATTTCTGGAAGTCGGTCTGGGCCTGCCAGCAGCCGGAGTTGACCGCGAGGACGTTGTGGTACTTGCCCCAGCCGAGCTTGTGGACGTGGCCGGTGTGGAAGATGTCGGGCACGTCCTCCATGACGAGGTAGTCGAGTTCCTCGGGCGCGAGGCGGGTGTGGCCCCCGAACTGCGGCGCGACGTGACGCTTTTTCAAAAGCTGGTACATCGCCTTGTGCGGCTCGTCGTAGCTCGCCTTGTCCGCCGGTAACTCGGCGATGACCTCGTCGAGCGAGACACCGTGGTACATGAGCACGTTGACGCCTTCGAGCGTGACCATCGACGGGTTGCTCGTGATGCGGGCGTCGTGAGCCGACATGATGTCGCGGAGTTCGTCGTCGAAGCCGGGTTGGGGCTCCGCGAGTCGGACCGCGTCGTGGTTGCCCGGAATCATCACGATTTCGAGGTCGCCGGGCACCGATTTGAGGTGCTCGGAGAACGCCTCGTACTGCTCGTAGATGTCGATGACGTCGAGTTCTTCGTCCTGATTCGGGTAGACGCCGACGCCTTCGACCATGTCGCCGGCGATGAGGAGATACTCGATGCGCGCTGCCTCCTCGGTGTGGAGCCAGTCGGCAAAGCGGTTCCACGCGTCGGCCATGAACTCCTGACTGCCGACGTGCACGTCGGAGATGAGCGCCGCCTGCACGTCCCTGTCGGCGGTGTTGGGGCGGTGGCTCCGCGGCACGTCGGGGAAGTGCATCGAGTCGACGAAGAGGATGCCCGCGTCGCCCGACAGCGTCCCCTGGACCGCGATGCACTCGTCCATGAGGAGTTCGTCGACGTAGCCCGCGATGTCCTTGTCCTTCATCACGAGACAGGGGAACGTCCCCGTCGTGTCCTCGAGGTCGATAATCCAGTGGCCGCTCTTGGTGGAGCGCACGTCGTCGACGAGGCCGATGAGTTCGGCGTCCTCGCCGCCGGACATGTTCGAGATGGCCTTCGCGGGGCGGTGGTTGACGCGCCCGCGGAGCAGCTTCGAGAGCTTCTCGTAGCGGTCGCGGAACACCTTCACGAAGTCGTCGTACTCGCCGGTCCCCGTCGACTGGCCGGTCATGTCGTTGGCGATTTCGAGGGACCGAAGCGCCGGGTCGACGTTCCGACCGCCCGGTGTCCCCTGCGCTTCGGCTGGAGCAGACTGGTCGGTGTGGGCCGCGTTGTCGTGCGATGTTGCAGCGGAAACGGAGGGGTCTGATGCGGCGGAGGCGGACACGTCGGCGTCCGCGGCGTTCGCAGCGTCCGCAGCGGCCGGGGGCGTCGGTTCGGTTCCCGACGGGTCCGCGGCGGGGGCGGACGCGAGCACCTCGCGGACGTGGTCGGCGGTGATGCGAAGCGCGTCGTCCGGGGCGGCTTCGACGACGCGGGCGAGGGTTCGGCCGGGGTCGTCGGAGCCGGCGATGAGGGTCACGGCCTCGCGTTCGGCGTTGTAGCCGCGACCGACGAGCGTCCGGACGATGCGCGCCGGCGTCTCCAGTGGCACACCCGGAGTGCGCGACACGCGGCAAAAAGGATGCCGAAACCCAGAACGTTGAAACCCAGTCCGGGTAAACTGGGAGTGATGAGTGACGACGATGGCCGCCCGCCCTCCCCCGACTCGCGGCGCGGTCCAACCTCCGACGAAGGCGTGCTAACTCGGCTTCGGACGGCAGAGGAGGGGCCGCTTCTGTTCGTCCGCGAACTCCTGACGAGCGCGCTCGCCGTGTTGGCCGTCGGGTTGCTCCTGTTCGCGCTGAGCGGCGTGTGGCCGCCGATGGTCGCCGTCGAAAGCGGGAGCATGGAACCGCACATGCACAAAGGCGACCTCGTGTTCATCACGGGACCGGAGCGATACGCCCCCGACTCGGCGGTCGAGGGGACCGCCGTCGTCACGGCCGAGACGGGCGCGGAGGTCGACTACCGGAAGTTCGGCGGCCCCGGGAGCGTCATCGTCTACGACGACCCCGGGTCGGCAGGTCCCCCGATTATCCACCGGGCGATGTTCTGGGTCGACGACGGAGAGAACTGGTACGACCGGGCGAACCCCGAGTACATGTCGGCCGACAACTGCCGAGAACTCGCCAACTGCCCCGCCGAGTACAGCGGCTTCATCACGAAAGGCGACAACAACCCCCGGTACGACCAAGTAAGCGGTATCGCCGACCCGGTCCGCCCCGAGTGGGTCCAAGGCGTCGCGCGAATCCGTATCCCGCTTCTCGGGTGGGTTCGGCTGACGCTCGCCAACTCGATGGCGACGACGACGCCGGTCGCGCCCGCCCCTGTCGAGTTCGTCGACGTGCCGACGATGGAAACGGCGGTTCCCGACGCGTCGACGGCAAACGCGGCGGGAGGCGACGCGCCGGGAAGCGACGCGGCGTCGACGACGGCACCGCTTCGGGTCGAAGCGGGGAACACACCGATGCGGACCGCCGCGCTCGCGGCGTGACGCGAGTGCACTAAAAGCGTCGGACTTCGGGACTTCGTTCTTCAGTTTCAGTTGTCGAACCGCGCCTGCACGAACGGCTGTGCGCTCTCGATGTCGCCGAGTCGGGAGTCCGTCAGCAGGACGGCCTCGGTCTCGTCGATGGGGACGGACAGGCTGATTTCCTTGGTCCGGCCGTAGCGGCCCTTCGAGACGACGACGGCGTTGACGATGCCGAGCATGTCGAGTTCCGAAATGAGGTCGGTGACGCGGCGCTGGGTCAGCACGTCGGCGTCGATCTCCTCGCAGAGGCGCTTGTAGATGTTGAACACCTCGCCGGTGTTGATGTTGCGGACGCCGTTTTTCTCCAGGAGGATGATGGCGAAGAGGACGATTTTCGACTGCGTGGGCAGGGTGCGGACGACCTCGACCACCCGGTCGAGTTCGATTTTGTCCTGCGCCTGCCGGACGTGGGCCTCCTCGACGGTGTCGGCCTGCCCGCGCTCCGCGAGTTCGCCGGCCGTGCGGAGCAAGTCGAGCGCGCGCCGGGCGTCGCCGTGTTCCTGCGCGGCGAACGCGGCGCACAGCGGAATCACGTCGTCGGTGAGCGCGCCGGGCTTGAACGCCACGTCGGCGCGGTGCTGGAGGATGTCGCGGAGTTGGTTCGCGTCGTACGGCGGGAAGACGATTTCCTCCTCGCCGAGGCTCGACTTGACCCGGGGGTCGAGGAAGTCGGTGAACTTCAGGTCGTTCGAGATGCCCATGATGGAGATGCGGGAGTTATCGAGTTCGGAGTTCATCCGCGAGAGGTTGTACAGCGTGTCGTCGCCCGACTTCTCGACCAGTTTGTCGATTTCGTCGAGCATGATGACGACCACCCGCTCTTTGTAGTCGACGGCGTCGAAGAACGTCGTGTAGACGCGGTCGGTCGGCCACCCGGTCATCGGCACCGTCTCCATCTCGTCGGCGTCGTCGTCGAGTTCCGCCGCGCGCTCGTCGATTTCGGCGATGGAGTCGTACGGCGTCTCTTCGAGGGCGTTGGGGTCTTCGGTCGCCCGCGTGCGCATCTCGTCGAGGCGCTCCTGTTCGGCCTCGATGCGCTCGACGTTCTTCTCGATGAACTTGTTCGCCAACTGCGCGAGCACGCGGTACTGCGTGTCCGTCACCTCGCAGTTGATGTACTCGACCTCGCAGGGCACGTCGTACTTCTGGGAGGTGGATTCGAGTTCCTGGCTGACGAACTTCGCGCTCGCGGTCTTCCCGGTCCCCGTCTTCCCGTAGATGAGGATGTTCGACGGCGTCTCCCCGCGCAGGGCGGAGACGAGAATCGTCGCCATCTGGTTTATCTGGTCGGTCCGGTGCGGGAGTTCGTGTGGCGTGTACGACGGGCGGAGGACTTCCTTGTTCTCGAAAATCGGCTCGCCGGCGAGAAGGTCGTCGAACAGCCCCTTCGACCCCTCGTCGTCGTTGAGAACGACTTTGTCGAGGCCGACGTCGGGGTCTTTGTGCTGGTCGAGATCCTCGTCGGACGCGTCGGGCGCGTCGGCGTCGGGACCGATGCTCGCCTGAATGTCGATGTCTTCGGGCGACACGTCGTCCTCGACGGCGGAACTGTCGGCGGAACCGTCACCGCCGGACGCGTCGTTACTGGGTGTGTCGTCGGTGTCGGTGCCAGCATCGGCGTCGGCGTCCGCGCCGCCGTCGTCCGGCGTGCTGTTCCCGGCTTCCCCTCGTGCGCCGCCTCGCGGATTCTCTTCCTCGTCCAT